>NZ_CP022741.1:0-2872911 GCF_002257545.1 Vibrio qinghaiensis | reverse complement strand
GATGGCACACTGAGTGCGATTTCTGAAAAATGGTTTGCTGCCGATATCACCAATAAGTAAATTCCCCTATTATCAAAAAATAGGATGGAGGTGGAACCACACATTCCACCTTTTTTGTTTTAAAAAGGTAAGCCGATGGGATTTGATTTTCACTATATGCTTGAGCTGATGCCAATACTGCTCAGGTATTTAGGCACCACCATGGAGATGGCGACTTGGGGCTTAGTGTTTGCTTTGATCCTGTCGGTCATTTTAGCCAATATTCGTGTATTCAAAGTGCCCATTTTGGATCCGCTAAGCCAACTGTACATCAGCTTTTTCCGCGGCACTCCCCTGCTGGTACAACTATTTCTACTCTACTATGGCCTGCCACAAGTGTTACCGTGGATGGTCGGTTTAAATGCATTTAGCGCCGCGGTGATCGG
Organism: Vibrio qinghaiensis; assembly: GCF_002257545.1. NCBI lineage: Bacteria > Pseudomonadati > Pseudomonadota > Gammaproteobacteria > Vibrionales > Vibrionaceae > Vibrio > Vibrio qinghaiensis. The sequence goes on along the minus strand of NZ_CP022741.1, from coordinate 2,872,486 downwards.
GCTAACTCTTCACTTCGCCGCTTATATGGCAGAAAGTATTCGCGCCGCCATTTTGGGTATTGATCGCAGCCAAATGGAAGCGAGTTTGTCTGTGGGTATGACCACAAGCCAAGCAATGCGCCGCATTATTTTGCCGCAAGCTACTCGTATCGCGTTGCCATCATTAATGAATTACTTCATTGATATGATCAAATCGACCTCATTAGCTTTTACATTAGGAGTCGCTGAGATCATGGCCAGAGCGCAGATGGAAGCTTCGTCAAGCTTTCGCTTCTTTGAAGCTTTCCTCGCCGTTGCATTAATTTACTGGGCCGTAGTGGTGGTACTGACTCGGGTACAAATTTGGGCTGAAGAGAGACTCAATAAGGCGTATGTACGATGATTAAACTCGATAATATTCATAAGCGCTTTGGCGATACTGAAGTGCTCAAAGGCATCAGCTTAGCAATAGAAAAAGGTGAAATCATCGTCATTATTGGCTCAAGCGGTACCGGTAAATCGACCTTACTGCGCTGCGTCAACTTCCTAGAACGCGCAGACCAAGGCTCCATTACCATTGGCGATGTCACCGTCGACACCCAGCAACAGACCAAAGCAGATGTATTAGCACTGCGCAGAAAAACAGGCTTTGTTTTTCAAAACTACGCGCTGTTTGCTCATATGACGGCGAGGCAAAATGTCGCCGAAGGGCTCATTACGGTGCACGGTTGGAAAAAAGATCTCGCCCTGACCCGCGCACAGCAGATTTTGGATGACATCGGTCTTGGGGATAAAGGAGAGAGTTATCCCGCAGCGCTTTCTGGTGGCCAGCAGCAGCGCGTTGGGATCGGTCGTGCGATGGCGCTACAACCAGAATTACTGCTATTTGATGAACCTACATCAGCACTTGATCCTGAATGGGTTGGCGAAGTGCTTGCTTTAATGAAGAAATTAGCCACTCATCACCAAACAATGCTGGTGGTTACCCATGAGATGCAGTTTGCAAAAGAGGTAGCCGATCGCGTGATCTTCATGGCTGATGGGCAAATTGTAGAGCAAGGCTCTCCACAGGATATCTTTGGTAATCCACAGGATCCTAAGCTCAAGAAATTTTTAAATCAGGTGGGGATCGACGAAGGATCCTTGTGATTTAAAGGAGACTGCGTATAATCCCCCGACCGGAATTTTAGTGAACCCAATCGTTGACACTTATTGTGACAGTGATTACAATTCCGCCTCTTTGTTGAGAGGCGTCGGATTCCTTTCTTTCTATAAAGAAGCGAAAATATGCCCACGCCGGGTTTATTTGAACCTAAAAACTACTGATCAGTAAGGTAATTACACATGTCTAAACGCACTTTTCAACCTACCGTTCTAAAGCGCAAGCGTACTCACGGTTTCCGTGCACGCATGGCAACTAAGAATGGCCGTAAGGTTATTAATGCACGTCGTGCTAAAGGCCGCGCGCGCCTGTCAAAATAATTCGCGATTATTTTGAATACGTACGCGTTCAATCGGGAGTTACGTTTGTTAACTCCCGAACATTATAAAAAAGTCTTCCAGCAAGCGCACAGCGCAGGCTCCCCCCATTTCACTATCATTGCTCGCGAAAACGCTCTTACCCACCCAAGGTTAGGGTTGGCCGTCCCCAAAAAACAGATCAAAACAGCTGTTGGCCGTAACCGCTTCAAACGCCTCGCTCGCGAAAGCTTCCGTAATAAACAGCATCAACTTCCTAACAAAGATTTTGTTGTGATTGCGAAAAAGAGCGCGCAAGATTTAAGCAATGAAGAAATGTTCAAACTATTTGAAAAATTATGGCATCGCCTGTCTCGCCCTTCGCGTGGTTAGCAATAGGATTCGTCCGTCTTTACCAAGGAATCATCAGTCCTCTGCTTGGACCACGCTGTCGTTTTACTCCAACCTGTTCAAACTATGCGATAGAAGCGTTGAAAGCTCACGGTTTTGTAAAAGGGTGTTGGTTATCAGGCAAACGTCTATTAAAATGCCACCCTTTGAACGAAGGGGGTTTTGACCCCGTTCCGCCACCAGTCCAAAAACAAGACAGAGATAATTAACGATGGATTCTCAACGTAATATCCTGTTAATCGCCTTGGCACTCGTTTCTTTTTTACTTTTCCAGCAATGGCAAGTAGCAAAGAACCCAGCACCTCAAGCGGTTGAGCAGGCACAAAATAGCAGCACTTTAACTGCACCATCTATGGCTGATGAGTTAGACCCAGCACCAGCAGTAACCAATGCGTCTGCAAAAACTATCACCGTCAAGACTGATGTACTGACTCTGTCAATTGACACGGTAGGTGGTGATGTAGTGAAGGCGGAGCTGAACCAGTACAATGCTGAACTCAATTCAGAAGATTCATTTGTGCTACTTAAAGACATTCCTGGTCACCAATTTATCGCGCAAAGTGGTTTAGTCGGACCTCAAGGAATCGATTTAAGCAGCAATAATCGTCCAAACTATACCGTTAGCGCAGATACTTTTGCTTTAGCCGATGGTCAAGACGAGCTGCGCATTCCTATGACTTATCAAGCCAATGGCCTTGAATACACCAAAACCTTCATCCTTAAACGTGGCAGCTACGCGTTGGATGTTGAATTTGATGTAGTCAACCAATCTGGTAATAACGCGACACTGGGTATGTACGCACACTTACGCCAAAACTTATTGGACGCTGGTGGCAGCTTGGCTATGCCAACTTATCGTGGCGGTGCTTACTCAACGCAAGATACACGTTATAAGAAATACAGTTTCGATGATATGCAAGATCGTAACTTGTCACTGCCTTTGGTTAACGGTGAAGGTTGGGCGGCGATGATCCAACACTACTTTGCCAGCGCGTGGATCCCACGTGATGCAGCAGGGTCAAACTTATACACTCGCGTGATTGGCAACTTAGGTGATATTGGTGTTCGCATGCCAAATAAAACCATCGCCAACGGTGAAAAAGCGACATTCTTAGCCACACTTTGGGTGGGTCCAAAACTGCAAGATGAGATGGCTGCTGTTGCGCCAAATCTTGATCTAGTTGTCGACTACGGCTGGTTATGGTTTATTGCAAAACCACTGCACATGTTGCTTTCATTCATTCAAAGCTTCGTTAGCAACTGGGGTGTAGCAATCATCTGCTTAACCTTCATTGTTCGTGGTGCTATGTACCCACTGACCAAAGCACAATACACCTCTATGGCAAAAATGCGCATGCTGCAACCGAAGCTGCAAGCAATGCGTGAGCGCATCGGCGATGACCGCCAACGCATGAGCCAAGAAATGATGGAGCTGTATAAGAAAGAGAAAGTAAACCCACTCGGTGGTTGTTTACCTATCTTCCTGCAAATGCCTATCTTCATTGCGCTTTACTGGTCATTAATGGAATCGGTTGAACTGCGTCATTCACCTTTCTTTGGTTGGATTCATGACCTTTCAGCACAAGACCCATACTACATCTTGCCACTGCTGATGGGTGTGAGTATGTTTATGATCCAGAAAATGAGCCCGACGACAGTCACTGACCCGATGCAACAGAAGATCATGACCTTTATGCCGGTTATGTTTACATTCTTCTTCTTGTTCTTCCCATCAGGTTTAGTGATTTACTGGTTGGTATCGAACATCGTTACCTTGATCCAGCAAACCTTGATTTACAAAGCGCTGGAGAAAAAAGGCTTACACTCTAAGTAGCCACTTCAGCAAGAAGTCACACTGACAAGTGAAACAAAGGCGACCTTTTGGTCGCCTTTTTGTTTTTGGCTGATTACAATTGCGCTCATACACCCCTATGTTAGGTACCCTTATGTCTACAGACACCATTGTTGCTCAAGCAACCGCTCCAGGCCGAGGTGGCGTGGGGATTATTCGCGTCTCAGGCCCGAAAGCCGCTCAAGTCGCGCTTGAAGTAACCGGGAAAACGCTAAAACCTCGTTATGCGGAATACTTGCCTTTTAAGCATCAAGATGGCACCGAACTTGACCAAGGCATCGCGATCTATTTTCCTAACCCTCACTCCTTTACCGGCGAAGATGTGCTCGAACTACAAGGACACGGCGGCCCGGTTGTCATGGATATGCTGATCAAACGCATTTTGGCTATCAGTGGCTTGCGCGCAGCGCGCCCGGGTGAATTTTCTGAGCGTGCGTTTTTAAACGACAAAATGGATTTAACCCAAGCGGAAGCAATTGCCGATTTGATTGACGCCAGCTCTGAAGAAGCGGCCAAATCCGCCCTGCATTCATTGCAAGGTCAATTTTCCAAACGCATTCACACCTTGGTCGATTCCCTAATCCACCTGCGAATTTACGTTGAAGCAGCGATTGATTTTCCTGAAGAGGAGATCGATTTTCTTGCCGATGGTAAAGTTGCCGCAGATCTGCAAAATATCATCGACAACTTAGACGCTGTGCGCAAAGAGGCCAATCAAGGGGCCATTTTACGCGAAGGGATGAAAGTGGTGATAGCAGGGCGTCCTAACGCGGGCAAATCGAGTCTATTGAATGCGCTTTCAGGCAAAGATTCCGCCATCGTTACAGACATAGCAGGAACCACGCGTGACGTGCTGCGAGAGCACATCCACATCGATGGCATGCCACTGCATATCATCGATACCGCTGGCCTACGTGATGCCAATGACGAAGTCGAAAGAATAGGCATTGAGCGTGCTTGGGATGAAATAGCAAAAGCAGATCGTGTACTCTTTATGGTTGACGGCACCACCACCGACGCCACCGATCCGAAAGAAATCTGGCCAGATTTTGTCGATCGATTGCCTGAAAACATCGGCATGACGGTGATCCGCAACAAAGTCGATCAAACCAAAGAATCGCTCGGTATCTGTCATGTTAATTCTCCAACCTTAATCCGCCTGTCGGCAAAAACTGGAGAGGGCGTTGATGCTCTGCGTACTCATCTCAAAGAGTGCATGGGCTTTGCTGGGGGCAATGAAGGCGGCTTTATGGCCAGACGACGCCATTTGGACGCGCTAGAGCGCGCCGCACAGCACCTCATGATTGGTCAGCAGCAGCTCGAAGGCTACATGGCTGGTGAAATCTTAGCGGAAGAACTGCGTTTATCGCAGCAACATCTAAACGAGATAACGGGCGAATTTAGCTCCGATGACTTGTTAGGGCGCATCTTTTCGTCGTTCTGTATTGGCAAATGATCGCAGTGAGAAGCTTGATCACTCTTAATTATAGGAATATCTCATGATCCATATCATCACTGGCAGCACCTTAGGAGGCGCTGAATATGTCGCCGATCATCTCAACGATCTACTGCAAGAGCAAGGTTATACTACGACTATCCACAACCAACCCAACTTAAGTGATATACCCTCACAAGGGACTTGGCTCATTGTCACCTCCACGCATGGAGCGGGTGACTACCCAGACAGTATCCAACCTTTTATCGCTTCTTTGCAATCAACACCACCGAACACGAGCGAGTTAAAATATGCCGTGGTAGCACTTGGCGATTCAAGCTATGACACGTTTTGCGCAGCAGGTAAGCATGCATATCAACTGCTTGAGGATATAGGAGCAACGCCAATTAGCGACTGTTTCACCATAAATATATTAGAATATTCCGTTCCTGAAGATGCCGCTGAAGTATGGCTCAAACAGCACATCGAACAATTCTAGCGAATAGCATAAAGTCACCAAGCGGCCTGTGAGCCGCTTTTTTTGTACTCTTAAGCTCTGTGTATAACTGTCTCAATACTCGCCATAGAAAAGTTAAGTCCATTTTAAATATTTTAATGTGTATAACTATGCTGTTATTCGGTGATTAACCTATAGTTATCCAATTAATAACTTATGCATCTCACGACCCTGTGCATAACTAGCCTTTTTGATCCCAGCTAATACACGATTAGATCATGTCAGGATCACAGCTTGTGATCCTCTTAAAAACCATGATCTTGTTGATCATTTATCGGTTATCCACAGATATGCTCGATCCTAATAATAGATCTAATAAAAGATCTCTATATAGATCTTATATATTATTAACTTACCAAGCTCAGATTAAAAAAGCAGAAAAGCGATTTTCTAGCCAGTGGAAAGCAGGTAGAATACGCCTCTTTTGTCAGTCCATGCTTCATTGAATACCTGAGGTCGGTTCATGCTTTATCACGAAAAATTTGACGTCATTGTGGTCGGTGGTGGCCATGCTGGAACGGAAGCCGCTCTCGCTGCAGCTCGTACTGGTCAAAGTACGCTATTGCTTACCCATAACATTGAGACTCTAGGACAGATGTCGTGCAATCCTGCGATCGGCGGAATTGGTAAAGGACATCTGGTTAAAGAAGTCGATGCCATGGGCGGTCTAATGGCACAAGCGATTGATCATGCAGGTATTCAATTTAGAACACTCAATGCCTCAAAAGGGCCAGCGGTTCGAGCGACTCGAGCCCAAGCAGATCGTGCGCTTTACAAATCGTATGTGCGTGATGTGCTTGAAAACACGCCAAACTTAACTTTGTTCCAACAAGCGGTCGATGATCTTATCGTTGAAAATGATCGTGTAATGGGCGTTGTGACTCAAATGGGCCTCAAATTCCACGCCAAAGCGGTGGTATTGACGGTAGGCACCTTCCTTGGTGGAAAGATCCACATTGGTCTTGAAAACTTCTCAGGAGGCCGCGCAGGAGATCCTCCATCGATCGCATTAGCGCAACGTTTACGTGAACTGCCGTTTCGAGTCGATCGTTTAAAAACGGGTACGCCACCAAGGATCGATGCACGCAGTGTGGACTTCTCAGTGTTAGAAACACAACACGGTGATAACCCAACGCCTGTTTTTTCCTTCATGGGACAACGTGAACAGCATCCACGTCAAATACCATGCTACATCACGCATACCAACGATAAAACGCATGATGTAATCCGTGCCAATCTTGATCGTAGTCCGATGTACGCAGGTGTCATCGAAGGTATAGGTCCACGCTATTGCCCATCGATCGAAGACAAAGTCATGCGTTTTGCCGACAAAAATAGCCATCAAATTTTTATCGAGCCTGAAGGTTTGACCACGACAGAACTCTACCCTAACGGTATTTCCACCAGCTTACCGTTTGATGTACAAGTGCAGATCGTTCGCTCAATGAAAGGGTTTGAAAACGCACATATTGTTCGTCCGGGTTACGCCATCGAGTACGATTTTTTCAATCCACAAGATTTAAAACAAACCTATGAAACCAAATTCATCAGTGGTTTGTTCTTTGCTGGTCAAATCAACGGCACCACCGGATACGAAGAAGCGGCAGCGCAAGGGTTAATGGCTGGTTTGAATGCAAGCTTATTTAGCCAAGAAAAAGAAGGCTGGAGTCCACGCCGTGATCAAGCTTACATGGGCGTGTTGATCGATGATCTTTCCACTATGGGTACCAAAGAACCTTATCGCATGTTTACCTCTCGCGCTGAATATCGCTTACTGCTACGCGAAGATAACGCCGATTTGCGTTTAACCGAAAAAGCCAGAGAGTTAGGTTTAGTCGATGATGCGCGCTGGGCGCGTTTTAATCAAAAAATGGAAAACATGGAAATCGAACGTCAACGTTTGAAACAAACGTGGATGAACCCGAACTCCGTTGGTGTTGATGCACTGAATGCGTTGCTCAAAACACCCATGTCTCGTGAAGCGAGTGGTGAAGATCTACTACGTCGACCAGAAATCACCTATCAACAGCTCACGTCGCTTGAGTCATTTGCACCAGCATTGAACGATAGTGAAGCGGCTGAGCAAGTTGAAATTCAAATCAAATACGATGGTTATATTCAGCGTCAGCAAGATGAGATCGACAAATCATTGCGCCATGAGCACACTAAATTGCCGCTGGATCTTGACTATAAACAGGTCAAAGGCTTGTCCAACGAAGTGATCCTTAAGCTTAACAATGCCAAGCCTGAAACGGTTGGTATTGCCTCTCGTATTTCCGGTATTACACCAGCTGCTATTTCTATCTTATTGGTTTATTTGAAAAAGCAAGGTGTACTGAAGAAAGGGGAAGACGCCGCATGAGCGAGTTAAGAACGCGTCTCGATGATTTAATTGGTCAAACCGATCTCGAGGTCAATGAGCAGCAACGTAGCCAATTAGTCGGTTACGTGGAACTGCTGAATAAATGGAACAAAGCCTACAATCTCACCTCAGTGCGCGATCCTATGGATATGTTGGTGAAACATATTTTAGATAGTATAGTGGTAAGTCCTCACTTACAGGGTGAGCGTTTTATCGACGTTGGTACTGGGCCTGGTTTACCTGGTATACCTCTCGCTATCATGAATCCTGATAAAACCTTTTACTTACTCGATAGTTTAGGTAAGCGCATTCGTTTTATTAAACAAGTTCTGCATGAGCTTGGTATTAAAAATGTGACCACGATTCAAAGTCGAGTCGAAGAGTTTCAGCCTGAAGTAAAATTTGATGGCGTACTGAGCCGTGCGTTTGCTTCAATGCTCGATATGGTGGAATGGTGTCACCATTTACCAAAAGAAACATCGGGCCGATTTTTAGCCCTGAAAGGACAACGGCCAGATGAGGAAATAGCCACACTACCTGAGTGGTGTTCTGTGACTGATGTCAAAGCTTTGAAAGTTCCTGAGTTGGAAGGTGACCGTCATCTTGTAATCTTATCTCGCAAGGGATAACAGCGAGGCATACCGTGGGCAAAATCGTAGCAATCGCCAACCAGAAAGGTGGCGTAGGAAAAACAACAACATGCATTAACTTAGCGGCCTCTATGGCGGCGACTAAGCGTAAAGTTTTAGTGATCGATCTCGACCCACAAGGCAATGCAACGATGGCCAGTGGTGTTGATAAGTATCAAGTAGATGCAACCGCGTACGAATTGTTGGTCGAAGACACCCCTTTTGATGAAGTCGTGTGTCGCAAAACAACGGGACACTACGATTTGATTGCGGCGAACGGAGACGTGACAGCCGCTGAAATCAAATTAATGGAAGTCTTTGCTCGCGAAGTGCGTTTGAAAAATGCCCTCGCGCCAGTTCGTGATAACTATGATTTCATCTTTATTGATTGTCCTCCTTCTTTAAATCTTCTTACAATCAACGCCATGGCCGCAGCGGATTCTGTGTTAGTGCCAATGCAATGTGAGTATTTTGCATTAGAAGGTTTAACGGCGTTAATGGATACCATCAGCAAGTTAGCCGCGGTAGTCAACGAAAACCTGAAAATCGAAGGGTTACTTCGAACGATGTACGATCCGCGTAATCGCCTAGCCAATGAAGTATCCGATCAACTGAAAAAGCACTTTGGAAACAAAGTCTATCGCACCGTTATTCCTCGTAATGTCCGTCTTGCTGAAGCGCCAAGTCATGGCAAGCCAGCAATGTACTACGACAAGTATTCAGCTGGGGCAAAAGCGTATCTCGCCTTAGCTGGTGAAATGCTTCGTCGAGAAGAAATACCCGCATAATCTCAACTAAAGGAATTCGTCTACATGACTAAACGTGGTTTAGGAAAAGGATTGGACGCGCTGCTCGCAACCAGTTCTCTTGCTCGTGAAAAGGAGCAAGCCGCCTCACATAGCCAAGCACTCTCTTCTGATGGCGAATTAATGGATATCGCGGTATCAAATTTGAAACCTGGCATGTATCAACCACGTAAAGATATGTCGGCAGAAGCGTTGGAAGAGCTATCTGCGTCTATCCAATCGCAAGGTATTATCCAGCCGATCGTGGTAAGACGTTTAGAGCTTGGCGGCTATGAAATTATTGCAGGTGAACGCCGTTGGCGCGCTGCAAAACAAGCAGGTTTAAAGCAAGTGCCCTGTTTGATCAAAAATGTCCAAGATCGCGCTGCGATTGCGATGGCACTGATAGAAAATATTCAGCGCGAAGATTTGAATGCGATTGAAGAAGCACAAGCTTTAGAGCGATTACAAGATGAATTTAAGCTCACTCACCAACAGGTGGCTGATGTGATTGGTAAATCACGAACTACCGTGAGTAACTTATTACGCTTAAATCAATTAGCGGATGGCGTGAAGCGTTTAGTGGAAACCAAGCAGCTTGAAATGGGCCATGCACGAGCATTATTGATGCTCGAAGGCGATCAACAAATTGAAATTGCACAACGTGTGGCCGCAAAACAGCTGACCGTGAGACAAACTGAGCAATTAGTGAAAAAGTGTCTAACACAGCCTTCTGAGGACGGATCGGCATCGGAAGACTTAGATGCACAACAAATGTCACAAAGATTGAGTGAAATGTTAGGGGTTAAAGTGTCGATCATTCGTTCAAAAGGTGGCAAAGCCAAAATGACGATTAGTCTTGATGAGCCTCACAAATTAGATCAACTAATTGCCAAGCTAGAAAGCTAAATGAGATAATTGATTTAAGTCAATTATGCAAAAAACATTTTTTTATTTGAAAGTTGTCGGTTTGTAAACAAAATTGTAACTTTTTGCTGTCTTTCAATTGCAATCAGTTCGACTCACCGTATAATTTTCGCCAATTTCCCAGCCTTATGTTGTAGATGAGCTGAGGATATTATTAGAGGTACGAATACATGGTAGCTGCGTTAGCTAGACCAGGGCGAGAGCTTGCTAAGCGATTGCTAATGATCCAGGTTAGCGTGGCTATGTTTGTGGCTATAGTGGTGAGTATCATCATTAATGTTCATTGGGGTTATTCAGCGTTAATTGGTGGCGGCATTTTTGTGATTGCTAACACCGTATTTTCACTGCTTGCTTTTAGGTATAGTGGAGCTCGAGCAATAAAGCTTGTTACTGTTTCTTTCTATGCTGGTGAAGTCTTGAAAATTCTAATAACAATAGTGCTCTTCTCTTTAGTCTACATGTATATGCAGGTGGAACTTGTTCCCCTCAAACTAACCTATTTACTGGTTCTTGGTATTAATATTTTTGCACCAGTGCTTTTCATTAACAACAAAAAATAGGATGAGTTATGGCTGCGCCAGGTGAAGCGCTAACATCGTCCGGATACATTGAACACCATTTGACAAACCTTTCTCTTGCGAAAATTTCTGAGCATTATGACTTGGGATTGTCAATTAGTGAGACGAGTTTCTGGAACGTACATATCGATAGCCTGTTTTTTTCATTGTTTACTGGCTTAATATTTCTTTGGGTATTTCGCTCTGTAGCAAAGAAAGCAACAGCAGGTGTTCCGGGTAAGCTTCAGTGTGCTGTAGAAATGATTGTTGAATTTGTCGCGGATAACGTCAAAGACACCTTTCATGGACGCAATCCACTGATAGCTCCTTTAGCACTGACTATCTTTTGTTGGGTATTGTTGATGAACGTGATGGACTTAGTGCCCATCGACTTCTTACCGTATCCAGCAGAACATTGGCTTGGAATCCCTTATTTAAAAGTGGTCCCGTCAGCTGATGTGAATATCACCATGGCTATGGCCCTAGGCGTATTTGCTCTGATGATCTATTACAGCATCAAAGTAAAAGGTCTAGGTGGTTTTGCGAAAGAGTTGGCTCTACATCCATTCAATCACTGGACTATGATTCCGTTTAACCTACTTATTGAAGTGGTATCGTTACTAGCGAAGCCTCTTTCACTCGGTATGCGTCTATTCGGTAATATGTTTGCAGGTGAGGTGGTGTTTATTCTTTGCGCTGCAATGCTACCATGGTATCTACAATGGATGGGTTCACTACCGTGGGCGATTTTCCATATTTTGGTTATTACGATTCAAGCCTTTGTGTTTATGATGTTGACAATTGTTTATATGTCAATGGCTCACGAAGACAGTGATCATTAATTTTGTTTGTTCTTTTTTGAGTTTTTAGTTAATCGCTATAATTGGAGATAGTAATGGAAACTGTACTAAGCTTTTCTGCAATCGCAGTAGCAATCATCGTTGGTTTGTGTGCTGTAGGCACTGCGATAGGCTTCGCTATTCTTGGTGGTAAATTCCTTGAAGGTGCAGCTCGTCAACCAGAAATGGCTCCTATGCTGCAAGTTAAGATGTTCATCATCGCGGGTCTACTTGATGCGGTTCCTATGATCGGTATCGTAATTGCACTTCTATTCACTTTCGCAAACCCATTTGTTGGTCAACTAGGTTAATCAACCGATCACACAAATTAATGATTTGTCGTTGATTAATACTTTTCGTTGGTGAACAAATAGAGGGGTAGCTGTTGTGAATATGAACGCAACTCTGCTAGGTCAAGCAATCGCGTTTGCAATGTTTGTGTGGTTCTGCATGAAATATGTATGGCCACCAATCATGAATGCGATAGAAGAGCGTCAGAAGAAAATTGCTGATGGCCTTTCAGCCGCTGAGCGCGCTGCTAAAAACTTGGATCTAGCACAAGCCAACGCTTCTGAACAAATGAAAGAAGCGAAGCGCACTGCAACTGAGGTCATCGAACAGGCAAATAAACGTAAAGCTCAAATTTTAGATGAAGCACGTGAGGAAGCTCAGGCTGAACGCCAGAAAATCCTTGCTCAAGCAGAGTCTGAACTTGAATCTGAACGTAACCGTGCCCGCGATGAGCTACGTAAACAAGTTGCAACTCTGGCTGTAGCTGGTGCTGAGAAAATCCTTGAGCGTTCTATCGATAAAGATGCGCACAAAGATATTCTCGACAACATTACTGCAAAACTTTAAGGATTGGGGTGCTCATGTCTGATTTGACTACAATTGCACGCCCCTATGCTAAAGCAGCCTTTGATTTTGCGGCAGAAAAACAGCAGCTTGACCAATGGGGTCAAATGTTAGCTTTTGCCGCTGAAGTCGCAAAGAACGAGCAAATGCATGAGCTACTCACTAGCTCTGTTTCTGCCAGTAAATTAGCAGAGACTTTTATCGCAATTTGTGGTGAACAGTTTGATGTTTATGGCCAGAACCTGTTAAAGGTGATGGCTGAGAATGGCCGATTAAAGGCTCTTCCTGAGGTTAGTGAACAGTTCCTTGCTCTGAAACAAGAGCATGAGAAGCAGATGGATGTTGAAGTGATTTCAGCAACTGAGCTTTCTGATGAGCAGCTTGTTAATATCAGCACCAAACTTGAGCTACGTTTTAAGCGCAAAGTTCAGCTGAATTGCAGTATAGATGAGACCCTACTTGGTGGGGTTATAATTCGAGCCGGAGACCTTGTCATCGATAACTCAGCCCGCGGTCGTTTAAACCGCCTGAGCGATGCATTACAGTCTTGATGGGGATTGGAGCATGCAACTTAATTCCACGGAAATTAGCGATCTAATTAAACAACGTATCGAATCTTTCGATGTTGTTAGTGAAGCTCGCAACGAAGGTACTATCGTATCGGTAAGCGATGGTATTATTCGCATTCACGGCCTAGCGGACGTGATGCAAGGTGAAATGATTGAATTACCGAGTGGCCGTTACGCACTTGCACTTAACCTTGAGCGTGACTCGGTTGGTGCGGTTGTCATGGGCCCATATGCTGACCTTAAGGAAGGCATGAAAGTAATAGGTTCTGGCCGTATTCTTGAAGTGCCAGTAGGTCCTGAATTGTTAGGTCGCGTAGTGAATACACTCGGTCAGCCTATCGATGGTAAAGGTCCTATCGAAGCGAAATTGTCTTCACCTGTTGAAATGATTGCACCTGGCGTAATCGACCGTAAATCAGTCGATCAACCAGTACAAACCGGCTATAAGTCAGTTGACTCTATGATCCCAATCGGTCGTGGCCAACGTGAACTTATCATCGGTGACCGTCAAACTGGTAAAACAGCCATGGCGATCGACGCAATCATTAACCAAAAAGATTCAGGTATTTACTCTATCTATGTTGCGATTGGCCAAAAAGCCTCAACTATCGCTAACGTAGTGCGTAAATTAGAAGAGCACGGCGCGCTTGCAAACACAGTTGTGGTTGTTGCATCGGCTTCTGAATCAGCGGCATTGCAGTACCTTGCGCCATACGCAGGTTGTGCAATGGGTGAATACTTCCGCGATCGCGGTGAAGATGCACTGATTGTTTATGATGACTTATCTAAACAAGCGGTTGCTTACCGTCAGATCTCACTGCTACTTAAACGCCCACCAGGCCGTGAAGCATTCCCAGGTGACGTTTTCTATCTCCACTCTCGTCTACTTGAGCGTGCTGCTCGTGTCAGCGAAGAGTATGTAGAACGTTTCACTAAGGGTGAAGTGAAAGGTAAAACCGGTTCTTTAACCGCGCTACCTATCATTGAAACACAAGCGGGTGACGTTTCAGCATTCGTACCGACTAACGTAATCTCGATTACCGATGGTCAGATCTTCCTACAAACTGAACTATTCAACGCGGGTGTTCGCCCAGCAGTTGACCCTGGTATTTCAGTCTCTCGTGTAGGTGGTGCCGCTCAGACGAAAATCATCAAGAAACTGTCAGGTGGTATTCGTACCGCGCTTGCACAGTACCGTGAACTAGCCGCATTTGCTCAGTTCTCGTCAGATCTTGATGAAGCGACGAAGAGACAGCTAAACCATGGTCAGAAAGTAACAGAGCTGATGAAGCAGAAACAATATGCTCCTATGTCTGTCTTTGACCAAGCGTTGGTTATCTTTGCGGCAGAGCGTGGTTATTTAAATGATGTTGCGTTGAATAAACTGGCTGATTTTGAATCTGCTCTACTGTCGTATGCTCGTGGTCAATATGTTGATCTTGCAAAAGATATCGACAAATCGGGTGCTTATAACGATGAAATCGAAGCTCAGTTTAAAAAACTGGTTGATGATTTCAAGGCAACCCAGACCTGGTAATTGGTGGGTGACCTTCGGGTCACCACTGACCAATAACGGATTACCTTAAAAGAGAGTAAAACGATGGCCGGCGCAAAAGAGATACGTAATAAAATCGGTAGTGTTAAAAGCACGCAGAAAATTACGAAAGCGATGGAAATGGTAGCAGCTTCAAAAATGCGTCGTTCACAAGACGGCATGGAAGCTTCTCGTCCATATGCTGAAACCATGCGTAAAGTGATCGGTCATGTGGCGAATGCGAGTCTAGAGTATCGTCATCCTTATCTAGAAGAGCGTGAAGCCAAACGTGTTGGTTACATCATTATTTCAACAGACCGTGGCTTATGTGGTGGTTTGAACGTGAATTTGTTCAAAAAAGCCCTGCATGACATGAAAGAACGGTCAGAGAAAGGTGCTGAGGTTGAGCTTGCGATTGTGGGCTCAAAAGCAACAGCTTTCTTTAGAAACAGTGGCGCCAAAGTGGCCGCTCAAGTCTCTGGTTTGGGTGATAGCCCAACGTTGGAAGATTTGATCGGTTCTGTTGGCGTGATGCTGAAGAAATATGATGCAGGTGAGTTGGATCGCCTATACATAGTGTTCAATAAATTTGTGAATACTATGGTTCAAGAACCAACGATCGATCAATTACTACCTTTGCCTAGATCGAATAGCGAAGAGATGAAACGCGAACATTCTTGGGATTACATTTATGAGCCTGAGCCAAAACCTCTACTGGATGCACTATTAATGCGTTATGTAGAGTCTCAGGTTTATCAAGGTGTAGTTGAGAATCTTGCTTGTGAGCAAGCTGCTCGAATGATTGCGATGAAAGCTGCTACTGATAATGCAAGCAACTTGATTGATGATTTACAACTTGTGTACAACAAAGCCCGTCAGGCTGCGATTACACAAGAACTATCGGAAATCGTTTCTGGTGCAGCAGCGGTTTAAGCTTAGGTAAAACAAACAGTTTAGAGGATTAACGATGGCTACAGGTAAGATCGTACAGATCATCGGTGCGGTAGTCGACGTAGAGTTCCCACAGGGCGAAGTACCAAGTGTTTACGATGCTCTGAATGTTGTGGATTCAAAAGAACGTCTTGTTCTTGAAGTTCAACAGCAGCTTGGCGGTGGCGTGATTCGCGCAATCGTAATGGGTAGCTCTGATGGTTTACGTCGTGGTTTGGTAGTTGAAAATACTGGCGCTCCAATTTCAGTACCAGTCGGTATTAAGACCCTAGGTCGCATCATGAACGTGCTTGGTGATGCGATTGATGAGCGTGGTGAAATCGGTGCGGAAGAGCTTTACTCTATCCACCGCCCAGCTCCAAGCTATGAAGAGCAATCAAATGAAACTGCTCTTCTTGAAACCGGTGTAAAAGTAATCGATTTGATTTGTCCATTCTCTAAGGGTGGTAAAATCGGTCTATTTGGTGGTGCTGGTGTAGGTAAGACCGTTAACATGATGGAACTTATCAACAACATAGCACTACAACACTCTGGTCTTTCAGTATTTGCGGGTGTTGGTGAACGTACTCGTGAAGGTAACGATTTCTACTATGAGATGCAGGAAGCCGGTGTTGTTAACATCGAAGAGCCTGAAAAATCAAAAGTAGCGATGGTTTACGGACAGATGAACGAGCCACCAGGCAACCGTCTACGTGTTGCTCTGACGGGTTTGACAATGGCAGAACGTTTCCGTGACGAAGGTCGTGACGTACTTCTGTTCATCGATAACATCTACCGTTACACGCTTGCCGGTACGGAAGTATCAGCACTGCTAGGTCGTATGCCTTCAGCAGTAGGTTACCAACCTACTCTTGCAGAAGAAATGGGTGTGCTTCAGGAGCGTATTACGTCAACTAAGCAAGGTTCTATCACGTCTGTACAGGCGGTATATGTACCAGCAGATGACTTGACGGACCCGTCTCCAGCCACAACGTTCGCGCACTTAGATGCAACGGTTGTACTTAACCGTAACATCGCAGCAATGGGCCTATACCCAGCGATCGATCCACTCGATTCAACGTCTCGTCAGCTAGACCCACTCGTCGTAGGTCAAGAGCACTACGACATTGCTCGTGGCGTTCAGCAGACGCTTCAGCGCTATAAAGAGCTGAAAGACATTATTGCTATCTTGGGTATGGACGAGTTGTCAGAATCGGATAAGCAAGTTGTATCACGTGCACGTAAGATTGAACGTTTTCTAACTCAGCCTTATCACGTAGCTGAAGTATTTACAGGTGACCCTGGTGTTTACGTACCTCTTAAAGAGACGCTACGTGGCTTCAAAGGTCTGCTATCCGGTGAATACGATGACATTCCAGAGCAAGCGTTTATGTACTGCGGTACTATCGACGATGCAATTGAGAATGCTAAGAAGCTATAAGGCTAACTAGGAGGCGATATGGCAACAATTACCTTTCACCTAGACGTCGTCAGTGCTGAGAAGAAAATTTTCTCAGGCCTAGTTGAAACGTTTCAGGTGACCGGAAGCGAAGGTGAACTGGGTATTTTCCATGGTCACGCCCCGCTACTGACCGCCATTACGCCAGGTATGGTTCGTATTGTTAAACTGCACGGCCACGAAGAAATTATTTATGTTTCGGGTGGTATTGTTGAAGTGCAACCGGGTACTGCTACAGTACTGGCTGATACGGCAATTCGTGGTGAAGAACTAGACGCAACCAAGGCAGAAGAAGCCAAACGCAAAGCTGAAGAGAATATTTCAAATCAGCATGGCGATATGAACTTCGCACAGGCGGCCAGCGAACTGGCTAAAGCCATAGCTCAGTTACGAGTGATTGAGCTGACTAAAAAACGTCGTTAATGTGTTTTATAATTAAGACGTGATAGAAAAAGGCGGCCTATAGGTCGCCTTTTTGCTTATTTTTTAACAGAAAATTATTTAGTTAAATTAACTATCTCTTTAATTACCGCTAAAATGCGGCTTAACTTTTTTAACGTCAATAGGTTGTCAATGAAATTTAGCGCAGTGATTCTCGCAGCAGGTAAAGGTACTCGAATGTATTCTAATATGCCTAAAGTGCTGCACACACTGGCGGGTAAGCCAATGGTGAAACACGTAATTGATACGTGCAATAGCTTAGGTGCCCAGAATATCCACTTGGTTTATGGTCATGGTGGTGAGCAAATGCAGCAAGCGCTTGCCGAAGAGTCGGTTAACTGGGTGCTGCAAGCGGATCAATTAGGAACTGGCCATGCCGTTGATCAAGCCTCGCCTCATTTCCAAGACGATGAGAAGATCCTCGTGTTGTACGGTGATGTTCCATTGATCTCGGAAGAAACCGTGGAAAGCTTGTTAGATGCACAGCCTAATGATGGGATAGCCTTGCTGACTGTGGTACTGGATAACCCAACCGGTTATGGCCGTATCGTGCGTAAGCATGGCCCTGTGGTGGCAATTGTTGAACAAAAAGATGCCACTGATGAGCAAAAGTTAATTAAAGAGATCAATACCGGCGTGATGGTGGCAACGGGACGCGATCTCAAGCGCTGGTTGTCAGGCTTAAGTAATGAGAACGCACAAGGCGAATATTATCTGACAGATGTTATCGCTGCAGCGCACAATGAAGGCCGCGCAGTTGAGGCTGTTCATCCTGCCAGCTCTATTGAAGTGGAAGGGGTAAATGATCGCGCTCAACTGGCTCGTTTAGAGCGTGCTTATCAAGCAACACAAGCGAAAAAGCTATTAGAACAAGGTGTGATGCTACGCGATCCTACGCGTTTTGATCTGCGTGGTGAATTACAGTGTGGGATGGATGTAGAGATTGATGCAAACGTCATCATCGAAGGAAATGTCTCTTTGGGTGATAACGTGATTATCGGCATGGGTTGTGTGCTTAAAGATTGCGAAATTGATGATAACACAGTGATCCGCCCATACAGCGTCATTGAAGGGGCAACCGTTGCAGAAAACTGTACCGTTGGGCCTTTTACCCGTTTACGTCCTGGTGCTGAACTGCGTAATGATGCGCACGTGGGTAACTTCGTGGAAGTAAAAAATACTCGTTTGGGTGAAGGTTCAAAAGCCAATCACTTAACTTATCTTGGTGATGCCGAAATTGGCCAGCGTGTTAATGTTGGAGCTGGCGTTATCACTTGTAATTACGATGGTGTCAATAAATTCAAAACTACAATTGGTGATGATGTGTTTGTCGGTTCAGACAGCCAGTTGATTGCTCCTGTGACGATCGCCAATGGTGCAACGATCGGTGCTGGTACTACGCTAACCAGTAACGTTGCTGAAGGTGAGTTAGTCATCACTCGCGCGAAAGAGCGTAAAATCAATGGTTGGAAGCGTCCTGTTAAGCGTGGCTAACGGATGAACGTTAAGTACAGCCGCTCATGATGAGCGGCTCTTTATATCAGTTATTATTAAAAATCATTACTCTTCATCACTGACCACACGCGCATTATCTGGTGCGGTGAAGTGTTGAGAAAGTTCGCGATTCGAGACGATATAGCCTATCCATAACCCGCCCATACAAATCATAATTGCAATACCTGTCACCATTTGTGCTTGGCTGGCCAACGTTGCGACCAATGCGCTGGCTAAACTACTAACGCAGATTTGTAAGCTATTTTGTAAACCCGCTGCAGTGGCTGGGCTTTGTTTGGCACTCGATAGTGCGCGGTTCACGACGATAGGGTAAAGCGCTCCGTTGGCAACTGCTATTAAGCAAAACGGTGCCAAAATTGGCCAAATGGAGGTCAGTTGCCACTGTGATGCAATGAATACTAATAAAGTGGCAACGCTAAAGAGGCCAATCAACTGCTTGAGCACTTTTTCGTCACCAAATTTATTCACTCCAACCTTACCTAAGTAGCCACCAACCATGAAAGCGATCGTTTGAGGAATAAAACTTAAACCGATATCTTTAGCGGCATAACCAAGGCGTGCCATAATTTCTGGCATCCCAGTCAAGTAAGCAAAGAAGGCCGCAGAAGCGCAAGCAAACATCATCACGTTACCCAAGTAGGTTTTAGTGCTGAGCAGAGCTTTGATATCTTGCTTAATTGAGGTTTGTTTGGGTTGTGATTGCTCATTTTTTTGAGCAAAAGTACAGGCGACAAGTACAATGCCCATTAATGTCAATGCCACAAAAATACTGTGCCAACCAAAGTTATCGGCCAGTAAGACGCCTAATTGAGGTGCAAGCGCTGGTGAAAGTGCGACCAAAGGCATTATTGTGGCGAATATTTGCTGGCTTGTTTTAGCTGGGTAGCGTTGAATTACCATTGCTTGCCAGATCACTGCGGGAGCACACACCCCTAAAGCTTGCACAAAGCGCAACGCTAATAATTGCCACACCTGCTCGCTAAAAGCTAAACCAAATGATGCCAAGGTGAAGAGAACTAGGCCAGCCGCTAAAGTGTTACGGTGACCATATTTATCGGAAGCTAAGCCCCATACTAGTTGACCTAACGCCAAGCCCACTAGAAATATTGTTAGTGATAAAGCGATTTGTTCTGGCCCAGTGGCAAAGTCCATTTCCATCGCTTTAAAGGCAGGGAGGTACATGTCTGTGGCAATGAAGCCAAGCATAGAGAGCGCGGCTAAGTACAGCAACTGTAATTTTGATGCTTTCATTTTTATTACCATTCAAAAAAATTAATCAATATTTGGCCAGCATTAATCTATGCCAACCTTAATTTATCTACTCATCTATTCTATTTTTCGTTTAATATTAAATGAAACGCTAAATTTGTTGGTTATTCATCAAAAAAATTGAAGGCTTATGTTTTCTAAATCCTCATTAGAAATGCTAGATACTGTCGCTCGGCTGGGTAGTTTTACTGCCGCTGCGGAGGTTTTGCATAAAGTGCCGTCAGCGATCAGCTACGGCGTTCGCCAAGTCGAACAAGATTTGGATGTGCTGCTGTTTCGCCGTTTACCTAGAAAGGTGGAACTGACGCCCGCTGGTGAGCTGTTTATGGTGGAGGCTCGCCAGTTGCTTAGGCAAATGGAAGAGATTCGTTCACAAACTAAACGCGCGGCGCATGGTTGGCAGAAAACGCTAAAATTGACGCTTGATAACGTGGTCAAACTCGACAAAATGAAACCGCTGGTGGAAGATTTTTATCGCACATTTGAGTTTGCTGAGCTGCAAATCAACATGGAAGTATTTAATGGCTCATGGGAAGCTATTGCGCAAGGTCGAGCTGACATTGTGATTGGTGCAACCTCTGCGATTCCTGTCGGTGGTGATTTTGAAGTGCGTGACATGGGCGTGTTGGATTGGGCATTTGTAATGTCTCCTCATCACCCTTGTGCTCAAGAGCCCTATTTAAGCGAAGATTTTGTCAGTCAGTTCCCGGCGATTTGTTTGGATGACACGTCAAGTGTATTACCCAAGCGGCATACGGATCACTACCCGCAGCAACGGCGCTTACTTTTACCGAATTGGTATAGTGCGATTGAATGCTTAAAAAATGAAGTCGGTGTGGGCTACATGCCAAGACACATTGCACAACCTTTGATTGTTGATGGTGGGTTGGTTGAACGGGTTCTCACCGTTGATAAACTGCTTAGTCAATGCTGTTTAGTGTGGCGCAAAGATGATAATCATAAATTGATCGAGTGGATGGTAAATTATCTGGGCAATAGCGATCAACTTTATCGTGATTGGCTTCAAGCTAAATAACCTAATAAGAAGAGCCAGCAGTGCTGGCTCTTAAAAAACTCTTCAGTGAGAAGGAAAACTGAATGGTTATGGGCGCTCAAAAATAGTCGCAATGCCTTGGCCTAAACCAATGCACATCGTTGCTAGACCATATTTGGCGTCTTTCGCTTCCATCAAGTTAATCAGTGTGGTGGATATGCGCGTGCCAGAACACCCGAGAGGGTGACCCAGTGCGATCGCCCCTCCATTTAGGTTAACCTTTTCATCCACCACATCAAGCAAACCGAGATCTTTCGCGCAAGGTAGAGATTGAGCTGCAAACGCTTCGTTTAACTCAATCACATCCATATCTTGCATGGTGAGGCCTGCACGCTGTAGCGCTTTATGGGTCGCCGGAACTGGCCCGTAACCCATAATTGAAGGATCGCAACCAGCGACGGCCATTGATTTCACGCGCGCACGAATCTTTAAGCCAAGCGCATTGGCTTTCTCTTCGCTCATGATCAACATTGCCGATGCGCCATCGGACAGAGCCGATGAGGTGCCTGCTGTTACAGTACCATTCGCTGGGTCAAAAACAGGACGTAACTGTGCTAGCCCTTCAACAGTGGTTTCCGGGCGGATCACTTCATCAAAATCCAGCGTGAACAGAGTACCATCTTCAGCATGAGCCTCGGTGGGAAGGATTTCATTTTTGAAGCGACCTTCAACGGTTGCTGCGTAAGCGCGTTGATGTGAACGAGCGGCAAAGGCATCTTGTTGCTCACGGCTAATTCCGTGCATTTTACCTAACATCTCAGCCGTTAACCCCATCATCCCCGCGGCTTTGGCAACGGTTTTTGACATGCCGGGATGGAAATCAACGCCATGGTTCATCGGTACGTGCCCCATATGCTCAACGCCGCCCACAAGGCAGATTTCAGCATCACCAACCATAACGGCGCGGGTGGCATCATGCAGTGCTTGCATTGATGAACCACATAAACGGTTAACGGTGACGGCACCAATTTCAATCGGCAAGCCAGCTAACAGTGCCGCATTACGCGCGACGTTAAAGCCTTGTTCTAAGGTTTGTTGCACACAACCCCAGTAGATATCTTCGATCTCTTTTGGGTTAACTTGTGGATTACGGGCTAAAATGCCTTTCATCAGATGTGCAGATAAATCTTCCGCACGAGTATGACGAAATGCCCCACCTTTTGAGCGACCCATCGGGGTGCGTAGGCAATCAACAATTACGACATTTCTCTTATGTGAAGTCATTTGGACATCTCTCCTTAGATAGAACTTGCTTGTTGAGCACCGTAGAAGGTCTCGCCTTTTTCTGCCATATCAAGCAGCAGTTGAGGTACATGATACATCGCGCCCAATGCTTGGTATTGGCTTGCCATTGCAACGTAGTTTTGTAAACCAAGACTATCGAGATAGCGAAATACGCCGCCTCTAAAAGGAGGGAACCCCAAGCCGTACACCAACGCCATATCAGCTTCTTGGGGTGAGGCGATGATCTTCTCTTCTAAACAGAGTGCCACTTCATTGATCATCGGAATCATCATGCGCTCAATGATGGTTTGATCGTCAAAAGTACGTTTATCACCACATTCTACGTTAAGAACAGTGAGAACCTCTTCAGAGAAAGTTTTCTTCGGTTTGCCTTTCTTATCTAAAGTGTATTGATAGAAACCGCTGCCATTTTTCTGGCCATATTTATTGGCGTCAAACAGTGCATCAATAGCATCGCGGCCCTGTTTACCCATACGTTCAGGGAAACCTTGTGCCATTACTGCTTGTGCATGGTGAGCGGTATCAATACCGACCACATCTAGAAGATAAGCTGGGCCCATTGGCCAACCAAACTTACGTTCCATCACTTTATCGATTTGAGTGAAATCAGCGCCATCGCGCAGTAATAAACTAAAGCCACCAAAGTAAGGGAAAAGTACGCGGTTTACGAAGAACCCAGGGCAGTCATTGACCACGATGGGGGATTTACCCATTTTGGCCGCGTAAGCGACAACTCGATTGATGGTTTCATCGGAAGTGTGTTCACCACGAATAATTTCCACCAATGGCATACGATGTACGGGGTTAAAAAAGTGCATACCACAGAAGTTTTCTGGACGTTTGAGTGATTTGGCCAGTAGGTTGATTGGAATGGTTGAGGTGTTCGAGGTGATAACCGCATCCTCACCAACATTGGCTTCGACTTCACTTAGTACCGAGGCTTTGATTTTCGGGTTTTCAACCACAGCTTCAACAACCACATCCGCTTGCTCAATCCCAGCATAATGCAGGCTAGGCGTAATCGATGCGAGCACGCTAGCCATTTTAAAACCATCAATTTTTCCGCGCTCTAGCTGCTTGTTGAGTAACTTAGATGCCTCGGTCATACCTAAATTAAGGGACGATTGAGCGATATCTTTCATCAAAACAGGCACGCCTTTTATTGCCGATTGATAAGCAATGCCGCCGCCCATGATACCCGCACCAAGTACCGCCGCTCGGCCGGTTTCTTTATTGGCTGATTTGGCCGCTTTTTTTGCCAGTGCTTTAATATATTGGTCGTTGAGGAATAAACCGACCAAGGATTTCGCCGCTTCAGAATGAGCGAGCTTAACGAAGTGTTTACGCTCAATGGCCAATGCTTCATCACGGCTACAGCGCACGGCTTCTTCTATTGCAATGACAGCCGTTATTGGCGCTGGATAATGAGGCCCAGCATGCTGGGCAACCAAGCCTTTGGCCATGGTGAAGCTCATCATGGCTTCTAATTTGCTGAGTGTCAGTGCGGACGTTTTTTGCTGGCGACGCTTTTTCCAATCAACGGTTTCATTGATGGCGGATGTGATGGTTTTGAGTGCTGACTCAAGCAGTTTGTCGCTATCAACAATCGCATCGAGCAGCCCAATTTTAAGGGCTTCCTCAGCACGACATGCTTTGCCTTGAGTGATCACTTCCATAGCATTGTCGGCACCAATCACACGAGGCAGACGCACACAGCCACCGAACCCCGGCATAATACCAAGCTTTGTTTCCGGTAATCCTATGCTGGTGGTCGCGTCACCAATACGGAAATCGGTAGCGAGTACACACTCACATCCACCGCCTAGCGCATGCCCTGTTAAAGCGGCTAGTGTCGGAACGGGTAGATCTTCTAGTTTGTTGAAAATGCTATTGGCAAACTGCAGCCATTGGTCGAGTTCTTGCGCAGGTTTAGCAAAGAGACCTAAAAACTCAGTGATATCAGCCCCGACAATAAAAGATTCTTTATCGGAAGTAAGAATAAGGCCTTTCAGTCCTTGGTGGGCTTTTAGGGCATCAAGTGCATGGTTGAGCGATTCAAGAGTGGCAAGGTCAAGTTTGTTCACTGACTCCTTGGAGCAGAAACGCAACTCCGCAATACCATCTTGTAATTCCTTTACCTGTAGGGTGTTGGCTTGGTAAATCATTGTCTATCTCCGTGACATACAACCTTAAGATCGTGTGTGAGAGTTTTTGTTGTATTAATGGTTCTGGTTTGACCAGTAGGTTTAGTTTGACCTGAGGATTGTTTAATTTCAATACATTTTTTAAACAACTGTTTAACATTGAGTGCAAATGGAGATCAGCGCTGCTTTTTTAAGTGCACGTGTTACACTCTTGCGATCCGCTCGATCTATGATTTCACATGAACGAACAACCTTATTTAATTCCAGTTTTGCCTACCCAATTTGAAGAGGAAATTAAAAAAAGCCTCTTTATTACCTATTTGGCCCACACTCCGAGTGTAGATGTTGCCAAAGCGTTCGTTGCGCAAATAAAGGCAAAACATAGCGATGCCAGACACAACTGCTGGGGCTTTGTTGCCGGACGACCGGAAGATTCGATGTTATGGGGTTTTAGTGATGATGGTGAGCCATCAGGGACGGCGGGCAAACCGATATTGGCGCAGCTAGCCGGATCGGGTGTCGGGGAGTTAACGGCCGTCGTCACTCGTTATTATGGTGGGATTCGTCTTGGTACTGGTGGATTAGTTAAAGCTTATGGTGGCGGAGTGCAACAAGCACTCAAGCAGCTTCAAACTATTGAGAAAAAAATCACCACAAAATTATCCCTAACGTTAGACTACGGTTTTGTGCCGATTGCTCAATCCATCATCGCGCAGTATGAAGCATTAGAAGTCGAAGCCGATTATAAAGAACAGGTTAAATTTCTTGTTGAGATAGAATTGCGCCATCTTGATGCCTTTACTCAAACTATCATTAATAAAAGCGGTGCAAAAGCTGTAGTGACCGCTATAAAAAATAATTAGGAAGTCAGAAGCTTCGCTTCAGAAAAAGCAATGCAAATTCGATCTATTATTCGTATCGTCGGGCTTTTGCTCGCGCTATTTAGTGTCTCTATGCTTGCCCCTGCGCTGGTGGCTTTGCTGTACCGCGACGGTGCAGGTGTGCCTTTTGTCACGACCTTTTTTGTCTTGTTGATGTGTGGTGGCTTTTTTTGGTTTCCAAACCGCCGCTATCGACATGAATTGAAAGCCAGAGACGGTTTTTTGATCGTTGTACTGTTTTGGACGGTTATCGGTAGTGCGGGTTCATTACCATTTTGGTTAGCGGATAACCCTAATGTATCGGTTACTGATGCGTTTTTTGAATCGTTTTCAGCATTAACCACCACCGGAGCAACCGTCATTGTTGGGTTAGATGAATTACCTAAAGCGATTTTGTTCTATCGGCAGTTTTTACAATGGTTTGGTGGGATGGGGATCATCGTTCTAGCGGTGGCCATTTTGCCAGTATTGGGAATTGGGGGAATGCAGTTATATCGAGCGGAAATTCCAGGCCCGGTCAAAGATACTAAAGTCACTCCAAGAATCGCCGAAACCGCCAAAGCACTTTGGTACATCTATTTAAGCTTAACGGTTGCCTGCGCGACTGCTTTTTGGGCAGCAGGGATGACCCTATTTGATGCGATTTGCCATAGCTTCTCTACGATTGCTATTGGTGGGTTTTCGACTCATGATGCAAGCATGGGGTATTTTGATAGCTATGCGATCAATTTAATTACGGTTGTTTTTTTGCTCATTTCAGCCTGTAATTTTACGCTCCATTACGCGGCGTTTGCGACAGGTGGTGTCCATCCAAAATATTATCTCAAAGATCCAGAGTTTAGAGCTTTTGCTCTTATTCAGGTGATTTTGTTTGCGATTTGCTTTTCGATTTTGCTCGAACATCACACTTACGATTCTTTTTATGACGCTTTTGATCAGGCGCTATTTCAAACGGTATCCATTTCGACGACGGCAGGCTTTACCACTACGGGTTTTGCAGATTGGCCTTTATTCTTACCTGTATTATTGCTGTTTTCTTCATTTATTGGTGGCTGCGCGGGCTCAACGGGCGGTGGCATGAAAGTGATCCGTATCTTATTGCTTACCTTACAAGGTGCTCGTGAGATGAAACGCCTTATCCACCCAAGAGCCGTGTATACGATTAAGGTGGGCGGAAGTGCTCTTTCACAGCGAGTGGTTGACGCGGTTTGGGGATTTTTCTCAGCGTACGCACTGGTCTTCGTGGCGTGTATGTTGGCATTGATCGCAACAGGGATGGATGAACTGAGTGCATTTTCTGCCGTCGCTGCAACATTGAATAACTTAGGGCCTGGATTAGGTCAAGTCTCCGTACATTTTGCGGATGTTAATGACAGTGCAAAATGGGTATTGGTTGTTTCGATGCTCTTTGGTCGCTTAGAAATTTTTACACTATTAATACTGCTTACCCCTACGTTTTGGCGCAGTTAAGGATATCCCGTGCAAAAAGCTCTTTTTCTCTATTCTTCCCGTGAAGGTCAAACCAAGAAAATTCTTAACTATATAAAAGAGGAACTTTCTGAGTTTGATTGCGAACTTGCCGATTTACATCAAATTGAGGATATTGATTTAACTCTTTACGATCGAGTCTTAATTGGTGCTTCTATTCGCTACGGACATTTAAATAAAAAGCTTTATCAATTTATAGAAAAACATGCCGAGCAATTAGCACTCGCTAAAGCGGCGTTCTTTTGTGTCAACTTAACTGCAAGAAAAGAAGCGCAGGGTAAAGATACTCCAGAAGGAAGTGTCTATATTAAAACCTTTCTCAGTAAATCAGCATGGCAACCCAAGCTAATCGGAGTTTTCGCTGGTGCTCTTTACTATCCACGTTATCACTTTTTCGATAAGGTGATGATTCGTTTCATCATGTCATTGACTGGCGGTGAAACTGACACCTCAAAAGAAGTTGAGTACACAAACTGGCAAAAAGTATCTCTTTTTAGTGATAACTTTAAAAAATTGTAAATGAAAAGTCGATTTTTAGCGTCTTTTGGCTTTTTTCTGTTCGAACAAATAGAAAATCAAAAAAAACAGCAAAAAGGGGTTGCCAACGTGACGGCGATCTCTATAATGCCGCCTCACTGACACGGCACAGCCAGTAAGGGTTCAAACCCAACTAGCCAGCCAATCAGTAGGTCAAATCAGTAAGACGAAATAATATAAAAAAGTGTTTGACACTTAATGTTATCTCGCTAGAATGGCCGCCTCTTCAAAGGAAGCCTCGGCAACCTGGCGAAGAACGCTCTTTAACAATATAAACCTATCAATCTGTGTGGGCACTCGTTGATGATAATCGAAAAAGATTTATCAATGAACTGAGTGACCTGAACTAGCAATAGTTCGAATGCTTTTTGATTTCACTTTTTTCTTAAAAAGTGAAGACCAAGAAGCGGCACAGTCAATTCATTGTTGTTCTGTTGGAACAACAATAGCTTTAAAATTACTTTTTTACTTTCGAGTAAGAGCAGTTTTGAAGTCAGTATTCATTGAGCCGGTCTTAGGACCAACAAAACTTTAATTGAAGAGTTTGATCATGGCTCAGATTGAACGCTGGCGGCAGGCCTAACACATGCAAGTCGAGCGGCAGCACAGAGGAACTTGTTCCTTGGGTGGCGAGCGGCGGACGGGTGAGTAATGCCTAGGAAATTGCCCTGATGTGGGGGATAACCATTGGAAACGATGGCTAATACCGCATGATGCCTACGGGCCAAAGAGGGGGACCTTCGGGCCTCTCGCGTCAGGATATGCCTAGGTGGGATTAGCTAGTTGGTGAGGTAATGGCTCACCAAGGCGACGATCCCTAGCTGGTCTGAGAGGATGATCAGCCACACTGGAACTGAGACACGGTCCAGACTCCTACGGGAGGCAGCAGTGGGGAATATTGCACAATGGGCGCAAGCCTGATGCAGCCATGCCGCGTGTATGAAGAAGGCCTTCGGGTTGTAAAGTACTTTCAGTCGTGAGGAAGGTGGTGTTGTTAATAGCAGCATCATTTGACGTTAGCGACAGAAGAAGCACCGGCTAACTCCGTGCCAGCAGCCGCGGTAATACGGAGGGTGCGAGCGTTAATCGGAATTACTGGGCGTAAAGCGCATGCAGGTGGTGGATTAAGTCAGATGTGAAAGCCCGGGGCTCAACCTCGGAACCGCATTTGAAACTGGTTCACTAGAGTACTGTAGAGGGGGGTAGAATTTCAGGTGTAGCGGTGAAATGCGTAGAGATCTGAAGGAATACCGGTGGCGAAGGCGGCCCCCTGGACAGATACTGACACTCAGATGCGAAAGCGTGGGGAGCAAACAGGATTA
This sequence comes from Vibrio qinghaiensis, assembly GCF_002257545.1. Classification (NCBI taxonomy): domain Bacteria; kingdom Pseudomonadati; phylum Pseudomonadota; class Gammaproteobacteria; order Vibrionales; family Vibrionaceae; genus Vibrio; species Vibrio qinghaiensis. The sequence goes on along the minus strand of NZ_CP022741.1, from coordinate 2,843,492 downwards.
GATACCCTGGTAGTCCACGCCGTAAACGATGTCTACTTGGAGGTTGTGGCCTTGAGCCGTGGCTTTCGGAGCTAACGCGTTAAGTAGACCGCCTGGGGAGTACGGTCGCAAGATTAAAACTCAAATGAATTGACGGGGGCCCGCACAAGCGGTGGAGCATGTGGTTTAATTCGATGCAACGCGAAGAACCTTACCTACTCTTGACATCCAGAGAATCTGGCGGAGACGCTGGAGTGCCTTCGGGAGCTCTGAGACAGGTGCTGCATGGCTGTCGTCAGCTCGTGTTGTGAAATGTTGGGTTAAGTCCCGCAACGAGCGCAACCCTTATCCTTGTTTGCCAGCACGTAATGGTGGGAACTCCAGGGAGACTGCCGGTGATAAACCGGAGGAAGGTGGGGACGACGTCAAGTCATCATGGCCCTTACGAGTAGGGCTACACACGTGCTACAATGGCGCATACAGAGGGCAGCAAGCTAGCGATAGTGAGCGAATCCCAAAAAGTGCGTCGTAGTCCGGATTGGAGTCTGCAACTCGACTCCATGAAGTCGGAATCGCTAGTAATCGTAGATCAGAATGCTACGGTGAATACGTTCCCGGGCCTTGTACACACCGCCCGTCACACCATGGGAGTGGGCTGCACCAGAAGTGGTTAGTTTAACCGCACTTTCTTCGGAGAGAGTGGAGGACGATCACCACGGTGTGGTTCATGACTGGGGTGAAGTCGTAACAAGGTAGCGCTAGGGGAACCTGGCGCTGGATCACCTCCTTATACGAAGATTACACTGATGAGTGTCCACACAGATTGATGGTTTATACAGTTTAAGAGACGATGCTGGGTCTGTAGCTCAGGTGGTTAGAGCGTTCGCCTGATAAGCGAGAGGTCGGTGGTTCAAGTCCACTCAGACCCACCAATTCTTCCTCCCAGAAGATTGGCACACAGTATCACGCACCTGATGGGGTTATAGCTCAGCTGGGAGAGCGCCTGCCTTGCACGCAGGAGGTCTGCGGTTCGATCCCGCATAGCTCCACCATCTTTAAGCGCACTAGCAATAGTGTTTTTAAAAATGGTTTTCATTAGAAAATCGTGCTCTTTAACAATTTGGAAAGCTGACTGATAACAACGAACGTGTTTGTTGTTATCAAATAAAAGTTCTCAACATCAATGCGTTTAACGTATTGATACCAAACACATTCAAGTGTTCTTGGGAAAGCTTACTTCGGTAAGTTTTCAAAATTGAGTCCGGCAAAATCAAACGTCTCTCGCTCATTCAAATAATGAGAGACAACCTTGGTGACTTGTCTGCAACACGAAACTTCTTCGGGTTGTATGGTTAAGTGACTAAGCGTACACGGTGGATGCCTTGGCAGTCAGAGGCGATGAAGGACGTAGTAACTTGCGATAAGCGTAGATTAGGCAGTAACAGCCACTTGAGTCTACGATTTCCGAATGGGGAAACCCACGTGCATAAGCACGTATCCTTACCTGAATACATAGGGTAAGGAGGCAAACCGGGGGAACTGAAACATCTAAGTACCCCGAGGAGAAGAAATCAACAGAGATTCCGAAAGTAGCGGCGAGCGAAATTGGACTAGCCCTTAAGCTTTTAATGATGCAGGTGAAGCCTCTGGAAAGTGGCGCAATAAAGGGTGATAGCCCCGTAACTGTTCCATCATTATAAGTGAAATCGAGTAAGGCGGGACACGTGTTATCCTGTCTGAACATGGGGGGACCATCCTCCAAGGCTAAATACTACTGACTGACCGATAGTGAACCAGTACCGTGAGGGAAAGGCGAAAAGAACCCCTGTGAGGGGAGTGAAATAGAACCTGAAACCGTGTACGTACAAGCAGTAGGAGCAGGCATTGTCCTGTGACTGCGTACCTTTTGTATAATGGGTCAGCGACTTATATTCAGTGGCAAGGTTAACCGAATAGGGGAGCCGTAGGGAAACCGAGTCTTAACTGGGCGCTTCAGTCTCTGGATATAGACCCGAAACCGGGTGATCTAGCCATGGGCAGGTTGAAGGTTGAGTAACATCAACTGGAGGACCGAACCGACTAATGTTGAAAAATTAGCGGATGACTTGTGGCTAGGGGTGAAAGGCCAATCAAACTCGGAGATAGCTGGTTCTCCCCGAAAGCTATTTAGGTAGCGCCTCGGACGAATACTACTGGGGGTAGAGCACTGTTAAGGCTAGGGGGTCATCCCGACTTACCAACCCTTTGCAAACTCCGAATACCAGTAAGTACTATCCGGGAGACACACGGCGGGTGCTAACGTCCGTCGTGGAGAGGGAAACAACCCAGACCGCCAGCTAAGGTCCCAAATTACTACTAAGTGGGAAACGATGTGGGAAGGCTCAGACAGCCAGGATGTTGGCTTAGAAGCAGCCATCATTTAAAGAAAGCGTAATAGCTCACTGGTCGAGTCGGCCTGCGCGGAAGATGTAACGGGGCTAAGTAGTAAACCGAAGCTGCGGCAATACAGTTTACTGTATTGGGTAGGGGAGCGTTCTGTAAGCCGTTGAAGGTGTGTTGTAAAGCATGCTGGAGGTATCAGAAGTGCGAATGCTGACATGAGTAACGATAAGGGGGGTGAAAAACCTCCCCGCCGGAAGACCAAGGGTTCCTGTCCAACGTTAATCGGGGCAGGGTAAGTCGACCCCTAAGGCGAGGCTGAAAAGCGTAGTCGATGGGAAACGGGTTAATATTCCCGTACTGCTTATAATTGCGATGGGGGGACGGAGAAGGCTAGGTGGGCCAGGCGACGGTTGTCCTGGTTCAAGTGCGTAGGCTAAGAGACTAGGTAAATCCGGTTTCTTGTTAGGCTGAGACACGACGTCGAGCTGCTACGGCAGTGAAGTCATTGATGCCCTGCTTCCAGGAAAAGCCTCTAAGCTTCAGATTATAAGCAATCGTACCCCAAACCGACACAGGTGGTCGGGTAGAGAATACCAAGGCGCTTGAGAGAACTCGGGTGAAGGAACTAGGCAAAATGGTACCGTAACTTCGGGAGAAGGTACGCTCTTATTGGTGAAGTCCCTTGCGGATGGAGCTGACGAGAGTCGCAGATACCAGGTGGCTGCAACTGTTTATTAAAAACACAGCACTGTGCAAAATCGCAAGATGACGTATACGGTGTGACGCCTGCCCGGTGCCGGAAGGTTAATTGATGGGGTTAGACTTAGGTCGAAGCTCTTGATCGAAGCCCCGGTAAACGGCGGCCGTAACTATAACGGTCCTAAGGTAGCGAAATTCCTTGTCGGGTAAGTTCCGACCTGCACGAATGGCGTAATGATGGCCACGCTGTCTCCACCCGAGACTCAGTGAAATTGAAATCGCTGTGAAGATGCAGTGTACCCGCGGCTAGACGGAAAGACCCCGTGAACCTTTACTACAGCTTGGCACTGAACATTGAACCTACATGTGTAGGATAGGTGGGAGACTTAGAAGCGCAGTCGCTAGATTGCGTGGAGTCGACCTTGAAATACCACCCTTGTCGTTTTGATGTTCTAACGTAGGCCCCTCATCGGGGTTGCGGACAGTGCCTGGTGGGTAGTTTGACTGGGGCGGTCTCCTCCCAAAGAGTAACGGAGGAGCACGAAGGTGGGCTAATCACGGTTGGACATCGTGAGGTTAGTGCAATGGCATAAGCCCGCTTAACTGCGAGAATGACGGTTCGAGCAGGTACGAAAGTAGGTCATAGTGATCCGGTGGTTCTGAATGGAAGGGCCATCGCTCAACGGATAAAAGGTACTCCGGGGATAACAGGCTGATACCGCCCAAGAGTTCATATCGACGGCGGTGTTTGGCACCTCGATGTCGGCTCATCACATCCTGGGGCTGAAGTCGGTCCCAAGGGTATGGCTGTTCGCCATTTAAAGTGGTACGCGAGCTGGGTTTAGAACGTCGTGAGACAGTTCGGTCCCTATCTGCCGTGGGCGTTGGAAGATTGAAGGGGGCTGCTCCTAGTACGAGAGGACCGGAGTGGACGAACCGCTGGTGTTCGGGTTGTCATGCCAATGGCATTGCCCGGTAGCTAAGTTCGGAATTGATAAGCGCTGAAAGCATCTAAGCGCGAAGCGAGCCCTGAGATGAGTCTTCCCTGGCACTTTAAGTGTCCTAAAGGGTTGTTCGAGACTAGAACGTTGATAGGTTGGGTGTGTAAGCGCTGCGAGGCGTTGAGCTAACCAATACTAATTGCCCGTGAGGCTTAACCATACAACACCGAAGGGGTTTTGTGGACTCAATGAAAGAACATTGAATGTGTGAATGAGAATGAAACAGCTTTCCGAATTAAGAAATTTGCTTGGCGACCATAGCGTTGTGGACCCACCTGACTCCATGCCGAACTCAGAAGTGAAACACAACAGCGCCGATGGTAGTGTGGGGTCTCCCCATGTGAGAGTAGGACATCGCCAGGCTTTATTAATGCTTCCATATGATAAAAATATGAAAGCAATACTAAAAACAGCATTATCAGAGTAAGACTGTTTTTTAGTGAGAATCCATGGAGAGATGGCTGAGTGGTTTAAAGCACCGGTCTTGAAAACCGGCGATGGTTAATAGCTATCCTAGGGTTCAAATCCCTATCTCTCCGCCAAATATAAAAAGCCGCTGTTAAATACAGCGGCTTTTTCGTATCTAAAGATCTTGTATCAATAGGCAACTTTATTTCTCATTATAATACCAATCTGGAAAATTAACTGGTCAGCTCTATCCACCTTCTCGAACACATCTGTCTGACTCTGGTCGAGCATTCCAAAAAACTATTCCAAGCCCGACATACTTTGGAGACAATGTCTTCGTAATCCGCAAAAAACTGATTGGCTAGAGAGTGTTGTCTTAACCAGCTCCATACTTGTTCTATTGGATTCAACTCCGGGGAATAGGGCGGGAGTTTGATGACACTGAGGTTCTGAAAGTCATTGGCTGGGACTGATGAGGGCACTTGGAGCGAGAAGTTATCCAAGAGAAGCCCATGTGCTCGAGCAGGTAATAGATAGTGCTGGCCAAATTCTTTCACGATATAAGGATGGATGTCGGCCCCAGTCAGTCGTCCACCCTGCGTATCATGAGCTTTATCTTTGTTGTATTGGCTTATCAATTTACTCAATAAGTGACATCTGTAACTTTTTTAAAGTACTTAGGTATTAGACGTGTGTCAGCTATAGATTATTTTAGTGATTAGGCTCGATTTGTTGTGTTTAATGGTTAGAATAATGATAGTTACTTTCTGGGATCCGCTATGGGCGTTATGGGACAGTTATCTATTTTAGGTTTTATTGCATTAGGTGGTGCATTTGGTGCGTGCGCTCGTTATTTGGTTACCGAGCTAAGTGTTCAGTTATTAGGGCGTGGATTCCCTTATGGAACGCTGATGGTCAACGTTGTCGGCTCATTTATTATGGGATTATTGATCGCTGCTTTTGAGAGTGAATTACTGGCAACTGAGCCATGGCGCCAGATTATTGGTTTGGGTTTCTTGGGTGCATTAACCACATTTTCTACATTCTCTATGGATAATGTATTGCTGATGCAGCAAGGAGCCTTTCTGAAAATGGGTGTTAATGTCTTATTAAACGTGGTGCTAAGTATCTCAGCGGCTTGGATAGGTTTCCAGTTGTTGATGAGAAGTTAACGAAATCACAATTTCATCTTGGTTAATGGATAGTCTTTCCCTATAATCGTGACTCAACTTGTCGGAGTGCCATAAGGCTGAGACCGTATTTTCGGGATCCGTTGAACCTGATCAGGCTAATACCTGCGAAGGGAACAAGAGAATATAACCTGCTAGTGATCTATCTAGCGTTATATCCTTAAGATCAAAACTCTATTTTGATCAACTCTTGTGCATTAATCCGTCAAGCATTTATCCCTAGTACAAAAAAGGAAGATGCTATGTCGAGTCGCAAACAAGCGAGACTGGAAGCCAAACAATTCATTGACACATTGTCTGTCGAACCCTACCCAAATTCCTCTAAAATTTATATTACTGGTTCACGTTCGGATATCCGCGTGCCAATGCGTGAGATTAAACTAGCTGACAGCTTAGTCGGGGGCACAAAGTCTTCACCGATTTATCAACCGAATGAATCTATATGCGTTTATGACACTTCAGGTGTCTATACCGACCCATCTCATACTATCGACTTATATCAAGGTTTGCCTAAATTAAGGGAACAATGGATCGCTGATCGGGATGATACCGAGTGGCTTGATGAGGTCAGTTCCGCTTACACTAAAGAACGCTTATCTGATGATACATTGGGCGAACTGCGTTATGGGAATCTGCCAGCCATACGCCGAGCAAAGAAAGGCAAGTGCGTTACTCAGCTTCATTATGCGCGGCAAGGTGTTATCACACCAGAAATGGAATACATTGCCATTCGAGAAAATATGCGACGTGGAGAGTGTATGGATGCACAGCTGAGCCAGCAACATGCAGGCGCCCATTTGGGGGCCAATCTACCAAAGCAGATAACTCCTGAGTTTGTGCGTCGTGAGGTTGCCGAAGGACGAGCCATTATCCCGTCGAATATTAACCATCCTGAATCAGAGCCGATGATCATTGGCCGTAATTTTCTCGTCAAAGTGAATGCGAATATCGGTAACTCATCTGTCTCTTCATCAATTGAAGAAGAGGTTGAAAAATTGGTATGGGCAACCCGCTGGGGTGGGGATACCGTGATGGATCTTTCTACTGGTCGCAATATTCACGAAACTCGAGAATGGATTTTACGTAATAGCCCCGTACCGATTGGCACTGTGCCTATGTATCAAGCATTGGAAAAAGTAAATGGTATTGCGGAGGATTTATCATGGGAAGTAATGCGCGATACCTTACTTGAGCAAGCGGAGCAAGGTGTTGATTACTTTACAATTCATGCTGGTTTATTGCTTCGTTATGTGCCAATGACCGCGAAACGTGTTACTGGCATCGTTTCGCGTGGCGGCTCTATTATCGCTAAATGGTGTTTAGCCCATCATACCGAGAGTTTTCTTTACACTCATTTCCGTGAAATTTGTGAAATTTGCGCCAAGTATGACGTTGCCCTTTCCTTAGGGGATGGACTACGGCCAGGATCCATTGCCGATGCTAACGATGAAGCACAATTTGCAGAGCTGCGCACTTTAGGTGAGTTGACCAAAATAGCGTGGGAATATGATGTACAGGTCATTATTGAAGGCCCTGGCCATATCCCCATGCATTTGATTAAAGAGAATATGGATGAACAATTAAAGCATTGCCATGAAGCGCCATTCTATACCTTGGGCCCATTAACTACCGATATTGCTCCCGGATATGATCACATCACTTCCGGCATTGGTGCTGCGATGATTGGCTGGTATGGCTGCGCGATGCTTTGCTATGTAACACCGAAAGAGCACCTTGGTTTACCAAACAAAGAAGATGTTAAAACGGGTTTAATTACTTATAAATTGGCAGCACATGCCGCAGACCTTGCGAAAGGGCACCCGGGAGCACAAGTGCGCGATAATGCTTTATCGAAAGCACGTTTTGAGTTTCGTTGGGAAGATCAATTTAATCTTGCATTAGACCCAGTTACGGCGCGTGCTTTTCACGATGAAACTCTTCCGCAAGAGTCTGGTAAAGTCGCGCATTTTTGCTCAATGTGCGGGCCGAAATTCTGCTCGATGAAAATCTCTCAAGAGGTTCGAGAGTATGCGCTAGATACCAAGCAAGTTGCTGCTGATGCGCTCATTTCCGTTACGCTGCTAGATGACCCGTTACAAGGCATGAGACAGAAATCGCAAGAGTTTAAAGCCTCAGGATCAGAGCTTTATCACCCTGCTGTTAGTCAACGGTCAGTCGTTAGCGAGGAGTAATTAGATGATTCAATTACTTATCCCCCGTGATGACATTGCGTTGACAGCTCAAGTACAACAGGTTTTGCTATTGGCCAAGCATCATGGTTTTGATATCGATGATATTTATTTGGGTGCCAGCCCAACTTTATATTGTCAATTAGTAACGCCGTCATGCTCATCTTTGATTGGCAGTGATTGCTTAGCCTCGTGCGAAGATGCGCTAAGTGCTTTAACTGATAAGCCCAATTTATTCTTGCAATACCAAGTCAATTTTTGCGCTCAAATGCCATTTGAGCACTCCCAGAAACGAGAAACTTGTTTGGTCAAGATAGGGCTGACAGCGGCTGACTCACACGACTATGTCGATGAGTGGTATCACGGAGAAGAGCTGCGTAGTATAAGATATTCTACGAATGCTCATGCTGCTGATGCAAAGAGTGAGCACTTTGCTTGGATTCTATCATTGTTGTGTCTCGACTTTCCACTAGAGGATGCTTTAGTGGTTACTCGGGCGGCAATGAGTGTTTCACGTGAAACATGGCCAACAGATAGCCGATATTTTCCTCAGCTACTACATTCAGCAGCTGGCATCTTTGCTGACGATAAACAAAATCACATCTGTTTTTCAAAGATAGACAAAAATATTGGCCTTTATCCTGTTGTGGATAGCGCTGAGTGGGTCGAGCGGTTATTGAAGTTTGATGTAAAGACAATCCAACTGCGAATAAAAGATTCAACACATCCCGATCTTGAATCACAAATTATCGCCGCTATTGAGCTTGGACAAGCCTATCAAGCACAGGTTTTTATTAATGATCATTGGCAGCTTGCGATAAAGCATGGTGCTTTTGGCATTCATCTTGGACAAGAAGATCTCACCAATGCAGATTTAGCACAAATTGCTCAAGCTGGGATCTGTTTAGGCATTTCAACTCACGGCTATTATGAGATTCTGAACATCGCTTCACTAAATCCCAGCTATATCGCTTTGGGTCACATATTCCCAACCACCACCAAAATTATGCCCTCTAAGCCACAGGGGCTTGTTAGGTTGAAACTTTACCAGCAGCTAATTGAGAGTTTAAGTTGTGCCGCCAACTCAGATGAAGTTGTAAGTGCAAAAATACCCACAGTTGCAATTGGCGGAATTAACCTAGAGAACGCATTGCAAGTTTGGCAGTGCGATGTATCAGGCTTGGCCGTTGTACGTGCAGTGACAGAAGCAAAATCACCTCAGTTGGTCATTGATAGTTTCAATCGAATCATACAAAACCGATTACCAAGTAGTGCTGAGGAGGTATGTGATTATGCTTTCTGATGCGCAATTTATCCGTTATCAAAGGCAACTTGCGCTCCCTGAAATAGGTGAGAATGGACAGCAATCTTTACTTGATAGCCGAGTGCTGGTTATTGGTTGTGGTGGTTTAGGGTCTGCGGCCGTTTTGTATTTGGCGAGTGCTGGTATTGGACAACTGGTAATAGTGGATGATGACCGAGTTGAAAGCAGCAACTTACCTCGGCAGGTGATCTACCGAGAGAGGCAAATTGGTCAAACCAAAGTCGATGCGATGGCAGAACAAATTAAAGCCATCAACCTTGATTGCAGAGTAAGAGCGATATCTAAACGCCTTATTGGTACTCAGCTCGAACTGGAAGTGCTTAATGCTGATGTCGTTCTTGACTGCACGGATAACATCCACAGTCGTCAGCAAATTAACCAGTTGTGCCGTAAACTAATTAAGCCATTGATTTCAGGTGCGGCTATTGGATGGAAGGGGCAAGTCATTGCTTTTGATCAACTGCCGTTATCACCTTGTTATCACTGTTTAGTGCCTGATAGCGAGCTGCCTGCCGCGCAGCGTTGTAATGAATTCGGTATTCTGGGGCCTGTCGTCGGAATCATCGGAACCCTGCAAGCTTTACAAGCCATCATGATATTGACTCGACAGACGATGCGTAATGCTAATCAACTGACACTGTTTGATGCTCATTTGTTTCAATTCCAAACCTTAAATGTTGTTAAAGATCCTCAGTGCGAGGTGTGTGGGTACCCACAGACTGATCAGATGAAGGGAGAAGCCACATGTCAGATATAACCATCAAGATTAATCAGCAGTTTCATCAAGTTTCAGCGGGAACCAGTATTGCGGATCTCACCAAACTGCTTTCGATCACGATTACCGGTTGTGTGTTTGCCCTGAATCAGAGCGTGGTGCCGCGTAGTGCGTGGTCAACGACCCTATTAAGTGAAGGCGATCAAATATCGCTGTTTCAAGCCATTGCAGGAGGCTAAATGTTAACGATAGCGAATAAACAGTTTGAATCTCGCCTGTTCACTGGTACGGGGAAATTTGCCAACCGAGAGTTAATGACAAAAGCTATTGCCACATCTGGCTCACAAATGGCGACAATGGCATTAAAGCGAGTCGATCTTAATCAATTAAATGATGATATTTTAGGGCCACTTATCGAGTTAGGCGTCCATCTTTTACCCAACACATCGGGTGCGAAAAATGCGAAGGATGCGATTTTTGCAGCCCATTTAGCGCGCGAAGCGTTATCGACATCGTGGTTGAAGTTAGAAATTCATCCCGACCCTAAGTATCTGATGCCTGACCCTATCGAAACGTTAAAAGCAGCGGAACAATTGGTGAAAGATGGATTTACCGTATTGCCTTATTGTCATGCTGACCCCGTGTTGTGTAAGCGTTTAGAGGAGGTGGGGTGCGCGGCCGTAATGCCATTAGGTGCGCCAATTGGATCGAATAAGGGACTGGTCTCACGAGATTTTTTAGAAATCATCATCAACCAAGCTCGTGTACCCGTGATTATTGATGCCGGTATTGGCGCACCTTCGCATGCGGCTTTTGCGATGGAATTGGGCGCGGATGCTGTCTTAGTTAACACCGCAATTGCGGCCGCGGGCGATCCGATACAAATGGCGTTGGCATTTAAGTTGGCGGTAGAGTCGGGTCGAATGGCTTATGAGGCTGGGCTTGCAACTCAGGTTCATCATGCTATCGCATCCAGCCCTCTAACTGCATTTTTGGATCAATAGCGATGAGCTTTTTAGAACGTTTCAAACAACTCGATTGGGACGATATTGCGTTATCAATCTGTTCCAAAACAGCGTCAGATGTCGAGCGAGCATTGCATAAAGAGAAGCGCGATTTGGAGGATTTCAAGGCATTAATCTCTCCTGCTGCTGAGCCTTATATCGAGCAGTTAGCGCAACTTTCTTACGCACTGACGAGGCAACGCTTTGGCAATACTCTTTCTTTTTATATCCCGCTTTATCTTTCAAATTTGTGTGCCAATGCGTGCACTTATTGTGGATTTTCGATGGAGAATCGCATCAAGCGGCGTACATTAAGTTTGCATGAAGTTGAACGTGAATTGGCAGTTATCAAGCAGATGCAGTTTGATAATGTGTTGCTGGTCACTGGTGAGCATGAAACCAAAGTAGGCATGAACTATTTCCGGCAGATACTGCCGTTGATAAAGCGTGAAGTCAGCTATGTTGCTATGGAGGTTCAACCGCTTCAGCAAGCGCACTATGCGGAGCTAAAGAGCTTAGGTTTAGATGCGGTAATGGTATATCAAGAGACTTATCATCCATCGACTTACGCTTTACATCATCTGCGAGGCAACAAAATGGATTTTAACTTTCGCCTTGAAACACCGGACCGACTTGCCCGGGCGGGGATTGATAAGATTGGTCTTGGCGCTTTGATTGGCTTGGAAGATTGGCGGGCCGATTGTTTTTACGTGGCCGCTCACCTGGATTATCTTGAAAAGAGATATTGGAAGACGCGCTATTCGATTTCGTTTCCTCGCTTGCGACCTTGTGAAGGTGGCCTGCAACCTAAATCGGTTATGTCTGACAAGCAACTGGTTCAGCTCATCTGTGCATTTCGCTTGCTAAATTCAGAAGTGGAACTCTCGCTTTCTACCCGCGAATCGGCGCACTTTAGGGATAAGCTCATTCCACTGGGGATCACCAGCATATCGGCGGGATCAAAAACACAGCCTGGAGGTTATGCAATGCAAGAGGCCGAGCTTGAGCAATTTGTGATTAGCGATGAACGTACAGCCGCACAAGTTGCCGCCGCTGTTAAAGGGCAAGGCTTTGAAGTTGTGTGGCGAGATTGGCATGCTGCCTATTCTGGATGAGGTCATGGCTTGCACGTTTCACGTGAAACATATGGATGCATTCATTAAAGTATGGTGATTTGGCTAATTAAGGTGAGTTCGAGTTAAGAGAATCATAAGTTAAAGTAAAGGCGACCCGAAGTCGCCTTTCATCTTTCTAGGTTAAGTTACTACAGAGAAACTACTTACAGCGCATTTGTTTTATCATGTTGAAGTTTAATCATGCTCAATAGGTAGCGTCGCTTGGCGCAACCACGCTTTGTTATCACCCTCAACGAGTGGGCTAACTTGATCCCATACTTTTTGATGGTAGTCATTTAGCCATGTGAGCTCTGGTCGAGTTAACATATTGATGTTGATCGCGCGCTTATCAATCGGGCAGCGCGTGAGTGACTCAAACCCCAACACAGAGAAATCACCTTGTGTTTCAACTTCGACCACCAGTTCTAAGTTTTCTATACGAATGCCAAACGCATCGGCACGGTAATAACCGGGCTCGTTCGACAGTACCATGCCCGGAAGCAGTGCGACGTTGTTGAAAACTTTGCTGATGCGTTGTGGCCCTTCATGGACACTCAAAAAGTGGCCGACTCCATGACCAGTGCCATGATCATAATCGAAGCCATTAGCCCATAGGTGCTGACGGGCAAGTACATCAAGCTGATGACCACAAGTGCCTTTTGGAAAGCGTGCTCTGGCTAGTGCAATATGACCTTTAAGCACTAAAGTGAACTGTTTTTTCATCTCTTCACTGGGGTTACCAATGGCAATGGTACGCGTAATATCAGTCGTACCATCACAATATTGGCCGCCAGAATCGACAAGATAAAGTGAGTCTTGAGCTAATTGTCCTGGTTTTACTTGGTTGATGTGGTTGTAATGGCACATAGCTGCATTACTACCTGCCGCTGAAATAGTATCAAAACTAAGATCGGCTAGAGTAGGGTCTTCCTCTCTAAATGCTTGTAAGCGGTCAGATAAATAGCCTTCGTCGTGCAGTCTTTGGCTCGCCACTTCATTATCCAACCAAGCAAGAAATTTCGTCATCGCCACACCATCACGCACGTGGCACGCTTTCATTCCAGAGACTTCGGTTGCATTTTTTGCCGCTTTTAGCAGTAAGCACGGATCGGCGTCATTAATGATTTCAGCAGCGGAATTTTGTAAAGTCAGCGTAAACCATGCATTACTGGTGGCAGAATCGATCATCACCTTTTTACCTGCGAGTAAGTTAAGCTGCTTTTCTAGTTGATCTGGATGGTGAACGCGAACGCCGCCACCGACATGCTTGTCAAATTCCGCAGGAAGACGAGTAGGGTCAAGGAAGAAATCGACCTTGGAGTCAGCATAAATAATGGCATGGGAAAGTAATACTGGTAATCGGGAAACATCAAGGCCACGGATATTGAGCAGCCAGCAGATGGAATCAAGTTCTGTCAGTACCGCCGCATCAATCTTTTTCTTACTCAGCTGATGGGCTATTTGCTTACGCTTATCATGGCTACTGATACCGACGAGTTCATTACCCATCAAGCGCACTGCTGAAATTGCAGTGCTAGGGCGGTCCTTCCATAACTCATCGATTGGATTACTGCCGACGGCAATAAGCTGTAACTCATCAGACAATTTTGCCTGTGCTGCTTTAAGCCAGCTTGCTCGATGCATGCGCGGATCAAATCCCACTTTACTACCGGAGGCCAATGCGCTTTGGAGCCAATCGAGAACGGGCTCTTCAATCAAGTGACGGTACTCAAAGGTTGCCTCTGGCACTTGTTTACGAACTTGCACGGTATAGCGGCCATCCACAAAAATAGCCGCGTTATCGTGGGTGATCACTGCCGCGCCTGCCGAGCCAGTAAAACCAGTTAACCAATGCAGGCGTTCGTTGTGTTGCGGTACATATTCCCCGAGATATTCATCTTCGTGTGGAATGATGATGGCATCAAGCCCTTGCTGTGTGAGCCAGCCACGTAAGGCTGATACGCGTTGTGCGATTGAATCATGCATCTGTGTTATATCCTTTCTCATAACCGTCCGTTGTAGGTGTAGGGAACTGTGCAAATCCATAGCAAACCCTGACTTTATTATTGTGTCTATGGGGTTGTGGCGATGGGGACGAGCCTCAATAAGCTACTCTTTTTATCGAACTGGCGCAAACCGCAGCTTCACCTGAGATGCAGTGTTTTGGTTTGGATCATCTGCCTTAACCAGCTCAATGCGGGGTCACTTTCTCTGTCTCTGTGCCAAAATAACGTATAAGCCATAGGTGGAAATTCCATCGGTAATGGCAACACGACGAGATCCATTTGCTTGGCTACTAAGTGGGTGAAGTGGCTCGGCGCGGTAAAGATAAAATCAGTATAAGTACAAAGACTGGCGGCACTATTAAAATCCGGTACTGTAATTGCGATGTCCCTTTCTCGGCCGATATCCGCCAAGCGATAGTCGAGTAACCAACGATCATTACCATCGCAGCGCACTTGTACGTGACGTAGCGATAAATAGCGCTCTAACGTCCAATTGTCTCGTAATGCTGGGTGGTCTTTACGCACCACGCACATTTGGCTATCTCGATAGATCTCTTGCTCACAGATATCACTGGGTGGCAGCATCGTCAGTTTTGCATCATTGATATCAATGTCCTTGCCGGTAATGCCTAAATCCAACTCACCAAGCTGCAATTTCTTAAAGGTTTGATCGTTCCATGAGTGAGTGTTGATGTTGAGGTTTGGACCTTGGCTGAAAATAGCGGGCAAAAAATGGGGGAGAATCAATGGGTAGACGCTTTCTACTGCCGCAATATGAAAACGGTATTCACTGCTTTGTGGTGAAAATTGTTGTGGTTGAGTGAGCAGCTCGAGCTGATTGATGAGAGTGTCGAGTTTAGGTTTAAGATAAAGCGCCTGCGGTGTGGCCTTTAAACCATGTGAGTTACGAATAAACAGCGGATCATTAAATTGCTGACGAAGTTTGGCAAGCGATTTACTGACGGCTGATTGGCTCAAACAGAGACGACGAGCAGCGCGCGTGACGTTCAGTTCTTCTAGCAGTACGGACAGACAAACAAGCAAATTAAGGTCGATTCTGGCTAATTTTTCTATATTCATCTGTATTTCCATTTGGGAATAATTGTGATGAGTATAAGCCATTTCTATTCATATCATCATTGCTCTATTATGCTTCGGTTACAAAAGTGTGTTCTTTCTCATTACTGGAGTGTTTCGTGAAGCAAATAACCTCTGATGCGCATAGCAAGCGTCAATTGGCATTACTGATTTTGTTGGTTCTGTTTAGCCCGTTAGCGATTGATATTTATCTACCGGCTTTACCGCAAATTTCTCAAACGTTTCACGTGGAACACGCTTATGCACAAGATACGATTACTTGGTTTCTGTTTGCTATGGGAGTCGGTCAACTCTTCGCTGGCCCGCTAGCGGACAAACTCGGGCGTCGAACTGTTGCATTAGGAGGGATCAGTATTTATGCATTGAGTGCTTGCTTGGCGTGGGCCGCTCAGAGTATTGAATGGATGCTGATGGCTCGGCTACTACAAGGCTTCGGTGCGTGCGCGACATCGGTAGCGGCTTTTGCAACAGTTCGCGATATTTTTGGCCCACAACGTAGCGGCAAAATGATCAGCTACTTAAATGGTGCAATCTGTTTTATTCCTGCATTAGCGCCAATCCTTGGTAGTTGGTTAACTCAGCAATTTGGCTGGCGCAGTAACTTCAGCTTTATGGCGGGTTTTGCCGTGGTCGCGGGTTTAATGATGGTGATTGGTATGAAAGAAACCAACCCACAAGCCACCGAACAGCAAGCGTTCTTTAAGTTATCCCGTTACTGGTCCGTATTGAAAACACCATCTTTTATCTTCCATGCTTCATTATGTATGTTAGCGATGGCGGTTATTTTAGCCTATGTCACTTCTGCCCCAGTGGTATTAATGGAAGGTTATGGATTGACCATGAATGAATTTACTTTCTGGTTTGGACTCAATGCCATCATTAATATCGTTGCCTGCCTAAGTGCGCCGAAATTTATGGATAGGTTTGGTACCCATATGGCGCTGGTGGTTGGAATTGGCACGTTATTGGTTGCGGGGACTACCATGGTCGCGCTGGCACAACAGAAAACGGCGATTGCCTTTATGCTGCCCATTTTTATGTCATCAATCGGCTTTGCTTGGATTCTGGGAGCGGCCGCAGGAAAAGCACTGGCGCCATTTGGTGACCGTGCGGGAACCGCCGCGGCACTGCTTGGTTTGTTTCAGATGAGTGGTGCTGGCCTGTTGGTTGGCACCATGCAGCGTGTTGGATTAGAACCTCAGATATTAATTGCACTGCAAATGTGGCTGATTGCGCCAGCGTTGTTTATCCTGTTTTCTAAAGCAGGGCGTTATTGGCATCAATTAGTGGTGAATTAATAAATTGTCACCTGCTGTTTTATATTCTTTTTAACGGGTGTATATTTAGTCACTTAATTATTTCAATTGCACTTTGGAAACGAAACAACAATGTCAATGACAACCTATGAAATGGCTCGAATTTGGGAACAACTCGACGAGTCTCCAGAAAAGGTCATGTTCGGAAAATTGCTGAATGAATTAGGCAACCAAAGTAGTGAGCGTATTCGCAGTGCCGCCAAACAAGTACCACTACCAGTTCTGCGTGATTTAGTCTTTCAGTTTCAACAAGTGATTGAAGCGCGTAAAGGCGAGCAAGTCGAAATCATGGCGAAGGAATTGGCAAAGCAGGGTATTTCGGCTGAAGAGCTTTTAACTTATCTGAACAAATAATTTATTATCAGTACTGATGCCATAGCCCGGAATTTAGTTTCGGGCTTTTTATTGCGTGGTGTTTGCGGCTTCGGTGATTAAGGATTCACATTTCGGTTAATCGGGTTCTGCAAGGAAATAAGCGTCTCTGTGGATTGCACTTCATCAATAGCCTGTAATTTGTCGATCAGCACAAATTGTAATTCCTCAATCGAGCGGCACATTAACTTCACAAAAATATTATAGGCTCCTGTGGTGTAATAGGCTTCCACCACTTCATCCAGCGCATTGAGTTTGGCGAGCGCCGAATGGTAGTCTCGCGCGGCATTGAGATTGATACCGATAAAACAACACACGTCATAACCCAATTTTTTGGTATTGACGATCACTTCCGTACCTTGAATGATGTCGGCCGATTTCATCTTTTCAATACGAACATGGATAGTGGCAGGACTAACGTTGAACTGCTTGGCCATTTCTGCGTAGGGCGTGCGTGCATCGTCCATTAAAATTTTTAAAATGGCGCGGTCGAGTTCGTCCAGTTTAGCGGTAGTGGCTTGCATCACAGCCTCCTTATCATTGAAATGGTTTGCTCAGTTTATCACTGGTCGTTGTTTCTCGTAAGCTGCCGTTTAAGAAAAGCGATAAGCTTTAGTCACCTCAGTGAAAATTGGGTAAACTCAATCCTCCTCATTATTTCCTTTGTTTCGGAGTTAACTTGCAGCTACAACTGATTTGCGAAGTTCCTGCTCAGCAAGCACATTTGGATACATTAGCCGCGCGTTGGGGATTAAAACCATGCGCTGAGAGCCCATTTGCCTTGGTATTAACTCAGTCTCGTCTTGAGTTGCGTAAACTGGATGAGCCTAAACTCGGCGCTATTTATGTCGATTTAGTCACGGGGGCGGTTGCTCACCGACGTAAATTTGGTGGCGGTAAAGGTCAGTCGATAGCCAAAGCTGCGGGACTAAACAAAGGAGCGACACCGACCGTGTTAGATGCAACGGCTGGGTTAGGTCGTGATGCTTTTGTGTTGGCCTCGCTCGGCTGTAAAGTGCAAATGGTTGAGCGGCATCCCGTTGTGGCCGCGCTGCTCGATGATGGTTTAGAGCGTGCCAAGCAAGATGCAGAGATTGGTGGCTGGGTAAGCGAGCGAATGTCGTTACTTCACGCTTCGAGTCATGATGCGCTTGAAAAACTGGCGCAAGATGAAGATTTTGTAAAGCCAGATGTGGTGTATCTTGACCCCATGTACCCGCACCCGGAAAGTAAAAAACAAACGGCTTTGGTAAAAAAGGAGATGCGCGTCTTTCAATCGCTGGTGGGTGCTGACTTGGATGCTGATGCATTATTAAACCCAGCCTTGAGTTTGGCGACCAAACGCGTGGTGGTGAAGCGTCCTGACTATGCCGATTGGTTAGACAAACAGAAGCCGAGTATGGCGATTGAAACCAAGAAAAATCGTTTTGATGTGTATGTGAAAGCGGCGATGATCTAACGCATTCAATACGTTAGCTTTGGCGAGAAAATCTCGTTGCCCATAGATGTAATTTAGTGCTTGCTTAATCGTGTTTGGAATTGTATATCTAACTAATAATTATTCCTATTCGTGATTAAGGTGTACATGAATAAGCGTTTATGCAAATTGAACCGACACGATATTACTAGCCAGCTTGGGGATATCCATCAGATTGTGGCTGCGCCAAAATTTCTTTGTCGCTCATGTGCTCGTTCATCATCGGATAAAAACACGCTGTGTAAGCCTGCTGCTATTCCGAGTGCATCGACAAAGCTTGTTTCGGAAGGGAAGAAACAACTGCGCTCTGGTACGTCAAATGGCATGACGGACAAAGGTAAAAAGGTCGCCAAGCGATCGGAAAAACAGAGCAAGAAAGCGTTAAAAAAACAGAAAAAAGTACTGAAGAAGTTAGAGAAAGTGCTGAAACAGCAGCAAAAACTGTTAAAGAAACACCCGACATTACAAGTAACGTTTGCCGATGTGAATCAACGAATTTCTGCGGTTAGTGAACGTTCACTACAACGGCAGATTCACTAAAAACAGATAGTTTACTAAAAATAGATGGTTTACTAAAAATAGATGGTTTACTGAAAACAGATAGTTTACTAAAAATAGATGGTTTACTGAAAACGGATGGTTTACTGAAAACAGATGGTGAGTTAACCCGAGCCACGTTAAGCCTCTTTTTCAACAACAAAGCCCGCGATGATAGCGGGCTTTGTTGTTTTCAGCGTTCAACCTGATTCAATGAGTACGGCTGGCAGCGACTTTGTGTTTTACCCAAGCTTCATTGACCCACAGTGAGAGCAAAATGATCACGCCGCCAATTGCAAGGCGCATTAAATCTACGTCGCGATTCCAAATCAGAATGTTCACCACTAATCCGGCGGGAACCAGCGCATTATTCATAATCGCTAGTGCGCCGGCATTGACTAAACAGGCTCCTTTGTTCCACACAAAGTAACCAAGCCCAGAAGCAATTACCCCTAAGTAGATCAAAATACCCCATTGCAGAGAGGTCGTGGGCAGTTTTTCACTATTACCAAACAGCAAAAATGCCACGCTTGCCACCACCAATGCTCCTAAGTAGAAGTAACCGAATACACTGTGTTGCGCTAAAGCGATGGTCTCTTTTTCCATGACGTATTTATAAGCCACTTGGCCGATAGCAAAACAGAGGTTAGCCCCTTGCACCACCAAAAAACCCAGCAAAAAGTGCTCGTTTATTGCCGCAAATTTAATAAAAACGGCACCGATTACGGCAATGGCCGCCGTCACTAAGTACCACGGAGAAAAGCGGCCTTTCAGTAGATCGTAGATCAGCGTGACGTAGATTGGCGTAAACACCGTAAACAGCAAAACTTCAGGAACCGATAGCAGTAAAAATGATTGATAGTAGAAACAGTACATCAGGCCCAGTTGAATTCCACCAATGGTCATCAACTTAGCGATCAACGGAGCGGGAACGGTTTTAAACCTGATCAAAGGTAGAAATACTAAGCTCGCTAATGCAACGCGCATCCAAACCGCGAACCAAGAATCAACTTGACCGGCGAGATAAACGCCGATCAAGCTAAATGAAAATGCCCAAAGTAGGGTGACTGCGGAGAGATAGGCCATAACAAACAACGCTGAACAGTAAATAACCCGCAGTCTAACCGAGTTTTGGCTTGTCGTCAGTCGTGAAGTGGTATTACAAGCATGTCGACTGGCGAACAGTTAATCAGTTGCCGAGTGGATGAGAGTAACTTGCTCCAAAAATCTTGATGATGACCGCAGACCACCAAATCTACACTGAATTCAGCGATAGTTTCGCATAGCTCATTACTGAGGTCACCGCTGCCTACTAGTGTATGGCGGATAGGGTATTGCGCGTGTTCCGCTAAGGCTTGCAGCTGTTTTTGTGACGCTTCCATCGCGTGATGTTGAGTTTCTGCTAAATTGATATCAATGAGTCCGGTATACAGCTCGGCATAGTTGACATCAATGTGAATGAAAGAAACGTCAGCATCGAGTGGTTTTGCCAGAGCAACGGCTTTGTCGACTAAGAGTTTACTGTCTTCTGAAAGATCAATGGCAACCAAAATATGTTGATAACTCATCGTATTATCTCCTGATGGGGTACTGATTAAAGATTAGCACTGAGGCCGAGAGTTTTTTGTTGTCGTGATCTCATATCCGCATACCTGACTCAAAGTGTTATGGTGAGGTTCATGGTATAGTCAATTCAAATCGTTACATAAACTAGGAGTCGACATGTTGTCACAAGCTATGGTTGAAAAACTGAATGAACAAATTAATCTGGAATTTTTTTCATCCAATCTATACTTACAAATGAGTGCTTGGTGTGAAGATAAAGGATTTGAAGGTGCTGCCGAGTTTTTACGCGCTCATGCCGTAGAAGAAATGCAGCACATGCAGCGTTTATTCACCTACGTGAGTGAAACGGGTGCACTGCCTATCCTTGGTGCGATCGCAGCGCCAAAACATAAGTTTACGAGCCTTGGTGAAGTGTTTCGCGAAACTTATCAACATGAGCAGATGATTACTCAGCAGATTAATAAACTCGCTCATGCGGCGTTCACATCTCAAGACTACTCAACGTTTAACTTCCTTCAGTGGTACGTTGCGGAGCAACATGAAGAAGAGAAGTTGTTTAAAGGGATTTTAGATAAGCTAGAGCTTGTGGGTGATGATGGTAAAGCGCTGTTCTTCATCGACAAAGACCTAGCCGCAATGGCAAAAGCCGGCTCATCTTCTGTAATGGATACCCAAGCTGTGTAATCGCAGCAGAAAGAGTATGAAGCGATCGTCTTTTTCTTTGGGTTCTATGCAAAGGTGTAGGGAGGAAAAGATGATCACTGGGGATACAATTTTATTTGCGCTAATGCTGGTCACTGGGGTTAACCTGGTCAGGTATCTTACTGCGCTACGCTCACTTATTTACATCATGCGTGAAGCTCATCCATTGCTTTATCAACAAGTGGATGGCGGTGGCTTTTTTACCACTCACGGTAATGTCACCAAGCAGGTTCGTCTTTTCCACTATTTGAAAAGTAAAGAGTATCACCATCACCACGATACGCTATTTACGGGCAAGTGCGATCGCGTTAGAGCGCTGTTTATCTTGTCAATGTCACTGCTGGCGGTGACGACCTTCGCGGCTTGTATCGTATAACTGAGCTTGTCATGGCATTGATTAAAGGAGCTATCGTGCTCCTTTTTTATCGTCTGTATAAAGTCATCGACTTATTTCTTTACTCTCATGCATCTTAATCGCACGACGACTATTATTAGCAAGAGCAATCCAAAAGGAGAAACATAATGGATGAAAAAGCTCTGCTCGTACGTTTGAATGAGTTACCTCGTATTCAACAAGTGTTGCAAGAACTGCTGGAGATGGTGAATAAGGAAGAGGTCGATTTTGGTTCACTTACAAAAAAAATCGCCATGGAACAAGTGTTGAGTGCACGGCTGCTTCGCCTAGCAAACTCAGCACATTTTGGCGGAAGCAGGACGGTTTCTTCTATTAACGATGCGGTGATCCGCGTGGGAAGTGGTTCGGTGCAAACGATGGTGGTAGCATCGGTATTATCCAGTGCTTTTCCTAAAATTGACACCTTGGATCTGCAGCAATATTGGTCCGATACCTTTGAGATTGCTATTATCGCCAGCAAGCTAGGTGCGGCCTGTAAACTCGATACCAATAGCGTCTTTACTACCGGTATTTTGCACAACATTGGTCAATTGATGATCCACACATTAGCGCCTCAAGAGGCGTTGAAAATTCGTCTTTGTGTTAATGCTGGTGAAAGTGAATTACAAGCCCAACATCAAATAATTGATACCGATGCAAATGTTTTGGGAGCAAAATTAGCCAAAGCGTGGAAGTTTCCTGATGAGATGGTCGATGCGATCGCCTATTCTGCCCAGCCAGAAAAAGCGCAGCTTTCACCAAAACTCGCCCGTGTCTTGCATTTTGCCCGTGATATTCACCATCAATGGGATATTCTGACCGAAAAAGAAAAACGCTTATTTCTGGCTGAGCACTCCGATGCTCGTGTGCTGGCAATCTCTGCCACATTTGCTGAAACCATCGACGCCGTTCGCGGAAAAGGGCGTGAGCTTGCCGAGCAGCTCGTCTAATACCGTCGCTGGTGGATTAACCTTGTCTTCACTCAATTAGTCGTTAAAATGTCCCCCATTGATAAGGATGTACGCCACCAGCGCTGCATCCTTTTTGTTTGTCATTAGGTGCGTGTGCGTCTAGTTAAATGAAGGTGAAAGCATGAGTCAGTCGTTTGATGTTGTCGTTATTGGTGCTGGCGCCGCCGGGCTAATGTGCGCCGCGCAAGCTGGCCTGCGTGGGCGCAGCGTATGCGTTCTCGATCATGCCAAAAAGCCTGGCCGTAAAATTTTGATCTCAGGTGGCGGTCGCTGTAATTTCACCAATTATGAACTATCGGCCGCCAACTATTTATGCCGCAATCCCCATTTCGTTAAATCAGCGTTATCGCAGTACAGCCAGTGGGACTTTATCTCGCTGGTCAGTAAATACAATATTGCGTTTGAAGAGCGCGATCATGGCCAGCTCTTTTGCCTTGATTCGGCGAAGGACATCGTCAATATGTTGCTAAAAGAGTGCGATTTACCGACGGTCAAGCTGCGTTATCAAGTCGAGATTCAATCGATAGATAAGGTGCCAAACGGCTTTCAGCTCACCACCAATGACGGGCCGATCGAGTGCCAGTCATTGGTAGTCGCAACGGGCGGCTTGTCGATGCCCAAGCTTGGTGCGACTCCTTTTGGTTATAAAATTGCAGAGCAGTTTGGACTGGCGGTGATCCCAACCACGGCCGGGCTCGTGCCTTTTACACTGCATAAACAAGATAAAGAAGATTTCGCCGAACTGGCCGGCATTGCCATTCCAACTGAAATCACTACTGAAGATGGCACAGTGTTTAAAGAAGCACTGCTGTTTACTCATCGTGGTTTATCTGGTCCGGCGGTGTTGCAAATTTCTTCTTACTGGAAAGCGGGGCAGAAGGTCAGTATCAACTTAGTGCCGGAAGTAGACATCGAGCGGCTATTGAATGAATCACGTGAAGCACACCCAAATCAAAGCTTAAAAAACACACTCGCGAAAGTACTGCCTAAGCGTTTGGTTGAAGTGCTGATTGAGCGCAAAGCTTTTGTCGATAAACCGCTCAAACAGTTAAACCCACACGAAATAACCGCTATCGCACACGACTTACAACATTGGCCGATTCTTCCCAATGGTACTGAAGGTTATCGCACAGCCGAAGTCACATTAGGTGGCGTAGACACCGATTGCCTCTCATCGAAAACCATGGAATGCAAATCGGTTCCGGGCCTCTATTTTATTGGTGAGGTAATGGATGTGACGGGCTGGCTTGGCGGCTATAATTTCCAGTGGTGTTGGTCAAGCGGCTATGTCGCCGGGCAGTGGGTGTAATTCAGCACACCTTGGTCCTTATGGTACTAAAATACTCCCATTATGGGTTTTGGTGCTGCTTTAGTAACTCGGTTGCTTCTTTAACACCAACCGGCCTGCCTAAATAATAGCCTTGACCGAATTGGCAACCAATGCTGTTAAGGTAATGACGTTGCTTTTCATCTTCAATGCCTTCGGCTGTAATGTTGAGTGACAGGCTTTTTCCCATGGCGACAACGGCGGCAACAATGGCGTTACTTTCCGAGTTGTCGGGTATGTCGTGAATAAAGGAGCGATCAATTTTAAGCTTCTGCAGCGGTAAGCCTTTTAAATACGATAGTGATGAGTAGCCCGTTCCAAAATCATCTAATGCGATACGAATGCCTTGTTCGACAATTTTTTGCAGGTCATGAATCGCTTTTTGTTGGTTTTCAATTAGAAAGCCTTCAGTGATCTCGAGTTCTAACTTGCATGCGGAAAATTGTGAGTGCGCTAAAATTGCCTTCAGTTTACTGAGAAAGTCAGCTTGCTTAAGCTGAATGGTTGAAATATTAATAGCCAAAGTATCGATATGATACCCATCATCGAACCATTTTTTTCCTTGTTCGCAAGCCGTACGCAGTACCCACTCTCCAATTGAAGTAATGAGGCCAGATTTTTCGGCAATCGGAATAAATTCGGCGGGAGAAACTTGACCAAGCTGAGGGTGTTGCCAACGAATCAGGGCTTCAAAACCGAGCAATTTGTTACTGCTTAGTTCAAATTGGGGCTGATAGACGAGATAAAATTGGTCATGCTCCAGCGCTTGGTATAGTGCTGATTGCAAGCGGATTTGCGTTAAGGCTATGTCAGTCAGTTCTGGTGAGTAGAACGCATAACCATTGCGGCCATTTTTTTTCGCTTGATCCATGGCTGTGTCAGCATTTTTTAATAATGCTTCTGGTGTCTCACCATCTTGTGGGTAGATTGCCACACCGATACTTGTCGATAAACGTAATGACTCTTCCCCGAGCACAATATTCTGTTCAAAAATCGAAAAAATCTTAGAGATAATGGGGCTTAAGTGACTATCTTGAGCAAGGTGGGTTAATAATATTACAAATTCATCACTACCAATTCGTGCAAGGTGATCCGTATCGGTCAAGCAGGTTTTGAGGCGATTGGCAATCTCAATAAGTGCCTGATCGCCACTATAATGGCCAAAGCTGTCATTAATATGCTTAAAGTGGTCGATATCTAAAAACAGTATGGCGAATGACTCCCCAATTTTTTGGCTATGTTTGATTTGTACTGCCATTTCTCGTAGAGCGGTTGTTCGGTTGGGTAGCGTCGTCAATACATCAAAATGCGCCAACTGTTTGATGGTTTCTTCGTGCTCGCGGCGAAGGGAAATATCTTCAAAAACACAAATGTAATTGACCACTTCTAGTTCATTATCAAATACCGGAGTAATGGTCGATAACTGAGGATAGAGGCTACCGTTTTTGCGGCGATTAACAAATTCACCTTTCCACGGCTTTTTATCGCGGATGGTTTGCCATATCTGCTGGTAAAAGGAGGCATCATGATAACCCGACTGTAGAATGCGCGGATTGTTACCTAGTACTTCTTCTGCTTGGTACCCCGTAATGGCACTAAAGGCAACATTGACGCTGATAATGTTGCCTTGTGCATCCGTGATCACGACACCTTCACGTGAATGATTAAATATTTGTGTGGTGAGGTTGAGTTGGTTTTCGATTTGGTGATAGCGGGAGATATCTCTAGTCATGCCGAGCACGCCAAGCAAGGTATGCCCATCAGTAGAATAAACCGGGGATTTGCTTGTTTCGTACCAGTGCTGTTGTTCGTTGGAGGTAAGTTGTGAGCAGCGGTCGGTTACTAAAGGTCGTTTTTGGTCTACAACCCATTGATCTGCTTCGATGAATTTCTGAGCAAGTTCAGCGTCAAAAAGTTGCTCATCCGTGCTGCCTACAATGTGTGACTTTTTTTTGTTCCAAGCTTGTTCTACAGCCTTGTTACACAGTACATACACGCCGTTCAGATCTTTTAACCAAACATGCTCATCAAGACTGTCTAAAAATTCCTGTAAGCTCGGGAGCTGGTTGTTAGGTTTTTTATTCATCATCGTCACACTTCGTTACTTAGTGCGATAGCTATCGCAGTGTATCAGTATAGCAGAGCTGAACAGCGCAACAGAGCCACAATTTAGCCTTCATTGAGGGTTGGCAGTGTTTTTTTTTGCTTCATTTGCTGTACTAATAATCCCAACATAATAAATATCAAACCGATTAGCGTTGTCGGGTGAATGGCTTCCCCGATAATCGTTGCTAGCAGAATGAGCGAGATAAATGGGGAGGCAAAGATTAGGTTGCTGATGCGTGCGGTGTTTTGCGTCAGTTTGAGAGCGCTTAGCCACAAAACAAAGGTGATCCCCATTTCAAACAAGCCGACATAAGTGACAGCTGCCCATCCTTGAAGGCTAATGTGCTGCCATTGTGCTCCTTCATAATAACTAAGCACAAAAGCAAGCGGAGTCGCGACTAAGAAGCCGAGTAGTACGCCAACAACAGGATCCGCTTGGTTTTTGGTATTTAAAATCCAGTATCCTGCCCAAAGCAAAGTGGATAAAAGCGCTAGCCCAACACCCAGCGGGCTATCAAACTGCATGGCTAAAATATCACCCTTAGTCGCGATAACCACCACACCAAAATAGCTCAGTGCACACGCTATCCAATCTTGTTTACGAATGGTTTGTCCTAAAAATACAGCGGCCATCAGTGTCAGGGTGATGGCCCAACTGTAGTTGATTGCTTGCGCTTGAGAGGCGGGCAGCAGTGAGTAGGCCTTAAACAGAATGAGGTAGTATGCGAGAGGGTTAATTAAGCCCAATAACAAGTAATACCAAGGATTAGCGAGAAAGGTATTCACCACTTGGTTGAGCTTGCCTTGCAGCGCGCAAATGCCCAGCAGTACGCAGCCAGAGACAGCACTCGCAACCGTGAGCATCTGGATCGGCGTTAATTCAGCCAGCGTAAGTTTGAAAGCCGTGGCAACCGTTGACCACAATAATACGGCAGATAAGCCAAAGCCGAGTGCGCGTCGTTCGTCCATGAATCCTCGTTAGAATAATTGTTGAAATAGTGTTCAGCGGCGCAAGTCTATAGTTTGCTGTTAACTTGTACAAACTGGACATTTATCCAGTATCGAAATACCATTTGTCCATGACTGATAAAATGAGTTAACCCGTTATCATGCAATGGATTATCGAAAATCAAGCGTTAGTGCTTTCAACGTTAAGCAGCGCCGTGCTGAGCGGCTCAGTGGCTGGCTGGTGGGTTAAGCAGAAGCTCAATTTGAAAAGTGAGTTATTACAACAGCAGTTAGAGACTCATCAAGCCCATCATCAGCAGCAGATAATCGAACTCAAACAAGCTTTGCAGCAGGCGCGACAAGAGCTAGATGAGCTGGATGAAGAACGAGATAAAGCCGCATTTGAGCTTAAGCAATCGCACGGGAAATTCATGGCCGCGATGGAAAAGTTGCGCTATTTCGAAGTGGTCAAGCAAGAGCGGCAACAGAGCATGGAAGATGCGCACGCTCTGCGTGAGCAGAAATCACAACTTGAGGCTCAACTGCGTGAGCAAGAAGCGCGGCATGAACAGCAAATTCAATCGAGCCAAGAAAAACTACAGTTACTTGAACACGCAGAGGAACGCCTAAAGCAGCAGTTTGAGCAGCTAGCTAATCAGTTATTTGAAGTCAAAACCGCGAAAGTTGATCAGCAGAACCGTCAAAGTTTGGAAGGGCTACTTTCTCCACTGAAAGAGCAGCTCGAAGGGTTTAAAAAGCAGGTCAATGACAGCTTCAATCATGAAGCGAAAGAGCGCCATACGTTGGTTCATGAATTGAAAAACTTACAACGCCTCAATGAACAGATGGCGCAAGAGGCACTCAATTTGACCCAAGCGCTGAAAGGTGACAATAAACAGCAAGGCAATTGGGGTGAAGTGGTTCTCGCGCGGGTGCTGACCGAATCAGGCCTGCGTGAAGGGCACGAATATCACACTCAAGTCAGTTTGCAAAACGAGGCGGGTAAGCGCTATCAACCGGATGTGATCGTCAATTTGCCACACGACAAACAGGTGGTGATTGACTCGAAAATGGCGCTGGTGGCTTATGAGCGTTATTTCCATGCTCAAACTGAAACAGAACGTGCCCGCGCATTAAGTGAGCATTTACTTGCACTGCGCGCCCATATAAAAGGACTCGGTCAGAAAGATTATCATCAGCTCAAAGGGCTACAAAGTTTGGATTACGTGCTGATGTTTATTCCCGTCGAACCTGCATTCCAAGTGGCGATTCAAGCTGATCCCAGCTTGGTAAAAGAGGCGATGGAGCAAAATATTTTGCTGGTTAGCCCAACCACCTTGTTGGTTGCGCTGCGTACGATCGATAATTTATGGCGCAATGATCGACAAAACCAGAACGCGAAGTTGATCGCTGAGCGGGCCAGCAAATTGTACGATAAATTACGCTTGTTTATGGAGGATATGGAAGGGCTGGGCGGCGCGTTAGACCGTGCAAACCAAAACTATCAAGGGGCGATGAATAAGCTCGCGACAGGGCGTGGCAACGCACTGCGTCAAGCCGAAAGTTTTAAACAACTTGGCGTCGAGATAAAACGTTCCATAAACAGTGAATGGGTCGAACAAGCACAAAATGAGGCATGGGCAGACAGTGCGGTGGAAAATGCACCTTTAGTAGAAAGACATCACGCTGAGGATAAAGTAAACTGATCGCTCGCAGTCGCCTTTAACAACACAGTGCTGCCCAAGAGGAACCTTCATGACGGATACCAGCGTGCAATCAAAAACAGCATTAGAGACACAAAATACCACTCACTTTGGTTTTGAAACCGTAGCGAAAGAAGAAAAAGTCGCCAAAGTCGCGCAAGTTTTTCACTCGGTTGCGGCCAAATACGACATGATGAATGACCTGATGTCTGGTGGTATTCATCGCTTATGGAAGCGTTTTACCATTGATTGCAGTGGCGCTCGCCCGGGCCAACGTATTTTGGATCTTGGTGGTGGTACGGGCGATCTCACCGCCAAATTTTCACGCATTGTGGGCGAAAAAGGTCATGTTATTCTGGCTGATATCAACAACTCGATGCTCAATGTCGGACGCGATAAATTGCGTGATAAAGGTGTAGTGGGCAACGTACATTACGTGCAAGCCAATGCCGAAGAACTGCCTTTTCCTGATAACTATTTCGACTGCATTACCATCAGTTTTTGCCTGCGTAATGTGACGGACAAAGATAAAGCGCTGAGCTCGATGTTCCGCGTTTTAAAACCGGGTGGCCGTTTGTTGGTACTTGAGTTCTCCAAGCCAGTGCTTGAGCCATTATCCAAAGTATACGATGCGTATTCGTTCCATCTCTTGCCGAAAATGGGCCAAATCATTGCCAATGATGCCGACAGCTACCGCTATCTTGCGGAATCTATCCGCATGCATCCCGATCAAGAAACCTTAAAAGGGATGATGGATCAGGTTGGTTTTGAGCAAACGAGTTACTACAACTTAACGGGCGGTATTGTTGCGCTGCACCGTGGTTACAAATTCTAAGGATTAAGCATGCCGTTTGAGCCTTTAGTCACCGCTGCGATTGAGACCACACTCAACACCTTAATTCAAGACGACCCTGAATTGGTGCGCCGATTATCGCGCCTGAAAGGGCAAGTCATCCAAGTGCATCTCAAAGAGTTCAATAAAACGCTGACCTTCATTTTTAGCCAGCAAATTGATGTGTTAGCGGCTTACGAAGGCGAGTCGAATTGCTATTTGTCGCTCAATGTTTCCATTTTGCCCGAGCTACGCGAGCAAGCGAACATCACCCAACTGATCAAACAAGATAAGTTGGTGCTGGAGGGCGATATTCAACTGGCGCAAAAATTTGCTCAGCTGATCACTGATTGCAAACCGGATGTTGAAGAGTGGTTGTCACGCCTGACGGGCGATGTGCTGGCTCACGCCTTAGTGCAGGGTGTGAAAGACATCGGCCAAGCGCTGCAATCACAACAAACTAAGTATCAGAACCATCTCAGCCAAGTGTTAACGGAAGAGTGGCGTTTATTGCCCAGCTCGCTCGAGGTGGCCTATTTTTGTGACCAAGTGGATGATCTTAGTAGCCAAGCGGCGCGTATCGAAGCCAAAATTCAACACTTGTTGGAGCAAGCATGACGCCAACTGAACTCAAGCGGTTGTACCGAATTATCAAGGTACAATTGGAATATGGTCTAGATGAATTGTTGCCAGAACATCAACTTACTAAAGCGCCAATATTAGCGCGCAAAGGATTGTTTTGGATTAAAAATCAGCATGCGGACAAACCACTAGGTGAGCGCTTGCGCTTAGCCTTGCAAGAGCTTGGCCCAGTATGGATTAAGTTTGGTCAGATGATGTCAACGCGGCGTGACCTGTTTCCACCTCACATCGCAGACCAACTTGCGTTACTGCAAGATAAAGTCGCTCCGTTTGATGGTGTACTTGCTAAAACTCAGATGGAAAAAGCGCTGGGCGGCGCTTTAGAAACTTGGTTTGATGAATTTGATATTGAACCGCTTGCTTCGGCGTCGATTGCTCAAGTCCATACCGCCAAACTCAAATCATCTGGCCGGGAAATCGTACTCAAGGTGATTCGGCCAGATATTCGGCCAGTGATTGATGCCGATATCAAACTCATGTATCGCATGGCGAAAATTGTTGCCAAAGCATTACCTGAAGCAAGGCGACTGAAGCCCGTTGAAGTGGTGCGTGAATATGAAAAAACTCTGCTTGCTGAACTCGACCTACGCCGAGAAGCCGCCAACGCCATTCAACTGCGTCGTAACTTTGAAAATAGTGAAGAGTTATACATTCCAGAGATAATTCCTGACTTTAGTAATGAAACTGTCATGGTTTCTGAGCGAATATACGGCATTCAAGTTTCTGATATTGAAGGTTTAGCGGCCAACGGCACTAATATGAAGTTGCTTGCTGAACGCGGAGTGAGCGTATTCTTTACCCAAGTGTTCCGCGACAGTTTTTTCCATGCCGATATGCACCCGGGCAATGTCTTTGTTAATCCCGCGCATCCTGACAATCCACAATGGATTGGCTTAGATTGTGGTATTGTCGGTACCTTAAACAGTGAAGATAAACGTTATTTAGCCGAAAACTTCTTAGCTTTTTTCAACCGAGATTACCGCCGAGTGGCACAATTGCACGTTGATTCTGGTTGGGTTCCACGTGAAACCAACATCGATGAATTTGAGTTTGCTATTCGCGTGGTCTGTGAGCCAATTTTTGCCAAGCCATTGTGCGAAATCTCATTTGGTCACGTGTTGCTAAACTTGTTTAACACGGCTCGTCGCTTCAATATGGAAGTGCAGCCGCAATTGGTCTTGCTGCAAAAAACGTTATTGTATGTCGAAGGGTTAGGGCGTCAGCTTTATCCTCAATTGGATTTGTGGCAAACCGCTAAACCATTTTTAGAAAAATGGATGATGAACCAAGTTGGGCCGCAAGCGTTTATCCGTGCAGTGAAAGAGCGAGCTCCGCTTTGGGCTGAAAAATTACCTGAATTGCCAGAGCTGCTATACGATAGCCTCAAACAAGGTAAAGCAATCAACCAAAGGTTGGATCAGCTGTACCAAGGTTATCGAAAAAGTAAACGCCAGCAGACAACTGGAAAGTTTTTATTTGGTATTGGCGCCACTTTGGTCGTATGCTCGGCGATATTAGTGACCAGTGCTTATCAGCCGTTTGCAATAACCAGTGCGATTGCAGGTGTTGTATTTTGGCTACTCAGTTGGAGTGCTTACCGTCGTTAAGCTGTCTTTTATTTGAAATCAATTTGTTGAGAAATTCCTGAGGTGTAGAGAATGGGTGGTATCAGTATTTGGCAACTTCTAATTATTGCCGTGATTGTTGTATTACTATTTGGAACCAAGAAACTGCGTGGTATCGGTAGCGATCTCGGTGGTGCGGTTAAGGGGTTCAAAAAGGCGATGAGTGATGAAGAGCCTGCCAAGAAAGACGCAGATTTTGAACCTAAAAATATCGAGCAGCAGAAGACAGAAGCGACTGCTGAAACTAAAAAAGATAAAGAGCAGGCCTAATACGTGTTTGATATCGGTTTCTGGGAGCTGGTATTAATATCGGTTGTCGCGTTGGTCGTTCTTGGCCCTGAGCGTTTACCTCATGCTATTCGCAGTGTGGCAAAATTTGTTAGCACGGCAAAGAACATGGCGAACAGTGTCAAAGATGAATTAGCACATGAGCTCAAAATTCAAGAGCTGCAAGAAAACTTGCGTAAAGCAGAGCAAATGGGGATGGAAAATTTATCTCCAGAGCTGAAATCTTCTGTGGATCAGCTCAAGCAGGCTGCGCAAGATGTACAACGCCCTTATGCGAACTCATCGCCCTCTGAAACAAAAACAGAGTACGATGAACAAAGCGTTGAAGTGATTCCCGCTACAACGATTTCGTCGCCTGAAACGGCCGATAAGAAAGCCGACTCATCTCTGTAGGAGGAGTTATTGCTACCACTGTAACTCCTCCTCTTATGCTCTATTTATACGAGGTTCGATATGTCTTCCGTTGAGCAGACACAGCCTTTAATCAGTCACTTGCTAGAGCTACGCGATCGTTTATTGCGTTCAATAGCTGCGGTGATCGTGATTTTTATCGGCTTAGTCTATTTCTCTAGCGACATCTACGATTTTGTCTCCAAACCATTGGTTGAGCGTTTGCCTGAAGGGGCGACGATGATTGCGACCGATGTTGCCTCGCCCTTTTTCACGCCACTCAAACTTACTTTGATTGCGTCCGCTTTTCTCGCGGTGCCTTTTATCCTTTATCAAATCTGGGCCTTTGTCGCTCCAGGTTTGTATAAGCATGAACGCCGTTTAGTCATGCCATTGATGTTTTCAAGCTCGTTGTTGTTCTATTGCGGTGTGGCGTTTGCGTACTTTGTGGTATTTCCACTGGTGTTTGGCTTTTTTACGGCCATCTCTTTAGGCGGTGTTGAGTTTGCAACGGACATTGCCAGTTATCTCGATTTTGTGCTTGCGCTCTTTTTTGCTTTTGGTATCGCCTTTGAGGTTCCCGTCGCCATCATTTTACTGTGTTGGACGGGGGCGACGACGCCGAAAACCTTGAGTGAGAAAAGGCCTTATATCGTGGTTGGGGCATTTGTGGTGGGTATGTTACTGACGCCGCCTGATATGGTGTCGCAAACCTTGCTCGCCATTCCGATGTGTTTATTGTTTGAGGTTGGACTTTTCTTTGCTCGTTTTTATGTGCGCAAAGATGAGGAAGAGCCGGAAGATGAAAGTCATTAATACATGAAAAAAGCGGCGAATAGCCGCTTTTTTTGTACCTATGATAGTGGACTATTTAATCTTCAAAAGATAACCGCACTGAGAGCATCGATAGACTTCCTTGATGCCCAGCAGTTTTTGCCAGAAGGTTCGATGTTGACGTTGTAAGTGATTACCATGTTCACACATATTAGCCACGTTTATGTGTTAAAATTTTGCCGCATACTATAGTGTTTACATGGTTGATTTTGTGATTGGCATCACATTAATCAATGTTTCGTCCTGTCTGTAGTTCTGTACATTACAATTTAAACAGTGAGTTAGCATTAGTGTTTGTAATGTTATTCACTTCAACCAACGAGAGTTCGGTGAGTTCTGCGATGCGTTTGGCAACTAGCGTTGTGTAAGCTGGTTCGTTGCGCTTACCTCTGTGAGGGACAGGGGCTAAATAGGGACAATCTGTTTCTAGCAGAACAAAGTTCATATCGAGATGCGGTAATACTTTATCCATGCCACCATTTTTAAACGTTGATACACCACCAATCCCAAGATGAAACCCTAGCTCATTAATTGCTTTAGCTTCTTCAAGCGTGCCGCCAAAACAGTGGAATACACCGCTAAGTGAGCCATCTTGCTCTTTTTCCAGCAGTTGTAGAGTTTGAGTGATGGAATCACGGGTGTGGATGACAACAGGCAAATTGCGCTCTTTGGCCCAATTAAGTTGAGTGACGAAAGCCATCTCTTGTTCGGCCTGAAAGGTTTTGTCCCAATACAGATCAATGCCAATTTCACCAATGGCGATAAAAGGGTGTTTATCTAGCCAAGATTCTATAACCGCTAGCGTTTGCTTCACATTTCCATCCACATGGCATGGGTGCAGCCCCATCATCGATCGGCAAAGTTCAGGGTAAGCCGCTTCTGTTTTAAGCATAGGCTCAATGGAGGCAAGATCGATATTGGGCAACAAAATAGCCTCAATGCCTTGCGCTTTAGCGCGTTGTACGACCTCATCTCGATCGTGATCAAATTCAGTGGCATAAATGTGAGCGTGAGTGTCAATCATGGTGAGTCTCGATAAACAGCGAATGGGAGAACAGTATACGGAAGTGTGAGCCTGAGGTCATTTTTCTGATTTTTGTCGATTGGCGCTAGCGTCAAAAAGCGAGAGTGATATGATTTCGCCACACTTGAGCGATAGCGGTAGTGAAGAAAGAGTGCTTTCTCACACCGCGTATAAACAAGGAGAAGAGAGTGTCAGTATCCATTCAAGGTCAGTTCCCAGGGCGTCGCATGCGTCGCCTACGCAAGCATGATTTTAGCCGCCGTTTGATGGCTGAGAATCAGTTATCGGTTAATGATTTAATTTATCCCATGTTTATTTTGATGGGTAAAGATCGCCGCGAGCCAGTGGAGTCTATGCCCGGTATTGAGCGTCTCTCTATCGACTTAATGCTCGAAGAAGCGCTGTATTTGGCTAATCTCGGCGTGCCAGCCATCGCACTTTTTCCAGTGGTTAATCAAGATGCTAAAAGTTTGTGTGCTGCTGAAGCGCATAATCCTGACGGCTTAGTGCAACGTGCGGTGAAATTATTAAAAGAGCATATACCACAAATGGGTGTCATTACCGACGTTGCGCTGGATCCTTTCACGACCCATGGCCAAGATGGCATCATCGATGACAGTGGCTATGTGATGAATGATGAGACCACCGAGGTGTTGATCAAACAAGCGCTGTCTCACGCTGCAGCCGGTGCCGATGTGGTTGCCCCTTCCGATATGATGGATGGACGAATTGGTAAGATCCGCGAAGCGCTTGAAGAGGCGGGTTTTATTCATACACAGATCATGGCTTACTCTGCGAAATATGCGTCATGTTATTACGGTCCATTCCGCGATGCGGTTGGTTCTTCTTCAAACCTGAAAGGGGGCAATAAGAAAAACTATCAGATGGATCCGGCCAACAGCGATGAAGCCATTCACGAAGTGGCGATGGATATCAATGAAGGGGCTGACATGGTGATGGTGAAGCCCGGCATGCCATACCTTGATGTGGTGCGCCGCGTGAAATCCGAATTACAAGTTCCTACGTTTGCGTACCAAGTGTCTGGCGAATATGCGATGCATAAAGCGGCCATTTTAAATGGTTGGCTTAAAGAGCGTGAAACCGTAATGGAGTCATTATTGTGCTTTAAACGCGCTGGGGCAGACGGAATTTTAACCTATTTTGCGAAAGACGTTGCACAGTGGCTGGCAGAAGATAACGCCAAAGCGGCACAATATTTACATCAGGATAACTAAGTTATGAATTTAGGTAGGTGAGCGGTTTTTCCTATCTATTTGAAAATAAAATAAAAAATTTCTCATGAAATCGATGGGCAGTTTTTTTTAGCATGATTAGAAAATAAATGAGATTTTTTCTCATTTAGGGCTTGATAATTAAATGAGAATCATTATTATCAACTATGTCTTAGGGAATGAAGAAGTTCACAAGGGCGTCGAGTGTACGATTAACGAATTGCTAGGTGTTAAAAGTTACAAGACCAATTGGCCGAACTTGCACGAGTTCTTTTTGACACGACATTGCTCACATTGCTTCCAGTGTAATTTATAGCTTTATCGTAAGGCTGAATGAATCACTTCACTTAGTTTTACCTGTTTTTGCTAGGCGACATCCTCGGGTGTCGCTTTTTTTATCGCTCATTTTCAAGAGGATGCTTTTGCTGTGAATAAAAGGTCATCGATAGTCTTTTCCACAATCCATGATCGTGAAAAGATCATGATAGGAATGTTCGATCTTTGTTTTATTTGTTTATAAACAATGAGTTAATATTGTTGTTTTCCGCGTTAATCACCGTTTAATAACCAGTGGATAAAAACTATAAACAGAGTTATCCACAGAGTGTCATTTGCGCTGGTGGACAAATCAGCAAAATGTTTCGTTGCTCAAGGTGCATTGGCGTGGAATCCTCAAGACAGTCATGGCATCCTTAGTCATTACATTTCGTACTCGCTTTGGATTGCAAAAGACTATGGCTCGCATACCTGACAACCCGTTCATTCTGATTGATGGCTCTTCTTACCTTTACCGTGCATTTCATGCCTACCCAGGCACCATGAGTAATGGCGAAATTCCAACTAATGCTGTCTATGGCGTGGTCAATATGCTCCGTAGCATGATGCGCCAGTTTTCCGCTGAGCGTATGGTGGTTATTTTTGACGCGAAAGGAAAAACCTTCCGCGATGATATGTACCCACAATACAAAGCTAACCGTCCACCAATGCCTGATGATCTACGTTGTCAGATTGAGCCGTTGCACAATGTTATCCGTGCGATGGGGCTACCGCTGATATCGATTGAAGGTGTCGAAGCCGATGACGTGATTGGTACGCTAGCCTCTCAAGCATCGCAAGCAGGCATGCCAGTGCTGATCAGCACTGGTGATAAAGACATGGCACAGCTGGTGGATGAGAATGTCACCTTGATCAATACCATGACGAATGTGGTACTTGACCGTGAAGGGGTGATTGAAAAATTCGGT
The DNA here is from genome assembly GCF_002257545.1 of Vibrio qinghaiensis. NCBI lineage: Bacteria > Pseudomonadati > Pseudomonadota > Gammaproteobacteria > Vibrionales > Vibrionaceae > Vibrio > Vibrio qinghaiensis. The sequence goes on along the minus strand of NZ_CP022741.1, from coordinate 2,806,852 downwards.
ATCCCTCCCGAGCTTATCATCGACTATCTGGCTTTGATGGGCGATAAAGTCGATAACATTCCTGGTGTACCGGGTGTCGGTGAGAAAACGGCGATTGCGTTGCTGCAAGGCATTGGCAGCCTAGAGCAAATTTACGATAACCTCGAAAAAATTGCGCTACTGGGCTTCCGTGGTTCTAAAACTATGGCGCAAAAACTGGCGGATAATCGTGAAAACGCATTTCTCTCTTATCAATTGGCCACCATCAAGTTGGATGTAGCGCTGGAAGAAAAACCAGAAACCTTGTTCAAAACCCAACCTAATATCGATGAGTTGATTAAACTTTATGGTCAGCTCACGTTTAAATCCTGGTTAACGGAATTGCTGGATGGGGGAAATGGGGTGATTGACGCTGATGAAAAAGTGGGTGCGGTAAACTCTTCTTCTTCTTCTTCACAAGCAAGGGAGATGGATACAACCGCCGCCACGATTGATCGCAGCCAATATCAAACCATTTTAGATGAAGAGACATTTAATACTTGGTTAGAAAAACTGAAAGCGGCAGAAGTGTTTGCGTTTGATACGGAAACCGACAGCCTCGATTATATGGTAGCGAATTTAGTTGGCCTCTCTTTTGCAATCGAAGAGGGCGTTGCAGCGTATGTTCCTGTTGCGCATGACTATCTTGACGCACCAAAGCAACTGGACCGTGATTGGGTACTCGCCCAACTTAAACCCATTTTAGAAGATGAAAGCCAAGCCAAAGTGGGGCAGAACCTAAAATACGATGCCAGCATTGTTGCGCGTTACGGTATCAATATGAAAGGCATCAAGCACGATACGATGCTCGCATCTTATGTGTACAACAGCGTCGGTGGCAAACATGATATGGACAGTTTGGCGCTACGATTCTTGCAACACAGCTGTATTTCATTTGAACAGGTGGCGGGCAAAGGTAAAAACCAGCTGACCTTCAACCAAATCGAACTTGAGCAAGCGGCACCGTACGCTGCGGAAGATGCTGATGTGACTTTGCGACTTCATCACCGTTTGATGAGTCATATTGAGCAAGATGAGAAGCTCAATCGCATCTACCAACAGATAGAAGTACCTCTTGTTCCCGTGTTATCACGTATGGAACGCACAGGCGTGATGATCGATGATATGTTGCTTGGCGCGCAATCGCATGAAATCGCTGCTCGTTTAGAGCAACTAGAACAGCAAGCGTTTGATATCGCGGGTCAACCTTTCAACCTAAGCTCACCAAAACAGCTGCAAACCATTTTGTTTGAGCAGATGGGGCTACCGGTGATTAAGAAAACGCCAACAGGAACACCTTCCACCAATGAAGAAGTACTGCAAGAGTTGGCACTCGACGGCTATCCTCTGCCTAAAGTGATCATTGAACATCGTGGTTTAGCTAAGTTGAAATCAACCTATACCGATAAACTGCCTAAAATGATCAACCCAACCACAGGGCGAGTGCATACCTCGTATCACCAAGCTGTAACCGCCACTGGTCGTTTGTCTTCAACCGATCCAAATTTGCAAAACATTCCGATCCGTAACGAAGAAGGACGCCGGATCCGTCAAGCCTTTATCGCTCCTCATGGCTGGAAAATTCTGGCTATCGATTACTCGCAAATTGAGCTGCGCATTATGGCGCACTTGTCCGGCGATAAAGCGCTGCTTGAAGCATTCCAGCAAGGGAAAGATATCCATGCGGCAACCGCGGCTGAAATTCTTGGAGTGAGTATTGAGCAAGTCAGCAGTGAGCAGCGTCGCCGTGCGAAAGCGGTTAACTTTGGTTTGATTTACGGGATGAGCGCCTTTGGTTTAGCCAAGCAGCTCGGCATTCCTCGTTATGAAGCCCAAGAATATATGGATAAATACTTTGAGCGTTATCCTGGCGTGATGCAATACATGGAAGATACACGCTCTACGGCTAGCGAACTTGGCTATGTTGAAACTTTATTTGGTCGTCGTTTGCATCTGCCTGAAATTAAATCGCGTAATGGGATGCGTCGCAAAGCGGCCGAACGTGCCGCTATCAATGCTCCAATGCAAGGTACGGCGGCGGATATCATCAAAAAAGCGATGCTATTAGTCGATGCTTGGATTGAGGAGCATGGACAGGGACGCGTTAAACTCTTGATGCAAGTGCACGATGAACTGGTGCTTGAGGTGCAAGAGACGGCTTTAGCCGAAATTGAAATTAAAGTACAACAATTGATGGAATCAGCAGTAACGCTAGCGGTGCCATTGGTCGCGGATACTGGTCATGGAGACAACTGGGATCAGGCGCATTAGTTGTTTTTTAAGCATAATTAGCTGGTTTGTGTGAGCTGTCGCACAAATGTCGGCTTTTTTATGGCCTAGAAACAAGTGTTCTTGATCTTAAATTTTGTGTTGTTTAATAAAGTTTTCATGAAAAAAAACTACAAAAATAGTTTTCATTTCTGACCATTTGTTATACATTAACTCTCGTAGGGTACAGAGGTAAGATGTTCTATCTTTCAGACCTTTTGTTTCACGTTATTGGATTAGGCTGATTCAGCCGCCCCAGTCAGTATTTGACTGGGGCGTTTTTTATTGGGCCAAAGAAAATATTCACCACCGTTTTTTACGAAAATATAGTCGATAAAAACACACCATTCTATTACTGAGTAGTTACTTTATTTATCTAATGAACACCCGATTCTGTAACTGGCTGACAGTCACATTTTGATTATTTCTAATGAGAAATCAAGTTCACCTCAAAGACAAAGAATATGTTTAAATCTCATTAATATTCATTATGTTATATTGATTTTATTGCGGTGAGCCAGAGGAGTGTTCGGTGGGGTAGTGAATTGATGACTCTTTGACCTATTGAAAAATTGCGGGGATTAAGGAATGCTTAGCAAAACAATAATAAATTACCTCCTACTTCTCTCCCGTTGCCCCACCAGGATGGTGGGGATTTTTCTTTTTGTCATTCGCATTTGGATTTAAAGCCTATAAAAAAGCCCCACGATTAGGTAGGGCTCTGTTGGAGTCACGATTTTTAGTGTTGTTCTGAATTAGTGTTGTTCAGAATGGTCCGGATTCTCTTCTAAGTGAGTTGAGTCAAACTCATCCATCTCTTCCACTATTTCTTGCTCGGCTAAATGTGCGAGTGCAGGTGCAAACCATGTATCCAATTTATTACGCAGCACATCGACGCCTAAGCCCTTCAATGATGAAAAAGCATCGACAGTGACATCGCCGCCAAAAGCACGCGCCTCTTCACGAATTTTTAACACTTGAGCTTTACGTGCACCGCTTTTTAGCTTGTCAGCTTTAGTCAGTAGTACTAGCACTGGAATGTAGCAATCGACAGCCCAAGAAATCAATTGTTGGTCGAGATCTTTCATCGGATGGCGAATATCCATTAACACAACCAGCCCTTTTAAGCTCTTGCGCTTTTGTAGGTATTCACCTAGTGATTTTTGCCATTTTTTCTTTAGTTCCAAAGGAACTTGAGCAAAACCATAACCCGGTAAATCCACAATATGACAACCTTCAGTGACCTTGAATAGGTTGATCAGTTGGGTTCGACCTGGAGTTTTACTGGTTTTAGCCAAGCTCTTCTGATTCGTTAAGCGATTCAGCGAACTCGACTTACCTGCGTTGGAGCGTCCTGCAAACGCAATTTCGATCCCTTCATCATCAGGTAGATGACGAATGTCAGGCGCACTGGTAATGAAATGCGTGTTTTGATAATGAATTTTTACGCTCACTGTTAACTCCATCTCGACTTTGTGTAGTCGATTGATTACTTTTTTGTGAAATTGTGTAAAATAACCGTGCTCGGCATAAGGTCGCCTATTGTACCATGAGTCGCCACTAAGAGTGAGTAGCAACTGCAAAGTGGTACTGGAAGCTTGATAATTATAAATGGAATGTCATGAAGAAATTAGCGCTAATCTTGAGTCTTTTAGCCAGCTGCTCAGTGTGGGCCCAAGGCAGCATTGAAGCTGGTAAAGCAAAATCCCAAACGTGTGTTGCCTGTCACAGTGCTGATGGCAATAGTCTACTTACAATCTACCCTAAAATTGCTGGTCAGCATCAGAAATACACAGAGAAGCAGTTGCATGATCTCAAATTAGGCATGACAAGTGGTGGCAAACAAGGCCGTTACGATCCCGTAATGAGTGCCATGGCGATGCCTCTTAGCGACGAAGATATAACTGATCTTGCTGCTTACTATGCATCTTTGCCTATTTCAGCAAACTCAACGCCTGAAGACGTTGCTGTTACAGGTAAAGCACTTTATAGCGCAGGTGATGCAGAGCGTGGTTTAACCGCTTGTATTGCGTGTCATGGTCCACGTGGTAATGGTACTGAGCTTTCAGGTTTCCCTAAAATTTCTGGTCAGCATGCTGACTACATCAAAGCTCAACTACAAAAATTCCGCGATGACGCTCGTAATAATGATATGAATGCCATGATGCGTGATGTCGCGAAAAAGCTCAGCGACACTGACATCGAAATACTTTCTAAATACGTTGGCGGCCTTCACTAAACCCTACACCGTTCGAGCACTGTTGTTTGAAAACGCCTTAGCACTGAGCTAGGGCGTTTTCTTTTGTGCTGAAGAAAACGTAATTTTTTGCTCAATGATCGGCTTACCTATCGCTTTTTTTATCTTTTTTTGCCTAGCTGGTGAAAAAATACGCGCTGACTCTCCACTCTAATGCCACTTTCTGGTATGTTGCGCATCCCTGTTTGAGGATGTTACATGCACATTTGCCCATTATGTTTTAGTGAACAAATTGTTCCTTATTTTGCCGATAAAGTTCGCTCTTATCTGCAGTGCCAACACTGTGCACTTGTGTTTGTTAGCCCTGAACATCGTCTTGACAAAAAAGCGGAAAAAGCATTTTATGATTTGCATGAAAATAACCCGCAGGATAGGGGTTATCGCCAGTTTTTGTCACGCGTTTGTGCGCCGATGTTGGAGAGGCTTTCTCCGGCATCTAACGGGTTAGATTTTGGTTGTGGGCCAGGGCCAACCTTATCCATTATGTTGGAAGAGGCTGGGCACACAATGTCGTTATACGATATCTTTTTTCATCCAGATGAAAAGGTGTTGCAGGCGACCTATGATTTTATGACTGCCACTGAAGTGATTGAGCATTTACATAAGCCGCACCAAGTTTGGCAGCAATGGTTAAATTTAGTTAAGCCAGGAGGCTGGATTGGGTTAATGACCAAACTAGTCAAAGACGTGGAGGCGTTTGCTGGGTGGCACTACAAAAATGATCTCACACATGTGATCTTTTTTAGTCGTGAAACCTTCCAGTACTTGGCCAAGCGGGATGAGCTTGAACTTGAATTTATTGGTAATGATGTAATTTTACTGAGGAAACCCCAGTAATGAGCCGTAGTAAAAAATCGAGAAAGCCGGGTTCAGCCGGTGAAGGCGACGTGATTGTCACGCGTAATCGCAGTGAGGCAGATGTTGAAGGCCGTTTGCGTAAGCGAGTTAAAAAACAGAAAGGTCTGAAAGCGGGTAGCCGCCATTCCGATGGTTCAGATCAGCAGCAGCGAGAAGCCGCTAAAGCGCGCGATCCACGTTTAGGCAGCAAGAAAAAAATTCCTCTGGTGGTTGAGCCAGCGAAGAAAATGACCAAGCAAGAGCGTCGTTTGTCGGCTGAGCAAGAGCTCGAAATGCTGGAAAATGATGCGCAATTGAACGTGTTGCTCGATCGTATTGATAATGGCGAAAACCTAGGTGCTGGCTTACAAAAATACGTTGATGAAAAACTCGATCGTATTGAAGCACTGATGAAGCAACTTGGTCTGTATGCTGAAGAGCAAGAAGAGGTTTTCGAGCCAATCGTGACTGGCGGTAGTGCCAAAAAATCACGTTCAGATGATGATTTATTATCAGATTTTGAAGGCTTCGACCTAAATGATTTAAAAGGATAGAAAGTGCCATGAATGTAACCTTGTTAGCCATTGCTGGTGGAATCATTATTCTCGGCTTAGCGTCTTACGCTGGTTACCTTCTGCTGCAACTGAAAAAGCAAAAGGATTTGCAGCTTCAACATCAAACATTGGCCATTGAAAAACGCAATGCAAATATTTTTGATAGCGTAAATACGCTTTGCATGGCTGGGATTCAAGGCCAATGTGATCTCTCCGAGATCAGCATCCGTGTCTACTGCATTATGGATTATGTTCAAGGCGAACAGAGAATCGACTTTGATAGTTCGTATCCCGCTATTTCCGAACTGTATTATATAGTGAAGGATATGCCGCGTGGCGAAGAGCGCAGCCAACTCGCTAAACAAGAGCGAATGAAGCATAACTTAGTGCGCCAAAAGGCGGAGGCCCGTTTAATGGATGCGATTGTTGAAGAGTTAAAAGTTCTGCAAAAACGCATTGCCCCTTTGAATAGTCAAATTCCGATTCAAATGATGTAATGGCTCGACTGCCTCTTTCGAGTGAGTGATCGCGTTAGCAGTTTAGAACATTTATACACAATTTTCGTTTTGTCACCCGACGTCCATCATTGTCATGTGGCAAAATAGCCTGTCAAAGTTTCGAACGGAAAGCACAGCATGTCTTCGCAAGTCGTACCCAGCCAACAGATCGTATGGGATCAAGCTGTTTTAGATAAGTATAACTATTCAGGCCCGCGTTATACCTCTTATCCTACAGCACTTGAATTCCATGAAGCATTTACTATTGCCGATTATGATATGGCGTGTGCCCAATACCCTGACAGGCCACTTTCGCTTTATATTCATATCCCGTTTTGTCACAAACTTTGTTACTACTGTGGTTGTAATAAGGTGATTACCCGTCATTCGCATAAAGCCGACGACTATTTGGATGTGCTCGAACATGAGATTCGCCAACGAGCCTCTTTGCTGCATAGCCGTACAGTCACACAACTGCATTTCGGTGGCGGCACTCCCACATTTTTAACTCAATTGCAAATTAGCCGTTTAATGGCCATTTTGCGTGGTGAGTTCCGCTTTGAAAATGATGCAGAAATCAGTATTGAAGTTGATCCGCGTGAAATTAAGTTAGAGATGCTTGATCACCTGCGCAGCGAAGGATTTAACCGCCTGAGCATCGGCGTACAAGATTTCAACAAAGAAGTGCAAAAGCTGGTGAACCGCGAGCAAGATGAAACCTTTATTTTTGCTATGGTAGAACGAGCTAAACAACTGGGTTTTCGCTCAACCAACCTTGATCTCATATATGGCTTACCTAAGCAGACTAAAGGCTCTTTTGCGAAAACATTAGCGCAAGTGTTGGAGATGAAACCGGGTCGATTGTCGGTATTTAACTACGCGCACATGCCGCAGCTGTTTGCTGCGCAGCGTAAGATTAAAGATGAAGATCTCCCTACGGCGGAAGAAAAACTGGCCATCTTACAAGACACGATCGCGACCTTAACAGGTGCTGGTTATCAGTTCATTGGCATGGACCATTTTGCTCTGCCCAATGATGAGTTGGCCGTCGCGCAGCGTGAAGGTGTTTTACATCGCAACTTTCAAGGTTATACCACGCAAGGTAACTGCGACTTGGTTGGCTTTGGTGTCTCAGCCATTTCAATGATTGGGGATGCGTATGCGCAGAACCAAAAAGAGCTGAAAAAATACTATGAGCAAGTTAATGAGTTACGTCATGCACTCTGGAAAGGGGTGGCACTGGATAGTGATGACTTACTTCGTCGCGAAGTGATCAAGCAGCTTATCTGCAATTTCAAATTGGATAAAAGCCAAATTGAAGCACAGTTTAACGTGACGTTTAATCACTACTTCAAGCAAGATCTTGAATTGCTACAAACTTTTATTGATGATGAGTTAGTGGAAGTCGATGAAAAAGCGATCCGCGTTACTTTGCGCGGGCGGTTGTTGATTCGCAATATCTGCATGTGCTTTGATAAATACCTGCGTGTTCGTGCTCGTCAGCAACAATTTTCGCGGGTAATTTAACGCGCTTACCATGGATAATAAAGCCACTGCTCGTCAGTGGCTTTTTCTTTTGAAAAGAGGGATGAGTTATGGCGTCAGGTATTTATTCGCTGCAACATCCCACAATGCTTTGATTAATGGGTTATCAAGCTGTGAGCGTTTGCAGCACACACCGAGCTGAAATGGTTTCACGGGCGCTAATTTAAGGCGCTGGATCTTATCTCTCACCGGGCTATTGTGGATCACTACATCCGGCGCAATGCCGATACCGCAACCGAGCGCGACCATGCTGACAATCGCTTCATGCCCTGAACTCTGCGCGTAAATATTGGGTTTAATCTTCATTTTTTTAAACCAGGCATTGGCTCTATCTCTTGCCGTCCCTGCTTCAGGAACAATAAAAGGGATAACTGACCAATCGGGTGTGTCATTTTGCAGTTGTTCGATAAAGCTACTGATCCCGAGCGGCGCGATCACCGATAAGGGTATTTCACCAATCGTTTCAAACTCAACGCGGGCTGGTAGCTGTTCGGGCATGGCTGAAATGGCAATATCCGCTTCATCATTCAAAATCTTATCAATCGCTTGAGCAGGATCGCCAGTCAAGAGTTTGAACTCAATATACGGATGGCGAACTCGAAAATCGGACAGTAACTGAGGCAGGTGGCTGTAGCTGGCGGTGACTGAGCAAAATAAACGAATTTCCCCTTGTAATACGCTGTTTTGGTTTTTCATTTGTACGTGATATTGCTGCCACTCTGTAATGATTTTGAGTGCAACAGGAACCAGTTTGCTGCCTGCTGGCGTTAGCTCAACGCTACGATTATCACGCAAAAATAAGCTTTGGCTGGTTTCTTCTTCCAGCTTCTGGATCTGCCGGCTGAGCGCGGATGGGCTGATGTGCATCACCGCCGCGGTCTTACTGAAGTTTTTACTCTCACACAGATGGATAAACATCTGCAGGTTTTTAATGTTCATAAGTTAACCACGTCACATTGCATAAATTGCAATAACTAATTGTGAATATATCACTTTAAGCAACGTGATGTCTGCTTTAGTATCAGTTTATTCGGTTCTAGAAACCGACCTGATGGAAAGAATCTTTAAAGGAGAGCGCTAACATGGCTAACTATTTCAATACCCTAAATCTACGCCAACAACTTGACCAACTTGGTCGTTGCCGCTTTATGGATCGCTCTGAGTTTGAAAGCGAAGCTGAGTACCTCAAAGGTAAGAAAGTGGTGATTGTCGGTTGTGGTGCACAAGGTTTAAACCAAGGTCTGAATTTACGAGACTCTGGCCTTGATGTCTCTTATGCATTGCGTCAAGCGGCGATCGACGAACAGCGTCAGTCCTATAAAAATGCTAAAGAGAACGGTTTTGACGTGGGTAGCTATGAAACGCTCATCCCTCAAGCAGACTTGGTCATTAACCTAACGCCAGATAAACAGCACAGCAATGTTGTCGAAACCATCATGCCGCTGATGAAAAAAGGTGCAGCATTGGGGTATTCTCACGGTTTCAACGTGGTTGAAGAAGGGATGCAGATCCGTAAAGACATCACGGTTGTGATGGTGGCGCCTAAGTGCCCGGGAACCGAAGTGCGTGAAGAGTATAAGCGTGGTTTCGGCGTGCCGACTTTGCTTGCTGTTCACCCAGAAAATGACCCTCAAGGTGAAGGTTGGGATATCGCAAAAGCTTGGGCGGCGGGAACGGGCGGTCATCGTGCTGGCTGTTTGGAGTCCTCTTTCGTTGCCGAAGTAAAATCGGATCTTATGGGCGAGCAAACCATCTTGTGCGGCATGCTACAAGCGGGTTCGATTGTGTGCTATGAGAAGATGGTAGCAGAAGGTATTGACCCAGGTTACGCAGGTAAACTACTGCAATACGGTTGGGAAACGGTAACTGAAGCGCTGAAATTTGGTGGCATCACTCACATGATGGATCGCCTATCAAACCCAGCAAAAATCAAAGCGTTTGAGCTGTCTGAAGAGCTTAAAGACTTGATGCGTCCACTGTACAACAAACACATGGATGACATTATTTCTGGTCATTTCTCTAGCACTATGATGGCTGACTGGGCCAACGATGATGCTGATTTACTGGGTTGGCGTGCTGAAACCGGTGAAACTGCGTTTGAAAATTACCCACAGTCTGACGTACAGATCACTGAGCAAGAGTACTTCGACAAAGGTATTTTGATGATTGCCATGGTTCGCGCTGGGGTTGAGCTGGCATTTGAAGCTATGACGGCTTCCGGTATTGTTGAAGAGTCAGCTTACTATGAATCTCTGCATGAGCTGCCACTGATTGCCAACACAGTAGCACGTAAGCGTTTGTATGAAATGAACGTGGTTATTTCTGATACGGCAGAGTATGGCAATTACCTGTTTGCCAACGTCGCAACACCGTTACTGCGCGAAAAGTTCATGCCAAAAGTATCTACTGATGTGATTGGTAAAGGCCTTGGTGAAAGCTCGAATTTCGTTGATAACGCGACCTTGATTGAAGTGAACGAAATTCTTCGTAACCATCCGGTTGAGTACATCGGTGAAGAGTTGCGCGGTTACATGACGGATATGAAACGCATCGCCGTCAGTGGCTAAGGGGCTAATTAACCTTCAGCTAAGAAGGGGCCGAGAGTTCGCCCCTTTTCAATGACGAGAATGATGACGTAAAGCTCCAGACTGACTGGAGAGAATAAATACAAAAGCAAACACAATATAAAACAAAAGGCTTGGTCGCCGTTGACCAAGCCTTTTTTATTGGGAAATTTTTATCTCAACCGGACAATATTATTTGGCGGTGATTTTCGCTTCTAGCTCGGCCAATTTTTGCTCCATTTCAGTGAGCTTTTGGCGAGTACGCATCAATACTTGAGTCTGCACATCAAATTCTTCACGGCTCACCACGTCCAATTTATTTAATTGGCCTTGGATCACTTGGCGGATTTTTTGATCAACGTCGGCACCCAAATCTTTGACGGGTTGAGGCATTGAATCGTGAATTTGTTTGGCAATTTGCTCAAGTTTTTTAGGGTCAAACATAGCGGCTTACACTCCTGTCAGTTTGTCTCCATTCTAAGCAATTGAGCTGAGAATGTCGTTATTCAAGGTAAGAAAAAGGCCACTGAGGTGGCCTTTTTTGAAGCAGTCCTAATTATATTGTGTTATTTATTTTCAGCGAGTCGGCGTTGTGCTGCTTTGGCCTCGTCAACTCTGGCTAGCTTTTCGAGGTCTTTATCCTCAACAAACACAGGCAGTGGCTTATGTTTTTCGGCTAGGTAGCTGTAAATCACAGGCAGTACGAATAGCGTAAATAGTGTACCAATCGCAAGACCTGCCACAATCACAATACCAATACTAAAGCGCTGAGCTGCACCTGCCCCCGTTGCGTACATCAACGGGATCAAACCTGCAATCATCGCCGCTGTCGTCATTAGAATTGGGCGAAGACGTACTTTGGCTGCCTCCATCACCGCTTCGATGCGAGACTTATTATGGTGTAGCTGCTCTTCTTTCGCTACTTCACAAATAAGAATACCGTGCTTGGTGATAAGACCAACCAGTGTAATCAACCCTACTTGCGAGTAGATGTTCATGGTTGCAGCGCCCCAAGCCAGTGCAATTAATGCTCCGCAAATGGCGAGAGGAACAGACACCATGATAACCAACGGGTCTCTGAGCGATTCAAACTGAATCGCCAGTACCAAGAAGATGATCGCGAGTGCTAAACCAAAGGTCGCGTAGAGCGCGCTTCCCTCAGTCACGTATTGACGTGCTTCACCCATATAATCGTGGTTGTAGCCTGCAGGCAGTTTAGTCTCGGCAACATTCTCAAACCACGTAATAGCATCACCCATCGCAACACCCGGGCTTGGTACACTTCCGACCGTTGCTGAGTTTAGCTGGTTAAAGTGTGGCAGTGAGCGCGGCTCGGCAATTACATCAATGGTAATTAGGCTCCCTAATGAGATCATTTTTCCGTCAACGGCACGCACAAAGTAGTGATTCATCGATTCAGGGTTGAGGCGATATTTGCGTTCAACCTGCGGGATCACTTCATAAGAACGGCCATTGAGATCGATGCGGTTGACATAGCCATCCGCCATCATGGTTCCTAATGTCGTGCCAATATCCTGCATCGTGATGCCATAAGCCCCAGCTTTATCTTTGTCGATATTGATTTTCATCGTCGCAGAATCGTAATTGAGGTCTAAATCAGAGTACACAAACATCGGGCTTGCTTTTACTTCTGTTAGCACTTCAGTGGCAATAGCAAACAAACTTTCAAAGCTATTGGGTGTAGTGATGACAAATTGAATTGGCAATCCAGAGCCTGCGCCGGGAAGTTCAGGCATTTGGAAGGCCGTCACGGCCATGCCTGGAATATCTTGCACTAAGGTGCCGACTCGAGTGGCAACTTCAGCTTGGCTTGCCTGGCGTTCACTCCAAGGCACCATCGAGGCAATACCAAACGCTTGGTTGGAGTTTGGAACACCAGTAAATACCTGAGCAAACTGAACTTCTGGTTGCTCAGACAGAATCGTATTCACGTCATTCATGGTGTTTTGTAAGTAGTCCAAGTTCGCATTCGAAGAACCTGTACCAATTAACATGACCACGCCTTTATCTTCAGAAGGGGCAAGCTCACTTGGAATGAATTTGAACAGCATAGGCAGGCTGGCAAACACGATCACCGCAAAGGCAATCACGACAGGACGGTGCTGCATTACTTTCTCGAGTAATTTCGCGTAGCGGTTACTCATTGAATCAAGCAATCCATGCACTTTTTGTTCAAACTTGTTGGGTTCTTCGTGCGCTTTAAGCATTTTAGAACACATCATGGGTGAAAGTGTCAGGGCAACAATACCTGAAACAAATACAGCACCAGCCAGCGTGAGTGCAAACTCTTTAAAGAGTGAGCCTGTTATGCCACCCATCATCGCTATCGGTGCATAAACGGCGCCCAGTGTCAGCGTCATCGCAATTACCGGAACGGCGATTTCACGAGTACCAATAATCGCGGCGCGAAACGGTGATTCACCCAGCTTAATGTGGCGGTCAACGTTTTCTAGTACAACGATCGCATCATCCACCACAAGGCCGATAGCCAATACCATCGCTAGCAGCGTCATCAAATTCCATGAGAAGCCCATTCCCTGCATTACCATAGCAACACCAATTAATGATAGTGGAATGGTGACAATCGGGATGATAACGGCACGTAAAGAGCCTAGGAATAGAGTAATGACGATAAGTACGATCAAGGCGGCTTCAGCGATGGTTTTTATGACCTCGTGGATCGATTCATTGATCGCCACCGTGGAGTCATACATCACGTTCATTTCGATGTTACTTGGTAGATTACGCTTTAACTGTGGTAACTGATCCAACACATCTTGAGCAATGTTGATTGGGTTTGCGCTAGGCGCTGCGTTGATGGCCGCTACAACCGCCTCCTGGCCGTTTGCACTTGCGCGGTAAATATCATGGCTTTTTTCTAGGGTGACGTTTGCAATATCACCTAGTCGAATGACATTGCCGTCGCCCGTTTTAACCACCAGGTTTTTCAGCTCATCGACATTTGATACTTGCGTATCGGCACTACCGTTATACAGCACGAATTCGCCAGTGGCTTGTCCTGTTGCTGATTGATAGTTGTTGGCATTCAGCACGTTCATCACATCGCCTGCAGTGAGCTGTAGTCCTGCCATTTTTGCTGGATCAAGCCAAATGCGAAGGGCGTATTTCATGCCACCAAACAAGTCAATTTTTGAGACGCCGTTGACGGTGAATATTTGAGGGTTAAATACACGCTCTAGATAGTCTGTAATTTGGCTTGAGCTGAGTTCATCACTAGTAAAGCCAATATACAATACTGAAGTCGTTGAGCCAGTAGACATGGTCACTGTCGGATCTTCAGCCTCTTTAGGAAGCTGTGAGCGTACTGAGTTGGTTTTTGCTAACACATCTGAAAGTGCAGCATTAGGATCAGTATTGAGCTTCATCGTTACGGTAATTGTGGAGTTACCCAATACCGAAGAGGAAGTCATATAATCAATATTGTCGGCTTGTGCGACCGCTTGTTCTAAAGGCTGAGTGATAAAACCTTGGATTAAGTCGGCACTTGCACCGTAATAGCCTGTACTCACTGTAATAACGGTATTCGTCATTTCAGGGTATTCACGAACTTGCATTTTGAAAATAGCTTGCAAACCAAGCAGAGCTATCAAAAAGCTGATCGATACCGCGAGCACTGGACGTTTTATAAAAACATCAGTAAAGCGCATGATTCCTCCAATTACAGCATAGGTGTTTCAGCGGGTGGGGTCGTTGCATTACTTTCGACAACCCGAACTTTCGAATGGTTACTTAAGCGCACTTGGCCTGAAGTGACAACGATGTCGCCATCTTGTACACCTTCTAAAATATGTGCAATAGCTCCTTTGCGTTCACCTACTTTCACAACGCGCTGCTCTACTCGCGTACCACCATCTTCATCTTTCAACACATAAACATTATCACCATACAAGGTGAAGGTAATGGCGGTCTGAGGAAGCGTGACTTGGTTTTCTAATTTCGGCAGGATGATGTTGGCACGAGCAAACATACCACTGCGCAGTTTACCGTCACTATTTGGGATATCAGCTTGCACTTGGATTAAACCACTTTGAACGCTAACGGCAGGCTCAATCGCCGTAATGGATCCTGTAAACGCAGCATTAGGGTAAGCATCGATAAAAATATCCACTTGCTGGCCTAATGAAATACGAGAAATATCCGTTTGTGGAACCGTAAAGCGCAGACGCATTACGCTGGTATCTTCCAAGCGAACAATATCGGTGCCTGGTTGTAGGTATTGGCCTAAATACACATTACGGATACCCACCACACCAGCAAAGGGAGCTTTGATTTCACGGCGATCAATCGAGGCTTTTAAACTTTCAATCTCGGCAGATAAAGAGTAGTAGTTTGCTTCGGCTTCGTCATAAGCTTCTTTTGAAATTGATCCTTTAGCAAATAGACCCTTATAGCGCTCGTATTTCGCTTTTGCCGCTGGTAGGCGAGCTTGTGAGCTTTTTAAATTCGCTTTCTCAACTGCTGAATCAAGTAAAACTAAAGGTTGGTCTTCTTCAACTTGTGTCCCTGATTCAAATGAAATCTTATCGATCACGCCGCTGGTTTCAGATGTTAGTGTTACGCCTTGATTGGGTTCAATAAAACCAATCACTTCAATCACTGGAATCCAATCAACTGGAGCAACATCCGTCACGGTCACTGGGAACTCAGGTTCAGGACGATTAGCCATAAATTCGGCAATTTTTTGTTGTTTAAACAGATTAAAACCTATCACGCTACCAAACAGTAGGAAGGCGATAAGTAACATAAAGAATGTCCACTTTTTCATTCTAGTCAGAACTCCAAGTTAGTGTTGAGTAATTGCATCCCAACTGGCGTCAATCACAGCACTGAGTGCGCTGTCATCCAGTTGATAACATTCCATCGCTTTTTTACGGGCAAGGGCGACCGTTGTTTCGAAGCTTAAAGCAGATAAAATCTGGTTATCCAACGGTTTGAATAACCCTTGCTCTTTACCTTGATCAAATAGCAAATCCACTTGGGCAAACATTTTTCGCTCAAGTTCCTTAACATTGCAATTGATTGTTGTTGGTAATGATTCATATTGAACTCGATTACTGAGTATTGCACTGCTTGATTGTGCTAACTCCCAGATATTGAGCCACATTGCGTTAAAGCGTTCTTTCAAAGGCATCTCATCATCAATATTGGCTTGTACCGCATCAGCAATATGCTGACAAACGTGCAAGCGAACGGTCACGAGAAGATGATCTTTATCATCAAAGTAACGGTAAATCGTTCCTGTTGCGACACCGGCTTCTTTGGCTAATTTGTGCATCGATAAGCCTTGAAATCCAGATTCAGCAATCAGCTTTTCAGCGGCCACCAATATCTGTTGGTACTTATCCACGTGAATACAGTTAGACATGCTGACATCTCACAATGAATGAACGTTCATTCATTATAGACCAAACTATAGCCCCTTATGCAATACACTAGTGTAGTAAAATGACAAAAATCTTATGGTGAATGACGTAGTAATCGGTAAAGCGCGGCATTATCATAGACGGCCCAAATAAAAGTGATACGAGTACCTCATGAAGCTGAATCCAAGACAAGACGAAGCCGTCAAATATGTATCAGGCCCATGTCTAGTATTGGCGGGAGCTGGCTCGGGTAAAACGCGCGTAATTACCAACAAGATCGCTTACTTGGTTCAACAGTGTGATTATAAAGCGCGTAACATTGCTGCCGTTACATTTACTAACAAAGCCGCTCGAGAAATGAAGGCGCGGGTAGCACAAACGCTTGGAAAAGCTGAGTCAAAAGGGCTGCTCGTTTCGACATTCCATACTTTAGGCCTCAATATTATCCGTCGGGAATATAAATTTTTGGGCTTGAAAGCGGGCTTCTCTCTGTTTGATGACCAAGACCAGCTTGCGCTGCTCAAAGAGTTGACAGAGAAACAGCTTGAGGGCGATAAAGATCTGCTGCGCCAATTGCTCAGTACCATCTCCAACTGGAAGAACGACATGTTGACACCAGAGCAAGCGAAAGGTTTTGCTCAAGGTGAACAACAACAGCTATTTGCTCACTGTTTCGACCTTTATCAAAAGCAAATGAAAGCGTATAACGCACTCGATTTTGATGATCTTATTTTAATGCCGGTGCTGTTATTGCAAAACAACGCCGAAGTTCGTCAGCGTTGGCAAAACCGCATTCGCTACTTGCTGGTGGATGAATATCAAGATACCAATACCAGTCAATATGAGTTAGTGAAACTGTTGGTTGGAGAGCGTGGCCGTTTAACTGTGGTGGGTGATGATGATCAATCCATCTACTCTTGGCGAGGGGCGAAACCGCAAAACCTCGTGTTGCTGGGGCAAGATTACCCAAATCTTAAACTAATTAAGCTTGAGCAGAACTACCGTTCAACTAGCCGCATTTTGAGAGCGGCCAACATTCTTATTGCCAACAACCCGCACGTGTATGAGAAAACGCTTTTTTCTGAGATCCCTGAGGGTGAAAAACTCAAAGTTCTGCTGGCGAAAAATGAAGATCATGAAGCGGAGCGGGTCACTGGTGAACTGATTGCGCATAAATTTCTCAATCGAACCGAGTATCGTGATTACGCGATATTGTACCGCGGTAATCATCAGTCACGCTTAATTGAAAAGTCGCTGTTGCAAAACCGCGTGCCTTATAAGTTATCCGGTGGTACGTCATTTTTTGCCAGAGCCGAAATTAAAGACATCATGGCTTACCTCAAAGTGTTGGTGAACCCTGACGATGACAATGCTTTTTTACGCATTGTCAATACACCAAAACGAGAAATTGGTCCAGTCACGTTAGAGAAATTGGGTAGTTACGCCAATATGCGTGGCAAAAGCTTGTTTTCGGCCAGTTTTGAACTTGGCTTAGAGCATCATTTGTCTGGAAGAGGGCTCGACAATTTGCGTCAGTTTACGCAATGGTTGGTGGTTATCTCAGATCAAGCTGAACGAGGCAATACCGTTGAAGCGGTGCGTTCGCTAGTTCGCGATATCCATTATGAAGATTGGCTGTATGAAACTTCAGCCAGCCCCAAAGCAGCCGAAATGCGTATGAAAAACGTCTCTGATCTCTATTCTTGGATTGTGGCCGACCTTGAAGGTGACAACTATGACCAACAGGAAAAATCGCTTAAAGAAGTGGTACAGCGCTTAACCCTACGCGACATGATGGAGCGAAGTGAAGAAGAGGATGAAAGTGACGCCGTTCAGTTAATGACACTGCATGCCTCTAAAGGCCTTGAATTTCCTTACGTTTATTTGATTGGCACTGAAGAGGGTATTCTTCCTCATCAAACCAGTATTGATGAGGACAATGTCGAAGAAGAACGTCGTTTGATGTATGTAGGAATAACTCGCGCGCAGCGAGAGCTGACCTTCATTATGTGCAAAGAGCGCCGTCAATACGGGGAACTGCTTAAACCCACACAAAGTCGCTTTTTGGATGAATTACCCTTTGATGATGTTGAGTGGGAACAGAGTAAAAAGCCAGTAAGCCAAGAAGAGCGAATGGCGAAAGGACAGAGCCACATTGCTAACTTGCGTGCTGCCATGTTTAAGAAATAGTGCTTAAAAGCAAATAAAATTGAAGGCTTGGAATAAAAACCAAGCCTTTATTTTATAGGAA
The DNA here is from genome assembly GCF_002257545.1 of Vibrio qinghaiensis. NCBI lineage: Bacteria > Pseudomonadati > Pseudomonadota > Gammaproteobacteria > Vibrionales > Vibrionaceae > Vibrio > Vibrio qinghaiensis. The sequence continues at coordinate 2,788,656 of NZ_CP022741.1, read as the reverse complement.
TTAATGTTTATAGGAACTAATGTTTATAGGAACTAATGTTTATAGGAACTTATGTTTATAGGAACTTATGTATTACAGGCCGGCAATCATATGCTCAATGGCTGCAACGATTTCATCGTCAGAGCAATCCATACAGGTTCCTTTGGCTGGCATAGCATTGAAGCCTTGTATTGCGTGGTTTTTCAATACATCATTACCTTGAGCGATACGTGGAGCCCACTCTTCGGCATTACCAGTTTTGGGTGCGCCACTGATGCCTGTTGAGTGGCAAGCGATACAAAATGTCCCGTAGACTTGCGCGCCATCACGAGGACCGCTTGGTACTGCGACAACGGGTTCACTACCCGCTAAGTACACATTACCCACCGGTTTAATGCGTTCAGCAATAGCATCGTATTCTGCTTGAGTGCTTGCTAATGCGACACTAGAAAAGGTTAAAGCTGCGAACAATACGCTTATAATTCGTTGAGACATATCCATAAAACTCACTTTACATTCCAAAGGTAAGTGCACGCTTACCTATATTATTTATACTTAGAGTGTGGCTGATTTAAAAACTATAAAAGCTGTTAAATCAATGTAAATATTGGGTGATTATATCCCGATAAGTTGTTGCAATAAACAACAAGTTGCGATCTTCAAGGGGTGAGTCACATCCTGATTATAGCGGTAATAATGGTTATCTGATGAAAAAGGCGTCAAACGATAAAAAAAGTTAAAAAAGTACTAGACGCCCTAGTGTGAACTCCGTATTATTCCACTCCGCCGATAGGGCATGCGCCCGTAGCTCAGCTGGATAGAGCGTTGGCCTCCGGAGCCAAAGGTCGAAGGTTCGAATCCTTTCGGGCGCGCCATCCGGATGCTTATGTAAATAAGTAGCAAATTGGCAAACTTAGTGGTGGCTATAGCTCAGTTGGTAGAGCCCCGGATTGTGATTCCGGTTGTCGCGAGTTCAAGTCTCGTTAGCCACCCCATTATTTGGTAACTTCGGTTTCCTTTCTTGGTGAAAGTCGAGAAAAAAATTTACATCGATGAATAGACTAGTTTGATAGTGCATCATGATGTTAGGAATGGCGGACCAGAGGGTTTCCTCTCGCTTATTCCAAAAAATGAATTTGTATCGGTGAATAGCGCAGCTTGGTAGCGCATCTGGTTTGGGACCAGAGGGTCGGGGGTTCGAATCCCTCTTCACCGACCACTTTTCTTTTCTTTTCATTGGTTAAAAATGAAAAGAAAAATAACGGCAAGCAAGCGGTTATTGCAAAGTTTGATGGTGGCTATAGCTCAGTTGGTAGAGCCCCGGATTGTGATTCCGGTTGTCGCGAGTTCAAGTCTCGTTAGCCACCCCATTATTCGGCAACTTCGGTTTCCGTTCTTGGTGAAAATCGAGAAGAAAGATATGCATTAGTGCATCGCCTAGTTTGATAGCGCATCCTGATGTTAGGAGTAACGGACCAGAGGGTTTCCTCTCGCTTATTCCAAAAAATGAATTTGTATCGGTGAATAGCGCAGCTTGGTAGCGCATCTGGTTTGGGACCAGAGGGTCGGGGGTTCGAATCCCTCTTCACCGACCACCTTAATAAGCCTCAGTCGAAAGACTGGGGCTTTTTAACATCTGGTGTTTGGAGCCTTAATCAAGGTAATGAGAGCCAAAGTGGGGTTCGCCTGATCTTCAAAACCGGGCTCTTCAGCGAGCACCTTAATAAGCCTCAGTCGAAAGACTGGGGCTTTTTAACATCTGATGTTTGGAGCCTTAATCAAGGTAATGAGAGCCAAAGTGGGGTTCGCCTGATCTTCAAAATCGGGCTCTTCACCGACCACCTTAATAAGCCTCAGTCGAAAGACTGGGGCTTTTTAACATCTGATGTTTGGAGCCTTAATCAAGGTAATGAGAGCCAAAGTGGGGTTCGCCTGATCTTCAAAATCGGGCTCTTCACCGACCACCTTAATAAGCCTCAGTTGAAAGACTGGGGCTTTTAACATCTGGTGTTTGGAGCCTTAATCAAGGTAATGAGAGCCAAAGTGGGGTTCGCCTGATCTTCAAAACCGGGCTCTTCAGCGAGCACCTTAATAAGCCTCAGTTGAAAGACTATTCTCTCTATTCAATGTCAGATTTCTTATTGACTCCTATTTCATTAATTCAGTGGATTATCATGTTTAAAGACGAAATCTTGTGGTTTTAGTGCAGATGAATTAACTGCTTTTTTGCTTTTTAATTAGTGTTTAGTTCTGGTTTTTTATGGATTACACTGGTTTTTGTTTCTAATTTGTTGCGTTATGTGTCGCAATTTAATTTGCAATTTTATTCTGCATTCTTTTTTAGAATATATGGTTAATTGGTAGTTTATTAGACTTAAAGTCTATGTTTTAGCGGGTTTTGCTGCATGCTAGAATATTGATCATACCAATGATTAATGCATATACGATGCATAAAAATATGATGTTACTGCTTTGGTTTGATTGGGTATCGACTTTTTATCCTATCAATGTTGCTTTTCTGTGAAATATTTGCCAAATTGATGGCCTTGTTAATTACCAGAATATTGTACTGGTATGAATGGATTCATTTTTACTGGTTTTGAACGCTTTGTTGTTCAAAGCTAGTTACAGACAGGGCACAACACTGCCCAAGTCGTAGAGGTCTGGGATGTCACTTTTAGAAGTAAAAAACCTGCGTATTGAATACCCATCGCGTCATGGTGTTCACGTTGCTGTGAAATCACTTTCGTTTAATATCGAGCGGGGTGAAATTGTTGGAGTTGTCGGAGAATCAGGTGCCGGGAAATCGACCGTAGGTAACGCAGTTATCGATTTATTGAGCCCACCCGGTCTGATTGCCAGTGGCGATGTGTTCCTAGATGGTGAGAAGATTTCAGGCCTATCGCCTGAGCAGATGCGCCAAGTTCGTGGCTCTAAAATTGGTTTTATTTTTCAAGACCCAATGACATCACTTAATCCGCTATTTACTGTTGAACATCAACTGACAGAAACCATCCACGCCAATATGAAAGTGACTGAGGAAGAAGCGTATCAGCGTGCACTTTCTTTGATGAAGCAAGTAGGTATTCCTCAGCCTGAAAACCGTTTGAAGCAGTACCCACACCAATTCTCTGGTGGTATGCGTCAACGTGTTGTGATTGCCATTGCGCTGGCGGGTGAACCTGATCTTATTATTGCCGATGAACCGACCACGGCATTAGACGTTTCTATTCAAGATCAAATCTTGAGCCTCATCCGCGAGCTATGCATTAAAAACAATGTTGGTTGTATGCTGGTTACCCATGATATGGGTGTGGTCTCGAATGTGACGGATCGCGTCGCGGTGATGTATCGCGGTGACTTGGTGGAATTTGGACCGACAGACAAAGTGCTGGGCGCTCCGGATCACTCCTATACGCGCAGTTTGATTTCCGCCGTTCCTCGCTCAGATAAAAAACTCGATCGCTTTCCGCTGGTGAGTTATATCGAAGAGGCGAGTGAGTTAAAACCACTGGATGTTAAAAACCATTGGTTAGGACAGAGCCAAGATAATCGCCAATACACAGGCCCACTGCTGACAGTGGAAAACGTGAATTTACGCTTTACGACCAAAGACTCGCTGTTTGAAAGCCGCCGTGAATATGTCCAAGCTTCAAATGACGTCAGTTTCGAGGTGTTTGAAGGGGAAACCTTTGGTTTGGTTGGGGAATCGGGTTCCGGTAAATCGACCATTGCACGCGTGATTGCTGGTTTGTACGCACCAAACTCAGGCAAAGTTTGTTTTGAAGGGATTGATCTTACCGCGCTGAAATCAGAAAACGAGCGCCGTCCGATGCGCCGCCAGATGCAGATGGTGTTTCAAAACCCTTATACCTCAATGAATCCGAGAATGAAGATTTTCGATATCATTGCCGAGCCAATTCGTTTTCATAAATTAACCCGTAGCGAAGCGGAAACACGGCAAATAGTGCATGACCTTTTAGAGCACGTTGGCTTAGGAACAATGGCGGGAGTGAAATATCCGCACGAGTTTTCCGGCGGTCAACGTCAACGTATTTCGATTGCTCGCGCACTCGCTACGCGTCCTCGCTTATTGATTTGTGATGAACCCACGTCCGCGCTCGACGTGTCTGTGCAAGCGCAGATCTTAAACCTATTGAAAGATCTGCAAGATGAGCTCAATTTGACCATGCTGTTCATCAGCCATGATTTACCGGTGATCCGCCAAATGTGCGATCGTGTCGGCGTCATGCAAATGGGGACCTTACTGGAGGTAGCCCCTACAGAACAGTTGTTTAAGTCACCTCAACACCAATACAGCCAACATTTGATTTCTTTAATGCCTGAGTTTACGGGCTTAAGAGAAGATGCAGTAACGGCGTAAGCCAAAAAAAGTTACAGATAGAAATATCATGACCAAGCGTGCTTGGAATGAATAAACAGAAGCAATTACAACAACTAGGGATTTGGATTCCCGCATAAGGAGTTATGCAATGAAAACCATGAAAAGCAAACTAACAGTAGCTTTGATGGCGGCAGGCTTAAGCTTTGCAGCTAGCGCGGCCAATATTACCGTCGCTTATGATGCTGACCCTGTGTCACTTGACCCGCATGAGCAGCTATCTGGTGGTACGCTACAAATGTCTCACATGGTGTTTGATCCTCTTGTTCGTTACACCCAGACATTTGATTTTGAACCTCGCCTTGCTGAGAAATGGGAACGTGTCAATGATACAACGTTCCGTTTTACACTGCGTAAAGGGGTGAAATTCCATTCAGGTAACGAAATGACGGCAGACGATGTGGTCTGGACGTTCGATCGTTTACAAGATTCTCCTGATTTCAAAGCTATTTTTGAACCGTATGAAAAGATGGTCAAAGTGGATGATTACACCGTCGAGATCGTATCCAAAGGCGCTTATCCGCTGGTTCTGCAAACCGCAACCTACATCTTCCCTATGGACAGCAAGTTCTATTCGGGCAAAGCGGCTGATGGTAAAGAGAAATCTGAAATTGTGAAGCACGGTAACTCGTTTGCTTCGACCAACGTTTCTGGTACTGGCCCATTTAGAGTGACTTTCCGCGAACAAGGCGTAAAAGTGGAATTTGAACGCTTTAAAGATTATTGGGATAGCGCATCAAAAGGCAACGTAGACAAACTGACCTTAGTACCGATTAAAGAAGATGCCACTCGTGTTGCGGCGCTCCTTTCGGGTGATGTGGATATCATTGCACCTGTTGCGCCAAACGATCATAAACGTGTGGAAGCAGCCAAAGGTATTGATCTTGTGACCTTACCGGGTACGCGCATCATCACTTTCCAAATGAACCAAAACAGCAATGAAGCACTGAAAGATGTTCGCGTGCGTCAAGCCATTGTTCATGCCATCAACAACCAAGGTATCGTTGACAAAATCATGAAGGGTTTTGCGACAGCTGCTGGCCAACAAGGCCCAGCGGGTTATTCTGGTTATGATGCGAACCTTGTGCCTCGTTTTGATTTGAAAAAAGCGAAAGAGCTGATGAAAGAGGCTGGTTATGAGAAAGGGCTGACGCTCACCATGATCGCGCCAAACAACCGTTATGTGAACGATGCGAAAGTGGCACAAGCCGCAGCGGCGATGTTGTCGAAAATTGGTATTAAGGTTGATCTTAAAACCATGCCAAAAGCGCAATATTGGCCTGAGTTTGATAAGTGCGCCGCGGATCTGCTAATGATTGGCTGGCACTCAGATACTGAAGACTCAGCCAACTTCACCGAGTTTTTAACCATGACGCGTAATGAAGAAACTGGTAAAGGCCAGTACAACTGTGGTCACTACTCAAATCCAGAAGTGGATAAGTTGGTTGAGGCGGCAAACGTAGAAACCGATCCAGCGAAACGCTCACAAATGCTGCAAAAAGTCGAAGTGACTTTGTACAACGACGCAGCATTTGTTCCACTGCATTGGCAAAACCTAGCGTGGGGTGCGAAATCTACTTTAGATATCAAACCGATTGTTAACGCGATGGACTACCCTTATTTCGGCGACCTAGTCGTTAGCGAGTAATTACTTAAGTTGGCCGCTCATGTAATGTGGGCGGCGCTTAAGTCACTCAAGGCATCCGCTTGGATGCCTTATTAAGATCTCCGCACTTTGCTTTATTTCAGTCGGGTCGAGTGTCATTTTTTAGGCTGAATTTTTTCGTTCCTATTAAAGTTAATTCAATTTTAAAAAGAACCATCATGGATAGTTTAAGGGGCAAGAAATGTTTTCGTTTCTGGTCAAGCGCCTGTTTCAGGCACTGATAGTGATGTTTGTGATCAGTCTGGTGGCGTTTGCCATTCAGGATAACTTAGGCGACCCATTGCGTGAGCTTGTTGGGCAGTCTGTTTCAGAAAGCGAGCGCCAAGCGCTGCGCGATGAACTTGGACTGAATGATCCTTTCATTGCCAAATATACGCGTTTTATTACGGCCGCGGTGCAGGGTGATTTAGGCACGTCTTACTTTTTCAAACGTCCTGCGGTGGACGTTATTCTCGATAAATTAGTCGCAACCCTAGAGCTAGTGCTCGGTGCGACCGTAATCATCATTGTCTGTTCCATTCCATTAGGGGTTTACACCGCTATTCATCCCAAAAGCTTCTTTACCAAAGTGGTGATGGCAGGCAGCAGTATTGGTATTTCTATCCCAGTGTTCTTAACGGCGATTATGTTGATGTACGTTTTCTCGATCACGTTAGGTTGGCTGCCATCGTATGGACGAGGGGAAACCGCCAATTGGTTGGGTTGGGAATCTGGCTTTTTCACGGCTGATGGATTAGCACACTTGGTGCTGCCTTGTGTTTCACTGGCATCGATCATGCTGCCGCTGTTTATTCGTTTAGTGCGTTCTGAAATGTTGGAAGTGCTGAGCTCGGAATACATCAAATTTGCTAAAGCTAAAGGCTTGGCATTGAACAAAATTTACTACCAACATGCCCTTAAAAATACCATGTTACCGGTGCTAACCGTCGGCGGTGTACAAATTGGGACTATGGTGGCCTACACCATCTTAACCGAGACTGTTTTTCAGTGGCCGGGGACGGGCTTTCTTTTCCTTGAAGCGATCAACCGAGTTGATACTCCGCTTATCACCGCTTACGTCATATTCGTTGGCCTGATTTTTGTTGTGACCAACACCATTGTCGATCTGTTATACGGTCTGATTAACCCGACTGTGAACCTTACTGGAAAAGGAGCTTAATCATGAGCCAATTTGCTGCTGCTCCATCTCGTTGGGAGCGTTTTAAACAGTCTGATTTTTTGTACTATTTCTTGCGTGATAAAGTGGCGATGACCAGCTTCGTCATCTTTTTGGTATTCTTAACTTTGTCTATCGCGGCGCCACTGATTGCACCCAGTAACCCGTACGACCTATCATCGATTGATCTGATGGATGCAGAATTACCTCCCTCTTGGATGGACGGAGCCGATGAGCGCTTTGTGCTTGGCACGGATGAGCAAGGGCGCGATATTCTGTCGACCATACTGTATGGCTCGCGTCTATCACTGACGATTGGCTTTTTGGCGGTCGGTTTACAGTTGCTACTTGGTATCGTGATTGGCCTTTCCGCTGGCTACTTTGGTGGGCGTATTGATAGCTTTTTGATGCGCTTTGCCGATGTACAGCTATCGTTTTCCACCATGATGGTGGCGATCATTGTTTCGGCAATTTTCAAAGCCAGTTTTGGGAGTGAATTTTATAGTCAGTATGCGGTTGTGATGCTGGTGGTGATTATTGGCGTGGCTGAGTGGCCACAATACGCGCGGACAATTCGTGCGTCCGTGCTCGCCGAGAAGAAAAAAGAGTATGTGGAAGCGGCTCGTGTGATGGGTTTTAAATCGCCACGTATCATGTTTCGCCATATTTTACCTAACTGTTTATCGCCTATTTTGGTTATCTCAACGGTGCAAATTGCCAATGCGATCATGTCTGAAGCGGCGCTCTCTTTCCTAGGCTTAGGTTTGCCAGTCGATCAGCCATCATTGGGTGCTTTGATTAGCATGGGCTTTAACTACATCTTCTCTGGCGCTTGGTGGATTACGGCTTTCCCTGGTTTTGTACTCGTCACATTAGTGTTGGTGATCAATCTGTTGGGTGACTGGCTACGCGATGTTTTTAATCCAAAAATTTACAAAGGGTGATGTGGCAATTGATTTTTGCTAAAGAAAATCCCTAAACTAAAAGCCGCAGTCAAATGCGGCTCTTTTTTGCTAGTACTTTTGTTATACCCAAACCCATTGAACTAGGGAACATAGAATCGGCAATGTTGTCACTACTATTAATCAAGTATATGGACTCAATATGATGACCCTGATGCGGAAAACGACCCTGTGTGTGACATCAAGCCTAACGGTGTTGGTGTCGCTGGTTTTATTTCAACCCGTTTGGGCGGAAGATTTTCTTTGTGATGCGACTCAAGCCTCTGTTGATCAACTGCCCATTCTTGATAAAGCATGCCCAATTGGGCAAGGCTTATGGGGTAAACAAAAGCCGAAAGGAAAATCCACTTTTTGGATTCAATGTGGTGTGTTGAATAAGCCATTATCTTTGTTGCAAGCCAAAGCATTTTATACTCATATTTCTAAGGATGTGTGGCTAAAACCAGAAGCGAAAACGTATCGTTGTTTAATCGGGCCTTACACTGACTACAGTCAAGTGAAGAGAGAGCTGCCTCTTATCCAGCAAATTCCCGGCTACAAAGAAGCTTTCATTCGTCAGGTTGTCAAAGGGCACGCTCAGTCTAGCTCGCCGATAAAAAAGACAACTTCCGCTCAAGCAACGTCTGCCGCAAATCAGATCACCAAAAAGTCTTTACCGAAACCACGAGTGGAAATGGCGAGTTCGCCATTATCAACGAAACCATCAACCAAAGCGCCAGCTCTTAATGTTCCGCCAGCGGTTGAAATTCGTTTGAGCACCACCGCAAACGGTTTGCAGTTTGTGGTGCCTCATTTACGTTCGAGTGATGAACAGTTCTATATGGAACATGGCCTACCATGGAGCCGCCTAAACTATAAGGTGGCAGAAAAAACCTGCCAACAAATGGCGATGCGCTTGGTCACGGAAGAAGAGTGGCAACGCCTTTTGGATTCAAAACAGATGGACAGTAACCAATGGCCAATGCACTTACCTTATTGGGGATGGTCGCAAAAAGGGCTTTTTACCAACGGTAAAGTCAGCCAACTGAAAGGTTCCTCATTACTCAATGTGATTTGCGTTAAATAAGTGTCTCAGTTTGCCGTCAGAAATGGCGGCAGCGCTACTCTTTCTTTCCCTCTTCAAGTAACTGTAGATAGCGTTGTTCGATAAAATCTTTCTCTTTACTGATGTGATACAACTGTTTTTTCATCGCTTCTACATCGGCAGAAGTGCCAGCTTGTTCGGCTTGTTCTTTGTATTTTTCAATCGTCTCTAGAAGCTCTTTTTTCTCGGCTTGATAATTTTTTGCTATTTCGTAGAAATCACCCGCTTTACTGATCTTAATGTATTCCGCTTCTAACTGTTCAAACTCTTTTTCGATGGTGGCTTTTTCTTCTTTCAAACTGTCAACGGTATCAGTTTGAGCAAAGAGTTTTTTACGCGTCATTCGTAACCCTTTCACGCTTTTATCGAGATCGCCTTTCAGCTTGCGGATCAACTTATGTGATTTACTCAATTTTTCATTGAGATCATCAATTGAAGCCTGATCCTCAGCACTGATCCCTTGAGCTGAGGAATTCTTAATAAGAGAAACCTGTTGTTCGAGGGCCTTTTGAATGATGATCAAATCATTCAGTGTCGAGCTATGTTCAGCGGCATAGTTCAGAGCATTTTCTACAGATTGTTGACACAAATGGATCGTATTATCATCGGTATCTCCTGGATTATGGGCAAAACCATGCGCAAACTTTCTAAATTCACGCAGGATCAGCAGTAGAATAAAAAACCAAACCAACAAGATGATAAGCCCAAGATCGATAGCCAATATCGATAAAACCTTTTCAGTGAGAAACTCTTGTATTGGCATCACATAAACCCATATTGGTGGCCGTATTTTAAGGTAAGTTTAGTTGTTGTAAAAAAATGTGCCTATACTTTGAACAAGTTAGGCAATCGAAAAATGCGCTGTGAAGATTCTCATTGTTGATGACAGTAAAGCGACACTTGAAATAGTCAGACGAGCCTTAGAAGCGTTTGGTTACCGACGTTTGTCCATTCAAAAGGCAGACAATGGCAAGGCTGCGCTCAAGTTGATTGGTAGTTGGCAGCCAGATATTGTCTTAACAGATTGGCACATGCCCGGCATGACGGGGTTGGAGCTAACACAAGCGATCACCAAACGTAAGCTCGGGATAAAGGTGGCGATGCTTACCACTGTAGCCGATGAGCAACAAATCAAACAGGCGCTTAAAGCTGGAGCGTCGTTTGTGTTGTCTAAACCGTTTGTCGACGGTGAGCTACATCAAAAACTACTTCCCTTAGTGCAAGGAGCGGAAGAGAGCTGCATTGCATTAGATGAGATGATCGATCTGCAAGATGAGTTGGCTTTACCAAAACTTTCGCAGCTAGAAAAGCTGCTAAAAAGAACGGTGGGTGCTGAAATCGTGCTGAATAATATTCGTCGCCAATCGTTTGATGAGAGCAAAATTCCTTGTTTGATGGCAGTCTATGAAGATGGCGAAACGCAAAAGCCGCGCGCGGTGGCACTGCTTGATATCTACGCCGTTTGTGTCTTTGCTAAAGGCAACCCCAGCATTACTAAAGAGCAACTACAACAAGCGGTACACAGTAAAATGGTCAGTAAAGATATTCTCGATACTTGCCAAAAAGTGTTAAGTGCTGCTGCGTTAGCGTTTCTGGATAATCAAACCCGCAAAAGCTTGAAGTTAAAAAACATCAGTTTTATCCCTCAATCGTTTGAAAAGCTCGAAACCCTATTTGCCAAAGAAGCGGATAAACGGGTTGATTTTTCCTGCCAAATGGGGGCGTTAGCCCAAGGGAAAATTACTTTAGTCGGGTTCTAAAAAAGGCCTTGAGTGAACTCAAAGCCTTGATGTTATCCTGCCAACTTGGGGCTGCACCAATAAAAAAATTCAAAAAATTCTTAATCTTTCCAAGTCTTTTTACCATGAATTTAAAACAAACCCATATCAAATTAGTCTGACTTACGAGCAATTGGTACGAGTCAGCTATAACGCAACGCTTCATTTCCACGTGGCTGATTGGCTGGTGTTGTCAGCCAATCAATCAGCATGTTTTAATAATCCGGCAATGAATGGTGAGCAATATGATGTAAAGTAAGTAAAAAGTCACACTAGGTAGAATAGCTACAAGTAAAGATTTTAATGATTTCGTTGATCAATTGTTCTTGAGTCTCATCATCTGGTTGTTCAATATTAGCTATCAATTGTGGCCAAAGAAAATAACCATTAAACAAGTTCATGATCACTTTAACTAGGTTGCCACTATCAGCCGTGACGATTTGCCCTTCATCCATTGCCACCTCAAGCCAATTTTTTAATGCCGTATCAGGACCCTCAACAAGCGATAAATATTGTGTGGTCAAATGGGGTTTTTGAATAAACTCTGCCACTATCATCCGCACGGTTGCTAGGCTTATCTGCTGATAAATTAGCGCTACTCTTTGGTTTAAATAATAACTAAGTTGCTCTGAAATAGTTTTTTCAGGGCAATAAGTAAAATTAAGAACCGGAGGAGATACTTCAACTAGACTTTTTACTGCTACGGAAAGTAACATTTCTTTATTGGTAAAATGCTTATACAAAGTTCGTTTGGATACACTTGCCTGCTCACATACTCTATCCATATTAGCCAAATGAAACCCGTGTTCAATGAATTCCTTTTGGGCTGCCTCTATCAAAGCTAAATGTTTTTGCTCGCTTAACTTCATATCTATTTCCTCGATTGCACTGCAGTTGAGTATAAATGGAATCACAATAAAGTAAACTTGAAAGTTTACATGTTGGCATGCATCAGAGTATGATAGGCGTGATGCGGTCTTCAGGGATCCGAAACCACTCTGGTCCGCTTAGACTAAAGCTGATTTTAATCTCTTTATTCATTGAGTTTCTTGACGGGTAAATATAACTGAGTCATCCGAATGATATTACGAAGACTACTGACACTCACCTTTTTCTGTTTGTCTCTATCTACTTTGGCAAGTGATTTTTCGCTACCGATTTGGAAAGATAAGGCAGAAGCTCTCGGCTATACATTGCCTAAACCGATAGGTTTTAATCTCAGTTACATGACGATGGAGCAAGGGATCAATGTTGATTCGATTGCCATACAAGGTCTAGGTCATTTGCCACTCCAACTGCAAGCTGAGCAGGGTCGGCAATACACAGAAGTCCTTACTTTGCGTGCCGATGTTTGGCTATTTCCTTTTCTCAACCTGTATGGCTTAGTAGGCAAGTTGGACGGTTACTCAACGACGGATGTGAATGTGAAGTTTTTGGGTGCCCAACACACCATTAATAACTTTCGTCTCGACCTTGATGGCTACACCACAGGAGTAGGCAGTGTACTGGTTGGCGGCTATCAGAACTGGTTTGCCTTGGTCGATGCCAGCCTAACCCAAAGTCGTCTCACGGTGATTGATGGCAGTATTGAAGCCTTAGTTGTTTCTCCGCGAATTGGATACGACTTCCACCGTCATGGCCAACCATTGCGTATTTGGGTGGGCGCTATGTATCAAAATGTCGAACAAACTTTACAAGGCTCATTATCAGATCTTGGCCTTCCAAGCACACTCACCGCTTTACTCCCCAAAGAGGCGGGTTTTGAAGTGAAACAACATTTGCAAACGCCGTGGAACCCGCTGATTGGATTGCAGTACCAAATTAACGACAGCTGGTATCTGCTCGGTGAATTTGGCCTGGGCGATCGCCAAAGTCTGTTTTTCTCTCTCGATAGACGTTTTTAATTCGTTATACCTAAACGACTTGGAGTGGCAGGTTGGCGGCTAGTGAGTGACAAATTTGGCGGACTGATGTTTCTTCATCCTTAGTGAAAATGCTTTCCAGTGAGGCTATCACTTTGTTATGAACGGTGTAGAATACTTTCGCAGAATACTCCCTATGAATAAAACCGATGGCTATGGATAGAAAAGGCAATCATAATTTAATCTGTTGTGACGAGTGTGGGCTCGTGGCGAGCGTACCTCAGTTAGATCAGGGGCACATGGCCCACTGCCCGCGCTGCGAACACACGCTCACGCAAATACAAAAACATCCGTACCAAACCACTATTGCCCTTGCGATAGGCAGTCTGATCTTGTTAATTCTAAGCCTCTCTTTTCCTTTTATGTCGTTTAGTGTCCAAGGTTTGAGCCAGCAAATTACCCTGCTGAATGCGGCTAAAATGCTCGGGGAGTTTCAAAATGTGTTACTTGCTATTTTACTGTTTACGACAGTCATCTTACTGCCCGCCCTGTATCTGGTGATCATTCTCTTTCTTTATTTCAAAGCACTACAGACCAAAAAAACATCGCTCCTAACATCAGAAATCTGGCTCACCAAACACCTATGCAATCTGCTATTTAAAGTACAGCCGTGGTTGATGATGGATGTGTTTTTGATTGGAGTGTTGGTTAGCCTCATCAAAATCGCTTCTCTCGCAGAAGTTTCCATGGGTAACTCTTTTTGGGCATTCTGCTGCTTTTCTGCCTTAATGGTAAAAACCGTTTCATCGGTTGATCGTTTCTGGTTGTGGCAACATTTTATTCCTGCGCGTATCCCTCAGGGAATCGCTTCTGGACACACACACTGCACGCACAATCACGTCAATTGCCACTACTGCCAGCAAATCAATCCTATCTCATCCGCTAAGCATCCGAAATGCTTGCGCTGCGGAAGTCGATTGCATGCTTACCATCCACAGCTCAATTTACAACAGGCATGGGCACTCTTATTGGCTGCAGTGATCTTTTATATCCCAGCCAACCTTTATCCGATGATGTATACCGTGAGCTTAGGTAAATCAGAAGGTTCAACCATTATGCAGGGGGTTATTCTACTCTGGCACCTCGGATCTTATCCTGTGGCGATGGTCATTTTCTTAGCCAGTATTTTTATCCCTGTGGCCAAAATGTTTGCGCTCGGTTGGCTCTACTGGCAAGCCGGGAAACTCGACGTATTTCCAGAGCCGCAGAATCTAAAGCGGCTCAAACTTTATCGTGTGACCGAATTCATTGGTCGCTGGTCAATGATTGACATTTTCGTCGTCGCTATATTGGTCGCTTTAGTACAACTGCATAACTTGATGGCGATTTATCCCGGCCCTGCCGCACTCTCTTTTGCGGCAGTGGTTATATTAACCATGCTTTCAGCCATGGTTTTTGATTCGCGAATCTTGTGGCAAGAGCCACCAGTATCCTCACCAACAAAAATAAAATGAGAAAACTTTCTATGAGTGATGAACCTCAAGTTACCGCTGAAGTGAGTGCGCAAAAGCAGCTCTCTGCGATTTGGATTATTCCCATTTTAGCTCTTGCGATGGGACTATGGATGCTGTTTCAGTACGTGAATAGCACCGGGCCGAAAATCACCCTCGTTCTGCCGACGGCTGATGGGCTTGAAGTGGGGAAAACCCAAATTAAAGCGCTCAATGTGAATGTCGGGGTGATTAGCGATATCAAGCTCAGCGACGATTATCGACACATCATCGCCACCGCGCAGATGGTGAAAGATGCCGATCGCATGCTGCGCGAAGATTCACTTTTGTGGGTAGTGAAACCCCGCATTGGTAAAGATGGGATTTCCGGACTCGATACCCTACTTTCTGGCGCTTATATCCAGTTGCAGCCCGGTCAATCCAAGACGTTTCAAGATGAATTTTCTGTGCTTGATTTGCCACCTATTGCGCCACTGGATACCAAAGGGTTACGCCTAATACTGACCAACAAAGAAGCCGGTAAACTGAGTGTCGGCGACCCCGTTATGTATGAAGGATTCACCGTGGGTCGCGTGGAAAGCACCCAGTTTGATGTAGCAAGTAAAAAGGCTCAGTACCAGCTCTTTATCTTTGCCCCATACGATAAATTGGTGAATACGCGTTCCTTTTTCTGGCTCAATTCTGGGTTCAACCTTCAACTTAATGCCGAAGGGCTCGAGTTTAGCCTAGGCTCGATAGAAAGCTTACTCAAAGGCGGCGTCACCTTTAGCCAGCTACAAGAAGAGGATTTTGGCCAGCCAATTACTCAGCAAATGACCGAGTTTCGCCTGTTTGACGATGTAAAACAGATCCGCGAAGGTATGTTCGATGACTACATCGAGTTTGTGATGATGTTTGATGATTCGGTACGCGGACTCAAGCCTTTAGCTCCGGTTGAATATCGTGGATTAAGAATCGGTACTGTCACTAAAATTCCACTCAAAACTGTCAGATCCAATGTTTACATTAATATTGAACGTATCCCTGTTTTAGTTCGGATTGAGCTAGGGCGTCTTTATGACAACTTTAGCGTTGCGGATATCCCTAATTTGAAAAAGCGTATGCAGGATGAATTTGCACGAGGATTAAGAGCCTCATTAAAAACGGGGAACTTGGTGACTGGCGCTCTATACATAGATACCGACTACTTCCCTGATGAGCCAGTAGATCCCCTCACTCAATTTGATGGATACCCGATGTTTCCAACTAAACAGGGGGGATTTGCCGAGGTGCAGAAACAGGTCACCGAATTGCTGAGAAAGCTCAACGGACTGCCTATGGATGATACTTTGGCATCGCTCAACAGCACTTTAAAAACGTCAGAGGAGCTGTTGGCGTCAGCGGAGCGCATTCTGAAAAAACAAGAGACGCAAAATCTGCCAGCAGATATTCAAGCAAGCCTAAAACAACTGGAAACCACCCTAGGCGGTTTTGGCCCTGAATCGACGGTGTATCGTGAGCTTGAAACCACGTTAAGAGAGCTAAACCAAGTGATGGCTGAATTTAAACCTGTGCTGCGCACCATTAATGAAAAACCCAATGCGTTGATTTTTGGTGAAAGTAACGCGGCAGATCCGATTCCCGCGAAAGGAAAGCAAGAATGAAAACATGGTTATTAATGATGTTAACCACACTGTTGGTCGGCTGCGGAGGAACTCCACAGCCTAAAGTCAGTTTCTATTTACTGCCGAACAACCCAGAGCTCAGCGAGCTGACCCAACCAAAGGGATTGCTTTTACTGGTGGTTCAGCCCGTGGAATTAGCCGCTTATTTGGATACTCAAGGGATTGTTTATCGTCAGTCAGAGACACAAGTGATTCAAGCAAGACAAAACCAGTGGGCGCAGCGGCTTAGCCCACAACTGACACAGCGTATCACCAATGATCTGCGCCATAAGCAATCTCGCTACTGGCCTGCACCTTTGAATGCCTCATCTAGCCAGCAGGAGCACTGGAAACTGCAGGTGAGGTTGCAGCGATTTAATGGTGCCTACACGGGTAATGCCGAAGTTGCCGGTAGTTGGGAATTACTCACCCCGAAAGGAGAAAGCATGTTAAACCAAGAGTTTAGTTTTCATATTCCGCTCAAAGATACTGGCTACTCAGCTCTGGTTGAAGCGCTCTCTGCGGGTGTAGATCAACTTTCAACTCAGATCGAAACCCAATTGGTAACTCGCTGAGCAGACAATCAGGTTATCGATAGAATAAAAAGCCCAACACAAATGTACACCCGCAAGTTTACTTTTTGTCATTACTCAAGGTATGATGCGCAAAATGTTAACCACTTGATGGTCACGGCTCCTACCGATTTGAAGTGATCGGCAGGAAAAAACGTCTAAAGGCATGGGGATTTACACACAATCCCCTTTCCCAATTGTGGAATTGAGGAGCAACACACCATGAATCCTTCTTTTACTCGTTCAATGGCTGCAAAGCGCTCATTGCTTAGCGCGGTGATCGCCTCGGCCTTATTGCTGTCTGGCTGTGGTGAAGCGCCACAAGTCAGCGCTCCCGCTCCCGTGGTCAAACCCGCATTAACCGAGATTGTCGCAAGTCAACGCGCTTCCGATCTCACGTTTAATGGCGTGGTGCGCGCCGCTCAGCGTGCTGATCTGGCCTTTCGCATCAGTGGCCGTTTAACCGATATCGCGGTAAAAGAAGGCGACACGGTGAAAAAAGGCCAATTACTGGCGAGCCTCGACTCACGAGATGCCAAAACGACGCTGGAAGTCGCGCAACTTGAGCTGAAAAACACCGAACAAGAGTACCGCCGCGCCAAAGCCATTTTTGACAAAACCCAAGCCATTTCTAAAGCAGAGCTGGATAACGTCACCAATCGCCACGATCTCGCGAAGAACCGGGTTGAAGAGGCCAAACGCAAACTCGAATACACCCAAATTACCGCCCCGTTTGATGGCGTCATCAGTGAAAAAACGGTCGAGAATTTTTCTCAAGTGCAAGCCAATCAAGTGATCATGATTTTGCAAGACCTGAATGATTTGGAGGTGGCGATTGAGATCCCGCATCGTGTGATGCTCTCTGGGGTGCGTAATACCCGTGCGATCGCCGAGTTAAGCGCGATTCCCAATCAGCAATTTGATTTACAGCTGCGTACCTACTCCACTCAGCCAAGTTCGGATTCACAAACTTACTCTGTAGTGCTTGGTTTTGAAGATTTGAAAGGTTTCCGAGTAATGCCCGGCATGTCGGCCAAAGTGCTGCCAGTTGCCGAGGATACCGCCGCTGAAAACACGCTCATCACCCTACCACTCACCGCCCTAGTGCCAGATAACCAAGGCAAACAATTTGTTTGGGTGGTCAATGCGCAAGACCAAGCGGAAAAACGTTACGTCGACATCGGCACCACCTACAAAAATCGCGTGGTGATCACCCAGCATCTCAAACCGGGTGAGCAGGTTATTATCGCCGGTGTTTCGAGTGTGCGCGAAGGCATGACCGTTCGTCCCTACACGGATAACAACGGAGCCCAATAATGGATATTGCACGTTATACCCTTGCCAAACGCACCAGCGTTTGGGTGCTGATAGCCCTGACTCTGATTGGCGGCTACATCAGCTACCTCAAATTGGGTCGCTTTGAAGACCCAGAGTTTGTGATTCGCCAAGCGGTGATTGTGACGCCTTATCCGGGCGCAACGGCGCAAGAAGTTTCCGATGAAGTGACCGATGTCATCGAAGGCGCGGTGCAAGCCTTGCAAGAGCTAAAAGAAGTCAAATCGGTTTCGATGCAAGGCCGCTCTGAAGTGACGGTGGAAATCAAACTCGAATTTGCCAAATCCTCCGCGCAGCTGCAGCAGGTATGGGACAAATTACGCCGCAAAGTTGCGGATGCGCAGCGCCAACTGCCTCCCGGTGCGGGGGCTTCGATTGTCAACGATGACTTCTCTGACGTGTACGCGCTGTTTTATGCGGTGACAGGGGAAGGCTTTAGTGACAAACAGCTGCAAGACTACGTCGATACGCTACGCCGTGAACTGGTTCTGGTGCCGGGTGTGGCCAAAGCCGCGACGCTGGCCGAGCAGCAAGAAGCGATCTTTATCGAGATGTCCAGCGAACGCATGGCGGAATTTGGCCTTTCGGTTGAACGCGTGCTGCAAGTGCTACAAAAGCAGAGCCTAGTCACCGTCGCAGGCAGTGTCGATGCCCAGCAGATGCGCATCCCAGTGATCCCTAAATCCAACATCAGCTCCTTGGCTGACCTCACTAATTTGCAAGTAGCGGTTGGTAGCAACAATGCGGTGGTACGCTTAGGTGATGTTGCCAACATCAGCCGTGGCTACACCGAGCCTGCGTCCATGCTGATGCGCTATAACGGCCAACGTGCGATTGGTTTTGGTATCTCGAACATCACCGGTGGTAACGTGGTGGAGATGGGCGATGCCGTCAAAGCACGCTTGGCGGAGCTTGAAAGCCAGCGCCCACTGGGAATGGAGTTGCATGTGATCTCGATGCAGTCTGACTCGGTGCGTGCTTCGGTCGCCAATTTTATCGATAACCTGATTGCCGCTGTCGCCATCGTGTTTGTTGTGCTCTTGCTGTTTATGGGCGTACGCTCAGGCGTCATCATCGGTTTTGTTCTGCTGCTCACCGTTGCCGGCACCTTGTGTGTGATGCTGATTGATGACATTGCAATGCAGCGGATTTCGCTTGGCGCACTCATCATCGCCCTCGGTATGTTGGTGGATAACGCGATTGTGGTTACCGATGGTGTGCTAGTGCGTTTTCAGCAAGAGCCGAACGCGGATAAACAGCAGGTCGTGTCCGAAGTGGTCAATGCCACTAAATGGCCACTGCTGGGCGGTACCGTAGTGGGTATTTTTGCCTTCAGCGCAATTGGCCTCTCCCCTTCGGATATGGGCGAATATGCGGGTTCACTGTTTTGGGTGATCCTCTACTCGATGTTTTTGAGTTGGGTGTTTGCGGTGACCGTCACCCCCATGCTGTGCCATGACTTTCTGCGCGTTAAAGCTCCCACCAAAGAGGCTAAACCGTCTAAATTGGTAACGGGTTATAAAGCCGTGCTGCAATGGGTGTTAAGCCACCGCGTAGTCAGTTGTGTCATGCTGCTCGGCACCTTAGTGGCTGCGGTATGGGGTGCTCAGTTTATTCCGCCAGGCTTTATGCCAGAGTCGCAACGCCCACAATTTGTGGTGGATGTGTACTTGCCACAGGGATCGGATATTCGCCGTACCGAACAGGTTGTCGCCAACATTGAGAAAGACGTGGCGCAAAAAGACGGTATTACCAATATCACCAGTTTCATCGGTGGTGGTGGCCTGCGTTTTATGCTGACTTATGTGCCTGAATCGCGTAACCCAAGTTACGGCCAACTGCTGATTGATATTGATGACTACACCAAAATTGCCCCATTAGTAGGCGAGCTGCAAAATGAGCTGGATGCCAAATACCCAGATGCCTCAATCAAGGTGTGGAAGTTTATGCTCGGTCGCGGCGGCGGCAAGAAAATTGAAGCCGGTTTCAAAGGGCCAGACAGCCATGTGCTGCGCCAATTGGCTGAACAAGCCAAAGCGATTATGCATAACGACCCGAACTTGATTGCGGTGCAAGATGACTGGCGTCAACAAGTGCCGGTATTGCAACCTATGTATTCCGCGCAAGAAGCACAGCGTCTTGGCTTAACCACGCAAGAAATCAGCGCTGCGATCGCGCAAACGCTCAATGGGCGTAATGTTGGGGTGTATCGCGAAGGCAATGATTTGATCCCGTTGATGGTTCGCGCGCCAGAAAATGAGCGTCACCACGAACGTGCGATTGAAAACAGTGAGGTGTTCAGCGCGCAAGCGGCGCGTTACGTTCCGGTAAGTCAGTTGGTGGATTCGGTAGATACTGTCTATCAAGATGCCTTGCTGCGCCGCATCAACCGCATGTCGACCATCTTGGTACAAGCTGACCCAGCGCCAGGCGTGATGACGACCGATGCGTTCAATAATGTGTACGAAAAAATCGAGCAGATTGAGCTGCCTGCGGGTTATGAGCTGATTTGGTACGGTGAATACAAAGCCTCGAAAGATGCCAACGAAGGCTTGGCGCTCTCCGCTCCTTACGGCTTTGCGGCGATGATTCTCGCGGTGGTGTTTATGTTTAACGCGCTGCGTCAGCCACTCGTGATCTGGATGACCGCCCCCTTTGCTGTCGTGGGTGTCACCATTGGCCTTATCGCCTTTCAAACTCCATTCGAGTTTATGGCAATCCTCGGCTTTTTAAGCTTGATTGGTATGATGGTGAAGAACGCGATTGTGTTGGTTGACCAAGCGGATGCAGAAATTCGCGCAGGTAAAGAAGCTTATTTCGCGATTATTGATGCCGCGGTCTGCCGCGCTCGCCCAGTATTGCTTGGGGCATTTACCACCATTTTAGGTGTGGCACCATTGCTGGTAGACCCATTCTTTAAGAGTATGGCGGTCACCATTATGTTTGGTTTGCTGTTTGCCACCATTCTGACTTTGGTGGTGATCCCACTTTTCTATGCAGCACTCTTTAGAGTAAAAGTCGCCAAATCATAATCAAGTGGCGGGTACTCAGGGTATTAATACGCAAGGCGGCGAATTAGACCTAGAAACAGACCCAGCTTAGTGAACTAGGCTGGGTTTTTAAAGTTAACTTCGAGTTTTAGGATGCAGGACAATCAAACTCATGATGCCGAGTAAGACAGCAGCAAAAACGGATGTAAAACGCACCAGATCATCGGAAATTGCGCTGATACTCGTTGACGTAATTCCGTAGAATACCAAAACGACATAACTTGAATACATCAGTTGAATCGAGTTATAGCTTGCTTTCTTCGCAACCGCATGAATCCCCATAAATAATGCGCTCACCACTGCAACACCCAAAGTTCCCACAATGTTAGCCTGCAATAAACTCATCACTAGAGGTGGAATTGCATAAAGTACACTAGCGTATGTCGTCAGTAGCCTTCTTAAACCGTAATCTTTACCAATGCTAGGGTCTGGGTCCTTAATGATTAACGCGACAATGATGGTAATAATCGTACTTTGTTCCAAATCCAATTTGATCGTACACACCATCATGATCATGACAATGATTGCTTTTAGCAACGTTTGCCAATCGAGCAAGTATTTTGTTGTCGAAGCGATAGGTATCACGCTCGTCGCCAGTGGCTCACCTCGTGGAAATAGTAGGTAGGCCAAGTAAGCAGTAAAGCCTGCAATAAAAATATTTTTTAGCAGAGCCATAGGGATTTGCTCAACACTAATCCCTTTCTGCTGGGTAAAAACGGTAATCATCGCGGTAGATACAATCAGCAATATGGCAAACACATCTTGTGGATTTTTCTTGGTGCGCTCCATGCACCAGTAAAAAATCCCAAATAAGAACAGGTAGTAAACATGCACGTAATCGATCAACAGCTCACTCATTAACGCCTGAAACCAAGCGGTAACGAACAAAATTCCGCCCATAATAAACACCATAATCACTGGTGGAGGCTCATGAGTTGTGGTGAGAAAAACCGCGCACATAGCGGGTGCAAGTAAAGGCAGATCCGTTCCGAATATGTATTGCCAAAACAGCAAAAGCACTGGGAATACCGCAACTCTTATAATTGGGTTTGCGGCACTATGATACATAGCTGATATAACTCCATGCCCAGATCCACACATCTTGCAATCTTTCACCTAGGTAGCTTTCATCAGGATAAAAACCGACCACGGCGCGACCACCGTATCTGAGTTGCAGATCTGCGGGTAACTCAGTGAGCTCGATATTCACAGGGAAACGCTGTGCTTTAGCGCTGTTAGTGGGTGAGTTCATCAGACCATTACTGGCGTCTTGCGCAAGGCTGCCATTACCGCTACTTCCCCAACCGATTGAAGAAATTTGTCCTTCAAAAACGTCACCAGGGTGAGCATCAAAAACAATTTTGACTTTATCGCCAGACTTTAGATGAGCTAATGAGTTTTCTCTCACCATTGCAGTCAGCCATAGGTCATTGTTATTGATAAACGCCAGAAGTGGTTGCCCTGCAGCAGCATAATCACCCACAGCAACATTCATATTGGTGATTACACCATCCGCTGGTGCGATAAGTTTGGTGTGATTAAGGTTGAGTAGTGCCTGTTCTTGTCGGTTTAACACCGATTGGATTTCAGGGTTATCAATTCCTCTTGGGCCAAACTCTTGTTTGGCTTTATCTAATGAAGACGAGGCTTGAGCCAGTCCCGCTTGAGCGGTTTCTAGCTCAGCTCTGACGTTGTCCATGGTCGATTGACTAATAACGCCTTTTTCTGCCAAAACCCGATTACGCTCGACATTCTTCTTGGCATTGGTGACCTTTACACGTGCCGCAACTTCATTGGCCTGAGCGACACTGATCGCAGCCGAATCAGCTTGATAAGATTGCGCGGCTTGTTGCAAATCAAACTTCGCCGCTTTAACCGCCAATTCAAATGGACGTGGGTCGATAGTGACTAGCTCATCTCCTGCCTTCACAATGCTATTGTTGGTAATATGTACTTGTGAAATAGGGCCAGATATTTCGGGACTAATGCGGATCAATTGACCATTTACTCTGGCTTGATCTGTCATTGGCGTCATTCTGTCTGCCCACAAGGTGTAGAGCCAAAGAGCGGCAACTAAGGCAAAAATATAGTAAGTGAATGAACGAGCTTGGCTCACTTTTTGTTCGCTTGGCTCAGCACTCATTTTGGTATTATTTTCTGACATTTTCTGTTCCTATTCCCGTTTACTGTGCTTGTTCCAGTAAATTGACTTTTTTATAGATGATACTTTTCTTGGTTCGTACTTCGACAGCAATCGTAATGATGAAAGCAAAAAGACCAACCAATAGGACTGCACTCGAAGAAGAAACCGACACTTCACCCGCGTATTTGGTCCAGAGCACCGCAAGAGCAACAAACCAACCAAATAGTGCCACCGCCTGGGCTACTGCAATTGGTACAAGGTGAGACCAAAAACCGCTCTGGAGTTGATGTGTATGCTGTGGGTGGGATTTGTTGAGTTGATTAAGAAACAGTTTGGAGGTGATTAATGATAAAATGATCCCTAAACCAAAGGTTAGAGAAACCGCTTGTCCCCATACTGTCACCTCAGAATTCGTGATCACGTTAAGCGACATGGGCACACTATCCATTCCTTTGAAATGGTAGCTCGCGATGTAACCATTGATAGCTCCGTTAATCACCCCACCCACCAATGAATCTTTCACTTTGATATCCACGTTTAGCACCTTGAATGTTGTTCAATAAACTGCCGCTGAGTATAACGATAATACTCGAATAAATGCATATTAAATATGGTCACTTTTCGATATTATTTTGCCCCAGCATACTGATAAATAATAATAAAGGCGAAGGGGAATCAACCATGAAGATCGGTAAACCGCTATCCAACATCAGCGAGAAGAATAACTTTATCTACTTAACGTTAGCTTTGATCATATTGTTGATCTCCGCCTCGCTAGCTCAACTGCTGCAAAATAATGCGATGGACTATGTCATGCAGGGAATCATAGTGGTGATCTTTATTGTTTGTTTCGTTAGCTTACACTTTGACCGCAAGTGGACGCATTTTTTAAGAGGGTTGGCGTTGGTATGGATAGGAGCCATCGTGGCGCAACATCTCTTTAATATCCAAGAGATGAACCTATTGATGCTGGCTCTCACTTTTGTTTTTTTTTATGGATCCTTCCAATCCTTAGTCCGGCAAATATTATTTTCTGGGAAAATCGATACCAATAAGCTAATCGGCTCTGTCGCCTTATTTTTATTGCTTGGATTGATGTGGGCGGTAGCCTACCTGTTTTTGTTAGAGCTAGACCCGCAAGCATTTCACGGTTTGGAAGCGATTCCGTGGGCAGATAATTTTTCTAACAGTGCTTATTTTAGCTTCGTGACCTTAACCACTCTCGGTTATGGGGATATTAGTCCCGTTACTCCGATTGCGAAAACGCTCGTCTATTTAGAATCGGTTGTTGGCGTTTTTTATATGGCTGTGGTGGTATCAAGCTTAGTCAGTTCGAATTTAGATAGAAATGCGTCCAGATAAAGGTATCCTCGCAAGGCGTTGCCTTGCGAAACTTACCCACTCAAGTGATTTGAGTTAAGCAATGACAGATAGCATCAAAATTTTTCGATTTCACGACAGTAACCATACCAGCCTCCGATGTATTTGCTATACATAGAGGCTAGTAGGTTTTCCAGAGTTTACAAATCTACAGGGTAGACTTTCCAGACCACGATCTACATGGTAACGAACTCTTCAGACCCAGTTGGGTGTATTGCCACCACTGAATCAAAATCGGCTTTGGTTGCGCCCATTTTCATGGCTACGCCAAAGCCTTGAATCATTTCATCAACCGCGAAACCGATGCCGTGTAGGCCAACAACGGTTTCTTCAGGGCCAGCGCATACTAGTTTCATTTTGCATGGTTGACGGTGAGAGGTGACGGCGGTGTACATGGCCGTGAAGCTCGAGGTATACACTTTGACATTCTCTTCGCCATATTGCGCTTGGGCTTCTTGCGTGGTGAGGCCAATTGTGCCGATTGGCGGATGGCTAAACACCACGGTCGGGACCAGTTTGTAATCCATCTTCGCATCGGTTTTGCCATTAAACAGGCGCTCTGAAAGTTGACGGCCTGCTTTGACTGCAACGGGTGTGAGTTCAATACCGCCTTCCATGATATCGCCGACACAGTAGATGCCCGCGACGTTGGTTTGCTGGTACTCATCAACCTTAATATAGCCTTGTGCATTAGTTGCCACACCCGTTGCTGCTAGGTTTATCGCATCGGTTGCTGGGTGGCGGCCGATTGCCCAAATGAGCGTATCAACGTTTTGGCTTTGGCCATTTTCAAGGTGCAGAGTCAGGCTGCCATCGGCTTCTTTGATCACTTCTTTTGGCACTGAATGAGTATGTAATGTTGGGCCTTCCGCCGCCATGACTTCAGTGAGTGTTTCGATGATCATAGGATCAAAGCTGCGCAGTGGTGATTCTTTGCGCACGTAAAGGTGCGTTTCAGTGCCGAGTGCGTTGAGTACGCCTGCAATTTCAACCGCAATATAACCTGCGCCCACAACCGCGACGCGTTTAGGCTGTTCGGTCAAGTCAAAGAAACCATTGGAATCAATGCCGTATTGCGCCCCTGGGATCGCTGGAATGGTTGGGCGTCCGCCAACGGCAATCAGGATATGATCTGCCGTGTAGTGTTCACCGTTTACTTCTACGGTTTTTGCATCAACAAAGCGTGCAAAACCGCGGATCACTTCCACTTTATTATTGCCCAATACGCGGTCGTACGATTGATGAATACGGCCAATATACGCTTGGCGGCTCTCAATCAGTTTTGACCAATCCAATCCTTTGACATCGACATCGAAGCCATAATCTTTGGCATAAAGGTGCATTGCTTCAGCAATTTGCGCGCCATGCCACATCACTTTTTTCGGAACACAACCGACGTTGACACAAGTGCCGCCAAGGTCTTTGGCTTCAATCAGTGCGACTTTCGCACCATACCTTGCCGCGCGGTTCGCTGAAGCGATACCACCAGAGCCACCACCGATACAGATATAATCAAAATGCGTTGTCATTACTTTCTCCATTATTCTTTTTTCATCCTATTTGACCTTGGTTTTGTACGGTGTTGGCAACCATAGCAAGGCGAAAAAGGTTCTCTACTTCTTTGATAGATTGGGTCAGTTTATTCTGGTACAACCCATTCGACTTTAAAATGACCGGTTACCGGGGCAATCGCTTGCTGAAGAAACGGTAAAATTTCCTGCATTTGCCCTTCCAGTGTCCACGGTGGGTTAATCACTATCATGCCTGAAGCGGTCATGCCACGTTCATGGGTGTCTGGCGACACGCCCAATTCAATTTGTAAGATTTTGCGAATGCCGAGGCTTGCCAGCCCTTCAAGCAAGTCATCAATGGTGTCGCGATTCACTACGGGATACCAAATGGCGTAGATACCCGTCGCCCAGCGCTTATAACTTTGGGCAATGGCTCTTACGACATCGCTGTACTCTTTGGCCAATTCGTAAGGGGGATCGATCAACACTAAGCCGCGACGCTCTTTCGGTGGCAGGCTACCGATTAAGCGTTGGAAACCATCTTCTTTGTAAATCGATACCTGACGATCTCGGTGGAACTCTTGCTCGAGCAAAGGGTAATCGCTCGGATGCAATTCGGTGAGCACCATACGATCCTGTGCGCGTAGATGAGCACGCGCCACACGTGGTGAGCCGGGGTAGTAACGTAACTCTTCGCTTTCATTGAGCGCTTTTACTGCCTCAAGGTAGCTTTGAATGGCGGGTGGCGTTACATTTTGTTGCCAAATACGAGCAATCCCTTGTTTATATTCACCGGTTTTTTCTGACCATTCATGGGTCAAGTCATAACGGCCCACACCAGAGTGGGTGTCATGATAAACAAAAGGCTTCTCTTTTTGCTGTAATGCATTGAGGATAAGGCTTTGTACGATATGCTTTAATACATCCGCGTGGTTGCCCGCGTGAAAACTGTGGCGATAACTTAGCAAAATAGGCTCTCAAAACACCCCAAATGGAGTGTGTTTCATCAATCAAACGTATTGGCTGATTATACGCCACTATTGAAAATTGCTGAACCTACCTATATTTACTATTTCAGATAAACAAAATCGACGGTTGCCGTGAAACAATCAGTGACTGTTGCAGAGAAATGCATCAACGTGCAGGCGCGTCTTAACTTAAAAGGAATGTTTTATGTCTAATCCACTTCTCACTTTCACGGATTTACCGCCGTTTTCCGCCATTAAGCCAGAGCATGTGAAGCCTGCGGTTGAGAAAGCGATAGAAGATTGCCGCACCGAAATTGAAAAACGCCTTGCTGGCAATAGCACCCCAACGTGGCAAAACTTGATTGCACCCATTGAAGAGGTGGATGATCGCTTAAGCCGCATTTGGTCGCCAGTGAGCCACCTTAATTCCGTGCTCAATAGCGATGAACTGCGTGATGCGTACGAAAGCTGTTTGCCGCTGCTGTCTGAATACGGCACTTGGGTTGGGCAACATAAAGGCCTGTTTGAAGCCTATAAGAGCATGAAAGCCAGCGATACTTTTTCCTCGCTCTCTCAAGCGCAGCAAAAAACCATCAATGATGCACTGCGTGATTTTGAGCTATCGGGTATCGGCTTGCCATTGGCAGAGCAAAAACGGTACGGCGAGATCAGTAAACGTCAATCTGAGTTGGGTTCTAAGTTCTCTAATAACGTACTGGATGCCACGATGGGCTGGACCAAGCACATTACCGACGCCAATCAATTAGCGGGCATGCCAGAATCGGCGTTAGCAGCGGCACAAGCGGCGGCGCAAGCCAAAGAGCTCGATGGTTATTTATTAACGCTCGACATTCCTTCTTATCTGCCAGTGATGACTTATTGTGATAACCAAGCTTTGCGCAAAGAGCTCTATGAAGCGTATGTCACGCGTGCCTCGGATCGCGGGCCAAATGTGGGCAAGTGGGATAACAGCGAAATCATCGCTGAGAAACTCAAACTGCGTCATGAAATAGCCCGTATGCTCGGTTTTAATACCTACAGTGAAAAATCACTGGCGACTAAAATGGCGCAAACGCCCGATCAAGTGTTAGGGTTTTTAAATGATTTAGCCACCAAAGTGAAACCGCAAGGTGAGCGTGAAGTAGAAGAGTTGCGTCAATTTGCGCAGCAAGAGTTTGGCGTGACCACGCTAGAGTTGTGGGATATCGCTTACTACAGCGAAAAACAGAAACAGCACTTGTTTGATATTTCAGATGAAGAGCTGCGCCCTTATTTCCCAGAATCGAAAGTGGTGAGCGGCCTATTTGAAGTACTCCACCGCGTATTTGGCATGAGCGTCAAAGAGCGCTCTGGGGTTGATACTTGGCATCCATCGGTGCGTTTTTTCGATATTTTTGATGCGAAAGGATCACTGCGTGGCAGCTTCTATCTCGACCTGTATGCACGCGAACATAAGCGTGGCGGCGCGTGGATGGATGATTGCCGTGGCCGCCGTATCACTCAAAATGGCGAGCTACAAACACCAGTGGCTTATTTGACCTGTAACTTTAATCGCCCAATCGGTGATAAACCTGCGTTATTTACTCATGATGAAGTGGTCACTTTGTTCCATGAGTTTGGACACGGGATCCACCACATGTTGACTCAAGTTGAAGTGGGTGCGGTATCTGGCATCAACGGTGTACCGTGGGATGCGGTTGAACTGCCCAGTCAGTTCCTTGAAAATTGGTGCTGGGAAGAAGAGGCGTTAGCGTTTATTTCAGGTCATTACGAAACGGGTGAACCGCTACCGAAAGAAATGCTCGATAAAATGCTCGCGGCGAAAAACTTCCAGTCAGCGATGTTTATTTTGCGCCAACTTGAATTTGGTTTGTTCGATTTCACCTTGCACACCACTTACGATCCCGAAGTAGGGCCACAAGTGTTGGAAACTCTTGTCCAAGTGAAAAAGAAAGTGGCCGTGTTACCAAGCCTTGAGTGGAACCGTTTCTCACACAGCTTTAGCCACATCTTTGCTGGCGGTTACAGCGCAGGTTATTACAGCTACTTATGGGCGGAAGTGCTTTCGGCTGATGCGTTTTCTCGCTTTGAGGAAGAGGGGATTTTTAACCCACAGACTGGGCAAAGTTTCTTGAACAACATCCTTGAAATGGGTGGTAGTGAAGAGCCGATGGAGCTATTTAAACGCTTTAGAGGCCGCGAGCCGCAAATTGATGCGTTGCTGCGTCATGCGGGGATCGCCGCGTAGTCACGCGCTTGAAAGGCGATGAAGCTCGAATTAGCCCACCTTTGCGGTGGGCTTTTCATTTTTGAATGCCCAGAAAAATATGATAGAGACGAGCATCTTGCCGCGATTTGAGGTTATAATCTGGGCAATTATGTATAAATAACCAGTAGCTTAGCCATGATGGATCCTTCTCTCTTACTCGACGGTCTCAACGATAAACAGCGCGAAGCGGTTGCCGCGCCTTTAGAAAACTTGCTGGTGCTTGCCGGAGCGGGGAGTGGTAAAACCCGAGTATTGGTGCATCGCATTGCTTGGCTTATCTCGGTTGAAAACGCCTCGCCTTTTTCAGTGATGTCGGTGACTTTTACCAACAAAGCGGCGGCGGAAATGCGTGGCCGAATTGAAGAGTTGATGATGGGCAGTGCATCGGGCATGTGGAATGGTACCTTCCACGGTATTTGCCACCGTATTTTACGCGCTCACTATCTCGATGCTCGCCTGCCAGAGGATTTTCAGATCCTCGATTCTGAAGATCAACTGCGTTTGCTGCGCCGCTTAATCAAAGCACAAAACCTAGATGAGAAGCAGTGGCCAACGCGCCAGGTGTGCTGGTGGATTAACGGTAAAAAAGATGAAGGTCTTCGTCCTAAGCACATCGATGCGTACCGCGATCCCGTGACTCAAACCTATTTGCAGCTTTATTCCGCGTACCAAGAGGCGTGCGATCGCGCAGGTTTGGTTGATTTTGCCGAAATTTTGCTGCGTTGCCACGAGATGTTGCGTGATAAGCAGCACATTCGTGAACATTATCAAGCGCGCTTTAAACACATCTTGGTCGACGAATTTCAAGACACCAATAACATCCAATACGCGTGGCTGCGCATGATGGCTGGTCGCGATTGCCACGTGATGATCGTCGGTGATGATGATCAGTCCATTTATGGCTGGCGTGGTGCCAAAATTGAAAACCTCGACAAATTCACGCAGGAATTTCCGAGCGTTAATACCATTCGTTTAGAGCAAAACTACCGTTCAACCAAAACCATTTTGCAAGCCTCGAACGCACTGATCGCGAACAACACCGAACGAATGGGTAAAGAGCTCTGGACCGATGGCAGCGAAGGCGAGCCGATTTCTATCTATTCGGCTTACAACGATCTTGATGAGGCGCGTTTTACCGTCAATAAAATCAAAGAGTGGCGAGACAAAGGTGGCGCATTAGAAGATTGTGCGATGCTTTATCGCAACAACGCCCAATCTCGTGTTTTGGAAGAAGCCTTGATTCAAGCAGGCTTGCCCTATCGCATCTACGGCGGCATGCGCTTCTTCGAGCGCCAAGAGATCAAAGATGCGTTAAGTTACTTGCGTTTGATGTCTAACCGCAATGATGATTCGGCCTTTGAGCGAGTCGTAAATACGCCACCGCGTGGCTTGGGTGATAAAACGCTGGAAACCATTCGTTTTGCGGCGCGAGATCGCGGCTGTACCTTGTGGCAAGCGAGCCTTGTGTTGTTGGAAGAAAAAGTGCTCACAGGACGTGCGGCAAGCGCATTAAGCCGGTTTATTGAACTGGTCAATGCCCTTGAAGATGATAGCGCTGAGATGCCGCTACACAGTCAAACTGACCATGTAATCAAAACCTCTGGCTTGTTTGAGATGTATCAGCTTGAAAAGGGTGAAAAGTCCAAAGCCAGAATTGAAAACTTGGAAGAGCTAGTCACCGCAACACGCCAATTTGAAAAGCCAGAAGAAGCGGATGAGATGAGCATGTTGACGGCCTTTTTAACCCACGCAGCGCTGGAAGCGGGCGAAGGGCAGGCTGACGAGTTTGATGATGCCGTACAGTTAATGACACTGCACAGCGCGAAAGGGTTAGAGTTCCCATTGGTGTTTATGGTTGGCGTTGAAGAGGGCATGTTCCCTAGCCAAATGTCGGCCGAAGAAGCGGGGCGATTGGAAGAGGAGCGCCGTTTGTGTTACGTCGGAATGACGCGCGCCATGCAAAAGCTCTACATTACTTACGCTGAAATTCGCCGTTTATACGGTCAGGATAAATACCATAAGCCGTCACGCTTTATCCGTGAGCTGCCAGAACACTGCCTTGATGAAGTGCGTATGAAAGCGCAAGTGAGCCGACCAAGCAGTGCCGGGCGTTTTAGTCAAACAGCGGTCAAAGAGAACTTTAACGAGACGGGTTTTAGCTTGGGCGCACGGGTAAAACACCCTATTTTTGGTGAAGGCACCATCATTAATTTCGAAGGCAGTGGCCCGCAAAGTCGAGTGCAAGTCGCTTTTAACGGTGAAGGCATTAAATGGCTAGTGACTGCTTATGCCAAGCTAGAGAAAGTGTAAGATTTACGAGAAAAGAAAAACCCCGAGGGCTTACGCCCTGCGGGGTTATAGTCTTACTTGCAGCAATCCAGCTACGAAAGTGCTCCATGCATCAAATCCATGATAGTGGCTGAATTCCGTCAGCTTAATCCGTTCTTCGCCTTCCTAGCGGTGTCCTTGGGTGACTTCCTAGTCTGCTAACCATCCACGTTAGCGCGCTTCACTTGTTCCTTGAGCGGTGTCCTTTACATCATCCTGATGTTCAGTCCTTGCCTCGTCCAGAGGTGTCCATTGTCTTTCCTTAGCAGTAACCATCCTAGCTACTATTGCGTCCATTCAATGTCCAATTTGCTTTCCGTGCCGACTGTCATCCTGAGCAGTCGTCTCTTCATCCTGAAGATGACCAATCCGTGGTGCTTTCCTGTTCCGTGTCAGAATCCTTCCAACAAGGTTCATATTACCCGTCTCTAATTTATCGGCAATGCTTGAGAAACGCTTTTCTCACAAATTATTTCATGATTTTTTTGTTTCTCATTTAAAATCAATGGCTTGTTGCTTTTAGTGTTGTTTTTTCTACTCAAAAAGCGATATTTGCTCACTCGTTTGTAAGAGATCTCGCACAAAGCGGATCGCGGATCGCTGCATCAATGGCTAAGGCTAAGCATGGCTTGCAGTAAAATAAGTCCACCGATGAGCGTAAAAATAACGCCACATACTCCATCAATATACACAGTGAGTGACTGTAAACGTTTTTGTAGGCGCGCGGTAGAGAGCATCCACGCTAAGATTGAGAACCAGATGAAGGAGATCCCCCAAAGAATCAATAAGGCGATGCTTTTTCCGGAGAAAGACATTCCTACGGGTACTAAGCTTGACATTAAGCTGATAAAAAAGACTAAGGCTTTCGGATTAAAAAGATTAGTGATAAAACCGCGAGAAAAGGCTTGGCGTTGATTATCGATCAAACGATGGCGCTCATTATTTAGGTCAACAGCTTGTGGTGATCGCCAGTGGCTATAGGTAGATTTGAGTGCGCCGAAACCTAAATAAAATAAATAACTCCCGCCCGCCAGTTGTACCACCGCAAACAAAGTTGGTTGCTGATGCACCAAATAGCTTATTCCTGTGAGGCTCAGCAGTGAGTGAATTAAAATGCCGCACGATAACCCAAGAGCAATAAAAACCCCGGTTTTTCGACCGTAACGGGTAGCATTTTGTACTACTAGGGCGACATCTGGCCCGGGGCTCAATAGCGCCATGAAATGTACGCCAGCTAAGGTGACCAATATAGAAAGTTCGTTCATGTATTCTCCTCATGTTTGACGGTGAGTATGCGTGGAGAAAACGTGCTTGCCTTGTAAATTACTGACAGTTTGGCTAGTAAAGTGTACGGTTGACGGCGGAAGGGGCGATGCCAAAAGTTGCTTTGAACGCCTTACTGAAATGGGCTTGATCATAAAAACCGACTTGATAGGCGACTTCAGTGCTAGAGGCTCCGGTTTTCAACAATTTCATCGCTTGCTCTAAACGTAAACGCAATAACCACGCATAAGGTGTGATGCCCGTTTGCGCCTTGAAATGGCGCTGAAACTGAGTGGGTGAAAGCTGGCAAAGCTGAGCGAGTTGCTCAAGGCGGATTGGTTGGTCGAGTTGACTGAGTACCCACTCTTTCAGCGTAGCGAGGTTGCGCTGGCCAAGCGGTTTAACCTCCGGCAGTTTCAAGTGGCTATAGCGTTCAAGTAAAGGTGTGAACCCTTGGTAGGGTAAGCAATCTTTAGCGAGTTGACTGAGCTTATCCTGCTTCATGGTGTGATGAAGTTGCAGCAGTGAGCAAAAAAGTGGCGCGTCATCGACTATTAACTGCTCAAAACCCAGCACTTGTTCAATCTGCTTGGCTTCTAAGGTTTGCTGTAGCCAAGTGGGTTCAATGGCAAACACTTGCACTTGGTAGCCAGAGCCATTGTGCGCTTGCCCATCGTGCAGTTCATCTGGCGACATAAGAACTACGCCGCCCCGTTGTACCTGATGCCAAGCGCCTTGGTGGTAGAAGCGCTGCGTTCCTTGAGTGATAAGGCCAATATGAATATCAAGATGGTAGTGGCGATCAAACGCAAACTGACGATAGTCTGCATCAATCAGACCGATCGCAGGATAGGCCGTTTGGCTGTAGCTCACTTTATCCATAGAGACCAAAATTTAGGGTTGAATAATGCAAGCTTAGCCAGCCATGTCGCCACTGTCTTGTAAAAAATGATCATGAAACCCTGGATGGTTTTGAGCGGTTCTGTGTAAATGAAGCGTAGAAAACGGTTGGCGCGTGTTTATCTCGCCAACCGAGACTATATTACAGAGCGTTATTCTCCGATGGCGACACCTTCACGGCGTGGATCAGCAGCGCCTTCAAGACCTTGCTCTGTAATACGAATGGCGTGTAGCCCAGAATTGAGATCTCGGATCGCCACTTTCGCTCCTATACTTTCTAGCGCCGGTTTGAATTGTTCTGCTTGAGTCCCTTTTTCTAATTCCATTTCACCAAAACGATTTAACACATGCGGTTGGCTGATTGCAGCCTGAATATCCATACCCCACTGCAAATGAGCGATTAATGCTTGTGCTACATAACCAATGATGCGGCTACCCCCCGGAGAGCCAATGGCGAGATAGGGTTGGTTATTGTGGAGTACGACGGTCGGAGCCATTGAAGAGCGAGGGCGCTTACCTGGCTCAAGGCGATTAGCGATGGGACGACCATCACTGTGGGTAGCAAAGGAAAAATCGGTTAGCTCATTATTGAGTAAAAAGCCGCGCACAAAGAGGCGAGAGCCAAACGCGTTTTCGATTGAGGTCGTGTACGACACGACATTACCTTCACGATCGACAATATTAAAGTGGCTAGTGGACGGTAATTCAATCGATTGATCTGGGCTACGCAGTTGTGCGTTGTGCCAAGGTGGGTTACCTGCTTCAGCGCTGGTCAGCGCTTTGCCAGGTTGAATGAGTTGAGCTCGTTCAGCAAGATAGCTTTTATCTAATAAACCTTGCGTTGGGACGGGAACATAATCTTGATCCGCCATGTGCAAGCCACGATCGGCAAAGGCCAATCGAGAGGCATCGCCCAACACCTGCCAAGAGTTCACCTCTTTGGCTCCCCAGCCTTTTAAATCATATTGTTCGGTGATCGACAAAATTTGGCCCACAGTGAGTGCACCTGAACTGGGCAAGCCCATACCACACACTTGATAGCTTTGGTAAGGCGCACAAATCGGCTCACGCTGTTTGACTTGGTAAGTATCAAAATCTTGTTGGGCAAGTACACCGGGATTACCTGCTGCATTTTGTACGGTATGAATAATGTCTTTGGCTATATCACCTTGATAGAAGGCTTTTGCTCCATGTTTCGCGATAGCATTCAGCGTGGCGGCATATTCAGGGTTTTTCAGTAAGGTGCCCGTTTTCAGTGGGTCACCCTGCGCGTCGAAGAAATACGCTTTGGTGGCCGGAAAGCGGCTTAAGCGTTGTTTATCTTCCGCAATTAAGGTGGCAAGGCGAGGGCTGATTTCAAACCCTCTTTGCGCAAGTGCCACTACGGGCTCAATCAGGCGTGCCCATTCAAGTTTGCCGTATTGGCGATGGGTTTCCCACAGCAACTTAACGGTGCCGGGTGTGCCGACTGAGCGACCTCCCACAACAGCATCGTAAAATTGCAGTGGTTTTCCGGTGCTATCTAAAAAGAGATTTGGCGTGGCATTGAGTGGCGCGGTTTCTCGGCCATCAAAGGTAGTGAGTGCTTTTTTCTTGGCATCCCAGTAGACCAAAAATGAGCCGCCGCCGATACCTGAAGATTGGGGCTCAACCAGTCCGAGCATCAATTGTGTCGTTACCATGGCATCGATCGCATTACCCCCTTGGCGTAAAATATCAGCGCCGGCTTCGGTGGCCAAAGGATTGGCGGCTGTCACCATCCAGTGTTTGGCTTTAACCAACTGTTTTTGTTCAAAACCACTACTTTGTTCAGGTGCAAAAGCATCGGCTGCCTGATCAGAGGCAGCTTGCGCAGAAACAGCAAAAATCAAGGCTGGAAGAGTCAATCGTGTGTGAGTCAAGAGCATGCCCATCTCCATTGGGTTGTGATGAAGATGTTATGTTATCGTTTTACGGTTGTTATTTGCCAGTCAGTTGTGCTTGGAATGTTCGATTTATGCCACGATGTCTCAGGATTGGATAATAAGGCAATAGCACCTAATCGGTTTATGCCCGTTGAGCGCGTCGCGCGGTTCGCCTTGTTTTTAAACCATCAAAACTGAACAGCAACAATGCTGCCCAAATAAAGGCAAAAGTGATGGCTTTATCACTAGAGAAGGCTTCACCATACACCAAGACAGCGAGCAAAAACATCAAGCTTGGGCCGATGTATTGGAAGAAACCCAGCGTTGAAAGTTTTAAACGCGTTGCTGCTCCTGTGAAACAAAGCAAAGGCAAGGTCGTGATGACGCCAGCTGCGATCAGCAGTAGGTTGAGATTAAGAGGATTGATAGCCATATCTGAAGTGGGCGAGCTGGCGATAAATAACAGATAAATCAACGCTGCGGGCAACATCACCAAGGTTTCGATAAACAAACCTGTTTGTGCATCAACCGCCACTTTTTTACGCAGCAAGCCATACAAGCCAAAACTGGCAGCCAAAGCGATGGCGACCACAGGAATCGAACCAAACACAATCAACTGAATGGCCACGCCAATGGTGGCTAGCGCTACCGCGACCCACTGTAGTTTGCGTAATCGCTCGCCAAGAAAAAGCATACCGAGTACGACATTGAGCAGCGGGTTAATGTAATAGCCTAAACTGGCGTCTAACATATGATTAGCATTGATCGCCCAGATAAAAATTAACCAGTTCACCGCAACCAGACAAGCGGTGGTCATCAGATAGATCATCTTTGATTTATGAGTAATCACACTGCGTACACTGCGCCAGTTGTGGCCAAAATGAAGCAATGCTGCTAACAAGAAAAACGACCACACTACGCGGTGAGTGAGGATCTCAAGTACAGGAACATTGTTGATCGTTTTAAAATAGATCGGTGCGATGCCCCACATGGTGTAAGCACCAATAGCCAGTAAAACGCCTTGTCTGGAGCGTTGTTCTTCTGTGGTCATGATGAATTCTCAAAGGAGTGAAGTGCTGAGCCAGCGAAACGATTCGACAGTATATACTGTTCCTCAAGTAAGTTGCAGCTTTGTTAATCGGCTGCCCACTCGGGATTTTGAGTGACGAATAATGGCCGAGAATCAAGCGATTCGCTTTACCGCTACATTTTGCGGTTTTATTCACCATCGAACCCCACTACAATAAGACGCTTTGCGGTATAGCGGTTGCTCTACCCCTTTTGTTCACCCTTGGAAATTTCATGACCGCAACGTTAATGGCTCAACAAACCGATCCTCAACCTGAGACACCGCACAGTATTTTACAGACTGTGTTTGGTTATCAGTCGTTTCGTGTCGGCCAGCAAGAGGTGATTGACGCTTCGTTAGCGGGGCAAGATAGCTTAGTTATCATGCCAACGGGTGGGGGAAAATCGCTCTGTTATCAGATCCCTGCGTTAGTCAAAGAGGGCATCACTTTAGTCATTTCGCCGCTCATTTCATTGATGAAAGACCAAGTGGATCAGCTCAAAGCCAACGGTGTCGCGGCTGAGTGTATTAATTCAAGTATGTCACGTGAGATGCTGATGTCGGTGTATAACCGAATGAACGCGGGGCAACTGAAGCTGATTTACGCGTCGCCTGAGCGCGTCTTAATGCCCGATTTCATCGAACGCTTGCAGCAGTTGCCATTGGCAATGATTGCCGTGGATGAAGCACACTGTATTTCTCAATGGGGGCACGATTTTCGCCCGGAGTATGCGGCGTTAGGCCAACTTAAACAGCATTTTTCACACGTGCCTTTTATGGCACTGACGGCAACGGCTGATGACGCCACGCGCGTGGATATTTTGCACCGTTTGCAGTTGCAAGAGCCGCATGTCTATCTGGGCAGCTTTGATCGTCCTAATATCCGCTATACCTTGGTCGAAAAGCACAAACCGGTTTCACAGGTGATCCGCTATCTTGATACGCAAAGAGGACATTGCGGCATCATTTACTGTGGCAGTCGCAAAAAAGTCGAAATGCTGACAGAAAAACTGTGCAACAACCATTTACGAGCAGCCAGTTACCATGCGGGTATGGACGCCGATGAGCGCGCTTATGTGCAAGAAGCATTTCAGCGTGATGACATTCAGATAGTGGTTGCTACCGTCGCATTTGGAATGGGGATTAATAAACCCAACGTGCGTTTTGTGGTGCATTTTGATATTCCGCGCAACATCGAATCTTACTATCAAGAGACCGGGCGCGCAGGGCGAGACGGTTTGCCAGCCGAAGCGATGATGCTCTATGATCCGGCCGACATCAGTTGGCTGCGTCGAATGTTAGATGAGAAGCCGGAAGGGCCACAAAAGCAGGTGGAAAGCCATAAGTTGGGCGCGATGAGCGCTTTTGCTGAAGCACAAACTTGTCGCCGCCAAGTGTTGCTCAATTATTTTGGTGAATATCGAGACAAACCTTGCGGCAACTGCGATATCTGCCTTGATCCCCCCAAGCATTTCGATGCCACGCAAGAGGCGCAAAAAGCATTATCGTGCGTTTATCGCGTCAACCAAAGTTTCGGTATGGGTTATGTGGTGGAAGTGATGCGCGGTATGCAAAATATCCGTATTCGTGAAAATGGCCACGACAAGCTCACGACTTACGGCATTGGTCGCGATCATAGCCATGATTATTGGGTGAGTATTTTCCGTCAGTTGATCCATAAAGGGTTGTTGCAGCAAAACATTACTCGCAATTCGACCTTGCAGTTGACGGAAGAGGCGCGACCGCTGCTGCGTGGAGAAATGCCATTAGAGTTAGCTATTCCACGCTTAGACACGGCCGCTCGCGCGGCGAAATCAGATAAGTTATCCAACAAAAACTACGACAAACCACTGTTTGCCAAATTGCGTAAATTGCGTAAATCGATTGCTGATGAAGATGGCCTGCCGCCTTACGTGGTCTTTAGTGATGCGACTCTAATTGATATGGCGGAAATATTGCCCACTTCGTACGGAGAAATGCTGGCCGTTAACGGCGTTGGGCAACGCAAGCTTGAAAAATACGCCGACCCATTTTTAGACCTGATTCAGGAGCACTTAACCCACCATGGCTGAGTTCGGTTTAGCACACAATTTACAAGATGAAGGGCGACTCGTCTTGAGTACAGCGCGTTTTGATGTCGATACTTTTCCTGCACTAGGCGAACGTTTGGTCAAGCAGCTTTCGGCTACAGTGATAGAAAAACAGTGGGATGCGGACATTCACTCATGGTTGATTGATTTTGAAGGTTGCTTACTTTTTCTCAAAGCCGAGCATTACAGCGAGTCGGTTTGGCTTGAAGCACTTGCCATCAAAGAGAGCCAAGAAGAGTTGGCGTTTCTTGCGCAATTATTCGCGCGAGGTTTCTAAGCGTGTAGATCAACTCTGCATATCCGCCTTTTGTTCCTTCATTATTCAGCCGGGCTTGCGGCTATTTTTTGGTGATTTTATCTAAATAACCCATCGCAAAGGCCGATAAGACAAAGGTAATGTGCAGCAGTAAGTACCACTTAATTTTTTCACTGTCGATATTTTCAGTGTTCATGAAGACTTTCAGCAAATGAATTGAGGAGATGGCGACAATCGATGCCGAAACCTTATTTTTCAACGATCCTGTATCTAATTTTCCTAGCCAGCCGAGCTTATCATCCTCTGCGGCGATATTAATTTTAGAGACAAAATTCTCATAGCCTGAAAACATCACCATCACAATCAACCCACCAACCAATGAAATATCAATCAAAGAAAGCGTTACTAAAATCAGGCTGACTTCATCGGTGCTCAAGATGTTAGGTAACAGATGAAAGACCTCTTGGAAAAACTTAATGCCTAATGCCAGTAGTACTAAACTTAATCCCAAATAGATAGGCGCCATAATCCAGCGTGCTGAATAGAGTAGTTTTTCGACGATATTTTCCATAATCATTCCGTTTATGATCTCCACGAGGTATGGGGAATAAGGGCGAGATAATACTGTGTTTTCTTATAATTTGGCTACGTTATTGCACAAAGTTATTGTAAAGCAAGATAGCCAGCCAAGCTGATATCCAAGGGGGGGGATACGCGTTTGCTCGCCATGCTGTGATTTGAAAAGATTGTACTTTTTTGTATGGAATTGTCTTGATGTATTTATAAATCCAATAAAAGGGCAATAATAAGCACTCAATTAGAATGAGTGTTGTTCCATGCATACTGAGAATCTTAATTTGCGTCATATTCTATTTTTTCACCCATTGAGCTTATTATTGCTGCTTGTCATGTCGGCTAGTTCGTTATCGACGGAGTTACCTAAAAGTCATCGCATTCACGAAGGTCAGCTTGAAAATGGCTTAAGGTACCAATTAGTCCATAACACCACACCTGCTCATGCTGTCATTATGCGTATGCGCATTGCGGGTGGCTCTTTAGTTGAGTCAGAGCAAGAACAAGGCTTGATGCATCTTTTAGAGCACATGGCGTTTAAAGGTTCGGACTCTGTAGCCGAAGGGGAGATGATTCGCCAACTTGAACGGTTAGGATTAAGTTTTGGATCCGATACCAATGCGGTGACTCAATTCAATCAAACCGTGTATGAGTTCAATATTGCTCAAGGAGACTCACAAAAAGTAGCAACTGGTTTGTGGCTGATGAGAGAGATTGCGGATCGCCTTAAGCTTGAGCCAAAGGCGTTAGAGCAAGAAAAACCGGTTGTTGTGGCGGAATGGAAAGAGAGAAATTCCGCTGATGTAGATAATTATCGTCAACAGCTGAGCTTCTTATATCCGAGGAGCCCTTTGTCAAAACGTTTGCCAATTGGTGATCTCGATGTAGTAAAACATGCTAGCTCAGAGCAGTTACGTTCACTCTATCAACGTTTTTACACGCCAGAGCGCACCACAATCATTGTGGTGGGAGACCTTGATGTTGCTCAGGCCGAAGAGCAGATCAAACGACTTTTTTCAAACTGGGTACCTCACCGGGATGCAGTACCACTACGGGCTGACCATTTGATACTTCCTGCAGAGAGAACACACTTACAAGCCGATGCTTTCTTTGATGCTCGTTTGCCGACCCAAATTTCGCTTGGTGTGATTGCACCACAAGAGCGACAAGCTGATAGCGTAGAAAGCCGCCATGAAATGATCCTTGAATCAATATTGTCGAACTTACTCTACCAACGTTTGCTTCCCCATCTGATAGGCCAAGAAGGGATTACGGATGCTTTTGTTAGTATTGATCAAGACTTCGGTATCGCATCACGGATGGAATTGTCGCTGGTAACCTTGCCCGAGCAGTGGCGGCATGGGCTGACATTACTTGAACAGACGGTGCGACAAGCGATTCGGTACGGCTTTAATCAGAGCGAAATTGATCAAGCGATCAAGGCAATACATGCTGATTATCAGCAAAGAGCAGCAAGTAGCGATACCTTGCATAGTATTTCGATTGCGCAAGGCCTAGTGACAAGTGATGCTCAGCAATTTGTCCCGATTGAACCAACGTTCGCGCTTGCTCTTTTTGAAGCTTATCAACCTCAAATCACTGCAGCTCGATTGCACGACCTGCTTACCGAACGTTGGCAAGGTAAGCCGTGGATTTATTTTTCTGGGCCATACAAGGTTGAGAAAATCAATCGAACGCTACTCGATGTATATGAACAAAGCCAAAAGCAGCCAGTAGAACCTTATCAATTTTTATCAGTGGAGGCTTTTGCCTACCGTGAATTTGGTGAGGCGGGCACGCTCGTTCAAGACAAGCGAGATCCCGAAACGGGGATTCGGATGTTGAAATTTGCCAATGGCGTTAAGCTCAACATCAAGTCTACCGAGTTAGAGAAAAATATTATTTACCTCGATCTCTCATTGGGCTTTGGTGACTACCCATTACCGAAAAAAGAGGGCATTCAGGCGCTATTTAATGATGGCTTTGTTGCTGGTGGGTTAGAGCAGCACTCATTTCAGCAGTTAGCCAATCTCTTTTCTGCTGCCAATGTGACGACGGGGTTCAATGTCGGAACGCTTGGTTTTGCGAGTCAGGATTTCACCAATCAAGCGTCGCTTGACCAACAGTTAGCGCTGCAAATGGCATTTTTAACGAGTCCGGGCTGGCGAGAAGAGGGGATGAACCAATTTCGTCA
This sequence comes from Vibrio qinghaiensis, assembly GCF_002257545.1. Classification (NCBI taxonomy): domain Bacteria; kingdom Pseudomonadati; phylum Pseudomonadota; class Gammaproteobacteria; order Vibrionales; family Vibrionaceae; genus Vibrio; species Vibrio qinghaiensis. Next base: position 2,746,808 of record NZ_CP022741.1, on the reverse strand, counting down.
ACGAGTACTGGCTGCGAGTAACAGTCAGAACACGACGCCAGAAGAAGCATTTTGGACGGTGTTACCTGAATTATTGCACCCTGACGACCCACGATTTCGTAGCCATGATGAGGAGCGGTTAAAGCGTCATTTTTCAGAATTAGCCCCAGTGCTTGCCTCGGCGGTAGATAAAGGCCTTTTAGAAATTGCCATTGTGGGTGATCTTGACGAAGAGAAAACGATTCAATCGGTTGCTAAAACACTGGGCGCTTTGTCGCGTCATCCAGAAAAAGAGCTGCAAGTTGAGCGCGTTGAGTTTCCACCATTGCCTGCTTCACATATTGTTGAGCATCAAGGTTCAGCCAACGCCGCGGCACTGGCTTGGCTGTGGCCAACGGCTGATAAGGTGAATGCCGAACACTACGCAAAACTGATGCTGCTTGAAGAGGTTCTCAGTATTTTGTTGACGGAAGAAGTGAGAGAAAAGGCTGGCGCGAGTTACTCACCTTACCCATTTAGCAGCAATGATTTTCTTCCCACAGGATTTGGTTATTTGGGGCTGTTCAGTGTGACAGACACAGCGCAACTTAAATTAGTGGAAGAGAGTTTCGATGCGGTATTGTCTAGAGTGAAAGCTGAACATGGCATCGATGCTGATCTGTTGCAAAGAGCGAAACAGCCGCTTGTACAATGGTTAGATAGCCTGCCAGAAAAGAATGCATTTTGGCTTGATATCGCATCGCTAGCTCAAACTTATCCGCATCGTTATAGCCGTTGGCAGGCGATTCATCATGCCATCAATCAGGTGAATGCGAATGATCTACGCAGTGTTGCTAATCAATATTTACAAGCAGATAAACAACTAAGTGTTAAGATATTACCCAACACTTCTCCTACTATATCAAAATAAAATTAGCCCCCTGGTGGGGGCGTTATTTTTATGATTAAATCTATTGTTTTTTATATTTTTCCTGGATTAATGTCACTTATTTAAATATGCCTAAACAACTTGGAGTTGCAGGTAGGCGGCAAGTGAGTGAGTCCCCATGAGGATAGGTAAACTATGTGATTGCGCTTAACGAACGTAGCCTACACCGCTGCGGCTTCAAGTAGGAAGGGTATATAGGTAATATGATGTTCACGTTTTTTTAATTAGAATAAAAACTCAATATCTACCATGCTTTTATTTTAAAATATAATCAATCTAATTTAATGTATTCATGTTGATTATTCTGATTTTAAATAAACATTGATTATCATTCCAAAAATTATTTTAATCGAAAATTGTTGATGTTAATTATTGGTGGTGGTGCTAATAAACATACCGAATATTATAAATTTAATATAAGGGTATAAAATAATGTTTAATCAAAAAAACACGCCAGTCTCAGTGGCCGATAAAAATTATTATCGGGCTTTAGGCCTGACCATCCTTTTCTCTGGCCTACTTTTAAATCCAATATCTCAGGCTATTGCTGCTGAGTTTCGCGCTGATGCGGTTGCTGAGTCAGAGGGGCAATGGTGGAGCACTTACACCTTAGCGATTAAAAATACAGGAGCAGAGTCAGCGGATATGCGCGATGCGGTCATCGAATTTGTATTACCCGTTGCGATTAACGATATAGGTTGGCAATCATCGGCGCTATCCCATCCTACGTGGAGTTTATCTCATACCGCTCAAGCAGGCGGTATTCTCCATTCAGTGGCGCTTAAATTCCCTGAAGGTGCTTGGGTTGACAGCGTTCTGAATGCCTCAGAATCACTCTCCTTGACGATCGCTTTTGCTGGTTCATTGGAAAACCTGAGTGCTTTTGAAGATTCTGTTATTGTGAAAATGGAAGGGGGCATCACACCACCGCCCGATTTTTCGCTAGATATTCTCTCTCCAGCGCCAAATTCAGTGGTATACACAGGCACAGACGTCAGCATTATGGCTCGTATTGATGGTGAGAGTGCCGGTAAGCTTGAGTTTTGGGCTAACCAAGACAAAATTGCTCAACAACCATTGAAGCAAGGTGTCACCGAGTATCAGCAAGTGTGGCAACCGCAAGAAATAGGAGCCGCTTCCATTTCAGTTATCGCGTTCAATGAGGAAGGCGATAAGCTCTCTGAGCAAAGCGTGCCTGTTTCTGTCGAGTCAGAATCGACGGCGCCGAATCCTCCGGTCGTTGAGTTCATTTCCCCGGAAGCGGGATCATCCCACCCACAAGGCACAAGTTTGACGATCTCTGCTGAAGTGACCGATGCTGATCATGATCTGGCTAGCGTTAAATTTTTTGCTAATGACACCGAAGTTTGCAGTATCGATGCCAAAACAGAGCAAGTGTTCTCTTGTGACTGGACCCCTCAAACGGCCGGAAGCGCTGCATTACGTGTTGAAGCGCAAGATGATGAACGGCATATCACACAAAAAAATCTGACGATTACGGTTACTGATGTGAGTGGTAGTTGCGGTGACGTTGCACAGTACCAAGATGGCGTGAGCTATCAAGTGGGAGATGAAGTAACCAATATTGGCCATATCTACGCATGTAAAATCGCAGGTTGGTGTGGTAACCCAGTATGGACACCGGGTACTGGGCATCCAAATTATCCAGATGCATGGAAAGATGCATGGAATGACGTTGGTGAGTGCGATCCCAATCCTGCTCCTGAAGTGCATGTTCAATCGCCAGAAAATGGACAAAAAATAGTACCCAATCAGCCATTCGAAGTGCTCGTTGAGGCGAGCGACGATACCCAAGTGGCGCGTGTCGATGTTCAATTGAATGGCGAAGTCGTTGCAACCTCCACCTCTTCTTCGGGCGATCTCTATACCATCACTGTGCCTGCTCAAGTTGAAGGACAATACACACTCACGGTTGTTGCGTATGACGATCAAGGCGCAAGTGCTCAAACTGCACCGATTTCGATTGCCATTACTGATAAAGATCTGCTGGTGTCACTCTCTTCGCCTGTGGACGGTTCAAGCTTCTTTGAAGGCCGAGCGATCTCAATCAAAGCGGATGCTAAAAGCTATGAAGGCGAGGTGACTTCCGTGACGTTTATCGCTAACGGCAAGGTACTGAATCAAGACACCGAAGCACCTTATGAATATGAGTGGATTGGAGCGCAAGCAGGCAACTACGCTATTTACGCAAAGGCGCTCAACAGTGCCAATCAAGAGCAAATGTCAGCCCCATCCAATATTACAGTGAAAGAGAGTACCGGTGGTGGTGGCCTTGCAGATAACCCAGACCGTGCCATTAGTTATCTCACTTCTTGGGGATTAAACGATTATGAAAAACTGTTTAATTCTGAAGGTGACGGTTATTTATTATCGTTCGGTAAATGGGATGCTAGCGGTAACATTACGATTTCTGATGACATGATAACCCCACCAAGTTACAACCCAGATTGGATGCCATCTCAGTACTTAGCGTGGTCAACCTTAAAACACGATAATAGCAATGTCACCATGATGGTCGCATTTGGTGGTCAAACCTATGAAAGTATTTGGTCTGCGATTGGTAGCGATGCAAATCGGGAGGCGGTCGCCAATGGCCTCGTTGAATTGGTCAACAAACCCTTCCCTGTCTATAAGAAGAACCTAAAACCAGAAGAGGTGGTGGGTGACTGCCTTGCGACGGGTGGTGATGGCCAATGTGATTACAGCAAGTACCAATTAGCGGGTTATGTGCAAATCGATGGTCTTGACTTTGACTTCGAGAAAGCAGCGCGCATTACCGATAAAGAGAACCAAGACCTAACCGCATTGATTAAGCTGATACGCCAAAAAGTGGGCGACAATAAAGTGTTGTCGCTGACTACATACCATGTCGGTGCTGATCCTGTGGCATGCATGGATTCAAGTGTGTTTGAAAATTGTTCTTACGTTGAGCCATCAGGCCGCTCGTCTCACCATGGTGAAGTGATCGATCTGTTACAAGCAACCAAGAACGATTTCGACTTCTTCAACGTCATGACCTATGACGCTGGGCAAAACTTCCTCTACGATGTCGCGATGGCCAATTACGCTCAATACATTGGAGACAAGTCGAAGATTGTTTTAGGCAATACGATCAATAGCCAGTGGGGGCCAAACGGCAATTTTGTGGAGAGCCGTGAAAACAACCTCAACCGTGCCAAGTGGCAAAAAGAGAATGGTTACGGTGGTTTCTTTATCTGGGCGTTGGGTTCAAATAATCAAAGTCTGAGCATGGAACAGCAAGTCGAGTACTTCAACGAAATGATCAGTGTCAGTAAGTAGCCTGCATGGTTATTTTGTGAGTTAACTAGATAACGGAAGGCCATGGTGCCTTCCGTATTTTTATCCATCGTCATCCACTTAACCTGAATCGCCGAAGCTGAAAAACTATTCGATATTTTGAATTTGCTCATTGAGTAGCGGCCTAGATCCTAACAAACTCAATGACTTACCGAAAATAAACCGTTCAAAAATGCCTGTTTGCCCACCAAACTGCCCACCACTTGCCTATGGCTTTTACGAAATCTTAGTGGTGCTTCTTGGCTAAAACTACGGAAAAACAGCGCCGTTTTTATGCTGCTGTTAGAGCTAAAACATAGCAGTTTTGAAGGGCTTTATCGAGCACGATTTCTGTCAACATAGCTTTGCCATTTTTTCACTGGTTCTACGCGATAGTAATGAGTCAGCAGAAAGCTCACTTAGCCTGAAATGGACATTATGGTGTCCATTTAAATAGAAATAAGCTCAATATGGATGCTATGGTATCCAAGAGAGATAAGGCTGAGTGTCGAATGGTAGGCATTAGGTCTACATATTGTTACTCCTAAGGTAGCTTTGTGTAGACCTCGGGGCTAAGCAACGAGCCTTTACCATCTCTGAGGTAAATACTGCGTGAAATACAAAGGCATCACGATATTGGTATGTTCTAACGCTGAAGAGCCTTGAGTACCCGTTAACTTAAAGGTTTTACTTGGAGTACATTTTTCAATATAGGATGCCAACGATTTTGCTCTTGTACGTTTACCACTTTTGACTTCAACAGGGACGATATCGCCTTCATCGGTTGCCAAAATAAATTCGATTTCGGCGCGGGCGTCATTCCATGAATAGCTTGGGTCAACGCCAATAGCTGTGAGCTCTTGTTGCACAAAGTTTTCAGCCACATAGCCTTTGTATTCATAGTTTTGTTGCTTAATCTCTTTATAACTGCTGCCCAGCATATGATTGAGCAGGCCCACATCAAACAGAAACAGTTTAACCATATTTTCTTTTTTATAGGCCGCCAACGGAGATTTCGGCAATCCTTCAACAGGGTAGTTTGGCAAAGCTAAGCGGCAGCAGTTAAGCCAATGGATCGCGGTTTCAAAATCGCTATAACGAGATTTACGCTCATGCACATGCTTAAATTTAAAGCGTTTAACCGACTCATCGCTGACAAGTGATAGCTGGGCTGGAATGCTATTAAACACCGATTCAATCAGTGTGGCATCGACCTTGCCCGCGTACTTACCGAAATCGCGGCGATAACCTTCAACTAAATCGGCATGAATTTTTGTGACTTTTTCAACACGCTCTAGAATGCTTGAATCTTTAAACTGATACCAAGCAGAAACGGCTTCCGGCATACCACCGGTAAAAAAATAGTCGGTAAGTTTATCCATCAATTTAGTGTGTACTGCCGGTGTGCTTGCTTGACTATCAAATGCTTTGATCAGTGCTTGCTCGTTGGATGCGTAAATAAATTCTTGGAAGGTCAGTGGTCGTAAATCGTATTGTTCTACCTTGCCTACAGGGAAGGTATTGAGCAAACCAATGTTCGAACCGCTGGCTGCGACAAAATAGGACGGTGCTTTTTCGGCAAAATACTTCAGCGAAGTTACGGCTCGTTCACATTCGCCAATTTCATCTAATATCAGCAAGTCGGTTTCTGGATTGAACGCTTGGTTGGTTAACAACTCAATGTTCATTACTAGCTCGTCAGGTGACAACGAGCCATCGAACGCTTCTTTGTAAGCTGGGTTTTCAAGGAAGTCGATACGAAGGATGTTGGCAAAGGTATTCCCAAACAACTCTTGCAGTAGATAGGTTTTACCTGTTTGTCTTGCGCCATCGATCAATAATGGCTTGCGCACCGGTTGACTTTTCCATGCTATTAGGGCGTTGAGTAAGTTGCGCTGCATTGTCATTTCCCGCCAATTAAGACTGTTAACTGCCTGCAGTATAACTCAGCCTACACTTTTATGCGCAGAAAAATGCGGAATTTTACATTTTTATGCGCATAAAAGTGTAATTTTGTGGCCTTTGGCATTCATGGATTCCATCATCGCCTTGGCCAACGCGCAAACCAAACCTAAAAGTAGGATATAAATCCAATTATATTGAGTAAAGTGGGAATATAGTCCCATATGTAAATTGTTGGAGTTGCTTGGGATTCAAAGTTGGACTATATTCCCATTAACGGTTAAATATTGGGAATATAGTCCCTTTGGTTGGTGATATGGCTAAGCGTGACTTACACAATGTGCTGTTTCCAAAGCAGCGTAAAATCCTGACGCAGTTTGGTGAAGACTTGCTGTTGGCTATGAAACGACGTGGTTTTACCAAAAAGCTGCTGTGTGAACGTACTGGTTTTGACCATAAAACCGTGAACAAAGTCTTCGCAGGTGATCCGGGTGTTGCCATAGGCACTTACTTAAAGGTGATGGCCGTTCTTGGCATGGAAAGCAACTTTGCAGACATGGCCGCTCATGATGAAGTGGGTATCAAGCTGCAAAACATAAAATTGCTGGAAGGTTCAAGATGAGCCGTGAAATCGTCGAAGTCTATGCCGACTGGCAGCCAATTGAGGCGCCTTTGCTAATAGGACAGCTGACTTACAGCGATTCAAGCCGAGGTGGCGTGTTTAGTTTTGCCTACGATAAAGCATTTTTAACTTCAGCCTATCGTTTGCAAATTGATCCCATCCTGACCCTCCACTCCGGTGAACTCTACAACGATGAAGCCAATAAAAACTTTCGTGCATTTCTTGATTCATCGCCTGATAGATGGGGGCGTATTTTAATGCAGCGGCGTGCGGCCATTGAAGCGCGCAAAGGCATTCGAGCAACAAGTCGATTAAACGAGCTAGATTACCTGCTGGGCGTACACGACTCTTACCGGATGGGGGGGATTCGATTTAAGCGAGTAGGCTCGGATGCTTTTTTGGACGACAACTCTGAGTTTGCTGCGCCGCCAATGGCTTCTTTGCGAGAGCTAGAGCATGCAGCAATGCAGATTGAAAAAGACGATAACATCGACAGTGACGAGTATTACCGCTGGTTGAAAATGCTGATTTCTCCAAGCTCATCATTAGGTGGTGCAAGGCCGAAGGCTTGTGTGACAGACGAACAAGGCCACTTGTGGATTGCCAAGTTTCCCAATTTAAATGATACCCATGACGTGGGCGCATGGGAGATGGTCTGCTATGAATTGGCGCTGGCGGCAGGTGTTGACATGTTTCCAAGTGAGATTAGGCAGTTTTCCTCTGGGCATCATACCTTTTTAACAAAACGGTTTGACCGCGACGGTGAAAAGCGGCTGCATTTTTCATCGGCCATGACACAGCTTCGCTATTTTGAAAACGAAAAGTATGATGGTGAACAATCTCAAGGTGCCAGCTACTTAGAGATTGCTGAATTTATTTCCAATTCTGGTGCACAAACCGAAGCTGATTTAGCACAGTTATGGCGACGTATTGTGTTTAATATTGCGGTGTCCAACACGGATGACCACCTGCGTAACCATGGGTTTTTATTAACAAAGAATGGCTGGAAGTTATCACCCGCTTATGATTTAAACCCGATAGTGGGTAAGCATGGCCTGCATCTGAATATTACCGATGCAGACAACACTTTAGACTACCAATTAGCCTTTGATGTAAAAGACTTCTTCCGACTTTCGCAAACCCAAGCCACGCAAATTTACGATGAAGTATTAATGGCGGTTAAGCAATGGCAAACCGTTGCTAAGCGGCTAGGGATCAGCCGAGCGGAGCAAGCAATGAAAGAATCGGCGTTTAATGTTTAAGTATTTTGACAACAAGTGATCAGAATCCAAGGGAATATATGCAACAGATAGGTATTTATGAACAGTTAATAACGCAACTTATCGCCAGTCGAATTGACCGCGAACGATTCTATGTGGGCGAACGAGAACTTAATAGCAGTGAAGCATCAATCTGGTTATCACGTTTCCTAGCACACATTCTGGAATATGCTATTGAGTCAGTGCCTGTCAGTGATGATCGTCTGCAACAGCAAATTGCTTTATCCAATCAATTGTTACTATGGCTAAAAACACAAATTCAAGATAACGACTTTATCGAAGATAATTTACTCAGCAGCCAAGGCAAAATTCTGACCGCGTTGTACGAATTAGAAAATCCTGTATCGGCCGATTTAAAAAATTACATTAACGACATTTTTCCTTTAACAGGCTTAAGCCAAAGTGAGTTGTTTTGTGGCAGTAATGCAGGGTTATCACTTGAATCTGAATTGAAGCGCGAGATTTTATCAGCGGACAAAATCTATTGGTTGGTATCGTTTATTAAGTGGGCAGGGATCCGAATTTTTCGCAAAGAGCTAGAAGCATTTACCTCAAGTGGTCGCGAGCTAAAAATCATTACCACCTCATACATGGGGGCTACCGACGCTAAAGCGGTGGAGTATTTGGCGAGTTTACCCAATACCGAAGTGAAGCTGAGTTACAACACTGAGCGCGAGCGTTTACATGCTAAGAGTTATTTGTTCCTTAGAAATACCGGCTACCACACAGGTTATATAGGGTCTTCCAACCTTTCGCATTCCGCTCTAACCAATGGTTTAGAATGGAATTTGAAGATCACCTCGCAAGAAATTCCGCACATAATTAATAAATCGTTAAGTACCTTTGAAACGTATTGGGCTTCTAATGATTTTGAATACTTTAGTGGCGATGCAACAAGCAGTGAAAAACTCAAAAAAGCCTTGAGCCAGCAGCGCGGAGATTTTGAGGCCAGCCCAACGCACTTCTTTGATATCTCGCCGTTTCCTCACCAAAGTGACATTTTGGAACAACTGGCCGTTGAGCGCAGTGTTCACCAGCGCTTTCGCAATTTAGTCGTTGCGGCAACAGGCACCGGAAAAACCCTGATTTCAGCCTTTGATTTTGCGCATTTTATTAAAGCGAAACCGCAAGCAAATTTCTTATTTATTGCGCACCGCGAAGAAATATTAAAACAAGCTAGGGCGGCATATCGTGGCGTATTGCGTAATGGCACTTTTGGTGAGCTTTGGGTTGGTGGGCATACGCCGGAGCATTATCGCCAGTTGTTTGTTTCTATCCAAACGTTGGACAATCAGTTAGATCAGCTTAACCTAACCGCTGATTATTATAACTACATCGTGATTGATGAGGTGCACCATATTGCAGCGTCAAGTTATCGCGCGGTATTGGAATATTTTTCACCCTCCATATTGCTAGGGCTCACTGCCACGCCTGAACGCCACGATGGCGGTGATATTTTAGCCGATTTTGGCGGTGTGATTGCCGCAGAAATCCGATTACCTGAAGCAATTAATCGTCGACATCTTTGCCCGTTTCAATATTTTGGTATTGATGATGATACTGACCTGCGTACCATTCCTTGGAGTCGTGGGCGCTATGACATTGCGCAATTAACCAACCTTTATACCCACAACCAAACACGTTTTAACAAGATTTTACTGAGTATGCAGGAGATCATCACTGACCTAAGTAAAATGAAAGCATTAGCTTTTTGTGTGAGTAAAGAGCACGCACAATACATGACACAACAACTCTTGCTTAAGGGAGTTAAAGCGGATGTATTGACCAGCGATAACCGCCATGAGCGACAACAAAAACAGCAAGCAATTCGCTCAGGTTTAATTAATGTGCTGTGTGTTGTTGATATTTTTAATGAAGGTGTCGATATTCCTGAAGTCGATACCTTATTGTTTTTGCGCCCGACAGAAAGCCTAACGATTTTCTTGCAACAACTTGGCCGAGGTTTACGTTTAGCTGAGGGTAAGGAGTGCTGTACCGTGTTGGATTTTGTTGGCAACTCACGCCCTGAATATGATTTTGCTAATAAGTTTAGAGCCTTAGTGGGTAAAAGTCACCGCGCGATCAGTGATGAAATAAAGCAAGGATTCCCTCACGCGCCACTGGGTTGTCGCATTGAATTAAGCAAGCGCACACAAGAAATGGTGCTCAATAATATTCGGCAAGCCTCATTAACGTTGAAGCGCCTAGTCGCGATGATCCGCCAATATCCTCAGCATTCCACACTGCCGTTAACGTTGTCGAATTTCTTAACTCAGCATCCTTATATCGACCTGAATGAGCTATATAAGCGAGGTAGTTGGGCGGAGTTAGTGGGACAAGCCCAAGATCAAATCACCGAATATACGCCAGATGAAAATCTTCTTAAAATGCTCAAAAAGGCAATCCATAATCGTATTTTGACTTGTGATGACCACACCTATTTAAGCTTCTTGAAGCGGCTTTGCCAAACCAACTTTTCAGTAGCAGATGATACTGATCGACATGCGTTGATGTGTCATTACGATTTTTGGCAAAAAACGGGCCCAGAGTGTGGATTCGGTTCTATTGTGCAGAGTCTCGCTAAACTAAACCAACTTGGCGTCCAAGCTGAATTGTTGGACGTAGTCAATTGGCAACTCGCGCAAACAAAACACGAACAGCCAATAATGGACAACCTGCCCGATGTACCATTAAAAGTTCACGCTCGTTACGCTCGTGAACAAATATTAGTGGCTTTTGGTGCCACAACATTCGAACGGCAGCCTCCAGCCCGAGAAGGGGTCTTGGTGCTTAAAGAGCAAAACATTGAATTGATGTTTGTTACATTGAATAAAAACGAAAAGCAGTTTTCACCGACCACCATGTATCACGATTACGCTATCAATGAACATTTATTTCATTGGCAGTCACAAAACAGTGCAAGACCGGATAAAGGCCGAGGTAAGGATTACATTCAGCACAAGAAAATCGGTAAGCGTTTATTTTTATTTGTGCGCGAGCAAACCAAAGATGAATACGGACGCACCATGGGTTTTGTGAATTATGGTGAAGTTGAGTATGTGTCACATACGGGGTCACAGCCGATGAGCATTACTTGGCAGTTGAGAGAGCCTATGCCGAATTTTATGTGGCAACAAGCGGCTAAGTTGGCAGTGGGATAATTATCATGACGCATTTAGCCATTGACAAAGTTTACCCACTTTGGCGCTTTAGCTTGGTAGAAAAAACCGAACAAGATGCAGCAACCAGCCAGCAACGCGGGCATTTTCCACTGATGTGGTTGGCTAATTTTGCCGCGTTACGGGAGCGTTTTGATCAAGGCTTAAAAGTGATTTGTGCCGCACCCCATAGCCGCTTGCAACCGACGGTTGCCAATATCAAAGCGGCCAAGTTAAAAGGTCGCCTGCCTCATAAGTTAGCGGTGCAAGTTAAGCAAGACTTTGCAAATGGCCAGTACGATAAACGCTACGCGGTCGAAAAAAAGCAACTGAGTGTCGATACCCCAGAAAACCGTTTTATCAAAATGGCGGTGAGTAAAAGCAAGCGGCAATTAGCGGAGTTTGAACAAAAGCTGAGGCAAAGTAACCAAGCGCCAGAGCGTCAACGATTATCGGATTCATTTTTAAATGAGCTGCATAGTTGGCAACAACCGCTGCAAAAAGTGTTGGGCCAAAGTTTTTTAAAAGAGGTGGGTGCATACACAGGCTTAAACCGTGAGTCGTTAGTGCTACAGCAAAAAACCGGCTACAGCGCGGTGTATCGTATTTGGCAGGAGCTGAAATTTTATTTAGATCTGTTTGGCAATCAGTCGAGCATTTCGATGAAGTCGGTGGCTGAGATTTATGAAGTATGGTGTTTTTTGTGTTTGAAACAGATGTTAGAGCAGGATCTCGGCTTTGAATTGGTTGAAAACAGTGCGACTAAGCTCGCCCAAAATGACTTTTATGAGTACCAACTAAAAGATGGGTTTGCTGGAGCCTTTCGTTTTAAACGCAGCGATGGTGTGACCGCTCGGCTGGCACACGAGCCGAAATTTACCAAAAAGGGTCAATCAATCCGCTCGTACTTGGTTAACCAAGAGCCAGATATTGTGTTGGAAGTGACACTGCCTAAAAGCGCCGATTTAACAAAAGCAGACTCAGCAGAAGAAAAGCAGTTTATTTGGCTGTTTGATGCCAAGTACCGCATTAAAACCGAGAAAAACCGCTTTGATGACAGCAATGAAGATATCGAAAGTAAGGATTACGTACCAGACGATGCTATCAACCAAATGCACCGTTATCGGGATGCCTTGATTCGCCTATCAGAGCCCCGTTTATCAGAGCCGCGCTTGTCTGAGTCTCCATCCAGTAAAATCGAAGGGCAACCGGCTAAAAAAAGCCGCCCTGTATTTGGTGCGTTTGCGTTATACCCAGGCTTTTTTGATCAAACTTCAAAGCTAAACCCTTACGCGGATGCGATAGAAGAAATCGGAATTGGTGCGTTTGCACTTTTGCCTAGTCAGAATGAGCCTAGCCAGGTAGAGCAAAGTTATTCTGGCCACCAATGGCTACTAGAGTTTTTAACAGCACAAATTGGTAAGGCGCCTAGCGCGCAAACCAGTCAAAATAATGCAACTACTTACTCTATTGCCGATATGGCAGAAAGGCTCTACGTACAAGAAGCCGCGCGCATTCCTTATCACGGCATGCGCCAAGTGTTGTATCCAGATTTAACGATGACTGTGGCATTGGGTGGGCAACGTGGCCGTGATAATGGCTACTTTGAACAATTTGAGCAAGGCACAGCGCAGTGGTATCACCTGCCGCAAAGCACGTTTTTGCAGAAATTTAAGCAGCATATTGCCGAGGAAATTCGCTATTTAGCGTTGGCGTCTACCTCAGACACTCAAAGTTCATCCAAGCAAATTGACAAACTTTGGCCGGTTAAACGAGTCACAGTGTTACCACGCTACGCCATTACCGAAGATCAAGCGGGTAAAAAGTCAGGTTCTGCTGATTTGTATTATTTATTTGAGCTTGGCAAACCGCTGTCACTACAAACGCCAGTGACCAACGTGCCACATCGCCCAATGAAAAACTCGATGAAACTCACTACCTTAACTCGCCTAGAGAGCGTCACTAAGTTTACCGAGGTTGAAAAAGTGTACGAAGCGGCAATGGTGTGATTGTGAAATATAGAAAAGAAAACTTCCCTTTTTGGTAACTTTAATTATAATTCCCACCAAGGGAACCTTGAGGTGGTATGCAAGTCTTAGGTAAAGACAAACTTGTCGATTTTTATAAAAAACACGCTAATGTGAAGTCAGCTTTAGAGGCATGGGTTTCTGAAGCTCAAAGCGCTTGTTGGAAAACTCCTCAGGATATTAAAGACCGTTACCGCAGTGCAGATTTCCTAGACGGTAATAGAGTTATATTTAATATCAAAGGTAACCATTACAGACTAGTTGTAAAAGTCAGGTATCAAAATGGCATTGCTGTTATTGAGTGGGTTGGTACTCATGCTCAGTATGATAAGCAACGCTTTTAGGAGGGGAAGATGAGTCACATTAGATTAATCAAATCAGCACACGATCATGAGTCAGCATTGATGCGATTAATGTCATTAATGGACTTGGATCCGCAGCCAGGTTCAGCCGAATCTGATGAGATGGATGTATTGGCATTATTAATTGAAAAGTTCGAAGAAGATTATTTTCCAATTAGTAAGCCCGATCCAATAGAAGCGATAAAATTTAGAATGGAGCAACAAGGTTTAAAAAATCGAGACCTTATTCCTTTTATTGGGTCAGCTCCAAAAGTTTCCGAGATATTGAATGGAACACGTAGCCTTAGCTTGAACATGATCCGAAAGCTAAGCAGTGGGTTGGGTATATCAGCTGATGTTTTGATTCAATTGCCAGAGCAAAAGCACGCAATTCAAAGAGAAGTAGATTGGCAAGCCTTCCCGATAGCTGAAATGCGAAAGCGTGGCTACTTTGATAGCTTCAATGGTTCATTACAAGAGTTAAAGGAATATGCAGCTGAGGCTTTGTCAGATTTTATCGGTTCCGTAAAATCAGGCTTTAATCTTCAACCTGCCTTGTTGAGAGCGTCTTCTCACCTTCGTACCAATGATAAGGAAACAGATCCTTATGCTCTGTGGGCGTGGCAAATTCGAGTATTGCAGAAGGCCGCTGAACAAAAATTACCCTGTCAATATCGCGCTAGTACTGTGAATTTGGAATGGATGCAGAACATTTCCAAGCTATCTTGGCTTGAGTCAGGCCCTTTACTAGCGATTGAATTTCTAAATAAGTCAGGCATTCATGTAATCATTGAGCCTCATCTACCCAAAACTTATTTGGATGGTGCTGTGTGCATGAGTATTGATGGCAACCCGATTATAGCGCTGACGTTAAGGCACAATCGTCTCGATAGCTTTTGGTTTTCACTAATGCATGAAATGGCACATATCGCATTGCACTTAGATGGTAATGAAAACTGGTACTTAGATGATTTAGATGCTCAGGGCGTTGATGAGATTGAGAAACAGGCCGATGATATGGCTAGAGAGGCGTTGATACCACAGAGTATTTGGTGCAGAAGCAGTTTATCGAGCGCTGAAGAAGTCAGGGAGCTAGCAAAAGAGCTCCAAATATCACCTTGTATCGTGGCTGGACGAGTTCGTTTTGAGAGTGGTGATCATAAAAAGTTTGGTTCTTTATTCCGTGACAAGATTAGCGATTATTTTCAACGTTAAGCCATAAGCTCTTGAGTAATCCACACATCATTCTCCGGCCCACAAAGGTGGTGCAGCAGCGCTAGATTGATTTGGTGGCTGATCACGTTGCCGTTTCGTTTTTGGCTCTCCTTTCTCAAACCTCTCAGTAATAACCCCGTACATGATTTGCCCATTTGCTCCGGCGAACTGGGCAGGCAAAAGCCGCGGTTTTGCTGTTTTGGGTGCAAGGTAGTGCGCTTTGCTGTTTTAGACAAAGGCGCAGTGCACCAAAAGATGCAGGCGTTGGCGGGCGTGTTTGCTTGTAATGTTCTAGTTTGAATCGTGCCATCCCTATTTGTCGGTAACAAATGTGCCGGTAACAAAACCAACCCGCCTTGCGCGTGGCCATCAACCTCAGGTAAAGGCAACCAATACAGGTTTGGCCATTGCTCGGGGCTTTGCCATTTTTCTACGATCACTTGCGCGCCAATGCTATTCAGCCATTGGTGAATCGGGCAGCCAGCATGTGCTTGTTTAACGCGCGGTAACTGATAGGTTAGCCAGCGGGTTATGCGTTCGGCGGCATTCTCGCACTGGCTTAATGCGGGGTAGAGAGTAAATGCTCCATGCCCAACCAGTAAAGCGATTCCCCCTCCTAGGTGAAGCCGCAGCGTTGTTGGCTACGCTCTTTCGCCCCAATCACATAGTCTATCTATGCTCATGGGGCTCATTCGCTTGCCGCCTAGCTGCAACTCCACCTAGTTTGGGGAACGATAAAGTATCCATTCTCTATCCCAATCGTTGCCACTTGCCCATAACACGTCACTTATCACCTTGTTAGTTTTTCATGCCGTCTATTTTCAGTGGTCGGGTGCAGACGCGGTGGTGAATTAGATGAAAGAAATGGCCATCAAACTAACCAGTCAAATCAGTTTTTTCTGATGACCTGTGCGCGGCTAACTGTTTGAAATATATCGTCTAATACGGCGCTGTTTGGCGGCATTTGCCAAGTGCAAAAAAATCGAGACGCCAAACGATCGTTTGCATTTTGGGTTTAAAAAATCAAACGGTTTGTACTTTGATGCCGAGGTTGGTTTAGGGCGAAAAAAGTGCCAAACCTTGCTTTGAGCCAGTAATGGCAAGGCCTACCAGCGTTGGATTTCAATCGAGAAGCCAAACAGTGAATGGGCTGATTTCCCTGTTTGGCGTTTCGATCCAAAAGCCAAACGGATAGTGGTTTTGGCGTATGGGTATAAAGGCATGGGGAAGTGTTTAATGAAGTGCGGCTGTTTATTTTGGCTTGGTATTTGATGAAGAGGCGTCTTCCAACTTGAGTGCAGGTTGCTTGTCACTGTTGCCATCACAGTACTCGAGGGCGTACCCCATTGCTTTGTAGCTTTTCTCACGTTTTTTAAACATGCGTTGCAGCATAGGGAGGGCGCAGTCTACATAGTCGTGAATGGTGACTTGTGTTTTTCCTTCCGATTCACGATGAATACGACCGGCATATTGAGCCAATGTACCTTTCCATGCGATGGGCATGGCCAAAAACAACGTATCCAGTCTTGGCAGGTCAAATCCTTCGCCCACATATTTTCCTGTTGCGACGATGGCTTGAGCCGATTGCAGATGATTATCTGCATTCTTGCGTTCGGCAGCTTTCATGGCGCCTTTGAGTACGACAGTGCTTATACCCATCTTGGTAAGTTTTGAGTGTATGTACTCTGCGTGCTCTCTACGCTCTGTAAGGACTAACGGGTGCCCGCCATTTTGAACACACTGAGAGGCGTCTGAGACTATTTTTGACGTGCGCTGTCCATTATCGGCGAGCCAGCGATAGGCATCGCTTATTTTTGGGCGCTCATCTGTTTTTATTAGCTCAGCTGGCGGTATATCGTAGAGCTGATGAATCATCACGGTTTGAGTAAATTGCTCATCAGGGCTTGGTTTCACTTTATAGCGAATGGCCCCTGCCGCCATAAAAATGATTTTTTGATGGCCATCTTGTCGCTCTGGCGTTGCTGTTAGGCCCAATACATATTTTGCTCTTACCTCGTTGAGTACCATTTCAAACCTTGGCGCAGACAGATGGTGGCATTCATCAACAATAATGTGGCCGTAGTCTTGAATGAGAGGCGTGATGGAATTGTCTTTTTTATTAACCAAACTTTGATAGGTGGCAATGTCGATAATGCCACTCGGCTTTCTTTTTCCCCCGCCTATACTGCCAATGTTTACTTCTGGTAGGAATGTGCGTAATCGCTCTTGCCATTGTTCGAGCAGTTGTCGGCTATGAACCAGTATTAGGGTATTTACTTTGCGTTTTACGATCATACCAATGGCAGTAACCGTTTTTCCAAATGCAGTCGGCGCATGCAAAATACCGAAGTCGTGTTTAGATATTGCGGCCACTGCGTCTCGCTGGTTCTTTCGCAAAGTGAACTCAGGGGTAAGTTTTAATAATGGTTTGCCGGTTTCACGCTTATCGTCAAATAGTGGCGAAATATTTTGCTCTTGTAGCAAAGCAATCGCGTCATCGAGACAGCCTCGCGGTAGTGCTAGATAACCGTTTTCAATACGAGCACAGGAAATAAACCTCGGAATGCCATGGGTTGAAAAGCGCAAAGCTTGTGTTTTAAAAAACACAGGATTAGAAAAACTAGCTAATCGCTTTAGTCCTGCCAGTAGTGGCCCAGGTAACTCGCTCATCAAAAAGTAGATATGGTTGGCCAAGGTAATGGTCACGTTTTTTGGCAAAGACTCTAATTTTATTGGTGCGGCTTTGGCTGTGATTTCCCAAGGTGGGCGGTTATCTGTTAGCCCTTGTTCGGACAGTAATAGGATGTTGGGTGAAATTGTTGTTATGAGTTGATCAATACTCGATTGCGTGAGCGTTTTAAGCTCAGCAAGGTACTGCCATTGATCGTCAATCGCATTCAGGTCACTGTCAACAAAGCAACTACGGCCTGAAAGGCGAGCCTCCTTTTGAAGTGGTAGCGCAATGAGATTACCAAACCCGCCTTCAGGAAGGATATCTTGGTTAGGAAAGAGCCTGTCATAGGAGTCAAACGATAGATTTGGAAATATTTCCATGGCTTTATCAAGCAAAGCGAAACCAAGTGCCCGAGCTTGGTTAGCTGGAATGTTGGTTTCAAAAAAGATCCATAAGTGCGCCCCGTTGCCAGAACGCGAGATTTCTATCGCGTGGGGAATATCAAACGCTTGGCACGCTTTAGACATTGCTTTGACTTCTTCTTGCCAACAGCCTTTGTCAAAATCGGCTGCCAACAAATAGCACGTATTATCTTTCAGTAAGGGATACAGCCCCACCACTTGATGACCGGCAAGGTGCCTGTAAATAATGCGCTCGTTTAGTTCGCTAAACTTTCGGTGTGAACAGTCTTGGCATTTAATGCGTGGTTTGTTGCAAACCCCGTTTACCCATTCATTATCACAGGCTACGGAATAGCCACTGCGCCCCTGTTGATTTTGCCAACGATTGGCAAAGATATCCTCTCTTCCACGAAATCGTTGTCTGAATAGGGTGACTTTTTGTTCTGGGGTGAATACCTGTACTGAACGCTCGTTTTGAGCGCTACGTAAAGCCTCTCTTAATGCGAGAAGCTGTTGCTTTTCGTTTTCAAGCTCAGCTAGCCTGTCATCAATAGCCGAAATGTTTGGGTAGCGAGCGTCATTCATGACAACATAATTTTTATGCGCAGCGCTATGAAGCGCGAACTTGCGGTGGCTTGATCAGCGACTCTGCTGGAATACCTAGCCCTTCATGAAGTTTCCAAATCATTTTTAGCGTGAGTGATCGCTTATGGTTTAGGATTTCATAAACACGATTGCTTTTACCTATCATGGGTTCAAGATCTTTAACCGTTAAGCCTTTGCGCTCCATCTCAAACTTTATTGCCTCAACAGGGTCTGGCAAATCCATTGGAAAATGCTTTGCTTCGTAGGCTTCAATTAACGTAACCAAAATGTCCAGCTTTTCGCCTTCGACGGTATCAGGCTCCGCCATCATTAGGTTTTCGATGTCGTTTAATGCCGCGCGGTAGTCGGCATCTGTTTTAATAGGTCTGATGTCCATTATATTTACCTCTTGTTACTACTTTTTGGCTTCAAATCGTTTGCACATCAATTTTTTATTCGGCTCGTCCATGAGCCTTACCCTTCGGGCTCGCGTTGCTCATGAAAATTCGTTCCCGACGAATTTTTCGTATTGTGCATGGCTGCCGATAAACCGTATGTAAACCACTTTGTAGGCATAATTGATCCAAACGACTATCCGGTATTTATTACCGGCAATGTTAAACACGACACGCCCATCTTTGAGGATGCTGGCATTTCTAAAGTCCTGTTTCACATCCGCCGGTGATCCCCAATCAGCGTTTAATGCGTGCCTATACCACGCTAAAGTTGGTTCTTTCGCGTCAATGTATTCTGGGCTGTCTTCCCAAAATGTTTTTAAGGTTGATAGTGCGATAATTCTCATAAACAGATGTTAGTCCCATATTGGGACTTTTGCAAGTTTGTAGTTTGATTGACTGATAGGAGCTGTTGACACGGCCCCGATTGCCCCATTCCATGGGGCAGTGTAATTTCCTCTTATTCACCCTCTAAAGCTTGGCATATCAGGTATTGCCCCATTGTCCCAACTGCCCACGTTAAGTGAGCTCGTGCGTTACGATTTATCTATAATTGCATATCAAAAGTGCTTAGTGATACATAATAGCTAATCATTCTTGTGTTTGCGGGATTAGGGTGATATGTTTTTGTATATAATTATTCTTAATTGATGCATTAAGGCGTATCGAAATGAGCTATGTAACAGAGCAGATATTAGAAAGTCTTCGAGAAGCTCGGGTACGTAAGGGGTTTAGCCAGAGAGAGCTGAGCGCGCGTTCGGGTGTGCCGCAAAGTCATATTTCGAAGATCGAGTCTGGTGGCGTTGATTTAAGAATGTCCAGTTTGATTGCTCTGGCCCGTGTACTCGACCTAGAGCTATTGGTTGCGCCTAAAAAGTCTATTCCTGCCATCAAGTCAATCATTCGAAGCAGCCAAGGAATCAGCGATGAAGGTGAGGCAATGTCGCCCGCATATCAGCTAGAAGAAGACGACGATGACTAATTATGTTTCTACGCTTAACGTGTTGCTCTACGGGAAACCTATCGCAACGATCACCAATGTGGGCAATGACAGAGCGCTTTTTGCCTTTATGGATTCGTACATTAATCATGAATCACGGCCCGTATTAGGGCTGGGTTTTAAAGATTCGCTAGGTGGCTTGCTGACTAACTTCAAACCGACCCAAACCAAGTTAACTCCGTTTTTCTCTAACCTTTTGCCAGAAGAAACCATGCGTCATTACCTGGCAGAGCGTGCCGGAGTGAACCCCGCACGAGAATTTTTTCTATTGTGGGTGTTAGGACAAGATTTAGCAGGTGCGATCACGGTTGAACCTGCTGATGGCGAAGCGCTGCCGCCTAATGTGCAGCAAGACATTGACGATGAAACGAAAATAGATGTTCCAATGCGTTTTTCATTAGCGGGTGTACAGTTGAAGTTTTCAGCCGTACAACAGGCAAACGGTGGTTTGACTATTCCAGCAACCGGTCAAGGTGGCTCTTGGATTGTGAAATTGCCATCGTCTCGCTTTGACGCTGTGCCAGAAAATGAATATTCGATGATGGAGTTGGCTCGAATGTTGGGAATGGATGTACCAGAGACGCAGCTACTCCCGATTAACCAGATTGCTAATATCCCAGATGGTATTGGTAAATTTGGTGATGCTTTTAAAAATGCTCAGGCTTTTGTGATCAAGCGTTTTGACCGTGCAGGTAATCAAGCCGTACATATTGAAGATTTTGCGCAAGTGTTTGGCGTCTATCCTCAAGATAAATACAAAAAAGCCAGTATGCGCAATATTGCTCAGGTTATCGGCATTGAAGGTCAAGACGAAGACATTGCAGAATTTACGCGTCGATTGGTGTTCAATACCCTAATTGGCAATGCGGATATGCATTTGAAGAATTGGTCTGTGATTTACAAAGACAAGCGCACCGCATCGATTGCGCCTGCTTATGATTTTGTCTCGACTATTCCTTATATCCCCGATGATAGTGCGTCGCTGAAGGTGAGCCGTAGCAAGAAATTCAGTGATTTCACGCTGGATGAGCTGTCACACTTAGCGGCTAAAGCCATGCTGCCAGAAAAATTGGTATTAGATACTGCCAAGCAAACCGTGGCAGGCTTTCATGAAATCTGGGCGAAAGAAAAAGCGCATTTACCACTTACCAAGTCGATGATTGAAGCAATCGAAACACATTTGCGAAGCATACCGCTACGCTAAAATGAGAACCGACGCGTACAGAAATGCAGAGGCGTCGGTCATATTGGCTTGAAAGCTGTTTTTGAAAGGTATGTTTGGTAGCTTGTCTTGTCAATCAAAGCCCTGATTGCCCCATTCCTTGGGGCGACTCAAATTCCTCTTATTCACCTTCTAAAGTATGCGGCGGCAATTCTAGCGTCGGCCAACGACATTAAAGGAAATTGTCCCAAGGTCGCTCCTCGTTTTCCTTTGGCTGTGGTGTAGCGGATCATCCAATAAGGCGAGCCCTGTTTGCGGACGCAAAAGTATAGCCCTTCACCATCTGAATATTTTTTGGGGTCTGCTTTGCTGTGAGTTTTCCCATGTTTACTCCATAGTTGCTGAAATAATGGAGGGGGCAATAATGGCTGCCCACCACCGATTTGCTTATTGAATCAGCAGCTAACCTGTTGTGGTGGCGAGTTAAATGCGAAAATTGGTCAACTTACTGCCCACCAATTTGCTCACCGCAAAACGCTTATTGAGCCAAAATGAGGGGGCTGCCCACCATTCTGCCCACCACTAAACAGGCAGTTAGTAACGGACATCTGCAAACCGATTTGGACGGGAAAAATAAAAAAGCCCTGTATTTACAAGCAAATAACAGGGCTTCTAAGACATTCTTGGACGGGTAAAAAACCTATTCGATATTTTGAATTTGCTCACGCATTTGCTCAATCAGCACTTTAAGCTCAACACCTGAAGCGGTGATGTCAGTGGCGATCGATTTAGAGGCCAGCGTGTTCGATTCGCGGTTAAATTCTTGCATCATGAAATCGAGCTTACGGCCACATGAGCCGCCTTTTTTGAGTACATTACGTGCTTCTTTGACATGCGAATCGAGGCGGTCTAACTCTTCGGCAACGTCTGATTTTTGTGCAAGTAAAATCAGCTCTTGCTCGACGCGTGTTGCATCAAGCTCAATCTTTGCTTCTTCAAACTTAGTCAATAGACGTTCACGTTGCCATTGCAGGATTTCTGGCATGCGTGCGCGCACTTTGACCACTTCTTCACTGATCGCCGTCAGGCGTTGTTCGATTAACGCCTTCATGTTGTCACCTTCACGGCCACGTGCGTCAATGAATTCAATGATTGCGTCATCAAAGCCTGCTAATAAGGCTTTATTAATGCTGTCCATGTCTTGTTCTGGCGTTTCCATTACGCCGGGCCACTGCATGATTTGAAATGGATTAATGCGGCTTAACTCGCCCGTCATGTGCATTACTTGGTTGGCGGCTTTAATCACTTGATTGGCGAGTGCTTCATTGATATTCAGCTCACTTTTAGCCGCAGGGTTTGCTTCATAACGTAAGTGACATTCTACTTTGCCACGCGCTAAACGTTGGCGAAAGCGTTCACGCAGTACAGGCTCAAGACCACGAAATTGTTCCGGCAGGCGGAAGTAGGTTTCAAGATAACGTTGGTTTACCGAGCGAATTTCCCATACCGCGGTACCCCAATCACCTTTAACTTCTTTACGCGCGTACGCGGTCATGCTGTAAATCATTGATTTGTCCTTTGCTCACGAAGATGAAATATCAAACGGCAGATATGTTAGCACTAGCTTCACGCGTGTACTAGGTTCACGCCAATGCAAAGGGTGATCAACCTAGCGTCAAGGAGGCTAATCCGCTATAATCTCGCCCCAATCGATTCCGTCCCACCCGATAAAAGGTAGATGCACTATGCGTCCAAATGACCGCGCGGCCGATCAAATTCGCCCAATCAAAATCACTCGCAACTACACCGCTTATGCTGAAGGGTCAGTATTGGTGGAGTTTGGTAATACCAAAGTATTGTGTAATGCCACTGTCGAAGAGGGTGTTCCTCGCTGGTTGAAAGGTCAGGGTAAAGGTTGGGTTACTGCCGAATACGGCATGCTGCCACGTGCAACCCATTCACGGACTCGTCGTGAAGCGACCAACGGTAAACAAGGTGGCCGCACCATGGAGATCCAACGTCTCATCGCTCGCAGCTTACGTGCTGTGGTGGATTTAGAGGCAATGCCAGAGGTGATGATCACGGTTGACTGTGACGTTATTCAAGCGGACGGCGGTACTCGCACTGCATCAATTACGGGCGCAAGTGTGGCACTGGCGGATGCGTTTACTCATCTGGTTGCTAGCGGTAAATTGAAGAAGAATCCGATGAAAGGCCATGTTGCTGCTGTCTCAGTTGGCATCTTGGGTGAAAACATTTTATGTGATTTGGAATACGTGGAAGATTCTGCCGCCGACACTGATATGAATGTGGTGATGACTGAAAACGGTAAGATGATTGAAATTCAAGGCACCGCAGAGGGTGAACCGTTTAGCCATGAAGAGCTAATGGATTTACTGGCCGTTGCCAAGAAAGGCATCGCTGATATTGTTGAAGCGCAGAAAGCATCGTTATTAGATTGATCAAGTAGCTCCCAGTTGGGGGCTATTTTTTTGCCCGTTTTATTCATTGTATTGTTGTACGTGATGACCCCACCCTAACCCTCCCCTATAAGGGGAGGGAATAAAGGAAGTGTTCCTAATATCGCCCTTGAGGGGAGGGAATGCATTATCTTAGTACCTCTTCCTTTTAGGGGGAGGCTAGGAGGGGGTTGTTCTTGTTGAGAAAGCGAAATAAACCAAAGTGTATGAGTTAAGAGAGAGAAAATCATGAAAGCATACCAGCGTGAATTTATTGAATTTGCACTAGAAAAAGAAGTGTTGAAGTTTGGCGAGTTTACTTTGAAGTCTGGCCGAAAAAGCCCTTATTTCTTTAACGCTGGCTTGTTTAATACTGGCCGTGATTTAGCGCGCTTAGGGCGTTTTTATGCCGCTGCTTTGGTCGATTCTGGGATTGAGTTTGATGTGCTATTTGGACCTGCGTACAAAGGGATCCCAATTGCGACGACAACGGCAGTAGCGTTGGCTGATCATCATGATGTTGATACGCCGTATTGCTTTAACCGTAAAGAAGCGAAAGACCACGGTGAAGGCGGTAACTTGGTCGGTAGCGCATTAGAAGGGCGCATTATGCTGGTGGATGATGTCATTACGGCGGGTACTGCCATTCGTGAGTCGATGGAAATCATTCAAGCTAACGGTGCGGATCTTGCCGGTGTTTTGGTAGCAATTGATCGCCAAGAAAAAGGCAAAGGAGAGCTTTCTGCCATTCAAGAAGTGGAGCGTGATTTTGGTTGCGCGATCATCTCAATTGTTAGCCTGACCGATCTGATTACTTACCTTGAAGAGAAAGGGGCAGATGCTAAGCACCTTGAGGCGGTAAAAGCGTATCGTGCGCAGTACGGAATTTAAGCATCAACTTATTTGCGAATCGTAGAGCCACTTATTGAAAAGTAAAAGCCCCGAGTTTGTCGCTCGGGGCTTGTTTTTCTACCGATTCATATTGATTACTATAATGTTAGTTATCGTAAACTTTTGATCCATCCCGTTGTGTTTTCAATAGCCATAAATTCCACATGTACTGTTCTGGGCGTGGTGTGACTAAATCCTCAATCGCTTTATTCATCGCCCGTGCATCTTGTTCTTCATCGCCGGTTGGAAAGTTCTCTAAGGCACGCAGGATATGCACTTCGTACTGGTGAGTCGTGTTGTTATATACCGACATCAATGGTACGACATGCGCCTTACATAACTTTGCCATTTTCCCAAAGCCTTTCAGTGTGGCTTTTTCTGTACCAAAAAAAGGGACAAAAACTGAATTTGGTGCACCATGATCTTCGTCTGGAACCCAATATCCCACATAACCATTTTGCACTGAACGTAGGAACGGTTTAATACCCGCCTCACGAGTAAAAATGCGTCCGCCATATTGCATTCGTTGTACATGCATTAACCAATCGCCGATTGGATTGCGCTGCGGTTTCATGATGTTGGCCACTTTATAGCCTCGCGCAGCCAGCATAACAGCAGCATAGTCGATGGCCCAAGAGTGAGGTACTAGCAAGATAACCCGCTCACCTTGGTCGAGCAGTGGCAGCAAATGATGTTCACCAATCAGCTTACCACGCTGTAAGTTATGTTGGGTTGAGCGAACCAGAAGCTCAGAATAGCCAAGCATGTATTGCGCCGCCGTTGCAAAGGTTTCTTCCAAAATAGCTTGGCGCTCTTGTGTTGATTTTTCGGGGAAACATTTTGCTAAGTTGACGCGAGCTCGTCGCACTACTCGGCCATTTTTACGCACCGCAAAGGTGGATAATTTGCGCGCTAGCCTATCTCGCGATACTGGTGGCATAAAGGCGAACAGAGCGGCAAAGAAGATCCCAATCCAAGTTGCCCAATGTTTTGGGTGTAAAAAAGACCATTGGAATGTGGGGTTGTGCAAGTGTTTGTCTGTGCTGTTTTCGTTGTTGCTCATGGCAAGCAAAACCTTTTTCTAGTTATAAATAGCGAGAGTTAGTTAACGTTTCATCTGGCAAAGATTTAAAACGCTTATGCAGCCACATCCACTGTTCCGGCGCGCGCAGAATCACTTCTTCGACGTATTTATTCATGTAAGCGGCGGCGGCGGTCATGTCATCTTTTGGATAGTCGCCATCAATGGTTTTATCGGCGATGATTTCGTATTTTCCGTTGGCGTTTCTAAACCCTGATCCTGGGACAATCGCACATTGACTGGTATAAGCAAGAATACTGGTGCCAGTCGTTGTACAAGTATCCTCTACTGCGAAGAAGGGAACAAACACCGATTTGTTATGGCCGTAATCTTGATCGGGTAGATAAAATAGGCGCTCGCCCTGTTTGAGTACGCGGATCATCTGTTTAATGTCGGTTCGGTAGATAAGTTTATTGCCATTGCGGGTGCGACCACGATATTGAATAAATTCATACGCAGGGTTGCTGTGTGGGCGGTAAGCGCCATAACCAGCTAAACCAATCACACCAAAAGCGCGAGCGGTGATCTCTAAATTTAACGCATGCACACAACAGAGCAGAGCACCTCGCTGCTCGGTTTGGAGTTGGCGTAGTACATCGACATCTTTCACCCGTAAAATACGTTTAAAACGCCAAGTTGGCCAAAACCACGTGATGCCAGTTTCAATAAGCGCCATGCCCGTATTTTTGAAGTTCTCGCGAACAATGTGTGAAATCTCTTCAGCATTTTTTTGTGGAAAAGCTAATTCTAAATTGCGTGTGGCGATGCGTACCCGCTTGTGAGCAAAGCGCATACTGAATGCGCCTATGCTACGTCCTATTCTCAATAGCAGGGCATAGGGAAGTAGGTTGACGATCAACGCTAATAGCCCAAAGCCAAGCCATACACTCCAATATTTCGGATGCAGTAGCGAGAGGGTAAATGCAGGTTTGCCGTATTTTTCTTTGCTCATTACTTTTGATTCTTTCACTGATGGTGATTCTTTATCACGACGTTGGCGGCGGTTTTTACTCAATCTGAGCGCTTAATAACGCCCAATACGCTTCAAAATTTGCCGTCGGTTGGTATTTAAAGTCAGATCGCACAAAGCGATTTAAGCTGCCTTCCACTTGACCAAGCAATTGAGCGGCTAAAATGCTTTCGTCGACGGGGAAGGATTTACCTTCACGCAGTTTACGTTCGCGAAGGATCTGGCGTAGTGACGTTTCTATGCGTTCGAACAGTTGGTTGATCCGTTCACGCAGTCGCTCATTTTCAAACATTAGAGCATGGCCGGATAAAATTCGTGTCAAGCCCGGGTTACGTTCCGAAAAAGCCAAGATAAGTTGTAGCACTAAGCGGATGCGGTTGAGTGTATCTTTCTCTTCATCCAAAATGCGATTAATCCGCGACATTAAAGACTCTTCAATAAACTCAATCAAGCCTTCAAACATCCGTGCTTTACTCGGAAAATGACGGTACAAAGCCGCTTCAGAAACGCCCACTTGCTTAGCAAGCTTTGCTGTGGTGATGCGTGATGCACCATCGTTAGATTCCAGCATTTCAGCGAGTGCTTGTAGAATCTCTTCACGACGATTGATTTTCTTATTGACGGCCATGACCCGATTTCCTTTTAGTTACCACATGCTTGTGAGCAAATATTTATACCCTTCAGATGGTTTGGGTATTGTCCGTTAAGCGCAGTAGTTTAACGGACAGTTTTCGGACTGCGTAGCGTAAAAATGAAAATGATTGAACTGGGTGGTGATTTTACCACCCAATAAACGCTATGAACCCTAAAAGAAGCTTAGAACGTCTGTTTGTCGCCTACAGTTGACTCGCGATCAGTTGCATCAGCGCGTGAGCTAATGCAGATTTTGAACTCAAAGGTAATGCTTGCTCTCCGCCTTGCCAATAGACGGTTAATGCATTGTCGTTGCTGTTAAAGCCTTGGCCCGCAACAGAAACATCATTGGCGCAGATCATATCCAGTTTTTTGTTGAGCAGTTTAGCGCGGGCATATTTTTCAACTTGCTGCGTTTCAGCCGCAAAGCCTACCGTGAACGGGCGGTTTTCTTTCAATGCGGCTACACTAGCGACGATGTCGGGATTTTTGACCATGGTGATGAGCATGTGATCGCTCGCATCGGTTTTTTTGATCTTTTGATCGGCGACGATCTCAGGGCGATAGTCGGCTACGGCGGCGCAACTGATGAATACATCATGTGATTGCGCTTGCGCCATCACTTGCTGATGCATATCGCAGGCACTTTCCACATCAATACGTTGTACTTGTGGCGGTGTGAGCAAATTGACCGGGCCACTGATCAGAGTCACTTTCGCGCCCAATTGAGCGGCGGCCTGCGCAATCGCATAGCCCATTTTGCCTGAACTGTGGTTACTGATATAGCGAACTGGATCGAGCGCTTCACGGGTTGGGCCTGCGCTAATCAACAGTGATTTTCCCGCGAGCAGTGTGTTGTTCGCTACCTCTGTTTGGAAAAAAAACTCGCAGCGCTCAACCAATTGCATTGGCTCAAGCATGCGGCCCGGGCCAACATCGCCACACGCCTGTTCACCAGCTGCAGGGCCCCAAATCATCATTCCTCGGCGTTTAAGCGTGGCAATATTCTCTTGTGTGGCGATATTGCGATACATCTGCTGATTCATTGCCGGCGAGACGGCCACTGGCGCATTGGTGGCTAAAATCAAAGTGGTGAGTAAATCATTACCCATCCCTGCGGCGACGCGGGCAATGAGATCCGCTGTCGCGGGAGCTAGCAGGACTAAGTCTGCCCATTTGGCAAGTTCAATATGGCCCATAGACGCTTCGGCGGCTGGGTCTAATAAGCTATCTGAAACTGGCCTGCCAGAGACGGCTTGCATAGTCAGTGGCGTTATAAACTCTTTTGCAGCGTGAGTCATCACCACTTGTACTTGTGCGCCACGTTCAATCAAACGACGCGTTAACTCAGCACATTTATACGCAGCAATACCGCCGCTAATGCCGAGCAGAATCTTTTTTCCTGCCAGTGTTTGCATTATCTTTTCCTCAAAAATTCTGCGCGTCATGTTATCACAACTCCGAAAATTTGTTGGAGCAGTGTCAATTATTCCTCTTTTTCCAGCTTGTTATCGGTATCGTATGCCACTAAAGCCGCACTTTCCTCACAGATATTTCTGCCCAATTGTGGTTCATTGGCGAGTAGGTTAATGGAGCAAAAGGAGCGTTTATAGTGACCTCATTAAGAATTAGAGCCAAGCTTTTACTGATAACCGTGATTCCACTAGTACTGATCACCGCTATGATGTCAGTGGTTAGCTACTGGAGTGAGAGTCACGACTTAAAACAAGAGCTAAAGCAGTACCGAGAGCAACTCGTTGAAACTCGAAAAGCAGAGTTGAAAGCTTATCTAATGATGGGGATTACCGCAGTTCAATCGCTTTATGACAGTGACCAAAATGGAGAGAATAAAGCCGCGGCTAAAGCTATATTAAAATCAATGCGCTTTGAAAGTGATGGTTATTTCTTTGCTTATGATTCTCAAGGAATCAATACCCTACATGCCATTAATCCTGCTTTAGAAGGGAAGAACCTTTATGATCTAAAAGATAATAATGGCGTTCCCGTTATTGCTGGATTAATTCAAGCGTCTAAAACAGGAGATGGCTTTCTCTATTTTTCTTGGCATAAACCCACCATTAATGCCCAAGCCCCCAAGCTGGGTTACGCTGAATACTTATCTAAATGGGATTGGGTACTCGGGACCGGAATTTACATAGATGATATTGACGCCCAAGTCGCTGAGTTTAAGGCGCTACGTGATGAGCAGCGATTGGAGCAGACTTGGTCAAATATCGGATTATCACTCTTGGGACTAATCATCACAATTATTGTGGTGAGTATGCTGGTTACTCGCGGAGTCGCACCGTTGCAACATGTGGTTGCTTCGCTACAAGATGTCGCGGCGGGAGAAGGCGATTTAACGGCCCGTCTCAAGGTTGAAAGCCACGATGAAGTGGGTGATGTAGCCAAAGCCTTTAATGCTTTTATGGATAAGTTGCACCCATTAATCAAAGACATCCGTTCGTCAGCGCAAGAGGTGCAATCTGCCGCAAGTGATTTGGATAAGCAAACCACACAATCTAGTCAAAAAATGAGTAGCCACTGTTTAGAGACGGATAAGGTCGTGGCCGCAGTGACTGAGATGAGTGCCACTGCACGCGAGGTGGCTAACAACACCAATGCAACCTCACAAGCGATTGAATCGGCCAATAGTCAAATTAATGAGGCACGAGATGAAGTCAATAGTGCTATCGAAGGTATCAGTGAATTGGTCAAAGAAGTAAACCTGACTTCTGAGGCGATATTGGAACTGAGTCAGCGTACAGAACAGATAACCAAAGTGTTGAATGTGATAGGTGAAATTGCCGAGCAGACCAACTTATTAGCGCTCAACGCAGCGATTGAAGCGGCGCGAGCGGGTGAGCAAGGACGAGGCTTTGCGGTTGTTGCGGATGAAGTTCGTTCGTTAGCAAGCCGCACGCAAAATAGCACACAAGAGATTGGTGAAATGCTCAAGGCGTTACATCAGGGCGTGAGTAAAGCGGTAAATAGCATGAAAGTCAGCCAGCAGCGTGGTGAAACAACCGCTCAAGAGTCTATCCACATTAAAGAGAGTTTGGCTGGAATTTCTGTCGCGGTCAGTACCATTCAAGATATGGGAATTCAGACGGCTTCGGCCGCAGAGCAGCAAAGCACAGTAGCAGAGGACATCAATCAGAATTTGGTCGCTATTCAACAAATAGTCAATCAACTGAGTGATAATTTGCAACATTCAGAAGCGATCAGCACACGTTTGGCACAATCTGGCCAACAAATGGGGAGCTTAGTCAGTCACTTTAAGCTTTAATCGACACGCTTATTACAGATTCTATTGATCTCATCCTAATCCTCACTCGGGTCCGTTAGGGCCTGAGTAGTAACTCATTATATAAAAGTAGGATCACTATACGGAGCCTACTTATGATCCTCAAATCACTGCCCACAGAATCAATGCCACGCGAAAAATTGCTTGCTCGCGGTCCTCAGGCATTATCGGATGCTGAACTGCTGGCGATTTTCCTTCGTACTGGCACTCAAGGAATGAATGTGCTTGCTCTCTCGGATCTGCTGCTGCGTGAGTTTGGATCACTTCGAGCACTTTTTTCGGCCAACCAGCAAGAGTTTTGCCGCCATAAAGGGTTGGGCGAAGCCAAATACGTTCAATTGCAGGCGGTACTTGAAATGACGCAGCGCTATTTGGCCGAAACGCTCAAACGAGGTGGCGCTTTGACTAGCCCAGAGCAAACCAAGCTTTATTTATCGAGTGTGCTACGCGATCGCCATCGAGAAGCCTTCTATATTCTGTTTTTGGATAATCAACACCGAGTGATCAGCGATGAAGTATTGTTTGAGGGGACGATTGACGCGGCCAGCGTTTACCCTCGTGAGGTGGTTAAAAGAGCACTCCACCATAATGCGGCGGCATTAATATTGGCCCATAATCATCCGTCAGGCGTTGCTGAGCCTAGCCAAGCTGATCGCAGAATCACACGTCGATTAACCGATGCGCTTGCGTTAGTGGACATCCGTATTTTGGACCATTTTGTGGTGGGCGATGGCGAGGTAATTTCTTTTGCAGAAAGAGGGTGGATTTGAATCACATTTTAGGTTGTGACTTAAGATTATTCTGGTATGATTCGCGCACTAAATTATCAACCTAAATCAGCTCTGCTTAAAAAAGATCGCCAAATCCGTAAAAAGGATCTGTTCGGGTCTTGAGCAATGCATGTCAAGTTAGTATAATACGCGACCTTTGATAGCCTTGTATGGATTTTCCATAACGGTTTTTAACCTCAAACTTCTTAATACATCGAGAACGAGGTTCGGCCACCAAGGTTGATATCGAGCTGAAACGATTTGGAGAAGACATTCATGTCCCGAGTATGCCAAGTAACTGGTAAGCGTCCAATAACGGGTAACAACCGTTCACACGCACGAAATGCTACTAAGCGTCGTTTTCTGCCGAACCTACAAACTCATCGTTTCTGGGTAGAGAGCGAAAAACGTTTTGTTAAACTACGTCTAACTGCTAAAGGCATGCGTATCATCGATAAGAAAGGCATTGATGCTGTTCTTGTTGATATCCGTGCACGTGGCGAAAACGTTTAAGAGGAATTGAGCAATGGCTAAAGGCATTCGTGAGAAAATTCGACTAATATCTTCTGCAGGTACTGGTCACTTCTACACAACTGACAAGAACAAACGCAACATGCCAGGCAAATTTGAGATCAAGAAATTTGATCCAGTAGTTCGCCAGCACGTTCTTTACAAAGAAGGCAAAATCAAGTAATTGATTTTACGCTTTGTAAGCATTGAAAGACCCAGCTTTGGCTGGGTTTTTTATTGTCTGGAATTTGTACCCTGCAATGTCAGCTCTCACAATAATGTGCTAAGTTACTCAAAGATAAACTCTTAGGGATCACTTATGCGTATCAATCGCCGCCGCTGGAATAATATTCTTATCTTGGCTGTTATTGCTTTTATTGCCATTTTGAATTTACCCACAGTCATCAAAACTTATCTTATTGAACCGCCTGCTAGCCCTTATCCTTATGTGATTAATCCAAATGCACAGCTGCAAGCACTGCATTTTACTGACTGGTCACTTGAACTGAATCAAAATCGTTGGCGATCAAGCAAAGCAATTTCAGTTGCTCCTGAAATATTGGCACAACGCTGGCAGAGTTTAGTTGGTACTGAAGTGGATGATGCCACTTACGAGTCGCTTGCGTCTCTACTACGCAACCCACAAACCGTGGAGGTGTGGTATCAGGATCGCGAAGAGCCACAAAGGATCACTTATTATCAAACCCCCCAATTTTGGTTATTGAAAAACTGGCAAGAGAAATGGGTGGCACTTTCGGTAGAAGAAGCTTTTCTTTTTCCGAACTGAGTCATTATTTCTCTTTGAGCGTTGAACAAACCAAGAACGAATAACCAATACCCAATAACGACGAACGACGAATGAAGAATCGAGATGTATCATGCCTGAGTTACCCGAAGTTGAAGTAAGTAAAATGGGGATTAGCCCGCATTTAGTTGGGCAAACGATCCAGCAACTGACATTCCGCACGCCAAAATTACGTTGGGCCATCCCTCAAGAGCTGAAACAGTTAGAAGGGCAAGTGATCTGCAATATATCCCGCCGGGCCAAATATTTATTGATAGAGACCGATATTGGCAGTGCGATTGTTCACTTGGGAATGTCAGGTTCATTGCGAGTATTGGAGTGTGATTTTGCCGCAGGTAAGCATGATCACGTTGATCTGCGATTAACCAATGGCAAGGTGTTGCGCTACCACGATCCACGTCGATTTGGTGCTTGGTTATGGTGCGAGCAAGGAGAAAGCCACTCGGTGTTGAGTAATATCGGTCCTGAGCCATTAACCGATGATTTTGATGCAGATTACATTGCGCAAAAAGCGAACAACAAACGTATCGCCGTTAAGCAATTTATTATGGAAAATAAAGTGGTGGTTGGCATAGGCAATATCTACGCGAGTGAATCACTGTTTAATGCGCGAATTCTCCCTACTCGGCCGGCTCATTCGCTGACACTGCCTGAGTGGAATTGCCTTGTGCGAGAAATTAAATCAGTCTTAGCAACGGCGATTCAACAAGGTGGCACAACCTTAAAAGATTTTGCACAAGCGGATGGCAAACCGGGCTATTTTGCTCAAGAGCTTAATGTGTATGGCAAAGCGCAGCAGCCTTGCCCAGCGTGTGGGCAAGCGATTGAAGCGCTGAAAATTGGTCAGCGTAACACCTTTTTCTGCTCTGCTTGCCAAAAATAAGGTACGTCCTAAAGGCTATATTTTCTTGCCATGCAAGGCGTTAGCGACAATGTCAGGAACAAATTGATCAACTTCTCCACCATGAATCGCCACTTCTCGCACAATGGTGGAGGAGATAAACGCATGCTCCTCTGATGGTGTAAGAAACACACTTTCCAGCCCCGGCATTAAACGGCGGTACATGTTGGTCAAACCAAATTCATACTCGAAGTCAACCGTAGTACGCAAACCGCGGATCAGCACATTGGCTTTTTCATCACGCGCAAAATCGACCATTAACCCAGCAAATCCTTTGGCAGTGACATTCTCTAAATGTTGAGTGACTGCGCTGGCAAAGGCGACCCGTTCTTGCAGAGTAAACATGGTGTTTTTGCTTGGGCTGGCGGCGACGGCGATGATCACTTCATCAAACATATTGGCGGCGCGTTCGATCAGATCTAAATGACCATTGGTGATGGGATCAAAAGTGCCGGGATAAATCACACGCGAAATTCTTTTTTGGCTCACAGTGGAAGGCTCATATTGGTTAACTGGCACTGATATTAACAAAAAGACTCAAAATTACCTATTGAACTCGGTATGATGTAGCCCGCATTAAACTGTGACGCTTAGCGAGTGAGAGAAGAGACGATGAACAAGTTGTTGGTTATCCGTAACGATAAAATTGGTGATTTCATGCTGGCTTGGCCAAGTTTTGCGATGCTAAAAGCCTCGTTGCCAGATTGCCATATTACCGCGCTAGTCCCCAGCTATACCGTCGCGCTGGCCGAGCTTTGCCCGTGGATTGATAGTGTACTAATCGATCCAACAGATAAAGGTAGCAAACATGCGCAGAGAGATCTCATTACAAAGATTAAAGCTGAGCATTTTGACGCGTCGATTAACTTATTTTCTACCACCTATAACGCCAAGTTAGTGTGGAAAAGTAAAATTCCTTATCGTCTCGCACCAGCAACTAAGCTGGCGCAGATTTTCTATAACAAGCGTATCAAGCAAAAGCGCTCTCAGTCCGCTAAACCAGAGTTTGAGTACAATCTCGACTTGATTCGTTCATTCCTCAGTGATATCGGCTGCAAAGCTGTTGAGCCAAGTCCGCCATATTTAACTTTTAGTGCTCAGAGGTTAAATGGACAGAAAAACAAACTTGCGAAACAATTGCAATTAGATAGCACCAAATCATGGGTTTACGTACATGCGGGTAGTGGTGGTTCGGCGAATAATTTATCACTTGCACAATACGCGGATTTGATTGTTGGACTTGAAGGCAACTTTGATGTGGTTTTAACCGCAGGTCCAGGCGAAGAACAAAAAGCAGCGCAATTGCAGAGTTTGATGAGAGAAAGAGGAAGAGCGTCAGCGTTATACGACAAAAATGATGGTCTGGTGGATTTTGCTTGCTCTATTGCCTGTGCGGATCTATTTGTTGCAGGATCCACTGGTCCATTACATATTGCTGCGACCTTAGATGTTCCGACAGTAGGCTTCTTTCCGGGCAAGCGTTCTTCAACCCCACTACGTTGGAAACCACTAAACTCAGAAGGACGTCATCTTGCCTTTTGTCCCCCCAAAGGTCACGATGAAAAGATTCAAGCAGATATGAGCCGTATCAATATAGATGTCGCGCTTGACAAGCTTAATCCTTGGGTTTCTCAGTACTTGTCCTAATCCATAAGTCTGCGTATTTCACCAATGTAGAGTGCGCGGACAATAATGATAGTAAGAAGCCTTGCTTACCATCTAAAAAGCCAGCTTTAAGAATATACATTTTGATAAAGCAGGTAATAGCATGCAGAAGTCCTTGGGAAATGCTGCTTTTCTTACCGCGCCTTTCACGTTGTTCAGCCCAAGCTTTTGCATAACCTGCTGATTTTACTAAATAATGGTGCAAGTCATTGTAAGTATAGTGAATGGCATCCCCTTGTAGTTCTTTTACTTGCATTGGTGTTGATATTTCGACCTTCTCATGTACCAACGAATCGTTGTACTGAGTCAATTTTGTTGGATAAAGGCGTACAACACGATCAGGATACCAGCCACAGTGGCGAATATAGCGGCCAAATACCCAGCTTAGGCGACATACGCTATAGAGAGTGTTCGTTTCGTTTGCTTGCACTGCTTGTTGTATGCTTGCTTTTAGTTCTGGAGTGACACGCTCATCGGCATCTAACCAAAGAACAAAGTCCGATTCAACGTACTGCTGAGCAAAGCGACGTTGTGGACCAAATCCTGGCCACTCTTTATTTACAAAAAACTTATCGGTGTATTTTCGTGCAGTAGTTTCAGTGTCATCGTCACTACCAGAATCTAAGATAACTATTTCATCGACCCAGTCCTCGACAGTTTTTAGGCAAGCATCGAGGTTTGCAGCTTCATTTTTGACAATTAGAGCAACAGCAAGCGAAGGCTTGTTGTTTGGACGGAGTATCGATTCAGACATACTGATTCTCTTTTGTGATGCAGTCAAATGCCCTGATAACAGCATTTACCGAGATTGCTTTCATAATATGCTCGCCTTTCACGCGAGTGCTCCAAGGCAAAGTATCAATTGTTTTACCATGCTGTTGGACAATAAACTTCTCATAGACACTGACTACATTCTCTAGATTATTATATGGCCCAGTACGTTTAGGATTGCTGTGACCATAGAGTCCAATAACGGGTGTGCCTTGCGTGGTTGCGATATGAACAGGACCAGAGTCTGGCGCCAGTACTATGGAGGCTTTGCTTAACACCGCAGTGAGTTGTTTCAGGGTTGTAGAGCCGACGAGGTTCAGTGCTGGATAACGCATTTGACTGATAATATCGTTGGCTAATTTCTTCTCACGTTCCGCTGGCGAACCACAAATTACTACTTGATAACCACGTTCAAATGCATAATCACCAACGATTGCGTAACGCTCGCTTAGCCAATTGCGTTCATCTTTACTCGCAGCGGGTGAAATAACTAACGTAGGCTTATCTCCCAAGGTTGTGCTGGCAAACTGGTGATCTGCTTTATCAATGGGTAAGTCCCACTGAGGAGTTGAGCGTGGTACGCCTAAAAATTCAATAAAAGAATAAAAGCTGTCTAGCACATGGGTAGATTCGGTATCGGAAATTTTACAATTAGTAAACAGCCATTGGCCTTCTTTGGCACGTTTGAAATTAAAGCCAATTTTATAAGTGGCTTTAATACCTAGCGTTAAAAGACTTGCCCGTAGAGCTAGCTGCATATGCACTAAAGCATCGAAGCGGCGACCTTTTAATTGCTTCCAAACATCACGCATGCCGGAAAAGCCTTGTTTTTTTTCAAAAACAATTAATTCTACGTTTTCAAGTCCTTGTAAAAGCTGTGCTTCCACTTTTCCGATGACCCAAGTGATTTTGGTGGATGGCCAGTAGCGCTGCAAAGTTTGAATTGCGGCTACAGCATGGCAAACATCACCAATTGCAGATAACCGCAAAAAACAAATGGAGTGAGGGGCTTGCTTAAAAAACGGCATAAGTTCGGCTCAAAAAAATGTCTGGCCAAATTATGCAGATACCCAAGATAAATGTAAAATACTCCTCTTCGATTATTGATGCTAAAGATAAGGAGATCCGTTCTATGACTCAGGAAAACCTTGGTAAGCCGAGAGATATAGGTATAAAACGCGTTATAAAAGCGACAGGTTACTCGATTCAGGGCTTGAAAGCGGCATTTAAACATGAAGTTGCAGTACGTCAGGAGTTTGCCTTATTAATAGCCGCGATCATTTTAACAACGTGGCTCGATGTGTCGATGCTTGAGCGTATTACCTTGCTTGCGGTTGTCGTGCTGGTGTTGATTGTTGAATTAATGAATTCGGCAGTCGAAGCTGTGGTGGATCGGGTTGGGGTTGAACATCACGAACTGAGTGGCCGAGCAAAAGACATTGGGTCTGCGGCGGTGCTGGTGGCGTTGATCTTCGCTGGTTTCACTTGGCTCTATATCGTTGGCAGCCATTATTGGTGGTAAAGCATGATTAAGCAACAGCAGTTTGGTCAAAGTCGAATTTGTTACGACAGCGAGTGGATTAGTTCTCCTGCACTGGCTTTGTTTGATGCCCAATATTGGCAGCAGCAAGATAAAGTTGTCGGCAGTGCCACCGGGCGTGGCACAACGTGGTTTGTGCAACTCCCCAAGATAACGGCAGCGCTGCGCCATTACCGACGAGGTGGCCTATTTGGTAAGTTGGTTAAAGATCATTACTGGTTTAGCGATTGGTCTGCAACACGTAGCTTCGCTGAGTTTGATCTGTTGAACGGTTTACGTGAAGCAGACGTCAATGTACCCAGACCCATAGCTGCCTGTGTAACAAAAAAAGGGCTCTTTTATCAAGCAGACTTACTGAGTGAGCGAATTGCCAATGCGCAAGATCTCGTGACTATACTGCAAAAACACCCGATAAGTGCGGAGCTTTATCAGAAAATCGGTATCGAAATTGCGAAAATGCATCATGTCGGAGTCAATCACACTGATCTCAACATCCACAATATTCTGATTGATATACAGGAAAAGGTTTGGATTATCGACTTTGATAAATGTTACCAGCAGGATGGTTATATATGGAAAGACGATAATTTAGCACGATTAAAGCGTTCATTTAATAAAGAGTTAGTGAAGCGAGATATTCACTGGCATAGTAATGACTTTCAAGCCCTGTTAGCTGGCTATGAAAGTTTTCAATAACCATTTTTAAGTATCAGGAAGTTAGTTACATGCCCTTTAAACAAAAGCTGCATGCTCACGGCTGGTTTATTCTGATTAACGCTTTGGCGTTAATGCTGATCGCTAGTCGTTATTTCGCATTTCTGCCCGAGTTCCCTACCGATCTATTAGGTCTGATTTTTATTTTTAGCGGAACTTGGGGACAAATGACGCTGCTTACTACGATCGTAGGCCTGATAACCATTCCGACTTTACTATTACCGAAAATGTTGCGAAATAGCACCCAGGCGATTGTTGCTTCTTTAGGTGTCGCAACAATTATTATCGATACCATAGTATTTGCACAGTACCGATTCCACATTAATGCTGTAGTGCTGGAATTAGTACTATCCGGTCAGATTGTGAGTTTCCCTCTTATAACTTGGCTATCTGTGATTGGCGGAGTCGTATTACTTTTGGCGATAGAGTTGTGGTTGATTCGTTGGCTGGAAAACGGTGCAATGGTGCGTTGTCTTAAACTGGGCCGTAAGTTTGCTTTTTTGACGATTTTAGCTCTGTTGTTTACCCATATCATTCATATATGGGCGGCAGCGCATGCCTATCAACCCGTCACAACAGTAAAGCGTTATCTACCATTATTTTATCCCGCAACGGCTAATTCTTTTATGCACAAGCATGGCTGGGTTGACCAAGAGGCGCTGGAGCAACAAAAAGCAATGGCGTTTGAACGTAAAAACGATCTCAATTATCCACTGTCACCTTTAGAAACTCAGTCAGTGGAAAAACCCATCAATATTATGCTGCTGGTAGTTGATTCGTGGCGGGCTGATACTTTTAACGCTGAAAATA
The DNA here is from genome assembly GCF_002257545.1 of Vibrio qinghaiensis. NCBI lineage: Bacteria > Pseudomonadati > Pseudomonadota > Gammaproteobacteria > Vibrionales > Vibrionaceae > Vibrio > Vibrio qinghaiensis. Next base: position 2,707,934 of record NZ_CP022741.1, on the reverse strand, counting down.
CCCCAAATATGTGGAAGTATGCGCAAGCAGGTGTTGTATTTAATAATCACATCGCCACAGGGAATGCAACTCGAACCGGTATCTTTGGCTTGTTTTATGGTATTTCCGGTACTTATTGGCACGGATTTCTTGCCAATCAACAATCACCGTTATTGATGGATCGTCTGCAGGAATTAGATTACCAATTAGGTATATTTACAGCAGCGCAATTGCGTAGCCCTGAATTTAATCAAACCGTGTTTGCTAAAGTGGATAACCTACGAATTGGCTCGAAAGGCAATCGTCCATATGAGCTAGATGCTGACTTAACTCAAGATTGGATGACCTGGTACGATCAACGCGATAAATCAAAACCGACGTTCTCTTTCTTGTTCTACGATTCACCTCATGGCTATGATTTTCCAGCGGATTTTGAACCTAAATATCAGCCTATGCTGAACACAGTCAATTACCTAAAACTAGATAATGAAACCGATCCTACGCCGTTCTTTAACCGTTATAAAACCAGTGTTCGTTATGTTGATTCAATGGCAGAAAAGGTATTAAACAAGTTAAAAGAGAGCGGTGATTTGGATAATACTTTAGTGATCATCACGGGTGATCACGGGCAAGAGATGAACGATAACAAGTTAAACTTCTGGGGACACAACAGTAACTTTACCGATGCGCAGGTTCACGTTCCATTTGCGCTCTTTGGCCCAGGAGTTGAGCCAGACCGTCTTCGATGGGATATGGATTCTTTTACCAGTCACGAAGATGTCGTGCCAACTGTGATGAATAACTACCTTGGAGTGCTTAATGATAGCCATGACTATTCTTCGGGTTATGATTTGCTTGGTGGCCATGTAGAAAGGCCTTGGGTCTTTTCTTCAAGTTATAGCAGTTACGCGATGATCACAGATAACGCCATTCTTGAAGTGGGTGGTGGTGGCCAGTATCAGTTCATGGATAAAACGAATCGCCCATTAAAGGATGAACAGCCTAATTTTAGTTATCTAAAAGAAGCGCTTGAGCAAATGAGTCGATTTAGTAAATAGAACATAACAGCAAAAACCGATAAGCCTCTAGCCTTCTTATCGGTTTTTGCCAGTTTTCATTGCAGCTAAAAGCAGAGCAGTTCATGCGTGGTTTCCTGCAATAAATACCAATATTGCAGTTGTTTTTTGCCTTTGCTTCCCCCTTATGGCTGCTTAGTTTAAAATCCGAGCATTAGTCACAATGAGTAGTCATCTTTTATGAACACCATCCTCCCACTTATCGGTCGTACCGATGCGCTGTTTACCTTAGATATAACCCAGCACAAGGCCGAGTTATCTCGTATCGTTTCACAATCTCGTTTTTTGGTTTTAGGTGGTGCAGGGTCGATTGGCCAAGCGGTCACCAAAGAAATATTCAAACGTAACCCGCAGAAACTTCATGTTGTCGATATCAGTGAAAACAACATGGTGGAGTTGGTGCGTGATATCCGTAGTTCATTTGGTTATATCGATGGTGATTTCCAAACTTTCGCGTTGGACATTGACTCTATTGAGTATGATGCGTTTATTAAGGCGGATGGCCAATATGACTACGTATTGAACTTATCTGCACTTAAGCATGTTCGCAGTGAGAAAGACCCATTTACCTTAATGCGTATGATAGATGTCAATGTATTCAACACTGACAAGACTATTCAACAGTCGATTGATGCTGGCGTTAAAAAGTACTTCTGTGTCTCGACGGATAAAGCGGCCAACCCAGTCAATATGATGGGAGCGTCCAAACGTATTATGGAAATGTTCTTGATGCGTAAGAGTGAGCAAATTGCCATCTCAACTGCGCGTTTTGCTAACGTTGCCTTTTCAGATGGTTCGCTGCTGCACGGTTTTAACCAACGTATCCAAAAAAATCAGCCGATTGTCGCACCAAACGATATCAAACGTTATTTCGTCACTCCTCAAGAATCGGGTGAACTGTGCCTCATGTCGTGTATTTTTGGTGAAAATCGCGACATTTTCTTCCCGAAACTCAGTGAAGCATTGCATCTGATTACATTTGCAGATATTGCGGTGAAATACCTGAAGCAACGAGGCTACGAGCCGCATTTATGCGCTAATGAAGATGAAGCTCGTGAACTGGCGAAAAGGCTACCAGCACAAGGTAAATGGCCTTGTCTTTTCACCGAAAGTGATACGACGGGTGAAAAGGATTTCGAAGAGTTTTTCACTGATAAAGAAGTGCTCGACATGGTACGTTTTGAAAATTTGGGTATCATCAAAAACGAGCTTCTATATCAACCAGAATTATTGAGCCTTTTTGAAGAACAGATTGCTAAGATGAAAGAAGCAAAAGCGTGGAGCAAAGAGCAGATTGTGGCTCTCTTCTTTAGGATGATCCCCGATTTTGGTCATAAAGAAACGGGCAAATACCTTGATAGCAAGATGTAAGGGTGAGGAAGAATGAAAGCACAGTTGCTAGTTGAATTTGTACGCGACCAATACCAAACCCAAGACTTTATTCCGTTGCATGCTCCAACGTTTGCAGGCAATGAAAAAGCTTATGTAATGGAAACTCTCGATAGCACGTTTGTCTCGAGTGTCGGTAAATTTGTTGATGAATTTGAACGCAAAATGGAAGCTTTTACTGGCAGCCCACGTGCGGTCGCCACCGTTAATGGTACTGCGGCGTTGCATGCCGCCTTGTATATGGCTGGCGTTGAACGAGGCGACCTAGTAATGACCCAAGCATTGACGTTTGTGGCTACCTGTAATGCGCTTTATCACATGGGTGCTGAGCCGATTTTTGTCGATGTTTCTCCAGTGAGCTTAGGCTTGTGTGCTAAGGCCGCAGAGCAATATCTCTTCGAGCACGCCGAGTTAACTGAGCGTGGCTGCGTACACAAACAAACCGGTCAACGCATCAAAGCCGTAGTGCCGATGCATACCTTTGGTCATCCTGTGGAACTTGATGAATTGGTGGCGGTTTGTCTCAAATGGCAGCTTGTGTTGGTTGAGGATGCAGCGGAAAGCCTTGGCTCTTTCTACAAAGGAAAGCACACAGGAACCCTTGGCGAATTTGGCGCGGTCAGCTTCAATGGCAATAAAATTATTACCACTGGTGGTGGTGGTATGGTGCTCTGTGGTTCTGAAGAGGCGGGTAAACGCACTAAGCATGTGACTACGACGGCGAAAGTGCCGCACCCGTATGAGTTCTTCCACGATGAGCCAGGATTTAACTACCGCATGCCGAACTTAAATGCGGCGCTGGGCTGCGCGCAGATGGAAGTGCTGGAACACTATCTGGCGCAAAAACGCCAGTTGGCGCATCAATACCAAGCGTTTTTCGCCAGCTGCGACGTGACATTTTTGGTCGAGCCAGAATACGCACAGTCAAACTACTGGCTCAATGCCATCATTTGTGCTGATGCACAGCAGCGCAATGAACTGCTAGAGCAGACCAATGCCGCTGCTGTGATGACACGCCCAATTTGGCAACTAATGCACCGTTTGCCAATGTTTAAACAGGCTTTGCGTGGTGATTTAACCTACTCGGAATTTATTGAGGAGCATCTTATTAACCTGCCTAGCACGCCTGTCGGTGCGTAAGAGAATTAGCATGAGCAAGCAGAAGAAAAAAGTCGCGGTTTTTACGGCAACTAGAGCAGAGTATGGCCTGCTCTTTTGGCTTTTAAAAGATCTCCAAATGGATCCGGATCTCAAGTTACAACTGCTGGTTTCAGGGATGCACCTGTCGCCAGAATTTGGCGAAACGTATCAGCAAATTGAGCAAGATGGCTTTCAAATTGACGAAAAAATTGAGATCTTGCTCTCGTCAGATTCAGCGGTAGGTACGGCGAAAAGTATGGGGTTGGGTGTGCTCGGTTTTGCTGACGCCCTTGCGAGACTAAACCCTGATATTCTCGTGATTCTCGGTGACCGTTTTGAAGCGTTAGCGGCGGCGCAGACCGCCATGATACTGCGTATCCCGGTTCTTCATCTTCATGGAGGTGAAATCACCCAGGGCGCATATGATGATGCGATTCGTCATGCGATCACTAAGCTGAGTTACTTGCACGGCACCTCAACAGAGGCCTACCGTCAGCGCGTTATTCAATTGGGAGAAGCGCCAGATCGGGTCAAAAACATCGGTGCGATTGGCCTTGACCACCTTAAGCGTGGTCAATTTATGGACATGGATGAATTATCGGCTTCTCTTGGTTTTCCTCTGAAAACACCATATTTCCTAGTAACTTATCATCCAGTGACATTAGGAAAAGAAGCGCCAGAAGCCAGTTTTCAAGCTCTACTTGATGCGTTAGATGCGTATCCTGAACATCATGTGATCCTCACGTATCCGAATGCCGATGATGGCGGTAGACGTATCATTCCAATGTTAGAAGCCTATGCGGCTGCCAATCGGCAAAGAATATTTGCGATCCCTTCCTTAGGACAGGTGCGTTATTTAAGTGCAGTAAAGCACGCCAGCGCAGTGATTGGTAACTCATCCAGCGGCATTATTGAGGTGCCTGCCTTTGATGTTCCAACCGTCAATATAGGCGTACGTCAACAAGGTCGTTTAGCAGCGAAAAGCGTGCTGCATTGTAAAGCGACCCAAATGGATATTGGGCAGGCGATTGAAAGCGCAGTGACAAAAAGCTACAAAAGCGATAACGAAGTCATCGACAATCCTTATGGCCAAGGTGATAGCAGTGAGCAAGTTATCGCAATGATAAAGTCACTGCGTTTTAACCCTTGTAAGTCTTTTTATGATTTACCTTTTGAACCGATTGAGTGAGGCCACATGACACTGATAATTGCAGAAGCCGGTGTAAACCATAATGGAGATGAAGCGCTGGCGTTTAAACTTGTCGACGCTGCGCATCGAGCTGGTGCCGATATTGTTAAGTTTCAAACCTTTAAAGCAAAAAATTTAGTGACTGAGCAAGCCAAGCAAGCAGACTACCAAGTGGCTAATACGCAAAAACAAGAGTCACAATTGGCGATGCTGAGTCGTTTAGAGCTTTCATACGCCACGCATCATCAGTTGGTTAAACATTGTCAGTCGCTGGGTATCGAGTTTCTCTCTACTGCATTTGATTCAGAAAGCCTCGAATTTCTAGTGAATAATCTTGGTTTAAAACGCCTAAAACTGCCTTCGGGCGAATTGACTAATGCACCGCTGGTATTAGAGCATGCTCGTACTGGTTGTGATCTTATTGTCTCAACGGGAATGGCGACGCTTGCGGAAATCGAACTGGCACTTGGGGTGATAGCCTTTGGTTATACCGCCCAATCCGACGCAAAACCATCACTGATGGCTTTTCAGCAAGCTTATGCTTCATCTGAAGGGCAGAAAGCGCTTAAAAGAAAAGTGACCATTTTGCACTGTACCACTGAATATCCAGCCCCGATGGCAGAAATTAATCTGAAAGCGATGGATACGTTGGGTAATGCGTTTGATTTACCTGCTGGTTATTCTGACCACAGCGAAGGGATCACCATTCCTATTGCTGCCGTGGCTCGTGGCGCGGTGCTTATCGAAAAGCATTTTACGCTCGATAAGAATATGCAAGGCCCAGATCATAAAGCCTCACTCGAACCTGATGAGCTTGCGGCGATGGTGAAAGCCATCCGCCAAGTCGAAGTAGCGCTTGGATCGGCGGTGAAATCTCCGACCGTCTCGGAAGTGAAAAACAAAACGGTTGCACGTAAAAGCCTAGTGGCCAGTCAAGCGATCCGAGCAGGAGAAGCGTTTCGTGCTGAGAACTTGACGATTAAACGCCCAGGCAGCGGTATGTCGCCTTATCGATATTGGGAGATGTTAGAGTGCTGTGCAAGCCAAGACTACCAAGCTGGAGATCTGATTGTTGAATAAAAAAAAACCGCTGGTTTTAATTGGTGGTGGTGGACACGCCAGTGTTTTGGCTGACATTTTGCTCGCTCAGGGACGGGAGATTTTAGCCGTCATCTGTCCGGATGACATTTCTTCAAGAGCTGTGTTTGCCGGTCTTGTTCATTTCACGCAAGATGAAGACGTTAAACATTTCTCACCGGAGAGTGTATTTTTGGTTAATGGAATTGGCATGTTGCCACGTTCCACTTTTCGCCAACGCATCAACCAACAGTTTCTCAAACTGGGATATCACTTTGAGACGGTTATTGCTGATGACGCTAAAGTCTCAGTTTTCGCAGAAGTAAAATCAGGCGCACAGATCTTTCCCGGAGCAAGAGTGCAAGCAGGAGCGATCATTTCAGAACATACGATAGTGAATAGTGGTGCTTTGATCGAGCATGATTGCCAAATTGGTGCCTATAACCATATCGCGCCAAATGCTACTTTGTGCGGTGAAGTCTGCACAGCAGAGGATGTGTATATTGGTGCCAACGCAACTGTGATTCAAGGCGTTGTGTTAGAAGCGCAAAGCGTCGTCGGCGCAGGGGCAATGTTAACTCGTTCCTTACCACAGGGTTGTACATGCTATCCAGCTCGCTCCGTCATTAAAATTAAAGACAATAAATAAAATTCAAGGATATTCCATGAGCTACTGCTGGAAGAATGTATTGATTAAACCTGACAACTCAATACGCGACGCACTGGAGATCATCAATAACGAAGCCTTAAGAGTGGTGTTAGTGGTCGACAACAACCAGTATTTGGTTGGTGTTGTGACCGATGGAGATATTCGCCGTGGGTTGCTCAAGAATCTCACCCTCGCCGAACCAGTTTCTTTGGTGATGAACTTATCTCCTACGACAGTGAAGGCGGGAGCTAGCCGAGAAGATCTTATCGAGTTAATGGAGAAAAAAGGCATTCTATCTATCCCGCTTCTAGATGATGCAGGAAAGGTGGTAGGCCTTGAGACCTTGCATGGTGCACTGCATCGCCAGAAATATCAAAATCCAGTATTTTTGATGGCAGGAGGATTCGGCACCCGATTACGCCCTCTGACAGATAATTGTCCAAAGCCAATGCTCAAAATTGGCAACAAACCGATCCTTGAAACGGTGATCCGCAGTTTTATCAAAGCGGGGTTCGTCAATTTCTATATCTCGACACATTACATGCCTGAATTGATTCATGCACATTTTGGCGATGGCTCAGAGCTTGGTGTGAATATCACTTATGTGCATGAGGAGTTCCCGCTTGGTACGGGGGGAGCTCTTGGCCTTTTACCGAAAGGTTTGCCAGAAGGCTTACCGCTGATCATGATGAATGGTGATGTGTTGACCAAAGTCGATTTTCAGCGATTGCTTGATTTTCACGTCAGTCATGATGCCGATGCGACCATGTGTGTGCGTGAATACGACTACCAAATTCCATACGGCGTGATCAATGGAGAAGGCAACAAAATCACCAGTATGGTGGAAAAGCCTATCCAACGATTTTTTGTCAATGCGGGCATTTATGTCGTCTCTCCTCGAGTGATCCAATCGGTGCCGGAAAATCATCGCATCGATATGCCAACCTTATTAGAACAGCACATGCAAGAGCGTGACAAAATATTGATGTTTCCCATTCATGAATATTGGCTGGATATTGGACGAATGGATGATTTCAAACGCGCTCAGGCAGATATTCACACCTTGGGGCTAGATTAATGGATAAAATCGCGGTTGTTGGCTTAGGTAATATTGCCAATCGTCATCGTCAAAATTTAAAACAGCTCTTTCCTCAAGCTCATTTGTACGCCATGTCGGCCAGTGGCCGGATCCCAACAGAGGCAGTAAGTAATGCTGATCATCTGGTTAATTCTATCCAAGCCTTGATTGAGCAGCAGGTTCAGTTAGTGATTGTGGCTTCCCCTGCACCTTTTCATGCGTCTCACGCTATTCCCCTGATTGAGGCGGGTATTCCGGTACTGATCGAGAAACCAGTGACAGCAAGCGTAGATGATTCAAGCCGGTTGCAAGAGACTGCTAGCCGTTATCAAACGCCCATTTCTGTCGGTTATTGTTTGCGCTATTTGCCCTCTGCACTCGAAATGAAGAAAATTTTTGCAGCCGGCAAACTGGGGCGCTTGTATCACGCCAATGTTGAAATAGGTCAGTACCTACCCGATTGGCGTCCAAGTAAAGATTATCGCGCGAGTGTTTCTGCGCAAGCTGAATTGGGTGGTGGCGCTTTGTTAGAGCTAAGTCATGAACTCGACTACACACTATGGTTACTGGGTGAGTTAACCCTAGAGCATGCAATTTTACGCCAAACAGAAGAGTTAGGTTTAGACGTTGAAGACAGTGCGGATCTGATGCTCAGCACAGGTGAGAAAGCCGTGGTGCACGTTCATCTTGATTTTTTGCAGCGCAAGGCTTATCGCCAGTGTCGTTTTGTTGGTAGCAAAGGGGCACTAGAGTGGGATTTAATCGGCAACGAAATCCGGTTTATTTCAACGCAAGGAATAGAGGTGCTTTACAGTGAGCCTGAGTGGGACAAGAACCAAATGTACACCAACATGGTGATGGATTTTGTCGCACAGATTCAAAATCAGCCGAATCAATGTGTGCCTTTGAGTGAAGCTGTAAAGAGTATAGCGTTAATCGAACAAATCAAACTGCGCGCTCCAATCATGTCAACCTCTGATGATTTAAAGGGTTAACTATTTAATGAAAAACAATGCTTTTATCTTTGCCCGTGGTGGCTCAAAAGGGTTGCCAGGAAAAAACATTAAGCCATTGGCAGGGAAACCATTACTCCAATACTCAATCGATACTGCGTTAGCATCGCCATCGATAGGTCACGTTTTCGTTTCAACTGACGACGCACAGATTGCCAATGTTGCACGAGCTGGTGGTGCTATTGTCATTGAGCGCCCAGAAGAATTAGCCAGTGACACTAGCCCAGAATGGTTATCTTGGCGTCATGCTGTTGAGTGGGTTCAAACCCACTATGGTGAGTTTGACTGTTTTGTCAGTTTGCCTGCAACAAGCCCACTAAGAAGTGTTGACGATGTTGAAAATGCTATCAATCAGCTTAAAAACACTGACGCCGACATCTGTATTTCCGTTACGCCAGCCAGTCGCAGCCCGTTCTTCAATATGGTGAAGCAAACAGAAACAGGTTTGGTGGAACTGGTTAATAAACCGCAAGGCGAAGTGGCTCGTCGTCAGGATGCGCCTGCCATTTTTGATATTACCACTGTGGTTTACGCCACCACTCCTGAGTTTGTATTAAACCACTACGGAATTTTTTCTGGCAAAGTCACCAGTGTCGAGATACCCAAAGAGCGTGCGGTGGATATTGATGATATTTACGATTTTAAATTGGCTGAAGCCATCATTCAGGAACATCAATAATGGAAAAACTCCTCGACAATAAAACCGTTCTCGTTGCTGGTGCGGGTGGCCTTCTCGGTACTCGTCTTGTTCCTGCTTTGCTTAAGCAAGGAGCAAAAGTCATTGCAGCGGATATTCACTTGGAAGCGATGCGTGAACGTCTTCATTCACTCGGTATTAATGTGCAGAATGAAAATTTGTCATGCTGCGAGTTGGATGTCACTAAAGAAGTGAGTGTAAAGAGCTTTTTTGCTCAGCAAAATCAACGTATCGATGGCGCAGTAAACTCAACTTATCCACGCAATAAAACTTACGGCAAACACTTTTTTGACGTCAGCTTAGAGAGCTTTAATGAAAATCTGTCATTGCATCTTGGCAGCGCTTTTCTATTTACTCAGCAGTGTGCTGCTTATTTCAAGCAACAACAGCAACCTTTCTCACTGGTTAATCTCTCATCGATTTATGGTGTGGTTGCGCCTAAGTTTGAGATTTATAACAACACGCCGATGACCATGCCAGTGGAGTATGCCGCAATTAAAGCTGCGATTCAGCATCTCAATAAATATGTGGTTTCGTATGTAAATGACAGCCGTTTTCGAATTAACTGTGTCAGCCCTGGTGGTATTTTTGACCGCCAACCAGAAGCATTTCTGAAAGCTTATAAAGAGAAAACACACGGCGCAGGTATGCTCGATGTTGAAGACGTGGTGGGGTCTGTGTTGTTTTTACTCTCAGAGCAATCACGTTACGTGACAGGGCAAAATATTATCGTTGATGATGGCTTTTCACTATAGTCATTTAGAAGAAGAGGGTTACCCCTCTTCTTGTCCGACGGCAGTAAGAAAATGATTGGGCGATTCCATATATGGGATAAAGCGTTTTATTTTATCATCATCCCAATTCCACCACTGAGTATTGAGAAGGGATGCTATAACAGAGTGTTCAAAACGATACTTAATGATTTTTGCTGGTACTCCACCCACAATAGCATAAGGTGGAACATCTTTACTGACCACCGCCCCTGCTGCAATGACTGCGCCATCACCAATAACCACGCCTGGTAGTAAAATTACGTTGGCACCAATCCAAACGTCATTACCAATTTTTATCTTCTTAATATTCGTCAAATGATCGATTGGCCTATCATTTTCAATAAAGCCAACTTTTTTTGAATAGGTAAATGTATTAGTAGAAACTGTGGTAATAGGATGGTTGCCCGCAATCGTTACATTGTCTGCAGAAATATTGCAGAATGCGCCTATAGAATCGAGTAAGGGTGTTTGGTGCCAAAACTGTTCGTAGCCGGTGCTGTATTTTCCGACAGTAAATCCGAATAGTTTTTCAGAAATATAACGGTAACCTTCTTTAAATTTTCCATATTGATCTCTGCAAAGATGGCGGCGTATAAAACTTAATTTATAAGCAAGCCAAGGGTTCAGTGTTTTTTTTCCGGAACGGCGCTTCACCAAAAGGTATCCATAGCGGTCCAGATTGTTCTTCTCGTCTTGAGTAAGGTTATATTCTCTCATTATAGATAGTCTCTATATATAGGTTTTACTTCGTCACGGTATTTGGTCGCCAACAAAAATTGTTAATACAGCAAGCTAGTTCAAAAAATCCAAAGTTCGCTCCAAAGCACCTTTGTTTTCCTGGATAAACTTGAAGGCGTTGTTTCTCAATTGCTTTTTGACTTCAACGTTGCTTAGGAGTGCTGTTACAGCCGGTTCTAAATTTTCCGGTTGTTTTATCCAAATACCATTTTGTTCAGCGAGTCTTTCCACGATTTCTTTAAAATTAAAGTAATTTGGCCCGATAATTATTGGAATATTCAATGCGGCAGGTTCAAGTACATTGTGCCCGCCCACTTTATTTCCAATCAGGCTTCCGCCCATAAAGCAGACGTCTGCTGCGCTCAGCAATACCAGCATCTCACCCATGGTGTCGCCAAGGTAAACTTGAATTGTATTTCCAACGGCTTGTCTTTGTGTTCGCCTTGTTGTTTCAAAACCTTGCGTTTGGCATAGCTCGAACACAGAATCGAAACGCTCTGGGTGACGAGGGACCAATATCAATAACGCGTTTGGGTGTGTTCCTAGTACTTGTCGATGCGCTTCTAACACTTGCTCATCTTCACCTTTGTGGGTACTCGCGGCTATCCAAACAGGTCTGCCTTGACCAAGTTGGATACGCAATTCATCCCCCTTAGATTTGATCTCGTCGGATATTTGGATATCGAATTTGATTGAACCAGTAACACAGAGTTTATCTGTCGGTACGCCTAATATGGCAAAGTGATTCACATCAGTTTGAGATTGGCACAGAACTTTGCTCAAACACGGGTGAATCAGGTTAAACAGTGGCTGTATTTTTGCGTAATTTTGCTGGGACTTTTCAGATAAACGAGCGTTGACTACGATAATAGGAATGTCGGCTTTGTGTACGGTGGCTAAGGTATTTGGCCACAGCTCGGTTTCAATAATCAGCATTTTCTCAGGGTTAATTACCTTGAGAAAACCACGCACTGCAAAAGCAAAATCGATCGGCATATAACGATGTTCAACCAAATCTCCGAGCTTAGCTATTTGCTCAGCTCCTGTGCTGGTGGTTGTGGTGACGACTATTACTTGTTCTGGGTTATTCTTTTTGAGCGCTTTGATCAGTGGGATTGCAGCTAAACTCTCACCAACAGAAACGGCATGTACCCACAAAGGGGACGAAGTGCTGTTTAGTGGGGGAGTTATGCCAAAGTGTTCTTTCCAGCGAGGGCCAAATTTGGGCTTGTTGGGCCGACGACGATACAGGCCGAATAAAAGTAAAGGAGCCGCCAAAGTCAGCATGAGTGTATAAACAAGCCTCATTAACATGCGCTCACCACAATGGCTTCCAATTTACGAATACTAGCTAACACCTGATTTGGCGTTAGCTCCGATAAGCATTTCAGATGCTGATATTGACACTCGCGCTTAAAACAGGGGCGGCATTCGATATCGGTATGAACTATTTCCATATTTTTTGCTAGTGGCGGTGTGTATTTGGGTGAGGTAGAGCCGTATACCGCTACGACGTTACACCCGACGGCAGCGGCAACGTGCATTAAACCTGAATCATTGCTAACGACAGTATCACAAGCCGCGAGTAAGTCTACGGCTTCAATTAGGCTGGTTTGTCCGGCCAATACATGCACGAGAGTCTGGTATTCTTTTGCAATACCTCGCTTAATGGCATTGCAAGTATCGAGATCCTTTAGAGAGCCAAATAGCCAGACTTGCTTACCTTGTTTGCACATGGCGTGCGCAACATCAGCATAATGATTTTCTGGCCATTTTTTGGCTGGGCCAAATTCAGCACCAGGGCAAAGGCCGATAATCTTACCTTGTGTATTAAGAGCAAATTTTTCAAGCGTTTGTTGCTGAGCGAGAGGGTCAATAGACAACTTAGGTTTTGGTAGAGTATCTAAACCTCCTAAAGAGGTTGAGCCGAGCATTTTTGGGGATGGATGGGCTAGAGCAACATAACGTTCCACCATATATTGGAAGGCTTTTTTGTTGGATCTTAAGTCATTGATCAGCCAGTAACGCATTTCACCGCGCCAGCCTGTGCGCAGAGGAATATTGGCAAACCACGGTATTAGTGCTGATTTGGCTGAATTAGGGAGAATGTAAGCGTGATCGTAGCCAAATTCACGCAGCGATTTGCCTATTTCATATCGCCCTAATAAATTGAAGTCACCGTGACCCAGTGGCATTTCGATTGCGCGGCTCACTTCGGGCATGCGTTGTAAAATCGGCTTACACCAGCCTGGGGCGATGACATCAATAGTCGCTTCTGGGTTTTGCTGTTTTAAAGTGGTGTACAGTGATTGTGACATCACCATATCGCCGACCCAAGATGGGCCAATAATTAAATACTTCATACGGCCTGATCAAAATAGTGAACAATTAAACATCGTTATCGATGGATTCAATAGGAATTTCTTTATAGATCATTGATAACGTATACATAGCAGTAGAAAACATACCTACTAATTTCGATAAGCAGATATTTTGTTGATAAAGCTCTAATTCAAGAGGGGCTTGAGAACAATGATATTTAAGATTCGTTACTTTCTTCACTTGCTCTGTCACTTTACTCGATTCATTTCGGTGAGGAAAATAGATCACACCATTTGATGTCTGTTGTGCAACACGACGAACCTTTTGCAGATAATCAGATAAGCTCGTATGTCCTTGTTCACCAATACAACCTTGACCAATAAAACCGACCGGTGCTTTGGCAGAATAGAGTTCATCCAAACGTAGACTTTGGCGTAGCTCAGTAAAGTGGTTACGGTGGATAGTTACATCTGAAGGGGGGAGGTCAAACAGTGTGAAGATCTGTAATTTATCCGAATGAGGCAAATGACCAGCAGGCTGGCAACCTTGAATTCGCAATAAGTTATCTTGTAGCCAACGCGGGCGGTAGTAGGTTTTTTTAGGAACAATCAGTTGACTGTACTCGTTTAAAGTCAAGGTTCCATCATCAAAATAGACATAGCGATCAAATGGCAGATTACGCATCAAAATTTTGGTACGCCATCCGTTGTATTCGCCAAAGTAAAAAGTATCAAGAGGACTGTCATATTGTTGGCATAACTTAGCAATTTTTTTGATCACCTTTGGTGTGATCATGGCACGCTGTTTGGCCGGTATGATAATGACCTCATCCCATTGAGTATGGTCTATCATGGATTTTAGTTGCTTAATACCAATCTCAGTATCGCCAAGTTCAACCACAATGCAGCTTGGCTTTGCAGTAAAAAAGACTCGTGCTTCGTTGGCACACAAATATTGAAATGGTGAAGTAACAAGGAAAACGTTCATGGGTTGCCTACGCTATTTATTCTTAGAAAATTTTCTAAACGTATAATTACCACGCACTTTGCGCCATAGTCCTAAAACATCGGTTTTCGGGAAAATAGCGATACGTCGAATCTGGTATCTGTCTTGATGGATAGCTATAGGCCCACTGTTGGTTGCAACCGCAAACTGATAGCCCAACTCTTTTGCAATCAATTTTGAGGCTTCATTATGATCACCATACGGATAAGCAAACGAGATTAACGGTTCACCGACAATTGTTTCTAATTGCGCTTTATTGTGGGCTATCTCATCACGTTGTTGCGCATCTGGCAGATGACTCAACAGTGGGTGAGTCATTGTATGACCGCCAATTTCTACATGACCAGATTGGTGTAATTCCCTAATTTGGTGTTTGTGCATCAACGCAACGGCTTTTTCTGGATTGCTCGGTACTTCAACATCCCAACGGTTAAAATCTTCCCCACTTACTACATAGACAACCGCTTTAAAACCATATTTTCGTAATAGCGGCAACATCAATTCGTAGTTATCTTGATAGCCATCATCAACCGTTAAGATGATATAGCGCTTGCCTGATTCAAGGCGGTGAATGAGTCCTTTATCCGCTAAATCTTTAAAGGTTAGCGTTGCAAACCCCATTTTTTTTAGCAGTTTGAAGTGCTTTTCAAGCATGTCAATATGCAGATAGGTTCCATGTACGCCTTTTTCACTCTCATCCTTAATAAAGCGATGATACATAATAATCGGCATCTCTTTACGCAGCTTTTCAACATGAACCGTTTGATAAATATCTTCTATTTGATCGACCACATTGGTTAAGCTGTAGCTGTGCTGAATTATCTCACTGACTTGTGGCGAGCAGTGTGGTGTTTTTAACCCTTGTTCTACATATTGACTAACTTTTGAAAAATCAATATCGAGATCTTTAGGCCCGATGTCACCGAAGTTGCTTGCCATGGCGGCTGCGATATTCTTGTCATCGACAATACCAATTGCATTTGCTTCCCCGATTGCCAGTGTAGGCCGTCCACACAGCAAAGATTCCATTGCCACTCTGCCAGCCCCAATGACTAAGTCTGATTGAGCAATTATCGAGACGACATCTTGTGAATAACCAAGAAAGTGAACGTCAGAAGTAAACTTATCAAAACGCGCTTCAATTTTAGAACCAGATATGACCTGAATCTGGTATTTCGCTGAGTCTAAACACTCATCGAGCAACCGATAGCAAAGATCTCCTTTGGGGCCGGTTAACCTACCAATAATACTGATCACAGGTTTGCTATTTTGAGGAGCGTTTTGCCAAGCGAATTCTTGCGTTTCAATGCCGTTTCGGCTTACGACGAGCGAACTTTGTGGAACATTCAATTCAGTCATGAGTTGTTGTTCAATGGCCTCACAAACCGGCAGCGCTTTGTCACCCATGGCGTGAAATTTTTTACGAGATGCGTGTACAGGCTGGCGACCATGTACTGTGGTGACCATAGGCGTATTTGTTAATTTGCAAGCAATGTGACAACTCCAGCTTGAGGCGCGAGAGTGAGCATGCACTAGCTGGATATGGTGTTTCTTAATCAGATAAATAAGATAACCCACATGCCAAAAGCGGCGAGGAATACTGCGTTTATTAAAACGGAGTTTATAAAATAGCCCTTGGTGAGGTTTTGTTAGCGTATCGGAAACATAAAATACCTGATGTCCGCGGCGATTTAGCTCATCACCAACCTTGGTGGCATACACTTCTGCACCAGTAACTTCGAGTTGGGAAAGAGCCATTAATATATTCATAATTTATTTTCAACCATTGTTCAGTTATGGCTAATTAACACGGTCAGCCTGAGCATAGCCATCTAGTGCGACGATGTTGTTTTCTCGCAACGTTTCTTCAAATAGTTCAACCGCTCGCTGTAAACGAGGTAGCTCAGGATGAATAATGTGGAGAACACTTGCCTGATAAAAAATATTCTTGATTCTTTTTCCACTTTGAATCAAACGGTATTCAAGATCGGTGTCTTCACCTACGCTTGGTACATCGTATCGATTGTCAAATCCATTGACCAATAAAAAGTCATCCTTATGTAAGGAGAAATTACAACCGACAATGCCTTTGTTTTTTTGGTTAAGTCGATTAAACAATTTTGGATGGGTGATCCTCACACCTTTTTCGATATTTTTACCTTTACCAATAAGGTATCGCGAAAAAATATTGAGCTGATTGCTTTTAAAAAATAGCTCTGGTTTTAAACTGTTATAAAGAGCTGATTTGTAATTCGGATCTAAGTCTACCCGTCGGCCGTTAAGTATAAAGCCGCTCTCTCTATGTTTGAGATGATCAGCAACAAAATGAGATTGGGGTACACAATCACCATCAATGAAAATTAAGTATGGGCTCTTAGAGTGCTGTACAGCTTTATTTAGCGCTCTATTTTTCCTAAATCCACAATCTTCTTGCCAGACGTGGGTAATCGGTAAAGAAGATGAATCAACAAGAGCTTGTACCTGTTCAACACTAGATGGCTTGGAGCCATCATCTGCAATGATGATTTCAAAGTTTCCCTGCTGATTTTCTAACGAGCGTATGATGCAGATAAGCGCATCTACGTTGTTATAGAAAGAGATAATGACGCTTGCTTCACACATTAGTTGTTACACCTTCATTCGTATTGCTGTGTAGCTTAGCGTAACACAACGCGATTAAAGTAAAGAAGACGGTGGTTTGATACTCAAGACCACTGGTATAAAACATGGCATTTATAGCATAAGTTGCTATTAAACAGATCCCTGCATAGGCCCATGGAGGACTATTTTTGGTATATTGCCAAAATTGATAAAATACGAAAAAAAGCAACCCGATATAGCTTAACCCGTAGATTACCCCTAATTTTACCATTAAATCTAAATAGGTATTGTGTAAATCATTAAGCGAAAATTGATTGTTAGTCTCTTCCAATATTGTGCTGATATCGGTCGTTTCATTTAAAAATTGCGTATAGCTTGATCTGAACTGTTTGATACCAACACCGAAGAAGAAGTATTGAGGCTGCTCAAGCAGATTATAATAAGAAAACTTAACACCTTGCTCCCACATTGCTAATCTGGCTTTATTGGAATCATCAGTGTTTAAGTCCGAAATACTGATTACTCGGTTTGAAATATTTTCAATTTGTGAAATGTTGTTACCGAAATAGAACAATGGAGCACAAATCATAATCACACCAAGGATCACTTTTGGAGATCTCAGTAAGAAATAAAAAGATGCTGTGATAAGTACAGCAAGCAATGGTCCTCTGCTACCTGATAGAAGTAGAAAAACAACACTCAAAATAAGCAGTAGTATTGAAAATATTTTGAATCGGTCATTTTTATTAGATTCAAAAGAAATAGGAAGCAAGATTGCAATGCAATAAGCTAACATTTCAGACCAACGGCCAACATCCCAAAAACTATCAAGCCGTAAAGGCGGCTGTTCATAGGCTGTAGTGGTCAAAAGTTTTAATGTAGCGTACGCTAGAGCTATAAGTAATCCACCCGCAATGGATAAAACTGCATATTTTAGATTATGCCTTCTTTGAAGAATACAGACTAATACAGGGACAATAATAAATATACAGCCCTTTCTTAAATACACTAAAAAGTCATTTATGTCACCATGGTAAGGAAAGGTGATAATAATACCTAGTCCAAATAGGAAAATAAAAAAAACAGGTGGCTTTTTAATATTTTTTAATAGGTTCTTTTCTGTATATAACAGATAGAGTGATAAAATTGATAATAATACTAAACCTATATATATTCCTGATTTAGAAGTGAAAATAGAAAGAAAGAAAAATGAAACAACGGGGATTTCAAAAACATTAGCTCTCAGTTGCATAGCAATAACTTTTTAGTACGTGTAGAACGAACGTTTATCCGTTCTACTAATCTGATAAAGACTATTGATTAATCAACGCCATATACTCAGCCACACCTTCAGCCACCGTCTTAAATTGATGCTGGCAACCTGCGGCGCGCAATTTCGTCAGATCAGCCTCAGTGAACTCTTGGTAAGCACCTTTCAAGTGATCTGGGAATGGAATGGTTTCAACCTCACCTTTACCATGGTGCTTGATAACGGCTTTGGCCACTTCTTGGAAAGATTCAGCATTGCCAGTACCCAAGTTATAAATACCGGATACTCCGCTGTTCATAAACCATAAATTCACAGCCGCAACGTCGCCCACATAAACGAAATCACGCTGGAAGGTTTCACTACCTGCAAACAGTTTCGGGTTTTCACCCGCATTCATTTGATTATTTAAATGGAAAGCAACAGAAGCCATTGAACCCTTATGCTGTTCACGCGGGCCGTAGACATTGAAATAACGAAAGCCGGTAATTTGGGAAAGAGTTTCACCGTGCGCTTGCGCTTCTTGCCAAATACGGCGCACATAGTTATCAAACTGCTGCTTGGAATAGCCATACACATTCAGCGCACCTTCATACTCTTTTTCTTCAATGAAGGTATCGGTATCGCCATAGGTTGCGGCTGATGAAGCATACAAAAATGGAATGTCGCGCTCTAAGCAGTAGTGCAGTAGCTCTTTAGAATACTCATAGTTATTAAGCATCACATACTTGCCATCCCATTCGGTGGTGGCAGAGCAAGCGCCTTCATGAAATACGGCTTCGATAGGACCAAAATCCTCACCAGACATGATCTGCACCAAGAAATCGTCTCGGTCCATATAATCGGCAATGTCCAGATCAACGAGGTTTTTGAATTTACGCCCATTTTTTAAATTATCGACAACAAGAATATCAGTAATGCCTTGTTCATTAAGCGCCTTGATAATGTTGCTGCCAATCATGCCAGCGCCACCAGTTACGATGATCATACAAAATTCCTATGGTTATAATACGAACAATTATGCGCATTATAGCGGCTTAGCCAGTGGCTGTAATCACAAAATCGAACCTAGGCTAGCGACAGTCTCGCGCTATGTATTGTTTTGATGTAGTATTTCTGCCCAATAGCCCTTCCTGATTTTATAAAGGAAGAGTCCACTTAAGAGAGTGCCGCTTGTAGGAGTTAGACCTAAGGGCGGTAGCGTGCCTAAAACGTAGTATATTAATACTATTCTGGGTAAACATATGAAAATTTTAGTTACTGGCGGTGCTGGTTTTATCGGTTCGGCAGTTGTTCGCCATATTATTCAAAACACACAAGATAGTGTGATCAATGTTGATAAGTTGACCTATGCGGGGAACTTGGAATCATTACAAGATATTGAAAGTAGTGGCCGTTATTCTTTCGAACCAGTCGATATCTGTAACCGTTCAGAATTAGATCGTGTGTTTTATGTGCATCAACCAGATGCGATTATGCACTTGGCCGCTGAATCCCATGTGGACCGTTCTATTGATGGCCCAGCCGCGTTTATTGAGACCAATATCGTTGGCACTTATACCTTGCTTGAAGCTGCGCGCAGTTATTGGAACACGCTTGAGAGCGATAAAAAATCGGCATTCCGCTTCCATCATATTTCAACCGATGAAGTGTATGGTGATTTGGAAGGTACAGATGACCTCTTTACCGAAGAGACTCCATATTCACCTTCCTCACCTTATTCTGCATCAAAAGCCTCTAGCGACCATTTAGTACGCGCTTGGTTACGTACCTATGGTTTTCCTACCATAGTGACTAACTGCTCTAACAATTATGGACCATACCACTTTCCTGAAAAGCTTATTCCATTAATGATTCTGAACGCTCTGGACGGCAAACCACTTCCTGTCTACGGCGATGGAATGCAAATTCGCGATTGGCTATTTGTCGAAGATCACGCTCGAGCGCTTTATAAAGTGGTGACAGAAGGCCAAGTAGGTGAAACCTACAACATTGGTGGTCATAACGAAAAAGCTAACATTGACGTGGTGAACACACTCTGTGCATTACTTGAAGACTTAGTTCCGAATAAACCTGCCAACATTACCCATTACGCAGACCTTATTACTTACGTTAAAGACCGCCCTGGGCATGATGTGCGTTACGCGATTGATGCCTCTAAAATCGAGCTAGAGCTAGGCTGGAAGCCAGAAGAGACGTTTGAATCAGGTATTAGCAAAACTGTGGAATGGTATTTGAATAACCGTGAATGGTGGAGCCGAGTATTAGATGGTTCATACAGCCGTGAACGTTTAGGCTCCGGACAATAACAATCAATTCAGTTGGCGATTTCATGAAAGGTATTATCTTAGCGGGTGGCTCTGGCACTCGTCTTTACCCCATTACTCGTGGTGTATCAAAACAACTTCTTCCCATTTACGACAAGCCGATGATCTACTATCCACTTTCGACATTAATGTTGGCGGGGATTCGCGATATTCTGATTATCACCACTCCGGAAGATAACGAAAGCTTTAAACGCTTATTGGGGGATGGCAGTGACTTCGGTATTCATCTGCAATACGAGCTTCAACCAAGCCCAGATGGCCTCGCACAAGCTTTTCTGATCGGTGAAGAGTTCATCGGTAAGGATTCTGTCTGCTTGGTGTTAGGTGATAACATTTTCTATGGACAATCGTTTAGTAAAACTCTGCGCCATGCGGCGTCTCGTGAGCACGGTGCGACCGTGTTTGGTTATCAAGTCAAAGACCCAGAGCGCTTTGGTGTGGTGGAGTTTGATGAGCAGATGCGCGCTATCTCAATCGAAGAAAAGCCTCTTAAGCCCAAGTCAAACTATGCCGTCACTGGGCTATATTTTTATGACAACCGAGTAGTGGCGCTTGCCAAACAGGTCAAACCGTCAGCGCGTGGTGAATTAGAAATCACCACGTTAAACGAGATGTACTTAAACGATGGTTCACTCAATGTGGAGCTGCTTGGTCGTGGGTTTGCCTGGTTAGATACGGGTACCCATGAAAGCCTGCATGAAGCCTCTTCTTTTGTTGAAACCGTGCAGCATATTCAAGGCTTGAAGATAGCGTGTTTAGAAGAGATTGCGTGGCGAAATGGCTGGCTCTCTTCAGGGCAACTCCTTGAGTGCGCCAAACCTATGTTTAAAAATGACTATGGTCAATATTTGGCGGGATTAGCTAAAGAGGAATTCCATTCATGATGCGTGTTTTAGTGACGGGCAGTCATGGACAAGTAGGTTATTGCTTAACCCAGCAGCTCAATGCCATGGTCGATGTTGAGTTTTTAGCGGTAGATCGTGATCAACTGGATATTACCAATCCGTGTCACGTCAATTCGGTGGTAAACGAGTTCAAACCAAATATCATCATCAATGCTGCGGCGCATACCGCGGTTGACAGAGCGGAGCAAGAGGTTGAACTTTCCTATGCGGTTAACCGTGATGGCCCTCATTACCTTGCCCAAATGGCGCATAACGTTGGAGCTGCGATACTGCATGTCTCTACTGACTATGTGTTTGCTGGTGACAAACCGAATGCGTATATGGAAAATGACCCTACCTCGCCTCAAGGGGTTTATGGCAAAAGCAAATTAGCGGGAGAAATCGCGGTTGCACAGGCTTGCCCTAGGCACATTATCTTTCGCACGGCTTGGGTGTTTGGTGAGCATGGCAATAACTTTGTGAAAACCATGCTCCGTTTGGCACAAACACGCGATGCATTAGGTGTTGTGTCAGACCAGTATGGTGGCCCGACCTATGCGGGAGATATTGCTAATGCGTTACTGATGATGGCGAAAGCGATTGTTGAAGGGAATTCGACGGCCTTTGGTGTGTACCATTTTTCAGGGACACCCCATGTCAGTTGGTATGATTTTGCTTGTGCCATTTTTGATAAAGCCCGTGAACAAGGATTATTAAATAAACCCTTTCAAGTCAATGCGATAACCACCCAAGAGTACCCGACTCCGGCTAAGAGACCAGCTAACTCAAGGTTAGATACCCAGAAAATCCATCAACACTTTGGTCTTACTGCCAGTGATTGGCGGGCGGCATTGAACCATCTCATCGATTATAAGAGTGTATAAAATGAAAGTGATAGCGACAGACATTCCTGATGTCAAAATCATTGAGCCGACCGTGTTTGGTGATGAACGCGGTTTCTTTATGGAAACTTGGAACCAACAGCGTTTTGAAGAACTGGTAACAGGTAAGCCAACCCAATTTGTGCAAGACAACCACTCGAAATCGAAGAAAGGCATTTTAAGAGGCTTACACTACCAAACAGAAAACACTCAAGGAAAGTTAGTCAGAGTTATAGCTGGTGAAGTGTTTGATGTTGCGGTGGATATTCGTAAAGACTCATCAACGTTTGGACAATGGGTTGGTGTATATCTATCTGCCGAAAACAAGCGACAACTTTGGATTCCTGAAGGGTTTGCGCACGGTTTTTATGTGACCAGTGATGACGCGGAGTTTGTTTATAAATGTACTGATTATTATAACCCTAAAGTTGAACGTTCTATATTGTGGAACGATTCAGAGGTTCAGATAGAGTGGCCTATAGCTGAATCTGGCCTCATGATTATGTCAGAAAAAGATAAAAATGGCGTTCTGTTTAAGGGTGCCTTGTATTTATAATATAAAAAGTTGGGTGGTATAAAAATTATCTATTTGGTTACTTGCACAATAAAAATTTATAATTGAAACTTGAGGAAAATATGTTTATTCCTGTCATTATGGCTGGTGGTTCAGGCTCAAGGCTTTGGCCTCTCTCTCGCTCTGCTTTTCCTAAGCAGTTTTTGTCACTTGACAATCAACATTCACTCACAATGCTGCAATCAACTATAGAGCGCTTGGATGGCTTGCAAGTCGCTGAGCCAATCATTATTTCAAATGAAGATCACCGTTTTATAGTTGCTGAACAAATCCGTAGTTATGGAAAAAAGTCGCGAATTATTCTTGAACCTGCAGGAAGAAATACAGCTCCAGCTATAGCTTTGGCTGCTTTGACAGCAATACAGCAGGGCGATGATCCTATATTACTTGTTTTAGCTGCCGATCATTTTGTAAAAAATAAAGCAGCATTTCAATCGGCAATTATTCAGGCTGCACATCAAGCAGAGGCTGGTAAGCTCGCTACTTTTGGTATTGTTCCTATGGCCCCTGAAACAGGATATGGCTATATTCATCGTGGTGAAGAAGTTGCATCCGGAACTTATAGTATCAATGCATTTGTCGAAAAGCCTCAGTTGGAAGTCGCTGAACAATATTTAGCCAGCGGTGAGTACTACTGGAACAGTGGCTGCTTTATGTTTAAAGCCTCGGTTTTTCTTAAGGAACTCAAACAACATTCGCCAGACATTTACCGACAATGTGAACTTGCAATGGAAGGTATAACTCATGATTTTGACTTTATTCGAGTTGGAGTAGATGCATTCCTCCAATGTCCTGATGATTCCGTCGACTACGCAGTAATGGAGCATACTAAGCTCGGTGTGGTTGTTCCTATGGATGCCGGTTGGAGTGATGTCGGTTCTTGGTCTGCTTTGTGGGAAGTATCTGATAAAGATGAATACGGTAATGTATGTCAAGGTGATGCCATTTTAAATGGTACTTCTGACTGCTACATCTACGCGCCAAATAAACTAGTAGCTGCTGTTGGTTTGAAAGATATCGTAATAGTAGAGACTAAAGATGCTGTGCTAGTTGCAGACAAAAATCAGGTCCAAGAAGTAAAGAAAATTGTCGAGCATCTGAAAGCAGAGAACCGTGCTGAGTATAGAGAGCACCGTGAAAGCTATCGCCCTTGGGGTAAATCAGATGCGATAGATAAAGGTGAGCGCTATAAAGTAAACCGCATTACGGTTGAACCAGGTAAAAAACAGTCACTACAGATGCATTTTCATAGAGCTGAACACTGGGTGGTTGTGTCTGGTACGGCAAAAGTAACTTTTGATAATTCAGTGAAAGTCATTACCGAAAACCAATCACTGTATATTCCAGTTGGAATGAACCACATGATTGAAAACCCAGGAAAAATTCCATTAGAACTGATTGAAATTCAATCCGGTTCATACCTAAACGAAGATGATGTAGTACGTTTCGAGGATAAATAATCATGAAAGAATTAACGTGTTTTAAAGCTTATGATATTCGTGGGCAATTAGGTACTGAACTCGATAACGACATTTCATACAGAATTGGCCGCGCATATGGACAGTTTTTAAAAAGCGAAAATGACACAGATAAAACAGTTGTTGTAGGTGGTGATGTTCGCTTAACCAGTGAAGAGCTAAAAAAGGCGTTAGCTAATGGTTTAATAGATGCTGGTGTTAATGTGATTGATATCGGCGTTACTGGTACCGAAGAGATCTATTTTGCGACCTTCCACCTTGGTGTTGATGGTGGTATTGAAGTAACCGCAAGTCACAACCCAATGGACTACAACGGTATGAAGCTGGTTCGTGAAGGTTCTAAACCTATTAGTGGCGATACTGGTTTACGCGAAATTCAAGCTTTGGCTGAAAAGAATGAGTTTGTAGACGTTGAAGTGAAAGGTAGCTACAAAAAGATATCTTTACTTCAAGAATATGTAGATCACTTAATGGGCTATATTACGCCAGTAAACATAAAGCCAATGAAGCTGGTCATCAATTCGGGTAATGGAGCCGCTGGCCACGTGATTGATGAGTTGGAAAAACGTTTTGTTGAATTAAGTATCCCATTAGAAATTATCAAAGTGCACCATGAAGAAGATGGTAATTTCCCAAATGGTATTCCTAACCCATTGTTGCCAGAATGCCGTGCTGATACCGCAAATGCAGTAAAGGAACACAAGGCTGATATGGGGATTGCCTTTGATGGTGATTTTGACCGCTGCTTCCTATTTGATGAAAATGGCGATTTTATTGAAGGTTACTACATCGTAGGCTTATTGGCTGAGGCATTCTTACAAAAAGAGCAAGGTGCTAAAATCATTCATGATCCACGCTTAAGCTGGAATACCATTGATGTTGTAAGTCAAGCTGGTGGCATTCCTGTTATGTCTAAAACGGGTCATGCCTTTATAAAAGAGCGCATGCGCAAAGAAGATGCTATCTACGGTGGTGAAATGAGCGCTCATCATTATTTTCGCGATTTCGCATATTGTGATTCTGGTATGATTCCTTGGTTGTTGGTCGCGGAATTATTATCTCTTAAAGGTAAAGGAATTAGCGAAATTTTGAATGGAAGACTTCGCCGATTCCCTTGCTCTGGTGAAATTAATTTTAAGGTAAACTGCACAGACTTCATAATTGACAAAATAAAAAATAAATATAGCTCTAGCGCCCTAGTTGTAGATAGAACGGATGGGATTTCTTTTGAATTTGAAGACTGGAGATTTAACTTGAGGTCATCTAATACGGAACCTTTATTAAGGTTAAATGTAGAGTCAAAAAATAATGCTGATCTTATGAATATAAGAATCAGTGAAATAACAGAAATAATAATCGGAATGGAAAAATAGATATGTCAAAAAAGATTGCACTCATTACGGGGATTACCGGTCAAGACGGATCGTATTTAGCTGAGTTTCTACTTGAAAAAGGTTATGAAGTTCATGGTATTAAACGTCGTTCATCTCAATTTAATACACAAAGAATTGATCATTTGTATCAAGATCCGCATGAAGAAAATGTCAATATTAAACTTCATTATGGTGATTTAACTGACACCTCCAACTTGACTCGAATTCTACATGAAGTTCAACCAGATGAAGTCTATAATTTAGGCGCTCAATCGCATGTTGCGGTCTCATTCGAAAGCCCTGAATATACTGCAGATGTGGATGCCGTAGGAACACTTCGACTTCTTGAAGCTATTCGTTTTCTAGGGATGGAAAAGAAAACTAAGTTTTATCAAGCATCGACATCAGAACTTTATGGTGAAGTACAAGAAATCCCGCAGCGTGAAACAACGCCATTTCACCCCCGCTCACCATACGCTGTTGCAAAAATGTATGCATATTGGATCGTTGTAAACTATCGCGAATCATATGGTATGTATGCATGTAATGGTATTTTGTTTAACCATGAATCCCCAAGACGTGGTGAAACATTTGTTACTAGAAAAATCACACGTGGTATTGCAAATATTTCACAAGGCATAGAAAAGTGTTTGTATCTAGGCAATATGGATGCGCTTCGTGATTGGGGCCATGCTAAAGATTATGTCAGAATGCAATGGATGATGCTGCAACAAGAAATTGCTGAAGATTTTGTAATTGCAACAGGTAAACAAATTTCGGTTAGAGAGTTTGTACGAATGTCAGCCCAAGAATTGGGTATTGAACTTGAGTTTTCTGGCGAAGGGGTTAATGAAATAGCAGTCGTTAAAGCAGTTACAGGGGATCTTGCGAAATCTGTAGCCATCGGTGATGTGATAGTTCGAGTTGATCCTCGCTACTTCCGTCCGGCAGAAGTAGAAACTCTACTAGGAGACCCTACAAAAGCGAAAGAGCAACTCGGGTGGATTCCAGAAATTACGGTACAAGAAATGTGTTCGGAAATGGTAAAGCATGACTATAGTCTTGCTAAACAACATGCACTACTAAAAGATAGTGGTTTTGATGTAAGTGTTTCGGTAGAGTGATTTAAAATATGATACCAATATATAAGCCAAGTCTACTTGGAAATGAAGCTAAATATGTAGCTGACTGTGTTGAAACTACGTGGATATCTTCTCGCGGAGAATATATTAATAAGTTTGAAGCTGCATTTGGTAAATACATTGGAGCCGAGCATTGTACTACAGTAAGCAATGGCACAGTTGCGCTACATTTAGCGATGGAAGCTCTTGGTATAGGTGAAGGTGATGAAGTAATTGTACCTGCATTTACTTATGTTGCATCTGTAAATACGATTGTACAAACTGGTGCAAAACCAGTGTATGTAGATTCTTTAGAAAGTACTTGGAATATAGATCCTGTTAACGTAATTAAAAAAATAACACCAAAAACTAAAGCAATTATGGCTGTCCATTTGTACGGGTTAGCTTGTGATATGGATGCTCTTGATAATATCTGCTCTGAATACAATTTGCTTTTAATTGAAGATTGTGCAGAAGCATTTGGAACTTACTACAAAGGAAGACACGTAGGTACATTTGGAGATGTAGCTACCTTTAGTTTCTTTGGCAATAAAACCATCACTACTGGTGAAGGTGGTATGGTAGTTTGCAAAACAGAGAAAAGCTATGACAAAGCATGTCATTTGAAGAGTCAAGGTGTCTCAAAAACTCGAGAATATTGGCATGATGCAATAGCTTATAATTATCGTATGACCAACTTATGTGCAGCGATTGGCTTAGCTCAGTTAGAAAGAGCTGACGAAATTTTAAAGAAAAAGAAAACTATTGCACTATGGTATAGCGAAGGTTTGGTAGGTTTACCTTTAAAATTACAGGAAGTAAATTGTGATTTAACACACTCATACTGGATGTGTTCAGTTCTTGCTGAAAATAAAGAAATACGGAACGGATTACGAGACAGTTTGAAATGTGAAGGAGTGGATACTCGACCACTCTTCCCGCCTGTAAACACTATGCCTCATGTTTTTTCCGATGAATACTTTAAAGTGGCAACGATGCTAGGAGATTGCGGTTTTAATCTACCAAGTTTCCCTGATCTAACGCAGGAGAATGTTCTTTATATTTGCTCTCTAATCAGAAATTTCTTTAAGTAGGCTAGTTTGCTAGCCGCTTCAGTGGCGGTTAGTGATTGAAAGGTTTCATATGAATTCATATTTAAAAGGTATATGGGAAGCTAGATATTTTTGGCAACATCTGGCTTTTTCTGATTTAAGGTCTAGATGGCGTAGGTCTTTTTTTGGGGTATTGTGGTCATTTATACAGCCACTTGGTCTAACATTATTAATATCTGTTGTGTTTAGCAAAATGTTCAATACAGATATTGTCACATATGCTCCCTATATATTATCTGGAATAATTGTTTGGGATTTTGTTATTTCTTGTACTGCGGGAGGGTCACTAGCATTTGTTCAGGCAGATGCATATATAAAGCAATGTAATCACCCATTAGCTATATATACCTTAAGAGGTATATTTAGCAATATAATGGTTCTTATGTTAGCAAGTCTATCTTTATATGCATGGACAGCTGTTGTTTTACCGGAAAATATAAATATTTCGTGGTTAGCAACTTTAACTGCATTTCCAATAATAGCGTTGATTGGGTGGCCTTTAGCAACGTTGTTGGCATATATTGGTGTTAGATTTAGAGATGTTCCTCACATAATGGCCTTAGTTATGCAGTCAATCTGGTTTATATCACCCGTTTATTTCGAAGAAAGAATGTTTAGAAATGGTGGGTTAGATATACTGGTTGATAATAATCCTGTTTACCACGTTTTGGAATTATTTAGGGCTCCCCTCTTAAGAGGGGAATTCCCAACTTATCAGAATTATTCTTTTTGTCTATTAACCGCTCTAATTCTTTATATATTTGCTTGGTTAATAGGCCGTAAAGCAGAACGAAAAGTGATCTTCTACCTATGAGTAACAAAATTCTTCTTAAAAATATTAATCTGCATTATGCTTCATCATCGTATAAAGAAAGATCGATCAAATCATTGTTGTCAAGTGTTATCAGTGGAAATAAAAAAGAAAATGTGGTTGATGTACATGCTCTAAAAAATATTAGTTTAGAGATAAGTGATGGTGAAAGAGTTGGTTTATTAGGTCATAACGGCGCAGGAAAAAGTACATTTTTAAAAACCGTTGCTGGTTTATACCCGACTTCTAGTGGTGAGCTAATAGTTAAGGGACAGATTCGCTCCTTATTTGATCTTAGCCTTGGTTTTGAACCTGATGCAACAGGGCGGGAGAATATTCTATATAGAGGGCTATTATTAGGCCTGTCTCCTAAGTTCATGAGAGAAAAAGAGCAAGAGATAGTAGACTTTGCAAGTATTGGGGAGTTTATTGATTACCCAATTAAAACATACTCAGCGGGAATGCAAGTTAGATTAGCCTTTGCTATTTCTACAGCAGTTGGTGGAGATATACTTCTTTTAGATGAAGTTATTGGCGCCGGTGATGCTAATTTTATGGCTAAGGCAAAGAGACGTATAACTGAACTAATTGAACAGGCGAAAATATTGGTATTGGCATCGCATGACTTTTCATCACTAAAGGATATTTGTACTAGAGGTATAGTATTTCATAAAGGAGAGATTGTATTTGATGGTCCAATAGATAGTGCTATTTTGGAATATAAGGAAATAAATGGAATTGCAACGTAAAAAACCAATTAGAGTCATGTGGTTGTTAAACCACACGACATTACGAGACTTTGAGGTACCCTTGTTACAAAGTATGGGATGTGAAATCTTCGTACCTAAGATCATACCAGAAAATGAGGCTAATAGATCTGCTGACGTAACATACATTTATGATAAATCATTGACCTTAGATGCCGATAAATTAGAAAGATTAAATCAACAAGATTTTTATAATCATGGGCTTACTGGTGTAGAAGATATAGCAAATGATGAGTTTGACTTAGTTTTTTGTGGTTTTTTTCCAGAGCAACTTAAGCATGTTGTATCTAGTTTTTTAGGCTTTGTCTTTTTAAGAGTTTTTGGTCTAGCTGGTGAAGCTACTTATACGGGAATACTTCAGGAAAATGAACCTGAACTTTATAGTGAACTATGCAAAATTGAACAAAGGTTTGTCTTTGCTCAAGCTTATTCTAATCTATCAGTTGTTGAGACTGGTTTATTTAAGGAAAAAGCTCTAACTTTCAAACTATCATTACCTAAAGAATTAGTTAGTGATTTATCTAATAAGTGGAACGGAGAAAAAAATCAACTTTTTACTGTATGTCCGAGAATAAATAGCTCACCAGCTTACTATGGGGTTATTTATGAAGAGATGAAGAAATATTTTTCTGGCTATCCATGGATTATTGGTGGCGCACAGCCTATCGCTGTTGATGATGAAAGAGTTTTAGGTTTTATTTCTAGATCGGAATTGAATCAACATATACTGTCAAGTAGTGTAATGTTTTACCATTCTAATGAGAAAAGACATCTTCATTATCATCCCATCGAAGCTATTATAGCAGGACAACCGTTAATCTACATGCAAGGTGGATTACTTGGAGAAATCGCTAATTCAAAGCTTCCTGGTGCATGCAGTAGTTATGAGGAAGCTCAAGAAAAAATTGAAAGAATCTTAAGCGGAGATAAAGAATTCATTCGTGAAGTCAAAAAATCTCAACAAATATTACTTGAGGAATTTGATCCTTATGAAATCCTTAATCAGTGGAAGAATAACTTCGAACTTTTAGGGGTTGATGGAAAAAATAAAAAGTTTAGAACAATTGCTGTTATATTACCAATAGCTTATTCTGGCGGAACTTTAAATGCTTGTATATCAACAATTCAGAATATATTTAAACTATCGGAGAAAGGTATATTTATAACAAGGATTGTCTTTTCGATACCTCATGGGCATGATTATAGTGAAGATCTGCTAGAGTCAATACGATCTGAAGGAGTTGAAATAAGAGTTACAAATTGGTTGGAAGTTAGTCATAGCGAAGTAGAAAATATACGAAGACTTAGCGGCTATAGTAGTAAAATTATTGCAAAATCACAAAGATATTCACTCCCTGATGATGGCCTAGGATATTTACAAGATTGCGATCATTGGTTAGTTGTATCAGATCGCTTATCTCCTCCTTTAGCGCCAATCAAGCCCTATAGTGTACTAGTTTTTGATTATATACAAAGATATATACCCGGCCTGTATCATGGAATAAAAGAAGCCCAGATTGGCTATATGTATACAGTCAGAAATTCCAATAGAGTTATTGTAACAACAGAGCATACAGCTAAGGATATAAATAGTTACGCTGGAGTCAATAGAAATAAAATTAGCATTGCACCGATGTGTTACCAGTCTATCAAAAAATATTTAGTAGACAACCCTAAAGATAAAAAAATTGAATCAGAAAATAAATATATTATCTGGACTACAAATAGCGGTCCTCATAAAAATCAAGAGTTAACATTGAAAGCATTTAGTTACTATAAAGAATGCCTAGATGGACAATTAGATCTTGTTATAACGGGTGTTGATACTAATAGGTTTGATAGTCGCATTGATAAAAATGATAAGCACCACTTAGCTAAAGTAACAAGTACATATCACTCTCTGTCTGAACTAACTAAATCATCCATTAGACTAATGGGAGAGTTAACAAAAGAACGTTATGCATCGATCTTAAATTGTAGTGATTTTTTATTACATAGTTGCGAGTTTGACAATGGGACATTCTGTCTCTTGGAAGCAAAAGAGTTAGGTGTGCCTTGCTTATCCAGTAAGTACCCTCAGATAGTTGAGATGGATAGAATTTATGATCTGAATGTTGTATATATTGAAGAACGAACGATTTCATCTTTCGCTAAAAGACTTAAATATATGGAGCAATTAGTAATGGATGAACCTACTAACTCAATTGATAAAAAAGTAGTAAGAAATATTGGCCTTCAAGATTTTTCTAATGCATTTAAGGAGGTGCTTTTTGGCTAAGTTTGGGATTTATTTAGGGTACGCGCCAGAACAAAAACTAAATGACCAAGGTTTAGGGCGATTGCTTACTTTTATTCTTAAAGGTGTTATCAATAATAACACTCATAGCAGAATTCCTATAGCAATGCCAAAATGGTATGAGGATACCTTTCTAGAGCTAATTTACGAGCACGATATTGATTTAGATAATATTGAAATCATTACTACTGATTACATTCCCTTAATATTTCGGATTCGAGAGAAATTAAGGGAACGAAAGTTCGGTTTTTTTTCTAGGATTAAAGTTAAATTTCTTCCAGTCAAGTTTAGATTAGCTAATGAATTTTTTAATATTATATCTGGAGGATGGTCATTTAATAAGTTGATTACTATTAGTGCTTTAATAATAAGCATCTCAGCTATTCTCGGTATACTATTAATGCCAGTCTTTATTACTGCTATACTATTATTCATCGGCATGAAGGGGGTTAAAAGGATAACTAGAAGGTACCACTCTACTGTTCTTAGTCTTTTAGCTCGCTATAAATCAAATGGAAAAGATATTAAAAATGATAAGTTGGTGCAAAAGATTTTTGAACGTATACGAGATCAAGAACTTTTTAAACTAGCTCAGAAATTAAATAGCAGGCAGGATATAGAAAATTGGTTTGTTCCGACGTTGTTTTGGCCTGAAATTAAATATTTGCAGGGGCGAAAAGTAGTTACTGTACCTGATATTGTGTTTTATGATTTTCCCGTTGAATTTCGTGATGAATATTGGATAAAAGCACTAGACCGAGTTGAAAACACTATGGCTACTGCTGATAAGTTCATATGTTACAGTGAATACGTCAAGAATAATCATATATGCAAAAGGTTTGGAGTAGCTTCAACTGATGTTGATGTAATACAGCACGGGCATGTTGATATGTCTAATCTTTTGACGGGAACCTCTTCAGAAGAAATACTAAAAAGTTACATCAAAGAATATTATGAGTCTGATGATTATCTAAATGGATTCCCATTGCACGATTGTGACTATATTCTTTATGCATCTCAGTGTCGACCACATAAAAACATCCTAGCATTGCTGAAAGCGTATAAAATAATTTTGCGAGAAAGATTTATCCCTATTAAACTCGTCCTTACAGGTAGGGTATATGATGATGACATAATCGCTGATTTTATTGATTCTAACGGGTTACATTGTGATGTTATTTCACTAACGGATGTGCCAACGAAAGTCTTAGCAGCCCTAAATAAGCATGCTATTTGTCATGTAAATCCGACCTTATTTGAGGGAGGATTTCCTTTTACCTTCTCTGAAGCGTACTCGGTTGGTACACCTTCTGTAATGAGTAGAATCCCAATGGTAAAAGAGATAGTTAAAGAGTACGATGATTATCCAAATATGTTTTTTGAACCAACATCAATTGCGAGTATTGTTGATTGTGTTAGCTGGGTGATAAATAATCGAGATCTTGCATTAGAGTTACAGGAGCCGCTATATGAGAACTTCAAGCGTAGAACTTGGGATATAGTAGCTAATGAATATATTAAATCGATTGAGCGGTAATTGAGTGGATAACACATATATTTTGGGTAGTGGAAAACATGCAAAAAGTATAGCTAGCTTGTCTAAACTTATCGGATTGCAGATACAGCATTGTTATTTTGGAAACTTGGCAGAATGTAATAGCCATTTCATTGATATAGAAAGTTTGCCTATTTTATCAAATCTAATTATTGGCATTGGAGATAATTATTTAAGGGAAGAATTATATAATAAGTATTCAAATCGAAATAATCTCATTAATATGATTATAACCTCAGATATAATGGATGATGTCACTATTGGAAAAGGAAACTATATTGCATTAAAAAGCTATATAGGACCTTGTGTTTTTATTGGGGATAATAACATAATTAACACATCTTCAATTCTGGAGCATGATGTAAAGATAGGGAATTCATGTCATATATCCGTTTCCTCAGTTTTGTGTGGTAGCGTAGAAATAGGTGATCGCGTTTTTGTAGGGGCAAATGCTACAATTATTGATGGTGTTACTATTACTAATGATGTGGTAATTGGTGCAGGATCTACAGTAATAAAAAATATCGAAGAACCAGGGGTCTATGTTGGTAATCCTACAGTTAAAATTAAAAGTTAGGTTTGAGTCTAGTTTAAACTTACTTTACCTATTTAGCTCTTATTCTTATATTTATAAATTCCTCATTAGTGAATGAGGTTGACAATAGGATTCGTTAATGTCTCAGCGCTTTGAATTTGCAAACTCTCTTCGCGGTATTGCATGTATTTCAGTATTAATAGCTCATTTTGGGTTGACTTTTTGGACCAGTCCCAGCGCCATTTCATCTCTACTAAATTTGGAAGCGTTGAGCGTAAACTTACCCGAAAGACTAGAGCCTCTTATTTTTAGTCCAAATTTCGGCTATGGCTCTTTTGGGGTTGCTTTATTCTTTGTTATCAGTGGTTTTGTTATACCTATTTCATTAGAGAGGCAGTCATTTATTTCCTTTTTAGTCTCACGTGTGGTGCGTATATTTCCGGTTTATATTGTATCATTTCTAATAGGGATGCTTTCGATCTATATTCTAGGTAGCATAATACAGGATGAATATTTATTTCCATATAGTATAAATCAGCTAATCGTGCAAGTTACTTTACTTAGAGGCTACTTTTGGGTGCCGTCACTTGATGGACTCAGTTGGACTTTGGAAATAGAATTAACTTTCTATCTTCTAACTGCTATTTTTATGTCGATTGATAAGGTCATCAAGAAAAGAGTGTCTATTAAGTTATTTGTGGTTTTATCTCCGCTACTTTCTGCAGTTTGTATTGATGCGGTGAATCATACTGGGGGGATTGTTCAGACATCATTGTTGTATTTATCATATGTAATTCCATTTTTATTGTTTATGTATGCTGGAACTTTTATTTATTACTTTGTAACTAAACATGAAACATTTGGTTCGACAGTTTTATTTGTTTTTTATTTAATATGGGCCTTTCAAGTTTGTGCAAAAGCCCACCCTGCTCTATCTAACTTTGATTTTAGCAGTTACTTAGTTGCACTGACCATTTTCCTTGCATTTTTTATATCAAGAGATACATTTCCAAAATATAGATTACTGCAGTATTTTGCTTCGATTAGTTATCCATTGTATGCTGTCCATGCTTTATTGGGCTATAGTTTAATGTATTACTTCCATACAATTAATGTATCTGCTTACTATAGTATAATATTGACTTTTATTTCCGTTCTGTTTGTTTCTATAGTTATACATAAGTTAGTTGAAAAGCCATCATTAAGGGTAATAAAATTCATCAAAGCTAATTCTAAAAGTGACTAGAGAGTAGGGACCTCAGCAGGGAAAAATCATGAACATGCCCATATTTAAAGGATTTTTAGCATAATGATCTCACCATTTTCTTGTTCTGATGGATAACTGTATCATACAAAAAACAATTAACGAATGATCAATTTGACGATCATTTTCGTTGTTTTCTAATTGCTTATAGACAATATAGGAGCCTAAATATGAGCGAGTTAACCAACCCATTCATGCACTTTCAAATCATTAAAGATTATCGACAGGAAAATAAAATAGCACACAAATTATCAGACATTATTGACTTTGGCAATTCTCGCTTAGATTTCCTAAAACGATATGGTCATTTTGAGGCAGACATTCCATCGGCAGATCAGGGAAAAATCATGAACATGCCCATGTTTAAAGGATTTGTAGCATGGTGAGCTAACAGTTTTCTTGTTCTGATGGATAGCGGCATCACACAACAAACAATTAACCAATGATCAATTTGACGATCATTTTCAGTGTTTTCTAATACCTCCATAAACAAATTGGAGGTCCAACAATGAGTAACCAGCACCCATTTATGCATTTCGATGTCATTCCAGATTACCGCCAAAAAGGTAAAGTCGAACACAAGTTAACGGATATCATTTTGTTAACAATTTGTGCTGTGCTTTCTGGTCAAGATGACTGGAAAGCGATTAGCCTATACGGCGAAGCTCGGTTGGATTTCTTGAAGCGATTTGGTGATTTTAGCCATGGCGTTCCCTCTACCTCGACGATAGCCAGGGCGATGGGCATGATTAATGCGACTCGCCTACAAAAATGCTTTATCGAATGGATGAAAGATTGCTGTGAGCTAACGAAAGGTGAAGTCATTGCTATTGATGGAAAAACCGTTAGGGGCTCTTATGATAACTCTCGAGGGCTTGGCGCCATCCATATGGTTAATGCTTTTGCGACCGAAAATGGCGTGAGTCTTGGACAGCATAAAGTCTACGAAAAAAGTAACGAGATTACGGCCATCCCAGAGTTGCTGGAACTGCTTGATATATCTGGTTGCTTGGTCAGTATTGATGCGATGGGATGCCAAAAGAAAATTGCTCAAAAAGTACTAAACAAAAACGCGGATTACCTACTAGCGGTGAAAGGAAATCAAGGTCGTTTGGAGCAAGCGTTCGATAACTATTTTGATATGAGTATGCTGCAAAAACACGACGGTGATTCTTATAGCACGCAAGAAAAATCGCGAGGCAGACAAG
Organism: Vibrio qinghaiensis; assembly: GCF_002257545.1. Taxonomy (NCBI): domain Bacteria; kingdom Pseudomonadati; phylum Pseudomonadota; class Gammaproteobacteria; order Vibrionales; family Vibrionaceae; genus Vibrio; species Vibrio qinghaiensis. The sequence goes on along the minus strand of NZ_CP022741.1, from coordinate 2,671,755 downwards.
AGACTAGGTTGGCCTTAACCAACACAGATTTGAGAGTTTTAGGTGACTTAGAATTTGATTGGCCCGAGCTAAAAACAATGGGTATCGTCGTTTCTGTGAGACAAGAAGAAGCCGTAGCGAAAGAGTCGGAAGTGACGGTGAGATACTATATTAGCTCGAAGGATTTAAATGCTAAGGAATTGTTAAATGCAACGCGTTCACACTGGTTAGTTGAGTCGATGCATTGGACACTCGATACTGAATTTGGCGAAGATGCTTGCCGAAAAAGGGCTGAAGAAAGTGCAGAGAACTTCGCAAGGATCAGACAAATGTGCTTAAACATGCTGAAGAGTGAAACGACTTTAAAAGCAAGTATTAAACACAAAAGAGCAATGTGTACGATGGATTCAGAGTACCTTTTAAAGGTGTTTTCGAGCCTTTATTAATGAGAGTGTTCATGATTTTTCCGTGACCACCTTCTAAGAAGGCGGTTTTTCACTGATACTATTATTTATTATTCAATAAAACTATGTTAGAAATTAATACATTCAAAAATGTAATAAAATCAACGCCACTCATATCGATAGACTTGATTGTTCGAAACTCTTCTGGTGAAATTTTACTTGGTTATAGGAATAATAGACCCGCTCAAGGATATTGGTTTGTTCCGGGGGGGCGTATTTTAAAGGATGAAAGAATAAGAGATGCGTTTAGTCGATTAACTGGAAATGAATTGGGAAAATGCTATGAAATTTCCCAATTTAAGTTTCAAGGAGTTTTTGAACATCTTTACAATGATAATTTTAGTAGTACAGATTTTACAACGCATTATATCGTGCTTGGCTATAATATATTACTAGATCATGATTTGAAGTGTTTACCTAGAGAGCAGCACTGTGATTATCGTTGGTGGTCTATAAATGATTTAATGGATTCCATTGAGGTCCATGAAAATACTAAAGCCTATTTTAGGTAAGCCCCATAATAGTTTGATAGAGTTTTAAGTAGCTATGAGACTGTTGTTCTAAATTAAATAATTTTTTTGTTCGTTCATATCCGTTTTGACCTAGATTGTTGCAGAGAATGTTGTTGTTCTCGAGCTTACTCATCGCATCACTTAAATCAGTTGCATTAGCCGGTTTTATTACAATTCCGGTTTTATTATGGATGTTGACATAGGTAGATCCTGTTCCTATATCGCAACTAATAATCGGTTTCTTTGATATCTGTGCTTCCAATAAAGACACTCCAAACGCTTCTGAACGTAAATGTGAAGGAAAAATGAAAGCTTTAGATAATAAATGCAGGGAGACTTTGTCTTCTTCAGAAATGAATCCTACCAACTTTACATTTTCTAAATGATGTTCGGCTATATATGCTTCTAGTTTTTCTCTTTCCGGGCCATCTCCGGCAATCACTATCGGTAATCGGTTGATTTTTGCTGCTTCGAGCAAGTAATCGAGCCCCTTGTAATAACGCAATACCCCAACGAACAAAAAGAAACCTTCTCCAACTTTATCCCGCCACATATCAATATTGTCTTTTGACGGAGTTGGGTAAGTCTCTTCGTCAATCGCAAGTGGAATTACCCGTACCTTATTTTTATATTTCTGTAAGTTAGTGCTGGTTTGAGCATACTGAGGTGATGTTGCGACGATTATATTTACATGGTTTAGAAAATGAATCTCTAGAGGTTTATACAAAACCTTTAAGAGCTTTTGTTTAACAATATCAGAATGATAAGTCACTAAGCTGGGCTTTTGAATGGTGTTGAATAATGATATTAAATCACCTGATGGCCAAGGGTAGTGATAGTGGATTATATCAGCCCACTCAGATAATTTTTTAAACTCAGATATAAGCTTTAAAGAAAACCCATTTGAAGAAACCTCAAATGTTTTCTTTACTGGGATTATTTCTGTGCCTTCACAACTGTAGGGGGACACATCATTATCAGACAACGTCAGTATCTTTGTCTCAACACCTAGTGTTTTCGTTCCGGAAGCGATAAATCGGATGACTTGCTCCACACCACCGTTAGTTTCTGGGTAGCAAGTTCGGTATACTTGTAATACTTTCATTAATATCTCATTGCTGTGGTGAGTAACCAGTTGGCGCTTCAAGTAAGATACGCTTAATACATTCAACATCGAAGTTATGACAGCATATATCCAATTCTTGGAGTAGGGGATGCATCTCTTTCCAAGTGAGCTTATCTTCACAAGCCGTCATTATCTTTTGGTGGCTTGTGCCCTCGACATTGTCACCAATCAATAATTCCTCGTAGAGCTTTTCACCGGGTCTCAAACCAGTGAATTTAATTTCAATATCTCCCTCATTGCTATTGCCATCAAAGTACTCTTTCATACCCATCAGGTGGATCATCCGTTTTGCTAGGTCGACAATTTTAACTGGCTCGCCCATATCTAACACAAAGACTTGTCCATTATGCCCCATTGCTCCAGCCTGAATAACCAACTGGGCTGCTTCTGGTATTAGCATAAAGTAGCGGATAATGTCAGGGTGAGTAACGGTAACAGGGCCGCCAGCTTTTATCTGTTTTTTGAAGAGGGGTACAACAGAACCTGAAGAACCAAGCACATTACCAAAACGCACCATAGTAAAAATAGTTTTGGTTCCTTTATCAGCCAGTGCCTGTAGAACTAATTCTGCCATCCGTTTACTGGTGCCCATAATATTCGTAGGACGTACCGCTTTATCGGTTGAAATGAGTGTGAAACTTTCGACACCAGCCTCGATAGCCGCCGTAGCACATGCTAGGGTACCGAATACATTGTTGCGAATACCTTCGATGACGTTATCTTCTACAAGCGGTACATGCTTATAAGCCGCAGCATGGTAAATAGTGTTAACTTTATGAGCGACCATTAGTTTATGTAAACGGTTTTCCTTTTGCACCGAACCAAGAGCCGCGACAATTTTGGTCTCTAATTTTAGATTTTTTTTTATGGCTTGTAGTTCTTGATCGATGGAATATAGATTGTATTCATTGAGTTCAAATAAAACGAGCGTTGTGGGATTTTGGGCAATAATTTGACGGCACAGTTCAGAACCAATGGAGCCACCAGCCCCTGTCACCATCACACTTTTCCCAGTAATATTTCTGCTCAATAGCGCCTTATCTGGCGCTATTGGTGCTCTACCCAGTAAATCTGAAATATCTAAGTCCTGAACATCTGTGGCTTGCGCTCTACCAGCGGCAATATCCTCCACTGAAGGGACAGATTGAACTTCAATTGGCCAATGAGAGAGCCTTTCAAGCAGTCTTAATCGCTCACCTTTATTCATATTGTTAATTGCGAGCAGCAATTTGACTGGCTGATAAAGTGACTGTAGTCGTTCAAATTGGTCGCTGTGATGCACACGAATACCAAACATGATTTGGCCAGCTTTAATCGGATCATCATCAAGCAGTATGACAGGGTGATATTCATCACCTTGGATAAGGGCATAGGCTAGATCTCTCCCAGTGGATCCAGCACCGTAGATAAAGACGTTTGGTTTTTGTCTTTTGTAATAGTGATAATAAATGGTTCTGATAAGGATTCTTGGGCCACCTAAGCTAAGAATAGCAAGTCCAGCGTAGATAAAGGGTACACTTCTAGGAATAAAGGCCTGAAAGAAGAAGCCACTTAAGGCAAGCGTAAGCGCTGATAAGAAAACGGAAAGGAAGATATAGCCGATTGCAGGCATCATCATATAACGTAGAACCGCTCGGTACATTCCAAGCCGGACAAAGCAAAAAATAGTTACACCTAGTGTGGTTGCTAAGCTGGCGAGCTCTTTCGCTCCCATATAAAAACTAAAGGTATCTAGTCGCAGTGCAATCGCGAGGTAAAGAGAACAAATAATCGCTAGAATGTCATAGCAAATCGTAATTAGGCGCTTGTTTTGTCTTTGTGCATTGAGAAGAAATTCAATAGGTGTGAACATTACTTGCTACTAAGCCTTTATGAGTCACATCGGCGGTGTACGTACGATGTTGATATGGATATTATTGTTATCGCTAGAATTGTAGTTTGCTTGAGGCAAATTGGCTACCCTTTACCCTAACTTGGAATATCGATTATTGTTCAAATATTTCTTTCAGTGGTGGAGTTTAACCCTGAGCACAGTTTGCATGCACTTAGCTTTAAATTAAAGGTCACATTTTGAAAATATTGGTTACAGGCAGTTCTGGATTTGTTGGTTCTAAAGTGATGGAACAGGCATCACGTATCGGTTGGGAGTGCATTGGCCAGAGTCGTACGTTGAATCGCACCAACCACTCTCAATCTGATTTTGTTACCTCTTTGGAGGCGAATACGGATTGGCGTTTAGCGCTCAATGGTGTGGACTGTGTCGTCCATTGCGCCGCTAGAGTGCATCAAATGCAAGATTCAGCTCAGGATGCACTGACGCTTTATCGTGATGTTAATACTGCGGGTACCTTGAATTTAGCTCGTCAGGCGGTGGAAGCGGGCGTGAAACGATTTATTTTCATCAGTTCAATCAAAGTGAATGGTGAGTATTCAAAAACTGATCAGCCTTTTCGGCCTGAAACTTCGTTCATTCCTGACGATCCTTATGGCCTAAGTAAATATGAAGCCGAGCAAGGGTTAAAGAAATTAGCCGATGAAACGGGCTTAGAAGTGGTCATTATACGGCCACCCTTAGTGTATGGTGAAGGTGTAAAAGCGAATTTCCTCAGTATGATCCAGTGGGTTGAAAAAGGTATACCTCTACCCTTAGGACTCATACATAACAAACGCAGCTTAGTATATCTTGGGAACTTAGTGGATTTAATCCTTAATTGTTGTATTCACACGAACGCTGTAGGAAAGACATTTCTAGTATCTGATGATCTTGATGTTTCAACAACTGAGATACTGAAAACTATCGCAAATTCGCTTGCTGTACCTAGTCGTTTATTGCCTATTCCTGAGCGTGTGCTTAAGACGTTATTCATCATTACTGGCAAAAAATCGATGGCTCAACGTTTATGTTGTGACCTGCATGTCGATATCAGTGATACCAAGCGTGAGCTGAGTTGGTCACCGCCATACACCTTTCAACAAGGTATCCAAAAAACCGTAAGTGCTTACTTACACAATAAAAAGTAGAGAACCATTAATGTTGCGTATTTTAGATTTTGTCTTTGCCTTGCTAGGGCTATCTATTCTTTGGCCGATTTTATTGATCGTTTGCGTGTTAGGGTATTTTGACACTGGCTCACCGGTGTTTATGCAAACTCGAGTTGGGCGTCACAAGAAGCCATTTACATTAATCAAGTTTCGAACCATGCCAGTCGATACTCAATCGGTTGCGACTCACTTGGTGGGCGCGAGTTCAGTAACTAAGCTGGGTAGTATCTTGCGTAAAACGAAGTTAGATGAGCTTCCTCAACTGATTAACGTCGTTAAAGGTGAGATGAGTTTAGTTGGACCTCGACCATGCTTATTTAACCAACAAGAGTTAATTCAGATCCGAGACGAGAAAGGAGTGTTTGATGTTCGCCCTGGGATCACAGGTCTGGCACAGGTAAACGAGATCGATATGTCAACTCCTGAACTGTTGGCAGATTGGGATCTGAAGATGATTCAAAACATGTCACTCACGCTATATTTTACCTGTATTATTCAAACCGTCTTAGGTAAAGGCGCTGGGGATAGGGTTTAATCCGTCTGCGTCACAAAAGATCTTTTGACCTTACTGTGACGCAATGAAATTCTTGGCAATTATCTTTTTTATCAATGTTACTCTGCTCGCGCTAACCTTGTTTCGTTCGTTTCTACATTTGGCCATTGATATTCTCCGTGGTGGTAAGTGTTCACTTGTGCTTTCAACCACGGTTGGATGAAATTGATCGAAACAAAAATGCTTAAGCGTTCGATATCTAATTTTTCTCCGTTCACAAGCCTCGTATCTGCTTTATTGGCAATAGCCGCTAATATACCGACCAATTCGCCTTGTGCATTGAATGCACCACCGCCACTCATGCCCGAACGTATTGGGGCGTCGGTAATACTGGCTGGGCATTGGCTGAAGTAACGGCTATTGACGAAGTTTAAGTCCAAATGGTACGTCCCTTTTCCCATCACCACATCACCACTGCCACTCACACCAAACGCCTCTATTTTTTCTCCTTGATAAACTAGCCCTAATTCTGGAAGTACAACATGTTGGTTGTCTGACTCGATCAAAGCCACATCACAAGTGGGATGGTAAGCCACCACTTTGGCATAATTCATTTTTGCCACATGGGCTGCAGTTAAGCTTAAATTTGGAGTTAAGGGCACACTCGATCCATAACCAAAATACAGCAATGGAATACCGGTGAATTCATAATTAATCGCTGGGGGATTTTGCGCTTTCATGGTTGGCCCATTAGACGCTGCGCAACCTACTAAAATGAAAGTAAGCACTAACATTAAGTAGCGAGATAATCGACAGAAATGAGATCCGATAACAGGCTGAAGGAACATAAGAACCTCCTATTCAAAGCCAACAATACCGAGATCTTGATGCGCATCTAGATCAAATGTGTTTACCTAATAAAAGTATAGATGCAATCGATTACATTGCTATGCGTCACATAAAAAATAGTTATAGTAGATGCTTTAATCAATAGTGGGTTGGCTGTTTCTTGTTGAAAAGTAGCGATATTCTTTAGGCAGAGATTGAAAAGAGAGCCCATGAATGAGCTCTCTTTTTATTAGTAACAATAGTCTAAGCTAGTTGCTTGAGATAGGGCGACCATACCAAGGGGAGCGTGCATCCGTCATATCGTACAAGCGATATTGTCGGTTCAGCATTTGCCCACCATCACGTTGAATCGGTAACCAAGATACGGTCACGCGCTGTGTACTCGGCCGAATGGTCATCAAGTCCATAGGAATTGAAACATAAAATCCCTTGGTAAAACTGCCTTCACCAAACTCTTCTGCAGAAAGGTTGGTTTTAGAAATAAACGCCCCGGCAATCACACCACTATCAAACTGTTTAGAAAAATCGACCGACATACCGATATCTTCAGTTAAGTAACGCCCCGCACTGACCTTGAGTAACGTATTGTCGATCAATGACCAAAACTTAGGCTGCCAATAGAGCGTTGCATGGCCTGTTACTGTACCCGTTTGTACTCGATAGTTTCGACCCGTTTGTGGATCAGAATGCACTTCTTCTTTATACAGACCAAAAGCGGTGTCAGGGTCGCGCTGTTTTACATAGTTTCCGTCAATCCCAACCGCCCAATTTTTACCTAATGGACGATAGAGTATTTCGCCGCCGACACCAGCAAACATAGTTTCGAGATACCCTGCGTAGCTTTGACCAAACCAACTTTGGCCGAAAGTATCAAAGTAGGTTAGTTGCAGGTTATCAAGGCGAACAGCATCTTCATAATATTGTCGAGACAAGGTACGAACCCGTTTTAAATCAGTACCATCTGGCGGTACGGTGTACTTGTATTTGTCGTAGTTATCGGCAAGGTTGCCATAAAGGCTGCCAGAGAGTAGCCAATGATCTCGTGTCTGTACGCTGGCATTAGCACTAACACCAAGAGCGTATAAATAAAAGTCTTCAGAGCCACCAAAAGACTGCTGCAACACAGGCGCTAACCCAAATTGCCACGCATCATACTGCTGCGCTTTTACTTCGCCATTGATCGCGACAGGGTTACCACGCGCACTGGCATCGGTAATGTGAGCGTTAGGGTAATCACGGTCAGCAACGCGGGCAAACGCATTCGCTTTTATTCTGGTTTCAGTGAGAGGCTGATTATTGGCTGTCTCGATGATGCGATATGTCTGTGCATCAATGCCTTGATTCGCCAGCAGCAATGCGGCGCGTTCATGCGCTTCTTTGCGATCGCGATACTTATATTGTTCAGCTTCGATCGTGAGGGTGGCATCATCTTGGTACAAAGTCGCTTGTTTATAACCGGCGATTACATCAAGGTCATGAAGCAGCGTTTGCCATTCAGCATCGTCTAACTCATGTGATTTCGCTTTCGGAGCATAATTGGGTTTGGGTTCATCAACCCACACCGGTTGCATGGTTGCCAAGTTCGTGCCCAAGGTAATGCCTGCGGTAAAGGTATTACCGCGTTCATAGCTAAGGCGTAAATCAGCCCAATCAGCAAGAGCGTATACCACACCAAAGTTCCACGGTGTTGAAACGGGCATTACTGCATCACTACGGGTGACGGGAAAATCACTGCGGTAATCATTGCCATCGTATTCCACTTTTAGACGCAGTGGTTGCCAAGGTGTTTGGTATTCAACCCCACCAAACAGCGACGTACAACCCGTGAACATCCGTCCAATATCAAATTGGCCGCCTTTACCACTGTAACTACCATCGCGACCGCAATCTGGTGTTGAGGATTTATCACCCGTTAAGTTCGCGTTGTTACCCAAATAACCCCAGCCAACGCCGAGTGTGACATCCAATGGGCCAAAACGTTTACTGGCTGCAATGAATTCGCCATCAAACAAACCTGTACCGCCAACATCACGTAACCCTACCGACACTTCCGGCAGCCAATATCCCTCTTCTAGCAAACGCAGTTTGGCATCAATCGATTTATCCGTGTATTTCGTATCACCGCTAAAGCTGGTATCGCCACTGTAAAGTAGCTCATGCACTTGCGTGTAACGAATCGTCGCTTCTAGCCATGGGAAGAGTTGGAGTGAACTGACGTAATGAATGTAATCATCGTTGTTTGTGACGCTTAAACTGAATTGACCTTCTGGCATCATGCGGGCACTGGGCATCTGTATTAAGCCTGTACCACCAAAATCAGTTTGAGAATGCACCAGCGCTGGGTAGCTGAATTCGTCAGCTTGGCTCGGTAACGCCAAACTAAACGCAATGCAGCACGCCATACAAGTGACGCGAGGTGGTTGAATCGTCGAAGACGAAAGATAACTCAGTTTCATCATGGCAATTGATTTCGCAGCAGTTCAACGACAATGTCGTTCACATTGTGTAGTGAATATTGAGGATAAAGTGACGTCGTTTCGATAGGGAAAGGCACGTAAAGTGTCGCTCCGGGCGCGATATCTTGAAAGTCGTGATTCCAATAGGCGATATCATGCAGTGAGGCGTGACCATCGGGTTGAATCACCCATACTTGCGAGATATCCGCCTCAGCAAGGCCTGCCGAGCGAACATAATGACCCGCATCAGTGCGTGGTTTCCAAGCCATGTCACCAGCTTGTTTAACATTCCCCAAAACTGATACTGTGGTGGGTAACGCATTGAGTGACAGCAGCCATTGACCTTGTAATTTCGGGTTCTGACTGGTAGTGATGCGCGTGATGTCGGGATCAAGCGGAGTAAAAATACGCTGTGCAAAAGCATTCGCGCGTAGCTGCTCTTTCATCTGACGCCAGCGCTTTTTGTGAGCCGATGTGGCCAAACTTTCTTGATGGGTGATCGCCAGCAGAACCTGCTGCTTTTTTTGATACGGGCTTGTCACATCAAACAAGGCGCTGCTTAGCCAATCGATATCGGCAGGTAACTGCGCACTGGCATTTAGCGCATTGATGACTAACTCATCCACTCTTGGTACCGATGCAAAAGAGAGGGAGAGGGCCGGTTTCTCTGCGCTTCTCACTTCCACCACACTAGCGGGTGCACTATAGGCCGCCGGTGATAGTGCGCACAATACGCCCAGCAGAAAATGCTTCATTAATGTAGATTTTATTAATGTGGCTTTTGTTAATATAGCTCTTATTAATATAGCTCTTATTAATGTAGCTTTTGTTAATGTAGCTTTTATTAATGCAGCTTTTGGCACTGATGCGCTCAGTAACGTGCGTTTTTCTAGCCAAACGTGGCGTATTAAGTTGAGCCATAAAATCATCACTTATTCGCTCCTGAGAAAGGTTTAGCAACAATCAGTTCAAAGCGCGCCATGCCGGGAGCTGGCGTTTGTTCGCTAACGACGACTTCGCCACTGCTTGGCTCAAGCCAGTAGTGATTGGTGTAATGTTGGTCAATCGCTAAAATTGTCACATTTTCCACCACATGTAATAAATTTCTAGCACCCTGTGGCAATACCTTTTGCTCCTCACCTTGTACAACAAAGCGAGATTGAGCGTGATATTGGGTGTGATAGCCCGGCTGCCAACTGATCTCATATTCCCAGTAGCGCGGAGTGCTGGCATCATGTAAACCAATCGCTAGAGGATCAGGCTGCTGCGATCGAATATTGGATAAATTCGCATCCAGCAAATTCACGGTTTTAGTGATTCGCCCTGCCGAGGTAACGATCATCTCATGATTTGCGGATAAATATTTTAAAGCCAGCGGGTTGGATTGAAATTGGCGAGACTCTTTTTCGGCCCAAGCTAATATCATTAATGCTTGAGGGTTATCCCCTTGCTTTACATAAATACTGGCGTAGGGCAACTCATTAATTTTATTTTGCGAGATACTTAATGATTCAGGGCCAAATAGAGCAAGATTTAAAGAATCAGTAAAATATTGAGTGTTTTGTGTACAGCCTGTAATTAGAAAACCGCAACAAATAAATAACGAGTGAATAGCAAACTTCATAATAGGGGCTTAATAAGAAAATTCGTCATTTGAATATTAAAAAAACAACCGCCAATGGCGGTTGTGAATTAAGCAGGCGCTTATTGCGCTGCGGTTACTGTGGTGGTAGTAGAAGTACCTGAATTGCTTGAAGCAACTACTATACCCGCTACTAGTGCGCCACCGATAGCTACAGACGTTGCCGTTACTGTACCTACTGCTGCCGTTGTCGCTGCTGTACCGCCAGCGGCTCCGCCAGTGGTTGACGCGGCTGTTGTTTCTTCAACAGCAGCCATCGCTACGCCACCAAAAGCAAAAGATGCTAATAGTGCGATTGCTGTTTTTTTCATAGTATTCCCCATGAAGTTTAATTACATCGATGTATACCCAATATAGATTGGGCGTCGCAACAATAAACATTATTGATCCCAATGTAAACAAGTTGCACTCTAGGCGAATCGACTATTTAAGTTGAGATTAAAAAATAATCACTCATTAATTGGCTTGATAGCAAATAGATCGAAATCAATAAGGAAAATACTTACAGGGTGGGAAAATACTTACTTCACATTCAATAGTAACCTATGTATCATTCCGCAGCCTTTGATAGTACAAAAAATTGAGAAATCAAAATTTATTTTTTCTACTTTCTTATTGATTGCATTGTAATTTGAAAGTTTGATTGGTGCGCGCTGCATCGCACTTTTAATGAATAACCTATTTTCAATTATCATTGGCTTAAACGCATTTAACACCGTCATAGGGATCGCCCTAGGGCGGTAGCGTGCCAGCAAGTTTTTATATATAACTTCTAGCACATTGATAGATAAACACATTATTCATGTGCCTTGGCTTCATATATACCCAAACAACTTGGAGTTGCAGGTAGGCGGCAAGTGAGTGAGTCCCCATGAGCATAGGCAAACTATGTGATTGGGGTGAACGAACGTAGCCAACACCGCTGCAGCTTCAAGTAGGAAGGGTATAAGCACCTTGGTCATGGCTGTGATTGAAATAGCAGGAACGTTCGCGTGTCAAAAAAGTATTTGCCTTTGATTATCGCCTCAGTAGTTTTAACGGGGTGCACCATTCCGGGTTCACACCTACCTACGGGTGAAAAAAATGCCGCATGGGAAGCAGAAAGCAACGAATCCTTATCTTCTCAAGTGAATGTCTACCCCCTTACTCCTGCTTTTATTAAAGAGCTGAAAAAATATAAAAATCAGCCTATTACCCAACCCAATGCTCCGTTAGAACAAGAAATTGCTCGCTACGAATATTACATCGGCCCTGGTGATGTGCTTAATATCACCATCTGGGATCATCCGGAGTTAACCATTCCTGCCGGTTCATACCGCAGTTCGGCGGAAGCGGGTAACTGGGTCCATGCGGATGGCACCATCTTTTACCCTTACATTGGTGAAGTGAGTGTGGCGGACAAAACCGTAACGGAAATCCGCCAAGTGATTTCAGAAAAGTTAGCTAAGTACATTGAATCACCTCAGGTCGATGTCAACGTCGCTTCTTTCCGCTCGCAAAAATCCTACATTACTGGTGAAGTTAAAACGCCGGGTCAGCAAGCCATCTCAAATATTCCCTTAACATTATTAGATGCCATTAACCGTGCTGGTGGTATTACCACGGATGCAGATTGGCGCAATGTGACGTTGACTCGTAATGGTAAAGAGGAACTTCTTTCTCTTTATGCTTTGATCCAGAAAGGCGATTTAACGCAAAACCGCTTACTGCGCGATAGCGATATCGTACATGTGCCACGTAACGACGGGCAAAAAGTGTTTGTGATGGGCGAAGTCAAACAGCCACAAATGCTGAAAATTGACCGTACAGGTATGAGCCTGACCGAAGCCTTGAGCACAGTCGGCGGCATTAATGAATACGAAGCCGATGCCACGGGTATTTTTGTGATTCGCGGCGCGCAACAACAGCAAGCCGTGTTAAGCCACGCGGCGCCCAACCAAGATGACCCTATCGCCAATATTTACCAGCTCAATATGCAAGATGCCACGGCGTTAGTCATGGGCACAGAGTTTGAACTGCAACCTTATGATGTGGTGTATGTCACCACCACGCCCGTTGGGCGCTGGAACCGTTTGATCAGGCAATTGTTGCCAACCATCAACGGCTTTAATGAGCTGTCTGAAGGTGCGTTACGGATGAAAAATTGGCCATAACTGAACAGTAAATAAGAGAAAAAACGTGTTTTCTAAAATATTAGTGGTGTGTGTCGGTAACATCTGCCGTTCACCAACAGGCGAGCGAGTATTACAAAAGCTATTGCCGAATAAAGAAGTGGCTTCGGCTGGCATTGCTAGCGCCAAAAGCCATCTTGAGGGCAAACCCGCCGATGCCATGGCCAGCCAAGTTGCTGCCGAACATGGCATTGATTTATCTGGCCATGCATCGCAGCAGCTCACCTCAGCGCTTTGCAGCCAGTATGATTTAATTCTCGTGATGGAAAAGGGGCACATTAGTGCATTAAGTGAGATTGCCCCTGAAGCACGCGGCAAAGCCATGCTATTTGGGCAATGGATAGGCCAGCAAGAGATCCCCGACCCATATCGCCAAAGCAAAGAAGCATTTGACCATGCCTACCAGTTAATTGACCAAGCCGCGCAAGCTTGGGCCAAAAAGCTGTAATCACCATAAGCCAAAACAGGCCGTTAGGACTTTAAACACAATGACAGCACAACAGATTAAACAACGCGTCGACACCACTTCTGACGAAATCGATCTCGGTAAATTGTTTGGCCTTCTGCTGGATGGCAAATGGATCATTCTCGCGACGACCACTTTCTTTGCTATCTTTGGCATTGCCTTTGCCTTGCTCTCAACACCGATATACAAAGCCGATGCTTTGATTCAAATCGAACAAAAAGGCTCTGGCGGTATTTCATCATTAGTCGGCGGGGAAATGAGCGATCTCTTCTCTTCTGAATCATCCGCCACCACTGAAATTGAAATCATCAAATCACGGATGATTTTAGGCGACACCGTTCATAAATTTAACCTAACAACCTTAGTTGAGCCGGATTACTTTCCCGTTATTGGTAAAGGCATTGCGCGCCTTCGCGGGGAAATAAACCGCATTCAAGTCAGCCGTTTTTACATACCAAGTTACGCATTGCAAACGGGCCACCAAATAGTGGTGCAGGATGCAGAACAAAAAACCTACCAGTTAGTGCGTGAAGATGGCCGCGTAATACTCAGCGGTAAAGTAGGCGAACTGGCAAAAAATGATGATTACCAACTGTTTGTCACTGATTTAGACACGAGCAGCGGTTTTGCATTTAACATCAGCAAACAAAGCGAGTTAGATGCGATTAAATGGCTAAAAGATAACCTATCAGTGACTGAACGCGGTAAACAAACCGGCATTGTTGAACTCTCTTTCACCGGTGAAAACCCCAGCCAAATACAAGCTATTTTGGATGATATAAGCCAAAACTACTTTTTGCAGAACGTGCAGCGCAACTCGGCAGAAGCTGAAAAAAGTTTAGCTTTCTTAAAAGGCCACCTGCCAACCATTAAAACCGAATTAGACAGCGCGGAAGAGGTATTAAACCGCTACCGCCAAGCCAATGATTCGATTGATTTAAGCTTAGAAGCGAAATCCACCTTAGAAGTGATGGTGAAGCTAGAAGCGCAGCTTAACGAACTCACGTTTAAAGAGAGTGAAGTGAGCCAGCGTTTCACCACTGACCACCCGGCATACAAATCACTATTGGATAAACGCCAAATCTTGCTTGGTGAAAAAGAGCGCTTAAATCAACAAGTACAAAAGCTGCCTAAAACCCAGCGCGAAATTTTACGCATGACGCGTGACGTGCAAGTGAACCAGCAAATTTACATTCAATTGCTGAACAAAGTGCAAGAGCTGAACATCATTAAAGCCGGAACAGTCGGCAATGTGCGCATTTTAGACAGCGCAGCCACCTATGCTCAAACTGTGAAACCAAAAAAACCACTGATAGTCGTATTAGCGACCTTGCTTGGCGGCATGTTAAGCGTTGGCGGGGTATTGGTGAAAGCGGCGCTACACCGCGGCGTAGAAAACCCAGACGATATTGAACAGCTTGGCCTTTCGGTTTACGCCAGTGTACCTAAGTCGATTCTGCAGCTGGAATTTGCAGAAAAAATCAATAAAAAGCGTAAATCCCTACAAGAGATGATGCTGCTGGCGGAAAGCAACCCAGCGGACCTTTCTATTGAAGCGCTACGCGGCCTGCGCACCAGTTTGCACTTTGCAATGTTAGAAGCCAAAAACAACGTGGTGATGATTTCTGGCCCTGCGCCGGGCATTGGTAAATCGTTTGTTTCCACCAACTTTGCTGCGGTTGTAGCCAAAACTGGGCAAAAAGTGCTGTTGATTGACGCAGACATGCGCAAAGGCTACTTACAACAACCTTTTGGCGTAACCTGGGAAAATGGCCTTTCGGATCTGCTCAGTGGCAAAATTGATTACGCGCAAGCGATCAAAACCACCCAAGTAGATAACTTAGACATTATGACGCGCGGCCAAGTGCCACCCAACCCTTCAGAACTGCTTATGCATCAACGTTTTAAAGCTTTGGTTGAGTGGGCTTCACAAAATTATGACCTAGTGATTATTGATACCCCGCCGGTACTTGCGGTGACTGACCCAAGCATTGTGGGTGCCCATGCAGGCACAACATTGATGGTGGCACGCTTTGGCCTAAATACCGCCAAAGAGATTGATGTTGCCAGAAACCGTTTTGAACAAGCCGGTATTGAAGTGAAAGGTGTGATCTTTAATGCGGTAGAGAAGAAAGCGTCTAGTACCTATGGTTATGGGTACTATAACTACAGCTATGTGAATGATAAAAAATAATTATATATTTTTGCGTTCTAATAAGGATGATTTTAAGAAAATAAACAAACCCTAGAGTTTATAAGAGATGGTCAAAATCAGACTGTTCTAATATGAAAAAACAAACATTATTAAGGCTGATAATGCTGCATAAATTTATAAATTCAGGTGATTTAGCTATAGATATCGAATTTGGTAATCAACATGGTTTTTTTTCGGGAGCTCGAGATAGAGTTTGTGATAAAGAAACATACTGTAAAAAAGTGATTAATCGAAGTTTTGATGTAGATAATTGTGTTGCTAAAGGTAAAATTAAAGAATTAATTGATATTGGAAGTGATTCATTAGTTAGAGAATTAGATATTCATGCAATACAAGACTCTTTTCTTTTTGATTTCGTATCGAGATTTGTGGTTTTAAGCAATAATCGAAATGCTTATATTTCTGAAATGGAAATTAAACATAATAACTCCAATATTTATTATCAATATCCAGATGATAAGCCTGTTAAGGTTCCTTTGGGAGATAAGCATTGGCTGGAGTTTTTTAATGAAGGCTCATCAATAGAGAAATATTTTGATAATGTTTTTTATATTAGAGATGAGTCACAACCTGATGGTCGTTATAAGTGGATTGTGCATCACAGGAAAATAGCCAAACCGGAGTATTCTGAATTAATTCTTAGAGGGTGCAATCCAAGGATTGAAGGTGTCATACCATATCAGAAATATTTACCTAGAATTATTAAAAATACCTTATTTAGAATTAGAGAAAAGAAATATCCAAACTTTCCTCTAATGGTGGTTGGTGTTGTTAATGTTAAAAATGACTTTTTGAAAATCAAAACCAAATTAAGGTTAAGTGAAGATGCTTAACAGAAAAATCAAGTTATCACAAAGTGCTAAGCGACTAGTGTGTTATCTAAATATAAAGTTTAATAAAGAATTTGGTTATCCAGATCAACCCAGCTGGGGGTATGCTTTTAGCTATTTATTAGCAAAGCAGTCTGATAGCGTTGAATTTAATGAATTGGCAGAAAAAGCAGTAATGCACCTTAAACGACAAGATAATAATCATCCTAATTATTCTTGGGAATTTGTGGTATTTGCTCTACAGAAATTAAAAAAACAGAACAGATTAAATAAAGGTTTTTTTTTGGACGGATATCATGAAAAAGGAACCAGAATGTTTAATTGGTTTCTTTTGAGAAATATAAATAAAATATTCTGCGGTCAATTTTCTATTTTTGATAAATTTAAATTACATATTGGTTTGTTTTTTTTTCAAAATAAAGATGGACTAATCCTAGATGAATTTAAGACTCGTTCATTGCAATATCATGCTTTTTGTTTGTTTATTCTAGCGCACATAATTGAGCAACATCCTGAAAATAAAACACTTAAGAAACGTTTTTTAGAGGGAGTTAAATGTGCGATAAGTTACATACTTAAGGATGGAACTGCAATTTATATTGGTCGAGGTCAAGAGCAGATATTTGGTTATGGTTCTTTAATTTACGCACTTGAGTTTTGCCATTCTCATATTGAAAAATTAGATGAGAATATTCTTAACAAACTAGTAGATAAAGTTATCAGTTTACAAAGAGAGGATGGCTCGTATCCACTGGTATTAAGATCTAGACAGCCTGAAGATAATGATGTTTGTTTTAAATCCGATCATCCGGATGGATGGTATGGTTATAACACGTTATATGATTATCAACCATTTTTAGGGTACTGTTTGTTTATGGCGGGAACGTTTAAATGACGGTATATAAAGAAAAATTAAAATGTGGAGCTGAAGTTGTTTGGAGTGTCCCTCTTTCAGGTTTTGGCCATGTTGCGGATGAGCAGCCCCTTCCTTATATTCATTTTAATGGTATTGAGTTAACGCCAAGATATGGTGGTGAAGAAGCCTTAACTTCTTCATCAATACAATCTCTGCCATTACCTTATGGTAAACTGAAAAAAAAATGGCCAATTCAACAAAGATTATTTAATTTAACAAGAAAAAAAATAAATATATATTGGCGTAATTTATTTACGACATTTTGTAAAAAAGATAATACTTTCTATTTTTTAGAGCAACTAAATTTTACTGGAAATAAGAACGGTTTTATTGGGATATCCCCATTATTGGTATTTTCTAGAAGTTTTAAATTTTCTAATAATGGCATTGCTGTTAACGATAAAATAAAGTTTTTAAAAAGTATTGAATTCGAATATTTACACATTTCACCTTACGCAGAATTTTTAGAATCAAATTGTGAGATAAACGTTAATTTAGATATTAATCATGAGAAGGTTATTTCTTCATCAACAGGAAAAGCAATTTGGAAATCCAATATGCTTAATAATGCTAAATTCAAAGCTGGAGAAGAAATTTCGTGGCAGTATCAGTATCAAATAAAGTATTAAGTTTACGTTCTGCATTTAGCTATTCAGCAATAGAATCAATTGGATCCAGAGTTTTTGATTTTGTAACACTATGGATTGTATTAAATAATCTTAATTCAGAGGATTTAGCAACGTTTGGACTTGCAACCTCATCAATATTTTTTTTCAATCTGTTATTTTTATCACCAGAAACAGGGTTGTTAAGAAACCAAAAGGAATGGATTGAAAAGAATAGAATCAGTTGCTTTATATCATCCTTTATTAGATTCTCTATTATAAAAATCATTTTACATTATGTTGCGGCAATCCTTATATATATATATATAGGAGAAGTCAACTGGATCTTCTATTCAATAGTATTCTCTGCTATCACTCAACAAATACAAGCAGCTGAAATAGCTAGAATTTTCATGAGAATGAATCTAAAGCAAAATTCAGTCGCACAATTTGAGCTTGGTAGTAAATTTATTTTATGTTTTCTTTGCTTTATCCTGCTTTTATGCCCTAGCATGGGAGTTTACTTTACTATATATTTTTTTTGGAGTTTAATTATTACTATTCTGTGGTTGATTAAACTATCAAAAATGGTACACATAAAAAATGTATCTTTCATGGTGACATATAATTGCGTCAAAGATAGTATTTTAGGTTTTTCAATATGGGCGCATATTACTGGAGTGATTACTTATTTTGTTTATAACTCAAACATTATATTTATCAAATTGTTTTCATATACTAATGACGATATAGCAATGTATACGGTAATAACGAAAGTAAGTAATCTTTTTTTTGTTATTCCAATGTTTTTCCAGTCTTTTGTACCTGTTTTGATATCAAATGATAATAGTAATGATAACTTTTCCTTTAGAAAGGTTTTGCTAATTTGCACTTCAATTTCATTATTTCAATTTTGTTTTTATTTGTTTTTTGGTGACTACTTGGGTGGTTTTTTTGGTGTAAAAAAAGAAAACATTGATCAATTTTATAAGTTAGGGTTGTGGATTAATTTGGGAATTTTCTTTCTTAATGTGACTAGGCCATTAGCTACTTATCTACTAATTAAAAGGCCCCCTCATCATCTTTTATTATTTGTAAATATACCAACTGTAATATTAACTATCATTATTTATCCTTTATTTATAAGTTCTTACGGCTTGAGCGGAGCTGCATATGGTTCATTGCTTATTTTTACTTTAATGTCATTTCTTATATGCTATCAATATAAGGTTAAATGAAATGTTAAGAAAAAGAATAATGATAATAATAAATAAAGCTTTTATTGAAGACGGCTTTATTCATTATGTTAAAGTATGTTTAGATTTGATTTTATTTCAATTGATTTATAAACGAATTTATAAAAAATGTTTTCTATTTTATGGTGATAACATTCGGTGGGGTAAACATGGGCACTTTAGACTTATTCCAAATTCTATTAGGATTTCAGGTTCAGATTTGATTTATATTTCTGATAATGTGCAGATTGACGAAGGAGTATATCTACAAGCTCATCCTGGTGGAGAGGGAGTATTTATTGGTGATTCAGTTAGGATTAATGCATTTAGCCATGTACAGGCTTATTCAAAAATTCATATAGAAGACTATACTCTTATCGCACCATATACACATATAAATAGCGGAAACCACGGTTTTGTAGAGAAAGATAAACCAATAATGTATCAAGGACATATACCAAGCGAAAAAATATTTATAGGTAAAGGGAGTTGGTTGGGGCATTCAAGTACGTTATTAGGAGGGGCAAATATACCACCATATAGTGTAGTAGGTGCGAATACCGTTGTTACAAAAAAATATGAAGAAAGATGTGTAATAATAGGATCTCCCTCCCGTATTATTTTAATCAAATAAATTGGTAAAAAGATGATATCAGTAGTCATTCCAACCTATAAACGTCCAGATCGTTTAGAACGCCTTCTATTATCTATTTCAAAACAAACTTTACTTCCAGAAGAAGTTATTATTGTTGATGATGCATCAGGAATGAAGGGCGAGTATGAGGTTTGTGTTAAAAAATTTAGCCATTGTTTTAATTCAATTCAATATATGGAATTGGTGAAAAATTCAGGTGCACCAGCTGTTCGTAATACAGGTATTAAGCTAGCTAAAAACGATTGGATAGCTCTTGTGGATGATGACGATGAATGGTTACCTGAGAAGCTGGAAAAACAATGGGATATTGCTTCCCAATCGAATGAAAAGCTTGGCTTAATCTATACTTGGACAGAGGCTATAGGCCAAAAAGGTCAGGAGTCATATAAAAGTTGTCACTCGTTTAGAGGGGATGTTAGAAAATATATTTTAACAACTAATTTTATTATGTCAGCTTCTGTGATGGTACGAAAAAGTGCGATTGTTGAAGCAGGATTATTTGATGAAGCATTACCAAGTTGTCAAGACTGGGATATGTGGACTGCTATTTTTATGAAAGGCTATACAGCAGAAGTTGTTGAAGACATTCAGACTATTTACCATCGACATGGTGGTGAGTCAATCGGTCTCTCATCGAGAGCAAAACTAGGTTATAAGCTGTTTTTAGATAAATATTTTATAGAAATAGTTAAACGAACTTCGTTGCTTAATACATTGAAAAAGTCGTGGTTATATTTCAATGTTTGGAGAGTGAGTCGCAATGTCTAATCTTAAAATTTCACTTCTAACGAATATGGTTACGCCATACCGTGTGCCATTTTTCAAAGAAATGGCATCTGATAAAAATATTACTCGTTTTCGTGTATTGACTTGTGTTGATAAAGAGTGTGATCGTGAATGGTTAGTAAATAAAGAGCAGGATTATCAAGTAAAACGTCTTTTTGGCATAACTTTAAACCTGAAATCAGGTAAAGATGCACGCCGTATTATGCATTTTCGCTTTGGTATCTTATGGGAACTTATTTCACATAGGCCAGATAAGCTGATTATAGGCGATGCTTCTTGGACTTCTTTTATTGCCGTATTTGCTTGTCAATTACTGAGAATACCTTATGTAGTGTGGAATGAAATTACAACAACATCAAAGGTGTCGCAAGGCATTGTCGCTAAGCTTAGAAACTATATGTATAAGCATGCATCGCATTTGATTGCTTCATGCAAAATGGCACAAGATTATCTTCGCCAATGTGGTGTTGATCAATCAAAAATCAGCATTGTTAATAATGCGGTAGATAATGAATTGTTTTTAACTCATAAAGTAGAATTAGAGCCACAACGAGAAGCGATAAGAACGCGATTAGGTATTGATCCTGATGCATTTTGCTTTATTTATGTGGGGCAACTGATCTCGAGAAAACGTGTTCTTGAAACATTAGAACTGCTTGCGAAAGCGAGTCAGAAAACGAAATTGCATTTTATTGTTGCAGGTACTGGCCCTCTGGAACAGGATATGCGCAAAAAAGCGTTTGAGTTAGGCTTTAGCGATATTAATTTTTGTGGGTTTGTACAAGATAAATCACTATCAGAACTTTATGTTGCAGCCGACTCATTGATTTTACTTTCAGAAGACGAGCCGTGGGGAATGGTGGTTAATGAGGCTCTTATTTTTGATTGTAACTTTTTGGTGTCTAGATCAGTAGCCGCTGGTATTGAATTTAATTCTTCATATAATATAGGTTTAGTAAGTGATATTCGAAATATTGAAATAGAATCTTTCATAATTAATAATTCTAGATATAAAAAACTTATCCCATTAAGTCCAATGAATATGAAAGATAAGTATTTAAGTTCGGTATTGAAAATATGAGTAATTATATTTTTTTAGGTTTTATAAGTATATATATTTCTTTAATCCCTTCTTTAGGAGAAACGCAGCCTATTGTTTTATTTATTATCGGATTGATATTTTTTTTCGATGGGTTGATAAATAAAAAAAATAGCTATTATGCATTGTTATTTGCAATTCTTAATTTTTTTTTATTGTACTCTGTAGCTTTTGTTTTTTTTGCAGATGGCGACTCTGGAACTTTAATAAAATATCTGGTATTCATCTTTGTAACGATTGCAATGTGCAATTTGAAAAGTGAATATTTGAGTTTTAACAATTACACCATAATTGCATTTTTTTTTATTATTATCGCATTAGACCAGAAGTTTTTTGGTAATAATTTATCTTTTGTTTTTGATGTGGTTACCCCAAGGGTTAATAGTAGTTTAGAAGCTGGAGGTCGAGGTGTTCCTATAATTGCTCCAGAGCAAAGTTATATGTCTTTAATCTTGGCATCTCTAATTATTATGTGTAACTCTACATATATTTACTCTGAAAATAAAATATCAAAAAAAACATTCATCTTTACTGTTGTGTTATTATATATATTGTTGATATTAACAGGATCATTGTTATCGTTTTTATTTCTAATTGGTTTTTTGTTTATCCAGTTTTTTAAAATTAACCATTTACCATACTTGATGATTTTTTTATTTGTATTTATATTAATAGTTTCTGAAAATGAAAGAGTTGTGGATTTAGTTATTACCATCACAAATATAAAAGATTTTACGTGGAAAGATTTTTTAGTTTTAATGACAATAGTTGAACCAAGTGGGAGTACTAGGTTAATTCTAGCTTCATTAGCTGTTATGTATTCGATGGATAATTTTATTTTTGGTGGGCTTGGAGCTATAAAAAACAATTGGTTCTTAGTTGCTCATGAAAATGGTTGGGACTTCATAGCTTATCATTCGGTACTAGGTTTACAATATAAGTCTAGTATGCCTACTGAGCCACAAACAATTTTTTATAGTTTAATTTCTGACCTCGGATGGTTCATGTCGCTAATTATTATTTTA
Organism: Vibrio qinghaiensis; assembly: GCF_002257545.1. Lineage (NCBI taxonomy): Bacteria > Pseudomonadati > Pseudomonadota > Gammaproteobacteria > Vibrionales > Vibrionaceae > Vibrio > Vibrio qinghaiensis. The sequence goes on along the minus strand of NZ_CP022741.1, from coordinate 2,649,189 downwards.
TTTTTAATTGTTTTCATTTTTATTAAAATTAAATTTGATCGTCTAACTTTAATGGTTTTTTATTTTCTATCATTCATTTTATTTTTCCAGTCATCTATAACTTCACCATATATAGGTGTATGTGTTTCATTATTATTAACGAGTTGTCGGTATGAAAGGCGATAGTGTTTATATTCAACTTAATAATCATTCAAATGTTATAGGTGGGCAGGAAATATATTTAATCCGTCTTTCTGAACAGTTAAAAAATGATGGTTTTTCAATATCATTCATGGGTATGCCTGAGAGTTTAAGATCATTATCTACCGTATTTAATATAGATGGAAAATTGATTATTAAAGTATTGAATGGTAATAGTTCAATGTACAAAGGTTTTTTTGAGAAAGGGTCTTTAATTTATATCCAACATAGCGATATTAATGATTCCCAAGCGCCTGTATATAAAAAAATAATTAGAAAAATTTTATTGTACTTATGTCTAAAAAGAGTGGATGCAGTAATTCGAGTTTGTAATAAATGCATTCCGGACAAATACGCTAAAGGTAAAATTACGACTGTTTATAATGGGGTTGAACTTAAAACTGAAGTTCCTAGAGAGCTTAGTGGTAAGTTAAACCTGCTGATGGTAGGCGCTATTAATGAGAATAAAAACCAGAAACTAGCCATAGAGGCGTTAGTTCATATTGAGGACGCAACGTTAACACTGGTTGGCTCTGGTGCTGATATTGAAAGTTTAAAATTGTTTGCAATAGATCTAGGTGTTTCTGAACGAGTGCATTGGGCTGGTTTTCAGGATGATCCTACGCAATATTATGAGCAAGCTGATTTATTATTAATGTTATCAAAAAATGAAGCGTTTCCTTTTGTTGTTCTAGAAGCGATGGCGCAGGGGGTTCCTGTGGTAGCCGTTCCTGTTGGCGGCGTTCCTGAAGCTGTTCAACATTTAGATAACGGTTTATTACTTGATGGTTATCAACCACAACAATTAGCTCTTGCTATTCATAAAATTCAACAAGATAGAGCTTTGTATACAACGTTGAGTAAGAATTCGATAGCGACGATAAAAAATAAATTTTCATTAGAGAAAATGACACAGGGATTTATTGCTGTTGTCGATCAAGTATTAGAAAAGCGTGGTGTTAAGTGAAACTTGGAATAGATATTCGATGGATGGTAAATAACCATAGAGGCATGGGGCGTTTTGCAGAATTCTTAATTAAACCAGTAGAAGAAAAAATCACAGCCTTTGCACCTAATAATATAGACACTTCAAATTATAATGTGGTAAAAAAAGGCAATTCTTTTTTTCCTTGGTGGGAACAATGCATCCTTCCTTTTTTATCCAAAAAGGAACAAATGGATTATATTATTTTTCCTTATAACACAGGGCCTATAATCGGCTGTGGGAAAGCAAAAAAAATAGTTGTTATACATGATTTAATATTCATGCGTTCTAAAAATGAACTTCCATTATCGATGTCTTTATATCAAACACTAGGGCGATATTATCGTCGTTTCGTTGTGCCAAAAGTTGCAAAAAATTCGGATGTGATTATTACCGTCTCTGAATATACAAAGAGTGAGTTGGTCGGAAAATTAAATATACCTGAAAGTAAAATCAAAGTTATTCCAAATTCAATAAGTAACAAATGGTTTGGGGCATATGCTGGACTCTCGGAGAGAAAGCCTTATTTATTTACAGTTGCTGGTGAAGCTCCTAGTAAGAATGTACCTAAATTAATTGAGGCTTTTTCTTTAGCAAAAAAGTATATAGATGACAATGTTACATTACGTATCGCTGGTATTAAAGCTGCGCATCATTCTGAATTTATAGAAATCGCAAAGAAGTTTAAAATTGAAAGCGATGTTGAGTTTCTTGGGTTTATTTCAGACAGGGAATTACAAGTGCAATATAGAGAAGCAAGAGCATTTATTTTTGCTTCTTTATTCGAAGGATTTGGTATTCCTCTTTTAGAAGCCATGGCATCAGGAACTCCTGTTTGTTGCAGTAATTCAACCTCCTTACCTGAAGTCGTTGGTGATTCGTCTTTATTATTCGATCCTTGTGATGTTAATGCTATTTCAAAATCTATTATAGAGATATTGACTGAAGAAGTGTCAATATCTGAAAACCGAGTATCGAAGGCTTATTTAAGAGCAAGCGAATTTAGTGAAAGTGCTGTAAATAGACAAATCAAAGTTTTTTGGAGAAAGTATTGTGATTCAGATTGCTAAGAAGAAAATACTTGTATTGACCCCTCGATTTCCTTATCCAGTCATTGGTGGCGATAGGCTAAGAATCTTTGAATTATGTAAAGAGTTAGCTAATAATTATTCATTAACATTAGTTAGTTTATGTGAAACGAAAGATGAAATGACATTAGATATACCTAACGATGGTGTTTTTTCTAATATTCATCGTGTGTTTCTTCCTAAATACCGTTCTTATCTTAATTGTATTCTTGCTCTTCCAACTAAAACACCATTGCAAGTGGCATATTATAAATCACACAAATTTTCTAAAGTAGTAAATGTTTTATCTAAAGATCATGACTTAGTTCTACCGCACTTGATAAGAATGGCAGATTATGCAAAAGATTTGCCGAATAAAAAAGTATTAGAAATGACTGATGCCATATCGATGAATTATTCAAGAGTATGTGAAACAAAGAATAATGCTGGTGTTAAAGGTTTAATTTATAAATTAGAAAAAAAACGCTTAAATCGTTATGAAAAGCAGACTGCAGAAAAGTTTGATTGTAACTTATTAGTCTCGAAGTTTGATAAAGATTTCTTATTTACACCAGAAACTGATGTTTATGAGAAAACATTGGTATGTTCGAATGGTGTCGATGTATCAAAGCTAACTTATGAATTTTCACCGAATAAAAAAGAAGTTGTTTTTATCGGTAATATGTTTTCAGCTCAAAACTTTGATGCAGCTATGTGGTTTGCAAAAGAGTGTCTTCCTTTATTACGGCAAAATGGTGATTATACATTTAAGGTTATTGGAAGAATAAAGCCTGACGATGAAATGAAATTAAATCGTCATGAGGGGGTTATTGCTACTGGCGCAGTTGATTGTGTTATTGCACATGCAAGAGGCTCTATTGCCGGTATTTGCTCTGTGAGGTTGGCTGCTGGGGTTCAAAATAAAATCCTCGAGTATATGGCCTTGGGGTTACCGACAATTACGACAAGTACAGGTCTTGAAGGGTTAGATTCTATTCCTAATAAAGATATTCTTGTTGCTGATTTACCACAAGACTTTGTTCAATCTATTCTTCGGTTAGAAAATGATGTGAATTACGCTGAAAAATTATCTGCTAATGCACTTCAATATGTAAAAGAACATCATTCATGGACTGGCAAGCTGGCTCCTTTTTCCGCCAGGATTAATCAAATTCTTTCTAACTAAAGGTTATTTATATGATCATCCCTGTAATTATGGCCGGTGGTTCTGGTTCTCGTCTTTGGCCTTTATCTCGTACTCAATATCCGAAACAATTTATCTCTTTAGTTAATAATGACTCAATGCTTCAGGATACAATTTCACGCCTAAAGCTGCTCCCTAAAAGTGACCCTATTATTATTTGTAATAATGATCACCGTTTTATGGTTGCAGAACAAATGAGAGAGTTAGGTATCCATAACGCGGATATTATTTTAGAACCAGTTGGTAGGAATACCGCTCCCGCAATAGCTTTAGCTGCTTTTCAAGCGATTCGTGATGGGCAAGATCCTTTATTATTAGTTTTAGCTGCTGATCACGTGATAACAAATGAACAAGCTTTTATTGAATCGGTAAACCGTTCTATACCTGCGGCTGAGAATGACATGTTAGTAACGTTCGGCATCGTTCCTACTCACCCTGAAACTGGGTATGGGTATATTAAACAAGGGAAAGTTTTTGATAATGATTTATATCATGTTGAAGCCTTTGTAGAAAAACCTAATTTTGAAACTGCTCAACAGTATTTAGAAACAGGAAAGTACTCTTGGAATAGTGGGATGTTTTTGTTTAAAGCATCGACATATCTAAATGAACTAAGAAAATATAACTTCGCCATTTATGATATTTGTGAAAACGCGATGAACTCATCTTATTCAGATCTGGATTTTATTCGCATACCTAAAAAGCTATTTGCTCAATGCCCTGACGATTCTATTGACTATGCCGTTATGGAAAAGACAGATAAAGCAGTTGTTTTACCTATGGATGCGGGATGGAGTGATGTTGGGTCATGGTCTGCGTTGTGGGATATTAATGCTAAAGATGCTAACGGCAACGCGATTCGTGGTGATGTCCTACTAGACTCAACTAAAAACAGCTACATCTATGCTCAAAATAAATTAGTCACGACAGTTGGTGTTGATAATTTAGTGATTGTTGAGACGAAAGATGCGCTTTTGGTCGCTCATAAAGATAAAGTTCAAGATGTTAAGAATATAGTTAATCAACTCAAACAATGTGACCGTTCTGAATATCGTCAGCATCAAGACGTTTATCGTCCTTGGGGGAAGCATGATCAAATTGCTGAAGGTGATCGTTACCATGTTAAAAAAATCGTAGTCAGACCTGGGAAAAAAACAGCAACTCAAATTCATTACCATCGTGCTGAACATTGGGTTGTTGTATCAGGAACAGCAAAAGTCACAAATGGTAATGAAACATACTTAGTCTCAGAAAATCAATCAACTTATATTCCAGTAGGTGCTGCTCATTCATTTGAGAACCCTGGAAAAGTGAATTTAGAATTAATTGAGGTTAGAACCGGTAGTTATTTAGCCGAGGATGATATCGAACGTATTGGTACTGAAGGGGAAGGATACTAAAAATGAATCTTCTAGTAAGTGCAGATATTATGAAAGAGTCAGGTATTCAATTTGGTACCAGTGGTGCTCGTGGTCTTGTTAAGCAATTTGTGCCAGATGTGTGTGCAGCTTTTGCTCATGCATTTATATCCTCAATTCAACCCAAGTTTGAATTTAAGCAGGTTGCAATTGCCATCGATAACCGCCCAAGCAGTCCGGCCATGGCGCAAGCCTGTATCGCCGCGATTGAGTCACAGGGCTTAGAGGCCGTCTACTATGGTGTGGTGCCAACGCCAGCGCTGGCTTATGCGGCTATGCAGCAAACTATCCCCTGTATTATGGTGACAGGTAGCCACATTCCATTTGATCGCAATGGCCTGAAGTTTTACCGCCCAGATGGTGAAATTACCAAAGCAGACGAACAAGCAATTTTAGCTGCTCAAGTGGAATTTTCCTTACCACAAGAACTTCCTTCTCTGGTAGTCAATCCACGCGCGGCCCAGCTTTATATTGAGCGTTACACCACCTTGTTTGAAAGCGACTTACTGGCGGGTAAGCGCATCGGTATTTATGAGCACTCCAGCGCGGGGCGCGATCTTTATCAACCTCTATTTACCACATTAGGTGCTGAAGTGATTTCACTTGAGCGCAGTGACGAGTTTGTGCCCATTGATACCGAAGCGGTATCAGAAGCTGATAAGGCTAAGGCCAGATCGTGGTCACAGCAGTATCAGTTGGATGCGATTTTCTCTACCGATGGCGATGGTGATAGGCCATTAGTTGCCGATGAAAATGGTGAATGGCTGCGCGGTGATATTCTTGGCGTGTTATGCGCACAGGCTATGAACATGCAAGCACTAGCGGTGCCAGTAAGCTGCAATACGGTGATAGAGTCCATCCCGCAATTTAGCCATGTGTCGCGCACTCGTATTGGTTCGCCCTATGTGATCGCCGAGTTTGCTGAGCTGGCTAAACAGTATGATGCTATCTCTGGTTTTGAGGCCAATGGCGGTTATCTGTTAGGTTCTGATGTTAAAATCAATGGCAAAGCACTCAAAGCACTGCCAACACGCGATGCGGTTTTGCCCTTTATTATGCTGCTTTCAATGGCGAAAGAGTCAGGCATTACGGCATTACTAGAAGCGCTACCTAAACGTTACACGCATAGTGATCGTATTCAAAATTTTGCCATAGAAGATAGCCGCGCGATTATTGCGTTCGGTAGGAATGAACCTGATTTATTGATCAAAAAACTTGGCATTGAAGCCGATTCCGTGATGTCAGTTGATCAAACCGATGGGCTACGGATTCATCTAGCAAGCAAAAACATAGTACATCTTCGTCCATCGGGTAATGCACCAGAGCTACGCTGCTATGCCGAGGCTTGTACTCTTAGTGATGCAATCTATTTGGTCAATACAGTTTTATCTAATGTGACATTGCTGAATGTTTCAACTCGCATTGAGACTGATGATATTTGATTGGCTTAGGAATTTAATATGAAAATAACAATAGCAGGGACAGGTTATGTCGGCTTGTCTAACGCAATGCTGCTTGCGCAGCATCACCACGTCATGGCTCTTGATATCATTCAACAAAAAATTGATTTATTGAATGATAAAATCTCTCCGATTGTGGATAACGAAATTGAACATTTTCTAAAAGAAAAACCGCTTAATTTCTATGCCACTACTGATAAGCAGCAAGCTTACCAAGAAGCGGATTTTGTGATCATTGCTACCCCAACGGACTATGATCCAAAAACCAATTACTTTAATACCAGTTCTGTGGAATCCGTCATTCAAGATGTATTGGCGATCAACCCATCTGCAGTTATGGTGATTAAATCAACCGTTCCGGTCGGTTTTACCCAAAGTGTGAAAGAGAAGTATGGTTGCGATAATATTCTCTTCTCTCCTGAATTTTTACGTGAAGGCAAAGCCTTGTATGACAACCTTCATCCTTCACGCATTATTGTTGGTGAGCGTAGCGAAAGGGCAAAAGTGTTCGCAAGCTTGTTGGTTGAAGGGGCCGTGAAAGAAGATATACCCGTTCTGTTTACTGATTCAACCGAAGCGGAAGCGGTAAAACTTTTCTCCAACACCTATTTAGCCATGCGAGTGGCCTACTTTAATGAGCTAGATACTTACGCCGAAACTCATGGGTTAGATTCACGGCAAATTATTGAAGGTGTCGGGTTAGATCCACGCATTGGGCAGCATTACAATAACCCTTCTTTTGGTTACGGTGGTTACTGTTTACCGAAAGACACCAAGCAATTACGCGCCAACTACCAAAATGTACCGAACAGTATCATCAGCGCGATTGTTGATGCGAACACCACGCGTAAAGATTTTATTGCCGAGTCGATCCTTAAGCAAAACCCTAAAACTGTCGGAATTTATCGCTTAATCATGAAGTCAGGTTCGGATAATTTCCGCGCTTCAAGCATTCAAGGCATTATGAAGCGGATTAAAGCAAAAGGTGTGGAGGTGGTTATTTACGAACCCGTACTGAAGGAAGCTGAATTTTTCCGTTCAAAAGTAATTACTGATTTAGCACAGTTCAAAGCGATGAGCGATGTGATTGTGTCAAACCGTATGGCGCAAGAGCTATTTGATGTAGAAGAGAAAGTCTACACCCGAGATTTATTTGGTTCGGATTGATTTTCAACTAAGTTTGATTCTTGCAATAAAAAGGCCTATTCGATATAGGCCTTTTTTATTATCTTTTTTCAACGTTAATTACTTTCAACGAGAATGAGCTAAGAGCTACCTCTTTTGTAATTTGCTCAGTATTTCATCACTTAAGGAAATACAGGACACCCATGTATTTGACACGCCCATGTCTTTGACACGGATAATGGTTCAGATTCTGAGACCTGCATCTTCAAGTTGAACAGGTATAAAAAATCCCCAAGCCGAAGTTTGGGGATCGTGATGTAGGGAACTAAGTTGTCGAGTGCGCTACTGAGCTACCTTTTCGAGTACACGCATCAGCATTTTTATACGTGGCTCGATAGACTCAAGCAATAAGTACTCTTGATCGCTATGGAAGCCAGCACCAATAGGGCCAAAACCATCAAGCGTAGGAATACCCAGAATAGCGGTATTATTAGCATCTGAGCCACCGCCGACTTCTTTCCAGTTGATGTCGATAGACAGCTCATTTGCCGCTTCTTCCACCAATGACATTAAGCGCTCTGTTTGTGAACTTGGAACCATAGAAGGTTTGTAAGCTTCACGAACCAACATGATGCTAACGCCATCAACAAATGGTGTTTCTACTAAACCGTTCAACTTAGTATCCATTTCATCGTACTCATTGTTATGCCAAAAACGCACATCCACAATCGCTTCTGCATGTTCAGGGACGATGTTTGCACCGTTACCGCCAGACACAATACCGACGTTCAACGTGGTACCAGATTCAAAGTTTGTCATCGCATTGACTGCCAGAATCCAATTCGCCATCTCAGTGATTGCGCTGCGACCATTTTCTGGCTCGTTGCCAGCGTGTGCCGCCACGCCGTTAAACGTGATTTTGTAACGCGCCATGCCTTTGCGCGCTTTGACTAAACCGCCGTCTGCGCGTGCTGCTTCTGCCACCAATACGTGCTTTGCGTTCTTCGCAACAGATTGAATCCGGGGAAATACAGGACACCCATGTATTTGACACGTCCATGTCTCTGACACGGATAACGGTTCAGATTCTGAGACCTGCATCTTCAAGTTGAACGGGTATAAAAAATCCCCAAGCCGAAGTTTGGGGATTATGGTTTTGGGAACCAAGCTTTAGAAGCAGAATGCCTTATTGAGCAATCTTCTCCAGTACACGCATCAGCATTTTGATACGTGGCTCGATAGACTCAAGCAATAAGTACTCTTGATCGCTATGGAAGCCAGCACCAATAGGGCCAAAACCATCAAGCGTAGGAATACCCAGAATAGCGGTATTGTTAGCATCTGAGCCACCGCCGACTTCCTTCCAGTTGATGTCGATAGACAGCTCATTTGCCGCTTCTTCCACCAATGACATTAAGCGCTCTGTTTGTGAACTTGGAACCATAGAAGGTTTGTAAGCTTCACGAACCAACATGATGCTAACGCCATCAACAAATGGTGTTTCTACTAAACCGTTCAACTTAGTATCCACTTCATCGTACTCATTGTTATGCCAAAAACGCACATCCACAATCGCTTCTGCATGTTCAGGGACGATGTTTGCACCGTTACCGCCAGACACAATACCGACGTTCAACGTGGTACCAGATTCAAAGTTTGTCATCGCATTGACTGCCAGAATCCAATTCGCCATCTCAGTGATTGCGCTGCGACCATTTTCTGGCTCGTTGCCAGCGTGTGCCGCCACGCCGTTAAACGTGATTTTGTAACGCGCCATGCCTTTGCGCGCTTTGACTAAGCCGCCGTCTGCGCGTGCTGCTTCTGCCACCAATACGTGCTTTGCGTTCTTCGCAACAGATTGAATCCAGTCGACCGAATCTAGCGATCCGGTTTCTTCGTCTGGGTTCATGCAGATACAAATCGACAGTTTATCTAACACTGCCTGGTCGAGGTTACGCAGCGCGTACACAATATTCAGCAAGCCAGATTTCATGTCCGAGACACCGGGGCCGTAGGCTTTTTCAGCATCTTGAGACATGGGACGTAACTCAGCGGTACCGACAGGGAACACGGTATCCATGTGACCAATCAGCATCACGTCAATTTGCTCAGCTTCGGGCTTGTTTCGAACTTCAAGACCGATGCCCGCGCCGCCACAGTCGATGCGTTTTACGCTCCAACCTGGCATCGCTTGGTACTTCCCTTCAAATTGAGAAGCGATGAACTCAATGCCATCAGTGGTGTACGTACCACAATCGACATTGATGAGAGGACGAAGTTCTTCGAGATATTCATTGAGAGAAAACTGCATGATAGCCCCTTAAACAAACAAGTTCATGACGAGCATTGCGCCAAATGCGTTCAATACTGAGATTGCAATCATGATTGGGATGTAACGACCTTCAGTACCGATTGGCCCCATAATACGACCCATGTACTGAACCTGTGAGCCCATTAGGTAAATGGCAGGTGCAAGAATCGCGATGTGTGTGCCATTCAAGATGCCTTGGTCAAACAATGTGATAACCACGCCAACTGCGCCGCCCATCGACATCCAAGCACCAATCAGCACTGCTGCCGCTTCACCTGGCAAACCAAACACCGCCATTACGGGAGAAAATACTGAGCCCATCAAATCCAGCGTGCCAGTAATCTGCAATGCTTTAATGATGACAAACGCCATAAGAACGTTAGGTACGGTTGATGTTGTCGCAATAACCCAGCCTTTTTTAGCGCCTTCAACGAAGATATCCGTCACCATCGGCTTACTTATTTTTACGTCACTCATTACGCCGTCTCCTCTTTTAAGTTCTCAGATTTTTTTGGCTCTTGCTTGTCTTCTTTACCTTCTGTGATGTTTAGGTAGAGACGGAATAAGTTCGCACCCACGATTTTAAACAAGAACATCACCACAACCGCTAAACCAATAGAAGACGTTACGGCAAGAGAGCCATCCGCCATCGTCAGCGTAAACAGCACCGCACCTGAGGAGAAAAAGTTAACAATGGTGGCACCTGCGGTGAACTGAAACATAGTGAACACATCGGTTTCGCGTTTGGTGAGGTGACCTTCATCTTTAAGCTGACGAGTCATCGCCGCGCCCGCGTCGGTACTTTGCAGCGAAGCGATAAGAGCCAAGCCAGCGTTTCCCGGAATGCCCATCATTGGGCGAAGAAGTGGCGTTAGTAGTTTGCGTGCCGCTTCTAGTGCACCATAGTGCTCAAGTACATTGATCATACCCAGTGCGAACATAACGGTAGGAATCAAAGTCAGTGCAAAAATGAAACCGTCACGAGCACCGCTACCACCAGTACCACGAAGCGACGTTGTTGCCACTTGTACACCGTCAGCCGTTTCGGTGACACCATAAGCCACCTTGCCGAAAGATCCATTCAACGTGGTGAAATCAAATACGCCATACCATTCGTTCGATTGCATGAGGCCAGAAAAGAACACGACCGCAAACGCCAGTGCAACGTAGCACCCCAGCGTAACCTTGCGCTCGGTTTGAACAGGGTTTTTCATAACATTACCTACACATGTGGGACAGGGCACATATGTTCACCTGAATAATGTGCTAGAGATATGATCAAAATCAATCCGCCTGCCGAACATTCTGGCGACTCAGTTATGAAGTTTTGTTTTATGATTTCAATCACATTTGAAAGAAAATAAAAATTTGTGCTAGAAATTAGGTATATTCATCTATATCGATACCCTGCGACTTCTTTATCAATCCGACAAATGATATCAATCCGACAAATGATTTCGTCGGATCTTGCACTGCGCGGTCTACATCGTGATAATTATTGGCACTGTGCAGATGTTTATGCGGCCGGAATGTTACCGACCTTGCAATAAAAAGGCCTATTCAATAATAGGCCTTTTTTATTATCTTTTTTTCAACGTGAATGTCTTTCAACGAGAATGAGCTAAGAGCCACCTCTTTTGTGATTTGCTCAGTATTTCATCACTTAATGCTGTTTTGAGCTTCAAAGATTTTTTCTGGCATGCCACGTAATTTTCTGAAATAAGTCGTAATGAGCCAAACGTAGTTCAGTAGTGTGCTGTAAATGCAAAAACAAATAATAAACGAGAAGAACATAATGCTTTCAGGCAACTGATTTGCTTCACCATAAATACCAAATGCAGCAAATAGAGAGGCAAATGAACAAATAACGCACAAGGTTTGGCGGGAAGTTAAACCTAAACGTTGGAAAATATGGTGTAAATGTTCTCTATCTGGTTTGAACGGAGAAGAGCCACGGCGAATTCTTCTGATCATAATTGCGGCCATATCCATTAATGGAATGGCAATTAACCATAAACCTGTAACGGGGCGCATTAAGGGTTTGGCCGTTGTTTGGCTTACACCTAATAATAACCAGATAACCGTGAAACCAATTAGCATGCTTCCCGCATCACCCATAAAAACTTTGCGCTTTCTGCCGAATATTCCTAAGTTCATAAAAATATAAGGAACCATCGCCACTGTGATCACTAAGCATAAGTACGCAAGGCCATGCTGGCTATCGACATGCAGCAAAATGGCTAAGCCGCCGAATGTGACCACGGATAGCCCGCCTAATAAACCATCAATTCCATCCACCATATTAAAGGCATTAATAGCCCCAATCACGGCAACGACAGTCAAAGCGATGCCAAAATAACCAAGGTTAATAGTGCCAGTGCCCAATATATTCCCTAGATTATCGAGAGAAATACCCGTCTGATGTATCATGAGTAGCGACAATAACGCTTGAATAATCATGCGAGTTTTAACACTTAAATCGAATCGATCATCCAATGCGCCGACTATGGTAAGCACTAATATCGAAATAAGGTAAAGGTTACTGTGGGGCATGATGTCTTGTCTAAACAGAAAATACTGTAGTAAAACAATACAGATCGAGAGCCCACCAACCAGTGGTACTAGCCCTTCATGCTGTTTGCGAGCATTAGGTTTATCAACCAGTCCTACTTTTTTCGCCACTTTTCTCATGGCAAAAAGCGTAGTGAAGGACGAGAAGAAAATAAATGATAGTTCTATCGCCATTATTTAGCCAACTTATAAATTATGAATAGCTAATGCAGAGAGAGCGACATCAGTATTCTATTTTGTTTAATGTAATGGTGCTGTTTATGCTTATTTTTTGCGTGAAAGTGCGATAATCACAATTTAAATGTGCTTATTAGGTTCTTATTGTTTGTATTGTCACTTTGTGACGTTTTTTATGTGGCCTATATCTGGTTTGCTTTTAGGTCACAACTGGCTGTTATTATTGTTTTATAAGGAAAATCCTAAATAGCGATATGGTTATTGATAATCAAAACATTAAAATAACCTTGTTTTAAAAGGTTGCCATGATTTGAAAGTCAATTGATTGGTACATTTTATCACTATTTTTCTTAATTTCTTGAAAGAAGATTCCTACGATGTAGGGTGTTTCTTATACCGAACGGCATTATAGACGATCTTTTTAATTGATGTCATACACATTAATATTTTTTGTTATTTTTTTTTCAGAATATTTCACTAGGTGTTTTTATCTTTTTGGTGAAAAAACAATCAATGATAATAGTATTGTTATTTATATCTTTTGCTTTTAACGATTGCGTCGCAATTTGAATTTTACTTAAAAACTTCCTGTCGAAATATTAACCATATTGTGTTGTTTATTTAACCGAAGAATATGCGAGCAAACATAAATTTAGGAGAAGAATATGGATATCATCCACCACGGTGGAAAAGAGACCGTCACAGGCTCTTGTCATGAGCTGAGGCTTGGGAATAAAGGGATTTTGGTTGATTGTGGCTTATTTCAAGGGCGTGATAGCCGACCTATGGCGATTGATTTTCCATTAACTCATCTGCAGGCGTTGTTGTTAACCCACTCGCATATTGATCACATCGGCCGTATACCTTGGTTATTAGCGGCGGGTTTTCATCAGCCGATTTATTGCACACCCGCTACCGCGGAATTACTCCCGTTAATGTTAGAAGATGGTTTAAAGCTTCAACTTGGTTTAGGGCAAGCACAGCGTACAAGAATATTAGAAAGGCTCAATAAACAAATAAAGCCGGTGAATTATGGCGTATGGCAGCGTATTTCTCGTGATTTAGACAATACTTATTTTCGCTTTACGCCTGCGGGCCATATTTTAGGGTCAGCGTTTATTGAAGTGAAACTGCCAAATAATGAAATTGTCCTGTTTTCAGGGGATTTAGGTCCCAGCAACACACCGTTATTGCCAGACCCAGTCTCTCCGCCTCGCGCCGATTATCTGCTGATTGAATCAACCTACGCGAACAAAACCCACGACAATGTGCAGCTGCGGGCGCAGCGCTTAAAGGCCATCATCAACCGTTCTTTGCAAGACGGTGGCACCATTTTAATTCCAGCATTCAGTGTGGGCCGAACACAAGAGCTGCTGTTTGATATTGAACAATTGATCTTTAGCGGTGAAATTGATGGCAATATTCCGATTATTTTAGATTCACCCATGGCGCAACAGGTGACGAAATCTTACCGAAAGTTTAAGAAATTGTGGGGAAAAGAGGCGAAAAAGAGTTTGGATGCACAAAGGCATCCGCTTGCGTTTGAACAGTGTATTACCGTTCAAGATCATCGAAGCCATCAAGCATTGGTCAACCGTTTAGCCTCAACAGGGGAAGCGGCGATTGTGGTGGCCGCGTCTGGCATGTGTGAAGGTGGCCGAGTGATGGCCTATTTAAAAGCGCTGTTGCCTGATAAAAGAACCGATGTGATCTTTGCGGGCTTCCAAGCACAAGGCACTCTGGGCCGTGCAATAGTGCAAGGCGATCACTCGGTGATGATCGATGGTGATGACGTGCTTGTGAATGCACAGATCCACAGTATGTCGGGCTATTCTGCCCACGCTGACCAAGCCGATTTGTTGCGCTTTATTGAGGGTATTGCCGCTAAGCCTAAGCAAATTCATTTGATTCATGGAGAGCCCACAACAAAGCAAGCTTTTGCGGTTACGTTGCGCAGTTTAGGTTATGAGGTGATAGATTGAGCGCAATGTTTTGCCGTGTTAATTGCATTGTTAATAGCAGTAACTTACTTTTAATAGGTGTAAAAGATTTGTATCCATTAGCAACTAAACGATAACGCTTTGCGATTTCGCTTCCGTGTTGCTTAACCACAATATGGTGTAAGTGCAAAATGGTGTAAGTGCAAAGTTTGTGCTGCTGGCGATGCTTACAAAAAAACTAATCTATTTCACCAATGGGGGTGAGTTGTGAATCTATCGTTAAAAGGTAAGTTGATAATGACAAGTTTGCTTGTTGTTATTGTGATGGCGGTGGTGTTGACGTTACTGTCGGCAAATTTATTGAAAGATGAAACGGAGAGTGGCATCAAGGAAAGGGTGTATGGTATCTCGAAATCGGCAACGAGTTCGATTACCCAGTGGCTGGATGTTCGTAGCAAAGTTATTAGCGCGGTGATCCCTCACACAATGAGGGAAGATTCACTGCCTTTTTTACAGCAAGCTCAACAAGGCGCACAGTTTGATTTACTCTATTTCGGCACTGAGCAAGGCACCATGCATCGTTCTATTCCATCTCGAGGCGCAAATAACGCAAGCTATGATCCTCGGACAAGAGGATGGTATCAAGAAGCGAAAAATAGCTCTGGCCCGATACTGACGGCCGCCTATGCCGATGCGATCACGGGCGCTTTGATGGTAACGCTCGCTGAGCCGATTAAGAAAAACGGGCAGTTTTGGGGCGTTATCGGTGCCGATGTGTTAATTGATCAACTGATTAAAGATGTTATTGCGATTGATGCAGGGGCACAATCAAACGCTATGTTGGTCAACCGTGATACAGGGTTAATTATTGCCCACCGCAATAAAGATTTAATTCTCAAACCGTTAGCTTCTTATAGCCCTAACCTAACGCAGCAAGTCATCGACCGCTCAATGACTGAGAATAAAATACAAACTGTGATGGTTGGTGATGTTGAAAAACTATTATTCTTTACTGCCGTTCCTTCGACGGACTGGGTGCTCGGCATTGAGCTTGATAAAGAGGTGGAGTACACCAATATTGGCGCGCTCTTTATGCAGTTAACCTCGATATCAGTCGCCATTACAATTTTGGTCGTGATCGTATTTTCGGCATTGGTTGGGTTCTTACTGCGTGACTTGGGCCGAGTCTCCCAAGCATTAGCGGAAATTGCAGACGGTGATGCGGACCTTACGCAGCGCATTGAACCACGTTATCAAGATGAAGTAGGTGCACTGGCGAATAACTTTAATCAGTTCGTCGGTAATATGCACGGCATGATCAAGCGTTTCCATGAAGTGTCGCAAGGGTTAACACTGCAAGCAGAAAACACTGCTGCGCAAGCCCATGAGCGTACCCGACGCATTATGGTGCAACAAGATGAAATCAACATGGTGGCCACTGCAATTAACGAAATGGCGGCCGCAACGCAAGAGATTGCAGGCAACGCAGACAATACAGCGGCTACCTCTTTGGATACGGTGAAAATTTCTAACCACGGCGTTGAGCAGGTGAAAAATACTCAACAGTCGATCGGTGAGTTGTCGAAAGAGATGACGGTAGCCAAAGAGGTCATTGAGAACTTGAACCAGCACGCACAAAACATCAATACGATCTTGTCGTCGATTCAGGGCATTGCTGAGCAAACCAACTTATTGGCACTGAATGCGGCGATTGAAGCGGCAAGGGCGGGTGAGCAAGGGCGTGGATTCGCGGTGGTAGCGGATGAAGTTCGGGTACTCAGCCAACGGACGCACAGTTCGACACAAGAGATTCAACAGACGATTGAAACCTTGCAGAAAACCACGACTCAGGCTGTGAACATCATGACTGAGAGTAGCAAGCTTTCCGAAAGTAGCGTGGAAGATGCCAACGTGGCCGCGCAAAGCTTAGTGAAAATTGGTGAAGCGGTCGGTACGATCAGCGATATGGCAAGCCAAATTGCAACCGCCGCAGAAGAACAGGCGTCAGTCACAGAGGAAATTACGCGTAATACCCAAGGTATACGCGATGTGTCTGATGAACTGGCAAAAGAAGCGCAAGAAGCTTCCCAACAAGCTGAATTGCTTTCTAGCTTATCTAAAGAGCTTCAACACGAAATTAACCGCTTTAAACTGTAACCCTTCTCGATCACTTTTCGATTAAACCTCCCCCATTAGGGGGAGGAAATTCAGGCAATGTCATGTTTACCTTGCGAGTGCTTGAAAGTCACTGCCAGTTGGTGCTTGCGACACGCGCAGGCCGAAGTCAGGCAGTACGGCGTAAATGTGGTCAAAAATATCCGATTGAATACCTTCATATTCGACCCACACGACCGTATTGGTGAAACAATAGATCTCCAGCGCGACGCCATCGTGCGTGGGGGCCAGTTGGCGCACCATTAATGTCATGCCTTGGTGAATTTGGGCATGGTTACGCAAGTAACGTTCTAGATAGGCACGAAAACTGCCAATGTTGGTTAAGCGGCGGCCATTGATACGGCAGGCTAAATCGAGTTGGCTCATCTGATTATAGGCGTTGATCTCTTGTTCTTTCTCGGCCAAGTAGGGCTCTAAAAGTTGTGCTTTGCGTAGGTAGCTTTGCTCTTCTGGCGTCAGAAAGTGAATGCTATTGGCATCAATTAATACGCTGCGTTTAATGCGTCGGCCGCCTGATTCTTGCATCCCTTTCCAGTTTTTAAACGAATCGGAGATCAAGGCATAAGTCGGAATAGTGGTGATGGTTTTATCCCAGTTCTGCACTTTGACTGTGGTCAGGCTAATGTCGATGACGTTACCGTCTGCGCCATATTTAGGCATGTCGAGCCAGTCACCAACGCTTAGCATTTGGTTTGCTGAAAGCTGAATGCCCGCCACTAACCCTAAAATCGGGTCTTTAAATACCAGCATGATGACGGCTGTCATCGCACCTAAACCGCTCAGCAGTAGCACTGGTGATTTGCCAATTAAAATCGACGTCGCGAACAGTGCGGCGATAACAAACGCGATGATTTTGATGCTTTGAATAATGCCTTTGAGCGGAATATTACGGCTAGTTGCGCTGCGATAAAGTAGCGTTTCCACCACGTTGAGCAGGGCGTAACTGCTTAACAGACCAAACAGAATAATCCACAGTAAGGTCAATGTATGCAGCAGTTCGTAAGTCGCACTGGCGTGGCTAAGCCATAACTGAGTTTGGATTGAAATGACAATCCCTTGAATTAACAAGGCAAAGCGGCTGAAAAGCTTTTTGCTAAACAGAATGTTTTGTAAAACTTGTGCGTTGGTTGTGCGCCGCTGTAGCCATAGGCTCACCCCTCGGTGCAGCACTAAATGGATAACGATAGAAATAAGCGCGATCAGCCCAAGCGCTTCGGCAATTGGCAGCAGTTGTTCTAAATTAATGTTCAGTGATTGTAGCCACGAAGTGATGGCTGAAGGCATGATTTGCTCCTCGTTTAATTAAGCCGATATCGTTCCTGTTTTACCTGTGCTGGATGAGGCAGTGTATGCTCGACAGCAATGGCAAGTGGTTTGCGTGTCTATAGTAACATTGAGCCGAGGTTTCCCTAGGCTTAGTGCCGATTATTAACCGCTATTTGACCTAATAGCCTTTTTCAAAATCAATTCTGTTTTCTAGTTGGAACCCGTCGCGCCACAAGTGGTAATTGCGAGTGAAAATCTCCATTACTTGCTCAGGAAAACTTACCGCCGCGATGTGTGGGGTAAGGCTAATGGCAGGGTGCGTCCAGAACGGGTGATCTTCGCTTAATGGCTCTTTTTCAAACACATCGAGGTAGGCGTGTTGAATGTGCCCCTCTTCAATCAATGCAATCAAATCACTCTCAACCAGGTTTTTACCGCGCCCGACATTAAACAGCAATGCATTGTGACAATGACTTAACGTACTTTTATTGAGCAAGCCTTTGGTGTGCGGCGTATTGGGTAACGTACTGACCACAACCTCCGCGTGGGCGAGGGCAGTAGCAAGCTCGTTAATGTGATAGGTTTTATCAAAACCCCCGTTTTTGGCTGGGATGCCAGTGCGGTTGACGCCAATCACGTGCAAACCAAAGGCTTTGGCTACTTTCGCTAAATGGCTGCCAATCGAGCCTGTGCCGAGGATCACCATGGTTTTATCATTGATCGATTGATAAGGGTGGGTCTGCCACTGTTTGGCCGCTTGTTGCTGCGCGTAGCAAGCAAAGTGGCGAAAGTGTGCAATCAGGTTGCCCAGAACGTATTCAGCAATTTGCTGGCCGAAGATGCCTTTAACGTTGGTGAGCTCATAATCTTGACGAAGTTGTGGCGACATTAAGGTGTCGACGCCTGCATATTCCCAGTGCAACCATTCCAGTTGCGGAAAATCGTCCAAATACTTTGCCGCCAGTGGCGGCGCGGCCAGCAAAATGGTTGCTTCGCTGCGATCGTCAGTGATGGCTAAGCCGCTCAGCTGCGCCTGTTCAATCGCTTGTCGATAAATATCGTTGTGTTCGGTCAGAATATAGAGTTTATGAGTGAAATTGTTCATCGGCTTTGCTTTTTTCCCTGTTGGTTATCAAGTACACTTCCGCTGTCTTTTTCTGCTGCGATTGAGTGATTATGCTACAAAACCCTCTGCAGGTTCGTCTTGAGAAATTTGAACCTTGGCAACAAATTACTTTTATGGCGTGTTTGTGTGAACGTATGTACCCGAACTATGCCATGTTTTGCGACAATACTGAATTTGCTCACACGCGAGTATATCGAGATATTCTCGACAGTGTTTGGGAATTGCTCACGGTAAAAAGTGCCAAAATCAATTTCGAGAACCAATTGGAGAAGTTGGAAGAGATCATTCCAAGCTCAGAAGATTTTGATGTTTACGCTGTGTACCCAGCAATTGATGCCTGTGTGGCTTTGTCTCACCTACTTCACGGCCTGCTTGATCGCGATTATCTGTATGAAAACATGCAAAAAATCAGTCAGGTATCGGTGCTGACAGTGGCGCAGTTAGAAGAAGCGCAAACGGGCGAAGAGATCACCAACGACAATCAAAAACAAAATGAAGCGGTTTGCGCCGAATGGGATGTGCAGTGGGCTATTTTCCGCCCTCTGCGTGAAGCCGTAGAGCGAGATATTGATTTGATTAAAGACCTACGCCAAGAGCTACGCGACGAAGGCGTGAGCAACATTGGTGTGAGCAACATTGGCGTGAGCCTTTAGCTTTGACTTAAGTACAAAAAATCCGATATCTTTGTTTCGATATCGGATTTTTGATATTTAAATAGGTGCTAATTAAGCATTCGTTTGTAAATACGCTTCCAACTCTTCGATTGAGGTTTGAGTCACTAGCTCACCGTCAAGATAGTAAGACACATCATTATCGTTACGCACGCCTATAAGCGTTGCTTTCTCGCCATTATTGTAGGTGATATTCATTTGGATAGTGTTGTCATCAATTTTCTGCATTTCACCTTTTTCAATCATGCGTTGATTGGTTAAAGGATCAATCGGTGCTGTTTTTAGTGAGTCATGAATCTGGTCATTGACTTCGATGTAGGTATCCATTTTGCTATCAAAAATATGCGGTTTGCCATTAATAATATTTTTTCCTGACCAAAATTCGATACTGTTAAAAACGATATAGTCAGCGGCAACAGCGACACCATAAACTGGTGCTAGAAGCATATTGAGGCCACCACGTGCATAACGGTTATCCACGGCTTTTAGGTTAAAGGTCATCACTTTTTCAGTGACAGCATTGCTACCAATACAGCCAGAAAGAACCAGTGGAGTTGCAAGTGTTAAAATGTATTTTTTCATTTTCGTCTTATGTGCAATTAATTGTTAACAAATGCAAATGTCATTTATTAATGGCATTTGCAGTTTTTCCTTATTTTCATCTGTATTCCCCTTTCCCAACGAAGCTTTCTTACTTAAGCTGATTGGTGATTATTCTTCATCTCGATTTTCAATGACGCCGTGTGTTTTCTTCCAACGTTCCCAGCGCTGATAAGCAAGCTGCTGCATGTCGGTGGTTTTATCCGCTTCATCAATGATCTCTTCACCCAGTAGGTATTCAAAAATATCTTCTAAGGTCAGAATGCCTTGTACTGTACCATATTCATCAACGATTAACGCCAGTTGCAGCCGTTTTTGCATCATTTGTTCGAACGCTTTTAATAGGCTCATTTTGTTGAGCAGCGCATGAAGCGGCCTCATGACTTCTTCTAAACGTTGACTGCCTTGGCCCTTTTGTTGCAGTCTGAAGAGCTCTAAGCGATGCACAAAACCGATGATGTCCTCTTTGCTGTCGCCATAAATAAGTGGACGCGAAAAGGGCGTATCTCTATGTTGCACGAGAAACTCGTCGATAGTGAGTTGCGCGCTGGCGCGAAACAAAACCGGGCGCGGTGTCATCACTTGAGTAGCTGGGACGTGCTGGATAGCCAACAAGTTATTGAGCATTTTTGATTCGCCATCGGCAAACTCACCGCTCTCATTGGCCAGCATAGCCATCGCAGAGAGTTCATCACGCATTTTGGGCGCTTCATGGTGACGCGCTAAACGTTTGGTGATCTGCTCTGAAAACCAGACGAAAGGCGTCAGCGCCCACACCATCCAGCGTAAAACCACCGCAGAAGCTGGCGCAAGTTGACGCCAATAGGTCGCGCCAATGGTTTTCGGTACGATTTCCGATAGCACTAAAATACCGAGAGTTAACACCGCAGAGAATACGCCGAGCCATTCGCTACCAAATACAACCGCCGCTTGTGCACCTGCGCTGGCAGCACCGATGGTGTGAGCAATAGTGTTGAGCGTGAGAATCGATGCCAAGGGGCGGTCGATGTTCGCTTTGAGTTTGCTTAATTTGTCAGCTGAAGGATGAGCGCTTTGGCGCAACTGAGCAAGGTAACTTGGTGTGATGCTCAGCAGCACCGCCTCAAGCACTGAACAGATAAAAGAGACACCGATGGCAACGGTAATATAAACCGTAAGCAAAAACATGATTGTTCCTTAGTTTTATTTATACCAAATCAATACTGCGTTGAGCTTGATCCATGCCAATGTCGGTCATTGGAGGCTCTAGCTGCGTAGGATTGTACTGATATATTAGGTCGCTTAAGTGACCTAATATATCAGGCATCCAAGCATAAGTACGCTATAAATAAGGGCTTACAGCGTCAAAAACAAGCGGATATTCTTTGTCAATCAGTAACAAATTGTGAGTTATTGCTCATATTGTGGTTAAAAGTGCGGCATAGAGACAAAAGATCAGTGACAAACCTTTGCCAGACGGGGGCTTTATGTTTTAGAGTGAGGTCAATTCGATAACACATGAGAAGGGAAACCTAATGAACAAGACCCAATTAATCGACTTTATCGCTGAAAAAGCAGACTTATCTAAAGCACAAGCAAAAGCTGCTCTTGAGGCGACTTTAGGCGCAGTTGAAGGCGCTCTCAAAGAGGGTGACCAAGTTCAACTAATTGGTTTTGGTACATTTAAAGTAAATCACCGTGCAGCGCGCACTGGCCGTAACCCTAAAACGGGTGCTGAGATTCAAATCGCAGCAGCAAACGTTCCAGCATTCGTCGCCGGTAAAGCGCTGAAAGATTCAGTGAAATAATTTATACTACGCCGAGATACTCTCTCGGCGTAGATTTTTCCCATGAAAAAAATTCTGTTATCCATTCTATTTTCTACATTCCTGATGGGATGCTCCTCTAGCCATACACCTAGCCTTGAACAATATTCCAATTATACCAGCGGACAAACCATGGGCGATGCCACTAGTTTTTATTGGTATACCGAGCGTTCAGCCTCTCCAAACAGCGCCGCCGATTATGTCGCATCCGGTGATTATGGTTGGTATAAAAGCAATTATCGTTGGGATGAGGGGACATTAAGAGAGCTCAAGCGTGAAGGTGAGCAGCTACAAAAGAAATCGCTGGTACCTTATTCGGTTCACTTACGTTTTAATGACGCTGGTGAGGCCATTTATCAACAATACCGTGTCGATGGAAAAATACTGCCACTCGATGAAGAGCAGCTTTCCCATTATCTGCAACAAGCACAATACCTGATCTCAGAAACCAAAAATAAAGACAACCAAGGGTTAGAGCTGATTCAAGGAGTGTGGGATGGCGAAGTGTTTGAAACCTGCACGGGTCATGAATACACGCAGATGGAATTTAACCAAACGCTGCCCAGTTTTGTGGTCAGTCGTTTAGCATCATTGGATAACTACATTGCCTTTTTAGGTAAAATCCGCAATAACCGTGTCTATATCGAAGAGCTATTAATGCTTGCTGATGAGAATCATGGCTGTGTCGAAAAACCGCAATTGTTGAAGTGATGATTCACGTCATTTGCTGGTGGGTTTAGCACCAAGCAATACAGTCGTATGAACATCAAGTATGAGCATCAAGTATGAACATCAAGTATAAAAATAAGGCGCTCTATGAGCGCCTTATTGGATCATAACCTAGCTTTGTCGTTGTTATTTTGTTGTCTGTTGTTCACGAGCTATCGCGCGGTAGCCAATATCGCTGCGATAGAACATGCCATCCCAATTGACCTGTTTGGCTAATTGGTAAGCGCGCTGCTGCGCTTGTGAAACTGTGTTACCAAGTGCGGTTGCGCATAACACGCGACCACCGTTGGTGACGACTTCTCCAGCTTGGTTGCTTGTGCCTGCGTGGAAGATTTTCTCACCCGCGACTTCTTGCGTTGGTAAGCCAGAAATGACATCCCCTTTCGCGTAGTCGGCAGGGTAACCGCCAGCGGCCAAAACAATACCGATAGAAGCGCGTGGGTCCCATTTTGACTCCACTTGATCAAGTTTGCCTTCTAGAGCGGCAAAGCAGAGTTCGACCAAATCCGATTGCATCCGCATCATGATCGGCTGAGTTTCAGGGTCACCAAAGCGGCAGTTGTACTCAATCACTTTTGGTGTGCCTTGCGCGTCAATCATTAGCCCAGCGTACAGAAAACCTGTGTAAGGGTTGCCTTCTGCTGCCATACCGCGAACGGTTGGATAAATGACCTCTTGCATCACGCGTTCATGGATCTCAGGCGTGACCACCGGAGCTGGCGAGTAAGCACCCATGCCGCCAGTATTGGGGCCGGTGTCTTTATCGCCGACGCGTTTATGATCTTGGCTGGTGGCCATAGGGAGAACATTTACGCCATCGACCATGACAATGAAGCTCGCTTCTTCTCCATCTAAGAACTCTTCAATCACCACGCGGCTGCCTGCATGACCAAAGGCATTGCCTGCGAGCATATCTTGAATCGCGTCTTCGGCCTCTTGCAGCGTCATCGCCACAATGACTCCTTTGCCAGCGGCAAGGCCATCAGCTTTGACCACAATCGGCGCACCCTGCTGGCGGACGTATGCCAAAGCAGGTTCAATTTCTGTGAAATTAGCGTAAGCCGCCGTTGGAATATGATGACGAGCTAAGAAATCTTTGGTGAAGGCTTTTGAGCCTTCGAGCTGTGCTGCCGCTTGCGTCGGGCCAAAGATGGGTAAATCCGCCTTACGGAAAGCATCCACCACGCCAAGCACTAAGGGTGTTTCTGGGCCAACAATGGTCAGTTCAATACGTTTTTCCTGAGCAAAAGCGACCAAACCAGCAATGTCTTCCACTGCAATGTTGACGTTCTCAAGTTTAGGCTCAAGCGCTGTGCCCGCATTACCCGGAGCAACAAAGACCGTCTCCACACTTGGGTTTTGCGCTGCCTTCCAACCTAGTGCGTGTTCACGACCGCCTGAACCAATGATTAAAACTCGCATATAAAAATCCTTAATCTTATAAATACTGTTTACTCAAAGTAGTGGGTGATGTGGCTAGGCAGCAATTGAGCCCATCCCCGGGAGCATAGCCCGCTATGTGACCGGGGTGGGCGAAAGCAGCTAACGACGCCACAGTACCAAATACGAAGAGGAAATTAGTGACGGAAGTGACGCATACCCGTAAAGATCATCGCCATGCCGTGTTCATCGGCGGCGGCAATCACTTCGTCATCGCGCATCGAACCGCCTGGTTGAATCACACACTTGATGCCCGCTTGCGCCGCAGCATCAATGCCGTCACGGAACGGGAAGAAGGCATCAGAAGCCATCACACATCCTTCGACTTGCAAGCCTTCATCGGCCGCTTTAATGCCCGCAATTTTGGCTGAATAAACGCGGCTCATTTGGCCTGCGCCCACGCCAACAGTCATGTCACCTTTTGAGTAAACAATCGCGTTTGATTTGACGTACTTAGCCACTTTCCAGCAGAAAAGAGCATCTTTGATCTCTTCTTCACTCGGCTGGCGCTTGGTTACGATTTTGAGATCATCAAGGCTAACCATGCCTTGATCGCGATCTTGCACCAGCAAGCCACCATTGACGCGTTTCACATCAAAGCCCGTGGTTTTCGCTGACCACTCACCGCACTCAAGCAGGCGCACGTTTTTCTTCGCCGCAACCACTTCAATCGCTTCCGCTGAAACGCTTGGTGCGATGATCACTTCAACAAATTGGCGCTCAACAATCGCCGCTGCGGTTTGTGCGTCTAGCTCGCGGTTAAAAGCGATGATGCCACCAAAGGCAGAAGTAGGGTCGGTTTGGTAAGCACGGTTGTAGGCTTGAAGAATATCGCTGCCCAAGGCAACGCCACATGGGTTGGCGTGTTTGACAATCACACACGCTGGCTCAGCGAACTCTTTCACACACTCAAGGGCGGCGTCGGTATCGGCGATGTTGTTGTAAGAGAGCGCTTTACCTTGGAGTTGGCGTGCCGTAGAGACTGACGCTTCCTCTGGGTTGGCTTCCACGTAGAAAGCGGCCGCTTGGTGACTGTTCTCACCGTAACGCATGTCTTGTTTTTTCAGGAATTGTTGGTTGAAGGTGCGCGGGAATTTGCTCTCTTCATCAGCCTTTTTTCCTTCTTCATCAAGTAAAGAGGCTCCGTAAGACGGAACCATAGTGCCGAAGTAGTTGGCGATCATGCCATCGTAAGCGGCGGTATGTTCAAAAGCGGCAATCGCAAGGTCAAAACGTGTTTCGAGTGTTAGCGAATGGTCGTTCGCATCCATCTCGGCAATGACACGGTCGTAGTCATGTGCATTCACCACTATGGTCACATCTTTGTGGTTTTTCGCCGCAGAACGCACCATAGTTGGCCCACCAATGTCGATATTTTCTACCGCATCAGCTAGGGTACAACCTGCTTTAGCAACGGTTTCGGCAAACGGGTAAAGGTTGACGACCACCATATCAATCGGCTTAATACCGTGTTGTTGCATGATGTCGTCATCTTGACCGCGGCGGCCCAGCACGCCACCGTGTACTTTCGGGTGCAATGTTTTTACGCGACCGTCCATCATCTCAGGAAAACCGGTGTAGTCAGAAACTTCTGTAACCGCAATACCTTGGTCTGCTAATAAGCGAGCGGTGCCACCAGTAGAAAGAATATCGACACCGCGCTTCGCGAGAGCTTGAGCGAACTCAACAATGCCGGTTTTGTCTGATACGCTGATCAATGCGCGGTGAATAGGACGAGCGTTATTCATGCTTCGGTCTTCCTCAAATCATGGAGTTAATGGGAAATTTGATGGCGCACATTCTAACCAAACAATCATCAAAAAGCTCGCGCAATCGTTTGGCATCGCAAAATTTTTTATAAAAACGGCGATATTGGGTATTAAACGTAATAAAAAAGTTAAAGGAGAATGAGATGTTTCAAATTGGAGAGCTCGCCAAACGCTGTAAAGTTTCAACCGATACGCTGCGTTTTTATGAAAAAAATGCGTTGATAAAACCGGCGGGGCGCAGTGAATCGGGTTATCGTTTATATAATCAAAAAAATCAGCAGCAGGTGAGTTTTATTCTCAAAGCCAAAGAGCTAGGGCTCAGTTTGGATGAGATCAAAGAGTTACTGGAAATAAAGCTCGAAGCGACGGAACACAGCTGTGCGGAAGTGAAATCGATCACCAGCGCGAAGCTGGTGGTGATTGACCAAAAAATTGCTGAGCTAATTGAGATTCGTCAAGCGCTAAAAAAAATCAATGATGCGTGCTGTGGTCATACAGACGACAACGCCAGCCACTGCTCGATTTTAGCGGCATTGGAGTGAGATAACCTTAGTTTGCGTTTTTGATAAGTTTGATCATTAGGTTGTGGGTATAAAGCTTTATATAATCACACCTCATTTGCTTTGTATTAAATTATCATTTTATCATTTTATCAATGATCACTGATACTTCATGGTACACACATGATTGGAATACATTTTCAAATCAACGACTGGATGTTGAGTGTTGATGAAAATAAATTGTATCGCCAAGATAGGGAAGTTTCGGTCGAGCCAAGATTAATTAACCTTTTGTATTTTCTTGCAAAAAATGCAGGAGAAGTCTTTTGTCGTGAAGAGTTGATTGAACACGTTTGGGGTGGTGCGATTGTCACCGACCAAGTGGTGACTCAATCTATTTTTGAGCTGAGAAAACTGCTACGCGACGGCCGTGAAGAAAATACCCATTATTTAACGACTGTGCCTAAGCGTGGATATAAGCTGGTGGCAAACGTTACAAAAGTGTTTCCTGAACAAGTCGTTGAGCAGAATTGGCTGGTAATTAATGATGAACCCATCAGTAAATCAGCACAAAGGTCGGAAATTGAAGAGACGGCTGAACCAGAGTTGTCTGGCGATATTGCCTTTCCTGCCGGGCCGTTGACGCGCGCTTTTAGTAGCCGTAACACTTCTACACCACGCGATAGCATGCAAATTCGCCGTTGGAAATCGATGGCTTTTGATGTGCTATGGATAGGAGCGTTGATCATCGCTTTTGGTTTGTTTACCTACCATCAATCTGAAACCAATATTACTCAAGCGATTGATACCCATTTGATTGAGTTTAAATTCCAAGAACATTTCGCGCAGGCTCAAAGCAATATTGAGTTGTCCGATGGCTTAGTGCAAAAGCTGGCCGCTGACATCGCACAAGTCAGTCAATATCGGGTTCGTTTGAGTAAAACCCGTTTTGCTGCGGGGATTTTAGCGGGAAAAACGGTGACGGTGCAGGTCAAAGATGAGGGCGGTAAAGCTTATTTGGATGTGGAGTATCGCAATAATGGATCGGGAACCATTCTGTTTAGCCGCCAATACTCGCTTGCTTTGCCTCAAATTAAAGCCGTCATGAAGCAAGCCTCGCTGGATTTAATGCAAGCATTAGCCGTACCGGATGCGGCCAGTAAGGCTGAGCGATTAATGGCAGATATGCCCGCCAACCAGCAAGCGTTAGTCAAGTTGATTCAAGCCCATCATTATCTCAATGTATCTCAGCCATCTTCTTTTAAAGAGGGGATCAGGCTGTTAGAGGAGGTATTGAAAATTGAACCTGATAACACTTACGTGCAAGCTGAGTTATTAGTGGCTTACTATGTGCAAACGGCGCTCGATCCAAGCCAGGTGCTGAGCATTGACCGTGTGAATCAATTGACGCAGTCATTACTGCATGTCATCGAGCAAGGCCAACCATTGCAACAGCCGCGTATTTTCGAAGCATTAGCGCTGCATGAGACCATGCGTGATAATACGCCGCAAGCCAATCATTATTTGCAAAAAGTCCTTGCTGAGCGTGAATCAGTACTGGCGTATGTACTTTTGGGTAAACTGGCCGAATTACAGGGCGATAGAGAAAGGGCCAGTGAAGCGTACAGCGAAGCTTTTTATATTGATACGTCGATGGAAACTTATATGTTGTGTGAGAACTTAGCTTTTTATAGCAACCTTAAGTCGATTGATTACGCGCTCTATCGCGCCGTTCATCCATCGGTTACGACTGTGTTATAGAAACTGCGTTGGGTTTCATCTCAACTATACTGCGTGGTTTATGGCGTGCCATAGCACGAGAGTTGAGTGTTTATTACTCATCGTTATTTATCTGGGGGCTTTAACTGTCCCCTTTAGAGGCCACTATGCAAGGTATTCTTTCTATCCAATCTCACGTGGTGTATGGCTGCGCTGGCAATAGCTCGGCTGTATTCCCTTTGCAGCGTTTAGGGCATGTGGTTTGGCCGATTCACACCGTTCAATTTTCCAACCACACCCAATATGCGCAGGGCTGGACGGGCAAAGTGCTGCAACCGGGTGATATCAGTGATCTCGCGCAGGGCTTAGTTAATATTGAGGTCGTCAATGAGATCAAAGCAGTGATTTCAGGCTATATCGGGAGCGATGCGCAGGCTGATGAAATTTTAGATACAGTTGAGCGAGTGAAAGCTGCGAATCCTAATGCCCTATATATTTGCGATCCTGTGATGGGGGATCCGGTTAAAGGTTGTGTGGTGAGTCCGGAAGTAACCAAAGCTTTGTGTGAACGGATCATGCAGAAAGCCGATATTATTGTGCCTAATCAGTTCGAGTTAGCCCGATTTACGGGGATCGAGATTGATGATTTGGAGTCGGCGATTAAGGCGTGTCAACGCGCATTAACCATGGGGCCAAAAATTGTCTTAGTGAAGCATCTGCACAGTGCTTCTGAGCATCAATTTACCATGTTGTTGGGTAGCGCTCAGGGCTTGTTTCTTGTTACTCGGCCTTTGCTGGATTTTGTTCGCCAACCTGTAGGGGTAGGGGATCTCATTACGTCACTCTTTACTGGGCATTACTTGAATAATCACGATGCACTGAAATCATTCGAGCTGTGTAATCATGCGGTTTATCGAGTCTTAAAGCAAACGGCAGAGCAGGGCGAGTGGGAATTGCAAATTATTGCCGCTCAAGAGGAATTGGTCAGCACCATCGCTGATTTTACCGCTGTGCTGATAGCAACTGCAGGCTAAAACATCATCCAACGATACCAAACCCTAGTCCGAACGATCGCTCCTATCCTAAACCTTCAACCTCCGGCTTTTCTTTGTCGAGCGACTCTGTTCGCTCTATAGCGTGTTCTCTCAACTCTCAACTCTCAACTGATCAAAGCTATGGAGTCCGTTGGCGTTGGGCGAACATTGCGTTGGCAACGTCCAATTGTGTAGTGAAACCTTTCCTGATAACTGCGTTTGTGGCTTTATCACATCAAACGGTTTGTTTATCTCACCTATCTGCTCCGATTGTTCTCTCCTGATATTTTTAGCTTTTGTGATGTTTTGTTGTTTTATTTTTTATCTATCAGAAAAATAAGGATATTTATTTTTTTCGTTATCAGGTTTTTCTCAATAAATAGGGATTCACTCATTATTTTATTGATAAGCGCATCTTTATTTTTTTCGTCAATTTTGAGCGTAATCTGCAGCCAAATTCAGTGAGATGTCGTGGCGACCTATTAGCCAAAGCCTCTCACTTATTATGGTTTGAGCCTATGGCTCGTAGAAAATATCGGGAGACGTTATGTCATCGAATAGCAAAAAAATTGGCGTCATTGCCTGTACTGGGGTGGTCGCGGGCAACATGATGGGTAGCGGCATTGCCTTGTTACCCTCAAGCCTTGCAACGGTTGGCTCTATTTCTCTATTTAGTTGGATTATCTGCATCATCGGCGCGCTGAGCTTGGCGTTTGTGTTTGCACGCTTAGCCACTAAAAACCCACAAGAAGGTGGCCCAATTGCTTATGCAGGTGAAGTTTCACCAGTATTTGGTTTCCAAGCGGGTGTGCTTTATTACCACGCAAACTGGATTGGGAACTTAGCTATTGCCATTACGGGTGTCTCCTACCTTTCGGTGTTCTTCCCTATTTTGAACAACCCTGTTCCTGCTGGGATAGCCACTATTGCTGCGGTATGGGTGTTTACTTTGGTCAACTTGCTAGGGGGCAGTTGGGTTAGCCGTTTGTGTACGTTTGGTTTGGTATTAATTTTGGTTCCAGTGCTGGGCACTGCTCTTTTGGGCTGGACTCATTTTGATATGGCAACCTATCAACAAAACTGGAACGTTTCTGCTGGCAGTGATAATCACGCCATTATCAGTGCCGTATTGATCTGCTTGTGGTCATTTGTTGGTGTTGAGTCAGCCGCGGTATCCTCGGGTATGGTACACAACCCCAAACGCACCGTGCCGCTAGCGACAATGCTTGGCACGGCGATCGCGGGGATTATTTATATCCTTTCGACACAAATGATCAGTGGGATGTTCCCTGCCGCAGAAGTTGCCGCTTCCGGTGCTCCTTTTGCGCTCGCGACAACGGAACTCTTTGGTAGTTGGTCTGCACCGTTTGTTTCAGCCTTCACAGCCTTGGCTTGTTTTACGTCGTTAGGCTCTTGGATGATGTTGGTCGGTGAAGCGGGTAAACGTGCTGCGAGCGATGGCAACTTTCCTAAAATCTACGGCGATACGGACAAAAACGGTGTGCCTAAAAAAGGATTGATCTTAGCGTCAATCAAGATGACAGCGCTGATGTGTGTCTTGATGGCCTTTAGCTCTCAAACCGCGCACGCGTCAGATATCTTTAACCAACTTACAACAGATGCAGTGTTGTTAACCATGCTGCCTTACTTTTACTCCAGCATTAACTTGATCCGTTTCGAAGGTATGACGACGCGTAATGGTTTTGTGATGCTGTTCTCTGGTGTCGCGTGTGCGTTTTGTATGGTGGCACTGGCTGGCGCGGAGGGGACGACCTTGACCGCTACCTTCATCATGTCACTGGTCATTTTGATGTTCTACAGCAAAAAAACGGGCCTTGCTCAATACATAGAGTCACACAAAAACGATTTACCTGCGTCAGCGGCTTAATTTCCTAGGCTAGCGCGCCAGCTACGCAGTGCGTTAGTCCTTCATTTTCCTTGGTGCTTCTTCTCCTCACTATCACAACGGATAGGGAGCGCCTTTTCTCGTCTTGGAGATGTCCAAATGAATATTTTTGCTATCTTGAACCACATGGGTGTGTTCTTTAAAGAAGAGCCTGTTCGCCAGCTTCACGCGGCATTAGAAAAAGCAGGTTATGACGTGGTTTATCCCGTTGATGATAAAGATTTGATCAAATTAATTGAGATGAATCCGCGTGTTTGTGGGGTGTTATTTGACTGGGATAAATACTCTCTTGAGCTTTGTGAGCGCATCAGTAATGTCAACGAAAAACTGCCAGTACACGCATTTGCCAATGAGCAGTCAACGTTAGATATTTCATTGACAGATTTGCGTTTGAACGTGAGCTTTTTTGAGTATTCGTTAGGCATGGCCGATGATATTGCAGTGAAGATCAATCAAGCAACGCAAGAGTATAAAGATGCGATCATGCCTCCGTTTACCAAAGCGCTGTTTAAATATGTGGAAGAGGGCAAGTACACTTTCTGTACTCCTGGTCATATGGGAGGTACGGCATTCCAAAAAAGCCCCGCAGGAAGTATCTTTTATGATTTCTACGGCCCGAATACATTCAAAGCAGACGTCTCAATTTCGATGCCAGAACTGGGTTCACTGCTTGATCACTCTGGCCCACATAAAGAAGCGGAAGAGTATATTGCACGAACATTTAATGCCGACAGTTCTTACATCGTAACCAACGGTACTTCGACATCAAATAAAATTGTCGGCATGTATTCTGCGCCGGCGGGTAGCACTGTGCTGGTGGATCGTAACTGCCATAAATCATTAACTCATTTAATGATGATGACAGACGTAACGCCTATTTACTTCCGTCCAACTCGTAATGCTTACGGTATTTTAGGCGGAATTCCACAAAGCGAATTTAGCCGTGATGTGATTGCTGAAAAAGTGGCCAATACCCCGGGTGCCAGCGCGCCAAGCTATGCTGTGATCACCAACTCGACTTACGATGGTTTGTTGTACAACACCCAATTCATCAAAGAGTCTTTAGATTGTAAACACATTCACTTTGACAGTGCTTGGGTGCCTTACACTAACTTCAACCCAATTTACCAAGGTAAATGTGGTATGAGCGGTGAAGCGATGCCAGGTAAAGTGTTTTATGAAACACAATCTACTCATAAGCTGCTCGCCGCTTTCTCGCAAGCTTCGATGATTCATATAAAAGGTGAGTTTGATAAAGAGTCGTTTAACGAAGCCTTCATGATGCATACCTCGACCTCGCCTCAATACGGTATTGTGGCTTCAACTGAAACAGCAGCAGCGATGATGCGTGGCAATACGGGTCGCAAGTTGATGCAAGACTCTATCGATCGCGCCGTACGTTTCCGTAAAGAGATCAAACGATTAAAAGGTGAGAGTGATAGCTGGTTCTTTGATGTATGGCAGCCGGAGAATATTGATACAACGGAATGTTGGAAGCTAGACCCTAATGATAACTGGCATGGTTTTAAAGGTATTGATGATAACCACATGTACCTTGACCCAATTAAAATTACTTTATTAACTCCGGGAATGAATCAACAAGGTGAGCTTGAAGCGTCGGGGATCCCTGCCTCATTAGTGGCTAAATTCTTAGACGAGCGCGGCATTGTGGTTGAAAAAACAGGCCCATACAACCTGCTGTTCTTGTTCTCAATTGGTATTGATAAATCGAAAGCGATGCAACTGCTGCGCGGTTTGACTGAGTTCAAACGGGGTTACGATTTGAACTTGACCATTCGTTCGATTCTTCCTTCTTTATACAAAGAAGACCCAAGCTTCTACGAAGGCATGCGTATCCAAGATCTAGCGCAAGGTATTCACGACTTAACTAAGAAATATGCATTGCCAGAATTGATGTACAAAGCATTTGATGTGTTGCCTGAGATGAAAGTGACGCCACACGCGGCATGGCAGCAAGAACTACGCGGTAAAACTGAAGAGGTTCTGTTGAATGAAATGGTTAACCGCGTGAGCGCGAATATGATCTTACCTTATCCTCCTGGTGTACCTTTGGTGTTGCCAGGTGAAATGGTGACAGAGAGCTCACGTCCTGTCCTTGAATTCTTGGAAATGTTGTGTGAAATCGGCGCGCATTATCCGGGGTTTGATACTGATATTCACGGCTTGTATCGTCAAGCTAACGGGAGCTACACAGTGAAAGTGTTGAAAGACTAAAGGTCGATTTTGTTGGCGGTTTATCGGGAACCTTTATTGCGCGCGCAGCGATAAAGATAAACCCGCCAACACCCTAAATTCGATTGCGATACCTCAAACCAACGTAAATCGATTCAAGAGAGCCATTCGGCTCTCTTTTTTATCGAAGTATTTAGCGGCTCTCTAGCGGCTTATAGTGCTTATAGTGCTTAGAAAGCGTAAGAGGCGTTAATATAGAACTGACGAGGTGCGCCTGGCATAATTTGTGTCGCACCAGTGGCACTGACGTAATAGTCCTTATCTAACACGTTTTCTACGCTCAATTGAGTGCTCCAATCTTGCCATTGGTAACCCAGACGAGCATCAAAACGCGCGTAACCGGGCAGTTTGGTCGTATTTTGTGAGTCAGCATAGCGATCGCCTACCGCTGTCATACCCGTTTCAGCGAACCAGCCTTGTTCCGCTTGGTAGTGAATAAATAGTTGACCATTCAGTTTTGATACTGCACTTGGGCGATTGCCTTGGGTATTATTCTCGGCTTTGATGATTTCAGCATCTTGCCAGCCGATAGCCCCACGCAGTGACCATGTTTCGCTGAGGTATGCTTTCACATCCAATTCCACACCATCGGTTCTTTGTAAACCAGTGAGTAATATGATTTTTGGGTCGAGAGGATCTTTCATCCGGCGGTTATACATCTCTAAACGATACAGAGATAAAGTGCTGGCAATGCGTCCATCGAACCAATCGCTTTTTGCACCAATTTCATATAAACGGCTGTGCTCAGGATCAAGCTGATTGGCTTTGTTACCTGGTGAAAGACCAATCACCCCGCCTCCGACAGGAGAAAAGGTTTTGCTGTAAGAAGCGTATAAGGCGTGATCCGCCACTGGGTTCCAAACCAAGCCTAAGCGAGGACTTAGGTTATAAGAGGTTTGAGTTTCTTCTTTATTAAGATCCAAGCGGTGAGTGGTAACTTTAAATTCGTCGTAGCGCAGGCCAAGTAACAGATGCCAGTTGTTTAGACTGATTTGATCTTGTAAGTAAAGACCAGAGCTGCGTACTTTATGATTAGCATCGCTAGACAGCGACATTTCACCATTGTGGCTTGGGAGTTGGTCCGGTTGGTAAAGGTTGCCCGCAGGGATCGCCTCCTTATTTTGATACAGTTTTGGATTACGTTCCTGCCAACTCAGTTCTAGGCCAGCCAATAAACGGTGGTTAATTGAGCCGGTATTGAATTGGCCTTCCACTTCGCTTTGGCTGGTTAAGTTGCTGGCATTGAGCTGTTGCTGCCAGCGCTTACGAACCACGTTATCCCCTTTCACTTGAGTGACGTAAGTATTATCAAATTCGCTGTCGAGCTTAATGTAGCTGAGCTGTTGGCGCAGTTGCCAAAGATCGTTCAATTGCCAAGTGAGTCGTGAGCGAGTTGTTTCGCTCACATCATCAATAAAATCACGTTTAGTATCGCTGTAGACAGCGCTGTTAGGCACATCAGCCGGGTAGCCATTGACCGCAGGAATGCCGCGGTCCGGTGTGCGGTGGTGCTCATTACGTTCATACTGGATAAGAAAATCGAGGTTGTCCTTGATTGCCCAACGCAGTGAAGGTGCCAGCAGTGTGCGTTTGCCTTCCACACCATCGCGGAAACTGTTGCTGTCTTCTTGTGCCATATTCAAGCGCACCTGCACATCGTCATGTAATTCACCGCTAAGATCGGCAGCGAGACGTTGGTAATCATGGCTACCAATTCGTGCATTGATACTTGAGGTTTGGCCTTTTTGTGGCGTTTTACTGACTCGGTTGATGATGCCACCAGTACTACCACGCCCATACAGTACCGCCGCCGGTCCTTTCAGGATCTCGACACTTTCGATGTTGCCGAGATCGCGCGTGTACTGCATGTCATCACGGAAACCATCGAGGTAGAAATCGTTACTGGCCGCAAAACCACGAATTGTCACGCTATCAAAGCGGGTATCATTGACCGCATCAATACCGGGCGTACCGACTAGCGCTGCGCTTAATGAGGATGGATTAAAGGCGCTGAGCTGCTCTGCAGGTAGGCTATTAATGGTTTGCGGCACTAATTTCGCAGGCGTTGCAGTCCGTGTTGCGGTGGCAACAACCGGGTGCTGAGTTTGTTGGCTTGTTACAACCAATGTCTCTTCTTGGGCTAGTGCTGAGTGATGGGCAGCGAGAATAGCTAAGCAAAGTAATGTGGGGCGACTTTTAAAATAGGACATAATGAACTCTTACAACAATTCGTTATGCGAATGGTAATTGATATCATTAACATTTAAAAGAATAAGTCACCTTTATTTATTGCCGCTAAGTCTATTTGTTTAATGAATGAGCAATGTGAGATCAATAGCAATAGCAATGTTGTCAGCAGAGATAGCTTTTACTGGTGTTTTGAGTAATAAAAATGAAAAAACCGAGCGCAGAGGCTCGGTTTTAAAAGCGATGGTATCTAGTTGCTCGATTCGTGCAGTAGCTAGATTAGTTCATGCCGTATTTTTTTAGCTTCTTACGAAGAGTACCGCGGTTGATACCCATCATGGTTGCTGCGCGAGTTTGGTTACCGCGAGTGTACTGCATGATGGTGTCGAGTAGTGGCTGTTCAACTTCAGCAAGAACTAACTCGTATAGTTCTGTCACTTCTTGGCCGTTTAACTGCGCAAGGTAGTTTTTAAGAGATGCTTTAACTGAATCACGTAGTGGTTTTTGCGTGATTTGATCTTGTGAAGTTACGGTTGTTACTGTGAAAGCTTCTGAAGTCAGGTTTTGTTCGAACATATGCGGTCTAGCTCTTCTCTTAATTATGATGCAACGTTATCAAAATAACCTTCGAGCGCGTCAATTTGCAGCGGTGCTGCGTCAATAGCGTTGAAGGTACGGCGAAACTCACTCGCTTGCTCATGTTCTTTCAGATACCAACCCACATGCTTACGAGCGATGCGAGGGCCTAAATACTCACCATAGAAACTGTGGAGAGCTTGTACATGACCAAGCATAATATCTTTCACTTCCGCAGCCGGAAGTTCAGACATCGTGGTGCCGTTTTCCAAATAGTGTTGGATTTCTTGGAAAATCCACGGGCGACCTTGGGCAGGGCGTCCAATCATTAAAGCGTCAGCGCCGGTGTAATCCAGCACGTATTTCGCCTTCTCTGGGCTATCGATATCACCGTTAGCAATAACCGGAATAGAGATGGCGTTTTTCACCGCTTTAATGCTGTCGTATTCGGCCTCGCCTTTGTACATACACGCTTTGGTTCTGCCATGCAGGGCTAAAGCTTGTATGCCGCAGTCTTCGGCTAATTTAGCGATGTAGACACAGTTTTTGTTGTCCGTGTCCCAGCCAGTACGGGTCTTTAATGTCACGGGGACATCAACGGCGTTCACCACCGCTTTCAAGATCTGTTCAATCGTCTCCGGAAATTGGAGTAAGGCTGAACCCGCCAGCTTTTTATTCACCTTTTTTGCTGGGCAACCCATGTTGATGTCGATGATCTGAGCACCGTTCTCAACACTAAATTGGGCTGCATCGGCCATAAGCTGTGGGTCGGCTCCCGCAATTTGTACCGAGCGAATGCCCGATTCGCCCTCATGTACCATACGTTGCATCGACTTTGACGTATTCCATAGAGCAGGATTAGAGGACATCATTTCACTGACGGCCATGCCTGCTCCATAGCGAAGACACAACTCTCGAAATGGTCTGTCAGTTACTCCTGCCATAGGGGCAACGATAAGATTGTTCTTAAGTTGATAGTTTCCGATTTTCAAAACGTCATCACAGTTCTGTACCAGCAAGGGCGCGCATTTTACGCATTTTTTTACTGCGTGAAAAGACTAATATTTGAGCATTTACAATTTGTTTTAGTAAATCGTATAAAATACAGTCTATTAGCGCACAAAGTCTTATCTAGCCTTGCTTGCCTTGCTTGCGACCTGAGATGCGGCACCACTCATTGAGCTCAATGATCGGGTCAATGTGAAGCTCGTCACGATAATGGTTGGCAACCTCTTCGGCTTGAGTGTCCAAAACGCCGGACATCGCAAGTTGGCCATTGGGTTTAAGTAGCCCTTTGATCACGCCATTCAGGTCGCGCAGTGGGCCGGCCAAAATGTTGGCCACAACTACGTCAGCGACTAAGCCTTCAGGTTGGTCTTGTGGCAAATACACTTCAAGTTGGTCAGCTACGCCATTGCGTCCTGCGTTGTCGTTAGAAGCAAGCAGTGCTTGTGGGTCGATATCAATACCGACGACTTTGGCTGCGCCCAATTTGATCGCCGCAATGGCTAAGATGCCTGAACCACAACCAAAATCAATGACGGTTTTGCCTGTTAGGTCGAGCCCTTCGAGCCACTCTAAACATAATGCAGTCGTTGGGTGAGTGCCTGTGCCGAATGCAAGGCCCGGGTCGAGCATCACGTTGACAGCGTCAGGTTCTGGGATTTCACGCCAGCTTGGGCAAATCCACAAACGTTGACCAAATTTCATTGGGTGGAAGTTGTCCATCCATTCACGTTCCCAGTCTTTATCTTCGAGCTGTTCAACTTTGTAGGCAAAGTCATCACTCAGCAGTTTGCTTGAGCGAATTTGGTCAATGATCCATGCGCTATCGGCTTCGGCATCATACAGCGCCAGCACGTCGGTATCGCCCCAAAGGCGAGTTTCGCCTGGAAGCGGTTCAAAAACAGGGGTGTCGTGCGCATCAAGAAAAGTGACGGATACTGCGCCCGTCTCTTCCATCAGCATGTCGCCAATTGGCTCGGCATTGGCGTTAGTTGCGTTCAGTTTAATTTGAATCCAAGGCATGTCAGTTGCTCTGTTATGTCGTCAGTTGGCGCAGAGTTTAGCAGAAACTGACTCAGCTGCCGAAAACAAAAATGCTCACCGAAGTGAGCATTTGGTTTCTCGCGACGCGAAGAGAAGATTAGTGCTGTAAGCCCAATTTCTTCTCAAGGTAGTGGATGTTCGCCCCACCGTGTTGGAAGTTCTCATCTTGCATGATCGATTGCTGCAAGGTGATGTTGGTTTTAATGCCATCGACGATCATTTCGTTTAACGCATTTTTCATGCGCGCAATTGCCACGTCACGGTTTTCACCGTAAGTGATGAGCTTGCCGATCATTGAATCGTAATGCGGTGGCACTGTGTAGCCTGCATAAATGTGTGATTCCCAACGAACGCCCATACCGCCCGGCGCGTGGAAGTGTTCGATTTTGCCCGGAGAAGGGAGGAAACGAACCGGATCTTCCGCGTTGATACGGCATTCAATCGCATGGCCACGGATCTTAATGTCATCTTGGGTAAACGACAGTGGTTGACCTGCGGCGACGCGAAGTTGTTCTTTGATGAGATCAACACCAGTGACCATTTCGGTGACTGGGTGCTCAACTTGAATACGCGTGTTCATCTCAATGAAGTAGAACTCGCCGTTTTCGTATAGGAACTCAAACGTACCGGCACCACGATAGCCAATTTCGAGACAAGCGCGTGTACAACGTTCACCGATGTATTTACGCATCTCTTCGGTAATACCTGGTGCAGGCGCTTCTTCAACCACTTTTTGGTGACGACGCTGCATTGAGCAGTCACGCTCACCAAGGTGAATTGCGCCACCTTGGCCATCCGCAATAATTTGTACTTCAACGTGACGTGGGTTTTCTAGGAATTTTTCCATGTAAACCATGTCATTGTTGAACGCCGCTTTGGCTTCGGCACGTGTCATTGCGATCGCTTGGGTCAGTTCACTTTCGCTACGAACCACACGCATACCACGGCCGCCGCCGCCGCCAGAAGCTTTGATGATCACAGGGAAACCAATACGTTTCGCGTGGGCTTTATTTTTGGCTTCATCGCCATCCAGTGGGCCGTCAGAACCTGGCACACAAGGAACGCCCGCTTTTTTCATTG
Organism: Vibrio qinghaiensis; assembly: GCF_002257545.1. Classification (NCBI taxonomy): domain Bacteria; kingdom Pseudomonadati; phylum Pseudomonadota; class Gammaproteobacteria; order Vibrionales; family Vibrionaceae; genus Vibrio; species Vibrio qinghaiensis. Next base: position 2,609,866 of record NZ_CP022741.1, on the reverse strand, counting down.
CGCTGATGGCTGACACTTTGTCACCCATCATGCGAATGGTATCGGCTTTCGGGCCAACAAAAATGAAGCCTGAACGCTCGACTTGTTCAGCAAAGTCGGCGTTTTCAGAAAGAAAACCGTAACCGGGGTGAATGGCTACTGCGCCAGTCACTTCCGCTGCAGAAATAATGCGTGGAATGTTTAAGTAGCTGTCAATACCACGTGCTGGGCCAATACAGATGGTTTCGTCGGCCAGCAGTACGTGTTTTAAATCACGATCGGCAGTGGAGTGCACGGCAACAGTTTTGATGCCAAGCTCTTTACATGCGCGCAGAATACGAAGTGCAATTTCACCTCGATTCGCGATGACTAATTTATCTAACATAAAGCAAACCTCGATTATTCGATAACAACAAGCGGTTGGTCGAATTCAACGGTCTGGCCGTCTTCAAGTAGGATTGCCGTAACGGTACCTGCTTTATCGGCTTCGATTTGGTTCATCATTTTCATCGCTTCAACGATGCATAGTGTGTCACCGACTGAAACACTTTGACCGACTTCGATGAAGGATTTTGAATCTGGACTTGGTGAGCGGTAGAAAGTACCGACCATTGGTGAAAGCACTTGGTGACCTTTTGGCGCTACAGGCGCGGCGGCTTCAGCCGTTGGCGCAGGGGCAGCGACTGGCGCGGCTTGTTGTGCTGGCGCTGGTGCAGCGTAATGCATCTGAGCCATCTGTACTGGCGCAGTGTTACGACTGATGCGTACCGATTCTTCACCTTCAGAGATTTCTAGTTCAGAAATGCCAGATTCTTCTACCAGTTCGATAAGCTTTTTGATTTTACGAATATCCATCTTTTCTTTCTCTTTATCTTGTGAATACGTCAGCCCTTAAGGTTGGGCCGTAGAGTGTTTGTTTATCGTTGATCGTATGTGGGTTATTTTGTCTGTAGCGCTTTTATGGCGGCTGCAAGAGCAAATTCATAACCTTGTGCACCTAACCCGCAAATCACCCCTTGCGCCTTATCCGACAAATAGGAGTGGTGGCGAAAAGGTTCACGTGCGTGAACGTTGGATAGATGCACTTCAATAAATGGGATGGCGACACCCAATAGCGCATCGCGCAGTGCCACACTGGTGTGCGTCAATGCAGCGGGATTAATGATGATGATGTCGACCTTGCCGTAAGCGGCATGGATGGCTTCGATCAGCTCATATTCGCGGTTCGATTGAAGATGTTCTAACTCAATATCTGCTTTTTGCGCTTGTTCGCGTAATGTCTCGACAATGTGCGCTAAGGTGTCAGAACCATAATGTGCAGGTTCACGTAGCCCTAACAGGTTAAGATTTGGCCCATTTAAGACCAGAATGCGAGATTTAGCAGTCATTGTGTCGACATCTCCCTATATCGTGAAACGAATATTAATATTCCCATATTATTCTTAGGTCAGAGTGAATTTTTCGTCAAAAATTCCCTGAATTTAAGAAATTGCCCAAGATTATAGCTAATTCAGCGCAAATGGCAGCAATTTACTGGTCTTATCAGATAGTTTACTCATTTAATTCTGCAACCGAGTTAACAGAATGAGAAGAAGTGAGAGGGAAAGAAAAAGCCGCCACAAGTGTGACGGCTTAATCATCTCAATGCCTCGCGGCAGGTAGCATCGTTAGCGTTAAGACAATTCTGCTTTTTCGGCGATCAATTTATCCACTACGCTAGGATCGGCCAGTGTCGAGGTATCGCCCAAATTACTGGTGTCGCCGGTGGCGATTTTACGCAAAATACGGCGCATGATTTTGCCAGAACGGGTTTTGGGCAGTGAATCGGTCCAGTGCAGCACATCGGGCGTTGCAATCGGCCCAATCTCTTTTCGTACCCAATCTTTGACCTCTTTGTGCAGCTCGGCACTGGGGTAGACGCCATCATTTAAGGTGATGTAAGCATAAATGGCTTGGCCTTTAATATCGTGTGGCACGCCGACAATTGCCGCTTCTGCAATTTTATCAAAAGCAACCAAAGCCGATTCAATTTCCGCAGTGCCCATACGGTGGCCAGAAACGTTTAACACGTCATCCACGCGGCCTGTTATCCAGTAGTAGCCATCCTCATCACGGCGTGCGCCATCGCTGGTGAAATACATGCCTTTGAAAGTTGAGAAATAGGTTTGTTCAAAACGGTCATGATCGCCATAAACGGTGCGCATTTGGCCCGGCCATGAATCTAAAATAACTAAGTTACCTTCGGCAGCCCCTTCAATGATGTTGCCCATGTTATCGACCAAGGCTGGTTGCACGCCAAAAAATGGCCGTGTGGCCGAACCCGGTTTAAGTGCCGTCGCGCCCGGCAGTGGCGTAATTAAAATGCCACCCGTTTCGGTTTGCCACCATGTATCGACAATCGGTGATTTCTCGTTGCCTATGGTTTTGTAGTACCACTCCCACGCTTCTGGGTTAATTGGTTCTCCCACCGAACCCATAATGCGCAAACTGGTGCGTGACGTCTCTTTGACGGCTTCATTGCCTTTCGCCATCAAGGCGCGAATAGCGGTCGGCGCAGTGTAAAGAATGTTTACTTGGTGTTTATCTACCACTTGACTCATGCGGTTGGTGTCTGGGTAGTTGGGAACCCCTTCAAACAGAACGGTTTTTGCACCATTGGCCAAAGGACCGTAAACCAAGTAGGTGTGGCCAGTGATCCAGCCCACATCGGCGGTACACCAAAACACTTCGCCCGGCTGATAGTCAAACACATATTTGAAGGTCATCGCCGCGTAAACAAGGTAGCCACCGGTTGTGTGCAGCACACCTTTGGGTTTACCGGTTGAGCCTGAGGTGTAGAGGATGAAGAGGGGATCTTCCGCTTTCATGGCTTCGGCTGGGCAGTGGTCGGAAGCTTTTGCGGTCGCTTCATGCCACCACACATCACGATGTTCGTGCCAGTCAATTTGGCCACCAGTGCGTTTAAACACGATCACTTTGCTGATGTTTTTCACTTCAGGATGAGTCAAGGCTTCATCGACGTTTTTCTTCAAGGGCACAGCGCGACCGCCACGTACACCTTCGTCGGCAGTGATGACTATTTTGGAATCGGAATCGATAATGCGACCGGAAAGGGCTTCCGGTGAAAAGCCTCCAAACACCACAGTGTGCACTGCGCCAATTCGAGTACAAGCGAGCATCGCAACGGCTGCTTCTGGCACCATAGGCATGTAAAGACAGACCACATCTCCTTTGCGCACTCCTTGCTCTTTCAACACATTAGAAAAGCGACACACTTGTTGATGGAGTTCTTTAAAGGTGAGGGTTTTATCATCAGCCGGATCGTCACCTTCCCAAATAATTGCCACTTCATCACCACGTGTGGCAAGGTGGCGATCAATGCAGTTAGCGGAGACATTTAATGTGCCGTCTTCAAACCAGCGAATGTCTACATGGCCAGTATCAAACGAGGTTTGTTTCACTTGAGTGAAAGGCTTAATCCAATCCACAATCTTGCCGTGTTCACTCCAGAAACTTTCTGGGTCGGTCACTGATTGTCGGTACATCGCTAGGTAAGTGTCATTATCCGCATGTGTTTTGGCTTTGATATTCTCTTTTACCGAATAAACGTGGGCTTCACTCATTACTCTTCTCCTTGTGAATTCAAACAATTTCCCTGTTGATTGGCGATTAGGTTGCGCTGAAAGGAAAATCTGTATGTGGGTAACTGTCAGTCAGAGTACGATTTTCTACAATTAGACTTTAGGATGAGTGTGGGGTAAGTGCTAGCGCGAGTAAGGCGCAACAAAGGGAGGTAGATCACCTTTGGTCAAGCGCACAAACACTAATGCCGCGGCGATGGCATCTTGCAGCGCGTCGTGTTTATCCTGTATCGGTAAGTCGAGATGGCGACAAATCGCCTCTAAGCTGAGGTCGATGTACGCGTTCGGCAACATTCTCTCTAACTGATCATGATAGATCTGACTTACTTCGATGAGAGCATTGGGCAGTGGAAAGCCTAAATGTCGCCGACAAGCGAGGTCGAGGATTTTCTTGTCATAACGAATGTGATAGCCCACTAAAGGTCGGTTGCCGATAAAGTCTAATAGGCGAGTGATGGCCTCTTGCTCGTCGATGCCATCGACCAGATCTTGATGGCGAATTTTGTGGATTTTGACTGAACCTGAGTCGAGCGATTGTGGCGCGCTCAAACGCACTTCAAATGGCTGGCTGGTTAAAATGCGGTTGTCGATAATTTTGGTGGCGGCAATCGTCACTAACTCGGCGCGATTCGGGTCAAGGCTGGTGGTTTCGCAATCGAGCGATACATATTCCCCTTGCATCGGCGTTGCAAACAGTGGCTGATAAGGCGAGTCTTTTAGTTTGTGAAACCAATAATGGCGTGTAAACCAATTCAATTTTCAGACTCCACTATTCGCGAATTTGATAGTGATAGCCAAGCCACTGCTTGAATTTTTTCACCACGTGTAAACTGTGCCTGAGCAGGTCACGCTCGGTTCGGTCGAGCTGTTTTAAATCGAGTTTATTGGTGTTGTGTTGATTGCTCAGTTGCTGAGCTAAGCGCAATTTAAAGAACTGTTTGAGCGCTTCACTGAGGTTATCGGCGGTTTCTCTTTCCAAGACCTTTTGCTGCACTAAGGCCTCGATACGTTCAAAGGTGTTGTTTTGTTGAACTTGATGTTCAAGGCTTAAGGCGCGAATGCCATGCACAATCGGGAAAATGCCACCTTGTTTAATATCTAAGCCAGATTTGGAGTGTTTCACCGTGCCAAACAGTGTAAGTGGCACAGAAAAACTCAGCGCGGGGCGAGTAAACTCCATCAAAATCAATTCTTGGTCGGCCATTAAATGGCTCAAGTGCTGTTTAATAGGGGCCAATAAGTGTTTGTTGCCCGCAACGGCGTGTGCGTCGGCCATGATCGCAATGTCCATCACTTGCTCGGGTTTGGCCGCTTTCACCCATTGACTAAGCGTGGTTTTCCACTCATTTTGGCTTTTAACCCATTTCGGATTATTGACCATCACATTGCCCGGACAAAGCGGATAGCCGAGCTGCTGTAAGGTGTGGGTGAGCGTGTCCATGACCACACCCATTTGATGCCACTGCAAGCCATCTTTGATGATCAGCGCGTTATCTTGGTCGGTTTTTAGGATCTGCTCTCCACGGCCTTCGGAGCCGAGTACGATCAAGCAGCAGTGATCATGCAGCGCGGATGGCACAACCAAATGAAAGGCTTTTTCGATGATCTGTTCATTAACCGCTGAAATCAGCTCCATAATAAAACGAGTGCGAATGCCATTGTTGATTAGGCTTTCAACCAGTTGCCGCTGTTTGCTTGAGGCAAGGGCTAACTCTTTCACACAGCTGGCGCGAGCAATACTTAACGTCAGCACGTGAGAATGAGTGGAGAAAGCACTAAGAATTTGTGTCATGTCCAGCATGCCAACCGCTTGATGGCCATCACACACCATCACTCGTTTTATGCGGTTGCGCGTCATGGCGATCATTGCATTAAACAGAAAATCGCCATCGTTGATGTGCAGCACAGGAAAGGTAGCAATTTCCCCAACAGGGGTATCGAGCGGCTGGTTATCGAGCATAACGGAATGCAGCATATTGGTGCGCGTGACGATAGCATAGGGGTGCGCACTGGGGTTTTCGATTAAGCGTTGATCATGCTCGGCAAGACGAACTAAGGCCGCATCAACTCCGTTATCGCGTAATTGCTGGGTCACTTGGTTGAGCGGTTGATCTGGGTTTAAAATCATCGGTGGATGGTAAATTGAGTCATCCACCTTAGTTAAAATAAATTCGGCTAAATTCTTCTGCTGATGTGCTACATCAAGCAGAGCTTGGCGTTTGGCAAGGTTATTGTCGAAGTAGGCGGCGAACTGGCCGTTGTCGTTATACAGTTCGAGAAAGACGGCTTTCGGCAGCAGATAGCTTAAGGTATCTTCCAGCGCCACGTACTGATGCTTGGCTTTTTCTTCAAACAGTGCGCGTACATCAAACATGTCATCGTTGGCGTAGTGAGCAAAAATCTCTTTGCCATCTGGCGAGCGTTCTTCGACCGCGCCTTTGATCAGTACGTGCAGATACACGCTGGGCCTGTCACTGGCCTGCAGCAGATCGTTGCTACGAAAATACGCCACATCCAAGGATGAGCGAAGTCGCTGTTGCTGCGGCAATGTTAAGCGGTCAAAGGGCGGTGACTGCATGTTGAATTTGTCAGGCATAACGATCGTCACTCAGAAGAAATTCCTATCTAAGTGTGACAAAAATCGCCACTACCTCCAGACGACTTTGGTCTAATGAGTGACATGACCCGCAAGGTTGTGAATAAGGAAACAGATTTATCAGTAAACTTCCCTTTTTAGAATCTTAAACTGCCTGCATAATACCGCCGTTTTCTCTCCCTCATTTTGTTCAGGATGAATCATGCTTAACCCCTCTCCATATGGTTGGATATCGCAGTACTTTATTGGTTTCTTCTTTGCGTATGGCGTTTATTTGCCATTTTGGGCGCTATGGTTTGAAAACCAAGGTGTGTCTGCAACTGATATTGGCGTATTAATCGGTATGGGTTTTGCCACGCGTTGCGTTGCTAACTTTGTGATTACGCCGCGTGTTCATAAGGCTGAGCACCTTTTGCCAGCACTGCGTTGGTTAAGTTTAGCGGCGCTGCTATTTATTGGTTTTCACTTTTTTACGGGCGGCAGTTTCTGGCTGATGGCGTTAGCCACTGTGCTGTTTAATATCTGCTGTGGCCCCGTGGTGCCGCTATCTGATGCGATGGCTAACTACTATGCGCGCTTAAAAATGCTCGATTATGGCCGCACTCGCTTATGGGGGTCGGTAGCTTTTATCGCTGGTTCTACCGTGGTTGGCGTACTTGTGGCACGTTATGGTTCAGACATGATCCTCTATACCGCCTTAGCAGGGATATTTGTTTCGCTACTGATCAGCTTGCGCAATCCCAACCCAATGCCCGTGACGGTTGGTGATGCACATGCTGTCCGGCCGAAACTGACGCAGTTATTGCGTGAATGGCCAGTCGTCAAATTCTTGATTTTAGCGGCGCTAATACAGGGCAGTCACGCGGCGTATTATAGTTTTAGCTCGATTCACTGGAAAGCGGCGGGGCATTCTGAAGAGCTAATCGGTTATTTATGGAGCCTTGGGGTTGCCGCTGAAGTGGCGGTATTTGCGCTCAGCAAACGCCTTTTTTCAGGGTGGTCACTACGCACACTATTTGTTGCCGCGTCGATCGGGGTTGTGGTGCGCTGGGGGCTTATGGCATCGACCACCGCGCTGCTTGCGCTAGGGACGATTCAACTGCTGCATGGGGTGACGTTTGCGATGGCGCATATTGCGGCGATTCAATACATTCAGCACGCACCGCAAAGCAAAATGGTGGCTATGCAAGCGCTGTATAACGCCATTCCACTTGGGGCATTTATTGCTTTGATGACCACCTTGAGTGGTTGGGGTTATGAGCGCTGGGGCGCGAATGTATTTTGGGCGATGGCGGTAATGGGTATCTTAGCGCTATTGATCAAAGTCGAACCGACCTCATCTAACGTGTCAGGTATTGAGGTAATGAAAGCTACGCCTGAAGCACAGAATTAACCTTAACTGATTGAGATTAAAAATTATCCTTAGTTAAATGAAGCCTCTTCTTGGAAGAGGCTTTTTTGAACCGATAAGGATATCAAATGCAAGGATGGATCGTCGTTCCCGTTTCGCTCGCTTATTTAGGCGTGCTGTTTCTCATCGCTTGGTATGGTGATAGGCAAAACCAATGGCTGGCAAAATGGCGACCGTGGATCTACAGCTTATCGATCGCAGTCTATTGCACCTCTTGGACTTTTTACGGCACTGTCGGTCAAGCGGCTAGCAACCCTTGGTCATTTTTGCCTATCTACATTGCGCCTATTTTAGTGTTTACCCTTGGCTGGCGTATGTTGGCGCGGCTGATTTTGATTGCGAAACGCGAACATATTACCTCCATTGCCGATTTTATTGCCGCCCGCTACGGAAAATCGCAAGGGTTAGCGGTAACCGTAACTTTGATTGCCGTGGTGGGCATTTTACCTTACATCGCCTTGCAACTGCGCGGCATCACTATGGGGCTTGAGATTATCGCCCCCAATCTCGCTACGCAATTTGGTTATCAGAATTATCACGTCTCGTGGTTTGTGGTTGCGGCTTTAGCGCTATTTACCATGCTGTTTGGTACACGGCATATTGATAACACCGAGCACCACCGCGGCATGATGATGGCGATTGCGTTTGAATCGATTGTTAAATTGGTCGCTTTTTTAGCCGTGGGCGGTTTCATCATTTATCTGGCTTCAAGCCGTGAAACGGTTGATCTAAGTGCGATTGCCGAGCAGACGTATCAAGCGCCCAACTGGCCAACGCTGTTGATCCACACCGTATTAACCATGATGGCGATCATCTGCTTACCGCGTCAGTTCCATACCATGGTGGTAGAAAATGAACGCGCGCAAGATCTACACACGGCGCGCTGGTTATTTCCTCTTTATCTGGCTTTAATGGGGTTATTTGTTCTACCTATTGCATGGGTTGGGCAAAGCTTGTTAAGCGGCAGCCCCGCCGATACTTATGTGCTCAGCGTGCCTATGTCGGTGGGCGCAGAGCATATAGCGCTACTGGCGTTTTTAGGCGGCACATCAGCGGCCAGCGGCATGGTGATTGTCTCGACCATCGCATTGGCTATCATGGTTTCTAATGATTTGGTGATGCCGCTTCTGTTGCGCCGCATGCGTTTAACTCAGCGCAACTACCGTCATTTATCTGGGTTGTTGCTCAACATCCGTCGCGGGTTGATTCTATTGCTGCTGCTTGGCGCTTGGGGTTTTTATCAGGCATTGGATGCGATTGGTTCTTTATCGGCGATCGGTTTTCTCTCATTTGCGGCGATTACCCAATTTGCCCCTTCATTGATTGGTGGCATGTACTGGCGTGAAGGCAACCGCAAAGGCGTTTATGTTGGATTGGCGGTCGGTTTTACTGTGTGGCTAGTGACGTTAATGAGCCAAACGGAGATGTTGGCGGGCGATGCACAAACTAACGTTCTGTTATGGATGATCACCCCGCCGGATTGGTTGGTGCAGATGGGGCTGAAAAACTCAGATTGGGGCATGATGCTCAGTGTTGTGCTCAACACATTCTGCTACGTTGTTGTCTCTATGGTGACTCGTCCGAGTTTGAGTGAGCGTTTGCAATCGGCTTCTTTTGTCGGTACGCCGCTGCCTGAGAGTGAGAATCTCAGCTTGTATCAAAGCCGCGTGACAGTAGCTGAGCTTGAAATGTTGGCCGCCCGTTTTGTAGGGCGCACTCGTGTTCGCACTGCCTTTCGCCAATATTGGAGCCAGCAGCGAGAGACGTTACTGCCTAACCAACAAGCGCCATCTACCTTAATCCGTCATACAGAAAGAGTGCTGGCGGGGGTGTTTGGTGCTTCTTCGGCCAAATTAGTGCTCACTTCCGCACTGCAAGGGCGCAACATGCAACTTGAGGAAGTGGCGACCATTGTTGATGAAGCATCTGAGCTGTACGACTTTAGTCGCGGCTTATTGCAAGGGGCCATTGAGCATATTGGTCAAGGAATTACCGTGGTCGATAAAAAGCTGCGGCTGGTGGCGTGGAACCAACGCTATCTCGAACTGTTTGAGTTTCCCGCTGGGCTGATTCAAGTGGGGCGACCGATTGCGGATGTGATACGGCACAATGCGCAACACGGATTGTGTGGCCCTGGTGACCCTGAGGATCACGTGCGGCGGCGGGTGTATCACCTTGAGCAAGGAACCAGACATACTTCGGCGCGTATTCGCCCTGATGGACGAGTTATTGAAGTGCAAGGCAACCCGATGCCGGGCGGCGGGTTTGTGATGAGCTTTAGCGACATCACCGTTTTTCGCGAGGCTGAGCAAGCATTAAAAGAGGCCAATGAAACCTTAGAAGATCGCGTGCACCAACGCACCCTAGAGCTTGAAACCCTTAATAAACGTTTGGTGGCGGCAACTCAAAAATCAGACCAAGAATCGCAATCAAAATCGCGCTTTTTGGCCGCTGTCAGCCACGATTTAATGCAGCCGTTGAACGCTGCGCGCCTGTTTGCCTCTTCGCTCTCGGAAGTGGCCAAAGAGACGGAAGTGAAAACGTTGGCGGGTTATATAGAGAGTGCTCTGGGCGCGGCTGAAGATCTGATTGGTGATTTGCTGGATATTTCACGTTTGGAGTCCGGCAAGCTTGAGGTGCATTGCCACAGCTTTGCTATTAATGATGTGTTTTCGAATCTTAACGCTGAATTTAGCGCCTTAGCCAAGCAGCAAAGCATCGATTTTAAAGTGATTCCGTCCTCGCTCTATGTGATGTCTGACCCTAAATTATTGCGCCGCGTGGTGCAAAACTTTCTCACTAACGCGTTTCGCTACAACCCTAAAGGAAAAGTGGTGCTGGGTATACGCCGAGTGCGAGATCAGGTCAGGATTGATGTTTGGGATAATGGCATTGGTATCGAGCAAGATAAGCAGCAAGAAATCTTTGAAGAGTTTAACCGTGGTAGCCAAGTCCGTTCTGACCAAGGTTTGGGGCTCGGTTTAGCGATTTCAAAAGGCATTGCACATGTGCTGGGTCATCAAATATCGATGCGCTCTTGGTATGGAAAAGGCAGCGTGTTTTCGCTCTCTTTGGCGCGAGCTGAACCTGTTAAACAGGCTCCGACACTGGCGATAGAGCAAGGTATGCCATCTGATCTCAATCATCTGCGCGTACTGTGTGTGGACAACGAAGCTGATATTTTAGTCGGTATGAACGATCTGCTGGCAAGGTGGGGGTGTGATGTCAAAGTAGCAGCCGACTTACTGCAAAGCTTGAAAGCATTAGAAAACAATTGGTTGCCCGATGTCATTTTGTCGGATTACCGCTTAGATAATGGTCGCACTGGTTTGGAGGTGCTGCAGCAGTGCCGCCTACGGCTTGGAGATAGTTTTGAGGGGGTTATCATCAGCGCTGATCGCACTGAAGAGATGATGGATGCGATTAAATCCAATGGCTTTAGCTTTCTTCCCAAACCGATAAAACCACTCAAACTGCGCGCGCTGTTGAATCGAGTCAATTGAGCATACAGCATAAAGCCGATGCGTTGACATCGGCTTTATGGTTATCACGCTTCACTGCGGAGCGAACATCGAGCATGACGCTCGTAGGTGAAGATTAATGGTCGTGAGCTTGACCTGCGCCTTTCGGGAAGCGGATAGATTCCACCATTTCTTGCACTTCGGTTGGAACTTCTGCGGTAAATTTATTCACCACAATCGATACCACGAAGTTCAAACACATACCTAGCGTACCAATACCTTCAGGACTGATACCAAACAACCAGTTATCTGGCGTGCTGGCTGCCGGGTTAATGAACTTGAAGTAGATGATGTAGGTTGCGGTAAAGATAATCCCTGCGACCATGCCCGCGATCGCGCCTTCTTTATTCATCTTCTTGTAGAAGATGCCCAAAATAATGGCCGGGAAGAAGGAGGCGGCTGCCAAGCCGAAGGCAAACGCTACCACCTGAGCCACAAAGCCTGGTGGGTTAATGCCTAGGTAACCTGCGCCAACGATAGCAACAACGGCGGCTAAGCGTGCGGCTAACAGCTCTTGTTTATCGGTCATGTTCGGCTTTAATCCTTTCTTCAATAAGTCATGCGAGATTGAAGTTGAGATAACCAATAGTAGACCTGCCGCTGTCGAAAGCGCAGCAGCCAAACCCCCTGCTGCAAGTAAGCCAACCACCCAGTTTGGCAATTTCGCTAATTCAGGAGATGCCAATACGACGATGTCAGGGCTAATTTTCATCTCATTACGCTCATCGCCGGAGTAGAACATGCGACCATCACCGTTCTTATCTTCCCAACTCACAAGACCAGTATTTTCCCAGTTTTTAAACCAAGTCGGTGCTTCTGCTGCGGGTACACCTTGCATGTCTGACCCATTGATAGTGTCAATTAAATTAACTCGTGCAAAGGCAGCAACGCCCGGTGCGGTGGTGTATAGCAAAGAGATAAACAGTAATGCCCAACCTGCCGAAATACGTGCATCACGTACTTTAGGCACAGTGAAGAAGCGAATGATCACGTGAGGAAGACCAGCAGTACCTACCATCAAGGCTGCGCAGATAAAGAACACGTCAACCATGCTTTTATTACCATCAGTATAGGTAGTAAAGCCGAGCTCTTGAGTTAAGCCATCAAGTTTATCGAGTAGGTAGACATCGCTTCCAGTAATGGTTGAACCCATGCCAATTTGTGGCAGTGGGTTACCTGTCATCATGATCGAGGTAAAAATAGCCGGAACAAGGAAGGCGAAAATGAGCACGCAGAATTGTGCAACTTGTGTATAAGTGATGCCTTTCATGCCACCAAGTACTGCGTAGAAGAACACGATCCCCATACCGATGACGATACCGACGTTAATATCCACTTCGAGGAAACGAGAGAAGACCACGCCGACGCCGCGCATTTGCCCCGCCACATAAGTAAACGAGATAAAGATGGCGCAAAATACCGCCACCATGCGCGCGGTTTTTGAGTAGTACCGCTCACCGATAAAATCCGGCACGGTGAACTGGCCGAATTTACGCAAGTAAGGCGCAAGGCAAAGTGCCAGTAGCACATAGCCGCCAGTCCAGCCCATTAGATAGACAGCGCCGTCGTATCCGATGAACGAGATAATACCTGCCATCGAGATAAACGAAGCGGCTGACATCCAGTCCGCTGCGGTTGCCATGCCGTTGGCAACAGGGTGAACGCCACCGCCAGCGACATAGAATTCACTGGTCGATCCTGCACGAGCCCAAATGGCAATGCCGATATAGAGTGCAAACGTAATACCGACCAGAATAAACGTCCAAGTTTGAATATCCATTTCGTAAACCTCTTAGTCTTCCTGCACGTTGTATTTCTTGTCGAGCGCGTTCATGCGCACAACGTAAATAAAGATCAAGGCGACAAAGGTATAGATGGACCCTTGTTGTGCAAACCAGAACCCTAGTTTGAAGCCGCCTAAATGAATCGTATTCAGTGCGTCGACGAAAAGAACGCCTGCACCATATGATACCAAGAACCACACTGCCAGCAGTGAGCCCATAATTGCCAAGTTTTCCTTCCAGTAGGCTTGAGCATGTTCGGTTGATTGGAACGCCATGACCTTCTCCTTCGGTTTGCATATCGTAGTGTTAATTTAATGTTACGAAGTCAAGATAGCAGTGAAAGGGTGGTGGGTCTGTGCAACTTTAGTCGGGAGGTTGTTTTTTTTAATGCATTGTAAATAAGTGAAATATCTCAATTTAGAAGACATTTCTTATGTTGATTAAATGTGAGATTAGCCAAAAGTATAAGATCATCAGCCTTTGATTGGAAAATCGCTCATGGCGAGTTAAGGATTTTTTATGTAGTTGGTTATTCTCGCCATGATAAAAACGATCAATGTTTACATAAAGTTGTCTTAAAAACGGATTAAACTAAGGCACAATGGAACGCGAGTTTATATTGGTTATTCAATCAATAATAATTAAATCAATAAGGAAGGAATATGGATGCAATCGCTATCAATGGTTTTTTTCTCGTAGGTGCTTTGCTGATTGCATTAAGTGTGTTGTTAAGTCCGGTCTCTTCTAAGTTAGGGATCCCTATTCTGCTCATTTTTTTAGTGGTGGGTATGTTGGCTGGCGAGGATGGACCTGGGGGGATTTTATTTGATAACTATCCTCTTGCTTATTTAGTCAGTAACTTAGCGCTCGCCATCATCTTATTGGATGGTGGTATGCGTACCCGTGTTGCTAGCTTTCGGATTGCCTTTTGGCCGTCAGTCTCATTAGCGACGATTGGGGTAGCAATTACTACTACGCTGACGGGGTTAATGGCTGCATGGCTGTTTAATTTGGAGTTGCTACAAGGCTTATTGGTCGGTGCGATTGTCGGCTCAACCGATGCGGCGGCGGTTTTTTCTCTGCTTAAAGGGAGAAGCTTGAATGAGCGCGTCGGTTCAACGTTGGAGATTGAATCGGGCACTAACGATCCGATGGCGGTGTTTTTAACCGTGACATTAATTGCGGTGCTGGGTAGCCAAGGCGATGATCTCAGTGCTGGGTTTTTGTTACTGAGTTTTATCCAGCAATTTGGTCTCGGCGCTTTATTTGGATTAGCCGGAGGTTGGCTACTCTGGAAGCTGATTAATCGTAATCAGTTGCCTGAAGGGCTCTATTCTATTTTGGCCATTAGTGGTGGTTTGATTATTTTTGCGCTGTCCAATTCACTCGGCGGCAGTGGTATTTTATCTATCTATTTGACGGGGTTACTGCTGGGCAATAAACCGACCCGTTGCCGTTACTCGATCTTGAACGTACTGGATGGGATGACGTGGCTTAGTCAAATCGGTATGTTCCTTGTGCTTGGGTTATTGGTCACACCTTCTGAATTGCTGACCATTGCGGTGCCGGGCCTTGCGCTCGCCTTTGGTATGATTTTGTTTGCGCGCCCCATTTCGGTATGGATCGGTTTATTACCATTCAAAGCATTTACCGCGCGTGAAAAGTGGTTTATCTCTTGGGTTGGACTACGCGGCGCTGTACCCATTATTTTAGCGGTTTTCCCAATGATGGCCGGTTTACCGAATGCGCAGCTCTATTTTAACTTAGCCTTCTTCGTTGTGATGGTATCGTTAGTGGTGCAAGGTGGGACCTTGATGAAAGCAGCTGCTTTGGCTCGCGTTGAACTGCCGCCCAAACCTGAGCCAGTTTCACGTACCGGTGTTGAGATATACCCATGCAGCGAATGGGAAACGTTGGTCTATAAACTTAAACAAGATAAATGGTGTATTGGTGAGCCATTACGCAACCTCTCTATGCCTGAAGGAACACGTATTACCGCCGTGTTTCGTGACGAGCAACTGCTTCACCCATCGGGCAGTACTAAGTTGCAAGAGGGCGATGTATTGTGCGTGTTAGCACAGGAGAAAGATCTCGAATCATTGAGCAACCTATTTAGTGAAGCGCCAGAAAAAGCCTCGTTAGAGCGCTTCTTTGGTGACTTCTTTTTGGATGTGGATGCAAAACTCGTTGATGTCGCAGCCTATTATGGTTTGACGATTGAGCACCTCAATCAAGAGATGACGCTCAACGATTTGCTGATCCAAGAGCTCGGAGCCACACAAGTACTGGGTGACCATTTTGAATGGCAAGGTCTGTATCTGGTGGTAGCGGACGTGGCCGATTGGCAAGCAACCAAAGTCGGTTTGCGATTACCTTTAGAAGAGAAGTTAGATGAAGCGAGCGAGTAGCCGACTACTCGCCCAACTCATTGAGTAAAATTACTGCTTGAGTGCGGTTTTTAACCCCAAGTTTACGGAAAATAGCCGTCATGTGCGCTTTGATGGTCGCCTCAGAAACATTAAGCTCATAGGCGATTTGTTTGTTGAGTAGCCCATCAGAGAGCATGCCTAATACTTTGTATTGTTGCGGGGTTAAGGCGGCAATTTTCTTGGTTAAATCATTGCACGCGGCGTGATTGGCAATTAGCCCTTCAGGGAAAAATGGGTCACCGGCTAGGACTTGATTGAGTGCTGCGATCAGCGCGCGCATGTCACTCGATTTCGGAATAAAGCCAAACGCGCCATGGCTTTTTACTTGCGCTACTACCGAAGGCTCTTCACTGGCTGAAATCACCACAATCGGTAAATCAGGGTATTCGGCTCGCAAGTGAATGAGCCCTGACATCCCATTTGCGCCTGGCATTTTGAGATCCAACAGCAGCAAATCCACATCGCTCTGTTTGGTTAATAAGGCTAACAGGGCATCTAGCGAATCCGCTTCCAATAAATTGGCACCGCTTATCGCCATATGCACTGATTGAAATAGCGCATTGCGAAACAGAGGGTGGTCGTCAGCAATGATGATGGTGTAGGTCGAATCCATGACGTTTTACACTTTTAGCAATGTCGTTAAATCGATTATTGACCGCGATCTCTCGCTGAACAATCTTTATACGCTAAAAGTCTGAACTGTATCCACTTTTTGTCTGAGACTTAGTCGTAACTGAGCCTGATCTGAGAGTGGTGCATGCCAAGCGGTTAGAGAAGAAGTGATGGCGGTTCACGCGCCATTATTGCCGACGGTTGCAATGGCTTGCTCAAACAGGCGGCAATAACGGGTAAGCTTTAAAGCTGGTGGGCGATGAGGTGCGCTAAAAAGCGATCGGCTGGCATAAAACCGCTGATACGTGCGTTTGAAACGCGTTCACCTTGCGCATTCCAAAAATCAATCGTCGGTAACCCTAGCACGTTCATCGCCTTGAGCAGCTCAATATCTTGTGGCTGATTTTTGGTGACGTCCGCTTGCAATAGTACAAAGTTTTGCAGTTTCTGCGCGACCTCTTGCTGATGGAAAGTGTACTTTTCAAACTCTTTACACGCCACGCACCAGTCGGCGTAGAAATCGAGCATGACGGGTTTACCTGCTAATTTGGCTTGGCTCAACTGCAAGTTGAGCTCGGCAATATTATTCACCCGAATGAACTCGACATGGCTACGGCTTGCTAGGTTGGCTTGTTCTGGCTTAAACCATGCATCCAGTGCAGGTTGCGCTGAAGCAAACAGACCCAATAGCGCAATAATGCCAACCATGCTCTGTTTCCAGCCACCAAACGGCAAGCTGTTTTTACAATGATAGAGCCAACCAAACGCGGCGATCCCAAGCGCGGACCAGAGCGCCGTTGACCACACTGGTGGCAATAAGCGTTCAAGTAAGAAGATCGGCGCAGCCAGTAAAATAAAGCCAAATAGTGTTTTGACTCTCTCCATCCAGCCACCCGCTTTAGGTAGCAGTTTGTTACCAAATACGGCGACCAAAATCAGCGGAATCCCCATGCCCATAGCTAAGGCATACAGTGCAATCGCCCCCGTGAACAGATCGCCACTTTGCGCGACATACAGCAGCGCGCCAGAAAGAGGCGCGGTGGTGCACGGTGAGCAAACCAAACCGGAAATCGCGCCCATGGCAAACACGCCAAGACTGTTCCCGCCTTGCTGCTTATTACTCAGGCTGCTTAGCCACGTCTGCACTTTGCTTGGCAGTTGCAAGGTATAAACGCCAAACATCGACAGGGCGAGTAGCACAAATAGGGTACTGAGGCCAATCAGTACATAAGGGTGCTGCATCGCGGCTTGAAATTGTAACCCAGCCGAAGCGACGACTAGGCCAAGTACGGTATAAGTGAGCGCCATACCTTGCACGTAAATAAACGATAAAATCAACGCACGCTGTTGTGAAAGTTGGCCACGACCAAGCACGATACTGGTGAGGATTGGGTACATCGGGAGTACGCAAGGGGTAAAGGCGAGGCCAACGCCAAGTGCTAAAAAGAGCAGCGGTGTCCACCAAGAATCGGCGAGGCGGCTTGCTAGCCCGTCTTGTTCAGCCACGGGCGCTTTTGGTGAAGCTGTCTCGCTTTTCGCTACATTGGCCGCCGTGTTGCTGTCAGAGCCAGTATCGCTTGCCACAGCTTGAAGGTCGATAATTCGCGTTTCTGGTGGATAGCAAAAGCCTGCTTTTGCACACCCTTGGTACTGGATAATTAATTTGGCGTTTGCTGCTGCACTGACGAGCGGTACGTCGACAAACAGTGGTTCAGTATAAATTTTCACATCACCAAAAAATTCATCACGATATGGCTGACCATCGAGCATCTCGATTTCACCAAGCTGCGCATTTTCGGCGCTGATACTGATCCGATCTTGGTAGAGGTAATAGCCCTGCTTGACCTGCCAATCTAAGAAGACCTGCTTACCTTGCTGCTCGGCATGAAAAGGAAACGCTTGGTCAACAGGGACAAATTGATTGTCGGCTGAGGCCAAACCGAGGTTGTTACCACTATTGAATGGATTGTCATTGCCGAAGACCGCCAACGCAGGTTGGGAAAGTGTCAGCAGAGCTAGCAGTACAAAGGAAAAGAGTAGGCGCATACAAAAATCGAGTCTTCATTAGGTGAGTGTCATCTTAACCCAATCAGACCGCTTTTCGGCGCAATAAGTTTCACAGTGATGGAAAAATCGTCGCTGATGAGGCAGTGAAGCGAGAAAAGCCAAGTGAGGTTGTCGCCCTCACTTGGCTGGGCGATAGGGCTTAAGCGACACCTAGGCGAGTTTTCACCACCGCTTCACACGCTTCAATATTATTGATGTCTTTGGGAATAATAAGCACAGTGTCATTACCACCGACCGTTCCTAAAATCTCAGTGTGGGGATCAATATCGACCAATCGTGCGACCAATTGAGCACTTCCAGGATGAGTTTTTACCACCACAGTGGCTTGATTGTGAGTGATAAACTCAATTTGTGAAGCGATAGATGACTCAACACGCACTGGCGCGGTTTCGACCGTAATGCAGTACACTTTTTTTCCGCACGCATTTTGCACTTTCACCACACCAAGTTGGGAAAGCAGGCGTGACACAGTGGATTGGCTAATGCCTTCATAGCCGAGCTCTATTAGCCTGAGTCGTAGCTCATTTTGGTTAGCAAAACTTTGTTGTTGTAGGATTTTCTTACAAGCGGAAGCTAACGTTTTGTCATCGGTTTGCATTGCGCCGTGGGGGATTTTTCTGTTCACGGGCGGTTCCTTTTATACACGCTACTGCGTCTGGGGTATCGGTGATCCTTACCATGCCAGCACACTCCCAAAGCCCTAGAGTGTGAGTTGACGTTATGTGTGACGCCAATGGCGCAACGGTTGAGCATTGCTCTTTTCCCCTCTATAGGTGGTGGGGGATTATGATTGATGCCTGTAGCTTAGCATTAATCAATGTGTCGCTTTTTGCGGGGGATCACCAAACAATAAACTAGATTTTCACTTTATTTTTGGTGTTTTATGTTGATTTTATGAAATAATATGCATTTAAATATGTAAGATTCGGAAGTTGTCCAGCGCCGAGTTAGGACGCTGGAGGCTGGCAGGGCTGTAAACGCGATGGAGACGCGCTTAGTGCTGTTTTAGCAACGTTCAGTCATGATTTCGCGCGAGAATACTTTCTCACAATAGTGGCATTTGAGATGCACATTCTCTTGTTTGAGTTGCACTTTAAAGCGGCTCTCGACAGGCTCGCCATGAGAGATGCAGTTGCTGTTTGGGCAACGAAATACGCTGTCAATTCGCTCTGGCAAAGTGAGGGTCAGTTTGTTGACCACTTTATACTCTTCAATTTGATTGACGGTGGCTTTCGGGGCATACAGTGCTAATTGGTTCGCTTGCTCTTTGGTGAGATAAAGGTTTTCTATTTTTATCAGATCTTTATTACCTAACGCAGAAGAGGGCAGATTTAGGCCAATCGTCACACGTTGATTGGTTTCATTTAACTTAAATAAAGAGAGAATTTTGATCCCAAGGTTGGCAGGGATATGGTCAATCACGCTACCGTTACGAATCGCTTCAACTTGCAATTGGGTCTCTTTTACCATGAGGTTATCTCCTGCTTATAAGGTTGGGTTAAGAACAAGGGCTAATAAAGCTTCACGCGCATAAACGCCGTTTTCGGCTTGTTGGAAATAGTAGGCGTAAGGTGTTTTATCGACATCGGTGGTGATTTCATCGACCCGAGGCAGTGGGTGCAGCACTTTTAAATTGTGGCGCGCTTCTTTTAATGTTTCTGCGGTTAAGATGTAAGCCGATTTCATGTGCGCGTATTCGGATGCATCAAAGCGCTCTTTTTGTACGCGCGTCATGTACAGCACATCCAGTTCAGGCACGACCTCTTCAATGCTGGCGTGCAAACTAAACGCAATGCCAGCCTCTGAGAGTTCTTCGCAAATGTAATCTGGCATCGCCAGCACTTCTGGGGCGATAAAAAAGAAACGTACATTGTTGAATTTCGATAAGGCTTGGGTGAGCGAATGGACGGTGCGGCCATATTTTAAGTCGCCGACGAACGCGACGTTAAGGTTATCGAGCCTGCCTTGCGTTTCATAAATGGAAAACAGATCGAGCAAGGTTTGGGTTGGATGCTGGTTAGCTCCATCACCACCGTTGACTACGGGAACGCCGTTGGAAAACTCAGAGGCTAAACGTGCAGCGCCTTCTTGTGGGTGGCGCATGACAAATGCATCGACATAAGAGGAAATAACTTGCACCGAGTCAGCTAAGGTTTCCCCTTTTTTGGCTAGTGACGTATTGCCGCCATTATCAAAACCAATCACTGTGCCGCCTAGGCGCTGCACTGCCGTTTCAAACGACAAACGGGTACGTGTAGAGGGCTCAAAGAAGCAGCTTGCTACTACTTTATTTTTGAGAAGTTGAGGGTTTGGTTCCGCTTTAAGCCTTGTTGCAGTTTCAACAATCAGCTCCAGTTCCGCGCGGCTCAGTTCTGGAATGGAAATGATGTGCTTGTTAAATAACGAATGCGCCATAACGTGTCTTCCCTCTGTATGGTTCGCTTTGGCTACTAGCCTTTGCGAAATTTTGCTTAAAAAAAAGCCCCCTAAAATAGGAGGCTTCAATAACGTTCAGAACAGAAAAACAAAACGACTAACTCGACCGGCGCCGGGTGTAATGGATGGCGTTGATGGGGAGTGCTGCGGTTCATTTTCTGCTCCGTTTAGACAAATTGCGAAGGATTATACGGACAAAAAACACGCTGGCAATACTCTTTGGAAAATATCCAGAAAATGGATTTTTATGCGAAATTAGCTTGATTTCGATGTTATTTACTACGCGTTTACAGCTAAAGCATAAGTGCGATTTGTGAGTGTTATTGACTGAAAAAAAATGCGAGCTTTATTCAAGCTCGCATCGATTCAACATCAAAGAGATGAAGTAGACGATTCATCGCCTACATTCATTATCTACTATTCGTTAACTAAGTTAACTACCCTAATTTAGTTACCTAAGGTGGCCACCATCACGGCTTTGATGGTGTGCATGCGGTTTTCAGCTTCATCGAACACGATGGAATGCTCAGATTCAATCACTTCATCGGTCACTTCAACGCCTTTGGCAAGCACTGGGTAGTTTTTCGCAAGCTCTTTGCCAACGGTGGTATCTTCGCCGTGGAAAGCAGGCAAGCAGTGCATGAATTTCACATGTGGGTTACCAGTGGCTTTTAGCATTGCCATGTTCACTTGGTAAGGCAGCATCAATTCAATGCGCTCTGCCCATGCTTCTTTCGCTTCGCCCATCGATACCCAAACATCGGTGTAAAGGAAATCACAGCCTTGAACGCCTTCTTGAACATCATCTGTAAGCGTAATTTTCGCGCCTGTTTGCTGCGCAATAGTGCGACATTCCGCGACTAATTCTTCGGTTGGCCAGAACGCTTTTGGCGCAACAAGGCGAATGTCCATGCCCATTTTCGCAGCGCCCACCATCAAGGAGTTCCCCATGTTGTTGCGTGCATCACCGAGGTAGGCAAATTTCATTTCATGGAGGCGTTTGCCACGGCCATGTTCGATCATGGTAAGGAAATCAGCCAAAATTTGTGTTGGGTGGAATTCGTCAGTTAAGCCGTTCCATACTGGTACGCCAGCGTAGGCACCAAGCTCTTCAACGATCTCTTGACCAAAGCCGCGATATTCGATGCCGTCATACATGCGGCCTAAGACGCGCGCGGTATCTTTCATCGACTCTTTATGGCCAATTTGTGAACCTGATGGGCCTAAGTAGGAGACTTGAGCACCTTGGTCAAACGCTGCTACTTCGAATGCACAGCGAGTGCGCGTTGAGGTTTTTTCAAAGATAAGTGCAATGTTTTTGCCTTTGAGACGAGGCTGCTCATAACCGTTGTATTTGGCTTTTTTCAGCTCAAGTGATAGATCCAATAGGTGCTGGATTTCGCGTGGAGTGAAATCAAGAAGTTTTAGAAAGTTACGATTGCGTAAGTTAAAAGCCATGATCTTTTCCTCATTTGCAACGCTTGCTTCTGATGAAAGGGTGGAAGAAAGCGTTACTATTTTTTTAAAGTTAAAAACAGTTGTTTAAAGTTAAAACAGTTGTTTAAAGTTAAAAACAGATTCGGTTTATAAAATAGATTTTAAAAACAATGTGTTAATCACGCGTAATATTGGTACCTGCTGTGCCTTCTAAGATGCGTAGGCCATCTTCTAACGCGCCGATCCCAACGACTTTCCCGCCTTGTTGAATGAATTCGCACGAGGCTTCAATTTTGGGCCCCATAGAACCGGCATCAAATTGATAGTTGGCAAGCTCGCTTGGCGTTGTGCTGCGCAGCGCATGTTGGGTTGGTTTACCCCAATCAAGGTAAACGGCGTCAGCATCGGTCAAAATCAGCAGCGCGTCGGCGTTCAATTGTTTGGCAAGAAAGGCAGCCGACATGTCTTTGTCGATCACTGCTTCTACACCGACTAATTTGCCGTTTTCACGTTTGACTGGAATACCGCCACCACCGGTGCAAATCACCAAATGACCGGCACTGATAAGCTGGGAAATCGCATCATGTTCGACGATGCCTATCGGTTGAGGGCTCGGAACCACACGGCGGAAGTATTGGCCGTCGGGTTTGACTGTCCAGTGGTATTTCTCAGCCAATTCACGTGCTTCTGCTTCTTGATAAACTGGGCCAATCGGTTTGGTTGGGTTGGCAAATGCAGGGTCTTTCGGGTCGACCATCATTTGGGTCAACATGCACGAAATATTGCGTTCAGGCAGCATGTTTTTGAACTCTTGCATCAACATGTAGCCAATCATCCCTTGAGTTTCACTGCCCAATACGTCGAGTGGGTACGGCGCTACTTTTTTGTATTCGAGACCTTGTAGTGCCAGCAGGCCAACTTGAGGGCCATTGCCATGCACCAGTACCACGTTATAGTGTTTGGCTATTTCGGAAATGGTTTTGACTGCAATTTCAATGTTGCGACGTTGAACATCTGCTTCTAATGGCTGACCACGACGAAGTAGCGCGTTTCCACCTAATGCAACAACAACGGTTTGTTTGCTCATAATTCTATCTCTTCTAAGGTGGGTTGAGGCGTGCAGAGGAAATTTGCCTCAACCCATTTGATTAACCTAAGGGCTAGATACCGTCACGATCAATTGGGCAGCTCATGCAGCGTGCACCGCCACGACCACGGCCCAATTCATCACCAGGAATAGACAGAACAGTGATGCCTGCTTTGTCGTATTTTTCATTGGTATAGGTGTTGCCTTCATAGCCAATCACGACCCCAGGTTTGACGGTTAGGACATTGTTTGCATCGTTCCACTGTTCACGTTCTGCGTTGAAGTTGTCACCGCCCGTTGTGATCAGGTTGAGCTTGTCAACGCCAAGTGCTTTTTCGATGGCGGTCACGAAATAACCTTCTTCTTTGACGTTCACGGCACCAGACTCATCGCCTGTGAGGCTCCAGCATTTCACATCTTTGCGTACCACTTCTGGGTAAACAGAGAAGGTGTCTTCACGCATGTGTGTCATGACGGTATCTAAGTGCATGCAAGAGCGGTGTTTTGGTAGTTCCATCGCAATGATTTGCTTCGCTTGGCCATGTTTAAATAGGCTAGCAGCTAAGTGTTCAACACCTTGCGCTGTGGTGCGCTCAGACATACCAATCAGTACTGCACCTTTGCCAATCACAAGAACGTCACCACCTTCAATGGTTGAATTATCGTAATTAATGCTCTCGTCATCACCGAAGTATTTAATGAAGTCCTGGCCCGCAAAGCTTGGATGCCAGCGGTAAATTGCACGCACATGGTTGGTTTCACGTTGACGTGCAGGTTTTGCCATTGGGTTGATTGACACGCCACCGTATACCCAGCAAGACGTATCGCGAGTAAAGAGATGGTTTGGTAGTGGTTCAATGATGAAATCGGTTGGTGCATGCAAGCCTTGCATCATTGAAGAGGATTTCATTGGCATTTCAGCGTAAGACAAACCACCTGTCAGGATTTTTGCCAATTCAAGGTTTGGCAGATCGCTGAGGTAGCAGCGCACGTCATTCGCAAATGTTTTGCCAAGGCGGTAATCCGATACTTGTTGAGTAAGCAGCCACTCTTTTGCGACGGGAACCGCTAGCGTGTCGGCTAATAGGTCGGTCAGCAGTAAAACTTCAACACCTTGGTCACGTAGCGTTTGTGTGAACGCATCATGCTCTTTCCCCGCACGCTCTACGGCCAATACATCATCAAACAAAAGGTCGTGACAGTTTGATGGTGTTAAGTGAGTGAGTGAGCGTCTTGGGCGGTGAACAAGAACTCGACGTAATTGACCAATTTCAGAACCAACATATAACTTACTCATAATAGTATCTCTCTTAATTTATACCCTTCCTACTTGAAGCCGCAGCGGTGTTGGCTACGTTCGTTCACCCCAATCACATAGTTTGCCTATGCTCATGGGGACTCACTCACTTGCCGCCTACCTGCAACTCCAAGTTGTTTGGGTATATATGCATTTATGCCGTTATATTTTTGACATTAAATTCAACTTGTTCTGGATAAATACATAATTATTTCTGTAGGGAATTCAGTATGAATTTATTTATTCACTTCTTTGTTCTGCAATTAATATTACCCTTGGTCTGTATATGTTCTTAGAGGTCCATCACAGAATGATTTATATTGAAATTCGGCTAAAATAAGAGTTTTTTAACAATGTTTATGCAGTGTTTATATTGTGAGTGTCATATTTATTACTGCTTTTTTTATGGATGTTCATTCAATTTAAATCTCACGCAGCACTATTCCATATAGGACAGGTATTTTGGTCGGGAATTTTATGCACCAAAAACACGTCGATAATTCTTAGAATTGGTTAAGAATATGCACTTGAAAAGGGTATATAGTTGAATATGAGTCGAAGAGATGGGCTGTGTTAACATAACTTTCTTAATAAAACTTGATCTCACGCAGGCTTTCTAATGTAGATGTTTTGTCTGAATTGGCGTAATAGAGGACGGAAAATGAGAGATGAAATAGCAGGCGATCTGAATTTGGTGATAAAGGAATATAGGCCGCGTTTTATTTAGTCACCAAAAGTGGTTATTTATCCCAGCCGATGGCTATAAAAAGCAAGTTGCTATAAAAAAATAGCCATCAAAACTAATGGCTATCTAACAACGTTGAAAGCCATCATTTCCTGATTTGGCTAACGTATCATGTTTAGAGTTGAGTAGCTGCGCAGCCAATGAGCCTAAGTCGGCCTGCCAATAAAAAAGCCGCAATCATGCGGCTTTTAAAGGGTGTGACGCGGTTTTCACCTACGACATATCGTTCATCAGTTTGGCGCTATAGCATCGCACCTAGGCTGAGAGATAGCATAATGAATACGCACAATATGCCTAACAGTGGTGCGACCCATTTCACCCAGCGAACATAAGGTACGCGAGCAATCGCTAAGCCGCCCATCACCACCGCAGAGGTTGGCGTGATGAGGTTGACTATCCCTGAAGCTGATTGGTAAGCCGTGACGACAAGGTCGCGACCAACGCCTGCAAAGTCAGCCAATGGCGCCATGATTGGCATGGTTAATACCGCAAGGCCAGAAGATGAAGGTACAAGGAAAGAGAGAATAATTTCCAGTAAATACATTACGTTAATAAAAATGACGGATGAAAGGCCAGTAACCATTTGCTCGGCTGAGAACAAAATAGTGTCGGTGATCATTCCTCGGTCCATTACCACTACAATGCCGCGTGCGATACCAATGATCAGCGCTACGCCTAGTAGGTCTCGTGCGCCATCAATAAAGCTGGTGGTGAATTCCTCTTCACTCATGCGAGCAATTAAGCCAATAAGGATTGTTGCGCCCAAGAACATGGCGGAGATCTCAGCCATCCACCACCCAGCAACAGATACACCATAAATCATCACGCCAAAAGCGGCCGCGAAAATGGTCAAAATAACTTTGCGGGTGGCGGTGAATTCGAGTTTCTCTCCACTTTGGTTGCCAAGGAAGTGAGCTTTGTTCTCTTCGTACTTATCGTACACAATCGATTTGCTTTGATCTGCTTGCACCATTTTCGCGTAGCGCATCACGTACAGCACACAGATAACCCAACCGACAGCTAACATTGCTAAGCGCAACATGATGCCATCAGTAAACGGAATGCCCGCTGCGTTGGCCGCAATTACGGTGGCAAACGGGTTGATAGTGGAGCCCAGAGTACCGATACCCGCGCCAAGCAGTACGGTAGCGGCGGCAACCAGTGGGTCAAAACGAGCGGCCATCATCACAGGTACGAGTAAGGTGTAGAAAGGTAAGGATTCTTCCGCCATACCATAAATTGTACCGCCTGCGGCAAACAGCGCCATCAGGATAGGTATCATCAACTCTTCACGCCCCTCAAGCCGCGCAGTGACCCGTTCAATGCCCGCATCAATCGCACCTGTTTTGGTCACTAGGCCCAAAAAGCCACCAATGACTAAAATGAACAGAGACACGTCAATCGCTGCCGCTTCGTAGCTGTTGTGGTCATAAAAGCCGTCAATCGGTGCCATCAAGATATCAATTATCCCTTGTGGATTCCCCTCGGTGAGTTGATAAGTTCCGGCAATAGGCACTTCTTTACCCAGCTCTTCATTCATGGTGCGCTGATACTGACCGGCAGGCACAATCCAGGTTAAAAGGGCCACAAGAGCAATTAGAATGAAAAGGATGGTGTAAGCGGAAGGAAACTTAAAGTTAGCAAAGAAGCCACCTTTAGGTTCCGTGGATACAGTTTGGGTTGTCATAGCGATCTCCTTACACTCAGAGAACAACGAGATTCTGAGTGTGTTCAGCGGCTAATGTTCTTCAGTCTTCCAGCCCATTAAAATATTATTTACTAGGGGTGAAAGAATAAAAAGTTATTGGAACTTCAATTAAATACGTTAAATGAAAAGTTTTAATTATTATTAAGTGAACATGAATGCTCACTTGCTCAGATATCTGTATAAATTCTAAGGTGAGTTTTAAAGCGTAACTTTGTCTTGCTTCACAAAACAATAGTACCGAGTTACACACCATTTTTTTAGGGAATTTAATTTAGGGTAATTGAGTGTAAATAATGGAATTATATTCTTGTGTTTTTTATTCTAAGGCATGGAGATAGGCTGATAACTGTTTTGTGGTAAGTGTATTGAAATTTTATTCATTAAGGTTGATGAGTGAAGATAAGTAATTATTTATTGCTTTGTTGATGTGTATCAATTTTTATACGTGACAAATAAAAAGGGAGCTAAAGCTCCCTTTTTATTTTCAATAGCGTATTAAATAAGCTACCGAAGACAAAGCCTAAAGCTACGGCTGAAGAAATGGTTGCAACGCCTGGTATAAAGAATGGATGGTTGAACACATACTTACCAATACGAGTAGAACCAGTATCATCCATTTCAACTGCTGCAAGTAGGGTTGGGTAGGTAGGGAGTACAAACAGAGCGCTGACAGCAGCAAAAGAGGCCACTGCCGTTAATGGTGCGACTCCAATTGCTAATGCTGCTGGCATTAGTGCAACCGTCGTTGCTCCTTGAGAGTAAAGTAGCATAGACGCGAAAAATAGAACCAGAGCTAGCATCCAAGGGTAGTCAGACAGCAGCGCCCCTGCAACCTCTTTAATTCCAGCAACGTGTGCGTTGACGAAGGTTGAACCTAACCAAGCTACACCCAAGACGCAAACACAAGCAGTCATACCTGAGCGGAATGTTGCGGCTGATGGAATTTTCGCTGCATCAATTTTAGTAAATAGCACAATCGCTGCTGAGGCCGCTAGCATGAAAGTCATGATGGCTTCGTTACGCCCTAAGGCTGGGTTTTCGATAAGACCAACAGAGCCAGAAATAGCGGCGGCATAGCAAACAACAAAGAAAATTGTGCCAATGAAAATGAATGTCGCGCGTTTTGCTGTGGGTAGAATTTCACGTTTTTGTTCGGTATTGAGTTTGATTAAACCTTTGGCTAAGCGATCCTGATATTCAGGATCATCTTTTAGCTCACTTCCCATAAAGTTGGCCACAAAGGCTCCAATCATGCAAGCGACAAACGTGGTTGGAATACAAACGGCTAATAACGTGAGGTAATCAACCCCAAACGGTGCCAACATTGCGGCAAAGGCTACTACTGCCGCCGAAATCGGAGAGGCGGTAATTGCAATTTGTGATGCAACAACCGCAATTGATAGTGGTCGAGAAGGGCGGATACCTTGACCTTTTGCTACTTCGGCAATGACTGGCAACGTTGAAAAAGCGGTGTGGCCAGTACCTGCCAATAATGTCATTAAGAACGTGACAATCGGGGCATAAAAAGTAATTCGTTCAGGATGTTTGCGTAAAAAATTTTCGGCGATTTGAACTAACCAGTCCATGCCACCTGCAACTTGCATTGCTGCAATTGCTGTGATGACAGACATGATGATCAAAATGACGTCGACAGGAATGAAAGATTGGTTAGTTGGAACACCTAACAGTAATGAAAGGGCAATGACCCCTGCGCCACCAGCTAGGCCAATTCCAATACCACCCATTCTTGCTCCTAAGAATATAAAGAGCAGAACAATAAACAGTTCAACTATTACCATGTGGATACCTCATTATTTTAATTTAATTATCTGAATATTCAGATGGCTAAATATTTAGATAATTATACCCTTCCTACTTGAAGCTGCCGTGGTGTTGGCTACGTTCGTTCACCCCAATCACATAGTTTGCCTATGCTCATGGGGACTCACTCACTTGCCGCCTACCTGCAACTCCACGTTGTTTGGGTATAGATTGTAATAAGGGAGTGGATTTGGTCAAAAAAGTCATACAAACGAAACCGAATATGTTGGGGAAAAGACCCCCGCAGGGGCCTTGCACCATTATTCGTAGCGTTTTGCTTTGTATTGAGGATGCATGAAGTTTTCAACGGACAAGATATCATCGAGCTCTTCGGCGGTGAGTAAGCCGCGCTCAAGCACGACTTCGCGTACGCTCTTACCCGTTTCCGCACAAATCTTACCCACGATGTCACCTTCGTGATGGCCAATGTATGGGTTAAGGTAAGTCACGATACCGATAGAGTTGAATACGTAAGCTTCACACACTTCTTTATTGACAGTGATGCCGTCAATACACTTGTCACGAAGGTTCACACAGGCGTTTGAGAGAATGTCAATTGATTCAAACATGCTTTGTGCAATCACAGGCTCCATCACGTTTAACTGTAATTGACCACCTTCAGCGGCAAAGGAAATGGTGTTGTCGTTGCCCAGTACTTTAAAGCACACTTGGTTGACCACTTCAGGCACCACAGGGTTTACTTTAGCAGGCATGATCGAAGACCCAGCTTGCAGTTCAGGTAGGTTCAACTCGTTAAAACCCGCGCGAGGACCCGATGAAAGAAGACGCAAGTCATTACAGATTTTAGAGAGTTTCACAGCAAGGCGTTTTAGCGCGCCGTGCGCCATCACATAAGCCCCGCAGTCAGAGGTTGCTTCAATTAAATCTTCCGCTGGTACCACAGCTAAGCCAGTCACCGCAGCAAGGTGCTTCACTGCCGCCGCTTGGTAGCCCGGCGCTGCATTGAGGCCAGTACCAATAGCCGTTGCGCCAAGGTTGATTTCGAGCAGCAGTTTAGAGGTGTACTCTAGGTTGCGGATCTCTTCATTAATGGTGACCGCCCAAGCGCGGAACTCTTGACCTACGGTCATTGGTACGGCGTCTTGCAATTGAGTTCGACCCATTTTCAAAATGCCAGAGAACTCTTGGCTTTTTAGCTCAAACGCACCTTTTAGATAGGCAATTGAATCAATCAGTTTCAGGATGCTGTTGTATACCGCAATACGAAAACCAGTAGGGTAAGCACAGTTGGTTGATTGGCTTTTATTAACGTGGTCATTGGGGTTGATGAACTCGTACTGACCCTTTTCTTTACCCATCAATTCCAGAGCAAGGTTTGCGATCACTTCGTTGGTGTTCATATTGACAGAAGTGCCGGCACCGCCTTGGTATACGTCTGACGGAAATTGATCCATGCACTTACCTGTTTCTAGGATCAAGTCACATGCTTGGAGGATGTAATTAGCCACTTGGCTTGGAATGACGCCGAGCTCTTTGTTGGCTAGCGTGGCAGCTTTTTTAGTCATCACCATACCACGTACAAATTCAGGCACATCAGAAATGGTTGATTTTGAAATATTAAAGTTTTCGATAGCGCGCAGCGTATGAATGCCGTAATACGCGTCAGCAGGAACGTGACGTTGACCTAATAGATCTTCTTCGATACGAGTGGCCGAGTTAGCTGTAGCAGCTGTCGTTTCTGATAGGTTAGCCATAACAGGATCCTTAGAGAATTATTCTGATAATTAGTGAAATTATTAGCCATTTCTGCAACTTAAGAGTCCATTCGTCAGAGTTTTAGGCTGGAAAATCCGTCCTGACTTCTGTGGCACATCATACTTAACCTAGATTTAAAAAATAGTAAGTGGATCACCTTTTAAGTCAATATTTGATGAAAATTTGATGTGTATCCATAGGCGTTATTTTCAGGTTTAAAAAATGATTCTCACCTTGATTAACTAATAAGTGACGGTTATGTTGGTGGTGGTATTTATTTGTATGCATGGGGTTTGTTTGTATTTTGTTAGCGAAGGTTAGGCTTTGTC
This sequence comes from Vibrio qinghaiensis, assembly GCF_002257545.1. Taxonomy (NCBI): domain Bacteria; kingdom Pseudomonadati; phylum Pseudomonadota; class Gammaproteobacteria; order Vibrionales; family Vibrionaceae; genus Vibrio; species Vibrio qinghaiensis. The sequence goes on along the minus strand of NZ_CP022741.1, from coordinate 2,579,250 downwards.
GGTGTCGATATTGAGTGATGGCTAAGTATATGGTCTATAAATGTAAGGATGGTATTGGCATAAGGATGTATTGATATGACGCAAGTCGATGGGCTCCCCCTTACACAGTTTCAAGACTATTTTTTCCGGTCGCTTGATATCATTCCTCTCCCGATAGTCGTTTCGCAAGGGATAATTTCTACCACAGAGGGAGATAACAATCGGCAGCATCTCTATTTTAATCAGACTTTTGTGAAAGAGTTAGGTTACACCATCCAAGATATTCCTGATATTTCTACTTGGTTTACCACGGTTTATCCAGATCCTGAGTATCGGCAAGAAGTTGCTCTAAGGTGGGAGAAGGAAGTCCATGCTTCGATGCTTGCGAACCGACAAATTGCAGAAATTCCCGCACTAATTAAGTGTGGTGATGGTTTGCAACGTTGGTTTACCGTAAGTGCTCAAATTAAGGCTGAGTGCCAGCCTAATTGGCATATCGTTACTTTCCAGAATATTCATCAATTAAAAGCGTCGTTGGAAGAGGTGCTTCATATCTCCAATTCCGATCCTCTAACCCATTTAACTAACCGACGTGGCCTAGAGTATTGGATTGAAGATAGGGAGTTGGGTTGTGATGTGGGGGTTATCATGCTCGACATTGATCATTTTAAATCGATCAATGATAATTTTGGACATATGGCGGGCGACCAATTGCTGTGTACCTTGGCCAATATTCTTTGGCAATCCACCAGTATTGATGCCTGCTGTGTGCGCTGGGGGGGCGAAGAATTTTTAGTTGCCTTACCCGGTGCATCTCCACAAGAGGTGATCGCAATGGCCAATAAAATTCGTTATCACATCGCTTCGTTTGGATTCTATTGGCAGGGGAAGCTTGTACCCGTGACGGTGAGTGCTGGCTGCACGACAGGCGTATTGTTTGATGGCCTTGATAGTTTGATTCAAAAAGCCGATGTTGCATTGTATCAAGCCAAGTTAGGTGGCCGTAATCAGGTTGTGTGCTTTGATTGACTAGCGGGTGTTGTAGTTGCTTGTGGTTGACGGTAAGGTGAGAGCAATAAACAAAGGAGGGCGTGTGTTTCCAATCTTACTTCTGGCTTTTATTTTTGTGCCAATCATTGAAATTGGTCTCTTTATCCAAGTAGGCAGCTTGCTAGGTATGTGGCCAACCATCGCCTTGGTGCTGATTACGGCATTCGTTGGTGCTTCATTGGTTCGTAGTCAAGGTATTCAGACCTTATTGAGTGTTCAACATCGCTTGCAACAAGGTGAGCTACCTGCTCAACAAATTGTTGAAGGTGTTATATTGGCGGTGGCTGGAGTTCTGCTTTTAGTTCCTGGCTTTTTGACCGATGCACTTGGTATGGTGGCGTTATTGCCAGCCCCTCGTGCGTTACTTGCCAACTATTTGATGAACAAAGTAGTCGTAAATAGTGCTAGTCATTTCCAAACGGAATTTCGCGCAGGCCGGCATAGTCATGGTTCTTTTTCCCAAACTCCTTTCTCATCATCGGAGGCGGGAGAAACATTAGAAGGTGAGTTCGAACGTAAAGAGGACGAACGCAACAAGTTGAATTAAAAGGCTTTGATGAGCCTTTGGGATTGACCAGAGTTGACCGGACAATTTAGATCGCGAAATAGGTTGCTTAGTGTAACGTTAAAGCCTATAGTGGCCTCGCTCTGTTGTTCAGGGGTTATTAATGAAACAAAAAATAAAAGTAAAAGTAAATTCTCAGAATCCATCGTAAAAATTGATGTCCTCAGTGTTTCCCTTACCTTATTCGTAACATTAAATAATTCAATCTATCAGTGCATTGCGCATAAGCGCGATAACTTTATGAATTTAAATAAAAGGGACACATTATGTCTAACAAAACAACTGGTTCTGTAAAATGGTTTAACGAAACTAAAGGTTTCGGCTTTCTTACTCAAGATAACGGCGGCGCTGACGTGTTCGTACACTTCAATGCAATCGCTTCTGACGGTTTCAAAACTCTAATTGAAGGCCAAAAAGTGTCTTTCAACGTAGAAAACGGTCAAAAAGGCCTACAAGCAGCTCAAGTAACTGTTCTGTAATCTAGCCTAATATCTAGAATTAATAAAAAGGTCGCCTAGGCGGCCTTTTTGCTATTTAGTGATTTATTTTGCTACCGTTAGCGCTGTCATTGCGCACCTTCAAAACCCATTTGGCGCCACGCTTCAAACGCAATAATAGCGACCGCATTAGAGAGATTTAAACTGCGAGCTTCTGCCATCATCGGAATACGAATACGTTGTGCCATCGGTAAGCTTTCAATGACTTGCGCTGGTAATCCACGAGTTTCTGGGCCAAACATCAACACATCTCCTTTTTGAAACTGCGCATCGACGTGGTGCCCCGTGGTTTTAGTGGTACAAGCAAAAATCCGGTACGTTTCGCGCTCTGCATTGAGGTAGTCCATAAAGGCATCCAAGTTGGCATGACGCGTTACGCGCGCTAAATCGTGGTAGTCAAGCCCTGCACGGCGCACTTTCTTTTCTTCTAGATCAAAACCCAGCGGTTCAATAAGATGCAAATTAGCGCCGCAATTGGCACACAAACGAATAATATTTCCGGTATTAGGGGCGATTTCAGGTTCGTAAAGTGCGATATCAAACATGGTATAGCTGCTCTTAAGGAGTGTGGGCCGGAAGTATAAGGTGACGAGCCTATTGAGTACAAGTCACCCGTTATTTGGCAATATAGGCACCAGTGGCATTTAACTATCCAATGGGAGAGTGAACTGTACTTTTAACCCACCTAATTGGCTGCGACTTGCATCAATGGTTCCGCTGTGCTGACGAATGGCACTTTCGGTGATGGCTAAGCCTAATCCTGTACCGCCACTGTGCCTATCACGCGCGGTCGAAACACGATAAAAGGGGCGGAAAATATCGTCTAACTCGTTTTCGGGAACGCCTTCACCATTGTCTTCCACGCAAACCGATAGTCTGCTTTTTTCGACCGAAAAGGTAATATTGATTTCATCTTTGCCATAGTAAATGGCGTTACGCACAATGTTTTCCAATGCGCTCATCAGTAGTTTTGGTGCTCCGGAAATGGTGTGCGGTGGAATCGTATTGTAGCTGAGCCTTTTTTCCATCTGCTCGGCCTCAAATTGGGCATCGCTCAACAACTCCTCCCATAAACTGGATAAAGGTTGGACTTCTCGACTGAGATGACTGTTGGTTTGCATACGCGAAAGCGTCAGCAGTTCGCCGATCATCTGCTCTAAACGTTGTGCTTCAGTGTCGATCCGTTCTAATTCGGAGCTGTTACCTTGCTTACGAGTAGCCAGTGCATTGGCCATTCTCAGCCGAGTTAAAGGGGAGCGCAGTTCGTGTGAAATATCCGACAGCAATCGCTGCTGGCCAGAAATCATCTGATTGACGGCTTCTACCATTTGATTAAAGCTTTTTCCCGCTTGGCGAAATTCACTGGTGCCTTTTTCTAAGCTTGGATCGACTACAAATTCGCCGCGAGCGACCCGTTTGGCCGCTTGCTCGAGGCGGCTGGCGGGTTGGCTCAATGCCCATGCGAGCCATAAGAGTAGCGGTGTACTGACGAGCATCACGGCAAGCAGCAGGCCGAACGGGCGGTCAAACAGTTGCAATAAGAACGGGGGGGGTTCATTCCAGCGAATGCCGACAAACAGGAGCAGATCTTGCTTGGCAAGGGTGATGGGCAATGGGCCTGAAATCATATAGCGGCCATAGAGCTTTTGTTGTGGCTTATCAATGGATTCAATGCTGGTCACGAAATTTTGGAGTGCTTTAAATTTGAAGTCGGCTTGAGTTTTTGTGGTGAGGATCGTGCCATCTCGCGTAGTAATGAAAAATTGCGGAGTGCTGCTCTTATCTCGCATATGCCCTTCACTGCGCTGGTTATTACTACTATTTTCTAAACGAAAGACAATACGTGTGAGCTCATGCTCATCTTTAAACGTGCTCTCTATTTTCTGTTTCAAATGTGAAAGACGTTGGTATTCATCGCTAGGTATATCACGGGTTTTGCGAGGATCAAGGTGCGGCAGTGCTAATACTGCGATCAGCACCAGCAACATCGTAAACCAAAAAATGGCAAAAATTCGGCCATACAAGCTGTTGATTTTAGGTAGACGCATTACTCCTCCAAAATCATGAGATAGCCACGACCACGCAGTGTTTTAATGCGTGATTTACCATCAACACGTTCAGGTAATTTCTTGCGCAAATTCGAGACGTGCATATCAATCGCGCGGTCAAAGGCCGCCAACCGTTTTCCTAGAACATCAAGGCTGAGCGCTTCTTTAGTTAAGGTTTCGCCTGGGTTTTGCACAAAATGAGTCAGCAAGGCAAATTCTGTGGTAGTGAGATCCAATAATTGCCCTTGGCAATAGGCTTCCTGCTTACTGGGATACACCTGAATATCTTGGCATTCAATCACTTCATTTTGTTTGGTGCTAGTGCTGGCTTGAGTGCGACGCAAAATTGCGCGAATGCGCGCAAGTAGCTCTCGGTCACTAAAGGGTTTCGGTAAATAGTCATCCGCGCCGAGTTCTAAACCGATGACGCGGTCGATCTCTTCTCCTTTGGCGGTGAGCATTAAAACAGGGGTATGCCAGTTTTCACGCAATTTTTTCAGCGTTTCCATCCCATTGAGTTTCGGCATCATTACATCGAGTAAAATAAGATCGATACGGCCATGAATGGCAGCGAGCCCACTCTCTCCATCATTCGCTTCAGATACCTCAAAGCCTTCATAGCTTAAGACTTCTTTTAGTAAGCTGGTGAGTTCAGTATCGTCATCAATTAGAAGAATATGCGCCATGTGTCGCCTCGTCGTTGGGGGAAGTTATGGGTACAGTTTACTGTGAAATAGGCAAGATCTTCAGTGAGCAATAAGCTCTTTACGATTCTTTACGCTTGCTATACGTTGTTTTACCGTACATGTCCTATTCTACACTCAAGTGCTGTGAATGCAGCTTTTAGAATCCACTTGGTGAAGGAATAGATGATGAAAATGGCAAAAAAACTAGTACTTTCGGCGGTAATACTACCTCTGATTCTTGGCACAGCAAGCGTTTATGCATTTGGTGGTAAAGAGCGACATAAAGGGCCAAATGATGAGTGTGGCGGCTTTGATCGCGGCATAATGCAACAGCTTGACTTGACTGCTGATCAGCAAGCAAAGCTGAAAGAGATGCGTGAAGCGAATCGCGAAGCGATCAAGGGTGAGCATAAAGGTCAACGCCAAGCGAAAATGAAAGCGCACCATGACAAAGTACAAGCTCTCGTGCTAGCGGAGAACTTTGATGCGGCAGCGGCAAATGAATTAGCCAAAGAGATGGTCGATCAACAGGTCGCTCACCGTGTCAAGATGCTAGAAAAACGTCATGACATGATGAGTGTGTTAACTCCGGAACAAAAAGCAAAACTGCAAACGCTACAACAAGATCGCATGCAGCAGTGCATGGAAAATGGTCCTAAGCACATGAAGAAAAATAGCTAATTATTGATAACCGCTAATACGCTAATAATTGAGAATAGGCCTCTGGTGAGGCCTGTTCATTTGTGTCATATTCATTCTTAATTTGAGAGGGTATACTAGCTGCTCATTTTTAAGCTGATTTTAGTGATATGAAACAAGAATACGCACGCCTTGTTACGCTTGCTGCCTGGACAGCAACCCTTGTCGCCTCATTGTTGCTGATAGTAAAAGTGATCGCTTGGTGGGTTACTGGCTCGGTCAGCCTACTCGCATCCTTGATTGATTCCTTACTTGATATTGCCGCTTCCGTGGTCAATTTAATTGTGGTGCGTTACGCACTGCAGCCCGCAGATAAAGAGCACGCCTTTGGTCATGGTAAGGCGGAATCGCTTGCGGCCCTTGCCCAGGCGATGTTCATTTCAGGCTCGGCCTGTTTTCTTATCCTCAATGGGGTTGACCGTTTTTTTCGCCCACACGAATTAACTTCTCCTGAATATGGCGTTTATGTCAGCCTGTTTGCAATGCTAGTGACTTTTGGCTTAGTGTTGTTCCAAAAGCATGTCGTGAAAAAAACGGGCAGCCAAGCCATTGCTGCGGATTCATTGCATTACCAAACTGATCTGTTCATGAATGCAGCGATTATGATCGCGCTCATATTGAGCTGGTTTGGCTTTAAACAGGCCGATGCCATCTTTGCGATCGGCATTGGCGTTTATATTCTTTACAGCGCTTTTCGTATGGTGCAAGAGGCTATTCAGACCTTGTTGGATCGTAAGTTACCTGATGAAGAATTGAAGCAAATCCGCACAGAATGTCTTTCTGTAGCTGGTGTGTTGGGTGTGCATCAATTAAGAACTCGCATGTCTGGACCTGTAAGATTCATTCAGTTACATCTGGAACTCGATGACAATATCCGCTTGATTGAGGCGCATCGCATTTCCGATGAGGTGGAAGATAAGCTACTCGAGGCTTTCCCGGGAGCTGATGTATTAATCCACCAAGATCCTTATTCTGTGGTGTTTGGACCAGAAAAAAAACAAAAATCACAAGGGTGGTAGCGACAAAAACGCGCTTATTAACTATCTTTTTAAGAACAATAAATAAGCCTGATTCTGATATGAATCAACAAAGCGTTAACTCAAAACTGTAATACTCTTACATAAGTAGCAAACTTACATGATTTCGTGCAAATAACAGTAGTATTCCTTTTTAGGAAAGGTAACATTATGCACAGATTGGAAAGATTTTGTTGTCTGTTTTATCGCTAACGGACAGCGTAAAAAATGAGTATTAAGTTCCCAAAAAATCGAGGGTGAGCATGATTAAAAAGATCGGTGTTTTGACTAGTGGCGGTGACGCACCTGGCATGAACGCAGCAATCCGTGGTGTTGTTCGTACGGCACTCGGTGCTGATTTGGAAGTATTTGGTATTTACGACGGCTACCTTGGCCTTTATGAAGATCGCATTAAAAAATTGGATCGTTCAAGCGTTTCTGACGTTATCAATAAAGGTGGTACTTTCCTAGGTTCTGCGCGTTTCCCTGCATTTCGTGAAGTCGCAGTACGTGAAAAAGCGATCGAAAACCTAAGAAAGCATGGTATTGATGCTTTAGTTGTCATCGGCGGTGACGGATCTTACATGGGTGCGAAAAAGCTGACTGAAATGGGTTTTCCATGCGTTGGTTTACCAGGCACGATTGATAACGACATTGCTGGTACCGACTACACCATTGGTTACTTAACAGCATTAAACACGGTTATCGATGCAATTGACCGTTTACGTGATACTTCCTCTTCTCATCAACGTATTTCGATTGTTGAAATCATGGGTCGTCATTGCGGTGATTTGACTCTGATGTCGGCAATTGCGGGCGGTTGTGAATACATTATCACCCCAGAAACTGGCTTGAATATGGATCAACTGATCGCGAACGTTCAAGACGGCATTAAGAAAGGTAAGAAACACGCCATTATTGCACTGACTGAGTTGATGATGGATGCTAACCAACTGGCGAAAGAAATTGAAAAAGCAACGGGACGTGAAACTCGCGCTACCGTGCTGGGTCATATTCAACGCGGTGGTCGCCCGACGGCGTTTGACCGTGTTCTTGCGTCACGCATGGGTAATTTTGCGGTACATTTACTGCTTGATGGCCACGGTGGTCGTTGTGTTGGTATTCAGAAAGAGCAGTTGGTTCACCACGATATTATCGACGCAATTGAAAATATGAAGCGTCCAGTTCGCACTGATTTGTATAAAGTGGCTGAAGAGCTGTTTTAATCGCTTCTTCCATCTCGGTATAAAGTGAGTAAATAAAAAAGACCGCATTGCGGTCTTTTTTGTCTCTCTATGCTTTGTCGTTAAAATAAAACAGAGCAAAGCACTGGCGGATTACAAAATGATCGCGCGCACTTCTGGGTCTTTGCGCTCTAAGTAGTGAATTGATTTAATACGGCGAATGGTACGACAGCGGCCACGAATTAATAGCGTTTCTGTGGTGGCGATGTTGCCTTTGCGGGTAATGCCTTCCAGCAGATCCCCTTTGGTGATACCAGTAGCTGAGAAAATGACGTTATCACTGCGGGCCATCTCTTCCATTTTCAGCACTACGCCAGCTTCGACACCCATTTCCGCGCAGCGAGCTAACTCTTTTGCACCGTAAATGCGGTTTTCTTCCGTATCGCCTTTGACTTCATGACGTGGTAGCAGACGGCCATGCATATCACCATCTAGAGCTCGGATGACCGCGGCTGAAACCACTCCTTCAGGTGCACCGCCGATGCAGTACATCACGTCGACTTCACTATCAGGCATGCAAGTTAGGATCGAGGCGGCGACATCGCCATCTGGCACAGCAAACACGCGAACACCCATCTCTTGCATCTGCGCTATGGTGGCATCATGGCGAGGTTTCGCTAAGGTGATCACCACTAGAGTGTCTAATGGTTTATTCAGCGCCGCGGCGATATTTTCTAAATTCTCTTTTAAAGGTTTATTGAGGTCAATGCACCCTTTAGCACCGGGGCCAACCACCAATTTTTCCATGTACATATCAGGTGCTTTAAGGAAGCTGCCTTTTTCGCCAGCCGCCAAAACAGCCAATGCGTTTGACTGGCCCATTGCCGTCATGCGCGTACCTTCAATAGGATCCACTGCGATATCAACCGCATCGCCACCAAGGCCAACAAGCTCGCCAATGTAGAGCATTGGAGCATCGTCAATTTCGCCTTCACCGATTACAATTTCACCTTGGATGTCGGTTTTATTGAGTAGGTTGCGCATGACTTCTACCGCTGCGCCATCGGCCGCATTTTTATCGCCTCGGCCAAGCCATTTGTAACCTGCCAGTGCAGCACCTTCAGTGACTCGAGAGAATGCCATTGCTAAATCGCGTTTCATGCTAGCTCCAAAGAAAAGGGAATAGGAAATTTCGGCGGGAATTTTAGCATATCAAATAGTAAACGTTTGCTTTTTTAGTTCACAAGGATTGCACTTGATCAAAGCTAAGCGTCAAATTGAGTGAATCTATCGCCAGATAAGGTGTTTTTCTGCCTAGCTTTAGCGCTTAAGTGAGCTTGCGGTTAAGTTGAGCTGATTTTTTAATCAAATAGCGAGAAAATTTGCATATAGTGAGTGTTTCTGAGCGCTGTGCTGAGTAGAATGAACCAATAAGTGAAATTTTGTTCACCTCAACCGAATAACTAAGGGTATGCACCATGTCTTTTGAAGTATTAGAACTACTAGAAGCAAAAATTCAAACCGCAGTTGACACCATCGCACTTCTACAAATGGAAGTGGAAGAGCTTAAAGAAGAGAAACAGCAGCTTGTGAATGAAGCGAATGAGCTAAAAGTAGCGCGTGAAGAGCTTGAGCAAAAAGCGCAACAAATGGAGCAAGAGCAGAATGCATGGCAAGATCGTATTCGTAGCTTACTTGGTAAAATGGACGACGTGGAGTAATCTGCTCGCTTAAGTAATACCACAACGCCGACATCAAGTCGGCGTTACTTTTAATCAATCATCGCGTTTTATCACGAGCAACATTTACCAATAATAGCGTTATGAGTGCAGAGAAAGTTTATGCTTTCGGTCTTACGCCCAACGTATGGCACAATGCGTAGGTCATTTCAGCGCGATTGAGCGTATAGAAATGGAAGTCTTTGACGCCTTCACGGCTTAAAATGCGAACCATGTCAATGGCTTGGCTTGCACCCACGAGCTGGCGTGTGGTTGGGTCATCATCTAATCCATTAAATTGTTTCGCCATCCATCCGGGGACTTTAACGTTGTTTTGCGCGGCAAAGCGAGAGGCTTGTTTAAAGTTTGATACCGGTAGAATGCCCGGTACAATTTCAGCATCAATACCAGCGGCTACGCAGCGGTCGCGAAATCGTAAGTAGCTTTCAACATCAAAAAAGAATTGAGTAATTGCGCGGTTTGCACCTGCATCAATTTTGCGTTTTAGATTGACCAGATCGGCTTGCGCGCTTTTCGCTTCAGGGTGGACTTCTGGAAATGCCGCGACAGAAATATCAAAATCATGGCGAGATTTGAGTAGAGTCACTAAGTCGGAAGCATACATTTCTGGTTTGCCGCCACCAGCGGGAATATCGCCACGCAGCGCAACTATGTTCTGGATGCCGTTGTGCCAGTAGTCATCGGCAATCTGAATCAACTCATCGCGAGAGGCATCGATGCAAGTGAGGTGCGGTGCTGCAATAAGACCAGTTTGATCTTTAATCTCTTTAATGATCGAATGGGTGCGGTCGCGCTCGCCAGAGTTTGCTCCGTAAGTCACAGAAACAAATTTAGGTTGCAGGGTTTTTAAACGGTGAACGGAATTCCACAATGTCTCTTCCATTTGCGCTGAGCTGGGTGGAAAAAACTCAAATGAGACATTGATATTATCTGATAGCTCAGCCACGTTCTGGTTGAGTGCATCAATATGACCGGCGTGCGTGTATCCCATTTTATTTCTCCCTGTGGCGTTTTTGCGCCAATCTATTATTCCTTAAGTTGACGTTTAGACGTCTATATGTCCACAGAATGTATTGAATAACATTTTATGTCAACACTGTAATTATGAATATTATTCATGTTGATTGTGAGTGACCTTCAAGTCATGCTCACCCTCGGTATGCATGACCTAATATCATCCTTTCGCAGTTAAATTAAGGAGCCTAGTGGCCCCTTAATCTGGAATAAGCTGGAGTGTTACAGCAAGCTTGACAGCAAGTTGAGGTCCGATTGGATAGCTCCTGCTGTCACTTCTCTACCAGCGCCCGGACCACGAATCACTAACGGGTTATCGCGATACCATTTACTCTCGATAGCAAAGATGTTGTCACAAGGTAAAAGGTTAGCCAAAGCGTGTTCACGCTCTAAAGCTTCAACCCCCACCGTTGCTTTGCCATTTTTCTCAAGCCTTGCGACATAGCGTAGCACTTTATCTTCACGTTGTGCTTTGGTTAGCCTCTCGGCTAATTTTTCACTCAGCAGTTGGCCTTTGTCTAAAAAGTCATCCAGTGAGAGGTGCTTGAGCTCATCAGGAACCAGTGATTCAACTTTGACATTTTCCGGTTCGATCTGTAACCCTGCTTCACGGGCTAGGATCACCAGTTTGCGCATGACGTCTGAACCATCCAGATCGCTGCGCGGGTCAGGCTCGGTAAGTCCTTGTTGCCATGCTAAATCGACCAGTTCGCTAAACGGTATTGAGCCGTCGAATTGCTGAAATAACCAAGATAAAGTGCCAGAGAAAATACCAGAGAGGGCGACGATTTCATCGCCGCTTTCACGCAAATCACGCACCGTGTGGTTAATGGGTAAGCCTGCGCCAACCGTCGCGTTGTAGAGCCAATGGCGGCTAATTTTCGCGAACGCTTCTTTTATTTGGTGGTAATCGACGCTAGAGGAAGAGCCCGCGACTTTATTCGCCGAGATAAGGTGAATCCCATTTTCAGCAATATTGAGGTAGTGATCAGCTAGCTCTTTGCTTGCGGTTACATCGAGCACAACCGCTTCGTCATACCCTTGAATATTGCTTAAGCGTTGTAGCCAAGCCATTCCCTCACTGGCAATCGCTTCATCGTCAAAATGCTTTAAAACCGATACCGCATCTATCCCTTGCTCATCAAACCAATAGGTTTGGCTATCGACCACTGCGACCAATTCGAAGTTCATGCCATGGCGTTTTTCTAACTCTGATTTTTGTTCAGCAAAGAGTTTTAACCAACTCGAACCAATGTTGCCTTTGCCACACAGTGCCAGTGCGACCCGTTTTTGCGCCTGAAATAGTTGGTTATGCATACCCACCACTAAGGGGGTGATCGGCGTTTTACGCAGTACCGCAACTAAACTCAGCCCAGATTCTGCTTCACAGATAAACTCGATCGGTGATGAACGTAGCTGTTGATAAAAGCCGTAGCAGTGGTTGGGGTTTTTCGTCACACCAGCACCCACGGCACCCACTAACGAAAAGCCTTCTTTGAGTTTAATTTCCGCTTCAAAAGCGGCATCTTGCAGATGAGCTAGAGCTCCGCCTGAAATCTCAGCAGTATAGGCAAGGCGCAGTTGGTGTTGATCGGCTTGAGTATCGAAAGCTAGTGGTTCGAGTTGAGCACGACGCAAGCTGCGTAGCACATCGTTTTGTAGGCGCTGGAAGTCATGCCCGTGAGCAAAATTAAGCTCAATCAACAGCACATCATCAAGTGAAGTAATGATTTTGGCACCACGTCCCGATGCCAATACACGCTCAATGCGAGTCGAGCCTGCTTCGGGTTGATAACTGCAGCGCAAGTGCAAATCCATGGTGCTTTGGGCCACGGGCTGCAAAGTTCGGCTGTGCAATACCGGGGCGGCAAGGCGCGCTAACTCGTTGGTTTCGTCCAAACGCAGTAGCGGCAGTAAACAGGCATCACTAACAATGCGCGGGTCGGCGCTATAAACACCGGCCACATCACTCCAAATCGTTACTCGGTTTACTTCCGCAAGTGCGCCGATCATCGTAGCGGAGTAATCGGAGCCATTGCGCCCAAGTAGCACAGTATCACCTTGTTCACTGCGAGCCATAAAGCCTGTGATGATCACTCGGTGATGCGCGTGTTGTGCCAAAATTTCTTTCAGCAAAGGGTAGGAGCGAGCGCGATCCACTTCCGGTTGTGTGCCTGCTTGCGCGCGAAGAAATTCGCGGGCGTCTTGTGCCACAGCCGCAAGGTTATGTTGATTGAGTAACGCCGCCAATAAGCGTGATGACCACACTTCACCATGGCCAAGTACTGCCGCTTGTTGAGCTGGTGATAGGGGCGCGCAAAGCTGACCCAAAGTGCGAATTTCGTTGGTGAGTAAAGTGATGAGCGGTTGCGCTGCATCTTCATCGAGCAGCGCGTTGATTAAATCGGTTTGGTACTGACGGACCGATTGCAAGTTCTCATGAGCCACTCGACCATCTTTATTAAGAGCGTCGAGAAATTCGATTAAACGATTGGTGGTTTTTCCTGCGGCAGAAACCACCACCAAATCATCAGCTTGAGAATACTCTTTTAAGATATTAACGACCCGTTTGTAGCATTCAGGATCGGCAAGGCTGCTACCGCCAAACTTGTGCAATTGACGTAGGGCAGTCATTAATAGGCCTCCTGCGCTTTAGCAAAGGCCTGCGCGAGATCGTCAATCAAATCTTGCGCATCTTCTAAGCCGACCGATAGGCGTAATAGCTGCTGTGAAACACCGGCTTCGGCCAACGCTTCTTCGCCCATCGCTCGGTGAGTCATCGAAGCGGGGTGGCAGATTAAGCTCTCCACGCCTCCTAATGATTCTGCCAGTGAGAATAATGTTAACTGAGAGACAAAATATTTAAGCTGTTCAAAGCTGCCCGCAAACTCAAAACTGAGCATAGAGCCAAAGCCAGATTGCTGCTTTTTCGCTATCTCATGGCCAGGATGCTCTGGCAAACTCGGGTGATAAATGACCTTGACTAAGGCTTCGCATTGCAGATAGTCCAAAATAGCGCGTGAGCTCTCCTCATGGACGCGCATTCTTGCGCCTAAGGTACGAATGCCACGCAGCGTCATGTAGCTATCAAAAGGGGTTCCCGTTGAGCCAAGGCAGTTGCCCCACCATGCTAGCTCTTCAGCGTGCTGCTCTGTTTTAGTGATAACAACTCCGCCAATCACATCGGAGTGGCCGTTGATGAATTTGGTGGTGGAGTGGATGACAAAATCTGCGCCCAACTCTAATGGTTTTTGAAATACTGGCGTTAAGAAGGTGTTGTCAACCGCCACTAATGCACCGACGGCGTGTGCTTGTTGGCAAATATCAGCAATATCGACCACGCGAACTAATGGGTTGGATGGAGTTTCAATGAGTAGCAATTTGGGTTTTTTCGCCAAAGCAGCCTGCAAAGCGTTTGGATCGGATTGATCAATAAAGAGTGTCTGAAAATCGCCTTTTTTGGCGCGTGTATTAAACAGGCGATATGTGCCACCGTAGCAGTCATGCGGGGCCACAATCAGATCGTCAGGACTTAAAAAGGCGGAAACCCATAGATTCAGCGCCGAAGTGCCACAGTTAGTCACCACCGCGCCTTGACCCGATTCGAGTTCAAACAACGCTTTTTCGAGCAGACCTCGATTCGGGTTGCCAGAGCGTGTGTAATCGTATTTAGGCACTTCACCAAACGCAGGAAAGCTATAATTTGTCGAAAGATAAATTGGAGGCACAACAGCATGATATTGAGAGTCGGATTCAATACCGGTTCTAACGGCGATGGTGGCTGGCTTGCGAGTGGTCATGACGGTTTCCTTACTTAATAAACTCAATAAACTGACTTTTATTGAGGGGGTTCCTGCCTTATTCGGGGACAACTAAGGTGGCAATTTCAATTGTCTAGAGTATTAGCTATATCCGATAGTGCGCTATATTGCTATCTATCAGTCGATAATGGCACACTTTACTGAACCAAAAAGAAGACGTCAATATATCTAGACGTCTATATGTCTTTGCTTGTGGCGGTAAATCCCGCTAAAATCCAACTTTCAAATTTTTAACGACCAATTACGATAACGAAGGTGCGCAATGGCAGACTGGAATGGGGAATACATTAGCCCATATGCTGAACATGGGAAGAAGAGTGAGCAAGTCAAAAAAATCACCGTTTCAATCCCATTGAAAGTGTTGAAAGTATTAACTGATGAGCGCACTCGCCGTCAAATCAATAACTTACGCCACGCAACCAACAGTGAGCTGCTGTGTGAAGCCTTCTTGCATGCTTATACCGGTCAACCTTTACCGACCGACGAAGATTTGAGAAAAGATCGTCCAGACGATATTCCGACGGAAGCAAAAGCATTAATGACCGCCATGGGCATTGAATTTGAAGCGTATGATGATGAAGAAGTGTAGCGCGTAATTGCGGTACAACGAGATAAAATCGAGAGGATACTGGGTAAGTTGCCATGGTGACTTTGGCTCTGTGTCTCAGAATATAAAAAAACCGCTGAAAGTCAGCGGTTTTTTTCGAGCGAGGCATTTAGCCGCTCAAGCTTGTGATTATTCTTGCATGTAATTGACAGGCATCTCGATTCGAGCGACGCCAGAGTCAACCGCTGCTTGAGCAACCGCTTTAGCAACACGAGGCAGTAGGCGTGGGTCCATCGGTTTTGGAATGATGTATTCAGGGCCGAAACTTAACGCTTTTACGCCTGCGGCTTTCAACACTTCAGCCGGCACTTCTTCTTTAGCCAGTTCACGTATCGCCTCAACTGCGGCTAGCTTCATTTGGTCATTAATTTCACTAGCACGGACATCCAAAGCGCCACGGAAAATAAATGGGAAGCACAACACGTTGTTGACTTGGTTTGGATAATCGCTACGACCTGTGCCGAGAATTAAATCATCACGTACCGCGCGTGCGAGTTCTGGTTTAATTTCTGGATCTGGGTTTGAGCAAGCAAATACGATCGGTTTATCGGCCATTAATTTTAGCGCTTCGGCAGGCAGCAGGTTGGGGCCTGACACACCTAGGAATAAGTCAGCGCCTTCAATCACATCTTCCAGTGTGCGTTTGTCGGTGTTATTAGCAAACAACTGCTTATATTCATTAATGTCATCGCGACGAGTATGAATCACACCTTTGCGATCAAGCATGTAGATTTTTTCACGCATTGCGCCGCACTTAATCAATAGTTCCATGCAAGCGGTGGCTGCTGCGCCAGCGCCAAGACAGACGATAGTGCATTCGTTGAGTTTCTTGCCTTGCAGTTCAATCGCATTGAGCATGCCAGCGGCGGTAACAATCGCAGTGCCGTGTTGATCGTCATGGAAAACAGGCACATTACAGCGTTCGATCAAACGGCGTTCAATCTCAAAGCAATCTGGTGCTTTGATATCTTCTAAGTTGATGCCGCCAAAGGTGTCAGCGATGTTGGCAACCGTATCGACAAATTCATCGATTGTGCGGTGTTTTACTTCAATATCAATTGAATCAAGTCCAGCAAAGCGTTTAAACAGTAGCGCTTTTCCTTCCATGACGGGCTTGGAAGCCATCGGACCTAAGTTACCTAAACCAAGAATAGCCGTGCCGTTTGAGATCACAGCGACGGTGTTGCCTTTCGCAGTGTATTTATAAACGTTGTCGATGTTCTGCGCGATTTCACGAACCGGTTCAGCGACGCCCGGACTGTAAGCTAGAGCAAGGTCTTCAGCCGAGTCGGCAGGCTTAGTTAATGAAATGGCAATTTTACCCGCGGTTGGGTAAGCATGATAATCGAGTGCGCGTTGGCGAAATTGTTCTTCTGCCGTTAATTCTTGGTGAGTGTCATCAGACATAGGTATAAGTGCTCGTGTTGGATTGGAAAAGGTCCATAATTCTAATGGATGTTGCTCAAACTTCCTAGGCGGGAACCTGACGTGCTTCATCAAAAAATGGAGAAAATGTCGCAGATAAGACCAGTGCGTACTGACAACTATACAAAAAATGCCAACAAAAAAGGATGCCGAGGCATCCTTTTTTAATTTTCTAGCAAAAAAGAGATTATTTGCTAGAAAGAGCACCGAAACGCTTGTTGAAGCGATCTACACGGCCGCCAGTATCAACGATACGTTGCTTACCAGTGTAGAATGGGTGACATTTGTCACACACGTCTAGGTGGATAGAATCTTTGCCTAGCGTTGAGCTGAACTCGAAAGAGTTGCCGCAAGAACAAGTCGCGCTAACTGCTTTGTACTCTGGATGGATACCAGCTTTCATGGGATAACCTCAAATTGGGCCGCGTCGCTATCCGAATCTATGCCGGACACCACACGTAGTTAATAAAAAAATGTTGATACCGCTGACTGCTTAACATCAAGCAAGAAGCCATATCATCAAGGCGCGATATATTAATGAATCCTCTTCAGTGGATCAAGCCATTTCGCCGCTATTTTCGCCACATTTTTGTCCAATGACGAAGCTCGAATTTCGGTGACGCATCCAGTAGACTGTCTTTTCACATTTTTTGTAGAACGAACGGTCGATTATGCGCCCCACCATTGCACGCGTTGCCTTACCTGTCCCATTGGATAAGCAGTTTGATTATCAGATCCCAAGTCATCTGTTTCCGATTGTTGGTGGACGAGTGTCGGTGCCATTTGGTCGGCAAACTCTGGTGGGTATCGTCACCGCTATAGTCAGTGAGTCTGAGTTTTCAGTCGATCAATTAAAGTCGCTAAAAGCGGTGCTCGATAGCCAGCCAGTCTGGCCAGAGAAACTCTATCAATTGCTGTTGTGGTGTAGCCAGTTTTATCAATACCCATTAGGCGACACGTTATTTAATGCATTGCCTGGCGCATTACGCAAAGGGAAAGCGGCCGATTTTTCGACTTTAGTAGAGTGGCAACTGACGCCCGGTGGGCGCGATCAACTCATGCAAGGATTTGGGCGAGCGGTAAAGCAAGCCAAAGTGATGGCGATGCTTGAGTCTGGCGCTGTACCCCATCAACTGTTTATTGATGAAGAGGTAGGTAGCAGCGTACTCAAAACCTTACAAGAGAAAGGCTGGATAGAATCACTGGAAAAACGGCCGACACTGACGGCTTGGCCGCAGAATGTTGAAGCGGATGTGGAAAAGCCCAAGCTCAACCAAGAACAAGCGATCGCGATTGCTTCAATTAATAGCCATCACCATTTCGCATGCTATTTACTTGAAGGGGTCACCGGTTCAGGGAAAACCGAAGTTTATTTAAACCTGATTAAACCCGTTTTAGAAAAGGGCCGCCAGGCATTGGTACTGGTGCCTGAGATCGGTCTAACACCACAAACCATTAACCGCTTTCGTAAGCGATTTAATGTGCCAGTTGCCGTGGTCCACTCGGGGCTCAATGAAACCGAGCGCCTCAACGCGTGGTTAGCGGCGCGTGATAATATCGCGGGCATTATTATTGGTACTCGCTCAGCGCTACTAACGCCTTTTGCAGATCTAGGTATCATCATTGTTGATGAAGAGCACGACGCTTCGTATAAACAGCAAGATAGCCTACGCTACCATGCAAGAGATGTCGCGGTAATGCGTGCAAACCTTGAGCAGATCCCGATTGTGCTCGGTTCTGCCACTCCAGCATTAGAAACGTTGCATAATGCATTGAGCGGCAAATATCATCACTTAAGCTTAACTCAGCGTGCGGGCGTAGCGGTGCCCACTAAAAACAAAGTGTTGGATGTGAAAGGCCTGTTTTTAGAGAGTGGTTTATCAGCGCCGCTGATTGCTGAGATGAGAAAACACCTCAGCGCTGGTAACCAAGTGATGCTGTTTCTCAATCGGCGCGGCTTCTCGCCCGCGCTGATGTGCCATGAATGCGGTTGGATTGCCGAATGCAAACGTTGCGATGCGTACTATACCTTTCACCAATACAGCAGTGACATGCGTTGTCACCATTGCGGCTCGCAACGTCCGGTGGTTCATCAGTGTCAAGGTTGTGGTTCAACTCAGTTGGTCACGGTTGGGGTGGGCACCGAGCAACTTGAAGCGCAACTGGCGCAGCTTTTCCCCGAATATAAAACGGTGCGTATTGATCGCGATAGTACGCGTCGTAAAGGCAGTTTAGAAAGTGCATTATCATCGATTCGCCAAGGTGAGTATCAGATTTTAATTGGCACGCAGATGCTCGCTAAAGGGCACCATTTTCCCGATGTGACTTTAGTGGCGTTATTGGATGTGGATGGTTCGCTATACAGCAGTGATTTTCGCGCCGCCGAACGCTTGGCGCAGCTATTTACTCAAGTGGCAGGTCGAGCAGGGCGTGCTAGCAAACCCGGCGAAGTCATTTTACAAACGCATCACCCGGAACACAGTTTGCTGCAAGCACTGTTGCAAAAGGATTATCGTCATTTTGCAGAAACCGCGTTAGAAGAGCGGAAAATAGCGATGTTGCCGCCTTACACCTATCTCACACTATTTAAAGCGGAATCCAATCAAGCTTCGATGGTGGAAGAGTTCTTACGCCAAATCAGGCATACGTTAGAAGCGCATCCATTATTTGATGATTCGTGCTTAGTGTTAGGGCCAACCCCAGCTCCATTGGCGAAAAGAGCGGGCAAATATCGTTGGCAGTTATTACTGCAAACTCAGCATCGATCCAAAATGCAAAAACTATTGATGAGCGCTAAACCAGCCATTGGACTGTTACCTCTAGCCAAGAAAATTCGCTGGTCGTTAGATATTGAACCGCAAGATCTCAGTTAAACCTCAGTAGCGTTTCCGATGAAATGAGATGTAACATATTGAAGCAATCGAATGCTAAAGAGGCTGCTATTATTTTTGCTAGCCAATTTAATCCTCTCTAATGTGAGTGACTTCACGCTTGTTATGTAAGATTTGTTAATCTGACCGTAACTTTATGGGTGGAAATGAATAGACTATCACTCATATATCCGCTGTGAATAACAGCTCGTCGTTTAAAATGGATAACCAGATTGTACAATCTGATTGTATAAACATAACAACGGGTGATTTCAACCCAGTAACGACTTTTAAAGAGGTTAATTTCTATGGCGACAATGAAGGATGTTGCCCAGCTTGCAGGTGTATCAACCGCCACAGTATCTAGGGCGTTGATGAACCCTGAAAAAGTATCATCTTCAACGCGAAAGCGTGTCGAAGATGCCGTTTTAGAAGCTGGTTACTCACCAAATTCTCTCGCTCGCAACTTACGCCGTAATGAATCCAAAACCATTGTCGCTATCGTGCCGGATATTTGTGACCCTTACTTCACCGAGATCATTCGTGGTATCGAAGATGCGGCGATGGAACATGGTTATTTAGTACTACTGGGTGATAGTGGTCAGCAGAAAAAGCGAGAAAGTTCGTTAGTTAACCTCGTATTTACTAAGCAAGTTGATGGCATGTTGCTGCTAGGTACGGATTTGCCGTTTGATGTCAGTAAGCCTGAACAAAAAAACCTGCCACCTATGGTGATGGCCTGTGAATTTGCGCCAGAACTTGAGTTGCCAACGGTACATATTGATAACCTTACCTCAGCGTTTGAGGCGGTGAACTACCTTACGCAGCTTGGGCACAAACGCATCGCGCAAATTTCAGGGCCAGCAGAGGCAACCTTGTGTAAGTTCCGCCATCAAGGTTATCAACAAGCCTTACGCCGTGCAGGGATTGAAATGAATCCTAATTATTGCACTTATGGTGATTTTACTTTTGAAGCCGGGGCTAAAGCACTGCGCCAATTATTGGCGTCATCTGAGCCCCCCACCGCCATTTTTAGTCATAATGACAGTATGGCGATCGGTGTCATTAAGGAAGCCAAAAAATTGGGTTTGCGCGTTCCACAAGATATTTCAGTGGTGGGATTTGATGATATTCAATTTGCGCTCTACTGCGATCCACCGTTAACGACCATATCACAGCCGCGCTATGAGATAGGGCGTCAAGCGATGCTCATGATGCTCGATCTTCTTCGTGGTCAAGAGGTTGGCGCAGGTTCTCGACTATTAGAAACCAAGTTAGTGATTCGAGAAAGCGCAGCGCCTCCTCGTTTGAGCTAACCACATGCAGCGCATTTTTGATGCGCTGCAACTCTTTCAACACTATTAAGTCGTTGGAAACTGCATTAACATTGGCACAAACCATCAACTTTTGAATTCTCTGTGGCTAATAAAGATTATGTAAGGCGCGGTCGTAGTCCGAAAAAGCCGACCCCGAAAAAAACAGCTCCACGTCGTAAACCTTGGCGTAGTGGCTTATTGGCACTATTACTCATTTCCGGTTTTAGTTATGGGTTGTTCTTACTCAGCCGTGATCCTGAGCCGCCTCAAGCGGTTGTGGTTCCTACAAAACCAGTCGCAAAACCTAAGCCAGAGAAAGTGATCCCACCGCCCCCAGAGGAAAAATGGGATTACGTGGATAGCTTGCCGAAACGTGAAGTAGAAGTGGTAGCCAAAGAACAAAAAGTGTCTGAAATTCCTTATATTATGCAGTGTGGGGCGTACAAGACTTCGTCGCAGGCTGAAAGCCGTAAACTCGATATCGCGTTTCAGGGTTTAAAAAGTGAAATCCGAAAAACGGAAGGCAGCAGTTGGTATCGCGTGGTATTAGGGCCATACAAATATAAGCGTGATGCGCAGCGTGACGAGCATAAATTACAACGCGCTAAAATTGAGCCGTGCGCCATTTGGACTGAACCACAATAAGAGCGATCACTCACCGCATCCAATCGATTCGCGGTGAGTGTTTTTTGTGACTTGAAATCTTCCCCAACCATCCTCATATATTTGCTAACTCCATCGTGAAAACAAATAAGAGGTCCTGTCGTGACTACCATCGTCTCTGTACGTCGTAATAATAAAGTTGTCATCGCCGGTGACGGACAAGTATCGCTCGGTAATACCGTAATGAAAGGCAACGCGCGCAAGGTTCGCCGTCTGTACAATAATCAAGTCTTGGCAGGGTTTGCCGGTGGCACAGCCGATGCATTTACCTTGTTTGAGCGCTTTGAAAGTAAGCTGCAAATGCATCAAGGTCATCTTACTAAGGCCGCGGTTGAGCTGGCAAAAGATTGGCGTAGTGACCGAGCACTGCGTAAGCTAGAAGCGATTTTAGCGGTGGCTGATGAAACGGCATCGCTCATTATTACGGGCAATGGTGACGTCGTTCAACCAGAAAACGATCTGATTGCTATCGGTTCGGGCGGTAATTTTGCCCAAGCTGCAGCGACCGCATTATTAGAAAATACCGATTTAGATGCACGTGAAATCGCTGAAAAAGCACTGAAAATTGCCGGCGACATTTGCGTGTTTACCAACCATTTCCACACTATCGAAGAACTAGAAATACCGGCGGAATTGCTACTGCAACAAACAGTGACCACCGAAAAATAAAGACAGTGTTAGGGTAAAGAATTAAGGAAAATCTGATGTCTGAAATGACTCCACGTGAAATTGTTCACGAATTAAATCGCCATATTATTGGTCAAGATAAAGCCAAACGTTCGGTGGCGATTGCGCTGCGTAACCGCTGGCGTCGCATGCAGCTCGAAGAGAGCTTGCGCGCCGAAGTAACGCCGAAAAACATTTTGATGATTGGTCCAACAGGGGTGGGAAAAACGGAAATTGCTCGTCGTCTCGCCAAGCTTGCCAACGCACCATTCATTAAAGTGGAAGCGACCAAATTTACCGAAGTGGGTTATGTTGGTAAAGAAGTGGAAACCATCATTCGCGATTTAACCGATGTCGCGGTAAAAATGACTCACCAGCAAGCGATGGAAAAAGTGCAATTTCGCGCGCAAGAGCAAGCAGAAGAGCGCATTTTAGATGCTTTATTGCCGCCAGCTCGTGATGCTTGGGGAGAGAATGAAAAGGGCGAAGAGAGTTCTAACACTCGCCAAATCTTCCGTAAAAAGTTGCGTGAAGGAAAGCTCGACGACAAAGAGATTGAAATCAATGTCGCTGTCCCTCAAATGGGGGTTGAAATTATGGCGCCTCCGGGCATGGAAGAAATGACCAATCAGCTGCAAGGTTTGTTTCAGAACCTTGCGGGAGATACCAAGAAAAAACGCAAACTCAAAATCAAGGATGCATTTAAAGCCTTGAGCGAGGAAGAAGCAGCAAAATTGGTCAATCAGGAAGAGCTGAAAGATCAAGCTATTTTTAATGTTGAAAATAACGGCATTGTCTTTATCGATGAGATTGACAAAATCTGTAAACGCGGCGAAAGCTCAGGCCCTGATGTGTCACGTGAAGGGGTACAACGTGATTTGCTACCTTTGATTGAGGGCAGTACCGTCTCGACTAAGCACGGCATGGTTAAAACTGATCATATCCTCTTTATTACGTCGGGTGCATTTCAAGTGGCGAAGCCCTCTGATCTGATCCCCGAGTTGCAAGGTCGTTTGCCGATTCGCGTTGAGCTTGAAGCATTATCGAGCCATGACTTTAAACGTATTTTGACTGAGCCGAAAGCCTCTTTGACTGAGCAGTATATTGCGCTGATGAAGACGGAAGAGGTGAACATTGAATTCACTGAAGATGGCATCACTCAAATTGCGGAAGCCGCGTGGAAAGTGAATGAAACCACGGAAAATATCGGCGCACGTCGCCTGCATACCGTGATGGAGCGTTTGATGGATGAAATCTCATTTGATGCAACAGAAAAACCGGGCTCCTCAATGATTATCGATGCCGCCTACGTCAAGCAGCGCCTAGGTGAGTTAGTCGAGAATGAAGATTTGAGCCGCTTTATTCTTTAGCGGGTCGAATGGTCAGTACACTGTTTGTAGCCCGTCCAAAGTGACGGGCTTTTTATTGCCGTGTTATACTCGCCAACAGAACAGTATATACTGACCCCTTTTTTGAACGGCAGTGACCTTGCATGAAGAACTCGCTCCATATCTGGCTTGATGCCGCCAGGCCTAAAACGCTCCCTCTCGCGCTAGTTTCTATTTTAACGGGCAGCGCGTTAGCTTTCTCATCGGGCCATTTTTTGCTGCCAGTGGCGCTGCTTGCTCTGCTTACCGCCACTTTATTACAAATCTTATCTAACCTTGCAAATGATTATGGTGATGCGGTCAAGGGCACGGATAATGAGGCTCGCTTAGGGCCAATCAGAGCGATTCAATCCGGTGCGGTGACGCTCAATGACATGAAGCAAGCGATACTGATTAACGTCACATTGACGGTTATCTCGGGTTTGGTGTTGATCTTTTATGCACTGGATAGCGTGCAAAGTATTCTGGCTTTTGTCGGGCTGGGCGTGCTCGCTATCGTGGCCGCGATTGCTTACACGGTCGGTAACAAACCCTACGGCTATGTCGGCTTAGGTGATTTATCCGTATTCATTTTCTTTGGTTTACTTGGGGTGTCTGGAACCTATTTCTTGCATACCGGCCATGTGGAACCGAGCCTGTTCTTACCCGCGTTAGGCTGTGGCTTATTGGCGGTCGCTGTGCTCAATGTCAACAATATGCGTGATATTGAAAATGATGCAGTTTGCGGTAAAAAAACCGTTGCCGTACGTCTTGGGCAAACGCGTGCCAAGCAATATCACTTTATGCTATTGGCGGGTGCGGTGATCGCTTTTGCTTGGTATTTAGTGATGCAAAGCAGCCCAATGTGGATTAGTTTTCCTTTTTTATTGAGTATTGTGGTGGTGGTAAAGCATGGTAAAGCGGTGTGGGTGAGTGATCAACCTGCGCAGATAGCGCCTATGATGCCTGCCATCGTCAAATGCTCACTGATCACCAACTTGTTATTTGTTGGAATTGTTATAGCTCAAACTCTGACGAGTTAATCGTCGCTTGTCATTGCAATGACTTAATGAGCCTATATACTCGATGAAGATAATTTTCGGCAAGAGAAGAACCATTATGGAATACAACACCTCTGCGTTATGTGATATTTATCTCGACCAAGTTGATGTAGTGGAGCCAATGTTTAGTAACTTTGGTGGAATCGCATCCTTTGCTGGCCAGCTTACGACGATTAAATGTTTTGAAGATAATGGCTTAATCCGCGAAGTACTAGAGCAGGATGGGCTAGGACGGGTGCTGTTAATTGATGGTGGTGGTTCACTGCGCCGCGCGTTAATTGATGCAGAATTGGCCTCTCTTGCTGAAGAAAATGAGTGGGAAGGCGTGGTCGTTTACGGTTGTGTCCGCGAAGTGGATGAACTGGAAGAGATGAGCATTGGTATCCAAGCCTTAGCGTCTATTCCTGTTGGTGCTTCTACACAAGGTATCGGTGAGGTTGATGTTGCGGTGAATTTCGGTAGCGTTACATTCCTACCTGAAGATTATCTCTATGCTGACAACACTGGCATTATTTTGTCGCAAGAGCCTTTAAATGTGGTTATGGACTTAGATGATGACCTTGACGAGATTGAAGAGTAGTTTCTCGCGCTGAAAGGCGATGCTTCTAAGTTATGATTCTTCTAAGTAAAAAAGCCAGCATGAATGCTGGCTTTTTTATATTTAGTTCACCACAACGTACTCAACCAGATAAATGGTAGTACTAGAGAAACGGGTAAGTTCGTTTTAGACGCAGGGCGTAGTAATAACCCAGCACTCCACCTAAGGTATTGCCTGCGGCAATCCCGATAAACAGCCCTTCGACATCATAGAGATACGAACCTAACCATGCAGCCGGAAGGGTGAATATAAATAGTCGCATCACGCTCCACTGAAAAGCACGAATGGGTTGATGAAGTGCGTTCAGCCCAGAGATAAGCATCATCACAATGCCTTGAAAGCCATAGCTCAGTGGCACCACCAGCAAATAGTGCCACAATAGTTCGCGCACTGAGGGCTCTTGAGAAAATAGGGCTGATAAAGGGATGCTCAGCGGTACCATCATCGCAAAAATCATCAATTGAAATACGATAGAAAAACGCATGCTGAGGAACAGAGCGGCAAAGCTACGCTCAATGTTTTTGGCGCCGATGTTTTGTGCCATAAAGGGAGTCAGTGCTGAGGTTAGTGACATCAAGACTAAAATGAGTATCGACTCAATACGCTGTGCGGCGCCGTAAGCGGCCACGGCAGCGGTGCCATGGCTTGCCAACATCATCATCAATAGTGCGCCAGAGAGTGGGTTCATTGCATTGGAGAGTGCCGCAGGTGTACCTACTTTTAAGATTTGCTGCCAGTCATGCCATAAAGTAGGAAAATACGGCCATGCCAATAATTTTTCTCTTTTGATTAAGACATATAGCGATCCGCACAGTGCGCCTAACCAACTGAATGCACTGGCAATCGCTGCACCTTGCATCCCTAACCCGGGGAAA
Source organism: Vibrio qinghaiensis (assembly GCF_002257545.1). NCBI lineage: Bacteria > Pseudomonadati > Pseudomonadota > Gammaproteobacteria > Vibrionales > Vibrionaceae > Vibrio > Vibrio qinghaiensis. The sequence goes on along the minus strand of NZ_CP022741.1, from coordinate 2,553,504 downwards.
GGGCCATAACCAAAAATCAACAGTGGATCGAGCAGGCCGTTAATACAACCAGCAAGCATCATAATTTTAGCTGGTGTTTTGGTGTCACCTGTGGCTCGAATTGCGCTGTTACCCGCCATGGGAATAACGAGCAAAGGAATGGTCAAATACCAAACCTGCATGTATTGCTCAATCAACGGGATTAAATCGTCAGTGGCACCAAGCAGTAGGAAGAGTGGCTTAATGGTCAGCAAACCCAGAATTGAAGCGAGAGTCACCAGCACCACAGCCAGCAACACGCCGTGACTAGAAAAACGCGCCGCATTTTTAGCGTCACCTTGACCGAGTAAGCGGCCAATACTGGTTGAGAGCCCAATGCCAATGCCCATGGTGATGCAGTTGATTGCAAAGGTGACGGGAAAAGTAAAACTGATGGCGGCAAGCGCCTTGGTTCCTAACAGCGAGATAAAGAAAGTATCGACTAGGTTAAACATCAAGATCGCGATCAAACCAAAAATCATTGGGATCGTCATTTGTTGGAGCACATTGGGAATCGGGGCCGTTAATAGGCCGTGTTTATCGTGCATCACGGGTAACGTAGGCTAAGCAAAACGTTAGGATACTTGATTCTAGCGATCGCGACTATAGCCGTAGGATGTGAAGAGTCGCGTCAGTTAAGAAAACAAAAAGGCCAGCAAATGCTGACCTTGCTTAATGATAACTAGCGTGAATAATTACGCTTTTTTCGCTTCAGCTGCTGCTTTTGCGATAGCTGCAAAGCTTTTCGCATCAAGCGCCGCACCGCCCACTAGAGCACCATCGATGTCTGGTTGTGCAAAGTAAGCTGCTGCATTTTCAGGTTTTACAGAACCGCCGTATTGGATAACAACGTTCTTCGCGACGGCTTCTGATTTTGCAGCAATGTGCGCGCGAATGGCGGCATGAATGCGCTGTGCATCATCTGCTGTTGCTGCTTTACCTGTGCCGATCGCCCAGATTGGTTCGTAAGCGATGATCGCACCTTCTAGCGCTTCAACACCTTGAGTGTTGATCACAGCGTCAAGTTGACGTGCACACACGGCTACTGTTTCGCCAGCTTCGTTTTGCGCTTCAGATTCACCGATACAAAGTACTGGTGTTAGGCCATTTTCTTTAAGAAATGCAAATTTTTGCGCGACAAATTCATCGGATTCGTTGTGGTATTCACGACGCTCAGAGTGACCAATGATGATGTGAGTTGCACCGAATTCTTTCAGCATTGCTGGAGACATATCGCCAGTGAATGCGCCACTGTTGTGTACGTCGCTGTTTTGGGCACCCAGAATGATCGCGCTACCCGCATCTGTTAGTGTGCGTTCTGCTAGGTCAATAAAAAGTGCTGGTGGAGCAACGGCCACATCAACACCCTTTACGCCTTCAAGCTCTGCATTCAGACCATTTAGCAGCTCAACAACCATCTCTTTGCTGCCGTTTAGTTTCCAGTTACCCATAACTACAGGATGACGCATAGGAATATCTCCATTATCTATCAAAGTTAAAATCAATGAATGTCAAAAATAAACGTGATTGCGAAAGAATATAACAGATAAAATCGGTCAGATCATGATTCGAGTCATGACTTTATGGGATCTTCAGCAATGCTTGACACCCCTTATCAGTGATCAGATAGACAGAATAGCCGATAATGGCTCGGATTTTATGAGATTAATTGCTATTAGTGGCTGTTAAAAGAAAAGCTAGTGATACCAATAAGGCTCACCAGTGTTGAAATTTGATCATGAATGAAGAAAAGGAATTCGTATGCCCAACCTTGTTATGGAATACTCGAACTCTGTGGATGAACGTGTGAATGTTCAAGGGTTATTGGAAGATCTTCACCAAGTCGCACTTCGCTGCGGATTATTTGACGCTGACTCAGTGAAATCACGGGCACTACGCTGCCACCATTGGTGCATTGGTGAAGAGGGCGACAGTGTTGATTTTATTCATCTCAGCTTTGATTTACTGTCAGGGCGGACACCGGAACAAAAAAGAGAGTTGTCACGTCAATTAATGGCGGTATTGCAACAGCAAGCGAGTCAAGTCAGGAGTCTGACCGTGAATGTGCGTGATATGGATAAAGATTGCTTCCAAAAGGTTGTAAATTAACCATTTTAGGTAACAAAATGTTGATTAAAGAACGGCTATTTTCATTTCAAGGACGCATCGGGCGTAAAGTATTTTGGATGTGGAATCTCTGTTATTACGCATCTATTATGGGCTTCGCATTCGCTGCAAACCAAATGTTTCCCGCCTATGCGCACCTGATCTTGCCGCTGTTTTTGCTAGTGGTGTTATTGCCTGATTTGGCCATCACGGTAAAACGTTGGCATGACAGAGATAAATCTGCGTGGTGGTTATTGCTTAATGTCCCCTTGGTGATAGGCCGTATGAGTATACCTTTTGCCAGTGCCGAGATCGCCACTCAAGCCAGTATGGTAGAGTCATTAGTCTCATTGGTCGCACTAGTTTGTGGCTCATGGATTTTGATCGAATGTGGCTTTATGAAAGGAACGCAAGGCAGCAATCGCTACGGGCCTGAACTTGAGTAAACTTAATAGAAAAAAATTGATAAAAAAACAACAGGAGGCCAATGCCTCCTGTTGTTTTAAAAAGCTTTAAATATCGAGGTTAACGCCAATCGTTGTGACGTGGCACAAATGGAATGATGGTTGCGCTCGGTTGAGTGCGCGCCGATTTGCCATCTAAGGCATTTCTAAATTTCATCATTTGCTCAGCGAGCTCACGCATTAATATCACATTGGTGTGAACGGGGTTTTTACATTTGCTTACTACTAGATCAATGTGACTTTGCTGAGCCCATAATCTGTCTTGCATATTGTTGGAAGAGGAGAGGATCATCTCTTCACAGATATCTTTTTTCAGTTGCGTAAAGGCATCTGGATTATGCTTGGCAAGTTCAACCAACTCATCAAAAGAAGGTAAGGCCTGTTTTTGAGGGGGCTCCATATCTCTCTCCTTTACACCATTTTTCTGTTGATTATTTTATCAACACAATAAGAGCATAACCGATCAATAGAGGTTGAGTTGGAACGAAATCGCCATTTCTTATTATTGAGATAATATTAGCGGGGTGATTTGATAGCGACAACGGCGCTCACCTACAATGATGTGTTCGCTTCGTTCAACCACGTATTGTTCACCGATCAACGTTTGGAAAATATTAAGTTCAGATTGGCACAAGTTGGGGCAACGCGTTGCCGCCTTACAGATAGGGCAATGGTTCTCAATTAAAGTGTAGCCGTTCGCTGATGGAATGAGCTCTGCCATATAGCCTTCTTGCTCACGAAGCGTCACTAGCTTGGCTAGTTTTTCTTCTAAACTGTGGCAATCAATTAATGCGTGTTGATACTGTGCTAGTGTGTGAGCTTCACGCTCTGCCGCCACTTTGGCTAGCCCTTCTTTACCAAAAAGGTGCTCAACGGCATCAATCACTTGTATGAGAAGTTCGCCATGCCGATCAGCAAATTGGTCGTGGCCCTGCTGCGTCAAAGACCAATGCCGAGTAGGGCGTCCGACTTTAACTTTGACATCATGAAAGGCCACAATGCCATCATCTTCCAAACTTTGTAGGTGCTGGCGCGCTCCCATGGTGGTGATTCCTAGGCCGTCTGCCAGTTGTTTGGCAGTTACCGCTCCGTCACGTTTAATGGTTTGAAGTATTCGGTCAATGGTTTTCATCGCATTCCTCTGTTTGCCTTATCTATTATGAAGAAGCAGCTTAATAAAGCAAATTATTGACTATACAGGATGAGCCGCTAGTAACTTTTGTCAGCACAGAACCAAGATTCGCTATCAATTCGTTAAATGGATCACAAAATTTTCGCTTTCCCCCCTTGGGATCCCCTGCTTGCTCCCCCACATATCACTCACAAGCTGAGTAATCAGCCTTTTCATAAACCTAACGGAAAATCTAATCAGGAGAGACGACCGATGAACATTCGTCCATTACACGACCGAGTTATCGTTGAACGCCAGGAAGTTGAATCTAAATCTGCTGGTGGCATTGTTCTAACAGGTTCCGCTGCAGAGAAATCAACTCGCGGCGTCATCTTAGCAGTAGGTAAAGGCCGAATCCTTGAAAATGGTTCGGTACAACCGCTGGATGTCAAAGTGGGTGATACGGTTATTTTTGCAGAAAGCTACGGTACTAAAACGGAAAAAATCGACGGTAAAGAAGTGCTCATTATGTCTGAAAACGACATCATGGCGATTGTCGAGTAAGCATTGAGTAATTTTTGCTCTGATTCAAAAACGATTGATTAAAACAGAATTTAGAAAAGGAAATTAAAGATGGCTGCTAAAGACGTTAAATTTGGTAACGATGCACGTATTAAAATGCTAGAAGGCGTTAATGTTCTAGCCGATGCAGTAAAAGTCACCCTTGGCCCTAAAGGCCGTAATGTTGTGATAGATAAATCGTTTGGTTCACCTATTATCACCAAAGATGGTGTCACTGTTGCGCGTGAAATTGAACTGGAAGACAAATTCCAGAACATGGGTGCACAAATGGTGAAAGAAGTTGCTTCTCAAGCTAACGATGCTGCGGGTGACGGAACGACAACCGCAACGGTATTAGCACAAGCGATCATTACTGAAGGCTTGAAAGCAGTAGCGGCAGGCATGAACCCAATGGATCTTAAGCGTGGCATCGACAAAGCTGTCGTGGCGGCGGTTGAAGCATTGAAAGAGCTTTCAGTACCTTGTTCAGACACTAAAGCGATTGCGCAAGTGGGTACTATTTCTGCGAACTCGGATTCAAGCGTAGGTAACATCATTGCTGAAGCGATGGAAAAAGTGGGCCGTGATGGCGTGATCACAGTGGAAGAGGGACAAGGACTTCAAGATGAACTTGATGTCGTGGAAGGTATGCAGTTTGACCGTGGTTACCTATCTCCTTACTTCATTAACAACCAAGAAGCGGGCAGTGTTGATCTAGATAGCCCATTCATCCTATTGGTTGATAAGAAAATTTCTAACATTCGCGAATTGCTTCCAGCTCTTGAATCAGTAGCAAAAGCTTCTCGTCCGCTATTGATCGTTGCAGAAGATGTTGAAGGTGAAGCGTTGGCGACACTGGTTGTAAACAACATGCGTGGCATTGTAAAAGTGGCTGCTGTGAAAGCTCCTGGTTTTGGTGATCGCCGTAAAGCGATGCTACAAGACATTGCTACCCTAACGGGCGGTACTGTGATTTCTGAAGAGATCGGCCTTGAGCTTGAAAAAGTGACACTAGAAGATTTTGGCCAAGCGAAACGTATCTCTATCACTAAAGAAAACACCACCATCATTGATGGTGCAGGTGAAGAGCAAGCCATTAAAGGCCGCGCTGCACAAATTCGTCAACAAATTGAAGATGCAACTTCAGATTACGACAAAGAAAAACTACAAGAGCGCGTGGCCAAACTGGCAGGTGGCGTTGCAGTGATCAAAGTCGGTGCAACCACTGAAGTAGAAATGAAAGAGAAGAAAGATCGCGTAGAAGATGCATTGCATGCAACTCGAGCTGCTGTTGAAGAAGGTGTTGTTGCGGGTGGTGGCGTTGCACTGATCCGTGCTGCTTCTAAAGTGGTTGGTCTTGAAGGTGATAACGAAGAGCAAAACGTAGGTATTCGAGTTGCACTGCGTGCGATGGAAGCACCAATTCGTCAAATCACCAAAAACGCAGGTGATGAAGAGTCAGTCGTTGCTAATAATGTACGTGCGGGCGAGGGTAACTATGGTTACAACGCGGCAACGGGCGAATATGGTGACATGATCGAAATGGGTATTTTGGATCCAACTAAAGTGACTCGTAGTGCGCTACAGTTCGCAGCTTCAGTTGCGGGCCTTATGATCACTACCGAAGCTATGGTGACTGATCTACCGAAGAAAGAAGCGGCAATGCCTGATATGGGCGGCATGGGCGGTATGGGCGGTATGATGTAGTTATCACCTCTGAATAAGAAACCGGAGCTTGTCTCCGGTTTTTTTTCGCATAATTAGCTCAATTCTGACGCTTGAGCTATCTGATTCTTCTATACTTTCTGCTTTCACAGAGCACAATTTAGTAATAATGTGAGTGAAATGGCATAAACACACCAAATATTAACCGTTTCATTGGTCAATGGAGATCTTTATGAAAAAAGTACTTTCAGCACTAGCCGTAGCGGCTGCGCTATCTTCTTCTGTCGTGATGGCTGGTACTCCAGTTATGTTCTCTTCTATCGATAACTTCAATGCGCCGGATGAAAATGCGGTATCAGGTGTTCGTGTTGCGGCTCTTTACGGTAAAGTGAATGAAGTTAAAGGCTTAGATCTCGCCGTTGTTGGATTATCTGAAACGAACTCTACGACGGGTGTCAATTTAGGCCTTTTAGGTGCATCGAAAGTCAACCAAGAGATGACTGGTGCATCGTTGGGTCTTTTAAACTGGAACACAGGCAATACTTATGGCGCTAACTTGGGTGTAGTGAATCTGACCAACAATGTACAAGGTGCTAACGTCAGTCTAGTGAACTACTCTGAAGGTAATACCATGGTTGATGTTGGTGCGGCCAACTTTTCTGATACATCAACAGTGCAAGTGGGTTTGTTCAACAAAACCACAAAAATTGAAGGTGTTCAAGTTGGTCTAATTAACTGTGCAGATAACGGTTTCTTTAAGTGTTTTCCTATCATTAACTTTGCTAAGTGATCGGTGACTGAAACTAAACCCCCCGCCTTGGGCGGGGGTGATTGAATTATGTACGACGCCTAAAGCGTTGATGAACACCACGACGCAAACTTTGAAAGCTATTTTCTACCTTATCCACGCCGTACAACACACACAATGCCAATACTGTAATAATCACGGACTGCTGTAAGTAGCCAAGTCCAATCATCAAGCCCAGTGACGCCAGTACCCAAATAACAGCGGCTGAGGTGACGCCATGGATTTTTCCATCTTGAGTCATCATCACGCCTGCGCCTAAAAAACCAACCCCAGTAATAATTTGTCCAAGCACGCGGGCTTGATCCAAGGTGTTTGGGGACAGTGATACGGCCATCGCGAGGAAGAAATAAGTTCCTGCTATGATTAATATTGATGTGCGAATGCCTACTGGTTTACCTCGAGTTTGGCGTTCAATGCCAATCAGTAACCCATTGATAGCACAGCACAATAGTGCAGCCCAACTAAAGGGGCCAAGATCAAGAAATTGTCCGAGAGATTGCATGATGTTTTCCGAAAAATTATTAAGGTTAGAGTGTGTTGATTGATAGTAAACCGCATCTTTTGATGCACTGTTATTACTCTAAATGCAGGTCGAGCGGTGTTTTACTGGCTCTGCCACCGATTTCTCGAGTGAGTTTAGGAACAAGATAGCCTGATACTTGTTCAATAACACCAGTCATTATTTTTTTTGCTTGTTGATCGTTAACAAAAAAGTGCGCTGCGCCTTGCACTTTATCCAGCACATGCAGGTAATAAGGCAAAATTCCTGCATCAAATAAGGTTTCGCTGAGCGCGACTTGCGCGTCAACGCTATCATTGACACCTTTTAACAATACACCTTGGTTGAGTAAGGTAACATTGATGGCGCGCAGACGACTCATCTGCTGTTTGAATTCTAGATTGATTTCATTGGCATGGTTAATGTGCGTCACCAAAATGACTTGTAAGCGAGTTTCACGCAGCAGTTCACACAATGTATCGGTGATTCGAGCCGGGATCACCACGGGTAAGCGCGAGTGAATACGCAACCGTTTAATATGAGGCACGCTGCTGATTGCATCGATGAGCCAACGCAGTTCTTCATCTTTCGCCATTAACGGATCACCACCCGATAAAATGACCTCATTGAGCTCGGGATGCGCGGCAATATAGTCGACACTTTGCTGCCACACCGGCTTTGAGCCTTTATTCTCTTGGTAGGGGAAATGACGACGAAAGCAGTAACGGCAGTTAATCGCACAACCACCTTTGACTATCATTAGCACTCGGTTGCGGTATTTATGCAGCAATCCCGGAATGGCATTGTTTTGCTCATCAAGCGGATCATTTGAGTACCCATCATGCCACTCAAACTCTTCATTGAGTGGCAAAACTTGACGCAACAGGGGATCGTAAGGGTTTCCTTTTTCCATGCGATCGACAAAACTTTGTGGCACCCGTTGTGCGAAGAGTTTGCGTGCGGCAAACCCGTTTTGCCAAAAGGCAGGATCAATCTCTAACTTCTGGAGAAGATCGGCAGGGTTTGAGATCGCATTCGTTAATTGTTGAAGCCAGTTTTGCTCAACAGAATCAAGTTTTCGGGTTATTATATGCGGCATTGAATTTAACTCGAAGAATGGTAAGAGGAAAAAATGGCTACTGTTAGCACGAATGAATTTAAAGGCGGTCTCAAAATTATGCTTGATAATGAGCCTTGTGTCATTCTCGAAAATGAATATGTGAAACCAGGTAAAGGCCAAGCCTTCAACCGTGTCAAAATCCGTAAACTTCTTTCTGGCAAAGTGTTGGAAAAAACATTTAAGTCAGGTGATTCAGTAGAAACGGCTGACGTAATGGATATCGACCTTGATTATCTTTATAACGATGGCGAATTCTACCACTTTATGAACAATGAAACATTCGAGCAAATTGCGGCGGATCGTAAAGCGGTGGGTGAAAGCGCTAAATGGCTAGTGGAAAACAATACCTGCATGTTGACGCTTTGGAACGGTAACCCAATTGCGGTAACGCCACCAAACTTTGTTGAACTTGAAGTGGCTGAAACTGATCCGGGCTTGAAAGGCGATACGCAAGGTACGGGTGGTAAACCCGCTACGTTGGTCACAGGTGCTGTGGTACGTGTGCCACTGTTCATCTCTATCGGTGAAGTGATCAAAGTGGATACCCGCTCTGGTGAATATGTAGGTCGAGTCAAATAATCACCTCAAGATAAGTAAGAAGGTCGCTCGGTTAGCGGCCTTTTTTATTTTCCTACTTTTTTGTACTAAAAAACGAGAGAGAGTGCTGCAATAAAAAGAGCTGCCGAGGCAGCTCTTTGATGTCATCACGTTTCTGTCTTTAAATCATAAAGATAAAAACGACAGCGAGTGCGGAAATCAGCCCTGCAAACGCATAACAGGCGATTTTACCCACTAAACCTGTGTGGAATTTTAGGTCATGCATACCATGGTGGACACGGTGCATGGCATGCCACATCGGTAAGGCTAATGTGCCAATGATGAACAGCGCGCCGATGATGCTAGTTGCAAAACTTGAAACGCGTTCATAGCTCATTGCCTCGGCATCGATAATGCCCAATGGCGCTAAAATACCCAATACGAGAATGGTGATCGGGGTAATCATCGCAAACCATGTTCCACCAGCACCAAACAGCCCCCACCAGATAGGTTCATCAGAACGTTTTGGCGTGCGATTTACCTTATAATTGTTGTTCATGACTATAAGCTCCTACACCACGATGAGAACAATCAGTGAGATAAATGCAACCGCTGCCCACTGAGTTAAGACGATGATTTTCTTGTCGATTAGCTTACCCTTCAAGCGGATTGGCATCACTTGAGGCATCATGCTGAAGAAGGTTTGTGCATGCAGCAAACTTCCCGCCAACGCGACAATATTGATGGCGACCACAACTGGGTTCGCCATAAAGCCTAACCAGCCTTCCCATGCTTCAGGGCCTTTAACCAAGCAGCCCAAGCCAAAGGTCAGGAACAAGGTAAAGAATATCAGTGGCAGTACCGTGGCTTCACGCAACATGTAGAAGCGGTAGAATGGGTGATCTTTCCACCAAGTACGTGTCATTTCACGAACGTAAGGTTTACGGTTACTCATCCTTATGCCTCCACTTTCTTTGGTGAACCGTCAGGTTTTAGCATGGCAATCACGAAGTCCATTGAAGACTCAACTTTACCTTGGTTGACGGCTGCCGCTGGATCAACGTGTTTTGGACACACTTCAGAGCAGTAACCAACAAAGGTACAACCCCAAGCGCCGTTGTCACCATTGATAAGCTTCATACGCTCGGCTTTACCATGGTCACGGCTATCTAAGTTGTAGCGATGAGCAAGGGTTAATGCCGCAGGGCCAATAAACTCAGGGTTCAAACCAAACTGAGGGCAGGCCGCGTAGCAAAGACCGCAGTTAATACAACCAGCAAATTGTTTGTATTTGGCCATTTGCTCTGGCGTTTGTAAGTTGGTGCCATCTTCAGGTTTGCGATCGTTGCCAATGATGTAGGGTTTAATGGCTTCAAGACGCTCGATAAACGAAGTCATATCCACGATCAAATCTTTTTCAATTGGGAAGTTGGCTAAAGGTTCAATTTTCACGCCATTAGGGTAATCGCGCAGGAAGCTTTTACAAGCCAATTTAGGTACGCCATTGACCATTACACCACACGAACCGCAGATCGCCATACGGCAAGACCAGCGATAAGAGAGATCCTTATCGAGGTTATCTTTGATGTAGCCTATCGCGTCGAGCACTGACATGGTGTCATCAAAGGGAACTTCAAACGCTTGCAGGCGTGGCTTAGCATCTTTTTCTGGGTCGTAGCGCAAAATGTCTACTTTTTGAATGCGATTTGCTGACATTATTTTTGCTCCTCTGCGCTTTTCTCTGCTGCGGCTTTTTCCGCGGCAGCAGCCTGCTCTGCCGCTTCACCATAGAGACGAGCTTTCGGCTGAGACTTCGTGATCTTAACCGCGCTGTAGTCGATACTTGGAGCGGCATCCGGTTGATAGAAAGCCAAAGAGTGCTTGAGGTAGTTCACATCATCACGCTCAGTACAACCTTCATCTAAACGCTGATGCGCACCGCGAGATTCTTTACGCAAGATAGCCGAGTGAGCCATAGCTTCAGCCACTTCAAGGCCATAACCGACTTCGATAGCGTACAGAAGGTCGGTGTTGAACACTTTGCCTTTATCTTTAATGCTAATGTTCTTGTAGCGTGCTTTTAGCTCGGTGATTTTATCAATCGTCGCTTGCATTAAATCTTCTTGGCGGTAGATACCACAGCCCGCTTCCATGGTGTGACCCATTTCAGTTCGGATGGTGGCCCAGTTTTCATCACCTTCTTGGTTCATCAGCGCTGCAATACGCTCTTCTACGGCTTTGACTTGTTTGGCGATAGATTCATCGTTCCAGCCTTTGAATTCCGCTGCGCGTTTCACTGCACTTTCACCGGCAACGCGGCCAAAGACCACAAATTCAGCTAACGAGTTAGAACCCAAACGGTTTGCACCATGCAAACCAACCGAGGCACATTCGCCGACCGCAAACAGACCTTTGATGCGCGTTTCACACTGTCCGTCCGTTTCGATACCACCCATGGTGTAGTGTACGGTTGGACGAATTGGGATCGGCTCTTTTGCTGGATCAACGTTGACGTAAGCTTTCGCCAATTCGCAGATAAACGGCAAACGCTCTTGTAAGTACTCTTCACCGAGGTGGCGAAGATCAAGCAGCACCACATCACCAAGCGGATGTTTGATGGTGTTGCCTTTCTGTTGTTCATGCCAGAAAGCTTGAGAAACTTTGTCGCGAGGACCGAGTTCCATGTATTTGTTTTTAGGCTGCCCTACCGGAGTTTCTGGGCCCATACCGTAATCTTGCAGATAACGATAGCCATTTTTATTGACGATAATACCACCTTCACCGCGGCAGCCTTCCGTCATCAAAATCCCCGTGCCAGGTAGGCCAGTTGGGTGGTATTGCACGAACTCCATATCGCGTAGAGGGATGCCATGACGATAAGCCATCGCCATACCATCGCCAGTTACAATGCCGCCGTTGGTGTTGCAGTGATACACACGGCCCGCGCCACCAGTGGCTAACACCACAGATTTTGCTTTGATGGTTACTAGTTCACCTTCGGACATATGAATCGCGATAAGCCCTTGCACTTCGCCATCTTCAACAAGCAGATCCACCACAAAATACTCATCAAATCGATTGATTTGTGGGTACTTCATTGAAGTTTGGAAGAGAGTGTGCAGCATGTGGAAGCCTGTTTTGTCGGCGGCAAACCAAGTGCGTTCGACCTTCATTCCACCAAAACGGCGCACGTTGACTTCGCCATTTTCTTTACGGCTCCATGGGCAACCCCACTGTTCCATTTGCACCATCTCGCGGGTCGAGTTGGCCACAAAATATTCAACAACATCCTGTTCACATAGCCAATCACCCCCACCAACGGTATCGTTGAAGTGGTTGTCGAGACTATCTTCTTCCTTGATAACTGCTGCTGAGCCTCCTTCCGCTGCAACCGTATGAGATCGCATAGGATAAACTTTAGAAATCAGAGCGACTTCTAAATCAGGATTTGCTTCAGCGGCTGCAATTGCAGTGCGAAGACCAGCGCCGCCTGCGCCGATGACTGCGATATCTGTGGTGATAATTTGCACAGTTATCCTCCAGTGTGTGATGCGGAAAATCCGCTTGTTATAGTTAAAGGTTCGTAAGCCTTAAGAGGTACACCCAGTGTAGAAGAGCTGGGTAAAGAAAAAATTGATTCTGTTAGGTTTTTGCTTCGGAAATGCAAGTGCAAGCATACTTATTTTTCTTTGTGTGATAATAATCACGTTAGAATTTGGAATTACGCTTCAAGTCAGTAAAATTCATATCATCCAAACTTATGTGTGCCAGAACATGAATAGAAAAAACTGGATGCCAACCGCATCAATATCACAACTCAAACAGCGTGCTCAGTTACTCAAGCAGATCCGCCATTTCTTTGAACTACGAGATGTATTGGAAGTCGACACACCAGCCATGAGTCATGCCACGGTAACCGACATTCATTTGCAAACCTTCCAAACCCAGTTTGTTGGCCCAGGCTATGCTGATGGCCGTCAACTCTATTTAATGACTAGCCCAGAGTTTCATATGAAACGACTTTTGGCGGCGGGGAGTGGTTCGATTTATCAGATCAATAAAGCGTTTCGCAACGAGGAAAATGGCCGCTATCACAACCCAGAATTTACAATGTTAGAGTGGTATCGGGTTGGTTTTACTCACCATGATTTAATGGATGAGATGGATCAATTGCTGCAACTTATTTTGCAGTGTGGAGCGGCGCAGAAGATGAGCTACCAACAAGCATTTTTGCAGGTACTTGGGGTTTGTCCGTTAGAAGGCTCAATGGACGAGTTAAAAGCGGCTGCGAGCCTATTGGGTCTGAGTGACATTGCAGAGCCAGAAGAGGATAGAGATACCTTACTGCAACTGCTATTTAGTGTCGGTGTTGAGGCGGAAATTGGTCAACAGGTACCCGTTTTTGTTTACGATTTTCCTGCATCACAAGCGGCACTAGCTAAGATTAACCCGCAAGATCATCGTGTTGCAGATCGCTTTGAGGTCTACTTCAAAGGGATTGAACTTGCGAATGGTTTTCATGAGTTGGACAACCCACAAGAGCAACTGGCTCGTTTTGAAGCGGATAACCAAAAGCGTAAAACGATGGGGCTGGTCGAACAGCCGATTGACTACCACTTGATAGCAGCATTAGAGGCTGGCTTGCCTGAATGTTCGGGAGTGGCGCTTGGTATTGATCGCTTGATTATGCTGGCGTTAGGCCAAGATCATATTGATAACGTGACGGCTTTTCCTTTTCCGATAGCTTAAGCTTTTAAGCTGATGTGGATTGCGCGCTTGCAGTGCGATGAGCGCGCTGAAAAACGGCAACAGTTTCTTATTATGCAATGTAAGCCCTCGCGTCTGGCTGACAACCTCGTTATACTCCTTGTCTGATTTTAAGCCCACATTGCAAGAGCACAGAATATGCAAGAGTACATCGAATTTTTCCAACACAATATGATTCTATCTTTGGCATGGGTAGGTATTCTCGTCGCCTTAATCATGAGCATCGTGAAATCAACCACGGCAGCCTATAAAGAGCTTACGGCTTCACAAACGACGCTTTTAATGAATCGTGAAAACGGTGTGGTTGTCGATATCCGCACGAAAGATGAGTTTAAAAAAGGCCATATTACCGATGCGGTTCACATTTTGCCGTCGGATATTAAATCCGGTAACTTGGCTAGCCTTGAAAAGCACAAGTCTGACCCCATCATTGTGGTATGTAAAACGGGTCAAACCGCGCAAGAGAGTGCCAACCTGCTTGCTAAAGCTGGGTTTGAGAATGTGAATCTACTGAAAAATGGTCTTGTAGCTTGGAATGAAGCGAACTTGCCACTGGTTCGTGGCAATAAATAATTGACTGATCGCGGTTATCTTGAACTGAGTGTGCTGGCTGAAAAGCCAGCATTTGATGCTAAGAGTTGTGATGTTTTCCACGTAATCGTGAGCTCATCTAGTCATTCGAAATCAGCTCGGTTAGTCTAAAAGCAACACTGAATTTGTAAGTATTTAAGGATTTAATCATGGCTGAAGCCGCACAACAAACAGCACAACAAAATTTCGCAATTCAACGTATCTTTCTAAAAGATGTCTCTTTTGAAGCGCCAAACTCACCTGTTATGTTCCAAAAAGAGTGGAATCCAGATGTGAAGTTGGATCTTGACACTCAAAGTCGTGATCTGGGTGAAGGTGTGTATGAAGTGGTATTGCGCCTAACGGTGACAGTGAAAAACGCGGAAGACATCGCGTTCTTATGTGAAGTGCAACAAGGTGGTATTTTTACTGCTGAAAAAATGGAAGCGGGCCAACTTGCTCATTGTTTAGGCGCATTCTGCCCGAACATTCTGTTCCCATATGCACGTGAAACGATTTCTAGCTTGGTTGTAAAAGGGACATTCCCACAACTTAACCTTGCACCAGTGAACTTTGATGCATTGTTCATGAACTACCTACAACAACAAGCGACTCAAGGCGAGCAAGCAGAAGCTTAATCGTTAATGACGTGAGATCATTAACGTTGGCGTTCCACGTCAGACTTTGATGATAAAAAATGCACAAAGCATCCCAGATAATGATGGTGCGTTGTGCATTTTTTGTTTATTTCGAATGCCAATACCTCAGTTCCTTGCTACTCCGTATTGAAAGCTGTATCGGGAGGAATTTAGGTATAACATGACAACACGAATAGCAATGGACGAAACAATGACAGATCCTAACAGTATTTACGGTAAAGCGATCACCATGACAGTAGTTGGTGCGGGTTCTTACGGCACATCTCTGGCGATTTCTTTAGCACGTAACGGTGCTAATGTTGTCCTTTGGGGACACGATGCTAAGCATATGGCTCGTCTTGATGCTGATCGTGCTAACCAAGAATTTTTACCCGGTATTGATTTTCCCGATTCGCTGATTGTGGAAACCGATTTAAAAAAAGCGGTACAAGCGAGCCGTGATTTGTTGGTTGTCGTTCCGAGCCACGTATTTGGCCTTGTTATGAACAGTTTAAAGCCTCACTTGCGTGATGATTCCCGTATTTGTTGGGCAACCAAAGGGCTTGAACCTGAAACGGGCCGGCTGCTGATGGATGTGGCCTATGACACCATTGGCGAGCGCTATTCATTGGCGGTGTTATCTGGGCCGACTTTTGCTAAAGAGCTGGCGATGGGAATGCCTACCGCAATTTCTGTTGCCTCGCCTGACGCGCAGTTTGTCGAAGATCTGCAAGGCAAAATTCACTGCAGCAAAACTTTCCGCGTTTACGCCAATAGTGATTTTATTGGCATGCAGCTAGGTGGTGCGGTGAAAAACGTGATTGCGATTGGCGCTGGCATGTCCGATGGGATTGGCTTTGGTGCGAATGCGCGTACTGCATTGATTACGCGCGGTCTGGCCGAAATGTGCCGTTTAGGTGCGGCGTTAGGTGCTCAGCCAGAAACTTTTATGGGGATGGCTGGATTGGGTGACTTAGTGCTCACTTGTACCGATAACCAATCACGTAACCGTCGCTTTGGTTTGGCGTTGGGGCAAGGAAAAGATGTGGATACGGCGCAGCAAGAAATTGGCCAAGTGGTTGAAGGTTATCGCAACACCAAAGAGGTGTGGTTATTAGCGGCGCGCATGGAGGTTGAAATGCCAATAGTTGATCAAATCTATCAAGTGCTGTATCAAGGAAAAGATGCGCGTGTTGCAGCACAAGATTTGCTGGCTCGTGATAAAAAAGCAGAACGCTAATTCATTGCTCATGATTAGGCACAAAGCCTATTAGCAATCTACATTGACGCTCTAGAGATTGGATGAGGAAGGGTGATCAACCAACGATGAAACATTGCGAAAAACTCAAAGTGTGGCAAGCCATAGTCAAAGAGGCGCGCGAGCAGTCAGAACAAGAACCGATGCTGGCCAGTTTTTATCATGCCACTATTATTAAGCATGATAGTTTAAGCTCGGCCTTGAGCTACATTCTTGCCAATAAGCTGAATACGGCCTCAATGCCAGCGATGGCGGTGCGTGAAGTGGTCGAAGAGGCATTTGCCGCAGACCCCAGCATTATGGAAGCGGCGGCGTGTGACATCTGCGCGACTGTCAATCGCGACCCCGCGGTATCTATGTTTTCAATGCCTCTACTTTATCTCAAGGGCTACCATGCCTTACAAGGCTATCGCGTCGCGAACTGGTTATGGAAGCAAGGTCGAGTGGCGTTGGCTACCTATTTTCAAAACCAAATTTCGGTAGCTTGCCAAGTGGACATTCATCCTGCTGCACGTATTGGCCGCGGCATCATGCTTGATCATGCCACAGGCATTGTGATCGGTGAAACCGCGGTGGTGGAGAATGATGTCTCGATTTTGCAAGATGTAACGCTAGGCGGAACGGGTAAAGAGTGCGGTGATCGCCACCCGAAAATTCGTGAAGGCGTGATGATTGGCGCGGGTGCCAAAATTCTCGGTAATATTGAAGTGGGCGAAGGGGCGAAAATTGGTTCCTGTTCTGTGGTATTGCAAGCGGTGCCTCCGCACACTACCGTCGCCGGAGTGCCAGCCAAAATTGTCGGCCGCCCTCAAACCGATAAACCTTCGTTAGATATGGACCAACAATTTAATGGCCGCTCTCAAAGTTTCATTGCCGGTGATGGTATTTAATTTGGTCGTGGAAAAACAAAAGGGGTGATGCTCATTGAGCATCACCCCTTTTTTATGGTTGGCATTAAGCCATTGCATCGAGTTCAGCAAGCACTTCTTCAGCCCAATCAACCCACGCTTGGCGAACCAGTAGGTTGCGGCGTAGTGTTAGACGCTCAAGGCGCTGTAGCTTATCGAGGGTAGCTGGTGTTGCATAGTACGCAGACTCAATCTCTTTGTAGTGAGCAACCAGTTTTTTCGATTCTTCAACCAATTCACCCAGTTGAATTCGGTAAGGTGTTGCTGGTTGTACCGCGCAAGCGATCAATTTAGCGCTAAATTCATCACGTACGGTTGGGTGAGCGGTAGGTTGGTCAAACCATTCACCTAAAGCGCTGCGACCTGCATCGGTGATGGAGTAAACTTTACGATCTGGCTTGCCATCTTGCGGTTCTAATACACAAGTGACTAGGCCTTGTTGACCCATTTTATTCAGTTCGCGGTAAACTTGTTGGTGGCTGGCTTTCCAAAAATAGCCAATGCTCGAAGAGAACTCTTTTGTGATGTCGTACCCTGTGGCATCGCGAGTGCTCAAAACAGTGAGGATAACGTGTGGTAATGACATGTCTTTAATCCAAATGGTTAATAAACTCAAAAACAACTTGCTCAAACTCGTGTTGTGCTTCTGATGGCATCAATCATGAATGAGTGTAAGCAACACCCACCGTTCTATTGACGGAGTGGGTTGTGTCACCTTAAAAAGCCGTTTATCACCTAGGATTATATGCGTGACGCATATCGACCTGCGATTTGTTATGTTTGTATGCTACCGCAGAGGAGCAGTAGTATATCTAAATAATAAGCATAAAGTGGAATACTTTGTTAGTTTAGCTTAAAAAACTGATAATATGCTCAATAGTTTTTGTGATTAAAAATAAAAAGCCGCACAGTGACGGCCTTTTAGCTAGTTTGTGAAATAAAATGCTGTTACTTAGCCTGTGTTACGCATTCCTGCTGCAATGCCGGCGATAGTCACCATTAAGGCTTCTTCTAACTCTGCTGGTGCGGTTTCGGTTTGGCGAGTGCGATACAACAGCTCTGCTTGCAGCATATTTAATGGCTCAACATAGATATTGCGCAGACGGATTGACTCTTGACCCCAAGGATCGCTTTGCATCAAGTTCTCATTGTTTTCTACATTTAACACCGCTTTGATGTCTTTCTGTAATTGAGAACGCAAACGCTCACCGAGCGGGCGTAACGATTCATCGACTAAGCGTTCATCGTAATAGCGTGAGATTTCAATGTTGCACTTGGAGTAAACCATCTCTAGCATGCCCAAACGCGTTGAGAAAAATGGCCATTCACGGCACATCTCTTCCAGCAGTGCTTGGTGTCCTTTATCGATAGAAAACTGAATTGCTTCTCCCGCACCTAGCCAGGCTGGTAGCACGAGGCGGTTTTGGCTCCAAGAGAAGATCCACGGGATTGCGCGTAAGCTTTCGACCCCACCATTAGGGTTGCGTTTAGCCGGACGTGAACCGAGCGGTAATTTACCCAGCTCTAGCTCTGGCGTTGCTTGGCGGAAGTACGGGACAAAGTCCGGTTCGCCGCGAACAATATGGCGATACGCTTCGCAAGAGACTTCAGACAATACCTCCATTAAGTCGCGCCAATCTTGTTTTGGCTCTGGCGGCGGCAGCAGGTTCGCTTCTAAAATGGCGCTGGCGTACATCGTAAAACTATTGACCGCTACTTCTGGTAGACCAAGTTTAAAGCGGATCATTTCGCCTTGCTCCGTCACACGCAAGCCACCTTTTAAGCTTTTGGGTGGTTGTGAAAGCAGTGCCGCATGTGCTGGAGCGCCCCCGCGACCAATGGTGCCGCCGCGTCCATGGAATAGTGTCAGTTCAATTCCGGCCTCTTCACTGACATTAACCAAAGCTTCCATCGCGCTGTATTGCGCCCAACCAGCGGACATTACACCTGCATCTTTAGCGGAATCTGAATAACCAATCATCACCATCTGGTGGTTTTGAATAAAGCCCCGATAGAGATCAATGCCCATTAGCTGGCGGATCACCGTTTCTGCGTTGTTTAAATCATCCAAAGTTTCGAACAGTGGACAAACGTCCATGCGATAAGGGCAGCCACACTCTTGCAACAATAGATGTACAGCAAGTACATCTGATGCGGTACGAGCCATCGAAATCACATAAGCACCAAAGGCTTCGCGAGGCTGAGAAGCAACGATTTTACAGGTGTCGATCACCTCTTTCACCGCTTCTGAAGGCTGCCAGTCACGAGGTAACAAAGGACGTTTTGAACTCAACTCATTGGTGAGAAACGCAATTTTGTCTTGCTCGCTCCACTGGTCATAATCACCAATGCCTAAATAACGGGTGAGCTCGGAGATCACATCAGAGTGACGAGTGCTCTCTTGGCGAATGTCCAAACGTACAAGATGCACACCAAACGCTTTAATCCGGCGCAGAGTATCAAGCAGCGAGCCATCGGCAATGACGCCCATGCCGCATTGATGTAAAGATTGGTAGCAGGCATAAAGCGGTTCCCACAACTGTGCGATATTTTGCAGTGGTGCTTTGCGTGCCAGTTGTTGGCCATTGATCTTGGCATCCAACACTTCCAGTGTTTCGCTGAGTAGTTCACGCAGGCGTTTGAGAATAGCGCGATAAGGTTCGTGTTCATCTATGCCAGCCAGATCGCGTAGCGCGTCACTGCATTTGGTCATCGACAGTTCGCTGACCAGCTCATTGATATCACCTAGGTAGAGATCGGCCGCTTTCCAGCGAGAAAGCAGCATTACTTCACGGGTGATTTTATGAGTCACAAAGGGGTTACCATCACGGTCGCCGCCCATCCACGAAGAAAAATGCACAGGGCGTGCATCAATTGGTAGCCCTTCACCTAAGTAGTTGGTGAGGTGCTCATCAAATTCACGAAGAAAATCAGGCACGGCTTGCCATAGAGAATTTTCTACCACCGCAAAGCCCCATTTTGCTTCATCCAGTGGCGTAGGGCGCTGCTTACGAATCACATCTGAATGCCAGCTTTGCGCGATCAACTGTTCTAAACGGCGTTCGGTTTTTTGGCGCTCTTTAAATGAAAGGTCACTGAGTTCAAGCTTGGAGAGACACTCGTTAATTTTCACCAGCTTGTTGATCATCGTGCGGCGTGTAATTTCGGTTGGGTGAGCCGTTAGCACTAACTCGATATTGAGATCGCGTACCGCTTGAGCAGCATCCAATTTACTGATTTTATTTTGATTTAGTTTAGTAAACAGTAAATTAATCGCATCAGGCTCACACACATGTTCTTCACAGTGACGTGAAATGGTGTGGTACTGCTCGGCCATGTTGGTTAAGTTAAGAAATTGGTTGAATGCCCGCGCTACTGGGGTGAGCTGTTCGTTGGGAAGGTTTTTGATCTCTTCAACCAAGCTGTCTCGATCGGCTTGATTGCCATTACGGGCTGATTTTGAAAGTTTTCGGATGGTTTCCACTTTCTCTAAGATAACGTCACCATGGGCGTCCTGAATGGTGTTGCCCAGCAAACGGCCAAGCATGCTCACGTTACTTTTGAGCGCAGCGTATTTTTCGTTCATTGTCATCCTGCCTTGTAAAAAAATTACATCCATTGTTCCTTGCTAAGTACACAATCTAGCGAAAAGATCCCTGTAGAGTCAAATAAAGCCGACTATTTTTACGATTATTGCTGAATGTTATTGAACGTGATCATTTGGTGAATAATTGGCGTAAATTACTGAAATTTTATTACAAAAATGCCCGACCGTAGAAACGCTGTCAGGCATTTATCGCTTGAGTAAGCTTGGTAGGCTAGAAGCAGTATTTATACATTGCTTTGGACAAAATCGAGATGGTTGGATCAATAAATTCAAACGCTAGGAATTCATCCGGTTGATGCGCTTGATCGATCGAACCCGGGCCGAGTACCAGTGTTGGACATAATTGTTGTAAGAACGGTGCTTCAGTACAGTAATTCACGGTTTGTGAAGCGGTATTGCAAATCTCTTCAATGTTGCCAATAAAGGGGTGATCATGCTGACATTCATAACCCGGAATCGCATCATGTAGCGCGGTAATCTCAATGCGGCCGGGCCATTTTGCACTGACTTCATTCAATGCATTGCGCAGCAAGTTATCGAGCCCATCTAGACTCATACCGGGCAGCGGGCGCACATCGTAATGCAATTCGCAGCAGCCACAAATGCGGTTTGGACTATCGCCACCGTGTATATGACCGAGGTTCAAAGTAGGGTTAGGAATGGCAAAGCCTGGGTGATGGTACTCTTTGATCAATTTGTCGCGCAGTTGCATTAACGCGAACAGCACTTCATGCATGATTTCGATGGCATTTACGCCCAGAGCTGGATCAGACGAGTGGCCCGATTTTCCTGTCACTCGAATAGCGTTGGCTACGTGGCCTTTATGGCCGCGGATGGGCACAAGGCTAGTCGGCTCACCAATAATGCAGTAATCCGGTTGAAATGGCGCATGTTCAGTGAAATGACGCGCGCCGAGCATGGTGGTTTCTTCATCACAGGTAGCCAACACATACAGCGGTTTACTCTGTTTACTCCAATCGACTTTTTTCACCGCTTCGTAGATAAACGCAAAAAAGCCTTTCATGTCTGCCGTGCCTAAGCCATAGAAACGATCATTGGCTTGCGTTAACGCGTGCGGTTCAAAATTCCAACGTCCTTCGTCAAATGGAACGGTATCACTGTGCCCCGCGAGCAGTAGGCCACCTTCACCGCTGCCTTTCTTTGCCACTAAATTGTATTTTCCCGGCGCGACTTTAATGGTGTCGACTACAAACCCTAAGCTGGAAAACCAGCTTGCCAATTTATCAATCACATTCTGGTTACCTTCGTCCCAACGAGCATCTGTGGAGCTGATGGAAGAGGTTGAAATCAGACCTTGGTAAACCTCAAGAAAACTGGGTAATTGCATATTATCTTTGCTCCTAGTATTGACAGAGTAATTGCGAGAAGGTAAAACACATATTAAATCACTTTGCGTGAATAAAAAACCGAGTTAAGTGTCTTTTTTGAAATTTATAGTCATTTTTAGATTGTCTTTTTTACCTTGAAATTGGATGTCACGAGATGTTGAAAACCACAATTATCGGAGCTAGCGGTTATACCGGCGCTGAGTTGGCGTATATGGTGCAAAAACACCCACAACTCACGCTATCAGGTTTATACGTTTCCGCCAATAGCCTAGATGCTGGAAAACCAATGGCTGAGCTGCATGGCAAACTCTCCGGTATTGTCGACATGCAGGTACAACCATTAATGGATCCGGTGAGCGTTGCAAGCCAATGTGATGTGGTGTTTTTAGCTACGGCTCATGAGGTGAGCCATGATCTCGCGCCTATTTTTCTTGCGCAAAATTGTCAAGTTTTCGACCTTTCTGGTGCTTTTCGCGTCAAAGGTGATGATTTTTACCAAAATTACTATGGTTTTAAACATCAACACCCTAAATGGTTAGAAAACGCGGTTTATGGACTGGCGGAATGGAATTGTGAGGCAATTAAGCAGAGCCAATTGATCGCCGTTGCGGGTTGCTATCCAACCGCATCGCAACTGGCGATAAAGCCTTTGGTTGAAGCGGGTTTGTTAGATACAACTCAATGGCCGGTGATTAATGCCACCAGCGGTGTCACAGGCGCGGGCAGAAAAGCGACATTAACCAACAGTTTTTGTGAAGTGAGCTTACAGCCATACGGCGTGTTTACTCATCGCCACCAACCTGAAATCGTCGCCCATTTAGGATGTGACGTGATTTTTACGCCTCACTTAGGGAATTTCAAACGCGGTATTTTGGCCACCGTGACGATGAAACTTGCATCAGGTGTTTCAGAGCAACAAGTCAGCCATGCTTTTGAGAAGGCGTACGCTAACAAACCAGCGGTTCGGCTCAAATCAACCTTGCCGAGCATCAAAGATGTTGAATTTACGCCATTTTGCGACCTCGGTTGGCGAGTGCAAGGTGAGCATATTATCGTCGTGTCCGCGATCGATAATTTATTAAAGGGGGCATCGAGCCAAGCGATGCAGTGTTTAAATATTCATTACGGTTTTTCTGAGCTAACGGCTTTGGTGTAACGCACCAAGCGTAAGGGTTAAATATGACAGATACAAAGCAAAATCCATTAGTGATTAAGTTAGGCGGCGCGGCGCTGTCTTGTTCTGAAACGCTAAGCAAACTGTTTGGCGCAATCGCACTGTATCAAGCTCAAGCTCAGCGACGAATTGTCATCGTGCACGGGGGCGGTTATCTCGTCGATGACCTGATGGCGAAATTACAACTAAAAACCGTGAAGAAAGAAGGTTTGCGTGTCACGCCTTATGATCAAATTCCGCTGATTGCAGGCGCGCTGGCTGGGACAGCCAACAAAATGCTGCAAGGGCAAGCGATTAAAGATGGCTTAAATGCGGTTGGTTTATCGCTCGCTGATGGCGGGTTATGCAAAGTCGAAGAGTTGGATCCAGAACTCGGCGCAGTGGGCAAGGCTTCTCCTGGTGATTCACAAATCGTGCAAGCGATTTTAGCCGCTGGTGGTTTGCCTATTATCAGCTCGATTGGCCTGACCGCTGATGGCCAAATGATGAATGTCAACGCCGATCAAGCAGCCGTTGCAGTGGCTGGCGCATTGGATGCAGAACTCGTTCTGCTTTCCGATGTGAGCGGTGTGCTGGATGGCAAAGGCCATTTGTTGTCGAGCCTCAATGAGCAGCAGGCCAATGCGCTGATTAAAGGCAAAGTGATCACGGATGGCATGATTGTCAAAGTGAAAGCGGCGCTGGAAGCGGCAAATGATTTAGGTCGCCCGATTGAAGTGGCGACATGGCGTTACCCAGATAAGCTCAGCAAATTGTTTGCGGGCGAAAGTATCGGGACCCAATTTTTACCTCAATAAACGTATTTAATCAGTTGTTGATAACAGCTGTAAGTAATTAATCACCCAGAGCACTGACCGCCAAGCGCAGCGCCGGGAAATGGAGAAAGTAAGATGAGCAAGGTTCAAGTCAATAAAGTCGTTGTCGCATACTCTGGCGGTCTAGATACCTCGGTAATCATTCCGTGGTTAAAAGAAAACTACGATTGTGAAGTGGTTGCCTTTGTTGCCGATGTCGGCCAAGGTGAAGAAGAATTGGTCGGCATTGAAGAGAAAGCGAAAGCGTCTGGCGCGTCAGAGTGTTATGTGGTCGATCTTAAAGAAGAGATGGTCGCTGAATACATCTACCCCACACTAAAAACAGGTGCTTATTACGAAGGTAAATATCTGCTTGGGACGTCAATGGCTCGCCCAATTATTGCCAAAGCGCAAGTCGAAGTAGCGCGTAAAGTGGGTGCTGATGCGCTGTGTCACGGCTGTACGGGGAAAGGTAATGACCAAGTGCGTTTTGAAGGTGCGTTTGCAGCCCTAGCGCCTGATTTACATGTGATTGCCCCTTGGCGTGAGTGGGACATCGTGAGTCGTGAAGAGTGTCTTGATTTCCTTGCTGAGCGTAACATTCCTTGCGCCGCTTCATTGACGAAAATTTACTCGCGTGATGCGAACGCGTGGCACATTTCGACCGAAGGTGGCGTGCTTGAGAGTACTTGGAACGCCCCTAATGAGGATTGCTGGGTATGGACAGTAGATCCAGAGCAAGCGCCAAATGAGCCAGAATTTGTCACACTGCAGGTCGCGAAAGGCGAAGTCGTTGGCGTCGATGGTGAACTGATGACGCCTTACAACGCACTCGTTTACCTTAATGAGAAAGGCTCTAAACACGGAGTTGGTCGTATCGACATCGTCGAAAACCGTTTGGTTGGTATGAAGTCTCGTGGTTGTTATGAAACCCCGGGAGGCACCATCATGATGGAAGCGTTGCGTGCTGTTGAGCAGTTAGTGCTCGATAAAGCCTCATTCGAATTTCGTGAAGAACTGGGTGTCAAAGCGTCGCATCTTGTATACGATGGCCGTTGGTTTACTCCGCTGCGTAAATCCATCATGGCCGCCGCCGATGAGCTGGCACAGGATGTTAATGGTGAAGTGGTTGTGAAGCTTTACAAAGGGCAAGCGACGGTGACGCAAAAACGTTCGGAAAACAGCTTGTACTCGGAAGAGTTTGCGACCTTTGGTGAAGATGTTGTGTATGACCAAAGCCACGCGGGCGGCTTCATTCGTCTCTATTCGTTGGCAAGCCGGATCAGAGCGTTGAACGAAGCGAAGAAGAATCAAGCCTAGGTTAACCCCCAAGGTAGAGACACAAAAATAACAATAAAAGATCGCTCTAGTAGCGATCTTTACTATAAAAATGATTGAGCAATTTGATGTGGTCACGCTCAGTCGCGACCTAAGAGCAGGAGATACGCAATGGCATTATGGGGCGGTAGATTTACCCAAGCAGCAGACACGAGGTTCAAAGAGTTCAACGATTCACTTCGCTTTGATTACCGATTGGCTGAACAAGACATTGTGGGCTCTATAGCATGGTCAAAGGCGTTGGTGTCAGTGAATGTTTTGGGTGAAGAGGAGCAGCAAAAACTAGAACTTGCGCTCAACGAACTCAAACTGGAAGTGATGGAAGATCCTGAGCAGATCTTACGATCTGATGCAGAAGATATTCACTCTTGGGTTGAGCAGCAGTTGATCAGCAAAGTGGGTGATTTAGGCAAAAAGCTGCACACTGGGCGCTCTCGTAATGACCAAGTCGCGACCGATTTAAAATTGTGGTGCCGCCAGCAAGGTCAACAATTACTGTTGGGGTTAGATCGCCTGCAAACGAAATTAGTGTCGGTTGCTCAGCAGCACCAAGCGACGGTTTTGCCCGGTTATACCCACCTGCAACGTGCGCAACCAGTGACCTTTGCGCATTGGTGTTTGGCCTATGTTGAAATGTTTGAGCGTGATTACTCTCGTTTAAATGATGCGATTAAGCGCCTTGATACTTGTCCGCTTGGCTCCGGCGCGCTGGCAGGTACGGCCTATCCGATTGATCGTGAACAGCTTGCTCATCATTTAGGGTTTCGCCGTGCCACGCGCAACTCGCTCGATTCAGTATCTGACCGAGATCACGTGATGGAATTGATGTCGGTGGCGTCGATCTCGATGCTGCACTTATCGCGCTTGGCGGAAGATATGATCTTCTACAACTCGGGTGAGTCTGGTTTTATCGAACTGGCTGACACCGTGACTTCGGGTTCATCCTTGATGCCGCAAAAGAAAAACCCTGATGCATTAGAGCTAATCCGTGGCAAAACGGGCCGTGTTTATGGCTCGCTTGCGGGCATGATGATGACGGTCAAAGCCTTACCACTGGCTTATAACAAAGATATGCAAGAAGACAAAGAAGGGCTGTTTGACGCGCTGGATACTTGGAACGACTGCATGGAAATGGCTGCGCTTTGCTTTGATGGCATCAAAATTAAAACCGAACGGACTTTAGAAGCGGCCAAACAAGGCTATGCCAATGCTACCGAATTAGCTGATTATTTAGTCGCCAAAGGGATCCCTTTCCGTGAAGCGCACCATATTGTGGGCGTAGCGGTGGTTGGCGCGATTGCGAAAGGGTGTGCACTTGAAGAGCTGACCCTTGCCGAGCTTAAAGAGTTTTCGTCGGTCATTGAAGATGATGTTTATGCGATCCTCACCATCGAATCTTGCTTAGAAAAACGCAGCGCTTTAGGTGGCGTTTCGCCAAAACAAGTGGCCTATGCGGTTGATCAAGCCAAAGCGCGTTTAGACAAACGTGACACCACGGCGGTGAAAGTTCGTCCTGCCCATTTGACGGATATTGAAACGCTAGAAAGTATGGTCACTTATTGGGCGAATATGGGAGAAAATCTGCCTCGTTCACGCAATGAGTTGGTGCGCGATATTGGTTCGTTTGCCGTGGCGGAACACCATGGTGAAGTGACGGGATGCGCCTCGTTATATGTCTATGACTCTGGGTTGGCTGAAATTCGTTCGCTTGGTGTAGAAGCAGGTTGGCAAGGTCAAGGACAAGGAAAAGCGATCGTCTCGTATTTAGTCAATAAAGCGCGGCAAATGGCGATTAAGAAAGTGTTTGTTCTGACTCGAACGCCAGAGTTTTTCATGAAGCATGACTTTATTCCAACCTCAAAAAGCCTACTGCCAGAGAAAGTACTCAAAGATTGTGAACAATGTCCACGGCAGCACGCTTGTGATGAAGTGGCGCTTGAGATCAATTTGGTTGAGCAGATCATCAAGCGAGTCAAGGTCGCTTAATACATTGATTACCAAAGCGGTTATTCGCGTTAATTATGCTGTGTAAAAAGATCTCAAAAAGATCGAATGGTCACGGAACAATTTAAGAAAGGCGCGGTCTATATCTGTACCACTGCTTTTTCTTAGAAGAATCTAAGAAGGCCCCAAACCTAATATTGGTTCTGGGGCTTTTTTCTTTTGCGCTCTTTGGCTTTTTATTTGTCGCGCCTTTGCCGCTTACGCCAAGGGAGTACCACAAACTTCATCCATAAATGTAAAAACAGCAAACCGTTAAAGGCAAAGCCAGCCATCAGTAAACTGATTGATTCAATGGTTTTTGGGTTATCTCTACATAGCCACCACCACACAAGCCAGCATCCAACCGACAGTACAGTGAGCTGATCCATACAAGATTGGCAGCGGCCGATTTTTTTCCAAAACCACGAAGATTGACAGTTATCGCAAGGCATAAAGGCGCTCATTCAAGAGAAAATAACGGCAGTATAACGTGCGCGAAGGTGTGAGTCTAAGGAGCGGCTGAAACTAAAGCGTATAAAAAATGGCCGCGCAAGGGCGGCCGTATGAATGGATATTTAAGGTTAACAGCCCGGACCGCAGTCCATGCAATGCTTGATCATCTCAGGGCCCAAATGAAGTTTCGCGTTTAGGTCACGCAGCGCGGTGCGCACGCCTTCTTCAATTACGGGGTGATAAAAAGGCATATCCAACATCTGTGAAATCGTCATCTGATTTTGATGTGCCCACGCCAGTAAATGAGCCAAGTGCTCCGCATTCGGTCCCATCATTTCAGCGCCTAAAAATCGCCCTGTTCCTTGCTCGCCATACACATGCAATAACCCTTTATTGCGCAGCATGACGCGTGAACGGCCTTGATTTTCAAACGACACCGTACCGATAGCAAAACAGCCACAATTTCCCAAACGAGTGGTTAGCTGTTTGTAGGATTCACCGACCATCGCAATTTGCGGGTCTGAAAAAACCGCTGAGATAGAGGAACGACGAAGCCCGGCGCGAATATCTGGGTAGCGGCCAGCGTTATCCCCTGCAATACGACCTTGATCGGCGGCTTCATGAAGCAGTGGCAGTTGATTACTGGCATCACCAGCAATGAAAATACTGTCTACAGAGGTTTGCAGCGTATAGTGATCGGCCGTTGGTACGCCGCGCGCATCAAGGGCTACATCGGTATTTTCAATCGCCAATTTATCGATGTTCGGGCGTCGACCGGTTGCCGCCAACACATAGTCAACGATAAATATCTCAAGCTGACCTTCACGGTTGATGAATTGGATTTCAACTTTGTCGTTTTGGCCTGTTGGAGAAGCAATGCGTTTCATGCTTTCCACTTTAACGTCAGCGTCTAAATAGAATTCTTCTTTAAACGTTTTATCGGCGTAAGCCATCACATCAGGGTCGGTTAATGGGCCAACTTGTCCACCAATGCCGAACAGCTTCACTTTTACCCCTAAGCGATGTAAGGCTTGACCTAGTTCTAAGCCAATCACCCCAGGGCCAAATACGACAACAGATTCGGGTAAGTCGTCCCACTCAAATAGGTCGTCATTAATGATTAAGCGATCGCCAAGTTCATGCCATACCGCGGGGTAGGCTGGGCGAGAACCGGTAGCAATCACGATCCGCTTGGCGTTGATTCGTGTATGGTTGTCTACCTGTAGGGTGTGGTTGTCGATAAATTGGGCGTAGCCTGAGATTTTGTCTTCAGCGGGGATCTCCTCAACGCCTTCAAGCACAAATCCGACAAAGCGGTCACGTTCACGTTTTACCCGCGCCATCACTTCACGTCCATTAATGACAATTTCACCTTGAGGATGAACCCCAAAAGCAGGAGCTTTGTGGATGTGATGGACGCTTTCAGCGGCCGCAATCAGTAACTTAGATGGCATGCAGCCGACGCGAGCGCATGTGGTTCCGTATGGGCCACCTTCGATCATGACGACACTAGTCGTATGTGCTTTTGCTGCACGATAAGCGCCGAGTCCGGCGGTCCCACCACCAATAATGGCTACATCAACGTTTAACTGTTTCATCATCGCTTTCTCTAAATTTGGAATGTGGATAGTCGATGGCAACATTTAATAATGCTGTCATTGAGTCTAAATGAGGAGGATGCCCTAGGAAGATTTCCCTAGGGCAGGCGTGATTAGCCTAGGTAAGCTTCCAGTTCTTCGCTGCCACCAATGTGTTTACCGCCGATGAATACTTGCGGAACAGTGGTGCGACCTGTGATTGCACGCAGGCTGACGGTAGTTGCATCTTTACCTAGTACCACTTCTTCATATTGAAGGCCGTGATCAATCAAGTGCTGTTTGGCTTTAGTGCAGAATGGGCAACCTGGTTTAGTAAATACGGTCACCGATTCTTGTGTTTTATAAGTCGGAGCAATGTATTTCAACATGGTATCAGCATCTGATACTTTGAACGGGTCACCCGGTTCATCAGCTTCGATAAACATTTTTTCGATGATGCCGTCTTTGACTAGCATGCTGTAACGCCATGAACGCTTACCAAAACCGATTTGGCTTTTATCAACTAGCATACCCATACCGTCAGTAAATTCGCCATTACCATCAGGAATGAAAGTAATATTTTCTGCTTCTTGGTCTGCTTTCCAAGAATTCATTACAAAGGTATCGTTCACTGAAACACATAGGATGTCATCAACGCCATGCTCTTTAAAGACAGGGAACAGTTCGTTGTAACGTGGCAAGTGGCTTGATGAGCAGGTTGGGGTGAAAGCACCTGGCAAGCTAAATACGATGACAGTTTTACCTTTGAATAATTGATCTGTTGTGATGTTAACCCATGCATCACCTTGGCGAGTAGGGAAAGTGACTTGTGGTACCGCTTGGCCTTCTTTAGATACTAACATTCTATTTTCCTTGTGATTTTTCTAAGTTTCATTATTCGTTAAAGAGCCGTTGCTCTCATTTGTTGGAGCCATTATGGAAGAAAACCTTTGATAGCTCCAATCGTTTGATGCTATGGTTTTGATAGGTAAGCTCTATTGAGGTTAAAGATGAACATTCGTGATTTTGAGTACTTAGTATCATTAGCTGAACATAAACATTTTCGTAAAGCAGCAGAAGCTTGTTTTGTGAGCCAGCCAACGCTCAGTGGCCAGATCCGCAAACTTGAGGATGAACTGGGAACGGTATTATTAGAACGCAGTAGCCGCCGAGTGTTGTTCACCGATTCTGGCTTGCAATTGGTCGATCAGGCCAAACGTATTTTAAGTGAAGTCAAAACCTTCAAAGATATGGCCAGCGGTCAGGGCGGCTCGATGAGTGGTCCTATCCATATTGGATTCATTCCAACCTTAGGCCCCTACCTTTTGCCACGTATTGTGCCCTTTTTAAAAGAGCAATTTCCTGAGCTGGAGCTCTATTTACATGAAGCTCAAACCCAGCAATTGGTGCGTCAGCTTGAGGATGGGAAACTTGACTGCTTGGTGCTAGCCTCTGTTGTTGAAACGGCTCATTTCAAAGAGATTGATCTGTATGACGAAGCTTTGAGTATTGCAGTGCCAAGCGCACATGAGTGGGCCAATAGAAATGAAGTAGAGATGCTTGAGCTAAGAGGACGTACTGTACTGGCATTAGGCGATGGTCATTGTTTGCGCGATCAAGCCTTGGGCTTCTGTTTTGCGGCAGGCGCAAAAGATGACGAGCGTTTTAAAGCGACCAGTTTAGAGACGCTGCGTAATATGGTCGCAGCGGGTGGGGGAATTACCCTGTTACCAGAGCTCTCTTTACCAGATGTCAAAGAGAAGGATGGCGTTTGTTACCTTAAAGCGGTCAACCCACAACCTTCACGCCGCTTAGTATTAGCTTATCGGCCGGGATCGCCGCTGAGACAGCGTTTTGAGCAGTTGGCTCAGGCAATCAAAACTAAGCTAAATGAGAAATAAAAAAAGAGGCTAAATTTAGCCTCTTTTTATTGAGCTTTAGAACAGCTCTTCACCTGTAGGTGAAGAGTAGATGTTGTCAGAGACACTCTCTGCGACGTACTCGGTTGGCTCTGTACCTTGAATGAAGTATTCAAACATCGAACTTGAGTCAAACTTAGTGGTTAATAAGCCAGTATCGATATCGATTCTAACCCGCACAATATTCGCTGGAATGGGTTTGTCTTGCGCTGGCACATCGACCAGTACTTGACGCATAAAATCAATCCAAGCCGGTTGTGCCGTTTTCGCGCCAGCTTCCGCACCGGATACACCGTCGTCATCTACGTTGCTGTTTTCAGTGGTCTTACCTAAGTTACGGTTATGATCATCAAACCCGACCCAAGCAATAGCGACCATGCCCGGTGCATAACCGTTGTACCACGCATCTTTGGAATCATTGGTCGTTCCTGTTTTACCACCAATATCACGACGCCCCAGCTTTTGTGCACGCCAGCCTGTACCATTCCAACCCGTTCCTTCACGCCAATTTCCGCCACCCCAAATATTGCTGTACATCATCTCTCGGACAAGAAATGCGTTTTGTTCCGAAATTACTTGTGGAGCATAGTGCGATGCAACATCTTGCTCATCGAACTCATTTGTGTCTGGGGTGCATTGCTGTTGGCAAACGACTTTTGGTGTGGCTTGATACTCAAGTTTGCCAAAGGGATCTTCAACTTTGCTGATGTAATAGGGTTCAACATAATAGCCGCCGTTGGCAAACACAGAATAACCTTGCGCCATCTTAACCGGCGTTAAGCTTCCTGCACCTAAGGCAATGGTTTCTGAACGTGGCACTTGGTCAATATTAAAACCAAATCGAGTGAGATACTCACGTGTTTCATCCAGACCAACAGCGCGTAGCACTCTCACCGCCATCACGTTTTTAGACTGAGCCAAGCCAATGCGCAGACGCGTAGGGCCAATATAAGTCGGTGGTGAGTTTTTAGGACGCCATGCAGTGCCTTGGCTTTGGTCCCATTGGTTAATCGGCGCATCATTAATCAGCGTCGCTAAGGTCATGCCTTGATCGATGGCGGCTGAGTAGATAAAGGGCTTAATACTTGAGCCCACTTGTCGCACCGATTGTGTTGCACGGTTAAACTTGTTGTGTACAAAGTTAAAGCCGCCAACCAGCGCCAATACTGCACCGTTGTCTGGGTTCATGGTGACAAAGGCAGTGTTGGCATTGGGGACTTGGCTTAAGAACCACAGTGGTACTTCGTCAGTGGTATTGCCATCGTTATGCTCAGCGCGCTTACGAACCCAAATTTGTTCACCAGCCGCTAATATCTCAGTCGCTTTATTCGGTACTGGGCCTTGTCGAGAATCGGTTAAGAAACGGCGAGCCCAGCTCATACCCTGCCAATCAATAGTTTGGGTCCCTTTATTTTTCACCCAAACCGTCGCCGATTGGTTGTTTACGTTAGTAACGACGGCTGGCAATAAATCTCCATAAGTCGGCTCATTATTTAAGTGCTCGGCCAGTTGCTGTTCATTGAATGGTGTTTGACCTTCTTTCCAAACCACTTTTTCTGCGCCGCGATAGCCATGACGCTCATCATAGGCGAGTAGGTTATTGATTGCAGCTTTACTTGCGGCTTGCTGCTGTTTGGAATCTACCGTTGTGGTGACAATCATTCCAGAGGTATAAGCGGCTTCTTCACCATAGCGTTCCACCATCCATGCACGGGCGATTTCTGCTACATAAGGCGCACTGAGTTCAATTTCAGCGCCGTGATATTTAGACATCAGCGGTTCAGAGCGAGCTTGCGTATATTGCGCTGGGGTAATGTATTTCTCATCGAGCATTCTCTGTAGTACCACGTTACGGCGGCTAGTGGCGCGCTCTAGAGAATAGATAGGGTTCATGGTCGAAGGCGCTTTTGGTAGGCCAGCTATCAGTGCGATCTCGCTCAGCGTTAAGTCCTGTACTTCTTTACCAAAGTAGACTTGAGCTGCGGCTCCAATCCCATAAGAGCGATAACCGAGATAAATTTTATTGAGGTAAAGCTCTAGGATTTCTTTTTTCGTCAGCAATTGTTCGATATGGATAGCGATAAAAATCTCTTTGATTTTTCGCATGATTTTCTTCTCATTAGAGAGATAGAAGTTACGAGCAAGCTGCTGAGTAATGGTACTTGCACCTTGTTTAGCGCTACCAGAGGCGATAACCGCAACCGCCGCTCGCGTGATACCAATCGGGTCAAAGCCATAATGCTCGTAAAAGCGGCTATCTTCGGTGGCGATAATTGCTTCGATAAGTTCAGACGGGATCTCTTCAATGCGCAGCGGAACTCGGCGCTTTTCTCCAAATTGGGCGATGAGCTTGCCATCTTGACTGTAGACCTGCATCGGTGTCTGCAATTGTACATCACGTAAAGTCGCTACATCGGGGAGGTCTGGCTTCACGTAAAAATAGAAGCCAAATACCGTCGTGACTCCAAGAATAATGCAAATCAATGAAAGTAATAACAATCGCTTTATGAACTTCACCGGATAATCCCTGTTTAGTTAAGGCTGCCCTTATGCAAACCCTTGTACTCTAGGCTAAAAATTTAGCTCTAAAAATAAATTGTGGCTTATTTAACCTCAAAATAAGCAAATCGAGCTAAGCCTAAGCAGCGTTACTGGAGCTAAGCCGTATGGGTAAATCATTGGTTACGGGTATAGATATTGGCCACTATAGTATTAAAGCGGTGGTATTAAAGCCAGCAGGTGATTCATATACACTGATTGGCTGTAAAGAACTACTTATTACAGAGGATATATTCTCTGATAACCACACGCTGGATTATCAGAAAATTGTAAAGAAACTCAAAGAACTAAGAAAGGGTTTACCACTATTTAGTCACAAAGTCGCCATATCGGTACCGGACAATGCGGTAATAAGTAAGGTATTACAGATAGATAGTGACCTGCAGGCGCCTGAAAAAGAGTTTGCTATTTATCAGGCATTTTCTCATCAGTCACCGTTCCCGATGGAAGAGCTGAGTCTCGATTTCGTCAAAGTGATGAAAAAAAGCGTAAGTCGCAGTAGTACCGTAAGTTATCAAGTTTACGCCACCCGCAAAGACGTCGTGGAAAGCCGCGCGTTAGCGGCGCAAAAAGCGGGCTTTTTACCGATCGCGGTTGATGTGCAAATACACAGTTTGTTAAACATTTGGCAGTTGGCGAGCAGGGCACAGCATCGCAGCGATTGGATGCTCATGGATGTGGGCCATACCCAAACGGCGCTCTGTATTGATTTTACTGATAAAGCCCCTTTTCATAAAGAAATCCCTCTCGGTTGTCAGTGGTTGTCCCAAGACCGTGTGATGTCGGGCACCAATGCCGAATTAGCTGATAAAAACGAGCGCTTTGTGCATGAGTTGATCGAGCGACTTCAACGTCAGTTGCAGCTTTTCACCTCCGTCAATGGCGCGGGCAGTTTAGCAGGCATTTGGCTCTCAGGTGGTGGCGCAGATACTCCGATGTTGGCGCAAGAGATCTCGCGGCGTCTCAAGCTTGAGTGCGAGATTCTCGATCCTTTCCTTCTGTTTAACAATAAGTTAGCGAAACGCCAGCAGGGTGAGCTGTCTGGGCAGAGTTTTAGCACCGCAGCGGGTCTTGCACTGCGTGGTATCGAGTGGTTGGAGTCTTCTCATGTTGCATAGCATTAACTTACTGCCTTGGCGAGAGGAACAAAGAGCGGCGCATAAGCGTCGTTTTATGGGCTTGGTCGTCTTAGGTGTGATGAGCGCTGTTGGTATTCAATGGGGTATCGGTTTGTATTTCTCTGGGCAAGCACAGCAGCAAGAGTCTCGTCTGGCTTATTTGAATCAATACATTCAGCGGCTTGATAAACAGATCAATGCATTAAAAATAACGGAACAAGAACACAAGGCACTATTAACTCGCTTGTCGGTCGTCGAGTCATTGCAAAGCCAACGCAATAAAACCACCGAGTTGATGAACCTGATGCCACAGCTTATGCCTGAAGGAGTCTACGTCGATAAGATCAAAATGAATGGTGAAGAAATTGAAATCACCGGCATCAGTGACAGCACTGCGCGTCTTGCGACCATGCTCGATAATTTTGAAAAATCAGCCTTACTTTCCGATGTCAACATGCACTCTATCGTGCATGGTAATAAGCGATTTGGTAAGGATTTTCAGACGTTTAAAGTGTCATTTATGTTTCATTCCCCGACACCACAGGGCGCTGCGCTAACCAAGATTCGGCCTACAGGAGCTGTTCATGACTAGTTTTCAAGATCTTGATATGGATGAAATGGCTGAATGGCCGTTGCTGCCTCAACTGTTGGTTATTGTGTTGTTGATGCTGATTATTCAAGGTGTTGGCGCGTGGTTCTACCTGATGCCTCAAAATGAGCAATTGCAGAACTTAAAACAGCAAGAAGAGGTGCTGAAATCGACCTTACGGATTAAAGCCAGCAAAGCCGCCACCTTACCCCAGTTGCAAGCTCAACTGGATGAATTAACCGAACGTTATGACTTTTTATTACGCCAATTACCCGTGCAAAAAGAGCTCGCAAGCATGCTCGCATCGGTCAATGAACTAGGGCTAGATAACGCGTTAACCTTTACACGTATTGATTGGGGAGAGAAACAGAATAAAGAGTTTCTGTATCGTTTGCCGCTCAATATCGAATTGACCGGTAATTACCACGACATTGGTGATTTTTCAGAGGCGATCGCGAAATTGCCCCGCATCATTAATTTCGATGATGTTGACTGGCAACGGGTTAGCCAGGAAAGCAGTACGTTACATTTTAGGGTGCGCGCTTATACCTATCAATTCAAGAAAGAGGTGGACGATGAAGCACAATAATCTGCTGCTGATGGTGCTGTGTATTACCAGCGTATTGGTTGGTTGTAAGGCGAATCAAGATCCATTGAAAGTTTATGTAGAGCGGGTCGAGGGGCAAGCACGCAAAGACGTCGCCAAATTAAAACCCATTATTCAGTTTCAAGTTACTCATTATGCGCAACATGAATCCCGCGAACCTTTTGTGTTGCCTAAAGAAGCGATTGTACAAAATCAGCCTGTAGTGAAGGCCGACTGCTGGCAGCCTCCGGCTCGCAGTAAAAATGGCCAGCTAGAGCGCTATCCGCTTAATCAACTGCGATTAAAAGGCGTGATGAGTAGCGGGGGCGGGGTATCGGCATTAGTACAAACGCCTCAAGGCAAGGTCGTTAACGTGAAAGCGGGACAATATTTAGGTTTGAATCACGGCAAAGTTACTCGAGTTGATTCCAATTACCTGCTGATCAATGAAACCTTGCCAGACGGCTTAGGTTGTTGGAATCAACGAAACGTCAAATTGGCTCTGAAATAGAATTTGAATTTAGAGAAATCACTATGATTAAAGGACGACAGACACAAATGACTATGGTATTTCGGAGCCTCTTATTTGGCTTATTATTGAGTGTTGCAGGGCTAAGTGTTGCAGGGGTAAGTGTGGCGACAGAAACCGCGCAGACCAACGAGCTTAAAGGCATCGACTTTCGAGTCAATAAAAACAAAGATGCGGTATTGATTGTTGAACTCGCATCACCCTCGACGGTAGTTAATGTGCAGAAAGTGGCTGACGGTTTACAAATTGAACTGCTTAAGACGGATGTCTCCAATGAGAAACTGTATGTCTTGGATGTCAAAGATTTTGCAACCGTTGTTGAGAGTATCGAGGTATTGCGCAAAGAGCCAAGTACACAGTTACTGGCGACCATTCATGGCGAGTTTAAGTATGATTACAGCTTGAAAGGGAAATACCTTGAGGTGGTGATTGGCAAACTGAAAGAACAAGAAAAACCTAAGCCGAAGAGCATTCTTGAGAAAGAGGGCAAGCTCATCTCGATTAATTTTCAAGATATTCCTGTGCGAAATGTTTTGCAGCTTATCGCAGATTATAACGCGTTTAACCTAGTCGTCTCAGATTCGGTCACTGGTAACTTGACGCTACGGCTTGATGGCGTGCCTTGGCAGCAAGTGCTCGATATCATTTTGCAAGTCAAGGGATTGGATAAGCGTGTTGACGGCAATGTGATTTTAGTGGCACCTAAAGAAGAGATGGATTTACGTGAAAAGCAGCAACTTGAAAAGGCACGTTTGGCTGAAGAGTTGGGCGATCTTCGTTCTGAAATCATCAAAATTAATTTTGCTAAGGCGTCTGATATTGCGCAGATGATTGGTGGTGAAGGGGCCGTTAGTATGTTGTCTGAGCGAGGTTCCATCAGTATCGACGAGCGAACCAACTCACTACTGATCCGCGAATTGGCGGAGAATATTGTGGTGATACGCCAAATTGTTGAATCACTCGATATTCCGGTTAAACAGGTGCAAATTGAAGCGCGTATTGTTACGGTTAATGAAGGGAATTTGGATGAGCTTGGCGTACGCTGGGGCTTTACCTCGACCAATGGCAACAACACCGTAGGCGGAAGTATTGAAAGTAATTTATTCCAAGTGGATAAGTCGGGAGAAAGTACATTGCCCGTTGATGATTTCCTTAACGTAAACTTAGCAGCGACCTCCGCTAATGCCTCAAGTATTGCCTTCCAAGTGGCTAAGTTGGGGTCGGATATGTTGTTGGATTTAGAGCTTTCAGCGCTGCAACGTGAGTCGAAAGCAGAGATCATTTCCAGCCCTCGTTTGATCACGACCAACAAGAAACCCGCTTACATCGAGCAGGGTACGGAGATCCCTTATCTGGAGTCTTCTTCCAGCGGCGCAACGACAGTCGCCTTCAAAAAAGCGGTGCTGAGTTTAAAAGTGACGCCGCAGATAACGCCGGATAATCGCTTAGTGTTAGATCTCAGTGTCACTCAAGACCGGCCTGGGGATATTGTAAAAACAGGGACGGGAGAAGCGGTTGCAATTAATACTCAGCGTATTGGCACTCAAGTATTGGTCAATAATGGAGAAACCGTGGTCCTTGGTGGAATATTCCAACATAGCGTCAACAATACGGTGGATAAGGTGCCATTACTTGGTGATTTGCCATTACTTGGTGCATTGTTCCGCCGTTCCTATGAACAAGTAGGCAAAAGTGAGCTGCTGATTTTCGTGACACCGAAAGTCGTCATTCAATAACTTACGGCTGATATTGCGATTGGTTAAAAAATAAAGTTGCATTAGTGGCACCATATCTAGATAATTTCGGGTCTTATCACGAATCATCTGTGAGGAATAGGTGCCACGAGCGTCTTAACGGTCAGTATTATACTGGCTAATCTTGTGGCGATGTCATTGAATTAACGTTGTAAATTACTGCTAAACATGGCTGAGAAACGCAATATTTTCCTTGTTGGCCCAATGGGCGCCGGCAAAAGTACAATTGGTAGACATCTTGCTCAACAACTGCATATGGAGTTTTTAGACTCAGATACAGTCATTGAAGAGCGTACAGGCGCAGATATCGCATGGGTATTTGACGTCGAAGGTGAAGAGGGCTTCCGTAAACGTGAGGAAGCTGTAATTAATGACCTAACCGAGAAACAAGGTATTGTACTCGCAACAGGCGGTGGTTCTGTTAAGAGTAAAGAAAACCGTAATCGTTTATCTGCTCGTGGTATTGTGGTCTACCTTGAAACGACGATTGAAAAACAACTTGCACGCACGAACCGTGACAAAAAACGACCATTGCTTCAAACAGACAATCCACGTGAAGTCTTAGAATGTTTGGCCGATGAACGTAACGATCTTTACGCTGAGATCGCTGATTTTACGGTTCGTACTGACGATCAAGGTGCAAAAGTGGTAGCCAACGAGATCGTAAAAATGCTAGAAGAACATTCCTAAGTTCTTTATTTTGGAGTGCAAACCATGGAACGGATTACGGTCAGTTTAGATGAGCGTAGCTACCCAATCTCAATTGGCGCCGGATTATTTAATGATCCGGCCCTCCTTTCTTTCTTATCGGCCAAACAAAAAGTCGTCGTTATCAGTAATGTGACGGTCGCGCCTTTGTACGCGGATAAAATCTTCGCCCTTCTTGCACCGCATGCTTGTAACGTCTCCTTGCTTGAACTGCCAGATGGCGAACAATATAAAACTTTAGATACATTTAATATGGTGATGAGTTACCTGCTGGAAGGTAATTACAGCCGTGATGTGGTGATCATCGCTTTAGGTGGTGGTGTGATTGGTGATTTAGTTGGATTCGCCGCAGCCTGTTATCAGCGCGGAGTCGATTTTATCCAAATACCGACCACGCTGCTTTCGCAAGTGGACTCCTCCGTTGGCGGTAAAACCGCAGTCAATCATGCTTTAGGTAAAAACATGATTGGTGCATTTTATCAGCCGAAAGCCGTCATTATTGATACTGAATGTTTGGCGACTTTACCAGCGCGAGAATTTGCCGCTGGTATGGCGGAAGTGATCAAATATGGCATCATTTACGATCATGATTTCTTTGTCTGGCTGGAAGAGAATCTCGATAAACTCTATGCCTTAGATGAGCAAGCGCTAAGTTATGCCATCGCTCGCTGCTGTCAAATTAAAGCCGATGTGGTCGCTCAAGATGAAAAAGAGTCGGGAATTCGCGCGTTGTTGAACCTAGGTCATACATTTGGTCATGCGATTGAAGCGCAGCTCGGGTATGGTAATTGGCTACACGGTGAAGCGGTTTCTGCCGGAACTGTGATGGCCGCTAAAACGGCGCAGTTACAAGGTTTAATTAACGATCAGCAAGTTGAGCGGATTGTTTCTATACTCAAAAGAGCAAATTTACCGATTCATACGCCCGAAAGCATGTCGTTTTCTGACTTTATGCAACACATGATGCGTGATAAAAAAGTGCTTTCAGGCGAACTACGTTTGGTGCTACCAACCAGTATTGGTACATCACAAGTAGTGAAAGGTGTACCCGAAGCGGTCATTGAACAAGCGATTGACTTCTGCCGTACCCTGTAAATCTTCATTGATACTAATTTGACAGTTGTCTGTCAGTAGGACGGCCTAATGAGTTTGGCGAATGAATTACGTATATTGGAATTAGATTCGCAAGTCGAGCTACTTGAGCGTTTGCAATTATTGACCAATTTTGGCTCAAATGTCATTACTGTTGGTGGTGGATTAGGTTTTGGTAAATCTTGGTTAGCACAGCGTTATTTAGAAGCGTGGGCCGAAGATAAAAACCAATCGCTGTTGCTGTGTCATCCCAATCAAGATGACCAGCAGCGTCGAGCGACCATTCTTACCCAAATCGTTTCAGGCCCGTTATTTAATCCTCACGATACACTTTCTGACAGCTTAGCTCGTCTACTTGATGGTGGCGGTTGTGATGTGGTGATAGTTGTCGATGACGCTCATTTACTCTCCGAAACCTTAGTGTCCGAGCTATGGATGCTGGTATTAGAAGCACAAGCCAATCCATTGTGGACCATCAATGTCGTATTATTTGCACAAGCCAATAGCCTTGATGCTTTGCTGACCCGTTTAAGCTATGGACAAGAGCATAAACCTGTAGAGCTAGAGATTGAAGCGCTGAGCAATGAAGAAGCGGATCGCTTTTTTGAAAATCTGGTCATGCGTTATGTACCCGATGAGATGGAGCGCCGCGTACGCAACGCTTACAAAAAGGTGAAACGCGTGCCTGGGGAAATCATGGCATTAGGAGAGCAGAAAATGGAAAAAAGGATCATCATCCGTTCGATTATCGGTTCTCCTGTGCAGATCGCTGCCTTGGTTTTACTGCTTCTGCTCATCATTGGTGGTGGTTACTGGTGGCTATTTACCCAACCCTCACCCGATGAGCAAGCGTCGCAAATTACAGGCACACTCGAGCAGACGGTAATCCCGACGCTAGGGGATGCCGCTGCACCAACAGTCAATACACTTGATGATTCAGCAACTGACACCACCAATAGTGGGAAGGTGCTTGCGAAAAGTGACCCGAGTTATTTAGGTGCTGAAGATGATTCCAGTTCGTTACCACCCGATGTGATGGAAAATTCAGAGAGCGTGGGCATAATTGACAGCGATCAGCAACGAGTGGTGATTGAGTCTGATGTTGTGGATGCGCTTTTGGAAGGCAATTCGACCAAAGCCGATACGTCACTGAGTAATAATGCACTAGTTGATGCACAAAACCGCACCGCGCAAACTGTGCCAGTAAGTGAGGCTGCCACTGCTGCTGCGCCAACGAAAATCACCTTCTCCTTTGCAAGAGAAGAACTCAAAGCCTTCTCGCCACGCAGCTATACTTTGCAATTAGCGGCGGTCAGTACCCTTAGTGAAGCGCAAAATTTTCTTAATACCTACGCGCTACAAGAGAAGGTGCGTATTTATCCGACAGCACGCAATGATGTGGAGTGGTACATCATCACCTATGGTAATTATCCAACCATCCAGTTAGCACGTGATGCCGTTGAAACCTTACCGAAAGCGTTGCAATTGCAAGGCCCTTGGGCCAAATCACTCAGCCAAGTACAGCGAGAGATTGATCGTGCGAAATAACGCTGAGCTTGACGCAAAAATATGTTACATTCCGCAGCCTTATTTCGTGGTTGAAAGATAGAGCAGTAAATGAAGAAGCAGCGTGCCTTTCTTAAATGGGCTGGTGGTAAGTATGGCCTAGTCGAAGAGATTCAACGTCACCTGCCGCCAGCGCGTAAACTGGTTGAACCCTTTGTTGGTGCTGGCTCTGTGTTCCTCAATACTGATTTTGAACAGTATTTGTTGGCCGATATCAATCCTGATCTCATCAACTTGTACAACCTGATTAAAGATCAACCTGAACTGTACATCACCGAATCTAAGCGTTGGTTCACGGCCGATAACAACCGTAAAGAAGCGTATCTCGATATTCGTAAAGAGTTCAATAAAACCGATGATGTACTGTATCGATCATTGGCGTTTTTATACATGAACCGTTTTGGTTTTAATGGTTTATGTCGCTACAACAAAAAAGGCGGTTTCAATGTGCCTTTTGGTTCCTACAAAAAGCCTTATTTCCCGCAAGCAGAATTGGAGTTTTTTGCCGAGAAAGCCAAGAAAGCGACCTTTATTTGCGAAGGATACGAAGAGACGTTTCGTCGTGCTCGCAAGGGCTGTGTTGTCTATTGCGATCCGCCATACGCGCCACTCTCTACTACCGCCAATTTTACTTCTTATTCTGGTAATGGCTTTTCATTGGATGATCAAGCCTCATTGGCCGATGTCGCTGAAAAAGCCGCCAATGATCGTGGCATACCAGTGCTGATTTCCAATCATGACACTAAGTTAACGCGCCGTTTGTATCATGGTGCAGAACTTAACGTGGTCAAGGTTAAGCGCACCATTAGCCGTAATGGGGCAGGGCGCAACAAAGTAGATGAGTTGTTGGCGCTGTTCAATACAGCGGAATGCGAAGATTAACATTTCTCCGTTAAATCGGGTGTCGCGCTAGGATATCTTGGTCAGCTTAGGTAGAATTGTGGGCGAATTTTGTTCATCACGCATTTGCACTCACTAGCCTAAGAGGTCAGGTATGAAAGATTTCCTAATTGCCCCATCTATACTCTCAGCAGATTTTGCTCGTCTTGGCGAAGATGTTGAGAAAGTGCTTGCCGCTGGGGCAGACGTTGTCCATTTTGATGTAATGGATAACCACTACGTTCCCAACTTGACCTTTGGTGCTCCGATTTGTAAGGCGCTGCGTGACTATGGTGTTACGGCGCCAATTGATGTCCACTTAATGGTTAAACCAGTTGATCGCATCATTCCTGATTTTGCCAAGGCAGGGGCTTCGATGATCACTTTTCATGTGGAAGCTTCTGATCACGTTGATCGCACATTGCAATTGATCAAAGAGCACGGATGCCAAGCGGGTGTAGTGCTCAACCCAGCTACGCCACTTGCGCATCTCGAATTTATCATGGATAAAGTGGACCTCATTTTGCTGATGTCGGTTAACCCTGGTTTTGGTGGACAATCTTTTATTCCGCATACGTTGGATAAACTGCGCGCGGTGCGTCAATTGATTGAGCAATCGGGTCGTCATATCCGCCTTGAAATTGATGGTGGAGTCAAAGTCGATAACATTCGTGAAATTGCGCAAGCAGGCGCAGATATGTTTGTCGCAGGCTCGGCTATTTTTGGCCAACCGAATTACCAAACTGTGATTGATGAGATGCGCGCAGAATTAGCCAAAGTGACGCGCTAAGCAAAAATACTCACTACAACAACGTCAATCATTACTAAGTTACATACTCATGACGCAACAAGGGGTTTTGTGCTCCTTGTCTATTATTCGGAAGTTAAGATGTCTTTAAGCTCAATTAAATTAATCGCCTTTGATCTCGATGGTACCTTGCTCGACAGCGTGCCAGATTTAGCCGTAGCCGCTGATCAAACGGTGCAATCGTTAGGCTATTCATCGGTATCAGAAATGCAAGTGCGTGATTACGTCGGCAATGGTGCAGATGTGCTGATCGCTCGCTCACTTAGCCAAAGTTTAACCATCAACCCTGATCTTAGCGATGAGATCAAAGCCACCGCTCGTGAGCGTTTTGATGAATTTTATGCCCAAACGGGCCATAAACTGAGCCATTTATATCCCCAAGTGAAAGAAACCTTAGCGCAGCTACACAGCGCTGGGTTCAGATTAGCTTTGGTGACCAATAAACCGTCTAAGTTTGTACCTGACGTATTGGTACAACATGGTATTGAGCACTTATTTACTGATGTGATTGGTGGTGATACTTTCCCGATCAAAAAACCTGATCCAATAGCGCTTAACTGGCTATTGGATAAACATCAACTAACGGCTAAGGAAATGTTGATGGTTGGGGATTCGAAAAACGATATTTTAGCGGCTAAAAATGCGGGTTGTTATTCGTTTGGTTTGACTTATGGCTACAATCACGGTGAGCCCATTTCAGCTTCCAACCCTGATTACGTGGCGGACTGTATCGACCAATTGCTTGATGTGTTGCGAGTTTCAGCATAAAAGTTCACACAATGCGCTAGTAAAATACTCGTCAATGAGTACACTGCATAAACCGCGTTATCGCTAAATCAAGTATCACTTAGCGAATGAGCGCGGTTTTTTTTCACAGACATTTTCAGTCTTATCTCATTTTAAGTAGCAAGGAAATCATCCCTATGAGCAAACCCATTGTATTGAGTGGTGTTCAACCGTCAGGTGAACTAAGTATCGGTAACTATTTGGGTGCTCTACGTCAATGGCAACAGATGCAAGATGACTATGATTGTCAATACTGCGTGGTTGACCTGCATGCGATCACGGTTCGTCAAGATCCGAAAGCACTGCATGAAGCCACGCTAGATGCATTGTCAATCTGTCTTGCAGTTGGTGTTGACCCTAAAAAGAGCACGCTATTTGTTCAGTCACACGTACCAGAGCATGCTCAATTGGGTTGGCTTCTCAACTGCTACACGCAGATGGGTGAATTGAGCCGCATGACTCAGTTCAAAGACAAATCAGCACGTTATGCGAACGATGTGAATGCGGGCTTATTCGGTTATCCTGTGTTGATGGCGGCCGATATTCTACTTTATGGCGCGCACCAAGTACCCGTGGGCAGTGACCAAAAGCAGCACTTAGAGCTTGCGCGCGATATCGCGACTCGTTTTAACAATATCTATAGTCCTGAAAAGCCGATCTTCACCATTCCAGAGCCTTACATTCCGC
Organism: Vibrio qinghaiensis; assembly: GCF_002257545.1. Classification (NCBI taxonomy): domain Bacteria; kingdom Pseudomonadati; phylum Pseudomonadota; class Gammaproteobacteria; order Vibrionales; family Vibrionaceae; genus Vibrio; species Vibrio qinghaiensis. The sequence continues at coordinate 2,508,619 of NZ_CP022741.1, read as the reverse complement.
AAGTGAACGCGCGAGTAATGAGCCTGCAAGATGCGACGAAGAAGATGTCTAAGTCAGATGATAACCGTAAGAACGTCATCACTTTGCTGGAAGATCCAAAGTCGATTATCAAGAAGGTTAATAAGGCTCAGACAGATACTGAAACGCCACCACGCATCGCTTTTGATACCGAAAATAAAGCGGGTATCTCCAACTTGATGAGTTTGTACTCTGCAGCGACAGGCAAAAGCTTTGCTGAGATCGAAGCGCAATATCAAGGTGTTGAGATGTACGGTCCTTTCAAGAAAGATGTTGGCGAAGCGCTGGTTGCCATGCTGGAGCCGGTACAAGCTGAATACGCGCGCATTCGACAAGATCGCGCGTATCTTGATTCAGTAATGAAAGCGGGTGCAGAAAAAGCCTCGGCTCGCGCTGCGATCACCTTGAAAAAAGCATTTAAAGCGGTAGGGTTTGTCGAGCGTCCTTAGTTTTTTCTGCGACAATCTAACTCTTTTCTCATTAAATAAAGCTAGGTTTTCCTAGCTTTATTTTTTACTTCTGCTTAATAAAATTTGATCTTTCTCTTTGTATTGTAGGCTTAGGTCTACACTTTAAATCATAACCATGATGATGAGTTTTGAACATGAGACGACTGCTGTTATTAGGATTGATGTTCATCTGTAGTGCCGCCGCCGCAGAGCCAGTTCGTATTTGTGTTGGTGATGTGAATGTTTGGCCGCCATTTACCTATTGGCAGGGGAGTTCGCATCAAGAAAAAACCGATTCCTTAACTGGCTCAGCGACAACGCTGGTGTTGGACGCATTAAAATCTCATAACATCGATTACCAGTTTTATTTTATGCCTTGGGCGCGAGTCCAGCATGAACTGAAACAAGAGCGAGGTCGCTGTGATCTGACATGGGATGCAAGTTATCGCGCAGAAAGGGCTGAGTACAGCTATTTTTCGGTCCCGCTTTATACGATTCAACTCGGTTATTTTACGCTGCCAGACAATCATGAAGATTTAAAAGACCCATCCGTTGATGGCGTATTATGCGGAGTTAATGGCTTTAATTATGAGAATTTTGCACTGTCTAGAGAACCCTCTCTCTATTTAAATTCCGTACAGCAAGCGCTGAATATGCTGCAAAAAGAGCGCTGTGACTGGTTTGTGAGTGAAATTGAACCCATTTATGGTGGAATTCAGTTGGGTCTATATCAAATTAATCGGCCAATCGTTCACCATTTGCTCGCTAAAAACAAGCCGTACCACGTGCAAGTTCGTCGCAGTTTAGAAAATTCGATGCCGCTGCTAAATCAGCTCAATGACTACTTTCTCGATGCGCAAAAAACCGGTCGCGCCCAGGCGGTCTTTGATCGCTACCTCTCTTTTAGCCAATCACAATAATCAAACTAAGGTGTTTGCCGTGTACGGAGCACCTTGTTTGCCTTTCTTTTTAGAAAAATAAGACTGTTCACCTCACGGCAATATCACTGTCGAAAACCCCCTTTACCTTCTTTGTTGAAAGTTTGCGCTTAGTTCAAGTATTTGCTCTAGCTATGCGATGTTGATCTCGATATGAATGGTGAATGTTTTTATCTTTCATTTAAAAACACAACACTGTACGCGCAAATGGAACCAATCCCCTTTATAAACGTGATTTACAACACCTTGCTTACCACTTCGGTTACAGAGCAGGGAAAGAGGTGAACAATGGAATCGACACGAATTAAACCCTTTGGCCGAACATTACTCGCTGCGGCGATAAGCTCCACATTGGCTGTATCAGTTCAAGCTGAGATTATTATTTCTCAGTATGTAGAAGGCAGCAGCTTCAATAAGGCGATCGAAATTGCTAACACTAGTAATGTATCCGTCAGTTTAGACAATTTCATTTTAGCGAAATCAAGCAACGGCGGTGGTAACTGGGATACACAGTTGCCCCTGACTGGGCGAGTGATTGCCGCGAATGATGTGTTAGTGATTTCTCATGCCAACGCCAATAGTGCTATCCAAGCAGTGAGCGATGAAAATAATGGCTCAGTAATTAATTTTAACGGTGATGATCCGGTGGCACTGCTAAACAGTGATGGTAGCGTGCATGATGTGTTGGGAGTGATGGGCGGCATTAACTGGGGCAAGGACACCACTTTAGTGCGTAATAGCGATAGCCTTATGCCCTCAGCGGCTTATCAAGCTGCTCAGTGGAGCGCGTTAGGCAAGGATAACATTGATGGGTTAGGCGCACTCGATGCCGTAGAGCCACCGGCTGAGTTTACCTGTACTCAAGAGGGATCTGAGCCCACCTTTACTTCTATTCAAGCCATTCAAGGCGAAGGGCAAAGCTCTCCTTTTATTAGTGGTTACCCTTACATCACCGACCAAGAATATTTTGTCAAAGGTGTCGTGAGTGCCATTACCACAGGGTTGACGAAAGGTTTTTATCTGCAAGCGTTGGAAGATGATTACAACTTAAATACCTCTGAAGGTTTGTTTGTTTTTACCGATCAATCAAGCTCAAGTTTAAAACCGGGGGATGTGGTTTGTGTGAAAGGTAAAGTACAGGAGTATTACAACCTCACACAGCTTAAAGTCGAAAACAAGCAATGGCTAAAACAAGGTGAGCAAGAGGCTCCACAAGCGACCGCGATAGAGATTTTGCCTACCGATGAGAACTTTGAGCACACATTAGAGCGTTATGAAGGCATGTTGGTAAAAACCACCCCAGAGCTGGATATGCGTGTGACGCGTACCTTTGGTTATGACTATGCTTCTCGTCGCAATAACATGGTGTTAGCGCAAGGTCGTATTAACATGCAGCCGAACCAGCTATTCGCTGCGGGCTCTGAGCAAGCCAAACAGCAGAGCGTGGAAAACGCGCAGCGCCGCTTGTTTATTGAATCCGATGCGAAAGCCACCGATGGCCAAATTCCGTACTACCCAGAGTTTGGTCGCAGTGATATTGATCAAAATGGTTCAACAGAAGATTACATCCGCATCGATGACAGCATCATAGGTTTAGAAGGTGTGCTCTCATACGGTTACAACGAATATCGTCTGATTGTGACTAATTCGCTCAGCCAAGAGAATTTCGTACGCAATGATCCCCGCAGCGAGAAACCGGATATCGATGAAGGCGATCTGCGCATTGCCACATTCAACGTGCTTAACTATTTTAACTCGCCGTTTGGCGGTGATGCAAATCAGCATGGCGGTAATCGTGGTGCTAATAACCTTGCAGAATTTGAACTGCAGCAAGCGAAGATCGTCAATGCGATTGTACGTTTGGATGCCGATATTGTCGGTTTGATGGAAATTGAGAATAACGGTTTCGGTGCAGGGGCGGCAATTGCGCAATTGGTCAATCAGATCAACAGCCAGATCTCGGATAAGAAAAAGCATTACCGTTTTGTCGCGATTGACTCAAATAATGATGGTGTGACCGATGAACTTGATTCTATTGGCACGGATGTGATCACCACAGGAGTGATTTACCGTGAAAAAGTGGTGAAGTTGACAGAAAATCGTGTAATTCCAATGCCAAGCCAACAAGCACCAGAAGTGTTGGATGACAAAGGCAAAGTGATTGAAGATGGTAAAAATTACCAGCGTGACACGCTTGCACCGACCTTCAAAGTTAAAGGTGGCAATGAGAAAATTACCGTCGCGGTTAACCATCTAAAATCCAAAGGCTCGGCATGTTGGGAAGATGCCGCACCAGTTGAACAAGGTGGGCAAGGTGGCAAAGATATTGATTTTCAAGGTGCATGTGAACACTTTCGTGTCGCAGCTGCGGTCGCTTTAGGTGAAGCGTTACAAAAAATCAAAGGGCATAAAGTCATTTTGGGTGATATGAACTCTTACGGTATGGAAGACCCGATGCTCGTATTGACGGACTACAGCCCAGAGAAGTATGGCAAAACCATCCGTGCGGCACGCAATACTTACCTTGCAGGTACTCCTCAATTTGGTGATGATGGCGCGTTGATTACTCACAATTATGGGTACTTTAACGCTGTGGCGATGAAACACCCAGAGAGCTGGAGTTACTCATTTAATGATGAAGTTGGCGCATTGGATCATTTGCTGGTCAGCAAAAGTTTGAAAGGCAAAGTGGTGGATGCGACTGATTGGCACATCAACGGCGGTGAATCGACACTGTTTGATTACAACGGTGAGTTCAAAGGTGATTTACCGAAATATCAAGATCATTTTCGCGCATCTGATCATGATCCTGCCGTGTTAGAACTGAATATTTACGGCGGGTCATTCGGCCTAGGAGCACTCTTCTCATTACTCGGTTTTGGTATGTGGCGACGTCGTCGTTAAGGCTTAAAGTGCGCCCCGTTAACTGACGGGGCGTTTTATTTTACTCAAGCTCTAATTTTTTCAATTAAATAATCAATAAATAGCCGCACTCGCGGCGCAAGATGATGGCGGCTAGGATAAAGAATATTCATAGTGTTATCTGATAGGTAATAATCTGGAAAAAGCCTAACGAGGTTAGGATCATTGATTTCGTCAGCGAGAAAATTGGCAATTAAACCGATTCCCATACCTTGCTGTACCATCGACATCGCACCAATGGGCGCATTGCAGATGTGTTTAGGGCGGGTTTTGATGTCGCATCTCACTCCCTTTGGATTGATTAGCGTGACTTTATCTTGAGGAAGATTCAGCAAGGTTAATGCGACCCATGGGTGCTGCTCTAAATCTTCTAATTTCCTTAATAACGCTGCACTAGCTAAGTATTTTTTACTGGCGTATATCCCTATTTCAAAAGGCATTAATTCGCGGCCTATCATGGAGCAAGAAGTCAGTTCCCCCATTCTGATCAGCACATCTAATTGTGTCGCTACTGGATCTTGTAAACCATCGTCGAGTTGAATATCAAACAGCACATTGGGGTAACTTTCAGAAAATGTCGAAATCAACGGACTTAAAATATAGCTGCCGACATCAATGGTTGTACCAATCCGAATCACGCCTGCAACATCGTTAGACAAATGCTGGACGGCCCGTAGCGCGTCTTCTGCCAGCGGTAAGAGGCCATTGGTATATTGATAAAATGCTTGCCCTTCCGTCGTTAGGCTAACCTTACGGGTAGAGCGATGCAGTAAACGTACGTTAAGATGTGATTCTAGCAAACTAACTTGCTCGCTCACTTTTGATTTTGCTATGCCTAATGATTCACCGGCCGCGGTAAACGAGCCGTATTCAACCACTTTATTGAAAATGGCAATGCGTTTTAACTCACTCAACATAATTGTTCCCTTATTGGTAACCTTTCGTTCTTGTTTTGTTGTCTAGTCAACCTTTGTCATTCATCAAATAATGGCAGCTCTAATTAGAGAGATATAAACCATTTTGGTTTCTTTTGAACGTGGGCAAATAATAAATCTCTGCTAAATGATTTCACTATTGAGATATCTATTCCTAAATAAACTGGGATTAATGATCAAGTTTGCAATGTCAATCTTATAAATATCAATATTGTGTGAATATTTTCAATATTATCTAGCCCAGTTTTCGGGAAATGATGGACTCAATGTTATTGTATTTTTAATTTTTTATTAAAAATTGGTTTAAAGGAACGGGTGATGAATTATCAGATCATGGAACTCCATCCTTTTGGAGTAAAAATAGAAGCAAATGGATTAGACATTCCTATTAGCGAGGTGCCAATAGCACTACTGCATAAATTATTTATTGAGCATCAGTTAGTATTAATGCGTGGATTTAAAGCCTTTGAGCTAGCCGATCAATTTGCGGAATATTGCGAGCAATGGGGAGAGATCAGTATTTGGCCATTTGGTAAAGTGTTAGATTTAATTAAAAAAAATCAACCAAAGGACCATATTTTTGATAGTAGTTATATGCCGCTACATTGGGATGGCATGTTCCGTCCTCAAGTGCCTGAATATCAAATATTTCAATGTGTTCAAGCACCATTACCAGCACAAGGCGGTCGAACGACCTTTACTCATACTACCAAAGTGCTACAGAACGCAACCGAACAGCAGCGCTCATTATGGCGAAAAGTCACAGGCCACTACCAGCGAGAGATGGAGTTCTATTGCAGTCACACTATTTCCCCCATTATTGCTCAACATCCCTATCACTCACATGAAGTCATTCGTTACGCCGAACCGCATTTCGCTGAGCGTGGCGATCTGCTAAACCCACCGAATGTGACCTTTAGTGGCATCGATAGTGAACAAATAGCTGAGTTTCACCGTAGCTTACGTGACGCACTGTATGACCCTCGTCATTTTTATGCTCACGAGTGGCAAAATGATGATGTGGTTATTACGGATAACTTTAACTTACTGCATGGTCGAGAAAGCTTTTTATCGCATACCCCACGTCATATTCGTCGGGTTCAGGTGCTAAGCGATCCACCGTTTGATAACCCAAGTTTGGAGTCTTACCGATGAGTGATTACCATACTGATATTATGATCGTTGGAGCAGGCCCTGTCGGGCTTATGTGCCACTATTTAGCGCAGCGCTGCGGTCTGAATTCACAAATTATCGATAAATCTAATGGGCCACTAGTCGTTGGACGAGCCGATGCACTTAATGCTCGAACTCTGCAGTTGCTTGATATAGTTGATTTATTTGAGCCACTTTACGTGCAAGGCAAACCCTGTAATACCAGTTCGGTATGGGCTGATGGTCAATTTTTGTCACGCCAGTCTCATTGGTGGACAGCGCTGCAAGGCTGCTTCTATCCTCACTTTCTGATGTTGGGGCAAGCACATATTGAAAAAGCGCTAGATAGCGCAGTCAAAGCGCAGAACGTGGCCGTGCGCCGCGGTTTATTTGTGGTCGATATCACTGTTGATGAGCAAGGCTGCGTGACGGAACTGAGTAATGGTGAGCGAGTTCGTTCACGTTACGTGATTGGTGCAGACGGTGGGCGCTCTTTTGTACGTCAGCATTTTTCGATTCCATTTGAAATCGAGCGACCAGAAATTATCTGGGCGGTGATTGATGGTGTTATTGAGTCAGATTTTCCGAAAGTACCAGAAATCATCGTATTTCAGGCTGAGACGTCAGATGTCGCCTGGATTCCACGTGAAGGTGATTTGGATCGTTTTTACATCCGTATGGACACTGAAGAGTTTACTCAGCAAGAGGTTATTGCGCGCATTAACCGAGCAATGTCGCCGCATTCACTGACGTTTAAGCAGGTTGAGTGGTTTTCTTATTTCTCGGTTAAGGAGTCTGTTGCTGAACGGTATGACCACCAGCAACGGGTATTTCTGGCAGGAGATGCCTGCCATATACATTCGGTCAATGGCGGCCAAGGGCTCAATACCGGAGTTGCCGACGCGTTCAATTTGATTTGGAAGCTCAATATGGTGTTGCGTGGTCAGGCATCACCTACGTTGCTGGACAGCTATCAGGCTGAGCGCCAACCAGTGGCACGCAGTGTGATTGAAAGCTCTGGTGCATTGGTGCGTGCAACTAAATACTCAGAACGAGGAACCCATGCGGAGGACTATGTACAAATCGTTGAACAGCGAGCTGGTAACATCACAGGTATGGGCATTGGGTATGGTGATGGCGGCTTAAAAGGTTCTCGAGTGTATGACTTTGAGATGCATAGCGATCAGCAGAGTTGCCGCTTTTACCAATGGCTAGATTACCGCTCCTTTACGCTTCTGTTGACTGGCGATGCGGACTTACCATCCGAAATTCCCCCGTTTGTGCGTTGCCTTCATCTGTACGATCAGGCGAAGCCTGGGCAGTATTGGAGTGAGAGTTCATTCTATCAGGGGCAGGCTTTACTGATCCGCCCTGATGGTTATATTGCGGCCTACACGTCGCTTGCGCACGCTGCTGAATTGTTAGCTGATCTATAAACAAACTTTTTAACCGAGAGTGAAGGCCGAGGGTTTTGCATCATTCCGCCAATGGTCTTCGCCTTTAATAAGGAAACACTATGCTTGATCATCAACAGCAGCAATGTGTGGATAATATTGCTTTTATTTTATTAGACCAATTATTAGCACAAACAGACGCCACTTTTACTGGGTATCAGAAGTTAAAAACGCAGATAGCTCAGTGTGTCATTGAAAACAAAGTCATTACATTATTACTGCCCGCTTTTCCATGTAAAACGAATAACCTAGATAAGGTATTAGGTTATAAGCCTGACTTAGGTGAATATCGAGTTTTACAAAAATTTGTTAATGCCATTCGTGATATTCAATCTGTGTATTCTCCAGGTGTGATGTTTTACATTTTTTCTGATTATCATACATTTTCTGACTATATTAATGTCGATTTAGAACATCACTACACTTATTCTGATGAATTACGGAATATGGTGGAAAATATGAACGCCAGTGATTGTCTCAAAATTATCAACTTTGAGCACTTCTCTGCATTTGATGACTTAAATGAATATCAATATTTCAGTGGATTAAAGCAGCGCTTTGGTGATGCTGAATATGAGCGTGATTTTGCACATCTTAAACAGCATGATAATGCAATGCACCATACCTATCTGGGTTTGAAAAAATTCATGCATCAGGATCAGAAATATGCGCTTGCTCCGCTAAGTTATAAAGGACGTCGTGAACGCTTGGCTGAAATGGCTAAAGGAATGATGGTGCAAGGACGTGCACTCGATAATTTCCTCAATACTCATTTGAGCCACGCTATTCGTCTCAGCATTCATGAACACCCAATGCAAGGCAAAAAGTATTCGCTGTTTCTTTTTGATGAACGATCGTTTAAGACGCCTTGGCATACTTGTGTCTTATTTGATGCTTGCCGCGGAGAATTTATTATTGATACGCAGGCCAACCACAAACAACGTGAAGGCGTGATTATTCCCGTAATGCACCAGGGAGCGTTGTGGTGCTTACTGCGTTTCAATATCGAAGACGCTAACGAAGCACAGTTGATGCGAGAGGTGAAAGCCACTCTACAAACCGAGCAGTTTGGCCTGACGTTAGAGTCACACCATGGATGCTCATTGACCACGCTACCGCAAGCTCAAGTGAGCCAATTGGTGAAGGCATTCTCTGCTGTCTGTTTAAAAGGCTTTGGCCCGTTGCCTCAAGCTTCGTTTTGGTCTTCGTGGTTTACCGGAAATCATGCTCTGATCCCGGAAGAATATGTTCGGAGTAGTACATTAGCAGAGCTCAGTTGGTACGGGATCAAAACACCGTCAACCAGTATCGCAGGTCGTTATTCTTATACCGATATGACTCCTGATGACTGGGCGATTTACTGTTCATCTGCTCCGCTGAAGGTTAACTTACTCGATGCCTCGCTGGCTGCCTTATGTCTTAATGGTCAAGTAAGTGGTTGGCTGAAAAATACCCTCGTGCAATATAATGATACGGCTGCTTATCCGGTGATTATGCAGGGGGATTGGGGAATGAACTTACGTTGGAGCCCCTCACTGGCGCAGCATATATCGTCGTCGACTGAAATTGACAATATCAATCAAGTAGCCAATCTTTTAACTCCTATTCTTGAATGTTCACAAGTACAGCATGTGTTTGATTTACAACTTGGCGATATATTGCTGGTAAATAACCACACCGTACTTCGTTATGGCGTGTTATCCGCAACAGAATTAGCGGTACGTCAGCCTTATTCGGTTAATTCCCCTTGGCAGCCTCATAACAACCAACCAAGTAGTGAGCATTTACAAGAAAGCCCTGCTTAAATAAACGACATTTTTAGGAAATAAGCATGAAGAGCCAAGTAAGCGGATTACTTGGCTTTTTTATTTATTAATAATATCTAATTAAGTATTGGTTAATTTAAGTGTAGATCTTGAAATTATAATGTGATCCATATCACGACGGACTCTTGCATTCATTGATGTTATGTATTTGTGGTGTATTTTCGCACCCTATATTAAATATAGCGTTCAATTCGTTTTAATACGAAGGGCGGTAGCTATCAAAAAATCCGTATAAACTAATCTTATAGCGAATAATAATGAACTTTATTACTAAGACCTGCTCAGTGATTAGGCTTAAAGTGATTGACATTAGTATATTAATTGCCCTACTCATGCCTGTTGCTTCTACTTTTGCCAATGTCAAAACTGAATCTTCCACATCCAATGCTAATACCCCCTCTGTAATCGAAAGTGCTAATCAATATTTAATCAAAATTGCTAAGGCAAATGATTATGGATTTTCGATAAATAATTTTAAGGAACTTAATAGCCTAGGGAAAACTATAGTATTAGCAAATAATTATTTAGTTAACCCTAAATTGTCAGCGGCGCCGGCTAAGACAATTGTATTGATCCTTGATAATAAGCAAATCGCGAATATTAAGCAGATCCGAATTGAAGGGCGTGCGGCAGATTTAGTGCTGCTGTCACCGCAAGGTATTATTTGTAATGGCTGCTCTATTGCTAATGCTGAACGAGTTACATTGGCGACAGGTATCGCGACCTTTTACGATGATCGGTTGGAAAGTATACAGATATCTCCTAAAGGTAAGGTCGATATTTCGGGTTCTGGTCTGTTAGCCAATGAAAGTAGCATGTTAGACATTGCAGCTGGCAGCTTTCGTCTTGATGCTCATTTAATTACTAATATGAAAGGTCGAGTGGTTCGACGAGCCAATAAAGAGATTCAAGAAATTGATAGTGCCGGAACTCTAGAAGTTTCAAATGGTGATGTACAGATTATTGTCGGTAATAATCTATTTCGATATGACGATCGTAGGTCTGATGCCTCATTTTCTGAAATGCGTGGTAACTCTATCGAATTAACAGCAAAAGCGAAAGTTGCGGTAGGTAATTTGCACCTTGAATCAACCTATTCACAAGCCGCTATAGCGCTCAATGGGCAAATCTTAGTAAATGGCGCTTGGACCTATGTAGGTCGCTATAGAGATCAGAGTGTCATTCCCCTTGAATCGATAAAAGTGAAATCAAATGGTGATATTCGATTAAGAGATCAAGTTATTGTCAATAATCGCTTTGATCTAGAATCAACAGGTAGCGTTTATTTTTATTCACCACAAGATAAGCAACAAAAGTTCTTATATGACAATATAAGAGCGAATGAGATAAATGTGGTTAGCACTAAGCTAATAGAAAATAAAGGAGCTATAGTTGCGAGTAAAGTCAAGTTCTCTTCAGATAGGTTCATCAATGAGGGTGATATTGAATCCACTCGTGAGATATACATCAATGGCAACCATGAGCTAATAAACCAGTTTGGTGGCATTATCCTTGGTGAAAACCTCCACCTTAAATCCAATAAAACGATAACCAATGGTTCTCAGTACCCTTGGCGCTTGCGTCCTAAATTGGAAGCTTATACAAGAGCAGCTAATCGACATACAGCCCCTGAAATAAAAGTTGGTGGCAAATTAGCTGTGCCAGCAATCCCTTCTAATATGGATAAACAATCGGTCGGTTCTTTAGCCGCATTTATCTTAGGGCAAAATATTAAGTTAGAAGCAGAGCGGTTTATCAATATCAATCCCTATGAGGTGAACCGAGCCAATATCCATCAACCAGCGTTAACACTTTCTGATAGTAAAAGTAGCCAAGTAATTGTTTCATCAGAAAACATTCTCGATATAAAGTTGTCTCACCGCTTGTGGAATGTGTCATCAATTCTTGAGTCTTGGACGGGTAATGTGATGATTAATGCGCCCGTTATTGATAATGAGCGATATTATCTTTGGGCGGATACAGATGTTAGTACAAAAAGAACGCCACTAACATTACCAGTTAAATGTAAAGAAATATTAGCTAAATATCCAACGAGATATGACTATATAAATAGACCACCTAGCAAGAAATGTTTTAGACCTTCTGAGTGCTCAAGTTATAATTTTAAGCATAATTCAGACAGTAGAATAAATTCAAGAGACTGTTATCCTGATGCGTCTACATTTCCTATGGTTAAAATAGAAAAACAATATCTTAAAGCACTATCCCCACCCTCAAGAATTAACGTTGGTGATAGCTTGGTTGTTCAATCACGAGAGTTGAATAATAAACACAGTTCAATTGAAGTACGAAAAGATGTTTTTGGCCAAGTCTCAAAAGTATGGATGGAGGGGTTAAGCCTAAAAGAGCGTTGGGAGAAAACCACCACCACACATCATGCCAATACCTATTGTACTCGACGAATTTTCCGTAAATGCATTAAGCGAAAAACCGACCGTTGGACGACGTCTAAAACTGACTTAATGAAAGATGACGTTAGTGCACAATACCCATTCGTTTTTTATGTTGATGGACATATCCATCAAGGTTTTGGCACTGATTATAAAATTATGCAGAGTATCACTTTTGGTCCGCATGCATCAGCGTATACACCTCGACCTGTCTCTCCTCCGCCTAAGCCAAGTAAATATATACCAATAATAAGCTCTGGCATTACATTCTTTATCCCTAACCCAAACTTTAAAGAGTAATCGGAGGAAATATGAGCCAATCTCTTTTATGGAAAAAGGTCACATCTAGTTTATTATTAGCAAGCATGCTTACCCATATTAGCTTTCCAGTGTATGCCTCAGTGACTCAAAGAGTAACACTCGAATCTATTAATGATCTTTTAATTGTATCTCCGCGATATGAACTACAGAAGTCTATTGCTGAATATTTATATACAAGCAGATTTGAAACCGATGAAATAGGCATTTTTGATGGATTTAACTATTTTTATAATCGACTGGCTGAGAAAAAGTCTCAACTTATTCCAGGCTATGCGAAAAAATCTAATAATGAAATTGTTGATTCACTACCTCCTCGTTTCGGAACTCCTTATGTTGAAAGGGGGGTTATTCGTCATCAGATAACGCAAATTCTCAATAAAAACTGGATAAGTTCTCCAGAATTTTCAAGTTATAATGCTCAAACTAAGCAACTGTATGAAAATGCAGTGACTCTAGCATTGGAAAATAATTATAAGCTAGGGCAAGTTCTCAGTGTAGAACAAATTAAAAAAATCAATAAAGATGTTATTTGGCCTGAAATTAGAACATTAGGTAGTCAACAAAAACCTTATCTTGTGCCATTTGTCTATTTAACAGATGCAACTATTAAGCAACAAAAAATCATAGAGTCTACCTATCATGCCAATTCCGCAGATATCAAAACACAAACTTTTATTGTTGATGGTGTAAAGGTTAATTTTGCTCACCGAGCTATGATTGATGTTGAAAAGGATTTTATCAATACAAAAGGTAATATCAAAGGCAGTAAACTCACTATTCGTACTGGGCGAGAGCTACAAAATAATTCAGGTACGATAACGGGCGATGATGTCACGCTACTCGCTAATAAACTCACCAATAAAACTCTAGTGACACGGCTAGATTATGGGCATGGTTATTCAGAAAAATTCTCACAAATTGGCACTATTTCATCGTTAGGTAACTTAACTATCGCTACGACGTCCGATGTGATAAGCCATGGCGGTAAATTTTCGGCGCAAGGTGATTTAACGATCAATGCTGGCGGAAATATCATATTGGTGCCGCAACAGGCAAAAAATGAGCGCCATGAATCTGGTGCGCGTTGGCAAGATAATGAATCTTCTTTAGTTAATCTACAAACTAACCTTTCTGCAATTGATACCCTAAAACTGATTGCCGGTGGTCAAATTCATATCGAAGGTGCTCAATTAGAAAGCCAGGGGTTGATTGAGTTGTTAGCGGGATACGGCATTACTTTAAAGAGTGCCGCCGATTTACGCTCTTTTGAAAAGCGTTTTCAAGCATCAAGTGGTGGGGTCTTTGGCACCAAAGAGAGCAAAGCTGAGAGTAAAACAGAGGCAGAGATTGTTCGTACTCTATTAAAGGCTGGCCAGAGTATGCTGCTGTCGACCAAGCAAGGCGATATCTTGCTAGAGGCCGTGACCATCGACAATAAAGGTATTTCCAAAATCATTGCCGAAAATGGCGCGATTGATTTTGAATTGGCGAAACTTCTGGAAAGCTACAGCTATGAAAACTCCTATGAAGGTTCTTTGTCTTTCCGTCATACCGGTAACGGTTATCAAAGAGAGGTGGCTTATTATTCAGAGTTTATCAATAACGGTGGGCTTGTGCTTGACGCGGCAACTGGGGTTAAAATTCAAGTCGCAGCAGATTCACAAAATTTAGATCAAACACTGGCTGATTTAGCGCGCGCGCCTGAATTAGCTTGGATGCAGGAACTTCGGAATAACCCAGAATACAGTGAGGTTGACTGGCAATCTATTGAGCTGGTTTTGGAACAATGGGACTACGACCAATCGGGTTTGTCACCTGCTGCAATGGCAATTCTGGCAATTGCGGTTTCTATTGCTATGGGGCCAGGAGCAGGATCGGCGCTTGCCGGAACAGGTACAAGTGCGGTGATCACCGTCAGTAGCCCTGCATTAGCCGCAGCTTTGAATGCAGGTTTGAGTAGTATTGTGGTGCAAGCTTCTGGAAGCTTATTGGCTAATGGTTTTGATATACAAGAAACCTTGACCCAACTAAGTTCAAAAGAGTCTTTAGTTTCATTAGCAACCAGTATGGTGACCGCTGGAGTTTTAAGTGGTTTAGATGCCCCTATGTTCTCTGGTGCAGATGGAACAACCTTAACACTTACCGATGTGGTGCAAAATGCGACAGGTAGTCAGTTGGCTACTCAGGCTATCATGCAGGTTTTTCAAGCCACGGCGCGTACTGGGATTAATGCTATCGCCCGTGGTTATGATTGGGATCAATTTGGCAGCTCTTTAGTACAAAGTTTAGCGATATCTTCGATTAACTTACTGGGCAAAGAGTTCGCTCAGCAAATAGGTGAAGCAGCCCGTACTGTAAGGATTGATGTTGCTCAACAATATATTCTGCATGCCGCCTTGGGATGTGGCTTAGGTATGCTAACTTCAGCCACCCATGGTGGAAATACCGATGCAAACCGAATAGGCTGCGCTTCGGGTGCTGGCGGTGGCGTGATCGGAGAATATGTCGGATCGAAATATCGAGAAGAGATCGGGCTTTTAGAAAAGGATACCAAAGCATTTATTGAAAAAATTACTAAAGATTTTGCTGAGGAAAAAGGTACTTCGCAATTAACCCCAGAATCAATACAAGCTGAAGTGAGTAAGTTACATGCGCGGGGCGTTGATATTGCCCGTTTAGTCGCAGGGCTGACTGTTTTTGCCATGCGTGGTAATGTGGATATTGCTATCGATACGGCGGGAAATGCAGCAGAAAATAATGCTCTTTTCCTTCTTGTTGTTCTTGTGTCACCACAGTCTGCTGCTCTGTTTACGGCTGCGATTGCTGCATATACCGCCACTCAATTTGTGATGTCGTCGGTTGATGCTTACCATAAGGGCAGTGAGCTTTACCGAATTTATCTGTATGGCACCAGAGAAGAGCAAGCACAAGCCAAAGAAGAGATGGTAGATCTTGCGATTAGCTACAGTATTGAAACGGGAGCCACTATCCTTATCGGTGGTGCGGCCCAAAAAGTAACGAAGGAGTTACTAAGAAAGCTCGATTTTGATGACGTCGCCGCTTTTCTTGCATCGCAGTTACGCGGAAAAGGTAATCTTGATGCATCGGAAGTGTATGATCAAGTTGCTAAAAACATTAAATTTAAAGATAAACATTTCGAGACCTATAAAGCCAATGGCGGAAAAGATGATCACGACACTTGGTCTAAGAAATACGATAACGGTAGGTATGATGCTCTAAAGAATAACAAGCTTATTCCTGATAATGATGTCGATATGTCCGATTATTATAGGCATAAGGAAATGTACCCCAATACCACCATTACGCCAGAGCGTTTTACAGAGCAGCACAATAAAGGCTTCACTATCGGGGAGAAAGGTTCATGGAAAAGGATTGACACACGGCCTAAGAATGTTCCCAATGAACCAAGTTATCGCTCTCAAAAGAATGAGGTGACACTTCCAATCTCGGCAGAGCAAGATATCGCGAGATATATGCAAAAAGAAGTTACGCTACCGCCTGATGTCACAAAGAAAACTGTCGAGCAAGTGATTACGTTGAGACAAAAAGCGGAGGCTGAAGTGCGAGTGCTCAGTTCGAATCCCGATCTAAACCGTGATGCCTTATTAAATCTTAAGGCGGATATCAGGAAATACGGGGACGTCTTGGGTAGCGCAAAACTAGAGCATAATTTGCACATTGAGTTTACGAGCGTTAAAAAGTTACCTTTTGAAGTGCCTGGACGTGGTCAGCAAGGGCAGTTTGATGGGATTTGGCTGGCCACTGACAAAAATGGCGTGACAACACTGATCACAGGTGAAGCGAAAGCGGGCAAAAATCAAGTTCATTACAACCATCGACAAGTTGGACGTGATAAGAACGATAATATTATTGATGCCCAGCAAACCAGCGCGCAGTATTACAAAGCGATCTGGGAAAATATGCAAAAATCCTTCGATACAGCAAAAGAGAGTTCAAAATATCAGTCTGATCTGCTGTATAAAAAGCAAACCGATGAACTAGGTCAAACGCTTGACTTATTTAAACAGTATAAGCTATCAAGCCCATCAAGCTCGATTGAGTATCGAGGTTCTGAGCTGATATTTAATGAAAATGGCATGATTAAAAAAGCCAATAACCTTAAATTTGAGACAATGCATTAGTATGAAAAAAATAGTGAAGACGCATATTAAAAATTTAGAAGGTAAGCAGCGTGTTTATGATGCGACCTTAGAGAGTTTTATTAAAACCAACCAGTTTTCATTGAGCATTGCGGAAAAAAACTGTTTTGGATTTGAAACTGGGTATCGAGACCTTTGCAAGCTATTTGCGATTGGCCACTATCTACCATCAGTCGCAGACTCTGAGGTTGTAGAGCATTTTCTCTCTGCTCAACAGTACGCGATATTATGGTTACGCCAGATGAATCAACCGAAAGGGGACTTCATCCCCTTTCAATACCAAGGGGTAGATTTTGCAATTCCAGCTCAAGGTAGGAACGATAAGATTAGATCTTTCGCATGGCTTGACATGATCTACCTTACTATTGTGACGGGTCGCAATGAAGATTTAAATCTGCTGATGGGGCTTTTACATAAGGAACAAATCGAGTTCAGCGGCCTGAATGCTCGTTATCATCTTGAGATAGTGCTGCATATGCTTGGTTTGCAAGCGAGCAGTGATATTACCGGCTTAATGGATGGTTTTGTTGCCCATATCCAGCGGGAGAACCAAACTCAGCAAGAGCGCAGAGTGAGCTCACATGGAATTAGAGTGACTCTAGGTTTTTTTGATGTGATGCAAGCTATACATCAACAAGACCAAATGGCGTATAACCTATCCATGCATCGCGCTTTAGACATGCATAAAGAGTGGTGGACACGCGGTAAGGATTTTAAAACAGATCCGGATGGTTATATTTCATTACACCTCCTCACGGCAGCCAAATATGCGTATGAAAAATACGGCTACACACTGGATGTGGAGTCGGATTATATCCCCAGCTATCTGTATATGAATTGATGGTATTATATTGAATATAAGAGGTGACCTGATATTAAAGGTCGCCTCTGTATCCAAACTACTTTCGTTCACCCTAATCACCTGGTTTGCTTATGTTCATCTGGAGTCACTCACTTTCAGCCTATCTACAATTTCAAATTGTCTGGGTATGGATATATTCAAATTAAATAAATATAGTTCAAGAAAGTAAAATGAAAAAAATTATCAATCATACGCTATTAATGTTTTTATTGTTTGTGTCGAAATCATCATTTGCTGCTGATACTTATATCTCCGGTAAGCTCGTTGATATTACCAGTGTTCAGCAAGGATTGCTGATTCGTATCGAAGGCTACCAAGTGCCAACAACGTGCCCTAATCCTCATAATTGGGGGTGGATGCTAATACCTGAGGAAAATAAAACCATGATCTCTGTTGCTTTGGCGATGTGGACACAAGGTAAAACTAACGCGACTATCTACACCAGTGGTACTAAGTCAGGATTTTGTCAAGTTGAGCAATATGATCCTCACCACTAATAGTCAATAACTCGGAGTTTGCTAGTGTTTAAAAAAATATTATTAATTTTTACTCTTCTATTGCCATTCTATGCTTTCTCCGGAACACAAACGGGTAAAGTCGCTTGGATTGTTGTTAGGGCATCCGATGGCTTGGTCTATTTTGGTATTGAGGGCTCGCCAGCTTCAGGTAAGCCACAATGTGCAACACATAGTTATTGGATGATCCGTGATGAAAACTCTAATGTAGGAAAACAGCAATATTCTCTCTTACTCACAGCATATGCTTCTGCTAAGCCAGTAGATATTGTTGGAATGAACAGTTGTAAACGTTGGGCTGATGGTGAAGATGTGAATTCTATTAAGATAAAATAGAAGTCGTTCATTGGTGCGTTAAAAATTAAAATCGATAAGGGATAAATATGTCAAAAATAATCATACATCTTTGTTTAGTGACCTCGTTTTTTATATCATTTTCAATTCATGCGGCTTCTATTTCTAGTGGAGCGAGGAAAATTACTTCGTTAGGATGCCACAATATAGATAATATCTGTTTTGTTCAAATTGATGGTGATCCTGTTGGTCCTAGTTCATGTAAGACTAATTCAGTTCGGTGGGATATAGAAAAGGATCCTAATGGTAAGAGCAGTTTTAGTTTGCTAAATGCTGCATATTTCTCTGGAAAGTCAGTAGTGCTACAAATTAGTGAGCAATGTTTCAAATATCAAAATAACTTTCCTACTTTTGTATGGCTGACAGTGGTTAATTAAGGTTTAACATATGTTTATAAGAAAATTATTTATTTTTTTTATATTTTTCTCTGTCTCTATGTCTTCCCAAGCAGAGTGTGAAAAATGGGGTTGCGTCGGGAAAATAACTAATATCTATACTAACGCGGATGGGATGATCTATTTTGGCACTGAGTACAACGAGAAGAAAGCGAATTGCACACCAGTTTCTGATGTTTACTTTACACTTAATCCTAAATCAGAAAATGCAAAAGAAATATATTCTTCCGTATTGTCTGCTTATATGGCAGGCAAGAAAATACATCTAAGGGTCAAAGAGGGTAGTCAGGGGTGTGAATTGGCTTATGTTAATTTATCCACATCAATTTAAGGTGAAACTTGTATGATTTCAAAAATGAAAATTAAACAATTTTTTTGGTTTATGTTAATGGCTGTCTCATGTAATGCTTATGCCGATATTACCTGTTCTGGTAAGGTATTGACTGTTTTACAGTATGCTAATGGTAGTGTAAATGTTAAGACATCTTATCGTAATGATTATACATATATATGTAATACCGTATCTAATTGGAAGGGCATCAGCCCTGATGCCTGTCGTTCTATGTTGAGTATTGCTCTTTCCGCTAAGGCTGTCGATAAAAATATCCTTGTTTACTATTCTGGTAATCAATTTTCTTGTGCAACGATCCCTAAATATACTAATTCACCTTCTCCTGTCTATGTAGGAATAAATCAATAATGATGAATAAAAATTCTGTTATAAGCATAACGCTACTCACGTTAATGTCTGTCTTGACCGCATTTAATGCTCATGCTGCTCGTCAGGTTGGTAAGATTACAGGTGTCATTCCCTATGAAGCTTGGGGGAAAAAGATTGTAATCTTTAAAATCGAAAACAATATTGCCCAAGGGTGTAATGTTACTGGCCGTTTTGCATTTGATGAGTCCAAGAAAAATTTTGATTTGATGTCTTCCGCGCTTCTTTCTGCATTTCATAGCCAAAAGACTGTTCAAGTAGAATATACGGACAGTTGCAATGCTTGGGTAAATTCGTACGACATTGCATATTTCTGCATCGGGGACATACCTTGTTAGCCTACTTATCACCAACTCTTCGGTTTGCATTTCCTCTTTAAACTTAATACTTGCCTTTCATTATGGGTATTGCACAATAGCGCCTCTCGCTGACTTTTACCCAGAGCGCTTTAATTCACATGCTACTTATCATCGATAACTACGATTCGTTTACCTACAACTTGTACCAATACTTCTGTGAGCTGGGAGTTCAAGTGACGGTGGTGCGTAATGATGAAATCGATATCGCTGGCATTGAAGCGCTCAGCCCAACGCATCTGGTGATTTCCCCTGGGCCTTGCACGCCGAATGAGGCGGGAATTTCACTGGCCGCGATTGAACATTTTGCGGGTAAACTTCCGATTTTAGGAGTCTGCCTTGGGCATCAAGCCATTGCGCAAGTGTTTGGCGGGCAAGTGGTGCGAGCCAAAAAGGTGATGCATGGTAAAACTTCACCGATCCAACACACCAACCGTGGTCTCTTTTTGGGGCTCAATAACCCGTTAACCGTTACTCGCTACCACTCCTTGGTGGTCAAAGCCGATTCTCTTGCGGACTGTTTTGAGCTCACCGCTTGGACTCAACAGGCCGATGGTTCGATGGACGAAATCATGGGTTACCAACATAAAACACTGCCAATTGATGCCGTGCAGTTTCATCCTGAATCAATTAAAACAGAACAGGGCCATCAACTGCTCGCAAATTTTTTGCGCCGTTGAACCATTCTCAACCGGATTGCGATCACCTTTCTTAACATTTTCCTCATCATTTCTGCTGTTTTTTATCTTTGCAATATTATGCACCATACATCCTGTTGGAATGAGGGATGGCTTGTCGCCTCAAGGCCTTGTTGTGCTTATTTATATTATTTATAAAAAAGTGCTTCATAAAAGAGGTGACTTAATGCATAAATAATCATAAGTAGTGACGATTGTCGGTGCTTCTACCGATCTAAAAGAATAAATCACTATTGAAATGGTTAATAATTTGTAAATACAATGCTGCATTAGCTAAAAAGCGAAACAATATCTTCCACTCAAGGGTTTAATAGGAAGATCGCAATCTGCTTGGCATGCGGTATCAAGAGGGAATGTGTAATGACAGTGGAAAATAGTGTAGATCGCAGTCTGTTTGATGAGGTGATGGTCCCTTGTTATAACCCGATGGAGATGATTCCAGTTAAAGGGCAGGGCTCTCGAGTGTGGGATCAACAAGGTCATGAATACATCGACTTTGCTGGCGGTATTGCGGTGAGTTGTTTGGGCCATTGCCATCCGGCGATGGTTGATGCGATCACCAAGCAAGCCAATAAGTTGTGGCATCTCAGTAACGTGATGACTAATGAGCCTGCTTTGCGCTTGGCGAAAAAATTAACGCAAGTCAGTTTTGCTGAAAAGGTGTTTTTTGCTAACTCCGGCGCGGAAGCTAATGAAGCGGCGCTCAAACTGGCGCGTCGCTGGGCCGCTGATGTCCATGGTGAACAAAAATCCGAAATCATCGCCTTTAACCAAGGCTTCCACGGCCGCACTTTCTTTACAGTGACGGTTGGGGGGCAAGCGACTTATTCCGATGGATTTGGTCCTAAACCTGCGGATGTTACCCACCTACCGTATAACGATATTGAAGCGTTGCAAGCACACATCTCTGATCGCACTTGTGCGGTAATGATGGAGCCCTTGCAAGGCGAGGGTGGCATTGTGTCGCCTTCGGCTGAGTTTGTCCAAGCTGTGCGTGAATTGTGCAATAAGCACAACGCCCTGTTGATCTTTGATGAAGTGCAAACCGGTAATGGCCGCACTGGTGAGTTCTATGCTTATCAAGGATTGGGCGTCACGCCGGATATTTTAAGTACCGCGAAATCACTCGGTGGCGGCTTCCCTATTGGCGCTATGCTCACCACAAACGAATTGGCCGCGCATTTTAAAGTGGGCACTCACGGCTCTACTTATGGTGGCAACCCACTGGCTTGCGCGGTAGCAGAAGCGGTAGTTAATGTGGTTAGTCAGCCAGAAACCTTGGCTGGCGTGAAAGAGCGTGAAGCGCTCTTTCGTGAAGGATTGGCTAACATTAATGAGAAGTACCACATTTTTAGTGAAATCCGTGGTAAAGGTCTACTGCTTGGCGCGGCATTGAATGAGCAGTGGCAAGGTCGCGCTCGCGATATCCTACAAGCCGCGGGCAAGCAAGGTTTACTGGTGTTGGTTGCGGGTATGAACGTGGTTCGTATGACGCCTTCATTAGTGATCACCAAACAAGAAATAGAAGAAGGCTTAGCAAGATTAGATAAAGCTATTGCATCACTCATGTAGTGAAAAAGCCTAGCAGCCCAAGGTAGGATGCCTTGGGCCACTTCAAGCATCTGGAGGGAAGTATTGATGCTAGTTGTTCGCCCTATCGCAATGTCGGACTACGATGCGCTACACACATGCGCTATTGAATCCGGTCACGGGTTTACATCACTACCCGTAAATGAAAAGCTCTTAACCAACCGTATTACTCATTCTGAATACAGCTTCGCTAAACCCGACGTCTCAGAGCCGGGAGATGAGGGCTACCTGATGGTCGGTTTTGATTCTGAAACCGGTGAGGTCGCAGGGACGACTGGCGTTGAGGCATCGATTGGCCATGACGTGCCGTTTTATTCTTATCACATCAGCACGATAGTGCATTCGTCGCCTAAGCTGAAGGTCAACAATACCGTCAAGTTGCTTACTTTTGGCAATAACTACACGGGATGCAGTGAAATTTGTACGCTTTTTTTACGCCCAGATTTTCGTCAAGGGTTGAATGGGCGTTTGATGTCGAAATGCCGTTTTCTGATGATGGCAGAACACCCACATCGTTTTTCTAAAACCATCTTTGCTGAAATGCGTGGTGTGTCTGATGCCGAAGGCAACTCGCCCTTTTGGCAATGGCTGCAAGAGCATTTTTTCTCGATTGATTTCACTATGGCTGATTATTTAACTGGCATTGGTAAAAAAGGGTTTATTGCTGATCTGATGCCCAAACTGCCGATTTACGTCAACTTATTGAGTAAAGAGGCACAGGCGGTGATTGGTCAAGTGCATGACAATACCCGTCCAGCGTTAACGCTACTCGAGCGCGAAGGATTCACCTGCCGTAACTATGTAGACATTTTTGATGCAGGTCCAACGGTTGAGTGCGATTTGCGCAATATCGAATCCGTACGTCACTCGGTGCGAGCTAAAGTGGAACTGGCCGAGCATTCAAGCTCGCAAGATTATCTTATCTGCAATAGCTCGTTTGAAAACTTTCGTGCTACTGCTGCAAAAGGTGCTTATAACCGCGAAACGGAAACGGTGATCATCTCACCTAAAGTGGCGCAAGCTCTATTGGTTGATAGTGGTGGTTTTGTTCGAATTTTGGCGCAGTAAAATAGGTACATTGGAAGGTAAGGATTAACAGATGACTCAGTGGATTGCAGGTGAATGGTTAGCTGGACAAGGCGAGGCAATGCTTTCGCTTAGTCCCTATAACAATGAGACGATTTGGCAGGGCGATAGCGCCACACCCGCGCAAGTAGAAGCTGCGGTAACGGCGGCAAGAGTCGGATTTATAGAGTGGAAAAAACGTCCTTTTGTTGAGCGTGAGCAATATGTCTTAGCCTTCGCTGAAAAAGTGAAACAGCGCAGTGAAGAGCTTGCACAGATCATCGCCAAAGAGACAGGAAAGCCACTCTGGGAAACGCGTACTGAAGCGGCAGCGGTGGCGGGTAAAATCGCTATATCCATTCGAGCTTATCATGATCGCACTGGTGAAAACACACGCGAAGCGGCGGGTAATCAACTGGTATTACGTCATCGTCCATTGGGTGTTCTTGCGGTTTTTGGTCCGTATAATTTTCCTGCCCACCTGCCGAATGGTCATATTGTGCCTGCACTTTTAGCGGGTAATACGGTTGTGTTTAAACCTTCAGAGCAGACTCCGTGGACTGGTGAGTTTGTGATGAAGTTGTGGCAAGAAGCAGGCCTACCTGCGGGTGTACTTAACCTAGTGCAGGGCGCGAAGGAAACGGGTATTGCGCTTGCTCAGGCCAAAGGCATTGATGGCCTTCTCTTTACTGGTAGCGCCAATACCGGTCATTTACTCCATCGCCAGTTTGCTGGGCAGCCGGGCAAAATGCTGGCTTTAGAAATGGGCGGCAACAACCCCATGGTCATCTCTAAGCAGTATGGCGAGCTTGATGCGGCAGTGTATACCATTATTCAATCCGCATTTTTAAGTGCAGGCCAGCGCTGTACCTGCGCACGGCGTCTTTACGTTCCTGAAGGGAATGAAGGTGATCTGTTACTTGAAAAGCTGGTCAGTGCCACTCAAAAATTGCGTATTGATCATCCCTTTGCTGAGCCAGCACCTTTTATGGGGCCACAAATATCACAAGCGGCGGCGCAGTTCATTCTTGCTGCTCAGGACAATTTACGCGCCTTGGGTGGCGTCAGCTTGCTGGCCGCGACACCTTTGCAGGCGGCGTTTGTCACTCCGGGCATTATTGATGTCACCGCAGTTAGTCAATTGCCTGATGAAGAGTATTTCGGGCCATTGTTACAAGTCGTGCGTTACCAAAGCTTAGATCAAGCGGTGCAACTGGCTAATGAAACTCGCTTTGGTTTATCGGCAGGCTTAGTGTCGACCAATGATGCCGAATGGGATTACTTTGTCGATCATATCCGCGCTGGTATTGTAAATCGTAATCGACAATTAACCGGAGCCAGTGGTGATGCACCGTTTGGTGGGCCGGGAGCGTCGGGAAATTTAAGACCAAGCGCCTATTACGCGGCCGATTACTGCGCATACCCAATGGCATCAATGGAAGGTTGTTCGACAGAACTGCCTGCCACGCTCAGCCCTGGGGTTGAGCTATAGCAGTAAACTTTATCTAAAACCCCATGCCTACTAGCATGGTTTAAACCGAGCACAGACAAGGAGGCGTTATGACGCCAACCGTTTTATTTCAATCATTATGGAATGACTACATTCAGCGCCTTTGCCCTTCTGCCGACAAAGTCCATCACTTGCTTCAAGAAGACGAAGCCTTGATTAATGACCATATTGCGTTGCGAACCTTCAATGTTGCGCCATTAGGTATTGAAACGCTGGCTAAGCCTTTTCTTGCCTTAGGCTACGTTGCCTGTGGTGATTATGTGTTTGAAAGTAAGAAGCTGGTAGCGAAGCACTATGAACACCCTGATTCGACCCAGCCTAAAGTATTCATAAGCGAGCTGAAAGTGGAAGAGTGCTCACCTGCACTCCAAGCCATTGTGGAGAAGCTGGTACATCAAGTCGATAGCAATAAATTAAACAGCAGTGACTTTTTATATGGCGGTCGCCTGTGGCAACTAAGCTACAGCGATTATTTGCAGCTTGCCAACGAAAGTGAATACGCCGCTTGGTTGGCGGCGCATGGTTATGGCGCAAACCATTTCACTGTTAGTGTTAATCAACTGCAGGCGTTTAATGAAGTGAAAGCGGTCAATGATCATCTACGCCAAGCGGGTTTTACCATCAATGAAAATGGTGGGGAAGTGAAAGGTACGCCTGATGTGCTGCTTGAGCAGTCGTCGACCATGGCCGATAAAGTACCGGTGCAATTTACGGAAGGGGTGGAGGTGATTCCCGGTGGATTCTATGAATTTGCCAAACGCTATCCAATGGTCAACGGTGAACTCTACAGTGGTTTTGTGGCGGCCTCTGCAGATAAGATATTTGAAAGTACAGACATGCAATAGCCTCTCATCTTTTTACTTTCGTACTGAAATATCACCAAAGAAAAAGCCACCTGAGTTCCCCAAGGTGGCTTTATGCATTCAATCTCAATCATTTTGATTGAAATTAACGAGTTCCGTACACCACGATAGTTTTACCGTGGGCAGAAATTAAATTCTGCTCTTCGAGCATCTTCAAAATACGTCCCACAGTTTCACGAGAACAGCCTACAATTTGGCCGATCTCTTGACGGGT
This sequence comes from Vibrio qinghaiensis, assembly GCF_002257545.1. Lineage (NCBI taxonomy): Bacteria > Pseudomonadati > Pseudomonadota > Gammaproteobacteria > Vibrionales > Vibrionaceae > Vibrio > Vibrio qinghaiensis. The sequence goes on along the minus strand of NZ_CP022741.1, from coordinate 2,482,872 downwards.
GATTTTGATTTGCATGCCATCTGGGTGCGTCATTGCATCAGGTTGTTTCGCCAGGTTAAGTAGCGTTTGTGCAATACGGCCCGTCACGTCTAGGAAGGCTAAATCGCCTACTTTTTGACTGGTGACTTGCAGGCGTCGAGAAATTTGTGCAGACAGACGCATTAAGATGTCTGGGTTCACTTGGATAAGCTGACGGAATTTCTTAAAAGAGATTTCCGCAACTTCACAAGGTGATTTTGCACGGACCCAAGCAGTACGCTCTTGGTCTTCTTCAAATAGACCAAGCTCACCGATAAAGTCACCTTGGTTGAGGTAAGAGAGGATCATCTCTTTACCTTCTTCGTCTTTAATCAATACCGCTACCGAGCCTTTGACGATGTAGTACAGCGTCTCTGCTTTTTCGCCCGCATGAATCAACGTGCTTTTCGATGGGTATTTATGAATATGACAGTGTGAAAGAAACCACTCTAGTGTTGGATCGGTTTGAGGTTTACCTAGAACCATAATATCTCACTTCCTCTGCAGGGTACGCTTGCCGCTTTCCATATTGTAGCTAAGCCTAAAATAGGCTTACTAGGATAAGAGCACTTTCCAAATGCTGCAAGCTAACTTGTGTTTCGGTTAAGGATAGTATCCTTTTTCAGAAACGATTTCTTGATTTTAATCGTGTCAGTGGCATGATTTTTTACGCAAAACTGTGCACATGATCACGGTATGAAAAGTAACCGTCAACTTGTCCGATCACTTAGCCAATTTTACCTGTTTCAATCAATTGCTGCAGGATCGGTCTGACGATCAATTCCATCGCAAAACTCATCTTGCCACCCGGCACCACAATGGTGTTGTGGCGCGACATAAAAGAGCCATCAATCATGGCGAGCAGATAGGGGAAATCAACATTCTTTATGCCGCGCAGACGGATCACGACGAAGCTTTCATCCAAACTAGGGATGCCCTTGGCGTTAAGTGGGTTTGAAGTATCAACCGTTGGCACCCGTTGAAAGTTGATGTGAGTTCGCGAGAATTGAGGGGTGATGTAATTGAGGTAATCGTCCATTGAACGAACGATAGAATCCATCACTGCTTCACGTGAATGGCCTCTATCACGTGTATCACGCACGTATTTTTGTATCCACTCAAGGTTAACGATTGGCACCATACCTATCAAAAAATCGACATGCTGCGCGACGTTTACATCGCCATCGACTACACCGCCATGCAGACCTTCGTAAAACATCACATCCGAGTTTTCTGGTAAATCTTGCCAAGGTGTAAAGGTGCCGGGCATTTGATTGTAGGGCACAGCTTCGTCAAAAGAGTGCAGATAACGACGAACTTGGCCTGTGCCTAATTTCCCATATTGGCGGAAAAATTCTTCCAATGCAGGAAAATCATTGGCTTGTGGACCAAAGTAGCTGATGTGCTTCCCTTGTTCGCGCGCTTTACGAATTTCCACATCCATTTCTGGCCGGGTAAAGCGGTGGAAGCTATCCCCTTCAACCCATGCTGGTTTTATGTTCATCATATTGAACATTTTGCGAAAGGCTTCAGAGGTCGTAGTTGTACCGGCACCGGACGAGCCGGTGACAGCGATAATTGGATGTTTTGCTGACATGACAAACCCTGTCTGTATGTAACGTACTTGTTATCGATGGCTGCAATATAGCACGAAAAGAGTAGATTGTTTTGTGCGGAAATTATTTACGCAATTGAATATCCACACTTTCATGCAACTCAGAATAGACGATGATCGCTTCCCCTGTTGCGAGCTGTTTCTTTATTTGCTCGATTTTTTGCTGCAATGGTACTTCCTGCTCTCCGTAATCAGTACCTTCGCGTAATACAAACGTTTCAATCAAATTATCCAGTGTTTCAGGCGCAATGTGCTGCCAAGGAATAAGCATGACGACCTCTTAAACTGTCATGGAGAAAAGGGTATCGATTTAAAGCGATATGTGATTAATCATGCGTTGCATTGATGGTCAATAGGGTTGCCGTGACGCAGATCTTCGTAATAGGTTGGAAGTGCTTCTTCGAGCCAAAATTTAGGCTTAAGCGCGCTACCGCTGAGAAAACCGACATGGCCACCTTGGGTAAATAAGCGGTAATGGATGTTCTCTGGTAAGGCAAATTTTGGGATCACGGCATCCGTCATAAAGGGATCATCTTGCGCTTGAATGATTTGTAGCGGCACGCGAATTTGTGTCAGCTTTGAAAGGCCTGAGCACTGCTGGTAGTAATCCTGCGCATCTTGAAAACCATGCAAAGGCGCGGTGATGAGATCGTCAAATTCGTAAAGTTTTTTGATGTGTTTAATTTGATGGTGAGAAATACCTAACTCATTATGTAAAAGATGCTGTTTCTTTAGTGCATTTTTTTTCAATGATGTCAGTAAGTAAGCGCGATAAACCTTTGAAAATCCCTGTTCAATACGTGTGGAACACGCTGCCAGATCGAGCGGAGCGGAGACAACGGTTGCCGCGCTAACGATCGGGTCGTGATTATATTGCGCTAAGTAATTAACCAACATATTGCCGCCAAGAGAAATGCCCACCGCCACGACAGGTCTATTCGGGCATTGCTTGCGTATGTATTCGAGCACAAAGCGTGCATCTTCAACCTCACCAGAATGGTAAGCGCGTGCCAAATGGTTCGGTTTGCCGCTACAGCCACGAAAATGCATCATGACCGATAACCACCCCTGTTGTGCGAAGGCGTACATTAAGCCATTGGCATAAGGGCTATGAAAACTGCCTTCTAAGCCATGAAACAAGACGAATAAGGGTTTATTTTGTACTCGCTCTGAGCGCCAATCATCACTCCAAGCAAGGTCTAAAAAATCACCATCAGGTGTAAACAGCGTTTGCCACAGCGGCTCAAAACGTGCGCATTTGCGCAATAAACGAGGAAGCAGAGTCTGAAGGTGTGGATTTGTTAGCCCAGTAGCAGCGATAAATGGAGTCATAACCATAGCGTATTATTTTTATGAATTGCGACCAGTATACACTGAGAGAGCAATTGATGTAGTTACGGTTTTTGAGAATGAGGCGCTGGGGTTTTAAAGGCGAGATGCAAATGCTCACAGCCAAGCTGGCGACAGTAACGCAGCGTTAATTGTTCACCATGGTTATTCTGCAATGCCAATGCGTTGATACATTCCACAAGGTCAGCTTGCTGCTGCTTTTCAAGTTGCAGCTCAAATTGCAGCGCCTCGCGGTACAGCGTATCTGGCACCATGCTTTTCAAACGTCGTCTTAACTCTCGGTAACTGTGCAACAGCGCTTCTGAACGACCGATACATTGAGTGACATTTTGCCAGTCAGCATCGGCAACCGTCACTTGTTGCTCATCAAGCCATTTGAGTAGCAGCAATAAGTTGACGTTGCCGTGGAAGTTATTTTGTAAACTTAAGCACGCCTCTTTCACTTCTCGCACGCTGTAGTATTGCAAACTGAATTGCCATAAGCGTTCTAAGGTCAGTGATAATCGTACGTGCTCTTGGCTCATCTTAGCGACTGAATTCCTGCTCTAGTTGTTCGAGTGTCTCTTGTTCCGACATCCATTCCATTTCGATTGCTTCAAGTGCCGATTTGCTGCGAGCTTGAAGCGCAATCACTTCGGTAAGTTTAGCTTTGTTTTCGGCTTCATACAGCGAAGTATCAGACAATTGCACTTCAGTTTGCGCCAGTGCCGCGTTCAATGTGTCCATTTTCGCTTCGAGTTGTGTCAGTTTTTTGCGAATTGGTGCGGTTTGGATGCGAAATTCCGCTTCTCGGCGCTTTTGATCTTTTTTGGCAGCGGCACTGTTGCTGCTGTCTTTGGCAGGTTGCTGAGATTGAACTTCTCTACGTTCCGCTTTCTGTTGTTCTGTCAGCCACTTGTAGTAGTCGGTTAAATCCCCATCGAAAGGCGCGACTTGACGATCGTGCACCAAGTACAAGTCATCGGTGGTTGCGCGCAGTAGATAACGATCATGGCTGACGATGACCATCGCGCCTTCAAAGGTTTGCAGGGCAAACGTTAGGGCTTGACGCATATCCAAGTCTAAGTGGTTGGTGGGTTCATCAAGCAGCAGCAAGTTCGGTTTTTGCCACACAATTAGCGCAAGCACTAAGCGAGCCTTTTCACCCCCGGAAAACGGAGCGATTTTTTCTAGCGCTTTGTCGCCTTGGAAACCAAAACTACCCAGATAATTACGCAGCTCAAGTTCGTTTTTATCCGGGGCAATTTGCATCATGTGCTGCAGAGGGGTCTCTTCTGGATGCAGTGTTTCTAACTGATGCTGGGCAAAGTAACCAATCTTTACACCTTGCGAATAAGTGAGATCGCCGCCTTGCGGTTTTAACTCGCCGGAGAGTAATTTAATTAATGTTGATTTACCCGCACCGTTACGCCCGAGTAATCCAATACGGCTTCCCGGTACAAGGTTGAGGCGAATTTTTTCTAAAATTAAACGTTCACCATACCCGGCGTAGACTTCGTCCATCATCATGATTGGGTTAGGCAGTGCCGAAGGCTCTCGAAATTCGAAATTAAATGGGTTATCAAATTGAGCTGGCAGCACTTTTTCCATTCGTTCCAGCGCTTTTATACGGCTTTGTGCTTGGCGAGCTTTGGAGGCCTTGTAGCGGAAACGGTCGATGTAGCTTTGCATGTGCACCATCTGTTTTTGCTGCTTCTGGTACATGGCTTGTTGCAAGATCAGTTTTTGCGCCCGTTGATTTTCAAACGATGAGTAGTTTCCGGTGTATTCGTTCATGGCTTGATTTTCGATATGGATGATGCGTCCGACGATCGGATCAAGAAAATCGCGGTCATGGGAAATCAAGATCAAGGTGCCGGGATAGTTTTGTAACCAACGTTCAAGCCACATGACGGCGTCCAAATCCAAGTGGTTGGTCGGTTCATCAAGCAGCAGTAGATCCGAGCGGCACAACAGCGCTTGCGCTAAGTTTAAGCGCATCCGCCAACCACCTGAAAATTGCGTTAAGCTCCATCCTATCTGTTCTTGGCTAAACCCCAAACCATCAAGCAGTTCAGAAGCCCGGGCGCGAATACTGTATCCACCGATGGTTTCAATTTTTCCATGCAGCTCTGCAACTAAGGTTCCTTGGTCAGCCTCTTCAGCAACGCTGAGGCGCCGTTCTAATTCACGATATTCACGATCGCCATCGATGACATACTCAATCGCATTGCGATCAAGAGCTGGAGTTTCTTGGGCAACCCAAGCCAGTTCCCAATGAGCTGGTTTACTGAAGGAGCCGGCGTCAATAGATAGCTCATCTTTGAGTAGGGCAAAGAGCGTTGATTTGCCACAGCCATTTTTGCCTACTAGGCCAACTTTATCGCCCGGCTGGATAGTTGCAGAGGCCTTTTCAAGGAGCGGTTTACCGCCGCGCAGTAATTGAATATCAGAGAAGGTAATCATAAAAATCTATTTTTCATATCGAGACGTTATCGCGTGGAATAGTAGGGGCAATAAGGATAAATGTCGATCATTATGCAAATTGCGTTATTATGCCTAATAACATATTGATAACTATTGGGAGCGCAGACAAAAATGTCCACCACCGTCATGCCTGACCAAATTACACCTAAAATATTGGTGATTTATGCGCATCCTGAGCCATTAAACTCCATCGCCAATCAAACTATGCTGCACAATATTGCGTCACTTTCCCACGTCACTGTGCATGATTTGTATGCAACCTATCCCGATTTTTTTATCGATGTGCACGCAGAGCAGCAAAAACTACTTGAGCATGATGTGATTGTGTTTCAACACCCTCTTTATCTGTATTCCTGCCCAGCGCTACTCAAAGAGTGGTTTGATCGCGTGCTTGCCAAAGGGTTTGCCTTCGGCGGACAGACGGCGTTGCATGGTAAATACTGGCGTAGCGTCATCACCACGGGCGGAAAAAAAGAAGCGTTTGATGAGCGGGGCTACAACAAATACCCACTGGATCAAATTCTCCAACCATTTGAATTAACTGCGGCTCTGTGTTGTATGAATTGGATGGAACCGTTAGTGCTCTACTGGTCACGTAATGTGACTGATATGGAGCGCTATCAACACGCTGAACATTATCGGCACTGGTTGCAACACCCACTGGCCACACAAGGAGAGCTTGATGGCGTTAAGCGGTGATTTTTTACAAAGCAGCGTGGTGTTTTTAACCGCAGCTGTGGTGGCCGTACCGATTGCTCAGCGTGCAGGGCTGGGTTCGGTGCTCGGCTATTTGTTAGCGGGTGTAGCCATAGGCCCTTGGGGGCTCGGTTTAATCAGTGATGTGCAAGCCATATTACACTTTGCTGAATTTGGCGTAGTGCTGCTGTTGTTTCTGATTGGGCTGGAATTAAACCCCAAAAAATTGTGGCAGATGCGCGGGCCGATCCTTGGTTTGGGTGGCGCGCAGGTGGTGGTCAGTACCTTAGTCATCGCCAGTATTGCTTATCTATTAGGCGTTAACTGGCAGAGTAGTTTAGTGATTGGTATGGGCCTTGCGCTCTCTTCGACAGCAATCGCATTACGCGTAATTGAAGAACAAGGGCTAACACGCAGTGAAGCTGGCCAGTCTGGTTTTGCGGTACTGCTTTTTCAAGATATCGCTGTCATCCCAATGTTGGCCTTTTTGCCTTTGCTGGCAGGCAACGCGGGTGGAAGCTGGTTAGATATGATTTGGATGTTGGGTGGTATTACCGCTTTGCTGGTGGCGGGGCATTTCCTCTTGAGCCCACTGTTTCGTTATATTGTGACCAGTGGCGTGCGAGAGCTTTTTACCGTTGCTGCCTTACTGTTGGTAATTGGTATTGCACTGCTGATGCAGCAGCTTGGCTTGTCAATGGCGCTCGGTACTTTTCTGGCTGGTGTGCTGCTGGCTGAAAGTGAATTTCGCCATGAACTAGAAATCGCGATTGAACCGTTTAAAGGGTTATTGCTCGGGCTATTTTTTATTGCCGTTGGAATGGCGGTTAATTTGGGCTTATTGGCGCAAGCGCCGCTGCAAGTGTTGGCGGCTGTATTCGGTCTAGTGGTGCTCAAAGGAGGAATCCTTTATCTCCTCGCGCGTTTGTCGGGTACGCGTTCTAAAGCGCGCAGCAAAATGGCGGCGATCCTCAGCCAAGGCGGCGAGTTCGCGTTCGTGATTTTCACTGCGGCAAGCGCGCAGGGCTTGCTATTACCGGATCAAGTGGCCTTTTTGCTCGTTGTGGTCAGTCTGTCGATGGTCACCACACCTTTATTACTAACGATTCAGGACAAATGGTTTGCGCGAAAATTGAACCTCAGCAGTGATGATGAGATGCATTCCGATGTCGTCAATAAACAGCCGCAAATCATCATTGCGGGTTTTGGCCGTTTTGGCCGTTTTGGGCAAATTGTAGGGCGTTTGATGTACGCCAATAAGATTAAAATTACCGTATTAGAAAGCGATGCCAGTCAAATTAAATTATTGAGAGAGTACGGTTATAACGTTTTTTATGGTGATGCGACTCAACTTGAACTATTGCGCGCCGCGGGTGCAGAAGAAGCTGAAGCGATCGTCATCTGTACCGATGCGCCCGATGAAGTGATGAAAATTGTCGAGCTTTGTCAGCACCATTTCCCGCAGTTAAAGATCTTAGCTCGCGCTCGTAGCCGGGTAGAGGCGTATCAGTTACTCAGTCATGGGGTCGATAAATACTCGCGGGAAACTTTCTTAGGCGCTTTGGACCTCGGCCGACAAGTACTGGTCGAATTGGGCATGCACCCTTACCAAGCCAAGCGCGCCGAAGCACATTTTAGAAAACTCGATAATGCGATGCTCAAAGAGCTGCTACCGCAACATAACCAAGACAAACAACTCGCACTGCGCGCCAAAGAGGCACGTAAAGAGCTAGAAGAAATATTTGGGCGTGAAATGGATAATGATCGCCAATCTCGTCATTATTGGGAAAAATAACGCCAATCAATATTCAGTTGTAGGATGTAACGTGAAACAGAAAAAACGCTTTATTGCCGGTGCAAAGTGCCCAAGTTGTCAGTCACAAGACACTCTGCGCTGGTGGGTTGAAAACAACATAGAGCTCGTTGAGTGTGTCGAGTGTGACTACCATGAGCAGCGAAAGCCCAAATCTGTAGAAAAAAGTGAACATGCTCGGCAAGAGATGATCGGGATTTTTAAACCAGAATAATTGAGTTTCTGGAATAGATCTTCATAATACGCCTCATACCGATCGATTTCTTAGGTTTGAAGATGACAACCTAGGAACAAACCTCCTTGGAGTTGTTATGAAAATTGAAAAGAACGTGGTTGTAAGCCTAGCCTACCAATTAGTATTGGAAGATGGTGCAGTCGTAGACCAATCAACAGTTGATGCACCACTAGATTACCTTCACGGTCACAACAATCTAATCACTGGCCTTGAAAATGAGTTGGAAGGAAAAGTTGTGGGCGATAAGTTCACAGCAACTATCGCTCCTGAAGATGCGTACGGTGAATACAACGATGAGCTTGTACAACGTGTACCTGCTGAAGTTTTCCAAGGCGTTGATGAAATTGAAGTGGGTATGCGTTTTCTAGCGGATACTGACCAAGGCCAAATTCCAGTTGAAATCACGGAAGTGGATGGTGACGAAGTAGTAGTTGATGGTAACCACATGTTGGCTGGCCAAACATTAACGTTTGATGTAGAAGTCGTTGCGATTCGCGCTGCAACTGAAGAAGAGATCCAACATGGTCACATTCACCAAGCTGGTGGCTGTGGGCATGGCCACGACCACGACCACGACCACGACCATGAAGGTGGTTGCTGTGGTGGTGAAGGCCATGACCATGGTGAGAAAAAAGAAGGTTGTTGCGGTGGCGGCAGCTGCGGTTCACATTAATCATTTTTTGGTTGGTTGTGCCAAGTAGGCAGCAATAACCGATTGATACAATGAAATGGAAAGCGTTAATCGTCATGCGATTAGCGCTTTTTTGTTGCTTGTTAATTATTACAGTACTCACTTGCCGCCTACCTGCAACTTCAAGTTATTTGGGTATCGTTAATGTGTAGAACAGAAGTGTATTGCCTCTCAATTTATTAAGTTAAGGAATTCTCATGTCACAACCTTTTGCTATCGCCATTCATGGCGGCGCCGGAACCATCATTCGTCAACAAATGAGCGAATCATTAAAGCGCGATATTTTGAACACACTAGAAAGCGCTGTCCGAGCGGGGTATCAAGTACTGACGCAAGATGGTGATGCACTGGATGCGGTGGTCGAGGCTGTGAAAATACTTGAAGACTCTCCGTTGTTTAACGCAGGAAAAGGTTCGGTGTTAACGCATCAAGAGATGGTGGAGATGGATGCTTCTGTCATGCATGGCAAAATGATGGATGCAGGCGCGGTCGCTGGGGTTCGGCACATTAAAAACCCAGTGCAGCTCGCGCGTGATGTAATGAAGCACAGTGATCATGTGTTGTTGATTGGTGAGGGCGCAGAAGCGTTTGCTTTTACTCAAGGGCATCAATATACAGAACAAGATTACTTTTTTACTGAGCGTCGTTATGAACAGTTGCTAGCGATGAAAAGCCGCAATCAATTTGCTTTGTCGGAATCAAAATTCCCAGATGACAAGAAATTTGGCACTGTTGGCGCAGTTGCATTGGATAAACAAGGCAACCTTGCCTCTGCTACTAGTACCGGTGGCATCACGAATAAAAAATTTGGTCGCGTCGGCGATTCTCCCATCATAGGTGCAGGAACGGTGGCTGAAAATGGTAATGTGGCGGTATCGACAACGGGCATGGGAGAATATTTCATTCGTAAAATGGTTGCCAGTGACGTTGCCGCTCGCATGCGTTATTTAAAAGAAGATGTTCATACCGCATGTGAAACCATTATTCAGGGTGAACTTAAAACGCTCGGTGGTGAGGGTGGATTGATCGCCATTGATGCGCAAGGCGACATTCATTTTGCAATGAACAGTTCTGGTATGTACCGTGCTTGTGTTGATCGTCAAGGAGAGCTAATCGTAAAAATATATTCGGATGAGTAACTTACGTGCCTAATAACTGAATCATTTATTAAGTTATATTTTTATGACATTTTCGTGTTTAAAAAAGGACTGCAAGGAAAAGGATTCGGTGCTAGAATCCTTTTTTAACTAGCAATCAGACTTGGAAAGATGGGAAATAACGTAGTCGTTCTAGGCACCCAATGGGGTGACGAAGGCAAAGGTAAAATCGTAGACCTTTTAACTGAAGATGCAAAATACGTGGTTCGCTACCAAGGCGGCCATAATGCAGGCCACACTTTGGTCATTGACGGTGAAAAAACCGTTCTTCATTTAATTCCATCCGGCATTCTTCGCAATAAAGTGAAATGCATCATCGGCAACGGTGTTGTGCTTTCACCTGACGCACTAATCAATGAAATGAAGCCTCTAGAAGAGCGTGGTATTCCAGTCCGCGAACGTCTTTTCATTTCTGAAGCTTGCCCACTTATTCTTCCTTACCACATTGCGCTTGACCAAGCTCGTGAAACGGCTCGTGGTAAAAAAGCAATTGGTACGACAGGTCGTGGTATCGGTCCTGCTTATGAAGACAAAGTGGCTCGTCGTGGTTTACGCGTTGGTGACTTGTTCGATATGGCTTCATTTGCAGAAAAGCTAAAAGAAGTGATGGAGTTCCATAACTTCCAACTTGAGCATTTCTACAAAGCTGAACCAGTAAGCTACGAATCCGTACTTGAGCAAGCACAAGGCTATGCTGATTTGCTGACTTCGATGGTGATCGACGTGACCGATGAACTTGATGCAGCGCGTAAGCGTGGCGACAAAATCATGTTTGAAGGTGCGCAAGGTACTATGCTTGACATCGACCACGGTACTTACCCATACGTAACGTCTTCTAACACGACTGCTGGTGGTGTTGCAGCCGGTTCTGGTTTCGGCCCTCGCCATCTAGGTTATATCCTAGGTATCGCGAAAGCTTACTGTACTCGCGTTGGTGCAGGTCCATTCCCAACCGAATTGGATGATGAAATCGGTAATCACCTAGGCACTAAAGGCCATGAGTTTGGTGCGACAACAGGCCGTAAGCGTCGTTGTGGTTGGTTTGATGCGGTAGCGATGCGTCGCGCCATTCAAATTAACTCAGTCACAGGCTTCTGCTTGACTAAACTTGACGTACTTGATGGTCTAGAAGAGCTAAAAATCTGTACGGGTTACCAAATGCCAGATGGCTCAATTGCTCAAGTATCACCAATGGCAGCTGACGCTTTTGAAGCGGTAACACCTATTTACGAAACCATGCCTGGTTGGTCTGAAAATACTTTCGGTGCTAAATCAATTGATGCCCTGCCACAAGCGGCGCTTGATTACATCAAACGTATTGAAGAGTTGACTGGTGTACCTGTTGACATCGTTTCTACAGGTCCAGATCGTAACGAAACCATTATCAAGGTTCACCCATTTTCAGTTTAATGGTTGATTGATAAACGTTTTTAAAACCGGCTTTCAGAGCCGGTTTTTTTATACCTGTACTGATCACATTTTACTCTTGGTGTGGCAATAAATGGCCGAATAACGGCAAATTTTGTCTAAAGAGTTTGCCGCACTGGTCGATAAGATTATCAAGCCCAGCCCTAGATGAAACTGAGGCTATAATTTTAAGGCTATCGATAGACATAAAGAGTGCAGGTATGAAGCTACGAACGGTAGCAGCTTCATTGTTTTTAGCGCTGACCTCATCCTTGAGTCATGCCAACGTGGCGGAAGTGGGTGAGCCGGTCCCTATTTACACTGAAGCTGAGCTAATCAAGTTAATTGAGCAAAATAAACATTTAGAGCAAGTCAAAGCCGACAACTGCCAATTGGTAGAAGATATTGTTGCGCGTGCTACTCGCATCAGCCTGCCTTCCTACGAGTTTTTGTATGGAGATATGCTAGCGTGGGGGGTCTGCGTAGATCAAGATGTCGAACTTGGCTTGTACTATATGGAAAATGCAGCTCATCAAGGTTTACCCGCTGCGTTAGAGCAGCTTGGGCGTTATTATTCGCGTGGTACTTTAGTACAGCAGGATAAAGAGCGAGCTATTCCTTATCTGCGTGAAGCTGCTGCGATGGGCAATATTAATGCTCGTATCCATCTAGCTGAGCTGTTGCTGCGCGATTATGGTAGCCCGCTTGATTATGAAGATGCTTATCGCTGGCTCTATAATTCGGTGACTATCGATCAAAGAATACATTCTCGGATCTCTATGCTCCGGCAGGGGTTAGAGCAGCGAATGCCACAAAATGTGGTTGCGCGAGCCAAGCGCAGAGACACGTTTTGGTAGCCTTCATTATTGCTTTTCTTATTTCGCCCACACGGTTGGGCGAAGTCATTTCTGCGCTTTTCGTCTAACGCATTAGCCTATAATAATCAATACGCTGCTGTAGCTTCTGTCGTGAGTCAGTTATACTCTGGCTATCTCTCCTTGCTTTAGCAGGTCTGCCTATGTCTGAAATTATCAATAACGATCCTTTTGCGGATCGAGAATCTAGCAATTACGAAAATCCAATTCCAAGCCGAGAATTCATCCTCGAATTTCTAACCGAAGCCAATGTACCGATGAATCGTAATGATCTTTTTGAGGCATTGGGTTTGTCTGGTGAAGAGCAATACGAAGGGCTACGCCGTCGTTTGCGTGCGATGGAGCGAGATGGCCAATTGGTATTTACTCGTCGCCAATGCTATGCATTGCCAGAAAAACTGGAAATGATCAAAGGTCACGTAATCGGACATAAAGATGGTCATGGGTGGGTTCGCCCTGATGGCAGCGTTGGCAAAGATAACGATGTTTTGCTACCTCATCACCAAATGCGTACCATTATTCATGGCGACTACGTGCTGGTACAACCGACAGGCACGGATAAAAGAGGCCGTAAAGAAGGGCGTTTGGTTCGAGTGTTGGAAGAACGTAAAACCCAACTTGTTGGGCGTTTCTTCCTCGAAAATGGCTACTCTTATGTCGTGCCCGATGATTCACGCATCACTCAAGACATCTTGATCCCTAATGAGCACAAAGGCGGAGCTCGCATGGGGAACGTGGTGGTGATTGAAATTACCGATCGCGGTGCCAGAGCTAGAGGAATGACAGGTCGGGTTGTAGAAGTACTTGGCGAAAATATGGCTCCCGGCATGGAGACACAAATAGCGATCCGCACTCACCAGATCCCTCATGAGTGGCCGCAAGAAGTATTAAAGCAAGTCGAAAACCTGAGAGAAGAAGTTCCAGAAGAGGCGAAGCAAGGGCGCGTGGATCTGCGTCAATTACCTTTAGTGACTATTGATGGTGAAGACGCACGTGACTTTGATGACGCGGTTTATTGCGAAGCCAAAAAAGGTGGTGGCTGGCGTCTCTGGGTTGCGATTGCTGACGTAAGTTATTATGTGCGCCCCGATACCGCTCTTGATAAAGAAGCGATCAACCGTGGTAACTCAGTTTACTTCCCATCGCAAGTCGTTCCTATGCTACCGGAAGTACTGTCGAACGGTCTTTGTTCACTTAATCCACAAGTCGACCGCCTATGCATGGTGTGCGAGATGACAGTCTCTGCAACGGGCAAAATTTCGGGTTACAAACATTACGAAGCCGTGATGAACTCCCATGCTCGTTTAACTTACAACAAAGTACACGCCATTCTTGAAGGGGATGAAGAGCTACGCGAACGTTATCAAGCCGTGGTTCCTCATCTTGAAGAACTCTATTCGATGTATAAGGTGCTAAAAGCAGCGCGTGATGAGCGTGGCGGTATCGAATTTGAAACGATTGAAACTAAGTTTATCTTTAATGCTGAGCGTAAGATCGACAGCATTGAACCTGTCATTCGTAATGATGCGCACAAAATAATCGAAGAGTGCATGATCCTCGCTAATATTGCTTCAGCCTCGTTGGTGGAAAAAGCGAAAGAGCCCGCTCTGTACCGTATCCATGAATCACCGGGAGAAGAGCGTTTGACCGGCTTTAGGGATTTCTTAGGCGAGCTTGGCTTGAACTTAGCGGGTGGGCTAGAGCCTTCGCCAACCGATTACGCTAACTTAATGAAACAGATTGGTGAGCGCCAAGACAAAGAGTTGATCCAAACCATGTTACTGCGTTCCATGAAGCAGGCTGTGTATAACGCGGATAACTGTGGTCACTTTGGTTTAGCGCTCAAACGCTATGCGCACTTTACTTCACCTATTCGTCGCTACCCTGATCTCCTATTGCACCGCGCAATTAAATATTTGATTGCCAAAGAATCGGGCAATCATACCGACCGTTGGACAACAACCGGTGGTTATCACTACTCTTTTGATGATATGGACTTCTATGGTCAGCAATGTTCAATGACAGAACGCCGTGCTGATGATGCGACGCGTGAAGTATCCGATTGGCTCAAGTGTGAATACATGCAAGATCATGTAGGCGAAGAGCTTGATGGAGTCATAGCCAACGTGACAGGTTTCGGTTTCTTCGTTCGTTTAACTGAGTTGCACATTGATGGATTGGTCCATATTTCAACGCTAGCGAACGACTACTATCAATTTGATCCCGTTGGGCAACGATTGATCGGCGAAAGTTTTGGCAACATCTATCGCTTAGGTGATGCCGTTAAAGTCAAAGTGTTATCCGTCAACTTGGATGATCGTCAAATTGACTTTGAAATCGTGGGCACTAGCCGTAAGCTGCGCGGAGAAGGCAAGACAGCGAAGAAACGTGCAACGGATGCACGAGAGAAAGCACGTGGCAAGAAGGTGACGTCAAGTAAAGGAAAGGCTACTCCTTTAGTTGAAGCGACTAAACGCCCAGATGAAAAAAGCAGTGCAGGCTCAAAACCTGAACGAAAAAAAAGCAAAACAACAAAAGCACGCAAAAAGAAACCCGCGGCCAAAGCAAATAAAGCGCGTGCTGGTAAATAACGATCAATGGGTAAATCATGAGTAACGAATGTATTTATGGTATTCACGCGGTCAGCGCTGTACTTGAAAAAGATCCAGCGCGATTGATTGAAGCGTTTGTACTGAAAGGGCGGCAAGATGATCGCCTGCTTCCACTGTTAAATGAACTGCAACATTGCGGTGTCTCTATTCAACATATGGGACGTAAAACATTGGATGATAAGGCTCAAGGGGCGAATCATCAGGGCATCATTGCTCGTGTAAAACCAGCAAAACAGCTTAATGAACATGATTTAGAAGCAATCATCGCACAGCATGAACAACCGCTATTACTGGTTTTGGATGGTGTTACCGACCCGCATAATCTCGGCGCATGCTTGCGTAACGCTGATGCTGCCGGGGTCGCTGCTGTGATCGTACCGAAAGATAAGTCAGCACCAATGACAGCAACGGTCAGCAAAGTCGCTTGTGGCGCGGCTGAAACTGTGCCTTTAGTACGAGTGACGAATCTTGCACGTACCATGCGCGCCCTTCAAGAACAAGGCGTATGGTTTGTTGGCACTGCCGGTGAGGCGACGCATGACATTTACCAAGCCAAACTGACAGGGCCCCTTGCGATTGTTATGGGCGCAGAAGGGGATGGTATGCGCCGTTTAACGCGCGAAACCTGCGATGATCTGATCAAAATACCGATGGCGGGCACCGTTTCTAGCCTAAACGTATCAGTAGCGGCTGGGATCTGTCTGTTTGAAGCAGTGAGACAGCGCCAAGCTGTATAATTGTGCATCAGGGATAAAAGGATAGGGTAGTGAGTGCTCACCTCATCTTTCTATCCCTTCTATTACTTCTTCAGTAGAAGAAATAGATAGTTTATAAGTTTAATTTCTACACAGCGCTTGCATGTGTAATGGTGATCTGTATAATGCACCGCACTGGTTAAATCCAGTTGTGAACCAATGAGCAGTGAGGAGTAAACTGACCTAGCTGTTAGTTTAGTAACGTATACTCAGCTTATGTTCGCAGTTAATACAATTAGCTCTGTTGCGTTTAGTAATAGATTAAAGTTAATCGAAAATTAACTGACAATGTGCCTAATTTTGGCACTACGGTTTCACATAAATCAATCGGCATTCTCTCGTTTTAACGAGTTTGAGTGGCGATATTGTTTGTGTAATTTTTAATTATTGGAGCTCTGTCTCATGCAGAACCAACGTATCCGTATCCGCCTTAAAGCGTTCGATTACAAACTAATCGATGCTTCTACAGCGGAAATCGTTGAAACAGCTAAGCGTACCGGCGCACAGGTTCGTGGTCCTATTCCACTTCCTACTCGTAAAGAGCGTTTCACTGTTCTTATCTCTCCACACGTCAACAAAGATGCTCGTGATCAGTACGAAATTCGTACTCACAAACGTCTAATCGACATCGTTGAGCCAACAGATAAAACTGTTGATGCACTGATGCGCCTAGATCTAGCTGCTGGCGTTGACGTACAAATCAGCCTAGGTTAAGGGAGATTAGAAGAATGATTGGTCTAGTCGGACGTAAAGTGGGTATGACCCGCGTATTTACTGAAGAAGGCGTTTCTATCCCAGTAACTGTTGTTGAGGTTGAAGCAAACCGTATTTCTCAAGTGAAAACTCTTGAGACTGACGGTTATGCAGCAATCCAGGTAACTACTGGTACTAAGAAAGCCAACCGTGTAACTAAACCAGAAGCTGGTCACTTTGCGAAAGCAGGTGTAGAAGCTGGTCGCGGTCTTTGGGAATTCCGTTTAGAAAACGGCGAAGAGTTTGAAGTTGGCACTGAGCTAAATGTAGAACTTTTCAACGAAGTTAAAAAAGTAGACGTTACTGGTACATCTAAAGGTAAAGGATTCCAAGGTGCTGTTAAGCGCTGGAATTTCCGCACTCAAGATATGACTCACGGTAACTCTTTGTCTCACCGTGCACCGGGTTCAATTGGCCAATGTCAAACTCCAGGTCGCGTGTTCAAAGGCAAAAAAATGGCAGGTCACATGGGTGCTGAGCGTGTAACGACTCAAAACCTAGAGATCGTACGTGTTGACGCTGAGCGCAATCTGCTTCTTATTAAAGGTGCAGTACCAGGTGCAACTGGCGCTAACGTGATCGTCAAACCAGCTATTAAAGCATAACGTCTAGGAGTAAGTAATGGAATTGATGGTTAAAGGTGCTAACGCACTAACTGTTTCCGAAACTACTTTCGGACGTGAGTTCAACGAAGCCCTTGTACACCAAGTAGTTGTTGCGTATGCAGCAGGTGCTCGTCAAGGTACTCGTGCTCAAAAGACACGTTCAGAAGTTTCTGGCGGTGGCGCTAAGCCATGGCGTCAAAAAGGTACTGGCCGTGCACGTGCTGGTACAATTCGTAGCCCAATCTGGCGTACAGGTGGTGTTACTTTTGCTGCGAAACCACAAGATCACAGCCAAAAAGTAAACAAAAAAATGTACCGCGGTGCTATGAAGAGCATTCTTTCTGAACTAGTTCGTCAAGAGCGTTTAATCGTTGTTGATAACTTCTCAGTAGAAGCACCAAAAACTAAAGAGCTATTAGCTAAGCTTAAAGAACTTGAGCTTAACGATGTACTCATCGTTACTGGCGAAGTAGACGAGAATCTATTCTTAGCTGCTCGCAACCTATACAAAGTTGACGCACGTGACGTAGCGGGTCTTGACCCAGTTAGCCTAATTGCGTTTGACAAGGTTCTAATGACTGCAGAAGCAGTTAAGCAAGTTGAGGAGATGCTGGCATGATCAGTGAAGAGCGTCTACTAAAAGTTCTACGTGCACCGCACATCTCTGAAAAAGCAACTATGACTGCTGAGAAAGCGAACACTATCGTTTTCAAAGTGGCAAAAGATGCAACTAAGAAAGAGATCAAAGCAGCTGTAGAAAAGCTATTTGAAGTTGAAGTTAAGTCTGTAAATACCCTTATCACTAAGGGTAAGACCAAACGTCAAGGTCTACGCCAAGGTCGCCGCAGCGACGTTAAAAAAGCGTATGTGACTTTGAAAGAAGGTCAAGATCTTGACTTTGTTGGCGGCGCGGAATAACAGGAGTAGTTGAATAATGGCTATTGTTAAATGTAAGCCGACTTCCCCTGGTCGTCGTCACGTCGTTAAAGTTGTTAACGCTGACCTACACAAGGGTAAGCCATACGCACCTCTTCTAGAGAAAAACTCTAAGAATGGTGGTCGTAACAACAACGGTCGTATCACAGTACGTCATATCGGTGGTGGTCATAAGCAACACTATCGTTTGGTTGACTTCAAACGTACTAAAGATGGCATCCCAGCGAAAGTTGAGCGTCTAGAATACGATCCAAACCGTAGCGCAAATATCGCTCTAGTTCTGTACGCAGACGGCGAGCGTCGTTACATTATCGCACCTAAAGGTGTTCAAGCTGGTGATACAATCCAGTCTGGTGTTGATGCGCCAATTAAAGCAGGTAACACTCTGCCAATGCGCAACATCCCAGTGGGTTCTACTATTCACTGTGTTGAACTTAAGCCTGGTAAAGGTGCACAGCTAGCTCGTTCGGCTGGTGCATATGCTCAACTTGTCGCTCGCGACGCTACTTATGCAACTATCCGTCTACGTTCTGGTGAAATGCGCAAAGTACTTTCTGAAGGCCGTGCAACAATCGGTGAAGTTGGTAACTCTGAGCACATGCTACGTGAACTAGGTAAAGCTGGTGCTTCACGCTGGCGCGGCGTACGTCCAACTGTACGTGGTGTAGTAATGAACCCGGTTGACCACCCACACGGTGGTGGTGAAGGCCGCACATCTGGTGGTCGTCACCCAGTATCTCCTTGGGGTATGCCTACTAAGGGCTTCAAGACTCGTAGCAACAAACGCACCGACAAGTACATCGTACGTCGTCGTAATAAGTAATCTATATAAGAGGATAAGCCATGCCACGTTCTCTCAAGAAAGGTCCATTTATTGACCTACACTTGCTGAAGAAGGTAGAGAAAGCGGTGGAAAGCGGAGACAAAAAGCCTATTAAGACTTGGTCCCGTCGTTCAATGATCATTCCATCAATGATTGGTTTGACCATCGCTGTCCATAATGGTCGTCAGCACGTTCCAGTATTTGTCACTGATGAAATGATCGGTCACAAACTGGGCGAATTCGCACCAACTCGTACTTACCGTGGTCACGCTGCGGATAAGAAAGCTAAGAAGCGCTAAGGAGTAAATGATGGAAGCTATTGCTAAACATAACTTTGCTCGCATTTCTCCTCAGAAAGCTCGCTTAGTTGCAGATCTAATCCGTGGTAAATCTGTGGATCAGGCTCTTGAAATCCTAACTTTCAGCAACAAAAAAGCGGCTGTATTAGTTAAGAAAGTTCTAGAGTCAGCTATCGCTAACGCAGAACACAACGAAGGTGCAGATATCGACGATCTTAATGTCGCTAAAATCTTCGTAGATGAGGGCCCGGTCATGAAGCGTATTATGCCTCGTGCAAAAGGCCGTGCGGATCGTATCTTGAAGCGTTCAAGCCACATCACTGTTGTTGTAGCAGACCGCTAAGAGACTAGGAGAGTAAGCAATGGGTCAGAAAGTACATCCTAATGGTATTCGTCTTGGCATCGTTAAGCCTTGGAATGCTACATGGTTTGCTAACACCAAAGATTTCGCTGACAACCTAGACGGCGACTTCAAGGTACGTCAGTTCCTTACTAAGGAACTTTCAAAAGCGTCTCTATCACGCATCGTTATCGAGCGTCCTGCTAAGAGCATTCGTGTGACTATCCACACTGCTCGCCCAGGCGTTGTTATCGGTAAAAAAGGTGAAGACGTTGAGAAGCTACGCGCAGCTGTAGCTAAAATTGCAGGTGTACCAGCGCAAATTAACATCGCTGAAGTACGTAAACCTGAGCTAGACGGCCAATTAGTGGCTGATAGCATCGCGTCTCAACTAGAGCGTCGTGTTATGTTCCGTCGTGCAATGAAGCGTGCGGTTCAAAATGCTATGCGTCTAGGCGCTAAAGGTATCAAAGTGGAAGTAAGCGGTCGTCTTGGCGGCGCTGAAATTGCACGTTCTGAGTGGTACCGTGAAGGCCGTGTGCCTCTACACACTCTACGTGCTGACATTGATTACGCAACTTCTTCGGCTCACACCCAATACGGTGTGATCGGCGTTAAAGTTTGGATCTTCAAGGGCGAAATCCTTGGTGGTATGCCAGCTGCAAACGCTGTAGAGCCAAAGGCTGACAAGCCTAAGAAGCAGCGTAAAGGCCGTAAGTAAGGAGTCGACTGATGCTACAACCTAAACGCACTAAGTTCCGTAAGGTTCATACTGGTCGCAACCGCGGTCTAGCTAAAGGTACTGACGTAAGCTTCGGTACATTTGGTCTTAAAGCCGTTGGACGTGGTCGTCTAACTGCTCGTCAGATCGAAGCGGCACGTCGTGCAATGACACGTCACGTTAAGCGTCAAGGTAAAATCTGGATCCGTGTGTTCCCAGATAAGCCAATCACTGAAAAACCACTAGAAGTTCGTCAAGGTAAGGGTAAAGGTAACGTTGAGTACTGGGTAGCCCAAATCCAACCTGGTAAGGTTATGTACGAAATGGACGGTGTACCTGAAGAATTGGCACGTGAAGCGTTCCGCCTAGCGGCTCGTAAACTGCCATTCAAAACTACATTCGTAATTAAACAGGTGATGTGATGAAAGCACTAGATCTACGCGCAAAAAGCGCTGAAGAGCTTAACGCTGAGCTATTGAATTTGCTACGTGAACAGTTCAACTTGCGCATGCAAGCAGCAACTGGTCAACTGCAGCAAACTCATACTTTGAAAGCTGTACGCCGTGATATCGCACGCGTTAAAACTGTTTTGACTGAGAAGGCAGGCGAATAATGAGCGACAAAATTCGTACTCAACTAGGTCGTGTTGTTAGTGACAAGATGGATAAATCTATCACTGTTGCTATCGAGCGCATGGTGAAACACCCAATTTACGGTAAATTCGTAAAGCGTACGACTAAAGTACACGCACATGACGAAAACAACGAGTGTGGCCTAGGCGATACCGTTGAGATTCGTGAGTGTCGTCCTCTGTCTAAGACTAAGTCTTGGACATTGGTTAAAGTTATAGAAAAAGCGAAGATGTAATCATCGTTATTCTATGATTTTAAACGGCTCCAAAGTTTTTTTGGAGCCGTTTATTTTTTGTCTACCCAATCCTAGGAAAGGGTGGTACAATTCGCGTCCCTTTTAAAGAGGCAGCCCGACCCGAGAGGGTCTAGTTTTAATATTTAGCGGAGCACTAACAATGATCCAAATGCAAAGTACACTTGATGCAGCTGATAACTCAGGCGCGCGCAAGGTAATGTGTATTAAGGTTCTGGGTGGCTCTCACCGCCGTTATGCACATATCGGTGACATCATCAAAGTTACAGTGAAGGAAGCAATTCCTCGCGGTAAAGTTAAAAAAGGTGATGTACTGAAGGCGGTGGTAGTTCGCACCCGTAAAGGCGTACGTCGTCCAGACGGTTCTGTCATTCGCTTCGACCGTAATGCTTGCGTATTGTTGAACAATAATACAGAGCAACCTATCGGTACACGTATCTTTGGTCCAGTGACTCGTGAACTTCGCAATGCGAAATTTATGAAAATCGTGTCACTAGCACCTGAAGTTCTGTAAGGAGCGGCACACATGGCAGCTAAAATCCGTCGTAATGACGAAGTAATCGTTCTTGCTGGTAAAGATAAAGGCAAGAAAGGTAAAGTAACTAAGGTTCTCGTAACTGGTAAAGTTATCGTTGAAGGTATCAACCTTGTTAAGAAACACCAAAAGCCGGTTCCGGCTCTAGGTCAACAAGGTGGCATCGTTGAACAAGAAGCAGCTATTGATGCTTCTAACGTTGCAATCTTTAACGCAGCAACTGGTAAAGCGGACCGTATCGGTTTCCGTTTTGAAGACGGCAAAAAAGTTCGTTTCTTCAAATCTAACGGTGAAATCGTTTCTAACTAATTAGAAGTAATTTGGAGTTCTACTATGGCGAAACTGCATGATTACTACAAGTCGTCTGTAGTGACTGAACTGACCAAACAGTTCGGTTACACAAGCGTCATGCAAGTCCCTAGGATTGATAAAATCACCCTAAACATGGGCGTTGGTGAAGCTATCAACGATAAGAAACTATTAGAAAATGCAGCAGCTGATATGGCTACGATCTCTGGTCAAAAACCATTGATCACTAAAGCTCGTAAATCTGTTGCAGGTTTCAAAATTCGTGAAGGCTACCCAATTGGTTGTAAAGTAACCTTGCGTGGCGAACGTATGTGGGATTTTTTAGAGCGTTTAATCTCTATTGCACTTCCACGTGTACGTGACTTCCGTGGTGTTAGCGCTAAGTCTTTTGACGGACGCGGTAACTACAGCATGGGCGTTCGCGAGCAAATCATCTTCCCAGAAATCGACTACGATAAAGTCGATCGTGTACGCGGTCTTGATATCACTATCACGACTTCTGCTGGTACCGATGAGGAAGGCCGTGCTCTGCTGGCTGCCTTTAACTTCCCATTCCGTAAGTAAGGTGAAGGGTTACTGTTATGGCTAAACAATCAATGAAAGCACGTGAAGTAAAACGTGCGAAGCTAGTAGCTAAGTTCGCAGAAAAGCGTGCAATGCTAAAAGCTACCATTAGCGATGTAAACGCATCTGAAGAAGATCGTTGGAACGCAGTTCTTAAACTGCAAGCTCTTCCACGTGATTCAAGTGCTTCACGTCAGCGCAACCGTTGCAACCAAACTGGTCGTCCACACGGTTTCCTACGTAAGTTCGGTCTAAGCCGCATCAAAGTTCGCGAAGCTTGCATGAAAGGCGAGATTCCTGGACTTCGTAAGGCTAGCTGGTAATTGCCACTTAATCATTTGGAGTAAATCTTATGAGCATGCAAGATCCGATTTCGGATATGCTGACCCGCATTCGTAACGGTCAGGCAGCAAATAAAGTTGCTGTAAAAATGCCTTCTTCAAAGCTTAAAGTTGCAATTGCTGCACTACTAAAAGCTGAAGGTTATATCGCAGATTTCGCTGTTGAAGGCGAAGTAAAACCTGAGCTAGAAGTTACTCTTAAGTACTTCCAAGCTAAACCAGTAATCGAGCAAATCCAACGTGTTTCACGTCCTGGTCTACGCGTTTATAAGAAAAAAGACGCGTTACCAACAGTGATGGGCGGTATGGGTGTTGCTGTGGTGTCCACTTCCAAGGGTCTGATGTCTGACCGTGCTGCTCGCAAAGCAGGTCTTGGCGGTGAAATCATTTGCTACGTAGCGTAAGGAGTAGGATATGTCTCGTGTTGCTAAAGCACCTGTTGCTATTCCAGCTGGCGTAGAGGTGAAACTAAACGGCCAAGAAATCACTGTAAAAGGTGGTAAAGGTGAGCTGACTCGCGTCCTGAATAAAGGCGTAGTTATTGCACAGGAAGAAAACAACCTTACTTTCGGTCCTCGTGAAGGTGTTGCGAACGCTTGGGCACAAGCAGGTACTGCTCGTGCACTTGTAAACAACATGGTTGTTGGTGTTACTGCAGGCTTTACTAAGAAGCTTGTTCTTAAAGGTGTTGGTTACCGTGCTGCCATTAAAGGCAACTCAGTAAGTCTTACTTTAGGCTTCTCACACCCTGTAGAGCATGAACTACCAGCGGGTATCAATGCTGAATGTCCTAGCCAAACTGAAATTGTCCTAACTGGTTGCGATAAGCAAGTAGTGGGTCAAGTTGCGGCTGACATCCGTTCTTACCGTGAGCCAGAACCTTATAAAGGTAAAGGCGTCCGTTACGCAGATGAAAATGTGCGTAGTAAAGAAGCTAAGAAGAAGTAAGGTAACACTATGGATAAGAAAGCATCTCGCATCCGTCGTGCTACACGCGCACGTCGTAAGATTGCTGAACTGGGTGCAACTCGCCTAGTAGTACACCGTACTCCTCGTCACGTGTACGCTCAGGTTATCGCATCAAACGGCTCTGAGGTTATCGCAGCAGCTTCTACTGTAGAAAAAGCGATCCGTGAGCTAATTAAGAACACCGGTAACGTAGACGCAGCTAAAGCGGTAGGTAAAGCTATTGCAGAACGCGCTCTTGAAAAAGGCGTATCAGCTGTTGCGTTTGATCGTTCTGGTTTCCAATACCACGGTCGAGTAGCGGCGCTAGCAGAATCTGCTCGCGAAGCTGGTCTGAAATTCTAAGGTAGGGTTGGAAGATGGCTAAAGAACAACAACAAGCTAGTGATTTGCAAGAGAAGTTAATCGCAGTTAACCGTGTTTCTAAAACGGTTAAAGGTGGTCGAATCATGAGCTTTACTGCGCTAACTGTAGTTGGTGACGGTAATGGTCGCGTAGGTTTCGGATACGGCAAAGCTCGTGAAGTACCTGCAGCGATTCAAAAAGCAATGGAAAAAGCGCGTCGTAACATGGTTACGATCGCTCTTAACGAAGGCACTCTTCACCACGCGGTGAAAGGTCGTCACTCGGGCTCTAAAGTTTACATGCAGCCAGCTGCAGAAGGTACAGGTGTTATCGCCGGTGGTGCGATGCGTGCTGTACTAGAAGTTGCCGGTGTACATAACGTACTTGCGAAAGCGTACGGTTCTACTAACCCAATCAACGTTGTTCGCGCAACTGTTGCTGGTCTAGTAGATGTGAAGTCACCAGAAATGGTTGCAGCTAAACGTGGTCTCACTGTTGAAGCGATTTCGGAGTAAGCACCATGGCAACTATTAAAGTAACTCAAACTAAAAGCTCAATTGGTCGTCTACCAAAGCACAAAGCTACTTTGCGTGGTCTAGGCCTTCGTCGTATCAACCATACAGTAGAACTTGAAGATACAGCGTGTGTACGCGGTATGATCAACAAGGTTTACTACATGGTTAAAGTTGAGGAGTAATCAGAATGCGTTTGAATACTCTATCACCGGCTGCTGGTTCTAAGCACGCTCCTAAGCGTCTAGGCCGTGGTATCGGTTCTGGCCTTGGTAAAACAGGTGGCCGTGGTCACAAAGGTCAAAAGTCACGTTCTGGCGGTACAGTTCGTCCAGGTTTTGAAGGCGGTCAAATGCCTCTAAAACAACGTCTACCTAAATTCGGTTTCACTTCTCGTAAGAGCCTAGTGTCTGCTGAAATTCGTCTAGCTGAGCTAGCGAAAGTTACGGGTGACGTGGTCGATCTAAACAGCTTGAAAGCAGCTAACCTAATCACTAAGAACATCGAAAATGTTAAAGTTGTTCTTTCTGGTGAGATTAGCAAAGCAGTGACTGTGAAAGGTCTTCGCGTGACTAAAGGCGCTAAAGCTGCAATCGAAGCTGCAGGCGGTAAAATCGAGGAATAATCTCGAGGAACGAGGTACAGATGGCTAAGAAACCAGGACAAGATTTTCGTAGTGCTCAGAGCGGCTTAAGTGAACTAAAGTCGCGCTTATTATTCGTAATTGGTGCACTTTTAGTATTCCGAGCCGGTTCTTTTGTGCCGATTCCTGGTATTGACGCAGCTGTACTTGCCGATTTGTTCGAACAGCAAAAAGGTACCATCGTTGAAATGTTTAACATGTTCTCCGGTGGTGCTCTTTCGCGTGCATCTATCTTAGCATTGGGCATCATGCCGTATATTTCGGCGTCAATTGTTGTCCAATTGCTAACTGTAGTTCATCCAGCGTTAGCCGAACTCAAGAAAGAGGGTGAGGCAGGGCGTCGTAAGATTAGCCAATATACGCGTTATGGCACGCTTGTACTTGCAATATTCCAAGCTATTGGTATCGCAACAGGCTTACCAAACATGGTCAACAATCTGGTTGTTATCGACCAAACCATGTTTACCCTGATTGCTACCGTGAGTTTAGTAACTGGCACCATGTTCTTAATGTGGTTAGGTGAACAAATTACTGAGCGTGGAATAGGAAATGGTATTTCCATTTTGATTTTTGCAGGTATTGTTGCTGGATTGCCTTCGGCAGTCGGACAAACGATTGAGCAAGCGCGTCAAGGTGAATTGCATGTGCTTCTTCTGTTGTTAATTGCGGTACTTGCTTTTGCTGTGATTTATTTCGTTGTTTTCATGGAGCGTGGTCAACGTCGTATTGTCGTTAACTATGCAAAGCGTCAACAAGGTCGTAAAGTATTTGCAGCGCAAAGTACTCACTTGCCATTGAAAATTAATATGGCGGGTGTAATACCTGCAATTTTTGCATCGAGCATTATTTTGTTCCCAGGAACATTAGCCCAGTGGTTTGGCCAAAATGGTGAGAGCAGCACATTCGGTTGGTTAACTGATGTGTCTTTGGCTCTTAGCCCAGGTCAACCTCTGTACGTTATGCTTTATGCAGCGGCGATTATTTTCTTCTGTTTCTTTTACACAGCGTTGGTTTTTAACCCTCGTGAAACAGCGGATAACTTGAAGAAGTCCGGTGCGTTCGTACCCGGCATCCGCCCAGGTGAGCAGACAGCGAGATACATCGATAAAGTAATGACAAGATTAACCTTAGCCGGTGCTCTATACATTACCTTTATCTGTCTGATTCCCGAGTTCATGATGGTCGCGTGGAACGTACGTTTCTACTTCGGCGGTACATCACTACTTATCGTAGTGGTTGTGATTATGGACTTTATGGCACAGGTACAGACTCATATGATGTCCCAGCAGTATGATTCTGTGTTGAAAAAAGCAAATCTGAAGGGCTACGGCCGTTAATTCAGATTTCACTTACGGAGTTTAGCAATGAAAGTTCGTGCTTCCGTTAAAAAAATCTGTCGTAACTGTAAAGTAATCAAGCGTAACGGTGTCGTTCGCGTGATTTGCAGTGAGCCAAAGCACAAGCAGCGCCAAGGCTAATTAGCAGAAATTTTTACTTGAAATATAAAGGTCGGTCGAGTATATTCCTCGGCCTACCTTTTGTGTGCAAAAGAAGTAGTATGCCGCAGCGTATCCTCGACGGGCTTTGCTGCGGATAATTTCTTATATAAGTACTAGGAGTGAATAGTGGCCCGTATAGCAGGCATTAACATTCCTGATCAGAAGCATGCTGTAATTGCATTAACTGCAATCTATGGCATCGGTAAGACCCGTTCAAAAGCTATCTTAGCTGATTTGGGTATTGCTGAAAGTGTTAAGATCAGTGAACTAACTGAAGAGCAGATCGATCTACTGCGTGATGGTGTAGCTAAATACACTGTAGAGGGTGATCTTCGTCGTGAAGTTTCCATGAACATCAAGCGTCTTATGGACCTTGGCTGTTACCGTGGTCTTCGTCATCGTCGCAGTCTACCACTACGTGGACAGCGTACTAAAACCAACGCTCGTACCCGTAAGGGTCCGCGTAAACCGATCAAGAAATAGTCGGAAGGGTATAGAGTACAATGGCAAAACAACCAACTCGCGCACGTAAGCGTGTACGCAAGCAAGTTGCTGATGGCGTAGCGCACATCCATGCATCTTTCAATAACACAATCGTAACTATCACAGACCGTCAAGGTAATGCTCTAGCGTGGGCAACTGCTGGTGGTTCTGGTTTCCGCGGTTCTCGTAAGTCTACTCCGTTCGCTGCACAGGTTGCTGCTGAACGTTGTGCTGAAATGGCTAAAGAATACGGCCTTAAGAACCTAGAGGTTATGGTTAAGGGTCCAGGTCCAGGTCGTGAATCAACTGTTCGCGCACTGAACGCTGCTGGTTTCCGTATCACTAACATTGTTGATGCGACACCAATCCCTCATAACGGTTGTCGTCCACCTAAGAAACGCCGCGTATAACGTTTCTAGGAAGATTGGAGAAAGATCATGGCAAGATATTTGGGTCCTAAGCTGAAGCTTAGCCGCCGCGAAGGTACTGACTTGTTCCTTAAGTCAGGCATTCGTGCGATTGATACCAAGTGTAAAATTGACAACGCACCAGGTGTACACGGCGCTCGTCGCGGTCGTCTATCTGAGTACGGTGTTCAGCTTCGTGAGAAGCAAAAAGTTCGTCGTATCTACGGCGTTCTAGAAAAACAATTCCGTAACTACTACAAAGAAGCTGCGCGTCTTAAAGGCAATACGGGTGAAAACCTACTTCAGCTTCTTGAAGGTCGTCTTGATAACGTAGTTTACCGCATGGGCTTTGGCGCTACTCGCGCAGAAGCACGTCAGCTAGTAAGCCACAAAGCTATCCTAGTTAACGGTAAAGTTGTAAACGTTCCTTCTTTCAATGTTGCGGCTAACGACGTTGTTGCAATCCGTGAGAAAGCTAAAAAGCAATCTCGCATTAAAGCAGCTCTAGAAGTTGCTGAACAACGCGAAAAACCAACTTGGATTGAAGTAGATGGCGGCCAAATGGAAGGTACATTCAAGCGTATGCCTGAGCGTTCTGACCTGTCAGCTGACATCAACGAACAATTGATCGTCGAGCTTTACTCTAAGTAAGGTTAAACTAAAGAGAGGACACAATGCAGGGTTCTGTAACAGAATTTCTTAAGCCACGTCTTGTTGATATCGAACAGATTAGCACGACACACGCAAAAGTAACTCTTGAGCCGTTAGAGCGTGGTTTCGGCCATACTCTGGGTAATGCACTTCGCCGTATTCTTCTATCTTCAATGCCAGGTTGTGCTGTAACTGAAGTGGAGATTGAAGGCGTACTACACGAGTACAGCACCAAAGAAGGCATTCAAGAAGATATCCTTGAGATCCTTCTGAACCTAAAAGGTTTGGCTGTTCGCGTTGCCGAAGGCAAAGATGAAGTGTTCATTACGCTAAACAAATCAGGCTCGGGCCCTGTTGTTGCAGGTGACATCACCCATGATGGTGATGTAGAGATCACTAACCCTGAGCACGTGATTTGTCATCTAACGGATGACAACGCTGAGATCGCTATGCGTATCAAAGTAGAACGTGGTCGTGGTTATGTTCCAGCTTCAGCTCGTATCCATACTGAAGAAGATGAGCGTCCAATCGGTCGTCTACTTGTAGATGCTACTTACAGCCCAGTAGACAAAATTGCCTACTCTGTGGAAGCCGCTCGTGTAGAACAGCGTACTGATTTAGACAAGCTCGTTATCGATATGGAAACGAACGGTACTCTAGAACCTGAGGAAGCAATCCGTCGTGCAGCAACTATTCTTGCTGAGCAATTGGATGCGTTCGTAGATCTTCGTGATGTACGTGTACCTGAGGAGAAGGAAGAGAAGCCAGAATTCGATCCAATCCTACTGCGTCCTGTAGACGATCTTGAACTAACAGTTCGCTCTGCTAACTGTCTGAAAGCAGAAGCGATTCACTACATCGGTGATCTAGTACAGCGCACTGAGGTTGAGCTACTTAAAACGCCAAACCTTGGTAAGAAATCTCTTACAGAGATTAAAGACGTGCTTGCATCACGTGGTCTATCTTTGGGCATGCGCCTAGAGAACTGGCCGCCAGCGTCTATCGCTGAAGATTAATCGATACTAGTTAGAAGGATTAGGTCATGCGCCATCGTAAGAGTGGTCGTCAACTCAACCGCAACAGCAGTCATCGCAAAGCGATGTTCAGCAACATGGCTAGCTCTCTAGTACGTCATGAAGTTATCAAGACTACTTTGCCAAAAGCAAAAGAGCTACGTCGCGTCGTTGAGCCTTTGATTACACTAGCTAAGACTGACAGTGTTGCAAACCGTCGTCTAGCATTTGCTCGCACTCGTGATAACGAAGTTGTGGCAAAACTATTTAACGAACTAGGTCCACGTTTTGCAGCTCGCCAAGGCGGCTACACACGTATCCTAAAGTGCGGTTTCCGTACTGGTGATAAAGCTCCAATGGCATACATTGAGCTTGTCGATCGCCCAGAAGTAGCTGTAGAAGCTACTGCTGAGTAATCAGTTCGTATAATTAAAAAAGCCGAGTAGCGATACTCGGCTTTTTTGTATCTGGAATTTTTTTGTATCTGGAATAAAGTAGATCATCGTTTTTATTTTATACAAAAAAGGTTGGCAATTGCCAACCTTGGGTCATTCACTACAAGGCTATCTTATAGGATATCGAGTAGTTCAACTTCAAATACAAGAGCTGCAAAAGGAGGAATTGCAGCACCAGCGCCACGCTCACCGTAGGCTAGATCTTGTGGAATATAGAGTTTCCATTTTGAACCCACAGGCATCAGTTGTAGTGCTTCTACCCAACCTTTGATTACACCTGTTACTGGGAATTCAGCCGGTTGACCGCGAGATACAGAGCTATCAAATACTGTACCGTCAGTCAATTCACCGTGGTAATGAACACGTACTTGCTTGTCAGATGTCGGGATATCACCCGTACCTTCTGTAAGAATTTCGTACTGTAGACCAGATTCAAGAACGGTCACTTCAGGGCGTAGTGCGTTATCTGTTAAGAATACTTCACCGTCGGCTGCGGCTGCTTTGGCAGCTTCTTGGCGTAGAGATTCTGCACGCATGTGCAACTCTTGCAGTGCATTATTGATTTCATCAATTTCAATTGATGGCATGTCGCCTACTAATGCGGTTGCGATACCTGCGGCGATTGCGTCAACGTTAAGTCCTTCTAGACCACTACCCGCAAGTTGTTGGCCCATTTGTAGACCGATACCGTAGCTTGCTTTTTGCTCTACAGTGTCAAATTTTACTTCAGACATAAACAGTCACTCTTTTTATGTAAATAAACAAGGGCCAAAGGATATCAGTTTCAAGCATGGGATGAAATGCTAATGGGAAATATCCAATATTGAACCTTCAGGTTGTGACAAATCGCAGATCCCAAAGAAAAATGTTCAAGATTGTGTCAACGTTTACGTTATCGCCACCTTGGCTCTATACTGATCCCTCTTGAGTTTTTATACTGTAGCTCGACAGAAAAGGAGACGGGTTAAGATGAATCGTCGTCACAAGAACAAACCGAAAACCGATTATTTAGCATCTATTCAACAACAATGGGATAGACTCGATTGGCGTGACCTTAGTGTGCGTGTTCGCACTGTTTGGCTGGCGCTGCCTAAGCTTCACCAGCGCGCTTTATTAGCGATCGTTCCAGTAGTGTGTTTGCTCATTATTATTCCTTTTCCTGAGCGAACAGAGCAGACCTCTGTACCGAAAAGTAGTGAGCGTGTGGAAATCAGCATTAATACGGTTGGGTTGAGTGAACAAAAAACGCTTCAGCAAACCGAGCTTAAATCTGATGCTTGGCGAGAGTACACGGTTAAAAATGGAGATACTCTGTCGCAGGTTTTTCGGGCAAATGATTTACCTATGTCTGATCTCAATGCCTTAGTTAAAATTGAAGGCAATGACAAACCGCTCAGCCAAATTACCCAAGGCCAATTAGTTCGCTTCAAACTCGCGGCTGATGGGCAGCTCGATATTCTGCAACTTGAAAAAAACACTCAATCAGTGATGTTTTTCAGGCGCTCAGATGGTGGTTTTGGTCGCAGTAAATAAGCGCTTGATTAAATAGCATTATTTACTTTCTGAGTTTCATATCGAGATGAGGAATATCATCTTCAAGATACATCTCTGATGTCGGCTGAAAACCATAATTTTGATAGAAGTTAGCAAGATAGTGCTGTGCACCAATCTCAATATCTTGATTGGGCCACAGCTTCTGGCATTCGGCTAATGCTTGCTGCATTAATTGGTGTCCAAGGCCATTTCCTCTCGCTTCTTTTTGGGTTGCAATGCGACCAATACTGACACTTGGGTAGCTAATCCCAGCAGGGAGCAAGCGCGCGCAGGCAACAATCTGCTGTCCCTGTTCGCCAATTAAATGGAAAACACCCGGCTGAATATCTTTATTATCCAACTCAGGGTAAGGACAGGTTTGTTCGACCACAAAAACATCGACGCGCAGTTTAAGTAGCGCATAAAGTTGATGAGTGGTTAATTGTGAGAATGAAAGACAGTGCCAAGTAATCATCGTAGTGTCCCTTTAAAAATGGATGTCGTTACTCTATCAAGCTTAAGTGCATGATTCATTAACAAAGGTTAAGGGTGAACGGTAAACTTGATGAATGATAAATAAAGATTAACTAGCCACACGAGGTTAAATAACGATAATAGGCGTTTAATTTTCGTCTAACGAAAGGACGGTCTCTTGAGTAATCTCTCTTTTTCAACGGTAAATCTACAACCCGAACTTCTTTCTAACCTCGATACTTTGGGATACACCAAGATGACGCCGATTCAGGCGTTAAGCTTGCCAACCATTTTGGCGGGTAAGGATGTGATTGGCCAAGGAAAAACAGGCTCAGGAAAAACGGCAGCGTTTGGTTTAGGTGTATTATCTAACCTCAACGTTAAGCGTTTTCGCGTTCAAGCATTGGTGTTGTGTCCAACCCGTGAGTTAGCCGATCAAGTCGCAACGGATATTCGCACACTCGGCCGCGCCATTCATAATATCAAAGTGCTCACCTTATGTGGCGGCATGCCAATGGGGCCACAAATTGGTTCGTTAGAGCACGGCGCACACATTTTGGTTGGTACTCCGGGGCGTATTCTTGACCATTTAGACAAAGGTCGTATCGATCTTTCTGAACTCAATACGTTAGTGCTTGATGAAGCGGACCGAATGCTCGAGATGGGTTTCCAAGAAGCGTTGGATGCGATCATCAATGAAACGCCAACCAGCCGCCAAACATTGCTGTTTAGTGCGACGTTCCCCAATCAAATCAAAGAAATTGCGCAGCGGATTATGCGTGAGCCTGAAATGGTCAAAGTTGAATCCACCCATGATACGTCGAGCATTCAGCAATATTTTTATAAAGTAGAGGGTACAGAGGCGCGTGATCGCGCGTTAGAACTGCTGCTTTTACACCATCAGCCTGAATCTGCCGTGGTGTTCTGTAATACAAAGAAAGAAGTACAAAGTGTTGCTGAAGATCTACATCACAAGGGCTTTAGTGTGGTGGAACTGCATGGTGACTTAGAGCAGCGTGACCGTGACCAAGCTTTGGTGCAGTTTGCTAATAAAAGTATCTCCATTTTAGTTGCCACCGATGTGGCGGCACGCGGCCTTGATGTGGATAACTTAGATGCGGTATTTAACTTTGAGTTATCACGTGATCCTGAAGTGCACGTGCACCGCATTGGGCGTACTGGCCGAGCGGGCAGTAAAGGTTTAGCTTTTAGCTTCTTCAGTGACAGTGAAATGCACCGAGTGGCGATGATTGATGAATATATGGATATGCCCATCGAACCCGCTAAATTGCCTGATGCCAGTGCGCTAAACAACGCGCCTTATCAAGCCAATATGGTCACTATCCAGATTGATGGCGGTAAAAAGCAGAAAGTGCGCCCGGGAGATATTCTAGGGGCGTTGACCAGTAACGACGGTATTGACGGTCAATATGTCGGTAAAATTAACATGTTACCGATGCGCAGCTACGTTGCAGTCCATAAATCGGTGGCGAAAAAAGCGCTGAAGAAAATGGAAACTGGCAAGATGAAAGGACGCCAATTTAGAGCACGTCTTTTGAAATAGATGCTTTTTGTTCCGATATCCAAAACCAGTGAGTTATTCGCTGGTTTTGGCGTTTAGGCGTGCTTTAATTCTACTCAAACTGATGGGGGTTATGCCCAGATAGGCCGCAAGTTGACTATCTGTGATGTGAACTTTGAGGGGAGCAAAATGTTCAGTAAAAAGCTGGTACCGCTCTGCTGGCGTATGTAGCAGCATGAATCGTTCTTTGTTTTCTTTATGCATCAGCTGAGCTTCGACTAATTTAAGATACAGCGGATGCTGCATTTCACGCCACGCGTGTAAAATGTCGATCGGTAGCTCAACCAAGCGGATCGGTGTTAAGCTTTCTAGCAAGTATGGGGACGGCTTATTCCTGATGACACTCTCAAAGCCAATAATCCAATCTTGCGCCCAATAAAATTCTTTACTAAATGATTTCCCCTGCTCGGTGAGATAGCAAGCGTGGCACACTCCGTCTAAAACAAAATAGATCCGTTGTAGGCATTCACCTTGCTGAACTAATATATGCCGCGTTGGTAGCTCTAAAAGCTTACAACGTGTAAGTAAATATTCGATTTCATCTTGTTCAAAGCCGATTCGCGATAACTGGTGTTGAAACTCTGCATGCATATCAAAAAGGACCAGTAAAAAGAAACTGGTCCTATTTTACCTTGGCTATATGGTAAAGACCACGGCCAAAAATGAGCCTACTTGAGTAGGCTCATTTGACGGTTGGACTTATTGAGTCAGGTCAATGGTATAGACTGCGAAACCAATGCTATCGTTTTCCACCCAGGTCATTGGGTATTGACCTTTCTCTTTGATGAACTGGGCAGCTTTCTCGCTTGGAGAGGTTTCAAAACGAATATCTAACGCGGTATTAGTTTTAATCGGAGCAAACGACCAGTTGTTATCAGCACTTGGCGTAACTTGACCTTTTTCTTTACTCACGCGCGAAATGTAGTTGGCAACGGCCGTGCGGTTTTCGTCGGGTGAGTCAAAGGCAACAAATTGTGCGCCTGTGCCTGCAAATTTATTGCTGTAAGCGCGGTAGTTATTGGTGGCGACAATAAAGGTCTGTTTTACATCGATAGGTTTACCTTGATAAGTTAAGCCTACAATGCGCTCAGCATCTTTATTGGCTACTTTACAATCACCATCGTATTTGGCGGGTTGAGTAACATCGATTTGGTAATTCACCCCATCCATCACATCAAAGTTATACGTGCGGAAATCAGCCCAATTGATCAAGGGTTGTGGCTGAGTACTGTGTGGGTCAATCTGATTAAACTGCCCCGCGCTGCATTCCAACCACTCTTTCACTTCTTTACCCGTCATTTTCAGCGCGACTAATGTATTAGGGTAAAGATAGAGATCCGCTGCGTTACGAAATGTCAGTTGGCCAGCTTCGACTTCGGTGAAACCGGCAGGATCATCTTTACGGCCACCGACTTTAAAAGGTGCCGCGGCGGATAACACGGGCAAACCATCAAGATCAGGGTCGCCTTGAATAAAGCGTTCCACATAATCTTTTTGTGCAAGGTTAACTATTTGCACGGTTGGGTCATCTTGTACCAAGGCTAAAAAGCTGTACATCACATCATTCGCTTGGCCAATCGGTTGATTTACAAAATCTCGCGTACCTTTGTGGTCCGACTCTAAGGCTTTCACAATGCCTGTATCGGCTGCTGCCAGTGATTTCTTATTGGCTTTATCGAAGATTGGGCGAGCTTGGGATTGACCATCCACTACCGACCATTGGCCATCTTTGCTTTGCAAAGTCAGATCCATCACACCGACATGGCTACCCCAGCGCCCCGGCATGACAGCGGTCACGCCATTAATGGTGCCTTTAGTCACATCTGCTCCCGGCAGTTTTGCAAAATCTTGGCTAGGGAATACCGCGTGAGAGTGGCCAAAAGCAATCGCGTCAATGCCTTCTACTTGAGTGAGGTAGTAAACCGAGTTTTCTGCACCAACGGAATACGGGTCAGATGAGACACCAGAGTGCGGGATCGCCACGATCACATCGGCACCCTCTTTTTTCATTTGTGGGATCAGCTCCTCGGCTGTTTGCTTGATGTCTTTGGCAAACACTTTGCCATCCAGGTTTTTCTTATCCCACACCATGATTTGTGGCGGGACAAAACCAATGTAACCCACTTTAATTTGGTGCTCTTTGCCATCGGTATCTTTGAACGTGTGCGTTTTAATGAGATAGGGATTGAAGAGGTGTTTGCCCGTTTGTTGGTCATAGACGTTGGCATTGACATAAGGGAATGCGGCGTCGTTAATACTCTCCTTTAAAAAGGACAAACCGTAGTTAAATTCATGGTTACCAATGTTACCCACATCGTAGCCGAGCTGATTCATCGCTTTGTAAACTGGGTGAACCTCACCAACCTTGATGCCTTTGGCGGCCATATAGTCGCCCATCGGGCTCCCTTGGATCAAATCACCGTTATCGACCAAAATGCTGTTTTCGACTTCGCTGCGCGCTTGCTTCACTAACGTCGCCGCACGGGATAAACCAATCTGGTTCGATGGCTTGTCTTTGTAGTAATCGTAATCCATCACATTGGTGTGAATATCAGTCGTTTCGACGATACGCAGTTTAATGGTGTCCGCCATTGCTGGGCCAGCCATTGCTAACATACCGCTCAAAATCGCGATGGAGAGAGGTTTCACTGCCACTTTCATTGTGTACTCCAGTTAGGGGTAGGGAACAAATAACTCGTCTAATGTAACAAAATCTTATGAAACGATGATTTCAATGAATATCAATTTGTGATGTTACGCGTTAACTCACCGGCATTCTGTCGACAAGATCTCATCATTGATTGGCTTTTAATCAGAGAGATAGTCACTTCTTATTCGGAATTATCCATTCCCTTATCAGCTTTTGATATAAAAAATGAAATTTTAGAATTTCAGGTAATATGAAGAGCCCGCCATAATGCATCCATGAATTAAGTTATGGATAACAACAATGAGTACGACGGAAACCATTTCTCAGTTGCCAATCAAAGGGCCGCGCTTAGTTGCGGTCAACAATGATGCTTTGGCAAGTAGCGCTCCATCGTACGTCAAAAGCCAATTGACCTGCGGTGAAGTGGCTTTGATTGGTGCAGGGCCGGGCGACCCAGAACTGCTGACGCTCAAAGCGTTGAGCTTTCTACAACAAGCCGACGTGGTGTTGTACGACTACCTAGTGTCTGATGAAATTATGGCGCTGGTGCCGAGCGATACCATCTTAGTCTGCGTGGGTAAGCGTGCTGGACATCACAGCGTTCCTCAAGAAAAAACCAATCAATTGCTGATCGATTTTGCGCAGCAAGGTTACAAAGTCGTGCGTATTAAAGGCGGCGATCCGTTTATGTTTGGCCGCGGTGGTGAAGAGTTGGAAGTGCTGTTTGATGCGGGGGTAAAATTCCAGGTGATCCCCGGTATTACAGCGGCGGCAGGCGCAACGGCCTATGCGGGCATTCCACTGACTCATCGTGATTATGCGCAATCCGCTCTGTTTGTCACCGGCCACCTTAAAGCGGAAAACGATGACATGGATTGGTCAACACTGGCGCGTGGTAATCAAACCTTAGTCATTTACATGGGCTTGATGAAGTCGAGTTATATCCAGCAGCAGTTGATTGAACATGGACGCCAAGCCAACACACCAATCGCGATTATTGAGCGCGGTACTCAGCGTTCGCAAAAAGTCTTCAAAGGGCAGCTCTGTGACTTATCACAACTGGCGGCACAGGCACAGGCTCCGGCCTTGATTGTGGTGGGCGAAGTGGTGGCGCTGTCGGAAAAACTGCATTGGTTTGGTGAACAATCCGCGCAGCAAAACCAAGTGAATTACGCCTGATGGCAAGGCAAGTCAGTTATTTCCAACTCAATACTCAAACCAATTTCTCATTGCACAAGGCTCGCAATGCGAGCGAAAAGGAAGCATGAAGATGGATCAACAACGCTTAACCCATTTACAACAGCTCGAAGCCGAAAGTATTCATATTTTACGTGAAGTGGCGGCTGAATTTGATAACCCAGTAATGATGTATTCGATTGGTAAAGACTCTTCGGTGATGCTGCATTTAGCGCGCAAGGCTTTTTATCCGGGGAAAATTCCGTTTCCTTTTCTGCATGTCGATACTGACTGGAAGTTTCGCGAGATGATTGAATTTCGTGATCGCGCAGCACAAAAGTATGGTTTTGAACTGCTGGTGCACAAAAACCCAGAAGGTTTGGCAATGGGTTGTAGTCCATTTGTTCATGGATCTTCAAAACACACTGATATCATGAAAACTCAAGGGTTAAAGCAAGCGTTGAATAAATACGGTTTTGATGCTGCTTTTGGTGGTGCGCGTCGTGATGAAGAGAAATCACGCGCGAAAGAGCGTGTTTATTCTTTTCGTGACAAGAACCACACGTGGGATCCGAAGAACCAGCGTCCGGAGCTATGGAAAACCTACAACGGCCAAATCAATAAAGGTGAGAGCATTCGTGTTTTCCCGTTGTCGAACTGGACTGAATTGGATATTTGGCAATACATCTATTTGGAAAATATCGAGATCGTACCGCTGTATTTATCGGACATTCGCCCAGTTGTCGAACGCGATGGGATGCTGATCATGGTTGATGATGAGCGGATGAAGCTGCAACCTGGAGAAGAAGTTCAGCACAAGAGTGTGCGTTTTCGCACGTTAGGTTGTTATCCACTCACTGGCGCAATTGAATCAGAGGCCAATACGCTAACGGGCATTATTGAAGAGATGCTGGTGGCCACTTCCAGTGAACGACAAGGCCGCGCGATCGACCACGATCAATCAGGATCGATGGAATTGAAAAAACGCCAAGGTTATTTCTAAGCCTCTAAGGAAAGATTATGAATAGTGCAGTTCAGGCTCAGCTTTCTGAGATCGGTATTGAAGCTTATCTCACGCAACACCAGCACAAATCGTTACTGAGATTTCTGACTTGTGGCTCGGTTGATGATGGAAAAAGTACCTTGATTGGTCGTTTGCTTCATGACACAAAACAGATTTATGAAGATCAACTGGCCGCCGTCCATTCCGATAGCCAGCGTGTTGGCACGACGGGCGAGCGCCCCGATTTAGCTCTGTTAGTTGATGGCCTGCAAGCGGAACGTGAGCAAGGGATCACTATTGACGTGGCGTATCGATATTTCTCTACTCAAAAGCGCAAATTCATTATTGCCGATACTCCGGGGCATGAGCAGTACACGCGCAATATGGCGACGGGCGCATCCACTTGCGATCTCGCGGTGATTTTGATCGATGCCCGTAAAGGCATTTTGGATCAAACGCGTCGCCACTCATTCATTGCCAATCTGTTAGGTTTGAAGCATTTTGTGGTGGCGGTGAATAAGATGGATCTGGTCGATTACTCACAAGATCGTTTTGAGCAGATCCGTCAAGACTACGTGGAATTTTCAAAGCATCTGCAAGGTGATACTGATATTCAGATCATCCCGCTTTCTGCTCTGGAAGGGGACAACGTGGTTGAAGCAAGCCAGCACATGCCTTGGTATCAAGGCCCATCACTGTTGGAGCTGCTTGAAACGGTGGACGTTGATCAGCAAAAAGGAGCCGGTGAGTTTCGTTTTCCAGTGCAGTATGTGAACCGACCGAATCTCGATTTTCGCGGTTTTGCTGGCACGATTGCAGCGGGCAGCATCAGCGTTGGAGATGCAATCACCGCACTTCCGTCCGGAAAAACATCCATCGTGGCACGTATTGTTACTTTCGATGGAGATTTGCCGCAAGCGCAAGCAGGCCAAGCGGTGACGTTAACGCTTAGCGATGAAATTGATATCAGCCGTGGTGATCTTATTGTGCTGCAAGGAGCACAGGTTGAATCAACCAACCATCTATTAGCCGATGTGGTTTGGATGACAGAACAACCGCTCAAAGCCGGGCGTGAATACAACATCAAAATTGCGGGTAAGAAAACCGTCGGCCAGTTGCAAGCGGTGCGTCACCAGTACGATATTAATAATTTATCGACTTATCACAGTGAAGAGTTGCCGCTCAATGGCATTGGCTTGTGTGAATGGTCGCTAACAGAGTCGATCGCGCTGGATAAATACTTAGACAGTGCCAATACTGGTGGTTTTATCATCATCGATCGCCTGACGAATGTGACGGTGGGAGCGGGCTTGGTTCGAGATAGTTTGCAAAACATCGCTCATGCTCAAAGCGCCCACTCTGCATTTGAAGTGGAGTTGAATGCCTTGATCCGCAAGCACTTTCCACACTGGGAAGCCAAAGATCTTCGTCAGTTATTCAAGGCTTAACTGTGGTGATTCGGTGGGAGGGATTGCCGCTTACCGCGTCCCTCTATTGGCTAGTTTGAGGCAACAAAGGATTGAGTAATGAGTACGAATTTGGCCAATAAAGATGAAAATGTTGTCTGGCATCAGCATACGGTGGATAAGTCGTTCCGCGCCAATTTAAAACAACAACAGCCAGCAGTATTGTGGTTTACGGGGCTGTCAGGGGCCGGAAAATCAACCATTGCTGGTGCGTTGGAACAGCGTTTAGCTCAACTCGGGTATCACACCTATTTACTCGATGGGGATAATGTACGCCACGGCTTGTGCAACGACCTTGGGTTCTCAGAGCAAGATCGGCGAGAAAATATTCGCCGTATTGGTGAACTCGCGAAGTTGATGGCCGATGCTGGGTTAATCGTGTTATCAGCATTCATTTCACCGCATCGCGCTGAGCGTCAATTAGTGCGCGATATGCTGCCACAAGGTGAGTTCATCGAAGTGTTTGTCAATACCAAGTTGGACGTGTGCGAGCAGCGCGATCCGAAGGGGTTATATAAAAAAGCGCGCGCTGGTGAAATCAGTAATTTTACGGGCATTGACTCTGAGTATGAGTCGCCGCAAAACCCTGAGATCGATCTTGCGGCTGGCGAAAAAAGCATTGATGAGCTGGTGGAAATTTGCCTAACAGCGCTGCAAGTACGAGCGATTATCGCCTAATGTAGAAGAGGGCTCATCAGCTTGAGCCCTTTATTTTTGAGGCTAGACGGCGTGATGAAAAGAGCTGCTGGCAACGTCGGTGTGGACAGTGAATTTCTGGCTAAGCACCGCCAACATCTGATCGTAGTATTGCATATTCGGTTTATTACCCAGTAGCTTACACAGCTCATTACCAGTGGGACTAAAACGGTAATAGAGCAGCCTGACCCCTTTACTCATCGATTGCAGTGACAGATTCTTGCCTTGATAGGTCAACAGCAGTGCCGGTTCAAGTTCAATTTCTCCAGATTCCAGTTCAGTGGCATGCAGTAAGCCAAGCTCGATCAGTACTAATAGGCTCGAATAGGGCAGTTGGAAGCTACCCATATTGATGACAAATGTGCTGATGCGTTTTCCTAAACTAAAAATACCGTTAGTAGCACGAATGCCGACCAACAGCTTGCGGCTGTTATCGCTGCCAAAACAGCAGGCTAACGCTGAGGCTTTTTGGAGTATCTGCGCCTCTTTTGGTGTCATGTCTTGTAATACTTGCAGTGCTTTCATTGAGGTTGAACCGGGGTTAGTCACCTCGCGTTTGAGCACTTGCGCCCAAAGTCGCTGCATCGAAGAGTTGTGGATGTCTTGCGCCATATCGAAAAAGCGGTGTAACCAATCTTGATCTGGCTCTCCGGCGGTCTCATTTTTACAAGAAACATGCGCCAGTTTGACGATCTGCTCTAGGTTTTTTTGTCGCTGCTCTTTACGTTGCTGTTCTCTAAATAAAGCGCGATCAAGCGAGGTTTTTTCTGGCGGATCCGTTTGTAGCAGCGCATCTAAGCCGTGATATTGAGCAATATTCAAAATGCGACTACCACTGTCTTTGATATAGCTCGATTTTTTTTCGTGGCTTTGACCTGAGTTGGCTTGATGTTCAATCACTACAGGGTTGTTGGTATCTGCCATTTTATGTCCGCTTCAATCACCCATTTCATTCATGGATTAAAATGTAACGTGTAACGCATTTTCCATCTAGGAAAAACATTCGTTCTAGATCATAAATTTGCGCTATCCCTTATGATAATAAATTGTTAAGGTTGTTATCAGAGTTTGTGGGGTGCTTATGAAGTGTTGGAAAGAAAATAGACGGAAAAAGCACCTATCGATCACTTTACTATTGTTGATATATGTCGCTTTGCTAGCGTATTTATCTAAATATATCGTTTAGTTTAGATGAATCAATAGGTTGCTATTTTGTTAACTACATGTCGTCGTATTCTTCGATTGCAGTGCCTTCGATTACATACCCTGTTTCGGCCAGATCGTGGCTAACACTTTCGGTTTTCAGTGTCCCAATCAGATAAATTACATCCCAGAGCTGCTGGATTGGAGCACCTTGCGGATATTTCACATAAATAATTTGGTTTGGTGGCGGTGGTGGCACGTGAATGCATGCGCCAAAGTAGGGCACCAGTAGAAACTCAGTAACGTTATTGGCGTCACCTTCCAGTGGGATCACAAAGCCGGGTATTTTGACCACGCTGCCATTGAGCTCTTTTCTAACCCCGCCGATTTTTGATTGTGCAGCCGTCATGTCACCGTCATGGCTCAATGCTGGCATGCCATCGGCGTTGAATTGGTTACGTTCGTTCTCCGGGATCAGATCGATCCAATCGAGCGTCAGTACTTGTTCATTACTCTGTGCGTATATCGGTAACAAGCCTGATAGCAGCAGCGCGCTGATAAGCAGTAGTTTTTTCATCGTTAAGTCCTAAATTCGAATGGTCATTCCATCGCTAAGTGATTGTCTATAGGCGCGTAGAGCAGGGATAACACCAATAATAATGCCAGCCAGCTGTACATAAGCTAATAATTGCCACTCATAGCCGCTTAAGGTGCTGAGTGTGATTTGAATGCCATAATGCTGCGCAATAAAAGGTTGCGCCAGTGCGAGCAGTGAATATAACCCCGCTAATCCAACGCAGATGCCAATGAAGGTCAGCGTCGTCGCTTCGCTGATAAGCAGAGCAAAAATATGTTTAGGTTGTGCGCCCATGGCGCGCAGAATCGCCATTTCACGGCGTCTTTCCTGCAAGCTTGTCAGTAAGCTGCTGAGCATGCCAAGTAACCCGGCTGCTACCACAAAGACCGACACCGCCATTAAAGCTTGTTCTGCTATCGACATCATACCCCACAGTTCTTGCAGAGCGACGCCGGGCATAATGGCGCTCAAGGGTTCTTGGCGATAGTTATTGATTTCACGTTGCAGTGCAAAGGTTTGAATTTTCGATTTTAAACCGATCAACATGGCGGTGATCTGCTTGGGTTGAAAGTTGTGTTGTTCAAGCTGCTCTTTGGATGGCGAATTGCCTAAATGCGCACCCGATTCCCAACCCACGTGAATGGCTTCAATTGCTTCTAATGAGACATGCACCGTTTTGTCTACGGGCGTTCCCGTTGGCGCTAAAATGCCCACTACTTTGAAAGGGAGGTTGTCGTGGCGGCTAAAACCTACATCGCTGATGCCATGCGCAATAATGATGTCACTGCCAATATGGTAACCTAAGGTTTCGGCGACATCAGAACCCAATACCGTTTCAAATAAACCATGAAAATCAGTGCCTTGATAGAAGGTAAGTGGTTGCTTACTTCCATATTTGAAATGCTCAAAATAATGGTGATTGGTGCCCATGACGCGAAACCCTTGGTGTGAGTCACCCAAGGAAATGGGGATCGCCCACTTGACGCTGCGATGCTCACTGAAGGCTTGGTAGCTTTTCCAGTCGATATTGTTGGTGGCATTGCCAATTCTAAATACCGAATAGAGCAGCAAGTTGACTTGTCCAGAGCGGCCACCGACGATTAGATCCGTCCCTGAAATGGTGTTGGCAAAGCTCTCTTTGGCTTGAGTTCGAATGCGTTCAACCCCCATTAACAGGATGACTGAAATGGCGACCGTCAGAATGGAGAGTAGTGCCGTGGTTTTGCGGTTAAGTACGCTTTTCCACGCCAAATTGGTAATCACATTCATGCTGCGACTCCTGCCTTATTCAATTGAGGGAGGTAAACTGCGCGGTCAAATAAAGCTTCTAAGGTGGGATCGTGGCTCACAAACACCAGTGTTGAACCTGCCCGATTCGCCTCTTCCAATAGCAGTTCGATAAACGCGAGTCGATTATCGTGATCCAGCGCCGAGGTTGGCTCATCGGCGATGATCAGCTTGGGTTCGCCAATCAGTGCTCTCGCCGCCGCGACACGCTGCTGCTGGCCAATACTCAGTTCGATAACCGGTTTGGCCAATAGTTCTGGTGCAAGATGTAATCGAGTGAGTAGCTGCTGTGCTTTCTCAATCAGATCGCCTGCCACATTCTGCTGGCGAGTGCTGGAAAAGTGGCAAGGTAGCGTAACGTTTTCAATCACTGAGAGATAAGGCAATAAATTAAATTGTTGAAAAATGTAGCCAATGTGATCGGCTCGAAAACGATCCCGCTGACGAGAAGTTAGCGTCGACAGGTTGGTGCCTAAAATAGAGACCTCCCCTCGTTGTGCTTGGTTGATCCCGGTCAGTAAGCTCAGTAAGGTCGATTTGCCACAACCACTTGGCCCTTTAATAAAAAGGTGCTCTCCACGTTTTACACAAAGATCCTGGATAGATAAGGCTGGTTGTGAGCTGTTCGGCCAACGAAATTCGACCTCTTTCAATTCAATGACAGACGTCAGCGATAGAATATGCAAATCACTCATTGTAAATTCCTTTAACGACAATGAACCTA
Source organism: Vibrio qinghaiensis (assembly GCF_002257545.1). Taxonomy (NCBI): domain Bacteria; kingdom Pseudomonadati; phylum Pseudomonadota; class Gammaproteobacteria; order Vibrionales; family Vibrionaceae; genus Vibrio; species Vibrio qinghaiensis. The sequence continues at coordinate 2,438,786 of NZ_CP022741.1, read as the reverse complement.
GAGTAAGTGTGTGCTTACTCTAGGTTGTTGCTTATACGCCTTAAAACGTAATGCGAGTGCTGTTTGTTTTTAACTCTAAGGCAGATTGTGCTTTGTCTGTCAGTACATTGGCAGAGATTGTTTGGGTATTTGGGAACAAGTTAAACCATTGCGTGTCGAGGTACCGCAATTGCGGCATGTTATCGCAGTGATATTGGTACTGAACCGTGAATTCACCGTGACCACTGTGCTCGCCTTCATCATGCACATCTTTTTTATGGTCATGGTGTGCGTGTTGAGCATCTTTATCTTGATGTTTATCATCATGCTTTTCATGATTGTCGTGGTCGTGGTCGTGGTCGTGGTCGTGGTCGTGGTCGTGGTCGTGGTGCTCACCATTTAACGTATGCGCGATACGACTTTCTTCTAAATGACATTTGGCTGGAGCGGGCAGCTGGAAAATGCCATCGGCGTGGCTGAACTGCTCAAGGACTTTATTTAAGCGCTGTTGTTGTTCATCATTTTGTGGTGCATGTTCAAAGCCGACTACATCAGCGCCAGGGGCGGTGATTTCAATCAGTAAATCTTGCCCATCTTGAGCAATATTGAACTCGACGTGGCCATGTACATGGGCTTCATGCTGGCGAAACTCTTCATTTGCCAGTGCTGGCGTGCTTAAAATTAGGCCGATAGAGAGAGCGAGTTTACGTTGGATAAGCATTGGGTGATTCCTTTTAAACATCAAAATAGCCCTTAGCGCGTTGGCTTTGGGTAACAAATCATAAATAACCAGATAAGACGTCTAAAAGTGAGGAGGCGAGCGAGCAAGATAAGCGTAATGAGCTGAGGGGCGACGCTGAGTTTTTTCAACCGTCGCACGAATTTCTGTGCCACTAACGACAGGGAGAGTAGGCAGTGCGCAGCTTAATGCATTTTGTAGCCCAGAAAAAAGTTGGCAATGATGCTGCGCGTGATGCGCAGGATTAGTATCGAGGTGATGATCTACATAAGCGACATTCAGCCATAGCATCAGCAGCATGGCACATAATGCAATGTTTTGAGCTCGGTAATGGGGGCAACGTAGACGGGTAAACATCAAACCAATACAGTAGTAAAATGATAATTGTTATAATATAACAATATTGTGAGAATAAAGCGTACTCTTATTTTTATAAAAGCACCTTTCACCCCGATATGTTTAGCAAAGGCAGCCGTGTTATCGGCCACCTAAGGTTATTATAAATTCTGCTTAATCAAGCCTAAAACCGTTTGAATTTCCTCATCACTCAATGCACCTTCCTTAACAAACAGTACCTTGCCTTGCTTGTCTTGAACGATGATCGCCGATGATTCCTCTTTTAAATCCCACGCTTTGGCTATATTTCCCGCTTCATCTAGCACCATGGAAGACCACGGAAACTCTTTCTTGCTGTCTTGAGCGGAAGATTTGACAAACGATCCTGTGCCCCAAATCGCATCATCTTGGTTGATGATCGAGGTGGTTTGATAACTTTCTGCGGGAAATTGTGCGGCCGTAATGGCACCCATCAATGGTGCATTTAACGCTTTAGCACTGCTGCGACCAGCAATAGCTTGAATGACGCGTACTTTGCCTAGCAGTTGGCTGGTATCCCAAGTTTGAAAGGCCGTTTTATCATCTTGTAGAATGATTTCACCATATTTTTCCACTGAAACATCAGCAACTCGCTGACCTTGGGTAATGTTGTGTGCCATGGCAAGCGCTGGACAGCAGGCCATTAGAATGGCGATCACTCGTTTACTTTTCATTGTAGGGGTCCCCTTTAGTTGAGCAACAAAGGTATAGCACAGAATCAATAAAACCACGAAAAGAGGCCATTAACCGGTTAACAAAATGCTAACAAAGCCTCAATTCTACACGCTTATTCGCTGAGCTGGGGTGGGAAGCAGATGCCTGTTCCTCCTAACCCACAATAACCATTTGGATTTTTAGCTAAGTATTGTTGATGATAGCTTTCGGCGTAGTAGTAAGGACCAGCGGGTGCAATTTCGGTGGTAATTAAGGCTCGTTGACTGGCTGACAACGCCTGCTGGTACCGCTGCTTTGAGGCCTGTGCTATTTGCTGTTGTTGTGCTGAATAGGTATAGATAGCGGAGCGATACTGGGTGCCTTTATCGTTACCTTGACGCATGCCTTGGGTCGGATCGTGTTTTTCCCAAAAATGACTTAATAGCCTTTCTAATGGCAAGCGTTGTGGATTAAAAATCACGCGTACCACTTCAGTATGGCCAGTTTCACCACTGCATACTTCTTCGTAAGTTGGGTTTGGGGTAAAGCCGCCTGCATAGCCTACTGCAGTCGACACCACACCATCGAGTTGCCAAAATAAGCGTTCAGCGCCCCAAAAACAGCCCATACCAATCACTATTTGTTGCTGATGCTCATTAGGCTGCTCAGTGATGTTGCTGTGGTTAACGTAATGAATTTCCTCCACTGGCATAGGGGTTTCTCGTCCTTTCAGTGCTGTTTGTGCGCTGACCATTGTTTGTTTATTGAGCATGAACTTTCCTTTCGTGTGTCTATTTTGGGCTTTATTTATTGTTGTTGAGCCACTGTTTCACATTCAGCCCGAATAATTGACTGATTTCATACAGACGGAGCTTGCTATTGGCGGTATGATTTCCATCCATTAACGATCTGTTTACTCAACTGTTCCTTTAATTAAGCATGAGACGAAAATCATTACCAGTTCTATTCACGATGCTACTTGTTTCCACTTCCGCGTATGCCAAGGTGGCGTTAACCATTAATGGTTTACAGGGTGAATTAGAAAACAACGTTGAAGCCTATTTATCGTCTATTCTAGAGAGCGACTATTCAACGCATCCTCGTTTTCAATCTCGTTTAGAGAAAAGTATGACGGAAGCGCTTGCGGCGCTCGGTTACTATCATCCTCAATTTGAGTTTGTGGTGGCGAGCGATGAGCAAGCGCTGGTGGTTAATATTAATCCCGGGCCGTTAACCACTATTAAAGAGATGGATGTGGTGATCAGCGGGGAAGCTGAATCTGATGTTGATTTTGCCAATCTTATTAGCCGCAATGCTCTTAAAGTGGGCGCGGCGGTTAATCATGGCCAGTACGATGCTTTGAAATCGGGTATCCGTAACTTAGCGCTGCAAAAAGGTTATTTTAACGGCAATTTTGAATTAAGCCGTTTGGAAGTCGCGCCAGAGTTGAATGAAGCTTTTGTTCGTCTTCATTTTAACAGTGGTATCCGTTACCATTTTGGTCCTTCTGTTATTACTGGCAATCAAATTGAAGAGCAGCGAGTCCGCTCACTTCAGCCTTATAAAAACAATGATCCTTATCTGGTTTCCAAGGTCGGGGAATATAACCAAAACTTATCCAATACTGATTGGTTTTCCTCGGTTTTTGTCGAACCCGATCTCAGCCAACTGGAGAACGGCCGCGAACTGCCGATGAAGGTTTCCCTTGCACCGCAAGCTCGAAACCAACTTGAAACTGGTTTAGGTTACTCAACGGATGTGGGAGTGCGCGGTTCATTTAAATGGAAGAAACCTTGGGTTAACAGCCTCGGCCACAGCTTTGATAGTAGTTTCTCCCTTTCCTCCCCTGAGCAGACTATTACTGCTGGTTATAAAATTCCACTGGAAGATGTGCGGCGTGAATATTATCGAATTCAGTATGGGATGAAGAATCTCGACAACCGTGATACGAAGAGTTTGGAATCTAACTTATCGTTTGAGCGCCACTGGCTGCGTGATGGTGGCTGGCATCGAACCCTATTCGTTCGTTATTTGATAGAAAACTACGAACAAGGTTTGCAAAGTGATGTCGGCCAGTTTGTATTACCGGGAGCGACCTATTCTCGTGTACGTGTTCGCGGTGGTTCAATGCCGATGTGGGGCGATAAACAGAGCATCACACTTGAGTATGGCGATCCGAATTTCGTTTCTGAAACGCGCGTGGTGCGCTTGTTGGCGGGTACGGCTTGGATACGCAGCGCTGGGCAAAACCATCGTGGTTTATTGCGTTTAGACAGTGGCGCAAACTTCAGTGAAGAGTTTGATAAACTCTCGCCTTCTCTGCGTTTCTTTGCAGGTGGCGATAACAATTTACGAGGTTATAGTTATCAATCTATCTCACCTAAAGATGCTAGCGGCGCACTGACTGGGGCCCAATACATCGCCACCAGTTCGTTGGAGTATCAATATCGTTTGGTTGGAAATTGGTGGGGTGCACTGTTTGTCGATTATGGCGATGCCTTTAATGATTCGCCGGATTGGAAAACTGGTGTGGGAGCTGGGATTCGTTGGGCTTCTCCGGTTGGACCGATCCGCTTAGATTTTGCATGGGGGCTTGACGCCAATCCCGGTGATGAATTTCAGCTGCATTTCACCTTGGGGCCTGAACTATGACCAAAGTGATGTTGAAGATAACCAAATGGGCATCGGCGATTTTATTCACCTTGTTGGGCGCGGTATTTATTGCACTCGCAGCCTTGTTGTTTACCAACACAGGGCTTAACGGCCTGTTGTGGGGAGCGCAAAAAGCGCTGCCACAACTGCAGGTTGCCAGCGCTCAAGGTGCCATTTTTCCACGTTTCACGCTCAACCAAGTCACCTTTTCCGATGAGGCATTAAAGCTCGAACTCGATCTACAGCGCGTGACATTAGCCATAAGTGCTAGCTGCTTATTGGAGCCTTCAATTTGCTTAAATGAACTTGCGATCAGTGGCTTAAGGCTGGCGCTGCCAGAGCTTCCCCCTTCGACGCAAGGTGAGCCTTCGTCTGCCTCTGATCCCATTACGTCAATCTCCACACCAGTACCAATTAAGGTCGGCCGTGTTGAGCTCAATGATATTCAACTGGATATTTTGGGCAATACGCTGGCATGGAAGCAATTTTCTACTCATGCCTCATTTCAAGGTAACCGCTTACGGATTGGCAAAACCAGTTGGAGCGATATTCAACTGAAGCTTGCGACCAATGACGAGGTAGATTCAGCCTCAAGCGCACAATCCAAACCCACTCAATCCACAACCGTATCATCGACTGTTGCACCTACGGTGAAAACGCCGATTACCTTGCCAGAGGTGATCATTCCGCTGCAATTGGAAGTGGCGCGTTTTGATATTAATCGTTTTACCCTTGAGCAAGCTGAGCCTTTGGTTGTCAACCACATTGGTTTGGTTGTGAATGCTTATCAGAGCAGCGTTTCATTAAAATCACTTGAGCTTGAGCTGCCACAATTGATTGCCAATCTGAAAGCTGATGCGCAGCTGAAGGGAGACTATCCACTCAATCTCTCTTTAAAAAGCACGCTCAAAATGGCCGAAGCTCAGGGGCAAACACTGGCACTAGAGGCTTCGGGTAGCTTGGGTGATTTAACGCTCAACGCGAAACTGGGCGGGCTTGCGCAAGCAAACTTAAATGCGCAATTGGCGCTACTGCAACCTGAGATCCCGTTTGATATTTCGTTGGATGATGTTCAAGCACAGTGGCCATTGATTGGGCAAGGAGACTATTTTGTTCGCGTGCCGAGTTTAAAAACTCAAGGCTCACTCGACGGATATAGCGTGGCGCTCAATGGCCAACTGCAAGGTAAAGAGCTGCCCGATGTGAGGCTGGATGTTGCTGGTAAAGGCACTTTACAGCAAATCAACTTAGATTCTTTGCTGGTCGACACCTTAGGGGGGCAAATTGCTGGCCAAGTGATGGCTAACTGGCAAGCCCCAATTCACTGGCAAGCGGCGCTGAATTTAGAACAGATTCAGCCGGGATTGCAGTGGCCGGAAGCCGAAGGCGTGATCAGCGGTAAGCTCGAAACCACGGGCGAGCTGACCGCGCAGGGCAGTTGGAACGTTGCGCTGCCTATTTTGGATATTGAGGGAGTGTTGCGTGGCTACCCACTGAATATTGAAGGTCAATTAAACGCATCAGATATGACAGGGAAAGGCGCTTTTACTGTGTCGACCAGCGGCTTAACGTTAGCCCATGGACCCAACCAGATTACGGCCAAAGGTGAGCTGGATAAAGAGTGGCGTATGAGCTTATCGGTTGATTTTGCGGATCTGGTGAAAAGTGTTCCTGATTTGCACGGCAAAGTGATTGGCGATATTTATCTGCGTGGCGATTTACAGCAGCCACAAATTAAGCTGCGCCTTAGTGCAAATGATCTTGCTTGGCAGCAACAAGCGAGTCTAAAGCAGGTGACCTTAACCGGTGATGTGACGCCACTGCCTGTGCCACAAGCCGAAGTGAAGTTGCAGGCAAGCCTGTTGAGCTACCAACAGCAGTTAGTTGATCGTATTGACTTGCATTTTTCAGGTACCCAAGCGCAGCATCAACTGAGCTTAGACGTCATTTCAAATCTGATTTCAACCAGCTTGGCGATCAGTGGATCTTTGGAAGATAAGCCGACGATGCAGTGGCAAGGTGCGCTGGAACGAGTACAACTGTCCACAGAACAAGGGCCGTGGCTATTAAACCAAGCGACACCTGTTGCGGTTAATATCGAGAAGCAGCAAGCCACGATTGCCGCGCATTGTTGGCAGCAAGAGGGAGCATCGCTCTGCTTAGATAAAGACGCGACTGTGGGGCAAAGTGGTGCGGCCGAGCTCTCTCTCAACCATTTTGATTTTCAGCAAATCGCAATGTTTTTACCGCAAGAGACTCAGCTTAAAGGCCAAGCCGATGTCAGTCTCACCGCTCAATGGGCGCCCAATACCGCGCCTCAAGCGAAAGTATTACTCAGCTTAAGCCAAGGTGCAGTCACGCAGCACATCGATCAAGCCATTACTTTAGGTTGGGATAGTGTCACTATTGACAGTACGCTTGAACAGAACAAGCTGTTTGCTCGTTGGCTAGTGGATGTGACCGATAATGGCGATCTGTCGGGGCAAATCACCATTGCGGATCTAATGGCAAAAGAGAAAATGATGGATGGCGCAGTAACGCTTTCCACTTTTAATATTGATTTTCTACAGCCGCTGCTTGGGGATTATAGCCAAGCGAAATCGAAGGTTCGCAGTCAACTTGCCTTCAGTGGGCCGATGTTGCACCCAAAAGTGATGGGCAGCGTGGTGGTGGATGACATTGTCGTTAAAGGCGATATTTCGCCACTGGATATTAACTCGGGCCGAGTGGCGATCGACTTTAATGGTTACCAAGCCTTGCTCAATGCAGCGATTCAAACAGCGGATGGCGAGTTGAGTATCAAGGGGGATGCCGACTGGCAGAAAATGGAGCAGTGGCGTGCCAACCTGCGCGTGTTGGCCGATGAGCTATTGGTGGATCTGCCGCCTATCGTCAAGATTAAAGTTATCCCAGACATGAGCATTACGCTGGAACCTCAACTGGCCACTGTGACAGGAAATATTAACCTGCCTTGGGGACGTATTGTGGTAGAAGAGTTGCCATCAAGTGCGATCAGTGTTTCTAAAGATCAAGTGATATTGGACTCTGCTTTGCAGCCTGTGAGCGAGCAAAGCGTCATGCCATTTAACGTTGAAACTAATGTAAACATCTCGATTGGTGATGATTTCAGGCTCAGTGCCTTTGGTTTGCAAGGCGGGTTGATTGGCCGCCTCAATGTGGCGCAAAAGGATAAAGGCCCAATGATTACTGGAGAAGTAAACATTCAAAATGGTTCGTATCGCTCTTTTGGACAAGATTTGTTGATCCAAGAAGGTAAAATTTTAATGAATGGACCAGTGGATCAACCTTATGTTTCTATTCGAGCCGTGCGCAACCCTAATAACACACAAGATGGTGTTATTGCTGGGGTGAAAGTGACGGGGCCCGCTGATGAACCTGCGGTTTCTATTTTTTCAGAACCCGCGATGCCACAAGCCAATGCTCTTTCTTACCTACTTCGTGGTCAGAATATTGATGGTGAGGCGGGTGGCAATGCGATGACTACTGCGCTGATTGGTCTGAGCTTGGCACAAAGCGGTAAAGTGGTGGGTGAAATTGGCCAAGCTTTTGGCGTACAAGATCTACAGTTGGATACGGCTGGTGCCGGTGATGATTCACAAGTGACAGTGAGTGGTTATATTTTACCGGGATTACAAGTGAAATATGGCGTTGGTATTTTCAGTTCGGTCGGTGAATTTACCGTGCGTTATCGCTTAATGAGAGATCTGTACATTGAAGCGGTATCCGGCCTTGATAGCGCGGTGGATCTTTTGTATCAGTTTGAATTTAACTAGGGACGGTTACATGCAACATCTGATTTTTGTCTACGGTACATTACGCCGTGGTGAAAGTAATGCACACCTGCTTGAGACAAGCGAAATGTTGGGCTCATTCTGCACACAGCCTGACTACGCGCTGTACGATCTAGGTCCATATCCTGGATTGACTCAGGGTCAGCAATCGATAGTCGGTGAGGTATATCGAGTGGATGAGCAAACACTAGCAAAACTCGATATTTTAGAAGATATTCCTATCGAATATCGCCGTGAAACGGTTGATACCCCATTTGGCCGTGCGTGGATTTATCTCTATCAAGATCACAGCCGTCTTACTGCTGTGATTGATTCTGGAGACTGGTGCCAACGGGTGTAACGAACGGCGTTGAAAATGGAAATAAAAAAGCCATATCGCGCGTTAGCAGGATGTGGCTTTTTATTTATAACGACACTTATACCCTTCCTACTTGAAGCTGCAGCGGTGTTGGCTACGTTTGTTCACCCCAATCACATAGTTTGCCTATGAGCATGGGGACTCACTTGCCGCCTACCTGCAACTCCAAGTTGTTTGGGTATATAACTATCGTGACTGTTTAATGATGGTGACTACTTTTGAGCGCGTTCAAATGAAGTCAGGATTTCAGCTCGCGCGGCAGCGGCATCTTCCCATCCATCGACTTTGACCCATTTGCCCGCTTCAAGCTCTTTATAGCGTTCAAAGAACTGTGTAATTTGCGCTTTCAGTAGTGCTGGCAGGTCATTTACGTCTTGAATGTGGTCGTACTCTTTGGTGAGCTTGGAGTGAGGAACCGCCACCACTTTGGCATCTTCACCAGACTCATCGGTCATCTTCAATACGCCAACTGGGCGGCAGCGAATCACCGAGCCTGGCATCAGCGGATAAGGGGTGGGCACCAACACATCGACAGGATCGCCATCGAGCGATAAGGTGTGATTCACATAACCGTAGTTGCATGGGTAGAACATAGGTGAAGACATGAAACGGTCCACAAACACCGCGCCAGATTCTTTGTCGACTTCGTATTTGATTGGGTCGGCGTTGGCTGGGATTTCAATCACCACGTAAATATCATCAGGCAGTGATTTTCCTGCCGGCACGTTGTTTAAGCTCATTTAGCATTTCCTTTTTCGTCGCTGGACTTAAATTGTGTTGGGTTGATTAACAGAACGTAAACGCTTGTGTTGCAACTTTAGCGGTAAATAGGAAACGGTGTAAACCGTAAAAAGAGAGCCTTGCCTCATATTTATCGATAAAAAAAGCGCCTAGAGTTAGGCGCTCACTGAGCTTGTTTAGTCACGGTTGAGTTCTAAAAACTCTTCCAATTTTCGGACCATATTTTTTGAACCGCAGAAGAATGGCACACGTTGATGCAGTTCTGTCGGCTTAATATCCAACACGCGATTGACACCGTCAGAAGCAATACCACCTGCTTGTTCAATCAAAAACGCCATTGGATTACATTCATACAATAGGCGCAGTTTGCCGTTTGGATGGCTTTGCGTGCTTGGGTATAGATAGATGCCACCTTTGAGCAGATTACGGTGAAAATCCGCCACCAATGAACCAATGTAACGTGAGGTGTAAGGGCGATTATCTTCAGGCACACTCTCTTGGCAATATTTAATGTATTTTTTTACGCCGGTTGGGAAGCGGATGTAGTTACCTTCATTGATGGAGTAAATTTTACCATCATCGAAGGTCATCATATTGGGGTGTGAAAGATAGAAAGTGCCGAGTGACGGATCATAAGTAAAGCCATTTACGCCGTTGCCAGTGGTATACACCAACATGGTTGAAGAGCCGTAAATAACATAACCAGCCGCAACCTGTTTATTACCGGGTTGTAAGAAGTCTTCTTGTGTTGGGGGCGTGCCGACTGGCGATACGCGGCGATAAATAGAAAAAATCGTGCCGACAGAGACATTGACATCGATGTTGGATGAGCCGTCCAGCGGGTCCATCAACACCACGTATTTTGCGTTTTTGTTGAGCTCTTTGCTGAACGCAACCGCTTCATCTTCTTCTTCACTGGCGACACCACACACTTGATCGCGCGCTTCAAGCGCCGCTTTAAATTTTTCGTTGGCGTAGACATCGAGTTTTTGTTGTTCTTCGCCTTGAATATTATCTGAGCCCACCGCACCAGTAATATCAGCAAGGCCCGCTTTGTTGATTTCTCTGTTAACAATTTTTGCCGCAAGACGAATAGAGGACAACAGAGATGAAAGATCACCGCTTGCGTGGGGGAAGTCATGTTGTTTCTCAACAATAAACTCGCCAAGAGTGCGAATCTCAGACATGTTATTTCCTTAACATAGCTATATAGGATAGGGAGTGATTGTTTCACAACGCATCCTCTTACTGGGATGTCGGCCGAAACGAGTCACCCATTTGATAACGTTTGGGTAACAATGAGATTCTAGGGCTTAGATCTTTTTAATGGTAATGAAGTAACAGATTGAGATCTCAATTTGTTTGTCGACTTTTGAGAAGTTGCAAACATGCTCGCTTTTCTTAAATGGATGGTGATAATGGAGGCAATCACTCACAACGCCATGTGCGAGGCTAGGATTTATGCATATTCACATTCTTGGGATTTGCGGTACGTTTATGGGCGGTGTTGCCGTTTTAGCGCGGCAATTAGGTCATAAAGTTACCGGCAGCGACGCCAACGTTTACCCACCGATGAGTACGTTATTGGAGTCTCAAGGTATCGAGATTATCGAAGGCTTTGACCCTGCTCAATTAGAGCCCAAGCCTGATTTGGTGGTGATTGGCAACGCCATGAGTCGCGGCAATCCGTGTGTTGAATATGTGCTGAACCACAACTTGCGTTACACCTCTGGCCCGCAATGGTTGCAAGAGTTTCTGTTGCATGACCGCTGGGTCCTTGCGGTGGCTGGCACACACGGTAAAACCACTACGTCGAGCATGTTGGCGTGGATCTTAGAAGATTGCGGTTACCAACCGGGCTTTTTGGTGGGAGGCGTACTTGGCAACTTTGGCATTTCTGCGCGTTTGGGCGAAAGCATGTTTTTTGTGGTAGAAGCCGATGAATATGACAGTGCTTTTTTCGATAAGCGTTCTAAGTTTGTCCATTATCACCCACGCACTTTAGTGTTGAATAACTTAGAGTTTGATCATGCAGACATTTTTGACGATCTTGAAGCGATTAAGCGCCAATTTCATCATCTAGTGCGTACTGTTCCGGGCAATGGTCGTATTTTTGCTCCGCAAAAAGAGCGCGCATTAGCGGATGTTCTCGCACGTGGCTGCTGGAGCGAAACTGAGTTTACCGGTGAGCAAGCGCAGTGGAAAGCTGAAAAAATCACGCGTGATGGTTCGCAATTTGATGTGTTCTTTGACAATGAACGCGTGGGGCGCGTAACTTGGGATTTGGTTGGCGATCATAATGTCGATAACGCCTTAATGGCGATTGGCGCGGCGCGTCACGTAGGGGTCACTCCAGATTTAGCCTGTCAAGCTTTGGGCAAATTTATCAATACCAAACGTCGTTTAGAGCTTAAAGGCGAAGTGAACGGTATTACGTTGTATGACGATTTTGCTCATCATCCAACGGCCATTGAACTTACTTTGGGTGGTTTACGTAACAAGGTAGGCGATCAGAAAATTATCGCGGTTTTAGAGCCTCGTTCGGCTACGATGAAGTTGGGCGTGCATAAGCAAACTTTAGCGGCGTCATTACAGCAAGCCGATTCAGTTTATCTCTATCAGCCGAACAATCTTGCTTGGTCGGTGCAGGATGTGGCTGACCAATGCTCACAACCAGCGCAAGTGAATGATGATATTGATGCTTTCGTCGCGCAAATTGCGCAGCAAGCCCAGCCGGGCGATCACATTTTGGTGATGAGCAATGGTGGCTTTGAAGGTATTCATAACAAGCTCCTACTTGCATTAAATCAAGCCATGTAATGCCAGCGACACAAACGAAATAGAGAGTTATGACAACAAAACAGCAAGCCATCACTTTAGCCTTTACTGGCGCTTCAGGTGCTCCTTACGGACTTCGTCTGTTGGAGTGTTTATTGGCTGCAGATTACCGAGTGTATCTGCTGATCTCTTCGGCCGCGCGCGTTGTGCTTGCAACCGAGCAGGGGTTGAAGTTGCCCAGTGGAACTGAGGCGGCCAAAGCGGCGTTGGTGGAACATTTACACTGTGATGCCTCACAGCTTGTCGTGTGCGGCAAAGAAGAGTGGTTCTCACCAGTGGCTTCGGGCTCTGCTGCGCCAAAACAGATGGTGGTGTGCCCATGTTCAGCAGGCAGCGTTGCGGCGATTGCCCATGGCATGTCCGATAATTTGATCGAACGTGCTGCCGATGTCGTGATGAAAGAGCGTGGCCAACTGGTGTTAGTGGTGCGCGAAACGCCGTTTTCCACCTTACATTTAGAAAACATGCTCAAGTTGTCGCAAATGGGCGTCACCATTATGCCCGCTGCCCCCGGTTTTTATCATCAGCCGCAGTCAATTGAAGACTTGGTCGATTTTATGGTGGCGCGTATTTTGGACCACTTAGGCGTTGAACAAGGGCTTGTGCCGCGTTGGGGATATGACTCACGCCCAACGGTATAGCTTATTGCGTTAATTCCAATTACAATCCACCTCACTCAACGGGGAGCAAATCATTCATCTCAATGAATGCTGCTGAGATCAAGCGTGAGCTTGGGACCCGTAAACCTGAACCAGATAATGCTGGCGTAGGAATTGGGTTAGGATCTCAGAATAGGAATAATGGAATATTCTCATCCTCCTCAAGCCTGTGCCGCTCAACCAAGGAGAGCGACCAGTTGAACACCACTCTTAATACCATTGCACTTGCCATCATTACCTCTTTTTCAGCGCACGCCGCTGACAATATCCTTACCGTTTATACCTACGACTCGTTCGCATCAGAATGGGGCCCGGGACCAGCGATTGAAAAAGCATTCGAAGCACAATGCGCTTGCGATCTTCAGTTTGTGGCACTCGATGATGGAGTATCGATCCTAAACCGTTTGCGTCTTGAAGGTAATAACAGTAAAGCAGACATCGTACTCGGTTTAGATAACAACTTAATGGCCGAGGCCAAACAGACTGGCTTATTGACAAATCATAATGTCGAGACGAGCCAAGTCACGCTACCCGGTGGTTGGAGTGATGAAACGTTTGTTCCTTATGATTACGGCTATTTTGCCTTTGTTTACAATAAAGAAAAATTAACAAACCCACCGCAAAGCTTAAAAGAGTTGGTAGAAAAGCGCGATGATCTTAAAGTGATTTATCAAGATCCGCGCACTTCAACACCCGGTCAAGGCTTACTGCTGTGGATGAAATCTGTCTATGGTGAGAAAGCCAATTTAGCATGGCAACAGCTCGCCAATAAGACGGTGACAGTCACCAAAGGTTGGTCAGAAGCCTATGCGATGTTTCTAAAAGGTGAGTCTGATCTGGTGCTCTCTTACACCACCTCTCCAGCCTATCATTTGATTGCGGAAAATGACGCCAAGTACGCGGCTGCCGATTTTGCCGAAGGACACTACATGCAAGTGGAAGTGGCTGCGAAAGTAAAACACAGTGATAACGGCAAATTGGCCGATGAGTTCATGCACTTTATTTTAAGTGATCAATTTCAGTCGGTGATGCCAACCGGAAACTGGATGTATCCTGTGACGTCTGTCGTGCTACCGAAAGGTTTTGAAACGCTGGCTGTGCCATCAAAGGCGCTTACCTTTAGCGCACAAGAGGTGTCTGAGATGCGTAAAGCGTGGATCCGTGAGTGGCAAACTGCCTTAACGTTTTAAGGTGCGATAAAGTTTGAATGCTATTCCTAAAATAGGCATTGGGGTCGCGATACTTGTCGCGACCTTTGTCATCAGTGCGTTGGCGGCGTTGCTGTTACAAGCACCCAGCTTAAATGTGATGCACGTATGGCAAGACCCGTATTATCGCCACGTTACTCAATTTAGTTTTTACCAAGCCAGCTTGTCGATGCTGCTCAGTGTTGGCTTCGCGCTTCCTGTTGCTCACGCACTTTACCGTCGTCGATTTTGCGGACGTGCGCTGCTGATCAAATTGTTTGCAACGACCTTAGTGCTTCCAGTGCTGGTGGGCGTATTTGGTTTGTTGGCCATTTATGGTAATAGCGGTCTGCTCGCCTCGCTGCTCGCGTGGTTTGATAGCAAACTGCCGTTTTCCATTTACGGATTAAACGGGATTTTACTGGCGCATCTGTTTTTTAATCTCCCGTATGCCAGCCGTTTATTGCTGCAAGCGTTAGAGTCGATCCCGGCTGAGCAGCATAAGTTATGCGCGCATCTTGGTATGAGTCATTGGCACAAATTTCGTTGGGTTGAATGGCCGCGTTTGCGTCAGCAGCTTCCTCATGTCTGTGGTTTGGTGTTCATGCTCTGTTTTACCAGTTTTGCCACTGTGATGGCACTTGGCGGCGGGCCTAAATCCACCACGATTGAGCTGGCGATTTATCAGGCGATCAAATTTGATTTTGATTTACAAGCCGGCGCGCTGCTTGCGCTGTGGCAGATGCTGTTATGCGGGCTGCTGTCTCTATCCATTTCACGTCTAGCGAAGCCGTTAGCCATCACCACAGGGCGTCAAGCGAGTGATTATGTGGTTAGTCGAGACAATCGAAAAGCGCAATGTTGGGACGGCGCATGGATCTTCCTTGCGTTGCTGTTAGTACTTCCGCCGCTGGTGATGGTCATCTTGAGCGGTTTAAATTCGCAGCTTTTTCACGTCTTGAGCGATGAGCAATTCTGGCGTGCGCTTTGGGCTTCACTGCAAGTGGCGTTATTGGCAAGCGTGGTTGCTGTTTCGGCTGGGGTTGCCATACTCATCACGACTCGCGCTTGGCGCCTGCAGCAGCACAACCGTAAGGCGGACCAACTAGAGTTGATTGGCGCGATTATTTTGGTCACGCCAGGGCTTGTTATCAGCACCGGGCTTTTTCTGTTACTGCGCATCTGGACCGATGCATTTAGCCTAGCGTATTGGGTAGTTTTTTTCGTCAATGGATTAATGGCATTGCCATATGTGTTGAAAACATTGGCGCAACCTATGCTGCATATCGCGCAGCAATATCAATGGTTATGTGCCAGCCTTGGCATTAAAGGGTGGCAGCGTTTGCAAGTGATTGAGCTGCGTGCGTTGCGTAAACCCTTAGCGCATGCCTTTGCGATCAGCTTTTTGCTCTCAATGGGGGATTTAAGTGCGATTGCTCTATTTGGTAGCCAAGAGTTTAGAACCTTACCGCTTTACTTGTTCCAACTGCTAGGCAGTTACCAAATGCAAGCGGCGGCGGTGGTTTCTCTTACGCTGTTGCTACTCAGTGTGGGGTGTTTTGCCCTCATTGAGCGGTTATTTCACTCACATTCAAAGGTAAAGCAATGTTAGAACTCAAGGCCGTGCACTATGAGTATCAACAGGAGTGGTTTGAATTTTCGCTCTCTGTACCGCGAGGGGCGATTCTCTCTTTAATGGGGCCAAGCGGGGCGGGCAAGTCGACTTTACTGAGCTTAGTTGCGGGCTTTATTGCACCGAAAAGCGGTGATATTCAAGTTCAAGGGCAATCCTTGCTTGGGCAAGAGCCACACTTGCGTCCTTTTTCGATGCTGTTTCAAGAGCACAATCTTTTTGCCCATCTCACTGTGCGTGAAAATATTAGCCTTGGGCTACATCCGGGGCTGAAATTAACCCCTTCACAAAAGGCGTTGGTTGAGTGCGCCGCGCAGCAAGTGGGTTTGGCTGCGCTACTTGATCGCTTGCCTGAGCAGCTCTCAGGGGGGCAGCGTCAACGAGTTGCTCTGGCGCGCTGTTTTGTACAACCACATCCTATCTGGCTGCTGGATGAGCCCTTTTCCGCCTTGGATCCGCTACTCAGAGAAGAGATGCTACTTTTGGTTAAGCAGTTAGCCGCAGAAAGAGAGATCACTGTTGTGATGGTGACGCACCATATTAGTGATGCCAAAGCGATTGCGAGCCATTTTGCGTTTATGGCTCAAGGACATGTGTTAGTGAGTGATCGTATTGAGGCACTTTCCGCGCAACACGCAGACGCGCAGCTCAGTGATTTTGTGCGTGCGGGGGAATAAAAAAACCTCACACGTTTAGGTGAGGTTTTGGCATCTAATCAGCACTATGACAGGTTAAACTGACTTATCGTTATGCTCTCTGAGCACTTGGAAAATCTCTCGTGATGCTCTTGGTGGTTTGCTGTTGGCTTTCTCTTTATTTGCTTGACGCGCTAATTGGCGCAGACGTTGACGATCCATCTCTGGATAGAGTGCCATCGCATCTTCAATCGCGCTGTCACCTTTCTCAACAATACGATCACGCATCTGTTCGAGCTTGTGCAGCATGGCGGTATTTTGTGAATGCTTATTGCGCAGTTTATCCAATGCCGCTTGAATCGGTTCGGCATCGATGGTACGCATCATTTTACCAATGTATTGCAGTTGGCGGCGTCTGGCTTCCATGCTAAAACGCTGAGCATCTTTGATGGCATCCATCAAATCTTCAGACATCGGGATTTTTGCTAACTGAGACGGCTTCAGAGCAACCAGCTCTTCACCCAGTTTTTGTAGCTCAGTCATGTCGTTTTTCATTTCGGTTTTGCTAACCCAAATGATCTCCTCTTCTTCTTCCCAAGGAGCTTTTTGATTCTTACGCGCCATTTTCTTCATCTATTGAGTTATGTATGTCAGCTATTTTAGCAAGAATCGTGGGGAGAAAGCGAAATTCTTGTTATCCTAATGACATTGTTTGCTAATAATTGATGAGATATGGACGTAAAACAACAAGTTGCTCAGCAGCGCATCGAACTTGAAGCGGCGGTTGCCAAGGCATTAGAGATGGCTGCGCTCAGTTCTGATGCTGCCGAAGTGGCGATCACCAAAAGTACCGGCCTGAGTGTTTCGACGCGAATGTGTGAAGTTGAAAACGTAGAATTTAACAGTGATGGGGCATTAGGCATCACTGTGTATCGTGGGCAACGTAAAGGCAGTGCGTCGACGTCAGATCTCAGTGAAAAAGCAATTGCGCAGACGGTCGCTGCAGCGCTTGATATTGCGCTGTACACTTCTGAAGATCCTTATGCAGGCCCTGCACCTAAAGAGTTAATGGTGCGAAATATTCCTGATTTAGATCTCTTCCATCCCGATGAACCTAACCCGGACATGGCCGCTAAAATTGCCATTGCTGCAGAAGAGAAAGCGTTAGCTTACAGCAACAAGATCAAACAAAGTGATGGCGCAAGTTATGACAGCCATTACGGTGTCAAAGTGTACGGTAATAGCCATGGTTTGCTCGCGAGTTATGCCTCTAGCCGTCATAGCATTAGCTGCTGCGTGATTGGTGAGGGTAAAAATGGTGAGATGGAGCGTGATTATAGCTATACCGTTGCACGTCACCGCGACGATTTATGGTCACCAGAGCTGGTCGGGCAACAAGCTGCAGAAAAAACCATCAGCCGTTTAGATGCAAAAAAACTGAAGACGGGCAAAGTTCCGGTGATGTTTGCCGCAGATGTAGCGACAGGTTTGATTGGCCATTTGGTGATGGCGATCAGTGGTGGTAGCTTGTATCGTAAATCTTCCTTTTTACTTGATAAGTTAGGCGAGAAAATTTTACCCGATTGGTTCAATATTGCCGAAAAACCCCATGTATTACGTGCGTTAGCATCAAGCCCATTTGATAGTGAAGGGGTGTTTACGCAAGACCGCCAAATCATTACCGATGGTGTGCTCTCGACTTATCTTCTGAGCAGCTACGCCGCTCGTAAAATGAAGATGACTCCAACTGGTCATGCGGGTGGCATCCATAACTGGTATGTTCAATCCACAGGACAAAATTTTGAGCAGATGCTTAAAGCGTTAGGCACAGGCTTGTTAGTCACTGAAGTGATGGGCCAAGGTGTTAATGCAGTGACAGGTGATTATTCGCGTGGCGCCGCTGGTTTCTGGGTTGAAAACGGTGTGATTCAATACCCTGTATCTGAGATTACTATCGCGGGTAATTTGAAAGATATGTTCCAGCAAATGGTGGCGGTAGGGAGTGATGTCGAAACACGCTCGCAAATCCAAACCGGGTCTATTTTACTTGAATCGATGAAAATTGCGGGCGAATAATCGCTTAAGCTGAATATGAAAAAGCTTGGTATAACAACCAAGCTTTTTTTGTGGGTGGTTTGGTTATGTATCACTATCGGGTTACATTAAAATAGGGCTACATCAAAATGGTCGCCAAGCCGAGAAAGACCGAAAGCCCAACCACATCGGTGACGGTTGTTAACGCCATTCCACCAGCAAGAGCCGGGTCGATTTTCATTTTTTTCAGTAAAATTGGGATGGTGACACCGGCGATCCCGGCAATGAGTAGGTTGGTCATCATCGCGGCGGAAATGATGCCGCCAAGCATCCAATTTCCTTTCCATACCACCACAATGCCGCCAATGATGGTGGCCCACATGATGCCATTTAAGAAACCGATCGCCGCTTCTTTGAACAGCAATTCACGTTGGTTACTGTCACCGATATGACCTAATGCTAGACCACGAATGACCAAGGCCACGGTTTGGTTACCTGCGACACCCCCCATAGAGGGTACTATGGTCATTAGTACCGCAATGGCGGCCATTTGATCCAGTGTCGCTTCAAACATGTTGGAAACTGACGCGGCGGCGAGGGCGGCCAAAACATTTGCTCCAAGCCAGATGGTCCGTTTACGAGCGGATTTCACTACCGGAGCAAAGGTATCTTCGTCATCGTTCATACCAGCCATACTCATCATTGAGTGTTCGGCATCTTCACGAATGATGTCAACAACGTCATCAATGGTGATCCGACCGACCAAGTGCTGGTTTTCATCCACCACAGGCGCGGACACCCAGTTGCGACGTTCAAACAGGCTGGCAACATCTGAGTCGCTGGTGGTGACCAAAATCGCTTCATCGGCATCATCCATGACTTCACTTACTGGAATATCCGGTTGCGTGGTCAGTAAGGTGGTGAGTGAGAGATGCCCAATCAGCTTACTTTCATCGTCAATCACGTAAAGTGCATCGGTTGCTTCGGGCAGATCGCCGCGCATGCGTAAATAGCGTAAAACCACGTCAATATCAACGTCAGCACGGATGGTGATCACGTCGGTATTCATGATCCCGCCGGCTGTTTCCTCTGAATAGGAGAGTGCGGTTTCAACGCGCTGGCGATCAGCGCTGTCCATTTGCGAAAGCACTTCGCGTGACACGTCATCTGGCAAGCTACGCAGTACATAGGCCACGTCATCGGTGTCCATACCTTCGGTCGCTTCTGCCAGTTTCTCGGGTGCCATTTTGGAAACGAGGGCATCTTTGACGTCTTCGTTGAGCTCATCAAGGATTTCACCGTAGTCTTCTGGATCGGTGAGTTGCCATAACACCTCCCGGCTTTTACGTGGAGAGGCTTCTAAGAGGTGAGCAATATCTTCTGGCTCCATGTCCTGCAATTGGCGACGGACATGGACAAAACGACCATTTTCTAAAGCTTCGCTGACTTCTTGGAGGGTTAGGTGAGCTTGATCAAATTCAATTTGCTCGGCCATGGTTTCCCCCTACTTAGGATTCTTACAATGTGTTGAATAATAACTTAATTCTAGGCCTTATTTAATAAGTTCTTATTAAGCGCTGAATTTATTTTGGCTATCAGGGGCGCGCATGCGCTGTCTGTGGGAGAGTGGAGTGTAAGCCTTGTGCTTACTCGTCTTCATCGAATTTATGTTCAATCAGCGAACTAACCGCTTGCAAAGCAGGCTCTGCTTGTGAGCCTTCAGCATTGATGGTGATGTATTGACCTTGTGCGGATTCGAGCATCAATAAACCCATCACACTGTCTGCAGTGGCTTCTTTTCCTTCTTCACTTTGAATGGTGACCAGCGCATCAAAAGATTGCGACAGTTCAACCAGCTTAACGGCTGCACGAGCATGAAGGCCCAAGCGATTTTGGATTAAAACCGTTTTACTTAATAGTGGCATACCATCGCTCCTATTGCTGTTTTTCTAATGATGTATGGCGTATCTGTACTTGGTGCCCCAATTGAGCAAAGTACTCGCCAAGCTGTTGAGTCAGGTAAACGGAGCGGTGCTTACCACCGGTGCAGCCAATTGCAATCGTGAGATAACTGCGGTTGTTTTTTTCGAGCATCGGCAGCCAGTATTCAACAAACTTTTGAATTTGTTGTTTCAGTTCAATTACTTCGCTATGGCGTTCAAGAAAAGACTTAATTGGCGCATCTAGGCCAGTTAATGGGCGAAGATCGGGTTCCCAGTGTGGGTTGGGTAAAAAACGCACATCAAACACGTAGTCTGCATCACTGGGTAGCCCATATTTGAAGCCAAAAGACTGAAACACCATCACCAGATCTTTGCGCTCACGTCCTTCAATTCGCATGCGTACGGTTTCGCTCAACTCATGCAACGATTGATTACTGCTATCGAGCACTAAATCGGCTTGCTCTTTGAGCGGTGCAAGCAGCGACTTTTCCAATTCAATCGCTTGCGCCAGTGAAGGTTTATCGGCGTTCAATGAGAGAGGATGGATACGACGCGTTTCGCTGTAGCGCTTGAGTAGTGTCTCTTTGCTGGCGTCGAGAAACAGTACGCTGACATCGTTATTCTGTTTTAGCTGCTCTAAAACATCCGCAACCAAGCTAGGCTCTTGGGGGAGATTACGGATATCAATACTCACCGCGACATTTTGTTTGCTGCCTTGGACTGATTGAATAAACGCATCCAACAAGTTGACGGGAAGGTTATCGACACAATAGTAGCCGAGATCTTCCAGTACTCGTAAAGCAACGCTTTTCCCTGCGCCTGATTGACCACTCACAACGATTAAACGCATAGTTTTGGCTCGGTGGTTATTGATTAGTCATGATGTCGTACAGCTCTTGATCGCTTTGTGCACTTCGAAGCTGTTTTAAAACTTGTTTGTCATTGAGGCGCTCGGCCATACAAGCGAGCGTTTTTAAATGCTCTTTGCACTGATCTTCAGGAACGAGCAAAGCAAACAGCAGATCGACAGGGCGGTTATCAATGGCATCAAACTCAATCGGTTCTTCACACTGCAGCAAAACGGCAATGGCGCGATCGCTGTTGGTCATTCTTGCATGAGGAATGGCGATGCCATTACCAATACCAGTACTGCCCATTTTTTCTCGGCTGAGCATGCATTCAAACAGCTCGGTTGAATTTTGACCTGAATGCTCAGCAGCGATTTCGCTAATGATTTCTAGGGCTCTTTTTTTACTGGTGCATTGGACGGCACTTTTGGTGCAGTCCAATGAGAGTACTTCGCTTAATTGCATGATTAATGACTACTTAGCTTTTCTTTATGCTTGTTGAGTTGTCTTACGAGTTTATCCACTAAACTATCGATGGCAGCATACATATTTTCATTGTCGGCCATTGCGTGGATATCACCTTGGTTTATGTGAAGCGTAGCTTCAGCGATCTGTTGTACTTTTTCAACACGTAAAACAACCTGTACGTTATTGATATGGTCAAAAAATCGCTCAAGTTTTTGAAACTTCGAGTTTACATAGTCTTGCATTGAATCGGTCAGATCAATGTGATGGGCATTAATGTTGATTTGCATAGACTTTCCTTCTCTGTTTTGTGCCTTACAGTAGGCGTTTGCGCTGACTCGATGGAGCGATGCCCAATGATTCACGGTATTTAGCTATCGTCCTTCTAGCTACCTGAATCCCTTGGTCAGCCAGTAGATCTGCAATTTTACTGTCACTTAATGGTTTGGCTGTATTTTCAGCGGCCACCAGTTTTTTAATCAGTGCTCGTATTGCAGTCGATGAACACTCTCCTCCGCTGTCGGTATTGACATGGCTGGAGAAGAAGTATTTCAATTCGAAAATACCACGCGGAGTATGCATGTACTTCTGCGTTGTCACCCTTGATATGGTGGATTCATGCATCTCTACCGCTAAAGCAACGTCATTGAGTACCATTGGCTTCATTGCTTCTTCACCATACTCAAAGAAATCACGTTGATGTTCAACAATACACTTGGCAACTTTGAGCAGTGTCTCGTTTCTACTTTCTAAACTCTTAATAAGCCATTTTGCTTCTTGCAAATTGCTACGAATGTAGTTGCTATCGGCACTGTTACCCTTGCCTAATGCTGCATATTGTTGATTTATTTTAAGTTTTGGTACGCTGTCTGGGTTTATTGTGACCACCCATTTGCCATGATCTTTGTAAACAGACACGTCAGGCACAACGTATTCGGCGTGCTCGGTTGAAATATTATTTCCCGGTCTTGGATCCAGTTGTTGAATGAGCTGCAATACCTCTCGCAGATCTTCTTCTTTTAACTTGGTTTCTTTGATGATCAACTTGTAGTCACGGTTGCCGAGCAGATCAATGTGTTGGATCAGCAGCTGTTTAGCTTCTTCTAACCAAGAGGTATTGGCAGGGTAGGTCGCTAATTGTAAAAGCAGGCAATCTTGGAGGTTGATTGAAGCCACACCGAGTGGGTCAAACTGTTGAATTCGTTTACGGACCGCTTCAATTTCATCAAGTTCGATCTCTTCATCGGCAAAGCTTTCTAAAATATCATCTAAAGAAACGGTGAGATAACCGTAGTCATCGATGGCGTCAATCAAGGCAAGAGCAATGCTGCGGTCGGTGTCGCTAAACGGTGTGAGATCTAATTGCCACAGTAGATAATCTTGCAGGGTTTGCGTGGTTTCACCTTGATACACGGGCATGTCATCATCAAGGGCGATCCCTGTGCTGCCTGTGTTAGCGCTGTAGACATCATCCCACGTAGTATCGATCTCAAGCTCGCTGCTGATTTCGGATTTCTCGATTAACTCAGAGCTGTCTTGGGGTTCAATATCTAACACTTCAGCACTGGTTTCTTTATCCTCATTGATGCTATGAACATCAGCGGTAGCATTCTCTTCATAGCCCTCTTCAACATCCAATAATGGATTGGACTCTAGAGCCTCTTGGATCTCTTGTTGGAGTTCCAATGTGGAGAGTTGCAACAAACGAATAGCTTGTTGTAACTGCGGTGTCATCGCTAATTGCTGGCCAAGCTTCAGTTGTAATGAGGGTTTCATTCAGTACTAGTTACCTTATTATTTTTAGAATTGATGTCACTCTCTACTTAATCATAGACGGAATTATCATAGACGGAATTGTTCGCCGAGATAAACTTGTTTTACCTCTTCGTTATTGAGCACGTCATGTGGCGTTCCTTCTGCGATCAAACGACCTTGGCTTACAATATAGGCTTTTTCACAGACGTCCAATGTTTCTCGAACGTTGTGGTCAGTGATCAAAACGCCTAAGCCACGATCTCGCAGGTGTTGAATGATCTTTTTGATGTCGATAACCGAAATGGGGTCAACCCCAGCGAAGGGTTCATCAAGCAAGATAAATTGTGGATTCGCGGCAAGCGCGCGGGCAATTTCAACTCGGCGACGTTCACCCCCCGATAGCGCCATTCCAGCACTATGCCGAATATGCTGAATGTGGAACTCTTCTAGTAGATCTTCGAGTTTGTCTTGGCGCTCTTCGCGAGTCATAGTTTCACGGGTTTCAAGCACCGCCATGATGTTTTCTTCGACCGATAATTTTCGGAAGATAGAGGCTTCTTGAGGTAGATAGCCAATCCCTAAGCGTGAGCGGCTGTGCATCGGTAGAATACTGATGTCGTGATCATCAATACTGATTTTACCTTCATCACGAGCCACAAGACCGACGATCATGTAAAACGATGTGGTTTTCCCTGCGCCGTTAGGACCGAGTAGGCCAACAATTTGCCCCGATTCTACTTGCAAGCTGACGTCAGAGACGACTTTGCGTTTTTTATAGCTTTTCGCTAAATGTTCTGCTTTGAGTATGGCCATAATTATTCTTGTGTTGTAGTGGCTTGAGGTTGAAGCACGGTCGATACTCGTTCATTTGAATTACCATCTGCGAGTAATTTTTGTGATGAGATTTTGTAGCGAATTTTTGTACCGCGGATGATGCTGTCGTCTTGTGATAGCATGGCTTGATCTATCATGGTCAACTGATCATCAGCCATGATGTAATAGAGCTCTTTTGCCTCACCGTATAAGGTTTTTCCATCGTCGGTTAATTGTGAAAACGTAGCAAGATTGCCATACCCTTCAATCTCTTGAATGGAGCCATCTTTCGCATCACGAGTCACAATCACTTTGTCGGCGTTGATATTGATACTACCTTGTTTGAGTTTTACATCACCAAGGAAAGTCACTTTGTTGCTTTTCATGTCGAGCTGTTGGCTGTCAGAATCGATATAAATCGGTTGAGCATTGTCGGTAGACAATGCCAATGCGTGACCAGAAATCGCTAAACAAGCAATAAGACTAAGGTGTGAGAGTTTCATATCTACCTTGTACATGGTTATAAAGAATAGCGGTATTGTCGGCAAAGTTGCCTTTCATCGCTTGTCCTTGTGTTTCAAATTGTGGCCCAACCAAATCGACCTGATTATCGGCCCAAAAATCGCGATTATTGAGTTGAATGCTCATCTTAATGGTTGAAAGCGTATCAAAACCAGAATCCGCTAATAGGTTTTTTGCCAGTACGTCGTCATACAGTGTCAGAACTTGCTCTTCATCGAGCACGCCGCGTTTGGCGGTAATCTCCCACTCTTGCACAATACCATCACGGAAGACTTTGAGTATCGGGTACTCGAAAATGGTGTCGCCACTTTTTGCGTAATGATCCAGATGCGTCGATTGAATGATGTAGCTGCGGATACCTTGCTCGTTATAGGTGGTATTGTCGAGATTTTTTCCACTAAATGACGGTAACTCCAAGTTCGGAGCAACTTGTATCTCGGTATTTTGTTCTTTATCGAACAAGTAATAGGCTGACCACGATGCGATAAAAATCAGTATCACATAGAGGACACGAGACACACTCATATGCTTAAACCTTTGTGTGCATCTAACTCACCGCGAGCTTGCAAAATTAAATCACACACTTCGCGCACCGCGCCATGTCCACCTTTTATGTGGGTCACGTAGTTTGCGCGTTTAACTAATAGCGGGTGGCCATCCGCGACACAGACTTTCAGCGCGACTTTTTCCATTACCGGCCAATCAATTAAGTCATCCCCAATATACCCTGTGTGTTCTGGCGCAATATTGAGCTGGCGACAAATATCTTGATAGGCCTTGACCTTGTCATCCTGCCCTTGGTAAATCAATGCAATGCCTAATGCATTCATGCGATTTTCGACAATTTTTGACTGTCTACCTGTAATGATCGCCACTTCAATGCCAGCATTCATCAATGATTTTATGCCGTAGCCATCTCGAGTGTGGAAGGTTTTTAGCTCTTCGCCTTGGTTACCCATATAAACTAAGCCATCAGAGAAGACGCCATCCACATCGCAGATCAGCAATTTGATCTGCTTGGCTATGTCGAGAATAGTCGCTCGGACCGGGCCGTAGAGTGTATCAATCATGGCCATTACATCACTCCCGCTTTGAGCAAATCGTGCATGTTTAATGCACCGACCAATGTGCCATTTTCGCACAGCATCAAGCCATTGATTCGTTTATCTTGCATTAGGTTTAACCCTTCGACCGCGAGCATGTTAGGGTTTGCTACCGTTGGGTTTTGCGTCATCACCTCGCTGATTGCCGCGCTGTGAATATCGATTCGTTTGTCTAAGATGCGGCGTAAATCGCCATCAGTAAAGATACCAATAAGCTGCATGTTGCTGTCAACTACCGCTGTCATCCCCAAGCCTTTTTGACTGATCTCAAGTAAGGCATCGCGGATCAATGCATTTGGTTGCACTGTTGGTAGTGCATCGCCAATGTGCATGATATCAGAGAGCTTGAGCAACAATTTTCGACCTAAAGCCCCACCGGGATGAGACAGCGCAAAATCTTCAGCGGTAAAGCCGCGTGCTTGCAAGAGTGCGACGGCTAACGCATCGCCCATTACAAGTGTTGCTGTAGTGCTGGAGGTTGGCGCAAGGCCAAGCGGGCATGCCTCTTGTGGGACGGTGATTTGCAAATGAAGATCGGCCAACTTTGCCATATTCGATGACGGGTTGCCTGTCATGCTGATGATGCGAATATTGAGCCGTTTTAGCACAGTAAACAGCGACAAAATTTCCGAGGATTCGCCAGAGTTTGAAATAGCAATTACGATGTCGCCACGCTCGATCATACCAAGGTCACCGTGCGCCGCTTCTCCCGGGTGTACGAAAAATGCCGAAGTGCCAGTACTGGCTAAGGTCGCGGCAATTTTCTTACCGATATGGCCTGATTTACCCATACCCATCACCACAACTTTGCCGTGTTCATTGGCAATGATCATTTCACACGTTTGGCAAAATGAGTCGTCAAAGTATTGCTCTAGCTGTTGTAAAGCCGCCATTTCGGTGGCAAGAACTTGCTGTGCAACGCTGCGATAATCAAACTGATTCGACATTCGATACTCCGAGTTTGGGTTAAGCGGTCATATTCATAAGTAGATAAGCTTGGTATCCGATAAAAGCGAGGAAGAGCACGCCTCCCTCAATGCGGTTAATACTACGCGATTTGCCTAAAGCCATGGCAACCAGTAGCAGAGATACGCCAAGCATCACCCAAAAATCGCGTCCCATCGCATGCTCACTGAGTATCGATGGATTAAGAATGCCGGGTAAGCCCATCACGGCAAGAATATTGAATACGTTCGATCCAATAATATTGCCCACTGCCATATCATCTTCACCTTTCAACACGCTTGTGAGTGAGGCGGCCAATTCTGGCAAGCTGGTCCCAACAGCGATGATCGTCAGACCAATCACCAAATCACTCATACCAAAAAACTTGGCAATGACGACAGCGTTATCGACTAACACGCTGGCAGCAATCGGCAGGATAATAAGCCCAATCACTACCCAAATAGCCGCTTTTGCATTGCTCACGCCTTGCGGTATTTCAGATTCCTGCTCGGCAAGTAGCGCGTCACCATTTTTTTGTTCGTTACGGCTAATGCGTAGCATCGCGATGATAAACACGGCGAAAAGTGCAAACAGCAACACACCTTCATAGAATCCTAAGTGGTTATCCCACAATAACGCACCCGCAAGTAATGTGACCGCAATCATCAGCGGCAGTTCACGGCGGAGCACCGCAGAACTAACTGACAGCGGTTTGATCAGAGCCGTAATACCCAAGATCAAAGCAATATTAGCGATGTTAGAACCGAGTACGTTACCGACGGCAGTATCGGTTTTTCCATCCAAAGCGGCCGTTGCCGATACCATCATCTCTGGTGCTGATGATCCCATTGCTAAAATAGTCATGCCGATCACTAATGGCGAGATGCCGAAGTTGCGAGCAAGCGCGGCAGAACCAAAGACTAACTTGTCAGCGCTCCAGACTAAAAACACCAAACCTACAATGAGAAACGCTACCGCTTCGATCATGATGATACCTAATTAATGAAATGAGTGAAAAAATGATGCAATTAACCGCTAATTTTGACGTGTTGGTTGCGAAAAGGGAAGCTGAAGATCCAATTAATTACGTTCAATTCATGGTTTAGTCAGCTATCCATCAATAAATGTCCGGAAGATTGTTTTGGCGAAAGATGGAGCTTTACTTTAGGATGTAATTGAACAGTGCTTTTAATTTTAGAACGTTATGCTTATGATTGCCCATCATTTTGGGGCGGATAATAATAGTGAAACACTCATGATGCCAATCAACGATCTTGTCACAATCAAGAATTTAACCTTCTCCCGTTCAGGACGTAAGATATTCAACGACGTGAGCCTCAGCGTTCCACAAGGAAAAATTACCGCCATTATGGGGCCGTCGGGTATTGGTAAAACCACTTTGCTACGTCTTATCGGCGGACAATTGTTCCCTGAACAAGGTGAGATTTGGTTCGATAAACAAAACATCCCGATGCTCAGTCGCAAAAAGCTGTATCAAGCTCGTAAAAAAATGAGCATGTTATTTCAGTCGGGCGCGTTATTCACCGATTTAAATGTGTTCGATAATGTGGCTTTCCCTTTACGTGAACACACTCAATTAGATGAATCGCTGATTAAGACATTAGTTTTATTAAAATTAGAAGCGGTTGGTCTGCGCGGTGCCGCCTTGCTCATGCCGAGCGAATTATCCGGTGGTATGGCAAGAAGGGCTGCATTAGCGCGCGCGATTGCGCTGGATCCGGAACTGATCATGTATGATGAGCCGTTTGTGGGGCAAGACCCGATCACCATGGGCGTGCTGGTAGAATTGATCCGCAATTTGAATCAAGCTTTAGGGGTGACCTCGATAGTGGTCTCTCATGATGTTCCTGAAGTGATGAGCATTGCCGATTGGGTTTATTTGCTGGCTGACGGCAAAGTGATTGCCAAAGGAACGCCAAACGATCTTTATCAAAATAGCGATCCTCGCGTACAACAATTTTTACAAGGCGAGGCTGATGGCCCAGTACCATTTCGCTTTCCAGCGCAAAGCCTAGAAAAGGATTTATTCTCATGATGTCTAGATTGACTGACTGGATTGAAGGGCTCGGTCGCCGTACGCTCGAATTTTGCCAAGCCTTTGGCAAAGCGAGCTTGATGCTGTTTGGTGCATTAGTGAGCCGCCCACGGCCTATTCAGAATTTTCCATTATTAGTGAAGCAGCTCTACAGCGTTGGTGTTCAGTCGCTGGCGATTATTGTCGTTTCTGGCTTGTTCATTGGCATGGTGTTGAGCCTGCAAGGCTATGTGATTTTGGTCGATTACGGCGCGGAAGGTAGCCTTGGGCAGATGGTCGCGCTCTCTTTATTGCGTGAACTTGGCCCCGTGGTGACTGCGCTGCTGTTTGCTGGGCGTGCTGGTTCTGCACTTACCGCCGAGATTGGCCTGATGAAAGCCACCGAGCAGCTTTCCAGTTTAGAGATGATGGCGGTTGATCCGCTCAAACGTATTATCGCTCCTCGCTTTTGGGCTGGGCTAATATCAATGCCGTTGCTAGCGATGATTTTTATGGCGGTCGGCATTTGGGGAGGCCAGCTTGTTGGCGTGGACTGGAAAGGGATTGATCACGGCAGTTTTTGGTCTGCGATGCAGTCATCGGTAGAGCTAGGGCAAGATATTGGCAACAGTATGATCAAGTGCGTGATGTTTGCCATCACAGTGACTTGGATTGCACTGTTTAACGGTTACGATGCTATTCCAACCTCGGAAGGTATTAGCCGTGCCACCACAAGAACCGTAGTGCATTCGTCTTTAGCTGTATTAGGGCTAGACTTTGTACTCACCGCATTGATGTTTGGGAATTAATCATGCAGCAAACACGAAAAATAGAACTTTGGGTCGGTAGCTTTGTCCTTGCTGGAATTTGCGCAATTCTGGTGATGATTTTTCAGGTCGCTGACGTAAAAGGGTTGGGTTCCAACCATACTTACCAACTGAAAGCTGAATTTGACAATATCGGTAGTTTAAAAGTGCGCTCGCCAGTCAAAGTGGGTGGTGTAGTCGTTGGGCGAGTGGCCGAGATTAAACTCGATAGAGAGAGTTTGCTGCCTGTGGTTACTATGGCTATTAACAGTCAATATGATCAATTTCCAGAAACGTCGAGTGTGCAAATTCTAACTTCTGGATTGATTGGCGAGCAGTACATTGGGCTTGTGCCTGGTTTTGTCTTTGAAGATGAACAAATGTTAAAAGAGGGCGATTTAATTGAAGACACAAAATCCGCCCTCGTATTAGAAGATTTGATTGGCCAAGTGCTGTATAGCGTCGGTGGTGGCTCACAAGAAAAAGGTAAGGAGTAACAACAGTGTTTATAACGACAGTGTTTATAACAACAGAGTTTATAAAAACAGAGTTTATAAAAAAAGTGTTTAAACGGACGTTGATTTTTGTATTTACCCTCGTTGCCGCCATGTTTGTGCAAGCGGCCAATGTGGATAAAACCCAGCCCTATAGCATGATGAAGCAGGTGTCTGAAACGGCATTTACTCGTTTGAAAGCCGAACAAGAAGCGATTCACCACCATCCTGAATATTTGAAAGAAATCGTGGAACAGGAGCTGATGCCTTACGTCAATGAGCAGTATGCGGCACTGAAGTTATTGGGCCCAAACTTAAAAGGGGCCAAGCGTGAAGATGTCGCCACTTTCATCACCGCATTTCGTGCCTATCTTGTCAGTGCATATGCGCAAGTATTGACTCAGTACAGTAACCAAATTATTGAGTTCGAGCCTGAACAGGCGGTATCCGATGATAAACGCATTACCAGCGTGAAGGTGGATATTATTGATACGCCACGACCGAACATCAAACTTGAGTTTAAATTGCGCAAAGAGAAGAATGGCGAATGGCAAGTCTTTGATATGATTGCAGAAGGAGTGAGTTTGCTCTCCAGTAAGCAATCTGAATGGAGCGGTAAAATTCGCCAAGATGGCATCTTAGCGGTTGCCAATGAACTGCAACAATTGGCGGATCAGCCGATCCGTTTTGAAGGTAAAGCGCAATGATTCATCCGCAGTGGCATCAAACTGATATGCCGATTGCGGCTTTGTCGGGCGCATTGGACAGAGAGCATGTGCCTGATTTATGGGCGTTTATCCAAAAATGGAACCCGGTGAGTACACAGTTTGAGATTGAACTGAAAAACGTTGAACGCATAGACTCTGCCGGAATGGTGATGTTAATCCACCTAATAGAGCATGCAAAAAAACGAAACTGTCATATAATGCTCAGTTTCGTGCCAGAGCAACTGCGCACACTATTCCAATTGAGCAACATTGATCGTTTAATGGCTCAACATATAAAGAATTAAGCAGGGGAACATTGTGGATAGCGCAAAAGTACAACAGTTATTAGAACAAGCACTAAACCTTGAAGAGATCCACGTCAAAGGTGAAGGTAGCCACTATGAAGTTATCGCTGTTGATGCTTGTTTTGCAGGGATGAGTCGCGTTAAAAAACAACAACTTATTTATGCTCCACTGATGGAGTACATTCAAAGAAACGACATTCATGCTCTTTCTATTAAAGCGTTCACACCAACAGAGTGGGCTCGTGATAAAAAGTTGATGTCGCTGTAAGGTTTATTGATGGAAAAGTTTCGAGTTATTGGGTCAACACAACCTCTTCAAGGTGAAGTGACCATTTCCGGTGCCAAAAACGCTGCACTGCCTATTTTATTTGCGTCTATTTTGGCCTCTGAGCCAGTAGAAGTGGCCAATGTGCCACACCTTCGTGACATTGATACCACAATGGAACTGCTCAAACGTTTAGGCGCTAAAGTCGAACGTAATGGCTCAGTTCATGTCGATCCTAGTCAAATTGATGAATATTGCGCGCCGTATGATTTAGTCAAAACCATGCGTGCTTCTATTTGGGCTCTCGGTCCATTAGTGGCTCGTTTTGGTTATGGACAAGTCTCATTGCCTGGAGGCTGTGCCATTGGCGCCCGTCCTGTCGATCTGCATATTCACGGTTTAGAGCAGCTTGGTGCCACCATCACCTTAGAAGATGGCTACGTGAAAGCCAGTGTCGAAGGTCGTCTACAAGGTGCACACATCGTCATGGATAAAGTGAGCGTGGGGGCCACCATTACCATTATGTGCGCCGCAACCCTTGCCGAAGGCACAACCGTGCTAGACAACGCTGCGCGTGAGCCTGAAATTGTCGATACCGCACTGTTTTTGAATAAGCTGGGTGCAAAAGTGTCCGGTGCAGGCACCGATACCATTACCATTGAAGGTGTTGAACGTTTGGGTGGTGGTAAACACGCTGTTGTGGCTGATCGCATTGAAACGGGCACGTTTTTAGTCGCGGCGGCTGTTTCTCGCGGTAAAATTGTTTGCCACAACACTCACTCGCATTTGTTAGAGGCCGTGCTAGCAAAACTGGAAGAAGCGGGCGCTGAGATTGAAACGGGCGAGGGCTGGATAAGCCTTGATATGACCGGAAAAGAGCTTAAAGCGGTTTCGATTCGCACTGCGCCTCATCCTGGCTTTCCAACCGATATGCAAGCACAATTTACCCTACTCAATATGATGGCAAAAGGTGGTGGCAAGATCACTGAAACCATCTTTGAAAACCGTTTTATGCACGTTCCTGAACTGATGCGTATGGGAGCAAAAGCGGAGATTGAAGGGAATACAGTGATTTGTGGTGATGTGGAATCGTTGAGTGGCGCGCAGGTGATGGCGACCGATCTACGTGCCTCAGCCAGCCTAGTGATTGCCGGTTGTATCGCAAAAGGTGAAACCATCGTCGATCGCATCTACCATATCGATCGCGGTTACGAAAGAATTGAAGATAAACTGTCGGCTCTTGGCGCTAATATTGAGCGCATTCAAGTCAGCAGTTAAACTCTCGCTCATGCAATGGAGCCGAAATCTCTGGGTTTCGGCTTTTTTATCTTTGCTCATTTTTTATCTTTGTTCCATGGAGAACTGAAATGATTGCTCTTTTGCGTCTATTGGCCGTCGCACTGTTTGCCATTGTGATGTTTGTTTTTGGATGTGGTTACTGCTTACTTAGCCCACGCAATCCCAAACATGTATTTACGTTTGGGCGTTTATTTGCCCGTATGTCAAAATTGATGGGCATTAAATTAGAACTGCGTATCCCAGAAGATGCTTATCAACGCGGCCAGCACATCTACATTGCGAATCATCAAAATAACTGGGATCTGTGTACTGTTGCTGCGGCTGTAACGCCGAAAGTCGTGACAGTAGGAAAAAAAAGTTTAGTTTGGACACCTGTGTTTGGTCAGTTGTATTGGTTAACAGGGAATATTTTAATTGATAGATCCAATCGCAACAAAGCCAAAGGCACCATTGATCAAGTTGTCGATAGCATCAAAACCAGTGATGTGTCTGTGTGGATGTTTCCAGAAGGTACTCGCTCGCGTGGCCGTGGCATGCTGCCCTTTAAAATGGGGGCGTTTCATGCGGCAATTGGCGCCGGTGTGCCGATTATCCCTATCGTTTGCAGCTCAACTAATGATATTAAGCTTAACCGTTGGGACAATGGTCATGTGATTGTTGAGATGCTGCCACCGATCAGTATTGAAGGATATGGGAAAGAAAACTTACGGGAATTAGCGACATTATGCCGTGAGCAGATGGTGGCCAAATTAGCGCAACTGGATGAAGAGGTCGCGATGCTTGATGGTAAGCAAGTCAGGTCTCGCAGCCAGTAACAGGTTAATCTTGGGTAGTCTCCTAGAAGCTTGTTCTACAAGCTAGCAAATAGAGAAAGCCTCGAACGGTGTCGAGGCTTTGGCAAAGTGTTCAACATCAAGTTAGGCTGATTCCAATACGTTTATAGCGGATAACGCTTACTTACGTACCGCAATTGCTTCAATTTCAATACCCACATCTTTGGGTAAGCGAGCAACTTCTACGCATGAACGCGCCGGGTAGTTTGCCACGTTATGTTCATCAAAAAACTTACCGTAGACTTCATTCACCGTGCCAAAATCATTCAGATCTTTAACAAACACAGTCATTTTTACGATGTCAGAAACCGTTAAGCCAGACGATTCCACCACCGCTTTTACGTTGTCGAGAGATTGACGAGCTTGCACTGCGATATCTGCTGACACTTCACCAGTGACTGGGTTGACTGGAATTTGCCCTGAAGTCAGCACCATATTGCCAAGATCGACACCTTGTACATAAGGGCCAATTGCGGCAGGAGCCGATTCTGTATGAAGTACTTTAGTCATGATTGTGTTCCATCTATTTTTATGGGAAGAGTAGGCGTCAGTTTGCCTTTAAAGAAAGGGCAGGTAAAGTGCAAAATGCCCCACTAAAGTGAGGCATCGGTAGACTTAAATGAGGTTATATTATGACCCGCGTTCGGTCACAATCTCACGTGAGTAAACCTTCTCACAATACTTACATTTCAAACGAATATCATTTTTCTTTTCGAAAACCTTAAAGCTGCTCTCGACCGGTTCATTGTGGGAAATACAGTTGCTGTTTGGGCAGGCAAAAACATCATTGATCTGCTCAGGCAGTGTCAACGCTAGCTTTTTCACCACTTGGTAGTTTTCGATTTGGTTGACAGTCGCATGCGGTGCATAAAGTGCTAATTTATTGGCTTGGGCTTCATTAATGAACACATTTTCAATCTTCAGCAGATCTTTTGCGCCCAGCGCCGAAGAGGGTAAATTTAAGCCAATCGTGACACGTTGATGAGAATTGTGCATATCGAATAACTTTAATACTTTAATACCGATTTGTGCAGGAATGTGGTCGATAACCGTGCCGTTTTTAATGGCTTCAACCTGCAATTGAGTCTCTTTAGTCATGGTTGGGGCTCCTTTATTACAGGGTTTCGTTTAACACAAGCGCCAGCAAAGCTTCACGGGCGTAGACCCCGTTTTCTGCTTGTTGGAAGAAGTAAGCGTGCTTCGTTTTGTCCACATCAACGGTGATTTCATCCACGCGCGGAAGCGGATGTAGCACTTTTAAGTTATCGCGCGCACCTTCAAGCATGGCGGCTGTTAAAATATACGCCGATTTAATGTGCGCGTACTCTGATTCATCAAAGCGCTCTTTTTGGACGCGCGTCATATACAGAATATCTAACTGTGGAATAACGCTTTCCATATCGGTGTGCAGGCTGTATTCAATGCCTGCATCATCTAACTCTTCGCAAATATAGTCAGGCATTGCTAGCGCATCCGGCGCAACAAAGAAAAAGCGAATGTGGTTAAATTTAGCCAAAGCTTGGGTTAAAGAATGGACGGTACGGCCATATTTCAAGTCGCCAACAAAGGCGATATTAATGCTATCTAAGCGGCCTTGTGTTTCGGCAATGGTGAACAAATCAAGCAGTGTTTGGGTTGGATGCTGGTTAGCGCCGTCGCCAGCGTTAATCACAGGAACGCCGTTTGAAAATTCAGAGGCTAAACGTGCTGCGCCTTCTTGGGGGTGGCGCATCACAAACGCATCCACATAAGAGGAGATCACTTTTACTGAATCGGCCAGTGTTTCGCCTTTTTTCGCCAGTGATGTATTGCCACCATTATCAAAGCCAATCACGCTGCCGCCGATGCGTTGAATAGCGGTTTCAAAAGACAAACGAGTACGAGTCGATGGCTCAAAAAAGCAGCTTGCCACCACTTTGTGCTTAATCAGCTCTGGCTTTGGTTCCGCTTTGAGTTGGCCTGCGGTTTTCACAATCAATTCCAGCTCATCACGAGAGAGCTCCGGAATTGAGATAATGTGCTTTTGATAAAGCGAATTCACCATGGTCGTCTTCCCTATAATTTTCTAATAGCCATAAAAAAGCCCCCCAATAGGGAGGCTTTAGAAATCAAGAGAGGGGAAAAATAACGCGCCCAGTAAGTCAGCACGCTGACCTACATTGAATCGAATTGGGTTGTAGATGTGAATAACAACGTCCATTTTCATGGCTACCCCTCAGACAAATTGCTGGGAATTATACGCTTTCGTTGTGTGAGCGCAAGCGATTACCTCACAATCCTCTTCATCATTGGCACTGTCGCGGCGTTAGCTGTTTTCACTCACCCAAATCACTTACTCATGTAAGCTCATCGGGCTTCGTTCTCTTGCTGCCTTGCGACAGCACCAATGATTTTGAGGATTAAAAGTCGCTTTGGCACTGTCGCTGCGTTAGCTGCTTTCACTCACCCGAATCACTTACTCATGTAAGCTCATCGGGCTTCGATCTATGGTTGCCTTGTTTTTTTAAGCGCCGAGAGTCGCGACCATCACAGCTTTGATGGTGTGCATGCGGTTTTCAGCTTCATCAAACACAATCGAATACTCAGACTCAAATACCTCTTCGGTGACTTCCAGCCCTTTCATGCCATATTTTTCCGCCACCTCTTTACCTACAGTGGTTTCGTCGTTATGAAACGCAGGCAAGCAGTGCATAAATTTTACCTGTGGATTACCAGTTTGCTTAATCACATTCATATTGATTTGGTAAGGCGTCATTAAGGCCACGCGTTCATCCCATGCATCGGCCGATTCGCCCATGGAAACCCAAACGTCGGTATAGAGAAAATCGCATCCTTGCACGCCTTCTGGTACATTTTCAGTGAGCGTGATTTTGGCTCCCGTCTGCTTGGCAATTTCTTGGCAAGTGGTGACGAGTGATGCTTCTGGCCAAAACTGTTTGGGTGCCACAAGGCGAATATCCATGCCCATTTTTGCTGCGCCCACCATCAGGGAATTGCCCATGTTATTGCGCGCATCGCCTAGATAAGCCAGTGACACTTGGTGCAACTGCTTACCACGGCCATGCTCAATCATGGTTAAAAAGTCAGCTAAAATCTGTGTTGGGTGGAACTCGTTGGTGAGCCCGTTCCATACCGGAACGCCAGCATGTGCGCCAAGCTCTTCGACAATTTCTTGTCCAAAACCGCGATATTGGATGCCATCGTACATTCTTCCGAGTACGCGAGCGGTGTCTTTCATCGACTCTTTATGACCAATTTGCGACCCTGATGGCCCGATGTAAGAGACTTGAGCGCCTTGATCAAACGCGGCCACTTCAAATGCACATCGTGTTCGTGTTGAGGCTTTCTCAAAAATCAGCGCAATATTTTTACCCGCTAATCTTTTCTGTTCTGATCCGGCGTATTTCGCTTTTTTGAGATCAGCAGAGAGATTGAGCAGAAATTGGATCTCTTTCGGCGTGAAATCGAGCAGTTTTAGAAAGTTGCGGTTGCGTAAATTGAAAGCCATATCCCAGTCCTAAACGGTGAATGATGAATGGCCTTAGTAAAACATATAAATGCTAAATTTGTGAATAATTATTTTAAAATAAAGGCGAGATATTAATAATATCTCGCCTAATGTGATTATAAATTCTCTTCAGCGAATTCGGCCAAGCGGCTGCGCACGACGCCATTTAAGTGAATGTTGGCGCTGCCTTCAAAGTTTTTAAAGCGCTCAACCATGTAGGTCAAACCTGAGGTCACCGGGGTTAAGTAGTGGGAGTCAATCTGCGCTAAGTTACCAGAGCAGACAATTTTAGTGCCCTCACCACAGCGCGTGATGATGGTTTTGATTTGAGAAGCGGTTAAATTTTGACACTCATCGAGTAACACAAAGGCATTTTGGATTGAGCGCCCACGCATAAAGTTGATCGATTTAAACTGGATATTGGCTTTATCGCAGATGTATTTGAGTGAACCTTCGGTGCAGTGATCGTTTTTGTGCAAGGCTTCCAGTGTATCCGTTACCGCGGCCAGCCACGGCATCATTTTCTCTTCCTCTGTTCCGGGTAAGAAGCCGATCGACTCTCCGATATCTGGCGTGTTACGGGTGACGATGATCTTATCGAACATCTTCTTCTCAATGGTTTGTTCAAGAGCGGCGGCCATCGCGAGCAGCGTTTTCCCGCTACCAGCGGCTCCAGTTAAAATCACCAAATCAATGCTTGGATCAAGCAAAGCATCAAGTGCCATCGCTTGGTAGATATTTTTCGGGGTGATGTCCCACGCTTTGCGGTGCATCATTCTCTCGCGGCCAATATCAAGCAGCGTGATTTTGTCTGTGTTGATTTCATGCACGCGCGCCGAAAAATCGCTTTCTTCATCAATGACATATTGATTAATAAAGGTCGGATCAAATGGCGCCTTATCTAGCGTATGAAAGGCTTTTCCGCCGACGGTTCTGCTCTCAACTTCATCGACGTTGCTCCAAAAGTTGCCTTCACGAACTTGGAAGCCTTTGGTCAGGTACTGAACATCATCAATCAATTGGTCTGTGCGGTAATCCTCAACATAGCGCACGCCTGCACCTTTAGCGCGCAATCGCATGTTGATGTCTTTGGTGATGAGAACCACAGCGCGTGGCGCTCGTTTCGCTTGCAGGTAAAGAACAGCATTGAGGATACGGTTATCGCCGGCTTTGTCAGCAAAAGCTTTGACGGTTTCTTGCAACTCAAAGTCGGCGAGAATCGAGATAGTTCCCGTCTTGCTGGCCTCTTTAGAGAATGGAATACCTTCGGTAATTTCGTCTGGGGTGGCATCGTGAAATAAGTGCTCTAAAGCACGAATTGCGACCCGCGCATCTCGTGCAACATCGCGTTTGCTGTCTTTGATCCGGTCAAGTTCTTCAAGAACGGTCATCGGAATGACCACGTCATGCTCTTGGAAGGAGTAAATGGCTAAAGGTTCATGAAGCAGGATGTTGGTATCAAGTACAAACAGTTTCCGATCGGTATCGCCCATAAGCGTCTCCTTGCTGCTACGCAGCGTGCTTAACAAAAGATGCCAGCAAGTAGAGGTTATCGATCAATGGATGCCGGTAGTGACTCGATCGCTCGATGACTTACTGCAAGCCTGTGTTGATACTCATTGTCTGTTTGGTTCTGCATGCTTCGTGCCAGAATCATCCTGTTGACTGGTAAAGCAAGCATCGTTACAACAAGTATAGCAACCTTGTTTACTACAAATGCCACCGATTTCTTACAGTTTGATGTCAACCAAAAGTTGAAGAAAAAAATCTTGGTTATCCTTCGCTTTACACGTGACCTGTATCACGCCATCAAGTAAGATTAGCGACCTTTTTCTGCACCACACTCCAACAACAATCATAATTAGGGGTTGCCTTCACGTGGTAGCAGATCGATACAATCCATTCCAAATAAATAAGGTAGTCGATTCATGAGTTTTGCTTTGGGGCAACGCTGGATAAGCGATACAGAAAGTGATCTTGGTTTAGGTACTGTGGTAGCGCTTGATGCGCGTACTGTGACCTTGATGTTTGCTGCATCAGAAGAAAACCGCGTTTATGCACGCAGTGACGCCCCGGTAACACGAGTGACGTTCAATAGCGGCGATGTGGTTGAAAGCCAAGAAGGCTGGTCGCTACGCGTTGAGCAAGTTGTTGAAGAACAAGGACTACTCACTTATCTCGGTACGCGCGAAGACAACGATGAAAGCGGCGTGGCGCTACGTGAAATTTTCTTAAGTCACCAAATCCGTTTCAACAAACCGCAAGATAAATTGTTCGCAGGTCAAATTGATCGCATGGATAATTTTGTGTTGCGTTATCGCGCCCTCACTAACCAATATCAACAACACAAAAGCCCAATGCGTGGTTTATGTGGCATGCGCGCGGGCCTGATTCCTCATCAGCTTTATATCGCACATGAGGTTGGCCGTCGCCATGCGCCCCGCGTGTTATTAGCCGATGAAGTGGGGTTAGGTAAAACCATTGAAGCGGGGATGATCATTCATCAACAAGTGCTTTCTGGCCGCGCGGAACGTATTTTAATTGTGGTGCCGGAAACCTTGCAGCACCAATGGTTGGTGGAGATGATGCGTCGCTTTAATCTTCATTTCTCCATTTTTGATGAGGAGCGCTGTGTTGAAGCGTTCGCTGAAGCACACAACCCTTTTGATACTCAGCAATATGTGCTTTGTTCGCTCGATTTTCTGCGTAAAAGTCGTCAACGTTTTGAACAAGCACTTGAGGCGGAGTGGGATCTATTGGTGGTGGATGAAGCGCACCATCTAGAATGGAGCCAAGATAAACCAAGCCGCGAATACCAAGTGGTCGAAGGGCTAGCGCAAAATACCCCAGCGGTATTGCTGCTAACGGCAACGCCGGAGCAATTGGGCCGTGAAAGCCACTTTGCGCGTTTGCGTTTGCTCGATCCCGATCGTTTTTACGATTACGAGGCGTTCGTTGAAGAAGAAGAGCAATATGCGCCCGTAGCCGATTCAGTCAGTGCCCTGTTTTCGGGTGAGAAGTTGCAAAACGAAGCCAAAAACCAAATCACTGAGCTACTTTCAGAGCAAGATGTTGAGCCGCTGTTTCGCATTATTGAAAGCGATGCCGATGAAGAGAGCAAAGCCTCTGCTCGCCAAGAGCTGATTGATAATCTGATGGATCGCCATGGCACAGGCCGCGTGCTGTTTAGAAACACCCGCGCTGCGATTAAAGGATTCCCTGTGCGTAATGTGCACTTGATGCCGATGGAAATCCCCGCGCAATACACGACCTCGATGCGAGTGGCTGGCATGATCGGCGGTAAGCTCAGTGCTCAGGCTCGCGCGATGAAAATGCTCTACCCCGAAGAGATTTTCCAAGAGTTTGAAGGCGATGATGCAAGCTGGTGGCAGTTTGATTCTCGCGTTAACTGGCTGCTTGAAAAAGTGAAAGAGAAACGCAGCGAAAAGATTTTAGTGATCGCTTCTCGCGCTAGCACCGCGTTACAACTGGAGCAAGCACTGCGTGAGCGTGAAGGCATTCGCGCCACCGTTTTTCATGAAGGTATGTCGATTTTAGAACGTGATAAAGCCGCCGCTTATTTCGCACAAGAAGAGGGTGGCGCGCAAGTATTGATCTGTAGTGAAATCGGCTCTGAAGGGCGTAACTTCCAATTTGCTAACCAGTTGGTGATGTTTGATCTGCCGTTTAACCCAGATCTTTTAGAGCAACGCATTGGCCGTTTGGATCGTATTGGTCAACACCGTGATATC
This sequence comes from Vibrio qinghaiensis, assembly GCF_002257545.1. Lineage (NCBI taxonomy): Bacteria > Pseudomonadati > Pseudomonadota > Gammaproteobacteria > Vibrionales > Vibrionaceae > Vibrio > Vibrio qinghaiensis. Next base: position 2,398,092 of record NZ_CP022741.1, on the reverse strand, counting down.
GATATCCATGTGCCGTACCTTAAAGGCACATCGCAAGCGATTTTGGCGCGTTGGTTTGATGAAGGCTTGAATGCATTTGCTGAAACCTGCCCAACAGGCCGCGCTGTGTATGATAAATATGCCGATGATCTGATTGACATGCTGGCTTCGGGAAATATCGATACGTTGGATGAGATCATTGAACAGTCAGCAACGCTCAACAAAACGTTGAAGGCTCAGCTTGAACAAGGGCGTGACCGACTGCTTGAAATGCATTCAAACGGTGGCGAAAAAGCATTGAAAATCGTCGAAAGTATAGCATCAACGGATGGCGATACTAACTTGGTTACTTTCGCTTTGAGCTTATTTGATGCGATCGGTTTAAACCAAGATGATCGGGGTGAAAACGCGCTGGTGGTCACACCATCAGAGCACATGATGGTGCCAAGCTACCCCGGTTTGCCGTATGAAGGAGCGACCATCACTTTTGATCGTGATACGGCATTATCGCGTGAAGATATGAATTTCATCAGTTGGGAACACCCGATGATTCAAGGCGGGATCGACCTACTGATGAGCGAAGGCGTGGGAACATCGGCGGTTTCTCTGCTGAAAAATAAAGCTCTGCCTGTTGGGACTTTGCTGCTTGAGTTGATCTATGTGGTGGATGCACAAGCGCCAAAACGCAGTGGTATCAGCCGCTTCCTACCTCAAACACCAATCCGTTTGATGATGGATGCGCGTGGTAATGATCTCTCTGCTCAAGTTGAGTTTGAAAGCTTCAACCGCCAATTAAGCCCAGTGAATCGTCATTTGGCCAGCAAGCTCGTTACGTCGGTACAAAATGATGTGCATAGCTTAATTGCTGCCAGTGAAAGCCAAGTTGTGAGCCGTGTTGAAGCGATTCGTGAACAAGCGCAGAAAGAGATGCAGTCGAGCTTAAACGGTGAACTGGAGCGCTTATTGGCGCTTAAAGCAGTCAACCCGAACATTCGTGATGAAGAGATCAGCGCGATTGAAGAGCAGATTAACGAGTTAAGTGGTTACATCGGTAAAGCGCAATTCCAACTGGATTCGTTGCGTTTAATCGTTGTGACGCATAACTGATCCCTTTAATTGGCCCTTGTGGCGTACATTAAAAATAACAAAGGCCTTTTTCGATAAGGCCTTTGTTTTGTCTGCTGTTACATAAGCCACTTCCACCAAATAAACAGCGCCAAAAAGCCAAACAGATAAACAAGCCCTACGATAGACAGCGCTTTGAGTTTTTTCCCTACCGCTAATTCGGCAGGCAGAGGCGTCTTAGTCACTAGAATATAGTTGAGCAGCGCAAAAATTGGCGTGGTCATAAATGCCATGATCATCGCAAAATTCAGCATTGGCATCAGTGCTGAAGCCCAAAAGGCAATGATGGCCAGCGCTAAAGCCGATACCACGATTACCCAAGCTTGGTAGCAACGTGGGCTTTGGCTCTCTTTGTTTTGCAAAAGACGTTGTGATTCTGCAATCACTCGTGAATAGCCATCAATAACGGTGATGGTGCTACCAAAAATACAGAAAAAGGCGATCACTGCAATTAAATAACGTGACCACTCACCTATGGTTGAAGCGTACAATCCGACCAATTGATGCGAAAAGCCGACGCCAGATTTCGAGAGCTCAACGCCTGTCCCGTGTAGTACTAAGGCACCAAGCGCCAAAAATACAATCGCCAAGATTGCAGTACCGATATAGCCCACATTGAAATCAAATAGCGCGGATTGCGGCGTCACTTGCTGCTCTTGGCATTGACGTTTTAGCCACACCGAAGTGATGCTCGAAATCTCAATGGGTGCGGGCATCCAGCCCATAGTTACTACCAAAAAACCAATCGCGGCGAGTGTCCAAGGTGAAGGCGAAATGGTTTCTACCACTATCTGTGCTGGGGTTGCGACGGCAATCACCACGGCGAGTAAGGTGGCGATTGTCAGTACTGCCATAATCATTTTAGAAAGTGAGTCGAGCGCGCGAAAGTGGCCTGCAAAAAGGATCAGCAAACAAGTGGTCAGCACAATCACGGAAAGAACAATATTGCCTAGCTCAAAAGGGACAAAATAGGCCAGTAAGCTGGCGCTAAACAGCAGTAACGCGGCGGTGTTTATAATGGCCGATACCACGCTTAAGAGGGCAAAAACCCATAAGTAAGCACGCCCGAGATGAGCATAGCCTTGTACTAAACTTTTGCCTGTCCCCATGGTGTATTGAATGCCAGCCTTAAAAAAGGGGTATTTTAATAAGTTGACCAGCAAAATGAGGCCTGCGAGTTGCCAGCCATAAATTGCACCTGCTTGAGTTGATGCGACGAGATGAGAGCCGCCGACGGCGGCGGCGGCCATCATAATGCCCGGCCCGAGTGAACGAAGCAGTTGTGGCAGGGTTAAACGTTTGGCCGATTGATAAGGGACGCTGTGTTCCATTCTTGTTCCTTAGACTTGATGTTGTGTTATTTATAATTTTTGCTTTTGAAGCTGACTTTAATGTCAAGCTCATCAATCAATATCACACCCAGTTAATCTGTCAATTTTAAGTGACATTTTAAGTGATGTTTCTAAGCAAGGCTGACCTACTGACGATTTCGTGATTTAACGAAACTAAGATGACTCTTCTCTATTGGCTTGGCGGAGAGGTTGTTATAATGCGCCGATTTTTTTAGGAGAAACTTTCGATGGCTATGCTTGAATACACGCCGCCCACAGATCCTTGGATTGATATTGTCTATGAAGATGATCAGATTCTCGCGGTGAATAAACCTTCAGGTCTGCTGTCGGTTCCAGGACGCTTGCCTGAGCATCACGACAGTATGTGGAGTCGTTTGGCTGAGCAATATCCAGAGATCCAAGTTGTGCATCGTTTGGATATGTCGACTTCTGGCTTGATGGTGCTGGCAAAAAATAAATACGCGGAAGGGGCATTGAAAAAGCAGTTTCAATACCGTTTAACGCATAAAATTTATTACGCTCGCGTGTGGGGCGTAATGGAACTTGACGAGGGGGCGGTTGAATTACCCCTGATTTGCGATTGGCCAAATCGGCCTAAACAGAAAGTCTGCTTTGAAGATGGGAAACCATCAAAAACTTTATATCAAGTAGCGAAAAGAGAAGAAAAAACGACAATTGTACGTCTTTTTCCTGTGACTGGCCGTTCGCATCAATTACGTGTGCACATGCAAGCTTTGGGGTATCCGATTGTGGGTGATGAGTTTTATGCCCCGCAAGAAGCGCAAGATTTTTCCGATCGTTTAGCATTGCATGCCGCAGAGCTCAGTTTTTATCACCCAAAGAGTCATTGGCTGCGCAATATTTTTGTCGGCTGTGATTTTTATCCCGAAGCACAAGAGCAAATTTTGCAACACTTTGATCCTGAGCGAAAATTACCAGATTACAAAACGTTGCCCCGACCTTAGTGTGATGTAAAGGGTACAAAATTCACATCTGCTGATGGCGTGAATAAATAAAAAAGGTCGGTATTTTCACACCGACCTTTTTAATGGTAACGCAATCGCGATTATAGCGCGACTATGGTCGCTTTCTGTTCTTCCAGTTTAACCAAGGTATCTTGATAGCCATTCAGCTTTTGACGCTCGATAGCGACAACGGCTTCGGGTGCTTTAGCGACGAACCCTTGGTTATTGAGTTTGCCTTCAATGCGTTTGATTTCACCTTGAGTTTTAGCAATCTCTTTTGCTAAGCGCTCTAGCTCTGCATCTTTATCAATCAAACCAGCCATTGGGATCATCAGTTCAGATTGACCAACCAGCGCCGTTGCACAAGCGGGAGTCTCTTCACCCTCTTCAAGAACGCGTAGAGCCTCCAGTTTAGCCAGTGACAACAGTACCGCTTTGTTCGCTTCTAAACGTGCCACTTCTTGCTTGTTGGCGGCTTTTAGCATCACGTTAAGAGGTTTACCTGGGTTGATATCGTACTCGGCACGTAGGTTGCGAATGCTAGTAATAAAGGCTTTCACCCATTCGATATCATCCAGCGCCGCTTGGTTGAAGTTCGCTTCATCGTACTGAGGCAGCGCTTGCAGCATGATGGTATCCCCTTCAACGCCGTCCACTAATGGCTTAATGCTTTGCCAAATAGTTTCAGTGATATACGGGATCACTGGGTGCGCGAGGCGTAATGTTTTCTCTAATACCGTAATTAATGTACGGCGTGTTGCACGTTGCTGCGCTTCACTGCCTTTCCATAATACGGGTTTAGTCAGCTCTAAGTACCAGTCGCAGAATTGGTTCCAGATGAATTCGTAAAGGGTATTTGCCGCCATATCTAAACGGAAGTTGTTGATATGGTTGTTGAACTCTTTAGCCGTCAATTCAAATTGAGATTCGATCCATTTATCGGCTAACGAATACTCAAGCTCGCTACCTGCGTTGAAGCCACAATCGAGATCTTCGGTATTCATCAACACGTAACGGCTCGCGTTCCAGAGTTTGTTACAGAAGTTGCGGTAACCTTCTAGGCGTTTCATGTCCCAGTTGATATCACGACCGGTTGAAGCCATCGCTGCTAGCGTGAAACGCAGTGCGTCGGTTCCATAAGGTTCGATACCATTTTCAAAGGTTTTACGTGTATTTTTCTCGATCTTGGCTGCAAGCTGTGGCTGCATCATGTTGCCACAACGCTTTTCAACCAGAGATTCAAGATCAATACCATCGATCATGTCGATAGGATCAAGCACGTTGCCTTTAGATTTTGACATTTTGTCGCCGTTTTCATCACGGATAAGGCCTGTGACATAAACAGTTTTAAATGGCACTTGTGGTTTGCCATTCTCATCTTTACAGAAGTGCATGGTCATCATGATCATGCGTGCAACCCAGAAGAAGATGATGTCAAAACCAGTAACAAGAACGTCAGACGGGTGGAATGTTTTTAGTGCCTCAGTATTTTCTGGCCAGCCTTGTGTACCAAAAGTCCAAAGAGCAGAGGAGAACCAAGTGTCCAATACATCATCATCTTGGCGCAGTACCACCACTGGGGCTAGGTTGTTTTGTTCGCGCACTTCTTCTTCGCTACGGCCGACATAAACGTTGCCGTCGTTGTCATACCAAGCAGGAATACGATGACCCCACCAAAGTTGGCGTGAGATACACCAATCTTGCACGTCACGCATCCATGAGAAGTACATGTTTTCGTACTGCTTAGGCACAAATTGAATCTCGCCATCTTCAACGGCTTTGGTTGCGACTTCCGCTAGTGGCGCTGTGCGTACATACCATTGGTCGGTCAGCATCGGTTCGATAACCACACCACCACGGTCACCGTAAGGAATGGTGAGGTCGTGATCTTTGATTTCTTCAAGCAGGCCGAGAGCTTCAAATTCAGCTACGATGGCTTTACGTGCCGCAAAGCGCTCCATGCCTTGGTACTTAGCAGGTAGATCGCTGCTGTAAGCGTCACTTGGTTCACCATTGGTGTTGAACACTTCGGCGGCGTCACGAATATTGGCATCAAAGGTGAAAATGTTGATCATCGGCAGTTGGTGGCGCTTACCGACTTCATAGTCATTGAAGTCGTGAGCAGGGGTTATCTTCACACAACCTGTGCCTTTTTCCATGTCTGCGTGCTCATCGCCCACGATAGAAATGCGACGATTGACGATTGGCAGCATGATCTCTTTACCGATCAGAGCTTGGTAGCGTGGATCTTCAGGGTTAACCGCTACACCAGTGTCACCCAGCATGGTTTCAGGACGAGTCGTGGCGACAACGATGTAGTCTTTACCATCTGCTGTTTTTACGCCGTCAGCCAGTGGATAACGGAAGTGCCATATGTGACCTTTGACGTCTTTGTTTTCTACTTCTAGATCAGAAATTGCAGTGTGCAGTTTTGGATCCCAGTTCACAAGACGTTTACCACGGTAGAGTAAATCTTCTTGGTAAAGGCGAACAAACACTTCTTGAACGGCATTGGATAGGCCTGCATCCATAGTGAAGCGTTCACGATCCCAGTCTACCGATGCGCCAAGGCGGCGAAGCTGTTTAGTGATGGTGCCACCTGATTCGCCTTTCCATCCCCAAATTTTGTCGATGAAGGCATCACGACCGTAATCGTGTTTGGTTTTGCCTTCTTCTGCGGCAATTTTACGTTCAACCACCATTTGGGTAGCAATACCTGCGTGGTCTGTACCCACTTGCCATAAGGTATTTTTGCCTTTCATGCGTTCGCAGCGGATCAAAGTATCCATAATGGTGTCTTGGAATGCGTGACCCATATGAAGGCTACCAGTGACGTTCGGCGGTGGGATCATGATGCTGTACGCTTCTTTTGATGTATCACCGTGAGGCTTAAAGTAGCCGTTCTCTTCCCAAGTCTGATACAGAGCTTGTTCGATTGCTGTTGGGTTATATGTCTTTTCCATAGTGCTCTTAAATGGATACTGTGAATGGTTAATCTTAGTCAAACTTCATAAGTGAAGGATCTTGTTAAAGATCGCCTTAACTATAAGGTTTGACCTATGGATGTTGGATCTCGATTGTTTGCAATTGGTAGCCAGCTTGACGGTAGATTTTATACCTTTCGCGTGCTCGTTGCTTTGCTTTTTCTTCGCAGGGGACGAAGTCTACCACCTCAGCAAAGGCGTTCGCAAAGGTTGTATGATTATCCGCCACATTTATTACCAGTTGACGATTCCAATTGGGTTTGACGTTGGGGTAGCCAATCTCGATATGAGTAGAGTATTTCGGGCCTTCACCCACCAGATTGTGCGCGACAAACTGTTCTGCAGGCACTTGCCATAAATGTTCGGCAAACTGTTCAGCGTGAGTTTTATCATCACAATGCAGATAAATTTTTGCCCCTTGTTTGGCGAAGTGATGAGCCAGAAATAGGACATATTGCTCAAAGCCTGCCAGCGTTGCTTGAGGGCTTTCTTCGTTCACAATGTAAAAGGTGGCTCGCTGCATGTTGTCACCTACTATCTAATCGCTCATCAACAAAAAAGGGCCTTGCGGCCCTTTTCACATTTTGAGGTTATTCCTCAGACTCTTGGCCGCTGCGGTTCAATAAGAACTGGACGAGCAATGAGACGGGACGACCTGTTGATCCTTTTGCTGCACCTGACTTCCATGCCGTGCCTGCAATATCCAAATGCGCCCAGTTATATTTCTTAGCAAATTTAGATAAGAAGCAGCCAGCGGTAATCGTACCACCAGGGCGACCACCGATATTTGCCATATCAGCAAATGGGCTCTTTAGCTGCTCATGGTACTCGTCGGCCATTGGTAGACGCCATGCGCGATCGCTTGCTTGTTCGGAAGCATTAACCAATTCATGCGCCAATGGGTTGTGGTTTGAAATCACGCCACTGATGTGGTGACCTAATGCAATCACACAAGCGCCAGTTAGTGTCGCCACATCTACCACGCAATCGGGTTCAAAACGCTCAACGTAAGTGAGTGCATCACATAGCACTAAGCGACCTTCGGCATCGGTATTGAGTACTTCAACCGTTTGGCCAGACATAGTCGTGAGAATGTCACCAGGGCGATAGGCATTGCTGCCTGGCATGTTTTCACAGCCGGCTAAGATACCCACGACATTTAATGGCAATTTCAATTTAGCCAATGCTTTCATTGCGCCAAAGACTGACGCCGCACCGCACATGTCATACTTCATTTCATCCATGCCTTCGCCTGGTTTTAATGAAATACCGCCGGAATCAAACGTTAGGCCTTTACCCACCAACACAATGGGTTTTGCATCTGGAACTGGGTTGCCTTTGTACTCAATGACCGACATCATCGACTCATTTTTTGAGCCACGACCGACAGCGAGGTAAGAGGTCATGCCCAACTTTTCCATCTCTTCTTCACCAATGATTTTGGTGGTGACGCTCTCATAGTCGTCCGCTAAGCGGCGCGCTTGAGATGCAAGATAAGCTGGGTTGGCAATGTTGGGTGGCATATTGCCGAGATCTTTCGACGCTTTCACACCGGATGCAATCGCAAGGCCGTGTGTAATCGCGCGCTCACCTAAGTTAAGCTCGCGGCGAGTCGGTACGTTAAAGACAAGTTTGCGCAGTGGGCGGCGAGTCTCTGGTTTAACGCTCTTGAATTGATCAAAGGTGTACAAGCCATCTTTCGTTGCTTCAACCGCTTGGCGTACTTTCCAATAAGTATCGCGGCCTTTAACGTGTAGTTCAGTCAGAAAACATACGGCTTCCATTGAACCCGTTTCGTTCAGTGTGCTGATGGTTTTTTGAATGATTTCTTTGTACTGACGTTCGCCTAATTCGCGCTCTTTACCACAACCTACCAGTAAAACGCGTTCAGACAGAACACCAGGGACTTGATGCAGCAGTAGCATCTGGCCGGGTTTACCCTCGAGATCACCACGGCGAAGTAGTGAACTAATATAGCCGTCGCTGATTTTATCAAGCTGCTCTGCTACTGGAGAAAGGCGGCGTGGTTCGAACACTCCAACAACGATACATGCGCTACGTTGTTTCTCTGGACTGCCACTTTTTACACTGAACTCCATGCGTACTCCTACATCCTGAAGACAAATAGAACTAAATGTTAGATAATGCGCTCTTAGTGGTTGAATCCGAGTTTGGATCTACTTTTAATTGAACGCCTAACAGTTAGTGAAAATTTTAAAAATAAAAGGTTCAACGGGAAATTATAGTGATTCAATCAAAAAAACAAGTTTTGTATAGGTAATTTCAGCGTGATTATTGTTAGATATTTGATCCGCGAGACACTCAAGAGCCAATTTGCGATCTTTTTCGTACTGTTTCTCGTGTTTCTTAGCCAACGATTTATTCGCGTTTTGGCTGAAGCTTCCGATGGTGACATTCCGGCACGAATGATCTTATCTATTGTGAGTTTAAATATGCCCGCAATGGGGTTATTAATGCTGCCTTTGAGTTTGTATATCGGCATCTTACTGACTTTTGGGCGTTTGTACGCAGAAAGCGAAATTACGGTGATGAATGCCACTGGTATCGGCAATAAATTTTTGATCCGTGCTGCACTCTATTTGGCTTTGATCACTTCAGGTGCTGCAGCATTTAACGCATTCTGGTTGGCGCCTTGGAGCCAAGACAAAGAAGCACAATTAATGGAGCAGCTCGCAGCAGAAAATAGTGTTGATTTGCTACAGAAAGGACAATTTCAACGCACACCGGATGGTTCCTCGGTAGTTTTCATCGAAAATATTGAAAACAAAAAACTGCATAATGTGTTTGTTGCACAGCTTGCGCCAAAGGATTCGATACTCCCGAGTGTGATGTTCTCTAATTCTGGCGATGTTAAAGAGCTCAGTGATGGCCGTCAGATGATCACCATGTATGACGGGATTCGCTATGAAGGCGTGCCAATACGCGTTGATTATATGATCACAAAATTTGACGAATACGAAGGTTTAATTGGCCAGCGTGAAGTTAAACCCAAAGGACGTGATTGGGAGGCGTTACCGACATCAAATCTGCTTTCCAACCCGGATCGAAGAGCGAAAGCTGAGTTGCAATGGCGAATTTCTCTGGTGATTTGTATTCCGTTACTCACCATGCTGGTGGTCCCTTTGTCGGCGGTTAACCCTCGACAAGGACGCTTTGCGAAAATGGGACCAGCAATCTTAATTTATTTGGCCTATTTTATGGCCATCAGCGCAACCAAGTCCGCCATTGAAGATGGCTCACTTGCTACGGTGATCGGTATGTGGCCAATCAATGCTGCGTTACTTTTGGCGGCGATTTCAGTGAATATCATGGACAGTGTGCCAGTGCGGCGCTTCAAAGATAAACTAAGACAAAAGAAGGCAGCATAACGCGTGTTTAAGATTTTAGATTTATACGTCGGCCGTACTATTGTTGCGACAACCTCGCTAGTGCTGGTGACCTTTGTTGGTTTGTCCGGCATTATCAAATATGTTGAGCAATTGAGAAAAGTCGGGGAAGGAAGCTACGATTTACTGCAAGCTTTATTGTTTGTGGTGTTGAGTATTCCTCGTGATATCGAGATGTTTTTTCCTATGGCCGCCTTACTCGGTGCGTTGATTGGGTTAGGTATGTTGGCATCAAGTTCTGAGCTCGTTGTCATGCAAGCTGCGGGGTTTTCTAAGCTTAATATCGGTATGTCGGTATTAAAAACCGCAGTGCCATTAATGATCATTGTCACCTTGCTTGGCCAATGGGGAGCACCCCAAGCGCAGAAGATGGCGCGAGATCTGCGAGCTTTTTCTCTCTCTGGCGGTAGTATTGTTTCAGTGCGCAGCGGTGTGTGGGCGCGCGATGTGAATGATTTTATCTTTATTGGTAAAATTGATGACAACAAACTCTATGGCTTAAATATGTGGCGCTTTGATAACAATAAGAGTTTGCAAAACATCCTTTTTGCCGAAGAGGTGGATTACGATAAAGACAATCAATGGGTAATGAAAAATGTTCAAATCACCGACATGCGCGATGATGTATTGATAACAAAGCAAACATTACCTGAATATCGTTGGACGACCTCATTAGCTCCAGACAAACTGGCGGTAGTTACGGTCAAACCTGAAGAGTTGTCACTGAGTGGCTTGTACGATTATGTCAGCTATTTAAAAACGTCGGAGCAAGATGCTTCACGCTACGATCTGGCGTTGTGGCGTAAAATTACTCAACCTTTTTCTATTGCTGTGATGATGTTGATGGCATTGTCGTTTATTTTTGGGCCATTGCGTAGCGTTACTATGGGCGCAAGGATTTTGTCAGGCGTGATTGCAGGCTTTACATTTTATATTTCCAGTGAGTTTTTCGGCCCACTGAGTCTTGTTTATGGTATCCCACCAGTGTTTGGTGCCGTCGCACCTAGTTTGGTGTTTCTCAGCGTTGCTGTAATGTTGTTAAGACGAAAACTCTAAAAATGACAGGTAAGAACTATCAACAAAAAGGAAGGGCAAACCTTCCTTTTTGTTATTCCGGCTCAATTAACTTTAGGAAGTACCACTACTTTAGTTTTGGCCCAAATATCTTGGAACCCTCTTTTTTGCTGATCAAAGGGTACGGTGAGGTTTGCCAAGCCAAAGCCTGAGGTGAACAAACGTATTAAAGCTTGCGTGGCGCTGATTGAATTTCCATCTTGTTCGTTAATTATCAAAAGTCGCCAAGCACGCATCCCTAATGTCTGGCCTGCTCTTGTCCAGAAAAAGACGAAGAAGTAGACCCAGACAGCGGCAAGGTAAAATGTGTAAACATAGCTCCAAATGGGATGACGAGTGAGAAGGTCGCTGATATCTGCATACGAGCCATAGCTCATCACATTCAACGCAACGAGAGCTTCTAATATAGCAACGACAACACCAGCAGCCATCATCTCCAGAGCAATGATGATTAATGCATCGTAAATGAGCGCACCAAATCGGCGTAATAATCCGGCAGGCGGTAGAGAAATAGAGTTACTCATCATATCTAAACATCTTTTGTATTCGCGAAATTGCAGCAGCATATAGCCTCGAAGAGGATCTGAAAAGAGAAGAGACGCACAGCTTGAAGGTTTGTGGCGAAAATATCGGCAAACGATTTGTATTTCAATATTTTGTTATTGCGCCAATAACTTTCTTACGTATAATGCCAACCATCAAAGGGCAATGCCCAAGATGCCGGTGTGGTGAAATTGGTAGACACGACGGATTCAAAATCCGTTTCCTTCGGGAGTGGCGGTTCAAGTCCGCCCACCGGTACCATAATTTAAACAGCAAAGCCTCGACGAAAGTCGGGGCTTTGCTGTTTTTGTCCTCGAAATAATAGCCCACTATATTAGATAATTGGGACTCTTTTGATAGCCTTCACATACTTCTATACTGAACAGCGCACATTTCTCGCTTCTAGCCATACACATTTATATCAACACGACTAATATGTAGTTGATGAACTTTTGAGTGACTTCTTTTAAACTCATCTTCCGCATAAACTTCCAGATAAAATACGAGACTATCTTAATCAACGTTCTAGGAGCTCTTATTTCTTCGATAGTGAGGAGTGTAACCTCAATGTTATGGTGATAATAAGGAGATTTAAAGAGGGGGATCGACTGTTAATTAATCGACATTTAACATTTTGATGTCTTTTTGTTCGCTTGAGCTATTGGGAGGTGCTTTTTTCGAAAAACCGCTTGCACTCATCTCCGTTCTCCCTATAATGCCGCCTCACTGACACGGCACAGCCAGTAAGGGTTCAAACCCAACTAGCCAGCCAATCAGTAGGTCAAATCAGTAAGACGAAATAATATAAAAAAGTGTTTGACACTCACAATTATCTCGCTAGAATGGCCGCCTCTTCAAAGGAAGCCTCGGCAACCCAACGAAGAACGCTCTTTAACAATATAAACCTATCAATCTGTGTGGGCACTCGTTGATGATAATCGAAAAAGATTTATCAATGAACTGAGTGACCTGAACTAGCAATAGTTCGAATGCTTTTTGATTTCACTTTTTCTTAAAAAGTGAAGACCAAGAAGCGGCACAGTCAATTCATTGTTGTTCTGTTGGAACAACAATAGCTTTAAAATTACTTTTTTACTTTCGAGTAAGAGCAGTTTTGAAGTCAGTATTCATTGAGCCGGTCTTAGGACCAACAAAACTTTAATTGAAGAGTTTGATCATGGCTCAGATTGAACGCTGGCGGCAGGCCTAACACATGCAAGTCGAGCGGCAGCACAGAGGAACTTGTTCCTTGGGTGGCGAGCGGCGGACGGGTGAGTAATGCCTAGGAAATTGCCCTGATGTGGGGGATAACCATTGGAAACGATGGCTAATACCGCATGATGCCTACGGGCCAAAGAGGGGGACCTTCGGGCCTCTCGCGTCAGGATATGCCTAGGTGGGATTAGCTAGTTGGTGAGGTAATGGCTCACCAAGGCGACGATCCCTAGCTGGTCTGAGAGGATGATCAGCCACACTGGAACTGAGACACGGTCCAGACTCCTACGGGAGGCAGCAGTGGGGAATATTGCACAATGGGCGCAAGCCTGATGCAGCCATGCCGCGTGTATGAAGAAGGCCTTCGGGTTGTAAAGTACTTTCAGTCGTGAGGAAGGTGGTGTTGTTAATAGCAGCATCATTTGACGTTAGCGACAGAAGAAGCACCGGCTAACTCCGTGCCAGCAGCCGCGGTAATACGGAGGGTGCGAGCGTTAATCGGAATTACTGGGCGTAAAGCGCATGCAGGTGGTGGATTAAGTCAGATGTGAAAGCCCGGGGCTCAACCTCGGAACCGCATTTGAAACTGGTTCACTAGAGTACTGTAGAGGGGGGTAGAATTTCAGGTGTAGCGGTGAAATGCGTAGAGATCTGAAGGAATACCGGTGGCGAAGGCGGCCCCCTGGACAGATACTGACACTCAGATGCGAAAGCGTGGGGAGCAAACAGGATTAGATACCCTGGTAGTCCACGCCGTAAACGATGTCTACTTGGAGGTTGTGGCCTTGAGCCGTGGCTTTCGGAGCTAACGCGTTAAGTAGACCGCCTGGGGAGTACGGTCGCAAGATTAAAACTCAAATGAATTGACGGGGGCCCGCACAAGCGGTGGAGCATGTGGTTTAATTCGATGCAACGCGAAGAACCTTACCTACTCTTGACATCTACAGAATCCTGCGGAGACGCGGGAGTGCCTTCGGGAACTGTAAGACAGGTGCTGCATGGCTGTCGTCAGCTCGTGTTGTGAAATGTTGGGTTAAGTCCCGCAACGAGCGCAACCCTTATCCTTGTTTGCCAGCACGTAATGGTGGGAACTCCAGGGAGACTGCCGGTGATAAACCGGAGGAAGGTGGGGACGACGTCAAGTCATCATGGCCCTTACGAGTAGGGCTACACACGTGCTACAATGGCGCATACAGAGGGCAGCAAGCTAGCGATAGTGAGCGAATCCCAAAAAGTGCGTCGTAGTCCGGATTGGAGTCTGCAACTCGACTCCATGAAGTCGGAATCGCTAGTAATCGTAGATCAGAATGCTACGGTGAATACGTTCCCGGGCCTTGTACACACCGCCCGTCACACCATGGGAGTGGGCTGCACCAGAAGTGGTTAGTTTAACCGCACTTTCTTCGGAGAGAGTGGAGGACGATCACCACGGTGTGGTTCATGACTGGGGTGAAGTCGTAACAAGGTAGCGCTAGGGGAACCTGGCGCTGGATCACCTCCTTATACGAAGATTACACTGATGAGTGTCCACACAGATTGATGGTTTATACAGTTTAAGAGACGATGCTGGGTCTGTAGCTCAGGTGGTTAGAGCGTTCGCCTGATAAGCGAGAGGTCGGTGGTTCAAGTCCACTCAGACCCACCAATTCTTCCTCCCAGAAGATTGGCACACAGTATCACGCACCTGATGGGGTTATAGCTCAGCTGGGAGAGCGCCTGCCTTGCACGCAGGAGGTCTGCGGTTCGATCCCGCATAGCTCCACCATCTTTAAGCGCACTAGCAATAGTGTTTTTAAAAATGGTTTTCATTAGAAAATCGTGCTCTTTAACAATTTGGAAAGCTGACTGATAACAACGAACGTGTTTGTTGTTATCAAATAAAAGTTCTCAACATCAATGCGTTTAACGTATTGATACCAAACACATTCAAGTGTTCTTGCGAAAGCTTACTTCGGTAAGTTTTCAAAATTGAGTCCGGCAAAATCAAACGTCTCTCGCTCATTCAAATAATGAGAGACAACCTTGGTGACTTGTCTGCAACACGAAACTTCTTCGGGTTGTATGGTTAAGTGACTAAGCGTACACGGTGGATGCCTTGGCAGTCAGAGGCGATGAAGGACGTAGTAACTTGCGATAAGCGTAGATTAGGCAGTAACAGCCACTTGAGTCTACGATTTCCGAATGGGGAAACCCACGTGCATAAGCACGTATCCTTACCTGAATACATAGGGTAAGGAGGCAAACCGGGGGAACTGAAACATCTAAGTACCCCGAGGAGAAGAAATCAACAGAGATTCCGAAAGTAGCGGCGAGCGAAATTGGACTAGCCCTTAAGCTTTTAATGATGCAGGTGAAGCCTCTGGAAAGTGGCGCAATAAAGGGTGATAGCCCCGTAACTGTTCCATCATTATAAGTGAAATCGAGTAAGGCGGGACACGTGTTATCCTGTCTGAACATGGGGGGACCATCCTCCAAGGCTAAATACTACTGACTGACCGATAGTGAACCAGTACCGTGAGGGAAAGGCGAAAAGAACCCCTGTGAGGGGAGTGAAATAGAACCTGAAACCGTGTACGTACAAGCAGTAGGAGCAGGCATTGTCCTGTGACTGCGTACCTTTTGTATAATGGGTCAGCGACTTATATTCAGTGGCAAGGTTAACCGAATAGGGGAGCCGTAGGGAAACCGAGTCTTAACTGGGCGCTTCAGTCTCTGGATATAGACCCGAAACCGGGTGATCTAGCCATGGGCAGGTTGAAGGTTGAGTAACATCAACTGGAGGACCGAACCGACTAATGTTGAAAAATTAGCGGATGACTTGTGGCTAGGGGTGAAAGGCCAATCAAACTCGGAGATAGCTGGTTCTCCCCGAAAGCTATTTAGGTAGCGCCTCGGACGAATACTACTGGGGGTAGAGCACTGTTAAGGCTAGGGGGTCATCCCGACTTACCAACCCTTTGCAAACTCCGAATACCAGTAAGTACTATCCGGGAGACACACGGCGGGTGCTAACGTCCGTCGTGGAGAGGGAAACAACCCAGACCGCCAGCTAAGGTCCCAAATTACTACTAAGTGGGAAACGATGTGGGAAGGCTCAGACAGCCAGGATGTTGGCTTAGAAGCAGCCATCATTTAAAGAAAGCGTAATAGCTCACTGGTCGAGTCGGCCTGCGCGGAAGATGTAACGGGGCTAAGTAGTAAACCGAAGCTGCGGCAATACAGTTTACTGTATTGGGTAGGGGAGCGTTCTGTAAGCCGTTGAAGGTGTGTTGTAAAGCATGCTGGAGGTATCAGAAGTGCGAATGCTGACATGAGTAACGATAAGGGGGGTGAAAAACCTCCCCGCCGGAAGACCAAGGGTTCCTGTCCAACGTTAATCGGGGCAGGGTAAGTCGACCCCTAAGGCGAGGCTGAAAAGCGTAGTCGATGGGAAACGGGTTAATATTCCCGTACTGCTTATAATTGCGATGGGGGGACGGAGAAGGCTAGGTGGGCCAGGCGACGGTTGTCCTGGTTCAAGTGCGTAGGCTAAGAGACTAGGTAAATCCGGTTTCTTGTTAGGCTGAGACACGACGTCGAGCTGCTACGGCAGTGAAGTCATTGATGCCCTGCTTCCAGGAAAAGCCTCTAAGCTTCAGATTATAAGCAATCGTACCCCAAACCGACACAGGTGGTCGGGTAGAGAATACCAAGGCGCTTGAGAGAACTCGGGTGAAGGAACTAGGCAAAATGGTACCGTAACTTCGGGAGAAGGTACGCTCTTATTGGTGAAGTCCCTTGCGGATGGAGCTGACGAGAGTCGCAGATACCAGGTGGCTGCAACTGTTTATTAAAAACACAGCACTGTGCAAAATCGCAAGATGACGTATACGGTGTGACGCCTGCCCGGTGCCGGAAGGTTAATTGATGGGGTTAGACTTAGGTCGAAGCTCTTGATCGAAGCCCCGGTAAACGGCGGCCGTAACTATAACGGTCCTAAGGTAGCGAAATTCCTTGTCGGGTAAGTTCCGACCTGCACGAATGGCGTAATGATGGCCACGCTGTCTCCACCCGAGACTCAGTGAAATTGAAATCGCTGTGAAGATGCAGTGTACCCGCGGCTAGACGGAAAGACCCCGTGAACCTTTACTACAGCTTGGCACTGAACATTGAACCTACATGTGTAGGATAGGTGGGAGACTTAGAAGCGCAGTCGCTAGATTGCGTGGAGTCGACCTTGAAATACCACCCTTGTCGTTTTGATGTTCTAACGTAGGCCCCTCATCGGGGTTGCGGACAGTGCCTGGTGGGTAGTTTGACTGGGGCGGTCTCCTCCCAAAGAGTAACGGAGGAGCACGAAGGTGGGCTAATCACGGTTGGACATCGTGAGGTTAGTGCAATGGCATAAGCCCGCTTAACTGCGAGAATGACGGTTCGAGCAGGTACGAAAGTAGGTCATAGTGATCCGGTGGTTCTGAATGGAAGGGCCATCGCTCAACGGATAAAAGGTACTCCGGGGATAACAGGCTGATACCGCCCAAGAGTTCATATCGACGGCGGTGTTTGGCACCTCGATGTCGGCTCATCACATCCTGGGGCTGAAGTCGGTCCCAAGGGTATGGCTGTTCGCCATTTAAAGTGGTACGCGAGCTGGGTTTAGAACGTCGTGAGACAGTTCGGTCCCTATCTGCCGTGGGCGTTGGAAGATTGAAGGGGGCTGCTCCTAGTACGAGAGGACCGGAGTGGACGAACCGCTGGTGTTCGGGTTGTCATGCCAATGGCATTGCCCGGTAGCTAAGTTCGGAATTGATAAGCGCTGAAAGCATCTAAGCGCGAAGCGAGCCCTGAGATGAGTCTTCCCTGGCACTTTAAGTGTCCTAAAGGGTTGTTCGAGACTAGAACGTTGATAGGTTGGGTGTGTAAGCGCTGCGAGGCGTTGAGCTAACCAATACTAATTGCCCGTGAGGCTTAACCATACAACACCGAAGGGGTTTTGTGGACTCAATGAAAGAACATTGAATGTGTGAATGAGAATGAAGCAGCTTTCCGAATTAAGAAATTTGCTTGGCGACCATAGCGTTGTGGACCCACCTGACTCCATGCCGAACTCAGAAGTGAAACACAACAGCGCCGATGGTAGTGTGGGGTCTCCCCATGTGAGAGTAGGACATCGCCAGGCTTAAATTCCGACTGGTCTCAATGAGACGAGTCACCATAATATTCTCATGAAAACGTGAGAGTTTTATGTTGACTTTCGAAGCGGAAAGCGTATTATACGCGTCCTGCTTAAGTGTTAACGCACTGAAAGCAAAGCTCTTTAACAATATAAACCTATCAATCTGTGTGGGCACTCGTTGATGATAATCGAAAAAGATTTATCAATGAACTGAGTGACCTGAACTAGCAATAGTTCGAATGCTTTTTGATTTCACTTTTTCTTAAAAAGTGAAGACCAAGAAGCGGCACAGTCAATTCATTGTTGTTCTGTTGGAACAACAATAGCTTTAAAATTACTTATTTACTTTCGAGTAAGAGCAGTTTTGAAGTCAGTATTCATTGAGCCGGTCTTAGGACCAACAAAACTTTAATTGAAGAGTTTGATCATGGCTCAGATTGAACGCTGGCGGCAGGCCTAACACATGCAAGTCGAGCGGCAGCACAGAGGAACTTGTTCCTTGGGTGGCGAGCGGCGGACGGGTGAGTAATGCCTAGGAAATTGCCCTGATGTGGGGGATAACCATTGGAAACGATGGCTAATACCGCATGATGCCTACGGGCCAAAGAGGGGGACCTTCGGGCCTCTCGCGTCAGGATATGCCTAGGTGGGATTAGCTAGTTGGTGAGGTAATGGCTCACCAAGGCGACGATCCCTAGCTGGTCTGAGAGGATGATCAGCCACACTGGAACTGAGACACGGTCCAGACTCCTACGGGAGGCAGCAGTGGGGAATATTGCACAATGGGCGCAAGCCTGATGCAGCCATGCCGCGTGTATGAAGAAGGCCTTCGGGTTGTAAAGTACTTTCAGTCGTGAGGAAGGTGGTGTTGTTAATAGCAGCATCATTTGACGTTAGCGACAGAAGAAGCACCGGCTAACTCCGTGCCAGCAGCCGCGGTAATACGGAGGGTGCGAGCGTTAATCGGAATTACTGGGCGTAAAGCGCATGCAGGTGGTGGATTAAGTCAGATGTGAAAGCCCGGGGCTCAACCTCGGAACCGCATTTGAAACTGGTTCACTAGAGTACTGTAGAGGGGGGTAGAATTTCAGGTGTAGCGGTGAAATGCGTAGAGATCTGAAGGAATACCGGTGGCGAAGGCGGCCCCCTGGACAGATACTGACACTCAGATGCGAAAGCGTGGGGAGCAAACAGGATTAGATACCCTGGTAGTCCACGCCGTAAACGATGTCTACTTGGAGGTTGTGGCCTTGAGCCGTGGCTTTCGGAGCTAACGCGTTAAGTAGACCGCCTGGGGAGTACGGTCGCAAGATTAAAACTCAAATGAATTGACGGGGGCCCGCACAAGCGGTGGAGCATGTGGTTTAATTCGATGCAACGCGAAGAACCTTACCTACTCTTGACATCCAGAGAATCTGGCGGAGACGCTGGAGTGCCTTCGGGAGCTCTGAGACAGGTGCTGCATGGCTGTCGTCAGCTCGTGTTGTGAAATGTTGGGTTAAGTCCCGCAACGAGCGCAACCCTTATCCTTGTTTGCCAGCACGTAATGGTGGGAACTCCAGGGAGACTGCCGGTGATAAACCGGAGGAAGGTGGGGACGACGTCAAGTCATCATGGCCCTTACGAGTAGGGCTACACACGTGCTACAATGGCGCATACAGAGGGCAGCAAGCTAGCGATAGTGAGCGAATCCCAAAAAGTGCGTCGTAGTCCGGATTGGAGTCTGCAACTCGACTCCATGAAGTCGGAATCGCTAGTAATCGTAGATCAGAATGCTACGGTGAATACGTTCCCGGGCCTTGTACACACCGCCCGTCACACCATGGGAGTGGGCTGCACCAGAAGTGGTTAGTTTAACCGCACTTTCTTCGGAGAGAGTGGAGGACGATCACCACGGTGTGGTTCATGACTGGGGTGAAGTCGTAACAAGGTAGCGCTAGGGGAACCTGGCGCTGGATCACCTCCTTATACGATGATTACACTGATGAGTGTCCACACAGATTGATGGTTTATACAGTTTAAGAGACGAGGATGTTGCCAAGCATTCTTACTTAGTGTCCCGTTCGTCTAGAGGCCTAGGACACCGCCCTTTCACGGCGGTAACAGGGGTTCGACTCCCCTACGGGATACCACTTCCGTTGTGAAGTAAAGGGGTCGTTAGCTCAGTTGGTAGAGCAGTTGACTTTTAATCAATTGGTCGCAGGTTCGAATCCTGCACGACCCACCATTTCTTCCACAAGAAATGTAAAAAATATGTGGGGCTATAGCTCAGCTGGGAGAGCGCCTGCCTTGCACGCAGGAGGTCAGCAGTTCGATCCTGCTTAGCTCCACCATTTCTTCCACAAGAAATGTCAAAAAACATGTGGGCGATTAGCTCAGTTGGGAGAGCACCTGCCTTACAAGCAGGGGGTCACTGGTTCGAACCCGGTATCGCCCACCACTCTCTAAGAATTTTTGGATGCACATTGCCAAACCAGATTAAGTAATTGAACTGGTCGGTCTGTTTGACTCTGAAAGTCATTAGAAAGTGATTTGTTCCGTTAGGAATACCACTCGCTCTTTAACAATTTGGAAAGCTGACTGATAACAACGAACGTGTTTGTTGTTATCAAATAAAAGTTCTCAACATCAATGCGTTTAACGTATTGATACCAAACACATTCAAGTGTTCTTGGGAAAGCTTACTTCGGTAAGTTTTCAAAATTGAGTCCGGCAAAATCAAACGTCTCTCGCTCATTCAAATAATGAGAGACAACCTTGGTGACTTGTCTGCAACACGAAACTTCTTCGGGTTGTATGGTTAAGTGACTAAGCGTACACGGTGGATGCCTTGGCAGTCAGAGGCGATGAAGGACGTAGTAACTTGCGATAAGCGTAGATTAGGCAGTAACAGCCACTTGAGTCTACGATTTCCGAATGGGGAAACCCACGTGCATAAGCACGTATCCTTACCTGAATACATAGGGTAAGGAGGCAAACCGGGGGAACTGAAACATCTAAGTACCCCGAGGAGAAGAAATCAACAGAGATTCCGAAAGTAGCGGCGAGCGAAATTGGACTAGCCCTTAAGCTTTTAATGATGCAGGTGAAGCCTCTGGAAAGTGGCGCAATAAAGGGTGATAGCCCCGTAACTGTTCCATCATTATAAGTGAAATCGAGTAAGGCGGGACACGTGTTATCCTGTCTGAACATGGGGGGACCATCCTCCAAGGCTAAATACTACTGACTGACCGATAGTGAACCAGTACCGTGAGGGAAAGGCGAAAAGAACCCCTGTGAGGGGAGTGAAATAGAACCTGAAACCGTGTACGTACAAGCAGTAGGAGCAGGCATTGTCCTGTGACTGCGTACCTTTTGTATAATGGGTCAGCGACTTATATTCAGTGGCAAGGTTAACCGAATAGGGGAGCCGTAGGGAAACCGAGTCTTAACTGGGCGCTTTAGTCTCTGGATATAGACCCGAAACCGGGTGATCTAGCCATGGGCAGGTTGAAGGTTGAGTAACATCAACTGGAGGACCGAACCGACTAATGTTGAAAAATTAGCGGATGACTTGTGGCTAGGGGTGAAAGGCCAATCAAACTCGGAGATAGCTGGTTCTCCCCGAAAGCTATTTAGGTAGCGCCTCGGACGAATACTACTGGGGGTAGAGCACTGTTAAGGCTAGGGGGTCATCCCGACTTACCAACCCTTTGCAAACTCCGAATACCAGTAAGTACTATCCGGGAGACACACGGCGGGTGCTAACGTCCGTCGTGGAGAGGGAAACAACCCAGACCGCCAGCTAAGGTCCCAAATTACTACTAAGTGGGAAACGATGTGGGAAGGCTCAGACAGCCAGGATGTTGGCTTAGAAGCAGCCATCATTTAAAGAAAGCGTAATAGCTCACTGGTCGAGTCGGCCTGCGCGGAAGATGTAACGGGGCTAAGTAGTAAACCGAAGCTGCGGCAATACAGTTTACTGTATTGGGTAGGGGAGCGTTCTGTAAGCCGTTGAAGGTGTGTTGTAAAGCATGCTGGAGGTATCAGAAGTGCGAATGCTGACATGAGTAACGATAAGGGGGGTGAAAAACCTCCCCGCCGGAAGACCAAGGGTTCCTGTCCAACGTTAATCGGGGCAGGGTAAGTCGACCCCTAAGGCGAGGCTGAAAAGCGTAGTCGATGGGAAACGGGTTAATATTCCCGTACTGCTTATAATTGCGATGGGGGGACGGAGAAGGCTAGGTGGGCCAGGCGACGGTTGTCCTGGTTCAAGTGCGTAGGCTAAGAGACTAGGTAAATCCGGTTTCTTGTTAGGCTGAGACACGACGTCGAGCTGCTACGGCAGTGAAGTCATTGATGCCCTGCTTCCAGGAAAAGCCTCTAAGCTTCAGATTATAAGCAATCGTACCCCAAACCGACACAGGTGGTCGGGTAGAGAATACCAAGGCGCTTGAGAGAACTCGGGTGAAGGAACTAGGCAAAATGGTACCGTAACTTCGGGAGAAGGTACGCTCTTATTGGTGAAGTCCCTTGCGGATGGAGCTGACGAGAGTCGCAGATACCAGGTGGCTGCAACTGTTTATTAAAAACACAGCACTGTGCAAAATCGCAAGATGACGTATACGGTGTGACGCCTGCCCGGTGCCGGAAGGTTAATTGATGGGGTTAGACTTAGGTCGAAGCTCTTGATCGAAGCCCCGGTAAACGGCGGCCGTAACTATAACGGTCCTAAGGTAGCGAAATTCCTTGTCGGGTAAGTTCCGACCTGCACGAATGGCGTAATGATGGCCACGCTGTCTCCACCCGAGACTCAGTGAAATTGAAATCGCTGTGAAGATGCAGTGTACCCGCGGCTAGACGGAAAGACCCCGTGAACCTTTACTACAGCTTGGCACTGAACATTGAACCTACATGTGTAGGATAGGTGGGAGACTTAGAAGCGCAGTCGCTAGATTGCGTGGAGTCGACCTTGAAATACCACCCTTGTCGTTTTGATGTTCTAACGTAGGCCCCTCATCGGGGTTGCGGACAGTGCCTGGTGGGTAGTTTGACTGGGGCGGTCTCCTCCCAAAGAGTAACGGAGGAGCACGAAGGTGGGCTAATCACGGTTGGACATCGTGAGGTTAGTGCAATGGCATAAGCCCGCTTAACTGCGAGAATGACGGTTCGAGCAGGTACGAAAGTAGGTCATAGTGATCCGGTGGTTCTGAATGGAAGGGCCATCGCTCAACGGATAAAAGGTACTCCGGGGATAACAGGCTGATACCGCCCAAGAGTTCATATCGACGGCGGTGTTTGGCACCTCGATGTCGGCTCATCACATCCTGGGGCTGAAGTCGGTCCCAAGGGTATGGCTGTTCGCCATTTAAAGTGGTACGCGAGCTGGGTTTAGAACGTCGTGAGACAGTTCGGTCCCTATCTGCCGTGGGCGTTGGAAGATTGAAGGGGGCTGCTCCTAGTACGAGAGGACCGGAGTGGACGAACCGCTGGTGTTCGGGTTGTCATGCCAATGGCATTGCCCGGTAGCTAAGTTCGGAATTGATAAGCGCTGAAAGCATCTAAGCGCGAAGCGAGCCCTGAGATGAGTCTTCCCTGGCACTTTAAGTGTCCTAAAGGGTTGTTCGAGACTAGAACGTTGATAGGTTGGGTGTGTAAGCGCTGCGAGGCGTTGAGCTAACCAATACTAATTGCCCGTGAGGCTTAACCATACAACACCGAAGGGGTTTTGTGGACTCAATGAAAGAACATTGAATGTGTGAATGAGAATGAAGCAGCTTTCCGAATTAAGAAATTTGCTTGGCGACCATAGCGTTGTGGACCCACCTGACTCCATGCCGAACTCAGAAGTGAAACACAACAGCGCCGATGGTAGTGTGGGGTCTCCCCATGTGAGAGTAGGACATCGCCAGGCTTTTAATTTATAAGAGCCCGTTTGTAAGAGCGGGCTTTTTAGTCACTTGTGACACAAGATACAGTGTGCTGATATGGCTCAGTCGGTAGAGCGCATCCTTGGTAAGGATGAGGTCCCCAGTTCGATTCTGGGTATCAGCACCAGTTTTATAGCTCTGTAAGCTAAAAGAATTTGCTTGGCGACCATAGCGTTGTGGACCCACCTGAACCCATGCCGAACTCAGAAGTGAAACACAACAGCGCCGATGGTAGTGTGGGGTCTCCCCATGTGAGAGTAGGACATCGCCAGGCTTGAATTACGAAACCTCAGCAGAAATGCTGAGGTTTTTTTCTATCTATTCGTATCATTCAATGTCCAATCATAGTGATAGCTGATACTCTTTTTCTCGCTTTTTAGTGCCTTGTTGTACTGCGCTAAGTGCTCAAATAATTGCTGTTTCGTCCCAAAATCTTCAGCAAACCAGTCGTAAATAGAAGACAAAATCCATTTATCATTGGTAACCTTTACTCCTTTTTCACTATTGATAAACTCTGTGGCTGATTTTTCCAGTAATAATTCTGTATTTTCTGCTGTGAAAGCCTGCTTTTGTAAGTTTGGGCAACCTAGGCTTGCGCAGTTGACCGCATAATGGGTTCGAGGATCTTTCCAAATAGGTCTTAAAATTCGATGTTCAATATCATTGAGAGTCAGCTCTTTTTGATTGATGGCAATGATCTTTTGTTCCCAAGGGCCAAATGAAAAGAATCCTCCTAGTTTGGTGATGGATGATATTGGGTAATGACCGACGATTAAGTTAACTGTTAAGGCATTATATAAGTTGACCCAGTAAGCATATTGTTCCAGCTTTGCATACTCTCTTGGATCAAGGGCTGATAATTGTGAAATATAGAGCTCTAACTGCTCCTTATCTTTTGAGTTGACCCTTTGATAATCGAAGAGGCTGTTGTGATTTTCTTGGATTAGATAAGTATCAAGTGTTGTCTGCCAAATTTGATGTGAAATGGCTTGTGTATTTTCTTCATTACTAGAGTTCCAATAATCCCATAGCTGTGATTTAGGAGCCGAAAATACATTCGTTGACCCGAGTGTCAAACATAGCGTTAATAGATATTTCATCGTTTACCTCTCATCTCATAGCCAATATGACCTAGATAGGGATTGATAAATTTCAGATAAAAGAAAAGGTTGATGCATCTACACCAACCTCTAGAAATTAAATCGACACTCGCTATTTCAAAAAGCTAGGAATTTTTGCTTCATAATCAGCGATTTTATCTTCGTGCTGTAGCGTCAAACCGATATTGTCTAATCCATTAAGTAAACAATGGCGACGAAATTCATCAATTTCAAATGAGTATGTTTTTCCATTGGCTTTAACTTCCATTCGTTCAAGATCTACAGTTAGTTGAGCACCTTCATTTCCTTCAACAAATTGGAATATTTCATCAACTTCTTGCTCTGTAAGACGGACTGGAACCATTTGGTTATTGATTGAGTTACCATAAAAAATATCCGCAAAACTGGGTGCAACCATGGCTTTGATGCCGTAATCCGCTAAAGCCCAAGGGGCATGTTCTCGTGAAGAACCACAGCCAAAGTTTTCACGAGCAAGTAGAATGCTCGCTCCTTCATAGCGAGGTTTATTCATGACAAAATTTGGATTCGGTTGCTGACCTGCATCATCTAGAAAACGCCAATCATGAAAAAGGTGTTTGCCAAAACCAGTGCGATTTACTTTCTGTAAAAATTGCTTAGGGATGATGGCATCTGTATCGACGTTCGCTGCATCAAGAGGAACGACCAAACCTGTGTGCTGTTTAAAACCTGACATTGGTGATCCCCTGTTTAGTTGAGTGTTGAAGAATGAATATTACGGATATCGACAAAGTGTCCAGCGATGGCGGCGGCGGCGGCCATTGCAGGACTGACTAAATGTGTGCGGCCATCTCGACCTTGGCGGCCTTCAAAATTGCGGTTGGATGTTGATGCACAACGCTCACCTGCACCGAGCCTGTCATTGTTCATAGCCAAGCACATTGAACAGCCCGGCAAGCGCCATTCAAAACCCGCTTCAATAAATATTTTATCCAAGCCTTCCGCTTCCGCTTGCGCTTTAACTTGCTCTGAACCTGGAACAATCAATGCTTGAACGTGTGGTGCGACTTTTTTACCTTTCGCGACTTGAGCTGCTGCTCGCATATCTTCAATGCGTGAGTTTGTGCAAGAACCGACAAAAACTTTATCCACTTTGTAGTCTGATAAGGATTTACCCGCTTCCAGCCCCATATACGCCAGTGCTTTTTCTGCTGATGCTTTTTCGACAGGATCACTAAAGCTATCGGGAGATGGAATGGTTTCGTCGACAGCAATCACTTGGCCTGGGTTTGTACCCCACGTTACTTGTGGTTTGATGTCCGCGGCATTTAGGGTAACGACTGCATCGAATTTGGCATTATCATCGGTTTTTAGCGTTGCCCAGTACTCAATGGCGGCTTCTAAATCGTTTCCTTGAGGAGAAAACTTGCGACCTTTAATGTAGTCGAAGGTGGTTTGATCGGGAGCGATAAGCCCCGCTTTTGCCCCAAGCTCAATCGCCATATTGCACACCGTCATACGACCTTCCATTGAAAGATCGGTAATTGCTTCACCACAAAATTCAACGACATAGCCTGTACCACCGGCCGCCGTTGTTTTACCTATAATGGCTAGCACGATATCTTTAGCAGTGATGCCTAGAGCGACTTTACCTATCACCTCGATTTTCATCGTTTTAGCGCGAGCTTGTTTCAATGTTTGGGTTGCAAGTACGTGCTCGACTTCTGACGTACCGATGCCAAACGCTAACGAGCCAAATGCGCCATGTGTTGCTGTGTGTGAGTCACCGCAGACAATGGTCATGCCGGGAAGAGTAATACCTAATTCTGGCCCCATGACATGAACGATGCCTTGGTATTTATGATTTAAGTCGTAGAGTGTTACGCCAAACTCAGCACAGTTCTTTGACAGTGTTTCCATTTGGATTCGAGCCATCTCACCCGAGGCATTAATGTCTTTTGTGGTGGTTGAAACGTTATGGTCCATGGTAGCGAATGTTTTACTCGTCTGACGCACTTTACGTCCCTTCTCGCGTAGGCCATCAAATGCTTGCGGTGATGTCACTTCATGAACGAGATGGCGATCGATATAAAGGATGGGGGTTTCCCCTTCAGCTGACACCGCAATGTGGGCATCATAAATTTTTTCGTATAAGGTTTTTGCTTGCGACATTGCTTCTTCCTTGAGCTCTTTGAGCTTTATAAAGGACTAGGCTTGGGCTAGTCCTACTAATTATGAGTTTAAAATATAGCTGGCAATTCTATCGCCCATTTCAGAGGTTGAAAGTGCCGCTTTACCACTGGCGAGATCTGCGGTCAGCTCACCTGCGGTAAGTGCTTTTGATACGGCATTTTCGATATCTTGAGCGGCGGTTTCTTTACCTAAGCTATAACGTAGCATCAAAGCGGAGGAAAGAATTTGTGCCACTGGGTTAGCAATGTTCTTTCCAGCAATATCAGGCGCAGAACCACCCGCAGGTTCGTAGAGGCCAAAATTGCTTTCATTAAGGCTAGCGGACGGCAGCATGCCCATTGAGCCAGTGATCATGGCGCATTCATCGGAAATGATGTCACCAAAAATATTAGAACACAGCATGACATCAAATTGAGAGGGATCTTTAATGAGCTGCATGGTGGCATTATCGATATAAATGTGTGAAAGCTCGACGTCTGGATAATCTTTAGCAATGCCTTCAACGACTTCACGCCATAAAATAGAGCTTTGTAGTACGTTCGCTTTATCTACTGAACATACTTTTTTGCGACGTAGGCGTGCTGATTCAAAAGCAATTTTGGCGATACGTTCGATTTCGTAGCGATGGTACACTTCAGTATCAAATGCTTTTTCATTTGCTCCTTCACCTTCACGACCTTTAGGTTGACCGAAATAGATCCCACCGGTGAGTTCTCGGACGACGACAATATCAAATCCACGAGCTGAGATATCAGCTCGTAGTGGTGAGAAGCCTTCTAAACCAGAATGAATTTGTGCTGGACGTAAGTTACAAAATAGCTGGAAATGTTTACGCAGAGGAAGAAGGGCGCCACGTTCAGGTTGGTCATTGGGTGGTAAATGCTCCCATTTAGGGCCACCGACGGAACCAAACAATACGGCGTCTGCTTCTTCACATCCTTTAATGGTGCTTTCAGGTAGCGGGCAACCGTGGTTATCAATCGCAATCCCGCCGACATCATATTCTTCTCTGGCAAACCGGATAGCATGTTTTTTTTCAATCGCATCCAATACCTTGTGTGCTTGTTGCATTACTTCTGGGCCGATACCATCACCTGCAAGAACGGCAATTTTGTATGTTTTGTCTGTCATGTTAGTCCTTTACTATTTTTATATTTGCTTGCCCCAGTGAGCTCTAAAGATTGAAAGCTCTAATCTAGGTACGTTAAACGGTTGCCACTTTCTTTTGTTTAATTTCTGCAATTTGATCGGCACGATGAATGCTATTGATCACGTGCAACAAGGCTTGTCCTGATGCTTCGACAATATCCGTAGAGACGCCTGTACCGTGATATTTTCGCCCTTTGTAGTTGGCAATAATATCGGCTTGCCCGAGTCCATCTTCACCTTCGCCCTTGGCGGTAAGGTCAAATTTATCCAATACGATCTCATAGCCAGTTAGACGGTAAATACATTGGTAAAGCGCATCGACAGGGCCATTACCAACGGCAGCTTCACATTTTTCTTCATCACCACAAAGCAATTTAATACTGGTGGTTGCCATGACACTACCAGATTGGACACTCAAATAATTTAACTTATAGAAATCATCTTCATCACGCAGATTAGAGAAGTGCATCAACGCTTCTAAATCGTAGTCAAATACCTGTCCTTTTCGGTCGGCTAACTTCAAGAAATCTTCATACAATGCGTTCAAATTGTATTCGTTCTCGTTGTAACCCATGCTGTCCATATGGCTCTTAACTGCGGCTCGGCCGCTGCGGCTGGTTAGGTTTAGTGCCTGATTTTTCAGACCGATGGATTCGGGTGTCATGATTTCATAAGTATTTTTATTTTTTAGCATACCATCTTGGTGAATACCCGATGAGTGGCTAAATGCGTTGGCACCGACAATCGCTTTGTTACTTTGAATCGGCATATTGCATAGCTGGCTAACCAACTTGCTGGTGCGGTGGATCTCGTCATGCTTTAAGCCAGTATGTACGCCGAGGAATTCTTGACGAGTTTTGATGATCATCGCGATTTCTTCTAATGAACAGTTACCTGCGCGTTCGCCGATACCATTAATGGTACCTTCGATTTGGCGTGCGCCGGCTTGTACTGCGGCGATGGAGTTTGCAACTGACATGCCTAAATCGTCATGACAATGTACCGAAATGATGGCTTTATCGATGTTAGGGACTCGCTCAAACAGCATCTGAATAATGCCACCAAATTCGCTAGGAATAGTATAACCAACTGTATCTGGAATATTGATGGTCTTAGCACCTGCATTTATTGCGGCTTCAACCATTCGACATAAGTTATCAATGGGTGTGCGACCTGCATCTTCACAAGAAAACTCGACATCATCGGTGTAGTTGCGGGCGTGTTTTACTGCACTGACAGCCATTTCGACCACATCATCATAGCTGCGGCGTAGCTTATCTTGTACGTGAATGGTCGAGGTTGAAATAAACGTATGGATACGAAAGGCATCTGCGATTTTCAGTGCTTCAGCCGCTGCATCAATATCTTTTGCTACCGCGCGAGAAAGCGCGCAGATACGGCTATTTTTAATGTGTTTCGCAATGGTTTGCACTGATTCAAAATCACCAGGAGAGGAAACTGGAAAGCCCGCCTCAATTACATCAACACCTAAGCGTTCGAGTGCGAAAGCAATTTGCAGTTTCTCTTTTACAGTTAGGCTCGCTGACAATGCTTGTTCACCATCACGTAATGTGGTGTCGAATATAATGACTTGATTATTCATGTTTGCTCCCTTGCACCGATGGTTAATCGTTAACTTCCTAAATATAGTTATAAAAAAACCCGCATCTCAGTGCGGGCTCTTGTCATCTTGTGTGGTGTTTTTCTTCCACAACCTACCCGCGCGAATGGTTCACGATAAGGAGCAGGCCCAGCAGGATAGAAAAACGGATAGTCATTGGTGACATTCCACAAGATTAAGTTAACAAATTAGTACCGTACTCAACTTAACTCGTCAACCATTAAGTTGCTTTTTTATTCGTATCGGATCAGTTTTAGTCAAAAGCGGTAAAAATGAGCAAAATTGATCATGAGGATAACTCTTTGTTGCGCTGAATATTTTCACACAAAAATATTTGTTATTCGTTAAATTCACTCATTCTCAAACAAACAGTCACGTATTTGTCATTTTAAACTTCTACGTTTAGAGCGTAAGAGATTTATCGAATGATAGGAGTTGCTCATGCGTGGTGTAGAACAAATTATTAAGTTTGACGTAGCGTTTTCGCTATTTTGTTTACAGCATCGTTTTAATCAGCCTGTCGCGCAGATCAGCAAAGCCATTTCTCATACTGGGGATGGGCACTTATATGCACTGATTGGTGCTTTAGCTTGGTATTTAGACCCACATCACGGCTATTTGTTATTGATCGTCGGACTGACGGCTTTTGCGGTTGAACTTCCTGTTTATTGGGCGGTAAAAAATAGCTTTCAGCGGCGTCGCCCTGAAGAGTTTTCGCCTTCTTTAACCGCATTTATTACCCCATCAGATCGTTACAGTTTGCCCTCTGGCCATACTGCGGCTGGCTTTGTCATGGCCACATTAATTGGTCATTTTTATCCTCACAGTGAAGGCTTTGTTTTAATTTGGGCCAGCTTAATTGGTTTATCTCGCATCTTGCTCGGGGTTCATTTTCTGACCGATATTGTGATTGGTGCTTTGCTGGGGGTGAGTAGTGCGCAATTTGCTTTGTGGTTGATGGAGAGAAGCCTTTGAAAATTCTATATGGTGTCCAAGGTACCGGAAATGGCCACATTGCTCGTTCACGGGTGATGAGTGAAGCATTAAAAGACGCTAATGTTGATGTGCAATTTTTATTTTCAGGGCGCGAAAAAGAGAAATACTTCTCAATGGAAAGCTTTGGTGAATATCAAACTCGGCGCGGCTTTACCTTCTTCACTGAGCAAGGGCACGTAAATTACGTTAAAACAGCATCGAATAATAACTTGCTGACTTTTGTCAGAGAGATAAAAACGCTCGATTTATCAGCGTATGACTTAGTGATCAATGATTTTGAACCCATTTCCGCATGGGCGGCTAAGCAGCAAGGTATTCCATGTATTGGAATTAGCCATCAAAATGCCTTTCGCCATAATGTGCCGTTGAAAGGAGCAAGTTGGCTAGATAAGGTGATCATTCAACAGTTTGCGCCCGCTAATTACCACGTGGGGTTACATTGGTATCATTTTGATCAACCGATCCTTCCTCCGATTATCTACTGTTCGGATCAGCATACGTCTAGTGAGCATTTCATTTTGGTTTATCTTCCATTTGAACATATCGATAACATTCTTGACCTACTTTTTCGTTTTTCAAATCAAATATTTACTTGCTATCACCCTTCTGTTATGGAAATCCAATGTATTGAAAATGTGAATTTGCACCCTTTGTGCCACACTCGTTTTCAATATGACTTGCATCGCTGTGATGGCGTGATTGCTAATGGGGGCTTTGAATTACCATCAGAAGCGCTCTCATTGGGTAAAAAGTTGCTGCTTAAGCCATTGCTGGGCCAGTTTGAGCAGCAAAGTAACGTTGCTACTCTTGAGAATCTTGGGCTTGCTGCATCTATGGAATTTTTGGATCCGTCAGCGTTGCGCCGTTGGTTAGATGAAAACCAGGCCGAACGAGTGGTTTATCCCAATGTGGCTAAAGCCTTGGTTGAATGGATACAAAATGGTCAATGGGATAACCATAGCGATCTTAGCCAATCTTTATGGCGGCAGGTTGATTTTCCCAGCTATGTGTCACTTAGCTAATATTGACGAAACGCTTTAAATTTTGACGTAATTAATTTATTTGGTGAATGCATTGAAGTGAAGGTCTGTTATTTATAACTCAGTTCAATGTTTTAAATAAAATGCATAAATTTTTCTGTTTTATGGTTTTTTATAAAAACACATCATACTGATAAATAAGAACAATCTTTTTGTTCGGATAAAAAAAACTGATATTTTATCAATCTTGTTGCTAATCGATAAATGCTTAGCAGATAGTAGCCTCCACCCAGTCGTGTCTGGGTAAATATAATAATGACAGGTTATCTATTCTAAAAATTTACTTTTACAGTATTGACGATAACAACAAGAGGCGTCCCAAAAATGTTAGATAAAAAAGATGCAATGAGCGCTATTGCTAGTTACCGCATGGAAAGCACATTACGTGGTGTGGATTTAAACCTGTTGACTGTTTTTGATGCAGTAATGCAAGAACAAAACATTACTCGCGCCGCCCATAATTTAGGTATGTCTCAACCTGCAGTGAGCAATGCGGTGGCACGTTTAAAAGTGATGTTTAATGATGAACTGTTTATGCGTCAAGGTCGCGGGATTCAACCGACCCAACGCGCGCGTCAGTTGTTTGGCCCGATGCGCCAAGCTCTGCAATTAATCCGTAATGAATTGCCAAGTTCTGTGTTTTCTCCTGAGACATCAACACGCTTGTTTAAATTAGCGATTTGTAGCCCTTGTGATATACGTTTCGCGGCGAAAATTATGTCATCAGTTCATGAGCAAGCACCTTTGGTCCAACTTCATCTTGATGCGGAATTTAACCGCTTGTTAGCCGAGCGTATGCGTTATCAAGAGATCGATTTTGTGATTGATTATGCACGTTTTGATGAGCAAGGTTTCTCCAGTACGGAAATTTTCCAAGATGAATTAGTGGTGGTGGCATCCAAGTTTCACTCTCGAATTCAGGGAGCCGTTAGCGCTGATAGTTTAATGGTCGAAAAGCATGCAAAGTTGTCTCGAGTGCACGGTCAACGCAGTTTTCCTGAGCAAGCATATCGCGAATTAGACTGTGTGCCTTCTTATGAAGGTACCAGTTTAAGTAACGTGCTTTATGTGGTTGGCCAGTCAGAATTGGTGACAATTGCGCCTCGTTGGATGGTTGAGAATGCGGCTAACCGAGATCAGTTACAAATCCTCGATTTCCCATTTGCAAATGGTCAAATCAGTGGCTATCTCAGTTGGCATGAGTCTAGCGAAAAAGACAAAGGCCATATTTGGTTGCGTGATCAGTTAATGATTATTTGCGGCGAAGTTGTTGCATTGAACTAAACGTTTACTTGTTAATTCGTACTGTGATCTAAACTTATTGATACGCCTCTTTTAGCCTTGAATCGGTTATACCCATTCAGGGCTTTTTTCTATGGATGTTTATTTTTTCTATGGATGTTTATATGCATGTTTAATCGATAACTTTGATATCAGTCAGTTGCCTTTTTTGCTTCTAAATGTACACTTGTGCGCTCAAAAAGCTTACATGTGTAAGCGATAGGTAAAAAAGATGTCCAATTTAAATTTTCATATCGTAACCAGAATTCGTGAACAAATAGTGAAAGGCGGCGAGTGCATTGCTCTAAAACACAAAATAGAGAAAGAGTGGCATGGGATCAGCTGGAAGCAATTTGGTCAACGGATCGATGCGATGTCACTTGCACTT
Organism: Vibrio qinghaiensis; assembly: GCF_002257545.1. Lineage (NCBI taxonomy): Bacteria > Pseudomonadati > Pseudomonadota > Gammaproteobacteria > Vibrionales > Vibrionaceae > Vibrio > Vibrio qinghaiensis. The sequence goes on along the minus strand of NZ_CP022741.1, from coordinate 2,364,637 downwards.
TTAGCACAAGGTATAAAAATCCAAGATAAAGTCGGGATTTTTTCTAATAACATGCCGCATTGGACGATAGCTGACTTAGCCGTTTTACAGGTAAGAGCGGTGACAGTTCCTATTTATCCAACCAATACGCCAGCGCAGGCTAGTTATATTATTCAAGATGCTGATGTCAAAGTGCTCTTGGTTGGTGAACAGGCACAATACGATGCGGCACTGGATTTTTTTGATGAGTGCGAACAGCTTAAATTAATTGTCGCCATGAGTGATGGCATTGATCTAAAAAGTTTTCAACATGGCATCCATTGGCATACTTTTATTGAACAAAATACAGATGGCCAGCAAGCGGAATTAGAGTCTCGCCTTGAACAGGCGAATATCGATGATCTGCTGACGCTTATCTATACTTCTGGCACCACAGGCCAGCCTAAAGGTGTAATGCTCGATTACCGCAATATTGGTGCTCAGCTTGAAGGCCACGACGAGCGCTTAAATATCACCAGCGATGATGTGTCACTCTGTTTTTTACCGCTTTCGCACGTGTTTGAGCGAGCGTGGACCTTTTATATTCTTTACTGCGGTGCAACTAACTGTTATTTGCAGGATACGATGCAAGTACGTGATGCATTGAGTGATCTAAAACCAACGGTAATGTGCGCCGTTCCTCGTTTCTACGAGAAAATATTTTCTGCTATCCATGAAAAAGTCTCGAAAGCGCCGCTGTACCGTAAAGTGCTGTTTACTTGGGCTGTTAATATGGGAGCTAAGATGGCTCTTTGCCACCAAGAAACACGCCAACCATCCTTCATGTTGAAAAAGAGCTACGCGTTAGCCGACAAAATCGTGTTGTCTAAATTGCGAGCATTGCTTGGTGGGCGGATTAATTTCATGCCTTGCGGCGGCGCAAAATTAGATGAAACCATCGGCCGATTTTTCCATGCCATTGGCATTAACGTGAAGTTGGGCTATGGCATGACGGAAACCACAGCAACGGTTTCTTGTTGGGATGACCGGTGTTTTAATCCTGATTCAATCGGTATGTCGATGCCTGGAGCTCAGGTCAAAATTGGTGACAACAATGAAATTCTAGTTCGCGGGCCAATGGTTATGCGCGGTTACTATAAAATGGCCGAAGAAACGGCGTTAGCATTCGATGAACAAGGTTTTCTCAAAACAGGAGATGCTGGACGCATTGATGAGCAAGGTAATGTCTTCATCACCGATCGTATCAAAGAGTTGATGAAAACCTCCGGTGGCAAATACATTGCGCCACAAGTCATTGAGGGGGCTATTGGTAAAGATCACTTTATTGAACAGATTGCAGTGATTGCTGACACTCGTAAATTTGTATCGGCTTTAATTGTGCCTTGTTATGACAGCTTGGAGGTTTACGCCAAGGAGCTCAACATCAAATATCATGACAGATTAGAGCTTATCAAGAACAACCAAGTGGTTGAGATGTTAGAAAAGCGAGTCAATGATTTACAAAAAGAGCTAGCCAAATTTGAGCAAGTGAAAAAGTTTAAATTATTACCTAAGGCTTTTTCAATGGACAAAGGTGAGCTGACGCCGACTCAAAAACTGCGTAGAAAAGTCATTAGCGATCGTTACCAAGATGAAATCGAAGAAATGTACAAAGAAAAGACTAAAGGCGAGTAGATTATCTTAAGATAGTTTTTGAATTGTTTAAAAATCCTCCATTTGCTTTTCAGATAAAGCGTGGGGGATTTTTTATATTACGATGGAAGTTAAGTCTCGCTTCCTTATGACGTTACATTGCTGAATGGTAATATTTTTTGCTTTATTTTTGCTAATTATGCATGAATTTAGCTGTTTTTAATGCCAGTTTTACGATAGTTGCCTAATAAAATTCCATTTAACCAAATATTCGCCAAAGTGTGCGCTATTTGGTGTTCGACCCGATGATAAGAAAGAGTTACAGTTGTTGCGTTACCTTGTTTTTTGTTATGACAAAAGCAAGACATAGCCGAAAGTGGAAAGTTTTCGAATTAGGCTACAAATAAGCCCTAAACTATGTAAAACCAGGCCCATTTACTGACCATGTGTTGGGTACTGGTAAGGAGAAAAAATGGCAACGCAATCCAATCAACAGATGTTATCTGGCGCAGAGATGGTGGTTCAATCTCTGATCGAAGAAGGTGTAGAGCAAATATTTGGATACCCAGGCGGTTCCGTTCTTGATATTTACGATGCGCTGCACGCAAAAACCGACCAAATTAAACATGTCCTTGTTCGCCACGAGCAAGCGGCCACGCATATGGCGGATGGCTATGCTCGAGCAACCGGAAAAACGGGTGTGGTACTTGTTTGCTCTGGCCCAGGGGCGACGAATACCGTCACAGGAATTGCTACCGCTTACATGGACTCAATTCCAATGATTGTTATATCAGGCAACGTGCCAAATAACCTCATTGGTAATGATGCGTTTCAAGAATGCGACATCGTTGGGGTTTCTCGTCCGATCGTCAAACACAGTTTTCTTGTAAAAAAAGCTGAAGATATTCCTGAAACCATTAAGAAAGCCTTTTATATTGCTTCAACAGGGCGTCCTGGCCCTGTTGTGATCGATCTACCTAAAGATGTGTTGAATCCTCAGATCAAACTCCCTTATACATATCCTGAGTCAATCAAACTGCGCTCATACAACCCAACCACTTCTGGTCATAAAGGGCAAATTAAAAAGGCGCTAAAAGCGTTGTTAGAAGCCAAAAAACCCGTATTGTACATTGGTGGTGGCGCTGTTATTTCAGGCGCAGATCAGCACATTTTACAACTGGCTGAAACGCTCAATTTACCCGTAGTCAGCACGTTAATGGGGCTTGGTGCTTTCCCGGGGACTCATAAAAATGCGTTAGGCATGCTTGGAATGCATGGCATGTATGAAGCCAATATGGCGATGCACAATGCGGATTTGATTTTCGGTATTGGCGTGCGTTTTGATGACCGTACAACCAATAATCTAGAAAAGTATTGCCCGAACGCTAAGATCATGCACATTGACATTGATCCTTCGTCGATCTCTAAAAATGTGCCAGTCGATCTGCCGATAGTAGGCTCCGCTGATCAAGTATTGGAAACGATGCTGCAATTACTCAGCGAACAAGGTGGCTGTAATGATTCGCAGGCGCTTGAACTATGGTGGCAAGATATCCAAAGCTGGCGCGACCGCCAATGCCTAGCTTATGAGAAATCCAGCGAACGCATTAAGCCGCAGCAAGTGATTGAAACTTTGCATAAACTGACTAATGGAGACGCATATGTGGCCTCCGATGTTGGTCAGCACCAAATGTTCGCCGCACTTTATTATCCATTCAATAAGCCTCATCGTTGGATCAACTCTGGCGGTTTGGGCACCATGGGATTTGGTTTACCCGCGGGAATGGGGGTTAAATTTGCCATGCCAGAAGAAGAGGTAGTGATTGTCACTGGGGACGGCAGTATTCAAATGAATATTCAAGAGCTTTCTACTGCGTTGCAATATGATATTCCAGTGAAAATTATTAACTTAAACAACCGTTTTCTTGGCATGGTAAAACAGTGGCAAGATATTATTTATCAAGGACGTCACTCTAATTCTTATATGAGTTCTGTTCCCGATTTTGCAGCCATTGCAGAAGCTTATGGCCACGTTGGCATCCGTATCTCGCAGCCTGATGAACTTGAAGCCGGGCTTAAAAAAGCACTCGATATGAAAGATCGACTGGTTTTTGTTGATATTAATGTGGATGAAACGGAGCACGTCTACCCAATGCAAATTAAAGGCGAAGGGATGGACAAAATGTGGTTAAGCAAAACGGAGAGAACATAATATGAGACACATTATTTCAATATTAATGGAAAACCAATCGGGTGCTTTGTCTCGCGTTGTTGGTCTATTTTCTCAACGTGGTTATAACATTGAATCACTAACGGTTTCGCCAACCGATGATGCAACATTGTCACGCTTAAACATCACCACTAAGACCGATGAAATGCAACTTGAACAAATTCAAAAGCAACTGCATAAGTTGATTGATGTGCTTAAAGTGCAAGAAGTGTCAGAGTGTGAACACATTGAACGTGAGCTGATGATGGTGAAAGTCAAAGCCAGCGGTTTTGCGCGTGCCGAAGTGAAACGTACGGCTGATATTTTCCGTGGGCAGATCGTAGATGTCACTGCGGCGCAATATACTGTGCAGCTTGCTGGAACCAGCGAAAAACTCGATGCCTTTATTCAAGCGTTGTCGGAAGTCACTGAAGTAATCGAAGTCGCGCGAAGTGGCGTGGTGGGGATTGCTCGCGGGGAGCGAGCGCTTAAAGCTTAATTTACCGAGCTCCCTATCGAAATAAGAAAGGCCACATTTTATGTGGCCTTTTTGTCATTTAGTGCTTTTACTGGAGAAGTGCTTAGTGAAGAATACGCGCACGAATGGTGCCGCTGATGCTTTTCAGCTTAGTCAGAGCTTCCGCAGAGCGAGCGGTTTCTACGTCAATCACTACATAACCGATATCCGCTGACGTTTGTAAATATTGAGCGGCGATATTGATCCCTTCTTCGGCGAAGATGGTGTTGATTTGTGTCAGAATACCCGGACGGTTTTCGTGAATATGCAGTAAACGCGAACTATCGCGGTGAATTGGCAGCGATACTTCAGGGAAGTTCACGCTTGATAAGGTTGAGCCGTTATCTGAATATTTTGCCAATTTACCGGCTACTTCAATACCGATATTTTCTTGTGCTTCTTGCGTTGAGCCACCAATGTGAGGTGTCAGAATGACATTATCAAAATGCATCAGTGGGGATTCAAAAGGTTCAGAGTTTGTGGCGGGCTCTTCTGGAAATACGTCTATTGCCGCTCCAGCTAGATGGTTTGATGCCAATGCATCGCAGAGTGCGGGAATGTCGACTACCGTTCCGCGTGCTGCGTTGATAAAGATAGATCCAGGCTTCATGCGTGCAAACTCTTCTTTACCCATCATATTTCTAGTCTCTGGAGTTTCAGGCACATGCAGAGAAATGACATCACATTTATTCAGTAGCTCGCTCATGGTATGTATTTGCGTTGCATTACCGAGTGAGAGTTTGTTTTCTATATCATAGAAATAGACTTGCATACCGAGGTTTTCGGCAATGATACCGAGCTGGGTGCCAATGTGGCCATAGCCAATAATACCTAAGCGTTTACCGCGTGCCTCATAAGAGTTATCAGCACTTTTTTTCCAAATACCACGATGCGCCAATGCATTTTTTTCAGGAATCCCACGCAGTAGTAGCAGTGTTTGGCCTAAAACGAGTTCAGCAACACTGCGAGTATTCGAAAATGGTGCATTAAAGACAGGAATACCGCGTTTTGCGGCGGCATTGAGGTCAACTTGGTTGGTGCCAATGCAGAAGCAGCCGATAGCAACCAACTTCTCTGCCGCGTTGATTACCGCTTCGGTCAAATTAGTGCGCGAACGAATGCCGATGAAGTGAGCATCTTTCACCGCTTCGATCAGTTGTTCATCACCCAGAGAACCTTTGTGATACTCAATATTGCTGTAACCAGCCGATTGCAGTACTTCAACCGTTGAAGGGTGTAGCCCTTCGAGGAGTAAGATTTTGATTTTGTCTTTTTCGAGTGAAACTTTGGCCATTATTCTCGTCCTTAAAAATGGGAAGGTGGGCAAACACGGCGCACATAAAGCAAAAGGGCTAATGTAAAGAGGAAGATTAACCATTTTGTTGGAAGACAAACGTTTTCCTTGTGCGTCTTCTGACCAATAAAGTAACAAACTTTTTTTGTTTTGGGTAAGAAAATTACGAAATAAGGCATGATTTTCTAGGACATAGCGAAGAAAAACGGCACCCATGGGTGCCGTTTGTAATGAAATAACGGAAAGTAGCCTTATTTTGTGACTTACTCTTCGATTTTGGCACCATTTTCCGTGCCAGTGATGACGACATCAGCACCTCGGTGAGCGAATAAACCAACGGTTACTACGCCGACAATCCCATTAATTTTATCTTCTAATGCTTTGGCATCAGTAATTTTTAGTCCGTGCACATCCAAGATAACGTTACCGTTATCCGTTATTACGCCATGGCGATAGGCTGGATCACCACCAAGCTTAACCAGTTGACGTGCCACATAAGAGCGCGCCATTGGGATCACTTCAACTGGAAGTGGGAATTGACCTAGAACATCGACCGCTTTTGTGCCATCAACGATACAAATGAATTTATCCGCAATAGCGGCAACGATTTTTTCTCGAGTGAGCGCAGCGCCGCCGCCTTTGATCATATCGCGCGCAGGGTTGATTTCATCTGCGCCATCAACATAAATATCGAGTTGATCGACATCATTGCAGTCGAACACTTCAATACCTAGGCCTTTTAGCTTCTCTGTTGAGGCGATAGAGCTTGAAACTGCACCTTTAATATCATCTTTAATCGAACCCAGTGCATCAATGAAGTGATTCACCGTTGAACCCGTACCCACACCAACGATGCTGCCTTTTTCTACATATTTGAGTGCGGCCCAGCCGGCGGCTTTTTTCATTTCATCTTGAGTCATGCCAATCTCCTGATATCGATTTATAGTGACGGTAATGTTGCGGGGCGATTATAGCCTCAATAATTTATGATTCCCATTGCCAGATTTGGCTTGGAGTCACTATTTGAGGTAAAGGTATATCCCATGCTTCGCTCGGCAGATGAGTCACTTGTTGGCAATCATGAGCTAAACCTATGGGTAGGGCACCTTTACCCGTTTTAAACCAAGCTTCTAACGTACGATCATAATAGCCGCCGCCCATCCCGAGCCTTTGCCCTGTTTGATCAAAGGCCACCAATGGTGTGCAGATGATATCTAGCTCATTTACTGGTTTGATCAATGTTTGGTTGAGCTTGGGTTCGGCAATGCCGTATTTATTTCGCGTCATTATGGTTTGAGCATCATAGTGCAAGAACAATAAATTCCCACTCGAGAAGGGGTGCAAAACGGGAAGATAGGTCTGTTTGCCTTGTTGCCATAACCACGCTATGAGCGGTTGTGTTTCAAGCTCACCATCGGTCGCTAAGTAGAGGGCAATGTGCTGACTCGTTAAAACTTCAGGCAGTGTTGAAAAACGAGAGACAAGTTCAATTGAAGCGTGTTTTTGCTGCGTAGGTGATAGCTGTTTACGCCGCTGGCGGATGACTTGACGAAGTGTGTGTCGAGTGTTTTGCATAAGGATACCCCAGAGTGCCGTTGCGGATTTTGGCCCTTGAACCAGCTGGTTCAAGGCGGATCAGCAATGGTAACCGCAGGCTTCTCGGTACGAGCCGAGCTTGCTCAATAGCTACCAAGTACTAACCCTTTGGTGTTGCTTATCGGCTCAGGGACTTAAATCCGGCTGACAAACACTCTAGGGTAAATTTGGTTACGCTGGTAAAGACTACTGCTGTCCTAGCTTCACTTTACTGATGGCATCTTCAAGAGATGCAGCGAGCTGTTCCATGCGCTCGGTTAATTGATTTTGTTGGCCTAGGCTCTCATTGTTTTTAGTTTGCAATTCATAACAAATGTTGAGCGCAGCAATCGTGAGTAGTTTTACTTCATTAGTAACTTTAGTACGCTCTGCCATCTCTTTCAATCGGTTATCAAGATCTTGTGCCGCTTGGATTAAAGACTGCTCTTGTCCCGCAGGGCAATTCACACGAGTCAATTTTCCTAAAATTTCTACGTCTACCGCTTGATTACTCATGATGGATGAACTCTTATCGCGCTGTCTAAGATGGTGCCACTCACATGCCCATCGAGGTGGAAACTATAGGTAAAGCGGCCCTAAGATTCAAGCTTTTCAAAGCGAGCAGTAAAAAATGAGGGACTAAAAACACAGTTATTAGGCAAATTGAGTAAAAGCTACCCACAATTAACGCTTTGAGCATTTTCGCATTGGAAGCTAAGTGGTAGGATCGCGCTTATTTGATTTTATTACGAGCTTCCCATGAGCGAAAAAAAACAACCGGATTATCTTTCTCTTGCCACTGCCCTTCAATCTGCAGCACTTGCGGTTAACCCTGCTGAGTTGCATGGGTTGCTAACGGGCATGCTAGCGGGTGGTCTGGGCTTAAATGATAAGAGCTGGCAGCCACTTATTTTTGATTACACTAACGAAGGTATGGGTTGGCCAGATCGTCCATTGACATTGGCTGAACAAGTACTCACCTTTACAATCGAAGAGCTCACTGGCAGCGAGATGGAGTTGTCACTGCTGTTGCCAGATGAAGAGGCGAGTGCCAGTGTATTTGATTTGGCTGATGGCGTAGCCGACTGGGTAAATCACTTCATTTCTGGGCTTGGCTTGATTGGGGTTGTTTTGAAAAAAGCGTCCGCAGAAACTAAGGAAGCCTTGGCTGATCTAGAAGAAATTGCCAAGCTCGGTATCGATGAAGAGGATGATTTGGATGAGCAAGCTCAACTTTTGGAACACGTCATTGAGCATGTAAAAGCTTGCGTGTTAACAATTCATGCTGAATTTGGTATCAAACCTCTACAAGAAACTCAGCCGACCGTGCATTAAAGAGAGGTTACTGTGAAGCAATTTGATGTGATTATCGCTGGTGGGGCGATGGCTGGTGCGACACTGGCGTTGGCCTTAGATACGCTTTCTCAAGGAAAGCTTGCGATTGCTGTGGTCGAAGCGCATCCGCTGGATGATAAGGTCGCCCATCCCGGCTTTGATTCGCGTTCAATTGCTTTATCCTACGGTAGCGTGCAAATTTTGCAAAATCTCTGCTTGTGGCCATCACTGCAAGAGGTCGTCACCCCAATTACACATATTCATGTGTCGGATCGGTCTCATATTGGGATGACCGATATTACTTGCCAGCAACTCGATTTAGAAGCATTAGGTTACGTGGTTGAATTAGCCGATGCGGGGCAAATTTACGCGCAAAAAATGCAGCAGAGCCCGCATATTGAGTTATTTTGCCCAAGCGCGGTTCAGCAAGTGGAACGCAGTATGGATAAGGTCATTGTCACCCTTAACGATCAACAAACGATCCAAGCTAAATTATTGGTCGCAGCTGATGGGGCGATATCGACCTGCTGCGAGCAAATCGGCCTCATCCAACAAGAGCATGATTTTGAACAGGTCGCGGTTATTGCTAACGTGGTGAGCTCAAAAACTCACCAAGGACGAGCGTTTGAACGATTCACCGCCGATGGTCCTGTAGCGTTATTACCAATGAGTGATAATCGACTCTCTCTAGTTTGGTGTTTGCCTCCCGCGAAAGCCGAGCAAGTTTTGTCACTCAGTGATGAGGGTTTTTTAGCACAGCTTCAAGATGCGTTTGGTTGGCGTTTAGGGCGAATGAATAAAGTAGGCACTCGTGCCTGCTATCCATTACAACTGCGTTATCGAGAGCAGAACATTTCACATCGTTTTGCCATAGTGGGCAATGCCGCTCAGACATTACATCCGATTGCGGGACAAGGTTTTAACTTAGGTATTCGAGATGTGGCAAGCTTGGCGGATGAGCTTATCAAGCAGCAAGCCGATGTTGGCTGCTATCGCGGTTTACAAGCTTTTTCCCAACGCCGAGAAGCGGATCGTGATGCCACCATTAAGCTGACATCATCACTGGTGCATCTCTTTTCCAATGATTGGTTAACCACTCGTATTGGTCGCAATGTAGGCCTCATGATGATGGATAATTTACCGTGGCTGAAAATGCCGCTACTGCGCCGAACGCTTGGCGTAGTGAATAGATAAAAGGGTCTGTATATGATGCAAAGTGTCGATATTGTCATTGTGGGTGGCGGAATGGTTGGCCTTGCACTGGCCGCCGCATTAAAGCATAGCGAACTGCGCATCGCCGTGATTGAGGGCCGAGTGCCCAGCCTTGAACTGGCAGAGCTGCCTGATGTGCGAGTCTCCGCCTTAAGCCGTTCCAGTGAAATCATGTTGCGAAACCTTGGTGCATGGCAAGGTATTATTTCTCGTCGCGCTGCGCCTTATTCGGCGATGGAAGTGTGGGAACGCGATAGTTTTGCGCGGATCGAATTTAGTGCCAATCAAATGACTCAGCCGGATCTGGGACACATTGTTGAGAACCGCATCATTCAATTAGCCTTACTCGAACAAGTACAAAAGCAAGCGAATGTGACACTCTTTATGCCCACTCAATGCCAATCGCTGGCTGTCGGAGAGGGTGAGGCGTGGCTAACGCTCGATAACGGCCAATCACTCACCGCAAAATTGATAGTGGGGGCGGATGGCGCAAACTCTTGGGTTCGTCAGCAGCAAGACATTCCATTAACCCATTGGGATTATGGACACAGTGCGCTGGTGGCAAATGTCCGCACGGCGGAACCACATCAATCGACGGCAAGGCAAGTGTTTACACCACAAGGTCCGCTGGCCTTTTTACCTATGTCTGATCCTCATATGAGCTCAATCGTTTGGTCTACAGAGCCCAACCGAGCACAGCGCTTGCTCAGCCTGTCTGAGCTCGAATTCAATAAGATACTGACCGCTGAGTTTGATCATCGTTTAGGTTTGTGTGAGGTGGTTGGTGAACGTGCCGCTTTCCCACTTAAAATGCGTTATGCCCGAGATTTTGCCTTACAACGAATCGCACTCGTTGGTGATGCGGCGCACACCATCCATCCGCTAGCCGGGCAAGGCGTTAATTTAGGTTTACTTGATGCTGCAAGCTTAGCTCAAGAACTACTCGCGTTGTGGCATCAAGGTGAAGATATTGGTTTGCTTAAAAATTTGCGAGGTTATGAACGTTGGCGAAAAACAGAAGCTGCCAAAATGATTGCCGCGATGCAAGGTTTCAAAGATCTTTTTGAAGGTGATAACCCGGCGAAGAAACTGATCCGTGGCATTGGCATGCACTTGGCTGGGCATCTTCCTGGGGCCAAAGATGAAATTATGAAAAGAGCACTGGGTTTAAAAGGTGATTTACCTGATCTGGCCAAGAGAAAAATGGTGCTGCTTGAGCCCTAACCGTGATTAACCTAATGATGGCAAAAGGGCTGGCTTATGGCCAACCCTTTTAAAATTCTTTAATGAAACTCGTATTATGCGTAGGCGCAGCGTAGTCTCATGATTTCCTGATTCACTTCCTTCACCGTCTGAAAGTGGCGCTTGTCTGCGCGCTCTGGCAAGATCAGTTTGCCATTATCGAATTCAAATTTTCCAACCCCGTAAATATAGATTCTTCCTTTAAAAAGTCGACTTACGTGTTTAGCTATCATACCAGGCGTATAGCGCTTAAACAGTCTCATACTTCACGATCCTTCTGTTATTCTAACACTGCAAATTATAAATAAATTGCGCCTCTAATAGTGTGATTACCCTAGAGGAATATGCAGTTATTGGTGACTCTTTTGGATATTTGTGCTGCCGTAGGCAGAATGTTGGATAAATACCCATGTTTACGTGATTATCTCCTCAAAATAGTGCTGATAAAAAATGTTCAGTGCACCATTCACTTGATGCATATTAAGCACGATAAATATTACACTTTAAAGAATAGCTGCTGTTTCCGGAAAGTGTTAAATTTCGGTTAAAAAATGGACTAAAAAAAGCCCGCTTAAATAATAGGCGGGCGAATAGTCACAGATGCATTACACAAAAAGTGGATGTCCTGAAACAATCAGTGGATTCACTTTTTTGTTGGTCAGGGCAACTTTTTGTTTGCCCTTAGCCAACATCGTCAAGAGTACGTTAAAACAAACAAACCGACTATTTATGTTTTTAATATGATTAAAGATTCATTGATAATGTTGTGTAATTTAGAAAGCGATCACGCACAGAATGTAATCCATTACATTCTTTTTCATAAAATCTATTTGAGATAGGCGAGTGTGATAAAGGATACGCCCCGTAAAGAGGCGCATGGTCAATATGAGGAAGAAACTTATTCGTCAGTAAGAGAGTAGGGGAGAGCTTGCATAAACCAACGAGTGTTTGGTTGGCTAGCAAGACGAAACTCAGTTTCTGAATCGAGATTGTTTGGTAACACCACTAAACCGATAGCGGTATTATCAGCAAACGTGTGGTGAACCATTAATTGCCCAGCACTACGCCAGTTTTCTCCAACTGAGCGTTCGATCATGATTGGTTGATCATTACTTAGCGGTTGCTCAATGTTGCCTTGAAGGATGTACATTGCACGCTTATTAATACCTCGATATTTAGCGCGAGCGACGGTTTCTTGGCCTGTGTAACACCCTTTATTAAAGCTGATACCATTAAAGGCCTGAAGATTAACGGCTTGCGGTATGTGCTCATTTTGATCCGCTTGATGAAGGACGGGGACCGCTTCTTCGATATCAAAGCGAGTCCACGTTTCCTCGGTGACTTTCAGTGCTTCACTTTGCGTCATGAGCTGTTGCGCGGTTTGCTCTGAAACAAGTAATAGCCAACGTTGGGATGAGATTTTGATGGCGCTACCGCCGTCAATCAAACGCACCTCACCTTCATCCGCCGTTAATGTATTGATATATTGCTCAGCTTGTTCGCCCATAACACCCAGTGCGATGTCTTGGCTCTGGCTGATATTGACCTTAGAAAAAATAGCGTATTTTTTCAGCTCTCTTAATTCAGCCTCTATCGCTGATAAAGGCTGGAACATCGCATAACCATCGTGATGGTGGAACAGGCGAAAGACCGACCACACTTTGCCCTTCGCATCACAATGGGCGCCTAAGGTTGACTGTGTTGGTTCAAGAGTGACGACATTACAGGTCACTTGGCCTTGCAAATAGGCTTTTTTATCATTGCCTGAAATGATGATAGCGCCCCAGGATGCAAGATGAGTCAGCATCAGTGGTGGAAGTGAGTCATTGGCGGTTACTGCGAGAGGTGTCAATGTGTTTTGCCAGTCCATAGTCGTTACCTAAAGAGAATCTTGAGCCCCATGTTAATCCGGAAATTTTTTTTTGTCAGCTTGAACAGGGACTGTGACTCATCTACTAGTTGTATCTTCATCCAGTTGATACACTCAACGCAAATAAACATAAGGTGAGGAAAACCGATGTACACCACTGAAGAAAAAGCAAGAATCAAGTGGGCATGCCGTCGTGGAATGTTAGAGCTCGATGTGGTTGTGATGCCGTTCTTTGAAGAGTGCTTTGATTCTCTGAATGAAAATGAGCAACGAGATTTCGTTTCCCTACTTGAGTCTGACGACCCTGATCTATTTACTTGGATTATGGGGCATGGTCGTAGCGAAAATCTTGGGCATGCGGCAATGGTGGATAAAATTGTTGCCCACAACCTCAGCAAAGTGCGTTAATTTCGTATTATTTCCTTCCCATTTTGCCCGCATTACTAACGTCATTTTTTTGATGATAGCCGTGTGGGCATTATTGATATCGCCCATTCCACTCGTCACGCTTCCCTTATTTTTCGCTCTTCTTATTATCGCGCAAAAGAGTACCTCACTGTTAGTCCCTAGCTTAATCGGCCAATTCAAGCTCACGAGTCACGGTGAGTGGCAATCTGCCGACCAGAACCTGTCCATTGAAAAGGTTTCTACACAGTTTGCGTTTATGGTGTTGATCATTTATGCACAACAAGGTAAGCGCTATCTAGTGTGGCGCGACAGTTGTGTGGAAACGGATTATCGCCGTTTATTGGTGCAGCTTCGGCAGGTTACCCATAACCAATCACCAACAATAAAGGAGCGATAAACGCTCCTTTATTCATTCGGTCAACTTGACGCCAACAGATGATCGTTGGCGAGGTTACTCGTCTGGCGTTAGGATCGTTGGGCCACTATTTTCGGCTAACTCTGGGTAATCGAGCGTGTAGTGCAAACCGCGGCTCTCTTTACGTTGCATAGCACAACGCACCATCAGCTCTGCCACTTGCAGTAAGTTACGCAGCTCAAGCAGGTTATTTGAAACGCGGAAATGACTGTAGTATTCGTGGGTTTCTTGTTGCAGTAATTGAATGCGGCGTAGTGCTCGCTCTAAGCGCTTATCTGTGCGGACAATCCCCATGTAATCCCACATAAATAGGCGCAGTTCATGCCAGTTATGTTGGATTACGACCTCTTCATCAGAGTTATTGACCTTACTTTCATCCCAACCGGGTAAGCTTGGTGGGAGCTGAGCCGTTGGTAATCCTTTTAAAATATCCTTTGCCGCTGACCAAGCATAAACGACGCATTCTAATAGAGAGTTCGACGCCATTCGGTTAGCACCGTGCAAACCGGTGTAGCTAACTTCGCCGATCGCATACAGGTTATGCAGATCCGTTTTACCTTGTTTATTGACAATAACGCCACCACAAGTGTAGTGCGCCGCAGGAACAATCGGAATCGGTTCTTTGGTCATATCAATGCCCAAATCCATCAAGCGTGTATAAATGGTTGGGAAATGTTTTTCAATAAAATCGGCCGGTTTGTGGCTGATGTCGAGATACATACAATCAGCGCCTAAGCGCTTCATCTCATAGTCGATGGCGCGAGCCACGATATCACGAGGAGCCAGTTCGGCACGTTCATCAAAATCGAGCATGAATCGTGAACCGTCTGGGCGTCTTAAAAAAGCGCCTTCGCCACGTAGTGCTTCTGTCAGTAGGAAGTTGCGTGCTTCAGGGTGGAAAAGACAAGTTGGATGGAATTGATTGAACTCAAGGTTCGCCACTCGGCATCCTGCACGCCACGCCATTGCGATACCATCACCTGAGGAAACATCAGGGTTAGAGGTATATTGATACACTTTTGAGGCGCCGCCCGTGGCTAAAACGACAAACTTAGCGCGGATCGTTTCAACGTGTTCCTCATTGCGGTTCCAAACATAAGCGCCAACTACTCTTTTTTTATCGCCACCGATTTTATCTTCGGTGATTAAATCCAGCGCATTGTGACGCTCAAGGATAGTAATGTTGGGGTGATTATGAACATTGTCTTGCAAGGAGGTTTGCATTGCCATGCCAGTGGCGTCAGCCGCGTGCAGGATGCGGCGATGACTATGACCGCCTTCACGAGTTAAGTGATAGCGAGGTGCTTCATCACTGTCATTCTCTTCTCTGTCAAAAGGAACGCCACCATCGATAAGCCACTGAACACACTCTTTAGCATGCTCGGCTATGAAACGGACAGTATCCTCTTCACAGATCCCTGCACCCGCAATTTGAGTGTCTTCGACGTGTGACTCAATACTGTCTGATTCGTCAAAAACAGCGGCAATACCTCCCTGTGCGTAATAAGTGGCACCTTCACTGCGTGGTCCCTTACTCAGTACAATGACTTTACTGTGTTTTGCTACGCGTAGTGCGAGCGATAAACCAGCTGCGCCACTGCCTACGACTAATACATCGCATAGATGTTCACGGTTTGCGTTCATAAAACTTTTAAATTCCCGAACTAGAGTAGAGTTGTCCAACTCTCATTTTAAATATGCATTGCATCTATCTATACTCTTGAAGTGATTCAGCCGCAAGGTTTATCCACCAACGGTATCGCTATGGCTTCAAGCCAATAGCAGTAGAGAAAGATTTGATGCAATACTTTGTAAATGCCATTGTCTTTCGTCTTATCGACCCTCACTATATTGGAGATCCCCTATAGTGAAATTAGATCACATTTATTGAATAATGCTTGGCAAATATTTTTAGACAGAATGGAACTTTCTATTCTCCCTTGAGTCACAATAGTGCTCATGTAAGCGGTGGTGTCAATACTACATTTTGCATAATGAATGCCCATATCTGAGAAGGTAAGGGGAATAACAATAGGAGTACAGGCTCGAATGAACGAGCAGCTGACCGATCAAGTATTGATTGAGCGAGTTCAGAGTGGAGATAAGCAAGCATTTAACCTTTTGGTTTTAAGGTACCAAAATAAAGTCTGCAACCTTATTTCTCGGTATGTGAGCAATTCCGGAGATGTAGCCGATGTCGCACAAGAAGCGTTCATCAAAGCGTATCGGGCTATCCCAAGTTTTCGCGGAGAGAGTGCCTTTTACACTTGGCTATACCGTATTGCTGTTAATACCGCTAAGAATCACATTGTAGCCCAAAGTCGTAGACCGCCCGCTAGCGATGTTGATGCTGAAGATGCTGAATATTACGAAAGTGGCAACGCATTAAAAGAAATATCGAACCCTGAGAACATTACGTTGTCGAAAGAATTGCAGCGGGTCGTTTTTGGTGCGATAGAAGCGTTGCCTGAAGATTTGAAAACTGCGATGACCTTGCGTGAACTGGATGGTTTAAGTTACGAGGAAATAGCAGAAGTCATGGATTGTCCTGTAGGAACGGTGCGTTCTCGCATCTTCCGTGCTCGTGAAGCGGTAGAAAAGAAGATTAAACCTCTTTTATAGCGCTCAAACTGGTAACGAAAATGGTGAATAAATAATGGCTGACAAAGAAAGACTTTCAGCACTCATGGATGGGGAAATGGTCGATAAAGCGCTCATTCAAGAATTAGAGCTCGACCAAGAAAGTTTGCAAACGTGGAAAAATTACCATTTGATTGGTGATGTGATGCGTGGAGATGCCCCAGTCCGAGCTGAGTGGGATATTGCACAGAGCGTCGCGTTAGCATTGGATGACGAACCCGCACACAGTCGTTTACAATCTGCTTCGGTTATTGATTTTCGTGATGCAAGCCGTGAGTCTCAGCCGACGCCAGCTCAAGCTCGTCGGCAGTTGCCGGCTTGGCTTTCCCAATTTGGCCAGGTTGCGGTTGCTGCGTGTGTGTCGTTTGTGGTGATTTTAGGTGTTCAACAATACGGTGGCCGTGATTCAGGAGTGGATCAAAACGACCAATTACCCGTACTGCAAACCATTCCGTTTGCTGGCAGCGCAGAGCCTGTGAGCTTAACGCGTGATTCAGTAGAGCGCCAAACCAGCGAAAGCCGCGTGCAAGAACAACGTCGCCGCGTAAACGCATTATTGCAAGACTACGAGCTGCAACTTCGCCTGAACAGTGAAAGTGCAAGCCCACATAACGATGTACTTGAATCGGTAGTTGAATGAATAAATTTCTGATCAGTGCACTGGCGCTGTTCAGTTTGAACTCTACATTAGCCTTTGCAGAAGACCAACCTGCAGAGGCTTTGTTGCTTCAAATGAACGAGGCCAGTCAGCATTTAAATTATGAGCTGTCTTACATTCTGATTAAGAAAAACAGCATCGATCCACTACTGTATCGTCATGCAAGTCAAGGCGATCAGCAATTTGCCCATCTCGTTTATCTCAGCGGCCCGATCCGTGAAGTAATTCGCCGTGGTAATGAAGTGAGTTACATTGAACCTGGGGTAGAACCGTTCACCATTGAGTCAAGCACTATGGTTGCGCCGACGATTCCGATGCTAACCAGCAATGTCACCGAATTAGGCCGTTACTACGATTTCGTCAAAGTTGGTCGTGCGCGTGAAGCGGGCACGGCTTGCCAAGTGGTGCGAGTGGTACCGAAAGATGGATTACGCTATTCCTACATTTTATGGGTAGATGAAGCCAGCAAATTGCCATTGCGAGCTGATTTAGTCGATCGCGACGGCGAGGTGCTTGAGCAATATCGCACGATTTCTTACGCCATTAGCGACAAATTAGCACAGGCGATGCAAGGGCTAAATGACGTTGAGTTACCCGAGGTGTTGACGTTACCAAAAGGCAACCTTACGGAAAGTTTTTGGCAAGTGAGTTGGAAACCAGAAGGTTTTGAACCTAAAGAACTCAACCGTTATCGCATGGCGATTACTGAGCGTTTGGTCGAGAGCCAGATGTTCAGTGATGGGCTATTTAGTTTTTCTGTCTATATTTCCGATAGTGACAACCATTCGCTGAAAGGCCAACTGGTTCGTCAAGGCCGCCGTACCCTGCATAGTGTGGTGAAAGGAAACAATGAAATCTCAGTGGTCGGTGATATTCCACCGGCAACGGCGCAGCGCATTGCTCAATCGGTGACGTTTGTCCAGCCTGCGGCGCTCTCAACAGAGGCAACCAAACCATGATGACGGCGTTAGCAACAGTCACCGCTGTTCAACCTGATGCTAACGGGTTTCACGTTGAACTCAGTTGTCAGCAGCAGACAAGTTGCAGCAGTTGTTCGTCCTCCAAAAGTTGTGGTACTGGGATCGTATCGAAAGCAATTGGCAATAAAGCGTTGTTATGGCAACTCGATACGAAAAAACCAGTCAAGCAAGGCCAGACGGTTGAAATCGGTTTCCCCGAAAAAAGCTTGCTTCAATCGGCCGCCTTAGTGTATTTGGTGCCGCTTTTTATGATGATGTTTGGCGCTTGGCTGGGTGAGAGCCTCTTGGCCCCTTTGCTAGGTTTAGGTGAGGGCATCGTGATCATCACGGCCGCGGTTTTTATCGCGCTGGGGATCGGAATTGCCAAACGTTGCTCTGTGGTTCTTGAAAAACGATCGCAGCAAGAGGTGGTTTTGGTTCGAGTCCTTGGTGAACCTATCGCCTAATTTATGATGCGAACCCTACCGAAATTGGGTAGAATCGGCCAACTTTATGGAAACGCCGCTTGATGTGGCTTTCTTGTGTCCCTTTTTTCAAGAGTTTAGTCATCCCAAATCTATGAAGCACATTCGTAACTTTTCGATTATCGCCCACATCGACCATGGTAAGTCGACCCTATCTGACCGTTTGATCCAAGTTTGTGGTGGATTAAGTGATCGTGAAATGGAATCTCAAGTTCTAGACTCTATGGACCTTGAGCGTGAGCGTGGCATCACCATCAAAGCACAGAGTGTGACGCTCGATTACAAAGCAAACGATGGCGAGACATACCAGCTCAACTTTATCGATACTCCTGGACACGTTGACTTTTCTTATGAAGTTTCCCGTTCTTTAGCCGCCTGTGAAGGTGCTCTATTGGTAGTGGATGCTGGTCAAGGCGTTGAAGCGCAAACATTGGCTAACTGCTATACCGCCATTGAAATGGATCTTGAAGTTGTCCCGATCCTAAATAAGATTGATTTGCCAGCCGCAGAGCCTGAACGCGTAGCGGAAGAAATTGAAGACATCGTCGGCATTGATGCTATTGACGCAGTGCGCTGCTCTGCGAAAACAGGCCTTGGCGTGGATGAAGTGCTAGAAAAAATCGTTTCTGGTATTCCGGCTCCTGAGGGCGATCCTGCTGCGCCGCTGCAAGCGTTGATCATCGATTCTTGGTTTGATAACTACTTAGGTGTTGTCTCTTTAGTGCGAGTGAAAAATGGTGCGCTGAAGAAAAATGACAAAATTAAAGTGATGAGCACAGGCCAAACTTGGGGTGTTGACCGTTTAGGTATTTTTACGCCAAAACAAGTCGACAAAACCATGTTGAACACTGGTGAAGTGGGCTGGGTGGTTTGTGGTATTAAAGATATCCTTGGCGCGCCCGTCGGTGATACCCTGACCAGCGCGAAAGATCCGTGTGAAAAAGCATTGCCGGGCTTTAAAAAAGTGAAGCCACAGGTGTACGCGGGGCTTTTCCCTGTCTCTTCTGATGATTACGAAAACTTTCGTGATGCATTAGGTAAACTGAGCCTAAACGATGCCTCGTTATTCTATGAGCCAGAAAGTTCGGCCGCTCTTGGTTTTGGTTTCCGTTGTGGTTTCTTGGGTATGCTCCACATGGAGATTATTCAAGAGCGTTTAGAGCGCGAATACGATCTTGACCTTATCACCACTGCGCCAACGGTAGTCTATGAAGTGAAGAAGACCGATGGCACGATGCTTTATGTTGATAGCCCGGCTAAATTGCCTGCGGTGAACGACATTGAAGAGATTCGTGAACCGATTGCGCGTTGTAACATTTTGACCCCTTCTGAATATTTGGGTAACGTCATTATGTTGTGCGTTGAAAAACGTGGCGTGCAGGTTGATATGGTCTATCACGGTAACCAAGTCGCCTTGACTTATGATGTGCCGATGGCCGAAGTGGTGCTTGATTTCTTTGACCGCTTGAAGTCAACGTCTCGTGGTTATGCATCACTTGATTATGGTTTCCAACGCTTTGAAGCTTCAAGCATGGTCCGTGTGGATATCTTGCTAAATGGTGACAAAGTTGATGCGCTAGCCATCATCACTCACAAAGACAATTCGCAAACGCGCGGTCGTCAAGTGGTTGAGAAAATGAAAGAGTTTATCCCTCGCCAAATGTTTGATATCGCGATTCAAGCGGCGATCGGTAACCACATTATTGCTCGTTCAACCGTGAAGCAGCTGCGTAAAAACGTACTGGCGAAATGTTACGGTGGCGATATTAGCCGTAAGAAAAAACTGCTTAAGAAGCAGAAAGAAGGTAAGAAGCGCATGAAGCAAATTGGTAATGTTGAGTTGCCACAAGAAGCCTTCCTTGCCATTTTGCACGTAGGTAAAGATTAAGCATTGCTTTGGCTTTCTTATGCATGCAGCAGTCATCATTAAGTGAAAGAGTTTCGGCTCTTTCACTTTCGTATTTTTAGATAAGGGAACTCCATGGCGAATACATTTTCACTCATCTTGGTGATCGTCACATTAGTGACTGGCATAGTTTGGGTGCTGGAGAAGTTGGTGTGGGCGAAAAAACGTCAACAGAAGATGGCCGCTATTGAAGCGCAAACCAACGGCTTGGATGACAAACTCAGCGCCAAAATTTCCGCGCAACCTTGGTGGATTGAAAACAGTGTTTCCATCTTCCCTGTGATTGCTTTTGTGCTGGTGCTACGCTCTTTTGTGTACGAACCTTTTCAGATTCCATCTGGCTCAATGATGCCGACGTTGCTGGTGGGCGACTTCATCTTAGTTGAGAAATACGCTTACGGTTTGAAAGACCCAGTATGGCGTACTCAACTGGTCGAAACTGGTAAACCAGAGCGTGGTGATGTCGTGGTGTTTAAATACCCGCCGCAACCAAGCATTGACTACATCAAGCGCGTGGTCGGCATGCCGGGCGACACAGTTCGTTATAGCAGCAACAAAGAGATTTGTATTCAAGCTCAAGGTTCAACAGAATGTAAACAGGTCAAACTGTCCAATGTTGAAGAGAGTGAGTTCAACCAAAATGGCATCCCTTTAATTCAAGTGAATGAAAAGTTAGGTCAGGTTGAACACCAAATTTTGATCAATCCACTGCGTCGTGATCGTGTTGATGCTTATCAACCACGCCATGGCGTTAATGAATGGGTTGTTCCTCAAGGTCAGTATTTTGTGATGGGTGATAACCGTGACAACAGTGCTGATAGCCGTTACTGGGGCTTTGTTCCAGAAGCAAACTTAGTCGGTAAAGCGGTCGGTATTTGGATAAGTTTTGAATTTGAACGTGGTGCCGATAGCGTTTTACCTTCGTGGATCCCAACTGGTGTGCGTTTTAACCGCATTGGTGGCATTAACTAGGCTAGCTTTGGCTAGCCATCACTACATCGAGAGAGCATGAATTCTCCAATTAGTAAATTAGAAACTAAACTCGGTTATTCATTTAATGATCCCGAGTTTATTTCCTTAGCACTGACACATCGCAGTGCAAATGGTAAGCACAATGAACGTCTTGAGTTTCTGGGCGATTCAATTTTAAGTTTTGTCATCGCTGATGAGCTGTACCACCGTTTCCCTAAAATTAACGAAGGGGATATGAGTCGTATGCGCGCTACGCTTGTGCGTGGTCACACATTGGCTGAACTGGGCAGAGAATTTTGCCTAGGAGATTACTTAAAATTAGGTCCAGGTGAGTTGAAAAGTGGTGGTTTCCGCCGTGATTCAATCCTTGCTGATGCCGTAGAAGCCATCATTGGTGCGATTTATTTAGACAGCGATACCGAAGTAGTACGACGTATTATTTTGAGCTGGTATCAAGAGCGCCTTGACGCCATTGAGCCGGGCGTATCGCAAAAAGACCCAAAAACTCGCCTACAAGAGTTTCTGCAAGGTAGAAGAAAGCAACTGCCTATCTACACAGTGACTAATATTAAAGGTGAAGCACACAACCAAGAATTTACGGTATCGTGTGATGTAGCAGGAATGGGAACGCCTGTAATTGGTAAAGGCACCAGTCGTCGTAAAGCTGAACAATCGGCGGCTGAAATTGCACTAGAGCAACTGACAAATGGCTGATAACGAATTTGATTTGGATGCGTACTTCGCATCAAACACCAACAGCAATGAAGCAACTCCGGAAAGTGGTGAGCAGCACTGTGGTTTTATCGCCATTGTGGGTCGCCCCAATGTCGGGAAATCAACTCTGCTGAATAACTTACTGGGACAAAAGATATCCATCACATCGCGCAAGCCTCAAACCACTCGTCACCGCATTATGGGTGTCGATACAGAGGGGCCGTACCAAGCGATTTACGTTGATACTCCGGGGTTACACATCGAAGAAAAACGTGCGATTAACCGCTTGATGAACCGTGCGGCTAGTAGCTCGCTCAGTGATGTTAACTTAGTGCTGTTTTTAGTCGATGGCACTCAGTGGACCGCCGATGATGAAATGGTGCTCAACAAGTTACGCAATGCTAATTTCCCTGTAGTCTTGTGTGTCAATAAAGTCGATAACGTGAAAGATCGTAACGATGTAATGATGCATATGCTAGAGCTATCGAAGAAAATGGAATTTGTTGATGTCGTGCCGATTGCGGCAAAACATGGCAAAAATGTCGATGTATTGCGCAAACATGTGCGTGAGTATTTACCTCAAGCCACGCATCACTTCCCTGAAGAGTATGTGACCGATCGCTCACAGCGTTTCATGGCTTCCGAGATTGTGCGTGAAAAACTGATGCGCTTTACTGGTGAAGAGCTGCCGTATTCAGTAACCGTTGAAATTGAACGTTTTGACTATAACCCTGAAACTGATGGTTTTCATATTAACGCGTTGATCCTCGTTGAACGCAGCGGCCAGAAAAAAATGGTGATCGGCAAAGGTGGTGAAAAAATCAAAACCATCGGCCGTGAAGCGCGTTTAGATATGGAAGAGTTGTTTGGTCGCAAGGTTTACCTAGAAACTTGGGTGAAAGTGAAATCCGGGTGGGCAGATGATGAACGTGCCCTTCGTAGCCTTGGTTATATTGACGATCTATAACCTCTATTCGAGGTGGGCGAGAACATCGCTCACCTTTGAGTGCTGATATGTCAGACGGTTTACAGCGCTGTTTTGTCCTTCATCGACGTCCTTATAGCGAGTCGAGCCTAATCCTTGATGTGTTTAGTGAGGAGTATGGCCGCGTCACCTTAATGTCCAAAGGCGCACGCAGTAAACGATCAAACTTAAAAGGTGCACTGCAACCTTTTACCCCCTTATTGCTCAAATGGTCAGGCAACGGTTCAATGAAAACCTTGCGCCAAGCTGAACCGATTAGCCTTGGCTTACCGCTCAGTGGTATTCATCTCTATTCTGCCATGTACGTCAATGAGCTGATTGGCCGCGTGCTTGCGCAAGAAGTGCCTTGCCCAGGTCTGTTCCATGATTATCTGCATGCACTCACCGAGTTGGCTCAGTGTGAAAATCCAGAACCAGCACTGCGCCGTTTTGAACTCGCGTTGCTAGCTTCAATGGGTTATGGCGTTGATTTCTTGCATTGCGCCGGAACGGGAGAAGCTATCGATCCTCGCATGACTTATCGCTATCGCGAGCAAAAAGGTTTTATCGCTTCTGTTAGGCGCGATAACCTCACGTTTATGGGCGATGAGTTGATTGCCATTAGTGAGCGGCGCTTTGTCAGTAAAGAGCAGCTTCAAGCGGCAAAACGCTTTACACGCATAGCGTTAAAGCCGTATCTTGGCGGCAAACCTTTAAAAAGCAGGGAGCTTTTCCTGCCCATGTCTAGTTTTTCCAGAGTACGGAGTATAGGAAAATGAGCGCAATTTACTTAGGCGTTAATATCGATCACATCGCCACGTTACGAAATGCCCGCGGTACTAAATACCCAGATCCCGTGCATGCTGCTGAAATGGCAGAGCGTGCCGGAGCCGATGGCATTACCATTCACCTACGTGAAGACCGACGCCATATCAAGGATCGCGATGTGCGTATTTTGCGCGAGACGTTGCAAACTCGAATGAACCTCGAGATGGCCGTTACCGACGAAATGATTGATATTGCTCTGCAAACCCAGCCTGAATTTGTGTGTTTAGTGCCTGAAAAGCGTGAAGAACTAACGACGGAAGGTGGGCTGGACGTATTAGGACAGCTTGACAAAGTGAAAGCGGCAACCGAAAAACTGACCGCTGCAGGCATCAAAGTCTCTCTGTTTATTGATGCTGATCGTGAGCAGATTAACGCAGCTAAAACTTGCGGTGCACCGTTTATTGAATTGCATACTGGTCATTACGCCGATGCAACAACCGAAGCGGATCAGCAAGATGAGTTAAAGAAAATTGCGGCGGCTGCGAGTTATGCAAGTGATTTGGGCATTACGGTGAACGCTGGTCACGGTTTGACTTACCACAACGTAGCTGCCATTGCTGCACTGCCTGAAATTTACGAACTCAACATTGGGCACTCGATTATCGGGCGTGCTGTATTTGATGGTTTGGAAAAATCGGTCGCCGATATGAAAGCCATCATGCAAGCGGCTCGCAAATAAGGTCTACCGATGGCGATTATCGGCTTAGGGACTGATATTGCGGAAATTGAACGCATAGAAAAAGCATTGTCACGCAGTGGCGATGCTTTTGCCGAGCGGGTGCTAACCCAAGATGAATTGGCGGTGTTCCATTCGCTCAAGAAAAAAGGGCGCTATTTAGCGAAACGTTTTGCCGCTAAAGAAGCGGCATCTAAAGCGCTTGGTACGGGTATTGCGCATGGTGTTAGCTTTCAGGATTTTTCCGTCACCAACGACGCCAACGGAAAACCCACGCTGACATTATCTGGTAAGGCGAAGCAGTTGGCTACCGCAGCCAGTGTGAATCACATTCACCTAACCATTTCCGATGAGCGTCATTATGCGGTGGCGACGGTGATTTTAGAGTCTTAATCTGTCAATCTTCTCTGCTTGCTGACAAGCAAATACGGCTGAGCGGCAAGCCCCTTTTTTCACAAGCCCCTTTTTTCATTAGGTTAAATTGTCTCTTCGGTTAAATTGGTCATTCGCTTAAATACGGTTTAGCGGTGATGATCACTTTGTCCATCTCATCTTGTAGCTCGAATAATTCCGGTTCGACATCGCTGATGGATTTGCCGGAGCGCAATGCCTGTTCGAGCGCCGCGCACACTTTTTTCAAGCGGGGTACGCCACTGTATGAACAGCTGCCGTGCAGTTTATGAATATGGTGCAGTAGATCTTGTATAGGGTATTCATCGTCTTCCAACGCCATACTGACGACTTGGTTCACCTGTGGAATCGAATCAACTAGCATCTGTAGCAGCTCTTTGGCCAAATCTTCCTTGTTGGCTGATTGTTTAAGTGCATTTTGCCAGTCAATGATAATGGTGTGATTAGGCTGCTCAGCTTCCTGTGATGATAGCGGTATGACTTGTTCTATGAGTTGTAATTTTTCCAATTGTTCACGGTTGGCGTAGGGGTTCCAGTGTGCTAACACTTGCTGCAAGATGTGCTCTTCGATCGGCTTGGTGAGGTAATCATCCATTCCTGCTTTCAGTAGACGATCGCGCTCTCCTATCATCGCGTGAGCTGTTACCGCAATCACGGGCGTTTGGTGATTGAGCTCCGTTTTCTTAATTTCCTGGCAAGCGGTGACTCCGTCCATCTGTGGCATTTGGATGTCCATCAAAATCATATCAAATTTCTGGCGGCTTGCTTGTTCGACCGCTTCTTGGCCATTCGTACAGGCAATGACGGTTTCAACACGTTCTTGCAGCAGGGCCATGATCAATTTGAGGTTGGCAGGGTTATCATCCACCGCCATTACTTTCAGGGGCAGTGTATCGAGTGTGATCGGTAGATCTTGAATGGCAGGCTGTACCGGTTGGTGTGCGATTAATAGTTGCAGCAATTTTTTACGCGACAGTGGCTTGGTAATGCACTGCACTGGATGATGCTGCATTAAATAATCGGATAGTGCGAGCTCGGTACTTGGTGTACCGATAATCACGTTGTCAGCAAGCTGAATAGCCTTTGTGACCCACTGCTCAACCAAATCTAAATCAGTCTCTCTACTTGGGGCTAAATTGAGTAATACATAATCGAAGCGATCTGTTTCTTCTGGCATCACTGCTCGATATGTGACGGTTAACCCTGCCTGCACCAACATTTGCTGAACGATAGAGGCCGCTTGCATATTGGGCTCAACGAGCAACAATTGTTTATTGCTTAAAATATGTGGGTCAAGCCAGTCACTCATCGGCATTTCAGTGGTATTGAGACGCAGCGTAAACCAGAAGGTGGAACCTTGGTGAAGGCGGCTGGTTAGGCTAATTTCGCCGCCCATATGGTTGACCAATTTTTGAGTAATAACCAAACCAAGCCCAGTGCCGCCGTAGCGACGAGAAATACTGGCATCGGCTTGGCTAAACGCTTGGAACAGCTGTGCTTGTTGGCGCTCTGAAATACCAATGCCGGTGTCGCGTACCATAAATTGCAGCTCAACCACATTGTCGCGTTGTGAGCGCAATTCAACACTGATGTCGATGTTGCCACGTTCGGTGAACTTAATCGAGTTACCGACAAGGTTGGTCAACACTTGTTGGATACGAAGTGGGTCACCTACCAAGCCTGCTGGGATTTTTTGATCCACTTTAAGAGTGATTTCCAATCCTTTTTCATGAGCACTGGTCGCTTGGAGGTTCACCACCTCTTCCAAACTTTCTTGAAACTCGAACGGAATATTTTCCAGCGCTAACTTACCGGCTTCTAGCTTGGAGAAATCCAAAATGTCATTGATGATGTTTAATAAGTTATTGGCCGATTTTTCAATGGTTTGTAAGTAATCTGCTTGGCTATTCGTCAACTGGGTTTTGAGCATTTGGCGGGTGAAGCCAATGACACCGTTAAGCGGCGTGCGTAGCTCATGGGACATGTTGGCAAGAAATTCTGATTTTATGCGCGCGGCTTCTTGGGCGCGTTTTTTGGCAATGTCCAATTCAACGTTTTGGATTTCCAACTGCTCTAAGGTTTCTCGCAAATCCGAGGTGGCTTGGTCGATACTGTGCTGCATTTCGACGTGATATTCCGATAGCGATACCGCCATCGCGTTGATCCCTTTTTTGAGCGAATCTAACTCACCGTGCATTTTGCCTTCGATCCGTACATCAAGGTGGCCGCGCCGAATTCTATCTACCATGTTTTTCATGTGTGAGATAGGGCGAGTCACATCGTGCAGGAGTCGGAATGCGAACATCCCTGATAAACCGAGCCCAAGCGCAAGCACTAAAAAGGCGGAAAAGACCTCTTGATACTGTTGTAAACGCAATGAAGAGAGATCCAACTCTATCGCGATATAGCCGAGCGCAGGCGTTGATGTATTGGCATTTATGCCTTCGGTTAGACGGTTTTCAGCCAAAATTGGCGTGCGCAGTATTAAAGTGTTCTCGGTGAGATTTGAGCTGCTTAAAATCGGAATGGGCTTCTCTTTTGGATAAGTTAAGCTTTCAAAGTTAGGGTGAAAATTCGAGGTGACAAACAGTTCGTGGTTGGCGTCAAACACCGCAATACTGCGGACAAATTTAGAGTTCTTCCGATGCGCATAGCTGATAATGCGGCGTACCGACTCACGGCTTTGGTTTTTTAAGGCGTCTTCACTGGCAATGGCCAAGGGCTCGATGATGCTCGCCCCCGCATTGATCACCTGTTTTTCCAGATCATGGTAGCGATTGAATGAGAAAAAAGCACTGAGCAACAAGCCGATAATTAAGGTTGGAGCTAAGGTTAAAGTAATAACGCGCGCGCGTAAGCCATATCTGGTCATTATTGTCTAAACATCGTGGTGTGGATATGGGAAAATAGCCCGCAATTTGATGAGCAAGCCTGTACGAAAATCGTTTAATTGACGGCTAGCTTAATCAAGTCGAGTAAGTTCGACAATCATCCCCGCACTAAATAGTGACGCTAGGGCAAAAAACATCGATTTAATTTTACTTAGGCACAGAGCATGGCACGTTTTTTCCAACCGAAAAAGAAAGCGCAATTAGAAACAAAACATCAAACGGTATTGATTGAACGTCTTGATCATCAAGGTTCTGGTATCGCTTATCAACACAATAAACTGCTTTTTGTTGATGGCGCACTGCCCGGTGAGCAAGTGCTGATGCAGCTAACTGAAAGCAAAAGTAAATACTCTCGCGGTCAGTTGATTAAAGTCTTAACGGCCAGTGAACAACGCGTGACGCCATTTTGTCGCCATTACGCTCAATGTGGTGGTTGCGATCTGCAGCATTTAGAGCACAGTGCGCAGGTCGCGCACAAAGAGCAAACGCTTTCGCAATTGATGAGTAAATTCGCCGGACAAACGTTGGCCTTGAGCCCCGCAATAAGTTGCGCCGATAAAGGCTATCGCCGTCGCGCCCGCATCAGCGTGTTGTGGGACAAAAAGCAGCAACAGCTGCAATTTGGCTTTCGTAAAAAGCAGAGCAAGCAAATCGTTAACGTGACGGACTGCCCAGTGCTAGAACCACAACTCAACACGCTACTTACACCTATCCAAGCGCTGTTAACGCAATTTAAATCTCAGCAAGCGATTGGCCATGTTGAATTGGTGCTGGGTGATCAAGGCGCTGTGATGGTGTTGCGCCATCTTCAGCCGCTGCCAAGTGAAGATCACGCGGCGCTGCTGGCGTTTGCTCAGCAGCATCATCTCACTTTGTATGTGATGCCAGAAAGCGATCAGCTCGAACGTCTTTACGGAGAGATGGCAAGCTACCGTGAAACTGGATCCGTTATCGAATTTTTGCCCTCCAACTTTATTCAAGTCAATCGCCAAGTAAACCAAAAAATGGTGGCTCAAGCGTTGGAATGGTTAGCTTTGACTGAGGATGACCGAGTTTTAGACCTATTTTGTGGCGTAGGGAACTTTAGTTTGCCGATGGCCCAATACGCTCAATCGGTAGTGGGCATTGAAGGTGTGGATGAGATGGTTGAGCAAGCGACACAAAACGCGCAGCGCAATCAAATCGATAATATCGCGTTCTACCAAGCAAATTTGGAACAAGATATGTCAACGCAAGCGTGGGCAAAGCAAAAATTTGCTAAAGTACTACTCGACCCAGCGCGAGCCGGGGCGGCAGGCATTGTCGACCAATTGGCTAAGCTCGGCGCTCAGCGCGTGGTGTACGTTTCTTGTAACCCGGCGACACTGGCAAGAGACAGTCAAAGTTTACTCAGCCAAGGTTATAAGTTGGTAAAACTTGGCATGTTGGATATGTTTCCACACACCAGTCATTTAGAATCGATGGCGCTATTTGTAAAAAGTCGGTAGACAGAGAACTAACCCAGTTGGCGTTAGTCGAATACCACAAACTATAAAACTAGGACGAATCAGATGGTTGCGGTACGAAGCGCACACTTGAATCCAGACGAACAGTTTGAGCTAGATAAATGGATTGCGAGTTTACATCAAGATAAAAGCACAGCCTCTAAACTGACGGACGTATACCGTCAGTGTGAAACGTTATTAGAAGGTCAGGCCAAAGGACCGCTACTGCTGTGGCGCGGCCGTGAAATGATCGAAATCCTGATTACTTTATCGATGGATCGCGCCACTTTAGTCGCGGCTCAGCTCTTTCCTATCGTCAGTAGTGGGCTTTTTGACCGTGAAGTATTAGAAGAGACCTATGGTAAAGGCATAGTGAAGCTGATTGATGGTGTCGAAGAGATGGCGGCGCTTGGTCAGTTAAACATCACCTTGCAAGGCAGTGAAGCTTCAGAGCAGGTGGATAACGTTCGCCGCATGCTGCTTGCGATGGTGGATGATTTTCGTTGTGTGGTGATCAAATTAGCGGAGCGCATCTGTAATTTACGTGAAGTAAAAGATGAACCTGACGAAATTCGCCGTGTGGCGGCCAAAGAGTGCGCCAATATCTATGCCCCTTTAGCAAACCGCTTGGGCATTGGTCAGCTCAAATGGGAAATTGAAGATTACGCATTTCGCTACCAGCAGTCCGATACTTATAAACAAATTGCCAAGCAGCTTTCAGAGCGCCGCATCGTGCGCGAACAATATATTCACGATTTTGTCGAAGATCTGCGCGCCGAGATGAAGCTTTCTCATATCAATGCTGAAGTGAGTGGCCGTCCGAAACACATCTATAGCATCTGGCGCAAAATGCAGAAGAAAGGTTTGGCTTTCGATGAGCTGTTTGATGTGCGTGCAGTTCGCATTATTGCTGATCAACTGCAAGACTGTTACGCCGCCTTGGGCGTTGTTCATACCAAATACAAACACCTACCTAGCGAATTTGATGATTACGTTGCTAATCCGAAACCGAATGGCTATCAATCCATTCATACGGTGATTTTAGGGCCAGAAGGCAAAACCATCGAAATTCAAATTCGTACTAAGCAGATGCATGAAGAGTCTGAACTTGGGGTTGCCGCGCACTGGAAATATAAAGAGGGCGCAACGGTTGCCCGTAGTGGTTACGATGAGAAAATTACTTGGTTGCGTAAGCTTCTTGATTGGCAAGAAGAGATGTCTGATTCGGGTGAGATGATCGACGAGCTGCGTAGCCAGGTGTTTGATGATCGTGTTTACGCCTTTACACCTCGTGGTGATGTAGTTGATTTACCCATGGGAGCCACGCCGCTCGATTTTGCCTACCATATTCACTCTGAAGTGGGGCATCGCTGCATCGGTGCCAAAGTCGCGGGTCGTATTGTTCCATTTACTCATAAATTATCTATGGGTGATCAAGTCGAAATTATCACCCAGAAAGAGCCGAATCCGTCGCGTGATTGGCTAAATCCAGCAACGGGGTTTGTCCATTCAGGCCGTGCGCGCGCCAAGATTAACGCCTGGTTCCGTAAACAAGGCCGCGAGAAAAACCTTGAAGCCGGACGAGAGATCCTCGAATCAGAATTAGCCAAAATCGGTGCTACGTTAAAAGATGCCGATAAATACGCGCTCAAACGTTTTAACGTCAATACGCCTGACGAGCTGTACGTCGGCATTGGCAGTGGTGATTTGCGAATCAACCAAATTGTCAATCACATCAATGCCTTAGTTAATAAGCCGACCGCTGAGCAAGAAGATCAACAAGCACTGCAAAAATTGCAAGATGCGCAAACTCGTCCAGCTCAGCCACATCGAGCGCACAAAGATGCCGTTGTGGTGGAAGGGGTAGATAACCTCATGACACACCTAGCGCGCTGTTGCCAACCTATCCCAGGTGATGAGATCAAAGGTTACATTACTCAAGGGCGTGGTATTTCAGTCCATCGCAGTGACTGTGAACAGCTAGAAGAGCTGAGCCATCACGCACCTGAACGCATCATTGATACCGTTTGGGGGCGCGGGTTTGTTGGAACCTATATTTTGACTTTGCGCGTTGAAGCGATGGAGCGAGGTGGGCTACTCAAAGACATCACCACCCTGCTTGCGAATGAGAAAGTGAAAGTCATCAGCATGAAAAGTCGTAGCGACTACAAAAGACAGTTGATCATCATGGATTTTGATCTTGAAGTGAGCAACATCGAAGCGCTGTCACGAGTATCAATGCGAGTAGAGCAGATCAAAGATGTCATGTTGGTGAAACGCCTAGGCTAAATTTCATATCACAGTAACACTCTTATTGGCGTGAATCGCAATTAAATCGCGACGCAAGCGCCTTGGGTTTTTAAAGGCGAGTGGCAATGACTGCTCGCTTTTTTATTTTAAATATTGATGTAAGGAGCGGATAAATGAGCCACCCAATCGAACAACTGGAACAGATCATGGCACAGTTGCGTGACCCAAAAACAGGTTATCCTTGGGATATCAAGCAAACTTTTGACACGGTTGTTCCTTACACAATCGAAGAGACCTATGAAGTGGTGGAAGCGATCCACAACCAAGATTGGCCTAATCTCAAAGAAGAATTAGGTGACTTGCTGTTTCAAGTTATTTTTTATAGTCAAATGGCGAAAGAGCAAGGGTTGTTTGATTTCTCGCAAGTTGTTGAAACGGTGAATGAAAAACTTACGCGCCGCCATCCTCATGTTTTTTCGGGTGCCAAGTTTGAGGATGAAGCGCAAATCAACGCCAATTGGGAAGCTGAAAAAGCCAAAGAAAAGGTACAAGCAGGAAAAAAAGATCAAAGTATTCTAGACTCAATACCACACGCTTTTCCGTCTCTTTTACGTGCTACAAAGATTCAAAAAAAGTGTGCCCAATATGGCTTTGATTGGGATTCTATCGGCCCAGTGGTTGATAAAGTCCAAGAAGAGATCGAAGAAGTGATGGAAGAGGCGTTGCAAATCAACCCTGATCCGGTTCGAGTAGAGGATGAAATGGGCGATCTATTATTTGCCACCGTTAACTTTGCTCGGCACTTAAAAATTGATCCAGAAGTGGCGTTAAATAAAGCAAATCGAAAGTTTTCACGTCGATTTAAAGGTATTGAAATGCTGGTGGCACGTCAGCACAAAACCTTGACCGATTTTTCTCTCGAAGAATTGGATGCGATGTGGAATGAAGTGAAGCGCTTGGAGTCGAAGTAATGCCCTGTGTTGGCAATCCACAACAAAACCCACCCATTGAGACAAATTTGACTCATTTGAGTGGTGTGATAAGCCATATCAAGCGGTGCTCTTTGATTTGAAGCAAAAAATAAAAAATGACAGTGTGATAGATTTCACGTTGTAGCGAATAAGGGCTTCTGGTATATTTTTATCCCGTCCAGAAGAAATCCATTTCCCTCATTCAACCAATTTCAGGTTAAACATGACGACAAATTACATTTTTGTTACTGGCGGGGTTGTATCCTCTCTAGGTAAAGGTATTGCGGCAGCATCTCTTGCGGCGATTTTAGAAGCTCGTGGTCTTAAAGTGACTATGATGAAGCTTGACCCTTACATCAACGTTGACCCAGGCACAATGAGCCCAACTCAACATGGTGAAGTGTTTGTCACGGAAGATGGCGCTGAAACTGACCTTGACCTTGGTCACTACGAACGTTTTATTCGTACCAAAATGACCAAGCGCAATAACTTTACTGCTGGTCGTGTTTATGCCGATGTATTGCGTAAAGAGCGCCGCGGTGACTACCTAGGTGCAACGATTCAGGTTATTCCACACATCACCAATGCGATTAAAGATCGCGTTATCGCAGGCTCTGAAGGCCACGATGTCGCTATCGTTGAAGTGGGTGGAACCGTTGGTGATATTGAGTCATTGCCATTCATGGAAGCGATTCGTCAGCTTGCGATTGAAGTGGGCCGTGAACACGCAATGTTTATGCACCTGACTTTAGTTCCTTACCTTGCCGCTGCAGGTGAAGTGAAAACCAAACCGACTCAACATTCAGTTAAAGAGCTGCTTTCTATCGGCATTCAGCCTGATATTTTGGTTTGTCGTAGTGATCGCGTTATCCCAGCGAACGAACGTAAGAAAATTGCTTTGTTCTGTAACGTGCCTGAAAAAGCCGTTATCTCGATGAAAGATGTCGATTCTATCTATAAGATCCCTCAACTGATCAAAGCTCAAGGTTTGGATGATATCGTTTGTAACCGTTTTGCTATTAAAGCGCCAGAAGCGGATCTTTCTGAATGGGAACAAGTGATTTACGAAGAGGCTAACCCAACTGCAGAAGTTGTGGTCGGGATGGTTGGTAAATACATTGAATTACCTGATGCTTACAAATCGGTTAACGAAGCGCTGAAACACGCAGGTTTGAAAAACCGCTTGAGCGTGAAAATCAAATACATCGATTCTCAAGACGTTGAAACCAAAGGTGCGGAAGTGCTGACTGGTTTGGACGCAATCCTCGTACCTGGTGGTTTTGGTGACCGCGGTATCGAAGGCAAAATTCTTGCTGCGCAATATGCTCGTGAAAACAAAGTACCTTACCTAGGAATTTGTTTAGGTATGCAAGTAGCGCTGATAGAATACGCGCGTAATGTTGCGGGTATGAAAGGTGCGCATTCAACAGAATTTAACAAAGAGACTCAATACCCTGTGGTAGGCTTGATCACTGAATGGGTAGATGACGAAGGTAACGTAGAAGAGCGTACTGAAAAGTCTGATCTTGGTGGTACTATGCGCCTTGGTTCGCAGCTATGTCACTTAGAGAAAGGCACTAAAGCGTATGAGCTTTACGGTAGTGCAACCATTCATGAGCGCCATCGTCACCGTTATGAAGTTAATAATAAACTTCGTCCGCAGATCGAAAAAGCTGGTTTGAAAGTATCAGGTCTGTCTGCTGATAAGAAGTTGGTTGAAGTGATTGAGAACCCTGCTCACCCATGGTTTGTAGCAGCTCAGTTCCACCCAGAATTCACGTCAACCCCTCGTGATGGTCACCCACTATTTGCAGGCTTTATTAAAGCGGCAGGTGAGTTCCAACGCGGTGAATCAGAGAAGTAACAAGGATACGGGCAGTTGCAATTGTTGTGCTGCTGCCCTTTATAGTTTTGACATTTAAATTCAACGAGAGGAAACATTAATGTCTAAGATCGTTAAAGTTCTAGGTCGCGAAATCATCGACTCACGTGGTAACCCAACAGTAGAAGCTGAAGTTCACCTAGAAGGCGGTTTCGTAGGTATGGCAGCTGCGCCATCTGGTGCATCTACTGGTTCTCGCGAAGCTCTTGAGCTACGTGACGGTGACAAATCACGTTTCCTAGGTAAAGGTGTTCTTAAAGCGATTGCAGCTGTAAATGGCCCAATTGCTGATGCTCTAGTTGGTAAAGATGCTAAAGATCAAGCAGCTATCGACCAAGTGATGATCGACCTTGATGGTACTGAAAACAAATCTAACTTCGGTGCGAACGCAATCCTAGCGGTTTCTCTAGCGAACGCAAAAGCGGCTGCGGCTGCGAAAGGCATGCCTCTATACGAGCACATTGCTGAGCTAAACGGTACTGCTGGCCAATTCTCTATGCCTCTACCAATGATGAACATCATCAACGGTGGCGAGCACGCAGATAACAACGTAGACATCCAAGAGTTCATGATCCAACCTGTTGGCGCGAAAACTCTTAAAGAAGCGGTTCGCATGGGTGCTGAAGTATTCCATAACCTAGCTAAAGTTCTCAAGTCTAAAGGCTACAACACTGCGGTTGGTGACGAAGGTGGTTTCGCTCCTAACCTAAAATCTAACGCTGAAGCGCTAGAAGTTATCGCAGAAGCGGTTGCAGCGGCTGGCTACGTGCTAGGCAAAGACATCACTCTAGCGATGGACTGTGCAGCATCTGAGTTCTTCGACAAAGACGCTGGCATCTACAACATGAAAGGTGAAGGCAAAACGTTCACTTCAGAAGAGTTCAACCACTACCTAGCGGGCCTTGTTGAGCAATTCCCAATCGTTTCTATCGAAGACGGTTTGGACGAGTCTGATTGGACTGGTTTCAAACACCAAACTGAACTTCTAGGCGACAAAATTCAGCTAGTGGGTGACGATCTATTCGTTACTAACACTAAGATCCTTAAAGAAGGTATTGAGAAAGGTATCGTTAACTCAATCCTTATCAAGTTCAACCAAATCGGTTCTCTAACTGAGACTCTAGCTGCAATTAAGATGGCTAAAGATGCAGGTTACACAGCGGTAATCTCTCACCGTTCTGGCGAAACTGAAGATGCAACTATCGCTGATCTAGCGGTAGGTACAGCTGCAGGTCAAATCAAAACGGGTTCTATGAGCCGTTCTGACCGTGTTGCTAAGTACAACCAACTAATCCGTATTGAAGAAGCGCTAGCTGGTCGTGCTCCTTTCAACGGTCTTAAAGAAGTGAAAGGTCAAGCTTAATCCCACGGGGTACAGCTTAGCATCATTACTTTAGAGAACGCCCTGCAATGCAGGGCGTTTTGTTTTTTCTGCCGCAACTCGCATTTTGAATTGCGAGTTGAGAAGGGAAAGATTTACACCGTGCTAATCGCTGCGATCCGTCGTTTATCCAGCTCTTCTTTGATCGCTTTCCCTTGAAAACCATCACGGATCACCTGTTGTACATCGACACTCAGTGCGGCTTGATAGGCTTCGAGGAAAATATCGCGTTGCGGATAAGGGGTCTCTTCGCAACCTAATCGACCCGCATGATCGGCCTGACAACAAAGTAAAACGTCCAGCAAGCGCTTAGGCTTGCGCCATGCATCGAGTTTATCGAGTATTTTGAGTTTGGTGCTGGGTTTTAATTCTGCCGCTCGATGAATATTGGAGTGCTGCTCGCAGACGAGCAGTGCCAACTCTTTACACTCATTTGGAATGCGCACCCGCTCGCATAAGGCTTTAATGATGTTAACTCCTGTGTGACAGTGCATTTTATGGCTGGGCCATTCGTTTTTAGGTGTGACTCCTTTGCCTAAGTCATGCACTTGCGCTGCAAAACGAACCGCTATCGATGAAGAGAGCTTCGCCGCTTGCGCTGTAACCATCAAGGTGTGTACTCCGGTATCAATTTCAGGATGCCATTTTTCCGGTTGAGGAACACCAAACAGGCGATCCAGTTCGGGTAATACTACTTTGAGCGCACCGCATTGACGTAAAGCAGAAATGAAAATTTCTGGATGCTGAGTGGCGAGTGATTTCTGCCACTCTTGCCATACGCGCTCGGCGGTTAAGTGTTGCAACTCACCTGATTGCGTTATCTGTTTCATCAGTGCCATGGTTTCATCGGCAATGGTAAAACCTAAATGCGCAAATTTGGCTGCAAAGCGTGCCACGCGAAGGACGCGCAGAGGATCTTCGATAAAGGCATCAGAAACATGGCGCAGTAGGCGATTGCGCAGATCGCGCTGGCCGCCATAAGGGTCAATAAGCTTACCAGCGTTATCTTGTGCGATGGCGTTAATGGTCAGATCGCGGCGGGCGAGATCCTCTTCCAAAGTCACATCGGGTGCGTAGTAGCAGGCAAAGCCTGTGTAGCCTGCGCCAGTTTTGCGCTCAGTGCGAGCAAGGGCATACTCTTGTTTCGTTTTCGGGTGAAGAAATACGGGAAAATCTTTTCCTACAGGAGTAAAACCAGTGGCCAGCATTTGCTCTGGGCTGCTGCCTACTACAACCCAATCTTTGTCATAGATATCAATATGGAGCAACTGATCGCGCACCGCGCCCCCAACTAAGTATACTTGCACCGGATTACCTTAAATATGCTGAAACGCCATTGGCGATTGATGTTACTAATGGTACTTTTCCTCACAGTGAAATGATAGAGACGAGAGAATGTATAAGGAATTTTTTGGATTTACTGAGCCGCCATTTTCAATTGTACCGAGCTCTCGTTACCTATTTTTGAGCCATCGTCATCGTGAAGCGATGCAGCATTTACAAGCAGGGCTGGGTGATGGTGGTGGTTTTGCGCTATTAACTGGCGAAGTGGGGACTGGCAAAACAACCATCGCAAGAGCGATGCTTGCGGCACTCGATGAGTGTACTCAGGCGGGGTTTATTTTAAATCCAACTTTTTCGAACATCGAGTTGCTTGAAGCGATTTGTGATGAGTTTGCGCTGTCTTACTCACCTTCAGGGAGTTTAAAAGCACTTAGCCAACTGATTTATCATCATTTACTGCATAACCACGCGCAAGGGAAACAGACGCTATTAGTGATAGATGAAGCGCAGCATCTGGCCGCCGATGTACTGGAACAGTTACGACTACTGACTAACCTTGAAACGGAGAGCCGTAAGTTGCTTAAGGTTTTACTGATTGGTCAGCCTGAGTTACAACAAAAATTGCAATTACCTCAATTACGCCAACTTGCGCAACGTATTACCGGTCGTTATCACTTGCTGCCTCTCAATGCTCAAGAGACAGAGCAGTACATCCACTTTCGTTTAGCGTTAGCCGGCGGTCACAAGGACTGGTTTGATCAGAAAAGTATCAAATGGATAGCAGAACAGACCCACGGTATTCCGCGTTTAATTAACTTAGTGTGCGATGCGAGTTTGAAGTTGGCCTATCAGCAGGGTATGAAAACACTCTCATTTGAGTTAGTGCGTACCGCGGGTCAAGAGGTCATGAATTTTCAGTCCTCGGTCTATCAGTCGCCCAATATTCGTCTTGCACCATCTTCAATATCGCATTGGTCTCCTTTTATTGTGGGCTTAATGTTAGCCGCATTTATCGCGTGGTTTAGTCCGCCATGGATTGATCGCATGATGCGCTCTGTGTTGCCGCCCCCAGCGTTACCTAAACCAATCACTCAAGTGGTGATCAGTGCTCAATTGGAACAAGATCTAGAACGCTCGAAGGCATTGGAAGCGGCCATTAGCGATCTTTATAAAGTGTGGGGTTACAGTGCATCTTTGGCCGATAGTTTTTGTGATGCTCAAGCACAAGGACGCTTTCAATGTCAGCGTATGCAGGGTGATTTCAACCAATTAAAGCAGTTAAATTTGCCAGTGGTGCTTACTTTAGCTGCGGAGCAAACACAAGCTTATGCGGTGCTGTACCAGATCAATGCTGAACAGGTGCAATTGTTAATGGCAGGCAAGCATGTGCAAATTAACCAAAGCCAGCTCAATGACGTATGGACGGGAGAATATCACTACATTTGGCAGCATGATTTACTTCGAACTTTGAAGCTAGGTATGCAGGGGGACGATGTTGAGCTGCTTGATCAAAAATTGTCTCAGCTACTTGGAGAGCAAGCCACAGGACATCAACGTTTTGATGGGGAGGTGAAACGCAAGGTAGAATTTTTCCAACGCTGGCAAAAAATGGATGTTGATGGTATTGCAGGTGCTCGCACGATAAGTAAGCTTGAGCTATTGACTCAACACAACGCACCTCGTCTTCTCATTACTAAGGAGCAAGGATAATGTCGCAAGTGCTTAAAGCATTAGAGCAATCAGAGCTGAGCCGCCAGAATAAAGGTTCAACTCAATCTTCTCCAGTGACGCTATTTCATCAATTACCGTCGTTTTCGTGGTGGTCGAAAGCATCACTCACCGCGTTGCTTGCTCCATCGATACTCTGTTGCGGTTATCTTGTTTATCATTCATACCAGACTCGAATCGATGAGCTAGAACAATTGAAGCGCAATGCGCCACAAGTTGTGCCACAAGAGGGGGCTTACCAAGTTCTCGAATACCCTGACCTTGGTGAGTTACAAACCAATACACCACGAGTGAAAACACTTACCGAGACAAGATCTACCCAGCCATTTACTCCTTTATATGGCACTCAATTGACGACTCGTGATCAGCAAGATAAAAACGCAGATCAGGAGTTCGGTCTTAATGATCTCGACTTAAGTCAATTATCCCCAGAATTGATACAACGAGTTGAGCTGGCGATTCAAGGCAAAGATCAAGTCGTACTGGTAGGAGACTCATCAAAAGATCATCTTCTGCTCACAGAACATCTTGATACCTTTTCAGGACGTATCCCAGCGCTGAATTTCCAAACTCACGTTTATTCAAGTCGCGCAGATAAGCGATGGATAAAAATTAATGGTGTGGAGCGAAAAGTAGGTGATGACGTTGCGAATGGCGTGCAATTAGTCGAGATTAATCCGCAATCAACCTTGATACGCTTCGGTGGTGAATTGATTGAAGTTCCAGCACTTTATGATTGGAAAGGATAAAAACGGTCACCTTTATCAGGTGACCGTTTTTTAATTGAAGATCCAATTTGTTAGGGAAATTATGCCCAACCTGAAGGGTGTTTTTTACGACGTGGAATAATGTGTGGCAAAATTAATCCAAGTAACAGACCAATCCCCGCTACGCCGCCCCCGTAAGTAAAGTATTTAAGCAGTAGATCCTCTTTCTGAGTATCCAGCTTAGCACGCAGTTCGCGGATTTCAGTTTGTGAATCAGTAAGCTGCTTGCTGATATCGCTGTAGTTTTGTTCTAACTCTGAAATTTGTTGATTGCGAGCCTCTAATGAATTGGCCAATCCGGCTTTTTCACTGTCTGCATTTTTATTTGCATTCGCTAATTTATTTTTCACTTCGGCCAACTCACTTTCCAACTTAGGTAAGCGCATTGCCATACTTTCTTGGCGAGTGATAAAACGGCTTTCAACCCAACCCGTGCGGCCTTTCTCATCGATAATTTGGCTATAACCGGTATTTTTGTCGACATCAAGCAGTTTTACCTTATCGCCCGCATCAATGCTTCCAAGAATACGGAATTGATTACTTGGACCTGAATGCATATAAGTAAAGAGTTTGTCCGCAATATAGCGGTCTTGCGCAAACGTTGGCGCAGCCAACATGGTCAGTAAAACCATGCAGATCAGTTTTTTCACGATAAGTCCTTTAGCTATCAAATGAGGTATTAAAATGCTGTCGACAAATATTAAGAAGTTTCGTTGATTGGTGCAACAAAGAAGGGAGGCTAAGCCTCCCTTTCTGTGCGTTTGAGTCAATTAATGACATTGCACTTACAATCTATTGACTTATTGTGTTAGCCAAATATTGCTTGCAGGGCATAGAAGAAAATAACTGCAAGTAAAGCGCCTGCTGGCAAAGTCACAATCCATGAGGCAACGATATTACGCACCACACCTAAATTCAGTGCCGCAATTCCACGAGCAAAACCAACCCCTAATACCGCACCAACAAGCGTTTGTGTGGTTGAGATTGGAAGGCCAGTACCTGATGCCAAGACGACCGTTGATGCTGTTGCTAACTGAGCTGCGAAGCCACGGCTTGGTGTCAGTTCAGTAATACCGGTACCGACTGTTGCCATAACTTTGTGACCAAGAGTCGCTAAGCCAACCACAATACCAAAACCACCCAGTGGCAAAATCCACCAAGCAATTGAGCTTTTAGCACTGACAGCGCCCAAGCTTTCAACCGTTGAAACCACCGCAGATAGAGGGCCAATCGCGTTCGCTACATCATTTGAACCATGCGCAAAAGCCATTGCGCACGCTGTGATCACCATTAATACGCTAAAGATGCTCTCAACACCGGAAAAACCGTGGTCTTCTTCGCGGTTAGCAAATTTTTTCTTAATGTAGTAATAACCACCGACCATAACAAGGCCTGATAACGCCGCCGAACATAACCATGCCTCACCAGTGCTCAAGTGTAAGCCTATATGTTTAAGGCCTTTTTTGATGGTAACTAGTGCGATCACCATAGTGGTGATGAACATATAAATAGGAACAAAGCGTTTGGCGTTCATCAGTGGATTTTCAGTATCGAAAATCAAGCGTTGAGCACTGACGAAGATTAAGTAGGCGAATAAGCCAGAAATGACTGGGGTGACAATCCAACTGCCTACGATACCTTTTACAGAGGCCCAATCGACCGCTTCTGGGCCGACGGATATGCAGGCAAATCCGATAATAGCGCCGATGATAGAGTGAGTGGTTGATACTGGCCAGCCCATGTAGGAGGCGAGTAATAACCATGTTCCTGCAGCGAGCAGCGCAGACATCATGCCATAGACGAGAACGTCAGGTTGGTGAGCGAAAAGTGCGGGTTCGATGACGCTGTTACGAATGGTTTCGGTTACTTCACCACCCGCTAAATATGCACCAGCGAATTCAAAAATCATCGCAATGATAATAGCTTGTTTTACGGTTAGCGCTTTTGAGCCTACTGAAGTTCCCATTGCATTAGCAACATCATTCGCACCAATACCAATCGCCATCATGAAGCCAAAAGCGGCTGCAACAAGAATCAGGACAGTGCCGTAGTTCGCAAGGATATCCATCGTAATACCTAGTCTTTTGATAACAAGCGGAGCATAACTGGACTCATTTTCTTGAAGCGAGTCAAAACCATCAGCGGAGAAAATAATCAACGCCTAAACTGATGGATCAAGTTTTGCTCTTCGTTATTTGGTTAACTTACTGATTTAAGAGCGAGAAAGCATTAGTTCAAGACGAGCGCCAACGCGCTGAGCTTGATCGGCAATGCCGCCTACCCATTCTAGAATTTTGTATAAGAACATCACATCAATCGGATTCATTTTCGACTCAATAGCCATCAATTGTTGACGGAGTCGAACCTGCATCGTATCGGTGTCATCTTCAATCACATCCAGTTGATTGATCATTTCTGCCACAAGCGTGACTTCACGACCTTTAAATCCTGTTTCCAATAACTCATCGAGCTCATTGATCACTTTTTGCGCTTGATTTGCTGCATCAAGACAGCGTTTTACATAGGCAATAAAGTTTTCTTGAAGAGGCTCTGGGATGATCAATTGACGACCGTAGACACGGCCTGCAATATCTTTTGCAAGGTTGGCCAGTTTATCTTGCTGAGTTAACAGCTCTAGCATGTCAGTACGATCGACAGGCATAAATAAACCGCGTGGTAGTTTAAGACGAATTTCACGCTTGAGTACGTCCGCTTCTTTCTCTAAATGAGAAATTTGGGCTCGAATTTCACCTGCTTTTTCCCAGTCACCCTTTGAACAAACTTCAAAGAAATTGACTAAGTGAGAGCAACATTCATTCACACACACAACGTGGCGCTGCAAAGGCTTTATAGGGGACTTTGCAAATAACCCCATAATTGTATTTACTGGCATGGTCGTTCAACCTAAAAAATATAACCTTAAAATAACATACACCTTTTCATGGCGAAATGTTGAGCGATGGCTATAAAGGCGCGCATGTTAACCCATTAAATCTCTCATTAAAACTGTTTTAGATCATCATTCCGGTGATATTTGTTACTTGCCCCACTGTGCATTAGGCCATATTCTTTCGCTATCTGCTTTGGAAGGGTTAGTTATGGAAACCGAGATAGAACTGAAGTTTTTTGTTTCTCCAGAATTTTCAGAAATTTTGCGTTACAAGATCTCTGAAATCAAAGTACTTCAGCACAGTTGTCGAGCGTTAGGGAACACTTATTTCGATACACCTGACAATTGGTTGCGTCAACATGACACAGGGCTTCGTATTCGTCGTTTTGATGATGTGTATGTTCAAACTGTTAAAACAGCTGGTCGAGTTGTTGCAGGGCTGCACCAAAGACCAGAATACAATGCTGAGCACAACAGCAATGAGCCGAACTTGACGCTTCATCCGGAAGATATCTGGCCACAAGGTAAAGATATTACGACCTTACAATCTGAACTGATGCCTCTATTTTCAACTAATTTCACACGCGAACAGTGGCTGATTGGCATGGCCGATGGCAGCCAAGTTGAAGTGGCTTTCGATCAAGGTTTTGTCGTTGCAGGTGAAAAACAAGAACCTATCTGCGAAGTGGAGCTTGAGTTGAAATCAGGTCAAACCGATGCCTTGTTTACGTTAGCTCGCCAGTTTTGTGAGCACGGTGGTATGCGTCTGGGTAACTTGAGTAAAGCGGCGCGAGGCTATCGTCTTGCGTCTGGTTATCAA
Source organism: Vibrio qinghaiensis (assembly GCF_002257545.1). NCBI lineage: Bacteria > Pseudomonadati > Pseudomonadota > Gammaproteobacteria > Vibrionales > Vibrionaceae > Vibrio > Vibrio qinghaiensis. Next base: position 2,321,388 of record NZ_CP022741.1, on the reverse strand, counting down.
GGTGATGAAGTTCACGCCTTAACCTTGGTCAATACAGTCAGTACTGATAGCGTGGAAGAGTGCTTTATTCATTCGCTAGAGCATGCATTATCCCATTGGCATCACCATGAGCAGATCTACACCGAGCGCGATTCAATTCCGGCGTTACATGAGATAAGCCACGCTACCAGTTTTTTACGTCAGATCTTAAGCATTTATGGTGGCGTTGTGCCACGCCGTGCTAGCGCTATTTTGCGTCAGGAATTGAAATGGTTAGAGCAAGAGTTGTCATGGCTAAAAAGCCATGACTACCTAACCAATCTGCTTGAAGATAAAGGCCACGCATTGCGTAAGCTCGACGCTCGTAAGTTGCTTATTGCTGAATTAAAAGAGCAACAAGAAGCACTGCCCAACCGTGAAGAAAACATAAAACTGCTCAATTCGGCGCGTTATACCGGATTACTGCTTGATCTCAGTCGTTGGATTTTAAGTCGTGGTTGGCAACCTTTCTTAGATGATAAAGCTAGGGAAAAAATGGCGCGTAACGTCGGTTCGTTTTCAGTGAAACAGTTGGATCGTACTTGGGCCGAATTGATGGAAGCCTTTCCTCCTAAAGTTGAGTTAAGTCCTCAAGAGTATATCGATCAGCAATATCGTTTAATGCGTAATCTCTATACAGGTATTGGCTTTGCTAGTCTTTATGATGTTGAAGAGCGTAAGAACTTCCGTCTTCCTTGGGCCGATTTACTGCAAGGAATAGATGATTTATTGATGCTCAAGCCGCTAGAGAATTTGATCGACAAGTTGCAAGAAGAGGAACAAGAACAACTCAAGCGCTGGTTGGTTCGTCAACAAAACTCGATTGTTCATGCAATGGAGCAGACGCGACAAATAGGTATTGAAGCCGAGCCTTATTGGCGCAAAAGCCGTTAATGAAAACGGTTTAAAATAAATAATTCAAAAAAGAGACGGTGATGTCTCTTTTTATCTCTTTATTGATCCTGACGAGCTGCAACTGATTTGTCGATGAGATCAAATCTTCAGTGCTTTACACAATGAAAAGGCTACAGTTTAAAAAATTAGGGCCGATACCTTTCTAAACGGTATGAGTGATTGATAAGGATGAGCAACAAGTCTGAGATCACAAATAATGCCACAAATGAGCAGGTCAATGACAATAAACGCATTGAGTTTGTCTCATGTTTGATATCATCTTCTTTCATACGAAGCTCAAAAATAGTGTTTTTTTGATTTGTTTGAGTTTGTATCTACTGACCTAAATTATCAACGAATAAGACAGAGTGGAGAACTGATAATGACAACAATGGCATTTAAGCCATGGGAACGTTTGATTACCGATATTCGTCTCGTTCCTAAAATGGTTATGCTGATGGTGTTTAGTACAGTATTGATCGTCACAAAGCAGCTTTGGGATGCTCGTACTTTTTACGAATCACTGCTTGCAGTAACTCAGAATACCGACATCGCTCAGCAACACTATGATGCTTATTTGACTCAAGTAGTATGGCAAACGGCACTCATGATCATCGTTTTTGTTGTGCTGTTACTCGCCGCAGCCAAAGTCATGCTGCGCCAAACACAATATTTAAGTGATTCAATTAAGTTGATGGCAAGTCGTGATCTTTCCACACCGATTAATATGGAATGTAAAGATGAGTACGGTGACGTTGCACGCGAACTTGAGAAAACTCGCCGCCAGTTGCAAGACGTCATCAAGATGCAAGTCGATGCCTCGCAAGAGCTTTCGTCACTTACTGAGGTCATGACTATTAGCATGTCAGAAACCAAAGAGTCCGCTCAAGAAGAGTTTAACGAAATTGATCAACTTTCTACCGCGATGAGTCAAATGACATCGACTGCACAAACGGTCGCTGAGCATGCACAACATGCGTCAGCATTAACCGAACAAGCATCATGCCAAGCGGAAACGGGGCAGCGTTTTGTCAAAGGCACCATTACTAAAATGAGTGAATTATCGAAAGATATCGCTGCATCAGCGCAAGCCGTGACTCAAGTTGAAGAGCGCGTCGCGGCCATTGGCAGCGTGGTTGGCACTATCCAAAGTATTTCCGAACAAACGAATTTACTCGCGCTTAACGCTGCTATTGAAGCGGCGCGTGCCGGTGAAGCAGGACGAGGCTTTGCCGTGGTCGCTGATGAAGTGCGTAACTTAGCGCAGCGCACCCAAAAAGCAACGATTGAGATCCAAGAGATGATTTCTCAATTACAAAATAGTGCCAATTCTGCTGTTGATTTGATGGAAAAAAGTGTGGTTGAAGCGGCTGATGGAGTTGAATTGGTCACTAATGCAGGTAGCGAACTCGACGGCATTGTCAGTCAAGTACAACGCATCAACGGTATGAACTTGCAGATAGCAACGGTGGCAGGGCAGCAAACTAGCGTGGCTCAGGAAATGGACCAAAATCTAACCAATGTGAGGGAGCTCGTTGAAGCCTCAGTAACAGTGGTTGGTGAGTTGCTTGAAACATCAGAGATCATGCAAAGTAACGCTGAAGAGTTAGATCGGAAAATTACGATGTTCAAAGTCTAACTCTGTAGAAATTCGATCCTTCAATCAACGCCCACAATTCTTGTTGTTGGGCGTTTTTTATTGATATAAGTTTGCTATAAATAGCCTTCTAGCGACTGCATTGGTCTCAATTCACAAGGATGTCACATGTTACTGCCTTCATCACTTCACGCTTTTGCGCACACAACCTATCAAGATTTGCTAGAGCAACAACCGAGTATTGCGCAGTGGTCCGAGCCATTGAAAAAACAACTGTTGTATGTGGTCGGGATGAGCCAGTTTATCAATGAAGCATTATTGCGAGATGAACGGTTGTGTATGCAATTACCGGAAATGTTGGCGGGAGAGTCAAGGCTAGAGCATTACCGAGACGATCTCGCTATACAGCTAGAAGAGTGCAAAGATGAAATGTCAGGGCATCGTATTTTGCGTCAGTTTCGTAACCGTGAAATGGTGTACATCGCTTGGCGAGATTTCACCGCCAGTTGGACGTTAGAAGAGAGCCTTACACATCTTTCAGCACTGGCGGAAGCGCTCATTTTTGAGACCTATCAGTGGCAGTACGCTGCTTGCTGCTTAGAGTGGGGAACGCCAAGCAACGACCAAGGTGAAGCGCAACCTATGTTGATCATTGGCATGGGCAAATTAGGTGGCGGTGAGTTGAACTTTTCTTCAGATATCGATCTCATCTTTACTTATCCTGAAAACGGTGAAACACAAGGCGCTCGCCGCAGCATCGCGAATGCACAATTTTTTACCCGCTTAGGCCAGCGAATCATCAAAGCGTTGGATCAACATACCTTTGACGGTTTTTGCTACCGAGTTGATATGCGTTTGCGTCCTTTTGGCGAAAGTGGCCCACTGGTGATGAGCTATGCGGCGCTCGAAGATTATTACCAAGAGCAAGGGCGTGATTGGGAGCGTTATGCGATGATCAAAGCTCGAGTGATGGGGCGGGAAATGTATCCGCAGTATCAAGAGCTGCGTCAAATGCTGCGGCCATTTGTGTTCCGCCGCTACATCGATTTTAGCGCCATTCAATCGCTGCGCCGTATGAAATCGATGATCAGCAGTGAAGTGCGACGTCGAGGGCTGCATAACAACATCAAATTAGGCGCGGGTGGGATCCGCGAAATTGAATTCATCGCCCAAGTCTTTCAGTTAATTCGTGGTGGACGAGAACCCAGTTTACGTCAGCGTGGATTATTAGAAACACTGGTTGCAATAGAAGAACTTGCCCTGCTCAAATCGCAAGAAGTGGCCGATTTACGACAAGCTTATCTGTTTTTACGTCGCCTTGAGAACCTATTGCAAGCGATGGCCGATAAGCAGACGCAAACCTTGCCAGACAATGAGCTGGATCAACTTCGCTTAGCCGTTGCTATGCAATGCCCTGATTGGGTAACGCTGCTTCACGAAACGCATCAGCATATGACCAAAGTACATCAAGTGTTTGCAACTCTGATTGGTGATGATGAAGAAGATGACCACTGCGTTGCTAAATATTTTCACGAGCTGTGGGATATGGCGCACAAGCCAGATGTGCTTGAAACGATTTTTCAACAAGAGCTTACCTGTGATGATCCTGTCGGCATGGCGCATGTATTGATCCAATTTAAAGAGGATTTGGCGAAAAAAACGCTGGGTCCACGCGGACGAGATGTTTTAAACCGATTGATGCCTAAACTGTTCCAAGCAATTTTTACCCACCCAGATGCGCAGTTTGGCTTGCCTCGTGTGCTGCATTTGATGTACAAAATTGTGACTCGAACCACTTACCTTGAGCTGCTAGATGAACACCCTGCGGCATTGACGCAACTGGTGCGTTTATGCACCGCAAGCCCGATGATTTCGGAACAGCTTAGTCGTTACCCCATTTTACTCGACGAACTTATCGACCCGCAGCATCTCTATAATCCAATGGCGCTGTCCGCTTATAAAACTGAACTGCGTGATTTTCTTGCTCGTATTCCCGAAGAGGATATGGAGCAGCAAATGGAAGGATTACGCCAATTTAAGCAGATCTGCATTTTGCGTATTGCTGCCGCTGATATTGCCGGTGCGTTGCCTGTGATGAAAGTGAGCGATCACTTAACTTACCTTGCTGAAGCCATCGTTGAAGCTGTGATCAACCAAGCTTGGCAGCAAGTCAGTGCAAAATACGGCCAACCCACTCATTTAAAAGAGAGGGATGGTAAAGGGTTTGCCGTGGTTGGTTATGGCAAGGTGGGGGGCTGGGAGTTGGGCTACAATTCCGATCTTGATATCGTATTTCTCCATGACTGCCCAGCGGATTGCTACACTGATGGCGCAAAAGAGATTGACGGCCGTCAGTTTTATTTGCGCTTAGCCCAGCGCGTGATCCACATTTTTGCCACTCGTACCGCTTCTGGTATTTTGTATGAAGTTGATACTCGTTTGCGCCCATCTGGAGCGTCCGGTTTGTTAGTTAGCCCTGCTGAAGCGTTTGATGAATACCAGAGAAATGAAGCGTGGACGTGGGAACACCAAGCCTTAGTTCGTGCCCGAATCATTTATGGTGATGAGCCTCTGCAACAGGCTTTCCATCACACCCGTCATGAGATTTTGTCATTGACGAGAGATGAAACCAAGCTCAAGCAAGATGTAGTTTCGATGCGGATAAAAATGCGTGATCATTTGGGCAGTAAGAAGAGTGGTCGCTTTATGCTCAAACAAGACGCTGGTGGCATCACTGATATTGAGTTTTTAGCTCAATATCTAGTGCTGCGTTTTAGCCATGAAAAGCCAAAGTTGACGTTTTGGTCAGACAACGTACGCATTTTTGAATCACTACTGAACCAAGGTGTGATGGACAAAGAACAAGCGCAGGCTCTTACCGATGCCTATACTTCGATGCGCAATCAGATCCATCATCGAAACTTGCTTAACTTGGATGCGGATGTTGATGAAAGTAAGTTTGTTGACCTGCGAAAACGAGTCACAGATGCTTGGCAGCAGTGGCTAGGTTGAGTGTTTTAGACACTCAATGAGCTGTGTTACACTCAGCACAATAACAAAAATTGGAGATCCACAATGAAACCAATCCTACCTGACTACAATGATGCAGGTGTATTGATTATTGGCGATGTGATGCTTGATCGCTACTGGTATGGCCCAACTGGTCGCATCTCACCAGAAGCCCCGGTTCCTGTAGTAAAAGTAGAGAATAGCGAAGAACGTCCAGGCGGCGCGGCAAACGTTGCAATGAACATTGCTTCACTAGGCGGTCATGCGCACATTGTTGGTTTAACTGGCGTGGATGAGCCAGCGAAGGTTCTGACTGAAACGTTAACAGCGTTGAAAGTGAGTTGTGATTTTGTTGCTCTGCCAAATTACCCAACCATTACGAAATTACGCGTGCTAAGCCGAGGCCAGCAGCTGATCCGTTTGGATTTCGAAGATAAGTTTGAGAACACCGATCCAGAACTGATTTTATCTCGCATGGAACTGGCTTTACCGAAAGTAAAAGCGGTGATCTTGTCCGATTACGCCAAAGGCGCACTAGAGCATGTGCAGCAATTAATTCAAAAAGCACGTGCAGCCAACGTTCCCGTTTTTATCGATCCTAAAGGAGCCGATTTCGAACGTTATCGCGGTGCAACATTGCTTACACCTAACATGTCTGAATTTGAACAAGTCGTAGGCAAAGTAAAAACAGAGCAAGAGTTAGTAGAAAAAGGCTCTGCCTTGATTGAACAGTTTGATCTTGGCGCACTGCTGGTGACTCGCAGCGAACATGGCATGACACTATTACAGCGCAACCAGAAGCCATTCCATTTACCGACGTTAGCCAAAGAAGTGTATGACGTAACGGGCGCGGGAGATACGGTCATTTCAGTGCTGGCGGCATCAGTTGCGGCAGGTAAACCACTTGATGAAGCGTGCGCATTGGCCAATGCAGCGGCGGGTGTTGTGGTTGGGAAATTGGGCACTTCAACCGTTTCAACCATTGAACTAGCGGAAGCGGTTCATGGTAGCAAAGATACTGATTATGGTGTCATCAGTGAACAAGCCTTAATTGATGCGGTAAAAGTGGCTCAAGCTCAGGGCGAAAAGGTGGTGATGACCAATGGTTGCTTTGATATTTTGCATGCAGGACATGTTTCTTATCTTAACCACGCTGCCAAATTGGGCGATCGCCTGATTGTTGCGGTTAACACGGATGAGTCGGTTAAGCGTTTGAAAGGCCCAGGTCGCCCAGTCAATACAACAGATCGCCGCATGGCGGTACTGGCTGCATTGGGCGCTGTCGATTGGGTGGTTCCTTTTTCTGAAGATACGCCACAGCGTTTGATTGCGGCTGTACTACCTAACTTATTGGTGAAAGGTGGCGACTATAAACCTGAAGATATCGCTGGTGGTGAAGAAGTGATTGCGGCGGGTGGAGAAGTCAAAGTGTTGAACTTTGAAGATGGCTGCTCAACCACAGAAATTATTGAAGCGATTAAAGGCGGCAGAGGCTAACATCGCGCTGCATCCTTTGGCGGATTGTATAAAATGAGCCAATCGCTACAAAAAAGCCGCTGAAAATTCAGCGGCTTTTACTTTTTAGCTGTCTGCTTTTAAGCCAGCATTGATATCTAAAATATCTTGCTCGCTCAAGGTGCCTACTGCTTGACGCAATTGCAGTACGTTCAGTACATAGTCATAACGTGCGTTAGAGAGACTTTTATTCGCCTCGAAGAGAAGGCGCGTTGAATCAAGTACGTCAACAATAGTTCGCGTACCTACATCAAACCCTGCTTCGGTCGCCTCCAGTGCTGATTTCGCTGAAATAACTGACTGCTCATAAGCACGTAAAGCGCCAATGGAGGCATTGATGTTGTTATTAAATGCGCGTACATCTTTCACCACGCTGCGATACGTTTTTTCTAAATCTTGGCTTGCAGCAACGTACGAAAATTCGGCTTGTTTGGTTTGCGAGGTGGTATTTCCGCCAGTATAAAGCGGCACCTTAAGGTTAATCCCAACATTGAAATCGTTGTAATCCACTTTAGAGCCGCCGTTATTATTACTCTCATCACCGTACTTATAGCCACCATCAAGAGTCAGTGAGGGTAAGTGTCCTGAACTTGCTAATGAAATATTATCTTTCGCGACATCCTGAGTAATACGCGCAGTCAGCAAAGAGAGGTTTTTCTGTTGAGCTTCTTCAAGTAGAACATCAATCGGCTGCGTTGTTTTGCTGGCTGAAAAACGATTAGTATCCAACACACTTAAATCAGAATGTTCTTGACCTGTTATTTCACGCAAGGTTTCATAGCTGTTGGTAAGACTATTCTTTGCTAAGACTTCATCAGCAAGTACACGATCGTATTGCGCTTGCGCATCATGCACGTCAGTAATCGCAGAAAGGCCGACTTCAAAACGTTGTTTCGTCTGCTCTAATTGACGAGCTACCGCCACTTTTTCTGCACGGACAAAGGCCAAGTTATCTTTAGCACGAAGCACTTCAAAATACGCTTGTGCAACGCGTAAAATCAGCCCTTGTTGCGTTGCCGCGTAGGCAGAATCCGCTTTGCGTGCATTTTTTTCTGCGGTATCTAAAGAAATCCAACTTGAGCGTTGATAAAGTTGCTGAGTAAAAGTGATGCCTGCCGTGAGCTTATCGCTTTCACGTTCATCAATATTACTGCGGTTAATATTGTAACCTGCGGCTAGGTCGATTTGTGGTAACAGATCGCCACGGCTAGATGTTACCGCTTCAAATGCAGCATCACGTTGAGCTGCAGAGCTCAGTAGCTGAGGGTCATTTTCTTTGGCTTGATTATAGATTTCAGCGAGGGTATCCGCCCATACTGAAGAGCTCAGGCTGCCTAATGCTGCGCTGATGAATAGTGGAAGCAGTTTTTTCATTGGTCCTATTCCCTGCCTTAATATGTAAGAAGGTTACTTTTAAGGAGTTTAACTTAAATTGGTGGTAATTCACTCGAAACTTTGCACTTTTTTACACATAACTGTCCATCTGTGCAATAAAAATTGATGCTCATTTAAAAATAAATATAAAATTTGTATAAAAAGTTGAGCAATATCCTTGGTGATGGATGAATTCCATGATTAAACTATGAGATTAAATGAGCGAGGTTTCAAATGCAGCAGCCTGATAAACGGTACAACCTTTTTACGCCCCAAGACGTGGACGTCATTTCAAAAGAAACTCTGTTCCAAGGTTTTTTCCGCATGGTGAAATACCGCTTTAAACACAAGTTGTTTGAAGGCGGATGGAGTGAGGAGATTGAAAGAGAAATGTTTGAAAGAGGTCATGCTGCGGCTATGCTTCCTTATGATCCTGCGCGTGATGAGGTGGTGATTATAGAGCAAATTCGAGTTGGAGCATTAGAGCACGCCCAGCCTTGGCAACTGGAAATTGTTGCGGGAGTCATCGACCCTGATGAATCGTCCGAGCAGGTTATCCGTCGAGAGGCGATCGAAGAGGCGGGAATTAAAGTGAACCGAATCGAAAAAATTAGCTCTTATTATCCATCATCTGGCGGATGCTCTGAATTACTGGACGTCTTTGTGGGTGAAATCGATGCAACGCAAGCTAAAGGTGTACATGGGTTGGAGTGTGAAGGTGAAGACATCAAAGTTCATGTCATGAGCCGTGAAGAGGCTTACCGCTTGGTGAAAAATGGTCAAATTGAGAATGGTGCCTCAATTATCGCTTTACAATGGTTAGAGCTAAACTATCAACAGTTACAATTGCAATGGCAGAATTAGCATTGAAAAAACCGTATCACGTTGATTTATCGGAATTAATGCGTGTGTACGAAACTAACTACGCGAAATTGAACGCTTTGCTACCAAGTCAGCCGAGCGTGGGTGACTTACGCTGTTATCAAGCTGCTCAAATGACCTATCAATTACAAGTGCTAGAGGTCACAAAGTACACAACTTTAGTGGAGATTTGTCAGAGTGATGACGTTTCAGTATTTCCATTACCGTCGATGTCTGTCAGGCTTTACCACGATGCACGTGTTTCCGAAGTGTGTGCAAGTGCGCGGATAAATCAGATCAAAGCTCGCTATGATTACCCGAATGAACAAATGATGCAAAAAGATGAGAAAGCGCAAATCAATCGCTTTTTAGGCGATTGGCTTACTTTCTGTTTAAAGCACGGGATTAGCCGAGCTCCAATTTAGTCTTCGTCATCGATGAAAATTAGTCATTCAATTTGGATTAATAAATTTTGAACGTGTCGCCAACTCTAGACAATTCAGACAGCATCAAGCTGCTACAAATCACCGATACGCATCTGTTTGCGCCGGATGATGGCAGCTTGTTGAGTGTTAATACGGTAGATAGCTTTCATGCTGTTGTGGCGGAGATTTGTGCGCAACATGTTAAATTTGATGCCATTCTGGCCACAGGCGACATCTCACAAGATCATAGTGCTGAGTCTTATCTTCGCTTCTCTCGTGGTATTTCCTCATTAGAAAAAACTTGTTTTTGGCTTCCAGGTAATCACGACTTTAAACCCAATATGGGCGCGGTATTCCCGTCAGAGCAGATTCAACAGTCGGAGCATGTATTACTCGGTGAACACTGGCAAATGGTGATGCTCGACTCTCAAGTCGTGGGCGTACCGCATGGACGGCTGAGCGATCAACAATTGGCTTTACTTGACGAAAAATTATCGACGCACCATCAGCGACACACCTTGGTTGTGCTACATCATCATCCTCTATTGGTGGGGAGTGCTTGGCTCGATCAACATAACCTTAAAGACAGCGATGCTTTTTGGAATATCGTCACGCAACATCGCAATGTGAAAGCCGTCCTGTGTGGTCATGTTCATCAAAATATGGATAAACTCCATCACGGTGTCCGAGTGATGGCCACTCCCTCAACCTGTGTACAATTTAAGCCCAATTCAGATGATTTTGTTTTGGATCGCACTTCCCCAGGGTGGCGTGAATTAACGCTATCGGCTGATGGTCAAATAGAAACTCAAGTCAAACGTTTAGCTAACGGCGCATTCCAACCTGATTTTAACGCTAATGGATACTGAAATGCCTATTCGTCAACCTATGCTGCTGTACATTCACGGCTTTAATAGCTCGCCGTTGTCGCATAAAGCACAAGTGATGGTGATGTATTGCCAAATGCAGCGACCTGATATCAAAGTGCTAGTGCCTAAGTTACCCAGTTTTCCCGCGCAAGCTGCGGAATATCTACTTGATCTTATTCACCAACATCAAGATCAATATCGCATTGCGCTGGTGGGGAGTTCATTAGGCGGGTATTTGTCGATTTGGTTAAACTATTTGTTTGGTTTTCGTGCCGTGGTGATAAACCCAGCAATCAAACCGTATGAATTATTGGCCAATTTTTTAGGCGAACAAGTCAACCCGTACACGCAAGAGCACTATCGACTCGAAGCAAAACATATTGAAGAGCTCAAAGCGTTAGAGGTTAAAATTAATGACGCCACTTCGTTTTGGTTGTTGCAACAAATGGGTGACGAAGTACTAGATTACCGTCAAGCTGTCGCTAAACTGACAGGGTCGAAACAGACGGTTGAATTTGGCGGCGATCATAGTTTTGTGAACTTTGAGCGATATCCGCGGCAAATCATCGAATTCCTAGATCTCTGACGGCTTCATTGAGGGGAGAGTCATAATTTTACCTGTTACTTACTTATCTCGCTTGACATAAGCAAGTCTCTTCCAGACTATGTTCTACCTATACTTTTGCAGTTTATAATGCTGAAAAAATCAGCGTTGTTGTCGTTAATTAAGCACAAGCACATCATTGATAAACTGCCGAAAAAGTAACGAATCATTTATCTATAAAAGCATTCCGTATTATGACTGAACAATATAATGCTGGGGCCATTGAAGTTCTTAATGGTTTAGAACCAGTACGTCGCCGACCTGGGATGTATACGGACACCGCGCGGCCGAACCATTTGGGCCAAGAAGTTATCGATAACAGTGTCGATGAAGCGCTAGCCGGATATGCCTCCAAGGTACAAGTTATTCTCCACGCCGATCAATCACTTGAAGTGATCGATGATGGGCGTGGTATGCCCGTTGATATTCACCCTGAAGAGAAAATATCAGGCGTTGAGCTTATCTTCTGTAAATTACATGCGGGCGGTAAGTTTTCAAACAAAAGCTACCAGTTCTCCGGTGGTTTACATGGGGTAGGTATTTCCGTAGTGAATGCCCTATCCAAGCGTGTGGAAGTGACCGTTCGCCGTGATGGGCAAATATATGAAATGGCGTTTGAGCACGGTAATAAAGTCGAGGAATTGACGGTAACTGGCACCTGTGGTCGTCGTAATAAAGGGACGAGTGTCCACTTTTGGCCCGACACCAGCTATTTTGATTCGCCTAACTTTTCAGTGACTCGCCTAATCAATAATTTGCGCGCTAAAGCGGTACTTTGCCCGGGGCTCGAAATCACCTTTAGTGATAAGGTTAATAATCTTGAGCACCGTTGGTACTACGAAGACGGCTTAAAAGATTATCTCGCAGAAGGCGTAAAGGGTTACACCTTATTGCCCGAAGAGCCATTTACGGGTGAGTTTGTCGCTGAAACTGAAGCGGCCAACTGGGCAGTGATTTGGCTACCTGAAGGTGGTGAGATGATCACCGAAAGCTATGTTAACTTAATCCCTACCGCACAAGGTGGTACGCACGTTAACGGCTTACGCCAAGGGTTGCTCGATGCGATGCGTGAATTCTGTGAATTCCGCAACCTGTTGCCGCGTGGCGTTAAGTTAACTGGTGAAGATGTCTTTGACCGCTGTTCTTATGTGTTGTCGGTTAAGATGCAAGACCCACAGTTTGCAGGGCAAACCAAAGAGCGCCTTTCTTCACGTCAAACCGCGGCTTTTGTTTCAGGTGTGATAAAAGACTCCTTTAGTTTATGGCTGAATGAAAAACCACAACTCGCTGAATTACTTGCCGAAGTGTGCATAGCCAATGCGCATCGCCGCATGCGAGCCAGCAAAAAAGTGGTACGGAAAAAAATCGCATCGGGCCCCGCGCTCCCCGGTAAATTGACCGACTGTTCAGTGCAAGACCTGAGCCGCACGGAAATCTTCTTTGTCGAAGGGGATTCAGCAGGCGGCAGTGCTAAGCAAGCGCGCGATCGTGAATTTCAAGCGGTTATGCCACTGCGTGGGAAAATTTTAAATACGTGGGAAGTGTCGGCAGACCAAGTGCTGGCTTCACAAGAAGTGCATGATATCTCTGTTGCTCTTGGGATTGATCCTGATAACGACGATCTGGATGGATTGCGTTACGGTAAAATCTGTATTCTCGCAGATGCTGACTCTGATGGTTTACATATTGCCACCTTGCTCTGTGCCTTATTTACCAAACATTTCCGAGCATTAGTCAAAGCGGGGCATATTTTTGTTGCGATGCCTCCTTTGTATCGGATCGACTGCGGCAAAGAGGTCTTTTATGCACTCGATGATGCTGAAAAAGAGGGCATTTTAGAGCGACTTAGCCAGAAAAAAGCCAAAATCAACGTCCAGCGATTTAAAGGTTTGGGTGAAATGAATCCGCTTCAATTGCGTGAAACAACGATGGATCCAAACACGCGCCGCTTGGTGCAACTGACCATTGATGATGCTGAAGCAACGGATGAAATGATGGACATGTTGCTAGGTAAAAAGCGTGCAGATGACCGCCGCGCATGGTTGCAACGTTATGGCGATATGGCAGAGGTGCAATAAATGTCAACTGAAATAACCTTTGATGGTGTTGAGAAACTGCCGCTGCGTAAGTTCACTGAAGACGCCTATCTCAATTATTCGATGTACGTCATCATGGACCGCGCACTGCCTTATATTGGCGATGGTTTAAAACCGGTACAGCGACGTATTATTTATGCGATGTCGGAGCTTGGACTCTCGGCGTCAGCCAAGTACAAAAAATCAGCGCGTACCGTTGGTGACGTGCTCGGTAAATACCACCCGCACGGTGATTCGGCCTGTTACGAAGCAATGGTATTAATGGCGCAACCCTTTTCTTACCGCTATCCACTGGTGGATGGTCAAGGTAACTGGGGTGCTCCGGACGATCCAAAATCCTTCGCGGCGATGCGTTATACCGAAGCGAAACTGTCTAAATTCGCTGAAGTTTTACTGGGTGAGCTTGGACAAGGCAACGTTGATTGGCAGCCTAACTTTGATGGCACAATGCAAGAACCCCAAATGCTGCCGGCGCGTTTACCTCATATTTTGCTCAATGGCGTCACGGGAATTGCGGTGGGCATGGCGACCGATATTCCACCACACAATGTGCGTGAAATTGCCGATGCGACGATTCACCTGATCGATAACCCAGAGGCGCAACTGCACGATGTGATGCAGTATGTGCAAGGGCCAGATTATCCGACCGAAGCGGAAATTATTTCACCCAGAATTGAAATTGAGAAAATATATCGCTCAGGTCGCGGCAGTATCAAAATGCGCGCGGTTTGGCATAAAGAGGGTGGTGATGTTGTGATCACCGCATTACCTCATCAAGTTTCAGGCGCTAAATTGCTCGAACAAATCGCTAACCAAATGCGCGCGAAGAAATTGCCAATGGTTGAAGATTTACGCGATGAATCGGATCACGAGAACCCTACGCGCATTGTTATTGTGCCGCGTTCTAACCGTGTAGATTGTGACTTGTTGATGAGCCACTTGTTCGCATCAACCGATCTAGAAAAAAGCTTCCGTGTTAACTTGAACATGATTGGCTTAAACAATCGCCCAGAAGTGAAAGGTTTAGTGACTATTCTTTCTGAGTGGATTGAGTTTCGCCGCACCACGGTTCGCCGCCGTTTGCAGTACCGTCTTGATAAAGTCATGGCGCGTTTGCACATCTTGGAAGGTTTACTAATCGCTTATCTGAATATTGATGAAGTGATTGAAATCATTCGTACTGAAGATGAACCGAAAGCGGTACTGATGGCCCGTTTTGGTATTAGTGCTATTCAAGCCGATGCGATTTTAGATACCAAACTTCGCCACTTAGCCAAACTTGAAGAGATGAAGATTCGTGGTGAGCAAGATGAGCTTGCTAAAGAGCGCGAAAAATTAGAGCAGTTGCTTGGTTCTGAGCGTCGCTTGAACACCTTGTTGAAGAAAGAGATCAAAGCAGATGCTGAGAAGTATGGTGATGATCGCCGTTCACCACTGATTGAGCGTGCTGAATCTAAAGCCTTGACTGAGCGTGACCTTGTGCCAAGTGAAGCGATCACCGTTGTGCTTTCGGAAAAAGGCTGGGTACGTCATGCCAAAGGGCATGATGTGGATTGCCAAAGTTTGAGCTATAAATCCGGCGACCAGTATTTGGCTCATGCTTGTGGTAAGAGCAATCAACAGGTCGTATTCTTGGGTAGCGATGGTCGAAGTTATTCGCTTGAAGCTCACTCGCTACCTTCGGCGCGCAGCCAAGGTGAGCCGATTACGGGTCGTCTCAATATCACAGAGGGCTCGTCTATTCGCCAAGTAGTGATGGGGGAAGAGGATCAACTCTGGTTAGTGGGCTCGGATGCCGGTTATGGTTTTGTGTGTAAAGGTGGTGAACTACTGTCGAAAAACCGTAGTGGTAAAGCCTTAGTTAATTTGCCTGAGAACTCAGAGATAATGACGCCGCATACCATCGGCCATTTGGAGTCTGATGACATTTTAGCGATCACGAATCAGGGCCGAATGTTGCTATTCCCAATCAAAGATTTACCACAGCTAACCAAAGGCAAAGGCAACAAAATAATCAATATTCCTGCGGCTAAGTCCAAAGAGCGTGAAGAGTTTGTGTCACACTTAATTTCCTTGCCTCAAGGGGCGGCTATTACGCTCTATGCCGGCAAACGCAAACTTGGTTTAAAAGCCAGCGATCTAGAAAACTTCCGTGGTGAGCGTGGACGTCGAGGTAGCTTACTGCCGAGAGGGTTACAACGTGTTACTGCGATTGAGATTGAATCAGAACTTAGTGATTCAGATCTTGAGCAAGAGTAAAAATCTATAAATAAAAGCCCCCTTCGTCAGTTGGGGGCTTTTTTATGTCTCTTTGTTTTTGGTGCTTAGTTTTATTCGCGTAGGTCTTCAACAATTGTCACGGGAAGTGTCATCTCTTCACCTTTACGTAAGATAAGCACATCGACAACAGTACCAGGGCGCAAGTCAGTGACAATTTCCATCACACTCTTGCGACCATTAATTTTTTTTCCGCCAATTTTTAGAAGAATATCCCGCTCTTTAAAACCAGCAGTTACCGCAGGGCCATTGGGGTCAATGCCCAACACAACTATGCCGCCAATATGTTCACTGCCAAGTAAACGAGATGTTACTGGAGTAATATCTTGCCCATCAATACCGATATAGCCGCGAATCACGCGTCCATCAGCAATGATTTTTTCCATAATGGTATTGGCTAATTTGTAGGGAATTGCGAATGATATACCATCAGTTTTCATTTCAGTTGCTTGTTGAAACGAAGCCGTGTTAATACCTACCAGCTCTCCTTGAGTGTTGACCAAAGCTCCTCCTGAATTGCCTTCATTAATGGCCGCATCAGTTTGGATCAAAGCTTGGCGTCCATCGGTGCTGACAGATGAACGTTCAGTAGCAGAAATGATACCAAAAGTAGTGGTTTGCCCAAGGTTGTATGGATTGCCAATGGCCAGTACCACATCGCCAACTTTCACCGAGTAATTGGGATTTTGTGGAATAACGGGAAGGTTTGTGCCTTCAATTCGCAAAATTGCGATATCCGTGCGTCGATCTTTGCCTACCAATTGTGCGGCAGCGAGACGGCCATCTTGCAATGCCGCCACGATTTGGTCGGCTTGGGCTACTACGTGATAGTTCGTAATGATGTACCCTTTCTCGCTCACAATTACACCAGAGCCTAACCCCTGAATCGACAGTTTACTGCGATCGCTTTCGGTGTATTTTTGGTTGTAAATATTGACGACAGCAGGTGCGGCGCGGCGAACTGCTTGGTTAAACGAAATTTGCAAAGAGAGTGCATTAGGTGATTCTATTGCTGTTATTTTTGGGAGAACATTGGAACGTAGCGAGGGAACCGCTAATAAGATAACGACAGCAGCGAGAAGCCCAAGTCCCACTGAACGAAGTAAAAAGTTAAGCATATCTTCCCCAAACAAAACCCGCTATATACTCAGCTTATTTTACACCTGAGCTTGAGAGAGGAAGAATAGCACTACATGATTGAATAAGAAAAGGGCAGCATTCAAATGCTGCCCTTTTCGCTCCACAAGCGATTCTCACTAATTAGCGAATAACCAAGTAAATGTTAGCGAATAACCAAGTAAATGGTTCTATCACCTCGTTGGATATTCAGCGCAAGTATGCTCGGCTTTTTCTCCAAAATTTCGCGTAATTGTGCGAGGTTTTTCACTCGTTGGCGGTTAACACCAATGATGATGTCCTCTTTTTGTAGTTGATACGCTTCTGCCGCTGACCCTTTCTCTATAGCAGTCACTTTAACGCCAGCGATTGGGTCTTGATCCGTCGTATTGGTCAGTGCCGCACCAGTCAACCCCGAGTGCAGTTGCTCTGCTTTGGTTGTGGTGTTGTTTTCACTCAAGGTTACGTCGAAGGTTTTGCTTTTACCATCGCGGATAACATCGATTGTGATTTTTTTACCTGCACCTAATGTTGCCACTTTGGCTCTTAATTCGTTGAAGGTAGAAACGTTTTTTCCATTAATAGCTGTGATGACATCACCCGCTTTGATCCCTGCTTTATCGGCGGCGCTATCTTTGATAACTTGGCTAACAAACGCCCCTTTACTTGACTCATAGCCTAGCGCTTCAGCCAGTTCAGAGGTTATTTCACCCCCTTGAACGCCGAGCACGCCACGTTTTACCTCACCAAATTCTAAGATCTGTTCGGTCAAGTTTTTCATCATATTTGATGGTATTGCAAAACCTATCCCAACGTTGCCACCATTCGGCCCAAGAATCGCGGTATTAATCCCAATCAATTCACCATTGAGATTGACTAAGGCACCACCAGAGTTGCCACTGTTAATCGCGGCATCGGTCTGAATAAAGTTCTCAAAGTTTTCAAGATTAAGTCCACTTCGTCCCAACGCAGAAACAATGCCGGAAGTCACCGTTTGACCAAGACCAAACGGGTTCCCGATCGCGACAGTGAAATCACCCACACGCAGTTTGTCTGAATCTGCGATACGAATTTGGGTTAAATTTTTTGCTTTTTTGAGTTTGATCAGCGCGACATCGGACATTTTATCGCCACCGACGAGCTCCGCATCGTATTCTCGGCCGTCGTACAGTTTGACGCGAATCTTATCAGCACCATCGATGACGTGATAATTAGTCACAACATAGCCTTTGTCTGCGTCAGTAATGACACCAGAGCCTAATGCTCTAAATGGCCGCTCTTGCGATTGGTCGATTGGAAAATCAGGACCAAAGAAAAATCGAAACTGCTCGGGTAAACGTTGATGAGAAACTTGAGTTCCTTCAACGGAGATACTGACAACCGCAGGCGTCACTTGCTCTAGCATCGGTGCTAAGCTTGGCAATGGCTCACCACTGACAGAAAAGGGTAGTGCTGCCATTGCAGGTAGTGGGGTGATGATTGAACTTAAACTTAATGATAGGGCGGTTAAAATAAGTAAAGGTTTTTTCATCATAAGCTCCTTTAGAATAACTGTGTCCGAAGTTTAATATTTGTACGAAAGACAAAACTTCAACACTCTCGTGAGGTTTATGACTCAAAAACCTTTATAAAGTTCATGAATTCAGATTAAAGGGCTTTCGCCTTAACTACGTCTGCAGAATGAATGATCTCTTTTTCTGGAGTATTAAAAAGCCCCGTAGCCCCATTAGCATAATCTTTTGGTGGTTGTTCAAAAAGATTATCGTTACTTTTTTCTGGTTCACTGTGCAGTGCAATTTTTTTGATAAATGGATTATCTTGCTCTGGCATATTCGGTAAAATTTCGGACGATGTTTTGGCCATGTGTTGGTACAGTTTGGTGTAATCTTTACCTAGGGTATCGAGCATCTCTGCTGTTTGAGCAAAATGATCTGACAATTCTTGGCGCTGTTGTTCCAAACTAAATTTCGCGTTATCTAATTCTTTTTGTAGAGACTTTTGGTTTTTATATTGAGGCGTAGTCAATCGTGAAATGACCATTCCCAACGCAGCCCCTACTAGCAAGCCCACAATGGCATATATCAAAGGCATAACAGCTCCTTATTGTTGTTATTTAACATGTTTATTACCTATTGGTTACACATGTTGCTTCGACATGTTACTATGACTGCTCTAGCCAATAAAGCGAAATACACGAAATAGCAGTTTCCATTTTTTAGTGTAGTAGGCAGTCATGACACCAAAACAGCGATATGAACACGATTTGAAAAAACTCGGTTTTCAACGAGACTCTGCTCAAGAAAGCGCCGTCGATGCGTTGGATTTACTCTACCACCAGTTTCAGGATTATCTTAACCAACCAATTAAGCCTTCCGCGGTTTGGGCTAAATGGTTTGGTCGCCAACCTGAGCTGCCTAACTTGCCTAAAGGGCTCTATTTTTGGGGCGGTGTCGGGAGAGGAAAAACCTATTTAATGGATACGTTTTTTGAGGCTCTGCCAACCACTCGTAAATTGCGAGTGCATTTCCACCGTTTTATGTATCGAGTTCATGATGAGTTGAAGGAGCTGGCTGGAGTTGAGGAGCCCTTAGAAAAGGTTGCCGATATTTTTAAGTCAGAAACGGAAATTATCTGTTTTGATGAGTTTTTCGTATCAGATATTACTGATGCGATGATTTTGGGTACCTTGTTTCAAGCACTGTTTAAACGCGGTATTATCTTAGTGGCGACATCGAACATTCCACCGCACGACTTATATCGCAACGGCTTGCAACGAGCCCGATTTCTCCCTGCAATTGCTTTGATTGAATTACACTGTCATGTGTTGAACGTCGATAGTGGTATTGATTATCGCTTAAGAACATTAGAGCAAGCGGAAATTTACCACTATCCATTGGATGAAGCGGCAAGCCATAATTTACAACATTACTATCGGCAATTGGTTGGTGACGAGAAAAAAGAGGCGCTCAGTGAGATCGAAATCAATCACCGCACTCTCTCTGTTGTAAAAGCTGGTGATGGTATTTTGTATGCAACCTTCGAGCAGTTATGCCAAACGGCAAGAAGCCAAAATGATTACATTGAGTTGTCCAAAATTTACCATACAGTACTGTTGGCTGATGTGAAGCAGATGGATAGAACCATTGATGATGCAGCACGGCGTTTTATTGCGTTGATTGATGAGTTTTATGAACGGCATGTCAAAGTGATTATCTCAGCCGAAGTGGCGTTGGACGAGCTGTACCCGCATGGGCAACTTGAGTTTGAATTCAAACGTTGTCAGTCGCGGTTAATTGAAATGCAAAGTCATGAGTATTTAGCAAGGGAACATCTGGCTTAGCTCAATTCGGACACTTTTAAAGCAAAATAAAAAAATCGTGATTTTGTTCAAAAAGAGGTGATTTTTTCTACTGACTTCCCTATAATCCTGCGACCCACCGTTACTGCAGGCCTGTTTCTGTGAAACGAGAGGCCGAGAGAAACCAAACGCTCGAAGGGGTAACTTTGGACTCTTAGACAGTGGGGGCATTTTAATGCTCCTTTTAGTGTAAATTTTATTTAACGGGTTATTATTAGCATGAAAACTTTCGTTGCTAAACCAGAAACTGTAAAACGCGACTGGTATATCGTAGACGCTGAGGGTAAAACTCTAGGTCGTCTAGCAAGTGAAATTGCATCTCGCCTACGTGGCAAACATAAAGCTGAATACACTCCTCACGTAGACACTGGTGATTACATCATCGTTGTAAACGCTGAGAAAGTTACTGTAACTGGTAACAAAGCAGCAGCTAAAACTTACTACCGTCACACTGAATTTCCAGGCGGCTTAAAATCAATCACTTTCGACAAGCTGATTGTTCGTAAGCCAGAGATGGTTATTGAGCTAGCGGTTAAAGGTATGCTACCACGTGGTCCTCTAGGCCGTGCTATGTACCGTAAGCTGAAAGTTTACGCTGGCGCTGAGCACAACCATGCTGCTCAACAACCAAAAGTACTAGACATCTAATTGGGGATTTCGAAAATGGCAGAGAATCAATACTACGGCACTGGCCGTCGCAAAAGCTCAGCTGCACGCGTTTTTATTAAACCAGGCAGCGGCAACATTGTAATCAACAAGCGTAGCCTTGATGTTTACTTTGGTCGTCCAACTTCTCGCATGGTTGTTAAACAACCTCTTGAGCTAGTTGAACTCACTGAGAAACTGGATCTATACATCACTGTTAAAGGTGGTGGTATTTCTGGTCAAGCTGGTGCTATCCGTCACGGTATCACTCGCGCTCTAATGGAATACGACGAATCACTACGTCCTGTTCTACGTGCAGCTGGCTACGTTACTCGCGACGCTCGTTGCGTTGAACGTAAGAAAGTTGGTCTGCGTAAAGCACGTCGTAAACCACAATTCTCTAAGCGTTAATCTTTTTTCAAAAGATTCGCTTCCAGTGTTACTGGATTGTGGTTCAAAAGCCCGGTATTTATACCGGGCTTTTTGTTTTTTGGTGTTAGCAAACACTCATTTTTTTAATCACATCATTTGGTTATGGTTCTTTAATCTTTCTTTTGTGACCTCACGTGCGATTTACTTCACGAATGTTACGAAAAGGTAGCTTTATCTTGTCAAAAAGTAGGGTTTTATTTATCATTTACCATCAAATAAATACAACTAGATTCGTATTTTGTTAGCCATGCTCTTATAAGCGGAATAACAATAATCCACAGGGAGCAAATGGGAGAATGTTTGGATGAGCAATGCGCCTTTAAATAACGGCCGCAGACGTTTCTTAACCGCGACAACAGCCGTTGTCGGAGGGTTAGGCGCCGCTGCTGTCGCCGTTCCTTTTATTAAATCTTGGAACCCAAGTGCCAAAGCCAAAGCGGCGGGTGCTCCTGTTGAAGTTGAAATAGGTAAACTTGAAGAGGGGCAAATGGTTCGTGTTGAGTGGCGAGGAAAGCCTGTTTGGGTTGTTCGTCGTTCTCAATCAGTGGTCGATGGGCTAAAAGATATCGAAAACCAGCTTCGAGATCCTCAATCAGATGAACAGCAGCAGCCTAATTATGCACAAAATGCTTATCGTTCGATTAAACCTGAATATTTCGTTGCGGTTGGTATCTGTACCCACCTTGGCTGTTCACCCACTTATTTACCGGATTCTTTTAGTGAACAAGTTCAAGGGGTGAAATCTGGTTTCTTCTGTCCTTGTCATGGTTCAAAATTTGATATGGCTGGCCGAGTTTTCCAAGGCGTACCTGCACCACTAAACTTGGTTATCCCTCAATACATGTATCTTAGCGATACTCGTATTGTCATTGGGTTAGATGAAACAGGGGAGGCTGCATAATGCAAGTTTTACTTGATTGGGTAGAAAAGCGTTTACCTGCAATGAACGCTTATAAGAAACACCTATCTGAATACCCAATGCCGAAAAACTTTAACTTTTGGTATTTGTTTGGATCGTTAGCTATGTTGGTTCTAGTTAACCAACTGCTCACAGGTGTGTGGCTAACCATGAACTATGTGCCATCAGGTGAAGGCGCTTTCGCGTCAGTTGAATACATAATGCGTGATGTTGAGTATGGTTGGTTACTGCGCTATATGCACTCTACCGGAGCTTCAGCTTTCTTTGTGGTGATTTATCTACATATGTTCCGTGGCTTAATTTACGGTTCATATCAGAAGCCTCGTGAGCTGCTATGGCTATTTGGAATGCTGATCTTCTTAGTGTTGATGGCTGAAGCCTTTATGGGATACTTGCTACCATGGGGACAAATGTCCTACTGGGGAGCGCAAGTTATTATCTCTTTGTTCGGTGCAATCCCTGTTATCGGTGATGATTTAACTCTATGGATACGTGGTGACTACGTTATTTCAGGCGCTACATTAAACCGCTTCTTTGCTCTGCATGTGATTGCTTTACCTATCGTCTTATTATTACTTATTGTTCTTCATATTTTAGCACTGCATGAAGTTGGCTCTAATAACCCTGACGGTATTGAAACCAAGATACCAAAAGGGTCTATGGGCGATGATTATAAAACGCAGTTTAAATTCCATGACTACTACACTAAGAAATACGACATCATTGATTCTATTCCATTCCACCCTTACGGGACGGTAAAAGATCTTATTGGTGTTGCTGGCTTCTTGTTCTTATTCTGTTACGTGCTGTTTTTTAACCCAGAGATGGGGGGATATTTCCTTGAGCCGCCTAACTTTGAAGCGGCAAATCCACTTAAAACACCTGAACACATTGCACCCGTTTGGTATTTCACTCCGTTTTACGCCATTTTACGTGCCGTTCCAGATAAGCTGATCGGTGTAATTGCAATGGGCGCATCGATTGTAGTGCTGTTCTTATTGCCATGGCTGGATCGTTGTAAAGTTCGTTCTTACCGCTACCGCAGTAAGTTTCACTTATTCAATATCATTCAGTTCACTATCTGCTTTATTGCTTTGGGTGTATTGGGCGCGTTGCCAGCCACGCCAACTTATACTCTTATGGCGCAGATCTTTAGCTTAGGTTATTTCATGTTCTTTGTTTTGCTCTATTTCTATAGCAAAAATGAAGCAACGAAACCATTACCAGAAAGGGTGACATTTAAATGAAAAAGTGGATTGTAGTTTTATTTGCAATGCTGCCGTCACTTGCTCTGGCAGCTGGAGCCAATGTACATCTAGATAAAGCGAATAATGATTTAAGGGACCAAGCATCACTACAGCATGGTGCTAAGTTATTCATGAACTACTGTTTTGCTTGCCACTCAACTCAATACCAGCGTTATGAACGTGTAGCGAATGACTTGAATATTCCTGCAGATTTGATGAAAGAGAATTTGATCTTTGATCCTAATGCCAAAATTGGTCAACTGATGGAGAATGCTATTCCAGATAAGTCAGCAGCAAAATGGTTTGGTGCACCACCACCTGATTTAACGCTGGTGGCCCGAGTGCGAGGAACAGATTGGCTGTATACTTACCTTCGCTCATTTTATGCCGATCCTAGCCGGCCATTTGGTGTAAACAATATTGTATTCCCAAGCGTCGGTATGCCTCATGTGCTTGAAGAGCTACAAGGTATACCACAGCCTGTTTATAGCACCCATATCGTTAATGGTGAGGAAGTTAAGACGGTTATTGGTGTCGAGTCTGATGGGACTGGTGAGCTGAGTAAAAGTGAGTATGATCAAGCGGTCCGCGACATCGTTAACTTTCTTGAATATTCCGCTGAACCAGTCAAGCTTGAAAGGCAAACTTTAGGCTGGTGGGTAATGGCATTCCTTGTGCTATTTACTATCGTGGTCATTCTATTGAAGAAAGAATATTGGCGTGATGTGCACTAATTGTGCTACCATGCGGCGTTAATTTCTAATTTTTAGAATCTTCAATGGAGGCCTGGCCTCCATTGTTTTTATATCTGTAAGTGTGCTGGAGGGCTCCATGGCTGTAGCTGCCAATAAACGTTCTGTGATGACGCTATTTTCGAGTGCATCTGATATGTATAGTCATCAGGTACGTATTGTTCTAGCGGAAAAAGGTGTCAGTGTTGAAGTAGAATTAGTTGATGAAACCAATCTACCTGCTGACCTTATTGAGCTAAACCCATATAAGACAGTACCAACGTTGGTTGATCGTGAGCTTGCTCTTTATGACTCAAAGATCATCATGGAATACCTAGATGAGCGTTTCCCTCATCCACCGCTGATGCCTGTTTATCCTGTGGCTCGTGGTAATAGCCGTTTGATGATTTACCGTATTGAGAAAAACTGGTACTCACTGGCTGAGAAAGTCGTGAAGGGCAATGCGGAAGAGTCAGAAGCTGCTCGTAATAAATTACGCAATGATCTATTAACTCTTGGCCCTGTGTTCGCGGAATACGAATATTTCATGAGTGAAGAGTTTAGCCTCATTGACTGTTATTTAGCTCCATTACTATGGCGCTTACCTATTTTGGGGATTGATCTGATTGGTCCTGGCTCTAAAGAGCTTAAAGTATATATGAATCGTGTTTTTGAGCGTGATTCATTCTTGGCTTCTTTAACAGAAGCTGAACGTGAGATGCGTTTAGTTCGTTAAGGCAGTTTGATGGATATCTCTCAAATGACTCCTCGCCGACCTTATATGCTTAGAGCATTTTATGATTGGCTATTAGAAAATGAATTGACTCCTCATGTTGTTGTGGATGCCACTCTTACGGGTGTACGAGTGCCGATGGAGTTTGTGCAAGATGGACAAATTATCCTTAATCTTGCCCCAAGAGCGATAGGTAACCTTGAGCTTGGCAATGAAGCGATTACGTTCAATGCTCGCTTTGGTGGACGTCCTCATTCGGTCATAGTGCCTTTGTACGCAGTGCAAGCTATCTATGCACGTGAAAACGGTGCCGGTACTATGTTTGAACCTGAAGAGGCCTATATCGCTTATCTAGAAGCGGGCATAACAGAGGAATCTGAACAAGAACCGATGTTAAGCGTTGCTTCTCAAGAAGATGAGGAATTATTAGAGACTCGGGCACAAGAAACTTCTCGGCCGAAGGGAAAACCAAGCTTAAGAGTCATTAAGTAACTCATTTTCACACATTAAGCAGTCATGATCGAAAAAGCAGCGATATTCGCTGCTTTTTTTCTAACAAAAACAAAGGATAACCAAGGTTATTCGCTGTATTGAAATGCCTTAATCACCTGTTTTACGCCTGATATGTTTCGAGCGATATCGCTGGCTAGATTAGCCTGTTCTGCCGAGATATAGCCAAGTAAAAATACTTCTCTATTTTCTGTGATTACTTTGATTTTGATTGTGTTCAGTTCAGAATTGGCCAACAGCGCTGATTTTACTTTAGTCGTAATCCAACTGTCGTTACTGATTTCGCCAATCGATAAAGGCGCTTTTATTCTGACTTGATTATGAATGGTTTTGACCCCTTTTGTCTCACGTGCTTTATTTTCAAACTCATTGAGTAATCCGGAGTTTTCAGCTTGTCCCATCAACACGACAATCCCTTGATAAGAACTGGCCGTAATGCGAGTTTTTCCGTTAAAGGGGGCTTTATTGGCGATACCTGCTACTTCAAATTCGATGTTATTATCATTCCAAATTTCTTGAGTGGTTCGAGGGTCTGTTACTAGGCTCGCTGTTGTTGCCGCGCCAGCAAGGATAACGCCTGCACAACCTGATACAGCAAAGCTCAACAGTAGAATGAGTGAAAGTTTTAATCTATTCATTGTCTATTCTTCATGAGAAGGGAAAAGGACTTGATCAATCAAGTCACATAAGCAGTGTAGGGTGACCATATGAACTTCATGGATTCGAGCTGTCCGCTGCGAGGGGATGCGGATCTCCACATCATTTTCACCTAGAAGACCAGCCATTTCTCCACCGTCTTTGCCTGTGAGAGCGATAATCGTCATATCACGAGTCACAGCCGCTTCCATCGCTTTAATGATGTTTTTGCTGTTACCACTGGTTGAAATAGCCAACAAAACATCACCAGGTTGACCAAATGCACGTACCTGTTTCGAGAATATTTCTTGGTAGTGATAGTCGTTAGCAACTGCGGTTAACGTGGTATTGTCTGCGGTTAATGCAATGGCGGGTAAACTCGGGCGTTCAGTTTCAAAACGGTTCAGTAAGCAAGAAGAAAAAAGCTGGGCATTGGCCGAGGAGCCACCATTACCACAACAGAGAATTTTATGACCGTTAAGTAGCGTTGCCACCATGGCTTGTGCAGCATGCGTGATCGCATGGGGTAGTGCTTCAGCAGCCGCAATTTGAATTTGGATGCTTTCGGTAAAACTGTCTTTAATGCTGTCTAGCATCGTTTATCCTTGAGTTATTGCGTTTTTAATCCACTCAATATGATGCACATCTTGGTGGATGGCGATCACATCGAAACGAAAATCGGTGTCATAGGGCGATAGGCCACGCTTCAGTAGCCATAAATTCGCGGTTTTCATCAACTTTGTCATTTTTGCAGTAGTAACCATTTCTGCTGCATGGCCATGATGTTGATCTTTCCTGTATTTAACCTCTACGAACACTAAGGTATTTTTATCCCGCATAATGAGGTCAATTTCACCGATTTTGGTATTGAAATTTTGTTCAATAAAAACTAAACCGCAACTCAATAAATAGTGTTTGGCTGCGTTTTCATACTGTTGACCTATCGCTCTGCGACTAAAGAGCGCCATATACCGCCCAACTGATCTCTCTCTGTATTACGCATTGTTCATCAATACTTAATGTGCCTGTTTTGCCATCGATGCTATACCCCTCGACGACTTTCATTTGTGGTAGCTCAATCATCAACTGGTAAGCATCCATACCTAATGCTTGTAAGCGCCTCTCACTATTAGAGTTCTTTGGCCACAATTGGTTCATTTCATTATCCAGCATTGAATTGGGATGAATGAGTAATGGAATATCGCTATAAGTTACACCAGAGAGGTCTTCATACTGTGTGTTACCACTGTTACTACGAGAGTTTGAAAACAGTTTGGGTGGCTTAGTGTCAGGGTTAATTGCGACCTCGATAAAGGGTTTAATTAAAGTCAATTCTGCGCTGTTAGCCACGATATAAACCGAATCGATATCACGACGACTGCGGGGCAGGCTTTGCAAATCAATACCCATCAACGCATCCATTTGCGCGATATTTTGTTGGCTATCTTGCAGACCAAATACTGAGTTAATGTTGCGTTGCAATTGATGCTTATCACCAAACAGGTTCACCGATACTTTATTCTTGCTGTATTTTTGCCATTCTTCGCTAAATGCTTCTACTACACGTTGGCCGTAATTACCTTGAGGAGCGAGTATTAAAGGGTATTGATAGCCTTGGCTAAACAGATACTTAGCGGCTTGTTCAACCTCTTGCTCTGGCGAAAGTGCAAGATAGCAAGTGTTAGGATGATCTTCAATTTGGTCTGGAATATTCAACGCCAGCGTAGGGATAGAAGCTAAGCGTGCTTGTTGAAGCTTATGTAGATTCTCGATGTTCTCTTTGATGAGTGGTCCAACAATGAAATCAATGTTTTTTTCAATCAGTTGCTTGTCTATGAGCGCGGCGTCTTCGACATTGGTATCAATCACAGTCAAGGTAGCATTGAGGTCACGGTTATGGTCATTCATCATCGCCATGATAAAGCCATCACGGATCAGTTGAGCTTGCGTGGCAAACTTTCCTGAAAGAGGAAGTAACAACGCGGTGTTAGTGGGCTTGATGATCTCCAGCGCTAAAATATCTTGTATCGCTTTAGGCGTATAACGAGCCGCTGGGTGATTGCTGTTTTCCGCAAGCCATTTTTCGAGCGTATTCTTCAGCTGCGGAATATTGCTATTGAGCGTTTTCATATATACAGCCAGTTGTAGCCAGCCATCGAGCACGTTTTCGTTAGGCTCTGGATTGAATTGGGTAATTTCACGTTCGCTATAGTGATTGAAATTGAGCCAAATTTGATCGGCAATCGCTTCTTGCTCGGCATCATCAACGTAAGTGCTTAATGCAATAAGCTCCCTACTTGAATCAAAAGGGCGGCTGAGCGCGGTAAAAATATCGGCGCGCATTTGATGGTATTGAGCCCATGTTTCAGGGCTTAGCTTCCACCAAGCCTGAAAATTAAGCTGAGAGAGCGCTTGTGAAAACTGTTCCGCATTACTCAGCAACTGCGCCCTAGCCATTTGCCATTCAGCTTGTTGCGCTTCAGAGAGCGACTGCTTGGCTAAGCGCATAATCAACAGTTGCGCTTGTTCGCTGTTGTTTTCGTTAATGGCGGCTTTAAGAGCCATGATCAACCAATCATTTTGCAGTGGACCTTGGCTACTATCTGCTTGCATCAAGTAAGTTTGCGCTGACTTGGCGGGATCTTGCGTAATATCGACTGAGGTGGGCGTCGACGGTGAAGACGAACACGCCGCCAAAGCCATTGCTAATGCAACGGGCGTGAATAAGCGTGGTACACTGAGTCTCGGATGGTTCTTCATAGCCATGAGTTCTTTCATTATTCCGTGTAAAATTGTCTCTATATTAATCGTTGAAGTGATGGTAAACAAATGACAGATAGCAAAACCTTGCCAGCAGAGATCCCAACTCTCTACATTGTTCCTACGCCAATTGGCAATTTGGGTGATATTACCCAGCGAGCCATTGAAGTACTCTCAAGTGTTGATGTTATCGCTGCGGAAGATACACGCCATACTGGCAGACTTCTCGCTCACTTCAATATCCAGACTAAAACCTTTGCCTTGCATGATCACAACGAACAGCAAAAAGCACAAGTGTTAGTCGATAAATTATTATCAGGGCAATCTATTGCGTTGGTTTCTGATGCAGGAACGCCACTGATCAGTGATCCAGGGTACCATCTTGTCAATCAATGTCGTCAAGCTGGTGTGAGAGTTGTGCCACTTCCTGGCGCCTGTGCTGTGATTACTGCGCTCAGTGCATCAGGCTTACCTTCTGATCGTTTCAGTTTTGAAGGTTTTTTGCCGCCGAAAAGCAAAGGGCGTAAAGATAAATTCCTCGAGATCGCTAAGGCTGAACGCACCTGTATTTTTTATGAGTCACCACACCGAATTAGCGAATCACTGCAAGATATGTTAGCTATCTTAGGGCCAGATCGTAACGTGGTGCTAGCCCGCGAACTCACCAAAACCTTCGAGACGATTCAAGGTTTGCCGTTAGGCGAACTGATTAATTGGATTAATGAAGATGAGAACCGCAAGCGTGGTGAAATGGTGTTACTGATCCATGGTTACAGAGACAGCGTGGACGATAGCTTGCCGGACGAAGCGTTGCGCAGTTTAGCGATTTTGACAAAAGAGCTGCCTCTGAAAAAAGCGGCCGCATTGGCGGCTGAAATTTATAACCTTAAGAAAAATGCCCTTTATAAGTGGGGGCTTGAAAACCTATCTGCTTAATTAGCCAGCAGCATCTTAATGCTTTAAATCGATGGATAATTAAACGCTTAAGCGTGAATTAAACACAGAAGTTGTTTGAGCCTAGACAGTACCTATCTTTCTCTATACAATCCGCCCTCGGAGTTGACTGGGTAGTCGCTGCTTCATTGATGTCCTTTAGCCTTGTGCTGGGGAGACTGATGGAGGGGAGGAAAGTCCGGGCTCCATAGAGCAGGGTGCCAGGTAACGCCTGGGGGGCGAAAGCCTACGACAAGTGCAGCAGAGAGAAGACCGCCGATGGCCCAATTTCTTCGGAATGGGCACAGGTAAGGGTGAAAGGGTGCGGTAAGAGCGCACCGTGCGTCTGGCAACAGTTCGTAGCAAGGTAAACTCCACCCGGAGCAAGACCAAATAGGCTTCCACATTGCGTTGCTCGCGTAAGGAAGCGGGTAGGTTGCTTGAGCCAGTGAGTGATTGCTGGCCTAGACGAATGGCTACTGCCGCGCAAGCGGAACAGAACCCGGCTTATACGTCAACTCCACCTATTGCAGACCCATCATAACTCTTGCGGTTATGATGGGTTTTTTGCTTTTTATTGACGAAAATTATTTCGTAAGCACTAAACTTAGCGCAATATCACGTGATGCCAACGTCAAGTGGTAGCGATGCGGCGTTAAATCAGTAAACTGAATACTTGCGCCGTAGCCGATTGCTATATTTCAGCTTTAGCCCGATGAGAAAACGATGACTGAACCTTTTCAACACATTTCTGTACTACTGAATGAATCCATTGATGGCCTTGCTATCAAACCAGACGGTATTTATATCGACGGCACGTTTGGCCGTGGTGGTCATAGTCGTACAATTCTCTCTAAGTTGGGTGACAATGGTCGGCTTTACAGCATAGACCGCGATCCACAAGCGATTGCTGAAGCTGGAAAAATTAACGACCCGCGTTTTACTATCATTCATGGCCCATTCTCTGGCATGGCACAATACGCTGAGCGCTACGATCTGGTTGGGAAAGTAGATGGAGTACTGCTTGATTTAGGCGTTTCCTCGCCGCAGTTGGACGATGCCGAGCGCGGTTTTAGTTTCATGAAAGATGGCCCGCTTGATATGCGTATGGACCCGACGTCAGGGATCCCTGTCTCGCAGTGGCTTGCGCAAGCCGATTTGGACGACATTACTTGGGTGATTCGTGAATTTGGTGAAGACAAGCACGCGCGCCGTATTGCCAAAGCGATTGTCGCTTACCGTGAAGACGATGAAAAAGAGCCTCTGACGCGCACCAGCCAATTGGCCAAACTGATTTCAGAAGCTGCGCCGAAAAGCTTTAAAGAGAAAAAACACCCGGCTACGCGCTCATTTCAAGCATTTCGTATCTATATCAATAGTGAATTAGAAGAGATCGACACTGCATTGAAAGGCGCAGCTAAGATCTTAGCCCCGCAAGGGCGCTTATCGGTGATCAGTTTCCATTCGCTTGAAGATCGCATGGTCAAACGCTTTATTCGTAAAGAGAGTAAAGGCCCAGAGGTTCCACATGGTTTGCCGTTAACAGAAATACAAATTCAGGCATTGGGCTCAGCCAACTTAAAACC
The DNA here is from genome assembly GCF_002257545.1 of Vibrio qinghaiensis. Lineage (NCBI taxonomy): Bacteria > Pseudomonadati > Pseudomonadota > Gammaproteobacteria > Vibrionales > Vibrionaceae > Vibrio > Vibrio qinghaiensis. The sequence continues at coordinate 2,290,243 of NZ_CP022741.1, read as the reverse complement.
AGTTGGGAAAGCGATTATGCCAACTAAAGAAGAAGTGGAACTCAATCCCCGTTCACGTAGCTCAGTATTACGAGTTGCTGAAAAACTGTAGTCTATGTCTAAATCGCCGCCGAATTTAACCAAACTGATTGCACTTGACCTGTTTACGGTGGGTCGAGTGCCGCTTATTTTGTTAATGTTAATTTTTGCCAGTGCGATGGGGGTGGTGTTTATTACCCACCATTCTAGGCAGGCGATTTCGGAAAAAGATCAAACCTTAGTTGAGCGCGAGCGGCTCGATAATGAATGGCGTAACCTCATTCTTGAGGAAACGGCCCTCGCAGAACATAGTCGCGTGCAGAATCTTGCCAAACAAGAGCTGGAAATGAAGCGACCTGATTCTGATAAAGAAGTGGTGATTACGCTCAAATGAAAAAAAACAAAGACAAAGCCCAAGCGGCACCTCGTCAAGAAAAAGCGACATCTCCTATTTTGATCCGTTGGCGATTCTATCTCATCCTCTTTTTTGTATTCGTTACTTTCGCTTTATTGGTTGGGCGCGTTGCCTTCATCCAAATTATCGAACCGGATAATTTGATCCGCGAAGGGGATATGCGCTCTGTCCGAGCCAAAACCTTGCCATCGGCACGCGGAATCATTTCGGATCGTAATGGTGAACCTCTCGCAGTCAGTGTTCCTGTCGATGCAGTATGGGCTGATCCTGTGGCTATTTTTAAAGCCGGCGGCTTAGTTGAACGTGAACGTTGGTACGCACTGGCTGATGTGTTAGGCATTAAGCGCAGTGAGCTGCTGAAAAAAATTGAAGAGAACCAAACCCGCCGTTTTATCTATTTGCAGCGTCAAGTGAGCCCTGCAATGGCCAATTATATTCGCGAACTCAAATTAGCGGGTGTGGGGCTCAAGGCCGAATCTCGCCGTTACTATCCAGCCGGTGAGGCGAGTGCACACTTAATTGGTGTGACGGGCATCGATGGCCACGGTTTAGAAGGGGTTGAGCGCAGCTATGATAAATGGCTGACGGGGGAAGCGGGCAAACAGGTGATCCGCAAAGATCGGTATGGCCGAGTGGTGGAAAATATCTCGCTTGAAGAGCGTGAAGAGGGCAAGCCACTGGCGTTGACCATTGACCAACGTTTGCAAGCGATCGCCTTTCGTGCGGTCAAGCAAGCTGTGGCGGACTATCGTGCCACTTCGGCATCGGCGATTTTGCTCGACGTGAAAACGGGTGCAGTATTAGCGATGGTTAACGCCCCCTCATACAACCCCAATAACCGTTCCGATTGGCAAAGTTTTAAAATGCGTAACCGCGTGATCACGGACGCCTTTGAACCGGGCTCAACTGTCAAACCTTTTGTAGTATTGGCCGCGCTTGAAAATGGCGTTGCGAATGACAAAACGGTGATTGATACAGGGAATGGCATCATGCAAATCGGCGGCAGTCGAGTGCGTGATACCTCAAAAGTCGGCAAAGCCGATTTAACCTTAATTCTGAAAAAATCGAGTAACATCGGAGTGGCTAAGCTGGCGCTTGAAATGCCTCTCGAAGCTCTATTAGGTATGTATACCTCTGTAGGGCTTGGTGAAATGTCGGGTTTAAACCTTGTCGGTGAGACTTTGGGTATTTTCCCGAATCGCCGCCGTTGGTCACCGTTTGAAATTGCCACCTTGGCATTTGGCTATGGTTTGTCAATTACCCCCATTCAGTTGGCTCATGCTTATGCCACTTTAGGCAATTTAGGTCAGTACCAACCAATCCATATTATTGACAGCAACCAGCAAGATTTATCACGCCAAGTGGTTGATAAAACTAATGCTAAGAAAGTGTTGGAAATGTTGGAAACCGTTACCCAACCCGGTGGCACAGCAACTCAAGCCGCGGTTCCGGGCTATCGTATTGCGGCCAAGTCAGGCACTTCGCGCAAAGCGATTGCCGGCGGTTATGGTGATGAATATTTTGCTTACACGGCAGGAGTGGCTCCAGTGAGTGACCCTCGAGTCTCGTTAGTGGTGATGGTGAATGAACCTCAAGGTGACTTATATTATGGCGGTTCCGTTGCCGGCCCTGTCTTTGCCGAAATAATGAAAGGAGCGTTGCAGATCCTCAATGTCGCTCCTGATGAAAATCGATTCCAAAAATAATTAAGAGAGAAGCACAATGACGCCGAGTATGTGTTTACAAGATCTCATCGCCCCTTGGCTTGACCTCGATGGCCATTCTATTTCAACGTTGTCGGTGACTCGTTTAGTGCTCGATAGCCGTAAAATATCATCCAATGATACCTTTATTGCAGTGGTCGGCCATGCCATCGACGGAAGGCAGTTTATTGATAGCGCTACTCAAGCTGGGGCGAATCTGGTATTGGCTCAAGCGTGTGGGCAGCATCCGCATGGCAGTATGACTACGGTCAATGGCGTGTTAGTGATTTACCTTGCTGATCTAAACCAACATTTATCTCAACTGGCATCGCGGCTTTATCGTTCGAAGACCAGTACGTTGATTGGGGTTACGGGAACCAACGGTAAAACCACCATTACTCAATTAATCGCGCAGTGGATTGACTTGTTAGGCGATAAAGCGGCGGTGCTGGGTACGACGGGTAATGGTTTTCTTAACCATTTACAGCCTGCCGCCAATACCACAGGTAATGCCATTGAGGTCCAAGAAACACTCTATCAATTAGCGCAGCAAGGCGCTCGCTATACCGCGCTGGAAGTCTCTTCGCACGGATTAGTTCAAGGGCGAGTTCAAGCATTGAAGTTCGCTGTGGGCGTGTTTTCTAACTTAAGCCGCGATCATCTCGATTATCATGGCACCATGGAAGAGTACGCCAAAGCAAAGCTCTCCTTATTTACCGCTCATCACTGCCAACACGCTGTCATCAATGCCGACGATGCGGTGGGTGCGAGTTGGTTAGCACAGCTGAAAGCACCGATTGCTGTCTCTTTAAAGCAGCAACCGCAATGCGCTAAAGCGCTGTGGGCGAGCTCGGTCTCTTACAGTGATAATGGTATTTCATTAACCTTCGACGGCTACTATGGTCAAGGTGAATTGAGCGTGCCGTTGATTGGCGAATTTAACGCCAGCAATCTTCTACTCGCTTTTGCCACTATGCTGACTTTAGGGTTTGATAAACAAGCCTTGATGACAACGGCTTCTCAACTGCAGCCGGTCTTAGGGCGAATGGAACTCTTTCAAGCGCCAAATCGTGCGAAGATCGTCGTCGATTATGCACACACGCCCGATGCTTTGGAAAAAGCACTGTTGGCACTTCGCGTTCATTGCCAAGGTCAGCTATGGGCGATTTTTGGTTGTGGTGGCGACCGCGATAAAGGCAAACGTCCGATGATGGCCGAAATTGCAGAGCGCTGCGCCGATAAGATCATTTTGACCGACGATAACCCTCGTAGCGAAAAACCGGCAGACATTGTGCAAGATATGGTGGCAGGACTTAAGTTTGCAAGTCGCGCACACGTTGAGCACAATCGTTATGCTGCCGTGCAATACGCCCTGCAACACGCCGATCAGCAAGATATCATTTTATTGGCAGGCAAAGGGCATGAAGATTATCAAGTGATGGCCCATCAAACTATTCACTATTCGGATCGCGAAACGGCGCAAACCTTACTGGAGATAAGTGCATGATAGAAGTCTCTTTACAGCAATTGACGCACGTTTTGCAGGCACAATTAGTTGGTTGTGATATGACGGTGTCTGAGGTCTCGACCGACACGCGTCAAATCAAACCGGGTTCGCTCTTTGTTGCCTTGGTTGGTGATAAATTTGATGCTCATGAGTTTGCTGCACAAGCGGTTGCCTCTGGTGCAAAGGCGTTATTGGTTCAGCGCCCTTTGGCGGTTTCGGTTCCTCAGCTGGTGGTTACCGACACCAAACTGGCGTTAGGCCTGCTTGGCGCTTGGGTTCACCAACAGTGTCAAACACCGACCGCAGCGATTACAGGTAGTTGCGGTAAAACCACAGTCAAAGAGATGGTGGCAAATATTTTATCAGCCAAAGGCCGCGTGCTCTTTACTGCTGGCAATTTTAATAATGATATCGGCGTGCCGCTCACTCTGCTTCGCTCTGGTCTTAATGATGCGTATGCAGTGATTGAGTTAGGGGCGAATCATATTGGTGAAATTGCTTATACCACCTCTTTAGTGAAGCCGGATGTCGCATTGGTGAACAATGTTGCCGCGGCGCATCTGGAAGGTTTTGGCTCAATTGAGGGCGTAAAACAGGCGAAAGGTGAAATTTATCAAGGCCTTGCTTCAGGTGCGACAGCCATTATTAATTTAGAAAGCCACGGTGGTGAGCGGTGGAGCGCTATTTTAGCGGACAAAACCGTTAAAACCTTTTCCAGCCGTCAAATGGCAGATTTTTACGCCCGTGGTATTAGGCTTAACGAACAAGGTGAAGCTCAGTTTGAAATGATCACACCCGTCGGTCATATTGACATTGGGCTCAATATTGTGGGTGAACATAACGTTTCTAATGCGTTGGCGGCGGCGGCATTAGCCATTGAGTTGGGTGCAAATCTTGAAGAGGTGCAGTACGGACTTGCGCATCTGGCTCAGGTGAAAGGGCGTGTTGATGTCACCCAATTGAGCTCGACTGTGAAACTGATTGATGACAGTTACAATGCCAGTGTTCCAGCGATGAAAGCGGCGGTTGATCTACTTAACACTTTCTCTGCAAGGCGTTGGTTAATTTTAGGTAATATGGCCGAGTTGGGCGATGAAAGCCTTGCACTTCATCGTCAAGTCGGTGAACATGCTGCACCATTCCAGTTTGACTATGTCCTTACTTACGGTCGCGATGCAAAAGTGATCAGTGACCTATGCCATGGCCTCCATTTTGAAAGCCATGCGGACATGATTGCTTATATCGAGCAGCAATTATCACAATTCGATCAAGAGTCTCATACCTTACTTGTCAAAGGTGCAAACAGTGCGGGTATGAGTAAAATTGTGGCTGCTCTCAAGGAGAAATACTCATGATTATTTGGCTCGCGGATCTACTCCAGCCATACTTCTCTTTTTTTCGTCTGTTCGAATATCTCTCATTTCGGGCCATCGTCAGTATTTTAACCGCACTTGCTCTGTCGTTATGGATGGGGCCGCGCTTGATTAAACGTTTGCAACTACTGCAAATTGGTCAAGTGGTGCGTAACGACGGTCCAGAATCACACTTTAGTAAGCGTGGTACGCCAACCATGGGCGGTGTTATGATCCTCGCCTCTATCATTACTACCGTACTGCTGTGGACAGATCTCTCAAACCCTTACGTGTGGGCTGTACTCGCGGTGCTGCTTGGCTATGGCGTAGTCGGTTTTGTGGATGATTATCGCAAAGTGGTGCGTAAAAACAGTGATGGATTGATCGCGCGCTGGAAATACTTTTGGCAGTCGGCCATTGCGTTGATAGTGGCGTTTGCTCTCTATGCACATGGCAACGATACCGCAGCTACTCAGCTTGTGGTGCCTTTCTTTAAAGATGTGATGCCGCAACTGGGCTTGCTCTACATTGTGCTGACCTATTTTGTCATCGTCGGAACCAGTAACGCGGTGAACTTAACCGATGGTCTGGACGGTTTAGCCATCATGCCGACTGTTTTAGTTGCTGCCGGTTTTGCTGTGATTGCATGGGCAACTGGGAACGTCAATTTCGCCAGTTATCTGCATATTCCTTATGTTCCTTATGCCTCAGAGCTAGTGGTGGTGTGTACTGCAATTGTGGGGGCCGGTTTAGGTTTTCTGTGGTTCAACACTTATCCTGCACAAGTCTTTATGGGCGATGTGGGTTCACTCGCTCTAGGCGGTGCACTCGGTACAATTGCGGTGTTGGTTCGTCAAGAGTTTGTGTTAGTGATCATGGGCGGCGTGTTTGTGATGGAAACCTTGTCGGTGATTTTACAAGTTGGTTCCTACAAATTACGTGGTCAGCGTATTTTCCGGATGGCCCCTATCCATCACCACTATGAATTGAAAGGTTGGCCAGAACCACGTGTGATCGTCCGTTTTTGGATTATCTCAATTGTGTTGGTGTTAGTGGGTTTGGCTACACTAAAAGTGCGCTAGTGATAGAGCAAAACGGTGTTGAATGGAATGAAGATGGATCGTTGGCAAACTGTTAATAATGTGGTGGTCGTGGGGCTCGGTATGACGGGCCTCTCGGTGGTGAACTACCTTTTGAGTTTAGATCGCTCGCTCACGATTAAGGTGATCGACACGCGGGACAACCCGCCAGGTCGAGAGCATTTAAGCTCGCAAGTTGAGCTACATTGTGGCAGTTGGAACCAAGCTTGGCTACTTGACGCTGACTTGATTGTTACTAATCCAGGCATTGCTTTAGCTACGCCAGAGATTCAACAGGCGTTAGCGCAACATATTCCCGTGGTGGGTGATATTGAGCTCTTTGCTTGGCAGGTGGATAAGCCTGTTATCGCTATCACCGGATCCAACGGTAAGAGCACAGTGACGGATTTAACCGGAGTGCTTGCTAAAGCTGCAGGGGTTAAGGTTGCCGTTGGCGGCAATATTGGTGTGCCTGCTTTAGATCTACTTCAGCAAGAGGCCGATCTTTATGTGCTGGAGCTTTCAAGCTTCCAGCTAGAAACGACCTCAAGTTTAAAACTCGTCTCTGCTGCCTTTCTCAATCTGACTGAAGATCATATGGATCGCTACGATGGTATGGAATCGTATCGTCAAGCTAAATTGCGCATTTTTAAGTATGCGCAAGCGGCGGTCGTGAACGCCGATGATAGCCAGACGGAACCTCCCTCATTTTCAGGTCACATCGCACGTTTTTCCGTTGAACATGACGCCGACTATTGCACGCAAATGATTGATGGAAAATCGTTTTTAGTCGCGAAAGGCACGTCATTGTTGGCAAGCGAGGAGCTTAGCTTAGTGGGACGACACAATAGTGCCAACGTGCTCACTGTACTCGCACTGCTCGATTTGGCGGGTGTTGATTACTCATCTGCGCTTGATGCATTGAAATCTTACCGCGGGCTGACACATCGTTGTCAGGTTGTTGCTGATAATCACGGCGTAAAATGGGTCAATGACTCGAAAGCAACCAATGTCGCAAGCACCCAAGCGGCGTTGTCGGGGTTAAATTGCCAAGGGACTTTGTATCTGCTTGTGGGGGGCGTTGGCAAGGGCGCTGATTTCTCGCCATTAGCACCGATACTAAAAACATTGAACGTAAAACTGTGCTGTTTTGGCGTTGACGGTGAGCAATTCATGCCACTGCATCCATCGGCTCAGTTCTATTCATCGATGGAAGAGATTATCGTATCGATCAAGCCGCGGTTGCGTCGTGGTGATATGGTGATGCTTTCGCCTGCTTGTGCCAGTTTTGATCAGTTTAAAAACTTTATGGCCAGAGGTGACGCCTTTGCCGAGCTTGCACAGCGTTACGCTTAATCAACAGGAAATTGCATTTTGTCCTTTTCAAGCCTCATCAAAATGACTCGTCAATGGTTTCAGAGCCAAGCGCCTGAAGCCTTGTTTGATCGTCAATTGGTATGGATTGCTTTAGGTTTGATGCTGACTGGGCTGGTGATGGTGACATCGGCTTCGTTTCCTATCAGTTCGCGTTTAACGGATCAACCGTTTCACTTTATGTTTCGCCACGCCATTTTCTTGATGCTGGCCATTGTGACATCGAGTGTGGTGTTGCAAGTGCCAATGAAACGTTGGATGCAATACAGCTCGGTGCTACTTGGCGTCTCTTTTATGCTGCTGATTGTGGTTTTGCTCGCGGGCAAATCGGTCAATGGTGCCTCGCGCTGGATCCCTTTGGGGTTATTTAACCTGCAACCAGCAGAGGTGGCGAAACTGTCACTGTTTATTTTCATGGCTGGGTACTTAGTTCGTAAACAAGATGAAGTGAGGCAGACCTTTTTTGGTGGCTTCATGAAACCGATTATGGTGTTTGGAACCTTGGCCATCTTGCTGCTTGGTCAGCCAGATTTGGGAACCGTGGTTGTGATGTTGGTGACTCTGTTTGGCATGTTGTTTATTGCTGGGGCCAAACTGTCACAATTTATTGCGCTCATGGTGGCTGGAATTGTTGCGGTAATCGCACTGATTGCGGCAGAGCCTTACCGTATTCGCCGCGTGACTTCATTTCTTGACCCATGGGAAGACCCGTTTGGTAGCGGTTATCAATTGACTCAATCTCTGATGGCCTTTGGGCGCGGAGAGTGGTTTGGTCAAGGGCTTGGTAACTCGATACAAAAGCTAGAATACTTACCTGAAGCGCACACTGATTTCGTATTTGCAGTGCTGGCTGAAGAGCTCGGCTTTGTTGGTGTTGTACTAGTCCTACTGCTGATTTTTAGTCTGGTATTTAAAGCGGTGTTTATCGGTAAAAAAGCCTTTGAGCATGATCAGCAATTTGGTGGTTATTTGGCCTTTGGGATTGGAATTTGGTTTGCATTCCAAACGCTCATCAATGTTGGCGCTGCAGCGGGTATGGTGCCGACTAAGGGCCTGACGCTGCCTTTGATCAGTTACGGCGGTTCAAGTTTAATTATTATGTCGATTGCGGTGTCGATCTTGTTGAGAATTGATCATGAATGTCGACTCAAAGATCGCAATCGAGTGTCTATAGAAAAAGAATCCAATGACAAACAATAAACGTTTAATGGTTATGGCTGGTGGAACGGGGGGACATGTTTTCCCCGGCCTCGCTGTGGCTAAACAGCTCCAACAGCAAGGTTGGCAGATCCGCTGGCTAGGGACTGCGGATCGGATGGAAGCAGAATTAGTGCCTAAACATGGTATTGAGATCGACTTTATTCAGGTCAAAGGGTTACGTGGCCAAGGCATAGGGCGTTTGCTGAAAGCGCCTTTTCAAATTGTGAACGCGATTTTTCAAGCGCGTCGTTATTTGAAGCAGTGGCAACCTGATGCGGTGCTCGGCATGGGCGGATACGTTAGTGGCCCCGGTGGCGTGGCAGCCTGGTCTATGGGAATTCCCGTTGTGCTTCACGAGCAAAATGCCGTAGCAGGGTTAACCAACCGTTGGCTTTCGAAAATTGCCAAACGCGTATTTCAAGCCTTCCCCGGTGCCTTTACTGAGGCACAAGTCGTAGGTAACCCGGTACGTCAAGATGTCGCTACATTACCCGCACCGCAAGTGCGCTTTGCTGAGCGAAATGAACCGATCCGCATTCTCGTGATGGGCGGCAGCCAAGGTGCGCAGATTCTGAACCGAACTTTGCCTGACGTACTAGCTGTGCTTGGCGATGATTACCAAGTTTGCCATCAAGCAGGCAAGAATAATCAACAGTCGGTTGAGCAAGCTTATCGCGCGCTTCAGATCAAAAATGCACACGTTACCGAGTTCATTGAGGATGTGGCTGGCGCTTATGCGTGGGCTGATTTACTGGTGTGCCGCTCGGGAGCATTAACGGTTTCTGAAGTGGCAGCGGCCGGTGTTGGCGCTATATTTATCCCTTTTATGCATAAAGACCGACAGCAAGCGCTTAACGCGGATCACTTAGTCGCTTGTGGTGCGGCCAAAATGATTGAACAGCCGCAGCTCACAGTAGAAAAACTAGCGCAAGAGATTGCTTCTCTTGAGCGTCATGATTTGCTGTTGATGGCGCAACAAGCGCGTGCAGCCGCACAACTGGATGCTGATAAAGTCGTTGCCGACGCTATCATCGCACTTACCCAATAACGAGAAATTTTTCATGACCATTAAACATACTCAAGATTTAGCTCAAATCCGTGCCATGGTGCCAGAGATGCGCCGCGTCAAGTGTATTCACTTTGTCGGTATTGGTGGGGCGGGAATGAGCGGAATTGCAGAAGTATTGCTCAATGAAGGCTACCAAATTACCGGCTCAGATCTCGCTTCCAACCCTGTGACTGAAAGATTGGCAAATAAAGGGGCTATCATTTATATCGGTCATCAAGCCACTAATATTGAACTCGCCAGCGTGGTGGTAGTCTCTACTGCAATCGATGAGCTAAATCCTGAACTGAAAGCGGCGCGTGAGCGACGCATTCCTATTGTTCGTCGTGCAGAAATGTTGGCGGAATTAATGCGTTTTCGTCATGGCATTGCGGTGGCTGGTACGCATGGTAAAACAACGACTACGGCATTGGTTACGCAAATTTATTCTGAGGCTGGTTTAGATCCCACGTTTGTTAATGGCGGGTTAGTCAAAAGCGCCGGCACCAATGCGCGTTTGGGTTCAAGTCGGATTTTGATTGCTGAAGCTGACGAAAGTGATGCTTCATTCCTTCATCTTCAGCCTATGGTCAGTATCGTGACCAACATCGAAGCGGATCACATGGATACGTATGGCGGTGATTTTGAAACGCTCAAACAGACCTTCATCGATTTCCTACACAACCTGCCATTTTATGGTCAGGCGATATTATGTATTGATGATCCTGTTGTGCGTGAAATCATTCCACGTATCAGCCGTCAAGTGATCACCTACGGTTTTGCCGATGATGCCGATGTCAGGATTGAGAATTACCATCAGCAGGGGCAACAAGGCCAGTTTACGGTCGTCAGACAGGGACGAGCCAATCTGGATATCACGCTGAATATTCCAGGTCGTCATAATGCGCTTAATGCCTCCGCGGCTATTGCGGTAGCTACAGAAGACGATATTTGCGATGAAGCGATTTTAAAAGCGATGGCGAGCACCCAAGGCACTGGACGTCGTTTTGATCATCTTGGTGAGTTTGACACGGGCAATGGTGTTGTCATGCTTGTCGATGATTATGGTCATCACCCAACCGAGGTTGGAGTGACGATTAAGGCGGCGCGTAGCGGTTGGCAAGAAAAACGGCTAGTGATGATTTTCCAGCCCCATCGTTATAGCCGTACTCGTGATCTGTATGATGATTTTGCCAATGTTCTGGAGCAAGTCGATGTGCTGATCATGCTCGATGTCTATGCAGCAGGAGAAAAGCCGATTGCGGGAGCCGATGGCCGATCGCTGTGCCGAACGATACGCAGTCGCGGTAAAATTGATCCTATTTTTATTCCTGACAGTGCGATGCTACCTTCAGTTTTAGCTAATGTATTACAAGAGGGTGACCTTGTGTTGACGCAAGGAGCCGGCGATATCGGCAAGGTGGCGAAACATCTAGCGGCTCTCGAATTGAATGTCAATAAAATGCAACAGATTTAATTTAGAGCGCTTATTTGTGTATCAATATTGAATAACATGGTATCCAGTCCAGATTTCTTACTTTCAATGTTTGATACTTTCAGCGACCTCAGTATAATCCGGAGGTTAAAGTTAGTGCTTTTACCTCTATTGCAAACCAAATAGGGCACGAGATTGCGATTTGAAAACAGGAACATCAGGCTTTGTTAATGAATGTGTTCGATGAAAGCCGAGCTGTTTCCCGTTCGCCACTCATAAAAAATCACGCCTCTGGTGTTGTTTTTTTGTTTGTAGTGCTGCTGCTGATAAGTTCACTCGTTTATTCAACACTCAGTTGGATGTGGGACGAACAGCGGCTACCGCTTTCAAAGATTGTACTACAAGGTGATTTGCAATATGTATCTTCGCTAGATGTACAGCGCGCTTTTGCTCAGTTGGATCATATCGGTACTTTTATGTCGCAAGATATTAATGTACTTCAGTCGAGCGTACAGGCTATTCCGTGGGTAGCCCATGCATCGATTCGTAAACAGTGGCCTGACACTATAAAAGTGTTTCTGACAGAATATAGAGCAGTCGCGATTTGGAATGGCAACGCTTTGTTAGATGGATATGGCACAGTATTTAATGGCGATATTGGTCAATTGAACGGTGAAAGAGTCAAACTTTATGGCCCGCAAGGAACTAGCCAAGAAGTATTGAATGTTTGGAAGAGAACGAACCCTAAGTTTCAATTATTAAACTTAAATATATCGTCACTGTTACTCAATGATCGCCGAGCGTGGCAAATCATATTAGATAATGGTATTCGCTTAGAGTTAGGCAAAGAATCACTAGATGAACGAGTGGCTCGTTTTATTTCACTGTATAAGAATTTAGGCAATAAAACTGAACAAGTGAGCTATATCGATCTTAGATATGATACAGGAGCCGCAATAGGTTGGTTCCCTGAACAAGAAGCACAAGAGAGTAAAAATGACTAAGACCGCTGATGACAACATTATTGTTGGTCTTGATATAGGCACTGCTACCGTATCAGCTTTAGTTGGCGAAATACTGCCTGACGGTCAAATTAATATTATTGGCGCTGGTACCAGCCCATCCCGTGGGATGGATAAAGGGGGAGTTAACGATCTTGAATCGGTCGTTAAGTCTGTCCAAAGAGCGGTTGACCAAGCAGAATTAATGGCGGAATGCCAAATTAGTAATGTGTTTCTCTCTCTATCTGGGCGACATATTGCGAGCCGTATTGAAAAAGGCATGGGAACTATTTCAGATGAAGAAGTTTCTCAAGAGGATATGGATCGAGCGATTCATACCGCCAAATCAATAAAGATTGGGGAAGAGCAAAGAATATTGCACGTCATTCCTCAAGAATTTACGATTGATTACCAAGAGGGAATTAAAAACCCGCTTGGTTTATCAGGTGTACGCATGGAAGTGAGCGTGCATCTTATTTCTTGTCATAATGATATGGCGAGAAATATTATCAAAGCGGTAGAACGCTGTGGTTTAAAAGTTGAACAACTGGTTTACTCTGGCTTAGCGGCAAGTAATGCGGTTATCACTGAAGATGAGCGAGAATTAGGTGTGTGCGTGATTGATATAGGCGCAGGCACTATGGATGTCGCTATCTGGACTGGTGGTGCATTACGGCATACGGAAGTGTTTTCTTATGCGGGAAATGCAGTAACCAGTGATATTGCTTTTGCATTTGGCACACCAGTCAGTGATGCTGAAGAGATTAAAGTAAAATATGGCTGTGCGCTGAGTGAATTGGTAAGCAAGGATGATACCGTTAACGTCCCAAGTGTAGGAGGAAGACCTTCGCGAAGTTTGCAAAGACAAACCTTGTCGGAAGTGATTGAACCTCGCTACACTGAATTAATGGGATTAGTTAACCAAACTATAGATACTGTCCAAGACAAATTGCGCAAAAATGGTATTAAACACCATTTAGCGGCTGGTGTTGTTTTAACTGGCGGCGCTGCGCAAATTGAAGGTTTGGTTGAGTGTGCGGAACGCGTTTTCCGCAATCAAGTTCGCGTAGGCAAGCCTTTAGAGGTGAGTGGCCTTACAGATTACGTAAAAGAGCCGTATCATTCTACGGCGGTTGGTTTACTTCATTATGCGAAAGAGAGCCAAATTAATGACGACACGGAATACAGCGAACCGAAACGCCAATCCATGTCGAGCTTAATTGGTCGTTTGCGTAACTGGATACAAAAAGAGTTTTAACCTGAGTTGCAGGGAAAACGGAGATAACACATGTTTGAACCGATGATGGAAATGTCTGACGATGCTGTAATTAAAGTCGTTGGAGTTGGTGGTGGTGGCGGTAACGCTGTTGAACACATGGTGCGTGAGTCCATCGAAGGCGTGGAATTCATCAGTGTCAATACCGATGCGCAAGCACTTCGTAAAACAAGCGTAAGTAGCGTCATTCAAATTGGTGGTGATATCACTAAAGGTTTGGGTGCTGGTGCAAACCCGCAAGTTGGACGTGATGCAGCTCTAGAAGACAGAGAAAGAATTAAAGAAGTTCTGATGGGTGCCGATATGGTATTTATCGCAGCTGGTATGGGCGGTGGTACAGGTACTGGAGCAGCTCCTGTTATTGCAGAAGTTGCCAAAGAACTGGGTATCTTAACCGTAGCGGTTGTCACGAAACCTTTCAGTTTTGAAGGAAAAAAACGTTTGGCATTTGCTGAACAAGGCATTGAAGAGTTGTCAAAACACGTTGACTCTTTGATTACCATTCCTAATGAAAAACTACTGAAAGTATTAGGTCGTGGTATTACTTTGCTCGAAGCCTTTGCAAGCGCGAATGACGTGCTTAAAAATGCAGTACAAGGTATTGCTGAACTGATTACACGCCCAGGCATGATTAACGTGGACTTTGCTGACGTACGTACTGTGATGTCAGAAATGGGCCACGCTATGATGGGTAGTGGAGTGGCTCGCGGCGAAGATCGTGCAGAAGAAGCGGCAGAGATGGCAATTTCTAGCCCTCTTTTGGAAGATATTGATCTTGCAGGCGCTCGTGGCGTGTTGGTCAATATTACCGCTGGTTTGGATATGCGACTAGACGAATTTGAAACCGTCGGTAATACTGTTAAGGCGTTTGCGTCTGACAATGCGACAGTTGTCATCGGTACTTCGTTAGATCCTGATATGGCAGACGAAATTCGCGTGACTGTCGTTGCAACGGGTATTGGTAATGAGAAAAAGCCAGACATCACTTTAGTTGCAGGCGGTAAAGCCAAAGTCGCACCAGCAGTTCAGCCACAAATGGTTCAACAAGCAGCGAAAATCGAAGAAAAAACGGCACAACCTTTGCAGGAAAGAGCAGAAGTGAAACCGCAATCAGCATCGTCGTCAACTGTTTCATCTTCTTCCGGTGCAAGTCAAAATACGGCACCGAAAGCAGATAAGGAAAATGGATATCTTGATATCCCAGCATTTTTACGTCGTCAGGCTGATTAACAATTAGACATAATTTGACACTGTTCAAAATTATGGTAGCATTCGCGGTCGGTGCTTTACCGACCGTGTTTTGTCGCACTGACATAGAGGCAAGTAGATGATCAGACAACGAACTCTGAAAGAAATAGTGAAAACAACTGGGGTGGGCTTACACTCTGGTCGTAAAGTCACATTAACGCTTCGCCCTGCTGCTGCAAACACGGGGATCATTTACCGCCGTACTGATGTCAATCCACCAGTAGACTTCCCAGCGGATCCTGAATCTGTTCGCGATACCATGCTATGCACTGCTTTGGTCAACGATGAAGGTATTCGTATCTCTACCGTTGAGCACTTAAATGCAGCATTAGCGGGCATGGGAATCGACAACGTTATCATCGAAGTTGACGCACCCGAAATTCCGATTATGGATGGTAGCGCTAGTCCTTTTGTTTACTTGCTGCAACAAGCAGGTATTCAAACGCTGAATACACCAAAACGTTTTATTCGAATTAAGAAACCAGTTCGATTTGAAGATGGTGATAAGTGGGCAGAACTTGTACCTCATAACGGTTTTCGTATGGATTTTGAGATTGATTTTCAACATCCCGCTATCGATTCTGATGAGCAACGCATGGTGTTTGATTTTTCCTCGCAAGGTTTCGTCAAGGAAATTTCAAGAGCTCGTACTTTTGGTTTCATGCGTGACATTGAGTACCTACAATCGCAAAACCTCTGTTTAGGTGGCAGCTTTGATTGCGCCATCGTATTAGATGAATACCGTATTCTTAATGAAGAAGGTTTGCGTTTTGCCAATGAGTTTGTCACTCATAAAGTATTGGATGCCATTGGTGACTTGTACATGTGTGGTCATTCCATTGTGGGTGAGTTCCGTGCTTATAAATCAGGCCATGGTTTAAATAACCAGCTACTGCGTGCGGTCTTAGCCGACCAAGAGGCGTGGGAATGGGCTACTTTTGAAGAAGAAGTTGGCTCTCCAGTAGCGTTTGCTGAACCGAATATGGTTCTCGCTTAGGCGCAATGTTTAAATAAAAAGGCCAGACAATTGTCTGGCCTTTTTATTTAAGTTGATTCATCGATGACGCTTATTTGGGCCTAGCCAATTTCGCCAAATTTTCCAAACGTTTTTTGACTTTAGGGGAAGCGCTACTCGCCACCATCAATAATGCTTGCGCCGTATTTTCAGATAGTGGTGGGCGAGCGACCGTTTCTTTTTCTTCTTTCATACCACGATTACGATAGAGCGCTGGGTTTATCTTGAGCTCAATGCTGATCAATTTGGCAAATCCTTGGTTGCGTAACTGATTCAAAATGTGTAATCGGTCATAATCAAGCTTCATTTTTATCGATGCACTGGCCACTTCAACGATTAAGTGACCGCCGCGAATGTTAGCGGCTCGGACATGATCGGCCGTTCCTTTGGGAAGCAACTTATTGAGCACTTTATTTAAAGCGAGGATCTCGGTGGCATGTTGCTGTATTTTCTTTAGAGATGAATCGCTGATCAGCTCTTTGGTTAACGTGGGACGGTGATCGCGCATGGAGTCTCCCTCTTAAGTTGCCATTCAATTCTATTGTGGTGCCTAGGATGCGTATAGTAATAAATCGATTTTATTGCTTAAACAGTGCTCAAAAAGCGTAAAAATATTAAGTGTGCTTCAAACAAACAGTTTTGCTATTGGTTGTTGCTGCAAAAATTCCTTACACTATGCGTTACATAATTATTTAATACCTTGAAAATAAACCTCACCGTCACAATATCTGTGATACATGATTTATCTCAGTATCCTTAGTTCAAAACTGGTAGAGACTGACGGCATTAAGAGTAGATCGAAAACGATCTAATAAAGAGAGATTCCTGACACATGATAACTAAGCTACTGACAAAGGTTATTGGCAGTCGCAATGACAGAACGCTGCGCCGCCTTAAAAAAATTGTCAAAGAGATCAACAGCTACGAGCCTACTTTTGAAGCGCTAACTGATGAAGAATTAAAAGCCAAAACGGTTGAGTTTCGTCAACGTTTAGAGCAAGGTGAAACCTTAGACCAATTACTTCCTGAAGCATTTGCCACCGTGCGTGAAGCGTCCAAGCGCGTATATGGTATGCGTCACTTCGACGTACAGTTGATCGGCGGTATGGTTCTCAACGCGGGTCAAATCGCAGAAATGCGCACTGGTGAAGGTAAAACGTTAACCGCGACTTTGCCTGCGTATCTCAACGCCTTGCCTGGCAAAGGCGTGCACATTGTTACTGTCAACGATTATCTTGCTAAGCGTGACGCAGAAACAAACCGCCCACTGTTTGAATTTTTAGGCATGACGGTCGGCATTAACGTACCGAATATGCCACCACAAGAGAAAAAACTTTCTTATCAAGCGGACATTCTTTACGGGACCAATAACGAGTTTGGTTTTGATTACTTACGCGACAACATGGCTTTCCGTAAAGAAGATCGAGTACAGCGTGAACGTTTCTTTGCCGTAGTCGATGAAGTGGACTCAATTCTTATTGATGAGGCGCGAACGCCACTGATCATCTCAGGCCCTGCCGAAGATAGTTCTGAGTTGTACATCCGCATTAATACCCTCATTCCACTTCTGCAAAAGCAAGATAAAGAAGACTCTGAAGAGTATCGTGGTGATGGTCACTACACGGTTGATGAAAAATCAAAACAAGTTCATTTGACTGAAACGGGCCAAGAGTTTGTTGAAGAGTTGATGGTGAAAAATGGTTTGATGGAAGAGGGCGATACTCTTTATTCACCAGCCAACATTAGTTTGCTACACCATGTCAATGCCGCATTGCGTGCGCACGTGCTATTTGAGAAAAATGTCGATTACATCGTGACAGAAGAGAGTGAAGTGGTCATCGTTGATGAGCACACTGGCCGTACCATGCCTGGTCGCCGTTGGTCTGAAGGTTTACACCAAGCTGTCGAGGCGAAAGAAGGTGTTAAAATCCAAAACGAGAACCAGACTCTTGCGTCGATCACCTTCCAAAACTATTTCCGTTTATACGAAAAACTTTCTGGTATGACGGGCACTGCCGATACTGAGGCGTTTGAATTCCAATCGATTTATGGTTTGGAAACCGTGGTAGTTCCAACCAATAGACCTATGGTTCGTAACGATATGCCAGATGTGGTGTATCGCACTGAAGCTGAAAAATTTGCAGCGATCATTGAAGATATCAAAGCGCGTGTTGCGAAAGGGCAGCCCACGCTAGTTGGTACGGTTTCGATTGAGAAATCTGAATTGCTTTCTAATGCGTTAAAAGAAGCTAAAGTGAAACATAACGTACTTAACGCGAAATTCCATGAAAAAGAAGCTGAAATTGTAGCGCAAGCTGGTACTCCAGGGGCCGTTACGATTGCGACTAACATGGCAGGTCGTGGTACAGATATCGTATTGGGCGGTAGCTGGCAGGCACAAATTGAGCAGCTAGAGAATCCAACACAAGAGCAGATCGATGAGATCAAAGCGAAGTGGAAAGAGGTTCATAACCAAGTGTTAGCCGCTGGTGGTCTGCACATTATTGGTACTGAACGCCACGAATCTCGTCGTATCGATAACCAGTTACGGGGTCGTTCTGGTCGTCAAGGGGATGCGGGTTCTTCACGTTTCTATCTATCGATGGAAGATTCACTGCTGCGTATCTTTACCTCAGATCGTATGGCAAGCCTTATCCAAAGTGGTATGGATGAAGGTGAAGCGATCGAAAGTAAGATGCTTTCTCGCTCGATCGAAAAAGCGCAACGTAAAGTCGAAGGACGTAACTTTGATATTCGTAAACAGCTTCTTGAATACGATGATGTGGCTAACGATCAACGTAAAGTAGTTTATGAGCTGCGTGATGAGCTCATGGAAGCAGACGATATCAGCGAAATGATTGAGCAGAATCGTCAAGATGTTTTGACTTCCGTTATTGATGAATACATTCCGCCACAATCGCTCGAAGATATGTGGGATGTTAAAGGGTTGGAAAATCGTTTGAAAAACGATTTTGATTTAGAGCTGCCATTACAGCAATGGTTAGATGCTGATGATAAATTGTACGAAGAAGCGCTGCGCGAACGTATTCTTGAACAAGCGGTTAGCGTATATCGTGAAAAAGAGGAAACGGTCGGGGCTTCGGTTCTGCGTAACTTTGAAAAATCAGTCATGCTACAAACTCTGGATACCTTGTGGAAAGAGCATCTAGCGGCGATGGATCACTTGCGCCAAGGTATTCACCTACGTGGCTACGCGCAGAAAAACCCAAAACAAGAGTACAAGCGTGAGTCGTTTGAGCTGTTTGAAGAGCTACTGGATTCTTTGAAAACTGATGTAATTACCATCTTGTCTAAGGTACGCGTACAACAGCAAGAAGAAGTTGAACGTATGGAAGCACAGCGTCAAGCGCAGGCGGAAGAAGCCGCGCGTCGCCAACAGTTCCAGCACCAAAGTGCCGACAGTTCGGTTGCAGATGAAGCTTCTGAAGATGAAGGGCACCAGCCTATGGTTCGTGAAGAGCGTAAAGTCGGTCGTAATGAGCCTTGCCCTTGTGGTAGCGGTAAAAAGTACAAACAGTGCCACGGACAGATCAACTGATCCCTTGAATGATCACTCCAAGAGTCGCTTAGGCGACTCTTTTTTTAACTCAATATTTCTCATCTTTATTTTCTAGGTTGGGAAGTCGCCGAATCGGAGTCTTTATGAAACGCGTTCATATTGTTGCGGCTATTATTTTTAATAGCGATAAATCAGAAATTTACATTACCAAACGACCAGATCATCTTCACAAAGGCGGTTTTTGGGAGTTCCCTGGCGGCAAAGTTGAAGCGGGCGAAACGATTGAACAAGCCATTTGCCGCGAGCTCGATGAAGAGATTGGTATTCATATTACTGAGCAATCTCCTTACCAATACCTTGAGTTTGACTATTCAGACAAGTCCTTAACTTTTGATTTTATTTGCGTGACACAATTTGATCATCAGCCGTATGGTAAAGAAGGGCAGCAAGGAGAATGGGTAGCGGTTTCTGAGTTGGCAAACTATTCATTTCCTGAAGCCAATACGCCTATCGTTGAGCGCGTCATGAAAGAGTTTGCCTAAGTCGCTAGCCACCACAAGCAAATATTGATAGTTTACAGAAACACCTTGAATGAAGAGAAACGATGCAAGCTTAAGCTGATGTCGTCACAATGGAGAATAACGCAATGGTGAGAATTGCGATTGCAGGAGCGGCGGGTCGAATGGGCCGCAATTTGGTGAAAGCCACTTATCAAAATAACCATGCTCGAGTGGGTGCGGGCTCAGAGCGTCCTGAGTCCTCGTTGGTTGGTGTTGATATCGGTGAGTTATGCGGTGAAGGGCGATTTGATATCGCCTTGGTGGATAACCTAGAAAATGCCGTAGAGAACTTCGACGTCATTATCGATTTTACGGCGCCAGTGAGCACCTTAGCCAATATTGAGTTATGCAAAAAACACGGTAAGAAGCTAGTGATTGGCACTACTGGCTTTTCTGATGCTGAAAAAGCACAAATCAATGCTGCCGCACAACAGGTTGCGATTGTCATGGCTCCTAACTACAGCGTTGGGGTTAACCTTGTTTTCAAGCTGCTTGAAAAAGCGGCTAGAGTGATGGGCGATTACTGTGATATCGAGATCATTGAAGCCCACCATCGTCATAAAGTGGATGCTCCGTCAGGAACCGCAATTGGCATGGGAGAGGCGATAGCTAATGCTATGGGTAACCAACTGAGTGACGTTGCCGTCTATGCGCGAGAAGGTATTACCGGTGAACGTACTAAAAATGAGATTGGTTTTGCTACGATTCGTGCTGGCGATATCGTGGGTGAGCATACCGCGATGTTCGCGGATATTGGCGAACGTGTAGAAATTACCCATAAAGCGACGGATCGCATGACTTTTGCCAACGGTGCAGTGAGAGCGGCGGTTTGGCTTGCTGATAAACCTGCCGGTTTTTATAGCATGGCTGATGTGTTAGGCTTGAACGATCTTTAATTACATAATTATGCGTCAGTATTTACTGGCGCATCCTTGTTGCCTCTCTTTTTTCTGATTTAATTATCTCTCATTATTTTCAATTTATCGGCTTACTTTTGTTGTCTTTTGGTGGGTTGGTCCTCCATTTTTGTTTTAGATGCCTAAAATTCATCTTGTTCTCTGCTTGATTAACGTTTGCGTGATTTTGTTTGCCGTTGATTGCCTAAAATGAATCAAGGGATCTCACTTTGCTCATGATAATTCCTCCATTCTCCTCTTTTTAATCAATAAACATATCTTTTTGCTGCCTTAGATTCGCTTTTAATCTCTAATGCTCTAAATGTTGCTTTAATTTATTATGAAATGTTGACAGTAATCATGGTGGTCATTAGAATACCGCCAATTTGTCTAAATCCCCCTATGGCGCTATTTTGTAGCCTTAAGGAAGACGAATTTGCAGTTTAATTTATATTTTTTGCATTTTTATTCTGGAGGTTGTCTTGAGTAAGTCAGCACTGTTAGTCCTAGAAGATGGGACGGTGTTCCACGGTGTATCCATTGGCGCTGATGGAATATCCGTTGGTGAAGTCGTCTTTAATACCTCGATGACGGGGTACCAAGAAATCCTCACTGATCCTTCCTATTCTCAACAAATCGTTACTCTTACTTACCCCCACATAGGCAATACCGGAACCAATTCCGAAGACGAAGAATCCTCTTCTATCCATGCACAAGGCCTTGTGATTCGCGATCTCCCTCTTATCGCTTCTAACTTCCGTAATCAACTTTCCCTTTCTGACTACCTTAAATCACAAAATATCGTGGGCATTGCCGATATCGATACGCGCAAGCTAACGCGCATTTTGCGTGAAAAAGGAGCTCAGAATGGCTGTATTATGGCAGGTGACCATTTAGATGAAGCATTGGCGCTGGTAAAAGCCAAAGAGTTCCCCGGTTTAAAAGGAATGGATCTTGCGAAAGAAGTTACAACAAAAGAAGCGTACCAATGGAAACAAGGCTCGTGGACGCTTGAAGGTGGACTTCCTGAAGCGAAAGATGACAACGAGTTGCCCTATCACGTTGTTGCCTACGATTTCGGTGCAAAGCGCAATATCCTCCGTATGTTGGTTGACCGAGGATGCCGCCTAACTGTGGTACCAGCACAAACCTCGGCTGAAGAAGTTCTAGCGCTGAAACCTGATGGTGTCTTTTTATCAAATGGCCCTGGCGACCCAGAACCATGTACTTATGCGATTGAAGCAACCAAAGTGTTCTTAGAGAAAGGACTGCCTATTTTTGGCATCTGTTTAGGACATCAAATTTTGGCATTAGCATCTGGTGCGAAAACAGTAAAAATGAAATTTGGCCACCACGGCGCGAACCATCCAGTGAAAGATTTGGATCGTAATGTGGTGATGATTACGGCACAAAACCACGGTTTTGCTGCTGATGAAGCAACGCTGCCAGTCACACTTCGTGCAACGCACAAATCGCTCTTTGATGGTTCACTACAAGGAATTCACCGCACCGATAAGCCAGCCTTTAGCTTTCAGGGACACCCTGAAGCTAGCCCTGGCCCGCACGATGCCGCCCCTTTGTTTGACCATTTTATTGAACTAATTAAAAAGCACACAGCGTAATTCGGAGTAGTAGACAATGCCAAAACGTACTGACATTAAAAGTATTCTAATTCTAGGTGCTGGCCCGATTGTAATCGGTCAGGCTTGTGAGTTTGACTACTCTGGCGCTCAAGCATGTAAAGCCCTGCGTGAAGAGGGTTACCGAGTGATTTTGGTCAACTCGAACCCTGCCACTATCATGACTGACCCAGAGATGGCCGATGCGACTTATATTGAGCCTATCCATTGGGAAGTTGTGCGTAAAATCATCGAAAAAGAGCGCCCAGATGCGGTATTACCGACCATGGGTGGCCAAACCGCATTGAACTGTGCACTTGAACTGGAAAAGCATGGTGTTCTGGCTGAGTTTGGCGTTGAGATGATTGGCGCAACGGCTGATGCGATTGATAAAGCGGAAGATCGTTCTCGCTTTGATAAAGCGATGAAGTCAATCGGCTTAGCTTGTCCTCGCGCTGATACGGCAAAAACGATGGAAGAAGCTTACCGCGTTCAAGAGATGGTGGGTTTCCCTTGCATTATTCGCCCTTCATTTACCATGGGTGGAACCGGCGGCGGTATCGCTTACAACAAAGAAGAGTTTGAAGAGATCTGCCGCCGTGGCCTTGATCTTTCGCCAACCAACGAGCTGTTGATTGATGAATCACTCATCGGTTGGAAAGAGTACGAAATGGAAGTGGTTCGCGATAAAGCGGACAACTGCATCATAGTCTGTGCGATTGAAAACTTTGACCCAATGGGCATTCACACGGGTGACTCGATTACGGTAGCTCCTGCGCAAACGCTAACTGACAAAGAATATCAGATCATGCGTAACGCATCGCTAGCCGTACTGCGTGAAATCGGTGTAGAAACGGGGGGTTCGAACGTACAGTTTGGTATCAACCCGAAAGATGGCCGCATGGTGATCATCGAGATGAACCCACGTGTTTCTCGCTCTTCGGCTCTTGCATCTAAAGCGACGGGTTTCCCTATTGCCAAAGTTGCAGCCAAATTGGCGGTAGGTTTCACACTGGATGAGTTAATGAACGACATTACTGGTGGTGCAACCCCAGCGTCGTTTGAACCAACTATTGATTATGTTGTGACGAAAATCCCTCGCTTTAACTTCGAAAAATTTGCCGGTGCTAACGATCGCTTAACCACGCAAATGAAGTCGGTGGGCGAAGTGATGGCGATTGGTCGTAACCAACAAGAATCGCTGCAAAAAGCACTGCGTGGGCTGGAAATTGGCGTAAACGGCCTAGACGAAATGGTTGATTTAGACGCACCAGATGCACTGACTAAAATTCGCCATGAGCTGAAAGAAGCGGGTGCTGAGCGTATTTGGTATATCGCAGATGCTTTCCGCGCTGGTTTGTCTGTGGATGGGGTCTTCAACCTGACTAACGTTGATCGCTGGTTCTTGGTACAAATCGAAGAACTGGTCAAAATGGAACAAGAAGTCAAAGCGGGCGGTTTTGCTGGCTTAAATGCAGATGTTCTACGCAAGATGAAGCGCAAAGGTTTTGCGGATGCGCGTCTCTCTTCACTGCTTGGCGTGGCTGAAAGTGAAATTCGTCGTATGCGTGACCAATATAATATTCATCCGGTTTACAAGCGTGTCGATACTTGCGCGGCGGAGTTTTCGTCTGATACGGCTTACATGTACTCCTCTTATGATGACGAATGTGAAGCACAACCGACCGATAGAGACAAAATCATGGTGCTCGGCGGTGGTCCAAACCGTATTGGTCAAGGTATCGAGTTTGATTACTGTTGTGTTCATGCCTCACTCGCGCTACGCGAAGATGGTTATGAAACCATCATGGTTAACTGTAACCCTGAAACGGTTTCAACAGATTATGACACTTCCGATCGCCTCTATTTTGAACCAGTGACACTCGAAGATGTATTGGCGATTGTTCGTGTTGAAAAACCTAAAGGCGTCATCGTGCAATACGGTGGTCAAACACCACTGAAATTGGCTCGTGCACTTGAAGCCGCTGGAGTGCCTATCATTGGTACTAGCCCAGATGCGATTGACCGCGCCGAAGATCGTGAGCGTTTCCAGCAAGCGGTTGAGCGTTTAGGTCTGCTGCAGCCAGAAAACGCAACAGTGACTACGATGGAACAGGCGATTGAAAAATCGAAAGACATCGGCTTCCCGCTGGTGGTACGCCCGTCTTACGTTCTTGGTGGCCGTGCGATGGAAATCGTCTATGACGAACAAGATCTGCGTCGTTACTTTAACGAAGCGGTCAGTGTGTCTAACGAATCACCAGTACTGCTTGATCGTTTCCTTGATGATGCAATTGAAGTCGATATCGATGCGATTTGTGATGGTGAGCGTGTCGTCATTGGTGGCATCATGGAGCACATCGAACAAGCGGGTGTTCACTCTGGTGACTCAGCTTGCTCTCTACCGGCTTACACGTTAAGCCAAGAAATCCAAGATGTGATGCGTGAACAAGTTGAGAAGCTGGCGTTTGAATTGGGTGTTCGCGGTTTGATGAACACGCAGTTTGCGGTTAAAGATAATCAAGTTTACCTGATTGAAGTTAACCCTCGTGCCGCTCGTACCGTACCGTTTGTGTCAAAAGCAACGGGCGCACCGCTTGCCAAAATTGCCGCGCGCGTGATGGCAGGGCAGTCTCTAGAGTCACAAGGCTTTACTAAAGAGATCATTCCTCCTTACTACTCAGTGAAAGAAGTGGTTCTGCCATTTAATAAATTCCCTGGTGTTGACCCACTGCTTGGCCCTGAAATGCGTTCAACGGGTGAAGTGATGGGTGTGGGTGCAACGTTTGCTGAAGCTTATGCAAAAGCGGAATTAGGTTGCGGTAATGTTTATCCTGAAGGCGGCCGAGCTCTGCTCTCTGTACGTGAAGGTGATAAACAGCGTGTGGTTGATTTAGCGTCGAAACTGGTGAAATTAGGTTATCAGCTTGATGCTACCCACGGTACCGCCGTAATTTTAGGTGAAGCCGGTATTAACCCACGTTTGGTGAATAAAGTGCATGAAGGTCGCCCTCATATTCTTGACCGTATTAAGAATAATGAATACACCTACATCATTAATACGGCCGAAGGGCGTCAAGCGATTGAAGATTCTAAAGTTCTTCGTCGTGGTGCATTAGCACAAAAAGTGAACTACACCACAACACTGAATGCTGCTTTTGCAACCTGTATGTCTCATACGGCCGATGCGAAGTCATCAGTTACGTCAGTGCAAGAGTTACACGCGCAAGTGAAAGCACACTTAGCATAAGCGTTAAAAAATAATAAATCAGTAGGTCTAAGACCTACATGACAACCTCATTGCCCGCTGAATTAAGCGGGCTTTTTTTATTTTCTTATTTCATGTTATTTGAGGGGGGGGAGTTTAACGCGGGGTAGCGGTGGTTTCTGGTGCAGAAAGTATCGCTCTAGTATCGAGGCTTCCACCAACATCGACCAAAACTAAACGCTGATGATCATTGGATAGCTTGACAAATTTTATCTGCTCTACTTCTGGCTTGCGCCAATTTAGGATAAATAGTGCGGCATTATCATCCTGCTCAAAGCCACGTTCTGTATTGAGTTCCCCAAGCGTCACCAGCCCATCAACAGACATCCGATAGCCATCTCCGTGACCAATGATCTCCAAGGTGACGGATTTGCCATCCAACGCTCCACGGTAGATCACGCCATCGAAGGCATCGTAGGCGATATCATCCATGCTGTGATCACAACTTTGCGTTGCTTGCTGGTAGGCACCTCCCGCATCTAAACAGCGGTCTTGGGCGATAAACTCACGTCCCCAAAATAGATAAAGTAAGCCTATCGATAAAAGGCCTATCCCTACCAAAGCGGTGATGCTCTTTTTGTTCATTAATGTTTCTCTGTCGTTATGCTGTGAAAAATCGCCATGCATCATAGTTAGGTTTGATAGGTTAACCAAACACATTTGTTATACAAATAAAAAGAGAGTGGCGCAATTTCCCTTAATAAGAATTGCGTACAGGTAGGGCAGGAGACTGGATGGGTTGGCTCAGTTGAGGGGTTGCGGTTAATTAATACAACTTAGTTTTATGCCATTTAATGCTTCTGTTCCTCCCCCTTTTAGGGGAGGGAATGAGTTTTGTGAGCGTTGGGAGTATGTCATTTATGATGATCGATGGGGTTTGCTAAAACAGTTTTGCCCCTTTCCTTGTTTCGACTGACTCAACACATACTTCACCAAAGCTTCATCTGACTTACTTTTTCTAATCTAACTAAGTGACCAAATTTACTAATCCACAACAAACCGACTCAAATGCTTAGGGAATGTTGAGGTTTGCCAGTTAGTGGAGTAACATTGGAAGACTCTTTAGTGTAAGACGTAATTCGTCTAGTCGGGTGATTAGCCAGACTCAAATTTATTGAACAGGTTTAAATGCGAGGTGTACGCATCCTAAACTCGTTCCTCCTTTAGGATGCGTACACCTCGCACTCTTTAGTAAAGAGTTAAGCTCAAGGTGCTTTACCACACCTTGAGCTTTTTAACGGAAAACTATGAGTATCATTAGCCTGTTAGCACAAACCTTAAAGAAACCTGAGTACGTGATAGAAGATATTCTCTTCATAGCTCCAATTAGATATAAAATTTACTATATCCCTAAACGAACTCACGGTTTTAGACAAATAGCCCAACCATCAAAAGAATTAAAAGAATGCCAGAGAGCATTTCTTAGGTTTTGTAACCTCCCCACTCACAACTGCGCTATGGCCTATAGAGAAGGCTTAAGTATCAAAAACAATGCCATTGCACATAAAAACCAAGCATACTTGCTCAAGCTAGATCTCGAAAACTTCTTCAACAGCATTACTCCGAATATCTTTTGGCACACATGGGAATTAACAGGTGCAGAGCTGCCAACTAAAGATAATCAACAATGGATTGAAAAGCTGCTTTTTTGGAATCTAGAAGATAAGCTCGTCTTAAGCGTGGGAGCCCCTAGCTCACCTTCAGTATCCAATTTTTGTATGCTTATATTCGATCAAATATTACAAGACCAGTGTCAAAATTTGGGAATAAAGTACACTCGCTATGCCGATGATTTAACCTTCTCTACCAATGAGAAAGATATACTTTTCAAAATTCCAGAAAGTGTAGAAAATATTTTGTCAAAATGCTTTAACGGAAATTTAAGATTAAATAAAGGTAAAACTATTTTTTCGTCCAAGGCACATAATCGTCACGTAACTGGAATTACCATTACTAACAGTGGGGAAATATCTTTAGGCCGTAGTAAGAAAAGATATATAAAACATAAAATTCATCAATTCTCTCTTGATCTGCTAAATAACCACGAAGTAATGCACTTAAAAGGGTTGATGGCTTACGCTCGTCATATTGAACCAAGTTTTCATGAGTCTCTTATAATAAAGTACTCAAAAGAAATAATAGAACGTATTTTTGAGGTCCCAAATGAGTAGAGAAGCTAAGATAAACAATGAAATTGCGTTACTTGAAAGAAGCTTTAAGGCAGGATCTATTTCATCTGGATTTAAGCTTTATGAGATGTATGACAATGGCGTCTTCGAAAAAAATTCTGATGGCGATATAGTTTGCATCCTAGATAAGAACCCCAAAATAGCTCATGCATATTTACTAGATTGCAGACAGTTACTTAATGAGAATGAAAAAAATAACAGACTTCATGTTTCTCGCTTAACTTTATCAGACTTTAGAAAGTTCAAAACACTCAAAGTAAAGCTGAATAAAAACTTAACTGTTATTATTGGTGATAATGGTGCAGGTAAAACGACCATTATTGACGGGATAACAAAATCTTTAAGTTGGCTTAGTGCAAACATTCTCAAGAAAGGGGGCGTTGGCCTTCGTGTTACAGATTATGATGTAAATATTGATTCAATGAGCTTTACTGAAGTTACCTTACAGACAAGCCTAAATAAAAACAGTCAGTATTCAGTATCTTTATACAAAACAGCCAAAGGTGCTAAAGAAGCTAAAAAAAGTGAACTAGAGGCGTTCGAAGAATTAGGTGGACTATATAGAGTAATAGATAATTACAATCGCACAAATAATAAAAGTGAGATTAACCTACCACTTATTGTTAGCTATTCAGTGAATAGAACCAATATTAAGTCTAATAAAACCTTTGACTTAGAAAAAATCACCTCAGTTAAAATAGGCTCAAAGTATGATGCTTATGAGAATAAATCAATTGATGGCACTGGTAACTTTGATGAGTTTTCTGAATGGTTTTTAGCTCTACACAATCTCTCAGGCGAAGATTTAAGCGTTCGCTTACGCAATGCAAAAAAACGACTTGATGCACTGAAAGCTGTAGGAGCAGATAAAGATACTAGTGAGATTTTTGAATTATACACTACCGCTAAAGAAGAGTATGAACATCTCCAAAATGATTATGACAGTCGTAAATCTCACATAAAGAACCTTTACTTTGTAAAAAGTGCAATACTTTCAACAGTACCTGACTTTACAGATATTTTTATTAAAAAAAATCCTGACACAGGGAGGGCCGAATTAAAAGTAACTGTGGACGGGAGGGATATTAATATATTTCAAACTTCACAAGGTCAGCATGTCTTTATATCAATGATTGCTGATATCGCGAGGAAATTAGTTACGTTGAATCCTAATATGGAGAACCCTTTACATGGCCAAGGAATAGTACTAATCGATGAGATTGAACTTCACTTACACCCTAAGTGGCAACAAAATATAGCCAATGTATTAGTAACCACATTCCCAAACATTCAATTTATAGTTACAACGCATAGCCCACAAGTTCTATCGACTGTCGATAAATCTTCAATTAGGCACTTTATTACAGATGAGAATGGTAATGTCCATTGCCCACCACCTAGGTTTCAAACGAAAGGGGTTAGAAGTTCTGATATCCTCGCTGAAATAATGGGGACAAATTCAATTCCAGATGTAGAGGAAGCTCGTAAAGTTGATAAGTTTTCAGGATTTTTGTTAGATAATCAGAAAGATAAAGCAACGGAGCTACTTAAAGAGCTTGAACAACATTTTGGTTCCGACCACCCTGTCATTCGAGATTGCCAGAGCAAATTAGACGTATTCGAAATGAAGGAAAGGATTAACCTCAAGAGAAAAGAGGGTTAATAAGTGAAGCAGTTAGATCGCAACTTGGCGGAAAAGCCCATATTTCTCAATAGTATATGTTACACGACACACACTTGGAAGAATATGACCAAATCTAGAAAGAAAAGTGTGTGGAAAGAGCTAGAGAAATTCCAAGATAAGCTCTGCGTTTATTGTGAGTCTAAAGCCGAAAAAGGAACTCATACAGGTCATATCGAGCATTTTTTCGACAAAAGCACTCATGTTCATCTAACCTTTGATTGGAGCAACTTATTTGGATGTTGCGCTTCAAGACTTCATTGTGGCCATTACAAAGATGAAAAGCTTCCTGGAGGAGTTAGGCGAACCTATAACACGAGCTTATTAATAAAACCTGACACTGAAGATCCAGAAGATTACTTACAGTTCTTACCTAGTGGTAAAATTGAGAGCAAAAATGGCTTAGATACTATCTCTGAAAAAAAAGCGAGTGAAACAATTAAGGCGTTAAACCTTGACGCCCCATCATTAGTCCGCTCGCGAGAGCAACAAATAACTCGATTTCAATCAAAAGTAACCACAGCTCTAAGCTTCATCGACACTGGAGATGAGGAAACTATAGCTTTAGCCATGATTGAATACAGAAATATAGAACAAGAAGCAAAGTTCGCATCACATAGAACAGCAATAAAACAAGCCGTAATCTGGCTATAGGCAATTAATTCAGTGAGTTGATTAAAGATATCAACTCACTATTCTATTTGACCAAAGATAAGCTAAAGAATGGATTATTGAATGTAAATTCGAAATTTCATCTACATCTAATGGGAGAAATTGGTCATTATAGATATCTACACGACGATAACCTTTGTTTTTTGTAAGCTGTCGATATTGCCATTTAGTTAAACAACTCAGATCGTAAAAGGCGCCTAATCATAGTTAGGTTTGATAGGTTAACCAAACACATTTATTATACAAATAAAAAGAGAGTGGCGCAATTTCCCTTAATAAGAATTGCGTACAGGTAGGGCAGGAGACTGGATGGGTTGGCTCAGTTGAGGGGTGCGGTTAATTAATACAACTTAGTTTTATGCCATTTAATGCTTTAAAGTAGAAGCTCATAACGGTTCTGTTCCTCCCCCT
This sequence comes from Vibrio qinghaiensis, assembly GCF_002257545.1. NCBI lineage: Bacteria > Pseudomonadati > Pseudomonadota > Gammaproteobacteria > Vibrionales > Vibrionaceae > Vibrio > Vibrio qinghaiensis. Next base: position 2,259,759 of record NZ_CP022741.1, on the reverse strand, counting down.
TTTAGGGGGAGGCTAGGAGGGGGTTCACCCCACCCTAACCCTCCCCTTGAAGGGGAGGGAATTAGTTTTGTGAGCGTTGGGAGTATGTCATTTATGATGATCTATGGGGTTTGCTAAAACAGTTTTGCCCCATTATTGGCTAGAGTTCGAACTCATTCATATCCTGCTAATGTCCGTTTGCCCCATCAAAAGTTATCCATATTTACAATGTTGTTTGTTGTGAATCATCGCGATGTATTACAGCGTTAATTCCTACGCAACTAATAGGCCTACTTACCAAATTTGCTAAATTATCCTTTAATAACCATATTGCATATCATACTATTCAATATGTTATTGATTTAATGATAATTAAGGAAACTAAATGGCTGAGTTAAATGTTAAGTTGAAAAACTGTTATGGCATTCCTGAATTAGAGTATGACTTCAAATTCTCCGGAGGAGGCAACCAAGCTTTCGCTATATATGCCCCTAACGGCTTAATGAAAACCTCATTTACAAAAACTTTTGATGCGATAAGACAAAACAAACAGCCACAAGAAGAAAGGTTTCAACGTCCCTCCACTGCCGATATTCAGTTTAAAGACGCCCCTATAGACCCTAAATCGATCTATGTTCTTAACTCAAATATACATCTGGACTCTGATGACGAATCTGTTACTAATCTACTAATCAATAGGGATAGTAAGGAAAAATATGACTCCCTTGTCAAAGACTTAGAAGACGCGAAATCTAAAATGCTTTCGAAACTTCAAAAACTTTCGAAGGTAAAAAAAGCGGATATTGAGTCGACTATCCAAAAAGATTTCCCAGCTAAGTCATTCATAGATTCACTTAATAAAGCGAAAGCGACTAAAGCTACATTTTCATCTGATAGAGTTTTCTATAGTGACGTGTTTCACCCAAAGGCAGTTGAAGTCCTTGATAGTCCAGAATTCGTTTTAAAGGCGAGAGAATTTCTTGAACGCTATGATGATGTCTTCAAATCCAGTGGTGGCTTGTACCTGAAGGGTGTTTTTAACCCTAATCAGGCTAACGCTAGTTGTGATGCATTGGAAAAAAACGCATTTTTCGATGCTGGGCACACTATAAAAATTAATGGTGATGTAGAAGATATTGGCCTTGATGATTTCAAAGACAAGATCAAGAAAATAAATGTTGAAATCGATTCTGACAAAAAACTGAGCACACTAAAGACCAAATTAGCCAAGAACGCACAATCGTTAGCAATCCAAACATTACTTGAGTCATCTAGTTCTAGCGATGCGGAAACCCTAATCACTAACTTAAATCCGGGTAAACGCGATTGGTTTAAACAAGAGCTTTGGCGCATGTATATACAAAACTGCCCTGAAGTAGAACTGTTTTTATCATGTTGGGAGTCAAACAAAGAACAAATTCAAACGCTAGAGGAAGAAGCTGCGAAAGAAGCACCTCAATGGTTAGATGCAATAGATCTTTTTAACTCTCGCTTTGTAGATATGCCTTTCAAATTGGGCTTGTTCAATCAGGCAGACGCAATACTAGGCAAGTCAAAAGCCGTATTAAAATTCATTTTTACAGACAAGGAAGACCGCCTAGAGTGCCAACGTCATGAGATTTCGTCTCTTAGTCAAGGTGAACGACGCGCTCTTTACTTACTTAGCTTTATATTTGATGTCGAATATAGAAAAAGGGAGTCTATCGAAACAATCTTCATAATTGATGATGTGGCAGACTCTTTCGACTATAAGAACAAACATGCGATTTTGCAGTACCTCGATGACTTAACTAAAACAGACTTCTTTCATCAACTCATTTTGACTCACAACTTCGACTTCTACCGTTCTCTATTGCAATCTTTTGTTCACGATAAACGATGCCTAATGGTTAATAAATCTGAAAGTTGCTTAGAGCTTGTTAAATCGGAAGGTGTACGAAATATCTTTGTTGGGTTATGGAAAGGAAAAGTCACCAGTAGCAATTCGATCCTTTATTCTTGTGTACCATTTGCTCGTAACCTAATTGAATTTACTAAAGGGACCGATGATGATGGCTATAGACTCTTAACGAAGTTATTGCACTGGAAGCAAGGAACTGCCGAAATAACGGTTGGTCAATATTTCGAAGTATACAATCAGTTGTTTTCAACCGAACACAAACCAAAGAATAGCTATACTCGTATGCTTGAAATACTTTTCGATACTGCTGACAATATCGCTAAGCAAACTAATCATGAAGGTGTAAATCTTCAAGATAAAGTGCTTTTATCGATTGCAATACGAGTTAAAGCAGAGAAATTCATAACAGAAGAACTAAGAACTGTTAAGGGTGATGAATACTGGAGTTCCCAATTTTCATATGGGAAACTGCTAAGTAAAGATTATGAACCTCAATTTCCAGAGTCACCATATCTTTCTACGTTAAAAAAAGTCAGTGTGACGGTTTGTTCTAATATCCACTTGAATTCATTTATGTATGAACCAATTTTAGATCTATCGCTAATTCATCTAGTCGATCTATACAACGATGTGAGTAGTCTGAAATAAGAGAGCATATGCCCATTAACTGCACCATCTAGACTGGACGCTGAGTTAAGTGACTTTGCCATACATGTGGTTATTCATGTTTTGCTAATTTAGAAAAAGCGCTGGAACATTTGTGTCCACAAACGTGTTAGCTCGATATTCACAATAAGCAGTAAACTCCAAGTGACCACCCTTCCATCCTCCCTCGAAGGGAGAGGGGTTTCCCAAAACGTGTTTGGCAATGATCAAATTTCATTACCCTGTGGTAAAGGATTGGTCTTGGCTTTTGCTGTTGCCACCTTTTAAGTGGTGTTATTGTTGGTTTTTATTGTTCAATACGTTGATAAGAAATGGAACTTTCACTGGAAGTATTAAGCCTGTTGTTTTTGGTTGCAGGGATTGCAGGATTTATTGATGCGATGGCCGGCGGTGGCGGTTTGCTTACTTTGCCGGCTTTGTTAGCAGTAGGCGTACCACCGACTCAAGCACTGGCTACCAATAAACTGCAAAGCTCCTTTGGTAGCTTTTCGGCCACCCTCTATTTTGTGCGCAAGGGCGTTGTGAGCTTAAAAGCGATGCGACTCGCGATTGCCTGTACTTTTGTCGGCGCTGCACTAGGTGCAGAAGCGGTGCAGTATATTGATGCCTCTTTGTTGACCAGCCTTATCCCGCTACTACTGATCGGCATCTCGCTTTATTTTCTACTTGCGCCTACAACCAAAACTCACAGTGGCCCCGCGCCTTTGTCTGAAACCGCGTTTGCTTTTACGGTCGGCTTTGGCATCGGTTTTTATGATGGCTTTTTTGGCCCCGGTACAGGTTCGATCTTTACGGTCTGTTTTGTCGCTTTAGGCCATTTTGGATTGGTCGAGGCGACCGCGCGGACTAAGGTGCTGAATTTTACCTCTAATATTGCGGCGCTGACGTTTTTCTTAATTGCCGGTTTACCGATTTGGCAGATAGGTTTAACCATGGCCGTGGGTGGGTTTATCGGTGCACGCATGGGGGCAAAAGTGGTGATCAGTAACGGTCAGCGTTGGATTCGTCCTTTGGTGATCACCATGTCGATGTTGATGGCGCTAAAACTGCTTTGGGAGCAACACCATGCAGCGCTGTTATCCATGCTTGCCCACTAGCGCTGCGATAACGGCTGGCGCTTAAGCGGCGTTATTTATTCAGTGCAAAAGTGGGCAGTGATAAGTGCCAGCGGATCGCGCCAAGTCGAATGATTAAGGTTGAGGCCACTCCAGCCAGAAAGGCGCTTGAGCTATCGTAGCCCATCGCCAGTGCTGTGGTATGAAACAGACCGCCGATGATACAAGCTGTAGCATAGACTTCGCTGCGCAGCACCATTGGAATTTCACGGGCCAGTACATCGCGAATAATACCGCCGCCACAGCCAGTGATAACGCCCATGATTACCGCAACCATGGCCGAGTCTTGATAGTTCATCGCCTTTTCAACACCAATGCCAACAAATACCGCTAAACCGATTGCATCACAAACGGGTAAGATCCACCAAGCAACGCGTTTAGGCCTGCGAACCAGCAGCATGGTGAGTAAACAAGTGATGAAAATGACCCAAAGATAAGTGGTGTCTTTTATCCAGAAAACTGGCGTTGCACCCAATGCCATATCACGAATTGTTCCACCGCCAATTGCAGTAACGCTCGCAAGCACGACCACGCCAAACGGGTCCATTTTTAATCGACCAGCTAATAAAACACCAGAAATGGCAAAGATAGCCGTACCAAATAAGTCAATAAAATAGAGCAGCATGGAGTCCATGTTACTGGGTTCTCTTTAGTCGTTAATGGAATGAAATTCGGGCGGGAATTGTACGAGATTTTATTACGCAAGCGTTAGCGTTTTTGGCGAACGACGGAAAAGTACTCACACACTTCTTCTATCGCTTGCCGTGTTCTGGGCGTTGGTCGATTTAACCAATCTGAGGTCAGTGCCCACACAAACCCGTTTTGTACAGCGGGTAGTTGCTGTTGCCACTTTTGCCACATAGTGCCATTTTCTATCGCATGTTCTGAGGTGAAAATTACATCAGGTTTAGCCAGTAGCACTTGCTCAATCCCAACTTGAGGGTAGGGGGATGCGCTGTTGGCAAAAATATTTTCGCCGCCACAAAATTCAAAGACCTCACTGGGCCAACTGCCTTTGGCCAGTGTGATGATCGGTTTTTCACTGAGTTGATAGAAATAACGAACTTTACTTTGGCTGCCATAACTCTGTTTCAGAGTGATGAGTGATTGACGAAAATCACGCGCCGCTTGCTGGCCGATGCTTGGATCATCGGCAAATTGGCTAAGTGCTTCAATATTATTGGCAATGTCATCGAGTTTTTGAGTTTTTGTCGTATAAATCCTCAGCCCTAACTGCTTTAATTTATCGAGCTCCTTCGCCGGATTGCCCGCGGGCCAAGCAATCACTAAATCCGGTTTCAGGGTAAGAATGCGTTCTATATTCAACCCTTGGTAATTGGCCACTTTTTCGAGTTTGAGTGCTTGTGCCGGGTAGTCACTGTGCTCGCTGACGGCCACCAATTTATCACCAAGGCCAGCCGCAAAAGCTAATTCCGTGGCATGAGGTGCTAAGCTGATGATGCGTTTAACTTGCGCTTGAACCGGAAAAGCCACGCACAGCGTGACGACAACATTGAGAAACAGTAAACGCATCTAAAATCCTTGGTGAACGAGCAGCAGTATCACGCTCTCTAATGCTATCCACGCGAAAATACGCCAAGCTAACAGTTTTTGGATTTGCGCAAGGTGGAAGGCTGATGGGGCGATACGTCCGCCTATTTTTACGCGTAGGGCTTTTTTATCACCGTAGATAGCTGGGCCACCTAAGGCCAGTGATAGTTTATTGCCGACGGCGGTTAACAGCCATGCAGGCCCCGGGAGTGGCCATAAGCGGCTTTGTTGTAACATGGCTGAGAAGGTGTTTGATGCGTTGCGACCAATGATAATCAATAGGCTAAATAGGCGCAGCGGCACAAAGTCAAGCACAGCCAGCAAGCGTACCGATGGAATACCAAAAGGATGAAACGCCGCTCGCGAAGGCGCCCAAGCTCTGGCGAGTTCAGCGATCAGACGGTACATCAGCGCGCCAATACCGCCAAGACAGGCGTACCAAAATAACACCGCGATCACGTTGCGCCCATAGCCAATAATGAGGGTTTCAGCCCCCGCCTTACCTAACCCCAGCGCTGACAAGCTATCGGTTTCACGATTGACAAAAGGGGCAAGTACGCTGCGAGCGTATTTTTTGTCTTCTTTGCTGAGTGCATCGATAAGCTGATTGGCTAATAACTCTTGGCTACGCCAATCAAATGCGAGTAATAGTAGCGCTAAATCAAATAGTTGAGGTTGCCATACCAAAGGTTTTAACGCGACTAAGGTGACCCATGCGGGTAGGCACATCAATAGCCAAGCCAGTGAGCCGGAAAGTAGGCTTTGTGAATAACTGCTACTGGTATTGACTTTATCCGCTAATATTTCCGCAAATTTTCGCCACAAAGTGACGGGATGAGCGTTACGCGGGATGGGTAAAATAAGATGAAAGGCAACCGCTCCCCACATCACGAGGAGCGTACCGTTGCCATACAAGTAGGTGATTAACTCGTCCATGTTGAGTCTGTCACTGCTTACTTAAGCAGTTCGACCATCTTAATCACCATTTCTGATGAGCTTTGTGCGGCAAGCGGTAAAAATTCATCAAAGGACATCGGCGACGCTTTATCGGCTACATCTGAAATGGCGCGAACGACCACAAAAGGCACTTTGAATTGGTGGCAAGTTTGTGCAATTGCTGAAGCTTCCATCTCAACCGCAATCACGGTTGGGAAGTGTTGGCGAATAAAGCTTTGACGCTCAGCGCTACAAACGAAAGCATCCCCGGTACAAATCAGGCCGCGTACCGCGTGCTTATCTTTGATGTGTGTGAGTGCTTGTTCTGCAACGCGGATCAATGCCTCATCTGCTTTGAAAGCGGCTGGTTGACCTGCCATTTGCCCCATTTCATAGCCAAATGCTGTTACATCGGCATCATGGTGACGAACTTCGCTTGAAATGACTACATCACCCATGGTTAAGCTTGAATCAAAACCACCTGCAGAACCGGTGTTAATCACTACATCTGGTTGGTATTCATCAAGTAAAAGAGTGGTGCCAATGGCTGCAGCGACTTTACCAATGCCAGATTGTAGCAGCACCACATCCACCCCATGGATTTGACCTGAAAAATAGGTGCAGCCCGCTTTGCTGACTTGTTGAACATTGTCGATTGCGTTTTTTAATATCGCGACTTCTTGCTCCATCGCGCCAATAATGCCGATTTTCATGAGGTTTCTCTTATTCGGTTAGTAGTAAATATTCGGTTAATAGCTAAATTGGCCGAAGTTTAGCACGAAACTTTCCGCCAGTGCGATATCGAGCAACTATTCAATCAAGCCTGCTTTGGTGAGGTTTTCTCGCAGTGTTTCTGCTCGCTTACGATTGACGCCCATATCTGAATAACCAATGCGCGATTCAGATCGTACCATTAAACGCCTATTCTCTATCTTAAGTTCAAGATCATCCACAAATCGCCAAATACGACTGGTGCATTCAATGCGGAGATAATTGCCCTCTTTCACCGCCGTTTTAGAGCGGGGAATAGAAAGCGCTACCGCTTCGATTTTATCTAAAGAGACGCCTGTTTTGAGGATAAAGGGAGAGAGCGAGAACGCGTTACGCTCATCTTGAGTCGAAACGCAATTCGGTTTATTTCCGCAAGGGGTCGCAGTGCGATCGGTCATGGTTGTTACTCCTTGGCTGCAAGCGGTTAACGTGGCAAACATCAGTAAACTTAGTACTACGCGCATGATAGTCCTTATCAAATCAATCCTCATTACCAATCGCCAAAATACAAGCGAGCTGCAGTCGATGGCTTAAGGAAAATGGCCTAAGAAAAAAGGATTCACGTTACCATGAATCCTTCAAGGATATTAAGCAGTTAAGGCTTAAAGACCTAAGTAGTCAAGTATTCCTTCTGCGGCTTTGCGCCCTTCGTCAATGGCCGTGACGACCAGATCGGAGCCGCGTACGGCATCCCCACCAGCAAAAATTTTTTCATTACTGGTTTGGTACTGGAACGATTGCTGCGACGCGGCCTTAATGCGTCCCCATTGATCAAGTTCAACACCGAATGGCTCAAGCCATGGCATGGCATGTGGCTGAAAACCAAACGCCATAATGACGGCATCGGCTGCCAACACATGTTCGCTGCCCGCAACGGGCTCGGGCTTGCGACGCCCAGCCGCGTCAGGCTCCCCCAAGGCAGTTTGCACCACTTTAACGCCACTCACTTGGCCTTGTTCATTGACCTCAATGGCGAGCGGTTGCAGGTTGAAGATAAATTCTACGCCTTCTTCTTTGGCATTTTTCACTTCTCGGCGTGAACCCGGCATGTTCTCTTCATCGCGTCGGTAGGCACAAATCACTTTGGCGGCATGTTGGCGAATGGAAGTACGCACGCAATCCATCGCAGTGTCTCCGCCTCCAAGTACCACGACTTTTTTGCCCGCCATATCAATAAATGGTTGGGGTGATTCCAAACCCATCACTTTATAAGTATTTGATACTAAGAAGGGTAGGGCATCGTAAACACCGTTTGCCTCTTCATTTTCTAGCCCTGCACGCATGTTTTGGTAAGTTCCGACACCGAGAAAAACCGCATCATATTCATTAAGCAGCGTTTGCAGTGTGATGTCTTTACCTACTTCGATGTTGAGCTGAAATTCGACGCCCATCTCACTGAAAATGCGGCGGCGGTTTTCCATTACGCCTTTTTCAAGTTTGAAAGAGGGAATACCAAAGGTTAGCAAGCCACCAATTTCAGGATAGCGATCAAACACCACAGGCTTCACCCCGTTGCGCACTAAAATATCGGCTGCGGCTAGGCCGGCTGGGCCTGCACCAATGATCGCTACTTTCTTATCTGTCCACTCCACGTGCGACATGTCTGGTTTCCAGCCCATCTCAAACGCTTTGTCGTTAATGTATTTTTCGATGTTACCTATGGTGACCGCACCAAAGTCATTGTTTAGGGTACAAGAACCTTCACAGAGGCGATCTTGTGGGCAGACTCGCCCACACACTTCGGGCAAGCTGTTGGTTTGGTGCGATAGTTCAGCGGCTTCAATAATGCGCCCTTCGTTGGCCAGTTTTAGCCATTGCGGAATGTAGTTGTGCACTGGGCATTTCCATTCGCAGTAAGGGTTGCCGCAATCTAAGCAGCGATCCGCTTGAGCAGTCGCTTGCTGTTTAGTAAAGGGTTCGTAGATTTCGACGAACTCGATTTTGCGAATAGTGAGCGGCTTTTTCGCCGGATCAACTCGATTCACATCAATAAATTGGTATACGTTCTGGCTCATTAATCTGGCTCCTTCCAATTATTGCGCTTGAACGCGAAGTTCGGCGGCACTGCGGCTTTGATGGCCGAGTAGGGTTTGCAGATCCGCCGCTTGGGGTTTGATGAGATAGAACTTTGGAATCCATTCATCAAAGTTCGCTAAGATCTGTTCAGCATGCACCGACCCCGTCTCTTCCAAATGCTCGGCAATTAAACCACGTAAATGTTCTTGGTGAATGTAGAGATCTTGCAATGAAATAGCCTCTACTGATTCACTGTTGACTCGACCTTGGAAATCACCGTTTTCATCCATCACGTAAGCAAAGCCGCCCGTCATACCCGCGCCAAAGTTAACGCCTGTTGCGCCCAAAATGGCGACGATTCCGCCTGTCATGTATTCGCAAGCGTTATCACCAGCGCCTTCGATAACTGTGATAGTGCCAGAGTTACGCACACCAAAACGCTCTCCCGCTTTGCCAGCCGCAAACAGCTTGCCGCCCGTTGCACCATATAAACAGGTGTTGCCGATGATCGTAGCGTCGTTGCAGTTAAAAGCGGTACCAAGGTGGGGTTTGATGACCAGCTTTCCGCCTGCCATCCCTTTACCAACATAGTCATTGGCATCACCAGTAAGGTAAAGCTCAACACCACCCGCGTTCCATACACCAAATGACTGACCTGCTGTGCCATCGAGATAAATTTTAATCGGCGAGGCGGCTACGCCTTGGTTACCATAACGTTTGGCGATTTCACCAGATAGGCGAGCACCGAGCGAGCGATCAGTATTTTGTACGTTGTAATACAAGCTGATCGATTGTTGTGCTTCAACTGCCGCTAAAGCATCATCGACAAATTGTTGGTTAAGTTGTCCTTTATCAAACGGTGTATTGGGTTGAGTCCAGTAAAGCGGATGACCCTGAGCCGATACTGGCGCTTCCAATAAACCGGATAAGTCCAATTTGCTTTGCTTGGCGGTCATCCCTTCAAGTACTTCCAGTAAATCGGTGCGACCAATCAGATCGGTGAGCTTTTCAACGCCCAACTGCGCCAAGTAACCACGGACTTCGTCGGCAAGACCGATGAAATAGTTCATCACCATCTCAGGTAAGCCTTTGAAATACTCTTTACGCAGCGTTTCATCTTGCGTTGCTACGCCCGTCGCACAGTTATTAAGGTGGCAAATCCGTAAAAATTTACAGCCCATCGCGACCATAGGGGCAGTGCCAAAACCGAAGCTTTCAGCACCTAAAATCGCGCCTTTAACCACGTCCAGTCCTGTTTTTAGACCACCGTCAACTTGAAGTCGAATTTTGTGGCGTAGGCCGTTTGCGACTAACGCTTGTTGGGTTTCAGCAAGGCCGAGTTCCCAAGGGCTACCCGCGTATTTTACCGAGGTGAGTGGGCTAGCCGCTGTACCGCCGTCATAACCGGAAATAGTGATAAGGTCGGCGTAGGCTTTGGCAACGCCAGTGGCAATGGTGCCAACGCCCGGCTCTGAAACCAATTTGACCGATATCAGCGCTTTTGGGTTAACTTGTTTGAGATCGAAAATCAGCTGAGCTAAATCTTCAATTGAATAAATATCATGGTGTGGTGGTGGTGAAATTAAGGTCACGCCTTGCACTGAGTAGCGCAACTTGGCAATTTCTGCGGTCACTTTATGGCCGGGAAGTTGGCCACCTTCACCCGGTTTTGCTCCTTGCGCCACTTTAATTTGCAGTACGTCAGCATTGGTGAGGTAATGCGGAGTCACGCCAAAACGCCCTGATGCGACCTGCTTAATACGGGAGTTACGTTCAGTGCCAAAGCGGCGTGGATCTTCTCCGCCTTCACCAGAGTTGGAATAGCCGCCTAAGCGGTTCATTGCGGTCGCTAACGCTTCATGAGCTTCTGGGCTTAAGGCGCCAATCGACATCGCCGCGGAATCAAAACGTTTAAATAGCTCCGTACTGGGTTCGATTTTTTCCAGTGCTAGCGGTGTCGCTGATTTTTTTAAGCGCAGTAAATCGCGTAGCATCGCGACGGGGCGTGCGTTGACCTGCTGGGCAAAGCTTTGGTAATCGGCGCTTTCACCTGATTTAACTGCGGCTTGTAAGGTACCAACCACATCTGGGTTATAGGCATGGTATTCACCACCATGCACGTATTTTAATAAGCCACCTTGTTCGAGCGTTTTACGTTTGGTCCACGCTTTGCGCGCTAAATTAAATAGATCTTGTTGGAAGTCTTCGAAGTTAGCACCTTGAATACGCGTGGTGACGCCTTTAAAACACAACTGAACTACGTCGCTATGTAGGCCAACCGCTTCAAACAGCTGCGAGCAGCGATAAGAGGCGACGGTTGAAATGCCCATTTTCGACATGATTTTCAATAAACCTTTGTCGATACCGTAACGGTAGTTTTGCATCACCTCGCGATAGCTTTTTTCCAACGTGCCATCATCAATCATTTTGCCGAGCGTTTCGTAGGCCAAGTAAGGGTAGACGGCGGTTGCGCCAAAGCCGATTAAGACCGCAAATTGATGAGGGTCACGTGCGGTGGCGGTTTCGATAATGATGTTTGCATCGCAGCGTAAATTGGCTTCGACTAAGCGAGTGTGTACTGCGCCCACGGCCATTGCCGCTGGGATCGGCAGTTTATCCTTATGCAAAGCGCGGTCAGATAGTACGATCAATACCGATCCTTGGCGTACGGCCTCCTCTGCTTGTTGGCAAAGTTCGAGCAAAGCTTGCTTGAGATCCTTATGCTGTGGATCGTAATTGATGTCTAAAATGGTATTGCGATAGTGTTTGTCGCTGAGCTCCAATAGCTGTTGCATGTCGGAATAGAGCAAGATAGGTGAATCAAAGGTAACACGATAAGCGTGACCATCGGTTTCACAGAACACGTTCATCTCTTGGCCGATGCTGGTGGCCAGTGACATCACGTGCTTTTCACGTAGTGGATCGATAGGCGGGTTCGTAACTTGGGCAAATTTTTGGCGGAAATAATCGGTAACCAAGCGCTCTTTCGAAGAGAGCACCGCCATCGGCGTATCATCACCCATTGATCCCACCGCTTCTTGGCCTACATCTCCCAGTACGCGCAGTACTTGATCAATCTCTTCGTTGCTCATTGCAAACTGTTTTTGATAGGTTTTCAGCTCGTCATTGTCAAAGCTGCGCTCGCCCACCAAGTCGTCACTGAGTTCAGAAAATGGCGTTAATCGGTGGACGTTATTTTTCATCCACTCGCCATAAGGGTGGCGGCTTTTGAGATCGTTATCAATTTCACTAGATTGCCACAATTTCCCATGACGGGTGTCGATCACCAGCAGTTCTCCGGGCCCAACGCGGCCTTTTTCAGCCACTTCATCGGGTGCGTAATCCCAAATTCCGACTTCAGAGGCGAGGGTGATGAGTTTATCTTTGGTGATCACATAACGCGCAGGGCGAAGGCCATTGCGATCAAGGTTACAGGCAGCATAACGGCCATCCGATAACACAATGCCAGCCGGGCCATCCCATGGCTCCATGTGTTTTGAGTTAAAGTCGTAAAAGGCACGAAGGTCTGGGTCCATATCAGGGTGATTTTGCCACGCCGGCGGCACTAACATACGCATGGCACGGAAAATATCCATTCCCCCCGCTAAAAACAGATCGAGCATGTTGTCTAAGCTTGATGAATCTGAACCGGTTTCATTGACAAATGGCGCGGCGGTTTGCAGATCCGGTAGTAGGGGAGAGGCAAATTTATAAGCCCGTGCTCGCGCCCATTGGCGGTTCCCTTCGATAGTATTGATTTCACCATTGTGCGCTAAGTAGCGGAACGGCTGTGCCAGTGGCCAACGTGGCTGAGTATTGGTTGAAAAGCGCTGGTGGAACAAGCAAATGGCTGATTCCATCCGTAGATCAGCTAGGTCAAGATAAAAGCGCGGTAAGTCAGCAGGCATGCACAAGCCTTTGTAAACAATGACTTGAGTTGATAGTGAGCAAATATAGAAATCACGATCTTCGGTGATCTGTTTTTCAATGCGACGACGAGCAATGTAAAGGCGTCGTTCAATATCTCGTTCACGCCAACCTGCGGGAGCACTAATAAAGACTTGTTGAATATCAGGCACGGATTCGGCAGCAATAGGGCCAAGCACAGCTTGGTTCGTTGGTACGGTTCGCCAACCTGTCACTGTGAGTGTTTCTTGCGCCAGTTCTTTGTTGATAATATCGCGCGCTGATTGCGCTTTGACCGGATCTTGGCTGAAGAAAATCATACCAATCGCATACTGTTTGGCGAGCTTCCAGCCTTTTTCTTCAGCGATGAGTCGTAGGTAACTATCTGGTTTTTGTAGTAATAAACCACAGCCATCACCGGTTTTACCATCGGCTGCGATGCCGCCACGGTGGGTCATGCGATCTAATGCTGAAATCGCGGTTCTGACTAATTTATGGCTGGTTTGGCCTTCCATGTGGGCGATCAAACCAAATCCACAGTTGTCTTTCTCTAAACTTGGATCATATAGAGCCATTGCAATTCTCCCTTTGCTTCTCTGTCATCCAGACAGTAAATGACTAACTATTCTATTTTTGTTGTTTTAAGTGGGTAATTATGCGTTCATTCTCAATTTAAATTTTAACAAAAATGATTATTTTAATTTTCACTGACTTCACAACCTATAGCTTATGGTGCAAAAGGTCAAGTTGTTGGTGAAAAATCATGTTGCAATGGGATTTACCACCTAATCTTCTGAATAAATTGAATGCATTCAATAGGATAGTTTTTCTAATGTCACAGTTTTGTAACATTGAAATCTCATCAAATAAGAATCAGCCATAAAAAAGGCCAGCATCAAATGCTGGCCAAAAAGTAGAACGTTGGAAGGAATCATCGCTGCTCAGCGCTCTAGATCACTTTGAATCAGCGAAAAGAGCGCGAGGCATTAGGCTGAAAGCATCAATGAATCGGCTTTCGCTTCTAAGTTGGTATTGCCCATCAAATAAGCGTCGATCTCGCGTGCGCACTCGCGCCCTTCATTGATACAACGTACGACTAACGATTGTCCTGTGCGCATATCACCGGCAGCGAAAACACCTTTTTGGCTGGTCGCAAAACCTTGTGTCGCCACATTGCCACGCTCATCTAATTTAATATCAAGCTGAGCAAGTACCCCATGTGGCTCTGGATGTAAAAAGCCCATAGCAAGGAAAGCCATATCACATGCAATAATACGTTCACTGCCCGCGACTTCATCAAAATTCGGGCGCTCACCCGGTTTTGCCTCTTGCCAAACGATATCAGCAACACGTAGCCCCGTGACTTGACCTTGCTCGTTGCCGAGGAACTCTTTGGTTAGAATATTCCAATGACGTTCGCAGCCCTCTTCGTGGGAGGTTGAGGTGCGCAAAATCATTGGATATTGCGGCCAAGGCATATTGGCTGGGCGTTTATTGGCTGGGATCGGCATGATTTCAACTTGCGTGATGCTCGCGGCGCCGTGTCGGTTTGAGGTTCCGACACAGTCAGAACCAGTATCCCCACCGCCAATCACCACCACATGTTTGCCCTTAGCGTGGATCTCATCAGTTTTAAGATCCATGTTATTCGCGCGGCGGTTATTTTGTGCCAGAAACTCCATCGCAAAATGAACCCCTTTTAACTCGCGCCCCGGAATCGGCAGGTTACGAGGCACGGTAGAGCCACCAGTGAGCAAGATAACATCAAACTCTTGACGCAGTTGCTGTGCGTTGATATCAACACCGATATGTGCGTTTACTTCAAACTTGACGCCCGCTTCTGCCATCAAATTGATTTTGCGATCAATAACGTCCATACCCAGTTTGAAATCCGGAATGCCAAAACGCAGCAGGCCGCCGACTTTTTCATCACGTTCAAACACAGTAACTGAGTGACCTGCGCTGTTCAACTGCTCAGCTGCGGCCAAACCTGCCGGGCCAGAGCCAATGATAGCGATGGTTTTTCCAGTACGAGAACGCGGCTTTTTCGCTTTGGCATAGCCTTCGCGATAAGCCGTTTCCACGATGGTTTTTTCGATATTACAGATGGTGATGGGATCTTGGTTGATCCCGAGTACGCACGAACTTTCGCAAGGTGCAGGGCACACGCGACCTGTAAACTCTGGGAAGTTATTGGTTGAGCTTAAGATCTTCCAAGCTTCTTCCCAACTATCACGATAAACGGCATCGTTAAATTCAGGAATAATGTTACCGATAGGGCAACCGTTATGGCAAAACGGTACTCCGCAGTCCATGCAACGAGACGCTTGAGTATTAATTTTGCTACCAAACTCTTCGTTGAGGACAAACTCTTGGTTGTTTTGAATACGAACCGTTGGATCGAGCTTTTTTGGCAGCTCGCGGCCATGTTCTAAAAATCCAGTAGGCTTACCCATTTATACGGCCTCCACTTCTTCCGTTTGTACTTGCGCAGCTGCAGCCTTGCGTTTTTGAAGAACCGCTTTGTAGTCACGCGGCATCACTTTTACCATTTGGGTAAGGTTTGCTTCAAAATTATCAAGGAATAACTGAGCCACTTCACTTCCTGTGAACTGAACATGCTTGTTGAGCATCTCACGTAGCAGATCGGTATCTTCTTGTTGCAGTGGGTCGAGATCAACCAATTCAGCGTTAAGCTTAGTTTCGAAGTCTCCATGTCGATTCCACACGTAGGCTACACCGCCGCTCATACCAGCTGCAAAGTTACGTCCTGTCGAACCGAGGATCACTGCGACGCCACCTGTCATGTATTCACAGCCGTGATCGCCGATACCTTCTACGACTACTTTAGCTCCTGAGTTACGCACGCAGAAACGTTCTCCAGCAAGGCCGCGAATGTAGGATTCACCAGAAGTTGCGCCATAGAAACAGACGTTACCCACCACGATGTTATCTTGCGCAATGATGGTTGAGCGCGTGTCAGGGTAGAGCACTAACGTACCGCCAGATAAACCTTTGCCCCAATAATCGTTGGCATCACCTTCCACTTCAAACGTTACACCTTTGGCAAGGAATGCACCGAATGATTGGCCTGCGGAGCCGTTGAATTTAACTTTCATTGGCTGAGGTAGACCTTGGTCTTTGTATACTTTCGATATTTCGTTCGACAGCATAGTACCCGTGCTACGGTCAGTGTTGACGATAGGGAAGACTGCTTTAACCGCTTCGCCTTTCTCAAGCGCGGGGGTGGCTACTTGAATTAGCTGACGATCTAGCACGTTTTCTAGATGATGATTTTGCTTGGTTTGGCAATAAACACCATCTTCTGCACGAGGCTCTTGAATGTACAACACTGGTGACAAATCGAGGTTTTTGTATTTCCAGTGGTTGATGTTGTCACGCACTTTCAGTTTATGCGATTGGCCAACCATTTCATCGATAGTACGGAAACCCAGTTCAGCCATGATTTCACGTAAGCCTTGCGCCATGTATTGGAAGAAGGTGACCACATCGTCTACGCGGCCATCAAAGCGCTCACGCAAGGTTTTGTTTTGTGTCGCAATCCCTACTGGGCAGGTGTTTTTATGACACTTACGCATCATGATACACCCTTCAACCACTAGCGCAGCGGTGGCAATTCCCCACTCTTCCGCGCCTAACAATGTCGCCATTGCAAGGTCACGTGGTGTTTTCATCTGACCGTCACTTTGCACCACAATGCGATTACGCAGGCCATTTTTAAGCAAGGTTTGGTGCGTTTCAGCAAGGCCGAGCTCCCAAGGTAAGCCTGTGTGACGAATCGAAGACATCGGTGATGCACCCGTGCCGCCATCATAGCCAGCAATTAACACCACATCCGCTTTGGCCTTAGCCACACCGGAGGCGATAGTACCAACCCCGGCTTCGGAAACTAATTTCACGTTGACGCGGCCGGTACGGTTCGCGTTTTTCAAATCAAAGATCAGTTGCGCTAAATCTTCGATCGAATAAATATCGTGATGCGGTGGTGGTGAAATCAGACCGACTCCCGGAGTCGAGTGGCGTGTCGCGCCGATCCAATCATCGACTTTATCACCCGGCAGTTGCCCACCTTCACCAGGTTTCGCGCCTTGAGCCATTTTGATCTGTAGCTCATCGGCATTGGTGAGGTAGTAAGAGGTCACGCCAAAACGACCAGAAGCGACCTGTTTAATTGCAGAGCGTTCCCAATCGCCATTTTCTTTGCGTTCAAAGCGTGCTGGATCTTCACCGCCTTCACCCGAGTTGGATTTCGCGCCAATACGGTTCATCGCCACGGCTAACGTTGAGTGCGCTTCGTAGGAGATTGAACCAAATGACATGGCACCGGTTGCGAAGCGTTTTAAAATACGTTCAATCGGTTCCACTTCCTCAATAGGAATCGAACCGGCTGGATTTTTAACAAAATCAAGCTGGCTACGCAGCGTGGCAGCGTTGTCGCCTTGGTCATCTACCGCTTTCGCGTATTGCTTGAACTGCACATAATCTTTGTTGCGTGTTGATTGTTGCAGCAACGAAATCGTTTCAGGATTAAACAGGTGTTTTTCGCCACGCTGTTTCCACTGATAAACGCCGCCCACATCCAACACTTGCACTGGAACTTCGCGAGTCGGGTAACCCACGCGATGGCGAACTAACACCTCTTTTGCGATGTCATCAATGGTCAAACCTTGGATGCGCGATACAGTGCCAGTGAAGTACTTATCTACCACTGATTTGCTGATGCCCAACGCTTCAAAAATTTGCGCACCGTGGTAAGACTGCAGGGTGGAAATGCCCATTTTGGAGAAGATCTTCAGCAGCCCGCCGTTGATGCCTTTGCGGTAATTGTCAAACAGATCTTTCGCTGCAATGGTCGGGTCGAGTTTTTTGACTCGTTGTAAATCGATAATGGTTTCAATGACTAAATACGGGTTAACCGCATTTGCGCCATAGCCAATCAATGTCGCAAAGTGGTGTGTTTCACGCGCGTCGCCGGTTTCTACCACTATGTCACATTTCGCTCGTAAGCCTTTACGGATCAGGTGGTGATGAACTGCACCGACAGCGAGCATTGCAGGGATCGCCGCATGGTTTGAGTTTACCGCGCGGTCGGTCAATAAAATAATCGAGTAACCATCGATAACCGCATCTTCTGCATATTGGCAAATGCGTTTCAGCGCACGTTCCAATTTGCCTTGATCTTCACTGGCTTGAAATACGATATCTAAGGTTTTCGCTTGCAGATGTTCGTTATCAATAGCGCGCAGTTTCTCAAGCTCAGAGTTGGAAAGAACCGGAGATTCCAATTCGACTTTTAAGCAGTGCAGGGGCGTCTCTGTCAGTAAGTTCTGATCTTTACCGAGGTAAGTATTGAGCGACATCACCATTCTTTCACGGATCGGGTCGATCGGTGGGTTGGTGACTTGAGCAAACAGTTGCTTAAAGTAGTTGGAGAGATGCTGTGATTGATGCGAAAGCACTGCCAGAGGCCAGTCTGCCCCCATGGCCGAAAGCGGTTCATAACCGGTTTTTGCCAAAGGAAGAATGATTTCATTCACCTCTTCTGAGCTGACGCCAAACGACTGTTGGCGTGACATTAGACGCTCAGGAGCTGGTTGGCTGTACTGGTTGCTCGCTTCAGGCAGTTTGTTCAAGCTGAGGAGGTTCTCTTCAACCCATTTGGCGTAGGGCTGCGCATTCGCAATGCTGTCTTTCACTTCTTCATCAGAAATGATGCGTCCTTGCTCTAAATCAGCGACAAAGATACGTCCGGGCTGTAAACGGCCACGGTATTCCACGTTCTCTGGTGCAATTTCAACCACGCCAGATTCAGAAGCCATGATCAGAAAATCATCTTTAGTCACGGTATAACGTGATGGGCGCAGGCCGTTACGGTCCAGTGTTGCGCCAACTTGTACACCATCAGTAAAACAGACTGATGCTGGGCCATCCCACGGTTCCATGACGTTAGCATGGTATTGGTAAAATGCGCGGCGGGTTGGATCCATATTTTTATTTTCTTGCCACGCTTCCGGGATCATCATCATCAGGGCGTGTGGCAGGCTGCGGCCAGACAGAACCAGTAACTCTAATGCCATATCGAAGTTGGCGGAATCTGAACTGCCTTCTTGGCAAATTGGCAGTAGCATGTCGATTTCAGCTTGTGTAAACAAATCTGATTCGAGGATCGCTTCGCGCGCTTTCATCCAGTTTAAATTGCCGCGAACTGTGTTGATTTCGCCGTTGTGCGCAATGTAACGGAAAGGCTGAGCTAAGCGCCATTTAGGGAATGTATTGGTCGAAAAACGAGAATGCACCAGTGCGAGCGCGGTCACCATGGTCGGATTTTGTAGATCAAGGAAGTACTGTGGTACTTGCTCTGTAGTGAGCTGACCTTTATACACCAAGGTTTTGTAAGACATGGAGTTGATGTAAAAATCATCACCAATGTTAGATACACTTTCTAAGCAGACGCGAACGGTGTAATTACGCAGAACGTACAATTTACGCTCTAATTCTGCGGGGGTGGTACTTGGGCCACCGGAGATGAAAACGTGCTCAAATTGAGGTTCAGTGCTAAGTGGGTCTGCGCCAATCATTGAGTTATCGGTTGGCAAAACGCGATAACCCAGTACTTCTAAATCGAGTCTCTTGGCGTTGCGTTCTAAAATATCACGACACTGGGCGCGTTTGTGCTCATCTCTTGGAAACAGCACCACGCCGACGCCGTACTTTTCAAACGAAGGCAGTTTTAAGCCAAGTTTAACGGTCTCTTCAAGTAAAAACTCATGAGGTTTTTGTAATAAGATACCTGCGCCATCACCAGAACATGGGTCACAACCTTGGCCACCACGGTGTTCCATGCGAGCAAGCATGTCTAAAGCTTGAGTCACAACTTGGTGAGACTTACGGTTTTTCAGGTGGGCAACAAAACCGATACCACAAGCGTCATGCTCCAATTCAGGAGTATATAGACCTCGTGAATCCTGCTCTCTATCTACCATAGATACATCCTTCCAGTTCAATTTAGACGCACGTGTGCTAAGGCATACTTAGCGATGCGACTTGTCCTTTAATTGTTATCAACCTAAACCTGCCTGTGTTGGCGGGTTCGAATCCTTTCCGTCTCTCGCCGGAAAAATATGGCGAGAAAAACATTCCTTAGTGATATTCAATTTATTTATGCCACTTGCTAGTGGTTTGTATAGGAGGGGGGCGAATATCACCGATTTTTCCACAACTATTTATGTAAGGAATATCACAAAAAATAGGGCGGATGTGTAAGTATCCTACAATTTTGTTTATAGGAATTCCAACGAAAACTCATTTTAGTCGCCCATTTTTTTCGTTAAAAATGCATGCACCGTTTAACATTGGTGCAACATTAAGCAAATAACGCTGTTTTTATGAATGTTTATTGATTTTTGTTAGGTTGGAGAGTGTTTGATACGGCTACTCTTTGTGAATTTATTTTGCAGGGATGTAATTTAGTTACATAGATCTAACTGAGATTCATTACTATCTATAAGCGGTATTTATTCAATGCAATTACATCAACTGGTTAACACGATCGGCCAAGATCTGCAGCGTCGTTATGGCGAAAAAGTTCACAAGCTGACCCTGCATGGTGGTTTTAGCTGTCCGAATCGAGATGGCACGATTGGGCGAGGTGGTTGCACCTTCTGTAATGTCGCTTCTTTTGCTGATGAAGAAACACAAGCCCAAAGTATTGAGCAGCAATTGACAGAACGCGCTGGTGAAATCAAACGTGCCAAAAAATATCTCGCGTATTTTCAAGCTTATACCAGTACCTATGCAGAAGTGCAGGTGTTGAAAAATATGTATCAGCAAGCGCTTCAATCGGCTGACATTGTTGGGTTATGTGTTGGCACTCGGCCTGATTGTGTACCCGGTGCTGTGCTTGATTTATTGGCCGATTATGTGCGACAAGGTTTTGAAATTTGGCTCGAACTGGGTTTGCAAACCGCCAATAATCAAACGCTCAAACGGATCAACCGTGGTCATGATTTTGAATGTTATGCGTTGATCACTGAGCGCGCTCGAGCCTTGGGGATCAAAGTATGCACACACCTCATTGTAGGGCTACCTAAAGAAACGCGTACCGATAATCTTCAAACCTTAAAGCAAGTCTTAACGGTAGGCACTGATGGTATCAAGTTACATGGGTTGCATATTGTTGAAGGCAGTACGATGGCCAAAGCGTGGCGAGCAGGAAAATTACAAGCGCCAACGTTAGAAGAGTATGTTGCCATTGCGAGTGAATTGATTCAAATGACGCCGCCCGAGATCATTTATCACCGAGTCTCGTCAGCCGCCCGGCGGCCGACCCTGCTTGCGCCACTGTGGTGTGAAAATCGTTGGCTTGCGATGACCGAAATAGGTCGAGCACTTAATCAAGGTGGCGCGCAAGGCTCACGCTTAAGTCGACCGTTTGTCTATACGCTTCCAAACCGCTAAAGATTCAAGCAATTTCACAAATCCTTGTGATTAACTTGGCTGACGAATCGACGTTAAACGCGTTAGACTAGTGGCACTGTTATTACATGGAAGTGTTTAATGAAACCCATGAAAAACCTTGCCCAGTACTATGTCGACCTATTGGTCAAACTGGGCATTCTTCGTTTCTCTATTCTTCTCGCACTCGCTTTAGTGGCCTTGGCGGTGGTGGTACAAGTTGGTATCACGCTGGTGCTCAATGGTTATGTTGATGATATCGACATCGTTCGTTCCATCTTTTTTGGTTTATTGATCACGCCTTGGGCGGTCTATTTCCTTTCCGTGGTGGTTGATCAGCTAGAAGAGTCACGTCAACGCCTCTCTAAGTTGGTTTCTAAGCTCAAAGACATGCGCTCACGCGATCAAGAGCTCAATTATAAGCTTCAGCAAAATATCGAAAAGCTTAACCAAGAAATTGAAGAGCGAATTAAGGCAGAGGAAGCGCGTGAAGAGGCGATGGCTGATTTAGAAAATGAGGTCTATCAACGCGAAAAAACGCAGCTTGAATTGGCAGAAAGAACCGCCTTATTACGCTCTTTTATCGATGCTTCTCCTGATCTGATTTACTACCGTAATGCGAACGGCGTCTTCTCTGGCTGCAACCGGGCGATGGAAGAGCTAACGGGCAAGCGTGAGCATCAGTTGGTTGGGTTAACTCCATGGGATGTCTATAGCAAAGAAGTGGCGCAACAGATCGTTGAAACTGACGAAAAAGTGTTTGCCGACAATCAAGCCATCACTTATGAGCAGTGGCTCGAATACCCTGATGGTCGAAAAAACTATTTTGAACTGCGTAAAGTCCCTTTTTACAGCAAAGATGGCCGCCACTTAGGGTTGGTGGGCTTTGGGCGAGACATTACCGAACGCAAACGCAACCAAGAGTCTTTGGAAAAAGCGAGCCGGGATAAAACCACCTTTATTTCGACCATCAGCCACGAATTGCGCACACCACTCAACGGTATCGTTGGTTTGAGCCGCATGTTGCTCGATAGCCCCATGCCCCCAGAACAGCGTAAGTACATGCAGACCATTAATGTCAGTGCCATTACGTTAGGTAATATCTTCAACGATATCATTGATATGGATAAGTTTGACCGCCGAAAACTAGAACTACTGCCAGCGCCGTTGAATTTTGAAGAATTTGTTGTTGAAATTGAAAGCATCTCGGCGTTGATGGCAGAGCAAAAAGGGCTTAGGTTTGATCTCGAACGGCTCAGTGATTTACCTGTTGCGATTGAAGTGGATGCGACGCGCCTGCGTCAGGTACTGTGGAACCTGATAAGCAATGCGATGAAATTTACCAAAGAAGGCGGCGTAGTCATGACGGTCTGCGCCGACATTGAGGATAAGTTTGCGCACATTACCATGGAAGTTGAAGACACTGGCATTGGTATACCAGAGGCTGAACTCGATAAAATTTTCGCCATGTATTACCAAGTCAAATCGGGTAAGGACAATTTGCACGCTGTTGGCACGGGGATTGGCTTAGCGGTATCTCGCCAGTTAATCAACTTAATGGATGGTGATATTTCTGTGAGCAGTGAAGAAGGTTTTGGTAGCACCTTCACCGTTTCAATTCGTGTGCCTTTGGCACAAGATGCCCAATTCAAACCAACGTTACCCGTTCCTCAAAAAAGTTTAGCCATTTTTATGGTTGAAGATATTGAGCTCAATATTACAGTTGCTCGTTCTTTGCTAGAAAGTTTAGGACACACGGTTACCGTCGCTATGACAGGTGAAGAAGCCAAACAAAAATTTGTGCCGCAAGAGTACGATCTGGTTTTCCTCGACATTCAACTGCCAGACATGACCGGGTTTGATGTCGCTGCGTTTTACCGAGAAACCTATGATAACCTTCCGCCACTAGTCGCATTGACCGCCAACGTATTGAAAAATAAAGTTGAATATCTAGAGAAAGGGATGGATGACGCGATCAGTAAACCATTGTCAGTACTGGCGATTCAGGAGGTGATTGCAAAATTCACACATGGTGAGGCGATTCAACTTGTCGGTGCTAAAATTAAGGCAGCCTCAGAAGAACACAGTGAGTTGCATTTGCTCGATCTTGAAATGCTTGAGTCTTATATCGATATTGTTGGCCCAAAACCTGTGTTGGAAAGTATCCAAATGTTCGAGCAGATGATGCCCAGTTATGTTGAAGTGCTAGACTCCAATATGGTAGCAAAAGATCAAGCAGGCATTGTTTCAGAAGCACACAAAATCAAGGGTGCTGCGGGTTCAATTGGTTTGAAACACATTCAAAACGTTGCACAAAAGGCACAGTCGCCAGAGTTACCAGCTTGGTGGGAAAACATTGGTGACTGGATAGATGAAATTAAAAATGGCTATCAACACGATATTCAAGTCTTGAAACAATGGGTAGCTCAAAGGTAATGGTATGAAAAAAATCGGGTTGGCTTCATTAGTTATGGCGCTACTATCTGGCTGTAGTTCACCGCAAGTGAATTGGCTGCAGGAAGCCGTGATGAGAAATTACCGTCGATGAAAAAAAGCCCTTTAACCTGAGGTTAAAGGGCTTCTAACTATCTTAGGATAGACGTTTAGTCTTCTAGATCACCACAGAAGCGGTAGCCTTCGCCATGAATTGTGGCGATGATCTCTGGCGTACCTGAGACTGATTCAAAGTGTTTACGGATACGACGAATCGTCACATCTACGGTTCTGTCGTGTGGTTTCAATTCACGGCCAGTCATCTTTTTAAGCAAATCTGCGCGAGTTTGGATTTTTCCTGGGTTCTCACAGAAGTGCAGTAAAGCGCGGAATTCTGAGCGAGGAAGCTTGTAGCCTTCACCATCCGGATTCACTAAAGAGCGGCTATTGATATCCAATACCCAACCGTTGAACTCATATTTTTCCACACTGCGTTTCTCTTCTTGAGTCGTATTGGTATTCATTGAACGACCTAGAAGATTACGAGCACGAATCGTTAGTTCACGTGGGTTAAATGGTTTAGTGATGTAGTCATCAGCCCCGATCTCTAAACCGAGGATTTTATCAACTTCATTATCACGACCAGTCAAAAACATCAGTGCAACATTAGCCTGTTCGCGAAGCTCACGAGCTAACAGAAGGCCATTTTTACCTGGTAAATTGATGTCCATGATGACCAAGTTAATGGGGTTATCAGACAGCACATGGTGCATCTCTTCACCGTTACTGGCCTCAAAAACAGCGTATCCCTCTGCTTCAAAAATACTCTTAAGAGTGTTACGAGTTACTTGCTCATCTTCAACGATAAGAATCTGCGGGGTTTGCATTGGCGGTACCTAAACTTGTGAAAAAATTGTGCTAATAGAATTAATTGTAGGCAAATAATTACAACATACAGGTAATCTGCTGCCGATAATAAACTAAAGTTTTGAAAAAAACACTTACTTCAGTTGCCCGCGGTCCTTAGGCATAGCTTGCATTGAGGTCTCCATACCCTCTGTGTTCTACTAGTCTTTAAGGCGGATTCTATAATGTTAACAGCATGCTAACAACGGCAGAATGTTAATTCCAATCACTTTGTTGATTTACATCAAGAGTTCTAATGTAACAAATATTAATCGTCTTAAGCAGTTGTAAATTTACACCACATTACCCATGCAAATAGCATGCTTTTTGGGGATTTTCGCTGGAGATGGTAGCATTGGGCGCAATGGGCTTTACCTCACAGAGAAATTTACCAGCAAAGAACTTGTTAACTCGATACTTGTCAAAAAATGGGAATTGCGTAAAAAATCAACGTTTACAGCGGTGGATATCGCACTACTATGGATCTCACCAATATGAATATTAAGTCTTTTAAATGCAGTTGGCCGCCAAGTTATGCTCATTCTCAGCGGATTTTTCTTTGCATCGTTTGTATGAATAGGTGAGTAAAGTATCTGGCATCATGGTTGATTGAGCTGTGATTTTACAGCGCGTCTAATGTGTCAGATGAAAATAATAAACAATAATCAAGGAAGAAGGATGATAGATATCACACCAGATATTTGCGATAAATTTGAATCGCAAATCAATATATTGGATTTGCCTTTGCAAACTTTTGGTTTAAGGAGTGCTTTTTGGGGGCAAATTGTCACCGTGCGTTGCTATCACGATAACTCTAAAGTTCGTGACGTATTGAGCCAAAATGGTAAAGGTAAAGTTTTAGTCGTTGATGGCAACGGTTCGTGTCAAAGAGCGTTATTGGGTGACCAACTGGCGATCATGGCGATTGAAAATGGTTGGGAAGGAGTCATCATTTATGGAGCAATACGCGATGTTGCTGCGTTATCGCAAATGGATTTAGGCGTGAAAGCGTTAGCGAGTTGCCCACTTAAGACCGATAAGAGAGGTGCAGGCGAAATTAATGTGACGCTGACTATCCTCAACCAGATGATTCAGCCGGGTGATTATGTTTATGCCGATTGGAATGGTGTTTTAACGTCAACTCAAGCGCTAGACTGGCACTAAAATCGGAAACCTACCCCAAATTGAACCCCTTGTTGCCACTCTTGATAATCAAGGGTGGCATGTAAATCAAGGTTTTCTGACACTTGAAGTCGGCTAGATAGCTCCGCCGCCATAGCACCGGCACTGCTCGTATCATTCGGATTACTGGCGGCTGAACGCAAGGTGCTTTTTAGTGATAATTTGGGAGTTAGCTGGTAGCTGAGGCCACTTAAAAAACCACTTTCGGAGCCGTAGTCAGAATTGTTTATCCTCGCTCCAATGTACAGATCTAAATTGTCAAAAAGGTTATAAGAATAACCGCCATCAATAGTCCAACTATCAAATTGCTGATTATCACTTTCGCTTGAAAGAAATAAGCGATGTGGAGATTGGCTCTGTGATGAAGGAAGTGCAGGTAAGGTATTGGCCATGCTAGATAACGAGACAAGCAGAAATAAACATAGTGCGACTTTTAGTTTCATCTGCCTCTCCTTATTCTTGTTTTGAGTTACTGCGTCCACTGCGGTGATAACAATTAAAGCACAAATTTCACACGATGACAGCGTTATGTATATAGCATTTTGTTATTTGCTTATGTGTAACATGGTTGCACTTAATGTGCAGCAAGTGTCTTATTTGTGTGGTGGTTTTAAATTTGATTAATTCGGAATGGCAATAAAAAATAGCAGATTTTCGTTGACTAATGATGACGAAGTAAGGTAAACGTAAAGGCAATGAAACACACGAGTATTTAAATTTTTCTATGTTACAGCGCAGCCTAGTAGTAATGACAACCACCATTATTATTACCGACATTACACATGTTGGGGCGGGCCGCTGAGCGAAAAGTTTTTACAAAAAAGGCCTGTATCCCACCAGATACAGGCCTTTTTTTATACCAATTTGAACTGTTTTGGAGGAAGGGATGCGAGTATTAAAGTTTGGAGGTTCATCGTTAGCCGATGCTGATCGTTTTTTAAGGGCGGCAGATATCATCGTTAACAATGTACAGCAAGAAGAAGTCGCCGTTGTGCTCTCTGCACCAGGAAAAACCACCAATAAATTAGTGGCAGTTATTGAGAGTGCTTTGCGTAATGGCGAAGCAGAACGCCAAATAGCGGAGCTTGAATTCTCATTTTTCGATCTACTCGCTGGCATCAAAGCACAATTACCTAATGTGGATTCGGCCGCTTTTGACAATCAAGTAAAAACGTCACTGTCTCAGCTGCGTCAATTTGTACACGGCATTAATTTACTCGGTATGTGCCCAGACAACGTCAATGCGCGCATTATCAGTAAAGGTGAGCGAGTCTCTATCCAACTGATGAAAGCGGTACTTGAAGCAAAAGGACAAGCGGCTGCATTGATTGACCCAGTACAATATCTTTTTGCTAAAGGTGAGTACCTTGAGGCAATGGTCGATGTTGAGATCTCCACGCAAAATTTCAAGCAAAATCCACTTCCGCAAGCGCATGTTAACATTATGCCGGGTTTCACGGCTGGTAATGAAAAGGGTGAATTGGTCTGTCTAGGCCGTAATGGCTCGGATTATTCTGCGGCTGTGCTTGCGGCATGTTTACGTGCAGATTGTTGTGAGATTTGGACCGATGTCGATGGCGTTTATAACTGTGACCCACGTTTGGTTGCGGATGCTCGTTTATTAAAATCACTCAGCTACCAAGAAGCGATGGAGCTTTCGTATTTTGGTGCGTCAGTGTTACATCCTAAAACTATTGCGCCGATTGCACAGTTTCATATTCCGTGCCTTATCAAAAACAGTTTTAACCCTCAAGGCGCAGGCACGCTGATTGGTCAAGATACTGGTGAAGATAAGCTGGCTATCAAAGGCATTACCACACTCAATAATTTGACCATGGTCAACGTCTCTGGCCCTGGCATGAAAGGCATGGTCGGCATGGCTAGCCGTGTGTTTGGTGCGATGTCAGCCGCAGGCGTTTCTATTGTGCTGATTACACAATCCTCTTCAGAATACAGCATCAGTTTCTGTATTGAGGCGCAAGATAAAGCCCTTGCCAAAAGCGCATTATCGGAAGCGTTTGAACTGGAATTAAAAGATGGCCTACTTGAGCCTGTCGAGTTTATGGATGACGTTGCGATTGTCACTCTGGTTGGTGACGGCATGCGCACTTCGCGCGGAGTGGCTTCTCAATTTTTCTCATCGCTGGCTGAAGTTCACGTCAATATTGTTGCCATTGCACAAGGCTCTTCCGAGCGAGCTATTTCGGCGGTGATTCCAGAAGATAAAATTTCAGAAGCGATCAAGGCTTGTCATGAAAATCTCTTCAATTCTAAGCATTTCTTGGATGTGTTTGTGGTCGGTGTTGGCGGTGTCGGAGGCGAATTAGTTGACCAAATTCATCGTCAGCAAGCCAAACTAGCCGATAAAGGAATTGTGATGCGAGTGTGTGGCCTTGCAAATAGTAAGGCGCTACTTCTGGATAGCGAAGGCTTGCCTCTGGAGCATTGGCGCGATCGAATGCATAGCGCGAGTGAAGAATTTAGCCTCGCAAGGCTCATCTCTCTAGTGCAGCGTAACCATATCATTAACCCTGTCTTAGTTGATTGTACTTCCAGTGAAGTGATTGCCAACCAGTACGCCGAATTTTTGGCTGCGGGTTTTCATGTTGTGACGCCTAATAAAAAAGCCAATACCGCAAGCATGGCCTACTATCACCAGCTGCGTGAAGTGGCGCGCAACTCGCGCCGTAAGCTGATGTACGAAACGACGGTTGGTGCTGGTTTACCTGTGATTGAAAACTTGCAAAATCTCATTGCCGCCGGTGATGAGTTGGAAAAATTCAGCGGTATTTTATCTGGCTCTCTTTCGTTTATTTTCGGCAAACTGGATGAAGGTATGACTCTTAGTCAAGCTACGCAACTGGCTAAAGACAAAGGTTTTACTGAGCCTGATCCTCGTGATGATTTGTCGGGAATGGATGTGGCTCGCAAGCTGTTAATTTTAGCTCGTGAGGCGGGAATGCCTTTAGAACTGGATGACGTAAAAGTCGATCTTGCTTTGCCACCGGGTTTCGATATTTCGGGTACAGTTGCAGAGTTTATGGCGCGCTTGCCGCAGGCTGATGCTTATTTCCAAGAGTTATCCACTAAGGCTGCAGCCGAAGGTAAGGTATTACGTTATGTTGGTGAAATATCAGAAGGCCAATGCAAGGTGAAAATTGCAGTGGTCGATGAAAATGACCCAATGTTTAAAGTCAAAGATGGTGAGAATGCACTGGCGTTTTATAGCCGTTATTATCAACCGATTCCATTGGTGTTGCGTGGTTATGGGGCGGGTACAGAAGTAACAGCAGCAGGGGTGTTCTCTGATGTGATGCGTACCTTAGGTTGGAAGTTAGGGGTTTAATTGATGAGTTCAAGTGACATGAGTGTGGTGGTGTATGCCCCAGCTTCAATTGGTAATGTTAGTGTTGGGTTTGATGTTTTAGGGGCGGCTGTGTCGCCAATTGATGGCAGTTTACTGGGGGATCGCGTTGAAGTTAAAGCGGGCAGCGAACCTTTTGTACTCGAAACAGCAGGTCGCTTTGTCGACAAGTTGCCACAAGATCCAAAGCAGAATATTGTTTACGATTGCTGGCTTGTTTTTGCCAGAGAGCTTGAAAAAAAGAGCATTGCAGTAAAGCCGTTGCAAATGACGTTAGAAAAAAATATGCCGATTGGCTCAGGCTTAGGTTCCAGTGCTTGTTCAATTGTTGCAGCTTTAGATGCGTTGAACCAGTTTCACGGTAACCCACTTAATCAGACCGAGCTTTTAGCGCTGATGGGCGAAATGGAAGGTAAAATTTCAGGCGGTATACATTATGATAACGTTGCCCCCTGCTACTTAGGCGGCGTGCAATTGATGCTTGAAGAGCTAGGTATCATCAGCCAAGAAGTGCCTTGTTTTGACGATTGGTATTGGGTGATGGCGTATCCTGGGATTAAAGTTTCCACAGCCGAAGCGCGAGCGATCTTACCTTCACAATATCGTCGGCAGGACATCATTGCGCATGGACGTCATCTCGCTGGTTTCATTCATGCTTGTCACTCAGGTCAGCCTGAGCTAGCGGCTAAACTGATCAAAGATGTGATTGCTGAACCGTATCGTGAGAAACTTCTGCCCGGCTTTTCGGATGCGCGTAAATACGCTGCATCAGCCGGAGCGCTCACTACTGGCATTTCTGGCAGTGGCCCAACACTGTTCAGTATTTGCAAAGAAAAAGAGGTTGCCGAGCGAGTTGCTCGTTGGCTTGAACAACATTATGTACAAAATGAAGAAGGATTCGTCCATATTTGTCGCTTAGACAAAAATGGCTCGACCGTTACAGGAAGTGCTCTATGAAGCTTTACAACATAAAAGAAAATGATGAACAAGTCTCTTTTGGCCAAGCCGTACGCCAAGGATTAGGACGCAATCAAGGGCTATTTTTCCCAGCAGAGTTGCCTCAGTTTGAAGATATTGACGCGTTACTAGCGGAAGATTTTATCTCTCGTAGTACAAAAATTCTCAGCGCCCTGATTGGCGATGAATTACCAGCAGAGCAAGTGAATGCGTTGGTTGATGCGGCTTTTCAGTTTCCAGCCCCCATTAAGCAAGTGAAAGACGGCATTTATGCTCTAGAGCTTTTTCACGGTCCAACGCTGGCATTTAAAGATTTTGGTGGTCGCTTTATGGCGCAGTCACTGGCCGCCGTTTCAAATGGTGGACAGATCACTATTTTAACCGCGACTTCTGGTGATACTGGCGCTGCGGTGGCTCATGCCTTTTATGGAATGCCCGACATCAAGGTCGTGATACTTTACCCTAAAGGTAAGATTAGCCCGTTACAGGAAAAACTCTTCTGCACTCTGGGCAACAATATTCACACTGTCGCGATAAAGGGTGACTTTGATGCTTGCCAAGCGTTAGTTAAGCAGGCTTTTGATGACGCCAAGCTTCGCCAAGAGATTGGTTTAAACTCTGCAAATTCAATCAATATCAGCCGTTTAATGGCACAAATTTGCTACTACTTTGAGGCCGCATCACAATTAAGCAAAGCGCAGCGTGAAAACTTAGTCATCTCCGTACCGAGTGGCAACTTTGGCAACCTAACCGCTGGTCTGTTGGCAAAAGCATTGGGCTTACCTATCAAGCGTTTTATCGCGGCAACCAATGCCAATGATACGGTTCCTCGTTACTTAGAAACGGGTCAATGGGATCCAAAACCCACGGTCGCGACCACATCGAATGCGATGGATGTTAGTCAGCCGAACAACTGGCCGCGCATCGAAGAGCTTTGTCGCTTAAAGGGCTGGGGGCTAGATACCTTAGGTAAAGGTGCGGTATCTGATGCACAAAGTGCGGATTCAGTTCGTGAACTTTACGCGCAAGGTTATTTGTGTGAACCGCATGGTGCCATTGCGTATCGAGTTTTGGATGAGCAGTTGCAAGCGGGAGAAACGGGGCTATTTTTGTGTACTGCGCACCCTGCCAAATTTAAAGAAGTCGTTGACGATGTGCTAGGTACTGACATTGAATTACCAGCTCCTCTTGCAAAACATGCAGTGATGACGTTGCTTTCTGAAGAGTTAGACAATGATTTTGACGCTCTAAAAACGGTGTTAAGACGCGTTCAGCCTTAAAGAGATCCTTATTTCATCTTATTGAAGTCAGGATGATATTCCTCTAACGATAAAAATGGCGCTCATTGAGCGCCATTTTTGGATATGAATCTTCTCATCAACGCTATGATTATAGCGTCTCAGTGAAGGTACGTGCGATAACGTCACGTTGCTGTTCTTGAGTCAATGAGTTGAAACGAACAGCGTAGCCAGAAACACGAATCGTCAGTTGCGGATACTTCTCAGGGTGTGCAACGGCATCTTCAAGAGTTTCACGCTTAAGAACGTTCACATTTAGGTGCTGACCGCCTTCGATGCGAGGTGCTGTTTCAATCGCAACTTCACGGCTTTCATACTCACCAAGGGCGCTGACCGCGATAACTTGATCTGCTTGGTAGCCTGCGTTAGCGGCAACGCAACGTGCTTCATTCTTTTCGTTATCGAGTAACCAGATAGAATTTAGTAGGTTGTCGTTTGCTGCTTTTGTAATTTGAATGCCTTGAATCATCACTATCTCCTAGTCCACTTAAGTGGCGTTATTGGTGTTTATTTTCTAACTTTGTTGAGTTGGTTATTATATAGCTAATATCCTTAATATTAATATTGATTTAGGTCAAAAAACAACGATAAACATTGATAATATGGGGTTTATTTTATTGATTTAAATCAATAAATCATTTAAAAACAATGAGTTCTACTTTTTTTTAATGCATAAAATATTTTTTATTTATGATTTTGTTGTAATTTTACTACATTTTTAGCGCGTGTTTGACCTAAGTAACAGAAAATCAGACAATTGAAGTCCAATGTTGAAAGTACAAAGTGATTTAATGACAAATAGAATTCAGGGCCGTGGAATGAAATTTATTGGTGCTCATGTATCGGCCTCTGGCGGCGTTGACCAAGCCCCATTGAGAGCGAGAGAAATTGGAGCAAATGCATTTGCTTTATTCACTAAAAACCAGCGCCAGTGGGTTGCTAAACCGCTCGAAGAGGCAACCATTCGCGCTTTTAAGGCTAACTGCCACATGCTTGGTTTTAAAAGTGAACACATTTTGCCGCACGATTCATACCTTATTAATCTGGGCGCGCCAGAAGCCGATAAGCTTGCTAAGTCACGCGAAGCTTTTATTGATGAAATGCAACGTTGCCAGCAACTGGGGCTGACGCTTCTGAATTTTCATCCGGGTAGTCACCTTAAACAAGTCTCAGAAAGTGAATGTCTTGCGACGATTGCAGAATCGATAAACCTTGCACATCAAGCCGTGCCTGAGGTCGTTGCTGTGATTGAAAACACCGCAGGGCAGGGGACGAATCTAGGCTGGCGTTTCGAACATTTAGCCGAAATTATCCAGCAAGTTGAGGATAAATCGCGAGTAGGTGTGTGCCTTGACACGTGTCATACTTTTACTGCAGGTTATGATTTGCGCACAGTTGAGGCGTGCGAGGCAACCTTTTCAGAGTTTGATAGCGTGGTGGGAATGCACTACTTACGTGCAATGCACATCAACGACTCAAAGGCAAAGTTCGCCAGCCGTGTTGACCGCCATCATTCTCTAGGACAAGGCGAAATTGGTTGGTCATGCTTTGAATTTATTGCCAAAGATGCAAGGTTTGATGGTATCCCATTGATTTTAGAAACAATCGATCCAGATATTTGGGCCCAAGAAATTCAAACATTAAGAGATCTACACGCACAATCGGTGGATTCAGTAGCATCTTAAATAAGTTGGCATCTTTCTTTCATAAAGACAAAGGCATAGCGCGTCAAAATGAAGGAGGATGTCACTATGTTTCATATGATCTCACGTTCACCATCAATAGCTCGACCACCAGTCCGATTGCCTATACCTAACCGACATGTGAACGGTCAAGGGCATACTCGAACGCCACAAAAATCACATTAACTGGCAAAAGCTCTGTGACATTGACTCATGCAGTGGTGGCTTTTTATGGTTACAATGCGGTAATTAGTTCATTTACAGGGCTTAGTTATGACTCAATCATTGACTTGGCACGATGTTATCGGCCATGAAAAACAGCAGGAGTATTTTCAACAGACAATGGCATTTGTTGAAAAGGAAAGGCTAGCGGGGAAAGTGATTTATCCACCTGCTGCTGACGTGTTTAATGCGTTTCGTTTTACCGAATTTGGCGATGTTAAGGTTGTGATTTTAGGGCAAGATCCTTATCACGGGCCAAATCAAGCTCATGGGTTATGTTTTTCGGTGTTACCCGGCGTAAAAACCCCACCTTCACTGGTGAATATCTACAAAGAGCTGGTGCAAGATATCCCCGGTTTTGTTACTCCTCAGCACGGTTACCTAAAAAGTTGGGCCGAGCAAGGGGTGCTATTGCTCAATACCGTATTGACCGTTGAACAAGGTATGGCGCATTCGCACGCTAATACTGGTTGGGAAACCTTTACCGATCGGGTGATTGAGGCGGTAAATCAGCAGCGTGAAGGTGTTGTCTTCCTGTTGTGGGGTTCACACGCGCAGAAGAAAGGCAGCATGATTGATCGCAGTAAACATCATGTATTAGTAGCACCGCATCCTTCTCCTCTTTCTGCGCATCGAGGCTTTTTGGGCTGTAAACATTTTTCAAAGACTAATCAATTACTTATTGAGCAGGGGAAAGCGCCTGTGAATTGGCAACCCGTATTGAATAAGTGATTAATTGATGTTTTTTCGAGCAGGGTCAAAACAAGCAGGGTGAAGCTTTTATACACTTATCTAAAGTAAGTGTAATGGAGAAGCACAATGATGATTGAAAGGATCCGTAGAGAACACGGGTATATGGCGCGTTTGCTTGCCATTTTGCGAGATAAACAACGGCAATTGAGCAATGAACAAAGTATCAACTACTCTTTAGTGAGAGAGATTATTGACTACTTGGCGACCCATTCTGAGTCAGTACACCACCCCAAAGAAGATATTCTCTATCACTATTATATTGATCATTATGGTCAACATAATGATATTCAAAATTTAGCGAGAGAACATGTAGAACTTTCTGAGAAAACTCATGCTTTTCTAGAGATTGTCGATATGATTTTGCAAGATGCTGTTGTACCACAGCACGTGTTCATTGAGCAGCTTGAGGAGTTTATTTCTTCCCAGAAGCGCCATCTGGAGTTAGAAGAACAATCGGTTTTACCTTTGATCAGCCGCACCTTTAATGTCGCTGATTGGCAAGCGGTGGAGGCGAGCTGGCAACAATCCGAAGATGATCCAGTATTTGGTGAGACAATTGCCGAGCAGTACCAGCAATTAGCTCACCGAGTTCGGCAAACCGCACAAGAGTGCCAGTAATCTCTGCTGATTTAGTTAAACAAAAAAGGCACTGTTGAAGTGCCTTTTTGCTCAGAGTTTGATTTGATCTGCCTCAAAGCAGACATCCATTTCCATCAATTCTCTTTGTAACCGTTTTTGATCCTGAATCGCTTCAATTTCTCGCCACATTCTTTTTACTGGTTTAGTGCGACTAGAGCGGAGTTTTGTGATTTCCATTTCCAACATTTCGTCAAATTGCAAGCTTTCCATAAGCAACCCCTTGTTGTTGTTATTACGCCATGTCGTGCTCTCTAGATAGCACAGTTTTCGCTAGCCTAGCTATGATTTGTTTCTCATTTGTTTCTTTTTGATGAACCTTTTATTGGATTTTGACCAGAATTTCACAATTTTAGCGGGATTCTTTAGTACAAAAAGGGAGCGGTTAAGTGACGCAAACGATTTTATTTACATTTTTAAATGTTACATAAATGTTGGTTGTAAGGATTGCGATTGCCTGGCTGGCTGTTTTATGACCATTCAATAAAAAATTATCATAAATTTATGCAAGATTTAGTGGTGAAACTGATTAGCCCTTTATTCTCAAGGGGTGAGATTAAGTGAGTGCAACTGGGTTTTTATGGTTGTTTTTTATCTTTCAATGTTTCTAGTTTGGTTTTTTTTGGTTGCTGAATTGTTTTTGTATTGGTTTGTGAAATGTTAATTAAAGGTGATTTTATAGTGAAAAATAACATTTTAACCAAACCTGTTGCATATTGATTTTTGTTCTTCCAGGTTGCATTATCCGCCCGTCAAAAATACGTTGCCCCTTCAAAAGTTGAGACTCCTCACTTTTTGGGCGAATAAAATGCATTGCATAATATCGATAAAAACATGCTGGTTATAACCTTGACTCGCAGCATGTGCATTTTTTCGTGAAGCTTTTCGCTTAGGTCAGCGCTATCACTCTATGAGAGGTTCTTGTGACAGACTTAATCAATTTAATGAATGATCTACTTTGGGGATCCATCCTTGTTTATCTTTTAGTCGGTGTTGGTGTCTACTTCACCGTTCGCCTAGGATTCATTCAATTTCGCCATTTCGGCCACATGTTTAGCGTGTTGAAAAACAGCCGTAAAGCAGATAAGGCCGGTATATCTTCTTTCCAAGCACTTTGTACTAGCCTTGCTGCGCGTGTTGGTACGGGAAACATGGCCGGTGTAGCCGTTGCTTTAACGGTGGGTGGTCCAGGCGCGATTTTCTGGATGTGGTTGATTGCTATGCTTGGTATGGCGACTTCATTTGCTGAAAGCACGTTGGCTCAGCTATACAAAACCCGTGACAAAGATGGTAACTACCGTGGTGGTCCTGCGTACTATATGGAAAAAGGCCTTGGTATGCGTTGGATGGGTGTGCTGTTTTCCATCTTCCTGATTATTGCTTTTGGCCTAGTATTCAATGCCGTTCAAGCTAATTCAATTGCAGGGGCTATGAAAAATGCTTTTGGATTTGATCCGCTGTATGTCGGTATCTTCATCGTTGCAATTTCGGCTTTCGTCATTTTTGGTGGTATCCGTAAAATTGCGCGTACTGCTGAACTGATTGTCCCTTTCATGGCATTAGCTTACTTAGCGATTGCGATGTTTGTCATGGTCACTAATATAGAAAAGCTACCAGCCGTATTAAGCCTTATTTTCAAAAGTGCATTTGGCCTTCAAGAAGCGGCCGCAGGCGGTTTAGGTTACGCGATTGCTCAAGCCATGATTAACGGTATTAAACGCGGTCTGTTTTCCAATGAAGCTGGTATGGGTTCAGCACCTAATGCAGCGGCTTCTGCAACGCCTTATCCGCCGCACCCAGCCTCTCAAGGTTACGTGCAAATGTTGGGTGTTTTTATTGACACGATTGTGATCTGTTCAGCAACTGTCGCCATTATTTTGATGTCGGGTGAATATGTACCACACGGTGAAATTACCGGTATCGAGTTGACTCAGCGCGCATTAAGCTCACAAGTGGGCAGTTGGGGTGGGATTTTTGTTGCTTTTGCGATTTTCTTCTTCGCCTTTACTTCAATCATTGCCAACTACTCTTATGCCGAAACGAACCTGATTTTCTTAGAGCACAACAATAAGAAAGGGTTAACGTTGTTCCGTATTGTTTTCCTTGCCATGGTGATGTTTGGCTCATTGGCGACCTTGCCTACCGTATGGGCAATGGCGGATGTCTCGATGGGGTTAATGGCGATTGTTAACTTGGTGGCGATCATTCTGCTCTCTGGCATTGTGATTAAGCTCGCGAAAGATTATAACCGTCAGTTAGCTGCAGGTAAGGTTCCTACCTTCGATGCTAATGATTACCCGGAGTTAAAATCTCAGTTGGAAGATGGCATTTGGTACAACAACAAATAGCCTGTTATCGTTACTGACGATTAAATAGATTGAAAAAGCCATGCAGACACCGCATGGCTTTTTTTGTACTCTGTGAGCCATAAAACAAGAATAGAAAGGAAGGAAAATTATGCTCATTGTTGTTTCCCCAGCCAAGACGTTAGATTACGAATCCCCGTTGGTGACAAGCAAATATACTCAGCCGGAGCTTATTGACCATTCAGCTCAGTTGATCGATGTTTGCCGTCAATTGACTCCTGCCGATATCTCAGCGTTGATGAAAGTGAGCGATAAAATCGCTGGGCTCAACGTGGCTCGCTTTGCGCAGTGGAGCCCAACCTTCACGTTGGATAATGCACGTCCCGCCATTTTGGCGTTTAAAGGGGATGTTTATACAGGATTTGAAGCAGAAACGTTATCGGATGCCGGATTTGAATATGCACAACAGCATTTAAGAATGCTCTCTGGCTTGTATGGTGTATTGAAACCACTGGATCTGATGCAACCGTATCGTTTAGAGATGGGCACGAGGTTAGATAACCCGAGGGGGACTAACCTGTACCAGTTTTGGGGAGATATCATTACCGATAAACTCAATCAAGCTCTCAAAGAGCAAGGTGATGATGTGTTGATTAATCTCGCTTCCAACGAGTATTTTAAAGCGGTTAATCCGAAAAAGCTTAAGGGGAGCATCATTACTCCGGTATTTAAGGATTGTAAGAAAGGGCAATACAAAGTCATTAGCTTCTATGCTAAGAAGGCTCGTGGCATGATGGCGCGCTACATTATCGATAAACAAATCTCTTCTGTAGAGCAATTGGCTCAGTTTGACAGTGCTGGCTACTATTTTGTAGAACAGGAGTCATCAGCAACTGAGTTGGTCTTTAAACGCGAAGAGCAGTGATGTAAGAGAGGCGGTTATGTGGCAATGGTTGAAAAAGCAGGTTGCGCGTTATGATCGTTGGTGTGAGAACATGGGTTTAACACCAGATAAAAAACGTAGCTGTGTTCCTTATCGTCAAGATCCTGTTCAGAGTAAAGAACGTGAGCGAGAATAAGAAGCTGCGTTTATTTGATACGCATTGCCATCTCGATTTTTCTATCTTTGAGCGTGAGTTTGAATACCATTTACATTTAGCTCGCCAGCAGGGGGTTGAGAAAATAATGATTCCCGCCGTTGGTCCAAGTAACTGGCAGCGAGTGGCCGAGCTTGCTAACGGTTATCCTGAACTCTACTTTGCTCTCGGTTTCCATCCCTGTTTTTTATCAACCTCTTCCCCTGCGGATATCGACGAGCTTGAGCAAAAGCTACTTCAAAAACCAGCTCAATGCGTGGCTCTGGGGGAGTGTGGCTTAGATTTTACGACGGATATTGCTCCCGCTTTGCAAGAAACAATGTTTGAAATGCAACTAGAGCTTGCGAAACGAGCCAGACTTCCATTGATATTACACAGCCGCAAAGCGCACAACCGCTTAATACAACTGTTAAAAAAGCATCAATTTAACCAAGGTGGAGTGCTGCATGCTTTTTCTGGCAGCGTTCAACAGGCAAACCAGTTTATTGAACTGGGTTTTAAGATTGGCATCGGTGGTGTTATTACCTATCCAAGAGCCAACAAAACCCGTCTTACTATTGCGGCACTCCCAATCGAAAGTTTAGTGCTAGAAACAGATGCCCCAGATATGCCACTCAATGGTTTTCAAGGGCAAGCGAATCACCCGCAAAAACTGCCGATTATCCTGCAAACGCTTGCGTTACTGAAGAACCAATCAGAGCAAACGGTTGCTGATGTTTTGTGGGAAAATAGTCATTCTTTGTTCTTTCCGGTGTGAATAAATTCGAAATGAAATGTAGGTTTAATGATTCTAGTGTCAGTAAACATTGAACGTGCTCACATAAATGAGTGAATGGGCAGTGAATCTTATAAGAAAGTGTGAGGCTGGCATTACTTTATCTTAGTGGTGATGAGTATAATCACCCCGCTTCATGAGCTCCATTTTATAACACGCCAACAATAACCTAATAAGGAAATCATAAACTATGAGCCTGTTTATGAGCCTAGTCGGTATGGCAGTTCTGCTAGGACTTGCAGTTCTACTGTCTGATAACCGCAAAGCTATCAATCTAAGAACAGTGGGTGGCGCTTTTGCTATCCAATTTATTATCGGTGGTTTCGTTCTTTACGTGCCATGGGGTCGTGATCTCCTTGCAGGTTTCTCTGCGGGTGTTCAAAACGTCATCGACTTCGGTAAAGACGGTACTGGTTTTCTATTCGGCAGCCTAGTTAACTTTTCAGTTGACGGTATTGGCTTCATCTTTGCTTTCCAAGTTCTACCTACTTTAATCTTCTTCTCGGCACTTATCTCTGTGCTTTATTACATTGGCGTTATGCAATGGGTAATTAAGATTCTAGGTGGTGGTTTACAAAAAGCACTCGGTACCTCTCGTGCGGAATCGATGTCTGCTGCAGCCAACATTTTCGTAGGTCAAACAGAAGCGCCACTGGTGGTTCGTCCGTTTGTACCTAAAATGACTCAATCTGAGCTGTTTGCAGTAATGTGTGGTGGTTTGGCTTCAGTTGCGGGTGGTGTACTTGCTGGTTACGCATCGATGGGTGTGCCGCTAGAGTACCTTGTTGCGGCCTCTTTCATGGCAGCACCGGGTGGTCTACTGTTTGCAAAAATCATCAAACCAGAAACCGATACTCCAGATGAAGAGCTGGGTAGCGATATGGATGGCAATGATAAACCTGCCAACGTAATCGATGCTGCTGCTGGTGGTGCTTCTGTTGGTCTGCAACTTGCGCTGAACGTAGGTGCAATGCTACTTGCCTTCGTTGGTCTAATCGCGTTAGTTAACGGTATGCTTGGTGGTGTGGGTGGTTGGTTCGGTATGCCTGAACTGACTCTAGAACTACTGCTTGGTTGGCTTTTCTCTCCATTAGCATTCCTAATTGGTGTGCCATGGGAAGAAGCAACGCTAGCGGGCTCTTTCATCGGTCAAAAACTGGTTGTAAACGAATTTGTTGCTTATCTAAACTTCGTACCTTACGTGGGTGAGAACGCACAGATCGTTGCTGCTACTGGTGCGGTGATGTCTGAGAAAACTCAAGCTATCATCTCATTTGCACTGTGTGGCTTCGCCAACCTTTCTTCTGTTGCGATTCTACTCGGTGGTTTAGGTGGTCTTGCTCCTAACCGTCGTCACGATATCGCGAAGATGGGTATAAAAGCCGTTTGTGCTGGTACACTGTCTAACTTAATGGCCGCAACCATTGCTGGCTTCTTCCTTTCTTTCTAATTAAACAAGAGAAAGAGATATAGACGCCGTTTAACATCGCCCCGTAGCAAGAGATTGCTGCGGGGCTTTTTTGTTTTGGCGAAAGGAATACTTTGATTCACTCTTTAGTCGGGTGGTCAGTGTTTATCACCGAAAGCTTTCTTTTATAAGTTAGCTTTTAATGGATAGATCAGAGTTTATCGGTAAACGAGATTATCGTTGAGGCTGATCTTTTTTGAGATACAAACCGTTTGCTCTATGAATGACGCTACAGTTTTGTAGTGAAAATCTATACTGTATCAGTGAGATTCATTTTCAATAGAAGAGTGAAGATATCAGCTAGCGCCAATCAATACATGGAGTATGATTTGACGTAAAGGCAGCCCGTTTTATCATGTCGTGTTGCTTTGATATAAATTAGATACGGGTATAAGTTACACACGGATATACGTTAGACACGGCGATGAGTGCAAATAAGCGGCATATTATGGTTGTGCCATAGGCCAAATTGGTACTGTGCGGTGACAGGGATAGCAATTGAAATGCAAGTGCATTTCGAGTCTTCAAGGAACCAAGTCCGTTCATTTGTGGCTAGTAAGCCATCTCGTTCTTAACACTGAGCGTGGTTTACTAGTGAACTATTTGAATATATTGATCGGAGATAGAAATGAGCGATTTAAAAGCAGCCGCACTACGTGCACTGAAATTGATGGATTTGACTACGCTAAACGATGATGACACGGATGCGAAAGTGATTGCCCTTTGTCATGATGCCAAAACGGCTGTAGGTAATACCGCTGCAATTTGTATTTACCCTCGCTTTATTCCTATTGCGAAGAAGACACTTCGTGAGCAAGGCACGCCAGAGGTTCGTATCGCAACCGTGACCAACTTCCCACACGGTAATGATGATATTGAGATTGCCGTTGCGGAAACGAAAGCCGCCGTTGCGTACGGTGCTGATGAAGTCGACGTTGTATTCCCTTACCGCGCATTAATCGCCGGTAATGAGCAAGTCGGTTTTGATCTTGTTAAGCAATGTAAAGCCGCGTGTGGTGACATTCTGCTTAAAGTGATCATCGAAACTGGTGAGCTAAAAGAAGAAGCATTAATCAAAAAAGCGTCTCAAATCTGTATTGAAGCGGGCGCTGATTTCATCAAAACCTCAACGGGCAAAGTCCCTGTGAATGCAACACCAGAATACGCACACATGATGCTAGAAGTGATTCGCGATATGGGCGTTGCCAAAACGGTAGGCTTTAAACCTGCGGGCGGTGTACGCACAGCGCAAGATGCTGCATTGTATCTCGCGATGGCTGATGAGCTACTTGGCGCAGATTGGGCCGACAGCATGCACTACCGTTTTGGGGCCTCAAGCCTGCTAACCAATCTTTTGAATACATTAGAAGTAACAGACCAAAAAGCCGATCCAGCTGCGTATTAATTATGCGCTGAAGTAGGACTGATAATAATAAGTCTGACTCGTGGAGCTGAGCCATCAGCTCCCGATTACCTCTTTACCTTACTGACCAAAGCATCATGCTTGGGAGGCAACTCATGTATTCAACTCAAACTTTTTTACCTCAAGAAATCATTCGCAAAAAGCGTGACGGCGAGATCCTCACCACCGAAGAAATTAACTTTTTTATTCAAGGTGTGGCGAATAATACCGTCTCTGAAGGCCAAATTGCGGCCTTTGCCATGACGATTTTCTTCAATGAAATGACTATGCCAGAGCGCATTGCACTGACGTGCGCCATGCGTGATTCTGGGATAGTGATCAACTGGGATGCGATGAACTTCGGTGGTCCTATCGTTGATAAACACTCAACTGGTGGCGTAGGCGATGTCACTTCGTTGATGCTTGGCCCCATGGTTGCAGCCTGCGGTGGTTTTGTTCCTATGATTTCAGGGCGTGGCCTTGGTCATACGGGCGGCACGCTGGATAAATTGGAGTCGATTCCCGGTTATAACATCACGCCAAGTAATGACGTATTTGGTCAAGTAACCAAAGAAGCGGGCGTTGCTATCATCGGCCAAACGGGTGATCTCGCGCCAGCGGATAAACGCGTATACGCCACACGTGACATTACCGCAACGGTCGACAACATTTCACTCATCACCGCCTCGATTCTTTCTAAAAAATTAGCCGCTGGGTTAGATTCCTTGGTGATGGATGTCAAAGTCGGTTCTGGCGCATTTATGCCGACTTACGAAGCTTCTGAAGAGTTAGCTAAATCTATCGTCGCAGTGGCTAACGGCGCAGGTACGAAAACCACGGCTATTTTGACGGATATGAACCAAGTGCTGGCCTCTTCGGCAGGCAATGCCCTCGAAGTGCGTGAAGCGGTACGCTTTTTAACTGGTGAATATCGCAATCCTCGCTTACTGGAAATTACCTTGGCCTCTTGCGTTGAAATGTTATTGTTAGGCAATTTAGCAAAAGACAGCAATGATGCTCGTGCGAAACTGATGTCCGTTCTTAATAACGGAAAAGCGGCTGAATGCTTTGGCAAAATGGTCAAAGGGTTAGGCGGCCCCGCTGATTTTGTGGAAAATTACGATCACTATCTTGAAAAAACCGAGCTGGTTAAGCCCGTTTACGCTCCAGAAAGTGGCGTCGTATCGGCAATGG
This sequence comes from Vibrio qinghaiensis, assembly GCF_002257545.1. Taxonomy (NCBI): domain Bacteria; kingdom Pseudomonadati; phylum Pseudomonadota; class Gammaproteobacteria; order Vibrionales; family Vibrionaceae; genus Vibrio; species Vibrio qinghaiensis. The sequence continues at coordinate 2,216,769 of NZ_CP022741.1, read as the reverse complement.
ATACTCGCGCGATTGGCATGGCCGTGGTGGAGATGGGCGGTGGACGCCGCGTCGCAACTGACACCATTGATTACGCGGTTGGGTTTGACCAATTTATTCGCCTAGGTGACGTTGCCGATAGCAGCAAGCCGTTGGCGGTGATCCATGCGCGTAATGAAGCGCAATGGCAACAAGCGGCTAAAGCATTACAAAGCGCCATTCAAATTGGCGGAGAATACACACCAACACCCGATGTCTACGGCCAAATTCGCGCAGAAGACGTATAAAAATATCGGTTGGAGAGAGCAATGAAAAGAGCATTTATTTTAGTATTAGATTCATTTGGTATCGGCGAAACCGCTGATGCACCACAATTTGGTGATGTTGGCGCTGACACTTTGGGCCACATCGCAGACCAATGTGCTAAAGGCGAAGCGAATAACGTGGATCGCCAGGGCCCATTGACGCTGCCAAACTTATCGAAACTGGGGCTTGCCATGGCGCATAAAGAGTCAACGGGGCGTTTTGCTCCGGGGCTTGATGCCAACGCTGATATTATCGGTGCGTACGGCCACGCAGCTGAGCTTTCATCAGGTAAAGATACTCCTTCGGGTCACTGGGAAATTGCTGGTGTTCCTGTGCTGTTTGAATGGGGTTATTTCAGCGATAAGCAAAATAGTTTCCCGAAAGAGCTGACCGATCGCATTGTTGAACGCGCAGGTTTGGATGGTTTTCTTGGTAACTGCCATGCATCAGGCACTCAGGTTCTCGATGATTTGGGTGAAGAGCACATGAAAACGGGTAAACCGATTTTCTATACCTCAGCTGACTCAGTGTTCCAAATTGCTTGTCACGAAGAGACGTTCGGTCTTGATCGTTTGTTAGAACTTTGCCAGATCGCACGTGAAGAATTGGCGGATTACAATATTGGCCGCGTGATTGCGCGCCCGTTCATTGGCCCGAAAGCGGGAGAATTTGCTCGTACTGGCAACCGTCGTGATTTATCCGTTGAGCCGCCAGCGGCGACCGTGCTGCAAAAGTTGGTTGATGAGAAGCAAGGTAACGTGGTTTCTATTGGTAAAATTGCTGATATTTACGCCTACTGCGGCATCACTCATAAAGTCAAAGCGACAGGCATCCCGGCTTTATTTGATGCAACACTAGAACAAATCAAACAAGCGAAAGATAACACCATCGTCTTCACTAACTTCGTTGATTTTGATTCTGCTTATGGTCATCGCCGTGATGTGGCGGGCTACGCTGCAGCACTGGAGTACTTTGACAAGCGTCTGCCACAAGTGCTTGAGTTAATGGAAGAGGACGATGTGCTTATTCTTACGGCGGATCATGGTTGCGATCCAACTTGGCCGGGCACGGATCATACGCGTGAGCACATTCCAGTGTTAGTTTATGGTCACAAAGTGGCACCCGGTTCGTTGGGCCGTCGCGAGACGTTTGCTGATATTGGCCAGTCACTGGCGCACTATTTCGGTACGTCTGCGATGGATTACGGCACCAATTTCTTACAGTAAGCGTAGCTATTCATTTTTGAGGATGAATAGAGAGATCACTCTCTATTCTTTGGTCAATTTAGATAAAGGATACTTTTAATGGCAACTCCACATATTAATGCTGAAATGGGCGCATTTTCAGACGTCGTTTTAATGCCGGGTGACCCGCTTCGTGCCAAATACATCGCAGAAACTTTCCTGGATGATGTGGTACAAGTGTGTGATGTGCGTAACATGTTTGGTTATACAGGAACGTACAAAGGTCGCAAAATTTCGGTAATGGGCCACGGCATGGGGATTCCTTCATGCTCAATTTATGTGACGGAACTTATCAAAGATTTTGGCGTGAAAAAAGTGATCCGTGTTGGAAGTTGTGGTGCGGTCAGCAACGATATCAAAGTGCGTGATGTTGTGATTGGCATGGGTGCTTGTACCGATTCCAAAGTCAACCGTATCCGTTTTAAAGACCACGACTTTGCTGCGATTGCCGATTACAAAATGGTTAAAGCTGCAGAAGAGGCGGCTACAGCCCGTGGTATTAACGTGAAGGTGGGTAACTTGTTCTCCGCAGAACTTTTCTACACGCCAGATCCAGAGATGTTCGATGTGATGGATAAATACGGTATTGTTGGTGTAGAAATGGAAGCGGCGGGAATCTACGGCGTAGCGGCGGAATATGGCGCAAAAGCACTGACGATTTGTACTGTGTCTGATCACATCAAAACTGGCGAGCAAACGACTTCTGAAGAGCGTCAAAACACTTTCAATGAAATGATTGAAATTGCGTTAGATTCAGTATTGATTGGCGACGCTCAATAATCTTCTTTTATTAAAAAACCTCAGTGTCGCAACTGAGGTTTTTATTTACAAAGCTTGCTAGGTCATATCATTCACATTCTGCAGCAGCAGGTTCTCACCACCACTCTTTGGTTTTCGGCGCAGCAGTAGCAGTGTGAGTAATACACCGCTGACAAAGCTGGTCAACAGCATGAGATACATGTAGCGATCACTTTTACGATAGTGGTGATCTGAAATCGCCGTGACGCGGCCAGTTTCAAAAGTAATGCGGATAAAACCAATAATACTGCTTTCATGATAGACGGGCTCAACCAGTTGCTGACGGCCAATGCTGGCCGTGCGCAGTGGTGTATCCAATCCTAATACTTCGCGTACGCTTAACGCGTTATCGCTGGCGGCTAATTTGACCCCTTCGGAATCATAAATGGTGGCATCAAACACCAGTTTATCTTGAGCTAATTGGTTGGTTAGGGCTAGCAGGCGCTCTTGATCTTGCTCTGATATCATGCTGCCAGCAGATAATGATGCCTGTGAAATCAAAACCTTAGTTAATGTTTCTAGTTGGTTGGCCTGAATTCGTTCGTTACCTTTACTGATCACAACGCTGTTTTTTACGGTAAAGAAGAACATGCCTGCTAATAAAATGACGGTAAGCACACGAATTGCGACGCGAAATGAAAATAAAGAGCCGTCCATAACCCACCTGATTGGATAAATAAAAACTTTACTCATATTGAGACTTGCGTTTTTAAATTGCAATAGGGTAACGTCAGGGGCATACACCCATTTATTGATACTCGAGCATTGAATCGAGTTGATCCCATTTTGCTTGTGGTGCGTTTAAGCAGGCTGAAGGAAAAGGATTGATTAAGGAATGATAAACATGGATGCCCTCAAAACATTGCCGATCAAAAGGCACACAACGCTGCTCAACCGCTTGCCTGAAACTCGTTTTTCTTCACAATTTGACAAAGCAAAAGCAAGTTGGATTATTTTTGCACCTTATCTCTCCACTCAACATTTTGATGATATTGATTTTTTTACCGGTTACTACAACGCCGTCCTCGATATGTGGAAAGTGGGACATTATGAAGTGGCGCTGATGTCAGGTGAACTGACGACAGAGCACGAGAAAATTTTACAAGGACTCGAAATTGATTACGCCCGTTTGAGTGAAGTGCCTGACCTGTCCAAGCCGGGTTTGATTGTGATGGATATGGACTCTACGGCGATTCAAATAGAATGTATTGATGAGATAGCCAAGTTAGCGGGTGTCGGAGAGGAGGTCGCCGAAGTCACTGAGCGAGCGATGCAAGGTGAATTGGATTTTGAGCAAAGCTTGCGTCAGCGGGTTGGCAAACTTGCTGGTGCCGATGAGTCGATTCTTGAAGCGGTTCGCTCTACATTACCCATGATGCCTGATTTGCGTGAACTGGTGGCGACATTGCATGCCTTGGGGTGGAAAACGGCGATTGCATCTGGTGGCTTTACCTATTTTTCAGATTATTTAAAAAGCGAACTGCAACTTGATCATGCGCAATCCAATACGTTGGAAATTGTTGATGGCAAGCTTACTGGTCAAGTGTTAGGTGAGGTCGTTTCGGCGCAAACCAAAGCCGATATTTTGGTTGAGTTAGCACAGCGTTATGAGATTGAATTGCACAATACTGTCGCGGTTGGCGATGGGGCGAATGATTTAGTTATGATGGCTGCAGCGGGGTTAGGCGTTGCTTATCATGCGAAACCTAAAGTTGAAGCAAAAGCACAAGCGGCGGTCCGTTTTTCAGGCCTTGGCGGCGTGCTCTGTATTCTTTCTGCCTCATTGGTGAAGCAGCAAAAACTCAGTTGGAAAGTGAAGCCTTGAGTAAAGCTCAACGGTGAAAGATAAGAGAGTGAGCGATGCCCGCTCTCTCTCTTCTACCCACACACACTCTCTTCTACCCACACTCTCTTTTACAAAAGTCAGTCTCTTTTACAAAGTCAGTCTCTTTTACAAAGTCAGTCTCTTTTACAAAGTTAGTTCTAAGCGGATCAAGACTTCTTCTGTAATATCGATCACCTCTCCATAACCAATGATCGAGGTGATCTCTTTTTCTAGCGTACGAGCGTGATGAAGACTAATTTGTGCCAACTCATTGAGATCACTGCGCAGCAGCGTAGTGATTGGGTCAAAGACGGGTGCACTACAAATCCTCAAGATGTAAATTTCACCCATGTGTTGCGCTTTTTGGATAAAATTAATGCGCTCTTTAGTGTTTTCAAAATCACTCAATAATTTCGATTGAATTGATTGAATACGCGTGCCAAATTTGATTGCCGCAATATAAACGTCGTGATATTGCGGTAGCGCACCTTCAATGCGCCGCATCGGCTTAGCCAGTAGAGTATTGGTGTGGCCTTTGAATATCGGCTCTAACGTGATGCGATTTTCTTGGCCTAATTTAGCCAGTAACACAAGATGAGGCGGCAAGGGATAATTCACGCCAATCACCTTAGGGCGTAAATTTGCACCGTGTTTATCAACGAAAATCGGCGAACTTATCATCTTATCAAGCAAGATGTTGTGCAACCCTTCCAGTAAGTTATGACTTGGTAGCACTTCTTCTTTCGGTAGCAACTTATCTTGATTGTTTTCAATAATGCTATTGAAAAAAGCGATCGTTTTGATGGTATGTATATTTTCTTCTATCACCAATTGCAGACGTTGACCTTCTGGCCCAATACGAATGACATGGTAGGGAAGGCTATGCAGCGGCAGCTTTTTATCGTAAAGCTGTAATTCGTGGTAATTGATGGTGACATTGTCGCCTGCTTTTACGGGCAGTGGTGTATCCAAAACAATACTTAAACCACGTTTAGATAAATCAATTGTGTGGCCAGTTGCATTTACCCCTGATCCTGAAGTGATGGTCAGCGGTGTCTTGAATTGGTAACGAGGCTCTTTTCTACGCGAGCGAGCATCAAAGTAAATGCCTGTAGGTTGGCCAATGATCTGCCTTAAATGACGGAATTTATTGAGTTCGCTATTGGGTAAATTGGGTTTGTCAGTCAATAGGTAATCTTTTGCCGAATCCTCATCGCCAATTTCTTGTAAAACGCCACAGTGCGTTAAGTGGCTTGAGCGATCAGACAATTCATGGGCATGAACCGCAAGTTCTTGACGCTCTTCATCCGAGAGTTCAAAGACAAATAAGCGAAACGCTTTCCAACTTTGTCGACGAGCGCCAACATGCCAAAACATTTTTCTTTGTTCACGGTTGGCCTCGGGCATCATCATTGAAAAAAAGAGCGTTTTTTCCTGATGTTCATACTTAAAAGCATAAAGCACATTATTGCTACCCCGCATCCCCGGCTTGGTCAACTGCTCCATCCGCTCTTTATTGAATAACGAACCGAGTACTTGCTGATTACGCTCGTCGTGCCAGTATTGCCAGATAGGTTGGTTATTTTCAGTCAGCAATACCAACTTCAGTTCGCTGCCACTAAAAAATACCGGTAAGTTACAGGTATGTTTTAAATAGGTGTGCTCGTAACCACGAGTTCGTGCTCTGATCAGCTTATCTTGGTTATCATGTCGTGCTTTCTGAGTGTTATTTTGCAGCGATTCAGTAATCACTTTTTCGATGATATTTGTATCGGAAAGTTTTAGTGTACGCAGAAATTTCACGGCGTCGTTATCGTAAGATTCATCAATCCCTAAAATACGATATTCAATGGTTTGGTTGAGTCCAACCACTTCTGACGTTTTGTTTAGTTCGGAAAAATAGACTTGGATCACCTCACCAAGCTTGTAGTTAAAAGCGGCGGGAACTTTAAATTTTGCACCCGAAACCGATAGATCAACACTGAGGCCATTGACCAGTTGTTTACTTGATAGGTGAATTTCAACTTGTGAGGTGACTTTTAAGCGATTTTCTTGGCGTTTCAGATCATAACCAAGCTTAATTGGCTCAGCTTCAAAAAACGTACTGCCACCGTCCTTTTGTGGGTTTTGGGCACCACGTTGTTGCATCACACGGAAGTTGTTTGGCGTATTGTTTAACGCTTCCCATACACCTTCCGTGTACGCCCCAAATTTTTTGACCCCTTTGTGATAGGCGTTAAAGGCCACATCGTCGAACCAATGTTTGCGGCCATCTAATTCATATTCTCGGCATTCCCCTTGCACCCGACCTCGCAAGTCAATACTTTTAACACAAGGAGCCATGATGCGATTGAGCTCCATCTTGACCAGTAATTTTGCCGACGGTGATTCATCTGCTGTCATTTGTGAAAGAAGATAGTCAAAATCAGGTAAACGGTAAGCTGGGATCAAACGCTCTGCGATTGATAGAATTTCAGATTGCTGCATACTTTTCTGTTAGAGTGTCCGTCTCAAAGATTAATCGGCATCGTTACCATAATCTTTAGTTATCTGTTGCGAAGGTTCAACCTTTATTTAAATGTAAATCAACCTATATCACTTCATGACTACTTAATAGTTTAATCTTTAAGCTTGAAAAGTATAGGTTACCAACAAGAAACAGGAATTGTTGAGGAAGCATGGCAAAAGCAAAACGCGCCTATGTATGTAATGATTGCGGAGCAGATTTTCCGCGTTGGCAAGGTCAATGTAGTGCTTGTGGTGCATGGAATACTATCACCGAAGTACGCTTGGCCGCATCGTCGCAGGTTGCACGTAATGAGCGACTAGGTGGTTACGCCGGGGCGGTAACAGAATCACAAGTTCAAGTGCTGTCGGATATTAATCTGCAGGAAGTTCCACGGTTTTCTAGCGGATTTAAAGAGTTGGACCGTGTATTGGGTGGTGGTGTCGTTCCCGGCGCGGCGATTTTAATCGGTGGTAACCCTGGCGCTGGGAAATCGACTTTATTGCTACAAACCATGTGTCAGCTCGCGGCGTCAATGCCTGCTTTGTATGTCACGGGTGAAGAATCGCTTCAGCAAGTCGCGATGCGAGCTTCTCGTCTTGGTTTACCTAAAGATAAGCTTAAAATGCTGTCGGAAACCAATGTAGATCGCATTTGCCAAATCGCTGAAAAAGAGCAGCCCCGCATCATGGTCATAGACTCAATTCAAGTGATGCATGTGGCCGACGTCCAATCCTCTCCCGGTACGGTGGCACAAGTGCGCGAGTCTGCGACTATGCTCACACGCTACGCTAAGCAAAACAACGTTGCCGTATTTTTAGTCGGACATGTGACGAAAGACGGTACTTTGGCTGGTCCAAAAGTGCTAGAGCATATTATTGACTGCTCGGTATTGCTAGACGGAGGAACGGATACTCGTTTTCGTACTTTGCGCAGTCACAAGAACCGATTTGGCGCGGTCAATGAACTCGGCGTTTTTGCGATGACAGGACAGGGTTTGCGTGAAGTGAGTAATCCTTCTGCCATTTTTCTTTCGCGAGGCGAAGAAGATACTTCGGGCAGTTCGGTGATGGTTGTATGGGAAGGGACGCGTCCACTGCTAGTGGAGATCCAAGCACTGGTCGACTATTCACAATTAGCGAACCCAAGGCGAGTCGCCGTTGGGCTTGAGCAAAATCGCTTATCTTTATTGTTAGCAGTGCTTCACAAGCACGGTGGCTTACAAATGTCCGATCAAGATGTGTTTGTTAATGTGGTTGGTGGCGTTAAAGTGACAGAAACAAGCGCCGATTTAGCCCTTCTCATGGCACTGCTTTCAAGCTTCAGAGATAAACCACTTGCTAAAGATGTCGTTGTTTTTGGCGAAGTCGGTTTGGCCGGAGAAATTCGCCCAGTACCTAGTGGTCAAGAGCGATTAAATGAAGCATTTAAACATGGTTTTAAGAAAGCAATTATTCCGATGGCGAATATGCCTAAAGGTGGAATAGCTGGCATGCAATTGCACGGTGTGAAGAAATTATCTGAAGCAATTGAAGCATTTGATGAGTTATAAATCTTAATTAAACTCGCCTCTTTTACGGTTATGACCTATATTTCACCGACAGTTCGTAACCGTACTATATTTTTTTTCAAGCAAGCGTATGCAAGGGTATCAGTCTTGACAGATTGTGATATACTCTGCGCGCACTTTATACCTTATTAACAGAGTAAGACAATGGCAGATTTATCAAAATACAGAAACATTGGTATTTTCGCGCACGTTGATGCCGGTAAAACCACTACCACTGAGCGTATTCTTAAGCTTACTGGTAAAATCCACCGTACAGGTGAAGTACACGATGGCGCTTCTACCATGGACTTCATGGAACAAGAAGCTGAACGTGGTATCACAATTCAATCAGCAGCGACGACTTGTTTCTGGAAAGATCACCGTTTTAACGTTATCGATACTCCTGGGCACGTTGACTTCACAGTTGAAGTTTACCGTTCTCTGAAAGTTCTTGATGGCGGTGTTGGTGTATTCTGTGGTTCTGGCGGTGTTGAACCTCAGTCAGAAACTAACTGGCGTTACGCGAACGATTCAGAAGTCGCTCGTCTGATCTTCGTAAACAAACTAGACCGTATGGGTGCAGACTTCTTCCGCGTTGTAGGACAAGTGAAGAAAGTTCTTGGCGCAAACCCACTTGTGATGACTCTTCCAATTGGTCGTGAAGATGAATTCGTTGGCGTTGTTGACGTGTTAAACCGTCAAGCTTACGTTTGGGATGATTCAGGTCAGCCAGAAAACTACGAAGTTAAAGAAATTCCAGCAGACATGGTAGATCAAGTTGAAGAATACCGTGAAATGCTAATCGAAACTGCGGTAGAGCAAGACGACGAGCTAATGATGGCTTATATGGAAGGCGAAGAGCCAACTGTTGAGCAACTAAAAGCTTGTATCCGTAAGGGTACTCGTGAACTAGCGTTCTTCCCTACATTCTGTGGTTCAGCGTTCAAAAACAAAGGTATGCAGCTTCTATTAGACGCAGTTGTTGATTACCTTCCAGCTCCAGCTGAAGTTGTACCTCAAGATCTGACTGATCCTGAAACAGGTGAGCCTACTGGTAAAGTTGCAACAGTTTCTGTTGACGAACCGTTCCGCGCACTAGCATTCAAGATCATGGATGACCGTTTTGGTGCTCTAACGTTTATCCGTATTTACTCTGGTAAACTGAAGAAAGGTGACACCATTCTTAACAGTGCCACTGGTAAGACTGAGCGTATTGGCCGTATGGTTGAGATGCACGCGAACGATCGTAACGAACTTGATGCTGCTCAAGCGGGTGATATCATCGCTATCGTTGGTATGAAAAACGTGAAAACTGGTCACACTCTATGTGATCCTAAACACGAATGTACTCTTGAGCCAATGATTTTCCCAACGCCTGTAATCTCTATCGCTGTTGCTCCTAAAGACAAAGGCGGTTCTGAGAAACTAGGTATTGCGCTAGGTAAAATGGTTTCAGAAGATCCATCATTCCAAGTTGAGTCTGATGAAGAAACGGGCGAAACCATCCTTAAAGGTATGGGTGAGCTTCACCTAGATATCAAAGTCGATATCCTTAAGCGTACACACGGCATTGATCTTATCGTTGGTGCTCCTCAAGTTGCTTACCGTGAAACAATTACTAAAGCAATTGAAGACAGCTATACGCATAAGAAACAGTCTGGTGGTTCTGGTCAGTTCGGTAAGATCGACTACCGTATCAAACCAGGTGAGCCAAATTCAGGTTTCACGTTCAAATCAGTAGTTGTTGGTGGTAACGTACCTAAAGAATTCTGGCCTGCGGTAGAGAAAGGCTTTAAGTCTATGATGGACCAAGGTGTTCTTGCTGGGTTCCCTGTACTAGACGTTGAAGTTGAACTGTTCGACGGTGGTTTCCACGCAGTTGACTCATCTGCAATCGCATTTGAAATCGCAGCGAAAGGTGCATTCCGTCAATCTATGCCTAAAGCTGGTGCTCAACTTCTAGAGCCAATTATGCACGTTGACGTGTTTACTCCAGAAGATCACGTTGGTGATGTTATCGGTGACCTTAACCGTCGTCGTGGCATGATTAAAGATCAAGAAGCTGGCGTAACAGGTGTACGCATTAAAGCGAACGTTCCTCTATCTGAAATGTTCGGTTATATCGGTCACCTACGTACAATGACATCTGGTCGTGGTCAGTTCTCTATGGAGTTCTCACACTACTCTGCATGTCCTGCAAACGTTGCAGAGCAAGTTATTGCTGACGTTAAAGCACGTAAAGAAGCTGAGAAGAAGTAATTCTTAAAAGCTAAGCTGAACGTAAAAAGCCCCACCAGTGAAAGCTGGTGGGGCTTTTTTATGTAACAACGAAATAGAAAAGGGCATAAAAACCGATAAAAGCAGAACCGATAAAAGTAGAAACTGCCGGGCGAAGGTAGTTTATACTACTCAATTCATATCGTTTATACCCAAACAACTTGAAATTGCAGGTAGGCGGCAAGTAAGTTCATCCCCATGAGCATAGATAAACTATGTGATTGGGGTGAGCGAACGTAGCCAACACCGCTGCAGTTTCAAGTAGGAAGGGTATAGCTAGCCCTTAAGGTTGATATAGATTTCTTCAACTTTAATACGTGCCCATTCAGTTTTACGTAAAAACTTCAAGCTTGATTTAATACTCGGATCCTTTTTAAAGCAGTTAATATTGACCATATAGCTGAGCTCTTCCCAGCCATAGTATTCAACGAGCTCCGTGAGTAGTTTTTCTAAAGTGACTCCATGCAGCGGGTTATTACCTTGTGTCATGATCCAATTATTCAATAGTGTTATTTAAGCTAAGTATAGCAGGCACCGGAGTTAAATTAGGACAAAATATTAGGCAATATAGGAGGTTGTTAGTGTGAAAACTTGGTGTATTGGCAGGTTAGAGGCTAAGTCCAACCTGCACAATTAGAATGGATTACTCTTCCCAAACAACCAGTTGTCCTTTTGGCCAATGGTGGCCCATTTCATGATATTTCTGCTCTAATACATGCCGCTTGATTTTTAAGGTAGGAGTGAGTACGCCATTTTCGATTGACCATGGATCCTTTATCATTAGCACGCCTTTGATTTGCTCATGCGATTCCAATTCCTCATTCATCCGCGTAATGACTTTTTGAGTAGTACGCTCATAACGAACGCGATCAAAATGAGGGAAATTATGTGGAACAACCAGCAAAATAGGGGCGGGAAGCCCTAAGCCAATCAGACACATCATCTCGACTCGAGTGTATTCGAACAGTTTATTTTCGATAGGTACGGGAGCCACAAACTTGCCTTTGGCTGTTTTAAAGGTGTCCTTTTTGCGCCCTTGAATGGTGAGATAACCTTCAGCATCAATAAAACCGATATCGCCAGTATGTAGCCATCCTTCTTTGCCGAAAGACTCTTGCGTTGCGATATCATTTTTATAGTAGCCTGAAAATAGCCCTTTGCTGCGGACCATAATTTCGCCATCGTTAGCGATTTTTAGCTCAATTCCCGGCCCCGTTTGTCCAACAGAACCTATTTTATCTGATCTAAACGGGTAGTTGAGAGTGCTGTAAGCAAAAGATTCTGTCATTCCCCAAGCTTCAGTAATATTTAACCCAATTTTGTGGTACCAAGCAAGGAGTGCGGGTGAGACTGGAGCCGAGCCACAGCCGAGCACTCGAGCTTGGTCAAGTCCTAACCCATCGGCCAGTTTTTTCTTGATAAGGGTGCTAACGAAAGGAATTTTTAGCAGAAAATTGAGTTTTTTCTGAGGTAATTTATCTTGAATACGTTGCTGAAATAGAGTCCATAACCTTGGTACAGAGATGAATAGGGTCGGACGGTGCATTTTCACATCTTCAATAAAGGTATCCAATGATTCGGGGAAAGCGGTTTGCACTCCGCCCATGATGGAAGAGCCAAAGATATAAACTCGCTCAGTAATATGAGCGAGTGGGAGATAAGAAAATAATCGGTCGTTTTCTTGAATGCCAATGTGATTAATGAGTTGCTGGGTTGACCAACTGAATGCTCCATAGGTCAGCATCGCTCCTTTCGGTAAGCCTGAGGTACCGGAGGTATAGACTAAAGACATCAGCTTATCGTCATAATGCACTGGTCGATCTGTACTTGGTAGAGCGTGCTCAATCAGCTTAGTAAAGAGATGATCGCAGGCTGGCGCTGAATCATAGGGGAGCGCGATGCTAATTATATCGGGTAAATTGCTGAGTACTTGCTGAGTGGCTTGCCCGTTATCGAGTTTACCTACAATCACTATTTTTGTTTCACTGTGAGTGAGGCAATATTCGATGGTATCAGCGCCTGCGGTTGGAAAAATAGGTACGCTAATGAAGTCGCCGAGCATCATTGCGAGATCGCAAATAAACCATTCAGCGCAGTTCTTGGAAATAAGCGCAATTTTATCTTGAGGTTTGGCGCCTAATCCTTGCAGTGCAGAGACGAGTTTGAGTGCTTTGTCGGCAACCTCTGCATAGGTGTATTCAACAAATTGTCGGTTAATAATTTGTCTTAAATAAACTTGATTGGGGCGCTCCGCTGCCCATTTCAAGATCATTTCATTCGGTGGTGGGAGAGCACAAGTTGCTTTGCTTAACTCGTTAGGCTGAATCATTCTCTAACTCCATGTTAGTGGCAAAAGTATTATCGTTTTTATGTTAACGCTTTGTTAACTCTAGCATGATGAAATGATTAGGTAAAAGAAGATTGTGGTTACTAAACGTTAAAGTTGCGCGCTGGATTCACTTTCTTATTTTGACACTCCTAACTCCGAGTAGCGTTTATTTCTGTTCAGTTGATTCTATCCTTCGGGTCAATTTCTGGGTGGGTATCAATCACTTGTTTTAAGTACTCTTGATGATAACGAAGGGCATTGACACAGTGTTTATCAAGCTTGCCGCTCACGACCATTTTTTCCAGTTCGAGAAGGGCGAAAGGAACAGACCAAGCTTGTCTGTATGGACGATGACTTGTTAAGGCATCAAAGACGTTGGCAACGGCAATTATACGTGCCGATATGGGAATATCATCTTGAGTTAGTCCATAAGGGTAACCACTACCATCCAAAAACTCATGATGATAAGCGACGATCTCTTTTAATATGGATATGCAAGGGTGATCAGGTGTGCCAATCTCATCAATAATTTGATTAATGATATCAATACCTTTTTCTATGTGTGTATAGAGCTGAGCACGCTCTGGTTTATCTAATGTATTTGGGTTAAGCAATAAGCTCGTCGGTAGGGCAAGTTTGCCTATGTCGTGATAGCGTGAAAACTGGGTGATGTTATCAATAGCTTCATCATCCAGTTGATAAATGTCAGCAACCTCAATAGCGATGACTTTGGCATAACAACTAATGCGCTCTTTATGTTCTTTTGATTCTAGTTGATGTTCTGGGGAGCGTGCTTGAGTCAAATTCGCTATATCCAAAATGGTTTTGACTAAATCGTATTCAGAGCAAACTGCGAAGCGGATCATCTCGACAAAAGGTTCCACATCTTGTTTTACTTGTTCGGTAAATAAATGGCTTTGGCGCGAATTGAGGAAAATAAAGCCAATAAATACTTGTTGATGGTAAGTCGGAATCGCCAGTGATGAGCAATAACCTTGTTCAATTAGCCAGCGAGTATGAGGATAGTCTGGCTTCAATTGGAGTGGGATATTTTCAATGCTACGGCTCTGGCCGTTTTGTGCACATTGTTTAAGGACAGGAAGTTCAGCAAGTGGAAACTCGTAATGTATAAGCTCTCCGCCGTTAAAGGTGCTGTCGGCGTAGGTTTTTAAATGGTCATTGTGATGGTCGTATAGAGCAAAAGAGATGCGGTCAATCTCTGGGATTTTGACTTGCATTCGTTGGTGTATATTATCGAGTTGCTTATTGAGTGGGCCAACCTGTGGAAAATAGGCGTGCTCGCAACCTTTGCTATGCGTATCCATCGCGTGTTCCTCTGCGCTACAGGGTCTCCAAGGTTGAAATGGAGAGTATCGTCTAATTGATAAGTTTAGGACAGATAAGCGATGCGTGCGTGAAATTTAACTAAAAAATGGGTTATATAACCAAGCAATATGAGGTGCTACTGGAAAGCCGCTGGATGACGCTAGGTCACTAGATAAATACGGTTATTTGACGCCATGTTTAGTAGCAAGGCGTATAGCCGATTTTAGCTTAATCCAAGCGCAATGCCACTGAGCGTAAAGAATATAACCAGCCAGATAATAGGCAGTTTGAGCTGTTTTAGCAGGTAAAAACCGATCAGAACAATCGCCATGTCTAAATTGTTGCTGACCGAGCTTGTAAATACAGGGTGGTATAAGGCTGAGAGCAGCAAACCAACGACGGCGGCGTTAACACCGTTAATGGCTCCTGATACCGATCGATAGTTTGCTAAGGCTTGCCAATTTTTAAGCACGCCGAGCAGTAACAAAAATCCCGGCAAAAAGACGGCAATGGTGGCCAGGGTTGCGCCTAAGATTGGCGCTTGTGGTAGCAGAGCGTAACCAATGTAAGTGGCGAAGGTAAACATTGGACCAGGAACTGCTTGTGCTGCGGCATATCCTGTTAAAAACAGATCCGGATCAAGCGCGTCGCCAACCAAATTTTGTAGCAATGGAAGTACGACATGTCCGCCGCCAAACACCAAGCTACCCGCTTGATAAAAGTGGTTAAATAGAGCGATTTCAGGCATCAAGTGGCCGGCAAAAGGCAAACCGACCAGTAAGCCAATAAAGAGAGCGAAAGGGATGAAGGCGGGGACAAATGAACGTTCAGTGGCTAAATCTTGGCTAGGGAGCCATTTGACTCCGATCAGCGCTGCCACAATGAGAACTCCGATTTGCGTTCCGATACTGGGTGCAACAATCAGCATCACAGCGGTTGCCAAACATAACCCAACGGTTAAGCGATTCTTACAGAAGTTTTTATACATTCCCCATGTGGCATCCGCGACAACGACAACGGCTAGCAGTTTTAAGCCGTGAATCACGTTTTGAAATAATGGGGCTTGTAGTAATTGGCTGCTGGCGATGGCAAGGGCGACCATGATCAAAACCGAAGGGAGTGTAAAACCAGCAAAAGCGGCACATCCACCCAGTAAGCCACCACGATGGTATCCTAGTGCAAACCCAACTTGGCTTGAACCTGGCCCTGGCAAAAACTGACTTAAGGCAACGATCTGTGCGTATTCTTTATCTTCAATCCATTTTAATTTTTCAACGAATGTATTGCGGAAATAACCAATGTGAGCGGCTGGCCCACCAAAGCTTATCCACCCAAGCAGAAAAAAAGTTTTGAAAATAGTAAACATGTGCATAAGCACTCTTAAAGAGACGTTGTTTCGCTACTTTAAAAGGATGTTTGAGCAGATTCAAATTTAATCCTTAACCATTTGTAAACCGCAGAAAAACGATAAACAGACTGGCATGGGTTAACTGAGTTTAAACTTAGTCCAAGCTTTTAATTAAGGTAAACGTTTAGAGTTGGAATAAAAGCTAATGTGTTGACGGGCAGTAGCAATTAGCTCATCAATGATCGCATGATGACGGGGTTCTACCCGCTAAATTAGTGAATTACGACTCCTTATTGAAAAAACGTAACCGATGCAAAATCCAAAACTCTAAACCAAAAATACCAACCAGTGCGATGCAAAAGAGAGCAAAAGCAACGGGGGATTCAGTGCCGGGAATACCGCCGACATTAACCCCAAGTAAGCCAGTTAAAAAGCTTGTGGGTAGAAAGATCGCCGCAATCACCGAGAATAAATAGGTGTTTTGGTTCATCTTCTCTGCATGATATTGACGTAATTCCCCTTTGATCAGTTCGAGCTCTCCAAGGTAAAAATCGAGGGTTTCATTAATGCGCGTGATGGTGTTAACGCTGTGGCGCAGACGCAAGTTTTTATCATTTGCCAGCGAGACTTTGGAATCACTGAAATCATCGATGGCGTATTGCTGAGGTTTGATAAAACGTTTGATTTTGAGCAGCGCTTTATGCGTCTGCATCAGCTCGTCACTGAGTTCAATTTCGTTATCGTATTGGGTGATTTTCGCTTCAATGCTGTTTAAGTAGTTATCGATGTTTTTGTTTAAACCATCAATGATCTGCACGAGTACATCTGAAAGGGTTTGCGGGCCTTGCCCGGCCTGCAGTAGGTCACGGATTACATTGACGGCTTTTGACGGGATTTTTCTGGTTGAAAACAGCGCGCCATTGAAATAGAGAATGCGAACGCTCAACATATCTTCTGGGTTGGCGTTGTCGTTCATGTTGACGCCACGCAAAATCAGTAAAAAGTTCTCATCATCGTATTGCTCAAACAGTGGGCGAGTGTCCTCTGCTAAGAGGCTGTCGACAATTGAAGTGGGGATCTGATACTGCAGCAACCACTCTTTTAAACCGGGAATATCGCGTTGGCAGTGATACCAATTCCCAGCTTCAATCAGTGAAGCACTATTGAGTTTTTGCTGCGGAGCGGATGCAGAAAAATGCCACTGGTCGATCAAAAATTCCATGAATATCCTTATCACTTGCTCCTCAATGACTCTGCATTGAGGAGCAGTAGATTATATCAATTGAGATCAGAAGCCGCGCATTTGAATACGACGCAAAAACTCAGTCATGATTCTATCGTAAAGAAGATCGCCTAAAAACGCATCCTCAACTTGGTGATCAATACTAGGGTTATCATTCACTTCAATTACATAAACTTGGCCATCAATCTCTTTCAAGTCAACGCCGTACAGGCCACTGCCGATAAGGTTTGACGCTTTTAAGGCAACATCAACGACGTTTTTAGGTACTTGTTTTAAATCCAAGGTTTCAAAGCCGCCAGAAGAGACTCGGCCACTGTTGTGGTGTTGATAAATTTGCCAGTGGCCGCGGCTCATCATGTATTTGCAGGCGAAGATGGCTTGGCGGTTCATTACACCGATGCGCCAGTCAAAGTCAGTTGGCATGAAGGCTTGTGCCAAAATCAGAGCACTTTTTTCAAACAGTGCGCCGGCTTCGCGTTCCAGCTCTTGCTCGTCGCGTACTTTGACCACGCCACGTGAAAATGCGCCATCTGGAATTTTTAATACCATGGGAAAGCTCAACTCCTGCATGACATTGCTTTTCCATTGCTCATCAAAACTTTGCAAAATCACGCCTTTTGGCGCAGGCACTTTATTGCGTTGCAATAACTCAGTTAAGAACACTTTATTGGTGCATTTCATGATCGATTCAGAATCATCCATCACCACCAAGCCCATTTTCTCGGCCGTTTTTGCAAAGCGGTAAGTGTAGTTACTGATGTTGGTGGTGGCGCGAATAAACAAGCCATCAAATTCACCCAAACGCGATAAGTCATCCGGTGAAATGGTTTCTAGGTTAACCCCTAAACGGTTTGCGGCGCGGCGAAAACGTTTTAATGCTGAGGGGTCAGAAGGTGGCATTTTCTCTTCTTCGTCCACTAGCATGGCAATATCGTAACGGTATTTTTTCTCTTGCTTCGGTTTACGCCAAACTTTGGTTGAAAACAGCTCTAATGATTCGACGAAGAAATCTTGCTCTTGGTCGTTCAAATCCTGGAATGGGAAAGGGCCAATTTTGCTGATTTGCCACTGCCCTTGAACGCGGTTCATTTCCAACTCAATAACGGGCACCATAAACTGTTCAAACAGGCGGCGAGCCAGTTTATCCAAGCCTTTTTCTGCGGTGCGGCCAAAATAAATTTTGCACTGTATAAAATCGGTTTGGGCGCACAGTTTATTGAGTTTCAATAAGCCAGAAGAGAGTAAAAAGGGTTGATTGATGTCGTTGATCGCCATCACTCGAGGGATAACGCGGTGGCCGCGTGCCTCTGCCATCAGCGAGCAGTAATAGCCGCTGCTCATGTAGCCATAATCGCGACACAGGTTGACCACTTGCAGGCTGCGATGAGTATGGGTGCCATTACTGTTGAGGTATTGGTCTACACTTACCACTTGCTCTGAGGGGAAATATTGTTGCCAGTCACTGGACTGGTCGGTCACGATCAAAAGGTTTGCCATTGCTATTCTTTTCCTTAATCAATAGGAATAATATTGAGCCGCAATCTTGCCAACCACTTAAGGACGTCGTATGGACTTTCGTCTTGCGAAAAGTGCTGATCTCACTGCTCTTAATGCGTTAGAACAACAGCTGTTTGACGGAGATAAAATCTCTCCACGCCAAATGAAGCGTTTTTTACATTCCAACCAAGCGGTGTTGTTTGTGGCCGATGCCGGCACAGAGCTGGCTGGATATGCATTGCTACTATTTCATCAAGGTACACAGCTATCAAGGTTGTATTCGATTGCCGTAAAACCTGATTTCAGAGGCCGGAGGATTGCTCAAAATTTGGTCGAGCAATGCGAGCGTGCTGCTCTTGATCAAGGTGCCACTACATTACGATTAGAAGTGCGTGAAGACAATACGGCAGCGATAAATTTATATGAAAAAATGGGCTATAAAACCCTGAAATTTCTTATCCATTATTACGATGATTTGTGTAATGGACGCCGGATGCAAAAACGCTTGTCGCCACAAGGGCCTAAGGTGCAATTGCCAATGCCACTTTATGTTCAGACTACGCCATTTACTTGCGGTGCGGCATGCTTGCTGATGAGCTTTTCTTGCTTGTCTAAATCGTTTGAGCCGAGTCGCACCGCTGAGCTGCAACTGTGGCGAGAAGCGACAACGATTTTTATGGCGGCAGGGCACGGTGGGTGTAGCGGGCAAGGGTTGGCACTGGCTGCTAGTCGACGCGGTTATCATGTGGAGCTGTGGAGCCAATCCAAAAGCACGCCTTTTATTGATAGCGTGCGAGATGCCAATAAAAAACAAGTTATCGAATTGGTTCATCTTGATTTTTGTGAGCAGCTTACTCATCAAGATGTGGCGATGATTGATGCACCACCGAGTCAAGAGCAACTAGAAGCGTGGGTGACGGAAGGATCATGTGTGCTGCTACTCATCAGCACTTATCGTTTCGATGGTAAGAAAGAGCCGCATTGGATCGTACTCAGTGGTATGAGCGATAAATTCTTCTTTATTCACGATCCACATGCAGAAACAGAAGCGGATGCGATGGCTTCGGCCTTCATTCCGGTCGGCAAAAAAGCGCTGTCACAAATCATCGGCTTTGGTAAACAAAAACAGACGGCTTGTGTGGTGATTAGCCCGAACCGCAGTGCCATGCGTGTAACCACTGGTTAGGATAGAGTTTAAGTGAATTTATTGAGTCATAATGACTGTTTTTTCTGAGTTGTTATGACTCTTTTTTTTGAGTGATATTTCTTATTTTATTGTTTTTATTCGGTATTTTTATTGGCTTAAATTGTGCTTGTGGTGTTGGTCGTCTGTCATGATATCCACCACCGCCGTAAGAGGTCACAGTGCTCAATATTACCGATATAAAAGTAGAACAACGCATACCCGCTTGGTTGCGCCTTGGTTTTCGTCCCTTTTTCCTACTTGGTAGCGTATATGCCGTTTTAGCGGTGACGTTATGGGTCTGGATGTTTCAAACAGGTCAACCATCGGCATTGCAAGTTCCTGCGCTGTGGTGGCATGTACATGAAATGCTGTTTGGTTTTGCTATGGCAATTGTGGTCGGTTTTCTATTGACTGCCGTACAGAACTGGACTGGCATTAATGGCACGAAACATTATCGCTTAGCCGTGTTAGTCGCCTTGTGGTTAGCGCCTCGAATCTTATTGTGGACGCCGACACCTTTGTGGGTCATCTCTTCTGTCGAAGCGCTTTTTTTGGCCGCTTCGGCCTATGAAATTGGCCGCCGAGTAGTGCAAGCGAAAGGCTGGAAAAATCTCTTTTTTGTACCGCTGTTTCTTTTAGCGATCGGCGCGAACTTTGCGAGTTATGCCACCATTAAAGGAATGCCGCCCTTTAGCTCAGCGGCGGTATGGCAGGCGATGTTGTGGTGGTTCACATTGTTGCTATCAGTCATGGGAGCACGCGTGATCCCTTTCTTCAGCGCAAGGCGTTTTAACTTTGAAAAAGCACAGCCATGGGTATGGCTCGATTGGTTAGCCAATGCACCCATTGCGGCCTTGTTTATTTTGAGTTTCTTCCCGCTGACGATGGTGCAGATTGGTCAGCCTATCATGTTACTGGCTGGGTTAGCGCAGTGGGTACGTTGGATGCGTTGGAAACCATGGCTAACATTGAGTGAGCCTCTGGTTTGGTCGCTGCACGCTGCGTATGCCTGCATTCCTTTGAGCTTATTACTGCGCGGGTTAATTGATGATGTATATGTCACTCATAACCTGATCCATCTCTTTGCTATTGGAGCCATCTCAGGCTTGATTTTGTCGATGATTGCACGCGTGACCATGGGGCATACCGGCAGGGCGATTTATCAAGGGCCTAAAATGAGTATTGCGTTTGCGGCTTTGATGATGTCGGCATTGGTACGCAGCCTCGGTGTGGCGTTTTTTCCAGCACAACTCTTTTTGATGGTGAATATCAGTGCCGCACTCTGGATATTGGCTTTTACTCTGTTTGTGTGGAAATTCGGCACGATGTTACTTACGCCGAGAGTCGATGGCCACCCGGGATAACGGTTTGGCTCGTCACGTGGAAGTAGCAAAATAAAAAAGTAGAAAGTAGAAAGTAGAAAGTAGCCTAGCAGTAGAAAGCGCGCAAAAGAAAAAGGCTTGGCACATCGCCAAGCCTTTTTATCAGAAAAACTGGATCAGTTATGGCTGTGCAGCATGCTGTTCAGTTCAACGGCTGATTTATTGGCTAAACACTCAATTTGACCTGTGATCGAGTTGCGACGGAAAAGTAGATCCGATACACCAGCTAAATCACGTGCTTTGACGATTTCCACTTCTTGGCCTTGGTTATCGAGCATACGCACTTTAGTGCCAGCAGTTACATACAAACCTGATTCTATCGTGCAGCGATTGCCGAGTGGGAAACCTAAGCCTGCATTTGCGCCAAGCAGTGAGTTTTCACCGATAGAGACCACGACCTTACCGCCGCCAGAAAGCGTACCCATGATAGAAGCGCCACCGCCGATGTCCGATCCATTACCAACAACTACACCTGCAGAAATACGCCCTTCAACCATGCTCACGCCTGTTGTACCAGCGTTGAAGTTGATAAAACCTTCATGCATCACAGTGGTACCTTCGCCCACGTGCGCGCCAAGGCGAACGCGCGAGGTATCCGCAATACGGATGCCCGCTGGGACAATGTAATCAACCATTTTCGGGAATTTATCGACACAATCTACCGTTAAAGCTCGGCCTGCAAGGCGAGCTTCAATTTGACGATCCGCTAGTTCAGGTAGATCGATAGGACCCTCATTGGTCCATGCGATGTTGTGCAGCAGGCCAAAAATACCATCAAGCACAGTACCGTGTGGTTTCACTAAACGGTGTGAAATCAGTTGTAGCTTCAAAAAGCCTTCAGCGACTGATTGAGGCTGTTGGTCGGAAGCTAAAATAACCAGCACCAGTGGTTGTGAGGCGTTAGCGGCTTTATCGGCAAAACTGGCATTGTTAGCCTGATCATGTCGAGCAAATATCGCGGCGAGTTGGGCGCTTTGCTCAGTTGAGATGTCGATATACTGGTTGCCTTCGCCATAACCAGAGACTTGAGCAAGCTCGCTTACTAGTGCGTCACTTGGGTTGAGAATTGGCGCTGGAAAAAACGCTTCAATCATTTTTCCATCACGGTTTTTGGTTGCCGTGCCAAAGGCAAGTGCAAAGTAAGCCATTTTGATATCTCCATGTTGTCACTATTGATGCGCTCGCCTGCGTAGGTTGAGCATCATTGCGGCGCACTCGATTTATCAAGCATCATAAAGAGTGAGGCAGGGGTAGGAAAGGGCAAAAGGGGAGAAAGTCCGTAAAACGATACCTTTTGTCTTTTTAGCGATGTATTTCTTTAGACAGAAATACAAAACCGCTGACGAAGCAGCGGCCTTTTCACGTTCTATCATCTTAAGCGTTTAATTGCCTTAAGCTGCATCTTCTTCTGGTGCTTCGTCTTTTACCGCTTTGGCTTTTTTAGGCTTAGCCGGTGCAGGCTTGCGCTTTGCGCCAAGTGCGTAAAGCACTTCCTCTTTATTTTGCGCTAAGAACATCGCCAAAGCTTCTTGCTTGGCTTCATCTTCTAGCAACTCACTTTTCCCTAACAGTTCGAAAAGCTCATCTGCCATATCGAGCATTTTGTCATAAGCGTCAGCGTCTGCTTTAGAGGTAAAAGTCATCTTTTCTTCTCCGTTGCGTTCCACCACGTACTTGACGATTACAGCCATGGTTAATCCTCTAACTTAGTCATTAATTCTACTGGCTGTTTATACAGTTTTTAAACCATGAAGTCTAGGTGAGCAGGAAAAAGTGAGAGGTGGATGGCTACTCTTTGTTCCATTGATAACAAAATTCAATAAAGTGTTTGAGCAGTGGGCTTTGGTATTTTTCTTTATGTACCAATAGCCAAAAACGGCGTTTCATGTCCAGCGGCACATGGAGCCGTTTGACCCGGCCATCTTGCAGTGCTGAATGCGCAGAAAGGGTGGATAAACAGCCTAAACCTAACCCTGCCGAAACACTGTTGATTAAGGCTTCCGTAGTATTCAATTCAAAGGCTTCATGCCACTGTTCGAGCCGCGGTGCGATAGCCCGTAAGAAAAACTCTCGCGAGCCAGAACCCGCTTCGCGCAATACCCATTGGCTCTGTTCGAAATCATTGAGGGTGAGCTGATTTATCATTGTGAGTGGATGTTCGGGTGCGCAAATAATACACATTTCATCGTGTGAAAAAGGCGTTGAAATCAGCTCTGGGTGCAGTGTTTTTCCTTCAATCAACGCAAGATCCAATTCGTAATCGACCAACTTTTGGCAAATCAGCGCTGAGTTGCAAATAAACAAACTTTGCGAGATGTGTTGGGTTTGCTGGCGAAATTGACTGAGTAGATAAGGCGCGACATGGTTGCCAATCGTATCACTGGTGCCAATGCGTAATTGACCCGAAAGGCTTTGTTCACTGTCAAACAGATGATTGATGTTGCTCGCTCGGCTTAGCAGTTCATCGGCGAGCGGCAACAGTTTTTGTCCCTCTTGATTGAGGATTAAACGGTTATTGACCCTATCGAACAGCGCATGCCCAAGCTGTTTCTCTAGTTCAGACAATGCCATACTCACGGCCGCTTTCGACAAAAATAGCGCCTCTGCAGCTTGGGTCAAGGTTTTGTGTTGCGTAATCGAAGTGAATACTTTCAATTGCTTAAGAGAAATATTGGCAGCCATAATTTTGTTTAATAAATCTTAACGTATGTTCTGTATATTTAGATATATCAGAACAAAAGGCAAGGCTATAATAGCAACATTGAACAACTACTTTGTTAGTTCTGATGAGAGGTCAATATGATTCGAGCAGCAAAAGCGAAAGTTATGGGTGCGCCAACCCCTATGGCGGGTTTAGCTCTAGGCATCGCAAGCTTGGGTTGGAGTTGGGAAAACTTTGCACCATTACAAGGTTATGGCCAATTAAGTGGAGCCGTTATTGCCAGCGTGTTGCTGGTGGTTCTTGCGCTTAAATTTCTCTTTCATGGCCACTTATTACGCCAAGATCTCGCTCATCCGGTTGTGGGCAGTGTTGTGCCTACTTTTGCGATGGGCACAATGGTGGTTTCCAATTCATTAGGCCATTTTTACCCAATGGCCGGTGATGCGTTATGGCTATTTGCTGTGGGTTTACACATCATCTTCTTGGTCAGTTTTTTGTACCATCGCGCGCAGTCTTTTGAACTTCACCACATGGTGCCAAGTTGGTTCGTTCCACCTGTGGGTATTATTGTGGCTGATGTGGCGTTTTCTGGAAATCCAGCACTTGCACCAATCGCCAATGCCACCTTGATGTTCGGTTTAGTCGCTTATGGGGTGATGCTGCCGATGATGATTTACCGTTTCATGTTTACGCATGAAGTTCCAGATGCAGCAAAACCAACCATGGCTATTTTGGCGGCGCCAGCGAGCCTCTCATTGGCTGGTTACTTAACTGTCACAGCTAACCCATCGCCAGTGATCATCGGCATTTTATTTGGTATTGCCGTGTTAATGACAGCGATTATCTACTTAGCTTTCTTTAAATTATTACGCTTGCCTTTTAGCCCAGGCTACGCAGCGTTTACCTTCCCAATGGTGATTGGTGCAACGGCGTTGTTTAAACTCACACATTGGATGGAAACCGTTGGAATAAGTGCTGAATATGTACAGCAAGTGCATTGGTTAGCTGGATTAGAGTTGATTGTGGCAACCATTGTGGTGGGTTATGTTGCTATTCGTTACTTAAATTTCTATCAACCTCATCGTGCTACTCAGCAGCATGAATGAGCTAGAAGAGCAAGATGAACACGCA
Source organism: Vibrio qinghaiensis (assembly GCF_002257545.1). Lineage (NCBI taxonomy): Bacteria > Pseudomonadati > Pseudomonadota > Gammaproteobacteria > Vibrionales > Vibrionaceae > Vibrio > Vibrio qinghaiensis. Next base: position 2,192,181 of record NZ_CP022741.1, on the reverse strand, counting down.
TTGAACTGCAAAATGAAATAGCCTGCAGTTTAGGCAATTCAAAACATAAAATTCTCAAGTATAGAATGCACTTATGCTAATCTCAGTCCTTATTGTGACAAGAAAAGCGTGAGTGCATTTTGTTTACTGTCTATCATTCCAATAAAGTCGATACCTTAAAGATCCTACTCGTGCATTTGATCAAAAGTGCACCGTTAGCCAACCCCTTTGAGAAAGAGCAGATCTTGGTGCAAAGCCCAGGGATGTCGCAATGGCTCAAAATGGCCTTAGCGAAAGAGCTCGGTGTGGCGGCGAACCTTGAGTTTCCTCTACCGGCGACCTTTATCTGGGACATGTTCACTAAAGTGCTACCTGATGTACCTAAGCGCAGCGCTTTTAACAAAGAAGCGATGACGTGGAAACTGATGCATCTGTTGCCAACCTTGCTCACGCTCGACCCCTTTGCCCCTTTGCAGCGTTATCTTGAACAGGATGATGACCATTCCAAGCTCTATCAGTTGGCCGAGAAAATTGCCGATATTTTTGATGGTTATTTAGTCTACCGCCCCGATTGGATTGCCAAGTGGGAGGCGGGCGATGACGTGAGCGAGATTGGTGATGAGCATCCATGGCAGCCGATATTATGGCAAGCCTTATATCAATACACGCTAGATCAAGGCCAGTCGCACTACCACCGTGCCAATCTCTATCAAAGTTTTATTGATCAGCTTGCGCGTGGCTCGGTTGATTTAACCAAACTGCCCAGACGTTTGTTTATTTTCGGTATTTCGTCACTGCCGCCTCGTTATATGGATGCACTCAAAGCGTTGGGCGATCAGATTGATGTTCACTTGATGTTTACCAACCCTTGTCAGCATTATTGGGGCGATCTTCGAGATAGAAAAACGCTCGCCAGACTGCACAGCCAGCAACGTAAAACGTTCGCCTTACAAGGTGATGAGATTCAGTTTGAAGGGCAACGCTCGCCGCTTAAAGGTGACATTGAAGCTAACCTCGTGGATGAATTGCATACCGAAGCTGCGGTTGGCAATGAGTTATTGGCCTCGATGGGGAAACTTGGGCGCGATAATCTTTTTTTGCTCTCCCAAACGGAAAATGAAGAGCACGAATTTTTTATTGATCTGCCACGCGATAATTTATTGCATCAGTTGCAGGCCGACATCTTACATTTGCAAGAGCATCGAGATGATAGCCAACTGGACAGTAGCGATCACAAACAAGTGATTGCTTTGGATGATCCATCGCTTACTCTTCATGCTTGCCATAGCCCGATGCGAGAAGTGGAAGTGTTGCATGATCAATTGCTGGCAATGTTTGATGCTGACCCTGAACTGAAACCGCGCGATATTATTGTGATGGTGGCGGACATCAATGCTTACAGCCCAGCCATTGCGGCAGTATTTGGTAACGCGCCGGGTGAGCGCTTTATTCCTTACTCCATTTCAGACCGTACGGCAGATCAAGAGAGCCCGATCTTAGCGGCATTTATGCAATTAGTGCATTTACCCGATTCTCGCTGCCTAGCGTCAGAGTTATTAGAGCTGCTTGAAACTCCGGCGATGATGGCAAAATTTGAGCTTAATGAGCAAGACTTTGCACAAGCCAAATTGTGGGTAGAAGAGTCAGGTATTCGCTGGGGGCTTAATGCGAGCACCGCGCAACAATTTGAGTTGCCGCAGACCGAGCAAAATACTTGGCAATTCGGGATTGAGCGCATGTTACTTGGTTATGCCATGCCTGCCTCAGCGGGTTTATTTACGCAAGGCGAAGTGGCGCTCGCTCCTTATAATGAAGTGCAAGGCATCAACGCTGAATTGGCGGGTAAATTAGCGCACTTTATTCAGCAAGTGAGCCATTACCGCGAGCAGTTAGCGCAAACCCAAAGCGTGGACGAGTGGCGTCGCTTGCTCGGTGAGATGCTTGGCGCTTTTTTCAAGGTTGAGCTGGAAGGGGAGCTCGCACTCAAGTCGATTCGCGACACCTTGTCTCAGTTAAAAGATCAACTGGCCGAGGCCGGTTATGAGCAAGCACTTGCGCCAAGTATTATTACTCAATATTTGCAAAACAAATTGTCAGGTACGCGCATCAGCCAGCGTTTTCTGGCGGGACAAGTCAATTTCTGTACTTTAATGCCAATGCGTTCCATCCCTTTTAAAACCGTTTGTTTACTAGGAATGAACGATGGCGTTTACCCGCGCACCATGCCAGCCGAAGGGTTTGATTTGATGAACGGTCGCACCCGCGCTGGCGATCGCTCGCGGCGTGACGATGACCGTTATTTGTTCTTAGAAGCGATGCTCTCGGCGCAGCAAACCTTGTACATCAGCTACGTTGGACGCTCAATTCAAGATAATACCGAACGCGTTCCTTCAGTGTTGGTCTCTGAGCTTTTAGAGTATTGCCAACAAAATTACTGTTTGGTCGGGGATGAAGCGCTTGGCAGCGATCAATCGGCCAAAAATTTAGCCTGTGCTTTAACGACCACTCACGCCATGGTGCCTTTTAGCCCTAATGCTTTTTTGAGTAAAACCGGTAGCTATGCCAAAGAGTGGCTACCTGCCGCCAGTCGGCAAGGGCGAGCCAGTGGTGAGTTTAATCTCGCCCTGAGCGATTACTTACAAGGGGCGAGCTTTCCTGTCAGTTTAGATCTGGTTGAGCTGCAACGGTTTTGGCGTTTGCCTGTGCAATATTTCTTTAACCGTCGCCTTAAAGTGACGTTCGAGCCTCCGTTACCGGTAATGGAAGATGATGAACCTTTTGTCTTAAATGGCTTAGAGAGCTACCAGTTACGCGATGAACTGCTAGAGTTGCTGCTTGAACAATCCAATTCACCGCATGCCCTTGAGAGATTCATTGACCAGCAGCGCGCGCAAGGAAAGTTACCGATTGGTGCTTTTGGATCCTTGGAATTTGAAACTAATCGCGTGCAAGCACAAGAATTGGCGCAAAGAATCGCTTTCTTATGCCATTCGCCACTTGATGACCAAGAGATCGATCTGCGATTTGAATTGTTTGGTGAAGGCAAAAACGTAGAGCTGACGGGGTGGCTGACTAAGCGCTATCAATCCGGTTTAGTGCGCTACCGCAGTGGTTCGATTCGCGCGCAGGATTATTTAGCCGCGTGGATTGATCACCTCTCACTAGCGGCGATGGGCGAAAGTCAACCTACTCATTTGATGGGCTACGATCGTAAAGAAGGTGTGCAGCATTTTATTTATCCGCCCATGCCCGATACCGAACAAGCCAAAGCGTTGCTCGCAGAACTGGTGGGTTTGTTTTATCAAGGTATGACAGCGCCGCTCGCTTACTTTCCAAAAACCGCGTTAGCCTGTGTGGAAGCTGGCTTCAGCCGTGGTCAATGGGTTGATGATCGCGACAAATCGCTCAAGAAAATGGCCGATAGCTTTAATGAAAGTTACATGAGCCACGGTGAAGGAAGCAATGTTTACATCGCGCGGATTTGGCCGCAGTGGAATGAAGCCTTAGCTGAGCAGGTGCGTTTATTAGCCACGTTGGTGATGCAAGGGCCACGATTGTGGCTTCAAGTGGCGCAGGATGTTTAGCGATGGATAACTGCTTGGAAAGTAAAGTGGCCGCCAGTCAATCATTATTGTGTAGGGCGTTTTCTGTACGGCCACAGGTCAGAGGGACCATGATTTGGTTGGTTCGCATCATCGTGAGATTGACGAAACACGTGGCGCGGATAGTAAAGGCTGCCCGTTTGGCGAACCGTGAGAAAGATCTCACAACGTCTTAATTTATAAACTTATTTTGATTATTCATACCATTATTCAAGCGCGATCACATTCGCTTGCGTATTCAAAGGCTAACTGTTTATGAGTATGACCCCGGCTACGGTCACAACACCATTAAATACCCTTACGTTCCCGCTGCACGGTGCAAGGCTTATCGAAGCGTCAGCGGGCACGGGTAAAACCTTCACCATTGCAGGTTTGTATTTGCGCCTGTTACTTGGGCATGGTGATGCAAAGTCACGTCATCAAGCGCCACTGACGGTCGATCAAATTCTAGTGGTGACCTTTACGGAAGCTGCCACAGCTGAGCTTCGCGACCGCATTCGGCGGCGCATTCATGAGGCGCGTATCGCTTTTTCGCGCGGTTTCAGTGATGACCCTGTTATCAAACCGCTACTTGAGCAAACCCGTCATCACAAGCAAGCGGCGCAAATATTACTGCAAGCGGAACGGCAGATGGATGAAGCAGCAGTCTATACCATTCACGGCTTTTGCCAGCGTATGCTCACCCAAAATGCGTTTGAATCGGGAAGCCGTTTTAATAACGAATTTGTGACCGATGAAAGCCATCTAAAAGCGCAAGTGGTCGCGGATTATTGGCGTCGTCAGTTCTATCCGTTGTCGATTCAGCTTGCTGCGGAAGTGCGCCGTTTATGGTCATCACCAGCGGCGCTGCTTGAAAAAATCAGTGGCTATTTAACTGGCTCGGCGCTAACGCTCTCTGTTGAAGCGATGAGTGGCGATTTAAGCGCGCTTTATCAATCGTGCCTGTCACGCATAGAGTCGTTAAAAAAGCAGTGGCTTGATTCATGCGATGATTTACCGCCGTGCATTGAAGCTTCAGATTTGCATGCAGCAACCAAGAAAGCGTTACTGAAACGGCTAGAAGGGTTAGCGTTGTGGGCGAGCAACCCGCAGCATGAATTGAACCTACCGAGCGAATTACAAGAGTTTGCACAAAGCGCGTTGGAGGCTAAGTCGAAAAAAGGTCAACCCCCGCAACATGCGCTGTTCACGACCATTGAGCTCTTTTTGCAACAACCCATCAGCTTAGAAGCGCCGCTTCTGGCGCACGCTATTACTCATTGCCGAGCCATGCTTGCCAAAGCGAAAGCACAAAAGCAGTGGTTATCGTTTGATGATTTGCTCACTCAGCTTTCTGCCGCGATAGATAATGATGAGCTGGGCATACTGACTGAGCGGATTCGCAGCCTTTACCCCGTTGCGATGATCGATGAATTCCAAGATACCGATCCGCTGCAATACAGTATTTTTAGCCGCATTTATCTGCCTAAGGCTGAATGCGGTTTGTTTATGATTGGCGACCCAAAACAAGCGATTTACGCGTTTCGTGGTGCAGACATTTTTACCTACATCAAAGCGCGTAAACAGGTGAGCGCACACTACACCTTGGGGACTAACTGGCGTTCTAGCGCGAATATGGTCAATGCCGTCAATCAGATTTTTAGTACGCCTGACAGTGCTTTTATCTACGACCAAGATATTCCCTTTTTACCCGTTGAAGCCAGCCCAAATGCGCAGCAGCGTCAATGGTGGCTTAACGGAACCGTGCAACCAGCGCTCACCTATTGGCTGCAAGAAGCGCAAGACAGCCCGTTGCCAAAAGGCGAATACCTGCAATGCATGGCCAAAGCGTGCGCCAGCCAAATTCAGACCATTTTGAGCGCCGCGCAGCATCAACAAGCGTACTTTGATACGGCTAAAGGGCAAAAGAGTGTGCAAGCAGGTGACATCGCAGTCTTAGTGCGGACGGGTAATGAAGGTCGTATGGTGAAAGAGGCGCTCGCTACGCAAGGCATTGCCAGTGTTTATCTCTCGAACCGCGATAGTGTTTTTGGCAGTGAGGTAGCACAAGATGTACAGCGTCTATTGCAAGCAGTACTGACTCCTGAACATGATCGCGCCTTGCGGGCCTGTTTGGCCTCACCACTTTTCGCGTTAGATGCTGCCAGCTTGGATGATTTAAACAACGACGAATCGGTATGGGAAAACGCGGTTAACGAATTTAAACAGTATCGCCAATTGTGGCTTGAGCGCGGCGTGCTTCCTATGTTGCGCAGTGTGATGAGTAAACGTCACGTCGCTGAACGTTGGTTGGAAGAGCCGCAAGGTGAGCGCTCACTGACCGATTTTATGCACATCGGTGAGCTACTACAGCAAGCGCGACAAGAGATTGATAGCGATCACGGTTTGCTGCGTTGGCTGGCACAAGCTATCAGTGACGCCGAGCATGGCCTAGGGGGCCGTGATGATCAAATTCAACGTTTGGAATCCGAACGCAACCTAGTGCAGATCGTCACCATTCACAAATCGAAAGGTTTGGAATACGACTTAGTATTTCTGCCGTTTGTGGTCAGCTACCGAGAGGCAAGTGAAGGCAAATATCATGATGCCGTGAATGAGGAAACGGTGCTGGATATTACCGCCAGTGAAGCTTCTCTCAAGCAAGCAGATAAAGAGCGGCTTGCGGAAGATCTTCGCTTGATTTATGTAGCGCTGACTCGTGCTGTGTATGGCTGTTTTATCGGCATTGCGCCGCTGCGTAATGGCCGCTCCACCAAAGAGCCAACCGGTGTGCATTTAAGTGCCATTGGCTATCTGCTGCAAAATGGTCAAGCCGCAGGCATTGCCGATCTTAACGCTGCGTTGCACGCTCAATCCAATCAATACATTCGTGTCTCTGAGCCACCTGCCGATCAGCCAGAGCCGTTTAAAGCGTTGAGCGTCGAGACGCCGGTATTGAGTGCCAAAACACTGCAAGCGCAGATTGACCGTTTTTGGCGAATGACCAGCTATTCTGGGTTGGTAAAACAAGGTGTGAAACACGCTAGCCACGACGCGAGTTTAGAAGTCTCAGGCTTTGATATCGACTCTGCTGATGAGCAAGCGGAAGCTTTACTGGTTGAGCCAGAACGTTCCATTTTTACTTTTCCACGCGGTGCAACGCCCGGTACTTTTTTGCACTCTCTCTTTGAGGAGGTCGAGTTTACTGAGCCTGCTAGCAGCGATGCTAACCAAAAAGTGATACTGGATTTACTGGTGCGAGAACAAATCGATATTGAATGGTTACCAGTATTACAAACGCTGGTCGATACCGTGTTACAGACACCTTTAGATGGCAAAACGTTGCGTTTGAACCAAAAAACCGCCACTCAGCGTTTGGTTGAAATGGAATTTCTATTACCGATAGAAGTACTGAGCGCTCCTGCATTGAACCGTGTCATTCAACGCCATGATCCACTGTCGGCCAAAGCCGGAGATCTTGGTTTTTACACTGTGCAGGGCATGCTGAAGGGCTTTATTGATTTGCTGTTTGAGCATCAAGGAAAGTATTACGTGCTGGACTGGAAATCGAATCATCTGGGGGATGATGTCAGCGCCTATCATGGCGAGCGTTTAAACGCGGCGATGGCAGAGCATCGCTATGATTTACAATATCAACTCTACGCATTGGCGCTGCATCGATTCTTACGCAGCCGTCTAGCAAACTATGACTACCATCGCCATTTTGGCGGAGTCTATTATCTCTTTTTGCGCGGCATGGATGGCGAGTCTGAGCATGGGGTTTTCTCAACCAAACCGAGCTTTGAACTGCTTGATGAGATGGACAGATTGATTGATGGAGAAACCGTAGATACTCGCGCGACCGATGCAGGGCAAATGGAGTTAGATTTATGAGCAGTACGCTAATGACAACGCTTAAGCAGTTAGCGGAAAAAGGCGCTATGCGTCAGTTAGATTACCAATTCGCGCGTTTTATCGAACAAAAAAGCCAGCAGCAACTTGGCGCTGAACATAGCCAAGCGCTCGGATTTATTGCCGCAGTGGTCAGTGCTGAATTGGCCAAGGGGCATATCTGCTTACCTTTAGTGGATGCTTCAACGGCGCAGGGTGTCGACCTCGCGGCTAAGTTAGGCTTGTTTGGTGAGGCTGCCTTGGCGGTCAATCAGCACCTATTGGCGATTGATTGGCCTTGGCTACTCAACCGTTCAGACTTAGTCGGCCAGCAAGGGGAAGCGGTGCCTTTAATGTTTGATGGGCAACGTTTATACCTACACCGCTATTGGTACTATGAAGTCACCTTAGCGCAGCGTTTAATCAGCTTTGGGACACCAATGAGCCTAAAGCCTACTGATGTCCAAAAGCTAAAATTGCTGCTCGATACACTGTTTGCGCGTCAATACCACTTTCTGCTCCATGCGCTTCGTCAATTGCCAGAGACAGCCAATGCATCAGCACGCCAGCAACAAGTGTGTGATTTTCTGGATGTGGTCAACGCCGATGAACTTGATTGGAATGAGATTGATCAAGTCATTAGCCAAGCACGTACGGCGAAAGAACTCGAAGCATTAGAGACGCTGATCCCGCAAAGCGTTTGCATCAACTGGCAAAAAGTCGCAGCGGCAGTGGCACTGACACGCCGCTTTGCCGTTATTTCTGGTGGACCTGGAACCGGTAAAACCACCACGGTTACTAAATTACTAGCCGCTTTGATTACCCAAGCCCAACAGCAAGGTGAGACGCCCACCATTAAATTGGTCGCACCAACGGGTAAAGCCGCGGCACGTTTAACGGAATCGATCGGTAAAGCGGTGGCTGAACTGGCGGTTGAGCCAGCGTTGAAAGCGGCGATTCCCACCGAGTCGAGCACACTTCACCGTTTATTGGGCGTCATACCTAACAGTGTTGAGTTTCGTCACCATCAGCGTAACCCGCTGCATTTGGATATATTGGTGGTTGATGAAGCATCAATGGTCGATTTACCGATGATGGTCAAGTTAATCGAGGCATTACCCAAACACGCGCGCTTGATTTTACTGGGTGATAAAGACCAACTCGCGTCAGTCGAAGCGGGCGCTGTGCTGGGGGACATTTGTTCATTTTTGACCTTAGGCTACAGCCGAGCGCACAGCGAGTACCTGGCTAAGTTAACAGGCTATCAAACCTTGATTGCTCATTCACACCCTAACGCAAGCCCGATTTCAGACAGCTTATGCATGTTGCAAAAAAGCTACCGCTTTGATGTCCGATCAGGCATTGGTCAATTAGCCAAAGCGATCAATGCTGGGCAAGTGGCTATGGTGGATGAGGTGTTAAAACGTAATTATGCTGATATTACGCACCACTCACTCAGCAGTGAAAGCTATAACCTAATGCTGAAAACCTTAGTCAAGGAGTATGGTCGTTATCTCACGCGCATCGAGAGTTCTGGTGCTTATGCTGCGGAAACTCAAGCCCAAAAAGCCAAAGCCGTATTGGATTGCTTTAATCAATGCCGTTTGCTTTGCGCTATTCGTGAAGGGGATTTTGGGGTAAGTGGTTTGAATCAACGCATTGAACGTGCGCTGGTCGCACGTAAGTTGATCAAGACTCAAGATGAGATTTGGTATCACGGCCGGCCAGTGATGGTGACGCGTAATGATCATAGTTTGGGTTTGTATAATGGCGATATCGGCATATGCATGCTCGATACGAGCGAGCAAGAACCGCGTTTGAAGGTGTATTTTGAGCTGCCAGATGGTAGCGTGAAAGCTATTTTACCAAGCCGCGTACCAGAGCACGAAACAGCCTATGCGATGACCATTCATAAATCACAAGGCAGTGAGTTTGATCTAACGCTGATGATTTTACCGCCTGATTTTAGCCCGATATTGACCAGAGAGCTTATCTATACTGGCATTACGCGCGCCAAGAAGCAGCTGATGCTTTTTGCTGACATGGGAACGATGAAACGAGGGCTCAAGATAAAAACGCAGCGAGCCAGCGGCTTAGTTACGAGATTAGACAAGAGACTAGCGTAAATCAACAACTAGGATAAACGAGTTTGAGCTGTCCCCACACAGTTTGAAATTTACATGGTATGTTGAATTCATTCTGTTGTTTGGGGGAAGCTCAATTACTGATTTGGTGTGCTGCTATGCGAAAGCATGAGTAAAAGAGATGTTTCTGATTTTATAACGATCTTGCGAGCTGAGTATAAAGACTCGTAGCTTGTCGTTAACGGGAAATACGCAATGCACATGTTGGCCTTCAAGGAATTGGTTATCAGCCATATCCCAAAAGCTTTGAAGTGAGTTACAAATAACAGTTTTCATAGAATTTTGCTCTTAAGTACGTGTCGTAGTAAAAGCAATCCGTGCAAGCTTACTCAGTTGATGTTTGATCAAGTGAGATAAAGCCAAGTTCCTGTGTTGTTCATTAAATGTACATCATTAATGAGTCGGCGGATTCTACACATAATATTAAGTTAAATAAAGTGCTTATTTTGTGTACAGACAAATGAAAACGTTTGCATTTGATCGAAGATAAAATATTTACCATAACTTAACGGATAAACACAATATCCTGACGTTAGAGCGTCAGAACTAAAATTTTTGAACGGCGCTGATAGTTGTACAAACTTTGTTTGGTTATCGGTAACGATTCTACGCCGACTTCATAAAAACCTTGTTCTCTAAACCAATGTAAACTGTGCGTCGTCAAAACAAAGAGGCGATCTAAACGCATCGATTTTGCTTGCTGCTTCATGTGATTAAGCAACAATAAACCGCGGTTTCCGTCCCGATAATCCTGATGAATGGCAACACACGCCATTTCTGCCATGCCCTCTTCTGGGTAAGGGTAAAGCGCGGCGCAACCAATTAATAAGCCATCTTTATCAATAATCGTGAACTTGTGGATCTCTTGTTCTAACTGTTCACGTGAGCGCCTCACTAGTATTCCTTGTTCTTCTAACGGGCGAATTAAATCGAAAATCCCGCCGATATCATCGATCTGTGCCTGACGCACTTGTTCGGCACTTGCCATGACGATCTGAGTGCCGATCCCGTCAAAAGAAAACAGCTCCTGAATTAAAGCACCATCTTGTTTGTAACTGACTAAGTGACTACGTGGCACACCTGCGCGGCACGCTGAAACGGCGGCTCGCAGAAAGCGTGAGGTACCTGAGCTATTATCCTGAACTTGGTCGGTATCTGCTTCAATACGCTGCATTATCCGTTCAACATCAGATGGAAACAGTTCAGCAATCGCGTTGCCTTGCTCATCGATAATGCCTTGCTCTGAGCAAAAGCCGATCAGCTTATCTGCTTTTAGGCGTATTGCGACTTGTGTGGCTACTTCTTCAGAGAGCAAATTAAAACATTCGCCAGTGACGGAACTCGCAATGGGCCCCAGTAGCACGATCGAACCTTGGTCAAGCATACGGTTGATGCCTTCAATATCAATACGGCGAATACGGCCACTGTGGCAATAATCGACACCATCATCTATACCTAATGGTTGAGAGATGACAAAATTGCCACTAACGATATTGAGCTGAGTTCCTGCCATTGGTGTGTTATTTAAGCTCATTGAAAGGCGTGCTGTGATAGCGAGTTGGAGCTGCCCCGCAGCTTGCATGACTAAGCTGAGCGCTTCTTCATCAGTGACCCGAATGCCTTTGTGATAAGGAGTGGAGCAATGATGTGTTGCCAGAATTTGATTGATTTGTGGCCGAGCACCGTGCACCAAAACAATTTTAACACCAAGGCTATGCAGTAGTGCGAGATCGCTAATGATATTAGCGAAGTTCTTATCGGCAATGGCTTCACCTCCGAGCATGATCACCATGGTTTTTCCACGGTGAGCGTTAACATAGGGAGCTGATTGTCTGAATCCTTTAACGAGAGCTGTACTGCGAATTTTCACTCTGAGAGCACCTTGGTGTTTAAATATGTTCAAATAATGACTTTTTATTCATGTGTCGGCAAGTGGTTTTTTGAGTTTGGTGCAATTATTCAATCGCCGATTTTATCTCTAATTTAAGGTTCGTTAGACTACCGATTAATAAAGGCGAAATATGGCCAAAACCAACGATTTGAGTCGCACAAAAATGACAAAAAACGCAGACCTCACGGTTACGCCTCAGGCAATAAACTTACGAAGACGTAAGTACATTGAACGAGGTTTGATGCTGCTTGTGATGATTGGCTTGCTTTCCGTAGCGTCGCTATACGGTGACCTGTTTACTCGGTTGGAAAACTATTTTTCGCCAAAGGATAAGGTGTATGGGGTTTGGGTTGAGCAGTATGTTGCCCCTTATTCAGCCAAACGAATTGAATTGAGCAAAGCTGGCGTGATCAGTGGTGGTCGTGTGCTCACCACTTCATTTGAGTTTGATGGGCGTATTGTGGAGTACCAAATTGGCGATACGCTTTATCGTTACAAAATGCGTGACGACAGCAACACTGAAATGACACAAATGTCGTCGTCGCACTACAATCCAACCTTCCGATTGTCAGGGAAATACCAAAAAAACCTCCGTTAACAATTAACAATTAACAATTCGCTGATTGCGGTTTAGGCGCGAGTTTGTCATGCTTTTAGCAACTCAAATAACGGATAACTTCTGTGATTAAGCAAATTTTTCCTCTTGCGGCAGTACTGCTGCTGTTTGGTTGTGCGCAATCGACCGACCGTGCTCAGCAATATTTGGATGGCGATTTCTCTAAAGCGCTCAACAAAGTAGACACGCTGCAGTCCAATACGCCGCGTGACTTTACGCAATTTTCCAAACAGAGCGAACAAGTGGTGACTCGCTCGGCGTCAATGGCAGCGATTTATCAACCTTTGTATCAACAGATCAGTGAATGGATTTTGCAAAGTGGTGATCCACAAGATTTGGCGAATTTTGGAATACAAGCGGCGCAGCTTGGTGGTGGCGATAAAAAAGGTAATGTGCTTTTCACTGGCTATTTTTCTCCGGTGATGGAGCTTCGCCATCAACCGGATGAAATATTCAAATATCCCGTATTTGGTTTGCCTGAATGTTCGGCCGATTGCCCAACGCGTGCGCAAATTTATGATGGTGCGTTAGCTGAAAAAGGGCTTGAGTTAGGTTATGCGGCGAACCTGATTGATCCTTTCATTATGGAAGTGCAAGGCAGTGGCTTTGTGCATTTTGAAGATGACGATACACTTGAGTACTTCGCTTACGCAGGTAAGAATAACAAAGCCTACATCAGTATTGGCAAAGTCTTGATTGAACGAGGTGAAGTGACACGAGAGAAAATGTCACTCAAAGCGATCAAAGAATGGGTGCTAGCCAATGATGAACCGACGGTGAGAGAGCTGCTAGAGCAAAATCCTTCCTATGTCTTTTTTGCGCCCAAAGCGGCAGCCCCTGTCACTGGCTCTGCCGGTATTCCACTCCTGCCGATGGCCTCGGTGGCCGGAGATCGTTCCATCTTTCCTATGGGCACACCTATTTTAGCAGAAGTGCCGCTGCTCAATGCTGATGGCACATGGAGTGGCGCCCATCAGTTGCGAATGTTGATTGTGCTAGATACGGGCGGCGCGGTAAAAGATAACCACCTCGATCTGTACCATGGCATGGGCGAGCGCGCCGGAACCGAAGCAGGGCACTACAAACATTTTGGTCGCGTTTGGAAACTGGGGTTAGAAAACTCAGCCACACAAGCGCCTTGGGCATTGCCGCCTGAAAAGCTACAATAGTGACACAGGTTTCGACCTAGACTTTTAAATAAAGAGTGCGTATAAATCGCACTCTTTATTTTTCTATCGCTTTCAATCGGACTTTTAATTATGCGTGAACTCGATACCCCTGCTTCAGATAGCTACAACCAACGCTTCGGAGGCACTCGTCGCCTTTATGGAAATCGTGAGGTTGAAATACTGCGTGCTGCGCATGTGTGTGTGATTGGTATCGGTGGCGTTGGGTCATGGGCGGTCGAAGCATTGGCGCGCACCGGTATTGGCGAGTTAACACTGATTGATATGGACGATGTGTGCGTCACCAACATCAACCGTCAAATCCATGCGATGAGCGGTACGGTTGGGCAAAGTAAAATTGAAGTGATGGCCGAGCGGATCAAGCTCATCAACCCTGAGTGTGTGGTGCACTTAATTGATGACTTTATCACGCCAGATAACCAGCACCGCTATTTGAGTCAAACGTTCGATTACGTGCTCGATGCGATAGACAGTTTGAAAGCGAAAGCTTCACTACTGGCTTATTGCCGTAGCAATAAAATTAAAGTTATTACCGTTGGTGGTGCGGGTGGTCAAGTTGACCCAACTCAAATCAAGGTCGCGGATTTAACCAAAACGATTCAAGACCCATTGGCAAAAAAACTCAAAGATACGCTTCGTCATCGCCATAATTTCCCTGTAAACCCTGCGCGTAAGTTTGGTATTGATTGCGTGTTCTCGACAGAGCAGCTCAAATATCCGCAAGCCGATGGCAGTGTGTGCGCGGTGAAATCAACCGCAGAAGGGCCAAAGCGGATGGATTGTGCCAGCGGATTTGGCGCTGCGACGGTTGTTACCGCAACCTTTGGTTTTGTTGCCGTAGCGCGCATTGTTGAAAAGTTAATTCAGAAACATAAGGTGTAACGTTAATGACTCCTTTTCCTGCCTCCCCCTTTGGTCGTGAGATTAGCGCTGATGAGATTGTGGCAACCATGCAAAATTTTACTGGCTGGGAAGATCGCTACCGACAAGTGATCCAGTGGGGTAAGTTATTGCCCACGATGCCTGATGCTTTGAAATCGCAGCAAGTCAGTGTTGCAGGCTGCGAGAGTCAAGTATGGTTAGTGGGGCATGAACGCCAAGGAGTATGGTCTTTCTGTGCCGATTCGGATGCGCGGATTGTGCGTGGTTTAATTGCTTTAGTCCTTGCTGCGTACAACGGCAAGACCTACGCACAAATTCAAGCGTTTGATGTGGATGCTTATTTTGAAAAAATAGGCTTGATTGCCCATTTAAGTCCTTCACGTGGTAATGGCCTTAAAGCCATTGTCGATAAGATAAAAAATATCGATCCAAGCTGAGCATCTCCCCCTTTTGATGAAAGGGGGAATTATTACAGCATATCAACCGCTTTATTGATGGCGGCGATCAACTGTTCAACCTCTTGTTCGGTATTGTAAATACCAAACGAAATTCTCACTGTGCCAGTTAAACCGAGCGCATCCATTAATGGGTGAGCGCAATGATGGCCAGATCGAACGGCAATACCTTGTTGATCGAGTAAGGTGGCTATGTCTTGATGATGAACGCCATCCATCACAAAACTGAGAATACTGGCATTCGGTTGATAGCCGATGACGCGAATATCATCGAGTTGCTGCAGGGCTTGATAGGTCAGTTTTTGCAACCTATGTAAGTGCGCTTCTATGGCGATTCTATCGCAGCTTTGTAACCATTCGATTGCTTTGGCAAGGGCTATTGCCCCTGCGACATTCGGTGTGCCTGCTTCAAATTTCCCCGGCAGTTCAGCAAATGTTGTGCCTTCAAACGAGACTTTTTCTACCATCTTGCCGCCGCCGTGCCATGGAGGCATTGTTTCAAGCAGCGCTAATTTTCCGTACAAAACGCCAATGCCAGCGGGAGCGTAAAGCTTGTGCCCAGAAAAGAGATAAAAGTCTGCGTCGAGTTCGCGCACGTTGACCGTTTCATGCACAATTCCTTGCGCGCCATCAATCACGACCACAGCGCCGACTTGGTGCGCCAGTTTAATCACAGTTTCAATCGGTTGGCGCGTGCCCGTCACGTTGGTGGTATGGGCTAAGGCGACAATTTTGGTTTTACTCGATAGTCGTGCTTGAAAAGCCTCAAGATCAAAGTGGCACTCTGGCGTGATGGGGATTTTGACGACGCTTGCTCCGGTTTGCGCTGCGACGATTTGCCAAGGCACTATATTGGCGTGGTGTTCCATTTCACTGACCAGAATCTCATCACCGACTTGCAAGGTATTACGTGCGTAAGTCTGCGCGATCAGGTTGATCGCTTCGGTCGCTCCGCGAGTCCAAAGAATCTCTTTACGAGATGATGCGCCAATAAATTGAGCCATAGTGTCACGCGCCGCTTCAAAATCGCTGGTCGCTTTGGCCGTTAAGCGATGGCTACCACGATGTACATTGGCATTTTGCGTGCTGTAGTAATGGCTAATGGCATCTATCACCACTTGTGGCTTTTGCGTGGTGGCCGCGCTGTCTAAATAGATGAGCGCTTCTTGGCCTTCATTTTGAGCTAAAGCCGGAAATTGACGGCGGATGTTTTGGATATTAAACATGATTGCTTACCCAACTCTGTTCCTGATGCTTGATTGCCAGATAAAGTTTATGGTTTTCCGGTGTTGCGAGCTGATGTTGCTCTGCTTTCTTCAGTAAATAGCCCGTAATAAAGTCTATCTCAGTCTTGCGTTGATAAAAAATATCTTGATGCATTGATGAATAATTCTCGGCTGTGGCTTGAATCACCTGCTTAACCTTAGCAAGCAGTGATGATTGAGTGATCGCAAAGCCTTCAGCGCTCATGACATCGGCTAGCTCTGCAACAATATTTGCCAGCGGCCGTTGGAAGCGTTCATCGGCTAAATCACCATTGCGACATTGCTCTAACGCGGTGAGCGGGTTAATCGCGCAGTTAATTGCAAGCTTATGCCATAGTGCTTCTTCAATCGTGTTATTCCACATTACGTCTGGCAATGCATGCTGAAGTACATCCACTAGAAATTGACACTGCTTGCCTTGGGCGTTGTAAGCCCCTAATTGAGTTACGCCTTTGCCAGTATGCAATACTTGATTCATTGACGGCTTGAGTGCACCGTGCGTGGTGGTTGAAAGCACAATAGGAAAGTCGTTCAGTTGATCCTGCATCGAATCAAGCGCGCCCATGCCGTTGTGCATAAATAGCAAAATGGTGTCACGATTGAGTGTATTCAGCAGTGGAGTGAGCGCTTGCTCAACTTGCCAAGCCTTAACGGTAATCAGTAAGAGATCGGCATGGCAGAGCGCGCTGCAATCATTACAGGGCAGGGTAATAGATGCCTGTTTATCTAAAGCAATGGAAAGTGAAGATTGAGCTTGTCTGCCCCATAATGAAACGCGGTGTCCAGCAGCATGCAGCTTTGTCGCCCAAAGCAACCCAACCGCGCCCGGCCCAAGCACGACGATATTCATAACACCTCTCCATTGTTAACTTTGCGCCAAGGATAATGAGGTAGAAATGGAAAGCAATAAAAATGGCGCTCGAGAGCGCCATTTAGCCAAAAACTTAGGTTCGATTAGAACTTGTAAGTCACAGCTAGGTAGTGACCAAAGCCAGTTGATTTGAATCCATCAGTATCTTTGATACCGTAGATATCTTTGTAGCCTTTTAGGCCGTAACCCACAGCAAAGCGGTCTGAGTGCCAGTAGATACCGTTAAACATAGCGCCGCCATTGCTAGATGTTGCGTATCCTTTGTCTGTTTCCATACCAAATTGGTAATCGATGTAACCTTGGTAAGAGATAAATGAGCCGTTTTCAAAGAAGTAAAAAGGTTTGAACCAGTTGGTTGAGATTTGGAAACCATTCCAATCTTTCTTATTTGAATCGTAAGTACCGTAAAGGTTTAAACCTACTTTACCTAGCCAAGGCACATTCACATCAGAGCCAAGGCCCACTTTTTGAGTGTTAACGTCAGAGTTACCACCCCATTCCATTAGCGTAGAGACATACAACTCTTGCACTGGCCCGAAAGACAAATCTTTACCTGTAAGTGCATCTAGTGACATACGAGGTGCAAATTTCATAAAGATTTTTTCGGCGCCGTCTTTGTCACTGCTTGGGTTGCTTAGCAGGTTAAAGATATCAACGTAACCGTACAGATCAAAAATCCCTGATCGGCCGCCAAATTCCATCTCTAAGTAATCATGCGATGACTCACCTGGTAATTCATCGATTGCAGCCATTAGGTTAAATTGCATCCATTTGTAATCGTTTTTATGGATGTCGCCATCTGAATAGTCAGCTGCTATAACTGGAGCAGAAGTTGCAGCCATTAGGCCTAGAGCTAGAAGTGATTTACGCATAAGGGGGACTCTCTATGTTTTGTCATAATTCAGCACACGTATATTTCTGATGTGCGTTCAATTGGCCCGAATAATAACGATAAAAATCTCAATTAAAAGTGATTGCGAATGCAAATTTGAACAAATTTAGTGACCATGGTCACGTTAATGAATATTTGCTCGGAACTAAATTAATATTTCGTTCTTTTGCATCTTTAGTGTGATTTTAATAACTTAAACGTTTGCTTTGGTATTGCTTTATGCAAATCGATAAACCAACATTTTTAGTTAGTGATCGTTTTGTAATCTTCAACGTATTTATTGATGGGCATGATGAAGAGTGATGAATGATGAAGAAATTGATGCTGTTTCCTTTGGCTTCAATCGTTTTACCTGAAGGGAAAATGAAGCTACGGATCTTTGAATCAAGGTACAAGCGGATGGTCACTCAATCCAGCCAGTCTGACTCTACATTTGGCATTTGTTTGATTCATAACAAAAAAGGCAATAAAGCAAATCAGTTATCTAAATTTGGGATGTTGGTTAAAATTGTTGATTTTGAAGCGCTCGATAATGGGATGTTAGGATTAACTGTGATGGGGATGGAGCGCTTTAGAATAGAGTCAGTAGTAAGCGAATTTGATGGCCTGCGAGTTGCTCATGTCACGCCATTGAATGGTTGGTCAGTAAGAGATTTAGAACCTCACGAATGGTATTTAAGCCACCAGTTACAAGCGGTTTATCAACAATTTCCTCAACTTGGCGAGCTCTATTCACACTGTTTTTTTGATGATGCCAGTTGGGTGGCGCAGCGATGGCTAGAGCTGCTCCCTATCTCGATTCAACAATTTGATGATTTAATGAGACAGGATGACGCGCACAGTGCGGTTGATTTTTTGTTGCAGGTTATCGAAGTCTCACACTAACTTTGAAAGCGTGCATTACACTGATAATGTGAAGTCGCTCAGCAACGACTCTGCATTAAAAAGAATATTGAAGAGTGATCGATGGATTCATTGCTCACGTATAAGGTTTTATGGCTACGTTATGCCAATGACCAAGGTTACCCCTAAAGGAAGAGCGCAGCATGATCAGTGATTCTCAGCATAGTGTGTCGCTAAGCCCAAGCTACACCAAGCAAGACTGGGCTGAATGCATGGAACGTGTCAAGCAACGTGATAAACAGGCGTTTGCTTTAGTGTTTCGTTATTTCTCTCCTCGTTTACAGCAGTTTGCGTTTAAGCATGTAGGCAGCGAGCAAGTGGCGTTAGAAATGGTGCAAGAAACCATGACCACGGTGTGGCAGAAATCGCATCTATTCGATAACCGAAAAAGTTCGCTTTCGACATGGGTTTACACGATTGCACGCAATTTGTGTTTTGATCTTCTGCGTAAGCAGCGCGGGCGAGAGTTACATGTTTATGCTGATGATATTTGGCCAACTGACTACTGCCCACCTGATTTGGTTGAACATTACTGTCCTGAACATGACATGTTAAAAGAGCAAATATTAAAGTTTGTGGCGTTGTTGCCTGAAGCTCAGCAAGCCATCGTGAAGGCGGTGTATCTTGAAGAACTGCCGCAGCAGCAGGTTGCGGAGATGTTCAATATTCCTCTCGGTACTGTCAAATCGCGTTTACGACTAGCTGTTGAAAAACTTAGACATTCTATTCAAGCGGAGCAATTATGAGCCACCATCCAAGCAACGAAGTACTGCAGCAGTATGCCAATGGTTCAATTGATGCGGCGCATGGCATTATGATTGCCACTCACCTTGAACTCTGTACTCAGTGTCGTCAACAGGTTCAATACTTAGAAACTCGTGCCGCCGAAGCGTTGTTGAGCCAATCGTTGCCGCAGCAAACGATGGCCGCTTCTAATGATGATCATTTAAACCAGATGTTTGAAACGATCACGGCGCTGGATACCCTACATCCATCGACCTTGCGTAAGCCTGAATCGATAGAAATTAAAGTCAATGATCGCGTTGTGATGCTGCCTAGTACGCTGAGCCAACTGATTCGCTTTAAAGGCGAGTGGCGTAGCTATGGTGGTAAAGTTTTTAGTGCCCACCTAGATATTGCTGAAGACTCTCGCATGAACCTGATGTACATCAATCACAACGTGCAGATCCCTCAGCATACACACAAAGGGGTTGAGTCGACCTTGGTACTCCATGGTGGTTTCAGTGATGAAGATGGACATTATCAAGTGGGTGATTTCATTCAAAGAGATGCGAGTATTAAACACAGCCCTTTTACCAAAGTGGATGAAGATTGTTTATGCTTAACGGTGTTAACTGAGCCAATGCTGTTTACGCAAGGTGTTGCGAGAGTGTTTAACTTATTTGGTAAAGGCCTCTATCCATAGTCTATAGCGGACACATCAAATGAAAAAAGGTCGTATTGTACGACCTTTTTTTCATCTAACGCTTATCAATGCCTTGCTTAGCAATATCATCGATGTCTCTCTGGTGAGCTTTTTGCAGCAAATCAGCAAAATAATGGCGCAGTGAGTAGAGCATGATAAGGCTTGGTACTACCATCAGTGCGGTGATAATAAAGAACAGTGACCAATTATTGAGATAATCGACCAGCTCCCCGCTAAAGGAAGCCAGCGTGGTGCGGCCAAAGTTTCCTAGAGAGGCCAATAGCGCATATTGCGTTGCTGAAAATGCCTGCCCCGTTAACACAGTAAGAAACGAAACAAAGGCCACGGTGGAAAACGCAGTGGTAAAGTTATCAACAATAATGGTCGCTAAGAACAGGTGCTCATTAGGGCCAACTTGAGCGATCCACGAAAACATCAAATTACTGGCAGACATCGCGATGCCACCAATCATCAAGCCGCGAACAATACCAAACCTCACGTTAAACATACTACCAATCAAAGTGAAGAACAGGGTTGCTCCCCAACCAATTAGCTTCGAGTAGTGACCAATTTGTTCGTTGCTAAAGCCAATTTCTTTGTAAAATGGAATCGACATTCGGCCAAGAAAAGCTTCGCCAATCTTGAATAAAAAGACAAACAACAGCAGGGTTATTGCTACTTGCGCGCCATTGCGTTTGAAGAAATCGAGAAATGGTTCGATTACGGTAACGGTGAACCACGCGACGACTTTCGAACCAACTACCTGATTGTGTCGCAGCTCCGCTTGATGCTGTAGCGCTTCGCGATGTGTTTTTGGTTCGCCCACCAAGAGCGTGAAAAGCATTAGCAGGCCGACACAGAGTGCCATGCCATAATAAACGGCATTCCAACCGATACTATCAGCGTTTACAAAAGCGAGATAGCCCGGCAGAGAGTATCCAGTCCACCACCCCATGATGGCCATGGCGGAGGCTTGTGGCAGCTTATTGGCTTGTGATTTGGGGAAAGTATCGATACGAAAAGCATCAATCGCGATATCTTGAGTGGCAGAAGCGATCGCAATGCCCAAGGCAAGCATTGAGGTAAACATCAAATTTTGGGCTGGATTGACACCCGCAATCAGCAACGTACAGAGCAAAATGATCGATTGGCACAAAAACACCCAACTGCGGCGTTGACCTAATAATGGCGTCAGAATGGGTAATTTGACGCGATCCACCAATGGTGCCCATAGAAAATTAATCGCGTAAACCGCGAAGACACTGCCAAAATAACCAATTGCAGCGGTGGTTAAGCCTGCATCTTTTAGCCATCCTGACATATTCGAACCAATCAAAACCCACGGAAAACCGCTCGAACACCCCATCATAAATACCCACAATAGGCGTTTATCAAGATAGCTACGGATAGTTTCCATCCAAGAAAGAGAGGGAGACGCTGATGACATACAGTTAATCCTTGTTAACAAAGCAGCTTAGGTCGAAAGGCGACCCAATAAAATCAAACGCCGATAAATCGGCGTTGGTATGGTTATTGTTCTAGTGTGACATTCGTAATAACGATTGGTTCGATGGGGACGTCTTGCATTCGCCCTTTCGTGCTGGTCGGCTGTTGAGCCATTTTTTGCACAACATCAAACCCTTGCGTGACTTTACCAAAGACTGCATAACCCGGTGGGCGAGCGTTGTAGTTGAGAAAATCATTATCGACCAAGTTAATAAAGAATTGGCGAGTAGCCGAGTTAGGATCATTGGTACGCGCCATTGCGATCGTCGCAGTGTCATTGGTCAACCCATTGCTCGCTTCATTTTTGATGGGAGCATAAGTGGTGAGTTGTTTTAAATCCGCATCAAATCCGCCGCCTTGTGCCATAAACCCTGGAATAACGCGGTGAAATTGGCTGCCAACATAACTGCCATCTTGAACATATTTTACGAAGTTTGCGACAGTCGTTGGCGCTTTCTCTGTATTTAGTTCAATAGTGAACGCCCCTAAGTTAGTTTCAATCAGGACGTTGGGTGCCGCAAACACAGTGCAACTAAAGAGCGCCAGTGTCGTAACGAAAGAACGTAACATTAAAAGCGCTCCTGCAAATAGCTATTCAGTTCGCTGTCATTGGCAATTTCTTTAAGTACCAAGTTCATAACATCGTTGAGTACCATCTCAATCTCATCATTTGAAGCGCTGAGTGTACCGGAGCGTTTTGCCGTCCCGTTGAACGTTTTCACTAATTTGCCTTTTGGTGTTTCAGCGGTGATTTCAAGCGTGACACTGCCATCCATTTCATTTGACATAACGCTGTGTTTTACTGTTACTAGTGCTTCTGAAATTTCAGCTGTGACATTGTTTTCGCTGTTCACTGTCAAGCGATAGCCTTGAGACCCAAATTGCTCCGCCAACGCGTTCTCAACCGCAATACGAACGTTTTGCTTGGCATGAATGGGTTCAATATTGGATCGACCACTGTCCACTAATGCCACATATTGCGCCGATCGAACATCTTTGCTGACCAGAGTAAAGGCTTTATCGTTGACGACCGTATTTTTGCTGGTCGTTGCCGTGGGCATAAAGTTGATTTGCTGTTGCTGAGGTGCGGCACAAGCGGTGAGTAATGCGATTGAGGCTGCGAGAACCAGTTTTTTCATGGTCATTTCCTTTCTTATCCTTGCCTATTTAGTTGCTTGTAAGATAACAAATTTATGGTTGGTCGCGACAGTTTTTACCTGCCCTTGGCCAAATAATCTTGCTAGTTTTACATCGTAGCCGAGGTGGCGATTGCCGATCACTAATAATCGTCCCCCTTTTTTAAGAACATGCTTTGCATCACAGAACATCTGCCAAGCAATGTGATCCGTGATAGCTTGTTGTTGATGGAATGGTGGGTTGCACAATACTAAACAGCTACTCTCTTGTTGAAAACCATCTAAGCAGTTATTCGCAATGCATTGAATATTGCGATCTTCTCCTAAATTATCCACTAAGTTTTGTCTTGCAGACTCGACGGCCATCAAGCTTTCATCAACGCAGGTCATTCGTACTTGAGGATTGAGTTGGCCCATCTTGATTGATAACACCCCGTTGCCGCATCCAAGGTCGATGATGTGCTGTAACTTAGGATCTTGTGGAAGATGCTGTAGAAAAAAGCGTGCGCCGAGATCCAATCCCTCACCTGAGTAGACATTCGGCAGGTTTTTTAGATGGATGGATTCGTTTTCTACGGCCCATTCAGTTATGGGTTCCACCGTTTCAATCGGTGATACGTTCGGTGCTGAAAAAACGAGGCGGTGTTTTTTCCATGCAAGAGAAGTGCTTGTTGAACCTAAATACTTTTCAAATAAGTTTAAGGTTGATGTGTGGATCTCTTTCGCTTTGTTGACCGCTATCACAGGGCAATCTTGGGCAAGGGACTGACGGAGTTGGCTTAATTGCCAAACCAAGTGGCGATTGCTCTTGGGCAATTGAAAAAGCACCAGATCGACCGATTCAGGGATGGCATCCATTGTTGAAAGCAATTGCACGTTGCGGCACTGATTGCGCTGAAGATTGTTTAACGTACCTTGTTGCGAAATAAAAGAGTCGCTCATCATGGTGACGTGATGCTTATCTGCAAACCAACACGATAGAGCGCCAAAGTGATCGTTTAAAATAAGGATGCGTTTGCCTATTACTAAATTCAACGCTTCAATATGATTAATCACATATTCATCGCCCGCATCCCAAGCTTGTAATGTTTCATTTGAACGATGTGGGAAACGGTGCAAACTCAACGTTCGATCATGCAGTGCCAACTCTGTTTTCATAATTTTTTATAGGTCGTAGTGAGAATTACGGATGCATTGTCTCAAATGGCGTAGAAACAAGGAACCAAAACCTTTCGCTATTCTATAAGGCTAGTTAAACTTAAATCTCTTTACACTCGTATATATTCTCATGCTCTTATTTGAGGAAGAAAGGCAACGGTATGATCCAACCCATAATCGAACAAAAATTGCATCAAGCATTTCACCCTGATTATTTGAAAGTTGAAAATGAAAGCTATATGCACAATGTGCCTTCAGGATCGGAAAGCCATTTTAAAGTCATCGTGGTGAGTGACAGTTTTGAAGGAATGCGTTTGATTGGCCGTCACCGCCAGGTTAACCAAGTGTTGGCAGAAGAGTTAGCGAACCACATTCATGCACTCTCGATTCATACCTACACACCACACGAGTGGCAGGCGCAAATTAGTGGCGCACCTGATAGTCCTATGTGTATGGGCGGTGGAAAATAACTCGTTCAGAACCGTCTGAATATGCCGTTCTCTTATTCTGTTCTTTTTTGTTCTGTTTTTGAGCCGCATGTTAACAGTAGATCAACAAATTGACGAGATGAACAAGTTGAGAGAAATTGTTTTAGGTAGTGAATAGAAATAAATACTCATAAGGGGTAAGGAATAGGCTATTTGTGCGATGCTTCAAAGTTATGACTATTCGCTAGCCTTTATGATTCAAATCCTTCCAAATAAAACGACTTATCAGAGGATTGGTCATGGCATCAGGTTCCGAAAAAATGCTAAACTATTGCACCTAATGGATCTCATACCATACTTGTGATGAGGTTATTAAAAGGATGTTGCGGTTCTGGCGTTTAAAACAAGCCAAAATCGGACACAGAAATGTCGTGTCTAAGGCTGGTTTAACTTTCATTTGGCCTCTTATCAAGAACGACCATGAAAGATAAACAAGTCTTGAACTTACGCAATTAAAAGAATCTTTTTCCCGATAAAATAGTGCAAGTGCGTATGATTACAATAAAAAGGGGTTTGGACCTTCCTATTGCAGGAACTCCTTCCCAGGTGATTAATGATGGTAAAACCATCACTAAAGTCGCCTTGCTTGGCGAAGAGTACGTTGGCATGCGTCCTACCATGCATGTTCGCGTAGGCGATGAAGTAAAGAAAGCTCAAATTCTTTTTGAAGATAAAAAGAATCCGGGTGTTAAATTTACTTCACCAGCAAGCGGTAAGGTTATCGAAGTCAATCGTGGCGCCAAACGTGTCCTACAATCGGTTGTGATTGAAGTGGCAGGTGATGAGCAAATCACGTTCGATAGCTTTGAAGCTAGCCAACTAGCAAGTATTGACCGTCAAACGGTTAAAACTCAGTTAGTTGAGTCTGGTCTTTGGACTGCGTTGCGTACTCGTCCGTTTAGCAAGGTTCCAGCAATTGAGTCTTCAACTCAGGCTATTTTTGTGACAGCAATGGATACCAATCCATTAGCGGCAAAACCTGAGACGATCATTAATGAGCAATCTGAAGCATTCGTCGCTGGTCTCGATATCCTGTCAACTCTGACTGAGGGCAAGGTTTACGTCTGTAAATCTGGTACTAGCTTACCACGCTCTTCACAGCCAAACGTTGAAGAACATGTGTTTGATGGCCCACACCCTGCTGGTCTTGTAGGGACTCACATGCATTTCCTCTATCCAGTAAATGCAGTCAATGTGGCGTGGAGCATCAATTACCAAGACGTGATTGCGTTTGGTCAATTGTTCTTAACCGGTGAGCTATACACACAACGAGTGGTGTCGCTTGCAGGACCCGTGGTCAACAAACCTCGTCTTGTCCGTACTCAGATTGGTGCTAGCCTCGAAGAGTTAACGGATAACGAATTGATGCCGGGCGAAGTTCGTGTCATCTCTGGTTCTGTGCTTTCTGGTGTGAAAGCGACGGGGCCTGTAGCTTATCTTGGTCGTTACCACCTCCAAGTATCGGTTCTGCGTGAAGGTCGTGACAAAGATTTTCTTGGTTGGGCAATGCCTGGCAAGAACAAGTTTTCAGTCACTCGCTCTTTCCTTGGTCATCTATTCAAAGGTCAGTTGTTCAACATGACAACCACAACCAATGGTAGTGATCGTGCGATGGTACCTATTGGTAACTATGAAAAAGTGTTGCCACTAGATATGGAACCAACGCTCCTACTTCGTGACCTATGTGCAGGTGACATCGATAGCGCTCAACGTCTCGGTGCCCTTGAGCTGGACGAAGAAGATCTCGCATTGTGTACCTTTGTATGTCCTGGTAAATACGAATATGGTCAGCTACTTCGTGAGTGCCTAGATAAGATTGAGAAGGAAGGGTAATTTTCATGGGCCTTAAAAAGTTTCTTGAAGACATCGAGCATCATTTTGAACCTGGCGGTAAACACGAAAAATGGTTTGCCTTGTATGAAGCAGCCGCAACGCTTTTTTATACGCCTGGTTTAGTTACAAAACGAAGCTCACACGTTCGTGATAGCGTTGATCTCAAACGCATCATGATCATGGTTTGGCTAGCGGTATTCCCAGCGATGTTCTGGGGTATGTATAACGTTGGTCACCAATCGATTACTGCACTTAACCATCTGTATTCTGGCGCTGAATTGGCGACAGTCATCAGTGGTAACTGGCACTATTGGCTAACTGAAATGCTTGGCGGTACATTAAGTACGCAAGCCGGTTGGGCAAGTATGATGCTGCTCGGTGCGACTTACTTCCTACCTATCTACGCCACGGTTTTCTTGGTCGGTGGTTTCTGGGAAGTGCTGTTTTGTATGGTGCGTAAGCATGAAGTTAACGAAGGTTTCTTTGTTACTTCAATTTTGTTTGCTCTGATTGTTCCACCCACACTGCCGTTATGGCAAGCCGCTTTAGGGATTACCTTTGGTGTGGTTGTTGCCAAAGAAATCTTTGGTGGTACCGGGCGTAATTTCCTAAACCCAGCATTAGCTGGTCGTGCCTTTCTATTCTTCGCCTATCCAGCACAGATCTCTGGTGACGTTGTTTGGACAGCTGCAGATGGTTTTTCTGGCGCAACGGCCTTAAGCCAATGGGCTCAAGGTGGTAACGGTGCTCTGCTCAATAAGGTCACTGGCGAAGCCATTACTTGGATGGACGCGTTCGTTGGTAACATTCCTGGTTCTATCGGTGAAGTATCGACGTTGGCACTGGCGATTGGTGCGGCATTTATTGTCTACATGGGCATCGCTTCATGGCGCATTATTGCTGGTGTTATGGTGGGTATGATTGCCATTTCAACGCTGTTCAATGTCATTGGTTCAGACACAAATGCAATGTTTAATATGCCTTGGCATTGGCACCTCGTTCTTGGTGGCTTTGCGTTTGGTATGTTCTTCATGGCAACCGATCCAGTATCGGCTTCATTTACTAACAAAGGTAAATGGGCATACGGTATTTTGATTGGCGCAATGTGTGTGATGATTCGTGTGGTTAACCCAGCCTACCCAGAAGGTATGATGCTGGCGATCTTATTTGCGAACCTATTTGCACCTTTGTTTGACCATATTGTGATTGAGAAGAACATCAAGCGGAGACTAGCACGCTATGGCAAGTAATAACGACAGCATTAAAAAGACGCTGGGTGTTGTTATCGGATTGAGCCTAGTTTGTTCAATCATCGTATCGACAGCAGCGGTTGGCCTGCGTGACAAGCAAAAAGTTAACGCAGTACTTGATAAGCAAAGCAAGATTGTTGAAGTTGCAGGCATTAACGAGTCTGGTAGCGTGCCAGAGCTTTTTGCTAAATACATTGAACCTCGTTTGATTGATTTTAAAACTGGGAACTTTGTTGATGGCGATGCAACGGTCTATGATCAACGCAAAGCTTCTAAAGACCCAGCTCAATCTATCAAGCTAACAGCGGAACAAGATAAAGCGAAGATTATTCGTCGTGCCAATACTGGGGTTGTTTACCTAGTGAAAAGTGGCGACGAGATTTCTAAAGTGATTGTTCCCGTTCACGGTAATGGTTTGTGGTCAATGATGTACGCATTTGTGGCTGTAGAAACCGATGGTAATACCGTTTTCGGCATTACTTACTACGAACAAGGTGAAACTCCGGGATTGGGTGGTGAAGTTGAAAACCCATCATGGCGTGCTCAATTTGTTGGCAAGAAATTGTTTAATGACAACCACCAACCTGCAATCAAAATTGTGAAAGGTGGCGCTCCTGCCGGATCTGAGCATGGCGTTGATGGACTTTCTGGCGCCACACTGACCAGTAACGGTGTTCAACACACTTTCGACTTCTGGTTAGGTGATATGGGCTTTGGTCCATTCCTAGCAAAAGTTCGTGACGGAGGTTTGAACTAATGTCTAGCGCAAAAGAGATTAAAAAGAGCATTCTAGCGCCAGTGTTGGATAACAACCCAATCGCACTTCAAGTGCTTGGTGTCTGTTCTGCCCTTGCGGTAACCACAAAACTGGAAACGGCGTTTGTTATGACGCTAGCCGTTATGTTTGTAACAGCTTTCTCTAACTTATTCGTTTCGTTAATTCGTCACCACATTCCCAACAGTGTGCGTATCATCGTTCAGATGGCGATCATTGCTTCATTGGTTATTGTGGTCGACCAGATCCTACGCGCTTACTTATACGATATCTCGAAACAGCTATCGGTGTTCGTAGGGTTGATCATTACTAACTGTATCGTAATGGGCCGTGCTGAAGCATTTGCAATGAAGTCGGCACCGATTCCTTCCTTTATCGATGGTATCGGTAATGGTTTGGGCTATGGTTTTGTATTGATCACTGTTGGTTTCTTCCGTGAACTTCTCGGTTCAGGCAAGCTATTTGGTATAGAAGTGCTGCCATTGGTTAGCAATGGTGGTTGGTATCAACCCAATGGTTTAATGCTATTGGCGCCTTCTGCGTTCTTCCTGATTGGTTTTATGATTTGGGCGATTCGTACGTTCAAACCTGAACAACTAGAATCGAAGGAGTAAAGGTCATGGAACATTATATTAGTCTACTTGTTAAGTCGATTTTCATCGAAAACATGGCGTTATCTTTCTTTCTAGGTATGTGTACTTTCCTTGCCGTATCGAAGAAAGTTAAGACTTCTTTTGGTTTGGGAATTGCTGTTGTTGTGGTTTTGACAATCTCAGTGCCTGTTAACAATCTAGTGTATAACCTAGTACTGAAAGAAAATGCTCTGGTTGATGGCGTTGATTTAACATTTCTTAACTTCATTACCTTTATCGGTGTTATTGCTGCATTGGTTCAGATCTTAGAGATGATATTGGATCGTTTCTTTCCGCCTTTGTATAACGCGCTGGGCATTTTCTTACCTTTAATCACAGTGAACTGCGCCATTTTTGGCGGCGTGTCTTTCATGGTTCAGCGTGATTACAACTTTGCTGAATCTGTGGTTTATGGTTTTGGTTCGGGTGTGGGTTGGATGCTAGCGATCGTCGCTCTTGCTGGTATTCGTGAAAAAATGAAATATTCAGACGTACCTCCGGGTCTTCGTGGTTTAGGTATCACTTTTATCTCGGTAGGTTTAATGGCGTTAGGCTTTATGTCTTTCTCTGGTGTTCAACTGTAAGTCGGGTAAACCGTAACAATTAAGGAAATAGTCAATGGACATTATTCTTGGTGTAGTGATGTTTACCCTGATTGTTCTAGCACTCGTTTTGGTCATTCTATTTGCCAAATCTAAGCTAGTTCCAACAGGCGACATTACAATTTCAATTAACGGTGATGCAGAAAAGTCTATCGTGACTAACCCAGGCGGCAAGCTACTGAGCGTACTTGCAGGTTCTGGTGTCTTTGTATCATCTGCTTGTGGTGGTGGTGGCTCTTGTGGTCAATGCCGTGTAAAAGTGAAATCTGGTGGTGGTGATATTCTTCCTACTGAACTTGATCACATAACTAAAGGTGAAGCTCGTGAGGGTGAACGTTTAGCGTGTCAAGTGGCTGTGAAAACAGACATGGACATTGAACTTCCAGAAGAAATCTTTGGTGTTAAAAAGTGGGAATGTAGCGTTATCTCTAACGACAACAAAGCCACCTTCATTAAAGAGCTTAAACTTCAGATCCCTGATGGCGAATCAGTACCTTTCCGTGCTGGTGGTTACATTCAGATCGAAGCGCCAGCACACCATATCAAATATTCAGATTTTGACGTGCCAGAAGAGTATCGTGGCGATTGGGACAAATTTAACCTGTTCCGCTACGAGTCAAAAGTTGATGAAGATATTATTCGTGCTTACTCAATGGCGAACTACCCAGAAGAGTTCGGTATTATTATGCTAAACGTGCGTATTGCTACGCCGCCGCCTAATAATCCCAATGTGCCTGCGGGTCAGATGTCTTCTTACATTTGGTCACTGAAAGAAGGTGATAAATGTACTATTTCTGGTCCATTTGGTGAGTTCTTTGCCAAAAATACGGACGCAGAAATGGTCTTTGTCGGTGGTGGCGCGGGTATGGCTCCAATGCGTTCACACATCTTCGATCAGCTTAAGCGTTTAAAATCTACCCGTAAGATGTCTTACTGGTATGGTGCGCGCTCTAAGCGTGAGATGTTCTACGTTGAAGATTTTGACGGCCTTGCAGCTGAAAACTCGAATTTTGTATGGCACTGTGCGCTTTCTGATCCAATGCCTGAAGATAACTGGGATGGATACACAGGCTTCATCCACAATGTATTGTATGAAAACTATCTGAAAGATCATGAAGCGCCTGAAGATTGTGAATACTACATGTGTGGTCCACCGATGATGAATGCGGCTGTGATTGGCATGCTGAAGAACCTTGGTGTAGAAGATGAGAACATCCTTCTTGATGACTTCGGTGGTTAATTCACTGAAGTAAGTAAAACCTATGGCTGGCTCTGATGAGTCAGCCATTGTTTTTTTAGTTTTAGTTTTAGTTTTGCCTTGTGGCTTTGAATTCCAACTCAGTTAACATAGAAAATAGGTGTAAGAATTTCTTTTCCATAACCACTTCTTTTCTATATTCACTTTCATTTTTAGGAGTAAACAAGTGAAAAAATGGCTTGTTGCGTTAGCTTCTCTATTCATCTTGGCGGGTTGTGAAAAATCGGTTGAGCAAGTTCATCTCAGTGGCCCTACCATGGGCACTACTTACAATATCAAATACCTGAAAGCCGAAGGGATCCCTAGCCCGGAGACTCTCCAAAAGGAAGTTGATCGTTTGCTGGAAGAAGTGAACGATCAAATGTCGACTTATCGTAAAGATTCCGAACTCAGCCGTTTTAATCAATATCAAGGAACGGAGCCTTTTGCGGTTTCTTCTCAAACCGCAACCGTGGTGAAAGAAGCGCTGCGTCTTAACGGCCTTACTTTAGGTGCATTGGACGTGACTGTCGGTCCTTTGGTTAATCTATGGGGTTTTGGCCCAGAAGCTCGTCCTGATGTTGTGCCAAGCGATGCCGAATTGGCTGAGCGTAAAGCCAATATAGGCATTGAGCACCTTAGCGCAACCGACACTACGTTAAGTAAAGATCTTCCTAATCTCTATGTGGACCTCTCAACTATTGCGAAAGGATGGGGAGTAGACGTAGTCGCTGACTACATTCAAGCACAAGGCATTACCAATTACATGGTTGAAGTCGGTGGCGAGATGCGCTTAAAAGGCGTAAACCGAGAAGGTGTACCTTGGCGAATAGCGATAGAGAAACCGACGGTTGATGAGCGTACCGTTCAAGAGATCATTGAACCTGGTGATATGGCGATTGCCACTTCGGGTGATTATCGCAACTATTTCGAGCAAGATGGTGTGCGTTATTCTCACATTATCAATCCTATCACTGGAAAACCCATCCATAATAAAGTGGTGTCAGTCACTGTGTTGGATGCTTCTTCAATGACGGCAGATGGCCTAGCGACGGGATTAATGGTACTAGGAGAGACGAAAGGCATTGAGGTTGCAGAGCAATATAATATTCCTGTGTTCATGATTGTGAAAACAGAACAAGGTTTTGAAGAGATTGCCTCCAGTGCATTTAAGTCATTTCTAAATAAAAAGTGAGTTAAGTTATGAATACTTTTTTCATTACATTCAGTGTATTTCTGTGTGTCATTGCCGCGATGGCGGTTGGCTATATCTTTCAAAAGAAAGTAGTCAAAGGTAGTTGTGGTGGATTAGGTGCTGTCGGCATTGAAAAAGTGTGCAATTGCCCAGAGCCTTGTGATGCACGTAAAAAACGCGAAGCTAAGGCCGCAGCAAGAGCTGAAAAGTTAGCGCATTGGGAAAAAGATCGCATCGCCTGAACTACGATTAAAGAGCCTGTTTTGTGTAGGCTCTTTAATTTTTAAAAGCAATTCATTTCAATCCATAGAAATCAAGAATATACTGTTTATGCATACAGGTTTTTTAAATGGTTTTGAATTGGAAAATAAAATCAAAAAAATCATTCATATTGATATGGATTGTTTCTACGCTGCGGTAGAAATGCGTGATAACCCTGAATATAGGCATCGCCCTCTAGCTGTGGGTGGTCATGAAAAGCAGCGTGGTGTGTTAAGTACTTGCAATTATGAAGCGAGGAAATTTGGCGTTCGATCTGCCATGCCAACCGCTCAAGCATTAAAACTATGCCCTAATCTACTGGTCGTTCCGGGCCGTATGTCGGTATACAAAGCTATTTCTATTCAAATCAGACAAATATTTGAACGTTATACTTCCATTATTGAGCCGTTATCATTAGATGAAGCATTTCTTGATGTGAGTGATTCACCGCTATGTCAAGGAAGCGCAACATTGATAGCTCAAGCCATTCGCCATGATATCTACAACGAACTTCAACTGACCGCCTCTGCGGGCGTAGCACCTGTAAAGTTTTTGGCCAAAGTGGCTTCTGATATGAATAAGCCTAACGGCCAATTTGTAATACCGCCCGATAAAGTACAGCAAGTGGTCGATTTATTGCCACTAGAGAAAATACCCGGTGTCGGTAAGGTGAGTCTGGAAAAACTGCACCAAGCAGGTTTTTATAAATGTGAAGATATCAAGCTGACCGATTATCGAGAACTACTGAGTAACTTCGGCAGGTTAGGAGCTTCATTATGGAAGAAAAGTCATGGCATTGATAATCGCGAAGTGGTGACCGAAAGGGAGCGAAAATCATTAGGTGTCGAAAGAACGTTTAGCCAAAATATCTCAAGCTATGAAGAGTGCTGGCAGGTGATTGAGCATCATCTTTATCCAGAGATAAAAGCGAGGTTAGGCAGAGTGAGTGTTGATGGTTCGATTATTAAGCAAGGGATCAAAATTAAGTTTGCCGATTTTCAACTCACGACGATTGAGCATCTTCATCCACAGTTAGATCTCAATGATTTTAGAACTCTTTTGGAAAATATTTTGTTGCGGCAAAATGGGCGAGAAATTCGCTTACTCGGTTTGCAAGTGATGTTAAAGCCAGAAATGCTTAATAAGCAGCTCAGTTTTTTTTAAATTAGTGAAACAAACTAACATTTATGTCATTAAATTGACGGTTTTTAGGTTGAAATCATTTATATTGCTAGCGAGAAGTACTAACTCATCAAATATCCACACCTGATATGGTTAGTCATAAAACGATCGATGAGAGAAAACAATGAAAAAAGTAGTGCTAGTCACTTCAATGCTGTTGAGTTTCCCTTTGTGGGCCGCACAGTGCCGAGTTGATGTTAACCATGAAGTTCACCTTGATGGTGATAAGGTTGAAATTCTCAAAACGAGCACCGACACCGTTTTGATGGATAAACAGAACAATCTCTATATCCGTGGTGAAAAAATGGAGCTCGACAGTGATCAGAGAACGGCCCTTGAGCAGTATCGAGAAAGAATGAATGCTTCATTGCCTAAACTGAAACAGATGGCGAGTGATGGCTTGGTTATGGCGAATAATATTTTGGATGATGTCGCGAAAAGTATTGGATCTCCCAACGCTTTCGATAGCGCCAAGCAATCCATGGCTGCTTTTTTTGCCAATATTGAATCTCGTTATTACAAAGATGGTGAGCTGGTTCTCCCTGCGCAGACTTTTGAATCAATGACGCAAACTTGGGCCGATGATTTTGAAAAAGCGAAAGCTTTATTTAACAAAGAGTTTATATCCGGTGCCTTTGATGCTCTTTCACTGAAAATGAAAGAAGAGGGGGGATTAAACATCACAAAATTGACCGATACCATGGCGGACTTAAAAGTTAAGTTAGCTGAGCGGATTCAAGAAAACGCCGCCACAATTCAAAAAGAGAGCCGTGATTTTTGTGAGTCGCTCGATGATATGGTTGAGCAAGAGCAGCAACTGCACCAAAAAATACCTCTATTAAAAGATTATCAAGTATTTACCATCTAAACTGAAAGAGCACATTCGGTGCTCTTTATTTGTCTATGATGTTATCTCAATTTGCTGGTATGGATGTCGTTTAATAATTTTAGTTTGAGATGGTTAACAGCATTAGTTTCAATAGCCTTCGTTGTGCTGTTTATTTTGTGTTATCTACTATTTAAGTTTATGTGGTCTTATGATCGCGCTGTTGAAGATGCTCTTTCTTTGCAACGCAATGAGGTAAACCGAGTCCAAACCATTCTTAAGATGCAAAAAGCAGACATGGGTGCATCACTGGCTGATTATGCTGCATGGAATGAAATGGCTGATTTTATTGCCAAGCCTAATGATGATTTTATTCGCGACAGTATTGGTGATCACGCCTTTGAATCTAAGTTACTCGACGGTATTTTTATTTTTAATCCGGATATGCGGTTAGTCTGCGGCATGTTTTATGACTATGATACTGGCAATGAAGCCAGCTATGATACGATTCGATATAATTTTGGTGATATTTTGGCGAGTGCGATGAAAGCACCGAAAGATTTCATCAAACCGGACCTCAGTTTTATCGTGATAGATAACAAACCTTTTATCGTCGCAACCTCTCGAGTTTGCAATAGTAATGCAAAGGAATGCGATAAAGGTTATTTACTTTTTTTAAAAAGGATAAGCGAGCAGTTTATCAATGAGCTTGTGACGGCGACAGGTGTCAATGTGGAAGTGATGTTGATCAATAAGCGCAATGATCAACCTATTGTCGCTGCTCAACCTACTGTCGCTGCTCAACCTACTGTCGCGCCACACAATAACAATATCTCCTACCTTGAAATGCTTGATTACCGAAACCGCCTCACCATATTAATTAAAATAAATCATACGGTTAAAGTGCCGCCATTTATTCAATGGCAGGAGCTTTCAGGGCTTGCCGCTTTCTCTATCCTGATGTTCTTCTTGAACTTAGTCGTAGCGAATAAAGTGGTTAAGCCAATTAACAATGCTAATCAAGTATTGGAGCAATTTAAAGCTTCGGGTGGAAAGATGCCTAGTGAACGCTCCTTTATATCGAAGGAAATGAAGGAGTTTTCTCGTACGATGAGCCAAATAGTATGGGAGCTGGAAATTAGTCGGCGTGAACTAAAATGGCAATCAGAGCACGATCCACTCACACGTATTGCGAACCGTCGCCGTTTAGAAAAGGTCTTTAAAAGCTATATTGTTGATTATCAATTCAGGCATATCGTACTGTTTTTAATCGATATTGACTATTTTAAACTATTCAATGATCACTACGGCCACTTAGAGGGTGATGAAGCATTGAAATCAGTGGCTTCTAGCTTAAATACTCTGGATTTTAGCGGTGAAAAACTGGTTGCTCGCTTTGGTGGAGAAGAGTTTTGTGTAGTTTTGGCGAGCGACATCGAAATTGATGGTCAAGCTTATGCTAAACGACTGATCGAATCGGTTGAATCGCTGCGCATTACCCACCAATTTTCCCAAGCTAAGAAGACGCTTTCAATCAGTGTCGGAGGGGTTGAGATTGATACACCGCAGTTGAGTCACTATCTAGATTTTTTTCATGTGGCTGATAGAGCACTTTATGCAGTCAAAGCCCAAGGAAGAGGTCGTTACCTCGTGCAAAAATTCACCTCTAATCTCCCGTCAGTATTGCCTGTTCAATAATCTTTACGAAGTAAATTCTGTTTATTTTTGCACTGATTGTGCAATAAATAAGCAGTGCAATTGCTCAGTTTGATGGTCTGTATTACTGTACTAGCTAACTAGTCTATTGATATTTGTGTGAGTGGTATGACACAGTCTGATTCTCGTGAACATTTTGGTTCACGTCTTGGTTTTATTCTTGCGGCGGCGGGTGCGGCAGTTGGCCTAGGTAATATCTGGGGCTTTCCAACCCAAGCGGCAAGCAACGGCGGCGGCGCATTCTTATTGGTTTATTTGGTGATGATCATGGTCGTTGCCTTCCCTATGTTAGTGGTTGAAATGGCGATAGGCCGTTTTGGGCAAGCAAACCCTGTTGATAGCATGCGCTCATTAACGCCTCATCCACTAGGTAAAATGGTCGGTGGCTTTGTCGGTTGGATTGGTTTGAGTGTTCCGAGTGCGGTACTGGCGTTTTACAGCATCGTCGGTGGCTGGCTAATCTGCTTTTTACTCGGTGCGATGACTGAGTTATTGGGTTTTGTGGAAATCACAGCTTGGTTGAAAGGGTTTAGTGTTGAGCGTAACTTATTCGGAACCTTGGTGTTTTATATTTTGACGATTCTAATCGTGCAAGGTGGTGTTAAAGACGGGATTGAAAAATGGTCAACGCGTTTAATGCCTGCATTGTTTGTACTGTTTGGTGTGCTGTTTGTTTACATCATGATGCAAACTGGTGCGATGGAAGGTTTACAACACTATTTGGTCCCTGATTTTTCAAAGGTGTTTGACAGACATCTCTTACTGGCGGCAATGGGGCAAGGTTTCTTCTCATTAACCATAGGTGGCTGCTCGATGCTGATTTACGGATCTTATCTGAGTAAGCAAGAAAACCTGCCGAAGATGGCACTAAATGTGACTTTAGTTGATACCGCCGTGGCTTTTATTGCTGGTCTTGTCGTGTTGCCTGCGATGTTTGTTGCGATGCATAAAGGAGTGGAAATCTATGCCGCTGACGGTTCTTTACTCAATTCAGACACGCTCGTTTTTACCGTGTTGCCATTGATGTTTGATAGCCTTGGTTGGATGGGTCAGGTGTTTGCGATCGTATTTTTCACTTTACTGACGATCGCCGCGTTAACCTCTTCTATCTCTATGCTGGAATGCCCAGTAGCCTTAGTCAGCGAGCGTTTTAACACGAAACGTGCACCAACAAGCTGGGTATTAGGCGCGTTAATTGCGCTAGTCAGTGTTGTTATTGTTTATAACTTTGGTGCGCTATTTGGCTTAGTGGCAACGGTTGCGACGCAATATTTGCAGCCGACAGCAGCGCTGATGTTCTGCCTATTTGGCGGTTGGGTATGGCGTCGTCACGCGAAGGTCAAAGAGTTAGAGCAAGGTTTCCCTGAGTTCCAATTGGGTTGGTTTGGTAAAATCTGGCCTTGGTATGTGAAATTTGTCTGCCCTGTATTAGTGGCTACGGTGATTTGGGCTTCGTTCGGTTAATGAGTTACTTTCTTCATCCCACTCACGCTTAAACAGCATAAAGCCCTTTGAATAAGGGCTTTATTATTGAACTTATGTGTCTCTATTGTTTAGACTTATCGACTATTTAGACCATCGACGGTGGCATCAGGTGTCCCGTGGTTAGAGGTTCTAAATCGCTGTCTGCGACCTCTTCAATAAAATCGCCCACGACTTGCTCAACCATCTCATCGCTTTGCGAGAAGTAGGCGAGATGGAATACGGCATCTCCTTCATTAACAAGAGGCAGAGTTTGTTGGCCAATCACAATACCACCCTTATTGGCTCTTAATTCGACTTCGACATGACCAAGCGGTGAGTTGATATAGGCAAGCACTTGTCCTTTCTCGACCTTGTCACCAAGCGTCACCACAGTGCGCAAGATGCCATCGCTTTCGGCTCTTAGCCAACTGGTTGATTTTGCGATGATCGATGTCGGTACGGCCTTGCGACTCTTGCGCATCATACCAATGGCTTGCATGGTGCGTTTTACACCGACAATACCCGCATTGATGGCAATGGGTTCAAATTTTAGCGCTTCACCTGCTTCATAAGTTAATACTGTGATGCCTGATTTCTCCGCTTCACTTCTGAGCGAGCCATTACGCAGTGGAGAGTCGATGATCACTGGGGTTGCAAATGCTTGGGCAATACGCAAGGTTTCAGGATTAGTGAGATCGGCGCGGATTTGTGGCAAATTCGTGCGGTGAATCGCACCAGTATGCAGGTCGATGATGTAATCACAACGTAAAGCGACTTGGGAAAAGAAAGTATGTGCAATGCGAGAGGCGAGGGAGCCAGTTTCACTTCCAGGGAAGCAGCGATTGAGATCGCGTCGATCAGGAAGGTAGCGAGATTTATGAATAAAGCCAAAGGCATTGACGATGGGGACAACAATCAGTGTCCCTTTTAGTTTTTGCGGGTCGATGGAGTTGATCAGTTGACGGACTATTTCAACGCCGTTCAGTTCATCACCATGGATGGCGGCATTGATCATCAAGGTTGGGCCAGTGGATATTCCATTAATGATTTCGATAGGAATAGAGAGCGGCGAGTGTGTATAAAGCTTAGCCGCTTCTAGCTCCATTGCCTTGCGCGTTCCTGGGGGAACTGAATCCCCCAGGAAATGAAATGCTGTGTTTTTCCTAACCTTTGCCACGTGTTTTTGTCCCTTTCGTTGCCGCATTTTTTTCAATAAATTCGACAATCAACCCGGCGATATCTTTACCAGTAGCAGCTTCAATACCTTCAAGACCTGGCGATGAATTGACTTCCATCACTAGTGGGCCACGTTCCGATCGCAAAAGATCCACACCCGCAACATTGAGACCCATAATCTTCGCCGCATCGATAGCCGTCTTACGTTCTAGGGGAGTAATTTTTACCAAAGAGGCCGTTCCGCCGCGGTGTAGATTAGAGCGAAACTCACCATCGGCACCTTGCCGTTTCATGGCTGCGATAACTTTGTCGCCAATAACGAAACAGCGAATATCGGCGCCACCGGCCTCTTTGATGTACTCTTGCACCATGATATTGGCTTTCAGGCCCATGAACGCTTCGATCACACTTTCTGCTGCTTTGCGTGTTTCCGCTAACACTACACCGATGCCTTGAGTTCCTTCAAGTAATTTAATCACTACCGGTGCTCCTCCGACCATGTCGAGTAAGTCTTTGACATCATCGGGTTTACTGGCGAAACCTGTAATTGGCATACCAATGCCGCGACGAGACAATAGCTGCATTGAGCGAAGTTTATCTCTGGAACGGCTAATAGCCACAGATTCATTGACGGGATAA
Organism: Vibrio qinghaiensis; assembly: GCF_002257545.1. Lineage (NCBI taxonomy): Bacteria > Pseudomonadati > Pseudomonadota > Gammaproteobacteria > Vibrionales > Vibrionaceae > Vibrio > Vibrio qinghaiensis. Next base: position 2,153,122 of record NZ_CP022741.1, on the reverse strand, counting down.
ACCCCCATCATTTCAAATTGGCGTAATACCGCAGTGCCGTAAAACGTAACGGATGCACCAATACGAGGAATGACTGCATCAAAACCCGCTAACTCTTCACCTTTAAAGTGAATTTCGGGTTTTTCAGAATTGATATTCATATAGCAACGCAGCCCATCAATCACTTTGACTTGGTGGCCACGGCTTTTACACGCTTCAATCAGACGCTTGGTTGAATACAACGAAGCATTACGTGACAGAATACCAATTTTCATTATTTGCTCTCCTCGAAAGCGATTAAAAACGATTTAGTAGGATCAACTAAAATTCGATGGTGCATTGCGGTGCGACCTAATAGCATGCGAAAACCCATATTTTCGCGATTGGTTAACGTTATTTCAATGGGCCAAGTTTGGCCGCCCAAACTGACGTCTGATTGAATAACGTAACGGGATTCTTCATGGCCGCCAGAATCACGGACGATTCGTTCATCGAGGACCTTAGCTTCACAAACCGTGACTTTTTCATTATTACGTTGCAAAGGATGGATCCAAAAGCGAACCCAAAGAGCCTCTTCTTTGGTGAAGCTCTCTACCTTAAATGCGTGTAAGCACGACGTGCGGGCTCCGGTATCGACTTTGGCATTAATTTGCTCAATACCTAACCCTGGAAGGCTGAGAGTTTCTCGCCATCCGACAATCATTTTTTCTTTCATCGCAGTTTCAATATTTTTGGAGAATGTAAGACGCCGCTAAGGAGTAGCCGCATCCCCGATACAACTTTTAAATGGTGTTATCGCTTGAAGAGAGTGTGGTGAATAACTCTAGGAACTTCAAGGGGGCGAACTCTAGCAGTCACAAAAAATGTGCGCTAATGAAATTAATTTGCCTTATCGATAAAATTAATTGATAGAAAAGATGTCGAAGTGGAGGCCGAATTCCCTTGCTAAAGCAAGATATTCATCTACTTGTTATTAAAAAATGGCTAAGGAATTCGACATCCGAGTAGGTGTTAAGCTTTGGCTGGAATATGCTCTAGTAAGGCAACCATTTGCTCCCAGAAAAGGTCGACTGTGTCGATCTTAACTTTCTCATCCGGTGAGTGAGGGAATTTAATGGTTGGGCCAAATGAAACCATATCCATATCTGGGTAAGGTTTTTTGAAAAGACCACATTCTAGGCCAGCATGGATCACCATGATATTCGGTTTATGACCGTAAATACCTTGGTACATGTCTCTGAAAACAGCCATGATCTCTGAATCGGCATCTGGTTTCCAGCCCGGATAAGCACCAGTAAAGGCAATTTCCGCATTCGCTAGCTCAGCAACGGATTTGAGCATGCTTTCAACCTGTTGGCGACCTGAATCAATCAGAGAACGAATAAGGCATAACACAGTCACAGAGTTTTCTTGTGTGGTAATCACACCGACATTCAATGAGGTTTCAACCACGCCTTCAATTTCATCGCTCATCCGGATCACACCGTTTGGACATGTGTTTAATGCGGCAATAAAACGTTGTTGATCAACAAGAGCGAAGACGTTTTTCGCATTCTCTTGTGTGTTGTTGAAGGTGACGATTCCCGTTTCCACGCGTCCAAGCTCTTCTTTCACGAGCAGGGTGTAGGCACTAAATAGTTCATCCAGTTTCACTACATTTTCTGCAGGAATGGCCACAGTGACAAAGGCTTCTCGAGGAATGGCGTTACGCAAGCTACCACCGCGAAACTCGATCAAACGTAAATCAAGCTCTTGTGCGTGACCAGCAAGAAAACGGGCCAGCAGCTTATTGGCATTCCCTCGGCCGGTATGAATATCACACCCTGAGTGACCTCCTTTTAATCCTTTTAAAGTCAATTGACGCGTTATGTAACCGACTGGCATGGCTTGTCGTTGGATATGAAAAGTCATTGCACCATCAATACCACCAGCGCAGCCCATATACACTTCGCCCTCTTGCTCTGAATCAGTATTGAGCAGGATCTCTCCTTCTAACCAACCCGCTTCAAGGCCGAAAGCACCTGTCATACCCGCTTCTTCATCAATCGTCAGTAACACCTCAATAGGACCGTGCTTGAGCTCTTTTGACGCGAGAACAGCCAAACATGCTGCCATACCCATACCGTTATCGGCACCTAAAGTGGTTCCTTTGGCTGTTACCCATTCGCCATCGATATACGGTTGGATAGGGTCCTTAGCAAAGTCGTGCTGCGTGTCTTCGTTTTTTTGCGGCACCATATCAATATGAGCTTGTAGAACCACACCTTTCTTATGTTCCATGCCAGCTGTCGCTGGTTTTTTTATGAAAACGTTACCGGTTGGATCTCGGCGTACCGCTAAACCCTGCTCTGTCGCCCACTGGATGATGTATTGGGCTAAGGCTTCTTCATGCTTAGATGGGTGAGGAATGGAACAGATTTTATCGAAAAATTGCCATACGGGTGCCGATGACAATTTACTGATTTCAGAATAGAACTCAGACACGGAATACTCCTTTTATTCGAGCTTGCCAGATCATGAACAGGCGAAATGTTTCTTTGGTAGCGATATCGACTAGATCTGAGCATGACTTGTAGTGGTGGACAGCATACCACTCTCGACAATCAGCGAGTAGCCTCACCGCTTGAGAATTGTTTTATTGGTGTCACATTAAATCGACTGTAGCGTATAGAAGAGATGACACAATCGGCGATGAGATTCTTCCCCTTACCGCCTAATAATCATTTTTTGCTGATATTTGTGTAATTTAATTACCTAAATCTGTTGATGCAGATCATTAAAATAAAATTATGTGATTTTTATCACGCTAAATATTGTAATTTAATTTCTTGGTGGTATATTTGTAACCAACTTCGAAAGCGAAGAAAAAATGCTCAAAGGATGAGTCCGTTTATCGCCTCCATGGAACCGAGAAATCAAATTTATGTTCAATTGATTTTATAAGGTGATAGTTATGAAAGGTTTACCATCAGCAATGTTCTGGACAAACAAGTCTGTTTACACTGGCAACTTTGCTTACCCAACAAGCTTTGGTTATTAAGACTTTAAGCATGTTATTTGAACTGTATGTTCACCCCCTAGATATTGGAATTTTTTTGTAGTCAGTTTGGCTAAAATGATTCGCCGCCACCTCAGATGAGGTGGCGTTTTTTTATCTCAATGTTCCACACTTCCTTTACAGCTCGGTGACAAGACGATATTGAAGCCTGCTTTTTATTTTTGAAGAAATGAAGCGCGACTAGGTTCATAAGCTATTAATAAAAGCATATTGCAGCCTTAATTCTATCTGGAATTTGTGATCTGATCTCTCTATAATCCTCAGCCAATCGATTACGCAACCGTTTACTCTTTACCCTTTATAGGACTCGATCATGCTCGAAAGGCTATTTAAACTCAGTGAATATGGTACAAACGTGCGCACTGAGGTTATCGCAGGAATGACGACATTTCTCACGATGGCATACATTATCTTTGTTAACCCTGCGATCTTAGCGGATGCCGGCATGGACCGTGGTGCAGTATTTGTTGCTACGTGTCTTGCGGCGGCTATTGGCTGTTTCATCATGGGCTTTGTCGCCAACTACCCAATTGCGCAGGCTCCGGGTATGGGGTTAAACGCATTTTTTACTTACGCCGTTGTGCTCGGTATGGGATATACATGGCAAGTTGCGCTGGCGGCGGTATTCGTTTCTGGTGTGCTGTTCATTTTTCTTAGTATCTTTAAAATCCGTGAGTGGATCATCGGTTCGATTCCTATGTCATTACGAACGGGGATCTCGGCCGGTATTGGACTTTTTCTTGCCTTTATTGCCCTGAAGAATGCTGGCATTGTGGTTGATAACCCTGCAACTTTGGTTTCTGTCGGCGCAATTACTTCTCTTCCTGCTGTACTCGGTGCGATAGGTTTCTTCCTGACGATTGCTTTGGTTCATCGTGGTTTAAAGGGTGCCGTAATGATCGCGATTCTTGCGGTTACTGGCCTTGGTTTAGTGTTTGGTGACGTTCAGTGGCATGGCATTATGTCGGCACCACCAAGTATTGCGCCAACTTTTTTGCAGCTTGATTTCTCCGCCATTTTTGAAGTGGGTATGATCTCAGTGGTGTTTGCGTTTCTGTTTGTCGATCTATTTGACACGGCTGGCACCTTAGTTGGCGTGGCGCAAAAAGCAGATTTGATTGGTAAAGATGGTAAAATTCCACGTCTAAATAAAGCATTGCTTGCCGATTCTACCGCTACGTCAGTCGGTGCCCTGCTAGGTACATCAAACACAACCTCTTACATTGAAAGTGTGGCGGGTGTTGCGGCTGGCGGGCGCACAGGGCTGACTGCAGTCGTTGTTGGCATTTTGTTCTTACTTGCATTATTCTTCTCGCCATTAGCTGGAATGATCCCTGCGTACGCTACGTCTGGTGCATTATTTTATGTGGCAATTTTGATGCTTTCTGGTTTGGTCAGTATTGATTGGCGCGATTTAACAGAAGCGGCTCCTGTCGTCGTTACCTGTTTATTAATGCCGCTGACATTCTCTATCGCAGAAGGTATTTCTCTTGGTTTCATTGCTTATGCGGCTATTAAACTATTTAGTGGCAAAGGGCGCAGTGTATCGATGAGTGTGTGGGTAATGTCAGCCATCTTCATCTTTAAATATATCGCCTCTGCAATGTAATGAACGACACAGATTATTTAAATAATTAGGTTTACAACAATGAGTAATAAATTCGTTATCACTTGGGACAATATGCAGACTTACTGCCGTCAATTGGCAGAAAAACAGATGCCTGCAGAGCAATGGAAAGGTATTTGGGCGGTGAGCCGTGGTGGTCTGGTTCCTGGTGCCATATTGGCGCGCGAACTAGGTATTCGCCATGTCGATACGATTTGCATTTCAAGTTACGATCATGATCACCAGCGTGACATGACAGTGATCAAAGCACCTGAAGGTGACGGCGAAGGTTTCTTAATTGTTGAAGATTTGGTTGATAGTGGTGATACCGCACGTAAGCTACGTGAAATGTATCCTAAAGCGAAATTGATTGCGGTGTGTGCGAAGCCTTCTGGCGTCAGCTTGTTAGATGATTACGTTGTCGATATTGCTCAAGATACCTGGATTGAACAGCCATGGGATATGACGATTCAGTACGCAGAACCGATTAACCGTAAGCAAAAGTAATGGTTTTCTTTGCGTTTATTTGAGAATGGCCCTTTATCGGGCCATTTTTTTTATTACTATTAGAGCACCGCTCTCAATTGAATCGACTTATGTCTGAATCTAATAGCCAAAATCTTTCTGAAAAATTATTTCAGAAACACAAGCAAGCTCAAGAAACTTCGGCATTGATTCGCTATATGCCAAGTAGCCAAGAAATTTTGGACCTAAAAAAACAGCAAGAAGGGTACGTTTGGTATCGAAACCTTAGGCGTTTACAGTGGATATGGCAAGGTGTTGACCCAGTAGAACAAGAAGAAGTTTTCGCACGCATTGCCTCTTCGAAGCATTCGCGAACCGAAGCGGATTGGCTCGATACTGTTATGGGTTATCACAGTGGCAACTGGGCATACGAGTGGATCAAACTAGGTATGCGTCACCAAAAGCGCGCTAATGGCAAACAAGACGAAGAGGCGGCCAATGAACTTTTTTCCGCGTCGCTCTGCTTTAGCATTGCTGGCTATCCACATCTAAAAAACGATAATTTATCCCTACAGGCACAGATACTGTCAAACAGCGCTTATAACGAAGCGGCTAAGCTGACTCGTTATGTGATTAAGCAGGTTGAAGTACCCTATAAGAATAAAAAAATAGTCGCTAATTTACATTTACCTAATACCGATAGGCCTCATCCGGTCGTTTTGGTTAGCGCTGGTTTAGACAGTTTGCAGACGGATATGTGGCGTTTGTTTAGAGATTATCTCGCGCCTAGAGATATTGCGATGTTAACCATTGATATGCCCTCTGTCGGTCATAGCTCTCATTGGCCTTTAACTGAAGATTCTTCATGTCTGCATCAAGCGGTACTCAATGAACTGGAAAGCTTGCCTTGGGTTGATCATCGAAAAGTAGGGCTTGTTGGATTTCGATTTGGTGGTAACGCTATGATCAGGCTCTCTTTTCTAGAGCAAGATAAAATCAAGGCTTGTGTTTCATTAGGTGCACCTATCCACGATATTTTGGCCTCGCCAGAAAAATTGAAAAAAATGCCTAAAATGTACATCGATGTACTGGCTTCTCGTTTAGGTAAAGAAGTCGTTGATATTAATAGTCTCGCTGGGTTGATGCGGGCGTGGTCACTGAAAGTGCAAGGTTTTCTAACCAGTCGGCGCACAAAGGTTCCAATCTTAGCTTTAGGATTAGAAGGCGATCCCATTTCACCCTATTCGGATAATCAATTAGTTGCAATTTTTAGTGAATATGGCAAAGCGAAACAGATAAAAAGCAAAACAATTACACAAGGATATGAGCAATCCCTCGATTTAGCGATAAAGTGGTTAGAAGATGAGCTATTTAGGTGACTTTTCTACTAAATTAGTTAAGCATGATATTGGTATGCGGTAACAAGCATATGATTAATAAAAATAATGATCGTTCTTAACATTGAAATGGAGAGTCAATATGTCAGAAATGACCCACACCCCGACTCATTATCGCTTATTGTCTGCTTTAAAAGCTATTGGACCTTATTTACGAGAAGGCCAATGTCGTGAGGATCACTACTTATTTGATTGCCTTGCGTCTTGCGTTAATGACAAAAAATCCCCAGAAAAACGAGAGTTTTGGGGCTGGTGGCTGGAACTTACTAAGAAAGAATCAGGGTTTGAGGCTAAGTATCATACAGGACGTTACAACTTAGCTGGCGCGTGGGATGCCGACGCGATTCCTAAATCCGTATTTTCTGAAGTCAAACGTACCCAAGAAGAGTTTCATGCCAAACTGGTAGCGAGTCTCTATGAGCGCTTTGAATTGAGTGTTGAGATTGCACAAGATTCCGCTGAATTCGTCTGATTTTCGTTATCCCCTTACCCTCGTGATGAAAAAGGTGCTTTTTAGCACCTTTTCTACTTGTGAATTATTGCTTTGATTGCTAAAACATCAGCTCTTATGTGTTTTCCATTTCAGAAGAAATCATGACAACGAATCAACAAAGCGGAAAAGCGGTGCAACTTCAAACAATCGTTGTGAAGCTAGGAACCAGTGTATTAACCGGTGGTACTTTGGCGTTAGATAGAGCTCATATGGTTGAGCTTGTCCGTCAATGTGCTGAACTGAAAAAGCAAGGCCACTCAGTGGTGATTGTATCGTCGGGCGCAATTGCCGCTGGTCGAGAACACTTAGGTTACCCCGCACTCCCCAACGCAATGGCTAGCAAACAGTTGCTTGCTGCGGTTGGGCAGAGTCAACTGATTCAAGCATGGGAATCTCTTTTTGCCATCTATGGGATTAAAATAGGTCAAATGCTACTGACTCGTGCCGATCTAGAAGATCGTGAGCGTTTTTTGAATGCGCGAGATACCATTAATGCTTTGGTCGAGCACGATATTATTCCTGTAGTCAACGAAAACGATGCCGTGGCAACCAGTGAAATCAAAGTGGGCGACAACGACAATTTGTCAGCCTTGGTCGGTATTTTATGCGGTGCCGATAAACTATTGCTGCTCACTGACCAAAAAGGACTCTTCACCGCGGACCCGCGTAAAGATCCTAACGCTGAATTGATTAAAGAAGTCAAAACCATTGATGATACCTTGCGTAAAATCGCTGGGGGTAGTGGTACCACTCTTGGAACCGGAGGTATGGCAACTAAGCTTCAGGCTGCGGATATTGCTCGCCGTGCAGGGATTGAAGTCATTATCGCCGCAGGGCGTGCCAGCAACGTTATTTTTGACTCTTTAAGTGATGCGCCACAAGGCACCCGTTTCTTGCCATGTACTGAAGCGTTAGAAAACCGCAAACGCTGGATTTTAGCGGGTCCTGCCGCTTCTGGTGACATTGTCATTGATGGCGGAGCCGTCAAAGCTGTAGTCGCGAATGGCAGTAGCTTATTAGCGAAAGGGGTAGTGAATGTCAGTGGTACTTTTGCACGTGGTGAAGTGGCGCGAGTAACCGATAAACAAGGCGTATTAATTGCCCGTGGCATCGCCGCTTATTCCAGCCAAGACTTAGCCAAAATCGCGGGCAAACACAGCAAAGATATCGGAGGCATTTTAGGTTACGATTATGGCTCAGAAGTCATTCATCGCGATGATCTTGTTGTGATCCAAGAATAGTAAGGAAAAGAAAGTGGATTTAACCATAATGGGTAAAGCCGCCAAACAGGCCGCTTTCCAGCTCGCTACCGTTTCAACGACACAAAAAAACAATGCATTAGCGATCATTGCCGATGAACTGGAGGAGCAGAGCGCCGCGATTTTAAAAGCGAATGCTCAAGATATCGAACTGGCCCGCGAAGCCGGGTTGAACGATGCCATGCTTGATCGCCTATTGCTCAATGAATCGCGCCTGCAAGCCATTGCTAATGACGTGCGTAATGTGATTAATCTCAATGACCCTGTCGGTAGTGAAATCGATAGCCGAGTGCTTGAAAACGGATTGTCATTGTCTCGCCGCCGAGTACCGTTAGGTGTGGTGGGCGTTATTTATGAAGCGCGTCCGAATGTAACCATTGATATTGCGGCATTGTGTTTAAAAACGGGTAACGCCAGTATTTTACGGGGAGGGAAAGAGACCTTTTTCTCCAATATGGCGCTAGTCAACGTTATTCAATCGGCGCTAGAAAAAGCACAACTACCAGCGGCTGCTGTGCAGTATATTGAAAAACCGGATCGCGAACTGGTTTCACAGCTGCTCAAGCTGGATGAATATGTTGATATGATCATTCCGCGCGGCGGCGCTAGCCTACATAAAATGTGCAAAGAAAACAGCACGATTCCGGTGATTATTGGTGGTTTTGGCATTAGCCATATTTTTGTTGACCAATCGGCGGATCTGGATAAATCAGTCGAGGTAATTGAAAATGCCAAAATTCAGCGCCCTTCTGCGTGCAACGCACTGGATACTTTGCTGGTTCATCAAGCGATTGCCAGTGAATTTTTGGCAAAACTGGTGCTACGACTTAATGATCAAGTGACCTTCGTTGTCGAGCCAAAAGCCCAAGCCTGCATGAGCCACGCGAAGCAGTTGAGAGAGGCTGTTGAGGGCGATTTTGACACCGAATGGCTAAGTTACACTTTGGGCGTTAAAGTGGTCGATGACGTGCAGCAAGCGATTGAACATATGCGTGAACACAATGCAAGCCATTCGGATGCGATCATGACAAATGACCTATTTAATGCAGAGCTGTTTATTAATTCCGCGGGCTCTGCTGCAGTGTATGTCAATGCTTCGACGCGCTTTACCGATGGGGCTCAATTTGGTTTAGGCGCTGAAGTGGCCGTTTCGACCCAAAAATTGCACGCTCGCGGGCCGATGGGCTTAGAAGAGTTGACCAGTTACAAGTGGGTTGGCAAAGCCAATTACTTATCACGTCGCTAAGTTCTTTTTGTGATGGCTAACGGTGCGAGTTAACAAAGTGTGGCCGTTAACACAATAGAGATTGAAAAGGGGCTGATGCCCCTTTTGCGTTCAACTTGCGTACTAATTCCGGTACACTGATGCTCATTGCTATGGAGGTGATATGCATTGTCCTTTTTGTTCAGAGAACGACACCAAAGTGATTGATTCTCGTCTTGTCGCAGATGGCCATCAAGTGCGCCGTCGCCGTCAATGTTTGGCATGTAATGAACGTTTTACCACGTTTGAATCGGCCGAGCTCTTGATGCCAAGAGTCATCAAATCAAATGGAAATCGTGAACCGTTTAACGAAGATAAAATGGTCGGTGGTATACAGCGAGCATTAGAAAAACGCCCCGTCAGCGCCGATGCGATTGAGCTTGCAATCAGTATGATTAAATCTCAGTTGCGAGCTACTGGTGAGCGAGAAGTCCCAAGTAAAATGATTGGTAACTTGGTGATGGAGCAGCTCAAAGTACTCGATAAAGTCGCTTACATCCGCTTTGCCTCCGTGTATCGTAGTTTTGAAGATATTCGTGAGTTTGGTGAAGAAATCGCGAAGCTGGAAGATTAATCGCTTATGTTTACTCCTTTTGATTATCAAATGATGTCGCGAGCCATTGAGCTTGCCAAAGGTGGCGTTTTTACCACTCAACCTAACCCCAATGTCGGCTGCGTGATCACTCAAGGAGAGCAGATTGTTGGTGAGGGTTTTCATGCGCGTGCTGGTGAGCCGCATGCCGAAGTGTACGCCTTACGCATGGCAAACGAGCAAGCGCGAGGCGCTACCGCTTATGTCACTTTAGAGCCTTGCTCGCATCATGGCCGTACACCGCCTTGCGCTGAAGGTTTGATTAACGCCAAAGTGGCGAAAGTGATTTGCGCAATGCAGGATCCGAATCCTCAAGTCGCTGGGCGTGGTATTCAAATGCTGCGTGACGCTGGGATTGAAGTCGAACTCGGTTTGTTAGAAGCGGATGCCATCGTGCTCAATCCGGGTTTTATTAAACGCATGACAAGTGGGATGCCCTTTGTCCAATTGAAAATGGCCGCAAGTCTTGATGGACAAACGGCACTCAATAATGGTCAGAGTCAATGGATAACTTCAGCAGCCGCGCGGCGAGATGTGCAAAAATTTCGCGCCAAAGCGGGTGGGATTTTATCGACCAGCAAAACAGTGATTGAAGATGATGCTTCATTGACTGTGCGTTGGGATGAACTGCCTCCATCAGTGCAAGTGAACTACCCACAACATCAGTTACGCCAACCAGTGCGAGTCATTCTTGACAGGCAAAACCAACTCCATGATGGTCTAAAGCTGTATCAACATTCCGGTGAAGTATTGGTGCTTGGCAGTGAACATACGTCATTGCTCAATAGCAACCAGACGCAATTTGAGTTAGCGGATACCTTAGCTTATTTAGCTGAGCATTCACAAATGAATCATCTCTGGGTGGAAGCTGGTGCCACACTGGCTCGTTCACTGATCCAAGCCCAATTGGTTGATGAGATCATTTTGTACTTAGCGCCTAAAATCATGGGTAGTGATGGTCGGGGGCTATTTGGTGCTTTGGGGCTATCTTCCATGGCGGATACGCTAGAGTTAATCATCAAAGATGTACGACAAGTTGGGCCGGATATTCGGATCATTGCCGTACCTAAAATAAAAGATAAATAGCATGTTTACAGGAATTATCGAGGCGGTAGGTACACTTGCCGCGATTACACCCAAAGGTGAAGACATCAGTGTGACCGTGAAAGTCGGTCATCTTGATATGAGCGATGTCAAACTTGGTGACAGTATTGCCACAAATGGTGTCTGTTTGACCGTGGTAGATTATAACAGCACTCAATATACAGCGGATCTCTCACTAGAAACGCTCAACAAAACCGGGTTTGCTCACTATCAAGTTGGTGACAAGGTCAACCTAGAAAAAGCCATGTTGCCCACCACTCGTTTTGGTGGACACATTGTTTCTGGGCACGTTGACGGTGTTGGTGAAATCATTGAACGAAATCCTGTTGGTCGTTCGATAGAGTTTTGGGTAGCGATCCCACCGGCATTGAATAAATACGTGGCTGAAAAAGGCTCAATTACAGTAGATGGTATCAGCCTCACTGTGAATGATTTAAGAAAGAATGCCTTTAAGCTGACCATAGTGCCTCACACTTCTGCCGAAACGACCATTGATGCATTTCATGTTGGGCGTAAAGTGAATTTGGAAGTGGATGTGCTCGCGCGTTATATGGAGCGTTTGCTGCAAAACCAGCAAGATGAAGAGACACCAGAGTCAAAAATTAGCTTAGCATTTTTACAACAAAATGGTTTTGCGTAAACCGCGCATTGTCCCATGCTACCACGGTCGTGGATAAATCTAAGTCAGGGACTGTGCGGAAAATAGTTCAGCGATAGGAAAATAGAGTATGCCAATAAGTACCCCGCAAGAGATCATTGAAGATATTCGCCTTGGGAAAATGGTCATCTTAATGGATGACGAAGATCGTGAGAACGAAGGTGACTTGATCATGGCCGCCGAGCACGTTACTCCTGAAGCGATTAATTTTATGGCTAAATTTGGTCGTGGCCTGATCTGCTTAACCATGACTAAAGCTCGTTGTCAGCGTTTAGGCTTGGCTCCTATGGTGCAGGATAATAATGCTCAATACACCACCAATTTTACCGTCTCGATTGAAGCGGCCGAAGGCGTAACCACCGGCATTTCAGCGGCCGATCGCGCCGTGACGGTACAAGCTGCGGTGGCGAAAGAGGCGAAAGCTTCAGACTTAGTGCAGCCTGGGCACATTTTTCCACTGGCTGCGCAAGAGGGGGGCGTTTTAACTCGCGCTGGGCACACGGAAGCCGGTTGTGATTTGGCGCGCCTTGCGGGGTTAGAGCCCGCGTCTGTGATCGTCGAAATTTTAAATGATGATGGCACCATGGCGCGTCGCCCTGATCTTGAAGTGTTTGCCGAGCAACATGGTTTAAAACTCGGTACGATTGCCGATCTGATTGAATACCGTAACAATACTGAGACGACCATTGAGCGTGTTGCACAGTGCAAGTTGCCGACAGAATACGGTGAATTTGAACTGATCACTTACCGCGACGTGATTGATAATCAGATCCATTACGCATTGCAAAAAGGAACATTGGATGGTCAAGCGCCCTTGGTGCGAGTTCATCTGCACGATACCTTTACCGATTTGCTGCGTAGCGATCGCAATGCTGAGCGCAGTTGGACTTTAGATAAAGCGATGCAGCGTATCGGCCAAGAGGGCGGCGTATTGGTCATTTTAGGTAATGAAGAGTCGAGCGATTTATTGATCCATCGCGTTAAAATGTTTGAACAGCAAGACAAGGGCCAAGCGCCTACTTTAGCGAAAAAACAAGGTACTTCACGCCGAGTTGGGGTTGGTTCACAAATTCTGGCGGATTTAGGCGTTCGTGATATGCGTTTACTCTCCTCAGCCAATAAAAAGTATCACGCTTTAGGCGGTTTTGGCTTGAATGTGACAGAGTATGTTTGTCAATAACCTCATCTCGTTTTAGCGCTTAGAACCTAAGGCCACATTTAAAAATACACCGTAATAAAACCAATAAAGGAAGCCCAATGCTTCCTTTATTATTTCGCTGATTAGCCGCTTGGTTTGCCGTCTAAGCCGAATTTCCATTAGATATTGCTCACAAAATTGTGCTAGAATCCGGCGATTCTCACTTGTGTATATAGTTAAAGGAAGGCTTATGAAAGTGATCGAGGGTGGTTTCCCCGCACCAAATGCAAAAATTGCTATCGTTATTTCTCGTTTCAACAGTTTTATTAACGAAAGCCTGCTTTCTGGTGCAATCGATACTTTAAAGCGTCACGGACAAGTTAGCGATGACAATATTACTGTTGTTCGCTGCCCTGGTGCTGTCGAATTACCTCTTACTGCTCAACGCGTAGCAAAAACGGGTAAATACGACGCTATCGTGTCTCTTGGCACTGTGATTCGTGGCGGTACGCCACACTTTGATTATGTGTGCAGTGAATGCAATAAAGGTTTGGCGCAAGTGTCTTTGGAATACAGCCTTCCAGTGGCATTTGGTGTTCTAACTGTTGATACCATCGATCAAGCCATTGAACGCGCGGGAACCAAGGCTGGTAACAAAGGTGCAGAAGCTGCACTAAGCGCGCTTGAGATGATTAACGTTCTTTCAGAAATCGATTCCTAATGGGGGCCAGTGTGAAACCAGCCGCACGTCGTAATGCACGTCAATTTGCGCTACAAGCAATTTATTCTTGGCAAATTACAAAAGAAAATGTTGCCACTATCGAAGAGCAATTCCTCTCGGGTGGTAAGTATGATGAAGAAGAGCATCATGCTGCTGAGCCAGCGTTAGCGGCTCCAGAAACCGACGTTGCATATTTCCGTGATCTACTCACGGGTGTAGTGCTAAGCCACACAGAGCTAGATAGCAAATTGCGTCCTTTCGTGTCTCGTCCAATGCAAGACTTAGACATGATGGAATTGGCGTTACTTCGTTTAGCCATGTACGAAATGACTCGTCGCGATGATGTGCCATATAAAGTGGTCATCAATGAGGCGATTGAGTTAGCAAAAGTATTTGCTGCTGAAGATAGCCATAAATTTGTGAATGGCGTGCTTGATAAAGCCGCCCCACATGTACGCAAAAAATAATAAGTCGTTTTAAAATAAAAGGTCAGCATTCGCTGACCTTTTTTATGACGGATCTTTCTCCGCGAAAGCCCTAAGCGATGAGAAATGATGTACAGAATAAAAACTCAGGGCAGGGAATTTTTTATGTTCGGTGAATTCAATTTAATCGATACCTATTTCTCTAACCGTCAGTCACAACGTAAAGATGTCTCTCTTGCTCTAGGAGATGATTGTGCATTAGTCAAAGCACCAGAAAATGTTCGGATCGCCATCAGTACCGACACCTTAGTCGCAGGCACTCATTTTTTAACCGATGCGAATCCCGCTTGGGTGGCTCATAAAGCATTGTCATCTAACATCAGTGATCTGGCTGCTATGGGGGCAACGCCTGCTTGGGTATCGCTTGCACTCACTCTACCTAGTGTCGATGAAGCATGGCTAAAACCCTTTTGTGATGCTTTTTTCGAACTTGCGAACTATTACAACATTCAGTTAATTGGTGGGGATACAACCAAAGGCCCACTGAGCATTACCTTGACAGTTCAAGGTTTTGTGCCACAAGAATTGGCGCTGCTGCGCAGTGGAGCCAAAGTGGGAGATTGGGTTTATGTCACTGGCGAGCTTGGTGATAGCCAAGCAGGGCTCGATGTGGTTCTTGACCCAAGCTTACGCCATAAACCTTTTGCCCAAGAGCTTGAAAAGCGTCACTATCTCTCAACGCCAAGAATTCTTGCCGGTCAAGCATTGCTTCATTTGGCTTCTTCTGCAATTGATATTTCCGATGGTTTGGTGTCTGATCTCAAACATATTTTGCATCGTTCAAATGTTGGGGCGAGTTTAGATGTCGGTGCGTTGCCTATCTCGCAAGAGCTGTTGCAGTTTGTGGGCGAGAGACAAATAGCCCAGCAATATGCACTAACCAGCGGTGAAGAGTATGAGTTGTGTTTCACTGTTCCAGAGCATAACCGAGGTTCCATCGAAAGTGCGCTTGCTCATTGCGGTTGTAAGGTGAGTTGCATTGGCCAAATTCGCCCGCAGGGTATTTTTGAGCTCCAGCATCAAGGAAAAAAACTCAATTGGCAGTTAAGCGGCTATGATCATTTTAAGGTGAACGAATGACAAACCCTATCGCATTAATCTCATTAAAGAACCCTTGGCATCTTTTGGCCACGGGTTTTGGCAGTGGCCTATCGCCTATCGTGCCCGGCACAACGGGAACGCTCGCCTCGGTACCTTTTTATTTGCTGTTAGTACAGCTACCTATTGCTATTTATTGTGCTGTGGTTGTGCTGGCTTGCTTGGTGGGTGTGAAAATTTGCCAAGTGACTTCTGACGACATGAAAGTGCATGACCACGGTTCAATTGTGTGGGATGAATTTGCTGGTTTCTGGATAACAATGCTAGTCGTGCCATTGCTTGAACTGCCCAGTTTAGATTGGAAATGGCTGGTGACTGGCTTCGTGCTGTTTCGCTTTTTCGATATGCTCAAACCGTGGCCGATCAGTTGGTTAGATAAACGAGTGCATGGTGGTTTGGGGATTATGCTCGATGATATCGTAGCGGGTGTTGTATCGGCGATTGCGCTGTATTGGGTCGGCTTTTGGGCGGGTTGGTTATAACTCGCTCAGCGTTCAATGTTGACTGAACGCTTAGGCTTAGCAACAAAACAGCTTCCTTTGGGAACCTGTTTTGTCAGCGAAGAGTCATCTACAACAGGGTTATTCGATGCTCTGGGTATCTAAAGTTACTTTGTCGTCTCGATATTATTTTAGCTTCTTTAGGTCAGCTTCAATTTCAGCGATTTTGCTCGTGACCACTTTTTCCAAATGGTGCAAGTCGGTCAATATTTTTTGCTTCAGATCGAGATCACTCATCGGAACAGGCTTAGTGATTTTGTTCAGTTCATCAATCACCAAGGTTAAATTTCGATTGATCTCCGTCACCTCTTTGTACTGATGGCTGCCGCTATCAACTAACACATTTTTTATCTGTCGAGGGTATTTAAATTTCACGCTCTTAGCGAACAGCTCGCCTTTCTGCTTATGAAAGTAAATCTTCAGCACATCTTTATGGGCTTCTTGACGAAGTGAATAGCGCTCAATCTGTTTAGGATCTTGAATGCCTAAACCGGTGAGGTAGGGATACATAAGCGACCTCTATTGTTTTTTGTGACACATCAATGAATCATTTCAATGTAGCAGTCCATGCCCGCACGAGGTAGCTCATAGTGATATCAAAGACGCAAGTTGTGGGCAAGATCGCTTTCCTTTTTCGTTTAATTTGGCGCGAGTTCAGAAACATTTTTAATCAGAATTTCACGCAACGTGCACTCTTCTTCTTCACTCAATTTTCCGCCTTGTGAACCTGTCAGTATAAACAAGTCTTCTGCTCGTTCACCAATGGTGGTGATTTTAGCACCATGCAGGTTAATGTTTAAGTCAGCAAAGGTTGCTCCGACCGTTGCCAGTAGCCCAGGAGTATCAAGTGCGACAAATTCCATTAATGTCCTTTTGTTGCTTTTGGTAGGCAAAAAATCGACTTTAGTTTTGACTTTAAAATGTTGCAAGTTACGTGGTGTGCGGCGTAATTTCAGTTTGTTTTGCCAGCCAGTGTCTAGCCCATTGAGTAGGTGTTTGATCAGCGATGGGTGACTCTCTTCATCAATCGCGTGACCGTTTTGATCCAGCACCATAAAAGTATCAAGGACATAGCCATCTTTACTCGACATTATCTGCGCATCATGGACATTGAGATTTCGACGGTCCAGTTCAGCAACCACAGTTGCAAAGAGTGCGGGTTGATCTTTAGTGTAAACAAACAATTCAGTGCCGCCACGCGTGGCTTTTTTGCTCATCAGGATCAACGGTTGGCTTGGATCACTATGTTTGAGTAGGTGCTCACAATGCCAAGCGATCTGCTTGTGAGTGTGACGCAAAAAGTAATCCGCTTTAAAGCGCTGCCAAAGCACTTCAATTTCACGTGCGCTGTAGCCTTCTTTACGAAGCAATGCGGATGCCATTTGTTGGTTGTGGCGAATGCGATCGCGCACATCTACCGGGTTTTCAAGCCCACGTCTGAGCGCCCGCTGTGTTGAATGGTAGAGCTCTGCCAGCAAGGTGCGTTTCCAACTGTTCCAAAGCTCAGGGTTGGTAGCGCAGATGTCGGCGACAGTCAGGCAAACAAGATGTTCGAGATACTCTTCATCGCGCACTTTTTTGGCAAATTCGGTAATGACATCTGGGTCGTAAATATCGCGCCTTTGCGCCGTTACCGACATCAAGAGGTGGTTTTGTACCAGCCAAGAGACTAATTTTGCTTCAGGTTTTGATAAACCGTGTTCAATACAAAAATCATAGGCTTCTACCGCGCCGATTTCAGAGTGATCACCGCCACGCCCTTTGGCGATGTCGTGGAAAATAGCGGCCAGAATCAGCATCTCCTTTTTTTGGAGACGTGGGTAGACTTCGCAACAGATGGGGTGTTTATCGTGATTTTGTGCGTAGCTAAAGGTATTGATGTGTTTGAGAAGACGAATGCTGTGTTCATCGACCGTATAAACATGGAATAGGTCGAACTGCATTTGTCCAACAATTTGGCTCCATTGGGGAAGATAAGCGGCAAGCACGCCTAATTTATGCATTAGGCTGAACGCACGATGTAGTGCGTTAGGGTGACGTACCAATGTCATGAATTTTTCACGTGCTTCTGGAATGGTGTGCAGGAATTTATTGAGCCGCCTTCTGGCTGTGCGTAACTGGCGCATGGTTGTGGGCGCGACGCTTTCGATGCTGGAATCATTGGCGATATGAATAAACATATCTAAAATCGTTTCAGGGCGAGCTTGGAACAGCGCCGGTTTACGAGCTTCTATCAAGTTGCCACGACGTTGAAAATCATCATCTAAAATTTCTGCTGCGGCTTCTTCGCCGTTATTGAGTATGGCTTGATCAAACAGACGCAGTAACATTTTGTTGAGTTCCGCAACACGACGCAGCGTGCGGTAGAACTCTTTCATCATCATCTCGACTGCGCGATTCCCTTCACCAGTAAAACCAAGATGTTCTGCCACTTGAGCTTGATGAGCGAAAATGAGCCGATTGTCATAACGTTTTAATTCAATGTGCAGCGCAAAGCGCACGCGCCATAAAAAGTCTTGGCACTCTACTAGCTCACGATATTCTGCATCAGTTAAAAAACCAAAACGACTCATTTCAAACAGAGAGGTCGCACCAAAGTGGCGTCTAGCTACCCAGCTTAACGTATGAATATCCCTTAAGCCTCCTGGCGTCGATTTGATGTCGGGTTCAAGGTTATAAGTGGTGTCATGGTAACGAGCGTGGCGGTTACGTTGTTCTTGAATTTTGGCGCGGTAAAAGGTCTCGCTTGGCCAAAATGACTCGGAATGAATCAACATTTTGAGTTTATAAAATGTCTTTTCGCTGCCACATATTAACCGAGCTTCTTGTAAGTTTGTTGCGACGGTTAAATCTTCACGGCCAATCTCAGCACACTGTTGTACGGTACGCACGGCATGGCCGACTTCTAAACGCAAATCCCACAACAGGGTGATGAATTCGCTGATTTTACTGCCGAGTTCAGCGGGTAAAGTATGATGGGAGACGACCAGAATATCGATATCCGAAAGAGGATGCAGTTCACCGCGTCCATAGCCTCCGACAGCCACTAAGCTGATGTCAGGAACCTGCGAAAATGCGTAATGTTCCCATAACCTGTAGAGCAGTTGATCCATATATTCAGAGCGGCCTAGTACCAGGTCATTAACTGGATGATGGTGCAAAAATTGATATTTTTGATAATGAGTGAACTGGTCAAGTTGCTGCTTAAGCTCGCTGATAGTGAGCTGTAAGTCAGTAAAAGTGAGAGGAGACTGAAAAGGCATAACGGCAATCCATGCTGGTGATATGTCACAACGTAGCCTGACTGTATCAAATCGCTACAGATAAAAAAATATCCCTGCAAGAGGGATATTTTTATAAGGTTTCGTTTCTACGCAATTAGGCGTTGTTCATCAGACGCGGAATGGTTTCTTCTTCACGCAGCGTCAGTACTTCGCAGCCGGTGGCGGTAACCAAAATGGTGTGTTCCCACTGCGCTGAATTTTTACCATCGGCGGTATAAACCGTCCAATTGTCTTCATCATCAAGGCGGCAACCAAATTTACCCGCATTAATCATTGGTTCGATAGTGAAAATCATCCCTTCACGCAGTACGGTTCTGTCGCTGTTCTTATAATGAACCACTTGTGGGTCTTCATGAAATTGAGCGCCAATACCGTGGCCGCAATAATCCTTCACAATCGAGAATTTGAGGCGAGGGTTATTCTTATTGTTGGTTTTAATGTGTTTTTCTATTGCTGTACCAATCTCACCTAACTGAACGCCGGGTTTGACCTTTTTCATGCCGATATAAAGACACTCTTGCGCAACAAGACATAGGCGCTTATCTGCTGGGGATGCTTCACCGACAAGGAACATTTTTGAGGTATCACCGTGGTAGCCATCTTTAATAACTGTGATATCGATGTTTAGAATATCACCCTCTTTCAGCACTCCAGGGCGCTGTAATTGCCCATACTGCTCATCTTGAGTGGCTGGAATTCCATGGCAAACAATGTGATTGATAGAGGTACAGATCGATTTAGGAAAACCGTGGTAATTCAATGGTGCTGGAATAGCTTGCTGCACTTCAGTGATGTATTTGTGGCAGATCTGGTCTAGCTCTTCAGTCGTTATCCCCACTTTTACATGCGGTTCAATCATCTCAAGGACATCGGCAGCCAGTTTACCCGCAATGCGCATTTTGGCTATTTCTTCAGCAGTTTTGATTTTTACAGACATCGGCTTTCTCTATGCATTAATTCTTAAGCACGCAAATGTGCGAATGGGCGTTATTCTAGCAGTGCAGCGATGAATCGCAAGGGATCCCTGTCGGTAAGTAAGAATTGTTTGCATAAATACAAGGCGACTAACTCGTGATGCTGAATATTTTTTTCTAGCCAGTGTGAGGCAAAATATGATATAAAGCGCGCCGGAATAGAAGTGCGTTTTCTTCTGAAATGACGAAACCCACCTTCCTTTCTAAACACATTATCTTTAAATCACACACATTCCGACACGTGTTCCGGGGTGCTCCAACAAGAAAACTATCGGTAACAACCGAATAGATGTTAGGAGTCGGATTCATGGGGGATGTGGAGGCCTAACCCCATAGAGGATTTTCAAATGGCAACTGTATCAATGCGCGACATGCTAAAAGCTGGTGTTCACTTCGGTCACCAGACTCGTTACTGGAACCCAAAAATGAAGCCATTCATTTTTGGTGCTCGTAGCCGTGTTCACATCATCAACTTAGAAAAAACTGTTCCTATGTTCAACGAAGCTCTAGCTGAGCTACACAAAGTTGGCGAGAAAAAAGGTAAAGTTCTTTTCGTTGGTACTAAACGCGCAGCATCTGAAGCTGTTAAAGAAGCGGCTATCGCAAGCAACCAATTCTACGTTAACAACCGCTGGTTGGGCGGCATGCTAACTAACTGGAAAACTGTTCGTCAGTCAATCAAGCGTCTAAAAGAGCTTGAAATTCAAGCGACAGATGGCACTTTTGATAAACTAACTAAGAAAGAAGCTCTAATGCGTACTCGTGAAATGGAGAAGCTAGAGAAATCTCTTGGTGGTATCAAAGATATGGGCGGTCTACCTGACGCACTATTCGTTATCGATGCAGATCACGAGCACATTGCAGTTAAAGAAGCAAACAACCTAGGTATCCCAGTTTACGCTGTTGTTGATACTAACTCTAACCCAGATGGCGTTGACTACATTATCCCTGGTAACGACGACGCAATCCGTGCAATCCAGCTTTACCTAAATGCTGTTGCAGAAACGGTTAACGAAGGTCGTAACAAAGATGCAGCTGCACTTGCTGCTGCAAAAGACGGTTTCGTAGAAGCAGAATAATAGCGGCTCTGAGTCACACTTGATTATATGTGTCACACGATTGATGCATTGAACAAGTTATAGTTAGCATCAGGGGCCAAACAATCGGCCCCTGATTTTTACCACCAGAATCAACTGAGGAATAGAGAATGGCAACTGTAACTGCTGCTCTAGTGAAAGAACTGCGCGAGCGTACTGGCGCAGGTATGATGGAATGTAAAAAAGCGCTTGTAGAAGCAAACGCTGACATCGAACTAGCAATTGAAAACATGCGCAAAAGCGGCGCAGCTAAAGCAGCGAAAAAAGCAGGTAACATCGCAGCTGAAGGTACTATCCTAATTAAAGAAGCTGATGGTTTTGCAGCACTTCTAGAAGTGAACTGCCAAACTGACTTCGTAGCAAAAGATTCAAGCTTCCTAGCGTTCGCTAACGAAGTTCTAGCGGCTGCACTTGCTGAGCGTCTAGATATCGCAGCACTTCAAGCTAAATTTGAAGAAGCACGTATTGCTCTTGTTGCTAAAATTGGTGAAAACATCACTATCCGTCGCGTTCACTACATCGAAGGCGCTAAAGTAGGTTCATACCGCCATGGCGACCGTATCGGTGTTGTGGTTGCTGGTGAAGCGGATGAAGAGACCATCAAACACGTAGCAATGCACGTTGCTGCTGCCAAACCTGAGTACGTTAACCCTGAAGATGTACCAGCAGAAGTTGTGGCTAAAGAGCGTGAAATCCAAATCGAAATTGCAATTCAATCTGGCAAGCCAGCGGCAATTGCTGAGAAAATGGTTGAAGGTCGCATGACTAAGTTCACAGGTGAAGTATCACTTACTGGTCAAGCATTCATCATGGATCCTTCTCAAACTGTTGGCGCCATGCTGAAAGCTAAAGGCGCAACCGTTACTAACTTCGTACGTCTAGAAGTTGGTGAAGGTATTGAGAAAGCTCAAGAACTTAGCTTCGCTGAAGAAGTTGCAATGGTTCAAAAAGGTTAATCCTAGCGATTTTGCCTAAAAAAAGACCGTGGCCAAGGCTGCGGTCTTTTTACGAATGGCATATTGAGACTAGGCATATTGAGACTAATTGTGATGATTTAGAATTCAGTATTCAGTTTTAAATCATGACTGTTAATTAACAACTCTCTATTTGGAAGGTAAGCTCCATGACTACGAACCCTAAACCAGCCTATCAACGTATCCTGTTAAAACTTAGCGGTGAAGCGCTACAAGGCGAAGAAGGTTTTGGTATTGATCCTGCGGTGTTAGATCGCATGGCACAGGAAGTAAAAGAACTGGTTGAACTGGGTGTTCAAGTGGGTGTTGTCATCGGCGGCGGTAACTTATTCCGTGGCGCAGGTCTTGCTGAAGCGGGCATGAACCGTGTTGTGGGTGACCATATGGGGATGCTGGCGACTGTAATGAACGGCTTGGCAATGCGTGATGCCTTGCACCGTGCTTATGTGAATGCGCGTGTGATGTCAGCCATTCCTCTTAAAGGTGTGTGTGACGATTACAATTGGGCCGATGCTATCAGCCAACTACGTCAAGGCCGTGTTGTGATTTTCTCTGCGGGTACTGGTAACCCATTCTTCACGACCGATTCTGCTGCCTGTCTACGCGGTATTGAAATTGAAGCCGATGTGGTTCTAAAAGCGACAAAAGTAGATGGCGTATTTAGTGCAGACCCAGTGGCAAACCCAGACGCAGAACTGTATGATAAGCTGTCTTATACAACCGTGCTTGAAAAAGAGCTAAAAGTGATGGACTTGGCCGCGTTTACGCTAGCGCGTGACCACAAAATGCCAATCCGCGTATTTAATATGAACAAACCGGGCGCACTACGTCGCGTGGTAATGGGTGAAGCGGAAGGTACACTAATTAGCACCGCTGACTAATCACTCCAAACAGAAAACAAGTAGGTGATATTTGTGATTAACGAAATCAAGAAAGACGCTCAAGAGCGTATGGATAAGAGCGTAGATGCCCTGAAAAACAACCTTTCTAAGGTACGTACTGGTCGCGCTCACCCAAGTTTACTCTCCGGCATTTCTGTCGATTACTATGGTGCTTCGACACCGCTGAATCAAATCGCTAACGTTGTGGCTGAAGATGCACGTACTCTCGCGATCACTGTTTTTGATAAAGAGTTGACGCCAAAAGTTGAAAAAGCGATTTTGATGTCTGATTTGGGTCTAAACCCAATGTCTGCAGGTACAGTTATTCGTGTACCACTGCCACCATTGACCGAAGAACGTCGTCGTAATTTGGTGAAAATTGTTCGTGGTGAAGCCGAAGGTGGTCGTGTTGCGGTTCGCAACATTCGTCGTGATGCCAATGGCGATTTAAAAGCTTTGCTGAAAGATAAAGAAATATCTGAAGACGAAGATCATAAAGCGCAAGAAGAGATTCAAAAACTTACCGATGTAGCGATTAAGAGAATTGATGAAGTTCTTGCTGCAAAAGAAAAAGAGTTAATGGAAGTTTAATTCGCTCTTTTTAGCCTTTCTAAAACGCTGTGCTCACAGTGCAGCGTTTTTTTATGCTATTTTGCCCTATCAGTTTGGTAATCAATTAATTTCTTATGCAAAACTCATCCCTCTCATCTGATGTATTACCCCAACACATCGCAATCATTATGGACGGAAATGGCCGTTGGGCTAAAGCACAAGGTAAACCTCGTGTATTTGGTCATAAGAATGGTGTAGCAGCGGTTCGAAGAACGATCTCTACTGCAGCGAAATTGGGTATTAAAGCCGTTACTTTGTTTGCCTTTAGCAGTGAAAATTGGCGGCGTCCGGAAGCTGAAGTGGGCGTGTTGATGGAGTTATTTATTACTGTGCTATCCACAGAAGTAAAAAAACTGCATAAGAATAATCTGCGCCTTAGAGTCATTGGCGATAAAACACGTTTTAGCTCACGCTTACAAACAAAAATCGCTCAGGCAGAAGAGTTAACCTCATCAAACAGTGGCATGGTCGTTAATATCGCCGCAAACTATGGCGGAAAATGGGATATCACAGAAGCGATGCGTTCTATCGCAGTCAAAGTGGCGAGCGGTGATATTTCTCCTGATCAGATCGACGAAACGCTGATTACACAGTCGCTAACGATGTCTGATATTCCTGAAGTGGATTTACTCATTCGTACCAGTGGTGAATGCCGTATTAGTAATTTTATGTTGTGGCAATTGGCCTATGCAGAGATGTACTTTACGCCAATTTACTGGCCTGAGTTTGGTGAAGAAAGTTTAATTGAAGCAGTGACTTGGTTTGTTAACCGTGAACGCCGTTTTGGCTGTACAGGGGAACAGGTTAAGGCATTGATGGAACAGAAATAAAGGATCCATTAGTTTGAAGCAACGAATTATCACGGCGCTCATATTAGCTCCACTGGTGATGCTGGGCATTTTTGAACTGCCACTCCCCCTATTTATGGCCGTTTTGGCCCTTGTGGCGCTTGTCGGTGTATGGGAATGGACTCAGTTTATCGATACGACATCTAGGTATCTGGCGCTGTTGCCAGCCATTATCATTGGTGGAGCAAGTTACTTACTGATTTCCCCTGATGCAGTTAGCTTAGCCAGCATGAACTCGAATCACTATGTGATCTTAATTATCGGGGTGGCTTGGTGGCTGTTTTCTAGCTTTTTAGCCATTACTTATCCTAAATCCCGCCCATGGTGGGAAAGATCCAATTTACTTAGGCACCTCTTTGGTGTGCTGACGCTACTTCCTTTTTTTTGGAGCGTACTATTTTTACGCGCAGAAGCCTTTTTGAGTGAGCCATACCATGGTGCTAAGTTGGTGTTGTTTGTCTGCTTAATTGTTTGGGCTGCAGACAGTGGCGCTTATTTTGCGGGCAAAAGTTTTGGTAAGTACAAAATGGCGCCAGCAGTCAGTCCAAATAAAACCATTGAAGGGTTGATTGGTGGCATTATTACGGCATTGATTGTGGCGTGGTTTACTGCTGATTGGTTTGATATTCGGTTTACAAATACGTTGTCGATGGTCGGTATTACATTCGCGACGGTTGTTATCTCTGTGCTTGGCGATCTGGTCGAAAGTATGTTTAAGCGCGTTTCAGGAATTAAAGACAGCAGCAATATTATTCCGGGGCATGGCGGCGTTTTGGATCGTATCGATAGCCTGACAGCTGCATTTCCTGTTTTTGCTCTACTGTATTTCATTTTCTAATGCTTGGGTTAAGCTGTCTTACCCCAATCTTAATTCACGGTTTTTGCTATGCGTAAGTTAACGATTCTTGGTGCCACAGGCTCAATAGGTGCAAGCACATTAAAAGTTGTAGCCCAAAATCCTGAACACTTTTCTGTTGTGGCTTTAGCTGCTGGCAATAATGTCAATAAAATGCGTGAGCTATGTCAGCGTTGGCAGCCAGTTTATGCAGTAATGGCAAACCAAAAGGCGGCGGATGAGCTTTTTGCTCAATTGCAGTCACTGAACTTAAAAACAACTGTATTATTTGGTCAAGACGCCATGTGCCACGTCGCCGCATTAGATGAGGTGGATACGGTGATGGCGGCGATTGTTGGTGCGGCAGGTTTGTTACCAACCATGGCCGCAGTAAAGGCGGGCAAGCGTGTTTTGTTGGCAAACAAAGAAGCCTTGGTGATGTCTGGCCAATTGTTTATTGATGCGGTCGAAAAACACGGCGCGGAATTGCTCCCTGTCGATAGCGAACATAACGCGATTTTTCAATGCTTACCGCCTGAAATTCAAGGCTCTTTGGGTCGCTGTGATTTACAAGAACATGGTGTGCAGCATATTTTGCTAACAGGTTCTGGTGGCCCTTTTCGCTACAGTGATTTATCCACGTTAGCTGATGTTTCACCACAGCAAGCGATTGCTCATCCTAACTGGTCGATGGGGCCGAAAATTTCGGTTGATTCCGCTACCATGATGAACAAAGGTTTAGAATACATTGAAGCTAAGTGGCTGTTTAATGCATCGAAACAGCAATTAAAAGTGTTAATCCACCCACAATCGGTGATCCACTCTATGGTGCAGTACCGCGATGGTTCGGTGCTTGCGCAAATGGGGGAACCCGATATGTCCACACCAATTGCTTTAACTCTCTCTTATCCAGAGCGCATTACTGCGGGCGTTCCGGCACTGGATTTTACCAAATTAAGTAATTTGAGTTTTATGGATGTGGACTACGAGCGTTATCCTTGTTTGGGATTGGCGATTGATGCTTGCTATCAAGGGCAACATGCCACCACCTCTTTAAATGCAGCCAACGAAATAGCCGTTGAAGCTTTTTTAAATAAGCAAATTCGTTTTACCGATATTGCACAAGTTAATGAACGTGTATTGTCAAAAGTGTGTGCAGCACATACTCAGTTACATTGCTATGACTTGGAAAGCTTGTTAGAGCTCGATAGAATGGCGCGCACTATTGCCCAGCAAATCATACAAGAGCATTTATTATGAGTGGTATTTTGTGGAATTTCGTCTCTTTCATCATTGCGTTAGGCATATTGGTTGCTGTGCATGAATTTGGTCATTTTTGGGTAGCACGTCGCTGTGGAATTAAAGTCGAAAAATTTTCCATTGGCTTTGGTAAATCACTTTGGAGCCGAGTTGCCAAAGATGGCACCGAGTACAACCTCTCAATTATTCCTCTCGGCGGCTACGTTAAAATGCTCGATAGCCGTGTTGACGATGTTCCAGCAGAATTAAAAACCTTAGCTTTTGACCAAAAACCATTATGGAAACGTGCCGCTGTTGTTAGTGCTGGGCCTGCGTTTAACTTTTTCTTCGCCATTTTTGCCTATTGGCTTGTGTTCTTAATTGGTGTCCCAGCGGTAAAACCTGTGATTGGCGACATTACCCCCCAATCGATCGCCGCTCAAGCGGGTTTAGAACCAGGAATGCAGATCAAAGCGGTCTCAGGAGTGAATACCTTAGATTGGGAATCGGTCAATATGGGGTTGATAGGCCATATTGGTGATGAGCAATTAACGCTTACTGTCGGCACGGATGATGAAATTGGTGTTGATGAAATCAAAATATTAGATATCCGTTCTTGGAACTTTAACCCAGAAACAGAGTCTGCTATGGGAGCGTTAGGTTTTAAACCATTTGTTCCTGAAATATCGCTGACGCTGACCAATGTTTCTCAAGGTAGCGCTGGAGAGAAGGCTGGGTTGCAAGTTGGGGATACATTAATCGAGGCCAACGGTACCAAGATAAACCATTGGCAGCAAGTTGTGGCGTTGATACAAAGTCATCCCAATCGGCCAGTTCCATTGGTTGTTGTGCGTGATGAACAACGCTTGACTATCGAGCTTACGCCTGACGTTCGTGAGTTATCGCAAGGCAAAACGATAGGCTTTGCGGGAATCGCTCCTAAAGTCGCAGAATGGCCGGAAAGTTATCGATTTGAGCTGCAATATGGTGTATTTGAATCAGTCGGAAAAGCGGTTGAAAAAACACAGCAAGTAATCAACTTAACCGTCAGCATGTTGAAAAAACTGGTGGTCGGTGATGTGGGGTTGAATAATCTGAGTGGGCCGATTTCGATTGCCAAAGGAGCTGGGACTACCGCTGACTATGGTTTAGTCTACTTCCTCGGTTTTTTGGCGTTGATTAGTGTCAACTTAGGTATCATCAACCTAGTGCCACTACCCATGTTAGATGGCGGGCATTTACTGTTTTTTGCAATTGAAGCCGTTATCCGTCGTCCTGTCCCAGAAAAAATTCAAGAAATGGGATACCGAATTGGTGGGGCGATCATCTTCTCTTTGATGGCTGTGGCAATATTTAATGATTTTAGTCGCCTGTGATTTGTAACCATTAGGCAGAAGTTGTAGCAAGGAATAACAAGAATAAATATGGCAATCAAACCGATCCTTTTCGCGGCACTATTGGCAACCAGCCTTTCAGCACATAGTGCTGAGAACTTCGTAGTGCAGGATATTCAAATTCAAGGGCTTCAGCGTGTTGCACTCGGTGCCGCATTGCTGAAAATGCCCGTCCGAATTGGCGATACCCTTGATGCACAAGATGTCGCGGATATTATCAAAGCACTTTACACCTCGGGTAACTTTGAAGATGTCAAAGTATTACGAGACAACAACGTTCTGATCGTTCAGGTTAAAGAGCGTCCAACCATTGCAAGTGTTTCCTTCTCCGGAAATAAAGCGATCAAAGAAGAGCAGTTGCAGCAGAATCTTGATGCATCCAATATCCGCATCGGTGAAGCGCTCGATCGTACGACCTTGAGCAACATTGAAAAGGGGTTGGAAGATTTTTACTACAGCGTGGGTAAGTACAACGCCACCGTGAAAGCGGTGGTGACACCTTTACCTCGCAACCGTGCAGACCTTAAATTTGTGTTCAGTGAAGGGGTTTCTGCGAAAATCCAGCAAATCAACTTTATTGGTAATGACGTTTTTAGTGACCAAGAGCTTTTGTCACGCTTCAATTTGAATGTCGATGTGGCGTGGTGGAATTTCCTCTCTGATGATAAATACCAAAAGCAGGTCTTAGCCGCTGATATTGAAGCTTTGCGCTCTTTCTACCTCGACCGTGGCTACTTAAAGTTTCAAGTCGATTCCACGCAAGTTGCTATTTCTCCTGATAAAAAAGGCGTTTATATCACTTTAGGCATTAGCGAAGGTCAGCCTTATAAAATCAAAGACGTTAAATTCCGCGGAGAGCTGATTGGCAAAGAGGCTGAATTTAGCGCTTTGATCCCGTTTGAAGCCGAGGAAACCTATAACGGCTCACTGGTGACCAAGCTTGAAGAAGATGTAAAACGAGTATTGGGTGAAGCTGGCTATGCCTATCCTCAAGTTCGAACCATCCCAGAATTTAATGATGAAACGCAAGAAGTTTCCTTGGTTGTTCATGTGGAAGCGGGTAAGCGTATCTATGTCCGTGATATTCGCTTTGTCGGTAATAACTCAACCAAAGATGAAGTTTTGCGCCGCGAAATGCGTCAAATGGAAGGCAGTTGGCTGAGCTCTAAAGCGATTGATACGGGTAAGAGCCGCTTAAACCGTCTTGGCTTCTTTGAAACGGTGGATGTGCAAACTGTACGTGTACCTGGCAGTGAAGACCAAGTCGATCTGGTGTACAACGTGAAAGAGGCCAACTCAGGTAGTGTTAACTTTGGTGTCGGTTATGGTACAGAATCAGGCGTGAGTTTTCAGGTTGGTTTACAACAAGACAACTTCATTGGTTCAGGTAATCGAGTTGGCATCAATGCCATGATGAACGACTATCAAAAGAACATCAGTTTAGATTACCGTGATCCCTATTGGAACCTTGATGGTGTCAGTTTGGGTGGTAAGATTTTCTATAACCAGTTTGAGGCTTCTGAAGCAGGTATTGTTGATTATACCAATGAAAGTTACGGCACAAGTTTAACGTGGGGTTTCCCATTTGATGAACTAAACCGTTTTGACCTCGGTATCGGCTATACGCACAACAAAATCGGTAATATCGATGAGTATGTGCAAGTGAGTCAGTTCTTACAATCTCAAGCGAGTAATCGCAGTGATGATGGCAGTTTGATCACTAACGACTTTGACATCAATATTTCATGGACGCGCAATAATTTAAACCGTGGTGTATTCCCAACCGCGGGGAATCATCAACGTGCTTTTTACAAGATGACCGTGCCAGGCTCAGACGTAAAGTATTTCAAAGCGCAGTACGATGTCCGCCAGTATTTCCCATTAACCAAAAAACATGAGTTTTCACTCTTGCTAAGAGGACGCTTAGGGTATGGTAATGGTTATGGGAAAACGGATGGTAACGATAACTTGTTCCCATTCTATGAAAACTATTATGCAGGTGGCTTTACCACGTTACGTGGTTTTGGCTCTAACTCGGCTGGACCGAAAGCGATTTATAACGATGCGACAGGCTGTAATGGTAATAATGGAGGCAACAACCGCTGTTATAGCGCGACGGATGACTCAGTTGGTGGTAACGCGGTTGCGCTAGCCAGTGTTGAGTTAATTGTCCCGACGCCATTTGCTTCTGATGAAGCGCGCAGTCAAATTCGTACCAGTATCTTCGTCGACATGGCGAGTGTTTGGGATACAGAATTTGATTACCAAGATGTCAAACTCGGATATGGTGATCAGTACTATTACGATTATTCTGACCCAATGAATTATCGTGCTTCTTATGGTGCGGCACTGCAGTGGATGTCACCTATGGGGCCACTGGTATTCTCAATTGCCAAACCTATTAAAATTTATGAAGGTGATAATGAAGAGTTCTTCACTTTCACGATCGGCAGAACATTCTAATTAGAGGAAAGTATTTTGAAAAAAGCGATTCAAGCGGCAGGATTAGGCCTAGTTGTACTGAGTTCATCATTTTTTGTGCAAGCCGCTGAGGCGGCGCAGAAAGTAGGCTACATTAATACCGCGCAAGTATTCCAAGCACTGCCTCAACGAGAAGTTGTGCTGCAAAAATTACAAGAAGAGTTTAAAGATAAAGGGGCAGAGCTACAGTCAATTCAAGCTGAAGCAAAAACCAAAATTGAAAAACTTAAACGTGATGGCGAACTGCTAGGTCAAGATGAGATCGAGAAGCTGCGTATTGAAATTGGTCAATTAGACAGCAAGTACAAAATCAAAGCGCAAGCGTTAGAGCAAGCCTCAGCGCGTCGTGAGAGTGAAGAGAAGCAAAAACTCTTCATGGTGATTCAAGACGCTGTGAAGAAAGTTGCGGAAAAAGAAGGTTATGACATCGTTGTTGACGTGCAAGCTATGCAATATGGTAAGCCGGACTACAACCTATCAGAGAAAGTAATTAAACAACTAAAATAATATTATTATGGCAAAACTGACTTTAGCCGAATTGGCAACCATCACCGGGGGAGAGCTGTTTGGTGATGGCTCTGCGACAGTTTTCGCTGTCGCACCAATGGACAAGGCGCAGGAAGGTTACGTAACTTTCCTCTCTAATCCCAAATATAACAAACACCTTGGTCAATGCCGCGCAACGGTGATTATGGTCAAGGCTAGTGAACGTGAATTGTGTACAACCAATGTATTGGTCGTCGCTGACCCATACGTTGCTTTTGCAAAGGTAGCGCAAGCGCTGGACACGACACCGCGACCTGCGAGTGATATCAGCCCTTCTGCGGTTGTTGCACAGGATGCCCAGCTAGGGCAGAACGTTTCTATTGGTGCAAACGCGGTCATTGAGACGGGCGTGCAACTTGGCGATAACGTCTCCATTGGTGCTGGCTGTTTCATCGGTAAAAACGCCAAAATTGGCGCTAACACCCAGTTGTGGGCAAATGTCAGCGTTTACCACGAAGTGGAAATTGGCTCGGCGTGCCTTATTCAGTCAGGTGCCGTGATTGGTTCTGATGGTTTTGGCTATGCAAATGAGAAAGGTGAGTGGATTAAAATTCCGCAAATTGGCACAGTCCGGATCGGTAATCGAGTTGAAATCGGTGCCTGCACGACAATTGATCGTGGCGCATTAGATGACACTGTGATTGAAGATAACGTTATTCTCGATAACCAATTACAGATCGCACATAACGTATATATTGGCTATGGCACGGCAATTGCCGGTGGCACCATCATCGCGGGTAGTACTCGTATAGGTAAGTACTGCATTATTGGTGGTGGTACTGTCATCAATGGCCATATCGAGATTGTTGATGGGGTCACCATTACTGGCATGGGGATGGTAATGCGTAGCATCACCGAGAAAGGCATGTTCTCTTCTGGTATTCCGTTGCAACCGAACAAAGAATGGCGTAAAACGGCCGCTCGCGTTCACCGTATCGAAGATATGCACAAGCGACTTAAAGCACTTGAAAAGTACTTAGATCAGGAAGCGGAATCCTAATTCTACTTTTTCCCGATTAGGCTCGCCAATTGCGAGTCTTTTTCGTCTATAATGCCAAATAATTTTTGAAAGTTTTACTGTATAGGAATATGACTTTGACGACTGAAACGAAAACGATGCACATCACTGAAATTCAGAGGCTGCTTCCTCACCGTTACCCATTTCTGTTGATTGACCGTGTAATTGACTTTGAAGAAGGCAAATACCTTGTTGGCTTGAAAAATGTGTCAGTTAATGAACCTCAGTTCACTGGTCATTTTCCGCAGTTACCTATTTTTCCAGGTGTACTGATTTTAGAAGCAATGGCACAAGCAACCGGCCTACTAGCATTCAAAACCTTTGGTGCACCGAAAGATAACGAATTGTATTACTTTGCTAGTATTGATAATGCGAAGTTTCGTAAACCTGTAGGTCCTGGCGACCAACTGATCATCGAAGTGCAGTTCATTAAAGAACGTCGTGGTATTGCGTTGTTTAATGGCGTAGCGAAAGTTGATGGTGAGGTTGTGTGTTCAGCTGAAATGAAATGTGCTCGTAGAGAGTTTTAATATGATTCATGAAACTGCACAAATCCACCCAAGTGCGGTGGTTGAAGATGGCGCTATCATTGGAGCTAACGTCACCGTTGGTCCATTTACTTACATCACCTCTGGGGTAAGCATTGGCCAAGGTACGGAAGTGATGTCGCATGTAGTCATCAAAGGAAACACCGTCATTGGTGAAGAGAACCGTATTTTCCCTCACGCCGTCATTGGCGAAGAGAACCAAGACAAGAAGTATGGTGGTGAAGATACACGAGTCATCATTGGCGATCGCAATGTCATTCGCGAAGCGGTACAAATTCACCGTGGTACTATGCAAGATAAAACGCAAACAGTTGTTGGCAACGACAACCTATTGTGTGTGAATGCCCATATTGCGCACGATGTGATTGTTGGTAATCATACGCACATTGGTAACAACGCAATTCTTGGCGGCCATGTGACGGTCGGTGACTATGCTGGTGTTATGGCGTTGTCGGCGATTCATCCTTTCTGTAGCGTTGGTGCTTATGCCTATATCGGTGGTTGTTCTGCTGTTGTGCAAGATGTACCCGCTTACGTGTTAGCACAAGGTAACCATGCTTCACCATTTGGCCTTAACCTTGTTGGTTTGAAGCGAAATGGTTTTGAAAAAGCCGAAATTCGCGCGCTACAAAAAGCGTATAAAGAAATTTACCGATCAGGTAAAACGCAAGCAGAAGTCTTACCTATATTGGTTGAGATGGCGAAAGAGTACCCATCGATTCAGCGTTTTACTGATTTACTAGAAAAAACTGAGCGTGGCATTATTCGTTAGTTCACCACTGAGTTTCTATTAATATCCGAAGATCGCTACTTGTTTAGCGATCTTTTGTCTTTTTGACGCCGCATAACGGCTGAGCGGATTCTGTTAGGAAATGATATGCACTCACATGAAAATCCCCTAAGAATCGGTATTGTTGCCGGAGAGCTTTCTGGCGATACACTAGGAGAAGGCTTCATTCAAGCCATCAAGCAGCAATACCCCAATGCACAATTTGTCGGTATTGGTGGCCCTAAAATGATTGCTCAAGGTTGTGAATCTTTATTTGATATGGAAGAGCTAGCCGTGATGGGGCTGGTTGAGGTGCTTGGCCGCTTACCGCGTTTACTGAAAGTTAAAGCGCAGTTGGTGAAGTATTTTAAAGCCAATCCGCCGGATGTGTTTGTTGGTATTGATGCACCAGATTTTAATTTACGACTAGAGCTTGATCTCAAAAAAGCGGGCATCAAAACCGTCCACTATGTGAGCCCATCTGTATGGGCATGGCGTCCCAAACGTATTTTTAAAATCGATGCGGCGACCGATCTAGTGCTGGCATTTCTTCCGTTTGAAAAAGCGTTTTACGACAAGTATCAGGTTGCGTGCGAATTTGTCGGCCACACACTGGCCGATGCCATTCCACTGCAACCCGATAAAATCGCCGCTCGTGAACTGTTGAAATTAGAGACAGATAAACAGTGGCTGGCTGTGCTACCCGGTAGCCGAGGGGGAGAAGTCGGTTTAATTGCCAAGCCATTTATTGAAACATGTCGACAAATCAAACAGAAATACCCTGATATTGGTTTTGTGGTAGCCGCCGTCAATCCCAAACGTAAACAGCAGTTTGAAACCATTTGGCAGGAGATCGCCCCAGAGCTCGATTTTGTTATTATTGAAGACACCGCGCGCAATGTCATCACGGCCGCAGATGCTGTGCTGCTTGCCTCTGGCACAGTCGCTCTGGAATGCATGTTGCTCAAACGGCCGATGGTGGTGGGATACAAAGTGAACTGGCTCACCGGATGGTTGGTTCAGAAGCTTGCGATAACCGAATTTGTTTCACTGCCCAATATTTTAGCCGGAGAAGAACTGGTTCCTGAGTTCATTCTTGATGAATGCGACCCGCAACATCTGTTTCCTGCGGTCGATAGTATGCTCAGCCGTGATAATTCCTCTTTAATTGAACGTTTTACTGAAATGCATCACTGGATCCGCAAAGGTGCGGATCAACAAGCCGCCAAGGCGGTTTTAAGCTTGATTAACCATTAACCGTTAACGATAAAAAAAGAGCGATTGAAAAATAACGAGAGGAAAATAGACAAGATGGCAGAACAAACACTGACTCCTTTTGAATACCCTAAGGGCTATGTTTTGATTGCAGGAGTGGATGAAGTTGGTCGAGGTCCATTAGTGGGCGACGTAGTGACTGCCGCAGTAATCTTGGATCCGAATAATCCGATTGAAGGTTTGGCCGACTCGAAAAAGTTATCAGAAAAAAAACGCCTAGCGCTTTTTCCTGAAATTCAACAAAAGGCGCTCGCTTGGTCTGTTGGCCGCTGTTCACCAGCTGAAATTGATCAGCTTAATATTCTTCAAGCGACTATGGTGGCGATGCAACGCGCGATTGCAGGTCTAGCGATTCAACCTGATTTGGTTTTAATTGATGGCAACCGTGTTCCACAATTACCGATGCATGGTATCGCAGTTGTCAAAGGGGATATGCGTGTGGCGCAAATCAGCGCCGCCTCAATCATTGCTAAAGTGGTACGCGATAAAGAGATGGAAGCGCTCGATAAATTGTACCCACAATTTGGCTTTGCTCAACATAAGGGCTATCCAACTAAAGCGCATTTTGCCGCGATCGAACAACATGGCGTCATTGCAGAGCACCGTAAAAGCTTTAAGCCAGTGAAACGCGTGCTGGGAATTGACTAATTGCGGGTGTCAGCCACGAGCAGATTCGCGTAGAATAACCGCCAAATCTTGTACCAAACCTAGCATCTAGGATTTTATTGCATGCCAGAACCAAAGTTTGTCCACCTTCGTGTCCACAGCGACTTTTCTATGATCGATGGCTTGTCCAAAGTGCCACCGCTTGTGAAAAAAGTGGCCGAGATGGGGATGCCTGCCGTAGCGTTGACCGACTTCACGAACTTATGTGGTTTGGTCAAATTTTATGGTACCGCTCATCACTGTGGGGTAAAGCCGATTATCGGTGCAGATTTTGTCATGCAATCCGAGGAGTTTGGTGATGAGCTCACCAAGCTGACGGTTCTAGCGAGTGATAATGTTGGTTACAAAAATCTGACCTTACTGATCTCCGATGCTTATCTACGCGGTCATGTGCAACACCTACCTGTGATTGATAAAGCGTGGCTAGTGAAATATGCCGAAGGCTTGATTGTGCTTTCGGGTGGAAAAAGTGGTGAAATAGGCAAAGCACTGCTTAAAGGTAATCAGGCGTTAGTCGATAAATGTGTCGAGTTTTATCAAACTCATTTTGTCGATCGTTTTTATCTTGAATTGACTCGCACAGGGCGAGCCGACGAAGAGAGCTATCTGCACTTTGCTCTAGAATTGGCTGAAAATAACGATCTGCCCGTCGTTGCAACCAATGAAGTGGTGTTTCTCAGCGAAGAGTTTTTTGAAGCGCATGAAATTCGAGTCGCAATTCATGATGGCTACACCATGGAAGATCCTCGTCGGCCAAAAAATTACAGCCCACAGCAATATTTGCGCACCGAAGCGGAAATGTGTGAGCTGTTTGCCGACATTCCTGAAGCGCTGCAAAACAGTGTTGAGATTGCCAAACGGTGTAATGTCACCGTCCGTTTGGGGGAATATTTCTTGCCTGCCTTCCCAACGGAAGGAATGAAAGAAACCGAATACTTGGTGATGAAATCACAAGAAGGCCTTGAAGAGCGTCTTGAATTTCTGTTCCCCGATCCTGAGGTTCGCGCACAACGTCGCCCTGAATATGATGAACGGCTGCAAATTGAGCTCGAAGTAATTAATAACATGGGATTCCCCGGTTATTTCTTGATTGTGATGGAGTTCATCCAGTGGTCAAAAGATAACGATATTCCGGTGGGACCGGGGCGCGGATCGGGTGCGGGTTCATTGGTGGCCTACGCGCTCAAAATCACTGATTTAGATCCACTACAATATGATTTACTGTTCGAACGTTTCTTGAACCCAGAACGGGTTTCAATGCCCGATTTTGACGTCGATTTCTGTATGGATAAACGTGACCAAGTTATTGATCACGTTGCTGAAATGTATGGTCGTGATGCGGTATCACAGATCATCACCTTTGGTACTATGGCTGCCAAAGCGGTCATTCGTGACGTGGGACGCGTGCTTGGTCATCCGTTTGGATTTGTCGACCGCATTTCAAAGCTTATTCCACTAGATCCAGGAATGACACTCGAAAAGGCGTTTAAGGCTGAACCCGCGTTACCTGAGCTGTACAACAATGACGAAGACGTCAAAGAGCTGATTGATAAGTGCCGAATTCTAGAAGGGTGTACGCGTAACGCCGGTAAGCATGCGGGTGGGGTGGTGATCTCCCCAACCACCATTACCGACTTTTCGCCGATTTATGCGGATGCTGAAGGGCATTTCCCCGTCACTCAATTTGATAAGAACGATGTTGAAACCGCAGGCTTGGTTAAGTTTGACTTCTTAGGTCTACGCACCTTAACTATTATCGATTGGGCACTAGGGCTGATTAACCCGCGCTTACAACGAGAAGGCAAAGAGCCCGTTCGTATTGAAGCTATCCCGTTAGAAGACCCTGTTTCATTTCGTGTATTGCAAAATTCTGAAACCACCGCGGTATTCCAGTTAGAATCGCGCGGCATGAAAGATCTGATCAAACGTCTCCAGCCAGACTGCTTCGAAGATATCATTGCATTAGTGGCCCTGTTTCGTCCTGGGCCTTTGCAATCGGGGATGGTGGATAACTTTATCGACCGTAAACATGGCCGAGAGGCGATCTCCTACCCAGATGAAAAATGGCAACATGATTCATTAAAAGAAATTCTAGATCCAACCTACGGCATCATCTTGTACCAAGAGCAAGTGATGCAGATCGCCCAAGTTCTAGCGGGATACACACTGGGCGGCGCGGATATGCTGCGCCGTGCGATGGGTAAGAAAAAGCCAGAAGAGATGGCCAAGCAGCGGGCGATTTTTGAAGAAGGTTCGATAAAAAACGGCGTGGATGGCGAATTGTCGATGAAAATCTTCGACTTAGTAGAAAAATTCGCGGGCTACGGTTTTAACAAATCGCACTCTGCGGCTTATGCTCTGGTTTCTTATCAAACCTTATGGTTAAAAACCCACTACCCAGCCGAATTTATGGCGGCCGTAATGACGGCCGACATGGACAACACCGAAAAGGTGGTTGGCTTAGTGGATGAATGTTTACGCATGAATCTTAAAGTGTTACCACCGGATATTAACGCCGGCTTGTACCGCTTTAACGTCGATGAAAATGGCGCGATTGTCTATGGTATTGGCGCGATCAAAGGTGTGGGTGAAGGGCCGATTGAAGCGATTTTAGACGCGCGCACAGCAGGCGGCTATTTTAAAGATTTGTTTGATTTTTGCGCCAGAATTGATCTGAAAAAAGTCAATAAGCGTGTGATTGAAAAGCTTATTTATGCGGGTGCTTTGGATCGTTTAGGCCCACACCGTGCTGCCATGATGGCCTCATTAAATGATGCTGTGAAAGCGGCCAGCCAATTCCATCAAGCTGAAGCCTTTGGTCAGGTTGATATGTTTGGTGTATTGACTGATGCGCCAGAAGAAGTAGAACATAAATATACGCAAGTCCCCGAGTGGCCAGAGAAAGTTTGGCTTGAAGGTGAGCGCGATACATTGGGCCTTTATTTGACCGGGCATCCAATAAACGCACATATTAAGGAACTTGCGAAGTACACCAGTTGTCGACTCAAAGATGCCACGCCAACGCGACGCGATCAATCCGTCACTTTAGCGGGGTTAGTGATTGCGGCTAAAGTCATGACTACCAAGCGTGGCACGCGGATTGGCATCATGACGTTAGATGATCGTTCAGGACGTATGGAAGTGATGTTATTCTCTGATGCGTTAGAGCGGTATGCAGAGCTGTTAGAAAAAGATAGAATTTTAGTGATTTCTGGACAGGTCAGCTTTGATGACTTCAATGGTGGCCTTAAAATGTCGGCGCGCGAAGTCATGGACTTGGGCAGTGCGCGTGAAAAATATGCCCGTGGCTTGTCGATATCGATTGAACAATCACAGATAGACAGCCAGTTTTTTGAGCGCTTTAGTCAGATCTTAGAGCCTCACCGAGCAGGGACTATACCTGTCAATGTATACTACCAACGCGCAGAGGCGAGAGTGCGATTCACTCTTGGTACGCAGTGGCGTGTAACCCCAAGTGATACATTGTTAGACGAATTGAAACAGCTACTTGGCAAAGATCAGGTAGAACTCGAATTTAACTAAAATTTGGCGTCAAATATGTTGAACGCTGAGTATAAAAGGATCGGTAGATGAGCCTAAATTTTCTAGAATTTGAAAAACCAATTGCTGAACTTGAGGCTAAAATTCAGGCGCTACGCGACGTGTCTCGCCATGGTGGTGATAAGTCCGTTGATCTCGATAAAGAGCTCGAACAGCTAGAAAAGAAAAGCTTAGAGCTTAAGAAGAAAATCTTTGGTGATTTAGGGGCATGGCAAGTGGCTCAATTGGCTCGCCACCCACAACGCCCTTATACGCTTGATTACATCAACCATGTCTTCACTGAGTTTGACGAGTTGGCTGGTGATCGCGCTTTTGCTGATGACAAAGCGATTGTCGGCGGCATTGCTCGTTTAGAGGGACGTCCAGTGATGGTGATTGGTCACCAAAAAGGACGTGAAACGAGAGAGAAAGTAAGACGTAACTTCGGAATGCCAAAACCAGAAGGCTATCGCAAAGCGCTACGTTTGATGAAAATGGCTGAACGTTTTGGTATGCCTATTATTACCTTCATCGATACCGCAGGCGCTTATCCTGGTGTTGGCGCTGAAGAACGTGGTCAATCTGAAGCGATTGCCACAAACCTAAAAGTGATGTCAGGCTTGAAAGTGCCAGTTATTTGTAATGTTGTCGGTGAAGGTGGCTCTGGTGGCGCTTTGGCGATTGGCGTGGGTGACTACGTGAACATGCTGCAATATTCCACTTATGCGGTAATTTCGCCAGAAGGATGCGCTTCAATCTTGTGGCGAGATTCAGATAAAGCGCCGCAAGCGGCTGAAGCGATGGGCTTAGTCGCTCCTCGCTTAAAAGAGCTTGAGCTGATTGATGAAATTATCGAAGAACCATTAGGTGGCGCGCATCGCGATCCAATACAAATGGCCGCCAACATGAAAGCAACACTGCTAAAACAGCTTGCTGATTTAGAGCCGCTGGATGAAGAAACATTATTGGCTCGTCGTTATCAACGTTTGATGAACTACGGCTACTGCTAAATAGCCGAGTGAACAATAAATTTAAAGGGTTGGATTCTGTTCAGCCCTTTTTTATCGGCCCGATTTCAGGGCTGGTTTGCTTGGCGCGTTTCAAGGTAAACTTGCATCAATTCCTCTTAGCGCTGAAAACCCATGTCTGAACTTTATTCGCTATTTTCACACGTTATCAATCGTCATCGCTTAGCAAGCAGTCAATTAGTCTTGGGTTTTAGTGGGGGTATGGACTCGCGAGTGATGCTTGCACTACTGGCGCAATATCGTGATGAAACCAACTGCGAGTGCTGCGCCGTTTATGTTCATCATGGATTAAGCCAACATGCCGATGAGTGGGCCAAACAGTGTCAGCGCTGGGCTCAACACGCCGCGATCCCTTTTTTTATTGAGCGGGTACAACTCGATACTGACAGCGGTGAAAGTGTGGAGTCATTGGCGCGTACGGCGCGTTACCAAGTTTTAGCAAACTACATTAACGCTGACGATTTGTTGCTAACTGGACAGCATAGTGATGATCAAATCGAGACATTTTTGCTTGCCTTAAAGCGCGGTAGTGGGCCTAAAGGGCTCTCTTCGATGGCGCAAGCGATGTCATTTGGCGCGGGGAAAATCGTCCGTCCTTTGCTTGCGGCGACTCGCGTACAGATCGAAAGCTTTGCCATAACCCAGAATTTGGATTGGGTCGAGGACGAAAGCAACCAAGATACCCGTTTTGATCGTAATTTTATCCGTCATCACATCACGCCAGTTCTTATGCAGCGCTGGCCGCATATTCACCAAGCGGTTGCTCGTAGTGCGACATTATGTGCTCAGCAGCAGGTGTTGCTTGAAGAGCTGCTACAAGAGGCAATGCAAGAGGCAAAGATGCCTGATGGTAGTTTATCAATTACCGCGCTTTCTCATCGCAGCGAATTAGCACGCTATCAATTGCTAAGAATGTGGCTTGCTCAATTGGGGGAGTCAATGCCGACTCAAGAACATTTGGCGATGATTTGGCAACAAGTGGCGTCTGCGCGTATTGATGCGAATCCTCGTCTTAAACTAGGACAAAGTGAGATCCGCCGCTTTGACCAAAAGCTATATTGCATCCAAACTTATCAAGACATTTCAGATTGGCAGGCGATGATTGTGCCCGATCAATCAGTCACCTTGCCTGATGGATTAGGAAATCTGACGTTATCGTCTAATGGTGCTAGCAAGGGAATAGCCTTGCCTGATGATTGCCATCAATTAAGCGTTACGTTTAATCCTGAAGGGCTGGCAGCATGCCCTTCAGGACGAGTGGGAAGTCGAAAGCTAAAAAAATTGTTCCAAGAGTATGGCGTGCCGAGTTGGTTACGACGAAGAACGCCAATATTGATGCATCGGAATCAAGTGGTTGCGATTGCAAATTTATTTGTTGATCGTGACTTCAGCGGGCAAGATTGTGAACTCATCTGGGACAAATGAACGCTTTTCATGCAGAATTCGTATAAAACATACAATGAATATGGACATAAAGGTGGAGCAATGAAAAAAATCGCGATTGGAATAGTTATGGGTTTTACGTTGTTAGCGGGAAGTGCGTTTGCTGGAGACCCAGCCGCAGGGCAAGCCAAAGCGGCTATCTGCGCGGCGTGTCACGGCGCAGACGGGATTGCATTGATCCCGGGTTACCCAAACCTAAAAGGGCAAAATGAGCAATACCTCATAACATCAGTTAAAGCTTATAAAAACAAAGAACGCAGTGGTGGTTTAGCCGTCGTCATGCAAGCACAATCTATGATGCTCACTGATGAAGATATTGCCAATTTAGCGGCTTATTATTCCAGCTTGAAGTAGGTCTATACCCTTCCTACTTGAAGCTGCAGCGGTGTTGGCTACGTTCGTTCACCCCAATCACATAGTTTGCCTATGCTCATGGGGACTCACTCACTTGCCGCCTACCTGCAACTCCAAGTTGTTTGGGTATATAGTGGTTCTTAAACTCATTATAGGTTTCGCCTGATTAAAAGTTCGATATGGTAAAGTCCATCGGACTTTTGTATAAATTCAGTAAATTAATTCTTAGATAAAATTCAGCTCAAATACTCATTTCTGTGGCACAGAATACAAGTTACATATTCATTTTGCTTCTGATTGCAACCAATCCAATGATGGAGACTCTCAGTACAAAAGTAATTATTCCAATAAGCCACAATCTATAATAGAGGACCCATCATGAATTTTGAGCGAAATGATTTAAGTTATTTTCTGGGTAAAAGCTTCATCTATACCTATGATCAAGGTTGGCGTTATGAACTGTATATAAAAAATGAGACAACCATTGATTACCGTGTCCACTCAGGCATCGTTGGTGGACGTTGGGTCAAAGATCAACGAGTGTCTATTTCACGCGTCGCACAGTCGGTTTACCGAGTTTCTTGGGTTGAAGCGACAGGCACAAGTGTCGCATTAACATTGAACTTATATGATTATGTGGTTCATGGGGCTATCTATTTCCCTCGTTGGATTGTGGATGCGCCAGAAAAGATAGTTTGCTACCAAAATGACCATTTGCCTTTAATGGAAGCATATCGAGATGCGGGACCCATTTATCCAACGCACGTGATTGATAGCTTTGCTACCTTGATGTATATGCGTGACTGTGGCCTAAATAATGAACAAGTGATCAGTTGTCCTGCTAGTGAACTTTCAGAGGATTACCCTTTTTGTTTACCAGATAAAAACTTGTTGCCAGCGCGAGCTTAATAACAGAGCGACTTCTACCGTTACTCAAAGTGCTAGTCCATTTCAAATAGTTGTGAACTTTAAGTAACAAAAGGGCTAAATCCAGTAGAGCTTTGGTTGATTGTTATTAACGGCTAGCAGATAATGCCACCAATTGATGAAAGTTTAAGGGATGAACATGAAAAAAATCGAAGCCATTATTAAGCCATTTAAACTTGATGACGTCCGCGAAGCGTTAGCTGAAGTGGGGATCACGGGTATGACTGTTTCTGAAGTAAAAGGATTTGGTCGTCAGAAAGGGCATACTGAATTGTACCGTGGCGCTGAGTACATGGTGGATTTCTTACCTAAAGTGAAGCTTGAAATTGTGGTGACTGACGATGTCGCTGATCGCTGCGTTGACACCATTATTGAGACGGCGCAAACGGGAAAAATTGGTGATGGTAAAATTTTCATTACTAATATTGAACGAGTGGTACGAATTCGTACCGGTGAAGAAGACGAAGACGCTATTTAGCTATATACCGAGAAGAAGGGAGCCAATGGCTCCTTTTTTGTCTCTTTTGAATACATCCCTACCAATTTTGTTGAACGTTATGAAAAGAAAATATCTGCTTGTTTTGCCGCTGTTGCTGATTACCGCGGCTGTGGTTAGTTTTTTCTCTATTTTTACTATTCCTTCAACGCCGCAATTGTTGACTATTGATGGCAAAAGCACTTCATCGCCACTGATTTGTTACGA
Organism: Vibrio qinghaiensis; assembly: GCF_002257545.1. NCBI lineage: Bacteria > Pseudomonadati > Pseudomonadota > Gammaproteobacteria > Vibrionales > Vibrionaceae > Vibrio > Vibrio qinghaiensis. The sequence goes on along the minus strand of NZ_CP022741.1, from coordinate 2,109,869 downwards.
TAATCCAAACGCTCGCGTAATAGATGAGCATGGTCAGCTCAATGTACTGGTTTGGAATATCTATAAACAAAATAGAGCAACATGGCAAAGTGAGCTGAATAAATTCAGCCAAGATGCCCAATTGGTGTTGCTACAAGAAGCGAGCATGACCTTGTCATTGAAAGAGTGGATCAGCCAAAAACAGTGGGGTGGGACACAAGCGGATGCTTTTCGAGTTTTTGGTGAATCAGCCGGAGTGTTAAATCTTGGTAGGCAGATGCCAGTATTAGCGTGTGCTTACACCGAATTAGAGCCTTGGTTGCGCTTACCCAAATCGGCGATTTACGCCCTGTATCGTTTAAGTGATGGTCAGACTCTGGCGGTTGTAAACCTGCATGCAGTGAACTTTACCTATGGTACGCAAGAGTATGCCAATCAGTTGGAAGCGTTACTCGTTCAATTAAAAACACATCACGGGCCGCTGATTGTCGGTGGCGATTTTAATAGCTGGAGTCAAGCAAGGATGGACACATTAACTGCTGCATTAAATCGTGTGGGTTTGCAGGAAGTGTCGTTCGAACCCGATCACCGAGTTCAATTTGTGACGGGCTTGGTGCTCGATCATCTTTTTTATCGCGGTTTAACACTACTCAATGCAAAAGCGCCGGTAACGGACGCTTCTGATCATAACCCACTATTGGCGAGTTTCAGCTTATAACGGCTTTCTAGCTGATTGAGATGTACAGTGCCCAAATCAGGTAATAGCCAATCCAAGGCAGCGCCGAAATCACCAGAGCTTGGCCGCGTTCAAGCTCTGTCCATGCGCCCACCGCCGCGTAGCCAAGTACGATGTACCAAGGCAAAAGCAGTGGGAAGGAGCTGGCAAATTGGGACCAATCATTAGTCAGTGGCAACTTAATTAGACCATTTAAACTGTTAAGATCAGCAGCGTAAGTCATCACGTAGCCATGTTTGAGTAATAAGCTCGCGTAACTGGCGAGATCGCCCAACACGGCTGGGAAAGTGATGACAGCACTTGCGGCAAACCAACGCCAGAAACCGTGCTGATGTTGGCTCTGCTTGGTCGCCAAATTGAACCACAATGCCAACATGAAAATCGTTAGCGTGCGGCCTACCACATCACTGATAATTTCACTGGCCATCAAGGTGTTGGCATCTAACATTTCAAGCTGAGTAGGGTTGACCATTGCCAATTGCGCTGAGAGTCCCGCTTTTAGCCATTCAAAGTTAACCACGTCAAAATAAGCCCCCCAAAATAGAAAGGGGCTCAGGATTAAAAAGAGATAAGGCTGCCAACCCCACATTCCACGTTGATGAAGGGCTAAAAAACAAGACGTAGGGGAACGGAAAACATCCACCAACATGATTAATGGGTTACTGGAAGGATTCATACACTGACCTTAGTGACATCGACGTAGAGCTTGAGTTTTTGACCCGGCTTTAAGTACTTTTGGTTTGCAAGCTCGTTCCATTTCACAATGTCGAGGCTTTTGACTTTAAACTTATTGGCTATGGTGCTGAGTGTATCGCCGCTACGCACTTGATAAAAAACAGTACGAATGATGGCACCTTCACTGCTATTTTTCCAAATGACCAGTTTTTGGCCAATCTTCAACGTGTCTCTTGGCCCCATACCGTTCCATTGTGCTAAGGATTGATGGGAAACATTGTGCTGTTTGGCAATGATCCATAAGCTATCACCTTTGGCTACCGTATGAGACAGCTTATACTGACCACGGGCCATCGCTTGCGTTTTTGCTAAGCGGTTACTGGCACTGAGTGCGTATGTTTTTTCGTCTTTTACGGATGTCGGGATCATTAAATGCTGCCCAATGCGAATGACGTTGCCATTGAGATTGTTGGCCGTCTGAATCACTTTACTGGTGGTATTGTGCTGTTGAGCAATCACACTCAAGCTATCGCCGGATTTTACCTTGTAGCGTACTAACTTCATCCCCTTACCGCGATTCTCTTCAACTTTCTGTACAAATTGCTCGACTTTATTCAATGGGAGTAACAGTTGATAAGGCCCCGTTGGTGAGGTTGCCCAGTGGTTGTAAGCCGGATTGTAACTTTGCAGCTCTTTCACGCTCATTCCCGCGTAATTGGCGGCAATGGCAAGATCAAGCTGCTCTTGAGGGTCGACTAACGTTAATACTGGTTTGTTAGCAATCGCTGGGATTTCAATTCCATATTTTTCTTGATTGGCAACAATATCGGCCAGTGCGAGTAATTTAGGGACGTAGCCTGTGGTTTCATCGGGTAAGTCGAGTGAGAAAAAGTCGGTTGGTTTACCAGCCTTGTGATTTTTACGAATCGCGCTAGAGATCCGCCCACCACCGCTGTTATAGGCGGCAATCGCATGGCTCCAATCACCATCAAAACGCTTATTTAATGCAGTGAGATAATTCAAAGCAGCATCCGTTGCAGCGTCTACATCTCGTCTTCCGTCATACCAAAAATTTTGCTCTAGGCCATACATTTCTCCCGTACTCGGCACAAATTGCCACAGCCCCGCAGCGCTACCGTGTGAGTAGGCAAAGGCATCAAACGAGCTTTCAACAATGGGTAAGAGTGCTAACTCAAGTGGTAAGCCGCGCTGCTCAATTTTCTCTGTGATCAGGTAAAGAAATGGCTTTGCTCGCTCAGCAACAGTTTGCAGGTGATTAGGGTGTTTAAGATACCAAGTTCGATAATAATTTACTGATTTTTGATCTGGGATATCCATCGACAGCTGCATGGCAATACGCTGCCATACGTCCTTCTGCTCTTGTGGCGTGATCGCTTTCGGCGTTGTCTTTTTTGCAGATGACGGCTTTGGTTTAGTTATCTCTTTTGGTGTCTGAATCTGAGGGCTATTGGCCTCTTTGGCGTTTGGCGCTGTTGTTTGGTCTGTTGGCTGAGTGATTTGGCACCCCGCGAACAAGAGCACCATCACCCAGCTAAATTGAAATCGCATCTATCTCAGCCCTTTGACTTAATGGCTGCTGATAATACTTGGCACTTTATTGCTATGACAAGCAGCAAATCGTTAAAATTCGTTCTTCCACTCACGTAATGCGGTAAAAATTGATAAAGGATCGGTTTGCTGAGTACGATTCGCAACGGATTTCATCACACTCTCTTGTTGGGTTCGCAAGAACGGATTGATCCATTTTTCTTGGCGGATCGTGGTCGGTAATGTCGATTTCTGCTGGGCTCGAAGCCGGTTGACGGTATCTCGATATTGTTGAAGCTGGTCATTATCGGGCTCAACAGCCAAAGCAAATGCGATGTTACTTGCGGTATATTCGTGCGCGCAATAGACCTCAGTCTCTTCTGGTAATGCGGCAAGTTTACACAGTGACGTAAACATTTGCTCCATTGTGCCCTCAAAAACACGGCCACACCCTGCGGAGAACAGTACATCGCCACAAAACAGTTTATTGTCACCGACATAGCCAATGTGACCTTTTGTGTGTCCTGCGAGATCAAGCACCATAAAGATTTCATTGAACAGTTCTAGCTGATCGCCAGCTTCAACCGCGTGCGTTAAGGTAGGAATAGGTTCATGAGCGGGACCAACAACGTTAATGCTGGGAAGCTGACGAACCAGTTCTGCAACACCACCAATGTGATCATGGTGATGGTGGGTAATTAATATTGCTTCGAGCGTTAATTGATGCTTCGAGAGGTACTCAAGCACTGGTGCTGCATCACCGGGATCGACCACAGCACAACGCTGATCGCTATTTTGGATCAGCCAGATGTAATTATCATTAAATGCGGGTATGCTTTTGATCTGTAACATGAGTATCTCCAATCACCGAGGTGAAATAGGTTATCGATGAAGCCAGCACGTAGCGAAAAGAAATTAGATAAACCTCACTCTTGGTCACAACTTAAAAATGGTCAATGGGTTAGCGATTCTATTCAGACTCGGCTTGATGAATGGTGCCCTAAATTATTTGGCTATCATATGCTTAAGCTCGGTGGTTTGAGTTGTGAGCTTGCCAGTTGCAACTGCAATATTCAACACCAAGTTCATCTTGATATCAAAAACCCACTTCATAATGTGATTGCCGATAGTGGTGAGTTGCCTTTCCTTGAGAGGAGTTTTGATGTGGCTATTTTAGCGCATCAACTGGATTATTGTGGCGATCCGCATCGTATCTTACGCGAAGTTGACCGCGTGATGATGGATGATGGCTACATCATTATTACGGGGTTTAATCCAATCAGTTTTACGGGGATCGCAAGTTTGATGCCTTGGCGAAAACATAACTTACCTTGGAGCGGTCGTATGTTTACCGCTAACCGGATTAAGGATTGGCTGAGTGTCTTGAATTATCAAGTGATTGACTGTGACCAATATGCCCTTTTTCCGATGCAAAAATATCAACCCATGTGGGCGTGGTTGGAAAATGGTATTGGCGACTGGGCCGCTCCATTTGGTAGCCTGTATTTCATTGTAGCGCGCAAACGTACTTATCCCTTGAAACCGATTAAACCTCATTGGCGTTTTAAACGGCGTCTTTCGCCAGTTAGCCTGAACTACCGTTTATCAACTCAGAACCAAGATAAGGCCTGTGACCCTTATTCGGATGCTTGATACCCAATATCGTCTTCGGTTGGGTTTTCTGCTGCATTGCGTGCTAATTCATCGCACATTTCATTTTCACGATGACCCGCATGGCCTTTCACCCAGCGCCAGTCAATGGTGTGGCGGGCGCTTTCTTTATCGAGTGCTTGCCATAAATCGGCATTCTTCACTGGTTTTTTATCCGATGTTTTCCAACCGCGTTTTTTCCAGTTGTGGATCCACTGAGTAATACCTTGACGAACGTATTGGCTGTCTGTGGTGAGAATAACATTACATGGCTCTTTCAGTGTTTGCAGTGCAACCACTGCCGCTAACATTTCCATTCGGTTGTTAGTGGTGAGTCGATAGCCTTTGGCTAACGTTTTTTCGGTTCCTTTATAACGAAGGACAACCCCATACCCACCCGGGCCAGGATTACCTAAGCAAGATCCATCAGTGAAAATTTCCACCTGTTTTGTCATGATTTGATACTATTAGGTTACGCACATTATTGGCATAGTCTGACATACATATCCTTATGAATACTAGCAGCAATTCCCAATCCCAACGTATCGTCGTTCTTGATACGGAAACCACGGGTATGAACCGTGAAGGCGGCCCTCATTATGAGGGACACCGCATTATTGAAATCGGTGCCGTTGAAATTATCAACCGCAAGCTTACTGGCCGCCACTTCCATGTCTACCTGAAACCCGATCGTGAGATTCAGTTAGAAGCGATCGAGATCCACGGCATTACCGATGAATTTTTGGTGGATAAACCGCAATATCGCGATGTGCATCAAGAGTTTTTAGATTTCATCAAGGGAGCAGAGCTGGTGGCACACAACGCTCCCTTCGACGTCGGTTTTATGGATTACGAGTTTCGCAAGCTCGACGCTAAAATCGGTAAGACGGAGCAGTATTGCAAAGTGACCGATACGCTTGCTATGGCAAAGCGTATTTTCCCCGGCAAACGCAACAATTTGGATATACTTTGTGATCGTTATGGTATCGATAACTCACATCGTACCTTGCACGGTGCATTGCTCGATGCGGAGATATTAGCGGACGTTTATCTGCTGATGACAGGTGGGCAAACCTCTTTACAATTTAATGCTGGAACGCGCAGTGATGGCAGTGTGGGAGGAGAGTCAATAAAACGAGCTGTCGCAGGTCGGAAAAAGCTAAAGGTTTTGCGTGCTTGTGCCGATGAACTACAAGCACACCAAGAAAGATTGGATCTAGTCGAAAAGAGTGGAAGTTGCCTTTGGCGTCAGTAGGAGAAAATATGTTGAGGATAATGGTGGCTATTGCTGCGCTGATGTGGAGTATTGGCGTTTTTGCGGCAAATCCCTCCTCGATGTCGCTGCTCGATAATCGTTTTCGAGTGGATCCAACCATTTCACAAATTACTTTTGTCGTGTATCGCGAAAAGTCATCTCAGCCAGTGGTGCTTGTGCGGCCAGATGGTAAGAAATATTACGCGTGGCGGTACGATGAGAATATGCGTTGGTATCAGGAAGCCACAATGGATATCATTTCAATTGATAAGCCAATGCCTGGCCCTTGGCAGGCTATAGGAAAGGTTTCGCAACAAAATAGCATTAAGCTAATCTCACACTTGCAATTGGATACAGATGTATTTCCTAGCCGTTTGTATCATGGTGAAGAATTAAAATTTACAGCTCGCTTAACCTCGGATGGTAAGCCTTTATTGTTGAGAGACTTTCTCGATAGAGTCAACTTAAAAGTGACTTTTACTAAGTTCGTTGAAAATGAACAAGAACTGATCAAAGAGGCGCGTCCATTACCTGAGGTTATTGGTGAATTTGCTGATGATGGACGTGGTTTAGATGAACGTCCTGGTGATGGTGTATTTACGGTTGCGTTGTCTATCACTCCAGTGCCGGGTAAATACCGTGTTAGGATCACTTCTGGTAACGGTGTGTTTTTACGCGCTCAAGAGCAAGAAGTGTTAGTTTACCCTACGCCAGTGTCGACTACCTTTATCCAGTCCCGAGTAGATGGCGCGCCGCACCAAATTGTCTTTGCAGGTGAGTTAGGCATGGTTGAACCCGGATCGATAGCGGCGCATGTTGAGCATGCCAATATTTATGATGATATTTTTGCTACTGAAGGACTATCCGGAAAAGAGTCACTCAAGCTTAATTTGGAAATTCCATACAAAGGGGATAACGGTAACTATCGTTGGTCTGGAAGGTTATATGCGACAGAACTCGCTAGCCAGCGCCCACTTTATTTCCCACTTTCAGAGCGTACTTACAGCGTGGTGGATGATGTTAACATTGAGGAGACTCGCCGTTTGCAGATGGAAGAAGAGATTAAGCAGCGTAGGCTTGAACAGGAGCAACTGATTATTCAGATGAGAGAAGAGGCAACGAGTCGCAGTATTATGTTCATCGTGATTGGTAATATTGTTGCAATATTCATAGGTCTTCTAGCGTGGTTTGTGATGCGTAAGATTAAAGCGAAAAAGGCGTTGCAACCCGAATTACAGTTGAATATGCCGAAGAAATAACAAGGGATGTTGCCGAGTTGGCAACCTCTTGATTCTGTATTCTAGTCATAGAAAAGGGCGCTTAAAGCGCCCTTTGACATTCAATAGATTGACTTACGCAACATCATTTATTGCCGGATATTGAGGCTTTGCGGCCAGTTCCTGTGGCGCAAAATCATCGACATTAATGGTATACAAACGATGAGCCTCAGCTTCCGTTAATAGCTGTGCTTCTTGTTCGGTTAGAATTTTTTGTTGTAAGCCAATGGCGGCCACTTCATCTAAACGCAAAAATGGACGGCGTTGATTGGTGACGCTGCACACTTTATCGAACAAAGGCTCTGCACGTAAAATGATGTCCAGTGCTTGTTCAATCTTACCCGCCGCATTATGCGCCGTTGGGGCGAGATATTGGTTGCGACCAATGCGTGAACGAGTTTCACTCGGTGTTTGTAGGATCTGCGCAACTTGGCTATCTAATTTATCGCTAGGTGCTTTGCGTACTCGACCAATCGGCATCAACAATATACGAAGTACCTTACCAATCGCTTTATTCGGGAAGTTGGCTAAGAATTCATCAATGGCGACTTCCGTCTGCTTCAAACTGTCTTGCAGACCCCAATGAACCAAAGGAAGATCCTCCACAGGACGACCATCATTTTCAAAACGCTTAAGTGTGGCAGAACTGAGGTAGAGTTGGCTCAAAATATCGCCAAGGCGTGCTGACAAACGCTCTTTACGTTTGAGAGAGCCTCCCAATACAGCCATCGAAATATCAGAAAGCAGTGCTAAGTTAGCGCTGTAACGGTTTAGTTGTTGATAGTAGCGTTTGGTTGCATCATTAGTCGGTGCAGATGAACCAAAACCATCGGTAACGCCAAACCAAATACTGCGGACAAGATTACTCATGGTGAAGCTGACGTGACCTGCAAGAGCTGCGTCAAATTTCTCAACGGCATCAGAATCTTGTGAATAAGCGGCGTTCATTTCTTCTAAAACATAAGGATGACAACGGATAGCGCCTTGACCAAAGATGATCATTGAGCGAGTCAGAATATTGGCCCCTTCGACGGTTACGGCAATCGGTGCACCTTGGTAGCTGCGAGCTAAAAAGTTAGCAGGACCAATACAAATGCCTTTGCCGCCCACGATATCCATTGCATCAATAATGCTGCGTTGACCACGGTGGGTACAGTGGTATTTGACTATAGCGGAAATGACCGAGGGTTTTTCGCCCAGATCAATACCAGCTACGGTTAAATTGCTCGCCGCATCCATCACATAAGCGTTACCACCTAAACGTGCTAATGGCTCTTCGACACCTTCCATATGGCCAATTGGTTGCTTAAATTGACGACGAATCCGAGCGTAAGCTCCTGTTGCTAGCGCCGCAGTTTTAATTCCGCCCGTCGAGTTAGAAGGTAACGTAATGCCACGTCCAACCGATAAACACTCTACAAGCATACGCCAGCCTTGTCCTGCCATGCTTGGTCCGCCAATGATGAAATCCAGTGGCACAAACAAATCGTTAGCACGTGTCGGACCATTTTGGAATGGAACGTTCAATGGCATGTGGCGATTGCCAATTTCAACTCCTTTTAAGTGGGTTGGGATGAGCGCACAAGTGATGCCAAGCTCTGTTTTATCCCCAAGTAAGCCGTCAGGATCGCGCAGTTTGAATGCTAGGCCTAATACGGTTGCAACCGGGGCGAGCGTGATATAGCGCTTGTTCCACGTTAGGCGCATCCCTAACACTTCTTTGCCTTCCCATTTCCCTTTACATACCACGCCAAAATCAGGAATTGAACCTGCATCGGAACCCGCTTCTGGGCTGGTTAATGCAAAACAGGGAATCTCTTTACCTTCCGCTAAACGTGGCAGGTAATGGTTTTTCTGATCTTCAGTACCATAATGTTGTAAAAGTTCGCCTGGGCCTAAAGAGTTCGGTACACCAACGGTGGATGAAAGCACACCAGATACACCCGTTAGCTTTTGTAGCACAATGGATTGTGCATAAGCTGAAAATTCCAAGCCGCCGTATTGTTTTTTAATGATCATGGCGAAGAATTTATGATCTTTTAAATATTGCCAAACCTCAGGAGGTAAGTCGGCTAATTCATGCGTAACTTGATAATCGCTAACCATGGCACACACTTCGTTGACTGGTCCATCAATAAAGGCTTGCTCTTGTGCACTTAATGTCGGCGCTGCAATTTTGTGTAGTTTGTTCCAGTTCGGTTTGCCTTTAAACAGTTCAGCTTCCCACCAAACGGTTCCTGCATCTAATGCCTCTTTTTCGGTTTGTGACATTGCAGGCAGCACTTTTTTGAACAGTGTTAATGCTTTTTCGCTAATCACGCTTTGACGGATAGAGGGAACGGCTAATAAAGCGATAGCCGCTAAATACAGCAACCATCCAATCACCCCGGTGTAATCCAGCAGGGTAAGAACCACCATGGTTACCGTTAGCGCAACTAATGCGCTAAAAAGTGACATTCTGTGGTAGAGGCACACACCGAACACGGTGAGAAAACCAAGTATAGAGAGCAAGATGTCCATAATTTCATTCCTTTGAGACTGTATTCACGCCATTGCGGCTGATTTTTCTCAGTGCATTGGGGAGTGTTGTTAGTCGTCTCGTTTGTGTAAGTGGTCTAACCAGTGCTAAGTGTAATCAAATTATTAACGAAATGTAAAACCTTGTATTGTTCAAAAAGTGATCCATGTAGGGCAAAACCTCAAAATAAACAACCCATAGAGGGCTTTCTGGAGTGGGAAGCGGGAGAAAACAACAATTCTTGAAGTCGAACTATCGACAGAAAAGATGGTTTGGGTAAACTCAAGCCTGTTACTGGCTCTTGATTGATGGAGCCTATCGGTAAACAGATTAAAAAGAGAATATATCTATGTACCAGGATTTAATTAAAAGTGAATTGACCGAAGCGGCTGACGTGCTAAACAAATTTCTTAATGATGAGCATAACATCGCTCAAATTGAGGCCGCCGCAAAACTGATTGCCGACTCATTTAAGCAAGGCGGAAAAGTGCTCTCTTGCGGTAATGGCGGTTCCCACTGTGATGCAATGCACTTTGCTGAAGAGCTAACGGGGCGCTATCGCGAGAATCGTCCGGGTTATCCTGGTATTGCTATTTCAGATCCAAGCCACTTGTCTTGCGTTAGCAATGATTTTGGTTACGATTTTGTATTCTCTCGCTATGTGGAAGCGGTGGGTTCAAAAGGCGATGTCCTGTTTGGCCTATCGACTTCTGGTAATTCGGGGAACATTTTGAAAGCGATTGAAGCCGCCCAAGCCAAAGGGATGAAGACCATTGCACTGACCGGTAAAGATGGTGGGAAAATGGCAGGTTTAGCGGATATCGAGATTCGTGTCCCGCACTTCGGCTACGCGGATCGTATCCAAGAAATCCATATCAAGATCATCCACATCGTTATCCAACTGATTGAAAAAGAGATGGCGTAAGAAGTTCAACATCGTTCTTTTCTTTTAATGTGTTTGTGGTTGCAAAAGGGAGTGCATTAAACCATGTGTGAATTGCTCGGTATGAGTGCCAATGTGCCGACTGATATTTGCTTTAGTTTTACTGGGTTGATTCAGCGTGGCGGGAACACGGGACCGCATCGTGATGGTTGGGGAATCACTTTCTATGAAGGGAAGGGGTTTCGTACCTTTAAAGATCCTAACCCTAGCTTTCAGTCAAAAATTGCAGAGCTTGTGCAGAATTACCCTATAAAAAGTCGGGCAGTGGTTAGCCATATTCGTCAAGCAAATCGCGGTGGGGTGAATTTGGAAAATACTCACCCATTCACTCGAGAATTGTGGGGGAGATATTGGACGTTCGCTCACAATGGACAATTGACGGATCACCAGCAGCTAGAAACTGGGCGCTATCGCCCTGTTGGTGAAACCGATAGCGAGCAAGCTTTCTGTTGGTTGTTAAAGCAGTTAGAAGCGCGTTATCCTGAACCGCCTCAAGATATGCTCAGCATGTTTCAATTCGTTGCGAAGTGTTGCGATCAACTGAAGCAGCAAGGTGTGTTTAATATGCTACTTTCTGACGGTGAGTTTTTGGTGACCTATTGCACGAATCATCTGTACTGGATTACTCGACGTGCCCCCTTTGGTAAAGCGAGCCTGCTTGATGAAGATGTCGAGATTAACTTCCAAGAAGAAACAACGCCTGATGATGTTGTGTCTGTGATTGCGACTCAGCCACTGACGGGAAATGAAACTTGGCAACGAATGAAACCAGGCGAATATGCGATTTTCCATTATGGCGAATACGTTGATGGCAATGCGCAGTCCTTAGCTGACATTCCCTTTGCCGCGGCAAAGCCAGGCTGCCAAGCACCCATTTAAGTTTTTTATTCTTAAGCTTGTTCTATTTACTGCGGTTTGAATCGTATTTGAGATGACAATAAAAAAAGGTTGCTGTTGAGGCAACCTTTTTCGCACTATTCAGAGATACGATTTATTCATCGAAAGCATAACCATGCATGCCAAGTAATTGGCCATCTAAATAGGCTTTACCTTCACGCATTTCCAAGCGTCCTTCAACGAACCATTGTGCCACTAGTGGGTAAATTCGATACTCTTGAGCTTGAACACGTTGAGTCAAAATATCAACGGTATCTTCATCAAAAATAGGCACTTTTGCTTGTAGAATGACTGGGCCACCATCAAGTTGTTCAGTCACAAAATGCACACTGGTGCCATGCTCTTCATCACCCGCGTGAATCGCGCGTTGGTAGGTATTCAACCCAGGATATTTAGGAAGTAAAGAAGGATGAATATTGAGCATCCGTCCTAAATAGTGACGCACAAACTCACCACTCAGAATACGCATGTAGCCAGCAAGAATGATTAAGTCAGGCGCGTATTGGTCAATTTGCTCCATCAATACCGCATCAAACGCATCTCGCGTGTCAAAGGCATTTGGGTCAATATGCACCGCCGCCGCACCTGCTTTTTTAGCTCGTTCTAAGCCATAAGCAGTTGCTTTGTTTGAAAAAACAGCCGTTACTTTGCCATCTTTAATTTTCGTTTCACACGCATCAAGGATAGCCTGTAAGTTGGTGCCATTTCCTGAAACTAAAACAACAATACTTTTCATCAGTTATTTGATCTCTACTTGCTCTTCATCGAGTTGAGCTTCAGCAATATGACCGATAACCCACGCATTTTCGCCTTCCGCTTGCAGTAATTGAACCGCCGCTTGTGCTTGATCCATTGGAAGCGCAACAATCAGTCCTACACCACAGTTAAATGTGCGGTACATTTCGTGAGTGGTTACATTCCCTTTTTCTTGCAGCCATTGGAAAATAATTGGCCATTCCCAGCTATTGCCGTCAATCACCGCTTTCGTCCCTTGCGGAAGAACGCGAGGAATGTTTTCCCAGAAACCACCGCCAGTAATGTGCGAAATGGCGTGAATATCGTGCTCGGCGATCATCTTAAGCGCTGATTTGATGTAAATCTTGGTTGGTGTCAGTAAGTGCTCACCAATCGTTTTGCCAGCCAAGTCTTCATTTTTGTCGGCACCTGATACTTCCAAAATCTTGCGAACTAATGAATAGCCGTTTGAGTGAGGGCCGCTAGAGCCAACCGCAATCAGAGCATCACCTGCTGCCACTTTTGAGCCATCGATGATCTCTTCTTTTTCAACCACACCGACACAAAAGCCAGCGACATCGTAATCTTCACCTTCGTACATGCCCGGCATTTCAGCGGTTTCACCACCGATCAAAGCGCAACCTGCTTGCACACAACCATCGGCAATACCCGACACCACATCAGCCGCTGTATCTACATCCAATTTACCCGTGGCATAGTAGTCCAGAAAGAAAAGCGGTTCAGCACCTTGAACAATCAAATCGTTAACGCACATCGCAACCAAGTCAATGCCAATGGTGTCGTGCTTATTCATATCCAATGCGAGGCGAAGTTTTGTGCCAACTCCATCGGTGCCAGAGACTAAAACAGGATGTTTATATTTGGTTGGTAGCTCGCAAAGCGCGCCAAAACCACCAATGCCACCCATAACTTCAGGGCGACGAGTGCGTTTGACGGCGCCTTTAATTCGTTCAACAAGTGCATTGCCTGCATCAATATCTACGCCAGCATCTTTGTAACTAAGAGAAGTGTTATTACCGCTCACGGGGAAGTCCTCGGTCATAAGTTGGATATGAAAACGGCGCTATTCTAACAGGGCTTAAAACAAAAAGGAAAACGTTTGCGTCAGTTTTTTTGTTTATAATTGGCACTGAAATTAGCATAAAAAGTGTGTACAATTCGAAGGTTTGTTTAAATGTCGTCGGAGATGAAAATGAAAGTTGTTGAAGTTAAACACCCTCTAGTTAAGCACAAACTTGGGTTAATGAGGGAAGGGGATATCAGCACTAAGCGTTTTCGTGAGTTAGCTACAGAAGTGGGTAGCCTACTAACTTATGAAGCAACCTCAGACTTTGAAACAGAAAAAGTGACGATTGAAGGCTGGAATGGCCCAGTTGAAATTGATCAAGTCAAAGGTAAAAAAGTAACGGTAGTACCTATTTTGCGTGCTGGTCTTGGCATGATGGACGGCGTTTTAGAGCACATTCCAAGTGCGCGGATTAGTGTTGTTGGCATCTATCGTGATGAAGAAACGCTTGAGCCTGTCCCTTATTTCAACAAACTCGCTTCTAATATTGAGGAGCGAATTGCGCTTGTGGTTGACCCAATGCTGGCAACTGGCGGTTCCATGATTGCGACGATCGATTTGCTCAAGGAGCGCGGCTGTAACCAATTTAAAATTCTCGTTTTAGTTGCAGCGCCTGAAGGCATCGCGGCGTTAGAAAAAGCGCACCCTGATGTGGAGCTCTATACGGCGGCAATTGATGAGAAATTGAATGATAAAGGTTATATCGTTCCTGGTCTTGGCGATGCTGGCGATAAGATTTTTGGTACGAAATAAGCGTTAATTTTATGCTGTCTTAAAGGAGAAACGAATGTTTCTCCTTTTTTATCGTTGCTTCAGTGATGCGTCATTACGGTCATTTTATTGCTCAACAGAATTAACGCATTGTTCGATGATTATTTTTTAAGGCTTAACGTACTGCTTTTTCTGTGGCTATTAGCTGGCGCACCTTGTGATGAATTTGTGGGTCGGCGCGGTGCTCTTTTTGTATTTGGAGCATGGCGAAATTCATCGGCATTGCGCCCTTGGAACGTTTTTGGCTTTTGATTTCTGCGTGCCGTCGAGGTTTGATTTTGCTCACGACTATCAAATAGTTTTGCATCGGTGGCTTTGCGAATACGCTTACCCGTCACATCAAGCTTGGACGCGCCTTCCGTACCGCAAGAACTCTCACACATTGCTAATATTTCAGCGACTTCCTCGTCGCTTAAATAACGCCATTCACCATTAGGGATGCCGTCTAGGCTGATGTTCATAATACGAACTCGGCGTAGTTTAAACACTTCGTAACCTAAGGCCTCACACATACGACGAATTTGACGGTTTAACCCTTGTGTTAACACAATTCTAAAGGAGAACTTCGTTTCTTGGGTTACTTTGCAAGGCAGTGTCACCGTATCAAGAATTTCCACGCCAGAGGCCATCTTATTTAGAAATTCGTCGGTGATGGGTCTATCTACTCGGACGACGTACTCTTTTTCATGGTTATTACCAGCACGTAATATCTTATTGACTATGTCACCATCGTTAGTCAGAAAGATCAGTCCATCAGATGGTTTGTCTAATCGACCTATCGGGAAAATACGTTTGTGGTGGCCAATAAAATCAACAATGTTACCTGGAATATCGCGCTCTGTTGTGCAGGTGATTCCAGTCGGTTTGTTAAGGGCAATGTATATCGGTTTTTCTTTTGATTTTAATGGATTACCATCAATACACACCTCATCGTTCGGCGTGACTTTAGTGCCCATTTCTGGCAATAACCCATTGATGGTTACTCGGCCTTGTTCAATTAGCTTATCAGCCTCTCGACGAGAACAGAAACCAGTTTCACTGATGTATTTGTTTAAACGGGTGGTGGCTTGTTGTGACATAGGTTGCTCTTACGTTTCCCAACGGCGGTGAATAAAAACAAAGCAACACTCTGAGTGTTGCCTATTGACGTTGCGATATTTTAGCAGTTAATAGTAATTAACCAAGGCGTTTTTATTTATGTGCTTATTGTGTGCTTTTCTTGGCATAGCACCATAGATTATTTTGAAACAGATAATCTTATCGAACCGATCTTGAGTAGCCGAATGATGCCATTCATCAAGAAGATAGAGTTATTAACGTGATAAAAAACCGGAGCAGACAGATAATCGACTCCGGTGCATAGCGTTACTCTATTTTCCAATAGGTGCTAAGCGATCTAGTGAGGAGATTTGTCATTCATCACTTTATAAATGAAGAAACCGCCATAAAACAGCATAAGACCAAAAGCACCAAAGATTACTATCATTGAAGATAGCCCCACAGCATTACCAAATAGGAGATCAAGCCAAAAGTCCATGTTTCCTCCAAAGTTTCGAAGACACAGCCAAGTTAAAGTTTGCTCTGTTTGTCGACACTGATCTGGATCAATAATGTTGCGTAAGTTAACTTAATGTTTCTATTGGTGTGTAATTAGTCACGTTTTATGTGTTTTTGATGGTAATTTAGTCAATGAGTTTGTTATTTGATGGAAATAAGATTAAAGGCTTGCGTCTTAGTTTTAGATGCGTACTATACGCATCCGTTCCAGGCAAAAAGCTCGGAACTGCTCGCTAAGTGCAGAGCAAAAATTTCGGTGAATAGCGCAGCTTGGTAGCGCATCTGGTTTGGGACCAGAGGGTCGGGGGTTCGAATCCCTCTTCACCGACCATCTTTAAAAGCCTCGCAGTAATGCGGGGCTTTGTTGCATTCGGAAGCGGTGAGTTTTTTCGTTACCAAAGAGAAAAGGGTTCGCCTCTTTCACTATCTGGCTCTTCACCGACCATATTTAAGAGCCTCGCAGTAATGCGGGGCTTTGTTGCATTCGGAAGCGGTGAGTTTTTTCGTTACCAAATAGAAAAGGGTTCGCCTCTTTCACTATCTGGCTCTTCACCGACCATATTTAAGAGCCTCGCAGTAATGCGGGGCTTTGTTGCATTCGGAAGCGGTGAGTTTTTTCGTTACCAAATAGAAAAGGGTTCGCCTCTTTCATTATCTGGCTCTTCACCGACCACATTAAAAGCCTCGCAGTAATGCGGGGCTTTGTTATATTTGGAAGCGGTAAGTTTTCGTTACCAAATAGAAAAGGGTTCGCCTCTTTCACTATCTGGCTCTTCACCGACCACATTAAAGGCCTCGCAGTAATGCGGGGCTTTGTTGCATCTGGATGTGATCACTTTCATTACCAAAGATAAAGGGTTTTCCTCCTTCACTATCAGTCTCTTCCACTGTCCACCCTTCATCGAGCAAATTCAGCTATTAAAAATAGCAGTCAATATTCCACGATAATAAATAGCATTAGGATGTGTAAAAAACGTCACTTTAGCGCATTTTGACGTTTGATGAGTCATTACAATTTATGACCTATATCACGATTTAACCTGCCAAATCCCTTTAATGAACTTCTCGTCTTCTCGTGAGCTGTGATCTCTATCGATAAATTCATTTTTGTGATGTATTTTTATGTGATCTTTCTCAAGTTAAACTCGTCAAATAATAAATTACGTTTTTGACGTTAAATTTAATCCATTGATTTTAAATAGTTTTGTTTTGATTGTCATTCAGAGGATTTGAACTAGATCACTTCGTGCAGCTAATTATTTTACGCTTAGAAATAACTCCTTGTATGGTGGATGCCTTAGGCCACAAGTCTCGTTGCTTGTTGCTGTTTTCAGTCCTTTTAACAAGATGTTGGGTTTTTATTTTAAAGGTAGGGTGAGTCACATGTTGAAACCTAGTTTGATTGCTGTTTCGGTTATCGCCACATTATCAGGTTGCTCTTTGTTGCAATCACCAGAGCAGAAAGTCGTCGATGCGCTGGCGGAAAATTTGGATATTCATTACACCGTATTAACCAATCACGGGGCAGATGAAGGATTGGCATGTCAGTCTCTCGAAGCGGAATGGGCATCGTGTAATAAAGTGAACATGACCTTGGTTAACCAAGGTGAAGCCGTGAATTCAAAGCAGTGGACTATCTATTTCCACAGCATTCGACTGATTCTGGATGTTGAAAATGATCAATTCAAAATTACCCGTTTAACGGGTGATTTACATAAGCTTGAACCCACTGATAAATTTGATGGTTTTGCTGCGGGCGAAGAGGTTGTTTTACCTCTGGTCGCTGAATATTGGCAGTTGTTTGAAACGGACTTTATGCCGCGTGCATTCGTTGCGGCGCCCAATACAGAGCCTAAACTTATTGTATCTCTCAACACTGAAGACACGTCATCATTTGTGCGTGGACTTGAGGGCGATAATATCAAACGCACTGCCAGCGATAATAATGTGTTTGCTACGGCCATCAGCCGATTTGAGAAAAATAGCGATGTATCACTGCAAGATGTATCAACGGCTCTGTTGCCAACTCCTCTAAAAACAACGCTTGGTCAAGGCGTTGTTGACATTACTCGCGGCCTTAAGCTTGATGTAAAGGACTTTGCGACGGATCAGTTTTCAGCATTGCAAGCGCGTGCCAAAACGATTGGGCTGAAGCTCGATGGAGAGTTGGCGGTTGGTGTTGCGATTACACCGAGCGAATTTTCTGACCAGATGGCGACATCGGGCGCTTATGAGTTGGAGATTGCACCGAATGCTATCTCTATTCGTGCATTTGATGAAGCGGGAGCTTTCTACGCCGTTCAATCTATTTTGGGTTTAGTGGATAGTCAGAATGCCACGGCGTTGCCAGTGATCAGCATCGGAGATGCTCCACGTTTTGATTACCGTGGTGTGATGGTGGATGTCGCACGTAACTTCCATTCTAAGCAAGCGATTTTGGCCACATTAGATCAAATGGCGGCTTATAAGATGAATAAATTACACCTTCATTTGACTGATGATGAAGGTTGGCGTTTAGAAATTCCGGGCTTACCTGAATTGACCGACATTGGTGGACAGCGCTGCTTTGATTTAGATGAGAAAAACTGCTTACTGCCACAGCTTGGCTCCGGTCCAAATTCTGATAACTTTGGCTCAGGTTATTTCAGTCGAGCCGATTACATTGAAATCCTCAAGCACGCTAAAGCGCGCAATATTGAAGTGATCCCTGAAATTGATATGCCAGCCCATGCTCGCTCTGCGGTTGTTTCAATGGAGGCTCGTTTTGAACGTTTGAGCCAAGAAGGGAAAACCGAACAGGCTAGCCAGTATCGCTTGATGGATCCTCAAGACAGCTCTAATGTTACGACGGTTCAGTTTTATGATAAGCAGAGTTTTATTAACCCTTGTTTAGACTCGTCTAAACGCTTTGTGGACAAGGTGATCACTGAAGTGGCCTTGATGCACAGTGAGGCGGGCATGCCTTTATCGACTTGGCATTTTGGTGGCGATGAGGCGAAAAACATCAAATTGGGCGCGGGTTTCCAAGATATTAATGCGACGGAAAAAGTCAGTTGGAAAGGTAACTTAGATCTTTCACAACAAGATAAACCATTTGCGAAATCGCCACAGTGCCAAGCGTTAGTCAGCCAAGGAGTAGTAAGTGACTTTGCTCATTTACCGAGTTATTTTGCTGAGCAAGTGTCGAAAATTGTCGCCGATAAAGGGATTGAGAATTTCCAAGCATGGCAAGATGGCTTGAAATACAGCGAGGGAGAATCCGCTTTTGCCACGCGCAATACACGTGTGAACTTTTGGGATGTCCTCTATTGGGGCGGTACAAGCTCTGTTTATGAATGGGCAAAACAAGGTTACGACGTAATTGTTTCTAACCCTGATTATGTCTACATGGATATGCCTTATGAGGCGGATCCTAAAGAGCGCGGTTATTACTGGGCCACCCGTGCGACCGATACGCGTAAAATGTTTGGTTTTGCACCGGAAAATATGCCGCAAAACGCTGAAACTTCATTAGATCGTGATGGTAATGGTTTTGTCGGTAAAGGAGAGGTGACGTCGAAACCATTCTATGGCTTGTCAGCTCAATTGTGGTCAGAAACGGTTCGTAATGATGAGCAGTATGAATATATGGTTTTCCCTCGAGTGTTGGCTGCCGCTGAGCGTGCTTGGCATAAAGCGGAGTGGGAAAACGACTATAAAGTAGGGGTTGAATACTCTCAGCAAACCAACTTAGTCAATAAGTCTGCACTGAATCAAGATTGGACTCGTTTTGCTAACATCGTTGGGCAACGTGAGTTGGCGAAACTGGAAAAAGCTGGCATTGATTATCGCCTGCCAATACCCGGAGCTAAGATTGAAGCGGGTAAATTGTCGATGAATTCGTCATTCCCAGGCGTTGAGCTGCAATACTCATTAGATGGTCAGCAATGGTTTGATTACTCTAATAGTGAACAACCGAAGGTGTCCGGTGAGGTCTGGATCCGTTCTCTCTCTGCTTCAGGCGAGCGAGTCAGCCGGGTAACTAGCGTTAAATAACTCGTAGTCATATCAAGGCACCCAAATGAAAGCCTCCGCATCTGTCGGAGGCTTTATTACATAAAATCAATTACCTTCGTGGTGAGCAAACTCAAACACCTGACCTTGCTCGTTAAAAGCAAAAACCGAATAGGCTTCTTTCTTATCACCAGATTCCATACCTGGAGAGCCGATTGGCATGCCGGGCGCGGCTAACCCTTTGGCATTTTTTGGTGGATTAGCGAGAAAGGCTTGAATGTCTGTGGCTGGAATGTGACCTTCGAAAACATAGCCGTCGATAACGGCTGTATGGCAAGAGGCGAGCTTGGGTGTAATGCCCAATTGCTGTTTTATTGCCGTCATATCTTCTTGCAATTGGTCGTTAACCTTAAATCCGGCTTGTTGCATGTGAGTGGACCACTCAGTACAGCAGCCGCAATAAGGGGATTTGTAATTGGTCACCTCGGTCACCGTGGCGAATGCGGAGTAGCTGATAAGAGACAAGGTGCTAAGCATAGCAGCTGTGATCATTTTCATCTTTATATAACCTCTAAGAGTGATAAGGGTATTTAAATAGACGCAAGCGGTTAGCGTTGCTCACGACTGTGATTGAGGATAAAGCCATTGCCGCTCCTGCAACTACAGGGCTGAGTAAAAAGCCAAAAGCGGGATAAAGCACGCCAGCGGCAATGGGAATGCCTAGGGTGTTATAGATGAAGGCGCCCAATAAGTTCTGCTTCATGTTTTTTACCGTTGCTTTAGACAGAGCGATAGCATTGACTACGGCAAGTGGTGAGGAGTTGAGCAACGTCATTTGCGCACTCTCTATTGCGACATCACTGCCGCTGCCCATTGCGATACCCATATCGGCTTGCGCAAGGGCTGGCGCATCATTAATACCATCACCGACCATGGCGACGATTTGGCCTTTCTCTTGTAACTGCACGATTTTTTGTGCTTTTTGATCTGGCAGCACTTGAGCGAACACTTGCTGTATGCCCAGTTGTTTGGCTATTGCGGTGGCCACGCTTTGGTTATCTCCAGTTAGCATCACGGTACGAATGTTCATTTTATTCAGTGTGCTGATAGCTTGCGCAGCGTTAGGTTTGATGGGATCAGCAATTGCGATGAGAGCTTTGAGTTCACCGTTAATGGCAACCGCGACTGGTGTCCAAGCTTGCTTTGCGTAGTGTTCAATGGCCGTTTGTGCTTGAGTAAGAGGAACGCCCAGTGATTCAAGGTGCGATAAAGAGGCAACGACGACCGAATCACCGCCAATATTTGCCATTAGCCCTTTGCCTCTTAGGTTGGTAAATTGCTCGACTTCGGCGCTGGTTGATACCAGCGGTTGCGCATAATGGCAGATAGCCTTGCCAAGAGGATGTTCAGAGCGCAGTTCCAAAGCGTAAACAAGGGTTAACAATTTGCTATCTTCAATTCCCCACGTGACTAAGTTCTGAACGGTTGGCTTGCCTTGAGTGAGCGTACCTGTCTTATCAAATACTACAGTGGTGATTTTGCTTGCCGATTGCAATACATTGGCATCTCTGATCAAAATACCCATTTCAGCGGCTTTACCAACTCCTACCGTAACCGAGAGTGGAGTAGCTAAACCCAAGGCACAAGGGCAAGCAATGATCAATACTGTTGTCGCAACCACTAGCATATAACTGGCCTTAGGTTCAGGGCCTACAAAGTACCAAATCAGAGCGGAAAACAGGGCAATCATAACCACTGTCGGTACAAAAATAGCGGATATCTGATCTGCCAGTTTGGCGATGGCTGGTTTACTGCTTTGCGCCTGACGAACCATTTTAATGATACGCGAGAGCATGGTTTGCGCCCCTACGCCAGTGGCTTCGATGACTAAGCTGCCATCATGATTGATGGTGCCTGCCGCAATGGCATCGCCTGCCACTTTTAGGGCGGGGATCGGCTCACCAGTGAGCATGGATTCATCAACATAAGATTCACCGCTGAGGACTTTGCCGTCTATCGGTACTTTTTCTCCCGGTTTTATGCGCAGTTGCATACCAAGTTGTACTAATTCAACTGCAATCTGTTGATCGCCTTGCGCCGTGATGTGTGTTGCTTGTTGTGGTTGCAAGTTAATTAAGGCTTGCAAGGATTGGGTTGTCTTCGCTTTGGCTTTCGCCTCAATGTAGTGGCCTAGTGAAATCAAACCAATAATCATCGCGCTGGCTTCAAAGTAAACATGACGCGAGGCTAAGGGAAACCAAGTTGGGTAAATCACTACCAACATTGAATAAGCCCAGGCCGCTCCAGTTCCTAGGGCGACTAAGCTATCCATGGTGGCGCGCTTATGAGTTAACGCAAGCCAAGCATGACTAAAAAAGTGGCGGCCAGCGGTGGCTAATAGGGCTAAGCACACAATGCCGATAACGCCCCAGTATATTTGTTGCTGAGTGGTCACAATCATCATACTGCCACCGAAAAGGCCCCAAAGCATTAACGGAACACCCATCATTAAACCTAGTAGTGCATTGGTTTTATGCTGCTTCTGTAAATCAAGTGATTGCTGTTTTTGTTTTTCTTGTTGTTGGGCTGGGTCATCGACTCGCTCTGCACGGTAGCCTGCATGAGTAATGGCATTGAGCAATTGCCGTTCAAGGTTAGCGATATCTGCTTGCGAGAGCACTAAGGCGCTTTGTTCCGCTAAATTGATTTGCGCTTTTTGTACCCCGTTAACGCTTAGAAGTGCTTTTTCCACCGAAGAAACACAGCTTGCGCAAGTCATTCCTTGGATCAGTAAGTGGGTACTAACCAAACCTGTTGTTGAGACTTCAGTCTCTGGTGCGAGTGGCTGTGTATCGCTAACCAAGGTTGTGGGTTGCGATGAGGACAGAGGATCGTTGTTCGTGCTGATCAAGGCTTGATAGCCTAAGGATTCGATAGCGGCGATGAGTTGACTTAAAGAGGCCGAAGTGCTCAGTTCGATGAATGTGGGTGACAGTTGGTGGATTTGTACCTCAAATTCTTGCTTGAGATGCTGCTCAAGTTTCTTCGCACAACCCATGCATTTCAGCCCTGATAAAGGCAATTGAAAGCATTCCATTGAAAAATTCCTCATAAAGCAACTCAATAGCTAGAAGCATAAACCTTACCTTTAGGGCAAGGTCAAGTTCCACTAAAGGAAAGTTAAGCGAATTTTAAGCGTTATTCTTGAGCGCAGAAAAACGAAAGGTAATCGAGGATTGTAGATTTAGCCGTCAGTGGTAAAATGTCGCCACTTTTTATCCTGGTACTTGCAGTGGACATGTTCTCCGCTGTCTTTTTATCCCTAAGGAAATCAAATGACGGTTAAAACTCGTTTTGCTCCTAGCCCGACAGGCTATCTTCACGTTGGTGGTGCGCGTACTGCACTTTACTCTTGGCTTTATGCAAAAAGCCAAGGTGGTGAGTTTGTTTTGCGTATTGAAGACACCGACCTAGAGCGTTCGACGCAAGAAGCCGTAGACGCGATTCTTGAAGGTATGACTTGGCTAGGTTTGAATTGGGATGAAGGCCCATATTTCCAAACTAAACATTTTGATCGTTATAACGAAGTTGTCGATAAGCTGCTTGCTGAAGATAAAGCCTACAAATGTTACGCCTCTAAAGAGCTGTTAGATGAAGTTCGTGCCGAGCAAGAAGCGAACAAAGAGATGCCGCGCTACGATGCTGATCACCCAAAAATCAAAGCGGTTAACGACGCCGCAAAAGAAGGGGATCCGTGTGTTATCCGTTTCCGTAATCCTAAAGAAGGCAGCGTAATTTTTGACGACCAGATCCGCGGTCGTATCGAAATCTCCAACAGCCAGATGGATGATCTGATCATTCGCCGTACCGATGGCTCACCCACCTATAACTTCTGTGTAGTGGTGGATGACTGGGATATGGGGATTACTCATGTCGTTCGTGGCGAAGATCACATCAACAACACACCTCGTCAAATCAACATTTACGAAGCGTTAGGTGCTCCTGTACCTGTGTTTGCGCACTGCGCAATGATCTTAGGTGACGACGGCGCGAAGCTATCTAAACGTCATGGCGCTGTTTCTGTGATGCAGTATCGCGATGAAGGTTATCTGCCTGAAGCACTGAATAACTATTTAGTTCGTCTCGGTTGGTCTCATGGCGACCAAGAAATTTTCTCGCGTGAAGAGATGATTCAGTTCTTCAGTTTAAATGCCATTAGCAAATCGGCATCTGCATTTAATACTGATAAGTTGTTGTGGCTGAACAATCACTACATCAAAACATCAGAGCCTGAATATGTTGCAAAACACCTTGAATGGCACTTTGAGCAACAAGGCATCAATAAAGACAACGGCCCAGCATTAGTTGAGATCGTTACACTGGTTGGTGAACGCTGCAACACCTTGGTTGAACTTGCTGCTCAATCTCGTTACTTCTTTGAAGATTTTGCTGAGTTTGATGCTGATGCGGCGAAAAAACACTTGCGCGGTGTGGCGAAAGAGCCGCTAGCACTTGCTTTAAGCAAATTAGAAGCGTTGAGTGACTGGACAACGGAAAACCTGCACGCTGTTATCGCTCAAGTGTGTGAAGAGCTTGAAATCGGTATGGGTAAAATAGGTATGCCGCTGCGCGTTGCTGTCACTGGTGGTGGCCAATCACCATCGGTTGATGCCGTCATGCAACTGATCGGCAAAGAGCGCGTCATTGCTCGTATCAATATGGCATTAGCCTTTATTGCTGAGCGTGAAGCGAACGCTCAATAAGTCAATCATACGAACAACGCTTTAGACCGCAGCTTATGCTGCGGTTTTTTTATATCGGCTTTGTTAAATCCTTTGGTGTAGAGCACTGACAATATTTCACAAAACGATGACAGAGAATAAACTAATGCGCTATTTAACCTTTCTTTACATACAGTATATTGGTTTCGAGTTATGCAGGTATGTGGGTAGGCGAAAAGTAAACCGTTTTTTGGGTACCGCAACCGCATTATGATAACGATAAATAGGAAAGGAAAACGTATGAAAAAGTTAGCAGCAGCAGTTTCAATGGCGCTTGTTTTTGCATCTTCTGCCGCGATGGCTGAAGTCTATGTGGGTGCTAAAGTTGGTAAATCTTGGCTTGATGACGCTTGTCGTGTTGGAGATGTGTGTGAAGATGAATCTTCAACCGTCGGTGCTTACCTTGGTTACCAAGCATTTAATTGGCTTTCATTAGAGGCAGGTTACGATTACTTAGGTAAATTTAGTGGCGCAGGGCTGAATGATGAAAAAGTAACGGCCATTACACTCGCACCGAAAGTCAGCCTTCCTTTGACTGATGCCATTGCCTTATATGCTAAAGTCGGCGGTGCTTATGTTGACTATGGCAATAAAGATGATTACTCATATTTAGGTGCCGCTGGTATTGAGTTTAACACCGATAATAACGTCACTTTACGTTTGGAATATCAAAGCCTCACCGATATTAATAACGATCTTGTCCGAGCGGCAGGTAACTCGGCTACCTTAGGTGTTTCGTATAAATTTGGTGGAAGTAAAGCAGAACCTGCGCCAGTCATCGTGCAAGAGGTGTTTGTTGAAGAAGTTGCACAGCCAGTGGTTGAGCCTGTCGTTATTCCCCAAGAACCTGAAACGGTTGTTAAGCATGTGCCATTTCAACGTTTGGACAGCAGTAGCTTTGCCCATAACAGCACTAAGCTAACAGCAGAGAGTACTAACCAGCTCGATAAACTCGTGAAATATTTGCAAGCTTACCCACAAGCCGATGCTGAAATCATTGGTCATACTGACTCAACTGGCGCTGCGGCTTACAACCAGAAACTATCAGAAAAACGCGCACAAGTTGTTGCTGATGTTGTGATTGCTAAAGGTGTGGATGCGAACCGTCTTACCGTAAAAGGTGAAGGGGAAAATAGCCCAATCGCATCGAACGATACAGTCGAAGGTCGCAAGCAAAACCGTCGTGTTGATATCGTTATTCCAAGCTTTGATTATGAAGTAAAATAATAACGCTTAAGTATTAGAAAATAGAGAAAGCTCGCAACTAATGCGGGCTTTCCTTTTTATAAACGAAGAAAGTTTGTTATAAACGAAGAGAGTTTGATCCAGTAACAGGCTCTCTGTAATACGATACTATTTCAGATCAATACTATTCAGACGACCCATGTAGATGAGAATATCCAAGTCTTCTTTATAAGCCTCTAATAGCGCCTTTTTCGTTTTAGTATAAGCAGCCAGCTTACCATGCTTGTTGATTGAACAAACCACACTTTGAAATTCGCAATTACCTTGCTCATTATAGTGCCTCCAAGCGGCAATATAACAAGGGTCTCGTGCTTCCGGGTTATCGAGGGTTGGCCTGGGTTTGTATATGATTTTAGGCTCTAAACTGTGTGGTAGACGAGTCATCAAGTAGGGATCTTTGAGCAGACGACGCCAATGTTTCCCCCACATCTCTGAACCTAATTCATTGCGCAGCTTTATCGCCTTTTTAAGCCCTTTTTTCTCACCAATACGGATATAGCCGACAGAACGGTGCAGCACCGTATCATCCGGCGTATGGATATGAATTTTATAGGCGGTCTTTGCTTTAGAGATAAAGCGGTGACCAGTATTCGTGATTAGATTGCTCTTTTTCATCATTTTTTCTATCGATAAATCTGTTAATACTAATTCTAGATTATTTGACATAGAACTTACAGTAAGCACTGTATATGAATCGTAGTAGCTCAAATCAATATTAGGTCAGTTTTTCGTCATAAGAAAAAAGCCTCAACACCGAATGGGTGTTGAGGCTTTATCAAAATGGCGCTCCCGACAGGAGTCGAACCTGTGGCCTGCCCCTTAGGAGGGGGCCGCTCTATCCTACTGAGCTACGGGAGCGAAGCGGAATAGTTTACTCAATAATTTGATGATGTTAACTACTTAAAACGAAAATTAAAGCTGTTTGTGCATAACATCGCCAATTTGAATGCTGGAGGCGAGATTTTCTTGATCAACACTGAGCTCAGCTTCGTTTTCATAGACGCGAGTGACCGTGAGGGTAATGTCACTTTGAGTCACTTTATTTCGTGGTAGACCTTTCTGATCAATAAAAGAGCCTGTATGCCATAACTGTAATTTATCGCCAGTTTTAACGCCATGTACACGCCCTAAATCGATCGTGATGGTGTTACCGTATTTAGCCACAACCTCGGGGAGTGTTATTTTACATGAAAGCTCAGATTCGAGATCAAGCATGATATTTCTACTGACACGCAGCATCATGCTGCCATAGGTTGAAGCCCAAAAACGAGCACTAGTAGTATCTATCTGACTGGTTTTGGCGAAGGGCCATTTAGCGACTTCTCTATAGTGCCTAGTCATGACTTCTTGGCCTGTTTTGCCATCGAATATCTGGATTTTCATGGCAAATTGCCGGTTGATGACATCATCAGCGAGCAGTTTTTGATCTATAGTTGCGGTTAAATCTGTGATGGTGCCACCCAAAATATATTGTGCACCTGTGTCCTCTGCAATCATGGTTAAGCGTTCTGGGTGCTGTTTTTCAATTGCATAATCTGTGGTACCTACGGACACAAAACTGCGAGACTCTTGATCGAGTTGACGGTTGAGGACCTGCGTAAAATCATCGCCCACACGGTAAATTTGGCCCATAACCGCTTGTTGTGGCGATGCGAGATCAATGTTGCCGACTAGAAAGGTTTTCTTATATTGGCTTACGTGGCAACCCGTTGCCGAAGGATAAATATCAATTCGAGCTTTAACATACATCACTCCTCGACGCGTTTTATTCTCTTCGACTAACACATAGCGTACTTCATGGTTAGTAAACTGGTACTCTTTACGGTCTGATTCCAGCAGTGGTCGCAAGTTACTGATGCTGCCAATGTCTGCCCCGGCAAAGTTTACCGCCTTATAAATGGCATCTTCTAATGCATTGAGACGAGCGACTTCCTCTGAGGAAACAATGGCTGATGAACCGGTCACTTCATACCAAGCAGCATAAGTGGCCTGAGAAAAGGTGATTGCACAAAGTATTGAAAGTAAAGCATAAATATTTTTTTTCATTATTATTTACCAGTTGGGTATAAATTTTGCTTTTAAAATCTTAGCTGATGTAGGCAATGCGTTTTGAAAGTGTAACAAGTTTTGAAAAGCAAAGAGTGTTCCAAGTTTTTTAATCTGAAGTTTGGAATCAATATTGCCTCAGTATATCTGGAGATAAGAGAATGAAAAAATGGCTTTCGATAGTGCCCGTAGTCTTGTTAACGGCTTGTGCCTACGCCCCGATTTATAATGGTAAAGAACCATACAATGGTTCGCAGTTTATGTTAATGGAGAGCCCGCGTCACACGTTGGATTTCTTTGTTGAAAGCATGACAGAAGATTTGATGGTGTCCAATACCAGTGTTTCTGCTCGTACTCCTATCGCTGTCACATCGTTTGTGGACCTGCAAAGTATGGACGTGACTAACTGGTTGGGTAATTCGGTTTCTGAAGGATTTATCCATCAGTTTCAACGCCGAGGATTTAAAGTGGTTGATTTCAAAACCACAGGTTCGATTCAGGTAACTCAGCAAGGTGATTTTGCTTTCAGCCGTGACTGGAAAGACCTCGCTCAAGAACAAGAGATCCAATACATATTAACTGGAACAATGCTTCGCCAAGAGGGAGGGGTATTGGTGAACGCTCGTGTTGTGGGGATGCAATCGCGCGTTGTTGTTGCGACTGCACAGGGTTTCTTACCTGCCGATCGTATTGGTCGTGATCTTGATACGCTCAATAGTATTCGAACACAAGATGGTGTGTTAATTCGCTCTGATCCGACGATCAAGCAGCCGTATACTGTTATCTTGCGTCCATAGGAGAAACCAATGAAAAAATGGCTATTACTTCTAGTGGCTATCATGATGGTGGGTTGCCAGCCATTGCAAACCATGCGCGCTGATGAATGGTTGACGGCGGTAGGTTATGCCAATATCAGTGAGCAAACTGGGCGTAGTGTGGATGAAAAGCAAGTCCGTGCAATGCGTGCCTCTAAAATCGATGCTTATCGCGAACTGGCAGAGCAAGTCTATGGAATGCGAGTGAGTGGTCGTGCTGAACTACAAGATCAGCGATTGGGCACAGAGCTGACGTCGGGAGCGGTTGATGGTGTTATCCGCGGAGCAGAAGTGGTCCGCAGTTATAAGGTGGGTGACAGTTATGTCACTGAGTTACGTCTCGATATCCGTAAGATGGATAAACTGCGTGACTACGGCGAAGTTCAGCAAGTACCAGAAAAACGTCAACAAACACTCTTCTAAATCTTCCTTCTCTCCAGATCGAAAAAGCGGCAAAGTTTGCCGCTTTTCTGTTTAATTCGTTTCAGCTTAAAAAATTTAGTCACTCAGCTGCATGTTGGTTACGCTTTAATATTGGTCCCTAAAGTGGACACTGTGTGGGTTTGTCCACCAGCGTTATACGTCATGCCAATTTTGCCATGGCTTTGCTGCATCAAATTATTGAGTTTATTAAAACTGAGTTGTGCACGTTGTAGCGCCTCACCATTAACAAGGTTTGCTTGCTGGCAATCGTGAACAATGGAACGAATCTGATCAACGATTTGCGACAGGAGTACATCTTCAGTCAGGCTCACGACATGAGGATGTTTCGCAATTCGGAGGTCAGTTTGTTGAAGTTGTCCAACTAAGGTCATCTTTTGTTTAGCAATAGCTTCGATTTCACTCGATGAACGGCTCGTGATGGCTACTTTTTCTTGTTCAAGTAGCGCAGAGAGTTCTAGTGCATTCTTTAACTGGAAATCGACTAAGTCTTTTAATACCGCCATTGTGTGTTGCCTTAATCAGTCAAAAGTAGGGTTAGTTAAAACCGCCCAATTCTTTTTCAAATTTAATCATATTATCGGCCAACTTTTCTGGGTCGACTCTATATGAGCCATTGGCTATTGCATCTTTAATTGCAGCGACTTTTGCACTATCAAAACTTGGCTGAGATACCATTTGATTGTGCATTTCACCAATGGCCTTACCTTGGGTACTGAGTGATACCGCATCTTGATTTTGAGGTGAACGAGTGACAGAGCCGGATGCCGATGGAGATGCATTCGATTCAGTACGGGCATTACTACGATTTGTCGTCGTTAATGTTTGCCCCGAACGTATGTTATCAATACCTGCCATATGTGAGCCTTACTAATAAAATGGAAACCTGTACAGTCAATATCGACGGTGCTTATGATTACTTTAGTTTTTTTTCTGTTTCACTTTCTTAATAACGTAAACACATTTAGAAGCGTAATGAAAGTGTTAAAACTGAACCGTGACTTCGCTAATGCCTGTTACTTGTGCATCTATTATACGGTTTGATTTATCATTTTTCACTTTTATCTGCTCACCAAAAATACCATCACTCAAAGCGGTTCCTTTGGTTGTGATTATCATTCCCTGTTTGACCGCTTGAATCATAACGCTTTCATTACGGCATACGACGCAGATATCATTTTGTTCAAGGACATCGCCAATACGCATATTTTTCTTCACTTTTGCACCGACGATACGATTTATATCGGAAAAACCTTGTCGTCTAAAGCGGTGTAAGTCTACCATTGTAATCAAGACATCTTGTTGCGTAATTTGCTGCCCACGGGATATGGGTACAGCCACAGTGACAAGTGGCAGTGAAATGGTCAGTCTTACGGGAACATAAATTTTCCAGTTATCCTCAATGCATTCAACAAGAACTGTGATATTACTTGCGGAACCATTATTGGATGACGAAGAGGTTGATAGTGGTGCGGGGCAGTCGGTAGCATAAATTCGGTCATCAATATTTGCCGCTTTTACGTTTAACTCCCCACCGAGAGGCCACTCAATAGTTTCTAAAACATGTTGTTCAGCGGCTTGTTGAATAGCTTCAACTTGCGGCAAAGTGGCCGAATTGACAGAAAGATTAAAGAAAAACAATAAAAAGCCGATAGAGAGATAAAAATTTTTATAGAAAGCTCTACACTTAGTTATGGGAAGTAGATGTAAACATGTTTTTGGATGCATCATTCTGTTTCTCTTGTTTCTTCATAGCCTATAGTTAGTAGACTACCACTTTTTTGCATGAAAGTTTGAGATGGAGATGAGCTTATGACGGGTATTCTTGATTCTGTGAATCAGCGTACGCAACTCGTCGGTCAAAACCGATTAGAACTCTTAACGTTCCGTCTAATGGGACGCCAACGTTATGGTATCAACGTATTTAAAGTTAAAGAGGTACTCCAGTGCCCTAAGCTAACTTTAATGCCCAATTTACATCGCCTAGTCAAAGGTGTTGCTCATATTCGTGGTCAAACCGTTTCTGTCATTGATTTGAGTTTGGCTGTGGGCGGACGCCCAACCGCCGACCTTGATAAGTGTTTCGTTGTCATTGCTGAATTCAACCGATCCATTCAAGCTTTCTTAGTAAGTTCGGTCGATCGAATTGTAAACATGCACTGGGAAGCCATTCTTCCCCCGCCAGATGGCTCAGGCAAGGATAACTACTTAACCGCAGTCACCAATATTGATAATGAATTGGTAGAAATTCTTGATGTAGAGAAAATTTTGGCAGAGATTTCTCCGGTTAATGAGACAATGGATTCATCGATCGGTGAATCGATCGCCCAAGTTGAAACGGAAAAAGAGATCATTCGTCGAATTTTAATTGCCGATGACTCAACCGTTGCGCGTAAACAGGTTCAAAGAGCAGTAGAATCGATAGGTTTTGAAGTGGTTGCTGTCAAGGATGGCAAGGAAGCGTATGAGAAATTGGTTGAAATGTCACAAGATGGGCCGATTTACAATCAAATATCTTTAGTGATCTCTGATATTGAAATGCCTGAAATGGACGGCTATACATTAACAGCAGAGATACGTAGAAATTCAGATTTGAAAGATCTATACGTTATTCTTCACTCTTCATTGAGCGGCGTTTTTAACCAAGCCATGGTTGAGCGAGTGGGTGCAAACTCATTCATTGCTAAATTTAACCCTGATGAGCTTGGGAATGCGGTGAAAGCCGCACTAGTTAACTAAAGAGAAATTAATGACTGCTATAACTATAAGCGATCAAGAATATCGCGATTTCAGCCGTTTTTTGGAATCTCAGTGCGGGATTGTACTTGGAGATAGCAAACAGTATTTAGTGAGAAGTCGCTTAAGCCCACTGGTTGCCAAGTTCAAGCTAACCTCTCTTTCTGACTTGTTACGTGATGTGGTTACGGGGCGAAACCGTGAGCTACGAGTTGCAGCGGTTGATGCCATGACCACCAACGAAACACTGTGGTTCCGTGATGCTTACCCCTTCACCGTTTTAGCGGAACGTTTATTACCAGAGGTTGCGGCAAATAAACGCCCTATAAAAATTTGGTCAGCAGCAAGCTCTTCAGGGCAAGAGCCTTACTCAATGGCGATGACGGTACTGGAAACTCAACAGCGCAAGCCGGGTATGTTGCCGAGCGTAGCCATCACCGCGACGGATATTTCCGCCAGCATGTTGGATATGTGTAAGGCGGGGATTTATGACAATTTAGCGCTTGGCAGAGGGTTATCACCGGAGCGTCGTAAAACCTTTTTTGAAGATGCGGGTGATGGTCGAATGAAAATCAAAGATAACGTTAAGCGTTTGGTGAATTTCCGTCCTCAGAACTTGATGGAGAGTTATTCTTTATTGGGTAAGTTCGATATTATTTTCTGTCGTAACGTTTTGATTTATTTCTCACCTGATATGAAGTCGAAAGTATTAAATCAAATGGCCAGTAGCTTAAACCCCGGCGGCTACTTATTGCTTGGAGCATCGGAGTCACTGACGGGATTGACCGATAAGTTTGAAATGGTTCGTTGTAACCCTGGCATCATTTATAAACTCAAATAGTTACATCCCTATATTGCCACTTGCCCAGCTTTTGCTGGGCTTTTTGCCCTTACCGGCTTTCTTCTTATCTTTATGAGCCATGTTTAGTTAGCCGTTTTATGGTGTGTTGAGAAAAGCGGTGCAAATTTTGCTTATGTTTCGAGAGATTTTTATTGAGATAAAACGATTATAAGTACGGTTGTTTGTTTAAAGTTGGTACGTTACTTGCTTTTATGTAAGTAGTAACAGTCAGTTTTTAGTGTAGAGGCAAACATGGCTATTTCTTTTGACAAGGCATTAGGTATTCACCAACACACGGTTGGTGTACGTGAGCGCAATGCTGAGGTGATTTCCACCAATATTGCACAAGCGAACACACCGGGCTTTAAAGCAAAAGGAATGGACTTTCAAAAAGCATTGCAGGCGGCAAGTTCAGGGGCAAGCATTGGTCTTAGCCGTACGGATGGTCGGCATATATCTGCCTCCACGAAAGTAACTGGCGAGAGTCTCTATCGAATTCCGACTCAACCTGATACGGGTGATGGCAACACGGTGGACGTAGATTTAGAGCGTAACTTGTTTATGCAAAATCAAATAAGACACCAAGCCTCACTGGACTTCTTAGGAAGTAAATTCAAGAACTTAACGAAAGCAATCAAAGGGGAATAAGTAGATGAGCTTATTTAATGTGTTCAATGTGACTGGTTCTGCAATGAGTGCTGAATCTGTTCGTCTAAATACGACCTCAAGTAACTTAGCCAATGCGGATAGTGTGAGTAGTTCGGCGAAAGATACTTACAAAGCGCGTCATGCGGTGTTTGGTGCAGAGTTAAGTAAAGCGCGTTATAACCGTGATCATAATGTACCTGTAAAAGTATTAGGTATTGTTGAAAGCGATAAACCGCTTAACGCAGAATATAACCCAGATCACCCACTTGCCAACGATGAAGGCTATATTTACAAGCCTAACGTCAATGTGATGGAAGAGATGGCTAACATGATTTCGGCTTCTCGTTCTTATCAAACGAACGTGCAGGTGGCTGATGCAAGTAAACAAATGCTGCTGCGCACGCTGCAGATGGGTCAATAGGATAAGGGGATAGCGTATGGCCGGAATAAATAACATTGGTCAAAGCGGCTTGTCTTATATTGACCAGCTGAAAAGTCTTCAAGACCAAAAGAAAACAGAAGAGACCACGGGGAAGCAAGATCTTAAACAAGAAGACTTCCTGTCGTTACTCACTAAACAATTGGCTCAGCAAGATCCTTTTAAACCGGTCAGTAATGACCAGATGATCGCCCAAATGGCGTCATTTGCCACGGTTGATGGTATCGGCAAAATGAACACTCAGTTTGAGAGTCTCAACTCGTCAATGACATCCAACCAAGCTCTACAGGCTTCATCACTGGTTGGTCGTGATGTGTTAGTACCGGGAGCTGCAGGGATCAAAAAAGAGGATGCTGGGATGGCTGCGATGGTCAAACTTCCTCAAAGTTTAGATAACTTGTTTGTCCGAATAGAGAATGAAGCTGGGCAATTGGTTCGTACCTTTGATGTCGGGGCTAAATCAGCCGGTGATAATCGCGTTGAATGGGACGGTAACGATCAAAACGGTAATCCATTGCCGGGCGGCAAATACCAAGTAAAAGCTTCGGGTTTGCTCGATGGAGAAAGCAAGGAGTTTGCGGTATCGACTTACGCAAACGTCAATAGCGTTCTGCTGGGTAAAGGTGATGGTAACGTACTGCTCAATCTGGCTGGATTTACATCGCCAGTTAAACTTGCTGAAGTACTAGAAGTTGGCAAAGCGTAACTCTTTATAGAGTAGATATGCTAGCTAGATAGGAGATTTTGGAATGTCGTATATATCATTAAGCGGTTTATCCGCAGCTCAGTTAGATCTGAACACCACCAGTAACAACATTGCTAACGCGAATACCTTTGGTTTTAAAGAGTCGCGTGCTGAGTTTGGTGATGTTTACTCAACCTCATTGTTTACCAACTCCAAAACGACTCCTGGTCAAGGTGTTCAGGCGAACAAAGTGGCACAACAATTCCACGAAGGTTCCAGTATTTATACGAATAACCCGATGGACTTGCGCGTTGCGGGAACCGGGTTCTTTGCGGTTGCGAAAGATAAGCTGACGCCTCAACAAAATGAGCTGACCAGAAATGGTGCTTTCCACCTCGATAAAAATGATTACATGGTAACGTCAAATGACGAGTTTTTACTTGGCTA
Source organism: Vibrio qinghaiensis (assembly GCF_002257545.1). Classification (NCBI taxonomy): domain Bacteria; kingdom Pseudomonadati; phylum Pseudomonadota; class Gammaproteobacteria; order Vibrionales; family Vibrionaceae; genus Vibrio; species Vibrio qinghaiensis. Next base: position 2,075,124 of record NZ_CP022741.1, on the reverse strand, counting down.
TGATGTTAACCCTGATACCGGTGACGTACTTTCGTATGAGCCCAAGCCTATCAACATTCCTGCTCAGTTTGGTAAACCTAAACAGACAGCCAATGTTGAACTTGGCGCGAACTTACCAGCTGGTGGTAAGTTAAAAGATCCGGCTTTATTTGATATTACTGATCCCGAGACGTACAACCGTACTACTTCATCGACAATCTATGATTCGATGGGGCAGCCTTATAAGTTGACATCTTATTACCTCAAAGATCAGGCGCAAGCTAATACATGGCAAACCTATTACACCGTGACGGATAAAACGGGTGAGAAACCAATCAATGTAGTTGGTGGTGATGCTACTACGCCGACGGGTCATATTGGGCATACCATGAAGTTTAACAATGATGGTACGCTAGCCAGTATGAATAATGGTCAGCAAATTGTAACCGAGCCGTTAGGTTTGGGGGCAAACCCAGTTGAACTCAACGGTGCTGATGCCAACCAAACCTTGTCGTTCAGTCTCGATTCAGCTACGCAATTTGCCGCTCCTTTTGAGTTGACTAAGTTTGTACAAGATGGTGCAACCACGGGCTTTTTGACGAAGATCGATTTCGATGAAAATGGCAGTGTGTTAGCCACTTACTCAAATGGTCAAAATACCATTCTAGGACGTGTGGGGCTTGTCCGCGTAGCCAATGAACAAGGCTTAGATAAAAAAGGTGGCACGCAGTGGGATTCGACTCAATTCTCAGGTGATAAAATTTGGGGTGAATCAAACAAAGGCTCATTTGGTACCATCAGTAATGGTGTTATTGAACAATCCAACATTGATATGACTCAAGAGCTGGTGGATCTTATCTCTGCTCAGCGCAACTTCCAAGCGAACTCGCGTGCTTTAGAAGTGCATACTGGATTACAACAAACGATTTTACAAATCCGTTAATTCCTTTAACGTCATCTACGGCAATACCAAGTTAGCGGCAATGTTAGCTTGGTATTGTTGCCATCTGTAAGCGGCAATCTGAGCTATTCCCTTCTTGAACTCTTTGTTTTTTATATAACCTTTTGATTATAAATATTCATTTAAGTTGGCACGTCAATTGCTTTTAATAATCGAACGATGATTATTGGAGCAGATTATGGACCGCGCACTGTTTCTCGCCATGAGTGGCGCAAAGCAAAATATGCAAGCCATGCAATTAAGAGCGAACAATTTAGCAAACGTCAGTACCACGGGGTTCCGTGCTGATTTGGCGCAGGCTCGCTCAATGCAAGCTTATGGCGAAGGGTTACCGAGCCGCGTGTTTAGCATGACAGAACGTCCGGGACATAATTTTGCGCAAGGCAGTGTCATTACCACGGGGCGCGATCTCGATATCACCATTCAAGGTGACGGTTGGATTTCCATGATGGATAAAACCGGCAAAGAGGGGTTAACCCGCAGTGGCAACCTTAGCATTGACCAAGATGGCATGCTCATAAATGGTAGCGGCCATCTAGTGCTAGATGGAACGGGCGCGCCAATCACTTTACCTATTCCATTGAGTAAAGTAGAAATCGGTAATGACGGTACTATTTCCGTTCGTCCGCAAGGCGCTCCAGCCGATGCGATGGAAGTGGTAGGCCGAATTAAACTGGTTCGACCCAATAATCAATCCCTATACAAAGATACGAATGGTTTATTCCGTGCTAAAGATCCTAATGCAGCATTCGAAGCAGATGCTAGCGTAAAGCTATTAAAAGGTGCGCTGGAAGGCAGTAATGTCAATGCGGTGGGTGAGATGACTAGCTTGATTGAGCTACAACGTCAGTTTGAAATGCAAGTCAAAATGATGAGCACCGCAGAAGAGATGGACAAATCGTCCGATTCACTGCTTCGTATGAGCTGATAAGCACTAAAGGAGATTACTATGCAACCTGCATTATGGGTAAGTAAAACCGGGCTTGATGCCCAACAAACCAATATTGCCACTATCTCAAACAACCTAGCCAACGCCTCGACTATTGGTTTTAAAAAAGGTCGTGCGGTATTTGAAGATCTGTTTTATCAAAATATTAATCAACCGGGCGGTCAATCTTCGCAAAATACCAAACTGCCAAGCGGTTTGATGCTTGGTGCGGGTTCTAAAGTGGTGGCAACACAAAAAGTGCATACCCACGGCAACGTACAAACCACGACCAATAGCCTCGATATGATGATTGAAGGTGACGGCTTTTTCCAAATCCTGATGCCAGATGGCAATATCGCTTATAGCCGCAATGGTCAATTTACCCTCAATGACGAAGGGGCGATTGTGACTTCCGGTGCTGGTTATAATTTGGAGCCTGAAATTGTGATTCCACCGGATGCAATCTCTATTACTGTGGGTAATGATGGTGAGGTGTCCGTTAGGCTTCGCGGTCAGCAAAATAACCAAGTGGTTGGTCAAATTACTACGGTTGATTTTATCAACCCTGGTGGCCTAGAACCGATAGGCCAAAACTTGTACCTACCAACAGGAGCCAGTGGCGATCCTCAAGAAGGAGTGCCGGGGCTTGATGGCCTTGGTGATGTCCGTCAATCGATGCTTGAAACTTCTAACGTGAACGTCACAGAAGAGTTGGTCAACATGATTGAAGCGCAACGCGTTTACGAAATGAACTCAAAAGTTATCTCTGCTGTAGATAAAATGATGAGTTTTGTGAACCAACAACTCTAATCATTAACTAAGAGAATGCTGCGATGAAACGTCTATTGAGTCTTGTATTGGTTACTGCTTTGTCTGGTTGCTCATTAATGCCACCACCGATTGATACACCTGAAGTCGTTCAAGGTACAACCGTTGTCGATGCGGTTGAAGGCGATAAGTCAGAGGCGGAGGGGGCAGGTTTGCTGGATTCGATGCGTAAGCGATCAGATCCTTTGGCTGGCGATCCTGCCTGGGCTCCTATTCATCCAAAACAAAAACCAGAGCATTACGCCGCAGAAACAGGTTCACTATTTAATTTGGCGCAGATGAACAGCCTCTATGATGATTCAAAACCGCGTGGTATTGGCGATATTATTACCGTCAATCTTGATGAAAGTACTAAAGCGGCCAAGAGTGCTGATGCGGACCTATCCAAATCCAATGATGCGTCTATGGACCCACTGGCTGTCGGTGGTCAAGATCTCACGATTGGTGATTACAACTTCTCTTATGCGCTGAAAAATGACAATAAGTTCAATGGCAGCTCTGCAGCAAACCAAAGTAACAGTATTTCTGGTTCTATTACGGTTGAGGTAATAGAAGTGCTCGCTAATGGCAACTTAGTCATCCGTGGTGAAAAATGGCTTACACTGAACACTGGCGATGAATACATTCGCTTAAGCGGCACTATTCGTCCTGATGATATCGATTTTGACAACACCATTGCTTCGACTCGCATTTCTAATGCACGCATCCAATATTCAGGTACGGGCACCAATCAAGATATGCAAGAACCTGGATTCTTGGCACGATTCTTTAATGTCTCTCTTTAACGCCAGAGTTCTGGCGTAAAGAAACGTAGAAATTAAGGTACTAGACCATGAGAAAATTCACCCTGCTTGTTTTAAGTCTGTTGCTCATCGCAACCCACGCGCAAGCGGCCCGCATTAAAGATATCTCTCAAGTCGCGGGCGTGCGGAGTAACCAATTGGTGGGTTATGGTCTAGTGACTGGGCTACCGGGAACGGGCGAATCGACACCGTTCACCGACCAAAGTTTTAACGCCATGTTGCAAAATTTCGGCATTCAATTGCCGCCGGGCACTAAACCGAAAACAAAGAACGTTGCCGCCGTGATTGTTACGGCTGAATTGCCAGCGTTTTCTAAGCAAGGTCAAAGTGTCGATGTCACCGTTTCCTCGATCGGCTCTGCTAAAAGTTTACGTGGCGGCACTCTAATGCAAACCTTCCTTAAGGGGTTGGATGGTCAAATTTACGCCGTGGCCCAAGGCAACTTAGTGGTCAGTGGTTTTAGTGCCACCGGTGCTGATGGTTCTAAAATTGTTGGCAATAACCCAACGGTTGGGATGATTTCAAGTGGTGCTATGGTAGAACGCGAAGTCCCAACACCTTTTAGTCGCGGTGATTTTATTACCTTCAATTTGATTGAATCAGACTTTACTACGGCGCAACGTATGGCGGATGCGGTGAATCATTTCCTTGGCCCTGAAATGGCGACTGCGGTTGATGCAACATCAGTACGTGTCCGAGCACCAAGGGATGTAGGGCAGCGGGTTGCGTTTCTTTCCGCAATCGAAAATGTTGAGTTTAATCCTGCTGATGGCTCAGCCAAAATTATTGTCAATTCACGAACGGGAACCATTGTTGTCGGCCAGCATGTGCGCTTGAAACCAGCTGCAGTGACGCACGGTGGCATGACGGTGGCGATTAAAGAAAATTTAAATGTCAGTCAACCTAATGCGTTGGCCGGTGGTCAAACGGTTGTCGTGCCTGATACACAAATAGAAGTGTCTGAAGCACAAGGGAAAATGTTTAAATTTGAACCGGGTTTGACCTTAGATGATTTAGTGCGCGCGGTCAATGAAGTGGGCGCGGCCCCTTCAGATTTGATGGCGATTTTGCAAGCATTGAAACAAGCGGGCGCGATTGAAGGCCAACTGATCATTATCTAGGAGAGGAAGATGATTAATAACCCCAATGATATTGGCTTTATTCATGATATCGCCAGCTTAGATAAACTTCGTCAGCAAGCGAAAACCGGTGATAAAGAAGGCGAGTCAGCGGCGCTTAAAGCCGCAGCCAAACAGTTTGAAGCGATTTTTACCTCAATGTTGTTCAAATCGATGCGCGATGCCAATGCCGATTTTAAATCTGAGATGTTCAATAGTCAAAATGAAGATTTTTATCGACAAATGCTCGATGAACAAATGTCGAGCGAGCTTAGTGCGTCAGGTTCTTTAGGGCTTGCTGATATGATTGTCGCGCAACTTAGTCAGGCTAACGGCACCTCGAAAAACGATCCATCAATAACCGACCCGACGCAAGATGGTTTCCAAGAAGCCATGCGTCGCATAGAACGCAGTAATAGCAGTCGTAATTTAACGCAAGAGGTTATTGAATCTAGCAAAGTTGAGTCGAGCCGATTTGATTCGCCGCAAGCGTTTGTGGCTTCAATGAAACCATATGCAGAAAAAGCAGCGCGAGCACTGGGTGTTGACTCTTCATTACTACTCGCTCAAGCAGCATTAGAAACCGGGTGGGGACAAAAGGTTATTCAAAATGCACGTGGTAGCAGTAATAACTTATTTAACATCAAAGCGGATAAAAGTTGGCTCGGTGATAAAGTGGCGACGCAAACCTTGGAGTATCATGACAATACACCCGTTATGGAAAAAGCCGCGTTCCGCTCTTATGGAAATTACCAAGACAGTTTTAATGACTATGTTCGTTTTCTCAATGACAATCCGCGCTACACCCTAGCACTAAACCATAATGGTAGTGGCGAGTCTTTCATTCGTGGTATTCATGCCGCAGGCTATGCCACTGACCCAGACTACGCTGAAAAAGTGTTGAGGGTTAAATCTCAAATTGACGCAATGGAATAACTTCTTCAAAGCCAGTTCCGCTGGCTTTTTTCTTATCTACATTTCCTCTATTCACACTTTAAAGCTCATTTGGCATACATATTGCTAATATTAACTTAGATATTCAGTAACCACTGATTTGATTAGGTTTTCGGGGGGCAGTATGGCGTCGGATCTTCTGAATCTAGGTGCACAAAGTGTGCTTACCGCTCAGAGACAACTCAGCACCACAGGTCATAACATTTCTAATGTTAATACAGACGGTTACAGCCGTCAGTCTGTGATCCAAGGGACCAATACGCCTCGTCAATACGGTGGTGAAACCTACGGCATGGGTGTACATGTGGAAAAAGTTCGCCGCTCATGGGATCAGTTTGCCGTTAATGAATTAAACCTATCTACCACTAGCTTTTCCTTTAAGCGCGACGACGAAGAGAATCTAGATATGCTCTCAAGATTATTGTCGTCAGTAGCCTCGAAAAAAATCCCTGAAAATTTAAACGAATGGTTTGATGCGATTAAAACTTTAGCCGACAGCCCGAATGATGTAGGTGCGCGTAAAGTTGTACTTGAGAAAGCGGATCTGATCACTCAAAACATGAATGATTTTCACGAGAACATTCGCCGCCAATCGGATGCGACCAACAAAGGGCTAGATGTTGCCATTGAGCGTATCAACCAATTGGCGCTTGAACTTCGAGATTTACAACGCTTGATAATGCGCACTCCTGGTCCTCACAATGACTTAATGGACCAGCATGAAAAACTGGTGGCCGAGTTATCTGAATACACCAAGGTCACCGTGACGCCACGTAAAAATGCTGAAGGGTTTAACATCCATATCGGGAGCGGTCACACGCTCGTTTCAGGCACAGAAGCCAGCCAAATGAAGATGGTTGATGGTTATCCTGATGTGAGCCAGCGCCGCTTGGCCATGATTGAAGGCAAAGGGATCAAGACCATTACCACTGAGGATATTGGTGGTAAGTTAAGTGCGCTGTTTACCATGCGAGATAAGCACATTCCTTACCTAATGGATGAACTTGGCCGCATGGCAACGTCCTTCTCTTATGAAGTCAACAAGTTGCAATCACAAGGCTTGGACTTACGTGGCAATGTGGGAAGAGCGTTATTTACTGATGTGAACTCTGAAGTCAATGCTCGCTCGCGAGCGATCATCGCGGGTAATTCAAAAGCCGATATGGCGGTCTATATCGAAGATACTTCAGCGTTGAAAAGTGGTGAATACTCCTTACAGTACAACGGCAGCAATTACACTGTGTTAAAACCAACGGGTGAGCGGGTTAACGTTCCGGTTGTTGGCAGCAGTTTATTTTTAGATGGAATGCGAGTTGAGATTCGCAACGCCCCTCAAGCTGGGGAGCGCATATTGCTGCGTCCAACGCGTAATGGTGCCGCCATTATGAAAATGGCGACCAACGATCCGACAGCCATTGCCGCACAAAGTTATGAAGCCTCCACCACTTTTGCTCAAGGGCGTGCGAAGTTCAATATTTTATCGGCTGGTGGGCTACGTGAATTTGAAGTAGTGATCTCACCAACAGGCGATCAATTTGCGGTCACTGATACCAAAGGCAATGTGTTATTAGAGCCGCAGGCTTACCCACCGTCAAATCCGATTACTGTACTTGGTACCACGTTCGAGTTGACAGCCGGTGCGCTACCCAATGATAAATTTACGGCAAACCTTGTCCCCTCTGAAGGTGACAACGGCAATTTGCGTAAGATGCAGCACATTCAAACAGAGAAAAAACTCAATGGCGGTGAGACGACCGTACTTGGCGTTTATCACGATCTCAATACGGATTTTGGCTTACAACTGTCCACAGCGTCACGTTTAAGTGATGTAGCCAGGCTTGAAAAAGAGTCAGCGCAAGAGCGCATCGCGTCTATTTCGGGTGTCAACCTCGATGAAGAAGCCGCAAACATGATGAAATTCCAACAAGCTTATATGGCTTCCTCACGCATCATGCAGGTGGCTAATGATACTTTCAACACGATTTTGCAACTGAGATAGGAGGCGATAAATGTTAACCAGAATATCGAGCTTCCATAACTATCAATCGGTGCAAAACGATATGCGCCGTCAAGAATCGAAGATCCATCATAACCAAGCGCAATTGGCCTCGGGTAAGAAATTACTTTCGGCCAGTGATAGCCCATTAGCCACTCATTACATCCAAAAAGTAGGGCAGCAAGAGGAACAGTTACGTCAGTATCTTGATGCGATAGTGCTGGTTCGAAACCGCTTAGAGCATCAAGAAGTGATCATTGCCAATAGCGAAAGCTCGACCGATGAGGCAAAGCGCACCGTGATGGAAATGATTAACGGCTCTTTCTCGCCTGAAGATAGAGAAGCAAAAGCGCGTGAGTTGCAAGAGATGTTCAATAATTTAATTGAACTAGCAAATACGCAAGACGAGTCCGGTAACTATATGTTTGCTGGAACCAAGCCAAAGAATCAGCCTTTTTTTAGAGATAATGCCAGTAACGTGACTTATTCCGGCGATGATTATCAGCGCAAAATGCGCATATCCAACAGTTTAGAAATCCCATTCAATAACCCGGGCAATAAAGTGTTTATGGATATTGATAATCCATTTGGTAACTATGAACCGAACTATCAATTAAATGAAGGCTCAGAACTGCTACTTGAGCGAGCAACCAATCTGAATGCTAGTGATACGTCGCGCTATACCATAACGTTTGTTGATATGGCAGATGGCAAATATGGTTATCAACTAGAGAAAGATGGCAGCGTGGTACAGGCCGATGAGTTTGATCCACAAACAGGGATAAAATATCAAGATCTCACCGTACATATAAAAGGCCAAATCTCGAAAGGCGATATCTTAAGCCTAGAGCCACGTTCAACATTCACTTTGTTTGATAGCTATAAAGATGCCATAGAGCTCTCTAAAGGCTCCGTATCGGATGCGTCGACGACGGCGAAACTGCACCAAATTACGGAAGAGTTCCATGCCGCCTTTATTCATCTCAATAAAGTGCGTACGGATGTTGGTGCACGTTTGAGCACCTTAGATATTCAGCAAGAGCAGCATGAAGATTTCAAAATTAGCTTAGCGAAATCGAAGAGCAATTTTGAAGATCTTGATTACGCGGAAGCGGTGATTGAATTTAATGAAAATTCACGTGCACTTCAGGCGTCACAACTTGCTTTTGGTAAAACGAAAGATTTAACCCTTTTCAACTATATCTAATCTTCAATGCCTTATGTGCTAAGCCATATGTGCGAAGAATGAAATGTGTTGAAAAATTGGCCTGAAAATTGCTCTTCTAATATCGAAAGGTAAAGAGGCAATCGAGCGGCAAACGAAAGTGGCAACGCGGTTGCTAATAAGAAAGAACTGGATGCTCACTCACAAAGAAAGAATATATTGATTTCTTCTAAGTGATTAAAAAACAAAGAATATTAATTTTAATATCAGATGTTTTAAAAGTTGGCATACTAATTGAATTATCTATATCAGAGTTGATACAACAAGTTTTTAAATCGGCAAATAGCGGATTTAGCAAGTTCACGGTCAGTGCTTCCAAATGAGAGTAAAGCTGGCCGCTTCGCAAAAAGCTTGCGAACTCACTAGGAGAGCAAACTATGACCATTACAGTAAATACCAACGTCTCAGCACTGACTGCTCAGCGTTACCTTAATAAAGCGACGGGTGAATTAAATACTTCGATGGAACGATTATCATCAGGTAATAAAATCAACAGCGCTAAAGATGATGCGGCAGGCTTACAAATTTCAAACCGCTTAACCGCTCAGTCTCGTGGCCTAGATGTGGCAATGCGTAATGCCAACGACGGCATTTCGATTGCTCAGACCGCGGAAGGGGCAATGAATGAGTCGACCAGTATCTTACAACGTATGCGTGACCTTGCTCTGCAATCAGCAAATGGCACCAACTCCGCGTCAGAGCGTCAAGCTCTGGATGAAGAGTCGACCGCATTGCAAGATGAGTTAAACCGTATCGCAGAAACGACCTCATTTGGTGGACGTAGACTGCTCAACGGTTCGTTCGGTGAGGCTTCATTCCAGATTGGAGCGAGTTCAGGTGAAGCGATCATTATGGGGCTTACCAGCATACGTGCCGATGACCTCCGGATGGGAGGGCAGTCCTTCATTGCTGAGCAAGGAAAAAACAAAGATTGGGGAGTGCCAGCGGCTGCACGTGACCTGAAATTTGAATTCACCACTCAAGCCGGCGAGCTTGTTACCCTCGATATACTAGCCAAAGATGGCGATGATATTGAAGAGTTGGCGACTTACATTAATGGTCAAACCGACAAGCTTAAAGCATCGGTGGATCAAGATGGTAAATTGCAAATTTTTGCCGCAGAACCGAATTTACAAGGCGACCTTGCCATCTCTGGTGGTTTGGCAACTGAGCTTGGCCTAAACGGCGGACCGGGCGTTAAGACGACGGTTCAAGATATTGATATCACCTCAGTTGGTGGTTCACAAAATGCAGTAGGTGTACTAGATGCCGCCTTGCGATATGTGGATTCACAACGAGCGGATCTCGGGGCAAAACAGAACCGTTTAAGCCATAGCATCAATAACTTGGCCAATATCCAAGAAAACGTTGAAGCATCAAACAGTCGAATTAAAGATACTGATTTTGCGAAAGAAACTACGCAAATGACGAAAGCACAGATTCTGCAACAAGCGGGTACCTCGATTCTCGCTCAAGCAAAACAGTTGCCAAACTCTGCAATTTCATTATTGCAGTAATGTTAGGACCCTTCACCGAACAGCTCAGACGTGGGTTAGGTGAAGGAATCCTTGGCAAAGTATGATTATGGCCGAATATAAAGCTCTCTCAAGATGTACCCTGCTTTATAGTCATAGATAATCATGCGCCCCGGTCAGTCGGTAATGTGTTCATTTCTCTGATCTCCACATTGGCTCTGGCTACCAACTAGCCCCGGTTCTCTCAAAGGAAAAGGGGCTTTTCTTTACCTATTATTTACTGCCTTTCTTCAACATATCTCAATTGTTAAGCCGACCGAATGCCCTAAATCTTTAATGCTATTTTCGTATTTCAGCCAATTTTGCAGCGTTAATCTCACTTTTAATCGATGTTGGCTATTTTTTACGAAATCATCGTTTTCTTGTTAAAGGATTCCTAACCGCAGTCGCTAATAATAGTACTTTGAGAGAACTACTTGGTTTTCCGAGACGTCGGAAACCGTTTGTCTATGACGCTAAGTCGGAAAATCAATAGGAGAACCACTATGGCGGTTAATGTAAACACTAACGTTTCAGCTATGACAGCGCAGCGCTACCTAAACAGTGCTAGCAATGCGCAACAGTTATCAATGGAACGTTTATCATCAGGCTTCAAAATTAATAACGCAAAAGATGACGCAGCAGGTTTGCAAATCTCTAACCGTTTGAACGTTCAAAGCAGAGGCTTAGATGTTGCCGTGCGCAACGCAAATGATGGCATTTCAATTGCGCAGACAGCTGAAGGTGCAATGAACGAAACTACCAATATTTTGCAACGTATGCGTGACTTATCTCTACAATCGTCAAATGGCTCGAACTCAAAGTCCGAGCGTGTAGCGATTCAAGAAGAGATCACTGCGCTGAATGATGAACTCAATCGTATTGCTGAAACCACATCATTTGGTGGTAATAAGCTGCTCAATGGTACTTTTGATACCAAATCGTTCCAAATTGGAGCCGATAACGGTGAAGCGGTCATGCTTAGCCTGAATAATATGCGCAGTGATAATGCATTGATGGGTGGTAAAAGCTATAAGGCAGCAAATGGTCAAGATAAAGATTGGACAGTTCAAGCCGGAGCGAATGATCTGACCATTACGTTGACAGACAAACGTACCGGTGAGCAAACCATCAACCTAAGTGCAAAAGAGGGTGATGACATCGAAGAGTTGGCCACTTACATCAATGGTCAAACTGATATGTTAAAAGCTTCTGTTGATGATGAAGGCAGACTGCAGATCTTTACTGATAGCAACCGTATTGATGGTGTCGCAACCTTTGGTGGCAGCTTAGCGGGTGAACTGAGTTTCCAAGCAGCAAAAGATGTGACTGTCCATACCATCGATGTCACCTCTGTAGGTGGTTCGCAAGAATCAGTTGCCATTGTTGATGCTGCATTACAATTTGTAGACAGCCGCCGTGCTCAACTGGGTGCATTCCAAAACCGTTTCAACCATGCGATTAACAACTTAGATAATATCAACGAAAACGTAAATGCTTCTAAGAGCCGAATCAAAGACACTGATTTTGCGAAAGAAACCACTGCATTGACAAAATCGCAGATCCTTTCTCAAGCATCAAGCTCAGTGTTGGCACAAGCCAAACAAGCGCCTAATGCCGCTCTTGGTTTACTTGGTTAAGTCGTTAACTTTTAAATTAAAAATCCAGCTTCGGCTGGATTTTTTTATGCCTCACTTTTGACGTGATCAAATAATGGATCTGAACAATGAATCAACGGTTAAAAGGGGAGGAAAGGATATATTGTTATGAGGCTAATAAAACAAAACCCAGCCTAAGCTGGGTTTGAATTGATGGTGCGGAAGGAGAGACTTGAACTCTCACACCTTGCGGCGCCAGAACCTAAATCTGGTGCGTCTACCAATTTCGCCACTTCCGCAACTTGTACTGTAGATAGAGTGAACATTGGTTATTCAAACTATCATTGTAAATGGTGGCTACGACGGGATTCGAACCTGTGACCCCATCATTATGAGTGATGTGCTCTAACCAACTGAGCTACGTAGCCATTTAATTAACAATCTTAAATTATGGTGCGGAAAGAGAGACTTGAACTCTCACACCTTACGGCGCCAGAACCTAAATCTGGTGCGTCTACCAATTTCGCCATTTCCGCAGCGTATTCTGTAGATAAGCTGAATTGTGTTAATTTTGCTTATCTTTTTAAGGTCAGCTTCTCGCTAACCCTACAAATAATGGCAGGGCTACCTGGATTCGAACCAGGGGATGGCGGCATCAAAAGCCGCTGCCTTACCGCTTGGCGATAGCCCTACAAGGTGATTGCTCATCTAAATAATGGTGCGGAAGGAGAGACTTGAACTCTCACACCTTACGGCGCCAGAACCTAAATCTGGTGCGTCTACCAATTTCGCCACTTCCGCAACTTATGCTGTAGATAAAGTGAGGGTTGGTTACTCAATTTATCGTTGTTATGGGTAGCTTATCGCTAACCATATGAAATATGGCAGGGCTACCTGGATTCGAACCAGGGAATGGCGGCATCAAAAGCCGCTGCCTTACCGCTTGGCGATAGCCCTACAAGATGATTGCTCATCTAAATAATGGTGCGGAAGGAGAGACTTGAACTCTCACACCTTACGGCGCCAGAACCTAAATCTGGTGCGTCTACCAATTTCGCCACTTCCGCAACTTAACCTGTAGATTCAGTGAATATTGGTATTCATTGAATCGTTGTTATGACTAGTTGATTCACTAGCCATCTCAATATTGGCAGGGCTACCTGGATTCGAACCAGGGGATGGCGGCATCAAAAGCCGCTGCCTTACCGCTTGGCGATAGCCCTACAGGATGATTACTCATCTAAATATGGTGCGGAAAGAGAGACTTGAACTCTCACACCTTGCGGCGCCAGAACCTAAATCTGGTGCGTCTACCAATTTCGCCATTTCCGCAAATGGTTAGTTATCGAGATGGTGCGGAAGGAGAGACTTGAACTCTCACACCTTACGGCGCCAGAACCTAAATCTGGTGCGTCTACCAATTTCGCCACTTCCGCAGCTCGATATCTACTGTTATTAGACGTCGCTAACAACTAAATTATGGTCGCTAACAACTAAATTATGGTGGCTACGACGGGATTTGAACCTGTGACCCCATCATTATGAGTGATGTGCTCTAACCAGCTGAGCTACGTAGCCATCTTTTTGAGCGAGACAATATAATACAATCCACACTCATGCGCCAATGGTTTTTTAAACACTGACCCATTTGAATAATGGCAGGGCTACCTGGATTCGAACCAGGGGATGGCGGCATCAAAAGCCGCTGCCTTACCGCTTGGCGATAGCCCTACAAGATGATTGCTCATCTAAATAATGGTGCGGAAGGAGAGACTTGAACTCTCACACCTTACGGCGCCAGAACCTAAATCTGGTGCGTCTACCAATTTCGCCACTTCCGCAACTTAACCTGTAGATTCAGTGAATATTACTATTCATTGAATCGTTGTGATGACTAGTTTATTCACCAGCCATCTCAATATTGGCAGGGCTACCTGGATTCGAACCAGGGGATGGCGGCATCAAAAGCCGCTGCCTTACCGCTTGGCGATAGCCCTACAAGATGATTGCTCATCTAAATAATGGTGCGGAAAGAGAGACTTGAACTCTCACACCTTGCGGCGCCAGAACCTAAATCTGGTGCGTCTACCAATTTCGCCATTTCCGCAACTTTCCTAAATATTTTCATAAGAAAAACACTTAGGAAATGGTGGCTACGACGGGATTCGAACCTGTGACCCCATCATTATGAGTGATGTGCTCTAACCAACTGAGCTACGTAGCCATTTTTATTCTCTCTTTAAGTTTGCCTTAATGTCGAGAACGGAGCGCATTATGCGGATATGGCTCTAGAGCGTCAATAGTTTTTTTGAATAAATTCTTTGAAACCAACCGTTCGAACTTTTTTTGAACAAAGAGACGTGTTTGTGATCAAAAACGGTTAATAAATCATTAAGCTTATTGATTTTTCCTTGCTTGTCGCTAAGGTTGATTTTGAGAAAAAAACAAAAAAGCCAACAGAATCTGTCGGCTTTAATGGTGTATTAATGGCTGATTAACGAGTTATTTACACGTTGAAGCGGAAGTGGATAACATCGCCATCTTTTACGATGTATTCTTTACCTTCCAAGCGCCATTTGCCCGCTTCTTTGGCTCCATTTTCGCCGCGATATTGAATGAAATCATCATAACCCACAACTTCAGCGCGAATGAAACCACGTTCAAAGTCGGTATGGATTTTACCCGCCGCTTGCGGAGCCGTCGCACCGACCGGAATCGTCCATGCACGCACTTCTTTTACGCCAGCGGTGAAGTAGGTTTGTAGCGTTAGCAGTTCGTAACCGGTACGAATCACGCGGTTTAGACCGGGTTCTTCAATGCCTAAATCGGCTAAAAACTCGGCGCGATCTTCTTCTTCAAGTTCAGATAGTTCAGCTTCAATGGCTGCGCAAACAGCAACTACAGAATTGTTCTCTTTTTCTGCAAACTCTCTGACAGCATCAAGGTACGGGTTATTTTCAAAGCCATCTTCGCTCACGTTGGCGATATACATGGTTGGTTTCAACGTTAAGAAGTTGAGATAATCTACGGCGGCTAGCTCTTCTTTTGAGAGTTCAACCGTGCGAGCCATACCACCTTCCGTTAATACAGGGAGTAGCTTCTCTAATACGGTGATTTCAAATTTAGCGTCTTTATCGCCACCTTTGGCACGTTTTGCTTGACGTTGAATGGCGCGTTCACAGCTATCAAGGTCGGCAAGGGCAAGCTCTAGATTGATTACTTCAATATCTTCAATTGGCGATACTTTGCCTGCTACGTGAACGATATTTTCGTTCTCGAAGCAGCGAACAACGTGACCAATTGCATCTGTTTCACGGATATTGGCAAGGAATTTGTTGCCTAAACCTTCACCTTTTGACGCGCCAGCCACTAGGCCTGCGATATCGACAAATTCCATTGTCGTCGGAAGGATACGTTGAGGGTTTACAATTTCTGCTAACGCATCGAGACGAAGGTCTGGAACAGGAACCACACCCGTGTTTGGTTCGATAGTGCAAAACGGGAAGTTTGCTGCTTCGATGCCCGCTTTAGTTAGTGCATTAAATAATGTTGATTTACCCACATTTGGTAAACCCACGATGCCACATTTAAAACCCATGACTGTAACCTTATTCAGCTTTGAACGTATGTAAGCGATTTTGTGCTTTAGTTAGACCATCTTTTAGTAAAATGTCGAAGCAACGAACCGATTCGTCAACTGCGGCATCTAAGCACTCTTGCTCTTTGGCGGGTGCTTTACCTAAAACATAGCCTGCTACTTTATCTTTGTGCCCCGGATGGCCGATACCAATCCGCAGGCGGTAGAATTCTTTGCTATTGCCGAGTTTGCTGATGGTGTCTTTAAGGCCATTATGCCCGCCATGACCCCCACCCATTTTGAACTTAGCTACCCCGGGAGGTAAGTCTAGTTCATCATGTGCCACCATGATCTCTTCTGGTTTTATCTGGTAAAATTTGGCGATGGCCGCCACGGCTTTACCGGATAAATTCATAAAAGTTGTTGGGATCAATAAACGCAGATCTTCACCATTAACCACGATACGTCCGGTGAAACCGAAGAATTTGGCTTCGTTTTTCAAGCTGACGTTATGAACTCGGGCTAATTCTTCTACTACCCAAGCGCCAGCATTGTGCCTCGTTTTTGCGTATTCAGGGCCAGGATTCGCTAGCCCGACAAGAAGTTTGATTGGTTGGCTCAAGGTTAGGATCTCTTTGCAATATCAAAAGCGCGGTATGATAGCACACAAAAGGGAAAGGGTGCGAGGCGCTAAAATAACAAAGGAAAAAGCACCTCATTTTTCAATGAAGTGCTTTAAAAGCATTTAAAAATCAGTAAATAAACTGATTTTTAATTAAACATGGCAGAAATAGACTCTTCGTTGCTAATGCGACGAATCGCTTCAGCAAGCATGCTCGACAAGGTCAATTGCGTCACTTTACCGGTTGCCGCCATCTCTTTAGATAGGGTAATCGAGTCTGTGACGATAACTTGGTCTAGTACTGAGTTTTTGATATTTTTCGCTGCGTTACCTGAGAATACCGCGTGCGTTGCGTAAGCAAACACACGTTTTGCACCACGTTCTTTCAACGCTTCAGCGGCTTTACACAAAGTGCCGCCAGTGTCGATCATGTCATCCACGATCACACAATCGCGACCATCAACATCGCCAATCAGGTTCATAACTTCAGACACGTTGGCGCGTGGACGACGTTTATCAACGATTGCGATGTCGATATCACCTAATGCTTTTGCAGTCGCACGAGCACGAACCACGCCACCAAGGTCAGGTGAAACCACAACAGGATCTTCTAACCCACGCGCTTTCATATCTTCAAGCAACACTGGCGTACCAAAGATGTTATCTACTGGGACGTCAAAGAAGCCTTGGATTTGTTCTGCATGGAGGTCGATGGTCAGAACGCGGTCAACACCAACGTTTGAAAGGAAATCTGCAACAACTTTTGCAGTGATCGGTACACGAGCAGAGCGCACTCGGCGGTCTTGACGGGCATAACCAAAATATGGGATGACAGCAGTAATACGGCCTGCTGAAGCACGGCGCATTGCATCAATCATCACTACTAATTCCATTAAGTTGTCATTAGTAGGAGCACAAGTAGATTGAATAATAAATACATCACTACCACGAACATTTTCGTTGATTTGCACTGCAACTTCACCGTCAGAGAAACGAGAAACAGTAGCATCACCAAGAGAGATGTATAGACGTTCAGCAATACGTTGGGCTAGTTCAGGTGTGGCGTTACCAGCAAATAGCTTCATATCAGGCACGGTGGAAACCTCAGGGTTGCGTCCAGTTTTTAAATAGGTCGGGTGTTGGCGAATTGGTATTCAGCCAGAGTCTTTTTCAGTGGCGAAATGTTACACCCTAAGGCGACAAACGCGAAGACTGTGTCAGGGAGCTTGGCAAGGACAGCTTCCGCTTCTACTTTGCTAGAAAATTCGGCAAAAACGCAAGATCCCGTCCCAGTCAATCTTGACGGCGCGTATTGTAGCAGCCATGAAAGTTGCTTATCAACCTCTGGGTACAGCATTCGGACAATTTTTTCGCAATCGTTTTCGTAAGGGTGTTCGAGAAGCGTTGCTAGCGCTCGTTTTGGCGTGTTCCTTATCAATTTGGGATGAGTGAAAATATCTTTCGTTGCAATGCTCACATTAGGCCGAACCACCAAATACCATTTTTGCTTTGGTTCGGTTTGGGTCAGTTTTTCACCTACGCCTTCAGCAAATGCGGCAAAGCCATGGACAAAAACGGGAACATCCGCCCCGAGTGTTAAACCGAGCGTAGCGAGTTCTTGCTGTGACAAATTGGTTTGCCATAAGTAGTTCAGTGCCACAAGCACGGTTGCAGCATTGGAAGAGCCGCCACCGATGCCACCGCCCATTGGCAAAACTTTATTTAATTCAATGCTCGCGCCATAGCGGCATCCACTTGCCTTTTGTAAGGCGATGGCCGCTTTCCAAATCAAGTTGTCTTGTAGCGCAACGCCAGCAATGGCTGGTGTGAGAGTTATTGCGCCAGACTGATTGGCAGTAATGGTTAACTCATCACCAAAATCGAGAAATTGAAACAGTGTCTGTAATTCATGATATCCGTCGGCTCTTTGCCCGGTGATGTACAGAAACAGGTTGAGCTTAGCGGGTGATGGCCAGTGGGTTGGGGTGTTAATCATGGCGTAAGAGTCCACTTTGAAATAACGAGATTTAATGAAACTTGATCTTGAGTCAGCTTTAGTTTGGCCGGAAGTGGCACTGAAGTGGAAGAAGCGGATGTTGAGACGAACGGATAAGCTTGGTAGTTCAAATATTCCAAGTGCCAGCGGTTAAGTCCTAACTGCTTATCCAGTGATGCTAACAAATTATTTTGATTGAGTTGAAAGCCATCCGCTTCGGTTGGCAGCCCAAGCAGCCAATCTTGTAGCTGCTCAATGGGGATCGATAACCCAGTTAACTGGTAAACTAAAGCATCCGCATTCTGCGCATCGATAATTTGATCGTCATACGTTTTGACCTGGGCGCCCTGCGGCGAGATGGAGAGATTTAAAACCGTCTGCCCTAAAAATGTTGATAGACGAAGCTGGCTATGGTCGGCGTTTTTTTGCCAATAAAAATTGAGGGATTGGCGCTGTTGTGGTGATATATAGCCGAGTTTGCCGCTGGCTTGGTAGTTGCGGATCGCTTGTAGATGCAGCTGATGTTGCTGCCAGCCGATGCTCTCGACCCTTGTTGGGGGTAAATTTGTACAACCAAAGAGTGTCAGCAGAGCGATGAGAGTTAAAATTAGTCTGTTTGCGCGTGTCATATCTGCCCATTATTTACACAGTGAAGGCCGTAAAAACGCCTCACTATATCATTGATATCACGAAGTCGGGAAAACAAATCCCTGTTGCCCTTTCATTAAAACAGGGCATCAAGTAAAATTCGGCTCCTATTTACATTTCCTGAACCGAGAAACCTCTATAGATGTCCTTGCTTGCTATTGGAATAAATCACAATACAGCGTCGGTAGAACTGCGAGAGAAAGTGGCGTTTGGTCCTGATAAATTATCAGAAGCCTTGCGACAACTTGCGTCCAGTTCCAGCGTTCAAGGTAGCGTTATTGTCTCTACCTGTAATCGCACGGAAATTTATTGTGATGTAAAATCATCGAGCAAAAGTAAGTTAATCGATTGGTTGTCTCAGTTCCATCATGTGAATCCTGAAGATCTTAAACCGAGTTTGTATGTACACGAAGAACAAGCAGCGATTCGTCATTTGATGCGAGTAGCTTGTGGTCTGGATTCACTGGTATTGGGTGAGCCGCAGATTTTAGGGCAGGTGAAACAGGCCTATGCGGATGCTCGCGAGCATAACGCGGCTGATTCAGCGATTGAAAAACTGTTTCAAAAAGCATTCTCGGTAGCTAAGCGTGTGCGCACCGAAACCGAAATAGGCGGCAGTGCGGTCTCGGTGGCTTATGCTGCTTGTACGTTGGCAAAGCAGATCTTTGAATCACTCTCTGACTCAACGGTAATGTTGGTTGGGGCGGGTGAAACCATCGAACTGGTTGCGAAGCATTTAGCTAGCCATCGATGTAAACGCATGATAGTTGCCAACCGAACCCGCGAGCGAGCGATGGGGCTTGCACAGCAGTTTGACGCCGAAGTGATTGCACTCAATGAGATACCTGACTATCTCGCCCACGCGGATATCGTCATCAGTTCCACCGCCAGCCCACTGCCGATTATTGGCAAAGGGATGGTAGAAAGTGCGATTAAAGTGCGCCGCCATCAACCCATGTTACTGATTGATATTGCCGTGCCTCGTGATATTGAATCGCAGGTCGGGGATTTAAACGATGCCTATCTGTATACGGTTGATGATCTTCAGTCGATTGTAGACAGCAATATGGAACAGCGTAAAGTTGAAGCCATTCAAGCTGAAGCGATTGTCAGCGAAGAGAGCGCAGCCTTTATGAGCTGGATGCGCTCCTTGCAAGCGGTAGACAGCATCCGGGAATACCGTCAATCGGCCAACGAAATTCGTCAAGAATTGCTTAGCAAAAGCTTGCAGGCACTGGCTGCAGGGGGCGATCCTGAAAAAGTGTTACTTGAGTTAAGTAACAAACTCACCAATCGATTGATCCACACACCAACCCGAGCATTGCAAAGTGCTGCAGAGTTAGGTGAACCGGCTAAATTGGCCGTGATTAGACAAAGTTTGGGTCTTGACGACCCTCGATAATATCCGTCACTCCGAATTAAAGAAGAAACTATGAAAGCGTCGATTTTAGTTAAGCTTGAATCCCTTGTTGAGCGTTACGAAGAGGTTCAGCGCCTGCTTGGCGAGCCTACCGTAATTAGTGATCAAAACAAATTCCGTACTTTGTCAAAAGAGTACTCTCAGCTTGAGGAAGTCACTAAATGCTTCCAAGCTTACCAACAAGCGCAAGAAGATTTGGTTGCCGCGGAAGAGATGACCAAAGACGAAGACGCTGAAATGCGAGAGATGGCTCAAGAGGAAATAAAAGCGGCCAAAGCGACGATTGAACGTCTCACTGATGAATTGCAAATTCTGCTGCTACCAAAAGATCCGAACGATGATCGTAACTGCTTCTTAGAAATTCGTGCAGGGGCGGGTGGTGATGAGGCGGGCATTTTTGCTGGCGATCTATTCCGTATGTACAGCCGTTATGCTGAGAAAATGAGCTGGCGTATCGAAATTATGTCCGCTAGTTATGCTGAGCATGGCGGCTATAAAGAAGTGATTGCCAAAGTGAGTGGTGATGGCGCTTACGGTGTGCTTAAGTTTGAATCAGGCGGTCACCGCGTACAGCGTGTTCCGGCCACGGAATCTCAAGGTCGTGTGCATACTTCCGCTTGTACCATCGCGATCATGCCAGAAATTCCTGAAGCCGAAATTCCAGAAATTAAAGCTAGCGATCTGAAAATTGACACTTTCCGCTCATCGGGCGCGGGTGGTCAGCACGTGAACACCACCGACTCTGCTATCCGCATTACCCACTTACCAACAGGTACGGTAGTTGAGTGTCAGGACGAGCGTTCACAGCACAAAAACAAAGCCAAAGCGATGGCCGTATTGGCCGCTCGTATTGCACAAGCGGAAGAAGCGAAGCGTGCAGCCGAAGTGTCCGATACTCGTCGTAACCTACTGGGTTCTGGTGATCGTAGCGACCGTATTCGCACTTACAACTACCCGCAAGGTCGCGTTTCCGATCATCGTATTAACTTAACCATCTATCGCCTTAATGAAGTGATGGAAGGGGATCTGCAAAGCTTGATTGATCCAATCATTCAAGAATATCAAGCAGACCAACTTGCCGCTCTTGCCGATCAACACTGATCCCATGACGTTATCTCGTATTGATGACGCGTTGAAAGCCGCGATTGACCAGCTCCAAGAAGGCGGCAGCGATTCGCCTTCTGTGGATGCGGCGGTGCTGCTTTGCCATGTGCTGGATAAACCACGCTCTTATCTGCTGACTTGGCCTGAAAAGACCTTAAACGAAACGCAGTCGCGGCAATTTTGCTCGTTGATTACGCGTCGAGTGACGGGGGAGCCTGTGGCCTATTTGGTTGGGGAACGTGAGTTTTGGTCGCTGCCACTGAAAGTTTCGCCTTCGACATTAATTCCTCGGCCGGATACTGAACGTTTGGTTGAAATTGCGTTAGAAAAAAGCCAGCAGACGCAAGGGGATATTTTGGACTTGGGCACAGGAACTGGCGCAATCGCATTAGCGCTAGCGTCCGAGCTACCTGAACGTCATGTGGTTGGTATCGACTTACGCCCAGAAGCGCAAGCCTTAGCGTTGGAAAACGCGCAGCGTTTAACTATTACCAATGTCACATTTTTACAAGGCAGTTGGTTTGAACCTTTAAAGCTCGGTACAAAGTTTGCTTTAATTGTCTCCAATCCACCGTATATTGAAGAGAATGATCCCCATCTCACGCAGGGGGATGTACGTTTTGAGCCTTTAAGTGCGCTGGTGGCCAAAGACAAAGGCTTGGCTGACATTAAACACATTGCAGAGAATGCGCGTCACTATTTGCAGCAACAAGGCTGGCTGCTGTTTGAACATGGTTATGATCAAGGGGCGGCAGTCAGAGCGTTATTTGAGTCACTCGGCTATCACCATGTAGTGACAGAAAAGGATTATGCGGGTAATGACCGAGTGACACTGGGTCAATATTCGCACTCAGAAGAGAGAGCATCATGTACGAAGGATTAAAACATTTTCATCTACTGACCATTGCGATCAGTGCACTATTGTTGTCGGTACGTTATGCCTTGATGATGATGGATTCTAAATGGTTACAACACCCTTTTTTGAAACGTTTTCCTCATATTAACGATTCGCTGTTGCTGCTATCGGGTATCGCGTTGATTGTTATGTCTGGTTTTATCCCATTTACCCCAGCAGCGCCTTGGTTAACTGAGAAGCTGACTTGTGTGATGGCGTACATTGCATTAGGCTTTTTTGCGCTCAAACTGGGCCGCAGCAAGCTACTTCGCACCTTTGCTTTTTTTGGCGCGTTGGGTTGGCTTGCCATGGCGGGAAAAATCGCCATCGTAAAAACGACTATGTTTTTAGGCTAACAGCATCCGAGCGGCATTATGTTTGAATGGTTCGATGAAGATTTTGATGCAATGGAATTGGTGGAAGGGGCGCTGATCTTAAACAAGGCAGTCAATCCTGAAACTGAGGATGAATGGGCACGTCAAGAGTTGGCACGTTTGCTTACACAAGCAAAACACGAGTTAGCTAATGAACAGGATGAAAAACAGCGTTTCGAAGCGTTGTTGCGTCTGTTTTACCAACAATGGGGTTTTCGCGGTGACAGAGAGGCTTATTTTGATTCACGTAATGCCTTCATCGATAAAGTGTTGCAGCACCGCAAAGGTATTCCCGTCAGTTTAGGTGCGCTGTTGCTCTATTTTGCGCGCAAGCTAGGCTTTCCTTTACAAGGTATTACCTTTCCCACACAGTTTTTATTGCAGTTGCATTGGTGCGATGAATCACCGATTTATATTAACCCTTTTACTGGTGAAACCGTCTCATTACATACACTACAAGCGTGGTTAGTTGGGCATAAAGGGGTCTTGTCTAAGCTTAAATCGAGTCATTTGCAAGTGACAGATAATCCGACGGTGATCGGTCGTTGGCTGGCACTACTAAAGAGCGCACTATTAAGAGAAGAGCGTTATACCTTAGCACTGCGTTGTACTGATTTAGCGCTGACTTTTGTTCCTGATGATCCGTATGAGATCCGCGATCGCGGCTTTATCTATCAGCAACTGGATTGTCACCAAATTGCCTTATCCGATTATCAATACTTTATTGAGCATTGCCCGAATGATCCGGCGGCTGAGTTATTAAAAAATCAAGTTAATGCATTAAGCTTTGAAGCTATTACGCTGCATTAACCGCTAAATGAGAGAGAATAAAATGGAACAAAAAATCGTCCACGTGGGTGATATTCCCGTTGCTAACGACAAACCGTTTACTCTGTTTGCTGGAATGAACGTCCTTGAATCCCGTGATTTAGCGATGCAAATCTGTGAGCATTACGTGAAAGTGACCGATAAACTCGGCATCCCTTATGTGTTTAAAGCTTCTTTTGATAAAGCAAACCGCAGCTCTGTTCACTCTTATCGTGGCCCCGGCTTGGAAGAGGGAATGAAAATTTTCCAAGAGCTAAAAGAGACCTTTGGCGTCAAAATCATCACTGACGTGCACACAGAAGCTCAAGCTCAGCCAGTGTCTGAGGTGGTTGATGTGATTCAACTGCCAGCGTTTCTTGCTCGTCAAACTGACCTTGTCGAAGCGATGGCGAAAACAGGTGCAGTGATCAACGTGAAAAAACCACAATTTATGAGCCCTGGTCAAGTGGGCAATATCGTAGAAAAATTTGCAGAGTGCGGCAACGACAAAGTGATTTTGTGTGAACGTGGTGCTTGCCATGGCTATGATAATCTGGTCGTTGATATGTTGGGTTTTGGTGTGATGAAAAAAGCATCAAACGGCAGCCCAATTATTTTTGATGTGACCCATTCACTGCAAATGCGTGACCCTTCTGGCGCAGCTTCTGGTGGGCGTCGTGAGCAGACAGTTGAGTTAGCAAAATCAGGTCTTGCTGCCGGGATTGCGGGCCTATTCATTGAAGCACATCCAAATCCAGACAAAGCGCGTTGTGATGGTCCATCGGCGCTGCCTTTGGATAAACTGGAGCCTTTCCTTGCTCAAATGAAAGCGTTAGACGATTTGATTAAGAGCTTTGCACATATCGATATCCGCTGATTTCTTATTTCATCTATCACTCACATTTTGACCACCGTAAGGTGGTCAAATTTTATCGAATGTTTTCCAAAACCTGTTTATCTTGGCTATGCGCTCACTTTTCCTCGGTTTTTCCGTCTCGACGAAAGGAAACGATTGCCTGTGATCGGTTGAAATTTCATATGTAACACGTAGGAACCGTTACATTTTTGAATTGATTTTATAGTGATCAATTCTACATAAATATGAAATCAATCTGTCACCTTTAGGATGTTAATTTAAACTGGGTCAAGTTTATCGATATGGCTTGATTTTGTGTTTGCAAAGTTGACCATGATTGCCGTCTCACAAGCAGTGGATTTTCTAAGTTCAAAGGTATGAAAATGAAACAACGTTTTATTCTAAAAACAGCCATCAGCGCGGCTATTCTTACAGCCGTTGTGGGTTGCGCAACTCAACCCACTCACGAGTGGAAAGAAGATACGACCTATAAACTGACCGTATTACACACCAATGACCACCATGGTCGTTTCTGGCAAAACAAATATGGCGAGTATGGTATGGCGGCGCGTAAAACGCTGATCGACGATCTTCGTTCTGCAATTGAAGCCGAGGGCGGCAGTGTATTGCTTCTTTCTGGTGGTGACATTAATACTGGGGTTCCTGAATCTGATCTGCAAGATGCAGAGCCTGATTTTAAAGGCATGAGCAAGATTGGTTATGATGCAATGGCGTTAGGTAACCATGAATTCGATAACCCGCTCGAGGTGCTGTTTAAGCAAAAAGAGTGGGCGAATTTCCCAATGCTGTCGGCCAACATTTACGATAAATCGACCGGAAAACGTCTATTCCAAGCCTACCAAATGTTTGATAAACAGGGCGTGAAAATAGCGGTTATCGGTTTAACGACCGAAGATACTGCTAAAATCGGCAACCCTGAATACATTGGTGGTATTGAGTTTAGAGATCCAAAAGAAGAAGCGAAAAAACTGATCGCAGAAATTGAGAAAACGGAAAAGCCGGACCTTATTTTTGCCGTTACCCACATGGGCCATTATGAAAATGGCCAACGTGGTGTGAATGCACCGGGTGATGTTGCGCTTGCACGATACTTGGATGAAGGTTCGCTCGATATGATCGTCGGCGGTCACTCTCAAGAGCCTGTCTGCATGGAAGGCCCTAATGTGGTGAAGAAAAACTTCCATCCGGGAGATGAATGTAAGCCTGATATGCAAAACGGTACTTACATAGTGCAAGCGCATGAATGGGGTAAGTATGTTGGCCGTGCGGATTACGAATTCCGTAATGGTGAACTGAATATGGTGAGCTATAACTTGATCCCAGTGAACCTGAAGAAAAAGGTGAACGTGAATGGAGAGAGCCAGCGCGTACTGATTCAAGAGCAAATTGCTGAAGATCCAGAAATGCTTAACTTTTTGCGCCCATATCAAGAACAAGGTCAAGAGAAACTGAATGTGGTCATTGCACAAAGTAATGGCAAGTTAGAAGGGGATCGCAACGTTGTGCGTTTCCAGCAAACGAATTTAGGCCGTTTGATTGCACTTTCTCATATGGAACGTGCAAAAGCCGACTTTGCGGTGATGAATTCTGGTGGCGTGCGCGATTCGATTGATGCAGGAAAAATCACTTATAAAGATGTGCTCAAAGTACAACCTTTTGCCAATATTCTCACTTATACCGATATGACCGGGGCTGAAGTGTTGGATTACCTCAATGAAGTGGCGACCAAACCTGTTGATTCTGGCGCTTATGTACAATTCGCGGGGATTTCGATGACAGTGGCCAATGGTAAGGTATCGAACGTGTTTATTGGTGATAAGCAGCTCCGTTTGGACGAAACGTATCGCTTCACCGTGCCTAGTTACAATGCAGCAGGTGGTGATGGTTATCCAAAAATCTCCGATCACCCAGGTTATGTCAATACAGGCTTTGTGGACGCGGAAGTATTGAAAGACTACCTCGAAGCACACAGTCCAATTGATGTGAACCAATATGCGCCAGCGGGCGAAATTGTCTATAAGTGATAGTGCGATAAAGAGTTTGACTCATTGTGAGCAATCATTTTAACTAAAGGCGGTGCTTAGGCATCGCTTTTTTATTGGCACTAACGGTTACTTTGAGATAAGCACGATGACACCTGCGATTGATTTGGCGAAAAAGAAAAAAATTCCTCACACTCTCCATCAATATCAACATGATCCTAATCACAGCAGTTATGGTTTAGAAGCGGCTGAGGTTTTGGGACAAGATCCGAAAAAAGTGTTTAAAACACTGCTGTTTTGCTTAAATGGCGAGCCGAAAAATCTCGCTGTCGCGATTATTCCTGTTGATCAAAAATTAAACTTAAAGCGTGCGGCCAAAGCGGCTAAGTCGAAAAAAGCGGAAATGGCTAATCCAGACATAGCGCAAAAAACCACAGGTTATGTGGTCGGTGGCATTAGCCCGCTTGGGCAGAAAAAAGCACTACCGACTTTCATTCATCTCAGCGCAGAAGAACAATCGACCATCTGTGTCAGTGCAGGTAAACGCGGTTTAGAGATTGAATTGGCACCGAGCGATCTTGCGTTATTAACGCGAGGTGAGTTTGTTGAATTGTGCCAAGAATAGAGAATGAAAATCCGGCCTCGATTGAGGCCGGATTGACTGGCAAAATTAGTTCTTCAGTTTGATCTCTTCTTCCATCTGGGCGTTATCCACCACATGGTTTTCTCCTAAGTCATTAGGAAGGATCAAGTTTAGAATAATGGCTACGATACCGCATAAGCTGACACCTTGTAGGCTAAACTCTCCGATACCAAAGGCCATGCCGCCGATACCAAACACTAATGTCACTGCCACAATCACTAAGTTGCGAGACTTGTGAAGATCGACATGATTTTTAATCAGTGTGTTTAGGCCAACCGTTGCAATTGAACCGAACAGCAAAATCATAATGCCGCCCATTACGGGAATTGGAATGGTTTGCAGTAGCGCGCCCAGCTTACCAACCAATGCTAATACAATCGCGGTGATCGCAGCCCAAGTCATGATTACTGGATTAAAGGCTTTCGTCAGCATTACAGCACCCGTCACTTCGCTGTATGTAGTGTTTGGTGGCGCACCCAGCATAGAGGCTGCGATGGTGGCAACACCGTCACCCGCAATGGTGCGATGTAGCCCAGGTTTCTTGATGTAATCTTTTCCAGTGACGTTTGAGATCGCGAGCATATCGCCCACGTGTTCGACTGCCGGAGCAATGGCAACTGGGATCATGAACAAGATCGCGTTGATGTTGAACTCAGGGAAAGTGAAGTTCGGCATTGACAGCCAGGCCGCTTGCGTAACAGGAGTAAAATCCACTACACCAAAATAGAGGCCCAAAAGATAGCCTGCAAAAATACCACCGCAGATCGGCAACAGTTTGAGAAAACCTTTGGCAAAAACGCTAATCGTGATGGTGGTTAACAGTGAAACGCAAGAGATCCACATCGCTACATCTGAGCTAATCAGTTGTAATGAGCCATCTCCGGTTTTACCTAGCGCCATGTTTACAGCAACAGGCGCAAGGCCTAAGCCAATCACCATGATCACCGGGCCAACGACCACAGGAGGTAAAATTTTGTGGATGATTTCGACGCCACGGACTTTGATGATCGCTCCCAGTAGTATGTAGACAAAACCAGCGGCCACTAAACCGCCCATCGTCGAGGCGACGCCCCAAGTTTGGATGCCAAACATAATCGGTGCAATAAAGGCAAAAGAAGAAGCAAGAAAGATGGGGACAGAGCGGCGAGTAATAAGTTGGAATAAAAGGGTACCGACACCGGCGCCAAATAGTGCAACGTTAGGATCAAGCCCAGTTAACAGCGGGACAAGAACCAGTGCACCAAATGCGACGAAGAGCATTTGTGCGCCTTGGATGGCATTTTTCATCATGATTTCCCTGAAGCAAAATAAAAATTCGCGGGATTCTATCACTTTTGCAAACGATTGCCATTGAAACTAGATCAAATAAAGTCACGAATGTTGATGGAATTATCATCGAACTCTGCCGTGGATTCCTTGCCGCGGACCGGATAGTTGCTTATCATCGACGTTCACAAAACAGATCATAGGAACAGTATGCGCTATTTAGCTATGTTGGTGATGGGCTTGCTCACGCTTCCTGCTTATGCCTTAACCAAGGTCGACTTATACCATACCGAAGTCGTGATTGATCAGCAGCAAGATAATGCCGATGCGAATGCTCGGATTAAAGGGATGAGCGAAGTCATTGTTCGAGCCTCGGGTGATAGGAATGCGGTGAACAATGAGGTGATTCAAAAAGCTTTAAGGCAGAATTCGCAATATTTAGCGCAAATCAGTTATGGTCAAAATGGGGCGCAATCTTCGATTGCCATGGGGTTCAGCGCACCGCATATCCGCACATTATTAACTCAAGCTCAATTGCCATTTTGGCCTGAAAACCGAGCTAATGTTTTAATTTGGTTGATTGAAGAGTCAGGTTACGAGCGCAGCATTGCATGGGAACACTCTGGTAGCAGTACGCTAAAACAGCTTAAAGACGCGACTCAAACTCGCGGTTTGCCTATCACAGTACCTGTGGGTGATTTTGATGATATTACCGGTGTGGAAGTATCGGATTTGTGGGGCGGTTTCGTGCAGCCTATCAGCATGGCTAGCCAACGTTATCCAACCGATGCTGTATTGGTGGTCAGAGTGCAAAGTAATGGTGTGCGTTGGAGTTTGTATGATCAACCTGCCGTTCAAATCACACAAGCGACGAAAGCGCCACTGTCTGGTCAAGCGTCTGGTGACGATGCCATTGAACAAATGGTTGATCAATTGAGTGATTACTATGCAAGAAAGAGCTCGGTTATCGTGGCCAGTGAATCCTCTTCTTCGCTGCTTGCTCGTTTTAGCCCGATTGATGATGCAATGGATTTCTTTACCTTGGAGAATAAGTTGAAGCGCTTAAGCTCTGTTGCTTCTTTGGACATTCTCAAGATTCAAGGTGAGGAAATTACTTTCGAAGTGCATTTGTTGGCTTCAGAGTCCGAGTTTGAGCAAGAAGTGCTACGCATGGGCAAAGTCGCTAAAATTGACGACCCACAGCCAGAGAGTGTGCCAACACAGCTTACCCCAGCAGCAGAGGTTGATGATTCTGCTGTGGAGTCAGGCTCTTTGCAAGTCACACCTGAACCGTCATTATCTCAGGCCATCACTGAACCAGTGAAGCGAGTGCTCTCTTTTGAGTGGCAAGCGTAAAGTACTCAGTCACCCCTTGAACAAATGCTGAGATAATCAAAAAGAGCCCATCAGGGCTCTTTTTGCATGAGGAGGATAGGCAATCCTGTCATGGATTAACTCTATGCTTGGTTATCGTGGGTAAAATTGGCTTTCTCTTGCTTTTCGACTTCGGATAGACGCTTGAGTTTCAGTCCGAGCTCTTTACCGCGATGGCGAGCATACAAGGTATTACCGACAAAAGCGGCAAATGTCAGTAGCAGTTCCACTACCGCTAACCAGCGCTCCCCTCCATCAACATAAATCAGCGTCAACGCGTGTAGAAAGTAGAGCATTAAAACAAAGTTGGCCCAGGCGTGAGTGTAGGGTTTTCCGGCCAAAATTCCCGGTAATGGTAAAAGTAGTGGGATAACCCATGCAATGGCCAATGCAAGATGATTAAGATGAGGGTGAGGAGAGAGCGAGAATTGCCATAAAACCACCCATATAATCAAGGATAAGTTACTCAGTAAAGCTAGCCATCGATACTGTTTAGTACGTGGCATCATATCTGCCGTCATAATCTGTCCTTTAATCGGCTGGCGAGCATAGCCAGCCGTTTTCCTAAATTTTTAGCCAGTTCACTTTCGTGCGTAGTGAGCTGTGACGAGTGTGTTGCGACATGGCTTGCACCATATGGTGTGCCTCCAGCGGTTGTGGTATGCAATGCAGGCTCTGAATAAGGGATGCCAACCATTAGCATGCCATGATGCATCAGTGGTAGCATCATACTCTGTTGCGTACTCTCTTGACCGCCATGCAAAGAAGATGAAGAGGTAAACACGCAAGCGGGTTTATCGATTAATGCACCACTAATCCATAAAGGAGTCGTTTGGTCCCAAAAGTGTTTCAATGGTGCGGCCATATTACCAAACCAAACTGGGCTGCCAAAAGCTAAGCCATCACACTGTTTTAACTCATCCAGTGTAAGGTAAGGATCGGCTGCTTGCTCGGCATGACTGTCTAGCGCAGGGACTGTGCGTAGGATTGCTTCAGCACCTTGCGCTTCAATACCGCGTGCGATTTGCCGTGCTAGCGCTTGTGTTGAACCGTGCTTGCTGTAATAAAGTACGACGACTTTAATACTCATAAGATCTCAAGCACTTGCTCTGGTGGACGGCCGTGGCGCGCTTTACCATTGGCGACAACAATGGGACGCTCAATCAACTTAGGGTGCGCGGCCATGGCGGAAAACAGCTGATCATCAGTAAGTGCCTCATCATTTAGGCCAAGTTCTTTATAGAGCTCTTCTTTAGTGCGAATCATGTCACGAACCTGCTGTAGCCTGAGTTGAGCATACAAGGTTTTTAACTGATCGATGGTTGGCGCTTGCTCTAAGTATTTGATGATCTGTGGCTTTAACTGGCGGTCTTCCAGCAGTGCCAGAGTTTCACGACTTTTTGAGCATTTCGGGTTGTGATAAATCACGACTGACATAACTTCTCCTCGTTGTATTGTGATTATTGGAGTGATAAAAATCGGTCTCGTTGCACCATCAATTGGTCAATGCGTGCATCGTAGCGAGCTTGTTCTAAGCTGCCAAGTTTCGCAAGTTGGCTCGCTTGAGTGTAATACTGAATCGCTTTATTCCAATTGGCTTTGAGCGCTAGAAGCTCTGCTCGCGCGGCGAGATCTTCTTGGCTATTACCAATGCTGATACTCGCTTCTGAGAGT
The DNA here is from genome assembly GCF_002257545.1 of Vibrio qinghaiensis. Taxonomy (NCBI): domain Bacteria; kingdom Pseudomonadati; phylum Pseudomonadota; class Gammaproteobacteria; order Vibrionales; family Vibrionaceae; genus Vibrio; species Vibrio qinghaiensis. The sequence continues at coordinate 2,043,961 of NZ_CP022741.1, read as the reverse complement.
AAATGCCAGCCGTTGGGATCATTTGGGTTGTCATGGGTGTAGCGCTGTAATACTCGAATAGCGTCAGATAATTTATCTTGTTTTAACAAGCTGTTAGCATAGTTAATCGTCAAGGTTGGATTGTTCGGTTTTTGTTTGAGCGCGTTCTCTAGCAAGGTTTGCGCTTTATCCGCTTGATTTAGATCGATATAAAGATCGGCCATCGCATCAAGATAGAAATTGTTTGTCGGGTCTTGCGCAACCAGTTTTGATAAAATTGCCTGTGATTTTTCGAGTTGCTTACTATCGAGATAGACCAAGGCGTTACCATATTGGAAGGCTGGGATGAGAGCTGCATTTTCTTTTTTCTCCGCACGCTTAAACCAATCAAGAGCGGCTTCATTATCAATTCCAGCATAGCGAGCAACAATTCGCGAGCGTGCTAAATGATAATCCAACGAAGGTTGAAGGCGCATAAGCGGGTAGTGTTGGGCGCGCTCACGGCTATCGGTAATCCGATCTTCTGGCAGCGGATGGGTCAGTAGCATCGGTGGCGGTTTACTCGCGTAACGGTATTCATCGGCGAGGCGGCCAAAAAACCTTGGCATGGCTTGAGCATCAAAACCCGCTTTAGCTAGTGTTGCAATGCCAAATCGGTCGGCCTCTTTTTCATTACTGCGCGTATAATTTATTCGGCTTTGCATACTGCCTGCAGTGGTAGCTGTAATGGCAGCAATGCCTGCTTCCGGTGCCGCAATAGCAAGTAGCAACGAGCCCGCCAATGCGGCGATGGTTGCTGGTGAGCGTCTGGCTTGGTCTTCCATACTGCGTGCTAAATGGCGCTGCGTGACGTGAGCAATTTCGTGTGAAATAACAGAAGCGAGTTCGCTTTCTGTTTGTGCATGCAAAAACAGCCCAGAGTGCAACGCAATATAACCGCCAAAGAAGGCAAACGCATTGATGTTGCGGTCGCGGATCATAAAAAAGGTGAACGGTGTTTTTACATCGTTGGCGTTGGCAACCAATTTATGTCCTAGGCTATCGATGTACTCGTTTATCACCGGGTCATTGACGATCGGCTGACTGTTACGCAGCATACGCATATAAGCATCACCATAAATCAGCTCTTGATCAATCGTCAAGGTCGAACCTGCTACCGTCCCAATGTTCGGTAGCTCTATGGTGTCGGCATAGCTCAAAGAAGGGGCGTTTATCGCCACGGCAATACAGAGGCAAAGTAAGGATCGAGCGCGTTTAAACTTCATATTCGTCAGTGATATTCCGTGATCTTCTTGTCTGTATGACATTGAATGTGTGAATTGGTTTCCAACTCAAAATAGCGGCCAAAAATTGTAGAGAGAGAAGAGTAAGCCAGCCGGTGTTTGAGTATCGATAAACACTGGCATGCCAGTCAAAACTCGATACAATGGCAGGCCTATATTAAGCATTGAGCAGAAGAATGGAACCAAATATTCTGGATTTACGCCAGCAGCGTTGTCCGATGGCTTTATTACTTGCGAAGCGTCACACTGTTCAATTGGTTTTGGGTGAGGTATTAAACATTTGGCTCAACGACGTCAGCTCAGGACAGGATATAGAAAAATATTTGTCTGCTCATGGCTTTCGTTGCCAGTGGAACACGTCACCCGGCTATTTTTGGCTAAAAGTAATTAAGGAACTCGATTAAATGTTTGAAATGGTAACTCGTTGGTATCAAAGACGCTTTTCTGATCCGCATGCCGTTAGTCTGGTTGCTATCCTATTTTTTGGTTTTATAACGATATATTTCTTCGGTCATTTGATTGCGCCCTTGTTAGTCGCGATTGTCCTTGCATATTTACTGGAGTGGCCAGTGATGCAATTGCGCCGTTTTGGGCTTCCTAGGACAGTTTCTGTAATTTTGGTTGTTTTGCTATTTGTTGGTTTGATGCTGTTGGCTATCTTTGGTTTAGTTCCAACCATTTGGAAGCAGGTTGGTAATTTAATTAATGACATCCCTAATATGTACAGCGGATTACAAACCTTTATTTTAAGTATTCCTGAACGTTATCCAGAACTCGATAACTTACAGATTGTTGAGTCTGTAATAAGTAATGCGAAGAATCAGGCTTTAGGTATGGGGGAAAGTGTCGTTAAAGGGTCACTTGCTTCTCTTGTAAGTTTAGCCACCTTGGGTGTCTATCTCATTTTAGTGCCGTTGCTGGTGTTCTTTTTATTGAAAGATAAGAATGAAATGTTGCGAATGACCAGTGGGTTGTTGCCACGCAACCGTAAACTCGCTGCTAAAGTATGGCAAGAGATGAACCAACAAATCTCAAACTACATCCGTGGAAAAGTGTTAGAAATACTGATTGTCGGCAGTATCAGTTACGTCACTTTTGCCATTCTTGATTTACGCTATTCGGTGTTGCTTGCTGTGGCTGTGGGTCTATCGGTTTTGATCCCTTATATTGGCGCGGCCGCTGTGACAGTGCCAGTTGCCATCGTTGGCCTCTTCCAATGGGGCATGACTCCGCCGTTTTACACATTATTAATTGCTTATGGCATCATCCAAGCTTTGGATGGCAACGTATTGGTTCCCGTTCTATTTTCTGAAGCCGTTAATCTACATCCCGTTGCCATCATTGTTGCAGTGTTAGTCTTTGGTGGGCTTTGGGGGTTTTGGGGCGTATTTTTTGCTATTCCTCTTGCCACTCTAGTAAAAGCAGTATGGCATGCTTTGCCCAGCACTGATGAACCTGTTGTTGAAGTTGAATCTCCCTAGCATCGTTTAATGTGATTAACTGATAGCACACATCATTCCAAAAAAAGCCCAAACCGTGATCCGTTTGGGCTTTTTTTTGCCAAATAGTGAATATTGATTAGACTAAACTGAGTGGATGTGTAAAAAAGCTATAGATTTTTTGTAACTTGGCGATAACCAACTATAACCACAACAATGATAATTAATTTGGCATCTATGAGGGATACTTATGAAGTTTAGCCAAAAAATAGTTGCAGCTTCTTCTGCATTTCTGCTTGTTACTGTCTCACTTATTTCTATCCAGCAGCTGAGTATCGTTCGCTCGGAAATTGAATCTCTAGTAACCCAAAGCTTGCATGAGATGGAGTCTGGGGTCAAAAACACTATTGTTTCTGAAATGGAAAGTAAAAAAACCTTGGCTCAATCGACGACTGAAGTGATTGAGCTTGATCCGCTCAACCGGGATTACGTTAAAAATATTCTTGAAAAGCCGAAATTGAAAAAAAGCTTTTTAGCCATAGGATTAGGGTATGAGTCTGACGGTAAAGTGGTGGAGAATGATGACGGTTGGGAACCAAGCGGTGACTACGATCCTCGTAAGCGTCCTTGGTTTGTGGATGCTAAAGCATCGAAAAAGCTTATCGTTACAGCGCCGTATGTCGATATTTCTACCAAAAATGTGATCATTTCTATTGGTACGCCTATTTACGATCAAGGTCGATTTTCTGGTGCCATGTTCTACGATATGGAATTGACGGGTTTAGCTGAATTGGTGAACTCTATTAATTTATTTGATGCAGGTTACCTCTTTATCGTCTCAGGTGATGGGGCGACGATTGCCCACCCAGACACCAAAAATAACGGTGAGAAACTGTCGACTTATTTGCCACAAGTGACTCTGAAAGAGGGGGACCAACAGATTGAAATTGATGGTACCCGGTATCTCGTTAGCTTCACTCATATTCCAAGTGAGAACTGGTACATCGGTGCGATTGTCGATGAATCGATCGCTTTTAATGCTATCGACGTGTTACGCAACAGTTCTATTATCTATACATTAATTGGGCTTGTGTTAAGTATGATTGGCTTGACACTACTGATTAAAGTGTTAATTCGTCCATTGGGCGTGCTTAACGAAGCGATTCAAGATGTTGCCTCAGGGCAGGGGGATTTAACTAAACGTCTGGATACCAATACAGACCAAGAGTTTGCTCAGCTCGCGTCAGGGTTCAATACCTTTACCGAGACGCTGCAAAAGCAGATCACGCAATCAAAAGCGATTGGTGAAGAGATCATGCGTGGTACCGAGCTTACGGTGCAAGGTGCTCATGAGTCAGCAGAAGCGATGCGCACCCAGTTACAAGAGTTAGAGCAACTAGCCACTGCAATGCACGAAATGGCAGTGACATCGACAGAAGTTGCCAATAATGCGCAAGGTGCAGCAGCAGCGGCGAAAGAAGCCGATGAAGCAACGCAAGATGGTTCAAGTGTGGTCAGTGAAACGACATTGTCGATCGACAATTTATCGGCCCGCATTGACCAAGCGGTGGAAGAGGTGAAAGGCCTAGAGTCCGCGACGGGGAATATTGAAACCATTTTGAAAGTAATTAATGACATTGCTGATCAAACTAACTTGCTTGCCTTAAACGCGGCGATTGAAGCGGCTCGAGCGGGTGAATCTGGCCGTGGTTTTGCCGTTGTTGCTGATGAAGTGCGAACACTAGCGCAACGCACTCAGCAATCGACCACCGAAATTCGCAGTATGATTGAGCAATTACAAGCAGGGGCAAGCTCCGTCTCTTCGGCTATGAATGAAAGTAAAACGACGGCTGTTGATGCGGTGAATAAAGCGAAAACGGCAAATTCGGCACTGAACCGTATTCGTGATGCGATACAAGTGATTTCGGACATGAATATCCAAATTGCATCTGCGGCAGAAGAGCAAAGCCTTGTGGCTGAAGAGATCAACACCAATACCGTGAAGATTAAAGATTTGTCGACGCAAGTGGCGCAATCTGCTGAAGAAGCCAATATCGCAATGCAGGTACAAACTGAAAACGTTCGTGAGCAAGATGCTCTGCTCAATAAGTTCATTGTGTAATTACACATCAACTTTTGATTAGTCGTGTTACAAAAATGCCAGTATTAAGAACTGGCATTTTTATTTCGGTTGAGCTTTGATTATTGGGCGTTTAGATAATCAAGTACCGCTTCATGGTGATCTTTGGTTTTGAATTTATCAAAAACCTGTTCAATGATACCTTGCTCATTAATTAAAAAGCTAATCCGGTGTAGACCATCATACACTTTGCCCATGAACTTCTTCTCACCCCATACGCCGAACTGCTCAGCAACCACGTGGTCTTCATCGGATAATAAAGTAAAGTTTAAGTGATCACGTTCAATGAACTTACCTAAACGCTTCACCGGATCGGTGCTGACTCCGAGTACCACCACGTTGTGAGCATCGAGTTCTGCTTTGACATCTCGAAGGCCTTGAGCCTGAACAGTACAACCTGGTGTCATGGCTTTAGGATAAAAGTAGAACAACACCTTTTTCCCTGAGAAATCAGCAAGGGAAACGGTATTTCCATTTTGATCTAAAAGTGAAAAAGCAGGTGCTGGCGTGCCTGCAGTAAGCGTTTTCATTATTCTTCCTTTTTTATTGGCTGTTTTTTATAAAGTTGAGCGAACCTAGTACATTCAATGTCGTGCATAAACTGTCAAATTCTTCTTGTAGCTGCATCAAGTTGCATCCTGAATCGACACTGGCGGTAATGGCAATGTGAAATTGGTCGTGATCAAGGCGTAGTTTAGATTTGTGAATTGTCTGCGCGCTTAGTGAAGCCATTCCAATATTGCGATTGGCAAAAAATTGAGTGAATTTCTCTGTTAGGCCAAGTTTGTCTTCAGACTCAACAAACACTTCAGCAGTATAGGCATTATCTTGGTAATCATGAGGTAATGTACGTTTCATTATGGTAATAAGATCATGCTGCTGACCTAATAAAGGCAGAGTCGTTTCTACTCGTGTGATGTGGTTTGCATTGCCAGAGACCAGCATGATGAGGGTGAACTCTTTACCAAACAAAGCAATCCGACTATCGATGATATTGCAGCCTGATTGCGTTACTAAACGCACCACTTCATTACAGATACCCGGGCGGTCTGTCCCTACGGCAGTGATCACTAGATGCTGAGTCATAATATCGCTTCACTTTTATCGTTTTTGGCATGTTATCACAGTTAAATTATAGAGGAACGATGATGGAATGGCTTTTTAAGAACTCCGTCTTGAAAATAACGTGTTATTGACATCGACATATTCAGATCCGCTATAAAGTTTGCCCTTAATTGATGTTGTTTGTTAAACCTCTAACATCTGATAAATATTCATCCAAATGGGCTGATTAAGCGAATTTAATCCCTTGTGTTTTTCAATCGCCTTACAGTACCATGCAGAAAGTAACAGATTAGGGAGATGGACATGTTTTCAGGAAGTATCGTAGCGCTCATTACACCGTTTAATCATGATGGTGAGGTTGATTTTGTTAGTTTGAAGAAGCTGGTGGACTTTCACGTGACAGCCGGAACTGACGCCATTGTTGCCGTCGGAACAACGGGTGAATCTGCCACGCTAACCGTTGAAGAGCATGTCAAAGTTGTCGCAAAAACGGTCGAGTTTGCCGAAGGACGTATTCCTGTGATTGCGGGAACGGGTGCGAATGCTACTCATGAAGCGGTAACGTTTAGCCGTTTGTTAAATAATACAGGTATTGCTGGCTGTTTAAGTGTGACTCCTTATTACAATAAACCAACCCAAGAAGGTTTATTTCAACACTACAAAGCAATTTCTCAAGAGACTGATATTCCACAGATTCTCTATAATGTACCTGGCCGTACCGCGGTGGATTTACGCCCTGAAACGGTTGCCCGCCTTGCTGAAATTAAAACGATTGTCGCCTTAAAAGATGCAACGGGTGATTTGAGCCGAGTGGCTCTGCATCGTGAACTTTGTGGAAAAGACTTTATCTTATTAAGTGGTGATGACGCGACAGGTTTAGAGTTCGTTAAATTGGGTGGACAAGGCGTGATTTCGGTGACGAATAATATTGCCGCTAAAGATATGGCGCAGATGATGCACTTAGCATTAGAAGGTCGATTCGATGAGGCTGAGCTTATTAATCAGCGTTTAATGCCTTTGCATAAGGGGTTGTTTGTTGAGTCAAGCCCGATCCCAGTGAAATGGGCTGCTCATAAAATGGGATTGATTACAAATGGTGATCTACGTCTACCTTTGACTGAACTGTCTGAACCAGCACGACCAACTGTTGCCCAAGCCATGGCCGAAGCTTGTATCTTCTAAATCGATTCAATATTGTGCCGAGGCTTTTTCCTCGGCAGTCTAGGAGTTTTAATGAAATTTACTCATCAGCTAGTTATTAGTTCACTAGCTGTTTTTGTTTTAAGCGCATGTGCTGGTAACCCTTCTCAGCGTCGCCAAGCAAAAGATGATTTTGCTTATTTAGAAACCCCTGCTTTAAAAGAGTGGCAACTTCCAGAAGGAGCCACCCCGCAGTTTTATCTTAACTACCAAATACCAGAAGGTGAATTCCAAGGTGGTATTGGCCGCAGTGTGGACATTCGTCCTCCTCAACAAGTCTTAGAATTGATCCCTGGTGCGCGTGCAGAGCGTCAAAATGGCGAAGTGACATTATGGATGATCAAGCAAGAGGAAGCCGACAAGGTGTGGCAAACCGCCTTAGCTATGCTGAAAGAGCGCAACATCGGTATTGCTGCTCAAAGTGAAAACCAGATTGACACGGATTGGGTCACTTGGATTTCCGAAGATGAAGAAGTTGAGATTGGTAGCCGCTATCAAATCTCACGAGTGATGGCAAATAATCGTTTTGGTTTTAAGATTTCGTTGACTGATTGGCGTGAAGGGGGCAAAAATGTGCCGGTAAGCGCGACCAATAAGGAGCGTTACAACGCATTTATGACTAATTTGGTTACGGCTCGTTATGATACCGAACTACGTCAAGAAGCCGCGCGTAAAGCTCAACATTTGGTTAAACAGATCCCCATTACTATGGGCAGTGACCGTAGTGGTTTCCCTGTCATTATTGCTCGTACCTCTTACGATGTTCTGTGGCAACGTTTGCCTAATCTCATGCCGCAAATCGGCTTTACTCTCGAAGAGCGCAACCAATCTCAAGGGACAATAAAAGCGAAATACGCTGCACCTGACGATGCCTTTTGGCAAGATATTGGCGTGAAACCTATCTCACTGAAAAGTGGAACTTACACCTTCTTGTTAGGTGATTTAGGCAACCGTACCTCGATCAACGTGACCAATTCAGCCGGCAAGCCAGTGGAAGAAGAACTGCTGAAAGATATGGTGCCTGTACTGTCGGCGATTGCCGGGCGTCAGTAATTGTGATGACGAACCCATGAAAAATAAAGGGACGAAAGTCCCTTTATTTTTGCTCTGAATCTGAGTTCTCGTGCTTATCAAATTCGTTGAGTTTATCCAGATCACTCTTCTTCCCTTTCAAGCCAAATTTCATGTTAGCCGTGTATTTTAGCGCGGCAATATTACCGATAAACACCGCTAAGATGACAATGGTGATAACCCAAGGGTTGGTAATGAATTCCATATCAGGACTCCGGTTGGCTGATGTTAACAATGTACTGAGTGTAGATCCGATCTAAGTTCTCTTGTACCGTCGACACACCTAGGAGCGGCATGTTTTCAAGCTGTGTCGCCAATACGCTTGGCGTCAACAGGTCAAGACAGTCTTTAGCCGCTGTTTTGTGGCTAATATGCCAAGGTTCAAACGCAACACCGCCTTTCTTTCCTTGGTAGGGGAAGAAAAAACCAAACTTAGGTAAATGCTCTTTCATCCATTGATAAAAAGGAGCTTGGTGGCCTGAGAGATATTCCCACGGTTCAAGCTTGAGCGTGACACCTGTCGGTAATGCTTTGCGATCAAAAACATCAAAGTCACAACCCCAATGGTGGCGGCTGCTACCGGGCAGCGCTGACCAGCGCAAAATCGTGAATATCTTTTGTTCTTCGCTTAACTGAGCAGGGTTTACCGGTTGACTGTTATTATCAAGTAATTCGGCTTGCCCTGACATTTTCCGATTCCAGATGTTCAACTGGCGTTCAAAATCACGAAACCCACTGGCGATATGGAAATCAAAACCAGCATCGTCAGCCGCTTGCTTTAAATCGAGCAAATCTTGGATCACCCCAGGGTGAACCAAGAAAGATTTCTGCCCAATCAGTACTGATGTTAAATGGGAGTCGGTTTGTCCGGTCAACTGCTCTGGAGTCATGAATTACACCAATAAATTCTCTAGGGTTTTTTGGTACATATCCGTCAGTTTCTCTAAATCGGCAATCTTAACGCACTCGTTAACTTTATGAATTGTCGCGTTAACAGGACCAAGTTCGACTACTTGTGCGCCCATCTGGGCAATAAAGCGTCCATCAGATGTGCCCCCTGTCGTCAATAGCTCTGGGGATTTGTGGTTCACCTCATCGACGGCTTTAACGACGGCAGTCAGTAATGAACCCGTATCGGTCAAGAAAGGTTGGCCGCTTAATGTCCAGCGTAATTCATAATCCAATCCATGGGCATCTAAGATAGAATGCACGCGGCGCTTGATCTCTTCATCGGTTAACTCGGTACTGAAACGGAAGTTAAACTGCACGTCAAACTCACCGGGGATGACGTTTGATGCCCCCGTACCAGCTTGCAAGTTTGGAATTTGGAAGCTGGTCGGTGGGAAATAAGCGTTCCCTTCATCCCATTTTATTGCCGCAAGTTCGGCTAGCGCAGGCAAGGCTTGGTGAATCGGGTTATTAGCAAGGTGAGGATAGGCAACGTGTCCTTGAATCCCTTTTATCTGTAGATCGCCTGTAATTGAACCTCGACGGCCATTTTTTATCACATCGCCCACATTTAATGTACTCGATGGCTCACCGACGATACACATCTCAATTGGCTCATTACGCGCCATTAACGTATCGACTACGCGAGTGGTGCCATTGATGAATGGCCCTTCTTCATCTGAAGTGATCAAAAAGGCAATCGAGCCTTGATGGTTAGGGTGCTGTTCAATAAAGCGCTCGACAGCGACAACCATGCAAGCAAGCGAGCCTTTCATATCTGCCGCCCCGCGTCCATGCAAATAACCATCAATTACAGTGGCTTCAAACGGCGCTGTATGCCACTGCGCTAAAGGGCCCGCGGGAACCACATCCGTATGGCCAGCAAAAGCAAAAAGAGGCGATTGAGTGCCGCGGCGAGCCCAAAAATTAGTGGTATCTTCAAAGACCATTGTTTCCACTTCAAACCCTAGCGCTTGTAAGCGTTTAATCATCAGGTCTTGGCAACCTGCATCCTCAGGAGTTACTGATTGGCGGTTAATGAGATCTTTTGCGAGCGCCAGTGCAGGGCTGTCTGTCATCCTTGAAATCCTTGTATTAAGAGAAAATAGCAGCGTATTGCTGAGCATTAAAACCGAGATGGTAATGGGTGTCGACCAATAAAATAGGTCGTTTGATCATAGCAGGCTGTTCAACCAGCAAGGTCACTGCATTGTTAGCATCTAATGACTCTTTTTGTGAGGGCGTGAGCTGACGAAAGGTTGTACCGCGTTTATTGAGTACATTTTCCCAACCAAGCGCTTGGCAAAATTGAGCCACGAGATCGGCATCAATACCTTGTTTACGGTAGTCATGAAATTGGTAATCCACCCCCGCGGCTTCTAACCATTTTTGTGCTTTTTTAATGGTGTCGCAGTTGGGAATGCCATACATAGTGATTGTCATAAAAATCCTTGCTAAGGCGCATTATTTTTTAATGGTCAAATCCTATCAGGAAGCGCAGTGGCTTACAAAACAGAGATGCTTTTATTTTGTTGTTAAAAAAATACGTTTCAGCTGATTACGATTGGAAAGTTATTGATCAAGCGCAACACTCCAACTGTAAAAACAGAAATAATGAAGCGCACAGTAATAGGAGGTGTCAATGGAACTGAGTCCTGTTTTTGCAAGGCGACTGTATTTAGCTTTGTTAGTAGAAAGCCTTGAAAGGCCCAACGTGCCCAAACTCATCGAAAAAACGGGGTGGCCTCGCCGTACGATTCAGGATGTCCTGAAAGCACTGCCAGGAATAGGGATTGAACTGATGTTTGTTCAAGATGGAAGGCGTCACAATGATGGTTACTATCAACTCTCTGATTGGGGGCCATTTGATAGTCAATGGGTATTAGATCGTCGCTGTGATATTGCGACTAGCCTTGGATTTAGTGCATAAGCCAGCATTTGCTGGCTTTTTTTATGGTGTTTTCACATTGATATCGCATGAGCAGCAGTAAACGGTGCCCAAAATCGTAACAGAGGTTTTGAAATAATTGGAGTAATCGAGCGTTACTGTATCGCCCCCCAATTGATGGGCGTGAGTTTTTAGCTCGTTTACCGCCCTTCGAATCAATTTGTCATTGGGAATGAGCCAAGAGCTGAACCAGTAACCTTCACTGCCTGTCACATCCCCTAACCAATTACACTGATCAGCATCAAATCCGGCATCAGTACGGATCTGGATGCGATCTGCATCGTTTGGAAGTGGGCTGTGTGATGAGCTACAGCCTATCATTAGCGCTGCCAGCAATAATATAGACAGTCTTTTCATAAGTTAACCTTTCAAAGCTAAATAAGAGATAAAACCAAGCCAGCTCACGATCAGCAGTGCCCAAGGTAACCATGAGGTCGGTACTAAGCTGGATGAAGTTTCAATCTGCGCGGGTTCTTCTTCTCTATTTTGTGCGGTTTTCTTTAGCTGCAATGCTCTTTTTTTTGCTTTATCTACCTGCCGGTTTTTCTCTTTTTGCTGTTTTTTATACAAAGCAATGCCTTTCTCAATACCTTGGGCGATCAGCTTGGTTTGCTCTTTAGTTTGTCCCTGCTTCTGAGTGGCTAAGGCGACTTTCATGGCTTGTTGCTGAGTTTGTTCTGAGGGGATAATCGTTTTATTCATAACGTTTACAAGCGGCTATAGACAGGTGCTCACCCTATCACGTATCGTCATGTTTCACTATTGAGGTTGATCACTATGCGTGATGTTCAAGTGAGAAACTGGTCAAGAGCAAAGATCAGGCTAGCTATTTGAAATCTATTCGCTAAAGTAAAAACGTTTTTTTAAAAGAGCGAAGGTATTGATGCGTTATGCGTTAGAGCGATACGACCAACATGGTTTTCTTAAAGCCCCTAAACTTATCTGGCTTGGTTGGTTATTTTTGGCAAAAGCTTGGATTGTTTTTGTGGTGGCGGGAGCAAGCCGAGATAATGGCACGACGATTTTAACAATTGCTTACCCAGACCATTCGATGCTTTATTTGGGGTTGATTATGGGGCTGCCAAGCATCATTCTGATGTGGCTTATCAGCTTACGTGCTCCTGAACGATCGTGGCTAAACCGCATCGTCAGCATGGGAAAACCGCTGACGTTACTTATGGTTATCTTGCAATTTATGCAAACGCTTTATCATATCTATTTAGAGCACGGCGTTTTTAATTGGGCCAATGCAAGCACACTGTTGGTGCTGTTATGGTTTGGTCTATATCTACTGAAGAGTAAAAGTGTGCGCGATTGTTTTTCTATCCCGCTCATAGACAAGGCGTGATCCCAATCAAGGTCGCCCCAAAAAACTGAATTACACTGAGCAAAAATAAGTAAGTGAGGATATTTTATGACACAACCTCAAACCGCGATTCTGCCTGAAGCAGGTCCGTTTGCGCTGTTTAGCCTTTTAAAAGTAAAGCAAAATTTGGCACATGTTTTAGCGCAATTAAAAACATTGCCCGCTTTAGTCAATGAGATAAATCAGCATCAACCCGGTGCTGAATTAACCGTGTCGGTCGCGTTTACTCGCACCTTTTGGCAGCGTTTGAACCAAAGTATGCCACAAGAGCTGATTGATTTTCCTGAGCTTGGTAAAGGTGAAACCATCGCACCTAGCACTGAGGTGGATGTGTTGATTCACTGCCATTCTCAACGCCATGACTTGCTGTTTTATGTGTTGCGTAAATGGATGGAACCCGTGGCTGAGTGGGTTGAAATGGTGGATGAAACCTACTCATTTCGTTACTTAGATGCGCGTGATATGACGGACTTTATCGATGGCACTGAAAACCCTAAAGCCGAAAAACGTCAAGAAGTGGCACTGATTGCTGAGGGTGAATTTGCTGGTGGCAGCTATGTGATGTTGCAGCGTTTTGTGCATAACCTTCCAGCTTGGAATCGCTTAAATGTGGCGGCGCAAGAAAAAGTGATTGGGCGTACTAAGCCTGATTCGATTGAGCTTGATAATGTACCTGCAGCGTCTCACGTTGGCCGTGTTGATCTTAAAGAAGAGGGGAAAGGGCTGAAAATTGTTCGTCACAGTTTACCTTACGGTACGGTAAGTGGTGAACACGGTTTACTGTTCATTGCTTATTGCCATACGCTGCATAACTTTAAAGTAATGTTGGAAAGTATGTATGGTGTGATGGATGGTAAAACAGACCAACTGCTGCGTTTTACCAAAGCCGTGACGGGCGCGTACTTTTTTGCCCCTTCAGCTGAGATGCTGCAACATCTTGAACTAAAGTAAGTCTCAATATTGTCCTACCATCTGACCGAGCCTTGTGCTCGGTTTTTCTTTTTAAGCATTGAGTGTAAAGAAAATCGACCGCTGTCCGATACAAAGATCATTCATTCTATGGCATGGGTCTGTTATGGCAATTACCGTTAATACCAATATTCCCGCTTTGATTGCGCAGCGCCACTTAGGCTCAGCAAGCGAAATGTTGAACCAATCTTTGGAGCGTCTTGCTTCTGGGAAGCGTATTAATAGTGCCAAAGATGATGCGGCCGGTTTACAAATTTCGAATCGCCTTGAGTCGCAAATGAGGGGCTTAGATGTTGCCGTGCGCAATGCTAATGATGGTATTTCAATCATGCAGACCGCTGAAGGTGCAATGCAAGAATCAACGAATCTGCTCCAGCGTATGCGAGACCTCTCTTTGCAGTCAGCGAATGGCGTGAACAGTAAAGCGGAGCGGCAAGCTTTACAGGAAGAAATGAGTGCTTTGAACGATGAATTAAACCGAATAGCTGAAACCACCTCTTTTGGTGGTCGTAAGTTACTGAATGGTTCGTTTGGTCAATCCTCATTTCAGATAGGGGCGAGCTCTGGCGAAGCAGTGCAAGTTTCGTTAAAAAACATGCGTTCAGATAGTTTGGATATGGGCGGCTTTAGCTATGTTGCGGCAGGTATGGCGGATAGCCAGTGGCGGGTGACGCAAGATAATCGGCAGCTCACCATGAACTATAGCGATATCAATGGTAAGCAGCAGAGCATTCAAATCCAAGCCAAAGTGGGGGACGATATTGAAGGGTTGGCGACTTACATCAACGGGCAAACCAATAAGGTATCGGCGTCAGTCAACGACAAAGGGCAGCTACAACTTTTCATTGCGGGTAAGGAAACCTCCGGGACTATTGATTTTCAAGGTAGCTTAGCTAATCAGTTGCAAATGAATATGACGGGATATGAAGCGGTCGACAACCTTGATATTACCGAAGTTGGTGGTGCGCAGCGTGCGGTTGCTGTCATTGATACTGCAATGCAGTTCGTTGATAGCCATCGCTCAGAGTTAGGCGCGCTGCAAAACCGTTTTAGCCACGCCATTAACAACCTTGACAACGTACATGAAAACCTTGCCTCATCAAATAGTCGAATTAAAGATACGGATTATGCGAAAGAAACCACCCAAATGGTGAAACAGCAAATCCTGCAACAAGTCAGTACCTCTATTCTTGCACAAGCTAAAAAACAGCCAAACCTAGCACTGGTATTGCTTCGGTAGCGATGAAAAGCGATATCTATCGACTTTTATCAACAAATCTTTAGCGAAATTATTACCTCTCTGGTGGTTTTTCGACCTTTCATCCTGTTTTTATCGCGAAACACATTTTTTTTTAGAAAATTGAAAAAAAATCCTCAAGCTTTGGAAAATACCGCCGTTATAAAAAGTAACTTTGAGAGAACTATTTGGTTTTCCGAGACGTCGGAAACCGGAAACATCGGAAAATCAATTGGAGTAATCACCATGGCAGTTAATGTAAATACCAACGTATCAGCGATGACAGCACAGCGTTACCTAAATAGCGCTAGCAATGCACAACAGACATCAATGGAACGCCTATCTTCTGGCTTCAAAATCAACAGCGCTAAAGATGATGCGGCAGGCCTACAAATCTCTAACCGTTTGAATGTCCAGAGCCGCGGTCTTGACGTAGCAGTACGTAATGCGAATGACGGTATTTCTATTGCACAAACCGCTGAAGGTGCAATGAACGAAACGACCAACATCCTGCAACGTATGCGTGATTTGTCACTACAATCGGCTAACGGTTCAAACTCAAAGTCAGAGCGAGTGGCAATTCAAGAAGAAGTAACCGCATTGAATGATGAATTAAACCGTATTGCAGAAACCACTTCATTTGGTGGTAATAAATTGCTCAACGGTACTTTTGCAACCAAATCCTTCCAAATTGGTGCTGATAACGGTGAAGCGGTTATGCTTAGCCTAAATAATATGCGCAGTGATAACACCATGATGGGCGGTACTAGTTACCAAGCTGCAAATGGTAAAGATAAAGATTGGACTGTTCAGGCGGGAACTAATGACCTACAAATCACACTGAAGGATACTTCAGGTATAGATCAAACCATCGATATCTCAGCAAAAGAAGGTGATGATATTGAAGAGTTGGCGACTTACATCAATGGTCAAACCGATATGGTGAAAGCCTCTGTTGATCAAGATGGCAAGCTGCAAGTCTTTGCTGGTAGCAATAAAGTCGAAGGGGCTGTCTCTTTTGCTGGTGGTCTTGCTGGTGAGCTTGGTATTGGTGCAGGTAAAACGGTTACTGTTGATACTATTGACGTAACCTCTGTTGGCGGTGCGCAAGAATCAGTTGCCATTGTTGATGCCGCTCTACAGTTTGTCGATAGCCATCGTGCGCAACTAGGTGCATTCCAAAATCGCTTTAACCATGCAATCAGTAACTTAGATAACATTAATGAAAATGTTAGTGCATCTAAGAGCCGCATTAAAGATACTGATTTTGCCAAAGAAACAACAGCGCTTACTAAGTCGCAAATTCTTTCTCAAGCATCAAGTTCAGTGCTTGCTCAAGCAAAACAAGCGCCACAAGCGGCACTTGGTTTACTCGGCTAAAGAACTCAATAGCCCAAGAGTCATCTCTAATGAAAATCCAGCTTCGGCTGGATTTTTTGCTTTAGTAGCAAAGTGGAAAAAGTGTTAGTTGATGTAGCATTATTTTGCCGAATTTTTAAAACCAATCACACTTTCCATACTCGTTACATAAATTTTAAAAAAAGGCTTATTTTTTTCTAAAGGATATAAATCTTTCGCCGTTAAAGGATACGAGAGAAATGAGATGTACTGACGTGAGGTGAGAGACACCGAAGTACATCAACACAATGCCTAAGGAGATCAATATGGCAATTAATGTAAACACTAACGTGTCTGCAATGACCGCGCAGCGTTATTTAAATAACGCCGCCGATGGTACGCAGAAATCAATGGAGCGTTTGTCATCGGGCTATAAAATCAATAGCGCGCGTGATGATGCAGCGGGCCTACAAATCTCAAACCGTTTGACTTCACAAAGCCGTGGTTTGGACATGGCAGTGAGAAACGCAAACGATGGTATCTCTATTGCACAAACCGCAGAAGGTGCAATGAATGAAACCACCAATATCTTGCAACGTATGCGTGATCTTTCTTTGCAATCCGCAAACGGTTCTAACTCAAGTTCAGAGCGCCAAGCGATCCAAGAGGAAGTCTCAGCACTCAATGATGAATTAAACCGTATTGCTGAAACAACCTCATTTGGTGGTAACAAACTGCTGAATGGTTCGTTTGGTCATAAATCTTTTCAAATTGGTGCCGGCTCTGGCGAAGCAGTGATGCTTTCCATGGGCGACATGCGTTCTGATACTAAAGCGATGGGCGGGAAGAGTTATGTTGCTACAGATGGTCAAGCGCCTGATTGGACCGTTACCACTGCGACAGATTTGACGCTGAGCTATACTGACAAGCAAGGAGAGGCTCGCGAAGTCACCATTAACGCTAAAGTGGGAGATGACTTAGAAGAGGTGGCTACTTACATTAATGGCCAAAATGGAGACATCAAAGCTTCAGTTGGAGATGAAGGCAAACTGCAACTGTTTGCTGCGAATCAGAAAGTCTCAAGCGATGTCACTATCGGTGGTGGCTTGGGTACTGAGATTGGTTTTGCAGCGGGTAAAGATGTAACCGTCAAAGACATCAATGTCACAACGGTTGGCGGCTCTCAAGAAGCAGTCGCTTTGATTGATGGTGCATTGACGGCCGTTGATAGCCAGCGCGCTTCCTTGGGTGCATTCCAAAACCGTTTCGGTCATGCCATCAGTAACCTTGATAATATCAACGAGAATGTGAATGCGTCTCACAGTCGAATTAAGGATACTGATTATGCTCGTGAAACAACCCAAATGACGAAGTCGCAGATTTTGCAGCAAGCGAGTACGTCAGTTTTGGCACAGGCGAAGCAGTCACCATCTGCAGCTCTTAGTCTATTGGGTTAACCCATAGGCGAATGGAGCTTTGTGGGGAAAGTAGTGTTTTCACTGCTAACCTATGAGGTGGAAGGGAGATTGTTATGGAAATACCATCCTACACATCGAACATCCAGCCTTACGGCTCGCAAAGTGGCATTAAATTTGCTTCAGAAAACGATGGTGCGACACGCGTTTCCTCGAAACAAAATGAGGCGAATCGTGCTGAACAGTTAAGAGATAGGCAAAACCAAAGCGTTGAAGCGGCAATCGAGCTTACACAGCAACGAGAGCAGCTCAACAAAGCGGAAAGAGCCAAAATGGTAGATCAGATGAATGAATTTATCTCATCTATCAACAAAGACTTAGCGTTTAGAGTCGATGAAGAATCAGGACGGGATGTTGTGACGATTTATGAAGCCAGCACTGGTGACATCATTCGTCAGATCCCGAACGAGGAAATGTTAGAGGTTTTGCGACGCCTTGCCAGACAAAAAGACCACAGTACAGGTTTATTGGTTGCTAAGGTGTAATCGTAGTTTTGAGGTGATTTAATGAGCTTAGGCCCGATGGGTATGAATACTGGCATGGATATCAATTCCTTGGTCAGCAAAATTGTCAATGCAGAGCGCGTTCCTAAGCAGCAACGTATTGATAATGAGCTTGGCCAAATTGATGCCAGTATCAGTGCCTACGGGAGACTCAAAGAGTCGCTGGATACGATGAAAAATCTTATGACGAATTTTCGTCAGGAGAAGGCTTTTGCGCTGCGAAAAGTTGATACTACTGATGAAAATGTCGTCTCCGCGACAGCCACCACTGACGCAATAGCGGGTAAATATGCTATCGATGTGTTGCAGCTTGCACAGAGCCATAAAGTTGCCTCGGATGTTTTAGATAAAGAGGCAAAGTTTGGCCCTGGTAAGCTGCAGATTTCGCTCGGTGATCAGAAGTTTGATGTTGATGTCCAAGCCAATTCAAAATTGATTGATATTGTTCGCAGTATCAACAGTACGAAAACCAACCCCGGAGTCCGAGCTTCGGTAATCAATGATGTAGAAGGACCACGTTTGATTGTGGCCTCTAACCTCTCTGGAAAAGATCATGGCATTAAAATTAATGCTCAGTCTGATGCCGGAAATCCTCTCAAAAATCTAGAATACAAAACGCTGGAAGAACGCGTTAAAGATTTAGAAAAAGCACGCGCTACAGCGCAACAAGTCATTGCACCACTCACGCCAGCTCAACAAGCTATCGCAGCAAAAGTCGCCGAGAAAATAGGTGCAGCGGCGCGTGAAGTTGACCAAAGCATGGCGAGTGGTGTTCAAGAAGTCGCAGGGCAAGTTGCAGCCGACGGTAAAACCGCTAATGCTGCAGGTGAATTAACCGACGTCGCCATTAAAGCCGCCGCCGCCGCCGGTGTTGCTGCCAATAAATATTTGAAACCGCAAGATCGTATTCCTGGATGGACTGAAACCGCCTCTGGCACGTTACTCGATTCCTACTATGAACCTGAGCCAGAGTTAGATGCGACTGCTCTAGAGAAAGCACAAGATGTGCCCGGTTGGACTAACACCGCTTCTGGTACTTTGGTTGACTCCTATGTGACACCTAAAGAAGCGCAAGCTAAGTTTGAGCAACAGCTGGCAGCTGAAAAAGCCGCGGTTGCGGCGGCAGTGCGTAGTGGTGAACTGACGTCAGAGCAAGCCAAGCAGAAAGAGCGTGAAAAGCTTGACCCGCAAGAGCGTGAGTATTTAGATAAAGTCGACAAAGCGGATGCTGAACTTAGGGCGGCACAAGCATCGTTTGACGCCTATCAAGGCATGACCCAAGTACAAGCAGGCCAAGATTCCGTGGTGGTTTTGGACGGTGTTGCGACCCTTTCTAGCAACAACAATGTGATTGAAGATGCGATTGAAGGGGTTGATTTGACCCTTAAAGGGCAAACAGTCAAAGGCAAACCACCGGCTGAAATTGGCATCGAGTATGATCGCAAAACAGTGCGCGATGATATTGAGCAATTTGTCGCTGCGTACAATCAGTTTTATCAGGTTTCTAAAGAGCTTGGAGGCGTTGACCCTCGGACTGGGCAAGCTGGGCCGCTGGCGGGGGATAGCATTGTACGCAGTGCCGATTCCCGTCTACGCAGTGTTTTTTCAGCTAGAATTGAGCAAGCCCCAGAAGAGATCAAAAGTCTGATTGAGTTTGGTATTACCACCACACGGCAAGGAACACTTGAAATTAACTACGACATGTTAGATCGCCAACTCAATAACAACTTTAATAAGCTAGGTGAATTTTTTGGTGGAAACCAAGGATTTGCTAAACGAGTTGAAGATGCTATTCAGAGCATGACGGGGGTGACGGGGTCGATTCGTACACGCGAAAAAAGCTTAGTAGAACGCAACTACCGTATGGTGGACGACCAAGCGGCACTTGATCGCCGCATGGACAGTTTGGAGAAGCGAACGCATTCTAAGTTTTCAGCAATGCAAGATGCGACCAGTAAAATGCAGAACCAGTTAGCTGGTATGATGAATGCGCTAGGCGGCTGATATGGAACAGCAACTCGACCTTTTAAGTGATCTAGATCACCAAATAACAGCAATGCTTGTCATTGATGAAATTAATACTGAAGAAATCAATCATCTTGTCGATAAAAGGGAACGGATATTGCAAAACCTACTGACGCATGCGTCAGAAAACCCACAGTTTGCAATGTCGAGCCAATGGCGAGAGGCTATTGATGAAACTAAACATCTTGTTGAACTGATGCAGTCAAAAACGGTCGAGATCGGTAGAACGCTCCAAAAATACCGGCACGGTAATAAATCCGTTCAGCAATACAAAAAGTTTTTATAAGAGGAAGACTATGCGCGGTTCTTTACAGGCATACAAAAAGGTATCAGTGGATAGCCAGCTCAGTGCGGCCTCGCCGCATAAAGTCGTACAAATGTTGATGGCGGGTGCCATTGAACGCCTTATTCAAGCAAAAGCAGCAATGCTACAGGGCAATATTCCAAGCAAGGGCGAGCGCCTTGGTAAAGCGTTGGATATCATTATTAGTTTACGCAGCTGCTTATCGATGAGTGATGGCGGAGATATTGCGAAAAATTTAGATCAGCTTTATGAATTTATGATCACTCAGATCACCGAAGCGAATCATCAAAATGATCCCCAACCGCTGGATGATGTGATCGACATCATTCGAGAAATTAAATCGGCATGGGATCAAATCCCTCCTGAATACCA
Organism: Vibrio qinghaiensis; assembly: GCF_002257545.1. Taxonomy (NCBI): domain Bacteria; kingdom Pseudomonadati; phylum Pseudomonadota; class Gammaproteobacteria; order Vibrionales; family Vibrionaceae; genus Vibrio; species Vibrio qinghaiensis. The sequence continues at coordinate 2,023,299 of NZ_CP022741.1, read as the reverse complement.
CAATCTGACGGCAAGCGAAGTGGGTATATAAGTTATTTATAAAACTTTAGGCACTTATTTTTTAAAGTTTTAACTGATGTCACACCAGCTCATTGCTTGGTTGCCTTATTTTTTTTATTCCATAGAATAGAAGCCATTACTAGCCTAATGGCTTTTTTTGTTGCTGAATTCCACAAATTGTCTATCGTTTAATCAAGTGATTATAGAAAAACAAAACTGGATAACGATTTTCAGAAGTGCGGCCACAATTTCTCTGATTTAAGGCAAATATTCTCACCTATGCAAGGTTTAGCAAAACTGCTTGTGATAGAGGACGATCTGCAGATCCGTCTCAATCTAAGTAACATTTTAGAATTTGTTGGAGAGCACTGCGAGGCGATCGAGTCATCCCAAATCAAGGATATTGATTGTTCAAGATTGTGGGGCGGCTGCATTATTGGATCGCTAAAAAGTGAGCGGTTAACTCATGAGCTAAATCAATGGTTAACCAAAGCCAATCATATTCCACTTCTAATGGCAAACAAGCAGCCATATTCATTGGAAGAATTTACTCAATACGTCGGTGAACTTGAGTCACCCCTTAATTATCCTCAACTGAGTGACGCACTAAGGCATTGCAAAGAATTTTTAGGGCGTAAAGGTGTTCTCGTTCCTTCCACATCGCGTAAAAATACTTTATTTCGCAGCCTTGTAGGCCAAAGCCATGGCATACAAGAAGTTCGTCATTTGATTGAGCAAGTCTCGGGTACAGAAGCCAACGTGCTGATCTTGGGTGAGTCTGGAACGGGCAAAGAAGTGGTTGCGCGGAATATCCATTACCATTCTGCACGTCGCAACGGTCCGTTTGTGCCGATTAACTGTGGTGCGATTCCGGCTGATTTACTTGAAAGTGAATTATTTGGTCATGAAAAAGGGGCCTTTACCGGAGCGATAACCGCGCGCAAAGGTCGTTTTGAGCTTGCCGAAGGCGGTACTTTATTTCTCGATGAGATCGGTGATATGCCGATGTCGATGCAGGTAAAGTTGTTGCGTGTGTTGCAAGAACGCTGTTTTGAACGTGTGGGCGGTAACACCACCATTAAAGTGAATGTGCGTGTGGTTTCAGCGACTCACCGCAATTTAGAAAACATGATTGATGATGAATCATTCCGTGAAGATCTTTACTATCGACTCAATGTTTTCCCAATTGAAATGCCAGCGCTAAAAGATCGCAAAGACGACATCCCACTGCTGTTACAAGAACTGATGACACGTATGGAAGCGGAAGGTGGACAGCCATTTTGTTTTACCCCGCGAGCAGTCAATTCGTTAATGGAACATAATTGGCCGGGCAATGTCCGTGAGCTAGCGAATTTAGTTGAGCGGATGATCATTCTCTATCCAAATAGTCTCGTCGACGTCAATCATTTACCAACTAAATACCGCTATAGTGATATTCCAGAATTCCAGCCAGAGCACAGCTCCTATGGCTCTGTTGAAGACCAAGAACGTGATGTTCTGGCGGGTATTTTCTCTGAAAACTTCAGTTTTGAAGACGTCGAAGAGATGCACGAGAATCTTAACGCACCGCAGTCATTGCCCCCTGAAGGGGTGAATTTGAAAGAGCTATTGGCTGATTTGGAAGTCAATATGATCAACCAAGCCCTTGAAGCTCAAGGCGGAGTGGTAGCGCGTGCCGCTGATATGCTGGGTATGCGCCGTACCACTTTGGTTGAAAAAATGCGTAAATACAATATGCAACGGTGATCAATAACAGCATGGGTAAAGTTTAGTCAATATATTGGCAATGGATTAATTCTTTGATTTTAAAGAAAAATAGCCTGGCATGTATTTTGCGTGTTAGGCTATTGTTGTTTTATAGGTAGAATTTCGACATGCAGTCTCCTGACACACCCATTAATCAATCTCACTTAGATTCTGTCGAGGATCAAGTTGAGCGTTATAAACAGGTTCTTGATGTGATGCCTGCTGGCGTCATTTTGCTCGATACTCAAGGCGTAGTCAGAGAGGCTAACCCTGAAGCTCAGCGGTTATTGCAAGTCCCATTGGCAGGTGAAAAATGGTATTCCGTCATTCAAAGCGCTTTTGCGCCAAGAGAAGATGATGGGCATGAAATCTCGCTGCGCAATGGTCGTAAAGTTAGATTAGCCATTTCAGCATCAGCAACAGGCCAATTGATATTAATCACCGATTTAACCGAAACTCGGTTACTTCAATCACGCATCAGTGATTTACAGCGCTTATCCTCACTCGGTCGAATGGTGGCGTCTTTGGCACATCAAGTTCGCACACCGTTATCCAGTGCCATGCTCTATGCCTCAAATTTAGCTGTGCCTAGCTTGCCAAACGCTACAAGAGAGCGTTTTCAGTCTAAGCTGATGGATAGGCTTCATGATCTTGAAAAACAAGTCAATGATATGTTGTTGTTTGCCAAAGGTGGTGACAATAAAGTCATTCAGCCGTTTACAGTGACAGACTTGGTCTGCGAATTTGTTCCCATGGTGGAAACGGCATTAAAAAATAGCGCAATTGATTATCACCAAGAAGTGGAACAAGAAGGGACTGTGGTGTTAGGCAATGCAAATGCTATCGCCTCTGCACTGAGTAACTTAGTGATGAACGCAATACAAATTGCGGGTAAGGCGTCGCAAATTGATGTCTTTTTTCGCCCGGTAAATGGTGAGCTGAAAATCTCGGTACAAGACAGTGGCCCGGGAGTGCCTGCGGCGTTGCAAAGTAAAATTATGGAACCGTTTTTTACCACTCGCTCACAAGGAACGGGGTTAGGGTTAGCGGTGGTACAAATGGTCTGCCGCGCCCATGATGGGCGATTGGAATTAATTTCAGAAGAAGGGGAGGGTGCCTGCTTTACTATGTGCATTCCACTCGAGCGTCATGCCCCTTCTTCACCAACAAAGACTGGAGAAGGATGATGGCTCAAAGCAAAGTCTTAATCGTTGAAGATGATGAAGGTCTACGCGAAGCGTTAGTCGATACTTTGGCGCTGGCCGGTTATGAATGGCTGGAAGCTGATTGCGCCGAAGATGCACTGATTAAACTCAAAGCACATCCTGTTGATATTGTTGTCTCTGACGTTCAAATGGCTGGCATGGGTGGCCTTGCACTGCTGCGCAACATCAAACAGCACTGGCCCAATTTACCCGTGTTGCTGATGACGGCGTACGCCAATATTGAAGATGCGGTCTCGGCGATGAAAGAGGGCGCCATTGATTACATGGCAAAACCCTTTGCTCCCGAAGTGCTGCTCAACATGGTTAGCCGTTACGCGCCAGTGAAATCGGATGATAACGGTGATGCGGTTGTTGCTGATGAGAAAAGCCTGCGCTTATTGTCACTTGCCGACAAAGTGGCAAAAACCGATGCTAACGTCATGATTTTGGGCCCAAGCGGCTCAGGAAAAGAGGTCATGTCTCGCTACATTCATAACTCATCTCCGCGTAAAGATGGGCCATTTGTGGCGATCAACTGCGCCGCCATCCCAGACAACATGCTCGAAGCCACCTTATTTGGTTATGAAAAAGGGGCATTTACAGGAGCGGTACAAGCTTGTCCGGGCAAATTTGAACAAGCGCAAGGTGGGACCATTTTACTCGATGAGATCAGCGAGATGGATCTGAACCTACAAGCAAAACTGCTGCGCGTACTCCAAGAGCGTGAAGTGGAACGCTTGGGTGGGCGTAAAAGCATTAAGCTTGATGTCCGCGTCTTGGCGACCAGCAACCGCGACCTAAAGCAGTATGTGCAGGAAGGCAATTTCCGTGATGATTTATATTATCGCCTTAACGTCTTTCCAATCTCATGGCCAGCGCTACGTGACCGCAAAGGGGATATTGAACCGCTTGCTCACCACCTTGTGGAGCGTCACTGCACTAAGCTTGGTTTACCTGTGCCTCGTATCGCGCCGCAAGCCATTAACAAGTTGCTTAGTTACGCTTGGCCGGGCAACGTCCGTGAACTTGATAACGTCGTGCAACGCGCGCTTATCTTGAGTGGGCAAGGAGACATTGCAAGTGAACATATCTTGTTGGAAGGAGTTGATTGGCAAGATGCTAGCAGCCTGCAACAAGTCGTAGAGCGCAGCGATATTGCCACACCAGAGATTAAGCCTGTAGCACAAGCCGAAGTGAATAAGCTGTTTAATAACAATGGCGCTGCACTAGGCGATGAGCTGAGGGATCAAGAGTACACCATTATCATGGATACTTTAGTTGAGTGCCAAGGTCGTCGTAAAGAGATGGCTGACAAGCTCGGGATTAGCCCTAGGACACTGCGTTATAAATTAGCGAAAATGCGTGATGCAGGAATCGATATCCCCAATTAAACAAAAAGCAGGCGATGGCATATAAATTGCTGTATTACTGAAAGAAGCAGCACAGCAGTCAAAGATTTGGCGTTGGAGGTAGCAATGAGACTTGATGGTTTAAACAGCGAAATGCAAACAATGATGTTGGAAGCAACCAATGCTCGTCCTACGGCAACCGGACAAAGTGTGAGCGCTGATTTTGGCGATATGCTTTCCAAAGCCATTAATAACGTGAACAGCTTGCAAAAGACCTCAGGTAATCTACAAACCCGCTTTGATCGGGGAGATGAAAATGTCTCACTATCGGATGTGATGATTGCTCGTAATAAGTCGAGTGTAGCCTTTGAGGCAACGATTCAAGTTCGCAATAAACTTGTTGAAGCCTACAAAGAACTCATGAATATGCCTGTATAAATTAGGTAGATGCCGTGACAGAAGATAAGCAAACAACCGATCTTACCGTGACCAGTGGTGCTGACCACGCTTTGATGGCGAGCTCAGAGCTAGACATGGACACGCAAAACCCAGATCTTGAAGAGAAGAGTTCATCCAAAAGCGATTTTGCGATGGGTGATCTAGACTTGTTGCGCCAAGTGGTGTTAGTCCTCTCTATTTCCATCTGTGTCGCGTTGATTGTCATGTTGTTCTTTTGGGTTCGAGAACCTGAAATGCGCCCGCTTGGTGCTTATGAAACCGAAGAGCTTATACCCGTCCTTGATTATCTTGACCAGCAGAAACTGACCTACAAATTAGATGGCAACACTATTTTGGTGCCATCGGGTGAATACAACAGCTTAAAACTCAACCTTGTCCGTGCAGGGTTAAATCAAAACAAGCAAGCGGGCGATGAAATCTTGATGCAAGACATGGGCTTTGGTGTATCACAACGTCTTGAACAAGAGCGGCTAAAACTTAGCCGTGAGCGTCAACTTGCTAAAGCAATCGAAGAGATGAAGCTCGTCAACAAAGCTCGTGTGTTGCTGGCGCTGCCAAAGCAGAGCGTATTTGTACGGCATAACCAAGATGCATCCGCAACTGTCTTTCTTACCTTACGAACTGGCGCGAACCTCAAACAAGAAGAGGTCGACTCTATTGTCGATATGGTCGCCAGTGCTGTACCTGGGATGAAGCCCAACCGAATTACCGTGACGGATCAACATGGTCGTTTACTCAGCTCAGGTTCTCAAGACCCTGTGTCGTCAGCCCGTCGTAAAGAGCAAGAACTTGAGCGTAAGCAAGAAGAAGCTTTACGTGAAAAAATTGATTCGGTATTAATCCCAATTCTAGGTTTTGGTAATTATACCGCCCAAGTGGATATCCAACTGGATTTCAGTGCCATTGAACAAACGCGTAAACGTTTTGATCCCAATACCCCCGCAACTCGCAGTGAATATACGCTTGAAGATTATAACAACGGTAGTATGGTCGCTGGTGTTCCGGGTGCATTAAGTAATCAACCCCCAGCGGATGCTTCGATTCCTCAAGACGTTGCGCAGATGAAAGATGGTTCGATACTCGGGCAAGGTTCTGTGCACAAAGAAGCCACTCGCAATTTTGAACTCGATACTACCATTAGCCATGAGCGCAGGCAGTCCGGTGTTGTTAACCGACAAACGGTGGCGGTAGCGATTAAAAACCGTTCTTCAGTGAATCCAGAGACAGGAGAAGTCACCTACACTTCGCTGAGTGAAAGTGAAATTAATGCCGTGCGACAAGTCTTGATTGGGACGGTTGGGTTTGATGAAAACAGGGGTGATTTATTGAATGTGCTTAGCATGCAATTTGCCGTGCCTGAAGTTGAAACTATGGCTGATGTGCCTATCTGGGAACATCCTAACTTCAACGACTGGATTCGTTGGTTCGCCAGTGCGCTAGTGATTGTCGTTGTGATTTTAGTGTTAGTTCGTCCTGCATTGAAAAAACTGCTCAACCCTGCTGCGGATGATGATGACCCAATGTACGGACCTGATGGTTTACCGATTGGTGCGGATGGAGAGACTAGCTTAATTGGTAGTGGTATTGACGGCGGTGATCTCTTTGAGTTTGGTTCCGGTATTGATTTGCCAAACTTACACAAGGATGAGGATGTACTGAAAGCGGTGCGTGCTCTGGTGGCTAACGAGCCTGAACTTGCGGCTCAAGTAGTGAAGAATTGGATGCAAAATGCCTGAAAATAAAAATGGAACCGAAGTGGAAGAATCAAAGATCGATATATCAACGATTTCTGGTGATGAAAAAGCCGCTATTTTGTTGTTGAGCTTAAACGAAGAGGACGCCGCGGGCATCATCCGCCATCTTGAACCTAAGCAGGTACAACGAGTCGGTAGCGCGATGGCGAAAGCGAAAGAGCTCAGCCAGGAAAAAGTGGGCGCGGTGCATCGTGCTTTCCTCGAAGATATTCAGAAATACACCAATATCGGTATGGGTAGTGAAGACTTTATGCGTAATGCGCTTATTGCTGCATTAGGTGCCGATAAGGCCAATAACTTGGTCGATCAAATTTTGTTGGGTACGGGCTCAAAAGGCTTGGATTCATTGAAATGGATGGATCCGCGACAAGTAGCGAGCATCATTGTTAATGAACACCCACAAATCCAAACCATTGTTTTGTCGTATTTAGAACCAGATCAATCGGCTGAAATTTTGGCGCAGTTTGCACAGCGTGACAGTTTAGATTTACTAATGCGTATCGCTAACCTTGAAGAAGTACAACCTTCTGCATTAGCTGAGCTAAATGAAATCATGGAGAAACAGTTCGCAGGCCAAGCGGGCGCGCAAGCGGCGAAAATTGGTGGTTTGAAAGCGGCGGCCGATATCATGAACTACCTCGATAATAATCTTGAGGGCTTGCTCATGGATCAGATGCGTGAGCAAGATGAAGACATGGCAACGCAGATCCAAGATCTGATGTTCGTGTTCGAAAACTTAGTCGAAGTCGACGACCAAGGTATTCAAAAATTGCTGCGTGACGTACCGCAAGATGTGCTGCAAAAAGCACTCAAAGGTGCTGATGATGCCTTGCGCGAGAAGATCTTCAAAAACATGTCAAAACGTGCTGCTGAGATGATGAAAGATGATCTTGAAGCCATGCCACCCATTAAAGTCTCTGACGTTGAAGCGGCGCAAAAAGAGATTCTGGCGATTGCACGTCGCATGGCCGACAGCGGTGAAATCATGCTGTCTGGCGGCGCGGACGAATTCTTATAATCTAACCCTGACTCAACAATAGGTAGCATTATGTCTGGAGAAAGAAAACGCGGCTTTTTACGTTTAGATGCAGACGCTAATATTGAACAAGCCAAAAAGTGGGGGTTGCCTGACTACGGCGCAGAGATCAATAAAAAAGCCAAAGAAACGGCAATGAACTACGACCCCGGTTGGATGCCAAGTTTTGATGAGCCAGTGGCTGAAGAGCCGCTGCAACTCAGCGAAGAAGAGATTGGCCAGATCAAACAAGGGGCTTATCAAGAAGGTTTGCATCAAGGTCAAGAAGCCGGATTCAAACAAGGCTATGAAAAAGGCAAAGAAGAAGGGCTGATTGCAGGACACCAAGAAGGTGTTGAGCAAGGAAAAATCGACGGTATCGCTGAAGGGCAAACCCTCATCCAGCAGCAGGTCAATATTTTCGTTGGTCTTGCCAATCAATTTGCTCAACCGCTAGAGTTGATGAATGCCCAAGTTGAAAAACAGCTGGTCGATATGGTTTTAACCTTGGTCAAAGAAGTCGTTCACGTTGAGGTACAAACCAATCCGCAAGTGATCTTAGATACCGTCAAATCGTCGGTTGAATCCCTGCCTGTATCCGGTCATGCCATCACATTAAAACTCCATCCAGAAGATGTTGACGTGATTCATTCTGCTTATGGCGAAAAAGAACTGGATTTCCGAAACTGGACATTGGTCAAAGAACCAGCATTAAATCGCGGTGACGTCCAGATTGAAGCTGGTGAGTCGAGTGTGAATTATCGAATGGAAGATCGCATTCGTAGCGTGTTGAAAAGTTTTTGTGGCACCAATCGTCACCAACAAGGTGATCAATAGTGTTGTCTCTTGCCGATCGCCTTAGTCAATACAAAACTGAAGGGTTAACCTGCCGCCCAATGGCATCGGGCAAATTGGTCCGTGTGGTTGGTTTAACCCTTGAGGCTACTGGTTGTAAAGCCCCTATTGGTAGCTTATGTAAAGTAGAAACCATGTCCGGAGAAATGGAAGCGGAAGTGGTTGGCTTTTCTGGCGATAACCTCTATCTGATGCCCAGCGAACAGATAACAGGCGTACTGCCCGGAGCTAAAGTTACCCCAATGACAGGGGATGCGGGGCTACCAGTCGGGATGGAGCTGCTTGGACGGGTGATTGATGGTGTCGGTAACCCACTCGATGGGCTAGGGCCTATTTATACCGAAAAGCGCGCATCGTTTAATGCTGACCCTATCAATCCATTAGCTCGCAAACCCATAACAGAACCTCTGGACGTTGGCCTAAAAGCGATCAACGGTTTACTCACGGTGGGTAAAGGGCAGCGGATTGGTTTATTTGCCGGTTCTGGTGTCGGTAAGTCGGTAACGCTTGGCATGATGACCCGTGGCACAACCGCTCAAGTGGTGGTGGTGGGGCTGATTGGTGAACGTGGCCGCGAAGTAAAAGAGTTTATTGAAGAGATTTTAGGCGTTGATGGACGTCAACGTTCAGTGGTGGTAGCCGCGCCTGCGGACTCCTCACCGCTGATGCGTTTAAAAGGCTGTCAAACCGCGTTAGCGATTGCGGAATACTTTCGTGATCAAGGGTTAGATGTGTTGCTACTAATGGACTCGTTGACTCGTTTTGCCCAAGCGCAACGTGAAATTGCGTTATCTGTGGGTGAGCCGCCAGCCACAAAAGGTTATCCGCCATCGGTGTTTGCTAAACTGCCCGCCTTGGTTGAACGAGCGGGAAATGGCGGTCCTCACCAAGGATCAATTACCGCTTTCTTTACCGTGCTCACCGAAGGGGATGATCTACAAGACCCGATCGCTGACGCATCGCGAGCCATTCTTGATGGTCACATTGTTTTATCACGAGAAATGGCCGATGCCGGGCATTACCCAGCGATTGATGTAGAGAAATCGGTCAGCCGTGTCATGCCACAAATCACCACCGATGAACATCTGTTGATGTCGAAAGCGGTGCGTCAAATACTCTCCATCTGTCGGAAAAATCAAGATCTCGTTTCTATCGGTGCTTACAAGCCGGGGACGGACCCTGCGATTGACAGTGCATTTACGCTAAAACCTAGGCTGGATGAATATTTGCAGCAAGGGATGAAGGATTCGGTTCCTTACGACATGTGCGTCAATATGCTCAAGCACGTTTTGCAAGTGGGGTAATCGATGGATAACGCACTCGAGTTTTTGCTTGATCAAGCCAAAGACAAAGAAGAAAAAGCCGTGATGGCGTTATCTAAATCGCGTGATGAGCTAGAGAGCTATTACAAGCAGTTGGCGCAGATTGAACAATACCGACTGGATTATTGTCAGCAGCTTATGGAGCGCGGCATGTCAGGTTTGACGGCGAGCCAATATGGACACTTAAACCGATTTCTTACCCAGTTAGATGAAACCCTTGTCAAACAAAGAGATGCAGAACAACACTTCAAAAATCAGGTAGAGAACTGCCAAGAGCATTGGATGGAAGTGAGAAAACAGCGACGCTCTTACGAATGGCTCATTGAAAAAAAACAGATAGAAGCGCAACGTCTGCAAGATAAACGAGAGCAGAAGCAGATGGATGAGTTTTCTACACTGCTCTTTAGTCGGCAACGTTCTAATCAACACAAGTTTTAAGCAACATAAGTTTTAAGCAACACAAGTTTTAAGCAACATAAGTTTTAATCAAAATAAGTTTTAAGTCACTGACGCCTCAAGTCGTCAATGTGTCCAATTAGATGGGTGTCATACTTTCTTATCGATATTGAAGGCTTGGCTTATTTCTTGCTTCTGACTAATCACGGAGTTCATTAGGTTAATCCACTACGCCATCGTCAAAAAATGATGAAACATGGCTTACTGGCCAATAATGAATCCGCGTCATCCTCTGTTTTTAGTGCGAGCATCATGGATATGAATGTAAATATTACAACACCATCCGACACCTCTAAAATGGCCAGCGTGAGTAAAGCAGGCTCTGATGCGGTGAGTGAAGGTTCTGAATCTCAAGGTTTTTTTGAAAAGCTGACCACCCTCATTATGGGTCGTAGCACTGAATCTTCGGCAGAAACTGACTTTAAGGCGCTGGATGAGGGAGCTGTGCTCACCGATGAGGTAGCTGCCCAAAGTAGCGATGCCTTGTTAGATAAAGAACTTGGTGAGGCCTTGAGTGAAGAGGCTGATCTTGCTACCGTGCAAACAAAATTACCCCCTTCAGCAGAGGTTGATGACTCCGCTCTTCAGCAGAAAACAGCACAAGTGATGAGCGATGGCGATGAAATTCTTGGCCGTTTAAATAGCGCCAATCAAGCACTTGCTGACCAAAACGGCAAAACCTTGCCACAAAACCCTCATCCAGTAGAGGTGCAAATCGATGACAATGCAGGTGACTCTGCGGATCAAGTGGAGCAAAAAGCGCTAGCGACTGCACAAATCCCAGTACCGGATGCATTCGCTAAACCCACTACTGAACTAGTAGCACCGACGTCAGTGAATGAGCAAGCTCCATTATCTGATCAGCACATCACGGAACAAGATGCAGAGCGTGTGCTGCCTATTCAGCAGGGCAAAGAGCGTTCTATGGCTGCGGAAGGTTCACCTACGGCATCAGGCTTAAGCGCAGAGACTGAAGAGAGTGGTGAACTCATCCTGCCGGAATCAGTCCGAAAATTCATTCAGCCGCCTCAAGATACAAAGTCAGTGCAAGTAAGCGCTTTGTCGCAAGCGATAGAGGATGAGGCCACTTTACTTACCACAACTGAAGTTGGCGATGTAGCAGCTAACGCGGCGACAAAAAGTGATAACGGCATGCCCATGGAGCCATCATCTTTAGTTGAGGCAAAAGCGCTTGATTCACAATTGACGACAAATTTAGCACAGAGCAAGCTGCCACTCTCTCCATCTACGAATACACCACAAACCGATGCGGAAAATGATCAGCAAGGTTTGCCCACAGAGATGTTATTGGCTGCTGCAGCCATTCCTTGGGCCAACACAGCTGTTGCCGAAGGGCAAGCATTACCTCTAGACGTGACACAAAGTGAAATGGTCCTCAAGGGTAAAAATACGCCGGTTTCATTAGCCCATTCTGTTCAGCAAGCCTTAGCTCAGCAACAATCTCAAACCATGCAGGCCGCCGTGGCGGCAGACAAAGCCGCACTAGCATCGTCACCTCTTGTGACAGCAAGCAATGAGTTATCCAATCTACAAATACAACAGTTAGCGAATGCGGCCGCGATACCAGCTGCAACACATGCAGAATTACCACTCAACCCCGCGCTACTCAAAGCCGGATTAGGCGCGAAAGCGTTATCGGGTGTGAATGATGCAGGGTCTGCTCAAGAGCAAAAAGAGGGCACATTAGCGCAGCAGCTTTCGAGTGCTTTGGGGCAACATGGTTTGAACGCGACGCAGAGCCGTGCTGACAACTTACAAGCCGCGCAACAGCCCCCTTTATTGTTCAACCGAGAAATGGCCAGTGAGCAAATGGCGGAACGGCTGCAAATGATGATGTCGAAAAACCTCAAGCATGTTGATATTCGTTTGGATCCTCCCGAATTAGGGCGTTTGCAAATTCGTATGAATATGAATGGTGATCATACGACGGTCCATTTTACGGTCGCTAACCATCAAGCTCGGGATGTGATTGAACAATCGATGCCAAGGCTACGAGAAATGTTGGCACAGCAAGGTGTACAGTTGGGTGAGACCTCTGTTCAACAACAGAGTGCTGGTCAGCAACAAGCGCGCTACACTGCCGATGGGGATGCTCAATCTGGTCAATTGGCGCGCAACGGAAGCTATTTAGACGAAGAAAACCTTGATACAGACGTCAAACTTGATTTGAATGTCGCATCAAAGCGTGATGGAATCAGTTATTACGCTTAAACTAACATTAAAATAACGACATAGAGAAACATTATGGCCGATGAAGAGTTAGGCGCGGAAGCCCCAAAAGGGAACAAAAAACTGCTGATTATAGTTATCGCTGCTGTAGTGTTACTGCTTGGTGGTGGTGCCGCTCTCTTTTTGATTGGGGGAGGTGAGGGTGAAGCCACGAGCGATCAAGCACCTGCAGCGCAGCAAGCTTCGCCGACAGATCCAGTGGCTTACGTCAATATTGCACAACCGTTTGTATTTAACGTCACGGGTGATAAAAAAGATCGTTTGGTGCAAATCAAAGTGCAGTTGATGGTGCGAGGTTCAAAAAATGAAGGCCTTGCACGTTATCATTCGCCTTTGGTTGAAAGTTCATTGCTGGCCACTTTTGCGTCTGCCACTGTGGAGCAGCTTCGTAGCCCTACCGGGCGAATTGAGCTGAGAGATAAGGCGACCGATGACATTAAAGCGGCACTCACTAAAGCGGTTGGGCAACCTGTGATCGAAAAAGTGTTGTTTACCGATTTTGTAATGCAGTAGGTGAGAAGTGACTGATTTATTAAGCCAAGACGAAATTGATGCTCTACTTCATGGTGTAGACAGTGTTGATGAGGCGGAAGACGATGACGATGTTGCCGGTAAGCCGGCGATTAACTTTGACTTCTCTTCACAAGACCGCATCGTCCGTGGGCGTATGCCTACGCTGGAGCTTATCAACGAACGTTTTGCTCGTCACATGCGTATTAGTTTATTCAACATGCTACGCAAAACGGCTGAAGTGTCGATCAACGGCGTGCAGATGATGAAGTTTGGTGAATACCAAAATACGCTTTATGTTCCAACCAGCTTGAACATGGTGCGTTTTCGTCCGTTAAAAGGGACCGCGTTGGTCACAATGGAAGCGCGTTTAGTCTTCATTTTGGTGGAAAACTTTTTTGGTGGCGATGGCCGTTTCCACGCTCGAATTGAAGGGCGCGAATTTACGCCAACAGAACGACGAGTCATTCAATTACTGTTAAAAATTGTTTTCGGTGACTACAAAGAAGCTTGGTCACCGGTGATGGGCGTTGAGTTTGAATATTTGGATTCAGAAGTGAACCCAAGTATGGCTAACATCGTCAGCCCAACGGAAGTGATCGTAGTGAGCTCGTTTCATATTGAAGTCGATGGCGGCGGCGGCGATTTCCACGTGGTTATGCCTTATTCGATGGTTGAACCCATTCGTGAGTTGCTTGATGCGGGTGTCCAGTCGGATAAAATGGAAACCGACGTACGTTGGAGTTCTGCGCTGCGCGAAGAGATCATGGATGTACCCGTCAATTTCCGAGTCAATTTATTAGAACAAGACATTTCACTGCGTGACTTAATGGACCTGCAAGTCGGTGATATTATTCCAATTAAAATGCCAAAACACGCGACAATGTTTGTTGAAGAGCTGCCTACTTACCGAGTGAAAATGGGCCGCTCTGGTGAGAAAATGGCGGTTCAAGTCTCTGAAAAAATTAAACGCCCTGATGTAGTAAAAACGGATCTCGCCTTTTTAGGCAAAGACATCATGTCTGAATTTGAAGATGATGACGAAGAAGATAACGAAGAATAATAGAGTAGGTAACGAAGATGGAACCAAGTGACGACCAAAGATTGGCAGACGAATGGGCCGCCGCATTAGGCGAGGACCCATCGGCGCCTAGTATTGATGTAGATGAAATTCTGGCCGCGCCTCTTGATGAATTAAAAGATACTTCGCCACCGATCACCGAAGATGAGCGCCGCAAACTGGATACGATCATGGACATTCCGGTGACCATTTCGATGGAAGTGGGGCGTTCGAAGATCAGCATTCGTAACTTACTGCAATTGAACCAAGGCTCGGTGGTTGAGCTTGATCGCATCGCGGGTGAGTCATTGGATGTGATGGTGAACGGCACCTTGATTGCTCATGGAGAAGTGGTGGTGGTTAACGATAAATTTGGTATTCGTTTAACCGATGTAATCAGCCAAACTGAGCGTATTAAAAAGCTGCGTTAGCATAACGTTAGTTCACGAAAAAGAAGTCTTTGGATGAAAAAACTGATCGGTTTATGGCTTTGTTCAAGCCAAGCGATGGCAGCGACGAATGATCATTTAGATTTAGCGACCACTTTCGGGTCGCTTTTGTTCGTTATTGCGCTAATTCTCTTTTTGGCTTGGGTGTTAAAACGCATGCGAGTGCCCACGTTCGGTAATCAAAAAGGGCTGAGCATTGTACGTCAACTGCCGGTGGGCACCAAAGAGCGTATCGTTATTGTGCAAGCGGGAGAAGAACAATTTCTCGTCGGAGTCACGCCACAATCCGTCCAATTGATCGCCAAATTAGATGCCCCACTCAAACAGGAGGAGGCTGAGGTCAGTCCGTTTGCCGGTCAACTGACTCAGCTGCTAAAGAAAAATGACAAGAAATAGTCGCACGGCCTCATTGGGTTACCTTGGTCATCTATGGCATCTTTCTATGTTGCTGATGGCTCTATTGTTTACCCCGTTTGCGTTTTCAGAGCAAGAGTTAGCCACGCCAATTCCTTCCAGCGCCGTAGGCGCAGAAACGGTGACGGTAACGGCGATGAATAAAGACAGTGGCGCCTCTAAAACGATAGCCGCTGGTAGCGTCAGTGGTGGTGGTATTCCAGCATTTACCATGACGACCAATCCAGATGGCAGTCAAGATTACTCGATCAATCTACAAATTTTAGCCTTGATGACCATGTTGGGTTTTTTGCCTGCCATGGTCATTTTGATGACTTCCTTTACACGTATCGTGATTGTGATGTCGATCTTGCGCCAGGCAATGGGCCTGCAACAAACGCCGTCAAACCAAGTAATTATCGGCATCGCTATTTTTCTCACTTTTTTCATTATGTCACCAGTCATTAACGCCATTAATGAGCAAGCTGTGCAGCCGTATCTCAATGAGCAGATGACGGCGCGTCAAGCGTTTGATACGGCTCAAGAGCCACTAAAAGCCTTCATGCTTAAACAGACACGAGTCAAAGATTTAGAAACCTTTGTTGAGATATCGGGCTCTGACGCAACCAATCCTGAAGAGGTCTCGATGGCGGTGCTGATCCCTGCGTTCATCACCTCTGAGTTAAAAACGGCGTTTCAAATCGGCTTTATGTTATTTTTGCCCTTTTTAATCATTGATTTAGTGGTGGCGTCTGTTTTGATGGCGATGGGTATGATGATGCTTTCGCCGATGATCGTCTCATTGCCTTTTAAACTCATGCTGTTTGTACTAGTGGATGGATGGAACTTGATCCTCTCAACGCTAGCCGGCAGTTTTGCTTTATAGCGGGGGCTCGAATGACTCCTGAAATCTTTGTTGAGCTATTTCAAGATGCACTGTGGATGGTGCTGATTATGGTGTGCGCCATCATCATCCCGAGTTTGCTGATTGGATTAGTGGTCGCCATTTTTCAAGCGGCGACCTCAATCAACGAACAGACGTTGAGCTTTTTGCCGCGTCTCATTGTGACCTTACTGGCACTGATGTTCTTTGCCCATTGGATGACGCAGATGATGATGGAGTTTTTCTTCTCTATTATTGAACGGCTCCCACAGGTGCTGTACTAGGAGCTTGAATGGAGTACCCAACAAGCCTCGTTTTAGAGTGGATTGCCAACTATTTTTGGCCCTACACTCGTATTTCCGCCATGCTGATGGTGATGTCAGTCACAGGGGCTCGTTTTGTTCCGACTCGAGTGCGGCTCTATTTAGGTTTGGCTATTACCTTCGCCGTGATGCCTGCGATTCCTGCCGTTCCTGAGAGCGTTGAACTACTTTCCTTTGAAGGTTTTTTGACTACCTTTGAGCAGATCGTTATCGGTGTAGCAATGGGGATGGTTACCCAGTTTATAATCCAAACTTTTGTCATGCTTGGTCAAATATTAGGTATGCAAGCCAGCCTAGGTTTTGCTTCAATGGTTGATCCTGCAAACGGCCAAAACACCCCTTTGCTTGGTCAACTGTTTATGTTTTTAGCGACCTTGTTTTTTCTCGCAACTGATGGTCATTTAAAGATGATCCAACTGGTGGTGTTCAGTTTTAAAACCTTGCCTATTGGTGGCGGGGCGTTGACCACTGTGGACTTTCGTGAACTCGCGCTGTGGCTTGGCACCATGTTTAAAGTAGCGCTGAGTATGTCTCTTTCTGGCATCATTGCGCTATTAACGGTTAACTTAGCGTTTGGCGTGATGACTCGTGCGGCTCCTCAGCTTAATATTTTTTCTTTGGGCTTTGCGTTTGCACTTTTAGTCGGCTTGTTGCTCTGTTGGTATATTTTAGGCGGCTTGTATAGCCACTATGATCTATTCTGGTTAGAAGGCGAGCAGCAAATTTGTCGCCTAATCCGCATGAATTGTTAGGAGGCGCGTTTGGCAGAGTCAGACGGTCAAGAACGTACCGAAGACGCCACGCCCAAGCGGTTGGATGAGGCGAGAAAAAAAGGTCAGGTTGCTCGTTCAAAAGAATTGGCTTCTGTTTCGGTATTAGTGATTGGCGCAATTGCATTAATGTGGTTTGGGGATGCATTAGCACGAGCTTTATATATTGGGATGGGGCGAACCTTTACCTTAAGCCGAGAAGAAGTGTTTGATCTTGGTAAGCTGTTTGATATTGCCGCAGGTTCGTTGGTGGTGTTGATATTGCCCTTAGTTCTTATTTTGTTAACTCTATTTATCGCTGCATTAATTGGAGCCGCCGGTGTAGGGGGGATTAATTTCTCTGTGGAGGCTGCGATGCCGAAAGCCTCCAAAATGAACCCGCTCAGTGGTTTAAAACGTATGTTCGGTTTACAAAGCTGGGTTGAGTTGTTTAAGTCCATTTTGAAAGTACTGCTTGTTTCTGGCGTTGCTTTTTATCTGATCAATGCATCAAAAGAAGATCTCTTCCAATTGAGTCTAGATGTCTACCCACAAAACATTTTCCATGCGCTCGATATCTTGCTCAACTTCGTGTTGCTGATCAGTTGTTCTTTACTGGTCGTAGTGGCCATCGATATTCCTTTTCAGATTTGGCAGCACGCTGACCAACTAAAAATGACCAAGCAAGAAGTAAAAGACGAATACAAAGATACGGAAGGAAAACCGGAGGTTAAAGGCCGAATTCGGATGTTGCAGCGTGAAGCGGCTCAGCGGCGGATGATGGCGGAAGTGCCACAAGCGGATGTAATCATCACCAACCCAGAACACTTCTCTGTTGCGCTGCGCTATAAACAAAATACGGATAAAGCACCGATTGTGGTGGCTAAAGGCGTCGATCACATGGCGATGAAAATTCGTGAAGTAGCACGTGCGCATGATATACACATCATTCCCGCGCCGCCTTTGGCTCGAGCGCTTTATCACACAACCGATCTTGAGCAGGAGATCCCCGACGGGCTTTTCGTGGCGGTCGCGCAGGTACTTGCTTATGTCTTTCAGCTTAAGCAGTATCGTAAACGCGGTGGCCAAAGACCCAAACTCGATGAGAATAACATGCCGATCCCACCGGATTTACGACATTAATCCTCATCGTTATACTGGAGCAAAAGCGTCGATGCTGAAGTTAGCGTCAGTTTAAATCACTTATCAGGAATTGAAAGCAGCACCAGCACCGCGCCATGCCCGCCAAATTCAAGAGGGGCTTGATGAAACGCCATCACATCAGGGTGTTGAGCGAGCCAGAGAGGAACTTTTTGTTTGAGAATGTGTTTACCAATCCCATGCTGGACACAAGCGCAGTGAATATTTTCTTTCACACAATAAGCCACCATCGCCCCGAGCTCTCGTTTCGCTTCTTGCTGTGTCATGCCGTGCATATCTAAAAATACATCCGGCACATAGACGCCACGTCTTAACCGTTTGACTTCATATTTCGACACATCATCACGAGCATAGCGCGTTGGGCCTTCATCGCTGAGTTTTGGTATAAACTCATCGGAAAAATAAAATTCAGTGTCGCTGGCTTCCCGCGCAATGCGGCGGATTTCTTTTTGTTTGGGGTTTCTGTTTGGCGGCTGGATTATGGTATCCTGTCGCAACTTTTTAACGCCCTTTACTGCATCCCGAAACAAGTCGAAAGCGTTATCGTGTTCGGTCTCTTTTTGGCTCATTGGGTTTGGTCATTTTCTAACAGATCGATATTTGCAGTATTGTAGCGCTTTTCGGAGGCAATTTTGGATAAGATTTTTGTAGAAGAGGCGGTTTCTGAACTTCACACGCTTCAAGATATGATTCGTTGGACGGTCAGCCGTTTTAATGCCGCCAACTTATTTTATGGTCATGGGACCGATAATGCGTGGGATGAAGCCGTTCAGCTAATCCTACCGACACTCTATCTTCCGATTGATGTTCCTCCGCATGTACTGAATTCTCGTTTAACAGGCAGTGAACGTCTGCGTATTGTTGAACGGGTGATTAAGCGCATTAATGAACGTACTCCTATCGCCTATTTAACCAATAAAGCCTGGTTCTGTGGCCTTGAGTTTTATGTGGATGAGCGAGTGCTGGTGCCACGTTCACCGATTGGCGAATTGATTGAAGCGCAGTTCCAACCTTGGTTGATCGACGAGCCTGTACGCATTATGGATTTGTGTACTGGCAGCGGTTGCATCGCCATTGCGTGCGCCCACGCGTTCCCTGATGCTGAAGTGGATGCGATTGATATCTCAACCGACGCACTGCAAGTGGCAGAGCAAAATATTCAAGACCACGGTATGGAGCAACAAGTTTTCCCGATCCGTTCCGATCTGTTCCGTGATTTGCCAAAAGAGAAATATGACCTAATCGTGTCGAATCCACCGTATGTGGATCAAGAAGATATGAATAGTTTGCCCAAAGAGTTCAAACACGAACCAGAGCTCGGCTTAGCCGCCGGTACCGATGGTTTGAAATTGGTGCGTCGTATTTTGGCCAATGCGGCAGATTATCTCACCGATAACGGTATTTTGATCTGTGAAGTGGGCAATTCGATGGTGCATATGATGAACCAATACGACCACCTTCCGTTTACTTGGCTTGAGTTTGAAAATGGTGGGCATGGCGTATTCATGCTGACTCGCCAGCAGTTGGTTGATTGCGCTAGCGACTTTGCGCTTTATATCGACTAATGCCGTACGCACAATAAAAACGCCAGCCCCAGCGCTGGCGTTTTTTTATCCATTAGAAAAATACACATTGCTTTATTTTGGGGCTTTACATCATTTCGTAATAAAGCCACTATGAATCCACGAACAATAGAATGAATCGGTGATAGGGAGCATGTCGCTCTGTGTCATCAATATTGAGGAAGTAATGGCAGGAAACAGTATCGGACAACATTTTCGGGTGATGACATTCGGAGAAAGTCACGGTATCGCACTAGGATGTATCGTCGACGGATGCCCTCCGGGCTTAGAAATTACAGAAGCTGACTTACAGATAGACCTAGATCGTCGCCGTCCTGGCACATCTCGCTATACAACGCAGCGTCGTGAAGCGGATGAAGTCAAAATTCTTTCTGGTGTATTTGAGGGGAAAACCACAGGTACATCGATTGGTCTATTAATTGAAAATACCGACCAACGCTCAACCGATTATTCAGACATTAAAGACAAGTTTCGCCCCGGTCATGCCGATTATACCTACCATCAAAAATATGGCATTCGCGACTATCGTGGTGGTGGCCGTTCATCAGCACGTGAGACAGCGATGCGAGTGGCAGCGGGAGCCATTGCGAAGAAATATCTCAAACAAGAATTTGGGGTTGAAATTCGCGCTTACTTGTCACAAATGGGTGACGTTTGTATCGATAAAGTTGATTGGAACGAAATTGAGAATAACGCCTTTTTCTGCCCAGATGCAGATAAAGTGGCGGCATTCGACCAGTTGATCCGTGATTTGAAAAAAGAAGGTGATTCGATCGGCGCGAAGATTCAAGTCGTGGCGACAAATGTCCCTGTTGGTTTAGGTGAGCCAGTCTTTGATCGTTTAGATGCGGATATTGCGCACGCTTTGATGAGCATCAATGCGGTCAAAGGAGTAGAGATTGGGGACGGTTTTGATGTCGTGCAGCAAAAAGGCAGCCAGCATCGTGATCCTCTAACACCGAACGGCTTTCGCTCAAATCATGCCGGCGGTATTTTAGGTGGTATTTCGACTGGGCAAGATATTGTTGCCAGTATTGCGCTTAAACCCACGTCAAGTATTACAGTGCCTGGCGATACCATTACTCGCACGGGGGAACCCACACAACTTATCACGAAAGGTCGCCATGATCCTTGCGTTGGTATTCGCGCCGTGCCCATCGCCGAAGCAATGCTGGCGATTGTGTTGATGGACCACTTACTTCGTCATCGCGGGCAGAATTTTGCGGTTCAAACCGAAACGCCTAAAATCTAATCCAGCATAACCGAATTAAAATGAAAAGCGCCCTTTTTGTAAGGGCGCTTTTGTTTAGCTATTTTCTAAAGACCAGCACTTAATACACCATTCATCGCTTATAAATCACTGAGCAACATAATGCGGTACTCCGATAACACTTATTTGGGTATCTAAGCACCGAGAAAGCGGTTGAACTTAAAAATGGAGGCGCAAGTGTAGTAGTAAAGTCAGGCGATGGCGAATGAGATTTTATGCCAAGAAACCGTTTGACCGATTAATAAAACTAATGAAGTGGGGTGATTGAATGGCTTTACCTGACTACAGAAAAATAAGAGAATGCGTTGAGAAATTTTTGCCTGCATGACTGAGTGATGACACATCAATACCAAGACTTGATCTCCCTGTTCAATGACACTTTTTTTGAGCCATTCAATACGCGTTTAGAGCTCGGTGGTGATGAGCCGATTTACTTGCCTGCTGATGCGCAAATCAATCATCACCGCATCATTTTCGCACGAGGCTTCTTTGCCTCGGCACTGCACGAAATCGCGCATTGGTGCGTCGCCGGCCCTGAACGACGATTGATGGAAGATTTTGGCTATTGGTATCAACCAGACGGGCGAACCGCGCAAGTCCAAGCCGAATTCGAAAAAGTCGAGATCCGCCCTCAAGCGTATGAGTGGATTTTATCGGTCAGTGCTGGCTTTCCTTTTACTGTGAGTTGTGACAACCTACACGGCGATTTTGAACCAGACCGCATCGCCTTTATGACTCAGGTACATCGTGAGGTAGTCTCTATTTTACAGGGAGGCCTTCCACCCCGAGTAAAGATGCTGTCAGATGCATTGCGTGCTTTTTATAGTACGACAGAATTAAGGCTAGAGCACTTTGTTATCAGGTAACTGGCTAAATAATAAGAGAAAATGAGAGTTGTATGATTATTGGATTTGAAGAAAAACTGCTGGAAATGATAGATGCACGTATTGCGACGGCATCGGACGACGAATTGTTTGCGGGTGGTTATTTGCGAGGTCATATTTCTTTGTCTGCGGCCGCGTGTGAAGATGAAGGAATTGATGATCTATCTTTGTTCAAAGCACGTATTGAGCAAAGCTTAGAGCAAGCGCGCACAGAGCTGACGCCTGCAGACCGCGTGATTGTGTTCGATTTATGGACAGAACTTCACAACCAAGTTTACAACCAAGCTTAAGGTACAAGTATTAAACTCATTCGAATTCTTTGAATGAGTCCGTAAAATTTTTATGGTTGTTGTTAATTTGTGCGATCGCTATGCTTAAGCCATATTCGAACACACAAGGGCAACACCATGAAAGTCATCGCATTTGGAGCATCAAACAGCTCAACTTCAATCAATAAAGCATTGGCCACTTACACTGCTCACCTTATTGACGGTGCCGATGTGGTGGTGCTTGATATCAACAACTATACCGTTCCTATGTTTAGCGAAGATCTTGAAAAAGAGCTTGGTCAAGCCGAAGGCGCTCAAGCTTTTCTGCGTGACCTTGCTCAAGCAGATGCGTTTGTTATCTCTTTTGCTGAGCATAATGGTCACTACCCAGCGGCGTACAAAAATTTATTTGACTGGGCAACACGCATTGAGCGTGAACTATTCAAAGGCAAACCTGCTGTTTACCTAGCCAGCTCTCCTGGTCCTGGTGGCGCGCAATCGGTTTTGGCGGCGGCAAATAATTCCGCTCCTTATTTTGGTGGTAATGTAAAAGCGTCTGTCTCGGTACCGAGTTTTTATGACAATTTTGACTTGGCTACGGGTCAAGTGACTAACCCAGAAGTGGCGGCACAATTGAAAGACGCGGTTGCGAAGCTCGTATAGCTTTCTTGTCTCGTTTTAAGTTTGTCTCACGTTAAGTTTTACGCCTTTTCGCGTGAAAAAGTGAGCATTAAAAAGCCTTGCTGGATAAGTAAGGCTTTTTTCTATGACGGGTTTTATCGAGGAGTACGTTCGGTGATGGCTTTGCCTTTTTTGAGTTTTCTCACCCACATTCGACTTGGATGAAGCGTTTCGAGAACATCAACAGCAAGCGGTAGCGGATCGCCACTCATTTGTGAAGCCAGCAACTCAGCCATTAATGGCGCAGAACTTAGCCCTCGCGATCCTAGCCCGAGCATGCAGTACAAATGAGGATAGTGAGCCACAGATGGAGTCTGTTGCGGATCTTGGGACGGTAACGGCTGATAGTCGAGCTTGATCTGTTCAAAGTTGCCCACATTCCCGACAAACGGCAAATGATCGCGGCTGACGCAGCGAACGCCTTGGCGAGATTGATTGCTAGATGTATCGACTTGCTGTGTCCAGTTTTGTTCGTTAATACAACGGGTTAATCGTTGTCCATTCTCTTGCTGCGCCGCCGCATCGAATGCTTGGTTGATTTGACTTCGGTCATAACTTGCGCCAATGCAGTGCTGTTGAGTGTTGGGGTTGTGCGGCGTCATATAGCCGTCATAACACAACACGCTGCTCAGCTTTTGCAATGTTTCTGTGGTTGGAATATGGCTCACTTGTCCTTTCACTTTGCCAAGTGGCAACGCTTGTGTTTGCTCGAAATGGTCAAATTGATGACCGTTTGCAATGACCACACACTGATGGTACTTTTCGCTACCATTAACACTTAATGTCCACTGCCGCTGTATTTCATCCCAGCGCAAAGACTCCACCTTGTGATTAAAATAGGCGTTGAATCGCTCACTTTGGCTTAATTGATCAAACAGGCTTTGTGTCAGTTGAGCAGGGCAAAGCCACCCTCCTAGTGGGTAATGTAAGCTGGCCATATCAGTCGGTAAGCCGACGTTTTGTAACGTTGCTTGTTGATCGCAGTAGTGCATTAGCTGAGGGTTAAATTTCCCTTCAAGCATCGCCATCTGTTTTTGGGTCGATTTTTCATCCCACATCAATTGGGTCACACCACACCAATCATGATCAAAAGGGACGGTTTGTGCCATTTGCTCAACAAATTGCCGAGCAAACAGAAAAGCGGGCGCAAAAACACGCGATACACCACTGTGGTCTTTATTCAGCAGTGGGTAAACCGCACCTTGTCGGTTACCTGAAGCACCTTGAGCGGCCTGAGGATCGGCGCAATACAGGCTGACATTGATACCGCGGCGATTGAGCATTTTAGCTAATGTGGCACTAGCAATGCCGCCGCCGATGATCGCCACGTCGGTAACATTGGTCGTCGGCGCAATCGCAAACCAAGGTTTTATATTGCTGTACGGTGTTTTGTGTTCCAGTTGACCAGCAATCATCTCTCTTTTGGTGCCAAAGCCTTTCACTTTTTTCATCGAAAAGCCTGCTTCTATCAATCCGCGTCGTACAAAACCTGCGGCGGTAAAAGTGGCGCACGTGGCTTTGTGTTTCGCCAGTTTGGCCATATTCTCAAACAGCGTTTGATTCCACATTTCAGGGTTTTTACTAGGAGCAAAACCATCCAAAAACCATGCGTCTACCACGCCTTGCTCAGTCGTGGGAACTTGCGGCATACACTCTTTGATATCACCGAACCAAAGATCAAGGGTAATGGCGCCATTATCAAGAACAATGCGATGACATTCTGGTACTGCAATCGGGTAGTGTTGTTGAAGCTTTTTCGCATAAGTCGCTAATTCAGGCCACGCTTGGTGCGCGGCTATCAAGTCGTGTTTATTGAGCGGATATTTTTCAAAACTGATAAAATGCAGCGCTTGCAATGGCGCATTTGGGTTGTGTTGCCTAAACGCATCAAATTCTTGCCATACAGCGAGAAAGTTTAACCCAGTGCCAAACCCCGTTTCGGCAATCACAAACCGTTTTTGGTCATATTGGTGCCATCTTTGTGGTATATGATTTTGGGAAAGAAACACGTAACGCGTCTCTTCTAGGCCGTTAACGTTGGAAAAGTAAACGTCATCGAATTGGTCGGAAACGGGTGTGCCCGCTTCATTCCAACCCAGTGTTGCGTTGGTTATGCTGGTCATAATGGTGTAATTCTGTGAAATCGGGCGATATATAGCTCGAGATTGTACGAATTTCTGGGAAAGCTGACCACTTTTGTTATTCTTCTTAGTTATTATCTAAGCGAATTTTGAATTATAGGAATGTCACATGAAACGAGTCGTAATCACCGGTATGGGTATTGTTTCAAGTATCGGTAACAACGTCGAAGAAGTTTTAGCGTCTCTAAAAGCAGGCAAATCAGGTATTACCGCTTCTGAGCAGTTCAAAGAGAACGGTTTACGCTCTCAAGTGTGGGGTAGCCTGAAAATGACCCCTGCCGACCATATTGATCGCAAACAGATGCGTTTTATGGGTGATGCGGCCGCGTTTGCATACCTATCAATGGAACAAGCGATTGCTGACTCAGGCTTAGCTCCCGAGCAGGTCTCTAATGACCGTACTGGCATCGTAGCGGGCTCTGGTGGGGCGTCGTCTTACAACCAAGCAATTGCTGTGGATACGCTACGTGAGAAAGGCGTAAAGCGCGTTGGCCCTTATATGGTTCCACGCACTATGTCTTCGACTGTTTCAGCCTGTCTTGCTACGCCATTTAAAATCCGTGGCGTCAACTACACCATGAGCTCCGCTTGTGCGACGTCGGCTCACTGTATTGGTCACGCAATGGAACTTATCCAATTGGGTAAGCAAGATGTTGTGTTTGCAGGTGGTGGTGAAGAGCTCGATTGGACCTTAACCATGATGTTTGATGCGATGGGTGCGTTGTCAACCAAGTACAACGAAACACCAGAAAAAGCGTCACGTACTTATGATGCTGACCGCGATGGTTTCGTGATTTCAGGCGGCGGCGGTATGGTTGTGGTTGAAGAGCTTGAGCATGCACTGGCTCGCGGCGCAAAAATTTACGGTGAAATCGTCGGTTACGGTGCGACATCCGATGGCTACGACATGGTGGCTCCATCAGGTGAAGGTGCTGTGCGTTGCATGAAGATGGCAATGCAAGCGGTAGATAGTGTGGATTATGTCAATACACATGGTACTTCCACACCTGTCGGTGATGTAAAAGAGCTGGGCGCCATTCAAGAAGTGTTCGCTGGCAACAGCCCGGCTATCTCGGCAACAAAAGCAATGACTGGCCACGCATTGGGTGCGGCAGGTGTGCATGAAGCCATCTACTCTACCTTGATGCTTCACCACGGCTTTATCGCGCCAAGCATCAACATTGACAATTTAGATCCAGCGGCTGATGGCCTTGATATTGTGACCGAAATGCGCGAGCAAGAGCTAACCACTGTGATGTCTAACAGCTTTGGTTTTGGCGGTACCAACGCGACGCTAGTGATCAAAAAGTATCAAGGCTAATGAGCCTACACACCTCTTATAAAAAGGTTTCCAGAGCGGGTCAGCTTAGCTGATCGAACAGACGCAGACTCTGTCCCATGGAGAGCGGGACGGGATCCTTTTGTTCTGGGTTTTTGCCCGGTTTCCGTGAGGAGCCGGGCATTTTTATGGAAAGCGGGATTTCTTCTCGACAGTCTGTGCGCTTTTCTGCACAATTCCTTCAATTTCGAAAATTGTGAACTCCGCTATGAAAATCCTTATTGATGAAAACATGCCTTATGCTGAAGCGTTATTTAGCCAGCTTGGTGAGGTGGTGTTGAAACCCGGTAGAAGCTTAACGGCTGATGATCTTATCGACGTTGACGCCTTGATGATTCGTTCTGTTACGAAAGTAAATCAAGCACTATTAGCGAAAGCCAATAAATTAAAGTTTGTTGGTACGGCGACGGCAGGCATGGACCACGTTGATCAAGCGCTTTTGGCTGAAAGAGGCATCTTTTTTACTGCCGCACCTGGGTGTAATAAGGTGGGAGTGGCTGAGTATGTTTTCAGTGTATTGATGGTGCTAGCACAGCAGCATGGTTTTTCTGCCTTAGAGAAAACCGTTGGCATCATTGGTGCTGGTCAAGTCGGCAGCTATTTAGCCGAGTGTTTGGCGGGGATTGGCATCAATGTGCTGCTCAACGATCCCCCAAAACAAGCACAAGGTGATTGCCGCGAGTTTACTCATCTTGATGTTTTACTTGATAAAGCGGATGTCATTACGCTGCATACACCCATTACTAAAAGTGGTGAATGGCCGACTCATCACTTGATTGATGAAGTTCGACTTGCCCAGTTGCGCAGTGATCAGATCTTGATTAACGCGGCTCGTGGCCCTGTGGTGGATAACCAAGCGCTGAAACAACGCCTACAGAAGAATGATGGTTTTATTGCCGCTTTAGACGTGTTTGAATTTGAACCTGAAGTGGATATGGAACTGCTGCCTTTGCTCGCGTTTGCGACGCCGCATGTGGCTGGCTATGGGTTAGAAGGTAAAGCCCGAGGCACGACCATGATTTTCAATAGTTTTTGTGAGTATCTTGGTGATGACCATTGCGCGAATGCCAGCAACTTATTACCCGAGGCTCCCATTGCCCAAGTGCATCTATCACGCGGTTGGGATGAGGAAACATTACACAGTTTAACCCAATTGATTTATGACGTACGCAAAGATGACGCCTTATTTCGCCGTGAAATAGGCAAATCAGGTGCTTTTGATCAAATGCGTAAACTTTATTGGGATAGAAGAGAATATAGCGCGATGACTGTCGTCGGTAGTGAGTCGTGTGATCTCACTCTCTTAGCTAAATTAGGTTTTAAAACAGAGGTAACAAATGAGCCAAGAATTTAATATCGCTATTTTAGGAGCAAGCGGCGCGGTTGGTGAAACCATGCTTGAAGTGCTCAAAGATCGCAAATTCCCCGTTGGTGAACTTTACCTACTTGCTAGCGAGCGTAGTGAAGGTAAATTCTACCGCTTCAATGGTAAGACTATACAAGTACAAAATGTTGAAGATTTCGATTGGTCACAAGTTCAGATTGCACTGTTTTCCGCTGGTGGTGAATTGTCCGCAAAATGGGCACCTATTGCCACAGAAGAAGGCGTGGTAGTCATCGATAACACCTCACATTTCCGCTATGAGTATGATATCCCACTTGTTGTGCCTGAAGTGAACCCTGAAGCGATTGCGGATTTCCGTAACCGCAATATTATTGCGAACCCAAACTGCTCAACCATTCAAATGTTGGTGGCGTTAAAGCCGATTCACGACGCTGTGGGTATCGAGCGAATTAACGTGTCAACTTATCAGTCCGTTTCAGGAGCCGGGAAGTCAGGCATTGATGAGTTGGCGGGACAAACCGCAAGGCTGTTAAACGGTGTTTCGGCCGATCCTGATGTTTTTAGCCAGCAAATTGCGTTTAACTGCATCCCACAAATCGACCAGTTTATGGACAATGGTTACACCAAAGAAGAGATGAAAATGGTGTGGGAAACGCAAAAAATATTCAATGACTCAACCATTATGGTCAATCCAACTTGTGTACGTGTGCCTGTTTTTTACGGCCATGCAGAGTCACTGCATATTGAAACACGCTTACCGATTGATGCTGAGCAAGTTATTGAATTATTAGAGAAAACGGAAGGTATTGAAGTCTTCCTCGGGAATGATTTCCCAACGCAAGTTCGCGATGCGGGAGGAAAGGATACCGTTCTTGTTGGGCGCATTCGCAACGATATCAGTCACCACAGTGGCATTAATATGTGGGTAGTGGCAGATAACGTGAGAAAAGGCGCTGCAACAAATGCGGTACAAATTGCGGAAGTGTTGATTCGAGATTATTTCTAATTCATACCTAGTAAAAAGGAGTGGCTTACCACCCTTTCTCTCTACACAAAAAAGCCGAGTGATTGATTCACCCGGCTTTTTTATTATCGTCCAGCTCAAGGCTGAGAATGATGGCTATTTTTTTGACTTGTGCGCGTTAGGGTTCTGCTTGCAACTGCCGTCGGCACATTTACCATATAGATAAAGGCTGTGATTGGTGAGCTGTACATTATATTGCTCGGCAATCTCTCTTTGGCGTTGTTCGATCACCTCATCTGAAAACTCAATCACTTCACCACAATCTAAGCACACTAAGTGGTCGTGGTGGTGTTGTGTTGAAAGTTCAAAAACGGATTTTCCACCTTCAAAATGGTGACGAGTGACAATACCCGCATCATCAAATTGGTTTAATACTCGATAAACAGTCGCAAGACCGATTTCTTCACCAAGATCAATCAATTTCTTATACAGCTCTTCAGCGCTGATATGTTGGCATTCAGGCTGCTGTAGCACTTCTAAAATTTTTAGCCTAGGAAGGGTAACTTTAAGACCTGCATCCTTGAGCGCTTGGTTATTATCTGACATACACTTTCCTGTTGATGATCTGCAGCAGTTAACAGAATTCATAATTGCGATCATTATAGGGGAGTCACTGCTAACAATAAACCACGAAGTTCAAAGGGTTACTTTATATTTGTCACAAAGCCGCGCAATATCACTGATATAACAGCTCTTACCAGTTACAATCGTGTAACATTTATTAGTGATTGAGTCGATAGGTTTAAAAGGTGAGCACGGAATGAATCACTCTTTAGCAAGATTTTATAAGCCAAATATTGTTAAGTGGGCGTTAAACAGTTGGCCCCCTTTTTGGGGGGCAGGTATACACATTGATGAAATCAGTAGTGACTTTCGTCAGGTAAAAATGCGCCTAAAGCTGCGGTGGTGGAACAAAAATGCCAATCGCACTCAGTATGGTGGCAGCATTTTTTCTCTCACCGACCCTGTTTACTCTTTGATGTTAATGGGGATTTTGGGTGAGCAATATTATGTATGGGACAAAGAGGCCAGCATCAACTTTATCAAACCGGGCCATTCTGATTTGTATGCTGAGTTTCTGATAACGCAAGACCAACTGGATTCAATCTTGGTAAGCACGGCTAATGGGGATAAATGCTTTCCGGAATTTGTTATCCATGTTAAGGATGCCAAAGGCGAAGTGGTCTCTGAAGTGCAACGTAAATTGTATGTGCGTAAAAAACCTAAATATCGAGAAGAGAGTGATGTAGACAAAATGGTAACTTTTTGTGACCGCTAAGGTTGCTGTTTCTGCATTTTGCACAGTTCAATCCAAGCTTCGGCAGTACGAGAAACGTACCGTTCCGCGTGCCATATTAATCCTAAGTGCCAATCAATACTGGGTGTCATCGGTTTGACTAAGACGCCTTCTCCTTGAATTCGTCGACAAAGTGGTTCGGGTAGAAAGGCAACACCTACGCCACTTTTGACCAACGCGACTAAAAAATCCCACTGGCTACTGCGCGCTGCAACTTGTGGTGTAAATCCGTGTTGTAGGCAGAATGAGTGGATGTAGTCACTCAGCGTAAAATCATGGGTATAGAGGTAAAATGGCT
Organism: Vibrio qinghaiensis; assembly: GCF_002257545.1. Taxonomy (NCBI): domain Bacteria; kingdom Pseudomonadati; phylum Pseudomonadota; class Gammaproteobacteria; order Vibrionales; family Vibrionaceae; genus Vibrio; species Vibrio qinghaiensis. The sequence continues at coordinate 1,993,229 of NZ_CP022741.1, read as the reverse complement.
CATTTTGTAGTTGCTCCCAACCGATAGCTTCTTGCTGCTTCCAAGGGGATGAATCGGGGAGTACGGCGCAAATGGGGTAACTGTCTAGGGAGAGTGACCGCAGATTATCAATCGGATGAGGTGAAAGCATAGTTACGGCTACGTCAATTTCGCCATTGAGGATGGCTTGCTCTATTTTACGTCCGCCATACTCTACGATGTTGAGCTCTACATGAGGGTAGGTTTGACGGTATTGGCGGATCAGACCTGCATAAAGGTGTCCAACCATCGGTGGAATACCGAGATGCAGTTGTCCACGCTTTACCTGATTGAGATCGACCAGTTCGGCTTCTAACTGAGACATCTGCGCTAAGATCTCTAGCGCTCTTTGATAGACAACCTCTCCTGCATCGGTAAGCCAGAAACGTCGACCTTCACGATGTAATAGTGGCTGTTCAATTTCCTGCTCTAAACTGCGGATCATTTTACTGATGGTGGGCTGGGTAACGAACAGTTGCTCGGATGCGCGGGTAAAGCTTTGTTGATTGACCAACTCAACAAAATAGCGCAGTGCTTTAATGTCCATAATATCTCCTTTATATCATTCCATTTTGGCATGAAGATGATAATAAAAAGTCATTTTACGATGGTTTTATCGCTTAATACAATGTGACTAATTTCACAAAACGGCATTGGTCTCATCATGCAAAGAATAAGAAACAGCCAAAGGGTAAAAAACAATCTGCAAACAGTGGTACAAGTTGTTGCGCTATCAATGATCTGGTTTTTGGCGGATTTTCTAGTCAGCACTTTTCATATTCCTTTACCCGCAAATTTAACGGGCATGCTATTGCTGTTAGCTTTAGTGGCTGTACGGATTGTAAAAGTTGATTGGCTGCGCAAGGGAGCAACTTGGTTATTGGCGGAAATGCTGTTGTTCTTTGTACCAGCGGTCATTGCAGTCGTTAACTATCAAGAGTTAATGCAACAGCAAGGATTACGAATTATGGCGGTACTTGTCATCAGTACCATCATGGTCATTGCTATTACTGCTTGGACCGTTGATAAAATGTATCGTTTAGAGCTGATATTAGCGCGTAGAAAAAGCAACCGGGCAATACGCCTAACTAAAGCGGAGCGTTCATCATGAGCTCACTACTTACCTCAACGCTGCTTGGTGTATTTTGCTTGCTGTTAACCTTGGCTTTTTACTATGGCAGCAAGTGCCTTTATCAACGTAAACGTTCTATTTTTTTGATGCCGCTGCTATTGGCCCCCATATTGTTAGTGGCTGTTGTGATGATCTTTCACATCCCTTACCAAACCTATATGGCAGAATCTCATTGGTTATTGTGGCTACTTGGTCCGGCGACAGTGGCTTTTGCTATTCCGGTCTATGACAACCGATGGTTGATCAAGCGCCACTGGCTCTCTCTGTCTATTGGAGTGATCGTATCGGTTGTGGTGGCTGTCGGAAGCACGGTTTTATTGGCTCGTTGGTTTGAATTACCCGATATGCTTCAGCGCAGTTTAGCGATGCGCTCGATTACCACGCCTTTTGCTGTTGAGGCGACGAAGTCAATTGGTGGGCAAAGTGATCTGACCGCTCTGTTTGTGGTACTTACTGGGGTGATAGGCATGGCGGTAGGTGAAGTGGTGTTAGCGTTATTATCCATTCGCTCTGGGCTTGGTAAAGGAGCCAGTCTTGGTGCTTCCGCGCACGGTGCAGGAACGGCAAAAGCGTATCAAATTGGCAATGCTGAAGGGGTCGTGTCGAGTGTGGTAATGATGATTGCGGGCATGGTCACTGTGTTGCTTGCTCCATTTATCGGCCGTCTACTTTGGTAAAGAAAAGAGTGTTGTTGTATATGGGTCAATAAAAAATCCCCTCGCAAGGGGATTTTTTATGTTTAAGAGATTAGCCTTCAAGTTCGGCTAAACACATCTCTTCATAAATCTGCTTAACCCATGCGCTGACGCGCTGTTCAGTCAGCTCTGGTTGACGATCTTCATCGATGCATAAACCAATAAAGTGGCTATTGTCACCTGCAACCAAGGCTTTAGAGGCTTCGAATTCATAACCTTCAGTTGGCCAGTGGCCAATAATCGTTGCGCCTTTGCTTTCGATAATGTCACGCACTGTACCCATCGCGTCACAGAAGTATTCAGCGTAGTCTTCTTGATCGCCGCAACCGAAAATAGCGACCAATTTAGTCGAGAAGTCGATTGCTTCTAATTCTGGGAAAAAATCATCCCAATCACATTGTGCTTCGCCGTAGTACCAAGTAGGGATACCCAGTAACAATAAGTCAAAATTATCAATGTCTTCTTTGCTGCTTTTCGCAATATCTTGAACGTGAACGAGCTGCTTACCCAGTTGCTTTTGAATCATTTTCGCAACGGCTTCAGTATTACCGGTATCGCTACCAAAGAAGAGGCCTACACTTGCCATAGAATCATTACCTTTAATTTGTCATTTTCTGGCGGATGAGCGTGTTCTTTACCCCAGTCCGGTGCCTTCCCAACTGAGTTGGATAAGTCCTTTAAGGATAAAGCCAGCACAACCTAAAAACAGAACTAGCCATACAATACGGCGCCCAAATGGCGGTACATTACCTTGCTTAAGGACATCTTTTATTGCCATACCGATAAGGAAAAATATAGACGCAAAAAGAAGATCGAGTCCAATTGACTCAAGCATGTTCATGTAGTCGTACAGCATGGGTATCCTTTATGCCAATTTGCTTGAGCGCACTATAACACTGTTATTCGTCAAAGTTAATGCGCGCATTGGTACCTATTTCACACTTGTTGTTTCACAGTAAAGCGGCTAGCTGCCAATGAACTTTCTGATCGCTCGTAAAACTTCAACGGGCTTTTCTGCATGTAGCCAGTGCCCTGTGTTGGCGATGACGTGCGCTTTCGCTTGGCTAAACTGCTGCTGGATCATTTCTTGGTGTTCCGGTAGTAGATAGTCAGAGTCGCTGCCTTTAACCAATAAGGTTGGAATAGAGCTGCAAGGAATTGGCTCCCAGCCTAAAATATTCCAATAATTTTTTTCAATAGCGGGAACATTAAAACGCCAGCTCATTACACCATCTTCTCGTTTAAATAATGATTTACTGAGAAATTGTCGTACGCCTTCTAGCTCAATATGTTGCGCTAAAATGGCCATGACCTTTGTTCGCGAGGTAGGCTGCTGCGCAATAACCGCGTTGAGCCCCGCCAGTACGTTATCATGTTTCCGATGCTGATAGCTGACGGGTGCCATATCTAAAACCACCAGTTTGGCGACTTTGGATGAGGCGATGTCAGTCAGCTTCATGGCAACTTTACCGCCCATTGAATGGCCAATCAGCGTGACTGAATCACAAGCTAACTCTTCGAGTAAACTCGCAACATCGAATGCCATGCTCGCGTAATCATGTTCCTCACTGTGAAATGATTGACCGTGATTACGCAAGTCAATACTCAATACTTGGTGATCGGCTTTTAGGTCTCTTGCTAGCAAACCTAGGTTGTCTAAATTGCCGAATAAACCATGGATCAAAACAACGGTGTGACCTTCACCTTCGAGTTTGTAATTAAGAAGTGCTGACATTTTATCTTATTAGTGATTGGTTTAACGTAGAGTATCAGTGAAGATCTCGCTATAATCCCTCAGAGTTTAAACATTGAGATTGTGAAAAGCGAATGAAAACAATTGAGGTTGATGAGGATCTATACCGTTATATTGCCAGCCAAACCCAACATATTGGAGAAAGCGCGTCGGATATTTTACGCCGTTTGCTCAATGTTGACGGTAAAGTGTCTGCAGCAGCGGTCGTGACGCAAGTAAGTACCGAGCCCAAGGGCATTGTTGTGAGTAAAGATGCCGTACAAGAGATACAGATTGATAGCGTAAAAGAGATGCGTTCTTTGCTCATTTCTGATGAGTTTGCGGCTTTGAAAAAAGCAATTGATCGTTTTATGTTAGTGCTTTCAACCTTATACCGTATCGATCCAGTAAGTTTTGCTGAAGCGACCTTAGTGAAAGGACGTAAGCGTGTGTATTTTGCTGACAACGAGCAAACCTTGCTTGCTAGTGGGCAGACAACCAAGCCAAGAGCGATTCCAAACACACCATTTTGGGTCATTACTAATAATAATACTAGCCGCAAACAACAGATGATCGAGCAGCTGATGGTATTGATGAATTTCCCGAGTGATATTATTGAGAAAGTGACGCACTCAATCTGATTTGTGCCCATTCATAGATAAAAATCTGATTCAAGCCTCATACTGCGGACCACTAAATCCGTATGATGAGGCTTTTTATTTCATTGTTATTTTAAGAAAGGATGTCAAAAATGGCTATGCACCCACGCGCCGGACAAAAAGCACGGCAGGAAGACTTACATAATATCCCTGCGCTCGTTGCAAACTACTTTTTACTTCAACCTGATGCGGCTAACCCAGACCATAAAGTGCAATTTGGTACTTCGGGGCATCGTGGTTGCGCGGATAAATCGACATTTAACGAAAATCACATTCTTGCTATTGCTCAAGCGGTAGCAGAAGTGCGCGCTCAGCAAGGAACCACTGGGCCGATTTTTGTCGGAAAAGACACGCACGCACTCTCTGAGCCTGCTTTTTCTAGCGTACTTGAAGTGCTGATCGCTAATGGAATTGAAGTGATCGTTCAACAGGATAATGGCTATACGCCAACTCCGGGTATTTCACACGCAATCTTGACTCATAACTTGAAGCACGCGCAAAAAGCTGATGGCATTGTGATCACACCTTCTCATAATCCACCACAAGATGGCGGTATTAAATACAATCCTACCCATGGCGGCCCCGCTGAAGGGGAAATCACCCAAGCGATTGAGAACCGGGCCAATGAGATCATTGCAGAAGGCATGCAAGGGGTGAAGCGTCTGCCTATTATGTCGGCAAAGCAATCGCCACTGTTTAAACAAGTTGATCTTGTGAAACCTTATATTGATGACTTAGTGAATGTGATTGATATGGAGGCCATCCAAAAAGCCAATCTAAAACTGGGTGTTGATCCGCTCGGTGGCAGTGGTATTGACTATTGGCGCCAAATTGGCAAAGCGTATCAGCTTGATTTAACACTGGTGAGCGAAGCGGTGGATCCTACATTCCAATTTATGTCACTCGATAAAGATGGCGTAGTGCGTATGGACTGCTCTTCGCCTTACGCGATGGCGGGGTTATTAGCGTTAAAAGATCAGTATGATCTCGCGTTTGGTAATGACCCTGACTACGACCGCCACGGCATTGTCACTCCGAAAGGTTTGATGAACCCGAACCATTTCTTAGCCGTATGCATCGATTATTTATACCGTCACCGCAAGCAATGGCGTAAAGAAGTCGCTGTTGGTAAAACGTTAGTATCAAGTGCATTGATTGACCGTGTGGTTGCCGATCTTGGCCGTGAGCTGTGCGAAGTACCTGTCGGCTTTAAGTGGTTTGTTGATGGCTTATACAGTGGTCACTTCGGTTTTGGTGGTGAAGAGAGCGCAGGTGCGTCATTCCTGCGTAAAGACGGAACGCCTTGGTCAACGGATAAAGACGGTATTATCCTTTGCTTACTGGCGGCGGAAATCACTGCTGTCACAGGTAAAAATCCGCAGCAATATTATGAAGATCTGGCCGCGAAACATGGAGAGTCTAAATATAGTCGTATTCAAGCTGTCGCAAATGGCCCGCAAAAAGCAGTGCTGAGCAAATTATCACCAGAGATGGTCTCTGCGCAAACATTAGCGGGAGATGAGATCACAGCCCGCTTGACGCACGCTCCCGGCAATGGCGCAGCCATCGGTGGATTAAAAGTGACCACTGATTATGGCTGGTTTGCTGCTCGTCCATCAGGCACAGAAGATATTTATAAGATCTATTGTGAAAGTTTTAAGGGCGATGAACACCTCAAGCAAATCGAAGCGGAAGCGCAACAGATTGTTAATCAAGTCTTTGCCGACGCTGGTTTGTAAGCAAACTTATCAATTCCAATAGGCGGCCAGAGGCCGCCTATTTTATATCTATCCCCTTCCTACTTGAAGCTGCAGCGGTGTTGGCTACGTTCGTTCACCCCAATCACATAGTTTACCTATGCTCATGGGGACTCACTCACTTGCCGCCTACCTGCAACTCCAAGTTGTTTGGGTATAGTTGTCTATTATTTTGGTTAAAGCTGAGGCCAACTGTCGGGAACGATGAACCAGAACTTTCCGCTGTCACTTTGGCAATGTACAAACTCGGGCTTTTTACTTGCCATATAACGTGCGGAGTGTTCGTTTTTCCCACTGATCCATTGAGGCTTTTCCAGTAAGAATAAGGTTTCATCTATTTGATGAGACTGGCTTTGATAACACCAAAAACCAGTAATTTGTGACGGATTGAGTTGATAACCTAGGCATTCACTAGGAACAGGCTCATCGTGAAAAGGGTTTACATATAAGCGCCCTTGCATCAGCAAATGGCGGCTGATATCACGCCATAGTGGGTAAGTGTCGCTAAATTGGGCTGATTGAGAAAGGGGCAATTGATGGTTTAGCATATGTTCAAGTTTGAGATCTAATCGATCTTGAGCATTAGGACCATACCACAGACCTTGATGCAGCAGGTAAAACTTGACCGCCACTTCCCAATGTTCATAACGCTGACTGCGTTTATTTTTGATGACAAAATCTAACGAACCTAGTGTACTTCCTGCTTCGTTCAATTGAATTTCTTCAGAAACGGCGGAATAAGTGGGGTTTAGCGTAAACAATAAAGAACATAAATGCTGGTAGAGAAAGCCTAACCTAGGGTTCCCTCTATATTCTTCTTTCAATATCGGAACATTGGGTAAAAAAGGAGTACGCGCCGCGACCACACCCTCTCCTTGGAAAAGAGTAGGGGTTGTCGACACCCAGTGTGCCAGTGTGTTGAGGTCCATTGCCATTAATTGTTCTCGTCCTTATTTTTCGACATTCTAGCCTGAAATTGTTATAACCACGCTAATGATAAAACTCAATTTTGGAATGAAAGATGGATAATTTAAAACTTGAAGCTCTGCTCAATCAAAAGCTTAATCCTCAATTGATTAAAGACTATTGCCCTAATGGATTGCAAGTGGAAGGCCGTACTGAAATCAAAAAAATTGTTACAGGGGTGACAGCCTCTCAAGCTTTGATCGAACAAGCGATTGAGCATAATGCTGATGCTTTGCTGGTACACCATGGTTATTTCTGGAAAAGTGAGCCTGAGTCCATCCGTGGAATGAAAGGGCAACGGATCCGATCTTTGATACAAAGCGATATCAACTTATACGCGTATCATTTGCCGTTAGACATCCATCCAGAATTAGGTAATAACAAATTGCTAGCTGATTTATTGGGGATTCATGTTGATGGTGGATTAGAAGGGCACCCGCAGTCGGTCGCCATGTATGGCCATTTTGAACAAGCGTTGACAGCCGATGAACTCAGTCAACGAATCGAACAAGCTTTACAACGACGGCCACTGCACGTAGCACCGAACTCAAACAGAATCATCAAAACGGTGGGTTGGTGTACTGGTGGTGGGCAAGATTACGTCGATCTAGCGGCGCAGCACGGATTAGATGCGTTCATCTCTGGTGAAATATCAGAGCGGACTACCTATTCAGCAAGAGAGCAAAACGTCCATTACTTCGCAGCTGGCCACCATGCAACAGAACGGTATGGAGTGAAAGCTCTCGGAGAATGGTTAGCGAACGAATATGATTTTGAGGTCGAGTTTATCGATATCGATAATCCTGTCTAATGGGCTGTTTCTTTTTGTAAAGGTACCAAGTAAAAAAAGAGCGAGTGTTAACTCGCTCTTTTCAATGAAGTGTTATAACTGATTACTATGCACGTTCGTGTAATGGCTTGAAATCACGCATTTTTTGGCCAGTATAAAGTTGACGAGGTCGACCAATTTTATTGTCTGGGTCACTGTGCATTTCATTCCAGTGAGCAATCCAGCCGATAGTACGAGACATTGCAAAGATAACGGTAAACATTGAGATTGGAATACCGATCGCCTTTAGAATAATGCCTGAGTAAAAATCTACGTTGGGGTAGAGTTTTTTCTCAACAAAGTATGCGTCAGAAAGGGCAATGCGCTCAAGTTCCATTGCGACATCCAACAATGGATCCTGAATATTGAGCTCTTTGAGTACATCATGGCAAGCTTCACGCATTACCGTTGCTCGCGGATCGTAGTTTTTATAAACACGGTGACCAAAACCCATTAAACGGAATGGGTCATCCTTATCTTTTGCTCTGACCACATACTCAGGAATGTTATCAACGTTGCCTATCTCCTCTAACATACGCAGACAGGCTTCGTTAGCCCCACCATGAGCAGGCCCCCACAAAGAGGCAATGCCAGCCGCAATACAGGCAAACGGGTTAGCACCAGAAGAACCAGCAAGGCGAACCGTTGAGGTTGATGCGTTTTGTTCATGATCAGCATGCAGAGTGAAAATTTTATCCATCGCACGAGCAACTACAGGATTAACCTCATATTCTTCACATGGTGTTGCAAACATCATATGCAAAAAGTTTTCAGCGTAGTTTAAGTCATTACGTGGGTAGATAAATGGTTGGCCGACAGAGTACTTGTAGCACATTGCAGCCAGTGTTGGCATTTTTGAGAGTAGCCTATAAGCCGCTATTTCTCGGTGTATATCATTATTAATATCAAGTGAATCATGGTAGAACGCGGCAAGCGCTCCAACCACACCACACATTACAGCCATTGGATGAGCATCACGGCGGAAGCCGTGGAAGAAACTTGCAATTTGCTCGTGGACCATAGTGTGACGCGTCACCGTATGTTTAAACTCTTCATATTGCTTACGATTAGGGGCTTCACCGTAAAGAAGAATATAACAAACTTCCAAGTAATCAGCGTTATTGGCTAATTGATCAATAGGGAAGCCGCGGTGCAGTAACACCCCTTTTTCGCCATCGATATAAGTAATTTGAGATTCACAAGATGCAGTGGCAAGAAAACCAGGGTCAAAAGTGAAATATCCGTTGGCTCCTAGCTTACGAACGTCGATTACTTGTGGGCCTACAGTCCCATCCATAATCGGCAGTTCGATTGGCGCTTTCCCTTCGATATGAAGGGTCGCTTTCTTATCTGCCATAACAATCTCCTTTGTTTATTATTTAATCCGTCCAGGATGTTTGTGTGACATTTTTGTACGTGTGTTCTTAATTAAAGTCAATTTTTCTCGTCTGATGTGTGCACTTGTTTTGATTTTTTATACATATAAAGTTAAAAATCTGTTCTGTGTAGCAAAAATTGTTACATCAATTGTATTAGAATGTTGCGAGCCGTATAGTGGCACTGAAAATTTTGGTGAACACCTTATAAATAAAAGGCTAGAAACTGTATTTAACTGTTGTACTCTGCCTTTCTTGTTAACGTTTTTTTTACATTTAACCGCGCCAGAACGGGCCATTTATGTTAAAATGATGTTAGCTTTTGTAGGTTTTACAACCAAAATTCATTTATAACTATAAATGCTCAATGGAGCTGAGTGAGCAAGCCCGTGAAAGAAAGAAAGTCAAGACCTGTTAATTTAGATTTACAGACCATTCACTTTCCGATCAGTGCGATTGCATCCATCCTACACCGAGTGTCTGGGGTGATGATGTTCGTTGCGGTCGGAATTTTGTTGTGGTTACTCTCCCTCTCGTTAAGTTCTCCGGTAGGTTTTATGGAAGCCAGCAACATTGTGAATGGCTTTTTCGCAAAATTTATTTTATGGGGAATTTTAACCGCACTGTCTTACCACATTGCAGGTGGTATACGTCATTTGCTGATGGACCTGGGCCACTTTGAAGAGTTGGAGTCAGGGGCTATGAGTGCCAAAGTCGCCTTCATCGCAACAGCAGTGCTTTCCGTTTTAGCGGGAGTATTGGTATGGTAAAACATGTTTCTTCTTTTGGTCGTAACGGAGTGCATGATTATCTGCTGATCCGTGCTTCTGCGATCATTATGACTCTTTATACTATCTACCTAGTCAGCTTCTGTGCTTTCTCTGGTGATATCTCCTATGTCTCATGGACACAGTTTTTTGGTGGAACCTTTACCAAAGTCTTCACAATGCTGGCGTTAGTCTCTGTCCTTATCCATGGTTGGATCGGTTTATGGCAAGTATTAACGGATTATATTAAGTGTTCTAAATTGCGTGGCGGCCTGCAATTGGTCGTTATCGCAGTGCTTTTTGGATACTTCTTCTCTGGCTTATTTGTATTGTGGGGTGCGTAAGTGACTATTCCAGTTCGTGAATTTGATGCCGTAGTGATCGGCGCTGGTGGTGCTGGTATGCGTGCAGCACTGCAAATTTCAGAGCAAGGTTTATCCTGTGCTCTGCTCTCAAAAGTTTTTCCAACACGTTCTCACACGGTTTCAGCTCAAGGTGGTATTACCGTTGCGTTAGGCAACGCGCATGAGGACCATTGGGAACAACATATGTATGACACGGTAAAGGGTTCTGACTATATCGGTGACCAAGATGCTATCGAGTACATGTGTAAAAATGGCCCAGAGTCGGTGATTGAACTAGAGAAAATGGGTTTGCCTTTTTCTCGTTTTGACAATGGCACCATTTATCAGCGCCCATTTGGTGGGCAATCCAAAAATTTTGGCGGTGAACAAGCGGCTCGAACCGCTGCTGCCGCTGACCGTACTGGTCACGCACTACTTCATACCTTGTATCAACAAAACATTAAATATAAGACCACTATTTTCTCTGAGTGGTACGCACTTGATTTAGTGAAAAATGAAGAGGGTGCAGTACTTGGCTGTACCGCATTGTGCATGGAAACAGGCGAAGTTTGTTATTTCAAATCTAAAGCCACAGTGTTAGCGACTGGCGGAGCTGGCCGTATCTATGCTTCAACCACCAACGCGCACATCAATACGGGTGATGGCGTGGGTATGGCTATCCGCGCTGGCGTCCCGATGCAAGATATCGAAATGTGGCAATTCCACCCAACAGGGATTGCTGGTGCTGGCGTTTTGGTAACGGAAGGGTGTCGTGGTGAAGGTGGCTATCTTTTAAATAAAGATGGCGAACGTTTCATGGAACGTTATGCACCAAACGCGAAGGATTTGGCTGGTCGCGATGTAGTAGCCCGCTCAATGATGATTGAGATCCGTGAAGGTCGTGGTTGCGATGGTCCATGGGGTCCGCACATCAAGCTTAAACTCGATCACCTTGGCAAAGAAACTCTGGAATCTCGTCTGCCGGGCGTATGTGAGTTGTCACGTACGTTTGCTCACGTTGATCCAGTTAAAGAACCGATTCCAGTGATCCCAACCTGCCACTACATGATGGGAGGAGTACCGACTCAAGTTTCAGGTCAGGCGATTAAGCAAGATGCTAAAGGCGCTGATGTGGAAGTTCAAGGTTTGTTTGCGTGTGGTGAAATTGCATCAGTATCGGTGCATGGCGCGAACCGTTTGGGGGGTAACTCTCTACTGGATTTAGTGGTCTTTGGCCGAGCAACGGGCTTGCATTTGGGCGAAACGTTGAAAAAGCAAGCGGACGCAAAACCTGCCACAGAAGCGGACATTGAAAAATCCCTAGAACGTTACAACCGCTGGGAAAACAGTACAGGTGGTGAAGATCCCGCGCAAATTCGTAAAGATCTGCAACGTTGTATGCAAAATAACTTCTCGGTGTTCCGTGAAGGTGAAGCGATGGCTAAAGGTCTTGAAGAGCTTAAAGTGATTCGTGAACGTTTGAAGAACGCACATCTTTCAGACAAGTCAACCGAGTTCAACACTCAACGGATCGAGTGTTTAGAGCTGGAAAACTTGATGGAAACAGCATTTGCTACCGCGGTTGCTGCAAATTATCGTACCGAAAGCCGTGGAGCCCACGCTCGCTTTGACTATCCTGAACGCGATGATGCTAATTGGTTATGCCATTCAATTTACAACCCTGAGACTGAAAGCATGTCGAAGCGTAGCGTAAATATGGAACCAATTTATCGTGAAGCGTTTCCGCCTAAAGCGCGCACATACTAAGGAGAAGGCACTATTATGAAATTGAAATTCTCTTTGTATCGCTATAATCCGGATGTCGATCAAAAGCCTTACATGAAGGATTATCTGCTTGAAGTCGAAGAGGGCTCTGACATGATGTTGTTGGATGCGCTCATTTTGCTGAAAGAGCAAGATCCAACTATCGCTTTTCGTCGTTCGTGTCGTGAGGGGGTATGTGGTTCTGACGGTTTGAACATGAATGGTAAAAATGGGTTAGCGTGCATCACTCCATTATCCGCGCTTTCGGCCAAAGGCACGATCGTTATTCGACCTTTGCCTGGGCTGCCTGTCGTCCGTGATTTAATTGTCGATATGGCCCAGTTTTATGAAAATTACGAGAAGGTTAAACCTTATCTTGTGACTGACGGAAACTTGCCTCCGGCTCGTGAGAACTTGCAGTCACCAGAAGAGCGAGCGCATTTAGATGGTTTATATGAGTGCATTATGTGCGCTTGCTGTACAACTTCATGCCCTTCTTTCTGGTGGAACCCGGATAAGTTTATCGGCCCAGCAGGTTTGTTGGCGGCTTATCGTTGGCTAATTGACAGCCGCGATACCGCAACAGATGAACGTTTATCTAATCTTGATGATGCTTTTAGCGTTTTTCGTTGCCATGGCATCATGAATTGTGTAAGTGTTTGTCCTAAGGGATTAAATCCGACGAAAGCTATTGGACATATCAAATCAATGCTTGTGAACCGTTCGGTTTAAAATGAATAAAAATTGCAGGTCTTCGGACCTGCCTTTTATAGCTCGGCATAGACCGAAGCAAACGTGAAAACTACTGGTTAAGGGAAAATATGCACAACGGCGTGATGAAGGCATGGCTCGAGTCTTCACACTTGGCTGGCGCCAATGCAACTTACGTAGAGGACCTCTACGAACTGTATCTAAGTGATCCTGATCTGGTAAGTGAGGAGTGGAAACGTGTTTTTGATGGCTTGCCTGCGCAAGCTGACAATGTGGTTGAACAGCCACATTCACGTGTCCGTGACTACTTCCGACGACTCGCGAAAGAAACAAAGCATTACAATGTCCAAGTTAGTGATCCTGATGTCGATGCTAAACAAGTAAGAGTCTTGCAGCTGATCAATGCTTACCGTTTTCGCGGTCATGAAGCGGCTCAACTCGATCCTCTAGGTTTATGGCAACGTCCAATCGTGGCGGAATTAGACCCCGCGTTCCACAATTTGAATGAAGATGACTTGGAAGAGACTTTCAATGTTGGCTCTTTTGCTATTGGGCAAGAGACAATGAAATTGAAAGATATTTATCAAGCCCTCAACAAGACCTATTGCGGTTCCATCGGTGCAGAATACATGCACATTATCGACACTGAACAAAAGCGTTGGATACAACAACGTCTTGAATCAGTCGTTGGTCAACCTTCTTTCAGTAAAGAAGAAAAACGAATTTTCCTCGAAGAATTGACAGCCGCAGAAGGCCTTGAGCGTTATTTAGGCGCGAAATTCCCTGGTGCGAAACGCTTTTCTTTAGAAGGTGGCGACGCACTCATCCCAATGATGAAAGAGTTGATCCGTCATGCCGGTAGTACAGGCATGCGTGAAGTTGTGATTGGTATGGCGCACCGTGGTCGTCTTAACATGCTTGTTAACGTTTTGGGTAAAAAGCCTCAAGATCTGTTCGACGAGTTTGCGGGCAAGCATGGTGAAAGCTGGGGAACGGGTGATGTTAAATATCACCAAGGTTTCTCTGCTGACTTTGCGACACCCGGCGGTGATGTGCATCTAGCCTTAGCCTTTAACCCTTCACACCTTGAAATTGTAAACCCAGTAGTGATTGGTTCAGTCCGTGCTCGACAAGACCGACTGGGAGATGAAGACGGTTCGACAGTACTGCCTATCTCTATTCATGGTGACTCGGCTATCGCTGGTCAAGGTGTCGTTGCCGAGACATTTAACATGTCTCAAGCGCGTGGCTATTGCGTGGGAGGGACGGTACGTATTGTTATTAACAACCAAGTTGGTTTTACCACCTCAAACCCTCGTGATACACGCTCGACTATGTATTGTACTGACATCGCTAAGATGGTTCAGGCCCCTATTTTCCACGTCAATTCTGATGATCCAGAAGCAGTTGCTTTCGTCACCCGCATTGCACTTGATTATCGTAATGAATTTAAGCGTGATGTCGTCATTGATCTGGTTTGTTATCGCCGTCACGGCCATAACGAAGCCGATGAACCCAATGCTACTCAGCCGTTAATGTATCAAAAGATCAAAAAGCATCCTACGCCGCGTAAGCTTTATGCCGATGTTTTGATAGAGCGTGGTGAGTTTGATATTGAGATTGCCACACAGTTAGTCAACGAATATCGTGATGCTCTGGATCATGGTGAAGTCGTGGTGAAAGAGTGGCGTCCAATGGCACTGCATTCTGTTGATTGGTCACCGTATATTGGCCATGAATGGGATATGTCATGGAATAGTAAAGTTGACCTTGAGCGTTTAAAAGAGCTAGGTAACCGAATTTGTCAGTATCCAGAAAGCCATAAACTACAAAGTCGTGTGGATAAAATCTATACCGACCGACAAGCGATGGTTAATGGAGAGAAGCTTCTCGATTGGGGTATGGCTGAAACGCTGGCTTATGCAACCTTAGTTGATGATGGAAAGCGAATCCGCATTTCGGGGCAAGACTCTGGGCGTGGAACCTTCTTCCACCGTCACTCGGTATTGCATAACCAAAGTGACGCAAGTACCTATATTCCATTAGCGAATATCCATGATAAACAGGGTCCTTTTGAAGTATTGGATTCGGTTTTGTCGGAAGAAGCAGTGCTAGCTTTTGAATATGGCTACGCGACAGCGGAGCCGAGTGGTTTGACGATTTGGGAAGCTCAGTTTGGTGATTTCGCCAATGGAGCTCAAGTCGTGATTGACCAGTTCATCTCTTCCGGTGAACAAAAATGGGCGCGTTTGTGTGGTTTAACCATGCTGCTACCTCATGGCTATGAAGGGCAAGGCCCGGAACACTCATCAGCACGCCTAGAGCGTTATTTGCAATTGTGCGCCGAACAAAACATGCAAGTGGTGGTTCCCTCTACGCCAGCGCAGGTATACCACATGCTGCGTCGTCAGGTTGTTCGTCCAATGCGTCGACCATTGATTGTTATGTCACCAAAATCGTTGCTGCGTCACCCACTATGTATCTCAACACTCGAAGACTTGGCTGACGGATCGTTTTTGCCAGCCATCGGCGAAGTTGACGATCTCAACCCAGCAAACGTCAAACGTGTTGTGTTCTGCTCTGGTAAGGTTTACTACGACCTGCTTGAACAGCGCCGCAATAACGAACAAGGTGATGTTGCTATCGTCCGTA
Organism: Vibrio qinghaiensis; assembly: GCF_002257545.1. NCBI lineage: Bacteria > Pseudomonadati > Pseudomonadota > Gammaproteobacteria > Vibrionales > Vibrionaceae > Vibrio > Vibrio qinghaiensis. The sequence goes on along the minus strand of NZ_CP022741.1, from coordinate 1,977,827 downwards.
TTGAACAGCTATATCCATTCCCGAAAGAAGAAGTGGAAGCGGTTATCGCTCAATACACTAATGTTGTTGACTATGTATGGTGCCAAGAAGAGCCTCAAAACCAAGGTGCTTGGTACAGTAGCCAACATAACTTCCGTTCTGCCATTCCAGCCGGTGCTGATCTGAAATACGCAGGTCGCCCTGCATCAGCATCACCAGCCGTTGGTTATATGTCGGTACACTTGAAACAACAAAAAGCGTTGATTGAAGACGCTCTGACCCTAGCTTAACGAACTAGAAGTAAAAGGAAGACACAGATTATGACAATTGAAATTCTGGTTCCAGATCTACCTGAATCAGTGGCTGATGCAACAGTCGCTACATGGCATAAAAAGCCAGGTGAAGCCGTCGCTCGTGATGAAGTTCTTGTTGAGATTGAAACCGATAAAGTCATTCTTGAAGTGCCAGCACCAGAAGCGGGTGTTCTTGAAGCCATTATCGAGCAAGAAGGTGCGACGGTGCTTTCGAAACAGTTATTGGCGAAATTACAACCCGGTGCCGTTGCAGGTGAACCGACGAAAGACACCACCAACGATACAGAGCCGTCTCCTGATAAACGCCACAAGGCCACATTGACAGACGAAACGAATGATGCGCTTAGTCCTGCGGTACGCCGTTTACTCGCTGAGCATGGTTTGGAAGCAAGCCAAGTGAAAGGCTCTGGTGTGGGTGGACGTATCACGCGTGAAGATATTGATGCTCATCTAGCGGCCGCAAAATCTGCGTCAGCAGTTGCTCCAAGTCAATCTGAACCTGTCGTTGCGATGGCGCGCAGTGAAAAACGTGTACCGATGACGCGTTTGCGTAAACGTGTTGCGGAGCGTCTGCTTGAGGCAAAAAATAGCACGGCGATGTTGACGACGTTTAATGAAGTTAACATGAAACCTATCATGGATCTTCGTAAGCAATATCAAGGTCTGTTTGAAGAGAAACACGGTATTCGTTTGGGCTTTATGTCTTTCTATGTAAAAGCGGTAACAGAAGCGTTAAAACGTTACCCAGAAGTAAATGCATCTATTGATGGCCAAGATATTGTGTATCACAGCTATTTTGATATTAGCATGGCAGTTTCAACGCCTCGTGGCTTAGTGACTCCGGTTCTTAAAGATTGCGATACGCTAAGCCTTGCTGAAATTGAGAAGGGCATTAAAGAGCTTGCACTCAAAGGAAGAGACGGCAAATTGACGGTTGAAGAACTGACTGGCGGTAATTTCACGATTACGAATGGCGGTGTGTTTGGATCGTTAATGTCAACACCGATCATCAATCCGCCACAAGCGGCCATATTGGGCATGCACAAAATCCAAGATCGCCCAATGGCTGTAGATGGCAAAGTAGAAATTTTACCAATGATGTACCTAGCACTTTCTTACGACCATCGTTTGGTGGATGGCCGTGAGTCAGTTGGTTTCCTTGTGACAGTGAAAGAGCTACTTGAAGATCCAGCACGTCTGCTACTGGACGTGTAACCTCACTGAACGTTGTTCAGTGAATTTAAGGCTAGGCAGGCTCACGTCTAGCCTTCATTTAAGCAAAATGCGACAAGCTATCCTCTTGGATAAATTGCAACCGCTTAATTTGAGAAGCACCCTACAGATATATGGCGCAGCACAGCTGCCGCTTTATGGAAATAATAAATCCCTTAAGGGATAAACAAACGGAAGAACATAATGAATTTGCATGAATATCAAGCCAAACAGCTGTTTGCAGAATTCGGTTTGCCTGTACCGGAAGGTTATGCCTGTGATACTCCACAAGAAGCTTTTGAAGCGGCGGGTCGGATTAGTACAGCGAAGAAAGTTGTTAAGTGTCAAGTGCATGCAGGTGGTCGCGGTAAAGCGGGTGGCGTTGAGTTGCACGACACTAAAGATGGTGTCAAAGAGTTTGCTCAAAAATGGCTAGGTAAAAATCTGGTTACTTATCAAACGGACGCAAATGGTCAGCCAGTATCAAAAATTTTGGTCGAAGAAGCCTCTAATATCGCGAATGAGCTTTACCTAGGCGCAGTCGTCGATCGTGCGACTCGTCGTGTCGTGTTTATGGCCTCAACAGAAGGCGGCGTGGAAATTGAAAAAGTAGCGGAGGAGACTCCTGAGCTGATTCATAAAGCCGCGATTGATCCTTTGGTTGGTCCGCAAGCCTATCAAGGTCGCGAACTTGCTTTCAAACTTGGCTTGGAAGGCGACCAAATTAAGCAATTTGTGAAAATCTTCCTTGGCCTTGGTGCTATGTTTACCCGGTATGATCTTGCACTGCTAGAAATTAACCCTTTGGTTGTTACCGCTGAAGGGAACTTGTTATGCCTTGATGGCAAAATCAACATCGACTCAAACGCACTTTATCGCCAACCTAAACTTCGTGAAATGCATGACTCATCGCAAGAAGATGAGCGCGAAGCTCATGCTGCTCAGTGGGAACTGAACTATGTTGCTCTTGATGGCAATGTTGGCTGCATGGTGAACGGTGCTGGTCTTGCAATGGGTACTATGGATATTGTTAACCTTCATGGCGGCAAACCTGCAAACTTCCTTGATGTTGGTGGTGGCGCGACCAAAGAGCGTGTTGCTGAAGCGTTCAAAATCATTTTATCTGATCACAACGTGAAAGCCGTATTGGTGAATATTTTCGGCGGTATCGTACGTTGCGATATGATTGCAGAAGGCATTATCGGCGCGGTGAAAGAAGTTGGTGTAACGGTTCCCGTTGTCGTGCGTTTGGAAGGTACAAATGCGGAATTAGGACGCGGAGTACTTGCAAATTCTGGTCTTGATATCATTGCAGCTGAGTCGTTAACGGACGCAGCTCAGAAAGTTGTTGCTGCGGCGGAGGGTAAATAATGTCGGTACTTATTAATAAAGACACCAAAGTAATCTGCCAAGGTTTCACTGGTGGTCAGGGAACTTTCCACTCCGAACAGGCAATTGCCTACGGTACACAAATGGTCGGTGGGGTTTCCCCGGGTAAAGGTGGTCAAACTCACCTTGGTCTGCCTGTATTTAATACAGTGCGTGACGCGGTAGAAGCAACGGGTGCAACGGCAACCGTTATTTATGTACCTGCACCATTTTGTAAAGACGCTATTTTAGAAGCAATTGACGCTGGTATTGAACTTATTGTGACGATCACTGAAGGTATACCGACTACCGATATGATCGACGTAAAAGTGAAGCTCGAAGAGACTGGTGTGCGTATGATTGGTCCGAACTGTCCGGGTGTGATTACACCAGATGCGTGTAAGATAGGCATCATGCCAGGCCACATTCATAAGAAAGGAAAGGTGGGTATTGTTTCACGTTCAGGAACGCTAACTTATGAAGCAGTTAAGCAAACAACAGATGAGGGCTTTGGTCAGTCAACGTGTGTTGGTATCGGCGGTGACCCAATTCCTGGTTCTAACTTCATTGATATCTTGAAACTATTCCAAGACGATCCTGAAACTGAAGCGATAGTGATGATTGGCGAGATCGGTGGTACAGCCGAAGAAGAAGCGGCGGCATTCATTAAAGAGCATGTTACTAAACCGGTGGTATCTTATATTGCTGGTGTGACCGCGCCTCCAGGTAAACGCATGGGCCATGCTGGCGCTATCATTTCTGGTGGTAAAGGCACTGCCGATGAAAAATTTGCAGCGCTTGAAGCCGCGGGTGTGAAAACCGTCAAAAGCCTTGCTGATATCGGAAAAGCATTGCGTGAAGTGACGGGTTGGTAATTACGCCTCCCTCTGTTTGAAGAAAAACCCCGAACCTTGTTTCGGGGTTTTTACTTTAGATTCAATAGGTTTTGATACTAGCGTTTTACTAGTTGACTGCACATAAACATCGTTGTAGCCGTTACGACAACCGAAGGGCCTGCGGGTGTGTCAAAGTGCCACGAGAGGATTAGCCCGCCCAGCACAGCTAAAGCGCCAACCAAAGAAGCCAATATTGCCATTTGCTCTGGGGTTTTTGTGAGTCGCCTAGCGGTCGCCGCGGGAATAATCAGCAGCGATGTCATAATCAGAGCACCAACAAATTTCATTCCGAGTGCAATCACCACCCCAATCAATAGCATTAGCAGCAAACGCATTAAATCAACGTTGATACCCTCAACAAACGCAAGTTCTTCGTTCACTGTAGTTGAAAGTAATGGCCGCCAAAAAAGAAATAGCAGTGCACTTACTGCAATCGCTCCCCCCCAAATGAAGGCTAAATCGGTAAAGTTCACTGCCAATAAATCGCCAAAGAGATAGCTCATTAAATCGATGCGAACGTTATCAAGGAAGCTTACTGCAATGAGGCCAATAGATAACGAGCTGTGAGCGAGAATGCCGAGCAAAGTGTCTGTCGCCACAAGCTGCTGTTTCTGCATAGTAACCAAAATGATTGCAAGCCCAAGACAGCAAACGAGCAACGCAAGATAAAGGTTGATATCAAGTAAAAAGCCTAGTGCCAATCCCATCAGCGAGGCATGTGCGAGGGTATCGCCAAAATAAGCCATTTTTCGCCAAACCACGAATGACCCAAGGGGACCTGCGATAACGGCAATACCAAGGCCTGCTAATATTGATGGAAGAAGAAATTCAATCATGATGGTGACCGTGTGAATGATTTGAACAGCAAGTTGCATCACCTTTTACAGGTTGGCCTGCTAAGTCGTGATGATGCTGATGCTTGTGATGGTAAAAAGCTAAGGCTTCGCGATTGCGTGTACCAAATAATGCGATATAGCTTGGGTGTTGAGTAATCGTTGCAGGTGAGCCAAAACAGCAAACATGGTGATGAAGACAGATAACATCATCCGTTTTTGCCATCACCAGATGCAAATCGTGAGAGACCATGAAGACACCACAGCCGAAACGATGTCGTATGGCATCGATAAGATCATACAGATCAATTTGCCCCTGCACGTCAACACCTTGGGCTGGTTCATCGAGAATTAGAATATCTGGGCGCTGTAGCAATGCACGGGCGATAAGAATCCGTTGCGTTTCACCACCGGACAGCTTATGCATATCATAATCAAGAAGATGCTCGGCCCCGACAAGCCTGAGTGCGTCTAGTAACTCTTGTTGACTAAAACGTCCGGCCAAACTTAAAAATCGTTGAACGGGGAGTGGTAACGCGTCATTAAGCTTTAACTTTTGAGGAACATAACCAATTTTAAGGTTTTTTACGCGCGTCATGGTTCCGCTATGGACGGGCTGTAGCCCGAGCAATACTTTAACGAGCGTCGACTTGCCGGCACCATTAGGACCTATCAGTGTGGTAATCTTCCCTTTTTCTAGGTTGATACTGACATTGTCCAAAACACGGCGGTTGTTGAATTCGACACAAATGCCTTGCAGCTGAATTAAGTTGGACATGAATGGAACTTATTTGCAATTCGGAAGTGTTATAATGTAACATTTCGTTCCCTTTAACGCTATATACTGAATGGAAAAACCATCATGTTGCGTCAGATTATGCTCCTTCTTTGCCTAATAACATTATCGCCTTTGGCGTGGTCTACGGTCATTTTGACCAGCATTAAGCCGATTCAGATGATCACGTATGAGTTGACTCATGGTGTGAATGAGCCACAAGTATTATTGGGGTCAAATACCTCACCACATGATTATGCGTTACGTCCTTCTGATGTAAAAAAAGTCAGAGCGGCGGATTTAGTGATTTGGTATGGAAAAGATCTTGAGCCATTCTTAAGTAAGACATTAGATAGCCATCACAATGTTTTGACCATCAGCCAAATTGATGGCTTAAAGCTGAGGGAGTTTAACGGTGAGCAACATGAGCATGATGGGCATAATCATGGCACACATGATCCCCATTTCTGGCTAGGGATAGAGCCAGTGAAACAAGTAGCAGAAGCGATTACCAAAAGACTGGTGCAAAGTGATAATCGTCATGCCGAGCAATATCAAGCTAACTTAGCACAATTCTTAGCTCAGTTAGATTCAAACCACCAAACCATCTTGCAGAGGATGGGTACAATTAGCGGTAAAGGATATTATGTTTTTCATGATGCATACGGCTATTTTGAGCAGCAATATCATCTCAATAACCTTGGCCATTTTACCGTGAGTCCTGATAGAAAACCGGGGGCTAAAACGCTCATCACTATTAAAAATTCCATTATTAATAATGAAGCAAAGTGTGTCTTTTCAGAACCTCAGTTTACTCCTGCGGTGATTGATACTGTGACTCGTGGTACAGAGGTCAAAACAGGAGTACTTGATCCATTAGGTGTCGATATTGAGGTGAAAAGCGGTAGTTATTTTGAGCTGTTAAATCAGATAAGCAACAACTTTTATACTTGTTTGTCTCAATAGATATACGCTGTATTGTATGTTGTACGATTTGCACTGAAATCTACGATAAAAATTCATAGATTGCTGCTTTCTTAGCTTCAAAAAGCCTTATCTTTGGTTAGAATGTTTTGATAATTATCGCAACAAAAAAACAGTTTTCATGTGGCGTGTTATTGACTAAGGCTTTGTCTGTTGAAAGGAAAGAACGATTATTACAAACCTTTGTTCTGGATCTTGGGTTTTCTGTCGCTCTTATTAGCACAAGGAACACAAGCTCTAGACAAAGCACCTTCTATCTTTTATCCGTTGCCAGCTCAGGCTCAAGGGAAGATTTTCGCCGCGCAAAATTTATTTCTAGGAGAAGAGGGGGGGATTTGGATACACGATGTGCACGGCAAAGTGGTTTTCTTTGATGGGAAAAGTACCCTTCCTCGACGTGGCTCAGTGCTCTCGCAAGAGAGCGAAAATATCGTTTATCTGAATAATGCTTTTTGGACGTTTATAGATAATGAACTCTACCGCACTTATCCCGCACAAGATCGCGAATTAATATTCAGTTTGACCCCAGGCGTTATCATAAAAAAAATAGGTTCATCTGGTGTTTTCATTTGGTTAGCCGATAACACACATTTCTATACATACAACACGCAAACCCATGAACTGGTTACTTATTCTTTTAAAGAAATGTATCAATTCAATCACGCGAGTCGAATGATTGTTAATGATGCTAAGTTTGTGCTTTCTAAATGGGTATTAGCCACCAATGCTGGCGTCTACTTATCAGAGGATGAGAGTTTTTCTCATGTCCTTAGCTCGGATAAACATTTCATAGAGAAGATCTATTTTTCCGATAAACGCAGAGAGCTTGTGATTGGAACCTTAAATGGTGCGTTAATTATTGATGTTGAAAACCTAAAGCGTAAAAAAAAATTGGTTGGTGAATCGCATGTTTTATCGATCACAGAGACTGACCAAGAGTACTGGATTGGTACAGATGATGGGTTGTTCCTATACTCATTTTTGACAGACGAAATTATCAAACTTGAGAGCAATGATCGGAACACTAATGGGCTACCGGGCAATAAAATTTATTCATTAGTTAACGATTTACAAGGTGGTATTTGGATAGCAACGAATAAAGGTGTTCGTTACTTTTCTCTGTTTGGACAAAAATTTAAGCGCCATTCCTCAGCGCTGTTTGACAATAATCCCATGACGAAAATTGTGACAAGGTCGGACAATAAAGGGTATTGGTTTTTAACTCGACAAGGGTTATACCAAGTCGATGCTGAGGATTGGCAAGAGCCTAAACTTATTTTTCCTGGGGAAGTGCATGATTTCGCTCAAATAGATGATCACTCTTTATGGATAGCTACACATACAGGCATCGTTATTTATCACTTGCAGACAAAAAAGATGATAGAAACGAGCATGTTACCTCTTAAGCTGCGTTCGAATGATACTAAACACCTTGAATTTGATCATGAAGGACTGTTATGGGGAGCAACAGGTAACCATTTGTGGTCATATCGGTTGGCCGATAACTCGCTAACCGATTTCGGTTCTGAATGGTTTGTTGATGCATTTTTGCCAGCAAAAATAATAAAACTTAAGTCAACGCGGCGAGGGGTGTTTATTGGCACTAACCATGGTGTTTATCTTTTTGACAAAGGCAAAATTGTTTTTCTCCGAGCGACGAGTCACTATGGTCAAAACATTGATATCTTTGAGAGTACCAATGGTGATGTCTGGTTTGCTAGCGCTTATGGCGTCTTTGTTTTGGCACATGATCGTAGTGATATTCGATCTATTGATATGGTTGAGGAGAATATTAGCCCCAAATGTTTAACTGAAACGGGCAACGGTATTTGGCTGACTTCTTCACAAGGAATCTCGCTCTACAATCCTATGGGTGAGATGGTAAAGCATTTTGGTGATCCACACGGATTGATGAATAATGAATTTAAAAGTGGAGTCTGCGAATCAAGTATTATCAATAGCCAACAGCAGTTGCTGCTAGGTTCCCGTTTTGGCTTAGTGACAGCATGGTCCTCTGAACTCTCAGTTGCTACTCCACCGAATACAAATATTATCTTTAGCCAAGTGAACGTCGATCACATTCCTGTCATGTTCGGTCGTGGTCGTTTTCAGACACTAGAACTGAAATATGGAAGTTCGATAAGCTTTTTATTTGGTGCATTGCCAGAATCGAGAGCCTTATCATTGGAGTATCGTATAGCAGGATATAAGGAGTGGCAGAGATTAGAAAGCACCCAGTTGACACTTGATCACCTGTTACCTGGACACTATCGTTTGCTGGTGAGAAATTACAGTCCACATCCGCAAAACAGTATGATAAACAGTCTATCATTTATTGTGGAGAACCCGTGGTACTGGTCTTCGTGGGCTATTGTTCTTTACCTTTGCCTTTCTATAGGACTTATTGCTTTTGCTTCATGGTGGCGTTCTCGATGGGTTACCAAAGTGAATCGAAAGTTAAAAGCTAAGGTGGCCTTGAAAACTGACCAATTACGGCATCAAAGCAAAATTGTTTTGGTTAATAACCAGCAGTTGCGCAAGCAATTACAAATTCGCCATATCCTTGTTGAACAGATGTTGGATTCTATTACACCTACATTAAATCAGCTGATTTATCGGTCTCAACTCCAGCAACTCGCGCGACTTGAGTCTTTAGCCTTAAAAGTAAAATGTGAATTGGCGTTACTTCGGAATGTAAGAAATGATAAAACGTCGACTCAGTTGCTCTACGACCTATCGATCATCTTGAACTCTTGTGTGGACGGATGGCGTGAAGAATTCGCTAAAGCGAATATTTCTTTGGCTGTGAACAATGAGCTTAAACAAGCTTATATTGAGTCTGCCCATTTTAACCTAGACATCATTTTCAATACGCTACTATCTGATGCGGTAAAACGTCTTTACAGAAATCAAGAGCTACAAATTCATTGTTATGAAAGGGATAAAAGACTGTTTATTGTGATGATTGACTGTGGCGATCAGGTGCAATCTATCAATAGTGATAAGCGTATCTCTGGTTTTGAACTAGAGGAGATGCAGCTGTTAGTACAGCGCAGTGGTGGGGAAATACATATTTTTTCATCGCCAGAACGAAATTTAGTTGAGCTTTCTTGGCCATCTGTAGAGCTTGTGAGTGATGCACCCGAAATGATCATTGTAGAGGAGCATTCTGATGACAAGTTTATTGATATAACGGAAAAAGAGTGGCTTAAAAAAGTCGAAAAATTGGTACACAATTACTATTCAGATCCTGAATTTAGTACCTCTAGTGCGGCCAAATTACTCTTTGTATCGGAACGCAGCCTACAACGTCGTTTTAAAGCGGTTACCAATAAAACATTTAAAGAGTACTTAAACGAGATCCGTTTAGAGAAAGCGTGCCAATGTTTGCTCGCAGGAGGAAAAGTCGCCCAAGTCGCTTTTGATTGTGGGTTTAATGATCCGTCCTATTTCAGTCAAAGATTTAAGCATCACTTCGGTTTATCGCCAACTCAATTTGTTGATGATAACGAGTAATATCGCCCCTGATAAATAGTGATAACTTTCCCACGTGAAGCTGCTGCGATGTTCGCTATATTCATCCTAATCATAACGCTTATTCAGGCGCGTGGAGATGAACTCACTTTCCACCAGAGTGCATCGGCATCCCCTTTCTTGATTAGATTGGCTGCGGTGTTAGCTAGGCACATTCGCATTTATCTATGCTTGCGTAGATACATTCACCAACACTCAAAGTCGTAATATCAATTTGTTTGGGGATAGTGCTTATACAATACAACAGGTTGGGTAGGTGATTGTGCTGTGGTAAAGATGAGTAGAAAAAAAATCGTGGTATAGCCGGGGGGACTATACCACGGGTGTCAATGACACCTTCGCTTGCTGCCGGAGTGATACGAGTAACATCCGTACCACCTCTGGAATTTGTATCTAAGGACTAATTCCTTTCGATGGATTTACTATATGACAAAGGACTTATTTCATTTATAAAATTAACGACAACCTAGTATAAGAAAAACGACAAAACATATAATCATCTTTAAGTTGTTGATTTTATTTATTTATTTTGGATTGGTCTTTTTTTGTTTATTTTTTTATGTTGAGACCATTTGTACCTGATAATTTTTTAACGTTTTTAACGTCAGTTTATTTACCGAAAACAACGTTGTGGATTTATGCAATCTTTGATTTCACGCAATAAAATAGGGGGGGCGCGCGTGTATTATCCATCTGTTAATAAAAATATTTCTCATTACCACTACCGTTTAGAGCAAGATAGATGAAATTATCTCAATTAAATGAAGGGGATAGCGCAAGTATTGTCGCGTTTAATCAACTTCCAAATGATATTCGTAAAAAATTGATGGTGATGGGCTTGCTGCCTCTAACTACTGTTACGTTAATCAGAAGAGCGCCTATGGGAGACCCACTTCAACTTGAAGTGAGAGGTGTCTCTTTAGCGGTACGTGAAAATATAGCCGCTTGTATTGAAGTGGAGATAGTGTAGTGCGATATCAAATTCTAACCGTTGGTAACCCTAACAGTGGTAAAACAACGTTATTTAATGGGCTGACTGGTTCTAAGCAGCAAGTCGGTAACTGGGCTGGTGTTACAGTCGAGAAAAAAACGGGTCGCTACACTCATTCTGGAGATGAATTCATACTAACTGATTTACCAGGCATCTACGCACTTGACAGCGGGAATGACAGTAACAGCATTGACGAATCCATTGCCTCTAGAGCGGTTCTTACTCATCCTGCCGACTTAATCATTAACGTTGTGGACGTGACGTGTTTGGAACGCAGTCTCTATATGACGCTTCAATTGAGAGAGCTCGGGCGTCCAATGATTGTGGTTTTGAATAAAATGGACGCTTTAAAAAGAGAGCGTCAAAGCCTAGACATTCAACAACTTGAGAAAGTTCTAGGTTGCCCCGTTTTCATGCTTTCTGCTACCAGTAAAGAGCAGGTAAGTCGATTCAAAGAAAAGTTGCATAAAGTGCTGCTGCAAGGCGTAGCTCTTAAAGAACTGGTACTGGATTACGGTAGTGCATTTGAACAATCGATCGGAAAATTAGCCGCTATTTTCCAACAACAGCAAGTGGCACCTCGCGCATTGGCTATTCGTGCCTTAGAAAATGATCTTTTGGTGATTAATGGATTACCAGAAGTGCAGCGTGAGCTTATCCAGAAAGAGCAACTGCAAAGTGGTTTGGATATTGATCTGCATGTTGCTGATACCAAATACACATTTTTGCATGAACAGTGTCAGCAGATCCGCAAAACAGAAGGGAAACTAAGCCACAGTTTTACACAAAAAGCGGATAAGCTGATTTTAAATAAATGGGTGGGTGTACCGTTTTTCTTTGTGGTTATGTACTTAATGTTTATGTTCTCGATCAATATTGGGAGCGCTTTCATTGATTTTTTCGACATTGGCGTCGGGGCGTTATTGGTTGATGGCGGGCACTACTTACTGGATGATCATTTGCCTATTTGGCTAGTGACATTATTAGCAGATGGCCTTGGCGGAGGTATTCAAACCGTCGCCACATTTATCCCAGTTATCGCTTGTTTGTACTTATTTTTAGCTGTACTCGAAAGTTCAGGCTATATGTCTCGCGCGGCTTTTGTTTTAGATAAAGTGATGCAGAAGATAGGCCTACCGGGTAAAGCGTTTGTTCCGCTTGTTTTAGGATTTGGTTGTAACGTTCCCGCGATTATGGCGACTCGTACTCTAGATCAAGAACGTGAACGTAAATTAGCAGCATCGATGGCACCCTTTATGTCATGTGGTGCACGTTTGCCTGTTTATGCGCTATTTGCTGCGGCATTTTTCCCTGAAAGCGGTCAAAATGTAGTTTTTGCTCTTTATTTATTGGGCATTTTAGCCGCAGTGTTCACTGGTTTGGTTTTGAAGCATACGCTCTATCCGGGTTCAAGCGACAGCCTCGTTATGGAGATGCCAGATTACGAGATCCCAACGGTACAAAACGTCATGATCAAAACATGGCAGAAATTAAAACGTTTTGTTCTCGGTGCAGGGAAAACGATTGTCATCGTCGTTATGATCTTAAGCTTCCTCAATTCAGTTGGTACTGATGGCAGTTTTGGCAATGAAGATAGTGACAACTCAGTGCTATCAAAAGTGGCTCAAGTGGTTACGCCGGTATTTACTCCTATTGGTATCAATCAGGATAACTGGCCTGCGACAGTGGGTATCATCACGGGTATTTTTGCCAAAGAAGCGGTAGTCGGAACATTAAACAATTTATATACCTCTGCTGAAGGTGATGAAAGTGAATATGACCTAATGGCGAGCCTACAAGAAGCGGTCATGTCTATACCAGAAAACCTAACGGGATTAAGCTTCTCTGATCCGCTCGGTATCGAAGTTGGAGACTTGACAGACAGTAGCGCAGTGGCTGAAGAGCAAGCCGTAGATGCCTCAATCTTTGGTAATTTGAAACAGCACTTTGTGACTGGTCATGCCGCATTTGCCTACCTTATCTTCATTTTGCTTTACACGCCTTGTGTTGCTGCAATGGGGGCTTATGTTCGTGAGTTTGGTGCGAATTACGCTCGTTTTATCGCCGTATGGACGATGGGGCTTGCTTATGGTGGCGCCGCGCTTTATTACCAAGCGACAAGGATCACCGAAACCCCTGTCGAAAGTTTAACATGGATTATTGCCATTGTTATGGTGAGTTTGTTGACCTTTAAAATGCTTAAGCGAAAAGGACTCCAGCAGAAAACGGTGCTTGAGGTAGAAGTGGCATGATATTAAATGAGCTAAAGCGCTACATTGAAGAGAATGGAATCGTTAGCCGCTCGGCGATTGCGAAAAAGTTTTCGCTCAGTGAGGATGGCGTTGACGCTATGCTAGCCGTGTGGATAAGAAAAGGTGTGTTGTCGCGCACTATCGATACCAACAAGGCTCACCACGTAACAAGAGTGCGTTATGGGCTTAACCGAAATAATGGGCTGTCTTTGACTGTCGTACTTTAGTCATAATTGATGCTAGGCATTCTGTCTGATAAACGAAAGCCGCTGATGTCAGCGGCTTTCAAACGTTTACCCAATCTATCTTTTTCCTAATGTATGGTGTGAGAGACGACGTTTATCCCTTTCTAAAAATAGAACTCAGTGATAGCACATTTTGGATTCTGGTTAAGATCTCTTGTTGTTCTTGCTCGGCTCTCATTACCCCTTGAGTATTGCCCCAGATAGGCCCTGGCCATGCTACGTCATTTTTAAATCGAGCAACATGGTGAATATGGAGCTGAGGCACCATGTTACCTAGCGCCCCTAAATTGAGTTTATCCGGACAAAACGTAGCTTCAAGAGCTTGGCTAACGGCTTGAGATTCGTACAAAAATTGCTGTTGGTCCTGCATTGAAAGATGATGCAGCTCTTTCAAATTGGCACGTTTAGGCACCAGAATAACCCAAGGCACGGAATTGTCTTTATGGAGTAAGGCTAAGCAAAGAGGAAATTCACCAATAACGGAAGTGTCTTTGGCCAGTTGCGGGTGGAGTTCAAAATTCATGTCAATCTCACTTTCACGGATGTTATCACCGATAAAAGAAAAGGCTGACCATGGTCAACCCTTTCATTCACTCATAGTTTTCGTTACATACGTTCTAATGTATCAATACCGAGTAGCGACAAACCTTGCTTGATGGTTTTTGCTGTCAATGCAGCCAGTTTTAGGCGGCTTTGTTTTACACTTTCATCTTCAGCGACTAAGATTGGGCATGCTTCATAGAAGCTAGAGAATTGGCCTGCTAATTCAAATAGGTAGCTACACATAATGTGAGGTTGGCCTTCGCGGGCAACAGCTTGTACCGCTTCTTCAAACTGCAGAAGTTTCGCAATCAAAGCTTTTTCTTTCTCTTGTGTGACTTTAATTTCACCCGTCAGATTATCCATCGATACGCCTGCTTTAGCAAAAATTGACGCAACACGTGTGTAGGCATACTGCATGTAAGGTGCAGTGTTACCTTCAAATGCCAACATGTTGTCCCAGTCAAACACGTAATCGGTAGTACGGTGCTTAGAAAGATCAGCGTATTTCACTGCGGCCATCGCGACAGTATTGGCAATGTTCGCTTTTTCTGCGGCGTCTAAATCAGGGTTTTTGGATTCAATTAATTTAGCGGCACGCTCTTGCGCTTCATCGAGAAGATCGGCCAGACGAACAGTACCGCCAGCACGAGTTTTGAACGGGCGGCCATCTTTGCCTAGCATCATACCAAAGGCGTGGTGTTCAAGAGTCACTTCGTCAGGTACATAGCCCGCTTTGCGGACAATCGTCCATGCTTGCATTAGGTGCTGATGTTGACGCGAGTCGATAAAGTACAACACACGGTCCGCACCTAAGGTTTCATAACGGTATTTGGCACACGCGATATCGGTTGTTGTGTATAAGAAGCCGCCATCACGTTTTTGGATGATAACGCCCATCGGCTCGCCATCTTTATTTTTGTATTCTTCAAGAAAAACCACTTGTGCGCCATCATCTTCTTGCGCCAAACCTTTTTCTTTTAAATCGGCTACGATGCCGGGCAACATGTCGTTGTACATGCTTTCGCCCATCACATCATCGCGCGTGAGCGAAACATTCAAACGATCATAGTTACGTTGGTTTTGAATCATGGTGATATCCACCAATTTTTTCCACATTTGAGCGCAGAATTCGTCACCGCTTTGTAGTTTGACCACATAATTTCGTGCTTTAGCGGCAAACACTTCATCTTCGTCGTAGAGTTTTTTTGACTCACGATAGAAAGCTTCAAGATCGGAAAGTTCCATTGAAACTTCGTTACCAGATTCTTGTTGCACACGTTCAAGGTTGGCTATCAACATACCAAATTGCGTGCCCCAGTCACCGATGTGGTTGGCGCGGATCACTTTATGGCCTAAAAATTCCAAGGTACGCACAACAGCGTCACCAATAATGGTTGAGCGTAAGTGACCTACATGCATCTCTTTGGCAACGTTAGGCGCTGAGTAGTCTGCGACGATCGTCTTCTGCGCTTCTTTTGTTACGCCAAGGTGCTCATCTGCTAGGGCGATATCAGCTTGTTTAGCAAGAAACGCTTCACTGAGGAAAATGTTGATAAAACCTGGGCCTGCAATTTCCGTTTTGCTTGCAATGCCATCGAGGTCCAGAACATCCAATACTTTTTGAGCAAATTCTCGCGGGTTGGTACCCAGTTGCTTAGCTACGCCCATAATGCCATTGGCTTGATAGTCACCAAATTGCGCTTTGGCCGATTGGCGAACAGCAGCAGGACTGCCAGCTGGTGCGCCTGCGGCTTCAAGAGCCTGAGATACTTTGTCATTAATCAGTGCTTGGATATTCACACGCGTTTCCTTTAATTCTTGGAATTGCAAAGGTATGCATTTTATTCACCATTTAGTGCCAATACATATCTTAATTTTGTTCATCATTTGGCGCACATAATACCAATTTTATTGAGGCGCTTATAGGGACTAAATTAGGAAATTTTCTACTTTTCGAAGAGTTGTTGGTACTATTAGACGATAATCATCATTTTGGACCATTTAAATGCTTGAACCATTGAAGAATGCAGCGCTTCATCCTGAACAGCTTAAGCAGAATTTAGACAAATTCATGCATAAAATTCAAGAATTAACCAAAATTTTGCATATTGATTTATCCACAAATCAAGCTGACCACATTGCACTGCGCATTAATGATCGTAAATTAGCGTCATTAGCACATGCGGCATGGCTGGAGGAAGGACGAGAAATATCGAGTGCTCAGATAAATGGCCGTCCTATCATTGTGATTGAATTTGCGGTGCCGCTATCGGCTAATGGTTGGTCAATAGAATGTTTGGAATTGCCTTACCCTGCCGAGGGAAAAATTTATCCAGAGCAGAGCTGGGAGCATGTGGAATTTGTGGTGCCATCTGAGGCACAAACCGCGCAAGTCTATTTGCAGGATATACTGTCGGTTTACCCACGATTAAAAGAATGCTGGACAACATTAGACACTCAAGGTGTTCAAGTTAAATTGTCCAGTCCAAAAGGGGAAGGGGAGCGATTACATAACCCGACGGTTGCATTTAAGTGGCAAGGCGTGTGCATTAAACTGCATCCCCACTCTTTAAAAGAGATCGTAAAATCAGAGCAAAGATAAATTGCTCTGATGGCGATGAAGTACTGTTATCCTAAGTTATAGCTTTTAGGCCGAAGCTGGAACGCTTCAATTGAGCCAATTTCTTGCCCTAAACTGAGTTTCTGAACCGTTTGATGTGCGTTTCCTTGGCTGTGCATGATCAGTCGATTGGCGGTCCTTGGTTTTAGCTCATTGACCACAAAGCGAATCATATCACTGCGGCTGAGTGATTTCAGTTCACTCAAAACCTGCTCTCTTTGATCAAAGCCGGCATCTTTATTGCCGATAGCAACCCAAAGTCTTTGCGCACGGCTGCGAAGGGTGGGGTCGGGGGTTGAAATTTGATTCCATAAACCGCGTTTACTGCTGTGCCACTGGTATTCGTTGAGCTCCAGCAGCACCATGTAAAAAGCATTTAAAAATTCATCTACAGCGCTAATCAGCTCATAAGGGGCAGCATTCGGTGACTGGACATAGAGTACGATGCCTGGGTGACGGTTTAATGGCATGTTGCCCGTTCCGACCATATAACCAAGTTGCTGCTTAGTGCGAATTTCATGAAAAAATGTAGCGGACATCAAGTGATTAGCTAATGAATATAAGGCGATGCTGCGGGGTGTGGCATCATTGCACTGATAATAGACCACCACAGCAGAATCTTCTTGATCGCAGTGAACCTCTTTTTGAAAAGTCCCACTCTCTCCGAGCATGACGAGTGGTCTTAATGATTCCTCGTACTGTTGATCTTTGACTCGTAATGCGTTTTTAAGCGTATCTGCCATCGCTTGTGCATCACTTCTTAACCAGTCGCCATAGACAAACATCTCAACATGAAGTTGCGCTAATATTTGTTCAACGAAATCACTGAGCTCATCGACTTCTATCTGTTTTAAGGCATCAAGTAGCGTTTCATAAGGAGGGTTGTTGGGTTGTAAAATACCCGTCATTGCATTGAAAAGCTGCGAAATTGGACGATCTTTAGTGGTGTTTTGCCAGTTACGAAGCAGTTGTTGCTTGATGGTGTTAAAGCGTTTTAGGCTAAAATCACGTTTAGCAAAGCGTGCGAGAATCATCTCCATTAACTGTGGTTGCTTTTCGCTAAAACCAGAAAGCATCAGAGTAACGCCGCCCTGATGCGCGTACATGTTGTAACTCATCCCAGCAATTTCTGCTTGGTAAGTTTCCGTGGCCAGCGAGTCTAAAAACATTTCCACACAGAGACGGGTTTTAACAATATTTCGAGCAGTGGCTACCGAGTTCGGGCTATCAATCGCGATGTAAATTACCCCTTTAGGCACTCTAAATTCATGGTCTTGTCGATGCCATAAACGAAAGCCTGGTAACTCTTCAATGATTTCCGGGTGTAAAGACGTTGAAGGCTCTAACGGTTTTGGGTCTAAGTCGTAACAGATAAAAGGATTGAGTGGTGGTAAGTTTGTTTCAATGTCGCAAGGGGTTGCGAATGTTGCAAGTTGTGACGCCGATAATCGAGTAATTGAATAGGGTGTAAAATACCATTTCGCTTTCTTATCGTAATACCCATCTTTAGCAATTAACGTGGCGCGTAGATTTGCAGGAGTCAAATAATGAAGTGCTTGCTTAAGTAGCGATTCGTTGTAGCCCGCCATCATATAATCGCCATAGATGGTGTCTTGCGGTTGATAGTGCTGCATATTAACCACTAAATGGCTGACCATGTCTAATGGCCTTGTCGTTTCTTGAAAGCGAAAAGCCGATTCAAGCACCGCTCTTTTCTCAAGGTAACGCCATTCGTTCAGGCCCTGCTCTGCGATTAATTTAATCTGAGTAAAGAGTGACTGGATGATGTTGTCGACGTGTTTTACGCCTTCATGTGTCAGGCTAAAACTTATCGAAAACTCACGATAATTGCTGCCACTTGCGCCGCCTCCAGCCGATAAGGACGTGATCCAACCTTTCTCTTTTAATGCCAACATTAAACTGCCTTCACCTTCGTAACCGATGAGATGGGCGAAATAAGAGAGAGGTTTGACATGATAAAAGTCATCCATGCTTGGGGCTGGGAAGCTTAAAGTTAGTTTGCGGATCTCTTTTCGTGGCTCGATTTGAATCAAGACGCCGCGGTGCGCGTCTAAAACAAAAGGCACCTCGATTTTTTTCGGGCCGAGCTGTTTATTTGGGATGGAGGAAAATTCATCTCTTGCCCACTGCTCTAACTCATCAAGTGTCTGTGGGCCTGCTAGCGAGAGCGTCATCAAATCAGCTGAGTAGTTTTCATGGTGAAAACGGACAATTTCTTCGCGGATAGAGAGACCATTTCTATCACACAACGTTTCTAAATTACCCACTGAAAATTTAGCAAACGGGTGTTGCGGATTGATGGTTTCTTTTTGAACCTGATAGAGCCTTCTCGAATCATCATTCTGTTTGAGTTTAAATTCAGAATCCACCGCTTGGCGTTCTTTATCCAGAGCTTCTTGATTAAATAAGGGGGCACAAAAGAATTGGCTGAATCGATCCAAGGCTTTTTCAAAATGATTTGGGCTTACATCAAAGAAAAAACAGGTGTGCTCTGTACCAGTCCATGCATTATTGCTGCCACCATGTTGATTAATAAAACTTTGAAACTCACCAATTTTCGGATACTTTTCGGTGCCTAAAAACAGCATATGTTCCAGATAGTGGGCAAGACCTTCTCTGTCTTTAGGGTCATCAAAATGCCCTACATTAATCGCTAAAGCAGCGGCTGACTTTTGGGCATCATTCGTTTGAATAAGTAATGTTCTCAGACCATTAGTTAACGTAATGTAGCGGTATTGATTGGTGTCGTTAGGGCTTAAATGCACAGTGACTCTCCACAGAAAAGGCTTTTTTAATTATGGCGTTGAAACGGTTAGGTGCAAATTTCAAGCAATGATTTTATGAGCAAAGTGCTATTTTAGTCCTTCAGGAGACTTTTTAATAGACTGTTAACAGTGTCGAAGTCTTTGCTTGCTTGCCTGATATAATCGAGAATAAAGCCGCCTAGACGGCATAGATAATAACCACTAGGAATGAGTAATGAAGATTTTTATTATGCGTCACGGAGAAGCTGAACATTATGCAGCGAGTGATGCACAAAGGGCCTTAACCGAAAGAGGCCTTCGTGAGTCTGTTGCTGTGGCTCGTGCTTGTGAAAAGCAAGATCTTCGCCATGTAGATAAAGTACTGGTGAGTCCTTACTTACGGGCGCAGCAAACATGGGCTGCGATAGCCTCCTATTTTCATGCCGATGATGTTGTAACCTGTGATGACATCACACCTTATGGGAAAGCAGAAGTGGTATTTGATTATGTCTCTGCCTTGGCCGATGTAGAACAAATCGAATCAGTGCTGCTGGTGTCTCATTTACCGTTAGTTGGCTATCTTGCGGCTGAATTTGTTACCGATTTAGTACCTCCAATGTTCCCCACCTCAGGTTTGATTGGTATCGAATACGATAGAGAGTTGCGTAAAGGAGTGCAGATCTGGAGTATTAATCCTTAAACCACCATTCAAAGTAAAAGAAGTTCACGTAATTTGAATTACTAGGCTACGTTAAGTAAAGGGTTATTGCCTTTGCCAATGTAGCCATTATTTTGACTGTTTTGCTGGACTAAAAATTGCATCGCTGAGTTAACGCATGGTCGCATTTATAGACATTTATCAACAGATTGCTTGCTAACCTATGAAATTTACTCTCCCATTTGCAGATAAATTGCCATCAATACCGCAGCGAAGTATACCAGCAATCGGTGCGCCGGTTATGGTATTAGCCACGCTGGCTATGGTCGTTTTACCGATCCCAGCCTTCCTATTAGATCTGTTTTTCACCTTTAACATTGCTTTAGCGATGGTGGTATTGCTGGTCACAGTCTATACCCGTAGACCGCTTGATTTTGCTGCATTTCCTACTGTTTTGCTTATTGCAACCTTACTTCGACTAGCCTTGAACGTCGCTTCAACCCGTGTGGTTTTATTGTATGGTCATGAAGGCCCCGGCGCCGCTGGTAACGTCATTGAAGCATTTGGTAGTGTGGTGATTGGTGGTAATTACGCCGTTGGTTTAGTGGTGTTTTTGATCTTAATGATCATCAACTTTATGGTCGTAACCAAAGGTGCAGGGCGTATTTCTGAGGTGAGTGCTCGTTTTACTTTGGATGCGTTACCGGGTAAGCAAATGGCGATAGATGCAGATTTGAATGCGGGATTAATCGACCAAGATCAAGCGCGATTAAGACGTTTTGAAGTAACCAAAGAAGCGGATTTCTACGGTTCAATGGACGGTGCATCAAAATTTGTCAAAGGGGATGCGATTGCCGGGATCTTAATCTTATTCATTAATATTATTGGTGGCTTATCGATTGGAATGGCGCAGCATGGGTTGGGGTTTAAAGAAGCGATCCAAATCTACACACTGCTGACCATTGGTGATGGTTTAGTGGCTCAGATCCCCTCATTGCTACTGTCGATTGGTGCTGCGATGATGGTCACCCGTCAAAATATCGATGAAGATATGGGAGAACAAGTTGTCTTCCAACTGTTTGATAACCCTAAAGCTCTAATGATCACCGCTTGTATTCTCGGCATCATGGGTATTGTACCTGGCATGCCTCACTTTGCTTTTTTACTGCTAGCCGCATTAGCGGGTGGTTGCGCGTATTGGATGATACGCAAACAGAAAAAAACCGCCGATGAAAAGAAACTGCCAGCAAAAGTGGACAACGATACACCTACTCAAAAAGAGCTATCTTGGGATGATGTTCAACCCGTCGATGTGATTGGCTTGGAAGTGGGCTATCGATTGATACCGCTGGTGGACCGAGATCAAGGTGGAGAGCTGCTCGAACGCGTAAAAGGTGTTCGGAAAAAACTTTCGCAAGACTTTGGTTTTCTCATCCCCGCAGTGCATATTCGCGACAATTTAGAATTAACGCCCAATAGTTATCGCATTACCCTAATGGGGGTTGCTGTTGGTGAAGCGGAGATCCGCCCAGATCAAGAACTGGCGATTAACCCTGGTCAAGTTTATGGCGTTATTGACGGTGAACGCACACTTGATCCTGCATTCGGTCTTGAAGCGGTTTGGATTCGTGAAGAGCAGCGCGAGCATGCACAAGCTCTGGGTTACACAGTCGTAGACTCATCGACTGTACTCGCCACTCATTTGAGTCAGCTTCTCACTAATAACGCCTCACAACTGATTGGTCATGAAGAGGTGCAAAACTTAATTGAAATGCTGGGTCGATCAGCGCCAAGGTTGGTTGAAAACTTCGTCCCAGATCAACTGCCGTTGGGTACTGTCGTTAAGGTACTGCAAAACCTACTCAATGAAGCGATTCCGATCCGAGATATTCGAACCATAATACAAACCTTGGCGGAGTATTCTGGGCGGAGTCAAGAACCTGACATCCTAACGGCGGCTGTTCGAATTTCATTGAAACGTTTAATCGTTCAGGAAATCAATGGTATAGAGCCTGAACTGCCAGTGATAACGCTAATTCCTGAGCTGGAACAAATATTGCATCAAACCATGCAGGCGTCAGGAGGAGAATCGGCAGGTATTGAACCTGGCTTAGCAGAGCGTTTACAAGCGGCGCTGAGCCATGCAACGCAAGAGCAAGAATTGAAAGGTGAGCCTGCCGTGTTACTCACGTCTGGCGTGCTTCGTTCAACTTTGGCGAAGTTTGTGAAAAACACGATACCTAATTTGCGTGTGCTCTCTTATCAAGAAATACCTGACGAGAAACAAATTCGGATTGTTCAAGCCGTTGGTAACTAACGAAACTGTTGTCACTTAATCGGGCTTTAGCCATTTAAACACGGATATCTGCTTTGAAAATAAAACGATTTTTTGCCAAAGATATGCGAACTGCACTGCTGCAAGTGAAAGAAGAGCTTGGTGCGGAAGCGGTGATCATGTCGAATAAAAAAGTCGCGGGTGGTGTTGAGATCGTTGCTGCAGTGGATGGTGAACAACCTACTCAGCAAAACAGCGCCAAGCGCTATAATTCGCAGCCTAAACAGCAAGGTTACACCCAAGTCACGCCGTCTGTGAACAAATCCTCTCGCGAGTTGGATGACGATCGTGTCAGTCTGCAAAATAGCGCAGATGCCGGACGTTCAATGACCAAACGATTCGCGAATATGCTAAAGCAGTACAGCACGCCTAGCGGCTCAGATTCAGATTACCACGCCGAAAATGAAGATTCGCTCTCTGCGTTATTGCAACGTCAATCAAGCTCATCCAATACCAACTCAGGACGCAGTGGCGTAGAGTTACGAGCCGATTCCCCATTAGCAAAATTAATTGCTGATGATAGAAGGGCCTCCACGCGTCAAACGCCCAAGCTAGATCCATCACGCTATGATCGTCATCCGGTACAAGAGGCGAGTGTTTCGAACCCTGAGCTAGAAAACATGCGCGAAGAGATGACCTCAATACGACAACTGCTAGAGCATCAAGTTTCAGGATTGATGTGGCAAGAAGTTGAACGCAGAGAGCCTTTGCGTGCCATGCTTATTAAAAGGCTTGAACGTATGGGCGTTTCGTTAGAATTGGCTGACCAGCTCGCGTGCTATATTCCAGAAGATACGGCTCCGACTAAAGCTTGGAAG
This sequence comes from Vibrio qinghaiensis, assembly GCF_002257545.1. Classification (NCBI taxonomy): domain Bacteria; kingdom Pseudomonadati; phylum Pseudomonadota; class Gammaproteobacteria; order Vibrionales; family Vibrionaceae; genus Vibrio; species Vibrio qinghaiensis. The sequence continues at coordinate 1,954,705 of NZ_CP022741.1, read as the reverse complement.
GCACTGCTTGGCTTAGTTGCCGATCAAGTCCCTGTTTCCAAACAAGACATTCTGAAACGTGGTGGTGTCGTTGCGCTATTAGGTCCAACAGGGGTTGGTAAAACCACCACCATTGCTAAATTGGCCGCTCGCGCCGCTATGGAGTATGGCGCTGATAACGTCGCTCTTGTCACCACCGATACCTACCGTATCGGTGCTCATGAACAGCTCTCTATTTATGGCCGAATTATGGGTTGTCCAGTAAGAGTTGCTAAAGATTCCAGTGAGTTAGCCGATGTAATATATCAGCTAAGAAATCGGCGTTTAATTTTAGTCGATACCGCAGGGATGGGGCAGCGTGATGTTCGGTTATCAGAGCAGCTTGATACCCTGATGCAAGAGAGTGGCGAAGTCATCCACAGCTACCTTGTACTGCCTGCAACGGCACAAAGAAAAGTATTGCAAGAAACAATCGAGCACTTTAGAAGGATCCCTCTTTCAGGGTGCATTATGACTAAGCTTGATGAGTCATTGAGCTTAGGGGAATTTGTGAGTGTCGTGGTTCAAAACGCACTGCCGGTTGCTTACATTGCGAATGGCCAGCGTGTACCAGAAGATATTGTGATTGCCCAGCCAAAGTACATGGTTGCAAAGGCAAACGAATTGCTAGAGAAGTCGACAGAGAATGAACCTCACTATTGGAGCAGCGACTCCGAGAGATTCTAGGCGGCGGACAAATATGGCGAATAATATGATATATGACCAAGCGAGCGGTTTACGCCGCTTAACTCAACCGTCACTGACCAAAGTCATTTCTGTGACGGGTGGCAAAGGTGGCGTGGGTAAATCTCACGTGACACTCGGCATGGCGATCTGCATGGCTCGCCAAGGTAAAAAAGTCATGGTGTTGGATGCAGATTTAGGTTTGGCTAACGTGGATGTTATGCTTGGCATACGCCCGAAGCGAAACTTAGGGCATGTACTGGCTGGCGAGTGTGAACTCAAGGATGCCATCGTCGAAGGGCCTTTTGGGATACGCATAATCCCAGCGACTTCGGGTACACAGTCAATGACAGAGTTGTCACACGCCCAACATGTTGGTTTAATACGCGCCTTTGGCAGTTTAGAAGATGAGATGGATATTCTGCTCATCGATACGGCGGCGGGTATTTCTGATATGGTCGTGAGCTTCTGCCGCGCCGCACAAGATGTAGTGATCGTGGTATGTGATGAACCGACGTCCATCACTGATGCCTACGCCTTGATCAAACTGTTAAGTCGTGAACACCAAGTGCAACGTTTTAAAATTGTGGCCAATATGGTGAGAAGTTATCGTGAAGGACGGGAATTATTTGCTAAATTAACATTAGTGACAGAAAGATTCCTAAATGTGAGCCTTGAACTTGTTGCTTGCATACCTTTGGATGATAAAGTGCGCCAAGCAGTAAAAAAACAAAAAATAGTGGTCGATGCGTTCCCGCGGTCACCTGCGGCATTGGCAATTAGCTCGTTAGCAAGCAAAGCGTTAACGTGGCCAATTCCAAGAACGCCGACTGGCCATTTGGAATTTTTTGTCGAGCGTTTGCTAAATAGAACAGAAAGTGTAGGGGAACCATTCGGTGAATAAAGCGCTTACTTATGACCAACACGGAAACCTAAAGAGCCAACAAGCATTTTTAGAAAAATACTCTGTATTGGTTAAGCGTATTGCACACCATTTAGCAGGTCGCCTGCCACCAAACGTATTGGTCGAAGATTTAATACAAGCAGGAATGATAGGCCTACTTGAAGCACAAAAAAATTATGATGGGAGTAAAGGTGCAAGCTTTGAAACCTATGCAGGAATTCGAATTCGTGGAGCTATGCTCGACGATATTCGGCGTGGTGATTGGGTTCCACGCTCGGTTCATAAACACAACCGAGAGATAACCCATGCAATTTCAGTTCTAGAAGGTGAGCTAAACCGAAACCCAACTGATACAGAAGTTGCGAAGTATTTAGGCATGTCGCTCGATCAGTACCATACTGTATTAACTGACATTAATTGCTCACGGATTGTCGGAATCGAAGATTTAGGTATTTCTGATGATGCAATTTCTCCTTTGGATGACGATGAAGACAACTCGCCATTTAAGGGAGTAGCCGATGAATCGTTTCGTAAAGCATTGGTTGAATCAATAAAATCACTTCCAGAACGTGAAGCTTTGGTACTTTCGCTCTATTATGATGAAGAGCTAAACTTAAAAGAAATTGGTGAGGTTTTAGGCGTTAGCGAATCCCGCGTTAGCCAGATACTGAGCCAATCTATGCAGCGACTAAGAACAAAGTTAAGTTCTTGGACGCAAAATGACTAATATCACTGATTTCGAGCTCAGTGGAGGCAATTTTGAATAAAAACATGAAGATCCTTATTGTTGACGACTTTTCAACAATGCGCCGTATTGTTAAGAATCTACTTCGTGATTTGGGCTTCAATAATACCCAAGAAGCAGATGATGGCCTGACAGCGTTGCCTATGCTAAAGAAAGGTGATTTTGAGTTTGTAGTTACAGACTGGAATATGCCGGGCATGCAAGGTATCGATTTGCTGAAAAATATCCGAGCAGACGCAGAACTTAAGCATCTCCCTGTTCTGATGATCACCGCAGAAGCAAAACGCGAACAAATCATCGAAGCCGCCCAAGCCGGTGTAAATGGCTATATCGTAAAACCATTTACGGCTGCTACGCTTAAAGAGAAACTGGATAAAATTTTCGAGCGTTTATAAAGCGTGCGGTCACAGGCAAAAGGTGCTCTATTCATTTATGCGCGAAAAGGCTAATCGATGATTTCATTAGAACAAGCAAAAGAACTCGTTCAGCTACTGGAAAATGGACAGCAAGAGCAGGCGAATCTGCTCTTGAAAGAGACCTATGACAAAGCAAGCAATCCGATGCTGCAAGAAATAGGCACTTTGACAAGGGAGCTGCACGAATCACTCAAGCAGTTCAACCTTGATGAACGGATGGCTGAGATTGCAAATGACGAAATTCCAGATGCAAGGGATCGCCTACAATACGTGATTGATAAAACCGAAGTAGCTGCGAATAAGACAATGGATGCGGTAGATCGGTGTATGCCGATCGCTGACAGCCTTCACGAAGGTTTGTTAAAAGTGCGTCCACAATGGAATGAGTTAATGCATGGGCGAATTGATCTTATCGAGTTTAAAGCACTTTGCCACCGCATTGATGACTTGCTATCGCAAGTTGAGGGAAACAGCAGCGAATTACGAGGTCAGCTAACTGAGATATTGATGGCTCAAGACTTTCAAGATCTTACTGGCCAAATAATTCGACGTGTTATTACGCTGGTTAATGAAGTTGAGAAACGCCTAGTTGAGATTCTCACTGCCTTTGGGGCTAACCAAATAGAACAAAAAACAGACAAGAAGAACCCATCTATCGAACCTGAAGGTCCTATTTTGAACCCTCATGAAAGAGCCGATGCGGTTTCATCTCAAGACGAAGTCGATGATTTATTATCGAGTCTTGGTTTTTAGGGGTAACGTATGAGCTATGAATTAGACGACGACATTCTTCAGGACTTTTTGGTTGAAGCAGGTGAAATTCTCGAATTGCTCTCAGAGCAATTGGTTGAACTTGAGAACAACCCCGAAGACAGGGAGTTATTAAATGCGATTTTCCGCGGTTTCCATACCGTTAAAGGTGGGGCCGGGTTTCTTGCCCTCACCGAGCTGGTTGAGACGTGCCACGGTGCCGAGAACGTATTTGATATCTTACGCAATGGTCAAAGAAGCGTAACATCAAGCTTAATGGATACGATGTTACGAGCTTTAGACACCGTTAATGCACAGTTTCGCGCTGTTCAAGATCAAGAACCTTTAGAGCCAGCAGATCCCGCTCTCCTCGATGAACTTCATAAATTGTGTCGCCCTGCTTCTGAAGATGAAATTGACGAAGTGGAGCCTGTTATTGCTGAAGTTGAGGAAGAGGAGGTTATCGAAGCGCCTGAGCCTGAAGTTGCTCAACCAACAGTATCACAAGCGATAGATTCAAATTCTATCGATGAAATCACGCAAGATGAATTTGAAAAACTGTTAGACGAATTACATGGTAAAGGCACTGCGCCCAATGTTCATTCTGAAAATGCCGCACCGCCCCCAGCGCCTAAAGCCCCAAGTGCATCAGCGGCTACTAGTGGTGATATTACGGATGACGAATTTGAAAAGCTGCTTGATGATCTGCATGGCGTAGGTAAGGCTCCAACAGTCGAATCTGCTCCTGAGGTTGCAGCAAAATCCGCCTCCACGTCTTCTACTCCTCCACCAAAATCAACAGCGGCACCTAAAGCTTCTGCTGGTGGTGGCGATGATCTGATGACTGACGAGGAGTTTGAAAAGCTTCTTGACGATCTGCATGGTTCGGGAAAAGGCCCACTGCCAGAAGAGTTGGAAATGGCAACCAGGCCTGCCTCTGAAAATGTGAAGCCAGCGGAGCCTGTAAAACCAACAGAGACCGCAAAACCGAAGGCTGAAGCGGCGAAACCTACACCTGCACCTCAGCCTAAAGTAACGGCTCCAGCCGCCTCTTCCCCGGCGAAAGCTCCGGTTGCAGTGGCTGAGAAAAAAGAAGTATCAGCACCTGCTGCTAAAAAAGCGCAGACTCAACCAGAAACAACAGTCCGTGTTGATACATCAACGCTCGACATCATTATGAACATGATTGGCGAATTGGTGCTAGTTCGTAACCGCTTGCTGAGTCTGGGGCTTAATAGTAACGACGAAGAGATGGCCAAAGCAGTGGCTAACCTTGATGTGGTTACCGCGGATTTGCAAGGCGCTGTCATGAAAACGCGTATGCAACCGATTAAGAAAGTGTTCGGCCGTTTTCCTCGCGTGGTTCGAGACCTTGCACGTACCTTGAAAAAAGACATCGTGCTTGAAACGCGTGGCGAAGAAACAGACCTTGATAAAAACTTGGTCGAAGCGCTTGCAGACCCCATTGATTCACTTAGTGCGTAACTCAGTTGATCACGGTATTGAAATGCCAGATGTGCGCAGCAAATCTGGAAAACCAAGCACGGGTAAAATCATACTCTCAGCTTCGCAAGAAGGTGACCATATTGAGCTAGCTATCGTCGATGATGGCGGCGGTATGGACCCAGATAAGTTGCGTAGCATTGCGGTGAAACGCGGTATGATGGATGAAGATGCGGCGTCACGCCTCTCCAATAAAGAGTGTTTTAACTTAATCTTTATGGCTGGATTCTCCAGTAAAGAGCAGATTTCAGACATTTCTGGTCGTGGTGTTGGGATGGATGTTGTAAAAACAGCCATCAATACACTCAATGGTTCAATTGACATCGATTCTGAGATGGGCAAAGGGACTAAGATTACGATCAAAGTGCCGCTAACACTCGCTATCTTACCGACATTGATGGTTGGGGTCGCAGGGCATCCATTTGCTCTACCGCTTGCGAGCGTGAATGAAATCTTCCACCTTGATCTTAGCCGGACGAACGTCGTTGATGGACAATTGACCATCATAGTACGTAAAAAATCGATACCACTCTTCTACTTACAGAATTGGCTCGCACCTAAAGCGGGGAAAATAGAACTGCGTAAAGGTCATGGACATGTTGTTATTGTTCAGATCGGTAGCCAGCGAGTTGGTTTTGTCGTTGATACCTTAATTGGCCAAGAAGAAGTGGTAATCAAACCACTAGATAAGCTTCTTCAAAGAACACCGGGTATGGCTGGGGCGACGATTACCAGCGATGGACATATTGCACTAATACTAGATGTGCCAGATTTGCTTAAGCAGTATGCTGCTGCTTCCCGCATTTAAATGAGCACACAATATAAGGATACCCATGGCGATTAGAGTATTAGTCGTTGATGATTCGAGCTTTTTTAGGCGGCGTGTGAGTGAAATTATTAACTCCGACACCCGTCTAGAAGTGATTGATGTTGCAACCAACGGTAAAGAAGCCGTAGAAAAAGCGAGAATCTTAAAGCCTGATGTCATCACAATGGATATTGAGATGCCAGTTATGGATGGTATTACTGCCGTCCGTGAAATCATGGCTGCGAACCCGATCCCGATCTTGATGTTCTCATCACTGACTCATGATGGTGCCAAAGCAACGCTAGATGCTTTAGATGCTGGAGCGTTAGATTTTTTACCGAAAAAATTTGAAGATATTGCCCGTAACCGCGATGAGGCTGTTGTTTTATTGCAGCAACGGGTTATTCAAATCGCGTCAAAAAAAGGGATGCTGAGAAGACCTTTGGTTTCACGCCCTGTACCGAACTCGTCATCGCCGTTTGCCAGCAGAACGACGGCTGCAACGCCGAGCTCCCCTGCGCCGAAATCAATGGGCACATTGGCTCGCTTTAAAGCTACAGGTAAAAAATATCAGTTGACCGCTATCGGTACCTCTACAGGTGGCCCGGTTGCGTTACAAAAGATATTGACGAAGTTGCCTGCCAATTATCCACATCCGATCGTACTCATTCAGCACATGCCAGCCACCTTTACAGCAGCATTTGCAAGTCGACTAAATTCACTTTGTAAAATAGAAGTGAAGGAAGCTGAGGATGGTGATGCGCTGCGCCCAGGCGTTGCTTATTTGGCTCCGGGTGGTAAACAGATGATGATTGAGGGCCGCCCGGGTAGTGCTAAATTGCGCATTATCGATGGTGGTGAACGTATGAATTATAAACCGTGTGTCGATATAACATTCGGTTCTGCGGCAAAGATTTATGCCGATAAAGTACTGTCAATGGTATTGACTGGTATGGGAGCCGATGGTCGTGAAGGGGCTCGAATGTTACAAGCCGCAGGGGCAACCATTTGGGCTCAGGATGAAGAAAGCTGCGTGGTGTATGGTATGCCGCAAGCTGTCGCCAAAGCGGGTATCTCGTCTGAAGATTTACCGTTAGAGCGTATATCAGAACGAATGTTAGTTGAAGTTGGCCTCGCATAAAGGAAGTTCAATGATCGTATGGAGTATTGCAAACCAAAAAGGCGGAGTGGGTAAAACGACCACAACGATTACGCTTGCCGGTTTGCTAAGTCAGCAAGGCAAAAGAGTGCTGTTGGTTGATACTGATCCTCACGCCTCGCTTACTACATACTTAGGTTATGATTCTGATGGCGTGCCTGTCAGCCTGTTTGACCTATTTCAGCAACGTGAGTTAACAGAGCAGAGTGTTATCCCTCTTATCCTAAAAACCGATGTTGAAGGCATTGATCTCATCCCTGCCCATATGTCTCTAGCCACTTTAGATAGAGTCATGGGCAACCGCAGTGGGATGGGGCTGATTTTGAAACGTGCGCTTCTTACATTGCGTCATAATTATGACTACGTGTTGATCGACTGTCCTCCAATCTTGGGGGTAATGATGGTTAATGCATTGGCCGCCAGCGATCGTATCTTAATTCCAGTACAGACTGAGTTTCTGGCTATGAAAGGGCTCGAAAGGATGATTCGCACCTTAGCCATCATGCAAAAATCTCGTAGTCGATCGTTCAAAGTGACTATCGTACCGACTATGTACGACAAGCGAACCCGGGCTTCTTTGCAAACGCTGAATCAACTTAAAAAAGATTATCCAGAACAAGTGTGGAGCTCTGCTGTACCTATAGATACCAAGTTCCGTGACGCGAGTTTAAAGCGCTTACCTGCTTCTCATTTTGCCGAAGGTAGCCGTGGTGTTTTTGCTTATAAACAATTGCTGATTTATTTAGAGAGGCTAGCTATTGATGAGTAGTGGGCCATTTTTATCCAGTGAACAAGCACTCGATGACTACTTTACAGCGTTATTAGATGAAGAAGCGATTGAACTTGAGCTGAAAGCGGAAGAGCAAAAAGAATTGTCCCTTGCTGAACCTGAGTTAGCGCTTTCGACATCGGTGCAATCTGTTCCGGAAAAAAGCTATTATCATGCTGAAGTGGTTGAGTTTGATCTGCCGAATTTAGATGACGTGCAGCGCTTATTAAGCCAGTTAGAATCAAGTAATCCAGTCGCAGAGTTAGAGCTGGAAGAGGTCATGGAGCAAAACACCGTTCAGATCGCTTTAAAAACTCAACCAGTGGCTGAAATTGTTGAAGAGATCCAAGAGTGGGACATTCCCACCGATACTTTGGAAACTGAAGTTGAAGTTGAAGTTGAAATTCTGACTGCGGCAGACACTGTTGAAGAATTTGCTGTTGATGTGGAAGTTGTTGAACAATTAACCGTTGAAGTCGCACGTCAAACGCAAGCTGGCTACTCCGAAATTGGTATGTGGCAAAGCACGGCGAGAACTCGAGATTTTCAAGTACTCTATTTTGAAGTGAACAGCGTAACATTTGCTGTCCCGCTTGATGAGCTCGGGGGTATCCATCGCATGGGAGTGCTCAATCATTTAATCGGTCGACCTGCTTGGTACCTTGGGCTGCAAACTAATAAAGATAATCAGCTAGATGTCGTCGATACGGCAAAATGGGTGATGGCAGAAAAGCTCCATGATGATAGCTACAAAGAAGGCTATCAATACATCGTCATGCTTGGTGACAGTATGTGGGGGTTAGCAAGTACTCAGCTTATGGGTACAGAATTGCTAAACTCAGAGAAGGTCCGCTGGCGAGAAAAAGCAGGTAAAAGGCCGTGGCTTGCTGGAATGGTAAAAGAAAAAATGTGTGCTTTGATCCATGTTGAAGCATTGATAGCTATGCTTAATGCAGGGCTTGATGTAAAAGCACTAGAGAAATAATAATACATTGATGTCGGAATCGACTTAGAGAGGAAAAGGTATGTCTCAGACTAACGAAGTAGAAGTAAGAAAAGACAAGTCTAACGACGAAGTGCTTCAGTGGGTGACGTTCCAACTAGAAGAAGAAACATACGGAATTAATGTAATGCAGGTACGTGAAGTGCTTCGCTATACAGAAATTGCACCGGTACCAGGTGCTCCTGATTATGTTCTTGGCATCATTAACCTACGTGGTAATGTTGTGACCGTCATTGATACACGATCTCGTTTTGGCTTAATGCAAGGTGAAATCACGGATAATACACGCATCATTGTGATTGAATCTGAGCGCCAAGTGATTGGTATTTTAGTCGATAGCGTTGCTGAAGTGGTTTACCTGCGTTCTTCTGAAATCGATACTACACCAAGTGTTGGTACCGATGAGAGCGCTAAGTTTATTCAAGGAGTGAGCAACCGTGATGGCAAACTATTGATCCTTGTTGACCTGAATAAACTGCTAACTGAAGACGAGTGGGACGAGATGGACCACCTATAATGAGCGAAGCTATGTTGTTCAGTGCTCCAGTTATTCTTATAGGGAGCACGGTTTTTGTTGTTGTGCTTTTTTTGCTGGTGTTACTTCGTGTGCGTCAGGGACTTGCCCAACAGATTGATCACCAAAGACAACAAGCCCGATCGTTAGATAAGGAGTTGCAAAAGACGAATAGGCAACTGTTAGAGATACGCTCAGTTGCTATTGGTCTTGGCCAAAAAGTGACGGATCAGCAGGATCTCATCCAGCATTTAAACGAGCGAATCACTGAATTGGAACATGTTGATACGGATGGGCGTTTATACAGCCGAGCGACAAAAATGGTCCAACTCGGTGCTGACATCAATGAGCTTATTGAAGAGTGTGAGCTACCTAAAGCTGAAGCTGAGTTGATGATGTCCTTGCAGAAGAAAATTTCAGGGCATGAAAGCATCCCGCCATTGAGCAGTCATCCGGAAGGTCGCGAGCGGGTGCAAAGCCGGCGACCTGCCCAAAAATAGTCGACAGAGCGAAAATAGAGAGGGAAGCCAATGGCTTCCCTCTCTATTTTTCAATGTGGCTAAATGTAACTATAAAGTAGTAAATAAGACAAAAAACAATGAAAAATTAACAGTTTCTTACCTAGTTTCGTGACTGGTAATAGTCTTATTATGTTTTGTCTTAGGTGTGGTGTGCTAATATAGCGGCTCAAATTTCTCGATTTAGATGCACATGCTTGAAGTAAATAACCTGACCGCAATTCGTGATGAAAGAGTTCTGTTTGAAGCACTTAGCTTTGTGATTCGTGCTGGTGAATTGGTGCAGATTGAAGGACGGAACGGCACAGGTAAAACAACCTTATTACGAATTATTGCCGGGTTAGGTGATAGAGACGATGGCTCTATTTCGTGGAATGGAGTGAATATTGAGTCTAACCGTGATGATTACCATCAAGATTTACTGTTTCTTGGTCATCAAACAGGAGTTAAGCGTGATTTGACGGCATTTGAGAATCTTCATTTTTATCAATCAGTACATAACTCGGGATCATTTTCTCAAGCGATACATCAAGCCTTGGCTCAAGTGGGTTTAGCTGGCCGAGAAGACGTAGCTGTAGGCCAACTTTCTGCCGGACAACAGCGCCGAGTTGCACTGGCCCGTTTATGGCTCAGTCAGCAAAAGTTGTGGATTTTAGATGAACCGTTAACTGCGATTGATAAGCAAGGTGTCAAAGTATTGGAAGCCTTATTTCTAGGACATGCACAACAAGGTGGTATTGTTGTGTTGACCACGCACCAAGATATGTTTTCTGACTATCCGCAATTACGAAAAATTAAATTAGGGTATGAATCATGATTGTGATCATGGGGATGATCATCCGTCGTGAATTATTGATCGCCTTTCGTCGCCAAGCGGACATTTTTAATCCATTGTGGTTTTTTATCATAGTGATTACGCTATTTCCGTTGAGTATTGGCCCTGAACCTGCTTTGCTAGCCCGTATCGCCGCAGGTATTGTTTGGGTCGCAGCGCTATTGTCAGCGCTACTATCACTTGAGCGTCTGTTTCGTGATGATTTTCAAGACGGGTCGCTTGAACAAATGATGCTGATCCCTGTTCCATTACCCATCGTTGTTATTTCCAAAGTAGTGGCTCATTGGTTATTGACTGGACTGCCTTTAATTTTAATTAGCCCATTGCTAGCCGTATTATTGTCATTAGATTTTAATACGTGGCTTGCGGTTGTATTGACTTTGTTCATTGGCACGCCAACGTTGAGTTTTATCGGCGCTATTGGTGTTGCATTGACCGTAGGGTTGCAAAAAGGTGGCGTACTATTGAGCCTGCTAGTTTTACCCTTATATATCCCGATTTTAATTTTCGCCACATCAGCCATTGATGCGGCATCACTTGGTATGCTCTACAACGGTCAATTGGCTATGTTGGGGGCGATGTTTATGGGAGCGATGACCTTAACCCCGTTTGCTATTAGCGCAGCATTGAGAGTCAGCGTTAACTAAATTAAGTACGAACGATATTTTCAGCAATGCATTTGAGCGTTGCATATTAACAACACAATAAACTGAGCAGAGACATGCTCAGAAGCAATGAAGTAAGAGTGAGACAATACAATGTGGAAATGGCTCCATCCCTATGCAAAGCCTGAATCCGCCTATCGGCTATGTGGAAAGTTGCTGCCTTGGTTTGCAGGGCTCGCTATATTATGCTTGGTGGTCGGTAATATTCTTGGCTTAGCTTATGCTCCGGCAGACTATCAACAAGGCGACAGCTTCAGAATCATTTACATTCATGTCCCTTCCGCCATTTGGTCAATGGGCATTTATATGTCGATGGCGATTGCGGCTTTCATTGGTCTAGTTTGGCAACTTAAACTGTCGAACATGGCCGCTGCTGCAATGGCGCCCATCGGTGCGGTGTTTACGTTTATTGCATTAATTACTGGGGCCATTTGGGGCAAACCGATGTGGGGAACTTGGTGGGTATGGGATGCTCGTCTGACCTCTGAGCTGATTCTACTGTTCCTCTATTTGGGAGTGATTGGGCTTTACCATGCCTTTGATGATCAAAACACGGCTGCAAAAGCCGCAGGTCTACTGGCCATTGTTGGTGTGATCAATCTACCTATCATTCATTTCTCCGTTGAGTGGTGGAATACCCTGCATCAAGGTGCCACGATTACTAAATTTGAAAAGCCTTCCATATCCAGTGACATGTTGTGGCCACTGCTGCTCAATATTTTTGGTTTTGCTTTCTTTTTTGCTGCGGTCACTATGGTCCGCTTACGCAATGAAATTATCAGTAAAGAGAGCCATCGCCCTTGGGTTATCGAATTGGCAACCCTTCAAACACAGAAAGGTAACTGATCATGCATTTTGACTCTTTAAGTGATTTCTTGGCGATGGGCGGTTATTCCGTCTATGTATGGAGTGCATTTGGCATCACCTTTTTATCCATGTTTATTTTACTGATGCTCAGCATCAGACGTGGTAAAGCCTTGTTGCAAGATGTGCAAGCAAAGGTTGAACGCCAAGCCAGAATTGATGCAGCAAAACATATGGAGAACACCTTATGACCCCAAGACGCAAAAAAAGACTCACCATTATTTTGGCATTGATTATTGGGGCTGGTGCCACCATTGGTTTGATGTTGTATGCACTGAGTCAAAATATGGACCTTTTCTATACGCCGACCGAGCTTGTACACGGTAAACCCGATGGGACAAAACCAAAAGTGGGTCAAAGGCTACGCATTGGTGGCATGGTGGTGGTTGGGTCTGTGAAAAGGGATCCTAGTTCGCTAAAGATAACATTTCAGCTCCACGATGTTGGTCCAAATGTAACGGTTGAGTATGAAGGCATTTTACCCGACTTGTTTAGAGAAGGTCAGGGGATTGTTGCGCAAGGTGTATTGAAAGATGCCACCACAGTGGAAGCGTTTGAAGTGCTAGCCAAGCACGATGAAAACTATATGCCACCGGAAATTGCTGAAGCGATGAAGAAAACGCATGAGCCTTTAATTTATAGCTCAGAGCAGAAACAAGGAAGTAATAAATGATCGTTGAAATTGGACATTTTGCTCTTATTGTATCGCTTGGGCTTGCTATCTTACTGAGTTCACTTCCGCTTATTGGTGCTTCAAAAAATAACACCATGCTAATGAATACTGCACGACCGTTGGCGTGGGGAATGTTTTTATTACTGCTTGTTTCATTTTGTATTTTGTTGTGGGCATTTTATGTCAATGATTTTACAGTGCAATACGTGGCGAGTAATTCGAATACACAACTGCCTTGGTACTACCGATTAACAGCGGTATGGGGTGCACATGAAGGTTCGCTATTATTATGGGTTTTAATCCAAGCGCTATGGACAGTTGCCGTTGCTGCATTTAGTCGCGGAATGCCTCAAGAATCGGTAGCGCGAGTCTTATCTGTAATGGGGCTGATCAGTGTTGGATTTTTGTTGTTTGTGATTGTCACTTCGAATCCATTTTTGCGCACCTTACCCTATTTTCCGGTTGATGGCCGCGATTTAAACCCGCTGTTACAAGATCCAGGACTAATCATTCACCCACCGATGTTATACATGGGATATGTCGGTTTTTCTGTGGCCTTCTCATTTGCGATAGCCTCTTTGATGACTGGTCGTTTGGATACTGCATGGGCCCGTTGGTCTCGTCCTTGGACAACTGCGGCGTGGTTGTTTCTAACATTAGGTATCGCGCTAGGTTCGTGGTGGGCTTACTACGAACTTGGCTGGGGTGGCTGGTGGTTCTGGGATCCAGTAGAAAACGCGTCGTTTATGCCATGGCTGGCAGGAACGGCATTGATGCACTCACTTGCCGTGACAGAAAAACGTGGCACATTCAAAGCTTGGACAGTGTTGCTGGCAATTTCAGCATTTTCACTCAGTTTACTGGGTACATTCTTAGTGCGATCAGGTATTTTGGTTTCGGTGCACGCATTTGCATCTGATCCGGCGCGTGGTCTTTTTATCCTTGGATTTTTGGTGTTTGTCATCGGTGGTTCATTGTTATTGTTTGCGGTAAAAGGTGCGTCCGTGCGAGTTCGAGGCAATGCCGAGCTGATCTCACGTGAAAATGCTCTGCTCTCCAACAACATCTTATTAATCGCTGCACTAGTGGTTGTGTTGGTTGGAACCTTGCTGCCTTTAGTTCACAAACAAATTGGTCTTGGGTCAGTATCAATAGGTGCGCCTTTCTTTAACATGCTCTTTGCATGGCTGATGGTACCTTTTGCATTTTTATTGGGGATTGGCCCGCTGATCCGTTGGAAGCGCGATAACTTTTCCAACTTATTGAAACCTATGTTTGTCTGTGGCCTGATGGCGTTGATTCTTTCAGCGGTTATGGTGTACCTGTTAGCTGAACGCTTTAGTTTTATGGCATTTATCGGCTGGGTCATGGCGTTTTGGATAATTTTATTGCACCTTGTTGAGTTATATCAACGAGCCACCCATCGGCATAGTTTTATGACGGGCGTAACGAAATTACAGCGCAGCCACTGGGCTATGATGTTGGGCCATATAGGCTTAGCCGTTACTGTGATCGGTATTGCTATGGTGCAAAACTACAGTATCGAGCGTGATGTTCGTCTTGCACCTGGCGAGTCTTTTCAAATTCAGCAATATGATTTTTATTTTAAAGGGTTAAGAGATAAAGATGGCCCGAACTACGATGGTTATATTGCCGATTTTGAAATTACTCAACAAGGGCAATACGTCAATACGCTTCATGCGGAAAAACGTTTTTATCGTACTGCTAAGTCAATGATGACTGAAGCGGCTATCGATCGAGGTATCACCCGTGATTTGTACATTGCGATGGGTGAGCGATTAGAAGATGGTCATTCATGGGCAATTAGAATTTATTACAAGCCGTTTGTACGTTGGATTTGGGCTGGTGCTTTATTGATGTCATTAGGTGGTGCTATAGCCATCAGCGATAAACGCTATCGTTTTAGAAAAAGTTCCCAGCAGGAGGCGTAGATGAACAAGAAAATTCTATTTATTCCATTGGTTGCTTTTCTTGGGCTTGCCCTCGTGTTTACTACCCAGTTAGTCAAAAATACTGAGGGTGACGATCCCACTAAATTGGAATCGGTTCTTATCGGTAAACCTGTTCCTGAGTTCCGTTTGGAAGATTTAGCTGAACCCGGAAAACTGTACGACCAAGCGGTATTTAAAGGTGAGCCTTTACTGCTCAATGTTTGGGCAACTTGGTGCCCGACCTGCTATGCCGAACATCAATATCTCAATCGGTTGGCGGGTGATGGTGTAAAAATTATAGGCTTAAATTATAAAGATCAACGAGATAAAGCGGTTCAATGGTTAAATGAGCTAGGTAATCCTTACTTGATCAGCCTGTTCGATGGTAATGGTATGTTAGGCTTAGATCTCGGCGTTTACGGTGCGCCGGAAACCTTTCTCATTGATGCCAACGGCGTTATTCGTTACCGCCATGTGGGGGATGTTAATCCAACCAATTGGCAGACAACTTTGCAACCTATGTATCAGAAACTTCTAGAGGAAGTGAAGTAATGAAGCGTTTTATATTATCGATCATTGCTAGCTTTGCTTTGGTATTTTCTGTTCAATCTTCAATTGAAGTGTACGAGTTTGACAATCCACAGCAAGAGCAGCAATTTAAAGAGTTGAGCAATACACTGCGTTGTCCAAAGTGTCAAAACAATACTATTGCCGACTCAAATGCTGCATTAGCACAGGACTTACGTAATAAAGTCTATGAAATGACCAAGCAAGGTAAGTCCGAACAAGAGATTGTTGAGTACATGATTGCACGTTACGGCAATTTTGTGACTTACAATCCACCGTTGACTTTGGCGACTTCCATCTTATGGCTAGGTCCTTTGAGTGTGGTGTTTCTAGGGTTTGGTTTTATTGTGTTACGCAGCAAACGTCGTAAAGCATCAACCACCCAAGATGGTGAAGCTTGGGATGCAGAAAAGGAGGAGCGATTAAATCAGTTGCTCGCCGAAGACACGGTTGATGATGAGAAGCATGGAGACAAACAATAATGACATTTTTTTGGTTATCTACCCTCATTCTGACCTTCTTTGGTTGTGTCTTCATTGCACTGCCTATCTTCAAGAACAGAGCGAACGACGATGCAGCAGTGCGTGATGAATTGAACAAAGCGATCTTTAAAAACCGCCTTGCAGAATTACACGAAGAGACACAAGAAGGGTTGGTCGACAGCGAACAAGAGCTGATTGCTGATCTGAAACAGTCACTATTGGATGATATTCCTGCGCAATCGGTGCAACGAAATTCATCATATGTGTCACCGATGGTTGTTTTGATCCCCTCGATTTTATTGGTCGTTATCTTAAGCTATGGCTTTTACCTAAAATTTGGTGCGGCTAGTCAAGTGAAGCAGTGGCAGCAAGTGAACGCTAACTTACCTGCACTCTCAAAAAAAATGATGTCACCAGAAGGTGCTGCCTTAAGTGATGATGAGATGGATGATCTCACACTGGCGCTGCGCACTCGTCTGCATTATCAGCCTCAAGATGCGACCGGGTGGTTGCTGCTTGGGCGCATTGGACTTGCCAACAGAGATATAGAAACATCGATTGGCTCAATGAAAAAAGCGTATGCGTTAGATCCAAAAGATGCAGATGTGAAGTTGGGCTATGCGCAAGCATTAATGTTGTCGCAAGATGAGCTTGACCAAAATCAAGCACGTGAAATTTTAACGGCATTAGTACAACAAGATTATGTTGATCTACGCGTGTTTTCACTACTTGCGTTTGATGCGTTTGAACGCCAGGATTACCCAGCGGCGATGAAGTATTGGCGATTAATGCAGCAGATGATTGGTCCTGAAGATAGCCGTTATGAGATGCTTTCGCGCAGTATTGAAAGAGCACAAAGCAAAATGCAGCCTAAAGCTATCGATGGGAAAATGGTTCCTGTCACCATCTCACTCGGTGCTGGCGTGACTCTTGAACAAAATGCAGTACTCATAGTCTCTGTGCACAGTTCCGATGGGGCACCTATGCCTGTTGCCGCCGCGCGTTATCCACTGACTCAATTCCCTATTAAGGTTGTGTTAGATGATAGCAATAGCATGGTTCAGGGTCGGAAGTTATCCGACCTTGCACAGCTTATTGTTCGAGTACGCTTGGATACGGATGGCAATGTTTCAACCAAACAAGGTGATTGGTTTGGTGAAAGTGCTGCCATGAGCCTCGGTCAACCTGTTGAAGTTGTGATCAATAAGCAGTATTAATAGCACTTATATACAATTAACGTATTGATAGGCCGATGTCTCATCGGCCTTTATACATGGAAATAAATGATGATAAGCCGCCTATCTCGACTGATATGCCCTATGCTGTTCCTTTTCGTATTAGCAGGGTGTGCAAGCGCTCCGGATTCAACGTCAGCCGAATCAAATCAAACGCAGTCAGGCGACCCCTTTGAGAGCTTTAACCGCGTAATGTGGACAATAAACTATGATTATCTCGACCCTTATCTAGTTCGCCCCGTTGCGATTGCTTATGTTGATTATGTCCCACAACCTATTCGGAAAACGGTTGCTAATGTGCTGTCAAACCTTGATGAGCCTTCAAGTATTATCAACAACATATTGATGGGTAATGGTACGAAAGCTGTCGATCACTTTAACCGTTTTTGGATTAATAGTACCTTAGGCCTGTTTGGGATGATTGATATTGCGTCAGAAGCGAGCATCACCAAACACAATGATAAAGCGTTTAGTGATGCGGTAGGCCATTATGGTGTTGGTAATGGCCCATATTTAATGATTCCTGGATACGGGCCTTACACAATTCGAGAAACGACGGATGTTGTGGATGGCTTGTATGCCCCTCTTTCTTATCTTACTGTATGGGCTGGATTGGGTAAGTGGGCACTGGAAGGGCTGGAAACCCGAGCAAGGCTCGTTCCCCAAGAAGTGACATTAGATAACTCTCCGGATCCATACTCATTAACCCGCGATGTTTATTTACAACGCCAAGATTTTAAAGCAGAAATTGATACCCAAACGTACGATGAATCGGAAGAAGAGTATCTCGACGATTATCTGGAAGAAGGGTTTTAATCATATCCATGTGGGTCGGCCTTGCACTGTTAGGCCGACATCACACGTCCGCTAAAGTATTCGTTAGCGACGATGTACTCCGTATTGCGGATCAATTCATCTTGCAGTTCAGCCCAATGGGGTTTCTCATCTACATCATCTTTTGCGCTAGGTACTACACCACCTACTCTTATGTTGAAAGGGGTTAGTTCTTTTGCCCAACTCTGCGTGAAACCAGAAACCATAGAATTCGCATTTTCAATACCCGTTAGGTCATGCTCATCATTTTGAGAAATGACGTTCACAATCACACCGGGCTTATTGTTAATACGCATTCGCTCAGCACTGGCTTGACCAAAAGTGAACAAAGTAGAGGCCATCATGGCGAGTTTCTGAATAAAGACTTCAGCTCGTTGTTCACCTATCAAGGGGGGAAGGGATGCGTTTGGCCAATTGTTGACCAACACATCGGGTGCCCCATGATAAGTTTGATCAATAAAATCAAATAGCCGATGTATCGTTTCTAAAGAGTAATCTGGTGTGTGGTAATAATGAACATCCTGAGAGATCGCTTTGCAACGAGCAAAGGTTTCCATTAGCCCAAATTTGTCTTGGTCACACAAAATGATTTTCGCACCTAAATGTGCGAAATGAACGGCCAGTGTGCTACCCAGCATCGAACTTGCCGAAGTGATTAATATTATTGCACTTTTTATATCCATTGGGTGCCTCACCCTATTGCTTGTTTTATCGTTATTGCGAGATCTAGTCTCAATAGAATGGTTGATTAACTGTGGGTAGGGTGTGAATAACATCAAATTACTTGGTCTAAATAAGCGTGGTGTGTGAGTTTTTTGGGCGTACTCACATTCTGATCTAGAGAATGTCGCTTTATATTACATACAAGACATCAAACTTGGGTGCGGATCTGATCGCGCCGGTGGGCGACGGTGAGTTGAACCGCGAGATCGGCAACTAAGAGCTCAACGTTTGAGGGGGAGGCAAGATGCCTTCGCTCATGTCCTGACAGATTAAGATATACCTCTTCGGGTAAATCATGCGTATCTTCAGGCAAATAGGCGAGTACTTCAGGAGTCAAGTAGTGGCTGAGTTTCGCACTGGCTAGCCCTCCGTGATGGAAAAGCTCGGCTTGTTTTGCTGAAACAGCGTAAGAACTTTGGTCGGAACGGAGTGTTTGAGGCTCTGAAAGCTCAAATCGCTTACGCAACAATTCATTGCTAGTGGGTGGGTTTCCAATTCGTTCAATAGGAGTGTTGTCGCGTACATCGTTAGAAAACATCGACAGTATCAGTGCAAAGTCCGCACGGCGTCCTTGCTGGACAGCATGGCTTAGCCCCGAGCCAAATTGAAGCTCGTTTATAATACTGGCTTTATCTAATGTATGTACTTGCATTTGCCTCTCCAACCGATGCACTTTTAGCGGCGAGAAAGCAGATAACTTTAGATAAAATAACAAAAAAGCCTGCGATAAAGCAGGCTTTTCATATGACTAAATACCAATCCAAGGGGAAAAGGTTATTTTGCTAGGTTTTCTGCAACGAATACCCAGTTAACCAGTGCCCAGAAACCATTCATGTAGTCAGGGCGTAGGTTACGGTAATCGATGTAGTAAGCGTGTTCCCACAGATCAACCGTCAGTAGCGGAGTCACACCTTCGTGAGTTAGCGGTGTGGCTGCATTTGAAGTGTTGATGATCTCTAAAGAGCCATCCGCATTTTTCACCAACCAAGTCCAAGATGAACCAAAGTTATTGATCGCTGAGTCAGTGAATTTTGCTTTAAAAGCTTCAAAAGAACCAAATGCGGCGTTGATTGCGTCTGCAACGGCACCTGTTGGTTCGCCACCTGCATTTGGTGCAAGGCAGTGCCAATAGAAGGTGTGGTTCCAAATTTGAGCGGCGTTATTAAATACGCCACCAGTTGAAGTCTTGATGATCTCTTCGAGAGATTTACCTTCAAATTCAGTGCCAGGAATAAGGCCGTTAAGCTTCACAACATAAGTGTTGTGGTGCTTACCGTGATGGAAATCTAGTGTTTCTGCTGAAATGTGTGGTTCTAGAGCGTCTTTAGCGTAAGGCAAAGCTGGTAATTCGAATGACATTGCTCGATTCTCCGTTGTGTAGAAAGAGTGAAAATCTCTTTCAGTGGCTTCCAGATATTATAATGATATTCGTCGATACGACTGACTTGAACGTATTTTAGCAAGTTTTTACTTTATTAAAAGCCCCAATGTTGGAAATTGTTGTATAGGCAGGATATCCATAAACAATATGTGCTTTTTATTCTCGATTAATGATTTAGAATGTCACCAACAAACCGCACTATCCCATTAAGAGGAAGCAATGGAAACTATCGATAAAATTAAACAGCAACTTGAAGAAAATGCCATTCTGCTATACATGAAAGGCTCTCCTAAGCTACCAAGTTGCGGATTCTCTTCTCAAGCTGCGCAGGCTTTAATGGCTTGTGGTGAGAAATTTGCTTATGTGGATATTCTGCAAAATCCAGATATCCGCGCTGAGCTGCCTGTATACGCACAGTGGCCTACTTTTCCACAATTGTGGATTGAAGGTGAGTTGATCGGTGGTTGTGACATCATTATCGAAATGTTCCAAAAAGGCGAACTGCAACCTTTAGTGAAAGAAGCCGCTGCTCGTGCAGGCAATGAAGAGTAATACTGTATAAAATAACAGTTTTTCTTGATTTATTAAGGTCACATTGGTTAATGTGACCTTATTTTTTTGCGTTGATTTGAGTTTATGACCCGTTTATTCATTGCTGAAAAGCCCAGCTTAGGGCGCGCTATAGCCGATGCTTTGCCAAAACCACACAAGAAAGATCAAGGTTTCATTCGTTGTGCGAATGGCGACATCGTTACTTGGTGTATTGGGCATTTACTCGAGCAAGTTGAGCCGGATGTTTATGATGAACGCTATAAAAAGTGGAATTTACTCGACTTACCCATCATTCCTTCACAGTGGCAGCTTAGGCCGCGCAAAACATCGAGCAAACAGTTGACTGTGATTCGTCAGCTTTTGAAAGAAGCATCGCAAATTATCCATGCAGGAGACCCGGACCGCGAAGGGCAACTGTTGGTTGACGAAGTGATTGATTATTGCAAAGTAAGCCAAAGTAAAAAAGAGCAAGCATTGCGGCTACTGATCAGCGATTTAAACCTTCCAGCCGTGCAGCGTGCACTGAAACAGATGCGCAGTAACCGCGAATTCATCCCTTTATCGGTTTCAGCGCTCGCGCGTTCAAGAGCCGATTGGTTGTATGGTATGAATATGTCACGGGCTTATACTTTGCTGGGGCAGAAAGCGGGCTATCAAGGTGTCTTGTCGGTTGGGCGGGTACAAACTCCTATTCTAGGGCTAGTGGTACGTCGGGATGAGGAGATAGAAAACTTCATCCCGCGAGACTATTTTACATTACATGCGTTAATCCCTTATCAAACTGATCAAGTGGCGTTTGATATCCGTGCGCGCTGGAAACCCAGTGATGCTTGCCTGCCTTGGCAAGATGAAGAAGGGCGAGTCTTAAACCGCAAGTTGGTGGAAAATGTCGCACAGCGTATCGCAGGGCAACCCGCCACAGTGATTGAAGCGGAACAAAAGCAAACTAAGCAAGCCGCGCCGTTACCTTATTCCTTATCTGCACTGCAAATTGATGCAGCGAAGCGCTTTGCAATGAGCGCCCAACAAGTGTTAGACACTTGCCAATCTCTGTATGAGAAACATAAATTAATCACCTATCCGCGTTCAGATTGCCGTTACTTACCGCAAGAACATTACGCTCAAGCTTCGTCAGTAACTCAAGCTATCGCGTGTAACGCCAAAGAGTTGTTAACGGCAGTCAGTGGCGCAAACTTAGCCCTTAAATCCAAAGCATGGAACGATAAGAAAGTGGACGCGCACCATGCCATTATTCCCACACCAAAGCAGGCATCCGTCAATGCCTTGTCGGGAAATGAGATGAAAATATACCAATTGATTGCGCGCCAATACTTGATGCAATTTTATCCCGCCGCCGTGTACGCGGAAGCCAAGCTGGTGTTTGATATTGCGGGTGGCTTTTTTGTTGCGTCAGGGCGACAACTGGTTGAAACCGGTTGGAAGAGTTTGTTAGGCAAAGTCGATGAAGAAGAGAGCGGAGTCGATGCCGTTCCACCTCTAGTTCCACCTCTAAGTAAGGCGACGGTGCTGACGTGTCGAGAAGGGGAGATTCACGATCGAAAAACCGAGCCTCCTCGTCATTTTACTGAAGCGACTTTGCTACAAGCGATGACGGGCATTGCTCGCTATGTTGAAGATAAAGAGCTGAAAAAAATCTTACGTGAAACCGATGGTTTGGGTACGGAAGCGACGCGAGCGGGGATCCTTGACACTTTATTCAAGCGGCAGCTCTTAACACGTCAAGGTAAGCTGATCCTAAGCTCGCCAGCAGGAAAGGGATTAATTCATGCGCTGCCAAACGAATCAACCTATCCTGATATGACCGCCCATTGGGAGCATCAACTGCAAGCAATGGCTGAACGTGGGCAAGCGTATCAACCCTTTATGCAAGTGCTGCAAGAGCGCATTATGCAGATCATGGAACAGGCGAAATCGGGCGCAGTGCCAGAGTCGCTTCGCTCATTGCCCAAAGTGGAGCGCCCTGCATTCAAACGAAAGGCAAGTAAACCCAGCAAAACAACGCGTTATCAACGTAATTCGGCTCAATAAAGTGACATCAAAGAATCGGTCGCTAAGGCCAGCGATTAGGTAAGATATTCACCGACCTGACGAGCTAATTATCACCTTTTCGATAAAAAAGGCTGGTATCCCAATCGGTTACATTGTCAGTCACTTTGCCGACAAGTGGCAGTAAACGCCACGCCTCGCGCTCTTGAAAAGGGTGACTTGTTATCACGGCAAAACCCGCAATACAACATCTTCCACCTTTAGAACGGATAAACTGGGCAATCGAGCTGACCGCTTCTTCACTGTAGGATTCAATCTTATAGAGATGGCTCATACACTTCTCCTCTCTAACCATGTCATTAATTACGACATAACTGTTGAATAATGGAAAGCATATTTAATGCCAGTTTCTAAAAATACACCTTTAGTATGTGGTGAATGGAGAGGGTACTCATCATAATGAATGGCAACTGGTGCGTGAGATAAAAATCAGTATAAGAAAATGATGTTAATCAGATACGGAAAAACCGCTGTAAAAACAGCGGTTTTTCTTTAAAAGTGGCGGAGAGATAGGGATTTGAACCCTAGGATAGCTATTAACCATCGCCGGTTTTCAAGACCGGTGCTTTAAACCACTCAGCCATCTCTCCGTGTGGTGCGCATAATAGCGAGGCAATTTTACTTTGTAAAGTCTTGAACTGATCGTTTGGTGGTTTTATGTACATTTGACGATGGTTTTTAACTAATAGCTTGATTCTTAGCGCCTTGTTGGAGAAAAAATGCATTAATGCGCACTTCGTTATGGCGCCTTTTTTATTTGGTTGCTGGCTTAACGGTGAATTTTTACGATGTTTATACAGAAAGTCGTATTGAAACGGGGAAAGCAGTTATGCATTAGCAGTGGTTTGCCAAGAGCCTGATGCTCTCTTGTAGTATCAAGCTAACGGAGTTTCATAAATGGAATATTATTTCTTTTTTATGCCTTTATGTTCATATAATGCTTAAACCTCTGGGAATGACGGGTAATAAGTTAAAACTGGCAGTGAAATGGCACGAAACCTGAACCATGGCCAAAAGATGGCTTTCTTGACCCTGCGCAAGGTGAGGAGTAATTTGCATCTTCCTGTGTTTAAGGCGCTGTTTATATTTCCAATCATTAAGTACAGAGTGTTTGCAGGAGTTTATCTTGCACTCACTATGCTGATGATTGAAATCAGTCAATAAAAAGAACCATGCTAGAAGAAACCACAACCAATGACCCTCATGATGCTCAACCTGAGGGGACTGAACGCATTTATCGCCAACGTTTTGATTCCAAAATAGGGTTTCAAAATGAATACGATATTCTTGCTATTGAAGAGCCTTTACAAATCAGTTTGCAATGGAATGATACGATTACTAACAAGCTGCATATCGAAGAGTGGAGCATGACAATGCGAACACCCGGTGACGATGCTCATCTCATCAGTGGCTTACTTTATACGCAGCAAGTGATCGATTCATATGACCATATACTCAATATGGAGTTGGTTGACGACGAATCACGCCATGGCCAGAATCACTGGTTGGTCACGCTCAATCATCCATACACTGATGTGATTCAGCATCAGGCCCGTCGTTATATGAGCCAGTCGAGCTGTGGCATTTGCGGTATGACATCCATCCGAGCATTGAGTTTGAGGCGAGAAATTCGCATTGATGATAGCCCGAAATGGCTCTCTTCTGATGTTGTTATTGCGCTTCCTAATCTGCTTCTTGTTCATCAACCACTGTTTGCAAAAACGGGGGCGGTGCATGGTGCCGGTTACTTCGTGAATGGCGAGTTGATTGCCGTTGCCGAAGATGTGGGTCGCCATAACGCAGTGGATAAGTTGATAGGCCGAATTTTGAGTGAGCAGCGCTGGCACCCGCAAGGGGTATTAATTCTTAGCGGCCGAGTGAGTTTTGAGTTAATGCAAAAAGCGGCTATTGCTGGCATTTCAGTGGTGGTGGCTGTTGGTGCGCCATCACGTTTAGCGCTCGATATGGCGCGTCAGTTTGATATGACACTGATTGGTTTTATCAAAAAAAATCAATTCAATATATACCATGGTCATGCACGTTTGCAGTCAGTGAAAGAGTGAGAAGAAGAATATGAGTATTAAACAATATACCGGTTCGGCTGGTGGTTGGGGAGCGCTAAAAAGCACCGCGCATCATCTATTGAAAAGTCATAATGTTGCCAAAAATATTTCCAATCTTTTAAAAACGAACCAAGACCATGGTTTTGACTGCCCAGGCTGTGCTTGGGGTGAAAAACATGTGCCAGGGCATTTTCGTTTTTGCGAAAATGGCGCTAAGGCCGTCAACTGGGAAGCCACTTCTCGACGCGTTGGGGCAGATTTCTTTAAGCAATATTCGGTCACTTGGCTCAATAAGCAGAGTGACTATTTTCTCGAATCTCAAGGGCGTTTAGCGGAACCAATGCGCTATAACGCTCAAACGGATCACTATGAGCCAATCAGCTGGGATGAGGCGTTTGCACTGGTTGCACAACACCTCAATCAACTCGCTAGTCCAAATCAGGCGGAATTTTATACATCAGGCCGCGCGAGTAATGAAGCTGCATTTCTATACCAGTTGTTTGCGCGCCGGTTTGGTACCAATAATTTTCCTGATTGCTCAAACATGTGCCATGAAGCTACGAGCGTCGCCTTGGTTCGCTCGATTGGCATTGGTAAGGGAACTGTGACTATTGAGGATTTTGAAGAATCCGATGCGATTCTTTTATTTGGACAAAACCCAGGAACGAATCACCCTCGTATGTTGGAAACACTGGCGTCAGCCTATAAGCGTGGCGCTCGGGTTGTTGCATTTAATAATTTAAAAGAGCGAGGATTGGAGCGTTTTACTAACCCGCAAAATCCTTTTGAAATGTTAAGCAATGGTTCAACACCGACCACTAGCCATTATTTCACTCCTAAATTAGGCGGAGATATGGCGGCGGTTCGTGGCTTGGTGAAAATTCTTCTTGCTCGTCATCAGCAAGCACAGGCCTGCGGTGAATCGATATTCGACCTTGATTTCATTGCCCAGCATACCGAAGGGATGGAGTCTTACTTAGCCATGGTGCAGGCTACGTCGTGGCCAAGTATTATTGAGCAATCGGGGCTCACGCACCAAGAGCTAGAGCTGGTGGCAGATATCTATCAAGGCGCTAAACGCGTGATCGTAACTTGGGCGATGGGGGTGACTCAGCATAAGCATTCGGTGGCAACCATACAAGAGTTGGTCAATCTACAATTACTGTTTGGCCAAATTGGTAAGGATGGTTCTGGGGTATGTCCTGTCCGTGGCCACTCAAATGTGCAAGGTGACCGCACGGTTGGAATTAATGAAAAACCGCCGGTATTTCTACTCGACAATATTGAAAAAGTACTGGGCTTTACGCCACCAAAAGCGCATGGACATAATGTAGTTAATGCTATTGAGGCGATGCTACGGGGTGAAAGTAGAGTCTTTATCGGTTTAGGGGGAAACCTCGTTGCCGCTGCGCCCGATACCGAGCGTGTCGCGCAAGCAATGAAAAACTGTAATTTGACCGTAAACATTGCGACTAAACTGAATCGGAGCCATGTCAACCCGGGCAAGGATGCGTTGATCCTGCCTTGTTTAGGTCGGACCGATATTGATATTCAGGCTCAGGGGCCACAGAAAATTACCGTTGAAGACTCATTCTCCATGGTTCATGCCTCTTCTGGGCGAATTGATGTTACAGGAGAGATGATGCGCTCAGAGCCGGCCATTATCGCAGGAATGGCAAAAGCGACCTTAGGGGAGGGAAATCCAATCGATTGGCAATCCATGGCTGATAATTACGATAACATTCGAGATTTGATTGAAAAGATTATCCCAGGATTTGCCAATTTTAATCAGAGGCTCAAAGGGCCTGGCGGTTTTTATCTTGGTAATTCAGCGCGTGAATTTACTTGGAAAACGCCCACAGGAAAAGCGCAGATAAGCAGTAATGCACTTCCTGAATCTATCGTTCCGCTCAAAACTCAGCAGATGACCAAGAAACCGATTTTTGTGTTGCAGACGATACGTTCGCACGATCAGTACAACACCACGGTTTACGGTTTGGATGATCGTTACAGAGGTGTATTTGGTGAACGTAATGTCATTTTCATGAATGAAAAAGATATTGAGCAGCTGCAATTAAAAGCGGGTGAACGAGTCGATATTGAGACACTGTGGGATGATGGTATTAAACGTGAAATTTTCGGCTTCAAAGTGGTCGCCTATGTAATTCCTCAAGGGAATGTAGCGGCCTATTTCCCTGAGGCAAATGCACTCATTCCATTGAGCAGTAAAGGGGACTTTAGTGATACCCCGACATCAAAATCTGTTGCCGTTGTCATTCACCCAACCAAAGTCGCTCCACTGTTAGTCCAAACAGACTAAAAAATAAGATACTAAAGCAAAAAAGAGAGCCGAAGCTCTCTTTTTTTAGGTGTATGGTCGGACTGAGAGGATTTGAACCTCCGACCCCCGACACCCCATGACGGTGCGCTACCAAGCTGCGCTACAGTCCGATTGGCGTAATCTAATCATTTATCCCTTTAGCGTCAAGAGATAATCTTGCTAACGGCCTGATTTAATTGTCTTTGGCGTAAAATCTCTGCAATTCGGTTAAGCCTTGCATCAGTACTGGCAACGCTGGGCTAGAGTCTTTCTGACGTTGATAGTTTTCGTCAAACAGCTTGAAGTTGCCAAATTTATCAATGAGGGTGGTTTGGGTATCAGTAATCAAGGCTAATTCACGGGCATCACCGGCTAAAATCCACTTCCTTTTGTTTTCATCAAACAAGTTTCTACCACTGCTGAATTCAATAGGGTTGGATGAAGCACCTAATAGATCCTGTAAAAGCGTGACTGAAAAATCTAAGTGACTTGAACGGTGTGAGTATTCCCCTGCCATTTTTCCTGGCCAATGGATGATCATCGGCACTTGTAACTGGTATCGGCTGTAATTGCTGTTAGCACCCCAGCTGTTGGTTTTTGTCTCGTTAAACTCCGCGCCATGATTTGAGGTGATTACAATCAGCGTATTGTCTTGCAATTGTAATTCGTCAATCTTAGTGAGCAGCAGTCCTATTTCTTGGTCGGCAGCATTGACCGAGTTATTGTAACCAGCACGCAGGCGATCGCTGGCACTACCTCTACTTGACCGAGGGTCAAAGTCATTAAAGTTGTCAACGGTTGTCAATTCCAAATAGCTGAACCACGGTTGATCGCTTTGCTCGGATACCCATTGATACCAGCGTTGTATGGTTTGGTTATCTGTGCTGGATTCTTGATCAAAAGGAGCTTTAGAGACCGTTAAACTGCGGAAAATCGTCTCTTCGTATAAGGCGTCGTCAAAATTATCGCCACTAAAGAGGCCAAACTGATAATCCTGTTTTTTCAATGCCTCTATCAGTATCGGGGGCGTGCCTTGTGAACGAATGGCGTTGGCATAGCTACTCGGTAAACCATAAAACAAGCCGAAAATCCCAAACATGTCATTACTCGAGCTGTAATGATTATTAAACTTCAAATTTTCTGTCGCAAATTGGTAAGTGTTGGGCATGATTTCAGCCGTCAGCACATCACTTCTTAAATTATTGACACTTACTAGCAAAATATTGAGATTATTTGCTCTGCGTCCAAATTGAAGAGGCTCAAGAGGATAACGAACAATGTTAAAGTTCTCTTCATTATCCTTCAAACGCTTTAAGTACACATCACGATCAAATAAGCCATGTTTTTCCATGAACGATTTTGCCGTCATTGGATACGAGAGCGGGAAGTTTGATTTTTGGCTGGTCACTGACGTTTCTAAATACGCATCAGACCAAACGTAAATAAGGTGGCTGGTAATAAAACTAATGAAAAATACCGCCGCGATGGGCCGACCAACGTGTTTATGTGATAGTTTTCGCTGCTTACGCCACACCCACTCCGAAAGCCCTAGTTGTAAGAGGAGAATGAGCGGCATGACTACAAACAGATGCTGTAAGTCGGCAGTGATAGCGCTGGTCTCATCGCTAAAAAGCAGTTCCCATACTATCGGTGTTAAGTGCAGGTTGATTGCTTGATAAGCTTGGGTGTCGATTAATAGGAGTGTGAGCCCTAACGTTGCAAAACAGACAGCCAAGAAACGAAATAGTTTGCGCGACGGAATGACGAATGTCAGAGGAAATAAAACCAGTAGATAGAGTGCAAAAACCAAAAATCCAAAATGGCCGACCCAAGACACAGTTAAATAAAACTGCCCCAACAAGGTTTCAGGCCATGGTGATTGTACGATATATCGAGTACCAATAAGCATTGCTGCAATGATGTTGAAGAAAGCAAACCAATGCCCCCAACCAACCAACCGTGATACGCGTTCACCGTATGTATTTTCGCTATCTGCCATGTGATTTTCTATCTATGCATTCTATTAGTGAGTAGTAGTTTCTAAAGACGACATCAATGCCTGAGCAAATTTTTCAGCAATCGCCTTACGCTGTGAAGCGGCAACGTTTTGGTTTAAGACATTCGTTGCAATGTTTCCCGCAATCATGAGAGTAAGCTCAGGGGAAGCATTATGTTTAGCGAGAATGGCAGCAACTTCTGTCAGGATATTTTCAATTATTTCGTCGCTGTATTTAGATGTAATAGGCATAAAGACTCTAATGATGATAGTAAAAGCGGCTTATGATAACCTACAATGCCTTACAACTGAAACTAGAACGATGATAATTTCACTATGAGTCTTCACCTTTCCAACGTGATTTTGCACCAATTGAGCAAAAACGAGCAAGATGAGCTGGTGGTTAAATACCGCTCTCAATCTTTAGATAATGATACGTCAGCCGAAAATTTAGTGGCAGAGTTGCATCGCGTGTTTAATTCGAAAGCGAGCAAAGGTTTTGGTTCGTTTAAGTCGGACAGTGATTTTCAAACTTGGTTGCAAGAACTTCGTCAAGGTGAGCGTGATTTTTACGATTTTTCACAAATCAGTGCTCAACGGCTGAAAGATGAATTATCAAAGTATCCGTTTGCTGATGAAGGGATCTTAGTGATGGCCGAATATCAGTCATTGGCTACGGATTACCTATTTATTGGGCTTTTACCTCTCAATCAAAGTTTGAAAGTAACGGAGGGGCTCGACATTAGCGCGACAGATTATCTTGATATCAACAAAATGGATATTGCGGCGCGTCTTGACCTATCAAGTTTTGAAACGGACAAAAATTCAAACCGCTACCTTGCCTATATCAAAGGTCGCGTTGGTCGAAAAGTGTCGGATTTCTTTCTTGATTTTCTGCAAGCCGATGTTGGGTTAGATACCAAAGTGCAAAATCAAGTACTGATGCAAGCGGTACAGGATTTTTGCACTGATTCTAAGCTAGAAAAAGATGAAGCGATCGGTTACAAAAAGCAGGTTTACGATTACTGCAATGAGCAAATTAAAGCCGGTGAAGAGGTTCATATTCGTGAGTTGTCTGGAGAATTACCTGCTAGCCAAGACGGCACGGGTTTTTTCGAATATACGCAGGCACATGGCTATGAACTGGAAGAGAGCTTTCCTGGTGATCGTTCTACCGTGCGTAAACTGACCAAGTTTGTCGGTGCAGGGGGCGGTTTGAATGTGAGCTTTGATAGCTTGTTATTGGGAGAGCGTATTTTTTATGATCCTGAAAGTGATACCTTAACCATCAAAGGCACGCCACCGAATTTAAGAGAACAGTTAACGCGTCAGCGTTAATCCTTCATCACTAAGAGAGCTTGATATGGCTCTCTTTTTTATTCTTTCTCTCTATACACAAGTCTGCACACTCGTAGCTTTGGGTATATGCTTGTATTAATTGAAAATACAAATTGGTAAGCACAGTGTTTGGGCAAAAGAAATCAAAACGATTTAGCATGAGATGGTATGGTGTGATTCTGTTTGGTTGGTTAGTTTCCGTTAGCCTTGTGTTTTGGCAAAGCCATTTAAGCTACCAAGCGATGCATTCAGTGAAAGAGTTACATTATGGTATTGAAGAGCTTAAAAGTTCGCTCTATTTTAAAGAGCCTTATCGTTCGACACGAGCGAATGATATCGCGTTGAATGTGCAGCTACTCTATTCACTTAGGCTACAACTGGAAGTTGAGCAGCGAGATTTTTCATGGCGGCCGGATATTCAGCAATTACTCCACATGACTGATCGCTATATCGGACTGACCAAATCGTATTTGTCGGTTAAGCTCAACATTCAACCGCTGGTTGAGCGACTACAAGTGCTGCGTGATAATCCCGCTAATTCTGAGCAGCTCAAGCAGATGTATGTGGTGCTAGGCGCTTATGTATTTGAAGCGATGTTCAGTGACACTGAGCAAAATCCAGAGATTTATCGAGCATTAGATAAGCTTTATGTGGATGGGCAATCTTTACCAGCCATTCAGAAAAAAGAGCTAGAGCAGACATTAGCACAAGCGTCTGATTTACTAAATCAATACGCCCAAGGTGCACGTTTGGTCGATAATTTAATCAATCACTCTATTTACAAGCAGCTTACCCATGTTGAAAACCAATACCATCGTCTTTTAAACATCTATGCCTACCTAATCACTGGCTTAAGTGGTGGAGTGATTCTATTGTTGGGTTGGTTGATATTTAGGTCATCAGTTTTAACTCGTTCTCATGTTAATAAAGTTCCCAGTGCTGCGAAAGATGATGAGTCATCTGAGATGAATCCCAGTCGTGTTTTTTCCACAGAAGAACCACAGGTGGAAACATCGGATCTTTCTGATGATTTGTCCATCGATATTGAATCCATGCTCATAACTCTCAATGGCGATGTTGGGTCTGTCACTCTACTGTTGAGCGTATTTATACAAGATCATCAGCATGATGTGGCTGAATTGAAAAGATTGGTGCATTCTGATTTGGAGGCCGCTCAGCGCCGAGCACACAGCCTGAAAGGCGTTGCGGGTAATCTTGGTTGCCGTTCACTCAAGCAGATAGCGTCAGAAATAGAGTTGCGACTTAGCCAGAAGCAACGACCTACGGAGAGTCAATTGGGGATATTAACGACGCAATTGGCGGCCGCTATATCCAGTGCGCAACACTACCTTGATCAAAGAAAACGATAAGCCAGCTCTATCGTGTCAGCTTTAAATGGCGATTCTGTTTGTAGTAAAAAAGAGCTCAGTTGAGCTCTTTTTAATGGTTTTTTAGTTCAATGACTTTTGCAATACCCTGCTAGGCTGACTGTTGGTTGAGAGCCGGTGCTTGTTCAGCACTGTCTGCTGGTGCAGTCGGTTCACATTTATCAACAAACCAACCCATGTAAGAGGTAAAAATGGTCACCAAAATACAGACAAAGCTTAGCCACATAAAGGGGGCATATGAGAGCGTTGCAACGCCTAGAATGCTCGCCATGTAGATGCCATTATCGCTCCATGGCACCATACCGGAGGTGAGCGTGCCACCAAATTCAGCGTTACGTGATAGGTTCTTACGCTGATAGCCTAAACGGTCATAGTTCTTGGCACAGATTTTAGGGGTCAGGATGAGTGAAACATACATGGCTGAGCCAAAAACGTTGCCCATAAATGCAGTGCCAATGGTACTGGTTGCCAGTGAACCTGCGCTTGTCACGCGGCGCTCAAACAGTTTTGCGATGGTTTCAAGCACACCCACTTTATCTAGCAATCCACCAAACCCAAGACCAAAGACAATCACGGCAACAGAACCAAGCATAGAGGACATGCCGCCTCGGTTTAAGATTGAGTCAATGAAGTCAACGCCAGATTCAATATTGTAAGGTGCCCATGCGGTATTGAAAGCTTGCAAGAAGTCTACGTCTTGGATCATCACCGCCCAAATGATGCCCAGCAAAGAACCAAAGCTAATTACAGGAAACGAAGGCATTCTCATCGCAAGTAAACCAAGTACAATCAGCACTGGCACAAAAGAGTATGGGGTAATGTAAAACTGCTGTTCCATCGCCTCAATCACGCTTTGTACTTGAGACATGTCTACGTTACCTGCATAGTGGAAACCAAATAAGGTAAACATGATACCCGTGATCACGTAGCTGATAAGCGCTATCGGCAGCATACCTTTAATGTGCTCCATCACTTCAACGTTAGACATTGAAGACGCAAGAATAACGGAATCAGATAATGGCGACATTTTGTCACCAAAGTAGCAACCTGAAAGTACTGCGCCAGCGGTGATTGGTGCTGGAACGCCAAGACCTTGACCAATCCCCATCATGGCAATCCCCGCGGTACCAGCTGCACCCCATGAGGTTCCAGTTGCTAAAGCGGTGAGAGAGCAGATGATCATCGTTGCAAGAAGAAAAATAGAAGGATGGATTGCTTGAAGACCGTAGTAGATGATGGTCGGCACGATCCCGCCGGAGATCCAAGTACCAACTAATGCGCCAACAGCTAAAAGTATCAACACCGCACCTAAACCATTAGAAATACCATTCAGTGCTGCTTTTTCTAATTCTTTATATTGGTGACCTAAACGAACACCGAGCACAATAATGATGAACCAGCCAATGTATAAGGCCAGTTGGATAGGGAGATCGAGTTGAGCTGTAAACGAAAACGCGAGTAACAAAAACAAGCCTAGAGCAATAATTACTTGAATTAAGCTAGGTAGGCGTTGAGGGGCTTGCGTCATAAAAGAGCCTCTTGTCAGATTTATGATCTAAGGACAGAACGGTGCCCTTATTGAGTTCGTTCGCACTTTACAATAGTTAGCATAATATATCGACATCAAACACCTCAGATGTGATTTATGTCGTTCAAGTGGTTAACCTTCGATGTTAAATGTTGATAATAGTTAAATTTAATGGTTATAAATGTTCTGCGGTGTGGGGTTTTTGTGTAACAAGAACGTGATCGTTTAGCGTTTCGTTGATTATTGAATGCTGAATCATAGAGAGCTTGAGTGATTTTTAGGCTTAAATGTGTTTTTTACAAAACTGGCTGCGCAGAAAGAAAAAGTTACCACTTTTACTAAGAAAGTCTTGAGATTTTATGCTGAACCACTTATAGATGGAGCAATAAATTTTCATTTTAGATACATGGAGAGTGAGCGCGATGAGAGTAGGTTTAGTGGGTTGGCGTGGTATGGTCGGTTCTGTACTGATGCAGCGTATGGTTGAAGAAAATGACTTTGACTTGATCGAACCGGTTTTCTTTAGCACATCTCAAATTGGTATTCCTGCCCCAACGGTGCCTTCTAAGAAAGGCAATCATCATACAGGGTTACTGCAAGATGCTTACGATATTGATAGCCTCAAACAATTAGATGCCATTATCACTTGTCAAGGTGGTAGCTACACTGAAAAAGTGTATCCAGCACTTCGTCAAGTGGGCTGGAAAGGTTACTGGATTGATGCCGCATCTACTTTACGGATGGATAAACAATCAATCATCACTTTAGATCCGGTCAACTTGACACAAATTCAGCACGGCATCCATTCAGGAACCAATACCTTTGTGGGCGGTAACTGCACAGTCAGTTTAATGCTTATGGCATTAGGCGGCCTTTATGAGAAAGGTTTGGTCGAGTGGATGAGCGCAATGACCTACCAAGCCGCTTCGGGTGCTGGCGCTCAAAATATGCGCGAGTTGATCTCGCAAATGGGAGTAATTAATGATGCGGTTAGCTCTGAATTGGCTAATCCATCGAGCTCAATTCTTGATATTGACAGAAAAGTGGCTGAAACCATGCGATCACCTTCTTTTCCTACCGAGCAGTTTGGTGCACCGCTAGCGGGTTCATTAATCCCTTGGATTGACGTCAAACGCGACAATGGTCAAAGCAAAGAAGAGTGGAAAGCGGGCGTTGAAGCTAATAAAATTCTAGGGCTTCAATCGTCACCGATCCCGATTGATGGAACCTGCGTGCGTATTGGCGCAATGCGCTGCCACTCACAAGCATTAACCATCAAGCTGAAGAAAAATATTCCGCTTGATGAAATCGAAGAGATGATCGCTACGCACAATGATTGGGTGAAAGTTATTCCAAACGAGCGCGATATTACCGCACGTGAATTGAGCCCTGCCAAAGTCACTGGCACCTTGTCAGTTCCCGTAGGACGTTTGCGTAAAATGTCGATGGGTGATGATTTCTTAAATGCGTTTACGGTGGGTGACCAATTATTGTGGGGAGCCGCTGAGCCGCTTCGCCGTACTTTGCGGATCATTCTGGCTGAAAAACAGTGATGATTATCGGTTAAAAAACTGCCAACAAACCAAAGGGCGCTTTGTATAAAGCGCCCTTTTTTATGCTTTCTGCTGTAGTGACAGTGACGAGGTCAATGCGGTTATGCAAGGCCAGGAAATAAATTTCTGAGCCCATTGGCAATAAACTCAATACCGAGTGCACCTAGTATCAAACCCATGATCCGTGTAATCACGTTGATACCCGTTTGACCTAAGAAGCGGACAATATAGGGCGCTGAGCGAAACAGCAGCCAAGAGCTTAAACTAAATAACACCACAGTGATTATAATGCCCACGGTATCGAACATGCTTGGGTAGCGAGAGCCATACACTATGGTGGAACTGATGGCACCCGGTCCTGCCATTAAAGGCATAGCGAGTGGCACAACCCCAATTTGTTCACGGCTAATGTATTCAGATTTCTCTTGTTTGTTTTGTTTATCTTCACCCAATTTACCGCTCATCATCGAAAATGCGATGCTCAGCAGCAATAGGCCACCAGCTACTCGAAACGAATCTAAAGAGATACTAAACATATCCAGTAACATCTGCCCGGCAAGCAGTGCGGTAATCAAAATTATCGCCACCGCAATATTCGCTGTAGCCGCCGTTTTGTGTTTCTCTTCTTGCGTCATATGCCCAGTGAGAGAGACAAATATTGGCATAATCCCCACTGGGTTGACAGCGGCTACAAGGCCTAAGAAAAACTGCAGGAAAATGGCTAACTCAAAGGTTTGCATGGCATTTATCTCTAATGGATCATTTCGATGAAATATTACGTGGCTAATGTAAGCGAAAGCAAAGGATAGCACGAATGAAAAAAACTAAAGCGATTGGGGTTTTATTGCTGAGAAAAACTAATTCAATGAAGAAAATGTTTTACAATTGTTTTTCTAATGTATGTGAGTGGTGTTGTTTTTTGCTCAACTGTTAACATCTGCACATTTTTAATAAAATTTGCGCTCCTCGCTGGTGGTAAAAGTGAGAGTCGATATACTCTCAGTAGCACGTAAAATGAGGTGTGTTTATTCATCTATCGCTCAAAAATGAAACTTTTTTACAGATTGTTGTAGTTTTTATAGTTTTCGTTGTTTAGGTAAATGTTTTTTGTTTATTTAATTTTCTGTGTATTTTTTGTTTATATTCAATGATTTGTAAGTGATTTTGTAAGGTGATCACCCCTAATTGGGTAATTAGTTTTTCATAACTGATCTGAGTCAATTTTTTTCACACTCTGAAATATTATACTCAGTCCTGAAAGCAATTTACTAAGTCTGTCATTGTTTAAGTTGTTGAGAAAAAACAAAAACACAAAGCTGCAAACTTAATAAAGAGTTTTTAACATTTTTCTATTTTTAGGAGATTCATTATGCCTGTAACTAATTTAGCTGAACTTGATGCTCTAGTAGCGCGCGTTAAAGCGGCTCAAGCTGAATTCTCTACTTACTCTCAAGAGCAAGTAGATAAAATTTTCCGCGCAGCATCATTAGCAGCTAACCAAGCTCGTATCCCTCTAGCGCAACAAGCGGTAGCGGAATCAGGCATGGGTATTGTTGAGGATAAAGTAATCAAGAACCACTTTGCGTCTGAGTTCATCTATAACAAATACAAAGACGAAAAAACCTGTGGCATTCTTGAAGAAGATAAAAACCTAGGCACGATGACTATCGCTGAGCCTGTAGGCATCATCTGCGGTATCGTTCCAACCACTAACCCTACTTCTACTGCAATCTTCAAATCTCTCATCTCTTTGAAGACTCGTAACGGTATCATCTTCTCGCCACACCCACGTGCGAAAAATTCAACTAACGATGCAGCTAAACTCGTGTTAGATGCAGCAGTTGCAGCTGGCGCGCCAAAAGACATTATCGGCTGGATTGATCAACCTTCAGTTGAGCTATCTAACGCGCTAATGAAGCACGAAGGTATTGCACTTATCCTTGCAACAGGTGGTCCTGGCATGGTGAAAGCGGCTTACTCGTCAGGTAAACCAGCAATCGGTGTAGGTGCAGGTAACGTTCCAGTTGTAATCGACGAAACGGCAGACATCAAACGTGCAGTCGCTTCTGTTCTTATGTCTAAAACATTCGATAACGGTGTGGTATGTGCTTCTGAGCAAGCGGTTATCGTTATGGACGAAGTGTATGACGAAGTGAAAGAGCGTTTCGCGAGCCATAAAGCGCACGTTCTAAGCAAAGCAGACGCAGACAAAGTACGTAAGGTACTGCTTATCGATGGCGCACTCAACGCGAAAATCGTAGGCCAACCAGCAACAGCCATCGCTGAAATGGCGGGCGTTAAAGTTCCAGCAGATACTAAAATCCTTGTCGGTGAAGGTATTGGCGAAGTTTCTTATGACGATGAATTCGCACATGAAAAACTTTCTCCAACACTTGGCATGTTCCGCGCGACTTCTTTCGAGAACGCGGTAGAACAAGCCGTAAGAATGGTAGAAATCGGCGGTATCGGCCACACTTCTGGTCTATACACTAACCAAGACGTTAACGCAGACCGTATCCGTTACTTTGGTGACAAAATGAAGACGGCGCGTATTCTTGTAAACATCCCAACCACTCATGGTGGTATCGGTGACCTTTACAACTTTAACGTTGCACCATCTCTAACGCTAGGTTGTGGTTCTTGGGGTGGTAACTCGATTTCTGAGAACGTAGGTCCTAAGCACCTAATCAACAAGAAAACTGTTGCGAAGCGAGCTGAAAACATGTTGTGGCATAAACTACCTAAGTCAATTTACTTCCGTCGTGGTAGCCTTCCAATCGCTATGAGCGATCTTGAAGGCAAAAAACGCGCATTCCTAGTTACTGACCGTTTCCTATTCAACAACGGTTATGCAGACGACGTAGTGACTCTGCTGAAGTCAAACGGTATGGAAGTTCAAACATTCTTTGATGTAGAAGCTGATCCAACTCTATCTGTTGTAGAGAAAGGCGCTGAAGCAATGAAGAGTTTCCAACCAGACGTGATTCTAGCACTTGGTGGTGGTTCACCAATGGATGCAGCGAAGATCATGTGGGTTATGTATGAGCACCCAGAAACTCACTTTGAAGAGCTTGCAATGCGCTTTATGGATATCCGTAAACGTATCTACAAGTTCCCTAAAATGGGTCAAAAAG
Source organism: Vibrio qinghaiensis (assembly GCF_002257545.1). Classification (NCBI taxonomy): domain Bacteria; kingdom Pseudomonadati; phylum Pseudomonadota; class Gammaproteobacteria; order Vibrionales; family Vibrionaceae; genus Vibrio; species Vibrio qinghaiensis. Next base: position 1,916,764 of record NZ_CP022741.1, on the reverse strand, counting down.
CAGAATTGGTTTGTATCACGACTACTTCAGGTACAGGTTCAGAAGTCACACCATTTGCCGTTGTAACAGACGATAAAACAGGTGCTAAATACCCATTAGCGGATTATGAGCTAACACCTAACATGGCTATCGTTGATGCGAACCTTGTTATGAATATGCCTAAGTCTCTAACGGCATTTGGTGGTTACGATGCAGTGACTCACGCTCTTGAAGCCTATGTGTCTGTTCTTGCGAATGAATACTCTGATGGTCAAGCTCTACAAGCACTTAAGATGCTGAAAGAGTACCTACCATCAAGCTACAAAAATGGCGCAGCAGACCCAATTGCTCGTGAAAAAGTGCACAATGCAGCGACTATCGCAGGTATCGCTTTTGCTAACGCGTTCCTAGGTGTATGTCACTCTATGGCGCACAAGATCGGTGCTGAGTTCCATATCCCGCACGGTCTTGCTAACGCATTGCTTATCTCTAACGTTGTGCGCTACAACGCGAATGATAACCCAACCAAACAAACTGCGTTCTCTCAATACGACCGTCCACAAGCACGCCGTCGTTACGCTGAAGTGGCTGACCACCTAGGCTTGAGCAAAGCGGGCGACCGTACTGCTCAGAAAATTGAACGTCTACTGACTTGGTTGGAAGAGCTGAAGAAAGATCTCGACATCCCGCTATCTATTCAAGCGGCTGGCGTGAATGAAGCGGATTTCCTCGCTAAAGTTGACGTGCTGTCAGTTGAAGCGTTTGATGACCAATGTACTGGTGCAAACCCACGCTACCCACTGATTTCTGAGCTAAAAGAAGTACTTATTTCGGCTTACTATGGTACAGCGTTTGTTGAAGGTGAAACTTTCGAAGGCACTACCGTTATCAAGAAAAAAGATGACCAAAAACCAGCTAAGAAAAAGTAAGCTGAGTTGTTGAGAGATTTTCGCTAGCACGAAACGATCTCTATCGGGAAAAGATGAAGCCTCACCGTCTGGTGGGGCTTTTTTTTATCGAGCAACTTCATTATCAAAAGCGTGGGTGAGGTTGGAGCTATCCCCACATGACTAAAATAGCGGCAATTGCGATTAGAAAAAGCCCCAGTCCATCTTTAATTTTCACTGATTGTTTTAGCCAAAAAATAGAAATTAACATCGTAAAAAAGATCTCAATTTGGCCTAAAGTTTTTACATAAGGTACGGTTTGAAGAGACATTGCACTAAACCAACCAATAGAACCAAGACAGCTACTTGTGCTGGTTAATAGCGTCAGCTTAGGTCTTGCCCACAATTGTCTTAATGAGTGTTTGTCGGTCGCCATCAGGTAAACTAGCAGTAATAACGTTTGCAGTGAAATGACCAACAATAATACCCAAGCAGCACTGTGTGGAAAGGGTAAGCCAAGTGCTAAACTGGCTTCACGTACCCACAATGAAGTGAGCGCAAAGGCACTACCACAACTTAATCCCAGTAAAACAGTTGGCATTGAAAGCTGCTTAACATTGCCGTGCGTGCTCATCAAAAATACACCAATGCCACCAACGATGACACCAATCCAGCCCAAGCCTGTCAAATGAGTGCCAAAAAAAATCATCCCTAAAATTGCGGCAACCAAGGCTTCGCTTTTGGCTAGCCCAGCACCTACGGCATAGTTATTTAATTTAAACAGCTTAACCATGAGCGCAGTCGCGACTATTTGCATCAATGATGCGCCGACAATGAAGGCGATAAAGATCAATGACAATGTAGGCAATTGCGCTGGTATGAAATGATACAAAGTGATGAGATACAGAGCCGCGATAGGGCCAGCCCAAAGAAATCGCGCAAGGGTAACACCAGTAGTGCTGACCTCAGTTGCCAAGCGACTTTGGAATGCATTGCGCCAAGATTGCATGAACGCGGCCAGAAGGGTGAATAAGATCCAAGTCATGGAAGTCCATTTTGAGTGACAAGAAAGAAGCCATGCTATGAGATGCAGAGATATTGGGCAAGTGGAATATAAAAAGGGCTGCGAATGCAGCCCTTTAATGGTGTTCAAACTCAGTTCAGAGATTAATACAGTGGTTTAGTCATTGTTGCGCCTGCTTGACTTTGTGCTGACTGACTGCCGGCTGCACGAGTTGCAATTCGTTCTGCGTGGAAAGGTGCTGATACGATTTCAATCTCTTTGAGCAATAAAGAGCCTGAGGCTTTGGTCATCGGAGAGAATGCATGCGCTTTGATTGTTTTAGGTAATACGGCTTCAGGTGCCTTAGTTACTGCGTCAACCTTCAATGCTGGTACTTTCTCTGTCGTGGCTTTTTCTTCGACAACGAGCTCAATAGCGGTAGTCTTTTCAATAACAACTTCAGCGATCACTGGCTCTGAAATAACGGCTTCTACAGTAACTGATTCTGTAACTGAAACTGATTCTGTTAGCGCTGCAGATTGTACCTGAGGCTCAACAGCATCCTGCAAAGAGGCTGTGACAGATTCAACGCCGCTCTGACTCTCTTCATGTCGACTCTCTTCATGTCGAATGATCACTTTACCCATTGCCATTTCAGGGAAAGCAAAACCACCTAATGTTATCTCGGTATTGTTATCCACAACATGTGCCACTTGTTGAACAGGTTCAACCGCTGCGACTTGCTCTGTTACCGGTGCTTGATACACAGGTTTAGAGAGGTCATAGCGAGGCATCACTTTACCCATTGCCATCTCAGGAGAGGCAACCCCACCTTTACGTAAACGGAATGGGTTAGGGCGACGATCACGACCACGGCGTCGACGTTGACCACTGGCGCGTAAATGACGAGGAGAGCGGCGATTGCGACGTTGATTTTGATCGTCATTCTCATTGTCGTCGTTTGGTGTAACAACCGATGGCTCAACAGATTTTACCGTTTCAACTGTTACAGCTTCAATAACCTCTGCAAGCGGGGCTGTATTGATCAACATTTCAGCTTCAGTTTCTGGTTGCTCTTGAGCTACTGTTTGATCTTTTACGCGAACCTGTTTGTTTAACTTACGGCGTTGACGGCGCTCTTTTACTTTTACGGTTTTCTCTTCCGTTTTATCTTCATTTACTGTCAAAGTGACGGCTTGCGCTTCAGCCGCAAGTTGTAGCCCTTGCTCCGCTAACTTTTCGGATTTGCTGTCATCACGCTTGTTACGGCGCTCTTGTTTTGGCTTGCGATTTTGTGCCTTACGAGGCTCGTTGGCGGCAACAGTTTCTTTATCTTGTGTTTCTTCAACAGGAGTAGAGGCATTGACCGGCTTGCGTCTGTTTCTGTCACGGTTTGCGTTGTCACGATTGACATTTTCACCGCGTCCGTTACGACGACGTTGATCATTTCGATCACGACGCTGTGGTGCTTGGCTACGTTCGTTTTCTTGTTTTTGTTGCTCTTCCTCAGCTTTCACCTCTTCGGTGGTGGTTGAGAAGATGCTACCAAGAGCTTTGACGATGCGGCCAAATAGACCTGGTTTGCCTGGTTCAACAGCGATCTCTTTGACTGGAACCGCTACCTCTGCTTTAGGTGTTGGAGCTGGAATAGTTTGTGCTGGGGCAGCAAACCCTTTCAACGCTGGTTCTTCAATGCGTTTTGGTTTGAAATCGATATCTGAGCTTTCTTTACCTTCTGCTTCTTTTAGTGCTTCTAGTTTCATTGGCACTAAGTAAGAGAGTATTTCTTGCTCTTCCCCTTCACGGACACGGATCACTTCAAAATGAGGCGTTTCCATTTCAGAGTTAGGGACAATCGTGATCTCGACTTCTTGAATGCGTTCAATATGATTGATTGAGCGACGTTTTTCATTGAGTAGATAAGATGCAATAGGAACGGGAACCACCGCCATAACTTGAGCGGTATTATCTTTTAGTGCTTCTTCTTCAATGAGACGTAAAACAGAGAGCGCAAGAGATTCATTATCACGAACCACTCCGGTGCCAGAGCAGCGTGGGCAGATATGGTGACTTGCTTCGGCAAGCGATGGGCTCAAGCGCTGACGCGACATTTCTAACAAGCCAAAACGTGAAATTCGGCCAATTTGTACGCGAGCGCGATCTAGGCGTACGGCATCACGTAAACGGTTTTCTACTTCACGTTGGTGACGGACAGGAGTCATATCGATGAAGTCGATAACCACTAATCCGCCCAAATCGCGCAGACGTAATTGGCGAGCAATTTCATCGGCTGCTTCTAAGTTGGTGTTAAGCGCCGTCTCTTCAATATCGCCGCCTTTTGTTGCACGAGCAGAGTTGATATCAATTGAGGTCAATGCTTCGGTTGGGTCGATAACAATAGAGCCACCAGAAGGTAAACGCACTTCACGCTGGAAAGCCGATTCGATTTGGCTTTCAATTTGGTAATGGCTAAATAGGGGTACTTCACCGTCGTATTTTTTTACACGACTCACGAAGTCAGGACGCACCAAACGAATGTGCTCAAGGGCACGTTCATAAATAGTGTTGCTATCAATTAGAATTTCACCAATGTCACGACGCAGATAATCACGAATTGCGCGTACAATGACGTTGCTCTCTTGGTGAATAAGTAGCGGTGCAGGACGCAAATCGGAAGCCTGTTTGATTGCGCTCCAGTGATTGAGCAAAACGTTTAAGTCCCACTCTAGCTCTTCCGCACTTTTGCCCACACCTGCAGTGCGAACGATAAGGCCCATGCCTTGAGGAAGCTCTAAACTGCTCAATGCGGTTTTTAATTCGGTACGCTCATCGCCTTCGATACGGCGTGAAATACCACCGGCACGAGGGTTGTTTGGCATCAGGACTAGGTAGCTACCAGCAAGAGAAATGAAAGTGGTCAATGCAGCGCCTTTGCTGCCTCGTTCTTCCTTTTCAACTTGGACAATAACTTCTTGGCCTTCTTTAAGCGCTTCTTTGATGTTTGGACGGCCTTGGTAAGTGTAGCCATCAGGGAAGTATTCGCGGGCAATTTCTTTGAGAGGAAGGAAACCGTGACGTTCAGCGCCGTAATCAACAAATGCAGCTTCTAAACTCGGTTCAACACGGGTGATACGTCCTTTATAGATGTTCGCCTTTTTAGATTCATGCCCTGGACTTTCGATGTCTAGATCAAAAAGTCGTTGGCCATCAACCAGCGCGACACGCAACTCTTCTTTTTGAGTTGCGTTAATTAGCATTCTTTTCATTTAAAATCTCGTTATCTTTCTTTAGTTTTGATTATTGGACTTGTTGCTGGGTTTCGTTTTCACGGTGCCAGATCCCATGACTAAAAGGTGCAGCCTCCCGGCTGGAGGGGATGCTCTAGGGCACTTCAGTTATCGCACGCACACGATTGCCTGCGATCCGCGTATTGGCGGAAAATACTCAACATGAAATGACGATGAGTAGAGCAACAAGATAGCTTCGCTCAATAGTGTCTTACGCCATGTGCAGCACATTGACGCTTAGCAGTCTACTCACTATTTTGCTCAAAAATGGACGGTAAAGAATAAAAAATCACCGAATCATTCATTGCAGCTGTGAACTATAGCAGTGACAGGTAAACACAGCAATCTGCTTTGTTATGAACAGGTCAAAAAAATGAGAATAGGTCTAAAAGTTAGATGGCTAATTTAATGTTTATCAAAGAGTTTTAGTGGTTAAAGTAAGAATTGTAATGGGTAATATTTAATTTTATCCACAGTCACATTTCAATTGGTGTAATTCTCGCCAATTTGCCATTAAACAGCAGATGAAAATATTCTTTTTTGTGGCGAAGAAAATGTGAATTTAAACAATTTACAGTGGTACAATGGCGCCCATGAGTGAAATTAGAACCCAAGTCCAGCTCATCGATATCGATGAAGATATGGCTGGTCAACGCATTGATAATTTTTTGCGTAACCAATTAAAAAACGTTCCTAAAAGTATGGTTTACCGAATCCTGCGCAAAGGAGAGGTTCGTGTAAATAAAAAACGCATCAAAGCAGAATATAAGTTATCGGCTGGTGATGTGGTGAGAATACCACCAGTGACTCTCGAACAGTCGGATCAAGAGAGCAACACACCCAATACCAAATTGAGTAAAGTCGCTGAGCTAGAACACTGCATTATTTTTGAGGATGAGCACTTACTTATTCTCAATAAACCTTCTGGTACGGCTGTTCATGGTGGGAGTGGTTTGAAATTTGGCGCAATTGAAGCGCTGCGGGCATTGCGCCCAGAAGCTCGCTTTTTGGAATTGGTGCACCGTATCGATCGCGATACGTCGGGCATTTTATTAGTGGCTAAAAAACGCTCCGCGCTGCGCCATCTCCAAGCCCAGTTTAGAGAAAAAACGATTCAAAAATATTACTTTGCTTTAGTTATGGGGCAATGGAAAAGCAGCTGTAAAGTCGTGAATGCGCCACTATTGAAAAATGAAGTGAACAGCATTGTGCGAGTCAATCCAAACGGTAAAGCATCGGAAACGCGCTTTAAGATCCTTGAACAGTTTGCACAAGCAACTTTGGTGCAAGCCAGTCCGATCACTGGCCGTACTCATCAGATCCGCGTTCATACTCAGTATACAGGGCACCCGATTGCGTGGGATGATCGTTATGGTGACCGCCGTTTTGACGCATATACCGCACAGTTTGGCATTGACCGATTATTCTTACACGCGGCGAATATTCGTTTTGTTCACCCTTCGACAGAGGCGTTAATGGACATTAATGCACCACTCGATACTCAACTAGAGCAAGCATTAGTCAAATTGAGAAACGCTTAAGGCCAGCTTTCATTCGCTAACGAGTAGCAACATAGTAGAAACATAAAGTAATGGTCGAAGTCATGGTATAAAAGTGAGCGCAGATCAAGGCGCTCCCTGTTAATCATTATCCTAAAACGGTAATGCCTTGAGACTCAATCATTGAGACTAGCTTAATTAATGGTAGCCCAACCAAACTATTAGGGTCATCACCTTCTAAACGTTCAAAAAGTGCAATGCCTAGGCCCTCACACATAAAGCTGCCTGCGCACTGTAGTGGCTGTTCTTTTGCCACGTAAGCCGTCACCATCTCGCTAGATAAAGAGCGAAAATGAACCGTGAAGGGTTCTAGGGTGACCATGCATTGACCAGAGACTGAGTTGTAAACCGCAAGCCCAGTATAAAAAGTGATGGCTTTTCCACTTTGTCTGAGTAGCTGCTTAATGGCTTGTTCTTGTGTATGAGGTTTGCCAATAATCTCACCGTCAATCACGCAAACTTGATCAGAACCGATGACTAAACTGGGTTGGTTTGGATGGCAAGATCTTGCTTTCGTTTCTGCTAAACGAGTCACCAGATCTTGTGCGGACTCACCAGGCAACGCAGTTTCGTCGCAATTAGGCGAGCAGGTAACAAAAGGTAAATCCAGCTTTTTAAGTAATTGCTGCCGAAACGGCGAAGTAGATGCTAAAACTAGTTGGTAATTTTGCATTTTGATTTAGAATTGCTGCGAATTTTACCGCAGCATATATCAATCAGGCATGCTGTACATAATTCTCTCAGTGGAAAGGGGAAAAAACGAACTTTTTTGCCTTTTTCTTTGACTAAAACCGATTTGGAAGATAATATTCGCGCCCTATGCAAAAGGTAAAAATACCGCGATCGATTGATCCGGCTAAAGCGGCTCAAAAACGACTTGATTGTGATGGTATCATCCAACTCAGTCTTTTTAAGCGTTTAGAAGAATCAGTCGCAGGCGTTAAACGCGACGCACAAGTCTCATTGTCATTTGGGCTTGATGAACAGCGACTAGTTGTTATCTCTGGTAAAGCTAACATCTCTGTCGATTTAGAGTGTCAACGCTGTAACAAGGTTTTCGCACATGAGTGCGAAGTCCAATTCAAGTATACTCCTTATTTGGGGAGTAAAACGGATGAAGACGCACCGGAAGAGTACGATTTGGTAGATCCGAATGAGTACGGTGAGATCGACCTTGTACAATTAGTTGAAGACGAGTTCATCATTAATTTGCCACAAGTAGCAATGCACGATAGAGCGGAATGTAGCGTTAATTCAGACAATTTAGTATTTGGTGAACTTCCAGAAGAACTAGCGGAAGAAAAGCCGAATCCATTTGATGTTTTAAAAAACTTAAAACGATAATTCGTTATAGGTTAAGACAAAGGAGTAGGGTCAATGGCCGTACAAAAGAGCAAAAAATCACGCGCACGTCGTGGCATGCGTCGTTCACATGATGCGCTAACTACATCTGCACTATCTGTAGATGCGACTTCAGGTGAAACTCACCTACGTCACAACATGACTGCTGACGGTTATTACCGTGGCAAAAAGGTTATCAGCAAGTAAGGTTGACCTTTGCAATATTTAACCGTTGCACTTGATGCAATGGGCGGGGATTTCGGTCCTCGCGTAACAGTGCCTGCCGCCGTGCAGGCACTGTCGCATTTCCCAGAGCTCAAAGTGATCCTCGTTGGTGATCAAGTCTTGATCACACATCAATTATCTCAATTAGGTTATGAACTTAATACTCGCTTGAGTATTTTGCACAGTGACCGCGTTATTTCTAATTCCGAAAAACCTTCTCTGGCCTTACGCAATAGTGCTGGAAGTTCAATGGGCATCGCAATTGACCTAGTTTCTGATGGCGGTGCTGATGCTTGTGTCAGTGGTGGTAATACGGGTGCGCTCATGGCGTTATCTCGTTTTCGTCTAAAATTGCTGCCCGGCATTGATCGTCCTGCGTTAGTATCGGCATTGCCGACGGCTTCAGGTCAACGCACTTGGATGCTGGATTTGGGTGCGAACGTATCAAGTGATGCAGATTCTCTGTTTCAATTTGCTGTCATGGGGAGTGCGCTGGCCGAACAGCATTTAGGCCGTTCTGCAAAAGTTGCCATCCTTAATATTGGTGCGGAAGAGATTAAAGGGAATGATTTAGTGAAGCGTTGCGCTGAAATGCTGAATCAAACTCAGGCTGTCAACTATATCGGTTATATCGAAGGTAATCAGCTGTTGGATGGTGTCGCTGATGTGATTGTTTGCGATGGCTTCGTTGGCAATGTTTGCCTGAAAGCGTGTGAAGGTATCGCACAACTCTTTATTGATAAGTTGAAAAGCCAATTTTTGGGCTCATCCATAAAGGGTTGGATTGCACGAAAACTGTTTTCTTCATTATTTACTGAACTAAAAACATTGAACCCCGACCAGTATAACGGCGCAAGTTTGTTAGGATTGCGCGGCATTGTCATAAAAAGTCATGGAAGTGCTGATGTACTCGCCGTCGTGAATGCGATTTCCGAAGCGGTACACGAGGTCAAACGACAAGTCCCCAGCCGTATAAGCGATCGTTTGGAAGCGGTTTTACTCGAGAGGCATTATTAGTCTTCATGTATAGCAAAATTTTAGGTACTGGCAGCTACTTGCCATCTCAGGTGCGTACCAACGCAGATTTAGAGAAAATGGTAGAGACAAGCGATGAGTGGATTATTGCCCGTACTGGTATTCGTGAGCGCCGCATTTGCGCGGAGAATGAAACCGTTGCGGATATGGCTTTTTATGCAGCGCAAAATGCCATTCAAATGGCCGGCATTGATAAAAACGATATTGATCTGATTATTGTTGCAACAACCAGTAGTAGCCATGCATTTCCTTCGGCGGCATGTCAGGTGCAAGGTAAGCTTGGTATCAAAGGATGTCCTGCTTTTGATTTAGCGGCTGCCTGTTCAGGCTTTGTCTATGGATTATCGATTGCAGATCAACACATCAAATCGGGTATGTGTAAAAACATTCTGGTCATTGGTGCTGATGCCTTGTCTAAAACCTGCGATCCAACAGACCGCTCGACAATCATTTTATTTGGTGATGGCGCAGGCGCTGTCATTATTGGTGCAAGTGAAGAGCCAGGAATTTTGTCGACTCATATCTATTCTGATGGTGAGTTTGGCGAGCTCTTGAGTTTGCCTGTTCCAGAGCGTGGTGGTGATGCTGATAAATGGCTCTATATGGCGGGTAATGAAGTCTTTAAAGTGGCAGTGACGCAACTCTCTAAGCTTGTTAAAGATACGCTTGCTGCCAATAACATGCACAAATCAGAATTAGATTGGTTAGTGCCTCATCAAGCTAACTATCGCATTATTTCCGCGACCGCGAAAAAACTATCGATGTCACTTGACCAAGTCGTCATAACGCTTGATCGCCATGGTAATACGTCTGCTGCTACCGTCCCAACCGCGCTCGATGAAGCCGTGCGAGATGGTCGAATTCAACGTGGTCAAACGTTATTGCTTGAAGCCTTCGGTGGTGGTTTTACTTGGGGCTCGGCACTCGTTAAGTTTTAAACGGGTAGATTTTTATTTTAAGGGGTTGGTTCAACCTCTTGTTTTTACTTAAGGAAACAAACAATGAGCAAGTTTGCTATCGTATTTCCAGGTCAAGGTTCGCAATCAGTTGGTATGCTTGCGGAACTTGGTCAGCAGTATGATGTCATTCAACAGACATTTGCCGAAGCTTCTGAAGTGCTGGGTTATGATTTATGGGCATTGGTACAAAATGGCCCGGTAGAAGATCTTAACCAAACCTCTCGTACTCAACCGGCATTACTCGCTTCTTCTGTTGCCCTTTGGCGGTTATGGCAAAGCCTAGGTTTAGAGCAGCCAGCCTTGCTTGCTGGACATAGCTTGGGTGAGTATTCCGCACTGGTGTGTGCAGGTGTAGTTGACTTTAAGCAAGCCATCAAATTAGTAGAGCTGCGCGGTCAGTTAATGCAAGAAGCCGTTCCGGCAGGTGTAGGTGCGATGTCGGCCATTATTGGTCTTGATGATGAGCTGATTGCAAAAGCGTGTGAAGAAGCTGCACAAGGTGAAGTGGTTTCTCCGGTTAACTTTAACTCGCCAGGCCAAGTTGTCATTGCAGGCAACAAAGATGCGGTTGAACGTGCGGGTCAGTTATGCAAAGAGGCCGGAGCAAAGCGCGCGCTGCCATTGCCAGTTTCTGTTCCTTCTCACTGTGCTTTAATGAAGCCTGCAGCAGATAAGTTAGCGATTGCATTACAATCGATTGAATTTAATACACCACAAATTCCAGTTATCAACAATGTGGATGTAATAGCAGAAACTGATCCGGCCAAAATTAAAGACGCGTTAGTTCGTCAACTATACAGTCCTGTTCGTTGGACAGAAGGTGTGCAGTTGATGAGTGAGCAAGGCATAGAAAAGCTGCTTGAAGTTGGCCCAGGTAAAGTATTGACAGGCCTGACTAAGCGCATTATTAAATCGCTTGGAGCAGCAGTGAATGATATTGCTTCGCTTGATGCCGTTAAGTAATCAAAGGAAAGAAGAGATGATGAATTTAGAAGGCAAAATTGCTCTCGTGACTGGCGCAAGCCGTGGTATTGGCCGAGCGATCGCTGAATTGTTAGTTGAACGCGGTGCAACGGTTATCGGTACGGCTACTAGCGAAAATGGTGCAGTGGCAATCAGCGAATATCTTGGTAATAACGGTAAAGGCCTAGCGCTGAACGTGACGGATGTCGAATCTATCGCAGCGACGCTGAAAATTATCAATGACGAGTTTGGCGTGATCGATATTCTTGTGAATAACGCCGGAATTACTCGTGATAATCTATTGATGCGCATGAAAGATGATGAATGGTCAGATATTATTGATACCAATTTAACGTCTATCTTCCGCTTATCGAAAGCGGTGCTACGTGGCATGATGAAAAAGCGCAATGGTCGCATCATCAATGTGGGCTCTGTGGTCGGTACTATGGGTAACGCTGGTCAAACCAACTACGCAGCGGCAAAAGCGGGCGTAATTGGCTTTACTAAGTCGATGGCTCGCGAAGTTGCATCTCGTGGTGTGACGGTTAACACAGTTGCGCCAGGTTTTATCGAAACAGATATGACAAAAGCGCTGAATGATGACCAACGTACTGCTACACTAGCCCAAGTGCCAGCTGGCCGCTTAGGCGATCCACGCGAAATTGCGTCGGCAGTGGTATTTTTAGCTTCTCCAGAGGCTGCCTACATTACGGGTGAAACTTTGCACGTAAATGGCGGGATGTACATGGTATAAGCTGGTTTTTGAACGTTATTGATAAAATAAAGGCTTTGCTATTGTCAATGGCGTGTAAAACTTGCTAACCATATGCGCAACATTTGTGCATGATTTAAGTCAAAAATGGTCTTAATTTCGGTTAAAATCGGTAAAATTGTGGTTTGACCAGCAATGACCCACTTGCAACTTTCCCTAGTTAGAATAAACTACGGAACCATCGCATTAGGCGAAATCTGTAAAGGAAAAGAAAACATGAGCAACATCGAAGAACGCGTAAAGAAAATCATTGTTGAACAGCTAGGTGTAGACGAAGCAGAAGTAAAGAATGAAGCTTCTTTCGTAGAAGATCTAGGTGCTGATTCTCTAGATACAGTTGAGCTAGTAATGGCTCTAGAAGAAGAATTCGATACTGAAATTCCAGATGAAGAAGCTGAGAAGATCACTACTGTTCAAGCTGCAATCGACTACGTAAACAGCGCTCAGTAATCTCTCTCTCCAGGCGGCCCTCTGGCCGCCTGAGTTTTTCTAATTCTTCTATACCTATCATAGAACTTTTCAACTCCGGAGAATATGATCGTGTCCAAGCGTCGTGTCGTTGTCACTGGCATGGGTATGTTGTCACCGGTAGGCAACACTGTAGAATCTTCTTGGAAAGCCCTGCTAGCTGGTCAAAGCGGTATCGTTAATATCGAACATTTTGATACCACCAATTTTTCAACTCGTTTTGCAGGTCTAGTCAAAGACTTTAACTGCGAAGAGTATATGTCTAAAAAAGATGCCCGTAAGATGGATCTCTTTATCCAGTACGGTATTGCGGCGGGTATCCAAGCACTTAATGATTCTGGTATCACAGTAACTCCAGAAAATGCCCCAAGAATCGGTGTTGCTATCGGCTCTGGTATTGGTGGTCTTGACTTGATTGAAACCGGTCATCATGCTTTGGTAGAAAAAGGCCCACGTAAAGTGAGCCCGTTCTTTGTACCCTCAACGATTGTTAACATGGTTTCAGGCAACTTGTCTATCATGCGTGGTCTTCGTGGTCCAAATATCGCTATTTCTACCGCATGCACAACAGGTTTACATAACATTGGCCATGCGGCACGTATGATTGCATACGGTGATGCCGATGCGATGGTGGCGGGTGGTGCAGAAAAAGCATCGACACCACTTGGCATGGCGGGTTTTGGCGCAGCAAAAGCATTGTCTACGCGTAATGATGAACCGCAAAAAGCGTCTCGTCCTTGGGACAAGGGCCGTGATGGCTTTGTGCTAGGCGATGGTGCGGGTGTTATGGTTCTTGAAGAATATGAACATGCTAAAGCACGCGGTGCGAAGATTTACGCTGAGCTAGTTGGCTTTGGTATGTCTGGTGATGCTTATCACATGACTTCACCAAGCGAAGACGGTTCAGGCGGTGCGTTAGCGATGGAAGCCGCGATGCGTGATGCGGGCGTAACAGGTATTCAAATTGGTTACGTCAACGCTCATGGCACTTCGACTCCAGCTGGTGATGTTGCGGAAATTAAAGGTGTTAAGCGCGCTTTAGGTGAAGAGGGTTCGAAACAAGTTCTTGTCTCTTCCACGAAATCGATGACTGGTCATTTGCTAGGCGCGGCTGGTTCTGTTGAAGCCATTATCACCGTTATGTCATTAGTCGACCAAGTTGTTCCACCAACCATAAACCTTGATGATCCAGAAGAAGGTTTAGGCATTGATCTTGTTCCACACACTGCCCGCAAAGTGGAAGGTATGGAATATGCAATCTGTAACTCTTTTGGTTTTGGTGGTACAAACGGCTCGTTGATTTTCAAAAAAATCTAATGATTGTGGTTGTGACACTTGAGTTTGAACGGCTTGATGCTTAGCATTGAGCCGTTTCTTTTTGTGGGGTAAGCACGATGTTTTGGGTAAATGGACAACCTAGTGACTCTCTGTCTCTTACTGATCGCTCTTTTCTGTATGGGGATGGTTGCTTCACAACGATTCTTGTTTGCGCTGGTGAGCTTCAATATTGGGATATGCACGTTGAACGCATGGAATCTTGTTTGCGGTGTTTAGCTATTCCGATTCCTGATTGGCGGCAAGTTGAACACTGGCTCTCAACAATCGTTCCTAGTACCGCAAAATCCGGTGTGAAAATTCATATTAGCCGCGGACAAGGTGGTCGGGGTTATAGCCCTGCTAACGTTGGCGATTCTCAAGTCACTATCAGTACCTTTGAGTACCCAGCCCATTATGGTCAGTGGATAGCCGATGGTATCGAGCTTGGTGTATGCCAACAGCGGATGGGTCTCTCGCCATTATTGGCGGGTCACAAACATAACAATCGACTAGAACAAGTTTTATTGAAGTCAGAGATGGATGAAAAAGGGTACGCTGACGGCATCGCGCTAGACATCAATGAGCATGTCATAGAAACTACGGTTGCAAATATTTTTTGGGTGTCAGGGGATAGGTTATGTACGCCAAGCTTAGACAATGCAGGCGTAGCTGGGGTTATTCGTCGTGTATTATTGGCGGCGGCTACCGATCTCAAGGTTGAGGTGAGAGCATTCTCATTAGAAGAGTTATTGTCGGCAGATGAAGTGTTTATTACTAACTCCTTATTAGGCGTTGCGCCTGTCACGGCAATTGCAAATACGATTTTCCCTATTGGTAAAATAACACGCTATTTTCAGGAGCGTTTTAACTCGTGATTAATCGAATTCTCGTTGTATTAATACTGATCATTATCGCCGTTGGAGCTGGATATTTCTACATTGAGCGACAAGTAGATGCTTATTTAGAACAGCCTCTATCGCTTCCTTCATCGCAAGTTGTGACCATAAAATCAGGTACGAGCCTTAATGGCGTATTAACGCTATTGAATGAGAAAAAATGGATAACGGATTTTTCGATGTACAAGTTAGTGCGACGTCTGCATCCTGAAATAACCAAAATTAAGGCGGGAACTTACCAAGTACAACCCGGAGATCGATTGATCGATCTCTTAAGTGACGTGATATCCGGTAAAGAGCATCAGTTCTCTATTACCTTTGTCGAAGGGAGCCGCTTTAATGAGTGGCGAGCTCTGCTTGCACAAACCGAAGGCGTGACAAACACGATAGCTGATTTGGCAGAAGCCGACATTGCCCAAAAATTAGGCATTGAGCAGCAAAAGCTTGAAGGGCTGTTTCTCGCAGAAACTTATCATTTCCCTTTTGGAACGACCGATCTTGAGATCCTAAAAAGAGCCAATAGACGCCTTGAGAAAATACTTGGTGAGCATTGGGCCAATCGCCAGCCAAATCTACCAATTAAAACGCCTTATGAAGCGTTGATTTTGGCGTCAATCATTGAAAAGGAAACGGCTATTGCTTCAGAGCGAGGGCGTATCGCTTCTGTATTTGTCAATCGACTCAACAAACGGATGCGTCTGCAGACTGATCCTACGGTCATTTACGGGCTTGGCGATGCCTACGATGGCAATCTTCGTAAAAAAGACTTAAGAACACCAACGCCATTTAATACTTATACTATTTTTGGTTTACCTCCTACGCCTATTGCGATGGCGGGTGAAGCCTCAATCAAAGCGGCATTAAACCCAGAGCAGAGCAATTATTTGTATTTTGTTGCCAGTGGCTTTGGTGGGCACGTTTTTTCTAAAACATTGGATGAACACAATCGCGCTGTTCGCGCTTACTTAAAACAGTTAAGAACCCAGTCATGAATGCTAAATTTATTGTTGTAGAAGGTTTAGAAGGCGCAGGAAAAAGCACTGCTATTCAATCCATTAGAGAAACACTTATTGAGTTCGGAGTGATAAACATCACTCATACTCGTGAACCGGGCGGAACTGTTTTAGCAGAAAAAATGCGCGCCTTAGTCAAAGAAGAGCATGAGGGTGAAGCTCTTCAGGATATGACTGAGCTGCTATTAATGTACGCCGCTCGTGTTCAACTGGTTGAAAATGTGATTAAGCCTGCACTTACGGCTGGTTCGTGGGTGGTTGGCGATCGCCACGATATGTCTTCTCAAGCCTATCAAGGTGGTGGGAGGCAAATTCCGCTAGAAACGATGCAAAACCTTAAAAAGGTAACGCTAGGTGATTTTAAGCCAGATTTTACTCTCTATCTGGATCTAGATCCGAGCATCGGTTTAGAAAGAGCCAGAGGTCGAGGTGAGCTTGATCGTATCGAAAAAATGGATATTGGTTTTTTTGAGCGCACACGTGAACGTTACCTTGCCCTAGCTAAGGAAGATAAAAGCGTGACCGTGATTAATGCTGAACAATCAATAGATGCGGTGGCACTATCTATCAAATCAGCACTAAATCAGTTTCTGAAAACCAGCATGTTAGAAAAAAACAGGGTCCCAATTGAGTAATAAATTGATGATGAATGCTTTGTATCCGTGGTTAGAAGGTTATTGGCATCAGTGGCAAGCCAGCCTCAACAACCAGCAGTTTCCTGCGGCAAGTTTACTCATTTCTCCCCCTGGACTGGGCGCTGAACGGCTCATTGAGAAGTTGAGTACAGCAGTGATGTGTTCGCATAGTCATTCAGAAGCGTGTGGGTTTTGTCATAGCTGCGAATTGATGAAGTCTGGTAGTCATCCTGATTTTCATCTGATCTCGCCTGAAAAAGAGGGGAAGGCGATTACCGTTGATCAAATTAGGCAATGCAATAAGTTGGCTCAAGAATCGGCGCAGCTTTCTGGTGCTCGCTTTATCGTTATTAATCCCGCCGATTCTATGAATGAATCAGCAGCGAATGCATTGCTCAAAACGTTAGAATCTCCGGGGCACAATTGTTTTTTCTTACTTGTCGCCTCTCGTATCAACCCATTACTCCCAACCATTATCAGTCGCTGTCAAAAAACGGTGCTGACACCACCGAGCAGTGAACAAGTCTCTCATTGGTTAAGTGAACAGACATCACAACCTGTGCCTCCTTATGCGGCGCATTTAAATGGCTATTCACCGCTCAATACGTTGATGTTTATTCAATCGGGAGAGTTAGCAAAATATCAGGCTTTTGAGCAAAATATTGCCCATTGCTTAACCGATGCCAGTGCCGATATTTCCGCTTGTTTGAAGCAGATTAATGAGGCGCCTACCCAATATTTAGCTTGGTTGTGGACCATGTTGACCGATACGCAAAAGGTACAATTTGACGTGGTTGAACAGCAGCAGCTTCCTATTAGCCTTCGATTAGCTAAACAGATCAGCTACCCAGTACTTTATCGCCAAACCACGGCATTAACTCGTTTAATGGAAGAACTAAAGACGTTTAGTGGGCTTAATAGCGAGCTACTGATCAGCGATTGGCTATTTAACTTTAATGATGAGAAAACATGTTTGTAGATTCGCACTGCCATTTAGATAAACTTGATTACGATACGCTCCATATTGATGTTGCTGATGTAGTAGAAAAAGCTCGTCAAGCCAATGTTAAGCAATTGCTTTCTGTTGGCGTAACGCTGGATTCTTTTGAACCAATGTTAGAGCTTATTCAGCCCTTTGATAATGTTCATGCTTCTTGTGGTGTTCATCCACTTGACGTTGAAAGTCATTTTGAATTGAGCCGCTTCCATCAATACGCGAGTCATCCTAAAGTGGTGGCGATTGGCGAAACGGGGCTAGATTATCACTATCAACCGGAAACGGCTGAGCTGCAGAAGTTACGGTTTTCACAGCACATTGAAACCGCGGTTGCCCTCAACAAACCTTTGATCATTCATACACGAAATGCCCGGGCCGATACGCTTGAAATGCTCCGTGATGGTGGGGCAGAAAAGTGCGGTGGTGTTATCCATTGTTTTACTGAAGATCTTACCTTTGCACACGCCGCTATGGAGCTTGGTTTTTATATATCCATTTCAGGTATTGTTACGTTTAGACAAGCGACAGAATTAAAAGAAGTTGTGAAGGCGCTGCCCTTGGAACGCTTGCTGATCGAAACTGATTCCCCTTATCTTGCCCCCGTTCCACACCGAGGTCAGCAAAATCAGCCTGCTTACGTTGTTGAGGTTGCGGCTTACATTGCACAGCTAAAAAGTGTATCACTAAAAGAAATTGAAGAAAAAACGACCGAAAATTACCAAAATCTTTTTTTGCGACGGAAAATTGATTTGTCGTGATGAGTGCGTTTAAGATGGCGTTTTTTATCAAGTTAGCCTGATAATCAACAGCTTATTGCCTTGTTTACTTGGTTTGGTGGAAAAGTAAGCTTTAAAGTTGAAAATGTAATTTTGTTACTAAAAATAACAAGTGCGCTAATATTATTCATTCTGCGAAATTAATAATATTGTTAACAATGTCATTATAAAACATGAAGTTACATCTATTGTTTGACTGTGTGTACACCCTCCCGCATTGTGATCGGTCTATTGTTTTGAAACAAAAATTCGTTACTAACTAGAAAGTTTGAGTGGCATCAAGATATATTTAGAGGCGAAAAATATAATGCGATATGTGGTTACATTTTCATTGGGTGCTAACATTTAGGCTACGGGGGTGCGCCGTTAGAACCCAAACAATTCTAATAACTTAATCAGGAGCATAAACATGTTTAAAAACCTTTTTGCAAACCTGCAGAAAGTTGGTAAGGCTCTGATGCTTCCAGTATCAGTTTTACCAGTTGCGGGTATTTTGCTTGGCGTGGGTGCAGCGAACTTTAGCTGGCTACCAGAAGTTGTTTCACATTTAATGGAACAAGCTGGTGGTTCGGTTTTTGGTCAAATGGCACTACTCTTTGCAGTAGGTGTAGCATTAGGCTTCACGAATAACGATGGTGTTTCAGGCCTGTCAGCAATTGTTGGCTATGGCATCATGGTTGCGACGCTAAAAGTAATGGCAGTCGTAATGGGTGTTGATAACATCGAGACAGGCGTTCTTGGTGGTATCCTCGCAGGTGGTGTTGCTGCTTGGGCATTCAATCGTTTCTACAAAATTCAACTCCCTGAATATCTTGGCTTCTTCGCGGGTAAACGTGCAGTACCAATCATTACGGGTTTCCTTGCGATTGCTCTAGGTATTGTTTTATCTATCATTTGGCCTCCTGTTGGCTCAGCTATCGCGACATTCTCTGATTGGGCAGCAAACCAAAACCCTGTAACTGCATTTGGTATTTACGGTGTCGTTGAGCGTTCATTGATTCCATTTGGTTTACACCATATTTGGAACGTACCGTTTTTCTACCAAGCAGGCGAATGTGTTAATGGTGCAGGGCAGACAGTTAACGGTATCATGACTTGCTTCTTGACGGCTGATGATGCGTCTCGTGCTGCGGGTAATGGCTTTGGCCAACTAGCGGGTGGTTATCTATTTAAGATGTTTGGTCTTCCTGCTGCTGCATTTGCGATAGCGCATTCTGCAAAACCAGAAAACCGCGCTAAAATAATGGGCATCATGGCGTCAGCCGCATTGACTTCATTCCTAACGGGTATTACAGAACCTATCGAGTTCTCATTCCTATTCATTGCTCCTGTTTTGTATGCAATCCATGCGGTACTTGCAGGCCTTGCATATGTATTGACTAATGCTTTAGGTGTTGTTCACGGCCACACGTTCTCGAACGGTTTCATTGACTTTGTTGTTCAATCTCCTCGTGCTGAAAACATGTTGCTACTGGTTGGTCTAGGTATTGCTTATGCAGTTCTATACTACGTCGTGTTTACTTTCGTTATCCGTACGATGAACCTGAAAACTCCAGGCCGTGAAGATGAATCTGAAGAAGCTTCTTCTGCTACAGGTAGTGAGTTAGCCGGTGAACTTGTTGCAGCCTTTGGTGGTAAAGAGAACATCACTAACCTAGATGCATGTATTACTCGTCTACGCGTTTCTGTTGCTAAAACAGAAGCAGTAAACCAAGAGAAACTGAAACAGCTTGGTGCCGCGGGTGTTGTGATTGTATCGGGTGGCGTGCAAGCTATCTTTGGTACTAAGTCTGACAACCTTAAAACTGAAATGGATGAGTGGATCCGTAATCACGGCTAATTCTTATCTTTTCATTCCCCTATAAAAAGGAGGCATTATGCCTCCTTTTCTTTTTTCTCTAACGCGTTCATTATTTTTATACGTTGCATCAGTTTATTCATTGAGCTGTCCTATTAGGGCGATAATACGGATCTCACGCTCGGCTTGTTGACTTAACTCTCTTTTATCTCAAACGATAATCGAGTAAGGGCTATTTCGCTCTATTTCTTTATTCACATCACTTGTTTAATTTTGCTGTGGTTTGGGTGGCATGAATAGGTTTGGCTTCAAGAGGCAGGTGTAGCGGTTGTCGACAGGCATAAAAAAAGCCGATGATGACATCGGCTTTTAGAATCAACAGGATTATTGTTTGTTCATGGCTTTTTTAATGCAGATGGCGGCGCCACCCCATGTAATGCCCAAACCAATAATCATCATAATAATTGCACTTGTCGTCATTAGTTGCACTCCTTGCGGCTTGTTGCATTGATTGTTACGCCTATAGCGAAGAGTAACCCGATCATGATCCATCCTAGGGTGAGATCATAACCACCGTAACCCTCAGTAAATAAAGCGTTCAGTTTTGTGGCGACAATAATGGCCAAAATTACAGGTGAGATAAAGCGCAGACAAATATCAAACCACACGCCAATATTGAAATCGGAAATGCTGTTGACGTATTTGCGTACGTCAGAAATCTTAAATAGCCATGCCATTAGCGTAAGTTCCACTAGACAGCTCACCATAATGCCCACGTTATTTGCAAAGTGATCGACAAGGTCGAGCAATAACAGGCCGCCGTTGGTCGCAAAGGCCATTGAAATCACAAACCCTATGCTGATCACAACATTAGCCGCTTTTTTACGGCTCCACTTTAGTTTATCGATGACGGCTGAGGTGACAGCTTCAATGATTGATATGTGTGAGCTTAGGCCTGCAACAACAAGTGCAAAGAAGAAGATTGGCCCAAGGATATAAGGTGCTGGTAGTAGGTTAATAGCTGCTGGGATCGTGACAAAGGCAAGACCGACGCCCGCAGATACGACCTCGGTCAACGGTTTACCTTGTTCATGAGCCATGTAGCCAAGAACAGAGAAAATCATAATCCCTGCCAGAATTGAGAAGCCACAGTTAATCAATACTGTCATGAAGGCATTATTGGTAATGTCTGATTTCTCGGGAAGATAGCTCGAATACGCCAGCATGATGGCAAAACCAATGCTTAGGGTGAAGAAAATCTGCCCATAAGCAGCAGCCCAAACCTTCACATCCCATATCTTGCTAAAGTCAGGTTCAAACATGTAGTTCACGCCATCTAATGCACCGGGCAAGAAAATCATGCGACCAATCAAAAGCAGTACCATGATAAACAGTATTGGCATCATGATTTTTGAAGCACGTTCGATCCCTGATTTCACTCCACCGACGATAGCAGCATAAGTAATGGCCCATGCAATCAGCATTGCAATGGCGATTTTCCATTGAATGCTACCGAGATTGGTCGGTGAATTATCGCCGAGTACTAAATAGTTGCTAAAGAAGAAAGCATTAGTATCGGTTCCCCAACTTTGTGTAAACGACATACCAAAGTAGGAAATAGCCCAGCCAATAACGGCTACATAATACACAGCAATAACTGCGGCAATCCCTACTTGGAACCAACCTAACCATTCAAACTTTGCGTGAATTTTAGCCAGTGTGGCTGGTGCTGAACCGCGATGCTTTTGACCCATGCTAAACTCTAGGATCATAAACGGTATACCCGCGGTGATCATGGCGAAAAGATAAGGGATGAAGAATGCACCGCCCCCATTCTCATAAGCCATATAAGGGAAACGCCATATGTTTCCAAGACCGATAGCCGAACCTACGGCAGCTAGAATGAACCCTGCACGGGATCCCCATTGTTCTCGCTTCATTGTTTACTCCTTTACGACTTCCCTGAGGTATGAAGCTTCTCTTCGGCTGAGGAGCCAGTGCTGGAGTGATGAATACTATCGGCACACTAAATAGACCGATGAATATTTGCGCCATCATCCATGAACTGGCAAAAAAATAGTTTTATGTGTTGTCAGCTTAACGAGAACTCAGAATATTGTTCTTAATAGTTCGATGTGTGTTTGCCGTATCTGAAATAATCAGCTACGCATGGGTTCGAGACTACAGACTAATCGAAGTTAAGGCAATAGATTGCAAATGTTACTCTCTGGTTTTTTGATGGTGTATTAGTTGTTAATTAATTGGGTTTTAGGTGGAATGAGCGCCATTTTTTAACAAGAATAGGATTTATAACTTTTCTGGTTGGAAAATATAAATGATAAAACTATTTTTTGTCGAAGAGTGTATGACTGAAAAACATACACTCACTAGTGAATCACACCGCAATTTTATCTCAGTTCAAAAACGAACTGTTAGGCCGATATTAGCCGAAAATTGATTTATCCAATCAGATTTAAAACGAATCACGCACGTTTCTGAAGAAGGCAGTGTACAGGTTGCTGAAGTTTCGTTGTCAACAGAGGTACCTAACCAACGCACTTGGCTATTCAGCGCAATGTTATCGGTAAGGGCATACTCAAAACCCCCAAACAAGCTTGAAGAAAAACCATATTTATCTTTAGCCCAATCAACATCTGCATAAGAACCACCGATACCTAGGCCTATATAAGCGGTCAATTGTTGGCTTGTCGGATAATAAATGCTGCTTTGAAAGTGGAGGTAATGGATGTTCGCATCCGCGTTAATGGTTTCAACCGCGGTGTTTTGAGTAGCATAAAACAGACCAATTCGGCCTTTTTCGTAATCAGTTTCTATAGCGAGGCCATAGCTAGATGAAGCTTTTAAATCATAGTCATTGCCAGCTTTATCCGCGACCTCTCCCCCAAGCGTATACCCAAAAAAAGGAGAAACGATGACTTGTGCTTGTGCATAGGGAGCAGATAAAGATCCTATAATAAGAATGACTTTATTATATTGATGCATAGCTATTAACCTCGGCCACTTTTTAACGATTAGGTTATTGTGATAGTAACTCCATAATTGTGCACGAAAAACCAACGATTCTTGAAGATACTTCACACTGATGTTATTACTTTGTTATCTGGTAGGAGGTGGCTATGGAACTTGATCTAAAATATGCATTAGTGATTACTGCAACAGTGTTTGCTGTTCTGATTGGTTTTGGTTTGATCGCTATCAGCCATTAATCAACGAGGGTTCTGCTGATGAACACTAGTGGAACTATCTCTGATAAAGAGACGAGAGCGGATTTAGATCGGCTCTCGAAGTATATTGGAGGAAAAAATGCATTGGTTGCCCAAGGTGGTGGCCAAAGAGGTATTTTTACCGCAGGTGTGTTGGATGCGTTCCTTGTTTCCAATTTTGATCCCTTTGATGAATTCTATGGCACCTCTGCAGGTGCATTGAATTTGTGCGCTTACCTATGTCGTCAGCATGGGTTAGGCAAAGCTTTTATTTTAGAACTCACCACGGATGCTAATTTTTTTAATCTATTTAGCTACGTTCGGCGTAAGCAGTTCATGAACTTGGATTGGGCTTTAGATCGCATATCGGAATTTCCTTATAGGTTGGATGTCGATATGGGATGCCAAGTCCTTGCGAAAAGAAAAGCTTACGCGGCGGTTACTTCAGCACACTCGCTGCACGACCATTATTTCCCGGTATTAGAAAGTAACTGGCGAGAGGTAATGATTGCTACCTGTGCGATTCCTCGCTTATACCCGCACGCAGTTAAGTTGGGTAATGAACTGTATATTGATGGTGGTGTATCAGCATCAATTCCAGTGCAAGAAGCATGGCGAAAAGGTGCTCGTTTTGCCGCTGTCATTCGTACAGAATGTCCTGATGTTGCCTCGGTCGATAGTCGAATAACATTAAAGCCTTCACCATATACTACGTCTTATAACAAGCCTCATTGGTTGCATGAACCTCTACAAAATATCCAAGGCCAGTGGCAGCAGAAATTGTCTCACTGGAAGCAAGAGTGGAGTGGTTTTCTCCATCAACAGATAGAGCGTTCTAAGCAGCAAAAACGTGAAAAGATAAGTTTGGAACTGCTTAATGGTGGGCGTTGGTTATTTGGCGCTGACGATATATATCGCTTAAGTCACTTAATTGGCGACAAATTTGATTCAGGGTTGGCGGATATGTTGATGGTGCATTACCAAACGTATTCTTTAACTCAAGAATTTTTGCATGCTCCACCAGATGATATTTACATCCTACAAATTGTACCCAGTGAACCACTGAGATCGAACTCCTTACTCAGTCGTCAAGAAGACCTACTTCATGATTATGAATTAGGTCTCGCGGCGGGTTACCGTTTTATTGAGGACTTTAGCCAAGCACAGCAGGCATATCAGTCGCGTATGACATAATCGTGGAGGAGTATCCCCGAGGCTATTCAGCCAACGGGGATAGTCAAATTACTCAAGGACTGGAAGTATACGCATACAGTTAGTCGTCCCTTCAACATCCATAATGTCACCTTGAGTGATGATTACTAAATCACCGAACTCTAACAGCTTTTTCTCCTTAAGCGTATTGAGAGCTGCAACGGCTACATCAAATCCAGTGTCTGCCTTGGTGTCAAAATAGACTGGAGTGACCCCTCTATATAGAGCACAACGATTTAAAGTTCGCTCATTAGGTGACATAGCAAAGATAGGCAGCACAGAGTTTAAGCGGGAGGTCATAAGTGCTGTTCTTCCTGATTCGGTTAGAGTTACCATGGCTTTGATCCCTTCCATGTGATTGGCGGCATAGATAGTGGACATGGCAATAGTTTCTTCAGCAGTCACAAACGAAGTATCGATTCGGTAATTTTGCTGGCTAGCTTCGATCATTTTCTCTGCTCCAACACACACTTCGGCCATTGAACGAACCGTTTCTACTGGATATTTCCCAGCAGCGGTTTCACCTGAAAGCATCACCGCATCGGTTCCGTCCAGCACCGCATTGGCAACGTCCATTACTTCCGCGCGGGTTGGCATTGGGTTTTCTATCATTGACTCCATCATTTGTGTAGCAGTGATAACGACTCTGTTGAGTGCCTTAGCGCGGCGGATCAGTTTTTTCTGCACACCCACCAGCTCTGGATCTCCAATTTCGACTCCTAAATCACCACGAGCGACCATGATCACATCAGAGGCCATAATGATGTCATCAATGTTCTGATCATTGGCTACCGTTTCTGCTCGCTCTACTTTTGCCACGAGTTTTGCTTCAAGGCCTGCATCACGAGCGAGCCGGCGAGCGTATTTCATATCTTCGCCATTTCTAGGAAATGAAATAGCCAGATATTCGACCTTTATTTCGGCGGCCAGTAGTATGTCTCGTTTGTCTTTTTCTGTCAGCGCTTCAGCCGACAAACCGCCTCCTTTCTTGTTGATGCCTTTGTTATTTGAAAGTGAGCCACCAACAGTGACGGTAGTATGTATTTTTGCACCATCGACAGCGGTGACGAGTAGTTGTACTCGTCCGTCATCGAGTAACAGTAAATCATCGTGCTGTACATCTTGTGGTAGTTTTTTGTAGTCAATGCCAACCGAATTTTGGTCACCTTGCCCTGGGGGTAACTCTGCATCCAGAACAAATCGGTCACCTTCATTTAAGTAGATTTTTCCTTCTTTAAATGTGGAGACTCGAATCTTTGGTCCTTGTAAATCACCAAGTAAAGCCACATGGCGACCCAACTTAGCCGCGATAGCTCTTACTCGTTGCGCTCGCAGTTTATGGTCCTCGGAGCTACCATGTGAAAAATTCATGCGCACAACATTTGCGCCAGCTTTGATAATCGCCTCTAATATCTCGCCTTTGTCTGTTGATGGGCCTAAAGTAGTGACGATTTTTGTTCTTCTTAACACCGCGGTCATTGTGTTCTCCTGATGGGGCGGGAATCTGGATTAAGTATATGCAAGATCTGGCGAAAGAAAGGGGATAAGCGTTAAATTTATCGACAGGTGCTAGATGATTCTCGTCACAAAAAAAGAGTGGTTTCATATTTTTTGAATGTAAACAAATAGCAATTTATTGACTAAATACACCAAGAACTATGTATATCCGTGATACTTGTCACGGCAATATACTAAAGCGCTTCACAATTAGTTCGCAAAGTAAAAAAATTGGCATGTTATTGATTTCTGGAGCTCCCAATGTATATGGCGCAACCAGGCCATATTGATCATATCAAACAGGTCAATGCTGGTCGTGTATATAAACTTATCGACCAAAAAGGTCCCATTTCTCGCATTGATTTATCGAAAGAGAGTGGGCTTGCTCCGGCAAGTATTACCAAAATTACTCGTGAGTTAATTGAAGCTCATTTAATCCATGAAACGACAGTACAAGAAGCGATCAGCCGTGGTCGCCCTGCCGTTGGTTTACAAACCAATAACGAGGGATGGCAATTTTTATCCATGCGTTTAGGCCGTGGCTACCTAATTATTGCTCTGCATGAGTTGGGTGGTGAAGTGTTGATCGACACCAAAATTGAGATCCATGAGCTAGACCAAGATGACGTGCTCGCTAGGTTGCTTTACGAAATTGAAGAATTTTTTCAAACCTACTCGTCGCAATTAGATCGCGTGACAAGCATTGCAATTACTTTGCCCGGTTTAGTGAACTCAGAGCAAGGGATTGTACTGCAGATGCCGCATTACAATGTGGAAAATCTGGCTCTTGGTCCTGAAATTTATAAGGCGACGGGGCTACCTGTTTTTGTGGCGAATGATACCCGAGCTTGGGCACTGGCTGAGAAGTTGTTTGGTCATTCGCAAGGCAATGAAAATTCGGTTCTGATCTCTATTCACCACGGTTTAGGTGCCGGAATTATCCTCGATGGCAGGGTGCTACAAGGTCGGCATGGGAATATCGGTGAGTTAGGGCATATCCAAATTGATCCGCATGGTAAACGTTGTCATTGTGGCAATATTGGCTGCTTAGAGACAGTCGCTAGTTCGCAAGCGATTCGTGAAGAAGTGGCGCTGCGTATTGCAAACGGTGAGGTTTCATCATTGACTGAGCACAGAGAAATTACCATCGAAGATATCTGTGAGGCTGCAGCAGAGGGTGACCCATTGGCGGTGGATGTGATAGAGAAACTAGGGCGTTACTTAGGGGCCGCTATCGCGATTGTGATCAACCTATTTAACCCAGAAAAAATTCTGATCGGTGGTGTTATCAACCAAGCTAAAAACGTGTTATACCCTGCATTACAAAAATGTATCGAAGAGCAGAGCTTACCCGTCTATCACCAAGATCTCGAATTAGTCGAATCACGCTTTTATAAACAGGCAACTATGCCTGGTGCGGCTTTGATTAAACAAGCCCTCTATGATGGACTTTTGCTGATGAAAGTGGTCGAAGGTTAATTTTTTCGCGGTTAGATCATTTATATTTTTTACAATTAACCCATATGGCTATACTGTTATGTGAGTTCACTATAATTTTCGGGATTTCGTATGTCAGGTGTTTTAAATACGGTTGACCAGCGCACCAATCTTGTCGGAGAGAATCGACTTGAGCTGCTTTTATTCAGCTTAAACAGCAGGCAAATCTTTGCGATCAATGTGTTTAAGGTGAGGGAAGTGATCAAAGTTCCTCAATTAACAAAATTGCCCGGTTCTCATCATAATATTACGGGTGTCGCCTCATTGAGGGGAGTGCCTGTTCCTGTCATTGATTTGCGCAGTGCGATAGGTTTCCCTCCATCTCGTTTGGATGACCAAGAGCATAACCTCATCATCACCGAGTACAACCGAAGCATTCAAGGCTTTTTGGTTGGGCAAGTTCGCAATATTATCAATACTGCTTGGACTGAAATTCAGCCGCCACCGCGTTTAGCTGGTCGCTCTAATTATCTGACCGCTATCACCCATGTTAAAGAGGTCAACAGTAGTCATATTGTTGAAATCATTGATGTGGAAAAAGTGTTAGCTGAGATTATTGATTATGATGTCTCTATCTCGGAAGGCGTTCTTGACCATGCCTTGGTTTCAGAGATGGTTGGGCGAAAAATTCTTATAGTGGACGATTCCTCAACGGCTCGCAACCAAGTCAAAGGGACGCTATCACAACTTGGTTTAGAGATTATTGAATGTCGAGATGGTTTAGAAGCACTGAATCTTTTGAAGTCATGGTGTGATGAAGGAAGGGACGTAACGAATGAGCTTTTATTGATGATTACCGACGCTGAAATGCCAGAAATGGATGGTTATAAATTGACATCTGAGGTACGCAGTGATCCGAGAATGAAATCGTTGCACATTATTCTCAATACTTCATTGAGTGGCAATTTCAACGAAGCTATGGTTAAAAAAGTGGGCTGTGACCGTTTTATCTCGAAATTTCAACCGGATTTATTGGTGAAAGAAGCGCAAGATCGTTTACGTGATGTGCTTTCGTAAGATTTTCCGTAGTTTGATGGTGTACCTCAAACAACAATGCCTTGCTGATGAGGCAAGGCATTGACAGATTAAGAAAAAGCTAAGCCATTACTTTTTCGGTTGTGCGTCGATACATTGACCATTAATGGCTTGGCCTTCCGGCGCCATTAGATAGAGATAAAGCGGCATAATATCTTTAGGCGTTTTCAACAACTCCACATCTTCAGCGGGATAAGCTTTAGCGCGCATCCCTGTGCGCGTGCCACCGGGGTTAATTGCATTCACTCTAATTGACGTGTTGCTTAGCTCATCAGCCAGTACTTGCATCATCCCTTCTGTGGCGAATTTTGATATAGCATAAGTGCCCCAAAAAGCACGACCATCATGGCCTACGGTTGAAGAAGTAAATACAATCCGCGCATCTTGAGATTTGTGCAGCAATGGTAGCGCTGCTTGGGTGAGTAAAAACTGCGCTTTGACGTTGACCTGCATGACATCGTCATAAGAATCTTCACCAATCTGATCAAACGGGCTGATCACACCCAAAAGACCCGCGTTATGTAGCACGCCATCTAAGCGACCAAACTGCTCTGCAATGGTATCGATCATATCGAGATAATGTTGCTTGGTGGCTCCTTTCATGTCCAGCGGAACAATCGCAGCTGTTGCGTAGCCAGCGTTTTCTATCTCATCATACGTCTGTTCTAATTTTTTCACCGTGCGGCCGAGCAAAATGACGGTTGCGCCGTGGGCTGCATAGCTGATGGCGGCTTGTTTACCGATACCGTCGCCAGCACCCGTAACTAAAATGACTTTATCTTTGAGGGCATCTGCAGAAACTGAATAATCCACCTTGTGCTTCCTTATTGTTATGATTTGCTTTAAGTCTTCGTGACAAGATGGTTACAATACACCAAATCAAAACCTATGAGGATTAGGACGTTGGAATTTTTATTGGACTACGGCCTATTTTTGGCCAAGATTGCGACAATCGTCATCGCTCTTGTTGTGCTATTGGTCATCGTGAAATCGGTGGGCGGAAAAAACAGCGCGCAGAAAGGCGAGCTGGAAGTGGTGAATTTAACCGAGCGTCATAAAGAAATGGTCGAGCAGATGGAACACCATCTACATGATGAGGCTTTCTTGAAGGCTCGTGATAAAGCAGAAAATAAAAGCGAAAAAGAGAAAAACAAAGCACGTGATAAAGCGATCAAAAAAGCGGCGAAAGAGGGAGCATTAGATACCAAACGTGAACCGCATCTTTTTGTGCTGGATTTCAATGGCAGTATTGATGCTAAAGAAGTGAGTTCACTACGCGAGGAAGTGACCGCCATTCTCGCTGTTGCTCGTCAAGGTGATGAAGTGCTGCTGCGTTTAGAGACTGGCGGTGGCATGGTGCATGGTTATGGTTTGGCTTCTTCGCAGCTCGATCGCATTAAAGCGGCTGGATTACCCTTAACCATCGCAGTGGATAAAGTGGCTGCCAGCGGTGGCTATATGATGGCGTGTATTGCTGATAAAATTGTGGCCGCTCCTTTTGCGATTGTCGGATCCATTGGGGTTATTGCACAGTTGCCTAACTTCAATAAACTGCTTAAAAAACATGATATTGAATTTGAACAATTGACCGCCGGTGAATACAAACGCACCCTGACTATGTTTGGTGAAAACAGCGATAAAGCGCGCGATAAGTTTAAGCAGGAACTCGAAGAGACTCACGAACTGTTTAAAAATTTTATCCGCGAGCATCGCCCAGCGCTTGACCTTGAGAAAGTGGCCACTGGCGAACATTGGTTTGGGACTCAAGCTCAAGAGCTCGGTTTAGTCGATGAGATCAAGACTTCTGACGACTTAGTGGTTGCTGCGTGTAAAGATAAAACGGTACTGGCGATCCATTATGTGCAGAAGAAAAAACTGACTGATAAATTGGCTGGTGTTGCAGGCGAAGCGGCCGATAGCGTGTTGCTGAAATTGATCAGTCGCGGCCAACGGCCAATCGTTTAAGTTAGGCGCTTCTTTCTCGAAGCAGGCAGATTATTTTTTCAGAGAGTATTAAGAGTATTAAGCGGATAAGCGGATAAGCGGAGAAGTGCGTTACTTCTCCGTTTTTTTTGATCTCAGCCATTCACCGATGGCGAAGATCAACCCGGCCAACATGCCCGCTAAATGGGCTTCGATAGCCACGCGTGCATTAATAAGCTCACTAGTACTACTTGAAGCGCCGAACATTTGCTCCCAGACAACTTTGACAATAACACCAACCACCAGCAGCCAACTGCTGCGACGCCCTTGCAGTGCTTCTTGCAGCGCCAAATAGGCAAACATTCCATGGAGCGCGCCTGAAAGGCCGACATAGACTTGCATACGGCTCAAAAAAAGGCTGACGCCTACCATCAAGCTGGTTGCCAGAAGGCTGATTAACCATTTTTTACTGCTCGGTTGAAACACAAAATGGATAATCCACAGCCCTGCGAGGTTCATACCAAGGTGCGTAAAGTTGGTGTGTGTGAAATTTCCTGTTAGGATCCGCCACCATTGGCCCGCTTCAATGGCAGGCCGATTCCACGCACTGAGGGCGGCCAGCGGCGGCCATTGCAATCCCAAGCAGACCAAGCTGATAGCAAGTAGTGCAAAATAACGATTTTTTTGATGGTTTATGTTTAGTAAGCAAAGGCGAAAGTAATTCACGTTATGTCTCGATACTGTTCTCAATGTGGTAAAGCGCGAAAAGCCTGCATCTGTTCTTTGATCGTGCCGCTTTCCTCGTCGGTCGAGCTTATCATTCTTCAACATCCGACAGAAGAACATCGCCCAATGGGCACAGCCCGAATTCTCGATTTATCTTTAGCCAATTGCAGGCGCTTTGTTGCCGAAGATTTTAGCCAGCACACTCAGCTGAATGAGTGCTTAGCTGAGCCGGATGTGTTCAACTATGTACTTTACCCGCATGAGACTGCGCAGCCCGTGTCGGCTATGAACATCAATGCTGATACCAGAAAAGTACGAGTTATTTTACTCGATGGTACTTGGAAGAAAGCGTATAAAATGTGGCAACTCTCGAGCAATTTACATTCGCTAGCGTGTTTGCACTTGCCGACCGATCTCAAAGGCAATTATCGCATTCGTAAAGCACCGAGTGAAAACAGCTTATCGACCGTTGAAGCTGGTTTTCATATCTTGTCATTGCTTGAGCCTCGGCAAAATTTTCAACCGCTCCTTGATGCTTTTGATGCGATGGTTGCCTTTCAAATTAGCCAAATGCCAGCTGGGGTTTTTAAGCAAAACTATATCAGTGAGTAACAGCTATATCAGTGAGTAACGGTGGCAGAAGCTACCACTCAACCAGCCATTAATAGTGATTATGAGCTGAGAACAGTTGTTGATGGAGCCTTTGCGCATAGCCATCGGTCATAGCCGAAATATAGTCACAGATGACGCGCATACCATCGTCTTCATTAGTTTGGGCTTGCCACTTACCGCGCGTTGTTTCTGGCAGTAAGCGTTCAGGATCGGCGCTCAGTGCTTCAAACAGATCCATGATGATCTGCTGGCCTTTGTATTCAAAACGCTGCACTTGCGGAATTTGAATCACATATTGGCTCACAAATGATTTCAGTACTTCCAGTGCGGCGGCCATATTGGGTTCTAAATAGGCGTTAAAGGCGAGTAGTTCATTCTTAAAATGCGCATCAACGGCTTGAATATGAATGCTAGTCAGTAGCGCATTAACCATCCCACCAATCGCATCTTTACGACGGTAATGTTTGCCAGCAAACAGCATTTCACTGATGGATGCGATGTGTTCTTCAAACCACGCATCGCCACATTCGGCCAGTTTCGAGGCTGCGGCCTCTTGCCACTGTTGGCGAGTTACCATGCCAAGTACGATGGCATCTTCTAAATCGTGCACGCCGTAGGCAATGTCGTCGGCCAGCTCCATGATTGAGCAATCGAGTGATTTAAAGCGAGTCTTGTGATGTTGATAAGGCGTTGCGGGCTGACCACGCATTTGACTGAGCAGGGATTTATCGTGCGCAGAGAGCGGCTCCGTTACCCAACAAAAAATCGCGTGATCGCAATCGTATATTCCCTTAGCAGGCGACCACTCTTTAGCTTTCAACTGACGCTGGTGAGCGACTGCATTGGGTTGCTGTACGGCGCGAGTTTGGCTCAGCAGCGCAGGGTATTTTAATAACCCTAGCACAGTGCGGCGTGACAGGTTCATGCCATGGTGTTCGGTGTAGGGCTCTAAGCTGGTTACAATTCTAAAGGTTTGCGCGTTGCCTTCAAAGCCGCCGTGATCGCGCATCATATAATTGAGCGCCACTTCGCCGCCATGACCATAAGGAGGATGGCCGATATCATGCGCTAGGCATAAGGAATCGATCAAACTATCCGAAGGCAGCAAATCACGAAACTCAGGTTGTTTGAGTTTAATTTGCGCCACTATCCCAGTGCCGAGTTGCGCAGCTTCTAAGGAGTGAGTGAGACGAGTGCGATGGAAATCATTCAGGCTAGTGCCATGTACTTGAGTTTTGGCTTGCAAGCGACGAAATGCCGCAGAGTGAAGAATACGCGCCCGATCGCGTTGGAAGGGGCTACGGTGATCATCGCGGCGGATTTTATGCTCATCATCTTGGCGTTCAAGCCATTTGGGGTCAATGGATATATCCATGCCATCTCCTGCAGTACATTTATGTTTTTCAAACACTTAACAAGTAACTTAGCGTGAGTTAGCTGATCTCGTCCAGCGTTAATTCGAAACTAGGGGCAAAGGTATTGAGAAAATACTCCATCTCAGGTGTATGGCGATCTCGTAAGGTGACGTCTAAACGTTTTTTGGCCAGCGCATATTCATGGTTGCCCGCGCTGAGCTCTTCTAAGCATTTGAGATAGGCGCAGAGCGAATCTGCCTGTTTGACTATCGTCACATCTTCAGGGTGCGCGGCTTCTGAAACGAGGTACGGAGCAAAGTCGTCACGCAGCTCTTCTGGCAACATTGAGAGCAGTTTTTGTTCGGCAGCGGCTTCTATTTTTTTGTATTCTTTCGCAATATCGGGGTTGTAGTATTTAACTGGTGTCGGAAGATCGCCTGTCAACACTTCACTGGTATCGTGGTACATACCTAAAATCGCAATCCGTTCAGGGTTCACCTTGCCGCCAAATTTTTTGTTTTTGATTACGGCTAAAGCGTGAGCGACAAATGCCACTTGTAGGCTGTGTTCAGAGATATTTTCACTGGAGATGGATCGCATTAAAGGCCAGCGTTGAATTAACTTCATTCGGGCTAAGTGAGCAAAAAAGTGACTCTCTTTCATTGCAATAAACATCCTTGCTGTTTTGGGGACTAAGAGAAAAATTGGCGATTAAAAGAAAACGGGCGCACTTTCAGTATCGAAAAGTGCGCCCGTTTAGCATATGGAAGTTTACGTCAGAATGCTACTGACTGTAGGTCGATAAGAAACGCTCGAAGCGGCCAATGGCAATTTCCAAATCTTCAATATGCGGTAAGGTGACAATGCGGAAGTGATCCGGTTTTGGCCAGTTAAAGCCCGTTCCTTGAACCAATAGCACTTTCTCTTGTTTTAAGAAGTCGAGCACCATTTTTTGGTCATCTTTAATGCTGTACATTTTCGTGTCGATTTTCGGGAACAGGTACATGGCTCCTTTAGGTTTGACACATGAAACGCCGGGGATTTGGTTGATGAGTTCCCACGCGCGGTCGCGCTGTTCGAGCAGTCGGCCGCCGGGTAAAATCAGCTCGTTGATGCTTTGATAGCCGCCTAATGCGGTTTGAATCGCATGCTGCATGGGCACGTTGGCACACAAACGCATTGAGGCAAGCATTTCCAAACCAGCCACATAACCTTTGGCGATGTGTTTTGGCCCGGTAAGGAACATCCAACCGCCTCGGAATCCGCACACACGGTACGCTTTCGACAGGCCGTTAAAAGTGACCATTAAAACGTCATCAGCTAGCGTTGAAATAGGCGTATGGGTTGCACCATCGTATAAGATTTTGTCATAGATTTCGTCGGCGAAAATGATCAATTTATGCTTGCGTGCAATCTCAACAATTTCCAGCAGAAAATCACGGTTATAGACAGCCCCTGTTGGGTTGTTGGGGTTTATCAATACAATACCGCGTGTTTTGGGCGTGATTTTACTTTTGATGTCGTTGAGATCAGGGTACCAATCGGCTTCTTCATCACACAAGTAATGCACGGCAGTGCCACCGGAGAGGGCTACCGAAGCGGTCCATAATGGATAATCCGGAGCAGGGACAAGCATTTCATCGCCATTATTAAGCAGCGCTTGCATCGCCATCACGATAAGCTCTGAAGCACCATTACCGATGTAAACATCTTCTACATCTAGGCTACGCAGCCCTTTTTTCTGGTAGTGCTGCACCACGGCTTTGCGCGCGGAATAGATCCCTTTTGAGTCGCAATAGCCTTGTGAAGTAGGCAGATTACGGATCACATCAACTAGGATTTCATCTGGGGCGTCAAAGCCAAATGGGGCGGGGTTACCAATGTTTAACTTCAGTATTTTATGCCCCTCTTCTTCCATGCGTTTAGCATGTTTGAGTACAGGACCCCTAATGTCATAGCAGACATTGTCGAGTTTTGACGACATCCCGATATTTTGCATTGTATAATTCCTGAAAAATAAATAATTTCTTTATTAAACTACACTAAATTGAGGTTTGATAGAATAAAAATCTGCCATTGGTTACTTGTAAGATATAGATGAGGATGCCCGCCATCACAGGAATCTGCAAAAGATAACTCGTAGTCTTGATTTCGTTTCCCTCTCTAAATAGAGTAGCCGTCAGTAAAGCCCGTGTCTCAATGTTTTCGAGGTCGATTTGTCGCATTTTCATCAAGCTATTGCTCGGCTCATCGAGCAAATAAACGACGCGAAGGATGATGACGTTCGTTTTGTACAAATACTGCAAGAAGCTCCCCCTTTCGCGCCAATTGATTGGCTTGAAGCACAACCCATTTTCCCTAAATTTTATTGGCAGTCGCGTGATACGCGTGAAGAGGTAGTGGCATTAGGTCAACTGTATACTTTTTCTGAAGCCGAGCCTGCCTACGCTATTCTTGGCGAGGATCAGCGAGTTTGGGGAGGGCGCTCGTTTGATGGGCATACGGACAAAAATCGCCGTTGTTTGCCATCGTTTTTCTTTTTACCGCAAATTGAGTTGATTCGTTGTGATGGCCAGTGGTCATTGGCGGCGAATGTGACTTCTGAACGCCAGCGATCCTTGGATGCTCTGTGTAAACTGCAGCTTGAGATTAACCCGTTACGTGCCATGACGTCACATATAAAACAGGTTATCCATCAACCTAATGAGGTACAGTGGCAGCAATTGGTTAATCAAGCCCTTGATAGAATTGAGCATCAAGTGTTTAAGAAAGTTGTGCTCGCGCGGCAAACGACACTCAGTTTAGATAAGCCGTTAAGCGCGGCGCAGTTGCTTAAGGCAAGTGCTGAGCACAATCATCACAGTTTTCATTTTTTATTCGCACTTGATCAAAAACACAGCTTTATGGGCTCGACACCTGAACGTTTATACCTTCGCCAAGGGCAGACTTTGTATACCGAAGCGTTAGCTGGAACTATCGGTCGGGGAGAAAATGCGAGCCAAGACATGGAGTTATCTCATTGGCTTACTCAAGACAGTAAAAATCTTAATGAAAATCAATATGTAGTTGATGACATTATTGAGCGGTTAACGCCTCATTCTGATAGTTCCGATGTGGAACAGGAAGTCCGTTTGATTCGTTTGCGCAAAGTGCAGCATTTAAAGCGGGGTATCCATGTGCGACTGAAAAAGGGCGTGAATGGTGTACAACTGCTAAGCGCTTTACAACCAACTGCTGCTGTAGCAGGCCTGCCGCGTAAAGCAGCGATGGATTTTATTCAAGCCAATGAGCCTTTTGCACGTGGTTGGTATGCCGGCTCAGTCGGTTATTTTAGCCATCAACAAGCGGAGTTTTGTGTGGCGATTCGCAGTGCTTTGCTGGTGGACAATCAGGTCCAACTGTTTGCCGGAGCGGGCATTGTTCCGGGTTCAGTGGCTGAGCACGAATGGCAAGAGTTAGACAAAAAAATGGCAACCTTACTGAGTTTGATCAGCGACCATTTTCCTCTAGGAGTGGCGTCATGAAGCATGACCAAGCCGTGCTGAACCGAATTTGGAGCCAAACGCTACTTGAGGAGCTTACTCGACTTGGGGTGCAAGAGATCTGTATTGCTCCGGGTTCACGCTCGACACCTTTGACCTTAGAGGCGGCCGCTAATCACAAGCTCGCAATCCATACTCACTTTGATGAGCGTGGGCTGGGCTTTCTTGCTTTAGGTCTTGCTAAGGCGAGCCAAAAGCCAGTTGCGGTGATTGTCACTTCTGGCACGGCGGCGGCTAATTTACTGCCAGCGATTGCTGAGTCACACCTCACGGGTGAAAAACTCGTTGTACTCACGGCTGACCGGCCCGTTGAGCTTGTAGGATGCGGTGCGAATCAAGCAATCAATCAAGTAGGTATTTACTCATCACATGTCACGCAGGCGGTGAATCTACCCAGTCCATCGACGACTATTCCATTGACTTGGTTGTTAACCACAGTGGATGAGGCCATGGCCAACCAAGATTATATGGGTGGTGCAATACAGATTAACTGTCCCTTTCCCGAACCACTTTATGCCGAACATGATGTAGATCTCTACGCGGATTATTTAGTTGTGATTGAAGCGTGGCGTCAGCGTGAGCAAGCATTCAGCTCTCGCCAGTACCAAACCCAAACAAAAACGCTAGATGATGGTGCATGGCTGAGTAAAAAAGGGCTGGTGATTCTTGGTTCGTTGACATTAGCTGAAGCGAAGAAGGCCAAGCATTTTGCCAACAAACTCGGTTGGCCAGTCTTGTGCGATCCTCAGTCAGGCGTGAGCAGCGAATGGGCGCATTTTGATTTGTGGTTACAAAATGCGCGAGCACGTGAGCTGCTTAGTGAAAGTGAGGTGGTGATCCAATTCGGTTCACGGCTGGTCTCAAAACGGCTTACCCAATGGCTAGCTAGCCATGCTCATACGGGTAATGTGCAGTATATTTACGTTTCACCCCAAATGGCGCGTAATAATCAAAACCATCTGATGCAACAGCAGTTTGTCACTGATATTGCGTGCTGGATTGATCGCCATATTGGCAAATTGACGGCTTTAGGTGCGGCGCAAGCGGGTTGGGCGGATCGAATAAAAACTGTGGCGCAAGAGATTGCCCAACTGGCTAAATTGCATTTGAACGGTGACTCTTCCATTACAGAGATTGGTTTAGCGCTCGATATGGCCGAGCGTAGCGAAGGGGCCGATCTCTTTATCGGCAACAGTTTGTTCGTCCGTTTAGCCGATATGTTTGCTCAAATTGAGGGACGTTCGGTTTACTCCAATCGAGGCGCTTCGGGCATTGATGGCTTAGTGGCAACCGCCGCAGGAGTACAGCGAGCCAATCATAATCCAATGTTGGTATTTATTGGTGACACGTCATTGCTGTATGATCTGAATTCTCTAGCTCTGCTTAGCCAAGTCAGCACGCCTCTGGTGCTGGTGGTGGTGAATAATGATGGTGGCGCTATTTTTGATCTATTACCTGTTCCCAAAGCGCACAAAACCGCCTTGTACCAAATGCCCCATGGCTACCAATTTGAACACGCCGCACGGCAGTTTCGTTTAGGTTATGCTTGTCCGCAAACCTTATCTGCTTATCAAAGCTTGGTCCGTGAACATTTACAGCAGGGTACTGGCACCTTATTGGTTGAAGTGACCACGCCGTCTGGGCAAGCCGGTGAGCAAATCACACAATTTACCCAGCAAGTCTATGCTTTGTAGTCGTTTTTATTGCAGCACCAACACAGGTTCGACGTCGGTCGAGCCAGTGTTGGTTTTTCTACATGGTTTACTAGGCAGTGGGCGAGATTGGTCGAAAACGGCGCTTTTCCTTGCGCCATACTCGCAATTATGGATTGATCTTCCCGGTCATGGCGGTAGTCAGTCTCTCTTATGTGATGACTTTGATGAGTGCTGCGCTCACATTTCTGCAACCGTGCTTAAGCAGCTTGGCGAAAAAACACCTATCGTATTGGTGGGCTATTCACTTGGTGGAAGGCTGGCAATGTATGGCGTGGCGATGCAGCGTTTTTCGGCGTTGAATATTCAAGGTTTGATCGTTGAGGGTGGCAACTTCGGCTTGCAGAGTTCTTTTGAACGTGAGCAACGATTGAAAAATGATCACCATTGGGCACATCGTTTCCAAACTGAGCAGATTGAGCGAGTTTTGGTCGATTGGTATCATCAACCCGTTTTTTCTTCATTAAATCATGAGCAAAGACAAACTTTAGTCACTCAACGCAGTGCTAATCTTGGGGCTGCAGTGGCTCACATGCTACTTTCGACTTCATTGGCAAAGCAGCCTTATCTGCTCGCACAACTTGAGCAAGTCGCATTGCCAATGGTCTATGTTTGTGGGGAGAAGGA
This sequence comes from Vibrio qinghaiensis, assembly GCF_002257545.1. Lineage (NCBI taxonomy): Bacteria > Pseudomonadati > Pseudomonadota > Gammaproteobacteria > Vibrionales > Vibrionaceae > Vibrio > Vibrio qinghaiensis. The sequence continues at coordinate 1,877,892 of NZ_CP022741.1, read as the reverse complement.
CAGTAAGTTTGTTCATCTGGCACAACAAAGCGGTTTCGAATATCGCCAAGTGCAGGCTGCAGGGCATAATGTCCATTATGAGCAGCCCGAAGTATTTGCTCATCTTATTCAAGAATTTATCAGCCAATGCTAACGCGTTGGTTCAAAAACAATAATTAATAGAACAATGGAAAGCACCATGGCTAAAACAGTCGGTATTACTGAACAAGAATTGTACGCACCAGTCATCTGGAGTGACTGCAGTGCCGAATATGAAGATATTCACTATCACAAATCGCAAGATGGCATTGCCAAAATTACGATTGCCCGCCCTCAGGTGCGTAATGCCTTTCGCCCACAAACGGTTAAAGAGATGATCAGTGCGCTGGCCGATGCGCGTTATGATGAGCAAGTTGGCGTGATCATTCTAACTGGTCTTGGTGAAGCGGCATTTTGCTCTGGTGGCGATCAAAAAATTCGTGGCGACTACGGCGGCTATCGTGATGAGTCCGGTACGCATCATCTCAATGTGCTCGATTTCCAACGCCAAATTCGTACCTGTCCGAAACCTGTAATTGCGGCGGTTGCTGGTTGGGCTGTCGGTGGTGGCCATGTGCTGCATATGATGTGTGATTTAACCATAGCGGCAGAAAATGCCCAGTTTGGTCAAACAGGGCCCAAAGTGGGTTCATTCGATGGTGGATGGGGTGCGTCTTACATGGCCCGTATCGTTGGGCAGAAAAAAGCGCGTGAAATTTGGTTCCTTTGCCGTTTTTATGATGCTCAAGAAGCGTTGGACATGGGGCTGGTCAACACGGTTGTGCCAGTAGCTGATTTAGAAAAAGAGACGGTTCGCTGGTGTCGTGAAGTATTGCAGCATAGCCCTATGGCGCTGCGCTGTTTGAAAGCAGCGCTCAACGCAGATTGTGACGGCCAAGCAGGTTTGCAAGAACTGGCGGGTAACGCAACCATGATGTTCTATATGACAGAAGAGGGGCAAGAAGGGCGCAATGCCTTCAATGAAAAACGCCGCCCTGATTTCAATAAATTCCCTCGTAATCCTTAAGCGTAAAATCGGCTCAAATCATCCAATTTTCCGTGATGATTTGGGCTAGTGGTCTCAATGAACAAAGTCGAATATCGAACAAAAGGTTGAAATTATGCGCAGCGCAACACTGTATCGCTACTGTTTACCGATGGATAGCGGCGTTATTCTCCGCAATCAGAAGCTGGTAGAACGTGAAGGTCTGATCATTGAATTACAAGATGATCACGGTTTGGCGTTGGGTGAAGTTGCCCCATTACCCGGTTTCAGTTTAGAGTCACTTGAGCAAGCACAGCAGCAGTTAATCGCGCAGCTTCAGCTTTGGGTTAGTGGTGAGCTTATTACCTATGATGATCTTTTTCCTTCTGTTGCCTTTGGTTTGTCGATGGCGGAGTTAGAGCTGAATGGTGGGTTGCCTCAAGCCGGACACTATCACGCAGCACCTTTGTGCTCGGGAGACCCTGATGAACTGATCCCGCTTCTGAACGCGCTACCGGGCGATCATAGAGTTGCGAAGATTAAAGTTGGGCTGTACGAAGCGATTCGCGATGGGATGATCGTAAATCTGTTTTTAGAATCTATGCCTGATTTGCAATTGCGTCTTGATGCTAACCAAGCTTGGACACCCGCTAAAGCTGAAAAATTTGCCCAATATGTCTCTCCTTCGCTGCGTCAACGCATTGCGTTTTTGGAAGAGCCGTGTCCATCTCCCAGTGACAGCTTGGCTTTTGCTATCAATACGGGCATTGCGATTGCGTGGGATGAAACCTTACAGCAAGCCGTTCGCCGTGCAGATTTTCAGCTAGAAGATCTGACGGGAGCGAAAGCCATTGTGATTAAACCGACCTTGATTGGGTCGGTACAGCGCTGTATCACTTTGATTGAAAAAGCTAAAACATTAGGCATTCAAGCCGTTATTAGCTCTAGCATCGAATCGAGTTTAGGACTTTGCCAATTAGCTCGTTTTGCGCAGTGGCAACTGCCTAATGAAATTCCGGGGCTAGATACGATTAGTTTGTTTAAAGCACAACTCGAAAGCGCATGGCCCAACAGCGCATTGCCGATACAAACGCTCGCTCAGCAAACGGTGGTTTGGCAATCTCAATGCGAGTAGGCGTTTCCTTTTGCCAAAAGCCGTGGCAACAACATGCTTTGTATACGCCGCACGCGATCGCATTGCGTACGGCGAATCAAACCTACACTTGGCAGCAGTTAACGAACCGTATTGACGCTTATGCTTTTGCAATGCAGCAACAAGGTTTGCAGAACCAAGATGTGCTTACGTTAGTGGGTAAGAATAGCCTTGAGTTAGTGTTAATCTACCTTGCGTCGTTAAAACTTGGCGTGATCTGCGCCATCACCATGCCACAACCTGTGATGCTGCTGAAACAGAAACTCAGTACCTTATACGGAGAGAATCAACCACATTGGTTATGGTTAGGTGAAGGAGCTAGGCTTGAGGAGAGTGAGCTAGCTTCATTGCTCGCTGAGGCTAACATCCGGCTTTTTACTCATGAACATATTACTAACGAACATGTTTCGCCGCCTACGAACGCTATGGTAAACAAGGCTGAGACACAGTTTGCCTCAATCATCTTTACTTCTGGCTCTACTGGGGTTCCTAAAGCCGTTATTCATACTTTTCAGCAGCATTGGTCGTCAGCCAGTGGTTTACTTGAGGTATTTTCATTTCGTTGCCATGATACGTGGCTGCTGAGTTTACCGATGTATCATGTGTCTGGGTTAGCCATTATTTATCGCTGGCTAGTAGCTGGTGCTTGCTTAAAAGTCGGCAGCGGCGATCTCACCCAAGATATAATTCATGTCACGCATGCTTCATTGGTTGCTACTCAACTGAAGCGTTTATTAGACAGTAAAACACCACTCGCATTAACGCACGTGCTGCTTGGCGGAGGCCATATCCCAAACTATCTCGCCCAGCAGGCGGCAAAGCATGGCATTGAAACTTGGGTGGGTTATGGCATGACGGAAGCGGCTTCCACTGTCACAGCAAAACGTGTTAACGCAAGCCAGAGTGTTGGTCACGTGCTACCTAAACGGCAAGTGAAGCTACAAGGTCAGCGCATTTTCATTGGCGGTGAAACCATATCCAGTGGCTATTACCAACAAGGCTTAATCACGCCTCTTATCGATGAACAAGGATGGTTCGACAGCCAAGATCTTGGCCATTGGCAGAATGATGAGCTATGTATTATTGGCCGCGTTGATAACCAATTTATCTCTGGAGGCGAAAACATTCATTGTGAAGAGATTGAAGCGGTATTATCTCACCACCCCGATATTATTTTAGCGATGGTGATCCCTGTGCATAATGATGAGTTTGGCGCGCGCAGCGTTGCTTTGTTGCAATGCCAAACTATGCCTAAAAAAGAGGCGTTAGAGCAGTGGCTCAATGGCAAGCTTGAAAGATTTAAATATCCCATCGATTATTTTTTAATGCCAAATCATTTCAATGATACGGGCATTAAAATATCACGCAAAGCCGTAAAAACATGGCTTGCTAACCATCAGCATCGTTACTTTCCTCTCACTTAGCTCGGTGAATAAGATACTCTACCTGAAATATTATCTTCGGATGCTGGTTGACTCTATTGATAGGTGAACTATTACTTATCTATACCACCGACTGAATATTATTAGATAAGTTTTGGAGCGATTGATGAAAAAATACTTAGTATGTTTACCCGCAATAGCCCTCTCTTTCGGTGCTTCTGCCACGACGAATGTGACCATATATGGTGATGATTCGTATCCACCTTATTCCTACAGTGAAAGTGGACGTATTACTGGTATTTATACTGTAATTTTGGAACGCATATTTTCTAAAATGCCAGCCTATAATGTCACGATCAAAGAAATCCCTTGGAAGCGTGGCCTATCAGAAATCGAAAACAGCAAAATATTTGCATTATACCCACCTTATAAACGAATTGAGCAGCGTCCCTATATGGAGTACGAGATGCCTATCCTTGACGAAAAGCTAGTGGTTGTCTGTACAAAGTCAGTGTTAAGTACTCCAAGACCGAATTGGCCAGAAGATTATATGGGCCTTACTATCGGTAATAATTTAGGTTTCGCTGCAGGGGGAGATGAATTCCGTGCGGCTGTTGCGGCTGGTAAGATCGCACTCTCGGAGACCAAGGGGACGCCAAATAATCTCCTTAAGCTGATTGCAGGGCGCGTAGATTGCTACATGAATGACGCTTTATCTATTCGCTGGGAGCTCAGTAAGCTGCAAAAAGAAGGTAAGTATGATGGGCAGAGTGTTATGGAAGGCGCAACCATTAGCTCTGAACAAGGATTTCTGGGTTTTGTGACGGATGGTGGTCAGTTCCCTTATAAAGATGATTTTAAAGCCACATACCACAAAATTTTATCTGAAATGAAAGAGAGTGGTGAGCTAGAACAAGTGGTTAGTAGCTTTTTGCAGTAATCCGTAATCGTTATAATCAACAGTATTATTTTAACTTAAAGGTAACAATGACAGGATACTAAAAATAACTGTCATTATTACCATTTGATGGTCTGGTGCTGCCAATCCACAAAACAGACGGGCTTATCTAACATTTCCTTTTGCTGAAGTTGATAAAGTTGCTTAGCCACAAACTCCGGTTCAAAGAGCTTATCGCTAGACACATTATGCTGAAATGGTTTAGAAAGCGGGGTGTCGGTGGTTCCCGGATGAAACAGAATGGTTTGTGTGTTGGGATGAGTGCGAGAGAGCTCTATCGCAAAACTTTTCGTCGCCATATTTAGCGCCGCTTTACTCATCCGATAGCTGTACCAGCCGCCACTGTGGTTATCCTCTAAGCTACCTATCCGCGCGCTAAAAACCGTAATTTTTGCAAAAGATCGACGCTCAATAAGTAATGGTAAATATTGGAACCAACGCACTTGGCTCAAAACGTTACATTGTAAAAGCCATTGAAAGTAAGACTCGTCAAACCTTGAGATACGCTTTTCCGGTGTATAGGTGCCGTTGTGTAGTTGCCCATTAAAAAACACAATTTGATCAAACTTATGCCCAATGTCGGCCAATGTTTTGGCAATCAAGGCCGTTGATTCGATACTGTAGTCGGTTGGAAAATGTTCGCTTGAGGATTGGGCGAGATATTTTTGTCTTGAGACGGTAACGATTTCTGGCGCTAAAGTCTGCGCTTTGAGCTCCTTTATGAAAGCTTGGGCGATGATACTTGAGGCCCCAATAATGAGGTATTTCATTGTTATCACTCTCTGTTTTTACAAACACCATTACGGCATTGAGCATGACTAAACCAGCGAGATATCGACATGCGATGTTTTGCAAAAAGAAGATAAATTTGGTCGCTAATCCATTTTAGGATGGGTAAGCGCGTGATGAATAACCAGCGATGTTTGTTGACTAAACGCCAAGCTAGAACGGTCACATCCAGCCCATAAAGCAGATTGCCTTGTTGGTCTAAGCCATGCAATATCGATAACGCCTTGCTTTTGTCGATAGAAGGAAAGCTACGCATAGCATCATCGTTGTTTATGTCGACAAGCTGAACCCGACCATGGTGATCGAAGGTTTTTAATGAGCGCATTTCATTGCAGCATAAAGGACACTGCGCATCGAAAAAAATCACTAAAGATGGGGTACTCATATGTATGTCATCAGCCTAACAGCCCGTGAATAACATATTTGTACGTTCACTCTTCAGTATAAGATCAAGCTAGTGTTTGGATTGCACTTAATCCCAATTTAACGCCAATCCCCCCTGAGTTCGGCGACTTTTTGTTGCATCACTTGTGTTGTTGCCTCTTTGGGGGGGACGGGCTCGCCAGCTTCAATTTCTATATGTGACCAAAAACGAGTCGGTAGCCCACAGCAGGCGCGCCCTTTGGCACGGCTAAAATAGCTTCCCCACAATCCCTTCAATGCCATGGGGATGACAGGCACAGAGCTGCGTTTTAAAATCATGTCCATGCCACGCATGAAATCGCTGATTTCGCCATCCGCGGTTAACCGTCCCTCTGGGAAAATGCAGACGATATGCCCCTCTGCCAATGCTTGTTCTACGTCGTTAAAGGCTTGGCGGATAGAACCGCGACGCGTGGCGGAAATAGGTATCACGCCTGCACGTTTCAAAAAGCGACGAAGTGGTGGCAAATTGGCGTAATCCTCTTCCATCACAAAACGGATTAAGCGAGGGCAAACCGCGCTCAGCAACAGTGCATCCATATAGCTAACATGATTGCACACCAGCAGAGCTCCGCCCTTTTCAGGTAAGTGATGAAGATTTTTGTGGCTGACTCGATACATGGTATGCGTCAGCATCCACATTAGAAATCGCACCAAAAAGACCGGGACTTGGTAGCATAAATAGAGTGCAACAAAGCCATTAAGCAAAGCTAATATAATGAAGAACTGAGGGATCGTAAGCTCAATAAAACTCAAACAGACAATCCCTAATAGTGCGCTTGCCACCATAAACAGTGAGTTGTAGATATTTAAAGCGGCAATGACTTGTGCGCGTTGAGTGACTTTAGCACGCTGCTGCATTAGCGCATATAAAGGCACAATGAAGATGCCACCGCAGACGCCAATCAATAATAGGAAAAGAAACATCGGCCATAGTGATTGGTAGCTGATAAATTGATAAAAATCAGTAAATTGAGGTAATTTTTCCGGTACGGAAGTGGCCATTAAATAGCCAAATAATGTAATGCCAAAACTACCGATAGGCACGATGCCGATCTCTATTCTATGATGCGATAATTTGTCGCAGGCCAATGAACCCGTGGCAATACCGACAGAGAACAGTGCTAACAAAAATGAAACGGCGCTCTCTGTGCCATATAAATAGTGATGGGTGAAATTTGGAAATTGAGTTAAGTAGGCGGCACCTAAAAACCAGAACCAACTGATCGCCATTACGCATTGAAAAATAGTACGGTCTTGTTTGGCAATCGCAATGGTTTGCTTGGTTTGCTTAATGGGCTGCCAGCGAAAAACAAGATCGGGTGCGCAAGCAGGGGCTTGAGGAATATGACGGCTGGCTAAATAGCCTAATAACGCAAATAGCACCACCGCGCCAGCGGCCACGTATTTAGTGTAGGGCATCGAGGCAATGAGCCCTGCCCCCAATGTGCCTAATAAAATCGCTAAAAATGTGCCTGTTTCCACTAACGCATTGCCCGGAACCAATTCATTCGGTTTGAGTTGCTGCGGCAATAAAGCGTATTTGACTGGACCAAAAAAGGCCGATTGTGTCCCCATCAAAAACAGTAATAACAGTAAAATAGCGTAACTCTCAGTAATAAAACCGATCGCGCCAAGACACATGATGCCAATTTCAGCCAATTTCACTTTACGAATGAAAGCGGATTTTTCGTACTTGTCAGCAAGCACGCCAGCAGAGGCAGAAAAAAGGAAAAAAGGAAGAATGAATAGCCCTGCGGCAAGGTTAATAAATAAGTTACTGGAAACTGGTAACACGTTCGCTCCAGCAAACGCGACCAATAGCAGCAAGACATTTTTAAAGATGTTATCGTTAAATGCGCCAAAAAACTGGGTGATGAAATACGGAAGAAATCGTTGCTGAGTCAGCAATGAAGATTGAGATTGACTCATTGATGGTCCTTATCGCGCCCAGTGATTAAGATAGTTTGAGAGTAGGTTTTCAATCAGCTCTTTACCATCGATCGGTTCGGCGGCGAAAAATTTATCATCTACGCTTAATAAGGTAATACCATGTACGCCAGACCATAGGACTCGGCTTGCTTGCAGCACTTCTTGTTGCGAGTGTTGTGGAGCAAGGATGGTCAATAAACCTTCAAGCATGGCGGTCATGTTGTCGATGCGCTCTGCTTGCCACTGGGGAAGTAGTTCACCATTCATATTATGCTCAAAAATAAGTTGCCAGCGATTGGGGTGCAACTGAGCAAAATCGTGGTAGCAATAGGCCAATTGATACAACGCTTCTTTTGGATCGCTACACTTGCCTACCACTTTTTTCGCTTGCGAAGAGAGTTCATCCAAGGTTTGAGCTACCACATGCAGCAATAAAAGATTGTAACTGCCGAAGACATTGACCAAAGTGCTAGGCACGTAGCCAATCATGGTTGCGATTTTGCGCAGGCTGAGCTCGTGATAAGTGTGATCTTGAAGAAAACGCTTCGCGGTTTTAAGTGTCAATGCAATGAGTTCTTCTCGGGTGTGATCGTTTCGTCTGGCCATGGCTACGCATCAATTATGAACAACGTTCAATATTCTAGTGGGCCGGTGTATAAGCGTCAACTTATGGACGGTTAATTTGCAATATTCTGATACATGTCTGCGAGAAGCAACGGTTTTCTTGTTTATCCGAAGTGGTTATGATGGTGGAGCCTCAATAATTATAACCCTAAGGAAAAACATGAAACGTCTTTTTTCCCTTGTAGCACTGTTGATGGTGGCTGTTGCCATCACACCTATAGCAGAAGCAAAGAAATTTGGTGGTGGTAAGTCGTTTGGTAAAAGTTATAAAACGGCTCCAGCGCCTAAACAGCAGACACAAAAGAACGACACCATCAAGCAAGATCAGGCAGGTCAAGCCGGGTCAACGAAAAAAGGCTTAATGGGCGGGTTGCTAGGCGGGTTACTCGCTGGTGGCTTACTCGCGGCTTTCTTTGGTGGCGCGTTTGAGGGTATCCAATTTATGGATATTCTGATCTTCGGCCTGATTGCTTTTGTGCTATTTAAGCTGATGCGCAGTATGCTTGGTGCGAAACAGGGTAGCATGAATCGACAGCAACCTGCGTTTGGTGGTGTGAATAACCGGACAGAATTCGAGCAACCGAACGTGCACAATTTTGAGCAACAACCTCAAGCTACTGGTGGTTTTGGATCGAATGCACACAGCGATATCCCACATAACTATCCAGCCGGTTTTGACAAGGCAGCTTTCATTAATGGTGCGCGTGAGCACTACCGTATTTTGCAAGGTGCTTGGAACCATAACCAACTTGAAACTGTTGAAGAATATGTATCAGCAAGCTTGTTTGAAGATCTAAAACAAGAGCGCGCAAAGCTAAACGGTGAACAGCACACAGATGTGATGTACGTAGACGCTGAAGTCGTTCGCGCCGATTACGATGCAAGTAAAGCGCAGTTGAGTTTGCAGTTTACTGGCCGCTACCGCGATTCCGTGGAAGGCATTGAAGAAGATATTAATGATGTGTGGCATTTAGAGCGTGATTTAACTGTACCTAATGCACCTTGGTTGATTGTCGGCATTCAAGGCTAAGACTTTTCACGATGGATCCAAAACGCCCAAGTTTGTCTTGGGCGTTTTGCTAGGTCACTAAGCTAATTTAGCCGTTGTTTCAAAGGCTTCTAATTTTGAAAGATAAGGTGTTAAATCACCAATATTGTTTTTCACCCAATCGGCACAGTAATAGGTATCTAAATAACGTTCGCCGCTGTCGCATAACAGCGTCACGATGGAGCCTGTTTCACCTCGTTGTTTCATCTCACTGGCAATTTGCAAAACCCCATAAAGATTGGTGCCGGTAGAAGGGCCTGCTTTGCGGCCGAGTAGTTTTTCCAACCAATAGATCGTAGCGACACTGGCGGCATCCGCAATGGTACGCATTTCATCGACTACGCCGGGAATAAAACTCGGTTCAACTCGTGGACGACCAATTCCTTCAATTTTGCTACCACACTGCAAGGTTAAGCTTGGGTCTCGGCTTTTGAAATAATCATGAAATACCGAGTTTTCAGGGTCGACAACGCACAGTTTGGTATTGTGTTTTTGGTAGCGAATAAAGCGGCCTATGGTTGCTGAGGTTCCGCCCGTACCTGGGCTCATCACAATCCATGTCGGAACGGGGTGATCTTCCATTTGCATCTGGCTAAAAATACTATCAGCAATATTGCTATTGCCGCGCCAGTCGGTCGCACGTTCGGCATAGGTGAACTGGTCCATATAATGGCCATTCAGCTCTTTGGCTAAGCGGTGTGATTCGGCATAAATTTGATCAGAGCGATCGACTAAATGCGCTTGGCCCCCATAAAGCTCAATCTGCTCGATTTTTTTACGTGCAGTACATTTAGGCATTACAGCAATAAAAGGCAAGCCTAGTAAACGGGCAAAATAAGCTTCTGATACCGCAGTACTTCCTGATGAAGATTCAATAATAGTCGTTTCAGGGCCAACCCAGCCGTTACAAATGGCATATAGAAAAAGGGAGCGAGCTAGGCGGTGTTTCAGCGAACCCGTAGGGTGAGTACTTTCATCTTTGAGATAAATATCCACTCCAGCGACACAAGGCAAGTCGAGCTTGATCAGATGAGTATCGGCCGAACGTTGGTAGTCCGCTTCTATTTTTCGAATCGCGTTGTTAATCCATTGATGATCGGTGCACATGGTTCTCTCTCCATTGTTATCATGAGGGTAATTTACCCTTAACGTGAGAGAAAAGCTTTGCTATGTTGCCTGTCATTATGTAGTTTTGGAGAAAATTATTCTCTTATTCTTGGGTGAGCTATGGAACTTGATAGAATTGATCGTATGATCCTCTCATTACTGCAACAAGACAGCACTTTGTCGCTAAATGATTTGGCTGAAGCGGTGAACTTAACCACCACGCCTTGCTGGAAGCGATTGAAAAAGCTCGAAGAATCTGGCGTGATTGCGCAGCGAGTTGCCCTGCTTGACCCAGAAAAATTAGATTTGAGTTTTACCGCGTTTGTGTTAATTAAGACCAGCGATCACTCTCACGAATGGTACAGCCATTTTGTTGTGACTGTGTCAGAGTACCCTGAAGTGATGGAGTTCTATCGCATGGCGGGTGAGTACGATTACATGATGAAAGTGCTCGTCAAAGACATGAAGTGTTTTGACCAGTTTTATAAAAAACTGGTCAATGGCGTGAAAGGGATTAATAACGTGACTTCAACCTTTGCAATGGAGTCATTGAAGTACACTACCCAATTGCCTCTGGCATAGCCTTTTGTCCGAGTCTTGTTATTTGGTGAAGCGCATCACACCTTCTTGCACTGCTGTTGCGACTAAATCTCCTTGGCGGTTGTAAATCTCACCACGCACTAAACCACGGGTATTGCTGGCCGTAGGGCTTTCTATTGCGTAGAGTAACCACTCATCCATTTTGAATGGGCGGTGGAACCAAATCGAATGATCAATCGTCGCGACTTGAAAGTTAGGTGTCATTAAAGAGACTTTATGAGGATGCAACGCTGTGACTAAAAACCCCCAATCAGATGCGTAACCAAGCAAATATTGATGGATGAGCTGGTTATTTGGCAACTCACCATTAGCGCGTATCCACAGGTACTGTTTTGGCTCCGCTTTTTGTGGTTTTAGTGGGTTAATTAAGGTCACAGGGCGCATCTCAATCGCTTTCTCGCCGCAAAAAATCTTTTTCACTTTGTCTGGTAGCAAGTGCGCAATTTTAGCTGCGAGCTCAGATTCAGAAGCAAAATTTTCAGGGCCGGGAATCTCGGGCATGGGGTTTTGGTGTTCAAAACCGGGCGCTTCACCGTGATAAGAAGCGGTCAGATAGAAAATCGGCCGGCCATTTTGAATTGCTTTAACTCGTCTGGTACTGAAACTGCGTCCGTCCCTTAAATTCTCAACATCATAAATGATTGGTTTTTCAGGATCCCCGGGGTAAAGAAAATAGCTATGAAATGAGTGAACAGTGCGGTCGGAATCAACCGTATAGCGAGCCGCCGAGAGTGCTTGGCCAATCACTTGCCCACCATACACTTGTGGCAGACCTAAGTTCTCGCTCTCACCTCGGTATAAACCTTCTTCTAGCTTTTCCAGTTGCAGCAAATCCAATAGTTCATTTAATGGTTTACTCATAGACCCTCACCGAGATTCTTAATGTAATTATGATCATTGTTGACTAAGTCAATATCTTGTTAATACCAAATTGACGACCATGACAGCAGATAAAACCGAACCTATAATCATCACCAATCTAACACCATAACTGAGGTTTTATCTTTATGAAAAAGGCACTGTTGCTCATTATGTCGTCTGTCTTGGGGCTAATACTTGTGGGTTGCCAGTCAGCGCCAAAACCAACCTCTTCCGAGAGCAATATTCAATCTATCATGGGTACGGTTTCGTACCGTGAGCGTATCGCACTGCCGGATAAGGCGCTTGTCACTATCACTTTGCAAGATGTTTCATTGGCTGATGCACCCGCTAAAGTGATCGCAAAACACCGCTTTGAAACTAACGGGATGCAAGTGCCGCTTGAGTTTGACTTGGCATTCGACAACCGAAAAATTGATGCTCGCCACCGTTACAGCGTCAGTGCTCGCATCGAAGTAGATGGAAAACTACGCTTCATTACGGATACCCATTACGCCGTGATTACTGATGAGAATAACACTAAACGGGTTGATTTGCGTTTAGTTGGTGTTAAACAGTAGTAAAAACAGAAGCAATAAAATAGACGCAATACTATAAAAACAGTAAAACAAGAAATAGTAAAACAGCCCTTTCCCGTGCTAGATAAGCGGGAAAGGCGCTTGACCGAAAGGGGCTTAGGGGCGCCACTGGTATAATCGAAGTTTTATTTTGCCATGCTCGTTCACTTCGACGCCTTCGGCGATCAATTTCTGTCGTTGACGTAACAAATCCTCTCCTTTTAGCGAAATCTCTCCTTTGCTGTTGATCACACGAAACCAAGGTAATCGGCTGTTTTTAGGTAGGTTACCTAATGCTTTTCCAACATGTCGTGCGTAGCCGGGGTAGCCAGCTAAGCGAGCAATTTCGCCATAAGTGGTCACTTTTCCCGCGGGAATTTGATGTATAACTGCAAAAATTTGCGCTAAAAATTGGTTCATGCTGACAATTCGTCCATACTAGCAGTGTCCTAGTTCGATAGTTACCAAGGAACGGTATAAGGAGAGGGCATGCTATTTTCTACCTTTCAATTTTTAATCACAACCGTGTTGGCTGTAGTTTGTGCAAGAGCCATAGGTTTAAGCGAAGGGGACATCCCTGTGTTGGCCATCGTGATCCCTGCGCTGTGGATTTTACCGCAAGGGGGCGTCGCGGGTGTGTTGTTATTGGTTGCAATGACCGCTTACGGTTTCACTTTATCTTATCAGCCGATCGCCCTTTCTGTCAGTGTTTGGGTGCTACTCCCGTTGTTGATGGTGGTCTTTTCTAAACGCAGTAGCATGGGAGTCATCTTGGTCAGCGCGTTAATCGTACTGACGTTGCAAGTTGGGATCATCGTTACGCAATCGGCCGGAAAATTGGGTGGTACGGGTTGGCTTACTGTTATTCAGACTCTTTCTGTTATCGTTGTTTGGTGGTCGGTTGCGCACTGGAAACCATCCAATAAGCACCGTTGGTGGGCGTTAGGGCTACTGCTACCACTATGGATGGCCGATTTTTCGTATGCGGTGTTAGTTGCGTTAAGCATTACTGGCATTATGGCGTCGATGGAAAGTTTAACCCAATCCAAACCAGTCGCAGTGAATTGGAATGGTTTGTTATGCTGGACACTTCCAACGGTAGGTTTTGCAAGCTTAGTCGTCTCGCCCACAAGTGACGTACCAAACCCAGTATTCGTGGTTTGGATCTGTTTACTGGTTACCGCTTGGATGACCGATTATCTACTCAAGAGCACCGAAGAGCAGCTAGAATAATGAAGGTTAGAAGATAGGTAACACGAATGCTCAGTCGAGTCGTGTTTACTCGTATCATTAAGACGATTGATATATAGAAAATCACGAATACTTATGATTAGTAAAATACTTATGATTAGTAAAATACTTATGATTAGTAAAATACTTATGATTAGGAATAGGACAGGTACGCTGCATTGGTCATCTAACAGATTTGTTCAAATGGTGGTCACTTAAAACAAAAAGCTTGAATCCATTGGTATTTCGGCTTGCAATCATCACTATGATGCTTGATAATCGCCGCACTCTCTGGCTAGTGAGCCAAGAAAACAAATCAATGGAGGCCTTGGTCCTCCCGCAACACTAACTTGTGAACTCGGTCAGGCCCGGAAGGGAGCAGCCGCAGCAGGCGACGTGTGTGCCGGGATGTGGCTGGGGCTTCCACCCTTCTGAAGCCTGCAATATATGTTCGCATAAATTGCAGGCTTTCTTCATATTTGCACCATAAGTTTTCATAATCTATTTTTTTGTTGTAGGTTTACAACAAAAGTGATTTGGCTATGTTTGACTAAACTAAGAAATCATCTCACGTACACAACATCTGTAAGTTCATGAGCTTACAGAATGATGCTGTTGTTCGCACTCTCTCCATTCTGGAGTTCGATTTCTGTTTTCACCTCGAATACAACCCAAACATCAAAAGTTTTACCTCTCAACCTTTTGGCTTCCACTACCAGTTCAATAATCGCAAGTGCCGATATACTCCAGACTTTTTAGCAATAGGTCATAATGAGCAATCAACATTCTTCGAGGTCAAACACTCTAGCCAGATTCTTAAACCTGATTTTAGGGAGCGCTTTGAAGAGAAGCAGAGAGTAGCGTTGAGTGAGTTCAACAGACGGTTAGTTCTCGTTACTGAAAAGCAAATCAGGATGGGACCAACGCTAGATAACTTTAAGTTGTTACACCGCTATTCAGGATTGCGCACAGTGACCGAATTTCAAAAGCGAGTTTTGGCTTTTATTCAACGCAAGCAAATGGTGAAACTGCAAGAGGTGTCTTTGTATTTTGGTCTATCAGAGCAAGACACACTTATCTCTACTCTACCTTGGATCTCTTCGGGGCACGTTGATATCCTTGTTGTCAATAAGTTAATCAGGTTATCATATATGAGACTTATAGGAATTTCACCCATGGACGAATATATGGACATAAACGAGCTCGATGGCAGCTTAACACTACGCCTCAAAGTGCTTAAAGGAATGAGTTTCGGGATCGGAAGTTTAGCCGCCTTGCTGGCTATCGGTAACTTTGCTATTAGCCAGAGCTATATATATGGCACGTTGGAAGGCTTATATGCGCTTTACTCTTGGCATGTTTATCGCCAAATCGATAGGGGAAATGCATACAAGGGCCATAAATACATTATGTCACTATGCCTGACGTTACTCGTCATTAGTGGCACTTTCCTCAAGCCAACAGTCTATGGTGTATTTTTTTGGTCGCTGGTTTTACCTATTGTTTACTATTTGTTGCTTGGCTACAAAGTGGGCTTTGTAGCGACTGCATGTTTGTTTTTCATCCAGATCGTCAACATCATTTATCAATTTTACCTAGAGCAGTACTTTGACATGTTGGCGATGATGATCAATTTCTCCTTTTGTTATTTCAGTATTTCGACGATCGCACATGTGTATGAGTTCAACCGCGAGTCAACGGAAAACAAACTAAGTAAGTTAGCCACGCTTGATCCGCTGACTGGAGCTAATAATCGCCTCGCATTGAAGCATCGTTACCAAGCGCTAAAAGTTCAAGGAACATCATACTTTCTATTGGTATTAGATATCGATCACTTTAAAGCCATCAATGATGAACACGGTCACGATGGCGGAGACTGCGTACTTCAGTCTGTGGTGAAAACGATGGCTCATGTGGTGGGAGGGGAAAATGTGTTTCGCCAAGGGGGAGAGGAATTCTGTATACTGTTAGCTGGTGTCTCTCAACAGCATGCTCTCAAAAATGCGGAGGCCATTCGTCAAGCAATTGATAGGACGCCTGTTCCCTATCTAGGGAGAGCGATCTCTGTCACGATCAGTATTGGCTTGGCTGAGGCGAATACGTCGAGTTATATCGATGAAATCCAGCGTGAAGCAGATGCCAATCTTTATGATGCCAAATCACAAGGGCGAAATAGGGTTGTTGCATAACACGATTGAACATCGACCTTCTCTGCTGTCACTTGAGGCTAAAGTACACTTTTATCCATTGATCCTATTGCCCGTTGAAAGCTTGGCTAGATCTGACCGTGCCCTAGTATTGCTGGAGGCTTCACCAAGCATTTTTTCAATACCAAAAGTTATCCGTTTCAAACTAAATTATTAGCATCTCTAACGCAAAAATGTCCATTTTCGAGTTAGCTGATGTGGCTAGCTCATTTCTGTCGAGATTTGTTTATCTGTTAAAGATTTCGTTGTCCTTGCCATGATTGGTACACCTTAAATTAGAACATACGGCCAATGTGCCTATTTGTTTGTGTACCTAAACTGTAAGCTAGTACGAGTCAGGAAAAGACGTTAAGAGAATACAATTCCTTGAAATAGCTAGGTTTAGATACAAAAAAAGACGTCCTAGGACGTCTTTTTTCTGGAATTTGGCTCCCCCTGCAAGACTTGAACTTGCGACATACGGATTAACAGTCCGCCGTTCTACCGACTGAACTAAGGGGGAATTGCTTTGAGCGGTGCGAATGGTAGCGAGTGGGGTGTTCAGTGTCAACCTTTCCAGCCTAAGAAAAAGTAAAAATATTTCCCTGAAAATACTTTACTTTTCTGTACCCCTTATCGGCATTAGGCTAGGTTTAGTTATCCACCAAAATTGTGGATAAGTGTGTTGACGAATCCTGAGCAATTTGTTTCATCAATGGGTGTTGAGTTATTACTCTACCCATTTATTGAGTTGATTTTTTATATAACACTATGTTTTTTATTTTATTTTTTGATTTATCAACTGAAATTATCAATCAAAAATGAAAATGAGTGATGATGGCAAAAAAGGAGTGATTTTAAAGTTTTGGGGAAAACAAGTGGATTATTTTTGAAAGTTAGGAGTGGTTTTTTTTGAATTAGGCCGAAGATGGTAGCAAACGTATCGAGAAGAAACGAGCGTTTTTTCAAAATGGGGTAGATTTACGGTGCAATTATTTTGAACAATTGCTTGCAACAAAACATCGCTAACAGCGAGAATGCCTATCCAGTAATAGAGGTCAGCGGTAGAGGCATTATGAGCAAAACGTTTGAATTGGTATCAAGTTATCAACCGTCAGGCGATCAACCTACGGCGATCAAGCAATTGTTTGACGGGTTGGATGCAGGCCTTGCCCATCAAACCTTATTAGGTGTAACAGGGTCAGGAAAAACATTCACCTTGGCTAATGTGATCGCCAAGGCGCAGCGTCCAGTTATTTTGTTGGCACCGAATAAAACGCTCGCAGCCCAGCTGTATGGTGAGATGAAGTCATTTTTCCCCAACAATGCGGTTGAGTATTTCGTCTCTTATTATGACTACTATCAACCAGAAGCCTATGTGCCGACTACCGATACTTTTATAGAAAAAGACTCCTCAATTAACTCACACATCGAACAAATGCGACTCTCCGCGACCAAAGCGCTGCTTGAGCGTAAAGATGCGATTATTGTGGCTTCTGTATCGGCGATTTACGGTTTGGGTGATCCTGATTCTTATCTGAAAATGATGCTGCACGTTCGCCGTGGTGATGTGATGGATCAGCGCGACATTATCCGCCGTTTAGCCGAGCTCCAATACACACGTAACGATATGGCGTTTGAACGTGGTCAATTTAGAGTTCGTGGAGAGGTGATCGATATCTTTCCCGCTGAATCGGATTATGCGGCCGTGCGTGTTGAAATGTTTGATGATGAGGTAGATTGCATCAGTTTGTTTGACCCACTGACGGGCGCAATGATTCAGCGAGATCTTCCTCGCTATACTATTTATCCTAAAACGCACTACGTTACGCCAAGAGAGCGCATTGTCGATGCGATAGAGCACATTAAAGAGGAGCTGCGAACTCGCCAAGCTTATCTGTTGGAAAACAATAAGCTACTCGAAGAGCAGCGCATATCGCAGCGTACTCAATTTGATATTGAAATGATGAATGAGCTTGGTTTTTGTTCAGGTATTGAAAACTATTCACGTTATCTCAGTGGGCGAAAAGAGGGGGAGCCGCCTCCGACCCTGTTTGACTATCTACCGCATGACGGTTTACTGATTATCGATGAATCACACGTAACCGTGCCGCAAATTGGCGCGATGTTCAAAGGCGATCGTTCACGCAAAGAAACGTTAGTGGAGTTTGGTTTCCGGTTGCCTTCCGCTTTAGATAACCGCCCACTAAAGTTTGAAGAGTTCGAATCACTTGCGCCGCAGACGATCTTTGTTTCTGCTACCCCGGGCAACTATGAGCTAGAAAAATCAGCCGGACAAATTGTCGATCAAGTGGTGCGCCCAACTGGGTTACTTGACCCCGTGCTGGAGGTGCGACCAGTCGCAACACAAGTGGATGATGTGTTGTCAGAGATCCGCATTCGCTCAGCGAAAGATGAACGTGTGCTGATCACGACATTGACTAAACGCATGGCTGAAGACTTAACTGAGTATCTTCATGAACATGGGGTTAAGGTCAGATATCTGCACTCAGATATTGATACTGTTGAGCGGGTTGAGATTATTCGCGACCTTCGCCTAGGCGAGTTTGATGTGTTAGTGGGTATTAACTTACTGCGTGAAGGTTTGGATATGCCTGAAGTCTCTCTCGTCGCAATTCTTGATGCGGATAAAGAAGGCTTTCTACGTTCAGAACGTTCATTAATTCAGACCATTGGCCGTGCGGCACGTAACATTGAAGGCAAAGCGATTCTCTATGCTGACCGTATTACCAACTCAATGAAGAAAGCGATGGATGAGACTGATCGCCGTCGTGAAAAGCAGCAAGCACACAATGAAGAACAAGGGATAACACCTCAGGCGCTGAAACGTAATGTCAAAGATATTATGGAGTTAGGTGATATTACCAAGTCCAAGCAGCAGCGAGCGAACAAACAAGTGCCTTTGTCGAAGGTGGCAGAAAGCTCGCAAATCTATGAAGTATTCACGCCGCTACAACTGGAAAAAGAGATCGCTAAGCTAGAAGGGCTAATGTACAAACACGCACAAAACCTAGAATTTGAATTGGCTGCCGAAAAGCGTGACCAAATTGAAAAACTGCGTCAGCAGTTCATTACCAACAGTTAAAAAAATAGCCAATAGAAAGGCTCTATTGGCTGTTATTTGTGAACACTTTATTCTTATTCACTAACAACGTCAGTTGGCTAGGTGACCTCTAAAGGCCATCATATTGAATAGAGCAGATATCGTGCCAATTAATTTTATGCAAAAAGGGCTATTAACTAACGAATTAGCACCTTTTTGTTATTTTATTTTGCAAAATGCGAACCTTAATGCGATAGTTAAGGCAAAGTGCAAAATAATAATGGCTAGAATATGCAACCTGACTTTTCTCTACAAAAGACTAAATACCTTTTGATGGTGGAAGATACGGCTTCCGTTGCGGCGCTGTATCGTTCATACCTCACCCCCCTTGAAATCGATATCAATATTGTTGGTACTGGTCGTGATGCGATAGAAAGTTTAGCTCATCGAGAGCCGGATCTCATATTGCTGGATCTTCGGTTACCCGATATGACGGGTATGGACGTTTTACATGCTGTGAGAAATCAATACCCCAATGTGCCTGTGATATTCATGACGGCTCATGGTTCCATTGATACCGCAGTGGAAGCGATGCGCCACGGCGCCCAAGATTTCTTGATCAAACCTTGTGAAGCAGACCGTTTGCGCGTCACGGTTAACAACGCTATTCGTAAAGCTAGCAAACTGAAAAACGAGGCGGATAATCCGGGCAACCAGAATTATCAAGGCTTTATCGGCAGTAGCCAAACCATGCAATCTGTCTATCGAACCATTGACTCTGCGGCCTCCAGTAAAGCCAGTATTTTTATTACCGGCGAAAGTGGTACAGGTAAAGAGGTGTGCGCAGAAGCGATTCATGCGGCCAGTAAGCGTGGCGATAAGCCCTTCATTGCGATTAACTGCGCTGCAATTCCTAAAGATTTAATAGAAAGCGAACTCTTTGGCCACGTGAAAGGCGCATTTACCGGCGCCGCGACCGATCGCCAAGGTGCTGCCGAGTTGGCTGATGGTGGCACACTGTTTTTGGATGAACTGTGTGAAATGGATTTGGATTTGCAGACCAAGCTGTTGCGCTTTATCCAAACGGGTACATTCCAGAAAGTGGGCTCATCGAAGATGAAAAGTGTCGATGTCCGTTTTGTCTGCGCTACCAACCGCGATCCATGGAAAGAGGTGCAAGAGGGGCGTTTTCGTGAAGATTTGTACTATCGTCTTTATGTGATCCCATTGCATTTACCACCGCTACGCGAGCGAGGCGATGACGTTATTGAAATTGCTTACTCTTTGCTCGGCTTTATGTCTAAAGAAGAAGGCAAAGGTTTTGTCCGCTTAGCGCCAGAGGTTGTGGAGCGTTTTACGCGCTATGAATGGCCGGGTAATGTGCGTCAACTGCAAAACGTGTTGCGGAATGTGGTGGTATTGAACCACGGTAACGAGATCGAACTGAGCATGCTACCCCCACCACTGAATCAAGTCGTGGATAACAAGATCCGATTAGCCAACTTAACGACGGAAACACGCAAGGAAAATATAACCGTGCACGATATTTTTCCTTTATGGATGACGGAAAAACAAGCCATCGAACAAGCGATAGAAGCGTGTGATGGTAATATTCCTAAAGCAGCCAGTTATTTAGACGTTAGCCCTTCAACTATCTACCGCAAGCTGCAAGCGTGGAACAGTAGAGAGAACTCATAGAGATGGAACTGATCAATAAAAACAAAATTGCGCATTTGGCTCAAGAAATTGGAGAAGAGAATGTGCCAATATTGCTCGATATTTTTCTCAGCGAGCTGAGCGCCTATACACAGAAGCTCGCTGATCAAAATCTGCCGGATAAAATCGCATATTTAAAAGACATCAGCCATGCACTAAAAAGCAGTGCCGCCAGTTTTGGTGCGGATAGACTGTGCGCTAAGGCCGTGGATATTGATAGCAAAGGAAAGGCAAACTGCATTTTTGATGAGGCTGAAGAAGTGGCGGCAATGCGCGCTCTTATCGAAGAGACGCATCGTTGCTATTGCCACTTGATGGATTAACTTGTGAGTTGATTCTCAATGGCTTTTTGAAGTTTAACTCGATCGTGTCGCCAGTCACGATTGGATGATGCGAGCTCTGTAGTGACACAATGCCAGTGTTCAGCTAGCTCCGGATGTGGTGTATCGCCGATCACCACATCGATTTTTCGCCCGTGGCAGGCGCGCTCACACCATTCCAATTTCTGCCGTAGCGACATGCGACCAGCAGGTCCTTGCTCGGGAGACAAGTTCTCAACAAAAATCAGCTTTGCTTTTACATTTTGCTCAATGGCATTGCCAATTTCGGGCAGCAGTAGTGGTGGCATCACACTGGTGAGAAAGCTTCCTGGGCCAAGGATGATGCAGTCTGCTGCACTGATGGTGAGTATGGCTTCTTTGGTTGCTGGCACTTCGGGTGATAAATCTAAGCGCCTTAAATCTTCGGTCATCTCGTCCACGTTCGTTTCACCCGTGACCCAATGACCATCCATAGAAAGTGCACTAAGATCAGAAGGATGCTCTGACATAGGTAAAATATTAACATCGACTTTGAGCATGTTGCGGATCAAGTTGATCGCGTCTAAAGGGCGCACAGATAGGTTATCTAATGCCGTTAGCATCAAATTACCGAGGTTATGGCCATTGAGTTCTCCCGCACCTTTAAAGCGATATTCAAACATCATCGAACTGATGGAAGGCTCAGTGATCAACTGGTTGATACAGTTACGAGTATCGCCCCATGCAATGCCACCTTGGCAGTGGCGAATGCGTCCGGTGGAACCGCCGTTATCTGTGGTGGTTACAATCCCTGTCGCATTCGAACCAAAATCTTTTAACGCCGCTAGCACGCGTCCAAGCCCATGTCCTCCGCCAATGGCGACGACTTTCTTTGAAGTGTATAGAGTCATCTGTTCTTCTTATTTTTTAATAATTAACTACAATTTAAATCAGCTTGTTCACAACCCATACTCATTAGGAGGTAAATTGGGTAATGGACTCTTTTTTTTTACGATAAGGGTAGAATCACTTACTAATATTAAGTATTTTACTTATCAGCTGCTGTAGAGATAGTTGATTATACTACCTCAACGGCTGCCATAGCTCCGAGCTTAACTGGCTAAGTCTCATTTTTGTGAGATAGGGTGGTTAAGCCAGTGGTCTAATACCACAAGGGCATAATTGGAAATGATTATGCCTCCCGTATTTGGAAAGGTGTTCCGTGGCGCAACAGTTCGAAGATAGATTCCAACGTAAATTTTATTATTTACGTTTATCTGTTACAGATGTCTGTAACTTTAAATGCACATATTGCCTGCCTGATGGTTATCAACCTTCGGGGCAGAAAAACTCGTCTTTTTTAACCCTTCCTGAAATACAACGCGTCGTGCGAGCGTTTGCCGACTGTGGTACGTCGAAAGTACGCATCACAGGGGGGGAGCCGACTTTGCGTAAAGACTTTAACGACATTATTGCTTGTGTGGCGAATACCGCTGGTATAGAGAAAGTGGCGACCACCACCAACGGTTACCGTATGGCCAAACAAGTACAAGGTTGGCAATCGGCTGGGTTAACGCATATCAATGTCAGTGTCGATAGTCTTGATCCAAGAATGTTCCACCAAATCACGGGTGAAAACAAATTTACGCAAGTGATGGCGGGGATTGATCGCGCTTTTGAAGTCGGTTACCAGCAAGTTAAAGTCAACGTTGTGCTGTTAAAAGACCTTAATCATCAGCAGTTACCTGCTTTTTTAGATTGGATTAAACATCGCCCTATTCAACTTCGTTTTATTGAACTAATGCAAACTGGTGAAATGGACTCGCTGTTTGAGCGTCACCATATTTCAGGTGTTGCCATTCGTAATCAACTGATTGCCAATGGTTGGGTGCTGAAAACCCGAGCTCACAATGATGGGCCAGCGCAAGTTTTTGTTCATGCCGATTACCAAGGTGAAATCGGCCTTATCATGCCGTATGAGAAAAACTTTTGTCATAGCTGCAACCGCTTACGTGTTTCGGCAAAGGGGAAGTTACACCTGTGCCTTTTCGGTGAGCAAGGCGTTGAATTGCGCGATCTGCTCGCCCAAGATAATCAACAGCAAGCCTTAATTGAGCGCATTCAAGCGCAATTACAGACCAAGTCGGTCAGCCATTTTTTACAAGATGGCAATACGGGTATGACACCTAATCTCGCCTCCATTGGCGGCTAATGGCGGCTAAATTCTTTTTGTCACTGGCTATTGTTTAGCGGGTGATGTGGGTACACATTTGAACAGTAGGTGAACACATGGGTCACGCAGAAAGCGCATTTCAACCAGCACATATTGCCGTACTGACGGTTTCCGATACACGTACTGAAGAAAACGATACTTCAGGCGGTTACTTAGCTGAGCAACTTCAACAAGCGGGACACATTCTGGCCGATAAGCAGATTGTTATTGATGATCAGTATAAAATTCGCGCGATTGTTTCTCAGTGGATCGCGGATGAAAACGTGCAAGCCGTGCTGATCACGGGTGGAACGGGTTTTACCTCACGCGACAGCACACCAGAGGCATTAAAGCCCTTGTTTGATAAAGAAGTTGAAGGTTTTGGCGAGCTGTTCCGATTGGTCTCTTACGATGAAATTGGCACTTCAACCATTCAGTCTCGCGCCATTGCAGGTTTTGCCAACCATACGGTTATTTTTGCCATGCCAGGTTCAACAGGAGCGTGTAAAACCGGTTGGACAAAAATCATCAAACAGCAGTTAGATGCCAGCCATCGCCCGTGCAACTTTATGCCACATCTTTCGGTTTAACGGGGTTTCAATGAGCGAATTTACTCATATTAATGCCTCAGGCGAAGCCAATATGGTTGATGTCTCGGCCAAGGCTGAAACCGTACGTGAAGCACGTGCGGAAGCCTTTGTGAAGATGTCACCACAAACGCTGCAACTGATCCTTTCTGGGCAACACCACAAAGGTGATGTGTTTGCCACCGCAAGAATTGCGGGCATTCAAGCGGCGAAGAAAACGTGGGATTTGATCCCACTGTGCCACCCATTGCTGCTTACTAAAGTAGAAGTGCAGCTTGAAGCCATCGAAGCACAAAGCAAAGTTCGAATTGAATCATTGTGTAAATTAACCGGTAAAACAGGGGTTGAAATGGAAGCCTTAACCGCGGCATCGGTGGCGGCGTTAACCATTTACGACATGTGTAAAGCAGTACAAAAAGACATCGTGATTGAACAAGTGCGCTTACTTGAAAAAAGCGGCGGGAAATCTGGTTACTTTAGCGCTCAGCCACAACAAAAGGTCACGCATGATTAATGTCCTCTTTTTTGCTCAAACTCGTGAGTTGATCGGCCAAGACAGCATTCAACTCAAGGCACAGTTTGCTACGGTTGAAGCGCTGCGTAGCCACTTAGCCTCGCAGCCTGGGAAATGGGATTTAGCTTTGCAACCGGGAAAACTGCTGGTGGCAGTCAATCAAACCATCGTTGCCTTTGATTACCCGTTAAGTGATGGTGATGAAGTGGCCTTTTTTCCTCCAGTAACCGGAGGCTAGTGATGGATAGTCGTATTTCTGTTCAAATATCAGATTTCTCGGTAGATGCAGAATACCGTGATTTGTCGCAAGGTAGTTCTGCTGGTGCTGTGGTTACCTTTATTGGCAAAGTTCGTGATATGAATTTAGGTGATAATGTTATTGGCTTAACGCTTGAGCACTACCCAGGGATGACAGAAAAAGCCTTGAGTGACATTTGTGATCAGGCGCAGGCACGATGGCCAGTGCAAAAAATCCGTGTGATCCATCGAATCGGTGATTTAGATATTGGTGATCAAATCGTGTTTGTGGGCGTGTCGAGCCCACATCGTGGTGCGGCTTTTGAAGCCTGTGAATTCATTATGGATTACCTTAAAGCCAAAGCACCGTTTTGGAAGAAAGAGCGCACCACCGAACAAACACGTTGGGTTGAGTCTCGAGATTCAGATGCCCAAGCTGCTCAGCGTTGGGCCAATCATCACACCATCGACTAAGTTTTCTGGAGTATATGAGACTAAGTTTTGTGGAGTATATGAATAGTTCCGCGCTGTTGATTCTTCGCGTGAAACAGCGCTTTATCGGCCGTTGATACAAACTGTTCTGGCGTTATGCCAGTCGGTATCTGTTCGCAATATTGAATGCCGATAGTAATCGATACATAAGACGACACACGAGAATAGCGGTGAGGAATTTGCAGCTCTCTCACTTGATTAAGTAGTTGCAATGCTTTTTGCTCGCACTGTTTAATATCAATATCCGCAATAAACAGTAGAAATTCATCTCCTCCATAACGAAAGCAGAGGTCATCTGTGCCTTTCCAATGTTGCAGTGTACTCGCTATTTTACGAAGTACGTCATCGCCATTCACATGACCATAGTGGTCGTTATATTCTTTGAAACAATCTAAGTCGATCATGAAAATTGCAGCACTACTTTGCTCACGCTTGATCTTATCTAACGCTTTGGGCAGCAATGAGTCCATCGCATAACGGTTATAGACCTGAGTTAAGTGATCCACATTGGTCAGTTTTTCTAACTCAAGTTGGTGTATAGAAAGCCGCTCTAACGTACGCTTATAAGCGGTAATATTTCTCACAATCCATAGCACGTACTCAGTATTTTTCAGCGGAATGACCAATGCGTTAAAAAACTGAATATCGAGAGGGCCAGAGCCGTCTTTAAATTGAGCTATCACTCTTAGGTCGAGATCATACTCAAACTCTTGCATTTGTCCGCTATCAACCACTTCTTGGATAATTTGATGGAACCAAGCGGCTTTGTTTTCGGGTAATACCTGATATAGGCTTAGGCCAATTAAAGTCGTAGGATCATGGTGGCGATTGCGATCGGTTCCCCCTAAAGCCTCCACATATATGGCATCACGGTTAATCAGAAAAGTGGGTTCTGGTAATGACTCCAACAAGCTGCGCATCAGTGCTGGGTTTTCTATAATCTCGGAAAACAGTGACGAATTCACCATGCTCAGTCCTTATTAATACAATGGTCAATATTTAACATATAAATGATATTAACTGTAAAATCTTGCGAGATATCGTGTTCTTAACGAGTTGTTTGATTCAAAGATGAGACGCTGTGATAAAAGATTTTACTGTTTCTCCTTGATAAAAATTAACTATTTGTAATATCGATAGTTTGTGCCGATGAGCAAAATTGATTTTTTCCATTTAGTAAAATTGCGAAATTAGGCAACACTTAAGTTAAGGCAGCATAACGTTGCAAGTAAGGAGACAGATATGCAATCGCTAATCGTTAAAGATTATATGACATTACAAGCCATCACCTTCAAACCGGACATGTCGATGACTGCGGCTTTAGAAAAAGTGATGCGTTCGGAGCATCTTGGTGGTCCTGTGATTAACGACCAAGAGCAAGTTATTGGGTTCCTATCAGAGCAAGATTTGCTCGATAAATTAGTAAAGGTGAGCTACTTCTGCGAAGACACGAATTTAGTCCGTGATTGCATGCACCCTGAAGTGTTGTCCGTTTCATCAGACACCACGATTATTGAGCTAGCAGACATGATGAAAGTAGGGAAACCGAAAGTTTATCCCGTGATCGATCAAGGAAAACTGGTTGGCATTATTACGCGCAGAGATGTACTGAGAGCATTAGGGAAAAACTTAACGCACTGTTTTAAAAAGCCAACATAGCGAACTATCCCCTTCCTACTTGAAGCTGCAGCGGTGTTGGCTACGTTCGTTCACCCCAATCACATAGTTTGCCTATGCTCATGGGGACTCACTCACTTGCCCCTACCTGCAACTCCAAGTTGTTTGGGTATATCAGCAGTAATAAATAAAATTCTAGAGGTGCAGTGCACCTCTTTTTCATCGAATCAAGGTGAATGTGCGTTAAGTGCAGGTTTAATAAAAAGGCGCTTGACATTAGAGTTGACTCCAAGGTTTAAGCTTTGTGCATCAGAGAAGGAGAATCCTATGTGTACAAAACATCAAGCTTGCTGCTCTACAAAAAACGGCATGGCAAACCCGCAGCCGGTGTCATGCGCTAGCCTCAAAATTAACGCGATTAAAGCAGCAGGCGTTAATTCAGATGAAGAGGCGTGTTGCGGGTCACGAGAGTGCGCCAGCAATGATCCTGATGATGAACCCGCGCAGCTCACGCCAGTTGAAACACAGTTTAACCAAAGCTGGAAAATTGAAGGGATGGATTGCCCATCTTGCGCGCGTAAGGTTGAAACGGCGCTTAAAAAAGTGGGTAATGTGATCGACGCCAAAGTGCTGTTTGCTACTGAAAAATTGGTGGTTAAGTTTAATACCGAAGAGGCAGCGCTTGAAATAGAGCAAGCGGTTCGTAACGCGGGTTTTACTGCTCGTCGCATTGATGCGGCTAATCCAGTTTCTCCACCCATTCATAGTGACTGGAAGTCGGTCATAAAACAGAACGTGCAGATCCTCTCCATTGCTGGCGCTATGGTACTCGCCGCTATTGTGCAGCCTTATTTCCCTCAAATCAGCGATGGGATGTTCATTTTGACCTGCCTTGCCGGTTTGTATCCTATCGGCAAAAAAGCGATTCAACTGGCACGCTCAGGCACACCCTTTGCGATTGAAACCTTGATGAGCGTTGCGGCGCTCGGAGCGCTCTATCTTGGTGAAACGGTTGAAGCGGCGATGGTGCTATTACTCTTCCTCATCGGAGAACGGCTAGAAGCTTTTGCCGCTTCTAAAGCGCGTAGCGGTGTACAAGCTTTAATGGCACTGGTGCCTGAAACGGCAACAAAAATTGTGGCAGGAGAACGCATCACGGTGGCAGCACATGAGCTAAAACCGGGGGATGTAGTGGAAGTTTCTCCCGGCTCTCGGCTACCTGCGGATGGTCAATTGCACGAAGCGTCGGCCAGCTTTGATGAGAGTGCGTTAACGGGCGAATCACTGCCTGTCGAACGTTATCAAGGTGATAGTATCATGGCGGGTGCTGTGGTTGCGGATCAGGTGGTGCGTTTTACTATTACCTCCAAACAGGGTGAAAACGCGATCGATCGCATTTTACATCTGATTGAAGAAGCGGAATCTCGCAAAGCGCCATTAGAACGTTTTCTTGATAAATTTAGCCGTTGGTATACCCCATTAATGATGTTGGTTTCATTAGCCGTGGTTGTGATACCGCCGACACTGTTTGCGCAGCCATGGGAAACATGGGTTTACCGTGGCTTAGCCTTACTGCTGATTGCTTGTCCATGTGCGTTGGTTATCTCAACTCCCGCGGCCATTACTTCTGGCCTTGCCGCAGCGGCGCGTCGTGGTGCGTTGATCAAAGGGGGCGCGGCGCTCGAACAGCTTGGAAAAATAGAGAGTATTGCTTTTGATAAAACGGGTACTTTGACCAAAGGTAAACCGGAAGTTACGGATGTGGTTGCGCTCAATGGCTGGGATGAAGAGCAATTGTTGCGCTATGTCGCAGCGGTTGAAATGGGCTCGAGCCATCCTTTGGCAACCTCTTTAGTGAAAAAAGTGCAAGCGATGGCTTTGCCCATTCCAGAAGCGATAGAGAAGCGAGCGTTAGTTGGCAGTGGGGTTTCGGGGGTTGTGGAAGGGAAATCACTGCGCGTATTAGCGCCAAGCAAAGCGAATGTTCCGTTTTCTGATGCATTTAGCGCGCAAGTGGAAGCGCTAGAGATGCAAGGCAAAACAGTGGTGGTGGTTTTTGAGCAAGAGAGCATTGTTGGTTTAATTGCATGGCAAGATACCTTGCGTGAAGATGCCAAAGCCGCCATTGAAGCACTGCATCGTTTGGGGATCGACACTATTATGCTCACTGGCGATAACCCTAGAAGCGCTGCGACGATGAGCGCTCAATTAGGGATAGATTTCAAAGCCAGTTTATTACCGCAAGATAAAGTGGAATACATTCAACAGTTGGCGCAGAGAAAACAGGTGGCGATGGTCGGGGATGGCATTAATGATGCGCCTGCAATGAAAGCGGCCAGCATTGGTATTGCGATGGGGGGTGGTACCGATGTTGCGTTGGAAACGGCCGATGCGGCAATTACTCACAATCGATTGGCCGAGCTCGCCACCATGATCGAGCTATCACAAGCTACACTCGCCAATATTCGCCAGAATGTCACGCTAGCGCTAGGCTTAAAAAGTATCTTTTTAGTCACTAGCTTGCTCGGTATTACAGGCTTATGGATGGCGGTGCTGGCCGATAGTGGAGCCACCGCGTTAGTGACGCTCAATGCGTTGCGTCTATTGAAATTTAAAAATAAATAGTCCGAAGAACGAAAGACTTCAGCAAGGCATGGCGGGTCGTTAGCTCTCATGCCTGCTGGGTTTGCACTCTGTTGTGGTGATAGTGTGAAATGTTGTGGTGATAGTGTGAAATGCGTCGATATTGCGCTTGTATTTTGTTATGCAGTGTCGGAAATCGTCTTTTAAGGTTGGGTGTTATTTCATCAATCTTGCTATTTTTTGTGATGCAAACCGTTTTTGTGAGAATGTGTTCGTTACATTGCGTCATTCATTGTGAATTTGATCACTCTTTGTTGGTGCGCGCTCCGCTAGAGTAGCTGCATACCCGATATCTATTTATGAGCTGAACAAGCCGCAATAAGGAGTCACTTATGTCTCAAGCCGTTTTCCATCTAGGTGTTACCGAAGCCGATCTGAATGGTGCTACTTTGGCCATTATCCCTGGGGATCCAGCCCGCGTACAAAAAATCGCTGAAGAGATGGAAAATCCAGTCTTTCTTGCTAGCCACCGTGAATACACTGTGTACCGCGCAGAGTTAGACGGTAAGCCAGTCGTTGTTTGTTCTACTGGTATCGGTGGTCCTTCTACGTCTATTGCGGTTGAAGAGCTTGCTCAACTTGGCGTGCGTACTTTCCTACGCGTAGGTACTACTGGTGCAATCCAACCTCATGTCAATGTGGGTGATATGATTGTCAGCACAGGTTCGGTGCGCCTTGACGGTGCAAGTTTGCACTTTGCGCCAATGGAATTCCCTGCTGTGGCTGATTTCGATGTCGCCACTGCAATGAAAGCGGCTGTAGTTGAAAGTGGTGCAACCGTGCACATGGGCGTTACCGCATCAAGTGATACTTTCTACCCAGGCCAAGAGCGTTATGACACCTTCACTGGTCGTGTTGTGCGCCGTTTCCAAGGCTCAATGAAAGAGTGGCAAGACATGGGCGTATTGAACTTTGAGATGGAATCCGCCACTTTGCTAACCATGTGTGCGAGCTCAGGTTTGAAAGCAGGTTGTGTGGCGGGTGTGATCATCAACCGTACTCAAAAAGAGATCCCAGATCACGCGACACTCAAAGAGACCGAGGCTCGTTCAATCAAAGTGGTTGTCGAAGCGGCGCGTAAAATGCTGTAATTGAGTTCTGAATTTACACTGTATCTATGTACACGGTGAGTGATTAGGCCACTTTTGAATAAGGTGGCCTTTTTTACTTTCTAAATAATCACCAGTCAAACAGTCACCCGCTAAACAATTACTCACTAAGCAATCGCCAATTTAGGCAACGGAATGTACAAGCTCTCGGTTAAGTCGCTGAGCATCTGGTCGTAAACGTGAGAGATGCTGAGTGAAATATCCGAAGTGATTTGGTACATCGCGCCAGCTTCTATTTGAAAGGCAGGATGATCATGCAGTTCGCTCAGGCTATGCAGCGCGGCTGAGCAGCTTGGCGAAGCTACCGTTAAAGGGCTGATTAAGGCGAGTTGATTGATCCTACGCCTGACAACCTCACTATAATGCTGCAAGCGTATGCGGCCATCTTGAGTATCCATTTCATCAATGCTGATGCGCAACTGAGTTAGCGCGTCCATCGCATCAATGACCTGTTGCCAATTAATATGGTATTCATCGCTGAGATCTTCGCGGTTGGATTCCACCAACCAAGCCAGCATTACCTCATCCATTAAGAACATACAGTGGCGAATCGTCTTGCCATGCATCATCTGGTTGCGAGCCACAGAGTGCTCTGGCCACTCCTTGATGAGCGCTTTAAGCTTAATTTGCAGCACACGGTACATTGGTTTGTTATCAAAGTGTGCGATAGCAATTAAGTGATTACTGTTGTCATACAGCGTATCGTGTAATTCACTGAGCTCAGTATCACGCCTTTGACCTAAAGCCAAAGCTTGGTGAGTAATGCTACGGTGCTGACGGCATAAAAACAGTAGCTGGCGAAGGTCGATCAGCAATTGATATTTACGTTGTAATGTGGATTCACGCTGTTTTGCCAGATAAAACATCAGCCACAATATACCGATAGAGATAAGCATTGAGATAAAAACAAACATAACCAACTCCTTGTTAATGTTATACCAATCTAGAGTTAGCAGGGTTAATGCCAGTTTTTTATTTGTTTAAATTCAATGGGTTATGCATTTGCGCGTTGAGGTGATGCATCTTATTAGTGCATTTTGAACTAAAAGTGTGAGCAGGATCGATCGGTTTTAGTCAGTGGGGAAATAAAAAATCCCCAGCACAGAGCATGCCGGGGATGATCATCGTGAAGATTGATGTATTACAGTACGCGCATGCCAGCTTGAGCACCTTCATGTGGCTCAAGGATCCATAGCTCGCTGCCACCCGGGCCTGCGGCTAAGATCATGCCTTCTGACATACCAAACTTCATTTTACGCGGTTTGAGGTTCGCTACCATGACAGTGTACTTGCCTACTAACTCTTCCGGCGAGTAAGCAGCTTTAATGCCGGAGAATACTTGGCGAGTTTCGCCACCAATATCCAATTGGAATTTAAGCAATTTATCTGCTTTTGGCACCGCTTCGCAAGCGATGATCTTAGCGACGCGTAAGTCCACTTTGGCAAAATCATCAAATTCGATTTCAGCAGCAATAGGGTCTTTACTTAGCTCAGTTTCAACTGTGGTTGGTTGCGCGCTCTCAATCGCGGCTTTTTCTGCTGCCGCTTCTTCTTTAGACGCTTCAATCATCGCTTCAACGTGTTTCGGATCAATGCGATTAAACAGCGCTTTGAATGGCGTGAGCGTATGGCTTGTTAATGGTGTTTGTACGCCTTCCCAAGTGAGTTCTTGGTTTAAGAATGCTTCGGTGCGCGCCGCTAGTGCTGGCATTACAGGTTTTAAGTAAGTCATTAACACGCGGAATAGGTTGATGCCCACTGAGCAAATGTCTTGTAGCTCTTGCTCTTGACCTTCTTGTTTAGCCACAACCCAAGGCGCTTTTTCATCCACGTATTGGTTCGCTTTGTCCGCCAATGCGGTGATTTCACGAATGGCACGGTTAAATTCACGGTTTTCGTAAAGATCAGCAATGCGATCCGCTGCTGCGGCAAATTCTGCGTACAGCTCTGGTTCGGCAAAGGTTGCAGACAACTGATTTTCAAAACGTTTGGTGATGAAGCCTGCATTACGCGATGCAAGGTTGACGATTTTATTGACCACATCGGCGTTCACACGTTGGGTGAAATCCTCAAGGTTTAAATCAAGATCGTCGATGCGGCTATTGAGTTTTGCGGCGTAGTAGTAACGTAAGCATTCTGGGTCTAGGTGGTTTAAGTAAGTACTTGCTTTGACAAACGTTCCTTTAGACTTCGACATCTTCGCGCCATTGACAGTGACATAACCGTGCACGAAGACGTTATTAGGCTTACGGAAACCACTGCCATCAAGCATCGCTGGCCAGAATAGGCTGTGGAAGTAAACAATATCTTTACCGATGAAATGGTACAGTTCGGTTTTACTGTCTTTATTCCAGTATTCGTCAAAGTCTAAGTCATCGCGTTTGTTACATAGGTTTTTAAATGAACCCATGTAGCCGATAGGCGCGTCTAACCACACGTAGAAGAATTTGTTCTTTTCGCCGGGGATTTCAAAGCCAAAGTATGGCGCATCACGTGAAATATCCCACTGTTGCAGGCCGCCTTCGAACCACTCTTGCATTTTATTGGCGGTTTCTGTTTGTAGCGAGCCAGAGCGAGTCCACTCTTTGAGCATGCTTTCAAATTGAGGCAGGTCAAAGAAGAAATGCTCGGAATCCTTCATTACTGGCGTCGCGCCAGAAACGGCCGATTTCGGGTTGATAAGCTCTGTTGGGCTATAGGTTTCGCCACACGCATCGCAGTTATCACCGTATTGATCTTCTGACTTACATTTTGGGCAAGTGCCTTTCACGAAGCGATCAGGCAAGAACATCTCTTTTTCTGGGTCAAACAGCTGAGAAATGGTGCGGCTTGAAATGAAGCCATTTTTTTTCAGCTCAAGATAAATGTGAGAAGCCAGCTCGCGGTTCTCTTCGCTGTGAGTGCTGTGATAATTGTCAAAGCTGATATCAAAACCTGCAAAATCTTTTTGGTGCTCTTCACTTACTGCGGCGATCATCTCTTCAGGTGTAATACCCATCTGTTGTGCTTTAAGCATAATTGGCGTGCCGTGAGCATCGTCTGCACAGATGAAGTTTACAGTGTTGCCGCGTAGGCGTTGGTAACGAACCCAAATGTCAGCTTGGATATGCTCAAGCATATGACCAAGGTGGATCGAACCGTTAGCGTACGGAAGGGCACAAGTTACCAGCAGTTTCCTTGAAGAAACGTTTCTTGGGTCAGTCGCCATACTTAATATTCGCTTTTTTGATAGGTATGAAAAATAGAGACCAATACTACCTTATGCAGCGAGCGACTCCAAGGCGTGAGCCTAAGGAATCCCGCAACTTTTTTGGGGTTCAGTCTGACAATAGAGAGTGATAGCATGAGCAAAAAGGAGAAGCTATGCAGCCGTTCACATCTAAACAAGATTTTTGCGATTGGTTAAACCAATTTGAACACCCTCATCTTATTGCGGGGTGGGCAAACCAACCGCATTGGGTTTCGGTTACAACAGCGGGACGTTTGACGGTTCATATTCCATTTGCCGCTAAAAATCTGCTGGATGAGCTTTCCGAATGGGTCGTCTCCAAGCAGCAAACCGATGCGCTTGCTCCATTCAGTGTTGAGATAATCATTGCGCCGAAAGCGCTAGCGACGACGGTCGCTCATAGTGTTAATGGTGTTAAAAATATTATTGCGGTGACTTCAGCCAAAGGGGGCGTCGGCAAATCAACCACAGCCGTCAATCTTGCTCTAGCCATTGCTCAATCTGGGGCGAAAGTTGGCTTGTTGGATGCGGATATTTATGGCCCTTCAGTGCCGATGATGCTTGGCAAGCAAGAAGCAAAGCCAGATGTGCGTGATAATAAGTGGATGCAGCCAGTTGAGGCATTTGGCATTTTCAGTCATTCGATTGGCTATCTGGTTGATAAATCTGAAGCGGCGATTTGGCGTGGGCCGATGGCATCGAAAGCACTGGCGCAACTGCTCAATGAAACCGAGTGGCCAGATGTGGATTATCTGGTCATCGACATGCCACCGGGGACAGGTGATATTCAACTCACCTTGTCACAACAAATTCCGGTAACGGGCGCGGTGATCGTCACCACTCCGCAAGATCTGGCACTAGCGGATGCGCGCAAAGGGGCGGCCATGTTCGAAAAAGTCGACGTTCCGGTTATCGGGCTTATTGAAAATATGAGCTATCACATCTGCAGTCATTGTGGAGAGAAAGAGCATATCTTTGGTGTCGGTGGCGCGCAGAAACTGGCCAGTGAATATGGGTTGGCGCTGCTTGCACAAATTCCTCTGCACATTGCCCTGCGTGAAGACATCGACCAAGGTCGTCCTACCGTGGTTGCTCAACCAGAAAGTGAGCATACACAGCGTTATCTTCAATTGGCGGAACGAGTCTGTTCAAGCCTATATTGGCAAGGAAAGCCTAAGCCGGATGCAATCAGTTTTACATTAGTAGACTAGTGTTGATTCGCAGTGCTATGAAAGTAGCACTGTAGTGATCTTTTCTGAAATACGACGGAAACGTTTGCTTGGTAGTTTGTTATTCAAACCTCTTCCAAAGTCCAAATCGAGACTGGTATCAGGGGGTTGAAGTCCCTATAATCGGCCAGTTTATCTATTTTCATCACCAAACCATCACCGGGTGCAAAAATAATGTCTGAGAATAATCAATGCGTCATCGTAGGTATTGCTGGCGCTTCAGCTTCTGGAAAAAGCCTGATTGCAAGCACGATTTATAACGAACTTCGTGCCAAAGTAGGCGACCACCAAATTGGTGTGATTACGGAAGATTGCTATTACAACGACCAAAGCCATCTCAGTATGGAAGAGCGCGTTAAGACAAACTACGACCACCCGAATGCACTTGACCATGATCTACTTTGCCAACATTTAGAACAATTAACCCGTGGCGAAGCGGTTGAAGTGCCAGAGTACAGCTACACTGAGCATACTCGCACCGCGAATACAACGCTATTAACACCCAAGAAAGTGATTATTTTAGAAGGTATTTTATTGCTGACAGACCCACGTTTACGTGACTTAATGCATGCGACCGTATTTATGGACACTCCGCTGGATATCTGTTTATTACGCCGAGTGAAGCGTGATGTAGAAGAGCGTGGCCGCACCATGGATTCGGTATTGAAGCAATACCAAAAAACGGTTCGCCCTATGTTTATGCAGTTTATCGAACCGTCAAAACAGTACGCGGACATTATCGTTCCTCGTGGCGGTAAAAACCGTATCGCCATTGATGTATTAAAAGCCCACATCGCGAAATTGTTGAAATCTTAACTTTTGTGGTCTTTATTTTTAAGCAGACAAGTGGCACTTTAGGTGCCACTTTCTTTTTCTAATTAAGCAAGGAAAAAGCTGATGAAAAAACTGTTTCTTTTCATTGCCATTATTATCGGTGCGTTAATCGCTGCCGCGCTCGCACTTGTCCTGTTGGTCAATCCTAACCAATTTAAGCCCTTGATTGTAGAACAAGCCAAACAGAAAACGGGGTTGGACTTAGTCATTGAAGGAGATATCAGTTGGAGTTTCTTCCCTTCGCTTGGCTTTGAGCTGGGCCAAACTGAACTCAGAAACCCACAAGGTTTCAGCGCTCCAAACCTGTTTAAAGTCGATCAAGTTGGCATTGAAATTTCGGTGATGCCATTGCTGGATAAGCAACTGGAAATTGGCAATATCCGCCTAAATGGTGCTGAGTTCCATCTTGAAACCCTTAAAGATGGCCGTTCAAACTTAGATAGCTTAACTCAAGCCGCGCCTCAACCAGCCGCCTCTTCCGCCGTAAACGAAACAAAACCAGCACAAGAAGAGACAAGCAGCGTCAATGCGAGCAACCCTGTTCAAGAGTGGACGATTAACTTAGCGGGCGTTAGCGTCGAAAACGCATTACTGGAAATACAAGACCGCAAAGCCGGTACACATACCAAGCTGTATGACGTGGCGGTCAATCTTTCAGAGTTTGCGGTGGACAAATGGACGTCAGCAACTTTTGCCGCCAAAGGTAAAAATAACCAACAAAACTTTGCCGCAGAAGGGCGAGCTGAATTCAAATTAGCCGCTGGTTTCAAGGATTATGCGCTGAAGAACGTTGTGCTTGATGCGAGCCTTAGTGACCCATCAAACCAGATTGATTCTGCGAAGATTGAATTAGCCACGTTCGAGTTTGATAAGAAGAATGCGCTGTCATTCAGCGTGAAAGGAAAGGTAGCGGATTTAAAACTTGATGCGAAGGGGAGTGCGCAACTGACTCTCGATAAAGCCATGAGCTTGGTGAAGATTGATACGTTGGTGCTGGATACTAATCTAGAAGGAACCAGTTTGCCACAAAGCCCCATGCAGATCGGTTTAACTTCGAACATTCGTTTTGATCTCTCTAAAAACCAACTGGATGTCCTACTCAGTAAATTAACCGCAAATGCATTAGAATTTGATGGTGATGTCAAAGTGACGTTGGCTGAGATCCCTAAAATCCGTTTCAATATGCATAGCCCAAATATCGATTTGGATGAATTTTTAGGGCTTGCGAATCCAGCAGCTGCAAGCAGTGCCGTTAGTGAAAGTAAGGCATCGTCAGGTTCAACTTCAGCGGCGCCTGCGGCGGTGAGTGCTGAAGTGGAACCGGATCTCAGTGCATTAAAAACGTTGGATGTGCAAGGCAAGGTGATAATCGACAAGTTCAAAGCCAATAATGCTCGATTACAGAATGTGCAAACCAGCTTTAGCGTCGATCGTGGCATCGTGAATTTAACCTCATTCAGTGCCAACCTTTACCAAGGTACTATTCAGGCGACCGCTCAACTGGATGCAACAAAAGTACCTGCCACTTATAGCGCTAAAAAAAGCGTTAAGGGAGTACAGGTGCTGCCGCTATTAAAAGATGTACTCAATAATGAGATGTTACAAGGCACGGGTAACATCGATGTGGATGTAAAAGGTCGCAGTTTGACGCCAACGGGCATTCAACAAAACCTTGTCGGAACCGTGAACATCAACTTTGCCGATGGTGCAGTCAACGGTATTAACGTCGCTCACCTTATCCGTAGCAATTACGCCAAAATTAAAGGTAAGAAAGTGGATGACGACCCAGTGAAGAAAACCGATTTTAGCGCCATGACCGCTACGCTGAAATTGAATAAAGGGGAAGTCACCACCAATAACCTCGCCATGCAATCACCACTGTTGCGTATTCGTGGTGAGGGTAAAGCGAATTATCTGCAACAAACGGTTGATTTCTTGGTGAGCACTTCTGTGGTGGGAACGCTAGAGGGGCAAGGTGGCAAAGACATTGATGAGTTGCGAGACGTCACGATTCCTATCAACATCTCAGGGCAATGGAGCGATCCTAAATTCAAATTGGTTTTTGATGATGTGTTAAGACAAAAAGCGGAAAAAGAGATTGACCGTGGCTTGGAGAAGCTCGGCGTTGAGATAAAAGATGAGAAAACTAAGAAAGCGGTTGATGGCTTATTAAAAAGTCTTTTTAAGTAATTTACTGGGTTGATTTGATTTGATTTGATTTGATTTGATTATGATTGATCAAGCCTCCTCAATTTAGAGGAGGCTTTTTTATCACCAGTCGATGCCTTTTCGTGCTTTGATGCCCGACTCAAAGGCGTGTTTCACATTTTTGACTTCCGACACCGTATCGGCGATTTCAATCAAGCTGCGGTGTGCTCCTCGGCCCGTGATCACCACCGACTGCATTGTTGGCCGTGTTGTTAAGGCTTCAATCACTTCGTCTAATTCGATATAGCCATAGCTCACCATGTAGGTCAGCTCATCAAACAACACCACATCAATCGACTCATCTTTAAGCATGCGTTTGCACTCTTGCCAAACCCCTTGCGCCGCTGCGGTATCGGCTTCTTTGTTTTGTGTTTCCCAAGTAAAGCCCGTCGCCATGACTTGAAATTCGACGCCCAGTTTTTCAAGCAGATTACGTTCACCGTTTTCCCAGGTGCCTTTAATGAACTGGGCTACCGAACATTTCAAACCGTGGCCGACAGCGCGCGCAATGGTGCCAAAACCTGAGGTAGATTTCCCTTTACCATTGCCGGTAATGATCAATAACAACCCTTTCTCTTGCTGAGCCGCGGCAATTCGTGCATCGACTTGCTCTTTTACTTTCTGCTGCCTCGCCTTATGGCGTTCATTTTTAATTTCTTCAGTCGACATGCTCAATCCTGTTCATTAATAGCGTTGCCGCTATCATAGCTCAACTACTCGGCAGCAAAAACCATCGAAATTACAAGGAATAAAAAAGCCAGAGCAGTGCTCTGGCCTTCTGGAGTGTTTCTAATGAGTTTAGAAGCGGTAATTAGCTTGTACGCCGATAAGCCAAACATTGCCCGTTACTTCACCATTAAATGCACCACCAATTTGTGCTGAAGTAGCATCAGAGGCATCTCTTGGTTCGTTGATCGTGGCATCTTTTGCAAAAATATAGGTAAAGCCAGCGTCAAGTGTTAGCTGTGGTGTGGCAACGTAACTTGCACCGATACTAAGCCAAGTTCGGTCAGTCTCTGGGATTGTTGCTGTGCGGTTTTTATCGTCCACTGCTGATGTGTCGTACGCAATACCTGTACGCAGAGCGATCTTAGCGTCGTATTGGTAAGTCGCACCTAAGGCAAAGCGGTAGTTATCTTCCCAGTTTTCTGATTTGATCAGATCTGACTTCTCTGGGAATACGGCAGTCAGTTCCTTGAATGAGCTCCAATCTGTCCAGTTCACGCTGGCATGCAGTGCCAGTTTCTCATTTAATTGATGGTAACTAGCAAGCTCTGCTGTGGCGGGCAAGGCAACAGACATCATCCCAGGTTTGTAAGCACCGTAAGTAATGCCTTTAGCGTGCCCATCAAAATCCATCATCACTTCGGATTTATAGCTTGCGCCAATACGGTTTGTTTCATTGATCTGCCAAGCTGTACCGACTTGCCATCCCCAAGAGTTATCTTCGCCTTCCATATATTTTAGGGTTGTACCTTGCGGAAGAGTCAGTGCATTTTTTGCTGGAGCGGTGGCACCAAAATGGCCTTCTCCGATCACATAGCGTACGCCACCACCAATACTAAATTCAGTGGTTACTTGATAAGCGACATTGAGATTCGCTTCTTTAGTAATAACGCTTGCTTGATTGCCAAAGTGTGAGGCAGCAAAATCATTACCCAGTTCGGTTTCCATCCCATAGTTTGTCCCTAGCGCAAAGCCCAGCACTAGTTGTTCATTCAACTGATGAGATAAGTAAAAATTAGGAATAACCGCATCATGAGCGAAGTCTTTTGCGCTTGCTTGCGTTGTGCCAAGTAATGAGTGGCTCACGGTGCCATTCACATCAACATTCGGATTAACGTAAATTGCACCAACAGAAATTTGCGTACCTTTCAAATAAGTCAGCATGGCAGGGTTACGCCATTGTGCACTGGCGTTATCAGCCATAGCCGCTTCACCGGCGTAAGCACGCCCAAGGCCCGTTGCAGAGTATTCTGCCAATTGGAAACCGGCCGCTTGAGATGCATTCGATACGCTGAACAGTCCACATGCCACTGCGAGTGAAAGAAGAGTTTTATTTGATTTCATTATAATGTTCGCTGAAATATTTGAATTCGGTGTGGGAATTTTAAGGTTAGAGCGAATACTTTAAAAATATAAAGCAGTGAATTTATTGTTTTTGAAATTTAAATCTACTTATAGTTTAATTCTAAGCGTAATACTCTGCTTGTTATGGAAGTGTTTCTAACTTTCAGCGAACGTTTGTAGTGTGGTTTAAGGTAAAAAAGGTACAGTTGTTAGCTCGATTCGATAAAGCGATGCGGCTACAAGTATGAAAAAGGGCTGGAAAACCAGCCCTTTATTGATGCTATGCTGATAAACGTTGCGCTTAGAAGCTGCGGCTATATTGTAAGCCGACTAGGATTGCATCTGCGTGGGTCGTTGCTGAAATAGAAGACAGTTCTACTGGTAATGTTGGGTGAGGTGTTGATTCGTTAACCTGAACGTCTTTGCCCATTAGATACGTGAAACCAAAATCAATGTTTGATTGTTGATCTAAATGGTAAGTAAAGCCAGCCGACAGCCAGTTACGATCAGAATCAGGAACTGAAACGGATGTTTTTTGATCTTGAGCACTGGTGTCATACATGTAGCCAGCACGCAGTGTCCAATCTTGGTTTAAGTAGTAAGTACCACCAATCGAGTAATGCATACCATTTTGCCATTTATACTCGTTCAATACCCCGCTTGTTTTAGCTTCTAGCTTGTCAAATTCAGCCCAGCCAATCCATTGAACACTATAATGTACGGCAAATTGTTCATTTAAGCGGTGGAAGCCTGAGAATTCAGCCATATCAGGAAGTGGCATAATGAGAGTGTCATCAACTTTACCTTTTCCTGAACGAGAATAATTGACATCTCCATCAGCTTCTAAGTCTGGGCTATAACGGTAAGAAAAACCAAAGCGGTTATGTTCATCCAGCTCATAAACAGTGCCTAAGTTAAAGCCTAATGCCCAACCATCGGCATCAGCTTCTAACGCTGTAGAGCTACCTAGGTATTGACTTGTTTTTCGTTCGAGTTTTCCTTGACCATAAATCAAATCTAAACCTAAACCTAGACTCCATTGTTCATTTAAACGGTAAGAACCTGATAAACCAAAGTTTGCACTTTTCACATCAGTTAAGCCGCCGTATTCAGCGCCAACAAAGGAGCTATCAAACTCAGTTTTTGTACCGAAGTTTGAATAGGCATTAATACCCCATGCAAATTGATCATTGACTGGCACAATTAAGTGAATATTCGGTGCAATAGACGTGTCACCCGCATCATCATAATTTGAATCAAAAGATGAGCCAGGTGCTGTAATCGCTGAATATTTTGCATCTTTAACTTTTATTTTCGATGTGATCGATACAAAGCCCAAAGAGAGTGAGGTTTCATCAAACAACGCCATTGCGGCAGGGTTACGAGCCATCACCGATGCGTTATCGGCAATAACAGCATCACCAGCAAACGCACGGCCTAGGCCAGTCGCAGATTGTGCATTGAGCTGAAAGCCCGCTGCCAGTGCTTGTTGTGAAGCGAGAGCTACCGTTACGGCAAGTAACGATTTTTTAAACAGACGCGTCTTGTTCATGGTGCTTTTTCCTTTTTGATTTCATCGCCTCTAATGGACGTTGTTTTTTGAGCAAATGCTCAATTGGTGGCTGATACTAGAGCCTAGTATATAAGATAGAAATCCGACCATTGTCTAATTGAATGATAAAATTACAGAAATGATGTCTATTTGGCAGGAAAAAGGCGAAAAATGCTTGTTTATAGAGTTCATGCTCTATTTTGATTTGGAGAACCTGACCTGCATTATATACAGGTCAGGAATGATTTTAATGCGAAGCTTTCAGCATAGGCATTAGTTGTTTTGCAATGTTGGCGATATCTTCACCATTTTCACCGACAAGGATCAGGCTAGCATCACCGACGGGTTCAATGATTCCTGCCATCCCTTGCTCATTAAATTGCACCGCTTGTTCGCTGGCAATGCTCGTTAAAAATAGTGTCACTTTCCCGCTCTCACCTTGAAAAACCATATGTAGAGCGTTTGCCTTGCCAAAACCACAGTGGTTTAGGTAATAAACGTGGTAAGGGAAGCTATTGCTTAACTGATAAGCAAATGGCAGCATTTTGGCGTTGATCTGTGTTGAGCTCACTTGTTCATCCAGTTGGCTGACAAAACCTTCTTCATCAATGACGTGTTTGATGGCGGTGTCCATTAGGCTTGCCTGCGCCGGTGGAATAAGCACATTTCGCCAATTGATTTGACCGACGAATAAACCAAACACAAAAGCAATCGATGCCGCTAATGCCATTACTTGCTTGGCAAAAGTAGGGCGAGAGACATTACTTGTCATTGTGGCTTGATTAAACAGAATCCGGTCGGCGAGATCGTCAGGTACATCTACATTCATTGCATTGGCAATCTTAGTATCTAAGCTCAAGATGTCTTCTATAAATTGACGATTGGCATCACTGATAGATGCCGCTTGGATAACGTCTTGGTCATGCTGCTTTGGATCGGACATAACTCGGCGGCGAAATTCTAATTTATCCATTTTGCTGCCCCTTATACGCTTTTGATGAATCTAATTGTTCTTTTAATTGATTACGAGCTCGAAACAGACGAGTCATGACCGTGTTTTTATTGAGTTCGAGGATCTCGCCAATTTCATCACCACTAAAACCACCAATGACTTGTAGGAAAAGAGGTTCTCGGTATTCAATATCCAGCTTCATTATCTGTGCCTGCAACCACTCTTGTTGGTGATGAGGATCATCGTTGACTTTTACATCACCGCTGTAGTCATCAATATCGACCAACTCAAACTGCTTGCGCTCAAAGCGGCGCGCGTTCTCGCGACGAAGAATAGTTATAAGCCACGATTTGGCCGCTTTCTCGTCGAGCAAACTATCGAGAGATTTCCAAGCCCTCAAGCAGGTTTCTTGGACTAAATCTTCAGCAATGCTTTTATCTTTACATAGCCAATAGGCATAACGAAAAAGATCTCGGTGATAAGCACGCACGAGCGTTTCATATTTTCTCTGTCTGTCAATATTACTATTGACCGGGCTGCTGGACTTTTTCTTTCCAAACATGGTTATTATCGACACATGAGTCTCCGTTTGCTCTGTGATTTCTTCTTTGTTTAGGCCAGTTTGTTGTCGGCTCGCGCTGAACTGTGCGCGTATTTATTCACTTTGGATTCGTTCAGTTGTTCGGCGACATCAACTTAAGCGTCGACGGCTTTTTAAGTTCATAGTATGGAATAAATCCATATAAAATTGATCTACTTCAAAATCTCATAGCACGAAGTGGCTATAGTACACCTTGTCATCTCGTTAGTCATTGCGACTAACATGTTGAGCAAGATGACACTTCCTTTTGAAGGCTGACTTTACTTTCTCCTAATCAGGAAACTGATTATTTCAATTGGCGTAAGTTAATTGCTTTATATATTCCGACCACACATTATTGTGTGGTTTTTTTTTGCTTATATCCCCTTCCTACTTGAAGCCGCAGCGGTGTTGGCTACGTTCGTTCACCCCAATCACATAGTTTGCCTATGCTCATGGGGACTCACTCACTTACCGCCTACCTGCAACTCCAAGTTGTTTGGGTATCATTCCATTATTCATTTAAAGATTAAGTGATTATCCATCTCCTTTCCCTACATTACTTGCTTCGATTCGATGCGAATATCACGTTTATTTAAACACTTGTTTGATTGTTTTAACAACCTCGTTACAATGCGTCAGGTCAGACCTCTATTTTAAGGAGAAACAATGGGCAAACAGGAAGTCAAAACGCGCTCTGGTGAGCGTGTGGCTATCGTTGCGGGGTTGCGTACCCCTTTTGCGCGTCAAAGTACCGAATTTAGTCAAGTTCCTGCAGTCGATTTAGGCAAGATGGTGGTGAGTGAACTGCTTGCGCGAACGGAACTCGATCCTAAATTAATCGAACAACTCGTCTTTGGGCAAGTCGTGCAAATGCCAGAGGCACCAAATATCGCACGTGAAATCGTTTTAGGGACGGGAATGAGCATCCATACCGATGCGTACAGCGTCACACGAGCGTGCGCTACCAGTTTTCAGGCGGCGGTGAATGTGGCTGAAAGCATCATGGCTGGCACGATTGATATTGGTGTGGCTGGTGGTGCCGATTCTTCTTCCGTTTTGCCAATTGGAGTGTC
Source organism: Vibrio qinghaiensis (assembly GCF_002257545.1). Classification (NCBI taxonomy): domain Bacteria; kingdom Pseudomonadati; phylum Pseudomonadota; class Gammaproteobacteria; order Vibrionales; family Vibrionaceae; genus Vibrio; species Vibrio qinghaiensis. The sequence continues at coordinate 1,833,801 of NZ_CP022741.1, read as the reverse complement.
TAAAAAATTAGCCGCTAGCTTACTTGCTTTAAGTAAAACCAAAACCGTTGCTCAGAAACTCAGCATCTTAAAATCCTTATCTTTTAAAGACTTAATGCCAGTACCGCCCGCGGTCGCTGAATATTCAACGGGCCTTTCGATGGGGCAAACGGCTGAGCAGATGGCAAAATCTCATCACATAAGCCGACTGGATCAAGATGCGTTGGCACATCGTTCTCACTCTTTAGCTTCACAAGCTTGGAAAGAGGGCAAAATCCAAGGCGAAGTCATGACGGCATTCCCAGAGCCTTATAAAAAGTGGATCGCTGAAGATAACAATATTCGTCATGACTCGACTTTGGAAGGTTATGCCAAGTTACGTCCAGCGTTTGATAGGCAATATGGTAGCGTAACGGCCGCCAACAGCACACCACTAACCGATGGCGCTGCCGCTATTCTATTAATGCGTGAAGGCCGTGCTAAAGAGCTTGGTTTGGAGATTATGGGTTATATCCGTTCTTACGCTTTTTCAGCGATTGGTGTTGAACACGATATGTTAATGGGGCCGTCTTATGCGACACCGTTAGCCTTACAACGTGCCGGTATTGAGCTTTCCGATCTCACATTGATTGACATGCATGAAGCGTTTGCCGCGCAAACCCTCTCTAATATGAAAATGTTCGCCAGTGATAAGTTTGCACAGGAACATCTTGGTCGAGCAAAAGCGATTGGCGAAATTGATATGGACAAATTTAATGTGCTAGGTGGTTCGATTGCGTATGGTCACCCCTTCGCGGCGACGGGTGCGCGCATGATCACACAAACACTGCGTGAACTAAAACGACGTGGTGGTGGTTTAGGGCTGAATACCGCTTGCGCAGCGGGTGGTTTGGGCGCGGCAATGATTTTGGAGGTTGAATAATGAGCACAGAGAGAGCTTTTCATTTAACGATTGATGAACAAAATATTGCGTGGCTGGCGATTGATGTTCCCGGCGAAAAAATGAATACGCTACAAGCGGCGTTTGCCCAAGAGATGCAAGAGGTTTTTGCGACCTTGGAGGCACAAAAAACCAGCCTAAAGGGGATGGTGATTCACTCGCTTAAGCCAGATAATTTCATTGCAGGAGCGGATGTCCGTATGCTGAACGCTTGCCAATCGGCCAGCGAAGCACAAGCATTGGCCAAGCAAGGTCAGGAGATGTTTCAAACCTTATCGGATTTGCCATTCCCAGTGGTTGCCGCGATTCATGGCCCATGCTTAGGCGGTGGTTTAGAGCTGGCGCTGGCTTGTCACTACCGGGTGGGCAGCGACGCGGACATCACGCGTTTGGGTTTGCCCGAAGTGCAATTAGGCTTGCTGCCAGGCTCTGGTGGAACGCAGCGGTTGCCGCGTTTGATTGGTTTGTTACCTTCTCTCGATTTGATTTTGACGGGTAAGCAGCTGCGCGCAAAAAAAGCAAAACAGCTGGGTGTTATTGATGCTTGCGTAGCAGAGACTATCTTGCTGGATGTGGCTAAGAAGTATGTGCTCGATAATTCTGGGAAAAAACGTCATCAGGCCAATACCTCGGCCAAAGAGAAATTAATCTCTCATACGCAGCTTGGTCGCAAATTAATTTTTGATCAGGCTGCTAAAAAGACTAAGCAAAAAACACGAGGTAATTACCCAGCCGCAGACGCGATTTTAGAGGTGATCCGTCACGGTTTAGATCGTGGTTTTAAAGCCGGGTTAGAGCTTGAAGCGAAGCGATTTGGTGATTTGGTGATGAGCTCGGAATCCAAAGCATTGCGCTCGATTTTCTTTGCCACCACAGAAATGAAAAAAGAGACGGGCAGCGACGCAAAACCTCAAACCGTGAAACGTATCGGCGTATTGGGCGGTGGTTTAATGGGGGCAGGGATCGGCCATGTTTGCGTTGCAAAAGCCAAGGTTCCCGTACGAATCAAAGATGTTTCGAATGATGGGGTATTAAACGCGCTCAATTACAACTACAAATTATTCGATAAACAGCGCAAGCGTCGCATTTTATCCAAAGCGCAGATGCAGACAAAAATGGCGCAATTGTCTGGCGGGATTGATTTTACCAGTTATCAGCATATCGATGTTGTCATTGAAGCGGTATTTGAAGATCTCACGCTTAAGCAGCAAATGGTGGCTGATATTGAAGCGAATGCCAAAACCAGCACCATTTTTGCGACGAATACTTCTTCGCTTCCAATCCAGAAAATTGCAGCGAAGGCGGCGCGTCCAGAGAATGTGATTGGGTTGCACTATTTCAGTCCTGTTGAAAAAATGCCTCTGGTGGAAGTGATCCCTCATCAAACCACATCGCAAGAGACGATAGCCACAGTAGTGGCCTTGGCGAAAAAACAGGGCAAAACGCCGATTGTGGTCAAAGATTGCGCTGGTTTTTATGTTAACCGTATCCTTGCGCCTTACATGAATGAAGCGGCGCAGATCCTGATGGCGGGTGAGTCGATTGAAAAGATAGATACGGCTTTACTCGATTTCGGTTTCCCAGTCGGCCCTATCACGTTATTGGACGAAGTGGGCATTGATGTTGGCTCGAAAATCATGCCAATTCTAGTGCAAGAACTCGGCCCACGTTTTCAAGGACCAGACGTATTTGATTTGCTGCTCAATGACAATCGCAAAGGGCGTAAAAGTGGTAAGGGATTCTATACCTATAAAGGTAAGAAAAAAGAAATCGACAAATCTATCTACAAATTGCTGAAAATCACGCCAGATGCCAAGCAGAGTGATAAGGAGATCGCGCTGCGTTGCGTGTTACTTATGCTGAATGAAGCCGTACGTTGTTTGGATGAGGGCGTAATTCGTTGTGCGCGAGATGGCGATATTGGTGCGATTTTCGGTATCGGTTTCCCGCCGTTTTTTGGCGGCCCATTCCGTTACATAGACCAAATTGGTATCAAGAAATTAGTGGAAATGATGAATCAACATGCTGAGAAGTATGGCGATAAATTCGCTCCTTGTGATGGGCTACTGACTCGTGCTGGGGTTGAAGCACGTTTTTATCCGTAGTCATCTCGGCTGTTTTCATTCATATGTTTGCTTAAATTAGGCGAGGGAATATCCTCGCTTTTTTTCATTTATAGCCAATGAGGTCATCTCTTTATGCGAGTTATTCTCAGTTTGGTATAAGATTATGGAAAATCATCAATAAGGAATCGAAATGGATGCACTAGAGTTGCTGCTTAACCGTCGTTCAATCGCCAATCTCACATCGCCTGCACCTGAAGGTCTGGTCTTGGAAAATATTATTTAGAGCAGGCTTGCGAGCGCCCGATCATGGCGGTTTAACCCCTTGGCGTTTCGTGATTGCTCAGGGAGCGGGTTTGCAAAAGTTGTCGAGTATTTTGGCGTCTGCTGTGCGAGCGGATAACGGCAGTGATGCTGAGATAGAAAAAGCGAAGAATGCACCGTTTCGAGCACCTATGGTAATCACAGTGATCGCGAAAGTAACGGATCATGAAAAAGTGCCAGCGATTGAACAACATCTCTCTGCGGGATGCGCAGTACAAGCGATGCAAATGGCCGCGGTAGCACAAGGTTTTCAAGGTTTCTGGCGTTCGGGAAGCTGGATGTTCCACTCTCACGTTCGGCAAGCATTAGGTGCTAAGGGCGATGATCAAATCGTTGGTTTCTTATACCTAGGGACAGCAGGGTGCACGCCAATGAAAGTGCCTGAACGTGATTTGAGCCAATTTATTGAGTTTCTATAGCGAGTTTATTGACTATCTACCGCTACGATAACTCATGGCCCAGCAATGCTGGGCCTAAAATCTAGTCGATGTGATAGGCAATCACAAAATCAATAAATAGCCTGACTTTTTCAGGTAGATGATCCTTGTGGTTGTACAGCATATAAATATCACGAGGGTTGGAAACCCAGTCTTCCAGTACTCTGACTAAGCTGCCTTCTTCGATAAATTCTTTAATCATCACATCTGGCATTAAGGTGATACCCAGCCCCTCAGAGCAAGCGCTGCGCACTACGTTTAAAGCGTTGGCCTGAAAACGACCAGTATCACAATTGACCACGCATTCCCCTTTATTGTTGGTCAACTGCCACTTTACTAGGGGGTATCCTTTTAGTAATGAGTGATTACTGAGCTCTTCGGCATGAGTTGGTGCAGGGTGTTTCGCTAAATACCCTGGGCTTGCGACTAACACATCTTTCACTTCATTAATTTTTCGCGCAATCAAACTGGAGTCTCGTTGAGGGCCAACTCTAAAAATGACATCCCATTCGGTTGGGTCGAGCTGATCGGCCTGATTGCTAGTGGTGAGTTCTATGTTGATATCTGGGTACCGTATCATGAAGGCATTGAAGATAGGCATCATCATACGTTTCGTGACATTGGATGGTGACGATATTCTGAGTTTTCCTGAAGCGCCACGGCATTCATCGGTGAGCTCTTCTGCTGTTGCCGCTAAGCGATGCAGCAACGGTGAGCACTCTTGAAAAAAACGCTCTCCCGCTTCAGTGAGTGAAAGTTTTCGAGCATGGCGATTCAACAGCCTAAGATTCAGAGAATCTTCCAATGCTTGAATGCGTCGGGTAATGGTCGCAACTGGGATCATTGTTTTACGAGAAGTTGCGGTATAGCTTCCATTTTCGACAACCAGTCGAAAGAGGTTTAGGTCATCTAATTTCATTGTTCCTAACACATTATTTTTTGAATTTGAGTAATCTATATGTATATCATTTGTCAAATCTTGAGTCATATCAACTTGTTTGACGAAAGTAACATTCCGTACATTTGGTACAATTCATACATAGCCCACATATATAGTATGCAACCGAGTTACAAAGTGGAACATTTGTATAAATCTCATTTTGCGACTACTTTATAAAGTAACCTACCAATTTATTCTATAACAATAAAATGACTGCTTTTTAAAAGCATTGTGAGGCAAGATTATGTATAAATCTCACATTCAGGCTAGTGAGTTCATGGCGAAAAAACCTTCAGATAATCAGCATGTCGAGCAAAAATTGATCATGCTCGTTGATGATGACCCAATTTTTAGGCGAATAACCAGTGGTTATTTGTCTGCTCAAGGCTATAAAGTGCTTGAAGCTGAAAATGGCTTAGAGGGGTTGCGCAAGTTAAAAGATGCGGAGCCTGACCTTGTTGTGTGTGACTTAGCAATGCCAGTACTGAACGGCATTGAGTTTGTTGAAGAGGTGAGCCTTGAGTATCCGTCGCTGCCACTGATTGTGGTCTCTGCAACCGATGAAATGGCTGATGTTGCAAAAGTGCTGCGATTTGGTGTTAAGGATTTCCTTCCTAAACCGATTGGTAACCACCAGTACTTAAGTAGTGCAATAAAAAGTACGCTCGAAGATACGTTTAGTCGTTTATCTGATCAGCGCGATTTTTCCACACAATGGTTTCGTGTTGATGATGGTGGTGATATTCCAGAAGAGCAAGAGTTGCATTGGCATCTTGAATATTTGCGTGAAAATCCAAGCACCGCAAAAGATTTATTACATGCATTACTGCCAGAAAATGATACTTCACAAGGCAGTTGGAAGTGTAGTTACCGTCTTTTACAATCGGCGGATGTAATGCCGCTGGTATTTGACTATGCGTGGTTGATGAACGGGCAGTTTGCCTTTTACTTGGTTGATTCAGATGCCCACTATGAAAACAGTGTGGCTTCAACATTGCTCGTTCGTGCACTGTTTCACGATTATCTTCGCAACTTAAAAAGCTTCAGTGCCGATCTGAAAGACCTTGCTGACATACTGGAAAAAGGTATTGAATGCTCAGAGTGTGCTAATCCAATTAACGCGGTATTCGGTATTGCGGATTTAAGCGAAGGTACACTCTCTATCCTGCCTGCTGGACTCGACAGCCAATGGTCAAATGGCTACTTAACTCAACATATTGCCGCGGGTGTTAGCCTTGGGCAGAACTGTTTAAAAAACTTTATCACTAAAGATTTACCGATCAACTCAGCTTGTCAGCTATCAACTAACCGCTTAGGTTCGAGCAGTTTCAAGCTTAATATTTACCAAGGTGGCATTAGCTAATAACCTTATATTTACTCAGTGTTTGCAGTGATTTGTTTGAGGTATAGTGCGCGCCTAGAACAACTATCACCTAATTCGTTTACGTTGCATTAACTTTGTTTATGGTGCCAAAAACGAACGGAGTCATCCAACACTAGAGAAGTTATGATGGAAGAGCAGAATTTTAAAGAACCTTACAACATTTTTTATTTCTTAGGCTTTATTGCCGTACTTTCGATCCCTACATTGCCAGCAATATTGACTTGGATCCGTGTGTTTAATGGTTATTCAACTTTCTGAGTTGATTCGTACGTTGGGGAGTTCGTCATCAATATTCGGCATTTTTTTCTTACGGTTGTTGGCGGGCTCTGCCTTCTGTTAGGCGCGATAGGCATATTCTTACCGCTACTCCCCACAACACCTTTCATACTCCTTGCTAGTGCTTGTTTTTTACGAAGTAGCCCGCGTTTTCATGCTTGGTTACATCAACATCAGACGTTAGGCCCAATACTGGATAATTGGCAGCAACATGGCGCTGTTTCGCGACAAGTGAAACAACGGGGATGTTTGTGGATTATCCTAAGCTTTACTTTTTCCATCTGGGTTGTTCCGCACTTTTGGCTCAAAATTATGTTGTTTACTATGCTTGTGGTCCTGATCACTTGGTTTATTCGACTTCCCACTCATGAGCAGGTTGCTAACCAACAAGAAAATCACTAGCATTATGGGGAAGTGTGCCCATTCTTCGAATGGGCGTTTGTTTTTTCAGCGGCTAAGATATTGTGGCTTATCTATGGTGCTGAGAGCTCACGCTCTATCATTCTCATGCGTAAATGTATTGTGGAAAATGAAGAGCCAATCTAAGTAAATGTAAGTTATGACAACCGAAACTATCTCTTTGATCAAATCGAGCATTCAAAGCATTCCTAATTACCCAAAACCTGGCATTTTGTTTCGTGATGTGACCAGCCTGCTAGAGGATGCAAAAGCCTATCAAGCAACCATTGCTTTATTAGTCGAAAAATATAAAGACATGGGCTTTACCAAAGTTGTTGGTACTGAAGCGCGTGGTTTTCTATTTGGTGCGCCATTAGCATTAGAGCTTGGGGTAGGGTTTGTACCTGTGCGTAAACCGGGTAAGTTACCGCGCGAAACGTTGGCCCAATCTTACGAATTGGAATACGGTACTGACACATTAGAAATTCACGTTGATGCAATCAAACAAGGTGATAAGGTGCTGGTGGTGGATGATTTACTGGCAACGGGTGGCACGATTGAAGCGACGACTAAATTGATCCGCCAGCTTGGAGGTGAAGTCGAGCACGCTGCTTTTGTCATCAACCTGCCTGAAATCGGTGGAGACAAACGTTTACAAGGTTTGGGCCTGAACGTTTATAGTATTTGTGAATTTGAAGGTCACTAAGCTAATCAACTGGACGTACTCATGAGTTATCTTGCCTTAGCGCGAAAATGGCGACCAACAAAATTTAATGAGGTAGTGGGGCAAGCACATGTCTTAACTGCACTAGAAAATGCGTTGGCCCAAAATAGATTGCACCATGCGTATTTATTCAGCGGTACACGTGGTGTCGGCAAGACGACGATTGGTCGCTTGTTTGCTAAAGGGTTAAATTGTGAAACCGGTATTACGGCCACACCTTGTGGCCAATGTGATACTTGCCGAGAGATTGACCAAGGCCGTTTTGTTGACCTTTTAGAAATAGATGCGGCATCACGAACCAAAGTCGAAGATACGCGCGAATTACTTGATAACGTGCAGTACAAGCCTGCTCGCGGTCGCTTCAAGGTGTACTTAATCGATGAAGTACACATGCTGTCGCGCCACAGTTTTAACGCTTTGCTTAAAACGTTGGAAGAGCCGCCTGAGTATGTGAAATTCTTGCTCGCTACGACAGATCCGCAAAAGCTGCCGGTTACGATTTTATCGCGCTGCTTACAGTTTCATCTTAAGCCGATCAGTGTTGAAAATATCCACGATCAGCTTGAGCATGTTTTAGCGGCAGAGCAGATCCCTTGTGAAGCGAGAGCATTAAGAATGATCGCTCATGCTGCCGATGGCAGTATGCGTGATGCACTTAGCTTAACTGATCAAGCGATTGCATTGGGTAATAACCAGGTGATGGCCGATGTAGTCGCGCCAATGCTTGGCACGCTAGACACAGATCAAGCACTCCATTTACTGCAAGCCATTAGCAGTAAACAGCCTCAAACGGCGATGGATAGCGTTGCACACTTAGCACAAAATGGTGTGGATTGGGATGGATTACTACAACAACTCGCGGCGCAGTTACACCGTATTGCGATGTATCAAGCGTTGCCAGCAACACTGGACAAAACCCAACCTGACTCAGAGAAAGTGCAACTGCTTAGCAAAGCACTGAGCCCACAAGATGTGCAGCTCTATTATCAAATTGCTTTAAAAGGGCGTGAAGATTTAGCACTCTCGCCAACCGCTCGAACGGGGCTGGAAATGATTGTGCTACGTATGATGGCGTTTCGTCCTGCTTCTGTATCGTTGGTGAATACGTTCAGCACTGAAGTGAGTTCAGATGTCGCAGTGCCAAGCCACGGCACTCCTTCACAAAAACCTGTATCAGTGGTAACGCCTCTAACTGAACCTAAGCAAACGTCGGTGGCTCCCGTATCGTACAGTCAGGTTAATGAGCCACAAAGGCATGAGGATACTCAGCCTGATTATGGCATCGTTCAAGATTACGATAACCGCTATGCGGATATGAATGATGACATGTCCAGTGCAATGGAATATGCCCCAGAATCGTATCAGCCAGCACCAGTTCCTCAACCACCAGCACCTTCTTCAGCTCCACGTCCCTCACCGATTGCAGGGCTGCGACACCAGTTGCGTTCACAGCGCCAAGGAGTTGCTCAGCCAGCAAAAGGAGTGAATGAAACAAAGAGCAACGGGACAAAAAAGCCTAATGCGGCATCGACTAAATCTGAATCTGTGCTTGAGCGTGTTGCCTCGCATGGAAAATCAGCTCGAGTGTCGCCTTTGTCAACATCCGCTCCTGAAGCCGCCCCAACCTTGGACAACGAGCCTTATCAGTGGCGTCCAACGCTGCAACCTGTGGTGGTTGAACAACAAAAAACAGAGCTGACACCGACACAAATTAAGCAAGCGCTAGAACATATTAAAACGCCAGAGATGGCAGAAAAGTTACTTGCAGAATCGATAGAACAAGATGAGTGGGCAGCTCTGATCCACCAGCTCGATATTGCCAAGTTAGTGGAACAATTAGCACTTAATTCTGTCTACCACAAATCGGGCTCATCAATTGAGCTAGTGCTGCGGCCAAGTCAGGCCCATCTTAATACCGATAAAGCACAAAGCGAGTTGTTAGAAGCGCTCAATGAGACATTAGCTGAAGAGTGCCACCTTAGCGTGACAATTGGTGAGCAAGGTGAGACGCCATTGGAGCTTAGAGAGCGTCTTTACCAACTCAAATTAGAGCAAGCATTGAACAGCTTGGAGGCTGACCCTCACGTAATGTTCTTCAAGCGACGTTTTGATGCGGAACTTGATCGCGACAGTGTGCGGCCGATTTAATCAATTAAGCGAGTGTGGGGTTGAATCTATATGTTATGACCCCACCTTATGTGAAACACTCAATTCAACCAGAGAGATAAACATGTTTGGTAAAGGCGGTATGGGCAACCTAATGAAGCAAGCCCAACAAATGCAAGAGCGCATGCAAAAGCTACAAGAAGAAATTGCGAATATGGAAGTGGTTGGTGAGTCTGGTGCTGGTCTGGTAAAAGTGACCATTACTGGTAGCCACAGCGTACGCCGTGTAGAGATTGATGAAAGCTTAATGGAAGACGACAAAGAGATGCTAGAAGATCTGATTGCCGCCGCTTTCAATGATGCTGCGCGCCGCGTGGAAGAGACTCAAAAAGAAAAAATGGCTTCTGTCACTGGTGGCATGCAATTACCACCAGGTATGAAAATGCCGTTTTAACGAACGACCTTTTTAACAAACAACCTTTTTAACAAACAAAATAGGTTACTAATGCGTACCAGTCATATGCTGGAGCATTTGATGGAGGCCTTACGTTGTCTGCCTGGGGTGGGTCCCAAGTCAGCGCAGCGTATGGCCTTTCATTTGTTACAGCGCGATAGAAAAGGCGGCTTACAGCTCGCCGATGCTTTAAGCCAAGCCATGACAGAAATTGGACATTGCAGTGAATGTCGAACTTTCACTGAAGAAGAAACTTGTCATATTTGTAGCAACCCTAAGCGGCAGGATAACGGCCAACTCTGTGTAGTCGAAAGCCCTGCTGATATTGCGGCAATTGAAGCTACAGGCCAATATTCTGGACGTTATTTTGTTCTGATGGGACACTTATCACCTTTAGATGGTATCGGCCCGAGTGATATTGGTTTAGATACGCTGGATTACCGTTTGCAACGTGGTGGCATTGCCGAAGTCATTCTTGCCACTAACCCAACCGTTGAAGGGGAAGCGACCGCGCACTACATTGCGGAATTATGTCGCGCCCATCAAGTCTCTGCGAGCCGTATTGCTCATGGTGTGCCTGTTGGCGGTGAGCTTGAGCTTGTTGATGGCACGACGCTATCGCACTCTTTGCTTGGCAGACAAATTATTAAACCACTCCCTTAAACAATACTATTTTCTTAAAAATCAACTTAATCAATTGCTTTCATGAGTTTTTTTTATTCATATATCTGGGCTATACTGTCCTCATGCTGGGGAGGGATTTCCCTAGCATGACTTGACTTTAGCTAGTGATCCGAGGGATGCAATGTGGGGATATAAGTTATTTGCAGTTGGGATGCTCTTTTTTATAGTTGGCTCAACTCTTCCTGCTGCTGCAAAGCAGACATTGGTTATCGCTACGACCGATAGTTGGCACCCTTATTCTTACACGAATGAGCAGGGAGAAGCGATGGGAATACTTGTCAATTTCTGGCAGGAGTATTCACAGCGTACAGGCACCCCTGTTGAATTTAAAGTTACAAATTGGCAACAATCTTTAGATAATGTGCTAAGTGGTAATGCTGATGCCCATATAGGTATGGTCCGGTCCGATAAACGTGAGGAAAAATTTGATTTTATTGAGCCTCTTTTCTCTATTGATACCAAACTCTACTTTAATCGAACTTTACTGAGCGAATTTTCTGTTAAAGAATTTTTGTTGGGTGGCTATGACTATGAAGTCGGTGTTTTATTCGGTGGTTACCAACAAGAGTATATGCAAACTCATTATCCCAATGTTAAGTTAAAGACTTTCACTAGTAATAAATTAATGATGGAAGAGGCATTGTCTGCCCGACTAAAAGCGTTTGTTGCAGATACTCAAGTCTCTAATTATTTCCTGCATGTTGGCAATAAGCCTGGTAAATTACTTCCTGTACAACATTTATACACAGGGGTGTTATATCCAGCGGTTGCTAAAGGTAACTCAATTTATACTGATGTATCACAGGGCTTTTCGAAGATAAGTGAAGATGATAAATCACGCATTGTTTACCGTTGGATTCATCATAGTGTTGAAACGGTTTATCCTAAGTATTTAATTCACGCCATTGTTACCTTTGTCTTCATTTTTTTGATTTTATACATAAAACTGCTTAAACGCAGTGTTGCCCACAAGACTGATGAATTGCAAAGTATGAACTCCAAATTATTGTTATTGTCTGAGACAGATAGCCTGACGGGTATTTATAATCGCCGCCATTTTATGCAAAAGCTGGAGGCTTCGCCTGAAGGAATGAATGATATTGCCTTGATGATCTTTGATATTGATAATTTTAAATCTGTGAATGATTCATTTGGCCATGGCGTCGGTGATGAAGTAATAAAGTACGTTGCAAATCAGGCTAATTATTTGATGAAAAAAGGCCAAACATTGGCTCGTATTGGTGGTGAGGAGTTTGCGATTGTAGCTTATTTTAATACATCGGAAGAAGCGTTGAATTTCGCTGAACAAATCATTAGTACCATAAAAAACCATAGTTTAATGGCTTTTCCTACCATAAAGGGAATTACGGTTAGTATGGGAGTTGCTTATTACTCGTATTATCGTAAAACGGATGAATTAACTCTTGCTGATGATGCTTTATATAAAGCCAAAACTGCGGGAAAAGATCGTGTTGAAATGACAGTAATCTAAAGAGTCACAATAATGATTCGTTACACATCATCTATAGTTTAGATATAGAGCCTTAATAAACGGATAAACAGAGGTTAGCCAGTCGTTTGCTCAAGTTCGGTAATGTTGGTCAAAGCTTCTTGGTTCGTGTTGCCACAGACCATCGGGCAAGGTTTAAACTCGTGGCATACTTTTGGACGTTCAGGCTTACCAAATAACTTGCACAAATTAGCGTCATTAAGTTGAATGCAACGTACACCAGCTGGCTTTCCTTGCTCCATACCCGGGATGGAGGAAGAAATACTAGGAGCGATACAACACGCACCACAACCAAGTCTGCATTCCATAATTGAGTACCAGTAAAAATAAAAGGGTGACGATCCTAGCAGATGTGACCGAAGTGTACAGCAATAGCTTCCTAAATTAACAAGCCGTTTTTATCCTTGAACTTTGGATGGTGTGGAGGTATAACACGCACCCCATTCGTTAAGTAAGATAAAGACTCATGAGCACACCATTCTGGCAAAATAAGAAATTAGAACAAATGACGGAATCGGAGTGGGAGTCGCTTTGTGATGGATGCGGTAAGTGTTGCTTACACAAGTTAATGGATGAAGATAGTGATGAGGTCTATTACACCAATGTCGCTTGCAGTTGGTTAAACAGCGATACCTGCTCATGTAAGGATTATCCAAACCGTTTCAATTCTGGTGAGGAGTGCTTAAAACTGACGCGTGATAAAATTGATGAATTTAACTGGTTGCCGGATACGTGCGCCTATCGTGTACTGTCAGAAGGCAAAACATTGCCGCAATGGCATCCTTTGATTACCGGCTCCAAAGAGGCGATGCACGCCGCGCAAGAAAGTGTTCGCAACAAAGTCGTTTATGAGATTGATGTTATCGACTGGGAGGACCATATTATCAATCATCCAAACCGTAATTAGTATCTAATAGAAATCTAAAAGACTAGAGAAGCAGTAACAAACCACCTATTGTTGCCGCGGCGGAAAAATATTTCCCTGCAGAATAGGAGCTGTCGTCTTCTTCTGGTTTTTTATCTGGATGATCTAACCCCAAAGCACCATGAGCAAACGACTCCACTTTACCTGTCACGGTTTTCTCTTTGTTTTCTAACTTACTCTCTTTGTCGAGTTGTTGCAGCGCTGCGAGCAAGGCTTTGCCTTCATCAGACAAAGTGACGCTATTCTGCTCCACTTTGAGCGGGGCAGAGGGGGTGGATGCCGCTGTAGAATTAGCTTGAGCTTTAACTTGTTGGAGTGAATGCAGTTGCGCTGAGCTTGTTCCTACTGGTGTCATACTTCTCTCCTATAAATGCCATCAGTTAATTTATCGGCAGATTGATGGAAAACTTGTGCAAAATATTCGCATTTTGTATGAAATGTATGCAAGCAAAAAACACGCCGATTTTGTCTAAAAAGAATAAAAAGGCGCATTGGTTGTGGTTTATCAGTCGCAAGTGAGATCTGTGTTGCGATTCTTTATCTGTTGATAGGCTTGCATGCGATGCTCTGCTTGAACATAGGCAGTGGGAATTGGCAGTACAGTGAGTTGGAAATCAGGATACGACGTCTGGGTATCCTCTACGGGCGTGATGATGGCAACCTTTAAATCAGGATTTCGACGAAGGATAGAATGCGCCGTGCCTAAACCGTGCTCGGTGTGGAACTTGCCTGCGATGTGCATCACCTGAGCTGTCGGGTGGTTTTGTAAATAATCCACCATGCTTTCTGCCATCGTTTCATCCCAAGTGACCTGAGCTGCGTACTGTTTTTCTGTTTGATCTTTTGAGCCGTGATGCATTGATGCCATGAACTTCGCTTTGTAGGGAGAGGCTGAGGTGTCAATTTGGTTTGCAACCTGAGCCCGCTCTACTGGCGTTAATTTATCAAGGTATTTGATCCCTACTTTGCCGATACAACGTACGAAAGGTTTAGGCGCATTAGCGGCAATGACATCCAACTGCTGTGATTTTGCAAATTCAACCAGTGGGCGGTAGTCACTTTGGTAGTTTGGCCACGCTCTGGTCTGAGAAATAAGGTATTGTTCGCCGATTTCTCCTGCTAGATAGCGGTTCAGTATCTCTTGTTCATCGCGTGAAAATTGTTCCATAGACAAGGCTACATGGGTGTTTTCTCGGCTGAGTTGTGCCAATAGCTCGGTTTGGAAGCGATGAATGGCTGGGTGTGTATGCCACTCACCGACTAAAATGATATCGGCATTTTTTATCTCATTCGGCAGCGAATTGAGATTCAATGGTTTGCCGCTAGGGGTGGATAATTGGTAGTCATAAAAGTGAGCAATGGGCTTCGGCTGGTGCGAAGCACAGCCAAAAAGTGGTAATAGTAGAGCCAGAGAAGTAACTAAGCGCATGAGGGTCTCCATTGTGAATTTGGCATAATAATGGAGACACGGTCGATTTGCAATATAATGAGAATTATTATCAAATAACTTTACGGTAAACGCTGATCATAAAATCGGCCTCACAATTAAATTGCTCAGCTTGCTTTAATTGCGCTCGTAGCTCATCACTGGCCCGCCATGCAAACGGCGTCATCTGTAATAAATCAAAAGCATCGTTACCGCTTAATGCCATGGTGTAGTGCAGTTTTTGTTGCTCTACTAATGTAAACCCAGCTATCTCTTCTGCGGTTTCATCGTGCAGTTGAACATTAGGATAGATCCCTTCTTTTAACTGATAGAGGTGCCTTGCCGCTGGTGTAACGGTAATCACCACTCCTTGGTTTTGAATGCAGCGGTAAAGCTCTTGCGCTTTACAGGGCGCATAAATTCGTAATATACCGGCTAGGGAAGCATCGTCAAAGGGCAAGCGGTGGCTGGAGGCAACGACAAAGTTGACCATAGGGTAGCGCTTTGCTGCATAACGGACGGCGATTTTAGAGATATCTAACCCATAGGTGACCGATTGTATCGAGTGTTGTGCAAGCGTTTGAGCGACAAATTGGGTGTAGTAACCTTCGCCGCAGCCGATGTCTAAAAACTGATAAGAAGAATCTTGCAGATACTTACTGCACAACTGAGCGACCGTCTGACGCATCAGATCGTAATGTCCACCTTCAAGAAAACGGCGACGAGCCTGCATCATCTCTTTATTATCACCCGGATCTTTTGAGCGTTTATGATGAGCAGGCATCAAATTGACGTAGCCCTCTTTGGCTATATCAAATTGATGATTATTTTCACATTTCAATATTTGCTGCTGTTGCAACAGAGGTTGCAGGCAAAGGGGGCACAGATACGCCATGAAGATCTCGCTTGAAAAACAAAGGCGCCAGTTTAGCGTCTGCGGCTAGAAATAAAAAGGACAGCGTGATTTCACTGCCCTCAGGATGAGTACGATGATGGAAAATTCGCCAAAAAAGCTTAGTTGGAAAAAACCGTCGTGACGAGCTGATGGCTTCCACCTGGTTGCAAGGTTTTTCCAGCGGATAAGCAAGGGGCATGCAGTGTAGATTCAACACAAAGCATCGTTTGATAACCATCGTCAGGCATATCTGCCATTGATTGAGCGCCTTGAGCCCATGGATTCCACAAGACGGCAGAGTTGTGTCCAGAGTTTTCAACCACTAACGTGCGATTCAAAACAGGATCTTGGACCTGAATTTGTGCTTCAGGCGCGGTATAGACGCGATCAATCGTATCGGTGAGGATGAGTGTTGAACCACCTTGACACATTTTTGCATCTTGTAAGCTGTCTATATATTCAACGCCCATACCTGTAGTAGTGGTCTGGGTAATATTACCAACCTTGAGGTAGCTGTGCAGCGCTGCAGAAAACGTCCATGCTTTCTCATCCGTATTGGTCGTTTCTAAAGTGACTTTTAACTTGTCACCGATTTCAACATAAAGACGAGTTTGGAATTGAAATGGCCAAATAGCCAGTGTTTGGGGCGAATGGTTGAGCCCTAACACGATAATGACGCCCTGATCGTTTTCTCTATGTTCAATCAATGCCCATTCACTGGTGCGTGCGAAACCATGGGCTGGTGCAGCAATACGGCCAAACCACGGCCAACAAACAGGGATCCCGCCTCTTAGAGCGGTTTTACCGTCAAAAATGGCCGTGTCACTCATCCAAATGAGCTCATCTTGTCCTTTAGGAGTGAATGAGATGACATGGCCGCCATGCAGTGTAATTCCTGCGGTCGCTTTGTCATGAATAACGCGAACAATTTTAACGCCCTCTTTCTCAACGATAGTGACGTTGTCAGAAAGATAAGTCAGGGTAGGGAGAGATTGCAGATCCATAAATTCGATACCTCATGCCATTCCTACCGGATAAATAAGTGAGGAACGGCTCGGATTGTCTAACGCAGTCCCACATAAGGAAAGGGACAGATACTAAAAAGGCGACACAATGGCCGCCTTTTTGTTCTCAACGAATTTCTTCGCTAAACACTACGATTATTTAGAAACGTGAGCGATTAGGTCTAGAACTTTGTTTGAGTAACCGATTTCGTTGTCGTACCAAGATACAACTTTAACGAATTTGTCAGTCAGTGCGATACCAGCTTTAGCATCGAATACAGATGTGTTGATTTCGCCGATGAAGTCTTGAGAAACAACGGCATCTTCAGTGTAGCCTAGAACGCCAGCGAATTCGTTTTCAGAAGCGCGCTTCATTTCAGCACAAATTTCTGCGTAAGATGCTGGGTTTTGTAGGTTAACAGTTAGGTCAACTACAGAAACGTTCGCTGTAGGTACGCGGAAAGCCATACCAGTCAGTTTGCCGTTTAGTTCTGGGATTACAACGCCAACTGCTTTAGCTGCGCCAGTTGAAGATGGGATGATGTTTTGAGAAGCACCACGACCACCACGCCAGTCTTTCGCAGAAGGACCATCTACAGTTTTTTGAGTCGCTGTCGTTGCGTGAACAGTAGTCATAAGACCAGACTCGATGCCCCACTTGTCATTAAGAACTTTAGCGATAGGTGCTAGGCAGTTTGTAGTACAAGAAGCGTTAGAAACGATGTCTTGACCAGCGTAAGAAGCGTGGTTAACACCCATTACGAACATTGGAGTCGCGTCTTTTGAAGGACCAGTTAGAACAACTTTTTTCGCGCCAGCAGTGATGTGCTTACGAGCGGTTGCGTCGTCTAGGAATAGACCTGTTGCTTCAGCAACCACGTCAACACCGATTGCATCCCATTTTAGATCTTCTGGGTTACGCTCAGCTGTTACACGTACAGTTTTGCCGTTTACAACTAGGTTGCCAGCTTCAACTTCAACAGTGCCGTTGAAACGACCGTGAGTTGAGTCATACTTTAACATGTATGCCATATAATCTACGTCGATAAGGTCGTTAATACCTACAACTTCGATGTCGTTGCGCTCTTGCGCTGCACGGAATACGAAACGACCGATACGGCCAAAACCGTTAATACCTACTTTGATAGTCATTATAGTTGCTCCACAACTTAATTTCTGATTAAAGATAACTGGTAGTAAAATTACAGAACCCAGTAAATGTCTGCAACAGATAATCGGACTTAACTTGTTTAAAGTCAAAAAAAAGCGACGCTTTTTTTCACAATTAGTCGCAAGTGATTAAATTTTAAACTTAATACCGTTTCTGTTTACTCTCAGTTTGCGTAAAATACTTTGGCCTTCCTAAAGCCGTTCAGAAATTACATACTGCCCATTTCATGGTGAGAAAGTATGTGCTACAAAGGCTAGGGTGCGCAAGTCTTTGGCATAAAAAGTACCATAGCAACATTGAGAAGAAGGGAAGTTTTGTAAGTGAAATCAAAGGTTGAAAATAGCGTTAAGCCTGATGAATACTGGCGTGAAAGGCTAACAGATGATGAGTTTTATGTTTGTCGTCAACGCGGTACAGAAGCCCCGTTTAGTGGCAAGTTATTACACAATCGTGACACAGGCGTATACGCGTGTACCTGTTGCAGTAGCCCGTTATTTGTCTCCAACAATAAGTATGATTCAGGGTGTGGCTGGCCAAGCTTTGATGCACCGATCAAGGATACTGCGATCCGCTATCTTGAAGATTTAACGCATGGAATGATTCGAACTGAGATCCGTTGTGCGGTATGTGATAGCCATCTAGGGCATGTCTTTCCTGATGGGCCTCAAACAACAGGCGAACGATTTTGTGTCAATTCAGTGTCGTTAATTTTCAACAAAAAGTGAAAAAGCGGTGAACTTATCACCGCTCTTCGTTTTATGGTTACACTTTGTTAGTCTGTAAATTCGATGGGAATGAGGGCCGGTGTAAATTGCCCCTTTTTGAGTGCAGTGACGATTTTTTCTGCGATGTCGTCCAGTGCATCAAATTTATTTTGATCAAAACCATATAATAATTTGAGTTCAGTTTCTGAAGCGACCGGTATATTGAATGTTTTCCCTACCATTGCCCAGATATAAGCTTTTTCACTTTGCTTAAGTATTTGGTTGGTACTGGCAAGAGATTTGATAGCATCAAGGTTGATACTGCCTTTTGGGCTGAGTTCTAAGGTTCGATGGAGCAAATAGATTGCTTTTTCTCGATCCCGTTGAACATAAAAAGTAGCGAGAGCGTATTGCATTTCTGCTGTATCTAGCTCGGGTTTACCTTCACGTTGTAAGAATTCCCTTTGTGCTCTTTTATCACCAATCTGACTCCAGAGAAAGTATAAGGTTTCCGCGGAGCTGGATGACTGAAGCTCTTGTTCAATCTGCTCTAAATCTTTCCCTGTATTGATGAGTGCTGAAAATCGACGTTGTTTCAGTTCTGTTTGATCAATCGCTTGAATTTGTGAAGCGAGCTCAAGACATTTTCGATAAGCTTGAACTAATCCGTATTCTTTAATCTTGTTGCTATCGCTTGGATTTTTAAGCACTTCAAATCGATGCCAGATAAGGTCCGTGCGTGGAACTCTACATTGCCCATCATTTATATTGAGCCTTTCACAGCGCAAATTAGGATTATCAGCACATAGCTTGTCGGTATCTCTGTTATTCTCAAAGCAGCCACTTATAAGAAGTGATAGGCTGAGAATCATGGGCACTTTTATCAAATTCATAATATTAGCTTGTGATCAAATACACTTATTTATTGGGCTTGCCTTGACTCAATATCATGGCAAGTTATGTTTGTGACGAATTCGTTAATTAAGGATAGACCATGGATGCCGATCAACTCATTAACGCCATCACCCCCGAAGCTTACAAGCGATTAATGCACGCTGTTGAAACGGGTAAGTGGCCTGAAGGTACACCACTTTCACAAACACAGCGAGATTCATGCATGCAAGCTGTGATGTTGTATCAATCTAAGCATAATGTAGAAGCGGACCATATGACAGTTGCCGCTGGTGGAGAAATCAGTTTTAAGTCAAAAAGTGAGCTGAAAAAGCGCTTTCAAAACGGACAAGACGATATTGTTCGAGTTAATCCAAACCACGAATGAGTCTATTTTGACTTATACAGAATACGAAAATCCCCAATTCATTGAGTTGGGGATTTTGTTAATGAGGGGAAACACATTGTGGGTGCTTAAAGCTATAAGCTCATTTCACCACGTAACACTTCCTGCATTTTCTGCTTCACTTCTTCATAAGAAAGATTCTGGCTCAGTAAATAGTGAAGCTTGGCTAAAGCGGCTTCTGGTGTCATGTCGTAGCCGCTGATCACGCCTGCTTCTGCAAGTGCACAACCGGTCGCGTAACCGCCCATGTTAACCTTACCTGCTAAGCACTGAGTTAAGTTCATGACGATTACGCCACGTTCTGAAGCTTCTTTTAAATGCGCTAATAGTTGTGCATTTTGAGGTGCATTGCCTACACCAAAAGTTAGCAAAATCATCGCGTTGACTGGCTGTAATAAGGTATTGCGGATCACTTCGTGAGAGATGCCAGGGTACATAGTAATCACACCAATCGGTTGTGGTGTAATGCTATGGACTCGGAAGGCTCCTTGCGGCTGTTCACCAACTTTAACGTTACTGCTGATTTGAATATTGATCCCAGCTTCTAACAGCGGAGGAAGGTTCGGCGAGGTAAACGCATTAAAACCATCGGCGTGTGACTTGACACTGCGGTTACCCCGCATCAACTGGTTATTGAAGAATAACGTCACTTCATTGATGGGGTAATTAGCGGCGATGTGTAATGCATTAAGTAAATTCGCTTGTCCGTCAGAGCGCAATTCGGCCAACGGAATTTGTGAGCCTGTCACGATGACGGGTTTACCTAAGTTTTCCAACATGAAAGAGAGTGCCGATGCGGTGTAAGCCATGGTATCCGTACCATGTAAAATCACAAAGCCATCGTATTTATCATAATTATCTCGAATATCGTTGGCGATTTGTTGCCAATCTTCAGGCGTCATATCCGAGGAGTCAATCAGAGGGTCATATTCATGAATGGTGAACTCAGGCATTTCAGGGCGGTGAAACTCAGGCATGCCTGCGAGTTGTTTCTCCATGAAGCCCGCAATAGGGACATAACCATGGTCGGATTTTAGCATGCCGATAGTACCGCCAGTGTAGGCGATGTAGATATGTTTTCTTGCCATAGCTAGAAATCACTCGTGTAGGGGAACAGAGCGGGGGATTATAGCGTATTCACTTAATATAAAAAGGGGCGCTCAACACAAAGCGCCCCAATGGTTTTTTATCTTTTATAGATTGATATTATTACTGAACTTGGCAGTTTAGGCAGAACGCATATTGCCCTTTTGGATCATTAAAATGGTTGAGTAAGCTGGCATCTTGCACCCATTGTTTTGCTACAGGTTGTAGCGATGCTGGTACCAGCGTTGAGACATCAAAACCAAAACGAGCCTGTACTTGATTCATGATGTCTTGCAAGAACTGCTCTGCGGTAGAAAGGGGCTCTTCTACCCAATAAATATTGTAGGTCTCTAATTGTGCCAGTTGAGCGGCGAGCTTAATGGCATCATCAAAGTCACCCATTTGGTCGACTAAGCCATGATCCATCGCATCTTGCCCTGTCCATACGCGGCCTTGCGCGACCTGATCGACTTGTGCCAATGAAAGGCCACGGTTCTCTCCCACCAAACTGATGAAACGCTGGTAACCATGGTTAATGCCCAGTTGCAGAGCGTCGGCCACGCCTTTTGTTAGCCCCGTGGTGACACCGATACCTGAAAAAGGTGAGGTTCCTACGCCATCGGTATAAACCCCTAGTTTGTTGAGCCCTTTTTCAAAGGTGGTGAGGACACTAAAAATACCGATTGAACCCGTTAACGTGGTTGGCTGCGCGACAATTTTATCTGCACTCATGGAAATCCAATAACCGCCAGACGCTGCAAGGCTCGACATTGAGACGACAACCGGTTTGCCTGCGTCTTTTAACGCTTGAATTTCATTACGGATAACTTCAGAGGCAAACGCGCTGCCCCCAGGGCTGTCCACACGCAATACGACGGCTTTGACTTTATCATCGTTACGCGCTTGGCGAAGTAATGCAGCGGTGGTATCACCACCCACTGTACCGCGTGGTTGCGATCCATCCATTATGGTACCGCTGGCGATGATCACCGCCACATCGTCCATTTCAGCGTTAAATGGTGGCTTAATGGTGGCTTGATATTCGTAGTAACCTACAGCGTTGTAGCTATCTTCTCCATTGCTGCCAAATGTTTCGGCGAGCGATCGGCGCATTTGTTGGCGAGTGGCCAATTCATCCACTAGCCCTAATTTTAATGATAAAGCGGCGAGATCTCCCTCGGTCGCTTTTAATTGGGTCAGAAATTCATCCATTGATGGGTTTAACGTTTTCTCGTCAATCTTACGGTTGGTCGCTACGTCATCGACGTATGCCCCCCACAACTGTGTTAACCAGCGAGAGGCGGACTCTTTCGCCGCGTCGGACATATCGTCACGAATAAATGGCTCAATGGCTGATTTATAAGTACCGACCCGGAAAACGTGCGTGTTGACATCCAGCTTTTCCAGCAAAGTTTTGTAGTACATTGAATAGGCACTGTAGCCTTTCAGCATCACCGCGCCATCCGGTGCCAAATAGATTTTATCGGCGTAGCTTGCTAAGTAGTATTGGCTTTGATTATAGAAATCTCCCACCGCGTAGATGGGTTTGCCCGTGGCTTTAAATTCATTGAGCGCTTTAGCAATATAACGCAGCTTGGTGAGGTTGGTTTCTGGCATTTCTCCGAGAGCAAGCACAAGGCCTGTGATTTTCGCATCGTCTTTCGCGTGGCGAATGGTCTCTACTACATCAAATAATACATTTTCTTTGGGTAAGTCTTTGCCAAAAAATGAGCCAGTCACTGAATCCATCGGATTGATGTAAGAACTTTGTTCAACAATCGGTCCCGATAAGTTCATCACTAAAGCGGACTCTTTTTCTACCGTAGGTAGAGGAGAATCAGCATGCACATATAAGAAATAAATCAGTGCAATACTAAGCAAAAAGAAAAGGTTGGTTAAGGCTAAACGAATAAAAGTAATGATTTTCCAAAAACCTTTAAATATCAAGCCGATAAATCGAAATAGTGATCTCATTGTTTCTCCACTGCGGCTATTCGCAAGCGTGTTAAATGAATAAAGGGGATTACCCTTGAGATATTAATGGCTTACATCCTACGTGATCTAGTATACCCAAACAACCGCAAGATTGATCGGTGTTACAAAAATGTAAACACTTGTTTGATTTTTTTTGTTGGCAATAATATTCTGGTCAGACCATAACGCATAATTATAAAAGTGAAGTCGCCATGTACCCACATCTGTTAGAGCCTTTGGATTTAGGATTTACTCAGTTACGCAACCGTGTATTGATGGGATCAATGCATACGGGATTAGAAGAGCATAAGGAAGGGCTCCATAAGCTGGCCGCTTTTTATGAAGAGCGTGCAAAAGGTGGGGTTGGGCTGATTGTGACGGGCGGGTTTTCACCTAATTTGCGCGGTCGACTTCACCCTTTCAGTGCCGAATTTAGCAAAGCAAAACATGCGCGTGCACACCAAGTCGTGACTGAAGCTGTGCATCGCCAAGGTGGAAAGATTGCCTTGCAACTGCTGCACGCAGGCCGATACGCAATGCACCCTTTTGCCCAAAGTGCTTCGGCGATTAAAGCACCTATTGCGCGTTTTGCGCCGAGTGAAATGAGTGCTCGTCAGATAAAAAAAACCATTGATGCCTTTGCCAGTAGTGCTGAATTAGCTCACCTTGCAGGATACGATGGTGTGGAAGTGATGGGCTCGGAAGGGTATTTGATCAACCAATTCATCTGTAAACGTACCAACATGCGTTACGACGATTGGGGCGGTAGTTACGAAAATCGTATCCGTTTACCCATTGAGATAGTGAAAGCGATTCGTGCAGTGGTTGGTAAAGAGTTCATCATCATTTTCCGTCTTTCAATGCTGGATTTAGTCGAAGAGGGCAGCACTTTTGAAGAGGTTTTAATACTCGCGAAGGCACTTGAACAAGCTGGCGTGACCATTATCAATACGGGCATCGGTTGGCATGAAGCGCGCGTTCCAACGATAGCGACTCAAGTACCACGTGCTGCTTTTACTTGGGTAACGGAAAAAATCCGCCCGCATCTCTCTGTACCCGTTGTGACCTGTAATCGTATCAACACTCCAGAAGAAGCAGAAAGAATATTAGCAACGGGTCAAGCGGATATGGTGTCGATGGCGCGTCCGTTTCTTGCCGATCCAGAATTTGTTGCCAAAGCGGAGCAAGGAAAAGCCGCGCTGATCAATACATGTATCGGCTGTAACCAAGCTTGTTTAGATAACGTATTTAAAGGCAAACGAGCCAGTTGTCTCGTCAATCCGCGGGCCTGTTATGAAACGGAAATGGTTATTCGCCCAGCGGCTCAGCCGAAAAAAATGGCGGTGATTGGCGCAGGTCCGGCGGGGCTTGCTTGTGCGACTACCTTGGCTGAGCGTGGGCATCATGTTGATCTGTTTGAAAAAAATGATCGCATTGGTGGTCAGTTCCGTTTGGCGATGCAAATTCCCGGCAAAGAAGAGTTTCGAGAAACCATTCGCTACTTTGCAAATCGTATTGATCAAACCGGTGTACATCTGCATTTAGATACTGACGTCAATTTTGAGATGCTCGAACCGTACGATGAAGTGGTGATGGCGTCGGGTGTCGAGCCGAGAAAAGTCAAAATTGAGGGTATTGATAACCTAGAAAAGGTGCTGGATTACCAAACGCTGATCCGTGAAAAAACGCCCGTTGGCGAAAAAGTTGCGATTGTTGGTGCTGGTGGCATTGGTGTTGACGTCGCCACTATGCTGACTGAGCCGACAGAGCATACACTTGATGATTGGCTGCATGATTGGGGCATTGATAAAGAGATTACTTATCCCGGTGGTTTATACCCATTCCCTGATGGTATGAGTGAGAAAACGGTGTGGCTATTACAGCGTAGAAAAGGGCGTGTAGGTAAAGGCCCCGGTAAGACCACAGGTTGGATCCATAAACGCACCTTAGAAAAGCGTGGAGTAAATCTCCTCGGTGGTGTCGGTTATGAAAAAATTGCCGCTGACGGTTTACATATCACGCTTGATGGTAATCCTTTGCTGTTAGACGCCGATAAAATAGTGATTTGTGCCGGGCAAGAATCAGTGCGTCCTTTTGAAGATAAATGGGCATCATTGGGTGAGAAGATGCATGTGATTGGTGGTGCCGATTATGCTGGTGAGCTTGATGCTGTGCGTGCGATTCGTCAGGGGGTAGAGCTGGCGATCAAGTTATAATCTGTGGTCCAAGCTAGGTGGTGGTGTTATCACTTGCAGTGATCAGCCAGCAATCGTAAAACAACAAAAGGCGCAAATCGCGCCTTTTGTCTTTGCTACGTTCGTGAAGAACAGTCTTCGCTTTGCTATAAAATGACCGTTTTGTTGCCATAAACAAAAACGTGATCGTTGATGACTTTGTTCAAGGCTTTACTCAGCACATTTTTCTCAACATCCCGTCCAGCTTGCGCCATGTTTTGCGCGCTGAATGTGTGATCAACTGGGATCACATCTTGTTTAATAATCGGGCCTTCATCTAAATCATTGGTGACAAAGTGCGCCGTCGCACCAATGATTTTCACCCCGCGCTCGTACGCTTGCTGGTAAGGCTTTGCACCAATGAAGGCCGGTAAAAAACTGTGATGAATATTAATAATTTTGTGATGGTACTTATCGACAAAGCCGGGCGTGAGTACCCGCATGTATTTGGCGAGGACCAAATAGTCGGCTTGGTATTGGTCTAGTACTGCCAACAATTTCTGCTCATGTTCCTCGCGGTTTAGTCCTTCGTGCGAAACATGGTGATAGGGGATATCAAACTTTTCGGTCAGATTTTGCAGCGTATCGTAATTGCCAATCACTGCAGCAATATCGACATCCAAGCTGCCATCATAATTCTTAATCAAAATATCGCCCAAGCAATGTGCTTCTTTAGTCACCAAAATAACGATGCGTTTGCGCGAAGAATCAATCAGTTTACGCTTTGCGTGTACAGGCAAGGCTTGGTCAAGGTCGGCTAGAAGGGTGGTGTCGTTAAAGTAGCCTTCCAATTCAGTTCGCATAAAAAAGTGACCACTGATGTTATCAACATACTCATTGTTATGAATAATATTGAGTTGATGTTTATAACAGATGTTCGTGATTTTCGAGATAAGTCCGGGCGCATCACTACAATGAGTGAGCAGTGTTTTTCTTTCCATTATTAATTACTTCCGTGCATGATTTTTTTCGTTCTAAAAACTAATTCGTGAGCGAGTAAACGGTGAGGCACCCCGCAATATAGGGGCTATAATTAATCTATTATTAAGTTGGTTTCAATATATAAACGGGTTCACCGTTAGGCTTTTGCTAATTTTCTTCCTCACAGAGTGTCTTAAGGCGGTATTTATGGATAGAGAACTCCTCGCACGAAAGCTGTATATGGAAAGAGTGAGTGCATTGATGGGAGACCATCAAATTGACGAAATCATTTTGGAAGACATGTGGGAGAGCCGAGCATCACCCGCCGAGGCGGCAAAAGCAATGACCCAAACGGAGAGTGGGTACGAAGGGCCAGCTTGGTTATCTCGTTACCTCAATCGCAAATAGAACACACCTAACTGGCGCGGGTTGCACTTGGATTCGCGCCAGCTCATCAAACCTGACATAATGCCCCGCAACGAATACTGATACCCACTTTTTGATGATTGCAAAAACCTTCTCTTCACAAGGCGCATTAGGTAAAGCCATTGCTGGTTTTCAAGCGCGGCAGGCGCAAATTGACATGGCTGAAGCGGTCGCTAAAGCGATTGCCCAGCAATCGCAATTAGTGGTTGAAGCAGGAACTGGTACAGGCAAAACCTTTGCGTATCTGGTACCGGCGCTGCTCAGTGGTAAAAAAGTCATTATCAGCACGGGTTCTAAAAACCTGCAAGAGCAGCTTTTTCATCGTGATTTACCCTTGATGATTGATGCGCTCGGTTTCTATGGCAATGTCGCGCTATTAAAAGGTCGAGCAAACTATCTGTGCCTTGATAGGCTGAGCCGCCAGATGGTAGAAAGCCACACCAACCAATCTGATCCACAGCTGCTGACTCAATTAGTGAAAGTGCGTCGTTGGTCATCGGAAACCAAAAGCGGTGATTTAGGCGAATGTGAAGAACTGCCTGAAGACAGTGCCATTATTCCAACGATTACCTCGACCAACGACAATTGCCTTGGCAAAGAGTGCCCAAGTTACGTCGATTGTTTTGTCTCGAAAGCGCGCAAAAAGGCGATGGACGCTGATGTGGTGGTGGTCAACCATCACCTTTTTCTGGCCGATCTGGCGATCAAAGAAACCGGGTTTGGTGAGTTGATCCCCGAAGCCGAGGTCTTTATCTTCGACGAAGCGCATCAGTTGCCGGATATCGCCAGCCAATATTTTGGTCAATCAGTCTCCAGTCGCCAAGTTCAAGAGCTGGCGAAAGATATTGAAATCGGCTATCGCACTGAAGCAAAAGACATGCGCCAATTGCAGAAAGTGGGCGATAAACTGGTGCAGTCAGCGATGGATTTACGCATTGTGTTGGGTGAACCCAGTTTTCGAGGCAACTGGCGTGAGGCGTTAGCTTCACCATCGATTTCGCGAGAATTAGCGCGTTTGCGAGACAGCTTAGATTTTGCTATCGATGTGTTAAAGCTTGCGTTAGGTCGCAGTCAGTTATTGGATACCGCATTTGAGCGCGCTAACTTAATTAAAGGACGAATTGATCGAGTGTGTGATGTCTCCATTACCGGTTATTCCTACTGGTATGACACCACGCCGCGCCATTTTAGTTTACACATCACCCCACTTTCGGTGGCCGATAAATTTCACGAACAGGTGCAACAAAAGCAGGGCGCATGGATTTTCACCTCCGCAACTTTGGCTGTAAACGACGATTTTAGCCATTTCACTCAGCGTTTAGGGCTAAAGCCCCAAGCTCAGTTTTCATTACCAAGCCCGTTTGACTATCAGCAGCAGGCGCGGCTGTGTGTGCCACGCTATTTACCCGAACCCAATAGCCCTGGCCTTGCCGATAAATTGGTGCGTATTTTGTCGCCAGTGATTGAGCAAAACCAAGGCCGCTGCTTCTTTTTATGTACTTCCCACAGCATGATGCGCGAGTTAGGTGAACGTTTTCGAGAAGTGTTAACCGTGCCAGTGCTGATGCAAGGGGAGACGAGTAAACAAAAAACGTTGGCCGAATTTATGGAATTAGGTAATGCCTTATTGGTCGCGACAGGGGCGTTTTGGGAAGGGATAGATGTTAGAGGTGACGCATTAAGCTGTGTTATTATCGACAAACTTCCATTTACCGCGCCGGATGATCCGCTGTTGAAAGCGCGAATTGAAGATTGCCGAATGCGCGGTGGCGATCCATTTGCGCAAGTACAACTACCCGATGCCGTCATCACCTTGAAACAAGGGGTCGGGCGTTTGATCCGCGATAAACATGACAAAGGTGTACTGATCATTTGTGATAACCGTTTAGTCACCCGTGACTACGGTGGGCTATTTCTTGCCAGTTTACCGCCCATTCCACGTACGCGGGATTTGGACAAAGTAAAAGATTTCTTAAGTCAAATTTCAGTCACGACACCCGTAACTATTAACAACAATTAGAGACAGTAATGAGCGCAAAGATCCTTGCCTTAGACACAGCAACAGAGAACTGTTCTGTTGCTTTAATGATGAACGGCAAACTGTACGTTCGCAGTGAAGTTGCCCCTCGCGATCACACCAAGAAAATTCTACCCATGGTGGATTCCGTCCTCAAAGAAGCGGGCATCACCTTACAGGAACTAGACGCGCTAGCCTTTGGCCGTGGTCCGGGCAGTTTTACCGGAGTACGGATTGGCATTGGAATTGCACAAGGTTTAGCGTTCGGCGCTGATTTACCTATGATAGGTATTTCGACACTGGCAGCGATGGCGCAAGGCAGCTATCGTTTACAGGGTTACCAGCAGGTGGCGTGTGCAATTGACGCCAGAATGAGTGAGATTTACTGGGGTCGTTATACACGTCAAGAAGATGGCTCTTGGCAAGAGATAGATGCAGAGTGCGTCATTGCTCCTAATACTCTTGCTGAGCAAATCAAAGCTGACAGCATCACTTGGGGCTGCGCTGGAACCGGTTGGGCGGCTTATAAAGAAGAGTTAGATACGTTGCCTATCTCATGTCAAATGGGTGAAGTATTGTACCCAGATGCACAGGATATGGTGTTTCTTGCTCAGTATGAGTTTGCCAAAGGAAACACGCTAACAGTGGAAGAGTCGAGCCCTGTTTACCTGCGTGATAACGTGGCTTGGAAGAAGTTACCGGGCCGAGAATAATCAGTGAAAGGCAAGGCGTTGCATTCGTCTTGCTCTAATTGAATAGGAACAGTATGGTTTCAATTAACGGTTTACCTCCTGCGATAGTGCCCGGTAGCAATAGGGCTAATCGCGCAAATAAGAACAATGGGGTAAAGAAAAGCGATGCCAAAACCGGAGTAGGCCAACCTACTAAGGTGGCGAATGCTGTTTCTCATTCAATTCGTCATGTCGATCCATCAGAGATTCATCGGGCTAATCTGGAATACGATCTTCCAGAAGGCCGAGCAAGAAAGGCGATGGAAGAGTACATGGACGTGATGAACCAAGCAAAAAAAGAGGAACTTGCTCAACTGCTTGGGGTCGATATCTACATCTAATCCAACAAGGTCATTATGATGCGATCTTTTTCCACTTCTAAAACGCTACTGCTTCTATCGTCCACATTGTTGCTTGGTGCGTGCTCAAGCTTACCGGATGATCTTCGTGCCAGTAGTGAGGCCGTGATCACCGATTACGCCACTTGGGTCAATACGCCAACCAATGAGCAAGATGAAGTCCGGCTGGGCGGCGTCATCGCCAGTGTGACTAATTTGGCGGATAAAACACGGATTGAAATAGTCAATTTGCCGATTAGCTCATCAGGCCGACCGGATATCGACCGCGAGCCGCAAGGGCGTTTTGTTGGCTATGTTGACGGGTTTGTTGACCCAGTGGCTTATGCGAAAGATCGTTTGGTGACGCTAGTGGGAACCAGCCTCGCTCCAGAAAAAGCCAAAGTAGGTGAGTTTGAATACACTTTCCCAACCATGGCCGTAAAAGGGCTACATTTGTGGCGAGTTGAAGAAAGAGTGGTCGTGAATGATCTCGGTACCTATATGTACCCTTGCCACAGCTTATATTGCCGTCAAATGTACATTGGTGCTCGTGAAGGGCGCGTGGTACAAGAAGTGAAATAGCGATGCAACAAAAACAGTACTCTCTTGCGCAAGGAATGATTGCGACTCAAGAGGTGGGAAACGCGCAAACGGCCGACTTATCGGTCGTTTTTTTACATGGTTGGTTAGATAATTCATCCAGTTTTCTTACCGTTATCAAAGCGTTAAGTCACCTTAATCCACAGTTACACCTTTGCGCAATCGATTTGCCGGGACATGGCCTTTCAAGCCATAAAGCCGACGGTCATTTTTACCCATTTCATGACTATATTGATGATATTTACTCATTTTTGCTCAACTTATCGCCAAACAGGTTAGTGATCGTAGGGCATTCGCTTGGTGCTTTAATCGCAAGTTGCTATAGTGCCGCCTTTCCTGAGCAAGTCGCAGGATTAGTTCAAATTGAAGGGGTTGCTCCATTGGCTGAATCGCCACTCAAAAGCGTTGCCAGGCTGCGTAATGGGGTGCTCAGCCGACAGCGGATCCGGCGTAAGCCTCGTCGTAGGTTACCGAACTTAGAATACGCTGTTGCTCGCCGAGCCGAAGTCAACCAGTTAGAAGCAGCCTTGATCCAACCCATCGTTATTCGAGGGGTTGAGCTGCGCAATGATGAGTGGTATTGGCGTCATGACCCACAGTTAAACAGCGATTCCTTGTATCGCATGTCCTATGAACATGCTCAGCACATCATGGCGCACATCCAGTGCCCACAACGTGTGATTCTCGGTACACACGGTTTTTCTGAGTTACGAACTGCTCAAGGTGATTTAGCCGATGATCGGCAAGAGATATTCACTCTTGCTGGTGGTCATCATTGCCATCTTGAGCAACCTTCACAAGTCGCCGAACTAATTTTTGGCTTAGTTAACAAAATTTAAACAAGTGTTTGAGTGTTTCGTGCTCAAGCGCTTTGGCTGTGCTGTAATAGCGAGCATTAAAATATCGCCGTAGAGCAGCCGCCAATAACGAGGAGTATTACCGTGGATAAACCTTGGCTTTCACGCTATCCAACTGACGTACCTGAACTCATCAACCCTGATCAGTACCTCTCTTTAGTCGAAATGTTTGAGCAATCGGTTCATAAATACGCCGATCAGCCAGCCTTTATGAATATGGGTTCGGTCATGACATTTCGCAAACTGGAAGAGCGCAGCCGAGCATTTGCCGCCTATTTGCAAAATGAGCTGAAGCTGAAAAAAGGTGATCGTGTTGCCTTAATGATGCCTAACCTGCTGCAGTATCCAGTCGCGTTATTTGGCGTATTACGAGCAGGGTTGATCGCCGTGAATGTTAACCCGTTGTACACCCCGCGAGAGCTGGAACATCAACTCAATGACGCCGATGCAAAGGCGATCGTCATCGTCTCGAATTTTGCCAATACCTTAGAGCAAATTGTTGAAAATACGTCAGTCAAACATGTGGTATTGACCAGCCTTGGACAGATGTTACCTAGAGCAAAAGGGACGTTGGTTGATTTCGTTGTGAAATATGTCAAAGGGATGGTGCCAAAATATGACTTACCTGGTGCCATTTCGATGCGTAAGGCATTGCACAAAGGTCGCCGTTTACAGTATGTGAAGCCTTTTATGTCTGGCGACGACATTGCCTTTTTGCAATATACCGGAGGTACAACCGGTGTGGCAAAAGGGGCAATTCTGACCCACCGCAACATGATTGCGAATGTGCTCCAAGCGAAAGGGGCATATGGCCCAGTATTGGCCGAAGGACGTGAATTGGTCGTCACGGCATTGCCGCTTTATCACGTCTTTGCGCTGACCGTAAACTGCTTACTATTTATTGAAATGGGCGGGCGTAACTTACTTATCACCAATCCACGCGATATTCCGGGCTTTGTCAAAGAGCTGCAAAAGTACCCATTTACCGCCATTACGGGGGTGAACACGCTGTTTAATGCCTTGGTCAACAACGAAGATTTCCATGAGCTTGATTTCAAAAATCTTAAGCTTTCTGTTGGTGGTGGTATGGCGGTGCAGCGCGCGGTGGCTGAACAGTGGAAAAAAGTGACGGGTATCCACCTGCTTGAAGGTTACGGTTTGACTGAATGTGCGCCATTGGTGACAGGTAATCCTTATGATTTAAGTGATTATTCGGGAGCCATTGGTTTACCCGTTCCTTCAACCGAAGTGCGAATTATTGATGATGAAGGCAAAGTGCTGGCGTATGATCAAGTCGGTGAGTTGCAAGTGCGTGGCCCACAGGTGATGCAAGGTTATTGGCAAAGACCGGAAGCGACGAAAGAAGTGATTGATGCCGATGGTTGGCTCTCTACAGGCGATATCGTCAAGTTTGATGAGCAAGGCATGGTTTATATTGTCGATCGCAAGAAAGATATGATTTTAGTCTCTGGATTCAACGTCTATCCTAATGAGATTGAAGATGTGGTTGCACTGCATGGCAAAGTATTAGAAGTGGCCGCTATCGGCCAGCCTCATGACGTGTCTGGTGAAATGGTCAAAATTTATGTGGTTAAACGCGACCCAAGCTTAACCAAAGATGAGATCATTACCCATTGCCGCAAACATTTGACTGGCTATAAAGTGCCTAAGTTGATTGAGTTTAGGGAAGATTTACCAAAGAGTAACGTGGGTAAAATTTTACGCCGCGTACTTCGTGAAGAAAATGATGCCGCCATTGAGCAAGCAAAACGTGCCTAAGCATCAAGTCAGTATGAAAAAATAGTGTTAGAATGCCGACTCGAACCGTCGGCATTTTTATGTCCCCTCTCGTAGGGCTGCCCAAAGTGAGCCATTAGTGAACTATCAAATAATTACCCAACCTAACGACCTACAACGTGCGTGTCTTGCCGCGCGAGATGCTGATGTGGTGATGCTCGATACCGAGTTTGTCCGAGTGCGTACCTTTTACCCACAGCTCGGATTGATCCAGCTTTATGATGGTGAAAACCTCTCTTTAATCGACCCACTTGCTTTTGATGACATGGCGCCTTTTGTTGAGCTACTGCAAGACACCTCCGTGCTCAAAGTGCTGCATGCGTGTGGTGAGGATCTCGAAGTGTTTCATAACGCATTTGGTTGCGTACCGTTTCCAATGGTTGATACACAAGTGATGGCGGCTTTTCTCGGCCATGGACTGTCTACCGGGTTTGCCGCCTTGGTCAATGAATTCTTAGGGATTGAAATTGATAAAAGTGAATCGCGCACCGATTGGTTAGCAAGGCCTTTATCGCAAAAGCAGTTGGATTACGCTGCCGCCGATGTGTTTTATTTGCTGCCGATTTACGAGCAGTTACTCGATAAAGTGACGCAGGCGGGCTGGTGGCAAGCGGCGCAGCAAGAATCTGAACTATTGAGCGTCAAACGCATTAAACAGACTCATCCGGATTTGGCCTATTTGGATATTAAAGGGGCATGGCAACTAACACCGCAAGAATTAGCGATTCTCAAACCCTTAGCTACTTGGCGCTACGAAGAGGCGGTACGCCGTGATTTGGCGCTCAATTTTGTGGTCAAAGAGACAGATTTGCTGACTATCGCTCGTTTGGGATTGACGAGTGCAAGCCGTATGATTGATGAAGGGGCCGATCCGAGATCGATTCAACGTCACAGTGCCAAAATCATTGCATTGGTGAAAGCGGGCCAGCAGACTCCGGCTGATCAATACCCACCTAAAATCGACCCTTTGATGGACTATCCCGGCTATAAACAGCTGTTTAAACGGTTGAAAGATGAAGTCAAATCAGTGTCTCAAACCACGGGTTTAGCGACTGAATTTTTAGCCTCTAAAAAACAGCTCAATCAGCTATTGAGTTGGGTATGGAAGAAAGAGCGGGATCCCGCGCAATTGCCGGATGTGATGCAGAGCTGGCGTTTACCTATTCTCGGTGAACGGCTCAACAAATTGGTTTAGTAAAGTTGGTTTAGTAAAGAGAAAGAGCCTGCAATTTTGCAGGCTCTTTTATGATAAGGATTACTTTTCTTCGTCTGGCAGTTTCACGTTCAATTCCAGTACAGAGATATCATCATCTTTGTGCTCAAAAGAGACTTCAACCATCGAAGGGTCAACCGCGACGTACTTAGCGATCACCTTGAGAATGTCTTCTTTCAATTGAGGCAAATAAGTCGGCGCAGGGTCATTTTCGCTACGACGTTCGGCGACGATAATTTGCAAACGCTCTTTGGCAAGGCTTGCTGAGGTCGTTTTCTTTTGTGGTCGGAAAAACTCAAGTAAAGACATAATATTAACCCCCAAAAAGTCGTTTAAAGATGCCCTTTTTCTGCTCCGTTAGAAAACGAAACTCGACTTCTTGCCCTAATAATCGTTCGACGGCATCAGAATAAGCTTGGCCTGCATCTGACTGATCGTCAAAAATAACCGGAACACCTTTGTTGGAAGCGTTAAGCACAGCTTGGCTTTCTGGGATCACGCCAAGTAAGGAAATATGCAAAATTTCTTCGACATCTTCCACGCTCAACATTTCACCTTGTGTCACACGAGTAGGGTTATATCGGGTCAATAAAAGGTGCTGTTTAACAGGTTCTAACCCTTGCTCTGAGCGCATTGATTTGGAATCCAAAATCCCTAAAATGCGGTCCGAGTCGCGCACAGAAGAGACTTCAGGGTTAGTCGTTACAACCGCTTCATCAGCAAAGTACAAAGCCATCAACGCGCCTTGTTCAATACCTGCTGGTGAGTCGCAAATGACGAAATCAAAGCCCATTGTATCAAGCTCATCCAAAACGCGTTTTACGCCCTCTTTAGTGAGTGCATCTTTATCACGAGTTTGTGAAGCGGGTAGAATAAATAGGTTCTCGGTGCGTTTGTCTTTGATCATCGCTTGGTTAAGTGTTGCCTCACCGTTGATGACGTTAACAAAGTCGTACACTACGCGGCGCTCACAACCCATGATTAAGTCAAGGTTACGCAGACCGATATCAAAATCGATCACCGCTGTCTTTTTACCTTTTAAAGCCAAGCCAGAAGCAATTGCTGCGCTTGAGGTCGTTTTACCAACGCCGCCTTTTCCTGACGTTACAACAATAATGCGTGCCATTATGTTTTCCTTGTTAATTTTAAATCGTAAGCGTTTCAAAATGCAGTGAATCATCAACCATGCTCAGCATCACTTTCTTCTGCCAAAACTCACTTTCAATTTGATCGCTAAGCCAATAATTTCCAGCAATGGAGACCAGCTCTGCTTGTAAATCGTGGCAAATAATTTTTGCTTCCGTTTGGCCGCTGGCACCGGCAATGGCTCTTCCGCGCAGTGAACCATGAATGTGAATCGAGCCATCGGCGATCACTTCGGCCCCCGCACTGACGTGATTGAGGATCACTAAATCACTATCTTTGGCATACACTTGCTGGCCAGAGCGAATGGGCGTGCTAATCACCTTGGTAGGCGCTATTTGAGCCGGTGCTTGAGAGGGCGATTTGCTTGCCGCCATCACGGCAAAGCCAGCTTCTGAGGCTAAGTTTTGGCTGCGTTTATCACGGCAACCTGTCACACCGACCGGGATCATTCCCGCTTCAGTGATGCCCTGTTTCAGTATCGAAAAATCAATATCGCCAATCACTTTAGCAATATTGATCACCACAGGTGCAGAGGCAAAAAAAGCAGGAGCTTGGGCGACTTTTTCTTTGAGAAACTCAACGGTATTGGCAACTTCACTGTCGCAAAGGTGTAACACTGACAAAGTAAAACTGCTACCTTTTAGGTCAGGAGTATTCGACATCTTATTTTGACCTCAATAACTAATGGCTTCACTAGAAAGGGCGTTGCCTGAAACTAGGGTTGTCATGTTATATTCCCTGACTTAGCTCAGCAAGTTATCTTGCGGTCAAATGTTTGTTTTAATCTCAAATTTGGTAAAAGTTTAACGTTTCTAACTTAATTGGCTCGAAAAGCCAGTTTATTACAATAAAAGGTTTGTCATGCTTTGCTCTATCTATAAAAGTGCTAAAAAAGAAGGTGCCTATCTCTATGTTACTAAAAAGGATGACTTTTCACAGGTTCCTGACACACTAATGGCGATGTTCGGTAAACCTACTTTAGTCATGGTCGTGAAACTGGAAGGGCGTACATTAGCCCAAGTTAACATTGATAAAGTGAAAGAATCTCTGAAAAATGAGGGTTTTTTCCTGCAGTTACCGCCACCGCCACAAAATTTACTAGAGCAATATAAGCAGCAAAAGGCTCAGCAAAAAGAAAGCTAAGTTTTCAGCTCAAGGAGGGTGATTTGAAAAAGTTCTTGTCAGTGGTATTGGGATTAAGCCTCTCCACGCCATTGATGGCAAATGAGGTTAGTTTTGAGCAGTATGTGGAAGGTTTGAAGCAACAAGCGCGCAGTGAAGGCATTTCAGAGCAAATTTTAACCGATGCGTTTAAAAATGTGGCACATAAACCACGCGCCGTGACGGCCGATCGCAATCAACCAGAAAAGAAACTGACGCTGGATGAGTATATCCCGCGTGCGGTTCCTGAATGGAAAGTCAAGCAAGCAAAGGCGCTGTATGAAAAGCACTATGCCGAGCTTAGCCGCATTGGCGAGCAGTATGGCGTGCAGCCGCGCTTTATCGTTGCGTTATGGGGTGTTGAAAGTAACTTTGGTGCTTTTACCGGTAATTTTAGTGTGATAGATGCTTTGACGACCATGGCTTATGACGGTCGTCGAGAAGCATTTTTCCGCAAAGAGACCATGGCCGCGTTGCAAATTCTGCAGCAGGGTCATATCCAAGCCGATGAGATGAAAGGGTCTTGGGCTGGCGCGATGGGCCAATGCCAGTTTATGCCGAGTTCGTTTTTGGCGTTCGCTTCCGATGGTAACGGCGATGGCAAAAAAGACATTTGGCACACAAAGGAAGATGTATTTGCATCGACAGCCAACTATCTCAGCCAATCGGGGTGGGATGACAAATACACTTGGGGACGTCAAGTTAAAGTTCCGCCTGGGTTTGACCGCACTTTAGAAGGGCGACAACCAGAAAAAGGGAAATCACTGAGAGAGTGGAACAAGCTCGGTATTACCCGTTACGAAGGTAAACCACTGCCTAATTTAGACAAGGTTCAAGCTTGGCTTATCATGCCAGATGATGAAAATGGCCGCGTTTACTTGGTATACAACAACTATAATGTGTTGATGAAGTGGAATCGCTCATACTATTTTGCGCTCGCGGTGAGCCATTTGGCGGATAGAATTACCTATTGATTTGAACCTTAATTGAACGCAAAGGGCTCATCATGAGCCCTTTGCTATTTCTGGAGAACGTGTGCTAGTTGAACGTGCAGGGCAAATGGTGATATTTGCCGCGTTAATCAAACATCAAGGCTTTACCGCTGCGGCCAAAAGCTTAAGCGTATCGGTATCGCATGTCAGTAAGCAGTTGGCCTTACTGGAGGCCTCGCTCGGGGTGAAGCTCGTTCAGCGAACCACGCGCAGCTTCACCACAACTGAGGCTGGAGAGGCTTTTTATCGCCATTGTACTGCGGTCGTTGGATTGATGGATACTGCGCAGTCTGAAGTGGAAAGCCAGCGTGATGAGGTGTCTGGGCTGATTAAGCTTGGTCTTTCACAGTCGTTTGGTTCTTTGCACATTTTGCCAGCACTGGAGGCGCTTCGTCAGCGCTATCCCAAACTGCAAGTGGAAGTGCATTTGTTCGATTATCGAGTCGATATGCTCGAAGAAGGGCTTGATTTGTGGGTGACCAACAACGAGCATCTACCCGAAGGTTACGTGGCGCAACGTCTCGCCGATTGCCAGTTTGTGGTTGCCGCGTCACCGGAATACTTATTAAACCATTCAACCCCTCAGACACCCGGTGATCTGTTAGGTCACAACTGTCTTATCTACCGTAGTTGGGAGCGAGATTACACCCGTTGGTCGTTTGCCAATCCAGAGCAAAAAATCAACATCAATGTGTCGGGTAACTATTCGGTAGATTTAGCCGAAGCCGTGCGTGACGCCGCCGTGGCAGGGTGGGGTGTTGCTTACTTGGCGACTTATTTAATTCGAGATGAATTTCGAACCGGTAAACTGATCCAATTGCTGCCAGATTGGCACGCAAATCAAAGCATGCCTTTTTATGCGGTTTACCCGAGCCGGCAACACATGCCGAAGAAAACCTCAGCCGTGATTGAATTTATCAAGGCTTTAATCGGTACACCTTGCTATTGGGATACTCAATTAGAGCCTTACATCCGTTTTACAAAAGCGTAATGAGCACGGTTTATTATTTCCCAACTCAGAAACATCTTTTCTATATGGAAAATATAAGCCTAGGCAATCGTTTAGCTTGTTACAAATCAACAGCTTGAAAATGGAAGATTAAGGCTGCTACTGTTAAGCACACCTCTGTAACATTTGCGACTTGCGCATTCGTTTTCGCACGATAGAATGCGCGCCTTTCCTATCCCCGTTATCTGGATTGACAGCAAATGAACTCATTACTTGGCGTCGTCGCCATCTTATTTACGGCTTGGCTACTTTCTACCAATAGAAAAAACATCCAATTTAGAACCGTGTCGCTCGCTTTTTTATTGCAAGTAGGCTTTGCACTATTGGTTCTGTATGTCCCCATGGGGAAAGAAGTGCTCAACAGTGTCACGGGTGCGGTATCGAATTTGATCAATTATGGGCAAGAGGGAATTGGCTTTCTCTTTGGCGGTTTAGCCAATGGCAGCGTTGGTTTTGTGTTTGCGATTAATGTGCTTGGCATCATCATTTTCTTCTCTGCTTTGATCTCCGGTTTGTATCACATTGGTTTGATGCCTAAAGTGATTAACTTGATTGGCGGTGGTTTGCAAAAATTATTGGGTACGGGGCGCGCAGAGTCACTGTCAGCCACGGCGAACATTTTTGTCGGCATGATTGAAGCGCCGTTAGTGGTTAAGCCCTATTTAAAGCACATGAGTGATTCGCAATTTTTTGCGGTGATGACGTGTGGCTTAGCCTCGGTTGCGGGCGGTACGTTAGTCGGCTATGCCTCACTGGGCGTTAACCTTAACTATCTTATTGCGGCGGCATTTATGTCAGCTCCAGCCGGTTTGTTGATGGCGAAAATTTTGCTGCCGGAAACCGAAGCGCAAAGTCAGCAGGTGGCCAATGAAGAGGTTGAGATACCAAAAGCAACCAATGTGGTTGAAGCCGTGGCTGATGGTGCAATGTCTGGGCTTCGTATCGCGGTTGCGGTTGGGGCAACGTTACTGGCCTTTATCAGTGTGATTGCGCTACTCAACGGCCTATTGGGCTGGGTGGGCGGTCTGTTTGGCTTAACCCTTAGTTTTGAGTTGATTTTAGGCTACCTATTTGCTCCAGTTGCGTGGCTGGTGGGCATTCCATGGAGCGAAGCGATGACGGCAGGCTCACTGATTGGTAATAAAATTGTCGTGAACGAGTTTGTCGCTTTCATCCAATTGATGGACGTAAAAGATTCGCTCAGTGAACATTCTCAAGCGATTGTAACTTTTGCTCTGTGCGGCTTTGCCAATATTTCGACCATGGCAGTATTGATCGGTGGTTTGGGCAGTTTGGTGCCAGAGCGTCGCAGCTTCATCTCTCAATATGGTTTTCGAGCGATCAGCGCTGGCGTGTTGGCTAATTTGATGAGTGCTGCGCTTGCTGGGGTTATTTTGTCGCTATAAACGTAGCGTTTCTATTCATCGTTAAAAACTGGCCCGTTAAACATCAGCTCGTTAAA
Source organism: Vibrio qinghaiensis (assembly GCF_002257545.1). Lineage (NCBI taxonomy): Bacteria > Pseudomonadati > Pseudomonadota > Gammaproteobacteria > Vibrionales > Vibrionaceae > Vibrio > Vibrio qinghaiensis. Next base: position 1,794,195 of record NZ_CP022741.1, on the reverse strand, counting down.
AAACCCCAGCGCAATGCTGGGGTTCTTTTTCGCTCGCCGCTCATGGCTATCAATAGCCAATAGCCAATAGCAATAATCAATAGCAGTAAGCAGTAATGAGCAAGATCAGTTGTTGGGGTGAAATTGCTCGCATGCCAACAGGGTGTTTTCAATCAAACTGGCCACCGTCATTGGCCCGACACCACCCGGAACCGGGGTGATCAAGCTTGCTTTGGTGCGCGCTACATCGTACTCGACATCGCCAATCAGCTTGCCTGACTCCAAGCGGTTGATGCCCACATCAATCACCACTGCACCTTCTTTAATCCATGCGCCGGGAATAAAATTGGGTTTACCAACGGCCACCACCAACAAATCAGCTTGGCGAACATGGTGTTCTAAATCTTTCGTGAAGCGGTGGCATGTGGTTGTGGTGCAACCTGCTAGTAGCAGCTCTAATGTCATTGGTCGGCCGACAATATTGGATGCGCCCACAATCACCGCATGTTTACCACGCAGTTGAACGTTATAGCGCTCAAGCAAAGTGATGATCCCTTTGGGCGTACAAGAGCGCAGTTTAGGAATGCGCTGGGCTAAACGGCCCACATTGTAAGGGTGAAAACCATCGACATCTTTTTCAGGAACAATGCGTTCAAGCACATGGGTTGTATCAATCCCGGCAGGTAAGGGCAGTTGCACTAAAATGCCGTCAATTTCAGGGTCGGCATTGAGCTTATCGATTAACGCCAGTAGCTCCTCTTCGCCAGCAGTGGCTGGAAGATCATAGGATTTAGAAACAAAACCCACCTCTTCACAAGCACGACGTTTGCTGCCGACATACACTTGTGACGCAGGATCTTCTCCCACCAGCACCACCGCCAGCCCCGGAGCGCGAAGGCCCACTTGAGTGCGAGCTTTTACCCGCGCCGCTACTTCAGAGCGAACCGTCTGGGAGATGAGTGTCCCATCAATATTTTGAGCAGTCATGGCTTTCCTTACACATTGGTCGCAAATATTTTTGGGCGCATTGTCGCAGATATTTAAAGTAACATCTATAAGCAAACGTTTGCCTTGTTCTGTTTTTCGACACTCGGCTACCGAATGGCAGTTTTTTAGGCATTTGAAACCGAATCTTAGAGAAAGCGATTGATTTACGGAGTTCAACTCGTATAATCCTGTCCCTGTAGCGCGCCCTTAGCTCAGCTGGATAGAGCACGTCCCTTCTAAGGATGTGGTCGTAGGTTCGAATCCTACAGGGCGCGCCATCTATTTCAGGGCGCAGCAAGCTAATACTTGCTGCGCCCTTTTTGTTGCGCGATAGCTAGCCGCAAAGCAAACGGATTATTCGTTCTTGATTACTCACAAGGCGCTCTCTATCTCATAAAACCACACTTAACTCAGTCATAAAGCGAGGATTTTTGCGCTTCCACTGGTATCATATCGGCAATTTTTCGTGTCTTAAGAAATCTGCAATGAACCAACAAGAACAACAATACCTCAAAGCGCTAGAAAGCAAACTCTGGACGGCGGCCGATAAACTGCGCGCCGCGTTGGATGCGTCACAATACAAACATGCGGTGCTGGGGCTGATTTTCGTCAAATACGTTTCGGATGCGTTTACCTTGCGCCAGCAGGAAATCAAAGCTGAATTGACCAACCCAGAGCACGAATACTATTTAGACCCGCAAGATTTCACCCCAGAAGAACTGGCCGAAGAGATCGCGATAGAGCTAGAGCAGCGCGATTTCTACCAAGAGCAAAATGTGTTCTGGCTACCGCCGGAATCCCGTTGGTCGTTCCTGCAAGATAACGCACCGCGTGTGATTGGCGGTGCAGAGCTGGTGATTGAGGGCGCAAACCAACAAAAAATCACCAAGAAAATCACCTCAGTCGGCCATTTAATTGATAACGCACTGGAAGGGATTGAGCGCGATAACCCCAAACTCAAGGGCGTACTCAACAAACACTATTCAGGCCTTAAAATCGACCAAGCCAAGCTCAATGAACTGATCAACCTGATTGCGACCATTCCGTTTAATCACCAGTCGCTCAGCAGCAAAGACATTCTTGGCCATATCTATGAATACTTTTTAGGTCAGTTTGCGCTGGCTGAAGGCAAAAAAGGCGGTCAGTTTTATACGCCTGCCTCCATCGTAACCCTAATTGTAGAGATGATTGAGCCATTTGAAGGCCGTGTCTATGACCCAGCGATGGGCAGCGGCGGCTTCTTTGTCCAATCGGATAAATTTATTGAGCGCTATGCTAACCAAAAAGAGATCGACCCGCTGACGCAAAAGCAGAAAATCTCGATTTACGGGCAAGAATACAACTACACCACCTGGCAATTGGCGGCGATGAACATGGCGATTCGTGGGCTGGATTACGATTTTGGCAAAGAGCCCGCCAGTACCTATACCAACGACCAACACCCTGATTTACGTGCGGACTTCATCATGGCTAACCCGCCGTTCAATATGAAAGAGTGGAACATTGGTGTTGATGATAACGATCCGCGCTGGGTATACGGCACACCGCCTTCAGGTAATGCCAACTTCGCGTGGATGCAGCATATGCTTTACCACCTTGCCCCTGATGGTTCTCAAGCTTTACTGCTGGCTAATGGTTCGATGAGTTCATCCACCAATAACGAAGGGGAAATTCGCGCCGCCTTGGTTGAGAACGATTTGATCGAATGTATGGTCGCGCTGCCCGGGCAACTGTTCACCAACACGCAAATTCCGGCCTGTATCTGGTTCTTAACCAAAAACAAGAAAGCTCGCACCGATAAAGCGGGTCGTAAGCTGCGTGATCGTAAAGGCGAAGTGCTGTTTATTGATGCGCGTAACCTTGGCTATATGAAAGACCGCGTGCTGCGTGATTTCAGTTTTGATGATATCCAGAAAGTGGCAGATATTTTCCACGCATGGAAAACCGGTGAAGCGGTTAATGGCGTGACGTATCAAGACCAAGCCGGTTTTTGTAAATCAGCAACGTTGGAAGAGATTAAGAAACACGATTTTGTATTGACGCCGGGGCGTTATGTTGGCGCAACTGAAGAGCTAGATGATGGTGTTCCATTTGCAGAAAAGATGGCAACCTTAACCGAAAAACTGAGTGGGCAATTTGCTGAATCAGCCAAGTTAGAAGCGCAAATTAAGAAGAACTTGGCGGGGTTGGGTTATGTCATCTAACTATTTCCAAACAACTATAGGCGCCCAAGTAACGCTACAGCGTGGTTTTGATATCACTAAGAAGCAGCAAATTCCGGGAGATATACCAGTGGTATCATCTGGAGGCATTGCGAGTTACCACAATGAAGCCAAGGTGGATGGGCCTGGAGTTGTTTTGGGACGAAAAGGAAGTCTGGGTACTGTTTTTTATTTGGATTGTCCTTTCTGGCCACATGATACTAGTCTTTGGGTCAAAGACTTTAAGGGTAATAACCCTCACTTTGTATACTACTTCTTTACGAGTATTGCTGAAAAGCTGAAAGGCATGGATGTTGGAGCTGCAAATCCAGCTTTAAACAGAAACCATGTTCATCCAATGGAAGTGTTATGGCCTATTCGGGATGTACAAGATGATATTGTCAGAATTGTTGGTATTCTCGATGATAAGATCTCACTTAATATTCAAACAAACCAAACCCTAGAACAAATGGCTCAATCTATCTTCAAGTCATGGTTTGTCGATTTTGATCCGGTCAAAGCCAAGATGAATGGCGAGCAACCAGAGGGAATGGATGCGGCTACCGCCTCGCTATTCCCCGAAAAGCTTGTTGAGTCTGAGTTGGGTTTGATTCCTGAGGGTTGGGAAGTAAAACCTCTAGACAAGGTTGCTCATTTTCAAAATGGGTTAGCATTGCAAAAATTCCGATCAGAGTCTGAGGAGGATGATTTTCTACCTGTTCTAAAAATTGCTCAGTTACGTCAAGGCTACTGTGACGGAAAGGAGAAGGCTCGTTCAGATATTAAAGAATCTTGCAGAGTGTATGATGGTGACATGATCTTCTCATGGTCGGGCACTTTGATGATTGATCTATGGACTGGTGGTAATGCTGCGTTAAATCAACACCTTTTCAAGGTTACGAGTGAGGAATACAACCTACCGTTATACCTATACTGGACAAAGCATCATCTCGCGAAATTCCAGCAAATCGCCAAAGATAAAGCGGTAACTATGGGACACATAAAACGAGGCCATTTAAGTGAGTCTTTGTGTGCTATCCCTCCAAAAGCATTAAGAGACAAGATGGATGAAGTTTTACTGCCATTAATCAATCAAGGTCTTAACTTGCGACTCCAGAGCAACCAGTTAGTCACGCTGCGTGACACTTTGCTTCCTAAATTGCTTTCCGGCGAAATCGAGTTAGAGACACAGGAGGCTAAAGGTGAATAAGCCATTCCATGACAGCTATCACATCATTGAGCGTGTTGAACAATACCTACAAAGTAAGTTAGAGGAAAATACTGATTTCAACGATGAAATCAACAATAGCGCTTCTATTGTTATATCTGAGCAGGGGCCGAAAGTGCGGGTGAAGAGTTTGACCGATGTTGATACTGAGTTTAGTTACGATGTTAGTGACATACTATATTGGGTTGAACGAGATACCTATTTTGATGAATTGGCGAAGTGGAACGGTGTCAAATTGCAAGAAAAGCATAGTGATGCGGTCAATTTTCTAAAAGAAACACATCAGTATTCTTTGTTCTTGGATCTGGTCGATGCTATTCGAAAACAGAGAGTCGCTCCTTTCGTTGGCGCAGGAGCATCACACCCTGCGGGGTACCCTAATTGGGGGAATGCGCTAAGTACGCTTGCTAGAACAATGGGGACAAATGTTGTTGAAGAGACTAAGCATCTACTGGAAAGCTATGATTACTTATTGTTAGCAGAGCAATTATTCAGACATAACGAACATGTTTTTCTTAACTTTGTTCAAACTGAATTTAGATTAAAACCTGCTCATGAGGATGATAGACCTATATTTCCTCCTATCATTGATCTATTACCGCAAATATCAAGCTCATGCATTATTACAACAAATTTTGATAGATTGATTGAAAAACGGTTCGAACTATTAAAAGGAAAGCCTCTTCAAGGTTATATGTATGGTAAACAAGAACAGAATGGTTTTGTAGGCCAGCTATTGAAAGGTGAACATTGTTTAATGAAGTTGCATGGAGATGCTGAACAACCCCAATCATATGTTTTTACTGAATCACAGTATTTAGAAGCATATGGTTCTGGCAGCATAGATTTTACAAAGCAACTGCCTAGGTCACTACGTCAAATATATGTGAGCCATTCTCTACTGTTTTTAGGATGTTCATTGGAACAAGATAGAACGCTAGAGTTGTTCAAATCTGTGAAAGATGAGGGGCATTTTGAAATTCCGAATCATTTTGCATTTCTTCCAGAGCCTGAACCAGAAGACAAAGCTGAAAAAATGGGAAGATTACTTAGTATGAGTATAAAGCCCATATGGTACGGAGCAAAAGATGGAGATCATTCGATGCTCGAGAAGCTATTGTTACTGGCAACGGATGTTGCTTGTAAAAGATACAGCTTGGGAGGTATCAAGTGATCACTGAAGGGCAATTAGAAGCACAATGTATAAATTGGTTTGTTGATCAAGGCTACCAATACCAAAATGGCTATGACATCGCGCCGGATGGCGACACGCCAGAGCGTGAAAACTATCAGCAAGTTACACTGCAAGCGCGGTTAGTGTCGGCATTGGAAACCTTAAACCCCAATATACCGAGTGACACCTTAATCGAAGTGGCGAAAACCGTTGCCACGCCGCCAACGCCCATCCTGATCAAAAATAACCAGGCTTTTCACCACTATTTAATCGAAGGTGTGCCGGTTGAATACTCAGTGATGGAGCAAGAACAATGGGTGACCAAGCATACTCATGTTCGATTAATGGATTTTGACAACTGCGAGAATAACGAATTTTTAGTGGTTAATCAGTTCACCATCACGGGCAGCAAAGGCAATCGTCGCCCCGATGTGGTGGTGTTTATCAATGGCTTGCCGATGGCGGTGATTGAGCTGAAAAACCCCGCCGATGACCACGCTGACATTTGGAATGCGTATAACCAAATCCAAACGTACAAACAAGAAATCGCCGATCTGTTTGCATTCAATGAAGCGCTGGTGATTTCTGATGGCTGGACGGCGCGAGTCGGTTCGCTGACCGCGAACAAAGAGCGCTTTTTACCATGGAAAACCATCGAGGACGAAGACGATAAGCCGTTACTCGAATTTCAATTAGAGACCATGGTGCGTGGCTTCTTTAAGCCAGAATTGTTGCTCGATTACATTCGCTACTTTGTACTGTTCGAAAATGATGGCGGACATGCCGACCCGGCCGCAGGCGCTATCATCAAAAAAATCGCCGGTTATCACCAATTCCATGCCGTGCGTGCTGCGGTGAAAGCGACGGTCATTGCGGCTACAACTTCTGACCAAATCACTGAGCCACGGGCAAATTACGCCAATATTGTGGTACCCGGAAGCAAAAAAGCGGGCGTAGTGTGGCATACCCAAGGCAGCGGCAAAAGCATTTCGATGGTCTGCTACGCCAGTAAGTTACTGCAACAGCCGGAGATGAATAACCCAACCTTAGTGGTGGTGACGGACCGTAACGACCTAGATGGTCAGCTATTTAACACCTTTACTATGGCGCAAGAAACCTTAAAGCAAATCCCGCAACAAGCCACCGACCGTGATGCATTGCGCGAGTTACTGCTCAACCGTCAGTCTGGTGGCATCATCTTCACTACGGTACAAAAGTTTGCATTGCTCGATGACGAAACGGCGCATCCTATCCTTTCAGAGCGCTCGAATATCGTGGTGGTGTCCGATGAGGCGCACCGCAGTCAGTATGGCAATAAAGCACGTTTGGTCGATGTCAAAGACGAGGATGGCCATGTTGTAGGCCAGCGTTACGTTTACGGCTACTCCAAATACTTGCGTGATGCACTGCCCAATGCGGCCTTTATTGGTTTTACCGGCACACCCATATCGCTAGACGATAAAGATACTCGCGGTGTGTTTGGTGACTATGTTTCCATTTACGATATTCAAGATGCGGTCGATGATGGTGCCACCGTGCCTATCTACTACGAATCGCGCCTCGCCAAGCTCGATATTAATCAAGATGAAATCGAAGCGCTTAACGATCAAGTTGAGGAAGAAATTGGCGAAGACGAAGAAACGGAAAGTCGCGAGAAAATAAAATCACAATGGTCAGCACTGGAAAAACTGGTGGGTGCCGAGCCACGAATCAAACAGGTAGCGAAAGATCTCGTTGAGCACTTTACCACTCGCTGTGAAACCTTTCCGGGCAAAGCGATGATTGTCGCCATGAGCCGAGAGATTTGCGTCGATTTATACCATGCGATTGTGGCAATTAAACCTGAGTGGCATAACGATGACCCCGCCAAAGGCGCAATCAAAATTGTCATGACCGGCAGCGCCGCTGATAAGGCCAAAATGCAGCCGCATATTCATGATAAGAAAACCAAGAAGCTCTTTGAGAAACGGTATAAAAATACCGATGACGAACTGCAATTGGTGATTGTGCGAGATATGTGGCTAACGGGCTTTGATGCGCCATGTTGTCATACCATGTATATCGACAAACCGATGAAAGGTCATAACCTGATGCAGGCAATTGCCCGGGTGAACCGAGTATTTAAGGATAAACCCGGCGGTTTGGTGGTCGACTATATTGGCATTGCAAATGAGCTTAAAAACGCCCTCAAGACTTACACCAATAGCCAAGGCAAAGGCAAACCGACCGTTGATACCGCTGAAGCTTTCGCCGTCTTCATGGAAAAAATCGATATTATCCGCGGCATGTTTGCCACGCCAGTGGATGGTGAGGTGTTTAACTATCGCCCTGATTTTGAAACTCGGCCGCTGCAATTGCTGCCGGGGGCAGTCAACCACATCTCAGGGCTTTGCCACCGGAACAGCAAAGGTGAGCAAGTTCGCGATGGTAAACGCCGTTTTCTTGATGTGATGGCGGCGATGATGAAAGCCTTCTCGCTGTGCAGTACGTTGGATGAAGTGAATGGCTATCGCCATGAAATCGCCTTCTATGGTGCAATCAAAACCGCTTTTTTGAAGCACTCGACGGTCGATAAAAAGCGCAGTGATGAGCTGCGAAACTCTGCCCTGCGCCAAATCCTCAATAACGCGATTGTGGCCGATGGCGTGGATGACATTTTTAAAACCGTGGGGCTGGATAAGCCAAACATAGGTTTGCTCTCCGAAGAGTTTCTTGAAGATGTGAAGCACATGAAAGAGCGCAACCTTGCGGTGGAGTTACTGGAAAAATTGCTGCGTGATGAAGTGAAAGCGCGGATGAAAAACGATGTGGTGCAAGAGAAGAAATACTCAGAACGCATCATGTCGACTCTGCAAAAGTACCATAACCGCAGTATTGAAACCGCGCAGGTGATTGAAGAGCTAATCCAGTGGGCGAAAGAGATGCAAGCCGATTCAGAGATGATGGATAAGCTTAATCTCACTCCGGATGAAATCGCCTTTTACCGCGCGCTGATCGCTAATGAAGCTTCAGTACGCACCTTAGGCGATGATAACTTACGCAAACTGGCGATTGAACTGACTCACCAACTGCGTAATTCTGCTACGGTAGACTGGCAGAAACGTGAAAGCGTGCGGGCGCGGATGCGTAACTTAGTGCGTCGCTTATTACGCCGCTGGAAGTACCCACCCGATGCCGCAGAAGAAGCGATTAAGCTGGTGCTAGAGCAAGCCGAAGTGTTGGCAGATGGGTGGTATCAGTAATCAATGTCCAGTCCAGCACTCAACGCGTGGCAGATGCTGCGCATATTTTAGTTGTTTGACAACAATACTCTACTCTTAACTATTTGAGGTATAAGTAAATAAAAGGCACCATAATCGATTTCAACGAGTTGGATCGAACTGGGTTAATCTCCGGCGAAGACGGGGTTCGCTATCCACTCAACATGAATGAATGGAAGGCAGGGGCACTGCCTAAATCAGATGAAGACTTTGAGAAAACCTATGTGACTGGACGTAAAGATTGGTTCTAAGATGCTGATATTTTGACGTTTAATCCGTCTGTAAAACGAATTCCCAACGCTTGAAGTGTTAAGTTCAAGGTTGGGTTTTGCGTTTATGGCGCACGGGCTTAGATTCGGTGGCCTTGCACTTATCCCCTTCCTACTCGAAGCTGCAGTGGTGTTGGCTACGTTCGTTCACCCCAATCACATAGTTTGCCTATGCTCATGGGGACTCACTCACTTGCCGCCTACCTACAACTCCAAGTTGTTTGGGTATATCGCTTTTTAACGACGAAACGAACGGTTACGTGCGGAACGCTCTTTATGGGCAGAAGCCGCTTTAGCCTGTGAGTTTAAAATGGAATCAACCGTCAGCTCCATGGGCTCTTTAGGTTTTAGGCCGTGTGGGAAAGTGCGCGCGCGCGGTGGCAGATCATACTCTTCAGCTGAAGCGCGTGGCATACGTTTGAAGCGATAGAGGTAGAAGTTTTCTACTTTCTCTCTCGCCCAATCGGTTTTATTGAGATATTTCACGCTGCTGGCAACCGATGGGTTGGTATGGAAGCAGTTAAAACGCATTGCCGTATCGAGAATATCCCAACCGTAAAAATCCACGAGCTCTTGCAATAAAGTTTCCAACTTAAGACCGTGTAATGGGTTATTTCTTTGTAATTCAATTCTTTCTTCTTCAGTCATCATAACGAGTTCCTAAGTAGTTCGCTCACTGAGGCCAGTTGAGGTGTATGTTTTGCGCTGATTTTATCTTCAAACCGCGTGCTTTTACGGATCAACATTTCTCGACACGCTAGTTGAAGGGGCCGCATTCTAACAGAATTCAGTGACCCTCCCTAAGATTATCGTGCGGAAGATCAACACTGTTTGTTCGGCCCGGTCTCTCTTCGTTCAATAAAAAGGATAAGCGCTTAAAGAGCTTGGATTGCCGTCTTTACACAGATTTACTTGTTACTTCATCTACTTTACGTTGTGCTTGTTACTCTTATATAACCTTTCTATTTTAGTGGTTATTGTGATGAACAGAGCAAGCAAAATGGTTTTAATGATTATGGCCGTGGTTTCGGTACTCTGGATACAGGCCGAGCCAACGTTTTTTGTATCTCAAAACCTGTTTCAATGGCGATCGGCTTTTATCCAGTGGTCAGGCATTTTGGCCATTGTGGCGATGTCATTGGCTATGGTACTGGCGCTTCGTTTGCCCCTTGTTGAACAGTGGACACAAGGAATCGATAAAGGCTATCGGATACACAAATGGCTGGGCATTTCGGCCATGTTGCTTGGTTTATTTCACTGGCTTTGTTACCAGATACCGAAATGGATGATCGCACTTGAGCTCCTGACCAAACCTAATCGGCTCAATGGCTCTGGCCCACAGGGGAACTTGTCGGGTTTTGCGCTTTGGGTAAAAGAGATGCGCCCGATTGGGTTAGCCATTGGCGAATGGGGGTTCTACTCATTATTGCTGCTGGTGGGTGTATCACTGTGGCTAACCATTAAATACAAACCGTTTCGCTTATCGCACCGTTTGATGACGGTGGTGTACCTTTTGCTGGCTGGGCATTCGGTATTATTGTTGAAAAAGGCGTATTGGGGCTGGCCGATTTATTGGTTAGTGTTGATGTTTATTGCGCTTGGCTCGGCGGCAGCAGTCTACAGTTTGCTTGGATTTGTGGGCCGAAATGCACGTTATTCAGCGAAGATTAGCGCATGCCACTACTGCGCAGCGAGCCAAACGTTAGATTTAAGAATTAAGATGGAGAAACCTTGGCCCGGACACAAAGCAGGGCAGTTTGCCTATTTGAGTTTTGTTGGCGAAGAGCCGCATCCGTTTACTATTGCTTCGTACAATGAGGCTAATGAGCTGCGATTTTTGATCAAAGAGCTCGGCGATTTTACCACTGGCCTTCACAAGAGAATTACCGTGGGTGAGCCGATTGAGGTCGAAGGCCCATATGGACGATTTGAGTTTTATAGTGATAGGCCACAAGTCTGGATTGGTGGCGGTGTCGGCATCGCTCCATTTATGGCTGGGTTAGATTATTTACACACGGTAAAAGTGCATCCGGCTACTTATCTGTTTTTCTGCTGCCACCATGCAGAGCAAGCCCTGTGTGATGAGCTTAAGCAGAAAGCATTGCGTGCGGGTGTCTCCCTCACCGTGATTGATTCAAGCATTGACCCGCATTTGTCTGCCGAGACTATTGCTCGCCAGTGTGGTGATTTAAGCGGTTTTGAGTTTTTCTTTTGTGGCCCTGTTGCCTTTTCACGGACTTTAAAACAGGCGTTGAAGCCTTACCATGTAGACGTTGAAACTCAGTTCCATGAAGAGTTGTTTATGATGCGTTGAGTATTTGTTGTGAAATGACCAAGCCCAATGTTTTTTACGAATGACAGCATGAATAACAGCATGAATAACAGATAGTAGCCTTGCGAAAAAGAATAGATAAATCAAGTTACTTACTTGAATAAAATTCATATTGCACTTCAATGTTATTCACTATGATTTTGCTCACAGAATGTTTCAATGGCACTGACCAATAAAGCATTATGGATACGATATTATGAGCAAATTAACCCTTCTTGATGGTGGTATGGGGCGTGAATTAAAAAGAATTGGCGCCCCTTTTTCTCAGCCACTTTGGAGCGCGCAAGCGCTGATTGAATCTCCACAACATGTTCGTTTAGCTCACCAAGGATTTATTGATAGCGGTGCCGACATCATCACGGTGAATAGCTATGCGTGTGTCCCTTTTCACTTGGGCGAGTCACTATATCAAACCGATGGTGCAAGGTTAGCGAGCTTAGCCGCGCAGATTGCTGCGGAAGTAGCACAACAGTCAGAACGTCCGATTTTAGTGGCGGGTTCTATGCCACCGGCGATGGGAAGCTATCGGCCTGATCTCTTTCAAGCCGAAGTCGCGCGAGCGATTTCACTCACTTTGTATCAAGCACAAGATCCTTATGTCGACGTCTGGTTGGCGGAGACGATTGCCAGTTTAGAAGAGTTGAGCATGATTCAATCGGTGTTTGCCTCATCAACCAAGCCTTGCTATTACGCACTGACTCTGAAAGATGACACTAATATCGCACAATTGCGTTCTGGGCAGTCGGTCTCTGAAGCGGCAGAACAAATCTGCTCTGCGGGTGGGGCTGGCATTTTCTTTAACTGCTCAATACCCGAGGTGATGGCTGATGCCATTCAACAGGCGAAAAGCGTGTTGGAAGGCCGAGCGCAAAAGATTGAAATCGGCGTTTATGCAAACAGTTTTACGCCGATTAAATCGGATCACGCTGCCAACGAAACCGTACAAGCCATGCGTGAGTTTAGTGCAGAAGATTATCTCGCATTTGCCAAGCAGTGGTATGCCCTCGGTGCAACCGTGATCGGCGGATGTTGCGGCATCACCCCTCGCCATATTCAAGCACTTTATGAATGGAGGCGCAGTTTTGAAAAATCTTAATTATGGATTGGCTTTTCCTGCGATTGCGTTAGTGCTTGTTTTGTTAACGGTGTCTGCGCTTTATCCAGCCATCTCTCAAGCGATGGCGGCGCAAGCTATGGGCTGGGTGAGTCACTGGTTTGGCTGGTTAGTACAGATGGCAAGTTTGGCGTTAGTGGTTTTTTTACTGTGGCTGGCGTGTTCGAAATACGGCCGCATTCGTTTAGGTGAAGAAAAGACCGAATACAGTAATTTTTCTTACGGTGGGATGATTTTTACCGCTGGCGTTGGAGCGTCACTCATTTACTGGGCGATAGGTGAACCGATGTATTACTTACAATCGCCGCCGTTATTTGCTGAGCCCAATAGTTATCCTGCTGCGGCATGGGCCGTTACCTACTCTATTTTTCATTGGGGCATTACAGGCTGGGCGATTTACTGCTTTCCAGCGATTCCGTTTGCTTACGCATTTTATGTACAAAAAAAACGCACGTTAAAAGTTTCCAGTTTGTGTTCTTCGGTAGTGGGTGACCATCCTTTGGTGGCAAAAAGTATCGATCTATTGTCGATTTTTGGTACGTTGGCCGCGTTTGCTAGCTCGCTGGCCTTAACTGTGACCTTGGTCAGCGCCGGTGTGGCAGAGCTGTTACAGATTGAGAATAGCCTTGGCTTACAAGGCGCAATCATTGTGCTTTTTGTGGCTGCGTTAGTGGCTGTGATGGGGGTTGGTTTTAACCAAGGCATCAACGCGATTTCTAACTGGACAGTCAGCATGGCGGTGTTGTTTGCCCTGTTTGTATTATTGGCGACTCAACCTTCTTTCATTCTTAATAGTTTCACTGACTCATTGGGCGTGATGTTGGATAATTTCTTTAGAATGTCATTGTGGACAGACCCTGTTCAGCAAAGTGGTTTTGCACAAGGCTGGACTCAGTACTATTGGTTTTGGTATTACGCGTACTTGATTATGATGGGCCTATTCATCACGCGAATTTCTCGTGGACGAACGATTCGTGAAGTGGTTTTGTACACCATCTCGATGGGCGCTTTGGGCTGTGCATTTTTTATCTCCATTTTTGGTGGCTATGCGGTATGGGCTCAAATGTTGGGCGGTTTACCCGTTCAGGGCTGGATGGCGGAAGGTGGCTTAACCTACGCAGTGGTTTCATTGATAAAAACCTTGCCTGGGGGAAATGGGGTGCTTGGGCTATTTCTGCTCATTCAGTTTTTATTGATGCTGACCACGATGTCCAGTGCGAGTGTTGCGACGGCGATGCTCACCACCAATGAATTGGCTTTGAATGGTGATCCCGATAACCGAGTAAAATTACTTTGGGCCTGTGCGATTGGGCTGATCAGTTTAAGTGTATTTTTGGCTGGGGGAGGGATTGAAACCATTAAGTCGCTTTGTGTGGTCGCAGGCCTTCCTATGATGTTCATTTACGCCATCATGCTCAAAACCTTTTTACATACTTTAGGTATTTTGCCCAATCAGCATGAGCGGGAATCTGATCAAGAACCCGTGTTAATGAAAGTCACTTAAAGCAAGCCTTAACCTTATAGCGTTTAGAGCGCTTAGCTCTATAGCGTTTAGCAAAACAAGCCAGCACGATGAAGATGCTGGCTTGTTGTATTGAAAGAAGACCAATGACTCTCTTTGAGGTTTAAATATTATTGAGAACCATGAAATGGGTCGAAAGTGGGGTGAAGTCGATCATCACATAGCTCTCTTGTTCGTTGACGAAGAGTGTCAGCGTTTGTTGATTTAGCGGGTCGAATAGAGTGTGCTCACCACAGGTTAACTGCCAATAAGTGGTCAATGCTTTAGGTAAATGCAGTTTTACGGTTTTGCCACTTGTGGCACTGAAGTTCGCGGCGATGATCAGCTTTTGTGACGGGTTAGAGCGAGCAAAGGCAAATAAGCCATCTTGTTGGTCGGAGAAGTGTTCAACATTGGCGGCGTACAGATCATGATATTCACCGGTCAGTGCGGGGCTCTGTTGGACTAAATTCAGTAATGTTGAGTAGAAATGGCGCAGCTGCTTCTCGCTCTCACTTAATTGGCCACCATCAAATGCACCGTTATTCATCCATTTTTGGTGTTGTGGAACACCGATATAGTCAAAAATAGAGGTGCGCGAAGGCTGGCCAAAGCCGGCATGTTCCGCACCCGGTTCGCCCACTTCTTGCCCAAAATAAAGCAAGGTTGGTGAGCTGGATAAACAGGCTGAAATCAACATGGCTGGGCGTGCTTTATGTGCTTCCCCTGCAAATTCAGGCGAGGCAATTCTTTGCTCGTCATGGTTTTCCAAGAAATGCAGCATGTGATGCTCAATGTCGCGCAGTTGATGTTCAATACGCCCAATCTCTTTAGTTGAACCGTGTCCTTGTATGATGGCTTTGAGACAATCGTAAAGGTCAACTTTGTCGTACAGATAGTCCATTTTGCCGAGCTGGATATAATCGCGGTATAAATCTGGCTGATACACCTCTGCCATTAAAAAAGCATCGGGGTTGTGTAGTTTAATCGCCGAGTTGAGATAGCTCCAAAATTCAATCGGTACCATTTCGGCCATATCATAACGAAAGCCATCGACGCCTTTATCGAGCCAATAAAGAGCGATATCCCGAAACTTACGCCATGAATCTGGAACGCTTTTGTCTTGCCAGAAAACGGCGTGCTCCAAGAGAGATAGGAAACGGTATTGCTGCGGAAGTTCGGTAAAATCTTTGCTTCCGTCAGGCTTGATGCCGTAGTTTATTTTGACGGTTTCATACCAATCATCGATGTTCGGCTTGGCTAAACGAGATCCATTGCCTGTCCATTTTGCGGGGTGTTCGTAAAACGGGGTGGCTAAATCTGGGTGGCATTCGCCGCCCAGCGGTAGTAATGAGGTGGGAATATCTGGCAGTTCAAAGCAGGTGTCGGGTAGGTAATAGAAGTTATTGTCCCTGGCGTATTGCACACTGGTATCATCATTTGCACCAAAATCATTGACCCCGACAGGGTTATTGAGCCCTTGATATTGGCGCGCCACGTGGTTAGGGACAATGTCGATGATGACTTTCATGCCCGCTTGCTGTGTACGCTTAATCAAGGCTTCAAATTCGTAATTACGCTGAGCTGGGTCGTCGGCTAAATCAGGGTTTATCGAATAGTAGTCTTTAATGGCGTAAGGCGAGCCCGCTCTACCTTTGACAACACTTGGGTGATCATTCTCTATTCCCCATGCATGGTAATCACCCACCAGTGCGTGATGTAAAACACCGGTATACCAAATATGAGTGATCCCAAGTTGATGAATGGCATTGAGTGCATCGTCAGTGAAGTCACTCAATTTACCGACGCCATTTTGTTCTTTCGTTGCCCAAGGAGTGTTGCAGCGGTTTGTATTACCGAATAAGCACGTGAAAACTTGATAGATAGTGTATTTGTTGTAAGCCATAACGTGTCAACCTAAGCGATGATGGGGTGCGATAAATAAGAGATGAGTTGCAGGCTAATAGAAGTTGATGAAGACAGAATCATCCTTGAGTAGTGATTTTGGGGCGTAGAGAGAAAGAGGGCGTAAAAGTGTGATGCGGGGATGGTTTAGTCAACAAAATCCCACCGTGCGGTGGGATTTGTAAAGCAGCATTATGCTTATGAGCGTTTTTCTTGTTTAGGACGAGGGCTACGACGCGGTGCACTTGAGTGCTCGTTATCACGCTTTTTCAAGTGGTAATTTAAAATGGAAATAGGCACGTCTTTTTTCGGTGTGAAACCTTCAATCTCTTTACGCACAAGCAAATGTCCTAAGCGGCTTTCAATCATGCACAAGTTTTTAAAATCATCGCGTGATACGAGAGAAATTGCTTCGCCGGTTGCACCAGCACGACCGGTTCGTCCAATACGGTGAATGTAGTTCTCCGCAGGATAAGGCAAGTCGTAATTCACCACTCTTTCTAAGTTATCAATATCAATACCGCGCGCAGCAACGCCCGTTGCAATCAAAAATTGCAGTTTACCTGCTTTGAAATCAGCTAATAATTTTTCACGAACTTCTTGGCTACGACCACTGTGAAATGCCTCTGCCGCAATGCCACGCTTTTCCAGTTGGCTTGCTAGCTTTGCCGCACCGTGTTTGGTTTCGATGAAAATCATCGCTTGTTGCCATTGGTTTTCAGTAATCAAATGGCTCAGTAGTGCAGATTTTTGATCTTTATCGACAGTGATAATCCACTGCTCAATTTGATTTGGCGTGCGGTTGTAACCAGCGACATCAATTTCAATCGGATCATTAATGGCTGATTTGGCCAACTCGCGCACTGGACGAGAAAGGGTCGCCGAAAACAGCAAGTTCTGACGATTTAGTGGCAGGCGATCAACAATTTTGTTGATGTCTTCAATGAAACCCATGTCGAGCATGCGGTCAGCTTCATCCATCACCAACACTTCAAGCTCATCAAAATGAACGGCGCGTTGGCCATACATATCAAGCAAGCGCCCCGGCGTGGCGATCAAAATATCCACCCCTTCAATCAAGCGTTGTTTTTGCTTTTGTGAATCGACACCGCCATACATTGCAAGCGAGGTTAAGGGCAAATATTTTGCGTATTGCGTGATGTTCTCTTCTACTTGCAGAGCCAATTCGCGCGTGGGCGCTAAAATTAATGCGCGAACACGTTTGGCGCGCTGAGTTGTTCCTTGACTAAGCATCTGCAAAATGGGCAGTACAAAGCTAGCGGTTTTACCCGTGCCGGTTTGCGCTGCCGCAATGACATTTTTACCCGTCAAAATGGCAGGGATTGCCTGTTCTTGAATTGGTGTTGGGGCAGAATAGCCGAGTTCGTGAACGGCTTTTAAGATTGGATCGCTCAATCCTAGGTTGGAAAATGGCATGCGGGCTCTCAGAATTAAAAAGTCAAAACAGTTAGCAAGCGATGGCTTTCTCATCGTAAGGCGCTACGCCCTAATACTTTGAGTGCAACTCATCGCAAATTCGGCGCATTCTAGCATGAACTCTTCAAATGCGGTGAGATACCTCAGTGTCAGCGCTTGTCTCTACTTATTCAGAATAGCGCTCGTTGCCGAGTCACCAATATGAGATACCGATAATATTGTTATCAATGAGTGCGGTTAGTTGAATTGGCATCACGGAGCTTTTAGGGTAAGTGAGGTCTATTTTCGATATATTAACCCTACTTATTTTCCAGGGAATGGATTCATGAAATCTAAGCAGCTACCGATCCAATACATTGTGGTCAGCGCGTTAAAATTAGTCCAAAAAAATTGGCTGACTCTCATGCTGCAATCTTCACCTTTTTTGGTGGTGAATCTCTATTTCACGATTAGCGTTATTGACCTTGATGACCCACAACGGTTGTTCACATTAACGAATGCGATTATTTATATGCTTTATACGGTAACGGCGGCGATGGCGACAGTGCGCTTGCATCGTTTGGTGCTGCTGGCTGAAAAATCTTGCCGTTTGAGCACAATTTTCTACTTAAGTTCGCGTGAATTACGCTTTATTGGATGGTGGGCTGCGTTAGGCACTATGCTGTTTGCCATTCTAATCATGCCCATGTTTATCATTGGCTCGCTGGCAAATATAGTGACGATGCCAATGTGGTTAATTCAGCTTTGTATCTATGTCGTAATACTGCCTATTGGCTGGCTTATCTCTCGCTGGTCATTGGTTTTACCAGCCACAGCACTAGATCATCAACCTAGAGGTTTGAGTGTCGCGTGGCAAATGTCAAAGCCCCACGCCAAAGCACTATTTGTGTTGATAGGTGTGATCCCCATGCTCATCAATGCACTACTACAGCCCTTGTTTAATCTGCATTTTCTGCCATTGACCTTGGTACTGTCATTTGTCTGGTTAGCGGTTTGCGCCATCGAGATTTGTGTGTTGTCGCTCAGCTTTCAGTGGATTGTGCAGCGAGAAGCGATTACTCAAAATCAAGAGTTACACATTCCTGAATTTACCGCTTAAACAAGCCCTGTATTCACACAGGGCTTGATGAGGATGGAACGGTATTACTATTCACAAGGTGGTGATAGGTGGATTAACGCTAAGCCGCCTAACGAGGTTTCACGATATTTCCGATTCATATCTTTCCCCGTCTGGTACATTGTCTCAATCACTTTATCTAGAGAAATTAAACATTTGCTGGTCCGTTTTAGGGCCATGCGTGAAGCGTTAATCGCTTTCACGGCTCCCATTGCATTGCGTTCGATGCAAGGGACTTGCACTAAGCCACCCATTGGGTCGCATGTCATACCCAATGAATGCTCCATGGCAATTTCAGCCGCCATGCAAATTTGTTCGTTGCTGCCACCTCTTAGCGCTGTCAACCCTGCCGCCGCCATTGAGGAAGAGACTCCAATCTCCCCTTGACAGCCTACTTCGGCCCCCGAAATAGAAGCATTGGTTTTGTATAAAATACCAATAGCGCCAGCCACGGCGAGGAAATCTTTCAACTGCTTAGTGTCAAGCTCTCGGATAAAGCGGTGGTAATACATTAATACGGCGGGTATCACTCCTGCCGCGCCATTGGTTGGTGAGGTGACCACTTGCCCTCCCGCTGCATTTTCTTCACTGACCGCGAAAGCAAACAGGTTAATCCAGTCCATGATCTCCATTGGGTCACTTTCAATCGCCGCGTTAGCTTCCAGCTTTTTGAGCAGTGCTGGTGCGCGGCGCGTGACATGCAACCCACCTTCGAGAATGCCTTCCGTTTCAAAGCCGCGCTGCATACAGAGCGACATCACTTTCCAAATTTGATCGGCTTTGTGGTTAATCGTTTCAAGATCATGAAACGCTATTTCATTGCGCAAAACGAGACTGCCTAAACTTAAGCCATGTTTTTCGGCTTTAAAGAGTAATTCATCAGCTGAAGTAAAAGGAAATTCGACCTCCACGTGTGCATTTGCACTACCGTGTTCTAACTCTTTGGCAGTAGCAACAAAGCCGCCTCCCACTGAGTAGTAAGTTTCAAAGGCTAACGTTTCTCCTTGCGTTCCCAAAGCGGTAATCGTCATGCCATTTTCATGCAAGGGAAGATTAGTATTTTGGAAGAGGAGGTCTGTTTTTAGCTGGAATGGAATGAGCTGTTTTCCCGCTAAATTAAGCTCGCCGTGTTCAATAGCATGCGCTAGCGCTTGATTGGCGCTGGTGATTTTGATGGTGTCAGGCTTATTGCCCAGCAGGCCTAATATCACGGCGCGATCAGTGTGGTGGCCACGTCCTGTAAGTGATAATGAACCGTA
This sequence comes from Vibrio qinghaiensis, assembly GCF_002257545.1. Classification (NCBI taxonomy): domain Bacteria; kingdom Pseudomonadati; phylum Pseudomonadota; class Gammaproteobacteria; order Vibrionales; family Vibrionaceae; genus Vibrio; species Vibrio qinghaiensis. Next base: position 1,774,432 of record NZ_CP022741.1, on the reverse strand, counting down.
AAGGTCAATCTGCACTCTTGTCACTTGCGTTAAATCAGCAATGATTTGGCTAAATTGATAGCCCGCAATCATTGGCCCATTAGTGTGTGAGCTAGAAGGGCCCACGCCAATTTTAAAAATATCAAAAATGGATAACATCGACTTCACCTTGAATGTGACCTGTAATAGGTGACAACTTTGCCTAATAATACCCTAGTCTAGAGCTCAAGTATTTGCTAACGTGCAAAAGTCTAACCAAAAACCATATTATGAGGACTTCGCATGTCGATTTGGAATGAAGTAACACTGCACACTCGCTATGGTGAATTACCCTCGGCTTTTTATTCTCCAGTGAACCCAGCGCCTTTAGACAATGTGCGTTGGGTTGCTTGGAATGCCTCACTGGCTGGCGATTTGTCTTTACCAGCACAACCTAATGATGAGCTACTGCACGGCCTGTCTGGCCAAGTTATTCCCGCGCAATTTAAGCCATTAGCGATGAAATACGCGGGCCATCAATTTGGTATTTATAACCCTGATTTGGGTGATGGCCGTGGCTTACTACTGGCCGAAATCGAGAGCAAAACAGGCGAAGTGTATGATCTGCATTTGAAAGGTGCAGGGCTTACGCCTTATTCGCGTATGGGGGATGGCCGCGCCGTACTGCGCTCCACTATTCGCGAATACTTGTGTAGTGAGGCGATGGCGGGTCTTGGGATTGCGACCACAAGAGCATTAGCGATGATGAGCAGTGACACGCCTGTTTATCGAGAAAAACAAGAGCGAGGTGCGCTGCTGGTACGCGTTGCACAGAGTCACATTCGTTTTGGTCATTTTGAACATTTTTTCTATAGCAACCAATTAGCAGAGCAAAAGCAACTGGCTGATAAAGTGATTGAGTGGCATTACCCTGATTGCCTTACACAAGAAAAACCTTATGCCGCCATGTTTAGCCACATGGTTGATCGCACCGCTAAGATGATTGCCGATTGGCAAGCGGTTGGATTTGCTCATGGCGTAATGAATACCGACAACATGTCTATCCTCGGTCAAACCTTTGACTACGGTCCTTTTGCTTTTCTCGACGATTATGAACCGACTTATATTGGCAATCACTCCGATTATCAAGGCCGCTACGCGTTTGATCAGCAGCCGCGCGTGGCGTTGTGGAACCTGTCCGCTTTAGCGCATGCATTGTCACCGTTAGTTGAAAGAAGCGATTTGGAAGCGGCACTCGCCCAGTTTGAAGCACAGCTCGGCCGTTATTTTAGCCAGCAAATGCGTCGTAAATTGGGGTTGTTGACCTCTCTGCCCGGTGATTCTGTGTTGTTTGAGCAAATGTTTGAGTTATTAACCAAAAATCACACCGACTACACTCGCTTTTTCCGGCAACTATCCAACTTGGATCGAGAAGGGGAGCAACTGGTATTGGATCTCTTCATTGACCGAGGCACTGCGCAAGTTTGGCTTGAACAGTATCTGGCTCGTTGTGAGCGAGAAATCGACAGTTCGGGGAACGCTATTTCGATTGAGCAGCGCTGCGCAGAGATGAGAAAAGTGAATCCGAAATATATTTTGCGTAATTATTTGGCTCAACAAGCGATCGATAAAGCAGAACAGGGTGATTACCAACAAGTGCACCAATTAGCACAATTATTAGCCAACCCTTATGCCGAGCAGCCGGAAAAGAGTCATTTTGCCCAGCTTCCTCCTGAATGGGGGAAAAAAATGGAAATCAGTTGTTCCTCATAAATGAGGCATTGTGTGCGCTTTATCTAGATTGAATTCAAACTTTGCGAAAATATCAACAATGCCCGCCTGACGAAGCCTGGTTTTTCAGATTGTTACTCGCTCGGGTGATGATTAATGTTACGGCGAAGATCCCATTTTATGCAATCCGGTTTATTTTATTCTGAAAGCGCAAGTCTTTATTTGACGTAGGTTGGCGGTGCAATGTAACGCTTTCGTTACGTTAAAATTACGGTTTGTTTCAACGAAAAAATTTTCTTTGATTAGACTATTAGGTGAACGATCAGCACTTTATGGTTAATAAAAGTTTGCGAATCAGGTTGGCCGAATCAAAAACAAGGAAGATGATGATGAAATTCCATAACACTCTGCTTGCTTTATCTTTCCTCTCTATCTCTTTCATCCCTTCGACACGCGCTGGTGAAGTGGAAGTACTCCATTGGTGGACTTCCGGCGGTGAAGCCAAGTCGATAGCTGTGCTCACCGAAATGTTGGAGCAGCAAGGCCATAGTTGGAAAGATTTTGCTGTCGCGGGTGGGGGTGGTGAAAGTGCCATGACGGTATTGAAAACGCGCGCGGTGTCGGGTAACCCACCATCGGCGGCTCAAATTAAAGGACACGATATTCAAGAATGGGCAGGGCTTGGTTTTCTCACGAGTCTTAACGACGTAGCTAAACAGGGCGGTTGGGATGAAGTCGTACCACCGATGGTCACTAATGTCATGAAGTGGAATGGTCAATATGTGGCCGTGCCAGTGAACGTGCATCGCGTCAACTGGCTGTGGGTTAATCCTGCAATATTGGCTAAAGTGGATGCTAAAGTACCAACCACGTTAGATGAGTTTTTTGTTGCGGGCGATAAGATCAAAGCCGCGGGTTATGTGCCACTGGCGCACGGTGGTCAACCTTGGCAAGACGCGACGGTTTTTGAAACGGTGGCGTTGAGCGTTCTTGGCTCACAAGATTACGTTAAAGCGTTTGTTGAGCTTGATATGGCTGTGCTCGCGGGTGACAAAATGGTTGACGTGTTTAGCCAGTTTAAAAAAGTTCATGACTACATTGATGTTAACTCTCCAGGCCGTGATTGGAACGTTGCGACTTCAATGGTGATAAATGGTGAAGCGGCAATGCAGATCATGGGCGATTGGGCAAAAGGGGAGTTTACCGCAGCGGGCAAAGTTGCGGGTAAAGATTACCTGTGTGTGGCCACGCCGGGCACGGCCGATCAATTTATCCATAATGTCGATAGCTTTGTCTTTTTTGAGCTAACCGATGCAGACAATAAACAGGCGCAAAAAGCGTTAGCCGCCACGATTATAGATCCTAAATTCCAAGAGGTATTTAACCTCAACAAAGGTTCGATCCCAGTACGCACAGATATGAACATGTCAAAATTTGACCAGTGCGCGTTGGACTCAATGGCGGCCTTTAAAGCGACGGCTAAGTCCAACAACCTTGTGCCTAGTATTGCCCATGGTATGTCGACAACCAGCTATGCCCAAGGCGCGATTTTCGATGTCGTGACGAGCTTCTTCAATGATCCGAAAGCGGATCCTAAACAAGCGGCACAGAAACTAGCGAAAGCGGTGAAAGCTGCGATGTAGCCCTAACCCCCAGAGTGGGTAGGTTTTTTAGCCTGCCTGCTCACCCTCTTCTTGTAGCACATCACTTTCTGTGTGTTACTAACATAATCTGTCGGTTCTAACCAATTAGCGCACTCTCTGATAAAGAGCTCGGGGGGAGTGCCCAAACTAGGCTTGCTGTTTGGGCGGAGGGTGCGCTTCCTTCCGGAGCTCATAATTCTACTGGTTTTCCTTTGGGTGATGTTTAAAAAGAGCGCAATTGTGGGGGGCAAAACAGGAGCAAGATCTCTTTTTACGCTTTTGGAGTAAAAAAAGCCTCGATTCCCTTGAAAAAGCCTTTATTGTCCCCATTTCAAAACTGTGCTTTTTCACGTTGGTGGAATTTTTAGCACTTAGAAAGCAATTTAGGGCATGGAATCATCTCTCTGCGGTGATTGGCTCGACAGCACGGATTCAGGTCGGTAGAATGTCGCGTCTAAATTTTCTGTCCTGAGACTAATCAGAGACACCTTTAAGACAGATTCGAGTCACTAAAGATGTCGCTTATTAGTCCAATGTTGGGTTTTTTCACCAATATTGATGCTGGTTTTAAAAGAAGTGTTCGGATAGAGCACAACACAAGGATGCAGCCAAGCACAAGGCATCGCCTAAGTTGCGGCTCATATTGCTCAGAAATACTGGGCCAGTTTTGAGGTTTATAAATAATGCAAGTTACTGTTGAAACGCTAGAAGGCCTAGAGCGCCGTCTGAATATTACTGTTCCTGCTGCTAACATCGAAGATGCAGTTACAAAAGAACTACGCAATATCGCTAAGAATCGTCGTTTCGATGGTTTCCGCAAAGGTAAAGTGCCTTTGAAAATGGTTGCGCAAATGTACGGTAAAGCGGTACGTCAAGACGTCATGGGCGAAGTGATGCAACGCCACTTCATTGAAGCTATCGTAAAAGAGAAAATCAACCCAGCAGGTGCACCAACATTCGCACCAGTTTCTATCGAAGAAGGCCAAGACCTTGTTTTCAATGCAACTTTTGAAGTATATCCAGAAGTTGAGTTAAAAGGTCTAACAAACATCACTGTTGAAAAACCAGCGGTTGAAGTGAAAGAAGAAGACGTTGCTGAAATGCTAGAAACATTACGCAAGCAACAAGCCACTTGGAAAGACGTAGATGCAGCTGCGGAAGCCGGTTCGCGTGCGACGATCGATTTCGTTGGTTCTATTGATGGCGTTGAGTTTGAAGGCGGTAAAGCTGACAACTTCCCTCTAGAAATGGGTGCAGGTCGCATGATCCCTGGTTTTGAAGACGGTATCGTTGGCAAAACCAAAGGTATGGAATTTGAAATCGACGTTAACTTCCCTGAAGATTACCACGCGGAAAATCTAAAAGGTAAAGCGGCGAAATTCGCAATTAAAATCAACAAAGTTGAAGTGCGTGAATTACCAGAGTTAAACGACGAGTTCGTTGCCAAATTTGGTGTCGCTGAAGGTGGCGTTGAAGCGCTGAAAGCTGAAGTTCGCAAGAATATGGAACGTGAACTTAAGCAAGCAGTAAAAAACCGCATTAAAGAGCAAGCGATTGAAGGTCTAGTAAAAGAGAACGATATCAATGTTCCTTCTGCACTGATTGATCAAGAGATCGACGTACTGCGTCAACAAGCTGCGCAACGCTTTGGCGGTAACCCAGAAGCGGCCGCTCAACTACCACGTGAATTGTTCGAAGAACAAGCAAAACGTCGCGTAGTGGTTGGCCTACTTCTTGGTGAAGTGATCAAGTCTGAAGAGCTAAAAGCTGACGAAGATAAAGTGAAAGCATTGATCGAAGAGATGGCAACAGCGTACGAAGATCCAGCTGAAGTAATGGCATACTATGCTCAAAATCAGCAAATGATGAACAACATGCGTAACCTTGCTCTAGAAGAGCAAGCAATCGACGCGATCATTGCTAAAGCACAGGTTTCTGAAAAGGCTGTTAGCTTCAATGAGCTAATGAACCAGCAACCTGCTTAATAAGCAATATGTAGCGTAGGTGGTTGACTACAGGTTAACTATTCTGCTAACAATGGTCCGTGTGATACCCATCATTCGGGCCATTTATTTTAGGGACATAACAATATGAGCTACCAAGAAAAAAACGCAATGTCGCCAATTTTTGACGCGCTAGTACCCATGGTGGTTGAGCAGACTTCCCGCGGTGAGCGCTCATACGATATTTATTCTCGCCTACTCAAAGAACGAGTGATTTTCTTAACGGGTCAAGTTGAAGATCACATGGCTAACCTTGTTGTAGCGCAGCTGTTGTTTTTAGAATCGGAAAACCCTGATAAAGATATTTTCCTCTACATCAACTCGCCAGGAGGTAGCGTGACTGCTGGTATGTCAATTTATGACACCATGCAGTTCATCAAGCCGAATGTTAGCACTGTTTGTATGGGCCAAGCTTGTTCAATGGGAGCATTCCTATTGGCTGGTGGCGCTCCGGGGAAACGTTATGTGTTGCCTAACTCACGCGTGATGATTCATCAGCCGTTAGGTGGTTTCCAAGGCCAAGCTTCGGATATCCAGATCCATGCTCAAGAGATCCTTACCATCAAGCAAAAACTCAACAAATTGCTTGCTGAGCATACAGGCCAACCGCTTGAAGTCATTGAGCGTGATACCGACCGTGATAACTTTATGTCTGCTGACCAAGCTGTGGAATACGGTTTAGTCGATGCAGTCTTGCGTCACCGCGGCGAATAACAGTTCTCAGAATTGTTTGACGCATTTTGGCGTAATTTGAGTTACACTCAGACGATTAAAAGTAAAGGCTAAGAGGTTAGCGAATGACAGACAAAAGCAAAGAGAGCGGTAGTAGTAAACTGTTGTATTGCTCTTTCTGTGGCAAAAGCCAGCACGAAGTTCGCAAGCTGATCGCCGGTCCTTCTGTTTACATCTGTGATGAATGCGTTGATTTATGTAACGACATCATTCGTGAAGAGATTAAGGATGTTCTGCCAAAAAAGGAATCTGAGGCGTTACCTACGCCGCATAAGATCCGTGAACATCTTGATGACTATGTGATTGGCCAGGAACATGCAAAAAAAGTGCTCGCAGTGGCCGTATATAATCACTACAAGCGTTTACGAAACGGTGATAAAACGAGCGATGGGGTTGAGTTAGGTAAGAGTAATATTCTTCTTATTGGCCCAACAGGTAGTGGTAAAACACTGCTTGCAGAAACATTAGCTCGTTTCCTAGACGTACCTTTCACAATGGCAGACGCCACCACATTAACTGAAGCAGGCTATGTCGGCGAAGATGTTGAAAACATCATCCAAAAGCTGCTGCAAAAATGTGATTATGACGTTGCAAAAGCGGAACGTGGTATCGTCTACATCGATGAAATTGATAAGATTTCTCGTAAAGCAGAAAATCCTTCAATTACCCGAGATGTCTCAGGTGAAGGGGTTCAGCAAGCGCTGTTGAAATTAGTGGAAGGCACTATCGCTTCAGTTCCGCCCCAAGGCGGCCGTAAGCATCCACAACAAGAGTTTTTACAGGTAGACACATCCAAAATCCTCTTTATCTGTGGTGGTGCATTTGCGGGCCTAGATAAAGTGATTGAACAACGTGTTGCGACAGGCTCAGGTATTGGCTTTGGTGCAGAAGTTCGCTCTAAAGATGAAACCAAAACTATCGGTGAGCTGTTCAATCAAGTAGAGCCTGAAGATTTGGTAAAATATGGGTTGATCCCTGAATTTATCGGTCGTCTTCCCGTAACGGCTACCTTGACAGAGCTGGATGAAGAAGCACTGATTCAAATCTTGTGTGAGCCGAAAAACGCGCTGACGAAACAGTACGCAGCCTTGTTTGAGTTAGAGGACGTTGACCTAGAGTTTCGTGAAGACGCATTGCGCGCCATTGCAAAAAAAGCAATGAACCGCAAAACGGGCGCACGTGGTTTACGCTCTATATTGGAAGGCGTACTACTCGAAACCATGTATGAACTGCCGTCGGTAAACGATGTTAGCAAAGTGGTTATCGATGAATCAGTCATTAACGGTGAATCACAACCGCTACTAATTTATAGCGGAAATGAGAGCCAAGCGGCTGGTGCAGAGTAAATCTCAATCAGAAATATTTAAAGGAGGTAGCAAATACCTCCTTTTTTTTATTCTGTTATTGAATCCAGTCAGTTAGCCCCCATATACTCGGTAATCAGTTGAAGCGGAAGAGAGAATAATATGAACTTGGAACGTTCCGAGCGTATCGAGATCCCCGTACTACCTCTACGTGACGTGGTGGTTTATCCTCACATGGTCATTCCTTTGTTTGTTGGCAGAGAAAAATCAATCCAATGCCTCGAAGCGGCAATGGATAACAACAAGCAAGTGTTACTTGTGGCACAAAAGCAAGCGGAAACCGACGAGCCGAAAATTGAAGATCTTTTTGAAGTCGGCACGGTCGCAACGATTTTACAACTTCTGAAATTACCTGACGGCACCGTGAAAGTGCTGGTTGAAGGCCAACAGCGAGCGAAAATTGATCGCTTCATCGAGCGTGAATTTTTCTCTGCAGAAGCGCAGTATCTTGTCACTCCTGAGCTGGATGATAAAGAGCAGGAAGTCGTCGTTCGCAGTGCAATCAACCAATTTGATGGTTTTATCAAACTCAACAAGAAAATCCCGCCTGAAGTATTAACGTCGTTAAATGGGATTGATGAAGCCGCGCGTTTGGCTGATACCATCGCCGCTCACATGCCATTGAAATTGATTGAAAAACAAAAAGTTCTCGAAATTGTTGATGTCAGTGAACGTTTGGAATTTTTAATGGGACAAATGGAAGCGGAGATCGACCTATTACAGGTTGAAAAACGAATTCGTGGTCGCGTTAAAAAGCAGATGGAAAAATCTCAGCGTGAGTATTACCTCAACGAGCAGATGAAAGCGATTCAGAAAGAATTAGGTGAGATGGATGACGCACCTGATGAATTTGAAATCCTGAAAAAGAAAATTGACGATTCCAAAATGCCGCAGGAAGCGCGCAAAAAAACGGAACAAGAGCTGCAGAAATTGAAGATGATGTCTCCAATGTCTGCAGAAGCAACCGTTGTGCGTAGCTATATTGATTGGATGGTCAATGTTCCTTGGGCAAAACGTTCAAAAGTTAAGAAAGATTTGGCAAAAGCTGAAGAGATTTTAAATGCCGATCACTACGGTTTAGATCGTGTCAAAGAGCGTATTTTAGAATATCTTGCGGTACAAAGTCGTATCAACAAGCTGAAAGGGCCCATTTTGTGTCTTGTTGGTCCCCCGGGCGTGGGTAAAACGTCGCTTGGCCGCTCGATAGCGGCGGCAACAGGCAGACAGTATACCCGTATGGCGTTAGGTGGAGTGCGTGATGAAGCAGAAATTCGTGGTCACCGCCGTACTTACATCGGTTCTCTGCCGGGTAAATTGATTCAAAAAATGGCAAAGGTTGGCGTGAAAAACCCACTTTTCCTGCTTGATGAAATCGACAAAATGTCTTCAGATATGCGTGGTGACCCATCTTCCGCATTGTTGGAAGTTCTTGATCCTGAACAAAATAGCACCTTTAACGATCACTATTTAGAGGTGGATTATGACTTGTCTGATGTCATGTTTGTTGCGACATCAAACTCAATGAACATCCCAGGCCCGCTGCTTGACCGTATGGAAGTTATCCGCCTTTCTGGATACACAGAAGACGAAAAGCTGAATATTGCGAAACGCCATCTAGTGACTAAGCAAGTTGAGCGGAACGGTTTGAAGCCTCATGAAATTGTTATCGAAGATTCAGCCATCATAGGTATTATCCGTTATTACACGCGTGAGGCGGGTGTACGAAGCTTAGAGCGAGAGATTTCAAAAATTTGCCGTAAAGCGGTTAAGAAAATCTTGTTGAATAAAGATGTAAAAACCGTGGTAGCCAACCAAGAGAATTTAAAAGAGTTTCTAGGTGTGCAACGTTGCGATTTTGGCAAAGCCGACGACAGTAACCAAATTGGCCAAGTTACGGGTTTAGCATGGACAGAAGTAGGCGGTGATTTGCTGACTATTGAAACCGAATCAATGCCTGGCAAAGGCAAGTTGACGCAAACTGGTTCTCTGGGCGAGGTGATGCAAGAATCCATTCAAGCTGCGATGACGGTGGTTCGCGCACGCGCCGAGAAATTAGGGATTAACGCTGATTTCTATGAAAAGCGTGACATTCACGTTCACGTGCCAGAAGGCGCAACACCAAAAGATGGTCCAAGCGCGGGTATTGCTATGTGTACGGCGCTTGTCTCTAGCTTGACGGGTAATCCTGTGAAAGCGGAAGTCGCGATGACGGGTGAGATAACCTTGCGTGGTGAAGTATTACCTATCGGCGGTTTGAAAGAAAAACTGCTCGCAGCACATCGTGGTGGTATCACCACTGTATTGATCCCCAAAGAGAATGAGCGTGATTTGGAAGAGATCCCTGCAAATGTGATTGCTGACCTAAAAGTCATCCCCGTTCAATGGATTGATGAAGTTTTGAAGATCGCACTTGAACGAGACCCTTCTGGGGTTGAATTTGAAGCTAAAAAATAGTGATGTGCAGCAAAAATAAGTAAAAGATTACGCTGATAGGCTTAAAAAGGCTTGTCAGCGTTTTTTTTGGACGCTAACGTAAGCCCCTATAGCTTGCAGCCCAGATGTAATAAGGCTTCAAGCTAGTTTGGGAACTTAATGGAACGAAAAGTCACCGTTAAAAATAATAATGGGTGACGCAAAGGGGAATCACAGTGAATAAAACACAATTAGTAGAACAAATCGCAGAAAACGCTGACATCTCTAAAGCATCGGCAGGCCGTGCTTTGGATGCATTTATCGAAGCGGTGAGTGGCACTCTTCAATCTGGCGATCAAGTGGCGCTTGTTGGCTTTGGTACATTTAGCGTTCGCACTCGTGCAGCGCGCACGGGTCGTAACCCTAAAACGGGTGAAGAGATCCAAATCGCAGAAGCAAAAGTACCTGCTTTCAAAGCAGGCAAAGCGCTTAAAGACGCTTGCAACTAATCAAAATCGTTATTTTTTGCTGCTTAAGCGCAAAATTAATTCGAACCTTTTGAAATTATGCGCATCCTACTGATGCGCATTTCTTTTTCTGATATTATCGCGCTATTCAATTTTTAGGCTGAAGTGTGAAGCTTCTTATCCGGAGAGCAGTTAGATTATGATGGATCGATTACGCGAAGGCGTGAACAGCATCGCGGTGAAAATTATTCTAGGAATGATTATCTTATCATTCGTATTCGCAGGTGTCGGTAGCTACTTGGTCAGCGGTGGCAGTAATGCTGCGGCTAAAGTTGGCAATAGTGAGATTGGCCGTGGTGAATTTGAACAAGCGTACCAGAACGAGCGCAATCGCATGCAATCCCAATTAGGGGATTATTTTGCTAACTTGCTCGCTGATCCTCAGTATGTCGAGTCATTTCGTAAGTCAGTTCTTGATCGTATGGTTAACGATTTATTGTTGGAGCAGCATGCACAATCACTAGGTTTACGAGTGAGCGATGATCAGGTTCGTAAAATGATTTTAGACATGCCTCAATTCCAGACCGGCGGTAAGTTTGACCAAGAAATCTATCAAGCGGCTCTTCGCCGTGCGGGTTTCTCTGCTGAAAGCTTTGCAGAATATCTGCGTCGTGATCTTATTCGTAACCAGTTGCTTAGTGCTATTCAAGGTAGTGAATTTACGTTGCAGGGTGAGGTTAATCAGCAAAGTGAACTGATCTCTCAAACCCGCGATATCCGTGCGCTCACATTGTCACTCAGCGAGTTTGCTAAAAATGTTGAGTTGAGTGATGAAGAAATTACTCAATATTATCAACAAAATGCAGAGCGCTATACCCGTCCAGAGCAGGTTAAAGTGGCTTATATTGAGCTTTCTGCCCAACAATTGAAAGACCAAATGGTAGTGTCTGATGAACAGGCCGAGCAGTACTACCAAGAGCATTTAGACAAATACTCCACTCAAGCACAGCGTAAAGTAAGCCATATTTTGGTTCAAGGTGATGATAAAGCTAAAGCGCAGGCGATTCTCGATGAACTGAATGCTGGCGCTGATTTCGCGACCTTAGCGAAAGAAAAATCAGAAGACGTAGGAAGCGCAGAAGAGGGGGGGTCACTAGGTTGGATTGAACATGATGTGATGGACCCAGCTTTTGAACAAGCAGCCTTTGCTATCGAACAGATAGGGGATATCACAGGGTTGGTCAAATCTGAATTTGGCTATCACATTATCCGTCTTGATGATGTTAAAGCCCCTATCGCACAGCCCTACGCACAGGTTGCCTCTGAAATCAAAGCTGAAATGTTAGACCAAAAAGCCGCTGATCAGTTTTATGAGTTGCAGACCAAGCTAGAAAAAGTGGCATTTGAATCACCTGACTCTCTGGATGAAGCAGCAAAAGCCATCTCAGCTAAGATTCAGAAAACCGATTTTATTTCTCAGCAAGATGCACCTGAAATTCTTAAAAATCCAGCGGTTCTTCAAGCGATTCTAAGCCCAGAGGTAAAAGAAGATAGGCTCAATTCTGAGGTATTAGAAGTTGCCCCAGAACACGTTATCGTTGTTCGTGTTGATGATGCTCGGGAACAAATAGTTCTTCCTTTGGCTGAAGTGAAAGAGCAAGTGGTTGCCCAGCTTTCTAAAGTCAAAGGCGAACAACAAGCGATTGAGTTAGCCACAAAATTGATTGATACCCTAAAGCAAGGTGACCAATCCTTATTGGAACAGCGTGGGTTAAAATTTGCTGAGTTGGAAATGATTGATCGTAGCTCTTCATTGGCGAGTTCAGTGTTTTCTCTCCCTAAACCAGCAGCAGATAGTGTGGTTTACGGTCAAGCGAAAGCAATGAATGGTGATATTGTTCTTGTTGAACTACATAAGGTCGAGGCTAAAGTCACACCTGAGTACAATGATCAAATTACGGCTCAGTTAGATCGCATTGGTAGCCAACGTGATTTGGCTGCGATACTTACAACTTTGCGTAAAAATACAGACATTGAATATTATGTTGTGAGCCAATAAAGGCTAGTAATGTAATTGATGTGAAACTCAAAATGGGCTGCTTATGCAGCCCATTTCAATTTCTACCTTTTTGATTCCCTCTGATTTCCAAGCTCAATTAATATTGATACCCACTAATAAACAAGGAAATGTTCATATGAAATTGAAAACAAAACTCGGGTTGCTACTTCTAAGTATCGTATTGCCTCTTTCACCGGCATTAGCAGAAGAAAAGGTGGTAGAAACGCACCAAGGCATTGAAATTACAGTTAATATCAATCAGGCCTCTGCTGAGGAAATTGCCACTCTATTGAAAGGTATTGGACTTAAAAAAGCACAAGCGATTGTTGAATATCGTCAACAAAATGGCGCTTTTAAAACCAAAGAAGATCTGAGCTTGGTGAAAGGCATTGGTGCCGCCACTGTTAAGCAAAATGCCGAGCGTATTATTTTATAAAAGTCTCTATCAAAAGCGTCGCATCCCTGAAAGCGACGCTTGTATCACTGTGAAATTTCAGTCATATCACCATTCCTTCCTAGCGCCTGTAATGGATAAGCACTATAATTTGTCGCCGACAAAAGCGAGCAAACAAGCCGCATAAAAACTAAGTGGAGTAAATCATGTCCTCTCACACTCCGGTAATTACCGTAGATGGCCCAAGTGGTGCTGGTAAAGGCACTCTTTGTATGTTGTTGGCTAAGAAATTAGGCTTTCATTTGCTCGATTCTGGAGCTATTTACCGCGTTCTTGCATTGGCGGCGATTCACCACGGTGTGGATACGGAATCGGAAGAAGCGCTTGTTCCTCTAGCGACACATTTGGATGTCCAATTTATCGCAGAAGGTGACTTGGTCAGAGTGATTCTTGAAGGTGAGGATGTATCGAAAGAATTACGCAAAGAAGAGACAGGAATGGCAGCATCAAAGGTAGCGGCGCTGCCTAGAGTGCGCGAGGCATTATTACGTCGCCAACGGGCCTTTGCGAAAGAGCAGGGACTGGTTGCTGATGGACGTGATATGGGCACAGTTGTGTTTCCTCAAGCAGAAGTGAAAATATTCCTAGATGCCAGCGCGCAAGAGCGAGCCCAACGTCGCTTTAAGCAGTTGCAACTCAAAGGGCTAGATGTTAAATTTGACGCCCTTTTAAGCGAGATCCAAGAGCGTGACGACCGAGATCGTAACCGCCCAGTGGCCCCATTACGCCCTGCAGAGGATGCGCTATTGCTTGACTCAACCTCAATGTCTATCGACGAAGTTGTAGAAGAAGCATTACAATATGTAGAATCTAAGCTGGCAGAGTAGTTCTGCTAGGTAAGAGCGTCGGTCGCAAGGATGATGACTGGCGAATTTAATAACCCCATGCGGTAGGATACCCATGGAAGTTTACTTATTGAAGATTAAATAAATGACTGAATCTTTTGCTCAACTCTTTGAAGAGTTTTTAAACGAAACACAATTTCAACAAGGTACAATCGTTAAAGGTACTGTAGTCGCTATCGAGAATGGTTTCGTTCTTGTTGACGCTGGTCTTAAGTCTGAGTCTGCTATCCCTGCTGAACAGTTCAAGAACGCTGCTGGCGAACTTGAAGTTGAAGTTGGTTCTGAAGTAGACGTTGCTCTAGACGCTGTTGAAGATGGTTTCGGTGAAACTCAACTTTCTCGTGAGAAAGCTAAGCGTCATGAAGCTTGGATCGTTCTTGAGAAAGCTTACGAAGAAGCTGAAACTGTTATTGGTATTATCAATGGTAAAGTTAAAGGTGGCTTCACTGTTGAACTAAACGGTATCCGTGCTTTCCTTCCAGGCTCTCTTGTTGACGTGCGTCCTATCCGTGACACTACTCACCTAGAAAACAAAGAGCTAGAGTTCAAAGTTATCAAACTAGACCAGAAACGTAACAACGTTGTTGTTTCTCGTCGTGCTGTTATTGAATCAGAAAGCAGCGTTGAACGTGACGAACTTCTTGAAACTCTACAAGAAGGTACTGAAGTTAAAGGTATCGTTAAGAACCTTACTGACTACGGCGCATTCGTTGACCTTGGTGGTGTTGATGGTCTTCTACATATCACAGATATGGCTTGGAAACGCGTTAAACACCCATCAGAAATCGTTAACGTTGGTGACGAAATCCTAGTTAAAGTTCTTAAGTTTGATCGTGATCGTACTCGCGTATCACTAGGTCTTAAGCAACTTGGCGAAGATCCATGGGTAGCTATCGCTAAGCGTTACCCAGAAGGTCATAAACTATCTGGCCGTGTAACAAATCTAACTGACTACGGCTGCTTCGTTGAAATCGAAGAAGGCGTTGAAGGTCTAGTACACGTTTCTGAAATGGATTGGACTAACAAGAACATCCACCCATCTAAAGTTGTTAATGTTGGCGACGAAGTTGAGGTTATGGTTCTTGATATCGACGAAGAGCGTCGTCGTATCTCTCTAGGTCTTAAACAGTGTAAAGCTAACCCATGGCAGTCATTCGCTGAAGCGCAAGCTAAAGGCGACAAAGTTACTGGTAAGATCAAGTCTATCACTGACTTCGGTATCTTCATCGGTCTAGACGGCGGCATCGACGGTCTAGTTCACCTATCTGATATCTCTTGGAACGTTCCTGGAGAAGAAGCGGTACGTGATTACAAGAAAGGCGATGAAATCTCTGCAGTTGTTCTAGCAGTAGATGCAGAGCGTGAGCGTATTTCTCTTGGCGTTAAGCAAATGGAAAACGACCCGTTCAACGCATATGTTGCTGATAACAAAAAAGGTACTCTAGTTAACGGTACTGTTACTGCAGTTGACGCGAAAGGTGCTACAATTGAACTTGTAGACGGCGTTGAAGGTTACATCCGTGCTTCTGAAGCATCTCGTGACCGTATTGAAGATGCGTCTCTAGTCCTAAGCGTTGGTGACAGCGTTGAAGCGAAATTTACTGGTGTAGACCGTAAAAACCGCGTAATCAACCTATCTATCAAAGCTAAAGATGAAGCTGATGAGCAAGAAGCAATGGCTACTCTAAACAAATCTGATGAAGGTGCGTTTGGTAATGCTATGGCTGATGCATTCAAGGCTGCTAAAGGCGAATAATCTAACTCGCTAAAAGGGGCCGTAAGGCTCCTTTTTTTTCAGTTAGTGCCTACTTTGATAAGTAATGAGGGAAACTATGACTAAGTCTGAATTGATAGAAAGACTCTGTGCTGAGAAAACGCACCTATCTGCTAAAGAAATTGAAGACGCTGTGAAAGATATTCTTGAACATATGGCATCAACTTTAGAAAGCGGAGAGCGAATCGAAATTCGCGGATTTGGTAGTTTCTCTTTGCACTATCGTGAGCCTAGAGTGGGCCGTAATCCTAAAACCGGTGATAAAGTGGTGTTGGATGGCAAGTTCGTCCCTCATTTCAAGCCAGGTAAAGAGTTACGTGAGCGAGTTAATGAGAATATCTAAAGCGATTTAGAGAGTATTCTAAAAAACGGCATACAGTTTAAGTATGCCGTTTTTTTAAGAAAGGAATCCATAATAGACGTGGTTTGTAACGCCATTTTCCTGCATAATCAGACCAGATCAATACTGGATAGGTAGTGGCATATGAAAATTATAAAAATCGTTTTAATTCTTGCACTTTTTTTGATTGCTTTAGCATTAGGGGCTCAAAATCAAGCAGTTGTGACGTTTAACTATTTGATCGCTCAAGGCGAATTTCACTTGTCTACTTTACTTGGTACTGTTTTTGTCTCTGGTTTTTTACTCGCTTGTTTGCTCGGCAGTAGCTTCTACTTTAAGTCTCAGTTGCAAGTTAGAAAGTTGAATAAGCAACTGAAAAAGCAAACGGCAGAGAACAGCGCTGTAACAAGTAAAGCGTAGTGAAATAAAGGCTGACTTGATGTTAGAAATTCTCTTCTTGCTACTACCGATTGCCGCCGCCTATGGTTGGTATATGGGAAATCGTAGTGCTCAGCAAGATAAGCAGAAACATTCTCACCAAATTTCTCGTCAGTATGTGACGGGCCTTAACTTACTGCTTTCTGATCAATCAGATAAGGCCGTTGATCATTTTATTGAGCTACTTCAAGTAGACAATGAAACGATTGATACCCACTTAGCGCTGGGTAACTTATTCCGTTCAAGAGGAGAGGTCGATCGTGCTATCCGCATCCATCAAAATCTTATATCCCGTTCAAGCCTTACTATTGACCAAAAAAACCTCGCCTTACAACAATTAGCAAAAGACTATATGGTGGCTGGATTTCTCGATCGCGCCGAAAAAATATTTGAACAACTGATCGAAGAGCCTGAACACAAAGAAGCGGCGTTGCAACAATTGGTTTCTATTTACCAGCAGACTCGAGAGTGGCATAAAGCTATTGATTACGCTTATGCGCTGGTGAAATTAGGTAGAAAAAGAGTGCACAGTGTTATAGCCCATTTTTGGTGTGAACTTGCGGTGCAAGAGAAGGCTGAAGGACGCGATAGCAAAGCGATTCAATATCTTAAAAAAGCGCTGTCTGAAGATCCTAAGTGTGTGCGTGCAACGATCTCTTTAGGTAAGCTGTATCTTGAAAATGATGACTACCGTCAAACAATCCAGTATATGCAGATGGTCTTGGAGCAGGACATTGATTTCATCGGTGAGGTATTACCTACGCTTGCTGAATGCTATCACCATATTGGTAAAGAGAGTGAGCTTGTTGAGTTCTTGCGGGAATGCATTATCAATGAAGCTGGTGTGTCAGCTGAGCTGATGCTCGCACAGTTGGTGGCACAACATGATGGTGCTGGAGCTGCACAGGAACTTTTGACACGGCAATTGGTTAAAAATCCAACCATGAAGGGCTTCTATCGTTTAATTGACTACCATCTCATTGAAGCAGAGGAAGGTCGAGCGAAAGAGAGTTTGTCAACCTTGCAAAAATTGGTAGGTGAGCAACTAAAAGTAAAACCTCACTATCGATGCAGAAAGTGTGGTTTCTCAACCCATTCTCTCTACTGGCACTGCCCATCATGTAAGAATTGGGGTTCAATTAAACCTATCCGTGGTTTGGATGGTGAATAGAGTTCATGTACTGGTTACTGATCGACTCGAAAACTGCAGCTTATGAAAGCTGCATTTTTTTAGCTTAATTATTTTAGGAGTGAAAATGAAAGACCAGAGAGTAATTGTCGCGTTGGATTATGAGCAACAAGCGGAAGCGTTAGCTTTTGTTGATAAAATTGACCCCAACAGCTGTCGATTAAAAGTGGGCAAAGAGATGTTTACCCTGTTTGGTCCCGATTTTGTGCGTGAGCTACACAACAGAGGTTTTTCGGTATTCTTAGACCTAAAGTTTCATGATATTCCCAACACGTGCTCTAAAGCCGTACGTGCAGCCGCTGAGCTTGGTGTGTGGATGGTGAATGTTCATGCCAGTGGTGGGGAGAGAATGATGTCGGCGTCTCGTCAGATTCTTGAACCTTATGGTAACGATCGACCACTACTTATTGCTGTCACGGTACTAACCAGTATGGAACACTCTGATCTTCGTGGTATTGGCGTCGATGTTGCGCCTAAAGAGCATGTAATGCGTCTGGCTAGCCTAACTCAAAATGCAGGGTTAGATGGAGTGGTATGCTCAGCTCAAGAAGCGCGCATGCTTAAGAGCTATCTTGGCCAAGAGTTCAAATTGGTTACGCCAGGGATTCGTCCTATTGGTTCTGAAACAGGAGACCAAAGACGTATAATGACTCCAAGTGAGGCCATAAAAGCTGGTTCAGATTATCTAGTCATAGGACGCCCAATTACTCAGGCAATAAGACCGGATGAAGTCCTAAAAGCGATAAACGATACGTTAATGTAAGCAAATATTTTTTGTATCGCTTTATGAAAAAGGTCGCTTATGCGACCTTAAAGTTATTGTTAAGCATAGAAAAAGAAAATGAGTTACCACTTCTTCTTTTCGCCAAACAGTGCATCCATATCACTATTTCTCTCGCTATCTTCAATTTGTTGAAGATCGGTTGCACTTTTTGTCTGGCGTCTTTTTTCTAAGTCATCGTACATTGACTGTAGTTTTTCTCGAGCTTGGCTCGAATATGCATCATTTTTAGAGCTTAATACATCAATTCCTTTGCGCAGCAGTTGTACGGCTGTTCCTGGTTGACCACGAACAATTGAATCATTAGCTCGTTTGATGACATTTTCAATGTTGATGCGAATTTGTATCATTTCCAAACGGGCATTTTCAGCGACGTAAGATTGTGTTTCAAAGCGTCCCTTATTATGTTCACTACGAATCGTGTCTCTCAGGCGTTTTACTAACTTAAGCATAACAAGCGCTTGTTTATCGCTGCTAGGTACTTTAAACGCGGTACTATCACCGCCGGGATGGTTTTCTTGTAAATGTCTAATTTGCCCCTTCATATGCTCAATACGCTGTGCCAACTGCTTATTTTTCGGATCTAACTCATACATACTGATGAGCGCGTCTAGAATCCGAGTATTCAGGCAGACTAAGAGCTCTTTACTAAAAGGCATGTGATGAGCATTGCCGATAAGATCTTCTGTCGCATCAATAATGGCGATATAGCGTGTCGATTCCTGCTTTTTAGCTGACTCGACCTTTACTTTATATTGGAGCATGATGTTATAACCAAGGACTAACACCAGCAATACTGCTACAAGAGCAATGAGTAAACCTATATTCATATAATCCGTATCTTTATTAGAATTCAGTGGCTCGCAATTAAGAATACACGATCCTTAGTTATCACTACACCTTCAAATTGACTATTTTTATTATTTCTGTTTTAACCTCTAAAAACTGCCTTTTATTGCTTAGATTGGGCGATAGTTGGCAAAAATTTAGTCAGCTACGCAAAATACTTACTTTTTTCTTCGCTCTTGAATCATCGAGCTTTGAATTGAGAGTGTTAAGCGTTATAACTAATAATTATAAACTATGATTGAAAAATCTGGATCTTTGATAATGGATTACGAGGCCAATAATGAAGTTACAGCAGTTAAAATATATTGTTGAAGTGGTTAATCACAACCTGAATGTCTCAGCAACTGCGGAAAGCCTTTATACCTCTCAGCCAGGCATTAGTAAACAGGTTCGTTTACTTGAAGATGAATTGGGTATTCAAATTTTTGAGCGTAGCGGTAAACACCTGACACAAGTCACGGGTGCAGGTGAAGATATTATTCGTATCTCACAAGAGATCCTTTCACGTGTGGAAAGCATTAAGGCCGTGGCAGGGGAGCATACGCACCCTGAGATGGGTACGCTGAATATTTCAACGACTCACACACAAGCTCGCTACGCGTTACCTGATGTAATCAAAGGATTTACTGCGCGTTATCCGAAAGTGTCGTTACATATGCATCAAGGCACTCCAAGTCAGATGTCGGAAGCGGTCGCAAAAGGCACCGCTAATTTTGCGATAGCAACAGAAGCGCTTCATCTGTACCAAGATGCCATCATGCTACCTTGTTATCATTGGAACCGTTCTATTGTCGTGCCTAAAGATCATGCTCTTGCAAAAAAAGAACGGGTAACGATTGAGGATTTAGCCGCGTATCCATTGGTCACTTACGTGTTTGGTTTTACTGGCCGTTCAGAGTTAGACACTGCATTTAATCGCGTAGGGTTAACGCCGCGAGTTGTCT
Source organism: Vibrio qinghaiensis (assembly GCF_002257545.1). NCBI lineage: Bacteria > Pseudomonadati > Pseudomonadota > Gammaproteobacteria > Vibrionales > Vibrionaceae > Vibrio > Vibrio qinghaiensis. The sequence continues at coordinate 1,754,449 of NZ_CP022741.1, read as the reverse complement.
TTACCGCCACCGATGCGGATGTGATAAAAACTTATGTCCGGATGGGAATTGGGGTGGGTGTTATCGCAAGTATGGCGATAGATAAATCACGCGACACCGATCTTATCGCGATTGATGCCAGCCATCTTTTTGGTGCGAGCACGACTAGCATTGGTTTTCGCCGAGGCACATTCCTGCGTTCTTATATGTTTGACTTTATGGAACGTTTCGCGCCTCATCTTACTCGCCCTGTGGTCGAACGGGCTACCTCGTTAAAATCGAATATCGAAATAGAAGAGATGTTTAAAGACATTGAATTGCCAGTTCGTTAAGCTAATTTTGATCATTTAAAACGAAACACTTTCTAATTAAACCATCACCTCCTAGAATTGGCCTTTCTAGGGGGGATGTATGCGCGCGCTTTTCAAACATATCGATGCTTTTTTAATTGAAAACCAACGTTTTTGGCGATTTGAGCCCTTTCATCATAGTGGCTTAGAAAGTTCACCTTGGAAACATTCAGATCATAGGCTGGATCAGTGGTTGCAAACGCTATCTTTGGACAGTATCGATAGCTTAAAGTCATCGCCGCAAACGCTCATTGAGCAACTTTATCCGTATGTCGAGGGGTTAAAAGAAGCCGATATCATGATTAGGCTTCAAGATGCCCCTCGTACTACTCAGCAAGCACTCAGCCCTTACTTAGTGCAGGGGATCCCTGGCAGAAAGCTAGAACAAATTCGTTTAATGAGCGAATCACTCCTCTGTAGGCATTCTGGAACGGAATGGCTAGAGTGGTGTGCGGGTAAAGGTTTTTTAGGTCGAATTATCGCAGCCCAGTCAAAACAAAAAGTCACTAGTTTTGAATATCAGTCGCAGCTCTGTCATGCAGGGCAAGCTTGCGCCGATGAACATGATCTTCCGATGCAATTTATTCAAGGAGACGCTTTTGAGCCGCAAGCGTTTGGCGTTTTCAATACCAATCAGCATGCCGTCGCTTTACATGCCTGTGGTGATCTCCATGTTCGCCTACTTGAATATTCCGTTGCTCATCGCTTGCCTGCGATTACGTTTTCACCATGTTGCTACCATTTAATCAAAGCCGATAGCTACCAACCCATATCCAGCTACGGTCGTACTTCTTCTCTTTCCTTATCCAAACAAGAGCTGCGTATTCCGCTGCAAGAAACCGTTACGGGGGGAGAGCGGGTTCGCCGTCATCGTTTGCAAGAAATGACGTTTCGTTTGGGCTTTGATTTATTGCTAAGATCTGAACTTGGGCACCATCAATATTGCCCAATTCCGAGTCTCAAAAAATCACAACTAGCCGAAGGGTTTTTAGCTTTTTGTCATTGGGCGGCAGCACAAAAAAGCATTGCATTACCAGAAGTTGATTGGCCTGCTTATGAACATAAAGGTGAGCAGCGTTTTTGGCAGATGGAAAGGATAGGGCTAGTGCAGCAGGCATTTCGCCGCATAATTGAACTTTGGTTGGTGTTGGATAAGGCACTTTATCTTCAAGAGCAAGGTTATGAGGTGCAGGTTGAACAGTTTTGCGCTAAAAAAGTAACGCCACGCAATATATTGGTTCACGCTTATAAAAAATGAAAGCCAAGCGCATGACGCACTTGGCTAAGAATTGAGAGCCTTACCGCAAATTGTTATCGTTAGTTAAACAGAGCGATAGCTTCAGATGGCTCAAGATATTCAAGGTTGAAACTCTCGGCGACCTCTTTGCAGGTGACTTTACCGTGTATCACGTTTAAACCTTCTAGGAATCCTTTATCCTCTAATAATGCACGTTGATAACCTTTATTGGCCAGTTTAACAATGTAAGGCAACGTTGCGTTATTCAAGGCGAAAGTTGATGTGCGAGCCACAGCGCCTGGCATGTTTGCGACGCAGTAATGAACGACGTCATCAACGATATAGGTCGGGTCATCATGAGTGGTAGCATGTGAGGTCTCAAAGCAGCCGCCTTGGTCAATTGCCACATCAACGACCGCAGAGCCAGGTTTCATTCTAGAAATCAGATCTTTAGTAACGAGTTTAGGAGCTGCTGCTCCGGGGATCAGTACTGCGCCTATTACTAAATCGGCTTCGAGGACGTATTTTTCAATTGCATCCTTTGTTGAATATACCACTTTAGCCTGGCCTTGGAATTCTTCATCGAGTTTACGCAGCATATCAACACTTCGGTCGAGAATTGTCACATCAGCACGCATTCCGACCGCAATTCTGGCTGCGTTGGCACCGACTACACCGCCACCAATCACCACCACTTTCGCTGGTGCGACTCCAGGTACACCACCTAGTAATAAACCGCAGCCTGCGTGTGATTTTTCTAAACACTGCGCACCTGATTGAATAGACATTCGACCAGCGACTTCAGACATTGGTGCTAATAGTGGCAAGCGACCCATATTATCTGTTACAGTCTCGTAGGCTATACAGACAGCTTTGCTCTTGATTAGCTCCTCAGTTTGTGGAAAATCTGGAGCTAGATGTAAATAGGTAAATAAAATTTGGCCTTCGCGGAGCATTGCTCGTTCAGCAGCCTGAGGTTCTTTGACCTTAACAATCATTTCTGCTTTCGCAAAAATGTCAGAAGCAGTAGGAAGAATGGATGCGCCTACAGCGATGTAATCATCGTCTGAAAAGCCGATGCCGGAACCGGCATTTGTTTCAACATAAACTTGGTGACCGTGTGAGACAAGTTCGCGCACGCTTGCGGGAATCATGCCCACACGATATTCGTGGTTTTTGATTTCTTTAGGAACTCCAATGATCATCCTGACTCCTTAGGTTTTTTTGGTTGTTATAACTATATGTAGGGTTGTTGTTTCGAATTTGTGACTAGTATAGATGTGAATGTGTAAAATTTGATACTGAATATTAAAAAGTTGTAGTATATATTTTTGCAAGGAAGTAATAAGGTGGAATAAAAAATGGCAGACAACTATAAAAGGCCGTCCAAGGATTTAGACCGTATCGATCGCAATATTTTGAATGAATTGCAGAAAGATGGTCGTATTTCGAATGTAGAATTATCAAAACGAGTGGGTTTATCTCCAACCCCCTGTTTAGAGCGTGTACGTCGTTTAGAGCGTCAAGGTTTCATTACCGGTTATACCGCGTTGTTGAATCCACAATATCTTGATGCTTCGCTGTTGGTATTTGTGGAAATTACACTGAATCGTGGTGCACCTGATGTGTTTGAACAGTTTAATACCGCGGTTCAAAAACTGGATGACATTCAAGAATGCCATCTTGTCTCGGGTGATTTTGACTATCTTCTCAAAACTCGAGTCTCAGACATGGGCGCGTATCGTAAATTGCTGGGTGACACTCTATTGCGTTTGCCTGGAGTCAATGACACTCGTACTTATGTTGTGATGGAAGAAGTGAAGCAAAGTAACCAACTGGTTATCAAAACTCGATAATGCTAGATTGTCTGAATAGTGGTACTTCTTTCCACATTCTGACGTTCGCCAATTGGGTTTTTGACCTTGATGTGGTTAAATCGCACAACAAACCGAGCGGCTTTTGCCGCTCGGACTGTTTTCACCCAAACTGTTTTCACCCCAACCAACGCATCAAGCGCAATAAACCTTGAGTGTTGGCGTTAATCAGAATCTAGGTTTATGTTCAAAGAGAACCAAAATAAAGTTGAGACCATTATTAAGACCAGTGAAGAGCCTCAGTCTTCACGCCTCAATGGATTGCAACGCCTGAAAGAGTGTGGGCTTATTGTCGCCGTTCTTGCCTCTGTGCTTCTTTCCATCGCTTTATTGACATTTAGCCCCGCCGATCCTTCATGGTCGCAAACCGCGTGGGGAGGCGATATTGAAAATGCAGGCGGTATTATTGGAGCCTGGATTGCCGATACCTTATTCTTTGTTTTTGGATCTTTGGCCTACCCAATTCCGTTCATTATAACCGTATTAGCATGGGTCTTTCTGCGTAAAAGAGACGCGAATGAACCCCTTGATTTTGTGTTGTGGGGAACGCGTTTACTTGGCTTAACTATCTTGATTTTGACTAGTTGTGGCCTTGCGGATATTAACTTTGATGATATTTGGTATTTTTCATCTGGTGGTGTGATTGGGGATGTCTTAACCAGTTTGGCGTTGCCAACGCTTAATTTATTAGGTTCAACCTTAGTATTGCTCTTTTTATGGGGCGCTGGTTTTACGCTGCTAACGGGTATCTCTTGGCTAAGCATCGTGGAATGGTTAGGGACGATGAGTATTTCTCTTGGCATTGCGTTGATCAATCGCCTACGAGGTGAGAAAGATGAAGATATTGCGCCCGTTTTGTCGCCCATGGAACTGTTGCCGCTTGAATCATCATCCCCAGACTTAGCTGTTGTTGAGTCTAGGTCGTCAGATCAAGAGTATGTCAAACCTACTCTCGATGCGTTTGATGCTGAGCATCCGCCAGCTGTAGATGTCGAACAGGAACAGACTCACTCGCCAAGACGTTTTAATATTCATATGCCAAAGGTCAAAACTCAGGCTGACACTTCGTCTACATGTAGTGAAACTCACTCGGATGAAGCGCCATTTGATCGCAGCAAGCAGCTTAGCGCAACGATTGAAGAGTTAGAATCTGTTGCGTTGGAAGAAGATGACCTTGCACTTTCATCGGCTAACTGGGTAGATGAGCGAGCTAATGAGCATCAAGCATTAGCCAATGCCGACCTTGATGCCAGTCAAGAGGCTCAGCAATATGCATGGGTAGAGGACGAAGAGGTGAGTGCTCCGTCGCTCAATATGACAGAAGTTGATCTTGATGTGTCGCGTGTTGAACCCGTTATTTCCAACTTGGATGTGCTGGATGAAGATGAATCAGATCAAGCGTTGGCTGCTGATCTTGATGTGATGTCAGAAGATGACGAGCCACCGTTAGGCCAGCAAGACAGTGATGTGACGGCTTTTCAGAACATGGTGTCTTCGGCTCAGGCGAATATGGCGGCCAAGCAAAACCCATTTTTAATGCAAAAAGAAACTAACCTGCCAAAACCGACGGAGCCACTACCGACGTTAGAGCTTCTGTATCACCCAGAAAAGCGTGAACACTTTATTGACCGAGAGGCATTAGAGGAGGTTGCTCGTTTGGTTGAATCTAAACTCGCGGATTACAAAATCCAAGCGCAAGTGGTTGATATCTTTCCGGGGCCGGTTATCACTCGTTTTGAACTAGATTTAGCTCCAGGCGTAAAAGTGAGCCGTATTTCTAGCCTATCGATGGATTTGGCGCGTTCTTTGTCGGCGATGGCGGTGAGGGTGGTTGAAGTGATCCCTGGCAAACCTTATGTTGGCCTTGAACTGCCAAACATGAGTCGTCAAACCGTCTATTTGTCAGATGTTATAAAAAGTCGTCAATTCCAAGAAGCAAAATCACCGACGACCATCGTTTTAGGGCAAGACATTGCAGGTGAAGCACTGGTCGCGGATTTAGCCAAAATGCCGCACGTGTTGGTGGCTGGTACAACAGGTTCAGGTAAGTCAGTTGGGGTCAACGTGATGATCCTCAGCATGCTTTATAAAGCGAGCCCAGAAGACGTTCGTTTTATTATGATTGACCCGAAAATGTTAGAGCTATCGATCTACGAGGGCATTCCTCACCTGTTAGCTGAAGTCGTGACTGACATGAAAGACGCATCAAATGCTTTACGTTGGTGTGTGGGTGAAATGGAACGTCGTTATAAATTAATGTCTGTGCTTGGTGTGCGTAACATCAAAGGCTTCAATGATAAGCTAAAAATGGCCGCTGCTGCTGGTCACCCCATCCACGATCCTTTGTGGAGAGAAGGGGACAGTATGGAGAGCGAACCGCCACTGCTGGAAAAACTGCCTTACATTGTCGTGGTTGTTGATGAATTTGCTGATCTGATGATGGTGGTGGGTAAAAAAGTAGAAGAGTTGATCGCGCGTTTGGCACAAAAGGCTCGTGCTGCGGGTATTCACCTTATTTTGGCCACTCAGCGCCCATCGGTTGATGTGATCACCGGTTTAATCAAAGCGAATATTCCGACCCGCGTTGCGTTTACCGTGTCGACTAAAACCGACTCAAGAACTATTTTGGACCAAAGTGGTGCAGAATCACTGCTCGGTATGGGCGATATGCTCTATCTACCACCGGGTTCTAGCCACACGATCCGGGTTCACGGTGCGTTTGCCTCGGATGAAGATGTGCATGCGGTGGTAAACAACTGGAAAGCACGTGGTAAGCCGAACTACATAGAAGAGATCACTTATGGTGACCAAGGACCAGAAGCCTTGCTACCCGGTGAGAAGATGGAAAGTGATGAAGAAGTGGATCCGCTATTTGATCAAGTGGTTGAACATGTAGTGGAAACGCGTCGAGGTTCAGTTTCAGGTGTACAACGCCGATTTAAAATCGGTTACAACCGCGCTGCAAGAATTGTAGAGCAACTTGAAGCACAAGGTATCGTGAGTGCTCCCGGCCATAATGGCAATCGCGAAGTATTATCACCAGCGCCGCCGCGAGATTAATCACGGTCATTGTAGGCAACACAAACAAAACAGCGCCACCCATGATGCCATGAGCGGCGCTGTTTCAATTTAGCTAGCATAAACTGTTACCAGTCTTGCTAACGGCTATTTTTCTTGCATTAGCCCCATAAGAGCTTGTTGCGTGTCAGATATTTGCTGCTGTGCGGCAGGTGTACTGCCAATTCCCAATTGCTGTTTCGCTTCATCTTCAGAGAGACCTAAGTGGCAACACAGTAAATCAATCGCCATTTGATAGTTGCTCGTTTCAGCCATGATGTTGTCCTTTGTCTTTCGAGAATGTCTATTTCTAACGCAATGTAGTCGTTTTAAACGGGTGCCTCAATACGACCAAAGTCTTATGTGTCTCTGTTCTTATGCGATTGATGAGCGAATAGCTCTAATCTGATTATTTCGCGAAAGATTTTACATATCGCTCTGCTGCAGACATTAAATGTTTCAATTTATCGCTTAACCTTGTTTTTCAAATCTTAGACTATATGTATATGAAAAATTGTGTGGGTTCATGCTAGCGTCGCTCGCAGCCTACACTCATAATAAGATTTTCATTCGGAGATAAGTAATGAAACGAGTCATGTTATTTCTAGCAACCAACCTTGCGGTGGTTCTGGTTCTTAGCCTTGTATTAAATATTGTTTATGCTGTGACGGGGATGCAGCCCGGCAGTTTATCTGGCTTGCTAGTCATGGCCGCGTTGTTTGGCTTTGGCGGTTCATTTATTTCATTATTGATGTCAAAGAGTATGGCTCTGCGCTCGGTTGGTGGAATGGTGATTGAAAGTCCACGTAACGAAACAGAACACTGGTTACTGCAAACTGTGAACCGTCAAGCTCAGCAAGCCGGCATTGGTATGCCAACGGTGGCAATTTATGATTCACCGGACATCAACGCTTTTGCAACTGGCGCTAAGCGTGATGATTCCCTCGTCGCTGTTTCAACAGGGTTATTGCACAGCATGACACGAGACGAGGCGGAAGCGGTATTGGCGCATGAAGTGAGCCATATTGCCAATGGCGATATGGTTACGATGACCTTAATGCAGGGTGTGGTTAATACCTTCGTTATTTTCTTATCGCGCTTTATCGCAAACATTGTGTCATCTCGTGATTCAGAAGAGGGTGGCGGCAGCAATATGATGGTCTACTTTGGTATCTCTATGGTGCTGGAATTGGTATTTGGCTTCCTAGCAAGCTTTATTACGATGTGGTATAGCCGTCATCGCGAATTCCATGCTGATGCTGGTGCAGCAAAGCTGGTGGGTAAACACAAGATGATTGCGGCGTTAGAGCGTTTAAAAGTGGGGCAAGAATCTCAATTGGAAGGTTCAATGATGGCTTTTGGTATCAACGGTAAACGTTCAATGACGGAATTATTGATGAGTCATCCACCGCTTGATAAACGCATCGCCGCTTTGCGCAATAGTTAATCTAAGCTAACTAAAAAAGAGAAGGCCAGCGAATTACGCTGGCCTTTTTGATCACCGTAACTATTGAAATCTGGGTCTTTATTTGCTTTTTTTGATCTTAATTTCTCTTAACCACGTATGAACCGAAAAGATATAAAGTTATACAAGAAATATTTTGTATAACTAAGTGACTTGTACTATTTTGTACATGTGAAGTTTTTGTATAACTTATGGAAACGTACAATGGATGTCGAATCGGTTGCTGAGGTTTACCGTAAACTCAACAAAGAGAACTTACCTTTATTACGTCAGGTTTATCACGACAATGTCCTTTTTGAAGATGCAGCACATCGTATTGAAGGTTGGATAGCACTATCAGACTATTTTGCTCGTTTATATCAAAACGTACAGCGTTGCGATTTTACTATCCATGATCATCAACAAGTCGGTGACGGCGGCTTTCTCACATGGACTATGTCTCTGCAGCATCCTCGGTTAGCTCGTGGAAAGCTTATACAAGTACAAGGGATGAGCCATCTCAAGTTTCAAGATAACCAAGTCATTTATCACCGTGATTATTTTGACTTGGGAGAAATGCTCTACGAACAAATACCGCTGCTGGGAAGTGTTATCCGTTCGATTAAACAAGGGTTAGGGCAATGAAGAGTGTACTCATCACCGGAGCCACTTCTGGTATTGGTTATCAGTTAGCTGTCGATTATGCAAAAACGGGTTGGCAAGTGATTGCTTGTGGGCGTAACCAAGACAAGCTTAATCAAATGCACCAAGAGTATCCGCAGATCTACGGTATTGCATTTGATATTACTCAGTTAGAAGAGACCAAAGCTGCGTTATTTGAGCTGCCTTTTGTTCCGGCACTATGGCTTCTTAACGCTGGCGATTGTGAATACATCGATCATGGCCAAATGGACTCTCTTCGGTTAAAGCGAGTGTTTGACGTCAATGTGTTGGGCTTAGCTCATTGCATTGAGGCGATACAACATCACTTTGTCGCTAACCAGCGTGTGGCGATCGTCGGTTCCATCGCCAGTGAAATAGCGCTGCCAAGAGCCGAAGCCTACGGCGCTTCTAAAGCGGCGGTTAGCTACCTAGCACGCTCACTTATGCAAGATTGGCGAGCGCAAGGCGTTGCAGTGACTATGATTTATCCGGGGTTTGTTGCTACGCCTTTGACTGATAAAAATAGTTTTGCGATGCCAATGATGGTCAGTGCCGATTATGCATCACAGGCGATTCGCCGTGGGTTGGAAAAAGGCAAAACCACCCTCTATTTTCCGGCCCGTTTTACGAGCCTGTTACGTTTGATTGGCAGCTTGCCCTATGCATGGCAAGGCAGATTAGTTGCGGCATTACTTAAATAACGAGCTGTTTTGTAATTAAAGGACTTGAGTATGAAAATCGCCATTATTGGTAGTGGTATTTCCGGTTTAACATGCGGCTATTATTTGCATAAACACCATGATGTCACCGTGTTTGAAGCTAATCATTACATCGGTGGGCATACTGCCACGGTGGACATTGAGCTTGATGGCCAAAATCACGCGGTTGATACTGGTTTTATCGTATACAACGACCGGACCTACCCAAATTTTATCGCCATGATGAATGAGATTGGCGTGAAAGGCATTCCGACTCAAATGAGTTTCAGTGTGCGTAACGATGCGAATGGGTTGGAATATAATGGACATACCGCAACTACACTGTTTGCACAAAAACGGAATTGGCTAAATCCCGTCTTTTACCGCTTTATTTTTGAAATCATTCGCTTCAATCGGCTAGCGAAACAGCAAGCAGAACAAGTGCATCAATCAATGCAAACCTTAGGTGATTTCTTACTTGAGCACCAATTTTCTGACTATTTTTGTGAAAATTATATCTTACCGATGGGAGCGGCTATCTGGTCATCTTCCTTGGCTGATATGCGGGTTTTTCCGTTAAGTTTCTTTTTGCGTTTCTTCCTCAACCATGGCCTGCTAGAGATCACTAACCGACCACAATGGTATGTGGTTGAAGGCGGATCGCGCGCGTACATCGAACCCTTGACGCAAGGTTTTAAAGATAAGATTCATCTTGATAGCCCAGTTACACAAGTCAAACGCGGCTCGGCAGGTGTCGAGCTCGTTGTTAATGGGCAATCACACCACTTTGATCATGTAATTTTTGCATGTCACAGCGATCAGGCATTAGGTATGTTAGAGCAACCGACAGAGGCTGAGCAAGAAGTGCTCGGCGTAATGCACTATCAAGCCAATGAAGTCACTTTACATACCGACACATCACTGCTGCCTAAGCGAAAAGCCGCTTGGGCGGCTTGGAACTATTGGCTTGATGGCAGTCCAGAGCAAGAATCGCGTTTACCAGCGCTGACCTACAATATGAATATCTTGCAGCATATTAAAGGCGCTCATACTTTTTGTGTATCGCTCAACAGCGGTGACCGCATTGCTGATGAGAAAGTGTTACGACAGTTTACTTATCACCACCCGGTATTCACCACGCAATCTATCGCGGCTCAGCAACGCAAGCCTGAAGTCAACGGTGTGAATAACACTTGGTACTGTGGCGCTTATTGGCGCAATGGTTTTCATGAAGATGGCGTGACCAGTGCGCTGGATGTTGTGACACAACTTGAAGCGCAAGCGCAGCAGTTAAAAGGCGCGGCGTGATGGAGACTGAGTCCAACAGTTGTTTGATGGTTGGCATGGTACGTCATCGACGCTTTACACCGATTGAACATGCACTCAATTATCCATTGTTTATGCCGTGTATTGATCTCGATGAACTGGAGCAACTGAGTGATTCAGTTTGGGGGTTTGGCGAAAAATGGTGGCACTGGGCGCGTTTTCAGCGAGCCGATTATCTTGGTGAAGGGGATTTAAAACAGTGCATACAAGATAAAGTTCATGAGCTGACGGGCGACCGCTGCTCTGGAAAGGTGATGGCGGTATGTCATCTTCGTTATTTAGGAATCTATTTCAGCCCGGTTAATTTCTACTATCTTTATGATCAGCAAGGTGAATGGCAATACTTGTTGGCGGAAGTAAGTAATACACCTTGGAATCAACGGCACTACTACGCGGTAAAAGCACAAGCGGGAGAAGAGCAGCAACAGTGGCGTCACCAAAAGGCGTTTCATGTTTCTCCATTCAATCCTCTTGATCAGCAATATCATTGGAAGTTGAAGCCGCTTGGTTCGTCACTGAGTGTACATTTGGAATGCCATAAAGAAGGTAAAGTTTTCGATGCGACTTTATCGATGAAGGCACAACCATTTAACTCAAAAAATTTGCTTAAGTTATTGATCAAAACACCCGTGATGGCCGTAAAAGTGACGATAGGTATATACTGGCATGCTTTAAAACTGTGGCTTAAAGGAGCACCTTTCTACTCCAATCCACATTCATAAATACGCAAAATCTACACAGAGACAGTGTCTAAATAACAAGGAGAACGCTCAATGCTTAATTCACAAACTCTCGCGTTGCCCAAGCAACTGACAGGGTTGCAAAAGAGTGCAAGAAGCTTCATTTTTCGCTGTCTACAGCGTTTAGACGTCGGTACTTTAACCATCATTGAAACCTTTTCCAATGAAGGTGCGTCCAGTCAGGAGACTTTTGGCGAACTGAAAGAGCATCAACCCCATGCAACTATTGAAATACATCACCCTCATTTTTACGCTCGTTTATTAAAAGGGGGGAGTATTGCCGCGGGTGAGGCCTATATGGATGGTTGGTGGGATAGCCCAAATTTGACCAGCCTAATGGAACTGATGGCTCGTAATGTCAGTGCATTAGATGGCATTGAAGCGCGCAGCAGTGTGTTGACCAAGCTTTTCTATAAAGTCAGCCACTGGCTCAATCGAAATTCAATTGATAAAGCCAAAGAGAATATTCACGCCCATTACGATCTAGGCAATGATCTCTACCACACCTTTTTAGACAGTAATATGCTCTATTCCAGCGCGTTGTTTCTGCATCCGGACGAAACGTTAGAGCAGGCGCAAATCAATAAAATGGAACGTTTGTGCCAGCAGTTGCAACTCAAAGCAAGCGATCACGTGATTGAGATTGGCACTGGTTGGGGCGCAATGGCGATTTACATGGCCAAAACTTACGGCTGTCAGGTTACGACGACCACTATTTCTGAAGAGCAGCATTACTATACCGCGCAGCAAATAGAGCGGCAGGGGCTGGGGAGTCAAATCACCTTGCTCAAGCAAGATTACCGCCTGCTACAAGGTCAGTACGATAAATTAGTTTCGATAGAGATGATCGAAGCGGTCGGTAAAGAGTACCTTTCCTCTTATATTGAAAAGTGCCAGTCACTACTAAAACCCAACGGTTTGATGGCGATTCAAGCCATTACCATCGCTGATCAACGTTATGACTATTACAGCAATAGTGTCGATTTCATTCAAAAATACATTTTCCCCGGCGGTTTTTTACCCTCAATTACCGCATTGACCACAGCGGCGACACAGCACAGCGATTTAGTGGTTCGCAACCTGTTTGATCTTGGTCCTGACTATGCGCATACCCTTGCCCATTGGCGTCACCGTTTTGAGGTCGCAAAACATCAAGTTTCACAACTCGGGTATGATGAGCGATTCACGCGTATGTGGCGTTACTATTTCTGCTACTGCGAGGGTGGTTTTTTAGCAAAATCCATCAGCACCGTACATATGACCTTGCAAAGGCCGATGTAATGAAAATGCTGTTTGCTGTCTCTCTTTGGTTTCAAGCGATCTGGTTTGTTGCTGTGTTGGGGACAGAACATTTGCAGTGGGTGGCATTGGGCATGGTATTAGCCGCATTTATGTTCTCCTTACGGCACTTTTCCTATCCTTTGGAAAGAGTGATCGCGTTAACCATGGTGGGTATTATTATCGATGCCCTTAACCAGTATTTCGGACTATTCCGTTTTGCGACCAATGATTTTCCCATTTGGTTAATGGTGTTATGGGGCGCTTTTTCTTGGTATGCCTCCTATTTAGTGGTACTGCTAAAACGTTATCCATCCAAACTCATTTGTTTGATGGTCGGCGTGTTAGGCAGTTTAAGTTATTGGGCGGCAGAACGTTTAGGCGCTGTACATTTTGGTTGGCCATTGGGCTTGACTATGGCCATCTTGTGGCTGCAGTGGGTGATGATCGGTGCATTGATACTTAGGGTATTTAGCGATGATGTTGGCAAAGAGAAATAGGCTAAAAATACGGCATTTACTGGTAGTGATTGTTCTTTACAGCTTTGCAAATAGCGCTTTTGCCTCAATGGTAGAAGACAAACTGACCGAGTGGCAAACTTGGCCAGTGATTGGCCAAGCGAATTTAAGCTGGTTATGGCTAGATATTTATTCCTCGCAGCTGCGTACTCCTTCAGGGCAGTACGAGCAAGGAAGTGATTTATCACCTCATCCCTTAGCACTGGAAATTGAATATCAGCGTGACATCAGTAGTAAACAGCTGGTGGAATCGACCGCAGAGCAGTGGCAAAAACTCAAATTAACCGAGCAACAAGTTGCGCCGTGGCTGGTGCATCTATCGTCCATTTTCCCCAGCGTTACTGAGGGTGACCGCTTGATTTACACCTCCGATGGACAGCAGGGCGCTTTTATTTTTCATCCTAAGAACGGTGTTCAAGCGCAGGTTGGTACAGTAGTCGACGAAGCGTTAAATGAAGCCTTTCTCGCGATATGGCTGTCGCCACAGACGCAATACCCACACTTACGCAAGCAATTGATAGGAATGCAACCATGAAAGCGATAGCCAGACGCAGTTATCTGTTACTTCTACTTTGGTTAGTGGGGTGCAGCGCTGATCTCACTCAATACCAATCCACGCAACCTAAGTTTGATCTATTTGAATACTTCTCTGGTCGAACGTTAGCATGGGGCATGGTGCAAGATTATACGGGGATGCAAACGCGTCGTTTCGAGGTTGTCATTGACGGAACAGCTGAGGGCAATAAACTCACTTTGGTCGAAGATTTCAACTTTGATGATGGTGAAAAGAGTCAAAGGGTATGGGTGATTGAACGCTTTGCCGATGGAAAATATATCGGCCAAGCGGATGATGTATTAGGCCAAGCCCAAGGTGAAGAAGTGGGTAACGCTTTGCGTTGGCAATATGATTTTTCCTTACCTTATGGTGATTCTGCGCTAACCGTTACCTTTGACGACTGGCTTTACCGGCAAGATGAAAAGCGGGTGTTTAACCTGACTAAAATTAAAAAATTTGGTATCGAGGTCGGTAAACTAACGCTGTTCTTTGAAAAACAATAAGGCTCCTTACGGAGCCTTATTGTTTTAGCTTATGAATGTAATGTTATCTCTGTTCTGCACGTGGCGCTCTTGGTTTAGAGGTTTGAGCAAACGGTTTGCCTTTACTTGTCGGGCGAGAGTGTGCAGGTTTAGATGCGCCACCTTGGTTTTTCTTACTGTTGTCTGTCGCGCTGCTAGCGCGTGATTTGCTTGGTGAAGTAGCGTTCTCTTTACGCGGGTTAAGAGCATCAAAACCCGGCTGAGTTTTGGTGTGTTTGGTCGCAAAACGGTTCGCTCCGTGACGTCCCGACTTACGACGCTGCGCAGGCGTGAGTGCATCCACATCATTCGCAGGCACTAAGCAGTTAGGTTTATCACCAATCAAATGCTTTTTACCCATGTTGATCAAGGCTTCACGGATAATTGGCCAGTTTAATGGGTCATGATAGCGTAGCAGCGCTTTGTGCAGCCTGCGTTGACGCTCTCCCTTTGCGACAGTCACTTCTTCACGTTTTTTGTATTTCACCCGTTTGAGCGGGTTAGTCTCTGAGTAATACATCGCGGTTGCATTACACATTGGCGATGGATAGAAGTTCTGCACCTGATCACACTCAAAATTGTTTGCTTTTAGCCACAGTGCCAAATTGAGCATATCTTCATCTTCCGTACCGGGATGCGCGGAAATAAAATAGGGGATGAGGTACTGTTTCTTACCTGCTTCAGCGCTGTACTTCTCAAACATCTCTTTGAAGCGATTATAGGTGCCCATACCCGGTTTCATCATCAGATCAAGCGGATTCTTCTCGGTATGTTCTGGGGCGATCTTGAGATAGCCTCCTACGTGATGCGTGACCAATTCACGTACATATTCAGGAGATTCAATCGCCAAGTCATAACGCACACCAGAGGCGATCATCACTTTTTTAATGCCTTTGACTTTGCGCGCTTCACGATAGAGATCAATCGTATGTTTGTGGTCGGTATTGAGCTTATGGCAAATTCCGGGGAAAACACACGATGGGCGGCGGCAGTTCATCTCAGCTTTAGGATCACTACAACCTAAACGGTACATGTTCGCCGTTGGCCCACCCAAATCCGAAATGGTTCCAGTAAAGCCGGGAACTTTATCGCGGATCTCTTCCATCTCATTCAAAATCGACTCTTTTGAACGGTTTTGGATAATGCGCCCTTCATGTTCGGTAATCGAGCAGAATGAACAACCACCAAAGCAGCCGCGCATGATATTAACCGAGGTTTTGATCATGTCGTAAGCCGGAATTTTACTTTTGCCATACATAGGGTGAGGCACGCGTGCGTAGCTCAGGCCAAACACGTAATCCATCTCTTCTGTGGTGAGTGGAATCGGAGCTTGGTTGACCCACAATTCACGGTCGCCATGACGCTGAATCAGCGCCCGACCAGAGTAGGGGTTGGTTTCTAAATGCAGTACACGGCTTGCATGCGCGTATAAAATCCGGTCATTATTGAGCTTTTCAAAAGCAGGCAAACGAACCGCTGTTGTAGCGGCATCATGGCGAGAAGGACGAATGGTGATTGGCTTTGCTTCGGCTTCTTTTTCTTGATTAGTTTCACACTGCGTTTCCACCGCGTAAGGGTTCACGGGAACAAACGCTTTACCGGGTTTCTCAATGCGTGATGAGTCAATGATGGTGTAATGCTCAGGCTCAGCGGCTAGGTTCACGGCCGTGCCGCGAATATTAGTCATATCAGCGATGTTATCGCCATTGGCTAAGCGGTGCGCTACTTCAACCAATGCGCGCTCTGCGTTACCAAACAGCAGTATGTCGGCTTTAGCATCAAACAGCACAGAACGGCGCACTTTGTCTGACCAATAGTCATAATGGGCAACGCGGCGTAAACTGGCTTCGATACCACCGAGCACCAGTGGCACATCTTTATAAGCCTCACGACAACGCTGTGAATAGACAAGTGTGGCGCGATCTGGACGTTTGCCACCTTCATTATTGGGTGTGTAAGCATCATCATGACGTAATTTTTTGTCAGAGGTGTAGCGGTTGATCATCGAATCCATGTTGCCGGCCGTGATGCCAAAAAACAGGTTGGGTTTTCCCAGCGTCATGAAAGCGTCTTTATTTTGCCATTGCGGCTGGGCAATGATCCCAACGCGAAAGCCTTGCGCTTCGAGTAAACGGCCAATGATCGCCATACCAAAACTGGGGTGATCCACATAAGCGTCACCCGTGACGATCACGATGTCACAGCTGTCCCATCCTAGGGCATCCATCTCCTTTTTACTGGTTGGCAGGAAAGGTGCGGTTCCAAAGCACTCTGCCCAGTATTTTTTATATTGATGAATAGGAGTGACGTTGCTGTGCATATTTTGACCTCTGATTAATGAGCCGCGCATTATAACGACTTGCACTGGTAGTATCTAGCGGAACATTGGCTTTGCGTTCTATTTATAAAGAAAATTATTAATAAAGTGAGTGGTAAGTGTGTCGGAGAGATACTAAGTGATATGTGATAAGAAGGATGCAGCAATAGTAAAAAGGTCAACCAGTAATAAAACGGGTTGACCTTTAGACAAGAGTTAGTGGCTCATGTAACGACGTCGAATCAATAAGGCTGACAGCATTGACAATAAAGTCATTCCACCAGTGCTACCGCCGCCTGAACCTCCTGAAACTGGGGGTAAGGTAAAGGAGTAAGGCTTTTCATATTTCAAATTTTTGATATAAGCCGCATCATTGCCAGTTGCTGTATTTGATGTCTTTACGTATTCAAAGCGTATATCGTTGACTTCATCATTCAAATATAACGTTCTGTTGCCACTACGTTCACCATCTTCGATTATGTAAGTGCTACCGTTCACTTTCACAATTAAGGAATCATAAAGAAAAGTAGAGGAGACTTGGAAATCAAAGCTTACTTTTCCTCTGGGGACGTTTTCAAGAAACAAAACCGATCTCGCTTTATCGTTCATAATGGCAGAACGTAGCCAACCACCTTCTTCTAGCCAAGGGTTTACATTCACACTAATACTGCTATTGGGTATGGTAATTAACCCCTCTAGTGATTTTGCAGCAGGTTGTAGAACCGTATTGAGCTTTAGTGATGAGGTGACGGTACCTAAATTTAGTGGGCTGTTAGTGTCAATCTCTAAGCGCACATCAGCAGGTGTCATTGAATCAATGGCATAAGAAACATCAACATAACATTGGCTACTCGGAGCCAAGCCTTGTGAGCAGTTTTCGGCTGTGATATTTGCAGAAGCTGGAGACAGTGTGACGTTGTTTGCGGTAATAACCTCATCAGAGCCGTTTACAAAATGAAAGCGATGGGTATGAAGCCCATATTTAATCTCGTTTTTGTGTTGAGATTGTCGGAAAGAAACCTTTGATGTTCTTTGAGTCAGCCAATTATTAAAATGGTCGACTTTGGCATAAACGCCAGCCGCGTCTTGTAAGCCGCAACCACGCCCCCAACTAACGACACCATATTGAATAAAATTACCGCCGTCATTGATAAAAACGGGGCCACCGCTATCACCTTGACAGGTATCTTGCGGGTAACTGGTTGCACAAAAAGCGTCATTTCTTATACGAGGGTAGTTACTACCACCTAAAGCTTGACACGTTGCAGTATCCATTAACGATATTTCTGCTTTACGTAATACTTGAGAAGGATTGCTCGATTTATTCAACAGTTGATTGTAACTCGTTGTACCAAAGCCAATGGTCTCTAGAACCGTGCCAGCACCTAGTGCATCAAGAGCACCAGTATTAGGTCGAGTGACTGCTTGTATTGGTAATGACGTTTCTAATTCAAGGATCGCGATGTCGTTGAATCTTTCGTTATAGTCAGCATGAGTTTCATCATCATAAGCTTCATGATAATAGATTTGTTTGACTTTCACCCGACGACCGGCATTAGTACGTAAGTCATACGCTCCAACCGTCACTTCAATATCCTCTGCATTGAGCGGATTTTTTCCTGTTACGCAGTGAGCAGCGGTAAGTACATACTTATCACCCAAGTAGCTGCCACCACAAAAAGAGCTTTGAAGAGTTGAATAGTGTAAGGCAACCATAAAGGGAAAGTTACCCGCGTCAGCAGGAGTGCCATTGATGATTCTAGTTGATATTCCGGATTCCGTTCCAGAAGCACTGAACTGAAAAGATGTAAACAGAAGCGCTCCTAGCGCGACTGAAAAAAGGGGTTTGTTCATAAGTACCTCGGATTAGTTTTCCCAACACCTCTTGCACCTCTTGGGTTTGGGAATGGTACCATATAGCCGCTAATGAATCTCGTCAATTAATTATAACTATCATATCGACAAGATATATTAATCAAGGTGGGTAAAATGATAATTCTCAGTAGGTTGTTTATTGAGTATTGTGGTTGTTTTTTATTCGCATTTCTTTTTGTAACAAAAAGTCAAGGTCATTTCTTTTGAGGTGTATTGATGTACGGCGTTGTTATATGGTTTGTCTGGGCTAAAATAATAAATAGGCAACTGCACTTACATCATTAGTGCTAACTCACGACTTGCGGTTAAGTTTTACTCTATGCTGTAAAGGTCAATAGTAAATAATTTGAATAAGTTGGAGTGAATATGACGCAGGTAACGTCTCAAGAGCCACGAGAAAAGACAGTGCTCCGAGAACCGCCAGTGGCTCGATATGATGCGATTGATTGGTCGTTGAACCTGACGACCTCAGAGTTTATTTGCGATTTAAAAGCGCCGAATACCTTGCTTGATTCCAGTGTTTCGATAGCCAATATCCAAGAATTATTGCGTTATATGACGCCGAGTAAAGCCGCAGAGATGAAGCGCTGCTTCAAGTATGTGATTGAAAGTGGCAAAAGCTATGCCTTAAATTGCAACCTCGTCATTCCGAACCAAGCGTTAACCTATGTGGAGATTTTTATCGAGCGTACCTCTCTCACGCAGTTGCAAGGTACGATTCGACCGCTGCTCAAACTGGAATCATTGCAAGAGGTGGCCAAGCTTTTTGAAGGAGTGTTTGAGAATACACATCATGGTTTGATCCTAACCGACGATCAAACGCGGATTTTGGCCTGTAACCACTATTTTGAGCAGCATTCAGGTTTCAAACAAAATGAGTTACTTGGGTTACAAGCCAATATATTTAATGCAGGCAAGCATTCCAAAGAGTTTTTCCAATCGATGTGGCATGACATCAACACTAAAGATCATTGGAGCGGTGTCATTCTCAATAGGCGGGCATCTGGGCTGGTCGCACCACAAGAATTAACTATCCAAAAAATCGCACTGCAAGATGGCCGAGTGTTCTTTGTTGGGATGACGCTTGATTTAGCCGATAATCTTCATCGGGTCGCTGATACTGCGCTTGGTGACATCGATCTTTTAACTCAACTGTTCACTGAACAAAAATTTAAAACCCTACTTAATACCTACTGCACGGAACATTCACAAGATCGAACACATATAGTACTCGCTTTTCAGCCTAATTTTGAATCTGAGCGGCATCACACCGCAACCTTGATGCTCTCTAGCTTTTTAGCACGTAGTAAAGAAGCAAAGTTGGTGGGCTATGCGGGCAAAGATATCTATTTAGTGAGCTTGAGTTGTTCTGAGTGTAAAAAAAACACCGATTTTAACCTTATTCAGCATGCGATTCGCCGCTTTATGAAAGAGTTAAAGAACGAATCCAGCTCACACCTTGCTGTCATTAATGGCCGAATTGGTGTGTCTGTTTTAGGGTTCGATGCAAAAACACCAGCTCGGATGGTGACGCATGCGATGCAAGCAATGCTTGAGCAGCATGCAGGAGAAGCGCGTAACATCAGTTTCTATCACAGTGAAATACACCAGCAGGTTAAGCGCAGGAAAAATTTGGAAGAGCTAGTCACCAAAGCAATTGCTGAGAAAGATTTAGAGATACACTACCAACCGATAGTTGATACTAAAACATGGAACATTGCAAAATTTGAAGCGTTATGCCGTTTTAAGCCTGTGCCCGATTTACCTTTTACCACGCAAGAAATGATTAATATAGCGGAAGAGTTAGATTTGATTGCCGAGCTTGATCGTTGTGTCAGTATTTTGTCTTTGCAAGATTTACCCAAGATAAAAACCTTGTTTGGCCAAGGTGTTGGGGTAACAATCAACCGCTCTTTCAATACCAAAATGGATGCGACGCAGATTTTAGCCAATACCATGGAGATCATTGATCGCTACACGGATACGCCTCAGTCAGTCACCATTGAGCTAACCGAAAGCGCCTATTTTGATAGCCAATCTCATCAGGTTGATGCCCTCAATGCTCTTCGATCGCGTGGCGTAACGGTTGCAATTGATGATTTTGGTACGGGTTATTCCTCTTTTACCTACCTCAGCGATTGCAATTTTGATTATTTAAAAATAGATCGCGAGTTTGTCACGGACATTCAGGTCAACAGCAATAAATACAGTATTGTTAAAATGATCACTGAGCTGTCGCACACACTCGGCGTGAAAGTGGTTGCTGAAGGGGTGGAAACGGAGCATGAGGTTTGGGTGCTTAAGTCATTAGGTATTGATTACATGCAGGGCTATATTTTTTCAAAACCCCGGCCTTTGAAAGAGTTAATCCATGCAAAGGAGTATCACAGCCGTTTTGCGTATTCACGACCAAAAGCGGAACCAGAGCAACAACCCAACTGCTTATTCAACTTGTTTAAAGGAGGGAAACCTCATTTGGATCCTAGCGATCCGCTTTCTCTCGTTCATCAATATTTTAAAGCAACTAAAGTTGATTCGTTACCTGTGGTGAACCAAGGTGCATGTGTCGGCATCGTTGATATTGCTTCACTCAATTTACATCTTACACCGAATATGGGAACTGATCTTGAAACCACGCGTGAAGCGGCCGTATGGCGTAAGCCCGTCAATCAGATCATGAAGTTTCATTTCACTCAGCTTGACGCGTACACCGAGCTAAATCAAGTGGTGAATTTGATCGAAAAAGGACATGATTTTCCATGGGTATTGGTCGATAACAGTCGTTACAAAGGCTTATTGACTCAAGGAGACGTGCTGAGGTACTTGGCCGAAAGTCGGTAACCTTCTCTGGGCATTCGCGCTTACTCTTTGCTATTATTCTTTGCTATTATTCTTTGCTATTATCGCGCCCAGATGTTTCCAGATGATGTTTCGATTATGATTCAAACCTTACTTTCTGTTTTTTCACCCATGCTGCTCGGTGCGCAAATGCTACTGACACTAATATTGGTCAAAGGAGATATTTGCCCTGGGCAACGTGGCCGTATTCATCGCGTCTTGCCAGCCATTGGTGTGCTTTGGTTGGCTGTGGCTTCACTGAAAATTGAAGCCTTTTTGGTTGTATTTTCCATCTTCTATTTCTATTCACAAGTTCAAACCAAGAAAACTCGAGATCAAGGTCCGTTATGGGCACTGTATTTAGCGAATGGTCTTGCCTTGTCTTATGTCGCGATTCAGATATCAGAGCAGGGCCACTGGCCAGCTTCTATCGCCATGTTGCTGTTGGTCGGTTTGTTGGGCGCGAGTTTCTCGCACCTTCTACTAACGATAGCGCGCTCGCGTTTACAAGCTTTCCATCGAGTTCTACCCGTTGTGGGCATTCTCTGCTCGATGGGGATCGCTTTATGCGTTGTGCCGCACGCGTACGGGTTAGATGACGAAACGTTGGCTCAAGCAACATTGCCGTTGCTAACGACATTCGGTTTCATGATTGCAGGTATTATCGTGTGGTGCTGGCATATCCTGTTTGCCAAAAGCGCTGAGAAAATTCAATTAACGGCAGCCTTGTTATTGATCTTGGCAGCCAGTATTTGTTTTCAAGGTTTGTTTAATCTCTAGATCTGGGTCACTCTTTAGTGCGAATTTTACCGCTAGTCTTTAGTGGTCTCTTTGCTATAGGAGTGAGCCATGGATTTGAGTAACGTCAGCCGTTTTGATAGCAATATATTACTTGGCATCGTCAATGAGAAGCTACGCTTAGAGTGTGACAGCTTCGAAGAGCTTGCCAGTATGTATGAAATGGATAGAGAAAATGTAGTCGGTAAGCTGGATGTTTTAGGCTACCAATACGACCCACTGACCAACCAATTTAAAGCGAACCAACGCTAGTGCTAAGCAGCGTGCAGTGACAGTTAACCAACCGCACTGTCATTCAAATAGCCATGTCGACACGACGAATAGTTTAAGCCATCTTGATCCCGTCAAGGTGGCTTTTGCATTGTTGGCGCGCGGTGGCAAAAAAAGCTTGTAAATAGTGGCGATCTTTTTCGCTGTGGCGTGTTGCGGCAAATAGTCGACGCCATAAACCTTTCCCTAGTGGCTTGCTGGTAATAAGCCCCTGCCTAGAGAACTCGCTGATGGCCCAATTTGGCAGTGCTGCCACACCTAATCCAGCAGAGACCATTTGTACTAGCATCAAAGTGTTATCAGCTTGTTTCCATTTGGCGGGTTCAACTCCGGCTGGTTGTAGAAAGTGTTTCACCACATCCAAACGCTGCTTTTGTACGGGGTAAGTGAGCATCGTTTGTGAGGCGAGATCCTCTGGCTCAATCACCGATTTTCCCGCAAGTAGGTGAGTTGTAGAGGTGATAAGGCGCATTTCAAAATCAAAGAGTGGTTCGTAATGTACCTCTGAGCGAGGCAAAATATCGGAAGTGATGACCAAATCAAGTTCGCCGGCCAGCAATGCGGGTAAAGGTTCAAAGCCAAAGCCGGACGAAAAATCTAACGTCACACTTGGCCAAGCAAGCTGATATTCGCGCAGCGCTGGCATCAACCATTGAAAGCAAGAGTGGCATTCAATCGCCATGTGTAAGCGCCCATTGACGTCTTCTTTCAAGCTGGCCAAGTCATTTTCAGCTCTGGCCAGCTTTGGCAGGATCTCGTCAGCCAGTTTCAGTAGGATCTCTCCTTCTGAGGTAAATTTTACTGGGCGAGTTTTGCGTAGAAACAGTGGCCCGCCAATGCGTATTTCGAGATCTTTAATCTGATGTGAAAGGGCCGATTGCGTCAAATGGAGCGCGGTAGCTGTTGAGGTGAGTGAGCCGCTGTCCCTTAAAGAAACTAAAGTCTTCAGATGCTTAAGTTCAATCATTGCCATTATTTTCCTTCATTCCTTTGAGAGAACGGTGGTTGATACCAATATCGTGGGTCGCATCAACACGGTGATCATTCTGCTGTTCTGAGCTAAGTTACGCTTTTAATATGGAGCTGTAAACATCTAGACGTCTATTTATCTTGATGTTAATTAAAGCTCTCTTCGATCAACATGAATTTTTTTAATAAACAAGTTGAATAATTGCACCTTGTCTGTGGGTCAGTTTAGATGGATAGTCTAGCCATCCAGACATCTTTATCTCATGCAGTAAAGAATCAGACACGATCAACAGCAAAAGGACTAGGGACATGACAACGACGACTCACATCTTAGGTTATCCACGTATTGGTGAAAAACGCGAACTGAAATTTGCGTTAGAAAAATATTGGCGTGGCGAAAGCGATCAAGCGCAGTTACTGCAAGTGGGGCATGATATTCGTCAGAAAAACTGGGCTGAGCAGCAACAAGCGGGTCTGAGTTTTTCAACCGTAGGCGATTTCGCTTGGTACGATCACGTACTCACAACCACATTGCTCCTTGGACACGTTCCTAAACGTCATAGCAACGGCTTTCCTGATTTAGATACACTCTTTCGCGTTGGACGCGGTCAATCACAAGCGGGTTGCGGCTGTAGCGGAAGTGCCGCTTCTGATATGACTAAATGGTTTAATACCAATTATCACTACCTTGTGCCGGAGTTCAGCCAAGACGATACGTTCGAAGTCAGCTGGCCTCAACTGTTTGAGGAAGTCAATGAAGCGTCGAAAGCAGGCCACCAAGTTAAGCCTGTACTGCTTGGCCCGCTGAGCTACCTCTACTTGGGTAAAGAGGTCGAAGAGGGATTTGATCGCCTGACCTTACTGCCTCGTTTATTGACCGCTTATCAAGCAATTTTAGCTAAGCTTGCTAAACAAGGAGTGGAATGGGTACAAATCGATGAGCCTATTTTAGCGTTAGAGCTAGAACCAAAGTGGCAAGATGCATTTAAGTTGGCTTATCAAGTGATCGCTGGTGATGTAAAACTGTTACTCACTACTTATTTTGATTCGGTGCTTGATACGCTCGATAAAATCATTGAGCTACCAGTGAATGGATTGCACATCGATCTCTCCGCTTCTGCCGATCAATTGAACGCGGTACTAGAGAAATTGCCAAAAAATTGGGTACTTTCGGCAGGTGTGGTCAATGGACGCAATGTGTGGCGCGCCGATCTTGCGACGTTATTGGCTCGTTTACAGCCAGTGAAGCAGCAATTGGGGGATCGTCTGTGGATTGCGAGTTCGTGTTCACTGCTGCATAGCCCGGTTGATTTAGATCTTGAGCAGCAGCTCAGTGATGAAGTACAAAGTTGGTTTGCATTTGCCAAACAAAAAGTGACAGAAGTTGCTTTACTTGGTAAGGCACTGGACGGTGATGACGCGGCGATTCTGGCCTGTGAAACTTATAGCCAACCGATACTTGCACGTAAAACGGCAACTCACGTTAATAAACCGCATGTACAGGCGAGAGTCAACAGCATAACGGCGGCACTCTCTGAGCGCAGTGCACCTTATTCAGAGCGCGCTCATCACCAAGCTGAAGTGTTAGGGTTGCCATTTTTGCCAACGACAACCATAGGCTCATTCCCTCAAACGAGTGAGATCCGTCATCAGCGCAGTGCTTACCGTCAAGGTAAACTGGCGCACGCTGATTATATCAATGCATTGAAAGGGCATATTGCCGATGCAGTAAAACGTCAAGAGGCACTTGATCTCGACGTGTTAGTGCACGGTGAAGCTGAGCGTAATGACATGGTGGAGTACTTTGCTGAAAACTTAGCCGGTTTCCAGACTACGCAATTTGGCTGGGTGCAAAGTTACGGCTCACGCTGCGTAAAACCGGCTATCGTGGTGGCCGATATTGAACGTGAAAAACCGATTACGGTGGAGTGGTCTACTTATGCTCAATCATTGACTGCGAAGCAAATGAAAGGAATGTTGACTGGGCCTGTAACGATTTTATGTTGGACGTTTCCCCGTGAAGATATTTCTCGTCAAACCATCACTCAGCAATTGGCTTTCGCTTTGCGTGATGAAGTGGCAGACCTGCAGCAAGCGGGCATTAACATCATCCAAATTGATGAACCTGCGATTCGTGAAGGATTGCCATTGAAGAAGCGTGACCATCAAGCATATCTGGCGTGGGCGGTTGAGGCATTTAAAATTGCGGCGGCGAGTGCGAAACCCGAAACGCAGATCCACACTCACATGTGTTATAGCGAATTTAATGAAATCATTGACTCAGTAGCGGCACTGGATGCCGATGTGATTACGATTGAAACTTCTCGCTCGAATATGGAACTGCTCAAAGCGTTTGAAGAGTTTAACTACCCGAATGAAATTGGCCCAGGTGTGTACGATATTCACTCGCCCAACATTCCCTCTCAAGAGTGGATTGAAGGTTTGTTGCGTAAAGCGGCGGAAAAAATTCCAGCCGAGAGATTATGGGTTAATCCTGATTGCGGCTTAAAAACGCGCAATTGGAATGAAGTGGAGGCAGCACTGACCAACTTGGTGTCAGCAGCTAAAACGCTGCGCAAAGAGCTTAAACCACAAAGAGTGTAAGAAAAATAAATCGCTATAGAGGCCTCATTTGAGGCCTCTATTTTTTGCCAGGCAAATAGTTGGTGATCTGGTGATGAGCGGGTGGCTATTGCACAGTACAGGTTTCTTTGTTGATCAACTGGTCCACGACTAATTGGCCGCGAGTATTACGCATTTTGATACGATAAGTCAGCCCAAAATCGATGTTGGCGCGAGTGATGTCATCAGAACAGTAGGAATTAATGCTGGTTTTTAATACTTGATCAATCGGTTTTGCTCCTTTTTGATCCACATTGTAAATCATCATAATTTCAACGGTACTTCCCTTTGAACTTGCACGCATGACTGAAAGAGGCCCGAATTCTAGGGGTAATTCAGCACTGATAACTTTGGCGCGGTTACTGGCAAGGGCTTCTAAATATTTTTGC
Source organism: Vibrio qinghaiensis (assembly GCF_002257545.1). Lineage (NCBI taxonomy): Bacteria > Pseudomonadati > Pseudomonadota > Gammaproteobacteria > Vibrionales > Vibrionaceae > Vibrio > Vibrio qinghaiensis. The sequence goes on along the minus strand of NZ_CP022741.1, from coordinate 1,728,130 downwards.
TGATCACCGTTCGAACTACAGCCTACAGCAAGAAGGGTCGCGAATACGGCACAGAGAATGACTTTCATCTTAAAACACTTTCTTAAAGGGTTTAACAATAACATGCTGATAAACACCGGCAGCAATATAAGGATCGGCATCCGCCCATGCTTGAGCTTGTCTTAACGAATCAAACTCAGCGATGACTGTTGACCCTGTAAACCCGGCTTCTGCTGGATTCTCCGAATCAATGGCTGGCATTGGCCCTGCGGTTAATAGACGACCTTCATCTTGCAAGGTTTGTAAGCGCTCTAAATGTTGTGGCCGGACACTCATGCGTTTTTCCAACGAGTTTTCTACGTCTTGAGAGAAAATAACGTACCACATATTGATATCCTTATTGTTTGGTATGAAGTCGAAGCCTTACTGTACTGAAACTGGCGCGTATTGAAAGCAATCAAACTGAATTTCTGTGATCAGTTGCTAGGCTTAATCGGTCGAGGGCGGCCATCGGTATCAATGGCGACATAATTGAAGGTGGCTTCACATACTTGGAAACGAGCCCCCACGCTGTCGTATTTGATGGGTTTTACCCATACTTCAAGATTAACGGACATTGAAGTGCGGCCAATCTTAGTACATTCACCATAACAACACACTACATCGCCAACTTTGACGGGTTTTTTAAACGTAATGCTAGAAACAGACACAGTGACAACGCGGCCAAATGAGATCTCTTTGGCTAAAATTGCGCCAGCCAAGTCGAGTTGAGACATGATCCAACCGCCGAAAATGTCACCGTTGGCGTTAGTATCTGCTGGCATGGCTAAAGTGCGTAGCAATAATTGGCCTCTTGGGGCGCTATTTTCCTGATTCATTTTTCGACATCCATAACAACAAAACAGCGACCAAAGTGGTCGCTGAAAAATAGAGGCGTATTATAGCGAAAACTGACCTTTTTGCACTCATAAGAGTCCTTGTAATAAGGTCAATATGCTCAATGATCTTGTGAGGGGGAGCTATCGGAAACGGGTTTCTCTTTTGGTAGATGTTTGTAAATAAAAACGCCCGTTAATAAGGTATAAACAAAAGTCGCGGCTAATAAGCCAAATACTTTGAAGTTGACCCAAACATCCAATGGCAGTTGATATGCAATGTAGATGTTTAGTACAGCACAAACGCTGAAAAAGAAAACCCACGCCCAGTTGATTTTTGTCCATACGTGTTCAGGTAAGGTTAGCTCCTTGCCAAGCATTCCTTTAATGGCTGATTTACCCATGATGTGGCTGATGGTCAAGCCCAATGCAAAAGCAACGTAAACAATAGTGACCTTCCATTTAATGAAATTATCATCGTGAAAGAAAATCGTCATACCACCGAAGATGGTCACCATCAAAAACGTGATGATCTGCATTTTTTCAACTTTCTTATACAGTGTGTAGGTTAGGGCAATTTGTATTGCACTGGCTACGATAAGTGCTCCTGTGGCGACATAGATGTCGTACATTTTGAAGAGGGCAAAGAAGATAATCAGTGGTATAAAATCAATGAGTTGTTTCATTATTGTTGATGCTTCCGATTTAAATGTTGTGCACAGTCTAACGAAAAGCGCGCCATAGCTAAATAGAAAGAGGTAATACGCAACAAATTAACTGGGCAAGGCTCAACGTTCCCAACCGCTGGTTTCAAGTTGTGGTATCGCTTGTTTGATATCTTCTAGATAACCTTCACTTTTCAAATTAGCGACCGCTGTCTGTAGCTCTTCATCGGTCATAGAAAAGCATGAGTCTTTACCTGTTATGAGGTCGAGATACTGGTGGTATTCGAATTCATTGAAATGACCGATGCGATCGATAACTAACTCACGGATCCCATAGTGAATCAAACTGTAATAAGTGTCGCGATGAATATCCATTGCTCATACTCCAAGTCGATTCGCGTCAATGACATAAAGATCGCTGCCATTATGTGCACGAAAGAGGTGTTGTTTATTAAAGCAATCGCAATGCCAACTTTATCGTCAGTCATAGGGTGCTTTAATGATTAACTTTAGTATGAAAACTGTTTTTTTTGCAAATTGCGATGCAAAAAAATACAAGCCGCATAGGATGCGGCTTGTATTGGATCAATGATGCTCTGTGATGAGTTAGGCTTTTTGCTGCTTCAATGAGGCCTCAGTGGCTTCTTCTTCTTCTTCAATCAAAGCATCAACAATAACGGCACATGCGGCGTCACCTGTGATGTTGAGCGCGGTACGGATCATGTCGAAGATACGGTCAAGAGCGAACAGTAGTGGCAAACCTTCAATTGGAATTCCAGCAGCCAGTAAAACCGCGACTACAAGAAAAGAAGGGCCAGGAACACCAGCCTGACCTACTGCGCCGAGTGTCGCTGTTACGATGATGGCAATGTAAGCGCCCATCGAGAGATCGATATTGAATAGTTGGGCGAAGAAAATTGCAACTAAACCATAATAGATGGCGTTGCCAGACATGTTGATGGTAGCACCTAACGGCAGAACAAAGGCGGCCGTTGAGTTGCGTACGCCAAGGTCGTGTTCGACGGTATCCATAGTGACAGGGAGTGTCGCCATTGATGACGCGGTTGAAAGGGCTACGGCTTGAGGCTTTTTCATCGCAAGGATAAACTTCTTAGCCGATGTCTTAGTGAATAGCTGGATCATTAATGGATAAGCAATAAAGCCGAAAATTAAAATGGCCGCGACATAAACCACAAACAGCTTAAACACCACCATTAATGCGTCGAAACCAAACGTGCCGACAGCTTCAGCCATCAAACCGAATACACCGATAGGCGCGATGATCATGACTTTGTTGATCATCCACACCATGGCATCAACAATGGTATTGACGCCATTGATGATCGGGTCACGTTTTTCTTTACTCTGTTTAGAAATAGCGATGCCAAAGAATAAGCAAAAAACAAGGATTTGCAGAATGTTAGCATTATTCAGTGACTGGAAAACGTTGGTTGGGATCATACCAGTAATGGTTGCCCAAAAAGTAGGTAGTTCACCTTTTGCTGCATATTCGGCAGAAAACATACTTTCAACACCCGAAATATCGATGCCGATACCGGGTTGGAAAATTTCGCCCATAACCAGTGCCAAGGCTACGGCTAAGGCTGATGTGACCGCAAAAAAGCTGAGCGTGATAAAACCGACTTTACCCGCCGCGTGGCTATTACCAAGGCCCGCAGCACCGGAAATAAGTGCAACGGCCACCAGTGGGATAACCAGCATCTTAATTAGGTTGATAAAAATGACACCCAGTGGCGAAAAGACGGCCGCATCGTGTCCCATCATGGCACCAACGGCAGTACCAATGATCATTGCAATGACGACTTGCACGCCAATGTTGCTTAACAAACTCTTTTTGTTTAACACTTCCATAACCTCTGTGCTAATTAATTGTAAATTCCTAGTGTTACCCACTCCATAAATATCAATCGGTGGATAAATATTTCGATTAGCTTTTTACACGGATATTTTACATTTATCAATATGAGATTAAGGCTAACTGATAACATTATTGATAGTTTATTGACATGAAACGTGGTTTTTGCAAAAAGAAAACGTTTGCTATTTGTTTTGTCAATTTAACCGATGGTTTTTTTGCGCTCGGTGAATGAATTTGGTGTAGTGTAAATGTTAAAGAAAAGGTCGATTTCTTGTTTTGACTGAGAAATAGACCTTGTTAGTGTTTGGTGTTAGCCCATTTATTTCAACGTCGCTGCTTTCATGCTGGATACGAAATGGCTGAGAGTCGTTAACATTTCATCTGGCTGATTAAGCTGCTGCTCAATAATTTTCACCACTGCGGAGCCCGATATTGCACCAGCGGCACCTGCAGCGATGGCCTGTTTGACTTGCTCAGGTTCTGATATGCCAAACCCAAGCAATGCGGGTGGGGCATTAAATTGGTTCAGTCTTTCCAACAAGGCATGTACTGGCATGTTGGCTTTTGTTTCTGCTCCTGTCACACCGGATCGGGACAGTAGATAAGTATAGCCACGGCCAAGTTTGGCGACCGCTGTTAGGGTCTCATCACTGGCGGTGGGTGGTGCGATGAAAATAGGTTGAATCCCGTATTTGTCTGCCGCCGCGACAAATTCACGGCTTTCATTAGTCGGAACATCGGCGATCAATACTGAATCCACACCTGCATTTTTACAGCGTTGGTAGAAGTTTTCGATGCCGCGTGAGTAAACGAGGTTGGCATACATGAGTAGTCCGATAGGCAGGTCGGGATATTGCGCGCGAATTTTTGTGATCAACTCAAAGCAGATATCTGGAGTCGTCCCGGCATCCAGTGCACGAATATTCGCCCCTTGGATGGTTGGGCCATCAGCGAGCGGATCAGAGAAAGGGATACCGAGTTCTAATGCGTCTGCTCCTGCTTCCACTAGCGTTTGCATGATGCGCAGAGATTGCTCTGGATCTGGGTCCCCGATGGTCACAAATGGAACAAACGCACCTTGATTGTTGTCAGCTAAACGCTGAAATAGGGTTTGATAGCGATCCATTACAGCGCTCCTTTCTCTTCTAATAGTTTATGGACGGTGAAGATATCTTTATCGCCGCGACCGGATAGATTCACGACCAATAACTGCTCTTTTTCTGGCTCGGCATACGCCATCTTCACGGCGTAAGCAACCGCATGTGATGATTCCAGCGCGGGAATAATGCCTTCGTTACGTGCGATCGATTGGAAAGCATCGAGTGCTTCGTCATCGGTAATGCTTTCGTACTCAGCGCGGCCTGTCGCATAAAGATGAGCGTGCTGAGGGCCAACAGAAGGGAAATCAAGCCCAGCGGACACCGAGTAAGACTCTTCCACTTGCCCGTTTTCATCTTGCATCAAAGGTGATTTCATACCGAAGAAAATACCTGTCTTGCCGTGCTTTAATGGCGCGCCATGCTGGTGGGTATGAATGCCTTTTCCTGCTGGCTCAATGCCAATCAAACGGACACTCTTTTCTTCAATAAAGTCAGCAAACATACCAATCGCGTTCGAACCGCCGCCGACACAAGCAAGCACCGCATCTGGTAAACGACCTTCGCGAGCCAAAATTTGCAGTTTCGTTTCTTCGCCAATCATGCGTTGAAATTCACGGACTATGGTTGGAAATGGGTGAGGGCCCGCTGCTGTACCTAATAAATAGTGGGTGGTTTCATAGGTGGCAGACCAGTCACGTAGCGCTTCATTGCACGCATCTTTAAGTGTTGCTGATCCTGAATGAACGGGGATCACTTCTGCGCCCATCAGCTTCATACGAAACACGTTGGGGCTTTGGCGTTCAACATCTTTTGCGCCCATATAAACGCGACATTTTAGCCCCAGTAGTGCGCAGGCCAACGCGGTTGCAACACCATGTTGCCCTGCGCCTGTTTCGGCAATAATTTCATGTTTACCCATACGCTTAGCAAGCAGTGCCTGACCAAGTACTTGGTTAGTTTTGTGCGCGCCGCCGTGCAATAAATCTTCACGCTTTAAGTACAATTTGGTTTTTGTGCCTTTCGTGAGGTTTCGTGTCAAAGTTAGCGCCGTTGGGCGGCCAGCGTATTCTTGTAGTAACGTCATGAATTCAGCACGAAATTCAGGATCTTCCTGCGCATCAATAAAAGCTTGTTCCAATTGGTCAAGCGCTGGTACCAAAATTTGTGGCACGTATTGACCACCGTATTCGCCAAAATAGGCATCGAGTTTTGCCATAATTCGTATCCTTAGTCTCTGTGTTACTGCTGAGTGATTCAGCGGTAATGAATCTGTTGTTATCCCTTGCTACTTGACCTTGCGGCTGGGAGTCACTCGCTTTTCAAGTCAATGGGAATCGATTTAGTGTTAGTACTGCCGAATAGCGTCGAACGCTAGGGTCAGCTTGTGTAAGTCTTTTTTCCCCGGTTCGCTTTCAACACCTGAATTGAGATCGAGCCCTAAACAACCGATGTTTGCTGCTTGCTGAGCATTTTCAGGGGATAAGCCACCCGCCAACATGACATCGTTTACCTCGGTTAGTAATTGCCAGTCAAAACGTTGGCCAGTGCCGCCAGATTGCGTTCCTACTTTGGCATCGAATAAATGACGGTCAATGTGGCGCTCAAGTTTGGTCGGCAGGCAGTCGCTCACGCCATAAGCTTTCCAGATTTCAATCTGGCTAGGTAAGTGAGCTCTCAATTGGTCAATATAAGCTTGATCTTCTTCGCCATGCAGTTGCACCGCGAAGAGTTTTAACGTCGTAGCAATCTGCGTAATAGCTTCAATGGTGTGATTTTGAAACACGCCCACGTAGCGCAGCGGCGCGCCGCTCATGGTCAAACGTGCATTGTCTAAATCAATATAACGTTTGGATTGCGGCACAAAAATTAAGCCACCAAACACGGCTCCAGCTTGATAGGCTTTGGCCGCATCGTCAGCATGAGTTAAGCCGCACACTTTGTTTTCGCCAAGCGTCACTTTGCGTACCGCTAGCTCTAAATTTTGTTCGGCCATTAACGAGCTGCCGATTAAAAATCCGTTGGCGTATTGCGAAAGTTCACGTACTTGTTGGTGAGTATAAATGCCAGACTCCGAGATGATCATGGTTCCTTCTGGGAGTAAAGGTGCCAGCTGTTTAGTGCGATTGAGATCGGTTGAGAGATCGCGCAAGTTGCGGTTATTAATGCCAATAACTTTGGCTTGCAGGGCGACTGCCCGGTGCAGCTCTTCCTCATTGCTCACTTCGGTTAAAATACCCATACCCAGTTGGTGAGCCACATTGGCTAGCATTTGATAGTGCTGATCATCAAGGACGGACAGCATCAATAAAATGGCATCTGCGTTGTAGTGACGAGCCAAATAAACCTGATAAACATCAACCATGAAGTCTTTGCAAATCACTGGTTGGCTCACTTGCGCGCGAACGCGTGGCAGAAATTCGAGGTTGCCTTGGAAATATTTTTCATCAGTCAAAACTGAAATGGCGTCTGCATATTGATGGTAAACCGAGGCGATATAATCCAAATCAAAATCTTGGCGAATGAGCCCTTTGGAAGGTGACGCTTTTTTACACTCCAAAATAAAAGCGGTTTTACCCGTATTTAACGCATCATAAAACGAGCGATCTGATGCGTTTAATAAATGTTCGAAGCTGCCCAATGGTTGCTGCGCTTTACGCTGCTCGACCCATTCATATTTGTCATTGACGATTTTGGCCAACACTTCAGCCATTTGAGTATGTTGGGTTGAAATGTGGTCAGAAAGTTGCTCAGGCATGGGGCTTAACCTCTTTGTGCCAGTTGTTGGACAAGCTGATAGGCTTTACCCGAGTTCATTACACTAATGGCCTGTTGTGTATTGGCTTTGAGATCTTCTTGGCCAAAAAGACGCAGCAGCAGCGCCACATTGACAGCGACGGCAGCCAGTTGCGCTGGCGTGCCTTTCCCTGTCAGCAGGTTGGTAATAATGGCGCGATTCTCCGCAGGCTCACCACCTTGAATGGCTTCGAGTGGGTAGCTTTCAACACCAAAATCTTTAGGTGTTAAGGTGTATTCGATGATGTGTCCATCACGAATTTCAGCCACTAAGGTTTCACCATGAATTGCCACTTCATCTAAACCACTGCCATGAACGACCGCTGCACGTTTCAATCCCATTTGTAACATGGTTTGGGCAATAGGCAGAACCAGTTCTTTACTGTAAACACCCATCAGTTCAATGTTGGGGCGAGCGGGGTTAATCAGCGGTCCTAATATATTGAAGATAGTGCGCGTTTTCATGGTTTGGCGCACGGGCATCGCATGACGCACGCCACCGTGATATTGCGGCGCAAATAGGAAAGCGACGCCCAAGTCATCGATGGCTTGGCGAGTATTTTCAGCGCTCATCGCAAGGTTAATACCAAATGAATCCAGTAGATCAGAAGAGCCCGATTTGCTCGATACTCCACGATTACCATGTTTGGCAATTTTTACGCCACAGGCAGCAGCAACAAATGCTGCGGTGGTTGAAATATTAAAAGTATTTGAGCCATCACCACCGGTGCCGACTATGTCTGCAAAATCGTAGTCTGGCCTTGGAAACGGGGCCGCGTTAGCCAATAATGCTTTGGCTGCGCCAGCAATTTCATCGGGTGTTTCACCTTTGATTTTCAGTGCCGTCAATACCGCTGCCATCAAAATAGAGTCGAGTTCACCACGGATGATGACATCAAACAGTTGCTGGCTTTCTGCTTGCGAGAGCGACTGCTGCGCGTAAAGTTTATTAATGATGTTTTCCATAAAATATCCCTATAAATCCGTTAGTGGGTGCTTTTTTCTAAAGCCCAATCGATCGCATTGGCAAGCAATGCTGCGCCATGAGTAGTCATGATGGACTCTGGATGAAATTGAAAGCCGCACACTTTATCTTGCTCTTGCACCACGGACATCACGAGCCCATCGACCTCTGCCGTGATGGTTAAACTATCCGGAACTTCAGTAGCCACTAGGGAATGATAACGAGCAATGGCTAGTGGTGACGGTAGCTGTTGGTAAATACGGTGATCTTGGTGTTCCATCATCGATATTTTGCCATGGATGATTTCGCCAGCACCCACGACAGTGCCGCCGTAAGCTTCAACAATCGCTTGGTGACCTAAACAGATGCCAATGATCGGCACTTTGCCCTTAAGGCGTTGGATTAATTGTGGCATGCATCCCGCGTCTGCGGGCGCGCCCGGTCCGGGGGAGAGTAGCAGCAGCGGTTCATCCAATTGAAAGACCGCTTGTTCAATGCTCTGTGCGGCGATGTGGTTGCGATAAACTGTCACCGTATGGCCGAGTGAGCGGAATTGATCCACAAGGTTGTAGGTAAAGGAATCAAAGTTATCGATAAAAATAATGTTGGCCATGTCTGCTACTCCTGATGCGCGGCTTGAATTGCAGAGATCACGGCTTGTGCTTTACCGCGTGTCTCGTCGGCTTCCGATTGAGGGTCTGAATCATAAACGACCCCAGCGCCTGCTTGAACTTGCGCAATACCCTGTTCGACATAAGCCGAGCGGATTACGATGCAAGTATCTAAATCGCCTTCTCCGGTAAGGTAGCCTACCGCGCCACCGTAACTGCCACGGCGGGCTTTTTCCACGTTACGGATAAGCTGCATGGCGCGAATTTTCGGCGCACCAGTGAGTGTGCCCATATTCATGCAGGCTTGGTAAGCGTGCAGTGCATCGAGATCGCTTCGCAGTTGACCCACCACGCGAGAAACCAAATGCATAACGTGACTGTAGCGATCCACTTTCAATAAATCAGCGACGTGGCGCGTTCCTGCTTGTGCAATACGTGCGACATCGTTACGCGCAAGGTCGACCAACATCATGTGTTCCGCGTTCTCTTTTTTGTCGCAACGCAGCTCTAGTTCAATGCGGCTATCTAAATCAAAATCAATTGAACCATCGGCGCGTTTACCACGACGGCGAGTCCCTGCGATAGGGTAAATCTCAATCTGGTTGGTCTCGGTGGCGTATTTCAATGCACTTTCAGGAGATGCGCCAAACAGAGTAAAGCGTTCGTCTTGCATATAAAACATGTAAGGGCTTGGGTTGCTCTCTTTCAGTTTTTTATAAGCAGCAAGTGGTGAAGGGCAAGGTAGAGTAAATCGGCGAGAAGGGACCACCTGAAAAACATCGCCTTTCACGACAAATTCTTTTAACGCTTGAACGGTCTTGCAAAACTCTTGGTCAGAAATATTCGTTGTCACGCTTACGTTAGCTACGGTTTTGGCTGGCGGTAGTAATTTGGGTGCGGCACATTGCTGCGCGATCTCTTGTAAACGAGTAATTAATGTTTCACGCATTGTTGGCGTGGGGTTAAAAACACTGGCTTGCAACTGACAATGCTCAGTTTTATGGTCAATCACCAACAAGGTTTCCGCGATATAAAAAACGTAGTCCGGGCACTGGTTAGTTGTGCTGGCATCGCCTAGTGGTTCGAAGTTGGCCACCAGATCGTAGGCAAATAAGCCGCCAAGGAAAAGAGCATACTTATCGTGGTGACTAAGGTCGAAACTGTGCTGCACGAGACGTAGTGCATCAAAAGAAGAGGCTTCGCGTAGGCGAGAATCTTCGTCTAGCGTGTCGCATGGTGCTTGAAATTGAAGCGTTAAGGTATTTTGTTGTAACTGATGTTCAATATCCGCTTTAATATTACGCTGTAGATGTTTGATGAGTTGCTGACCATTGTCTGTCAAGGCATGGAAAGCGACACCGTGACCAAAACAGATGATACGCACGGCAGCATCAATCAATAATAGACTTTTGAGATCCTGTTTTGAGTCGATCTCAGCTGACTCTAATAGCAAACAATCTGTTTTTGACTCACATAGGGTATGAAATAGACGAGTTGGATCTTGGGTATAAGGCACGGACATATTGATTACGTCAATTTGGCCTAAGTTTTTAATTTCAATGGTCTTATTCACAAGACCTCCTTGATGAATTTTAATGTTCCTGTCGTCCATACTCGCATAATCCTCTTAGAGACCCAATCTTCACTTTGGGGGTTTCGCTGTTTTATTGTGCAATGTAATGTGAGCTATTCGACAAAATAAAAAGCCCGCTCATTGAGGCGGGCTTTGTGAATTCGTGTTTTATTTTAAAAGTACACGGTTGCCCACCAAGAACGCGTCCAAGTGTGCCACCAATTGAGTTCAGTTGAAGCTGTGCTTAAATTGTGATTATGGTTTTGGTTAAATTCTTGTAACATGGTCAACCTCAAATACGTGCCTTGCATTTGTGTACTAGTTAACTAGTGCAAGAGTAAAAAGTCAAGCCTAAAAGATGGCCAAAATAAAATTATGAGAATTGATCTACATAGCCACACCACCTCGTCAGATGGTCGTTTGTCGCCACAAGCCTTAATTGATAGAGCTTTAGGCTTTGAAATTGAGGTATTGGCAATCACTGATCACGACACGGTTGATGCGCTATCTATCGCCCATGACTATATCAATCAGCAGCAATTGCCGATCACCTTGATTGATGGCATTGAGATTTCGACGGTTTGGCAGAACAAAGATATCCATATTGTTGGGCTCAACATCGACCCTAATGCGCAAGCTTTACAACAGCTCATTGAGCAGCAAAAGGCACATCGTGTGCAGCGCGCACAATTGATTGCACAACGATTGCAAAAAGTGACACGTGAAGGGGTGTTAGAAGAGGTGCAAGCGATCGCTGGCGACGCACCGATTACTCGTGCGCATTTCGCAAAATGGCTGGTTGAACAGGGTTTTGCGAAGAACATGCAGCAGGTGTTCAAAAAGTTTCTCACCCGCGATAATCCCGGGTATGTACCACCAAGTTGGTGCTCGATGGCCGATGCCGTTGAAGCAATACACGCCGCTGGTGGCCAAGCGGTATTAGCGCATCCTGGACGATATGACTTGACGGCTAAGTGGCTCAAGCGCTTAATAACGGCGTTTGTGGAAGCGGGTGGTGATGCAATGGAAGTGGCGCAACCACAACAAGCACCACAAGAAAGACGCATCTTGGCCGATTATGCTATACAATACAAACTGTTAGCTTCTCAAGGCAGTGACTTTCATTACCCCTCACCTTGGATGGAACTGGGGCGAAATCTTTGGTTGCCTTCCGGCATCGATCCTGTCTGGAAAGATTGGAGCTTAAGATCCATAGATAGAGTCGAGAGACTCGACAATGAGGAATGACAATGAGTCAGTTTTTTTACGTTCATCCAGAAAACCCGCAGACTCGCTTGATCACACAAGCGGTTGCCATTATCCGCAATGGCGGGGTTGTTGTGTACCCAACGGATTCTGGTTATGCGCTAGGTTGCCAGTTAGAAAATAAACAAGCGTTAGAGCGTATTTGCCAAATCCGCCGTCTTGATGATAAGCATAATTTTACCTTGCTGTGCCGTGATTTGTCAGAGCTCTCTTTTTATGCGCGTGTGGATAATACCGCTTTTCGCTTGCTAAAGAATAATACACCTGGCCCTTATACGTTTATTTTCAAAGGGACTAAAGAAGTACCACGACGTTTGATGAATGCGAAGCGTAAGACGATCGGTATCCGCGTGCCTAATAACCGTATTGCACTTGATTTACTTGAAGCGTTAGGTGAACCGTTGATGTCCACCTCACTTATTTTGCCCGGCAACACCCATACAGAATCGGATCCTGAAGAGATTCGGGATCGCCTTGAGCATACAGTGGATGTGATTTTGAATGGTGGTTATTTAGGTGAGCAGCCGACGACAGTGATTGATTTTAGTGAAGATGAGATGGTGATTGCTCGCGTGGGAGCGGGCGATCCAACACCTTTTGAATAGCTTTTGAGTAGGCCATCAAAACGAGTGCTTTTTGGCGTAGAATTTGAGATACTATTCGGCCGCGATTTTGGGGTCGCATTTTTTCATTCGACGTCTGTGAAGACGACACATAGGTAGATAAATGAGCGAAAAGTTACAAAAAGTTTTAGCACGAGCTGGTCATGGTTCTCGTCGTGAGTTAGAAGCTTTGATTAGAACAGGACGTGTCAGTGTTAATGGCAAGGTAGCTATGTTAGGCGAGCGCCTAGAAGATGATAACGCGGTTGTGCGTATTGATGGACATGCTGTTTCCGTTAAAGCGCCAGAAGAAGTTATTTGTCGAGTGCTTGCTTACTACAAACCGGAAGGTGAGCTTTGTACCCGTCATGATCCCGAAGGCCGTCGGACGGTATTTGATCGTCTACCTAAAATTCGTGGTTCGCGTTGGATTTCAGTTGGCCGCTTAGATGCCAACACCTCAGGCTTACTTCTCTTTACTACCGATGGTGAATTGGCCAATCGACTTATGCACCCAAGTCGTCAAGTAGAGCGCGAATATTTAGTGCGTGTTTTTGGCGAAGTGAACGAACAGAAAGTGCGTAACCTCGTTAAAGGGGTTGAGCTAGAAGATGGCTTGGCACGCTTTGAAGATATCGTTTACGCTGGTGGTGAAGGTATGAACCATACTTTCTACGTCGCGATTAACGAAGGCCGTAACCGTGAAGTTCGTCGTCTTTGGGAATCTCAAGATACTACCGTGAGTCGTTTGAAACGGGTTCGTTATGGCGAGATCTATTTGGACAAAAAACTGCCACGCGGCGGTTGGATGGAACTGGATCTTAAAGATGTAAACTATTTACGTGAATTGGTTGAACTGCGTCCTGAAAAAGAGACGATGCTAGATTTGAGCAAAGACAACACTTCACGTACTCGTGAGCGTGCACGTAGCCAAAAAATTCGCCGCGCCGTTAAACGCCATGAAGAGCGCGTAACGACGACGGGCAAACCCAAAAGTCGTACGACCAATGGTACAACGACCAATGGTACAACGACCAATGGTAAAAAAACTAACGGTACGACAACCAATGGCACAACCACTGGTCGTCGCAAGCCTGCTTCAAGTACCCGTAACAGTGGTGCAGATGGTAGCCGCGGCACTGGTCGGCCTCAAACTGGCAAATCGAAAGCACCACGTCGATAAGCGAAACTTCTTCGTTGCCCGTTAATTGATATTAAAATCCCGAGCCAAGCTCGGGATTTTTCTTTTGTAGATTATCGTTCGCACTAATAGATGCGGCATTACAAGGTTTGCTGTAGTTGGAAATAGCGGCCTTGTTTGGCCAATAACGCTTGGTGGCTACCGTATTCCACGATTTCACCTTGTTCAATCAGGCAAATAGCATCCATTGTTTCTAACTCGACCAAGCGGTGCGTAATAAAGAGGACCGTTTTATGCGCAAAATGCTGCTTAAATAGAGCCAGAATTTGCTGCTCGGTTTGTTTATCCAAGCCTTCCGTGGGTTCATCGAGTAATAAGATTGAACCGTTGTGGAGCAGCGCGCGCGCGATACCGATGCGGCGTTTCTCTCCACCAGAGAGCTGACGGCCGCCGTCACCCAGCCATGCGTCCAAACCTAGATCATCCAATAGAGTATGTAAACCGACTTGCGTTAAGGCGTGAGCTAACTGTTGATCGTTTGCGCTTGGATTGGCCATCGCGAGGTTGTCTCGCAGCGTGCCATTGAGTACATCTACACGTTGGCTAACCACACTGATGGTTTGGCGAAGTTCGCTCTCATTCCACGCTGTTAAGTGGGTACCTGCAATGGAGACGCTGCCTTGCTGTGGATCCCAATAGCGTGACAGCAATTGCATTAAGGTTGATTTGCCAGAGCCTGTTTGCCCCACTATCGCAACGCGATGCCCTGCGGGAATATGGAGGTTGACACCGCGTAGCACATCTTGGCTGCTGTCAGGATAGTGAAAGGTTACGTCTGAAAATTCAATATCGAATTGACCTGAGTGCTGAGTTGAAGCGGTAGGAAATTGGACTTCAGGCTCAGCCAAAATAATATCGTTGAGGCGGCGAGCAGAAGTGAGTGTTTGCCCTAAATGTTGAAATGCACCAGCAATCGGCATCAGCAGTTCAAAACTTGCCATAGTTGCAAAAGCCACCAGTGCAATCATCGGGTCGGGTTGATTACCTGCCACACCATCGGCGGCGAGCCAGATCACTAACACAAGCGTCCAGCCATTAGCGAGCATGAGCAGTGCTTGTGCAAGGCCAGAAAAATGAGCGTTAGCCAATTGATTGACCAGCAATTTTTGCTGCGCGCTAAGAATCGCTTCACGGTAACGGTTTTCTGCACCAAACAGGGTCAGTTCACTGTAGCCTTGCAACCAGTCAAGCGTTGTAATACGCAAATCCGCCTTGTGCTGGGTGAGCTCGGCACCATTACGCTGACCCAGTTTATAAAAGAGGACTGGCCACACGAGCAGTAGCGTCAGAAGAATTGCACCAAGGGTTAAGCCAATGGCAGGGTCGAACCAACATAAGAATGCCGTTAACGCACTAATGCCCAGTACACCCACGGTTACTGGGCTGATTAAGCGTAAATAGACGTGATCCATAGCATCGATATCTGCCACTAGACGGTTGAGTAAATCAGCGTCTCTGAGGTTTGACACACGACCTGGGATCAGTGGCGCGAGTTTTTGGAAGAAGAAAATACGCAGATCCGTCAGCAGCTTGAATGTAGCATTATGGCTGACAACACGCTCACCCCAACGTCCTGCAGTGCGTCCCATGGCAAAGCCACGTACAAAGGCGCCCGGTAGCATGTAGTTGAATGTTTCACGAGCAATGGTTAAGCCAGCAATGGCCGCTGCGGATAAAAACCAGCCGGATAAGGTCAGTAGACCAATCGAGGCAAACAGGGTTAAAAAGGCCAGCAGTATACCGAGAGATAAACCAAACCAGTGCTTTTTATACAATTTAAGGTAAGGGATGAGATCACGCATCAAGGTTCCCCTTATTGGCTTCATCAAGCGCTTGATTAGCTTGTAACATATCGGAAAACAGCCCCTTTTGCTGGCTGAGTGTATTGTAATCGCCTGTTTGAACTATCGCCCCATTTTGCATCACCAAAATCTGTTGCACCGATTTTAATGGTGCTAATTGGTGCGTCACGATTAAAGCGGTGTGATGTTGAATTTGGCGGTTCAAACCTTGCATCACTAACTGTTCGCTGCGGGCATCTAAGCTGGCGGTTGGTTCATCAAGTAGCCAAAAATTGCCGTTTTGTAGCAGCGCGCGAGCAAGTGCAATTCGCTGAGCTTGTCCGACAGATAATCCACCAGATCGATCGGTGATGGTGTAATCCAAACCATGTTTGTCGACAAATTCAGCCGCATAGGCATTATCTAAAGCCGAATGAAGCGCTTCGTCACTGATGTCCTGCTTGCCGAGGCTGATATTCTCAACGATGGTTCCGTGCACCAATAGTGGGTTTTGCCCAACCCAACTGATCTGCTTACGCCAGCTGGTATGCTCAAGATCGCTCAGCTCAATACCATTGATTTTCAAACTGCCTTGGTAAGGCATGAAGCCTAAAATGGCGTTGACTAAGCTGGTTTTACCTGCACCGCTTGGCCCGACAAGTGCAGTGGTTGAATGGTTATCTAACGTAAATGAAATTGGGCCGACCAAGCGTTTTCCTTCTGGGCTAAACACTTCGAGATCTTGCGCTACAATGTCAATCTGCTGTGCACCGTCGAGCGAGATAGATCCTGATTTCACCTTGCTGATGTCGGTTTCCAAAAACTCGACAATGCTTTCAGCCGCGCCAACAGCTTGTTGTTTGGCGTGATAAAAGGTGCCCAAATCACGTAATGGTTGATAAAACTCAGGCGCAAGGATCAAGATAAATAGGCCGGAAAATAGAGTCACGGCTGTACCGTAGTAGCCGAAATTCAACTCGCCAATAAAGCTAAAACCAAAGTAAACGGCGGTGATGGCAATCGAGATCGAGGTGAAAAATTCCAACACCGCTGATGATAGAAAGGCGATTTTCAATACATCCATTGTGCGAGTACGAAAGACTTCAGAAGCGCCTTTAAGCTGATTGGCTTCGGCTTGTGTGCGGTTGAATAGACGTATTGTAGTCATCGACTGCAGGCGATCATAAAAGTGACCAGATAATCGTTGCAGTGCTTTGAAATTTTTACGGTTAGCATCAGCTGCTTTCATACCGACTAAGGCCATAAACAGCGGTACTAAGGGTGCGGTGATTAAGAAGATCAAACCCGCCGCCCAGTTGACGGGAAAGACCACAATCAAAATCATAAATGGGATCAACACAGATAATGACATCTGCGGTAAATAGCGCGCAAAAAAATCCTGCATGTTTTCAACTTGCTCAAGCAGCAATGTCGCCCATGCACCGGCAGGCTTACCTTTAATGTAAGCAGGGCCTAACTCGCGAACTTTATCCAGTATTAACTGACGGATATAAATACGGATCTGCTCTCCGCAGCGAAAACCCGCAATTTCACGCCCCCATGCACACGCGGCACGTGCGGCAATCGTTACCACTAAACCAAGAAAATAGGGAATGAGCTCTGTTTTATCAACTTGTTCAATAATCAATTGATGCAGAATGGAGGCGAGGAGTGCGGCCTGAGCCAGCAAAAACACACTTGATAATACGCCAAGGCCAACAGCAATCATTAACCAGCGTTTTGCCAGTTTACTTTGCTGTTTGAGCCAATTATTCAAGCTACGTTGCTTTTTCTTATCCATTTCGAAGGCTTAATGAGAATTATTATGTAAACGGAAGGACGCTAGTATACAAAATAAAGCCCGATGGATATACCACCGGGCTGTAGGGTTTTGTTATAAAACTGGAAAACAACCTTTTGCTTACTTGTCGCTCATGTCTACTTGTCGTTCAAGCTGTCTAGGTAGCGCTCTGCATCTAATGCCGCCATACAACCCGTTCCTGCCGAGGTGATCGCTTGGCGATAGTTGTGATCCATCACATCACCAGCAGCAAACACACCTTCAATACTCGTTTGAGTTGCATTACCATCAAGGCCAGATCTGACCACGATATAGCCCTCTTTCATCTCTAGCTTGCCAGCAAACATGTCGGTATTCGGTTTGTGACCAATCGCGATAAAGACGCCCATCACATCCAGATCTTCTGTAGTTTCTGATTGGGTGTGTTGCATACGAACACCCGTCACGCCGGTTTCATCGCCTAACACTTCCTGTAAAGTGCGGTCAGTGTGTAGCACTATATTGCCGCTTGCGACTTTATCCATCAGACGATTAATCAGAATTTTTTCCGCGCGGAACGAATCACGGCGGTGGATTAGGTGAACTTGTGCCGCGATATTGGATAGATAAAGCGCTTCTTCCACAGCGGTATTGCCACCGCCGACGACTGCAACTTTTTGGTTACGATAGAAAAAGCCATCGCAAGTGGCACAAGCCGAAACGCCGCGCCCTTTAAAGGCTTCTTCTGAATCCAAACCTAGGTAACGTGCGGATGCACCTGTTGAAATGATCAGGGCATCGCAGCTATATTCTGCACTATCACCTTTAAGGCGGAATGGACGCTGTGAAAAATCAACTTCATTAATATGATCAAACACAATCTCAGTTTCAAAGCGCTCGGCATGCTCTTTCATTCGTTCCATTAAAGCAGGGCCCGTGAGGCCTTCGGCGTCTCCTGGCCAGTTTTCTACTTCTGTGGTGGTCGTTAACTGACCACCTTGCTGCATACCGGTAACGAGAACTGGATTAAGGTTAGCGCGAGCTGCGTAAACGGCTGCCGTATAACCAGCCGGGCCTGAACCAAGAATAAGAAGTTTGCAATGTTTCACGTTGCTCATGGGGACTCCAGTATCGAAAATGCTCGAAAAATTTATACGATTGTAGGGAATATCTCGGGTCAATTAAAGCGATTACAAGGGCTAGCTTAGAAATAATCGTTATATGGCCAAATTGAGCAATGATGGGACTTGGCTAATAAGTCAGCCAACGTGTTTTTAAGCAATTTCGGCCGCTGGCTTTCGCCATATAAAGCAGTTGGTCGACTTCTTCACACAATGCTTGGAGATCTAAATCCGTATTCGTTGCGCTCAACACGCCAAAACTCGAAGTGACGGATACTGATTCTCGTGATTCGGTTACAAAATGGTGAGCTTCAATTTTCCGGCGTAATGTTTCGGCAATTTCGCTGGCAATGCCTAAGTCAGTATCGGGTAGTAAGATGAGAAACTCTTCTCCACCGTAGCGGGCGACAACATCAGAAGAGCGCACCGAGGATTTAAAGATAGCGGCGATTTCCACTAATACTTGATCACCGAAAGCGTGACCATAAGTGTCATTAATGACTTTAAAATAATCAACATCGGTCAAAATAAGGCTAATCGGTTTTGCATCTTCATTATGTTGGATCTGTTCGTCTAATTGCGCTGAATCGAATGGTTCGCTGTTTTTTTTAAGTGAAGGTTGACCTTTGAACCAAGTCTGTTGCCACATCACAATCCGTTGCACGAGTTTAATAAGCGCTTCGCTACTGTTTTGGTAAGATTTGGATTGATGTTTTGCAAATCGTTCCTCCATGTAGCGTCGATTATACAAGCCAGTTAAGGTGTCCGTTTTGGCAAGCATACCCATTTTGATGCGAGAGCGGTTGGCCCAGATAAATATGATCAATAACCCTATTAATGCAAGAGCCAAGAAAAGGACAATTTCACCTAATAGATAAAACGTTTTCTGATGGTTTTCAATTTCTAGTTTTTGAAGTACGTTGTTCCAGTTTAGATCCTGATTTTCATATTGTAGACGCTCAAGATCAAACAACATTTGCTGTCGCTGTAAGTTCTCTACTTGTTCAACATTGCGAAGTGTGAGCGATCGTAAATGATAAAAATCATAAGTTTCATAGGCTTGTTTGTAGT
Source organism: Vibrio qinghaiensis (assembly GCF_002257545.1). Lineage (NCBI taxonomy): Bacteria > Pseudomonadati > Pseudomonadota > Gammaproteobacteria > Vibrionales > Vibrionaceae > Vibrio > Vibrio qinghaiensis. The sequence goes on along the minus strand of NZ_CP022741.1, from coordinate 1,708,869 downwards.
TGTTTTGCCCAGCATAAGCCTGTGCTGCTACTTTTAACAACTCTATCTGTTGAATAAGTAGATTTGATCTTTGTTTGATATGCGCAATGAGTGGTTCTACAAATTCAATCACTTCACCGTAGCGTTTTTGTTCCAATAGATCTTGTGTTTGTAATAGCTGAAAAGTGGCAACGTAGCCTGGTTGGCTTTCTCGGTACTGCAGTTCCTCCGCTTTTTTCAAGAAAAAGCGCATTTGATCTCGGTTGTTGGTATCTCGATAAAGCCGTGCAAGTTCAATGTTAATACGAAAGCGATGTCGCCCGTCACCCAGTATTTGTGCCAGCTTGAGTGCGGTTTTATAGGTTTCGATCGCTGCCGTGATTTGATGGCGTGACTCTTGCAATTTAGAGATGTCGAGTAAGCTAACCAACTGGCTATAAGACATTTTACGTTGCTTGAAGTAACTGTAGGAATTTTCAAGTAACAGCTGTGAACGATCAAAATCTTGTAGCTGAACCAGTATTTGACCTAGACCGTGAGATATTCTCTCCATTAACTCTTTGTTATCAATGGATTTTGCTGTATCAATTGAGGTCATTATTGCGGCGTACGATTTTTTAAACTCGCCTTGCTCTTGGTAATAGAGACTTTTAGCTAGTAATACTTCTGATTCGATTTGTGCATTGTGATCGTTTCCTGCTTCGACTAACAGTGCGTCAAGTTTCGGCAACACGTCGACTTTTTGGTGCCGTAAAGCTTGAATCTCTCTTAGTTTGAGAGTCAGCGTTTCAACGTTGGTATGCTCTGTTCGCTTTAATCCTAATTGTGCCGCTTCTAAGCTCCTATCATATTCCTCCAGTAGCCCATACACAGTTGCTTTGGCCAAATAGTAACGTACGACGAGAGCTGAAGGCTGTGACAATATGATGTAGTCTTCTTCTAGTTCACTAATTTGTGCCTTTGCCTTGATCGGTAGTGAGTAGGTGATCTGCTCAATGCCCTCCAATGCTTGGAGAAATTTATCTTTAGGATCCATAGCCGCATAGGCACTGATTACACTGAAACCTAATGCGATGAAAGTCCACAGTGTGACTTTAATACTAGAGTTCACGGGTTGAGGATCTCCTTATCAGTTGAGCGATGTTTCAACTAAGTTTTAATGGTCAAATATATCAATTAGTTTTATGAACTAGTATTAACTTTAGTCTAATTTTTGGTGTGACTTGCCACTTAAATGGTGCCAATTTCGAATTAATGAGCCGCCATACGACTCATGGATTAATACTTGCTAAATTGAGTCGAATCGAGCTGATAAATTAGTTACTGATATTTCCTTTAAACCCGCCCATGGTCTACATACCATTTCTACATCATCCTAATGTTGGTATTCATTGTTTTTAAAAGATTATTAACCTTGAAGTAGTGAGCTTGTCTAAAAATCGCTATGTGTCATGCTTGTTATTGGATTTTAATTCTTATTTTTGTGATTATTTAAGTATTAAATTTTATATTGCTAGTCACATACAGATATAACATTCATTTTTACTTGAATGTGCAATATTAGTGCGTATCCTTAGTGTAAATTAATTGTTAATTTAATGTGTCCAATAATTTAATTAAGGAGCTGGTGATGTTAGCTGTACACGAAAACACTTTACAGATTACGCAATTAAGTCAAAAAGCGATTCAACAACTTGCTCCCTCCTTTGCGCAATTACCACATACGGATCATGCGGATGGTCAGTATCGTTTACGGCGCTACTCTGTGGTTCAATTTAGCAAAGGGAAAGTCGAGGCGTTGGACAAGCATGACTTTATGCAAACCGATCAAATCAATCATTTTCAAGGCAACATTAAGCGTCATTTCGATCCTATTTTATCCTCTACGTTACAAAGTGAAGGGATGAGAGAAGTGTGCGAGGTGTTTGTGAGTACGAATGGGCTGCCCAATGGTCAAGAGATTGAAATCCATCAGATCCGAATTGCTGCTGTGTTTGATGAGACGCAAGTCGCTCCAGAAGGTGTCCATCAAGATGGCTTTGATCACATTGCGTTGGTGGGGGTGAATCGCCACAATATCGTCGGCGGTGAAATTATGCTGTATCAAGACTGTCATGAAGCCCCTTTCTTTCGGAAAGTGTTAGAAAATGGTGAGATTGCGATACTCGCGGACAGTAAGTTATGGCATAACGCTTGTCCTATCCGCTCGATTGAGCATGGGCAAGAAGGTCATATGGATGTTTTTGTGTTAACCGCTAAGGATGGTCGAAATGATCTTCACTCCTGAAAAAGTGCGTACGCAGTTTAGTGCTTTGTCGCAAAAATATCATGGCAAGTCAGTGAGTTTCTTAGATGGTCCAGGTGGCTCGCAAGTACCTAAGTCGGTAATAGAAAAAATGAGTGAATATCTGGGCCATTTTAACTCTAATTTGGGCGGACACTATTTTTCAAGCCAAATCACCACTGATTTAATGCAGCAAGCTCGTGAGTCGGTGCAAGCGCTTCTGAACGCTGAGTCATCAGGAAATATTGTATTTGGCGCGAATATGACCTCGTTGACTTTTCAGCTAAGTCGAGCCATTAGCCGAGATTGGCAAGCGGGCGATGAAGTGATTGTTACCGCGCTTGACCATTATTCCAATGTATCGAGTTGGCAGCAAGCGGCGCAGGATAAGCACGTTACAGTGCACCAGGTACAGGTGAACCAACAATATTGTACTTTGGATATTGAACACTTACTGTCATTGCTCAATCCTAAAACAAAGCTGGTCGCGGTCACTTATGCCTCGAATACCACAGGATCTATTGTCGATGTTAAACGCATTGTGGATGCAGCGCATCAAGTCGGCGCGATGGTGTATGTGGATGCCGTTCACTATGCTCCGCACCATTTGATTGATGTACAAGAATTAGGCTGTGATTTTTTAACCTGTTCGGCATATAAGTTTTTTGGTCCACACGTTGGTATCATTTATATCGCTTCGCAGTGGTTACATGCACTTAAACCCTACAAAGTTGAACCTGCAACCAATATTGGTCCGGGGCGTTTTGAAACGGGTACGCAGAGTTTTGAAGGTTTGGCAGGCGTGATTGCTGCAGTGGAATATTTGGCGCAATGGGGAGACGCGAGTGGCTCGTTAAGAGAGCGTTTGATCGATAGTTTCATTCAATACAACCAGCATGAACGCCAATTGAGTGAGTATTTTCTGTATAAACTTAAAGGATTGAGTTCGGCTAAGCTCTATGGCCTGACCAAGGCTAACAGTGAGCTACGTACACCGACCTTTGCCATTCGTTTATCTAATCACCACCCAGAGTTTGTGGCCAAAACATTGGGCGAGCATAATATTTGTGTGTGGAATGGGCATTTCTATGCGCTGGGTTTAGTGCGTCAGTTAGATCTTGAAAACAGCGGTGGAGTTGTCCGTATCGGTTTTATGCACTACAACACGCGCAGTGAAATTGACGCTTTGTTTGATGTCTTATCCACGTTAGCGTAACCAAAGTGGCCCGGAAATCTGTCGCAGGAAAGGTTTCTGGGACGCAGTCTAGTTTCGCTACTGAGATCACTTAATGATGAGCGTCAGTACCTCTTTTAGCTTTCATCTTCGATTGGCTCTAAGGGTAACTCTTCGATCACAATGGGCTCTTTAGGACCTAAAAATTTAGGTTGAGTATTCGTGATATAGAGATCTAAAAATGCTTTCGTACGAGCAAAGACCTCACGCAGCCTCACTTTAAAACCAGAATGAGTCGTTGGCCCTGCAACCGCTAAACACTGAGTATTCATGTTGTGATAGTTGGCAATAAAGAGTGCACGCTCACAATGAAATTGTTGAGAAATAATCAAAAAATTATCGGTTTCGAAGATACGTTTTGCGCGAACAATGGAGTCTAAAGTACGAAATCCTGCATAATCTAAGTAAATGTGTTCACTCGGGATCCCTGCGCGTAGTAAATCGCGCTTCATCGTCCACGGTTCATTGTACGAACGGTGAGCATTATCACCACTGAGTAAAAACCCTTTTACCTTGCCTTGTTCATACAAAGCGATCGCGGCTTCAATTCGATGGGCATAATAGTCATTGAGCGTCTTACCCAAGTACTTACTGGTTCCAAGTACAACAGCGACTTGGAATTGACCGACTTGGTTTTGCTCGGTGACGATTTGTTTTTCGGCCTGCCAACTGACCCAGCGATCAATGCCAAGCACAAAAAGGCTTGAAATGAACAACAGTACAGACACGTAGCGAAGCAGCGTGTAAACCCGCTTTTTCCAAACAGGGCGAGAGTGATTTGAGGATGAAAATTTTAACACTAAATTTGACGGTTCCTTTGTGCCCAGATCCCGATAGCAATAAAGCAGAGCATAATAATGCTAAACATCATGCCTGATTCTAACTGCGAAAGTGTCCGAGCAAGGTAAGGGCTCGCTTTGATGATCACCAAACCGTAGCCGAAAGCGTTAATCAATATAAACGTAAATGTGCGAATGACAAAGTGTTGGTTGCGCATTAGCTTGCGCATCGCGGCGTTAATCTCTCCACCGAGCATCACGAGCAAACAAGCGATCAAGGCGGTTGATATCTCCGTTAAATACGGTGATAAGTAATGCCCTGCGGGCGCTAAAAAGTTCATCATATTAACTCACAGAAAAAGCCCCTAAACATCAGCCGAAGCTTAGGGGGCAGCAGAGTAGGAGTTTAGAAAGCAGTGCGTTTATAGCGACGGTATACTGGCTGCCAAAAATGCTGCTCAATAGCGGTTTCTAACACATCATCTGGGATCTCCAGTGCAACGCCTTGCTCAATCGCTTTTTTCGCTACCGCAAACGCAATTTTCTTGGAAACGGAGTGAATGGCTTCCAGTGGTGGAAGTAACGCACCATGCCCATTAAGCGCCAGAGGTGAACAGTTGGCGAGTGCGCGGCTTGATTCCATCAGCATCTCATCAGTGACTCGGCGCGCATTAACCGCCAGTACGCCTAAGCCGATACCTGGGAAAATATAGCTATTGTTACATTGTGCAATTGGGTAGGTTTTACCGTTATGCAACACGGGAGCGAACGGGCTGCCTGTGGCGACGAGTGCTTCACCGTTAGTCCAACGGAGAATGTCATCAGGCGTTGCTTCAACACGGCTGGTTGGGTTCGACAGCGGGAAAATAATCGGGCGTGGGCAGTGTTTGTGCATCTCAGTGATAATCTCTTCACTGAATAATCCCGGAGCACCAGAAACACCGACCAACACCGTTGGTTTGCCATTTTTCATTACTTCCAGTAATGAAAAACCATTGCCTTCTGTGTTCCAATCATGCGTGTCTTTGTTTTTTTGTACGAGGCGCTGTTGGAAATCAAGTAGGTTAGGCATGCCTTCTTGCAGCAGACCCCAGCGGTCAACCATATAGACCTGAGAACGTGCTTGTGCATCGGAAATGCCTTCTGAGACCATTTGCGCGATGATTGCTTCGGCAATGCCACAGCCCGCAGAGCCCGCACCAAGAAACGCGATACGCTGCTCGGAGAGTTGACTGCCCGCGGCTTTGCATGCGGCCAATAGCGAACCTACAGTCACCGCCGCAGTGCCTTGAATGTCATCGTTAAAACAACAAATACGGTTTTTATAACGCTCTAATAGTGGCATTGCATTCTTTTGTGCAAAATCTTCAAATTGGATCAATGCATCAGGCCAGCGACGTTGCACCGCTTGAATGAACTCTTCCACAAACGCCTCGTATTCAGCCCCAGTAATGCGAGGGTGACGCCAGCCCATGTACATCGGGTCAGCCAAGCGCTGTGGGTTATTGGTTCCAACATCGAGCACGACCGGTAAAGTATAAGCAGGGCTAATACCACCACATGCGGTATAAAGTGCCAGTTTGCCGATAGGAATACCCATGCCACCAATTCCTTGGTCGCCCAAGCCGAGAATGCGTTCACCATCGGTCACTACGATAACTTTTACGTTATGGTTCGCTGCATTATTAAGTAAATCATCGATGTGGTCGCGATTTGGAAAGGAGATAAATAAACCACGCCCGCGACGATAAATATTTGAAAAATTTTCACATGCCGCACCGACTGTTGGTGTGTAGATGATCGGCATCATTTCGGTAATGTGGTTTTGCACTAAACGGTAGAATAGGGTCTCATTAGTATCTTGAATATTGCGCAGATAAATGTGCTTATCCATATCATTTTCAAAGCTGCAATATTGTTGGTATGCACGAACAACTTGTTCTTGTATCGTTTCCGTCGTTTCAGGAAGCAGGCCTTCTAAGTTGAAGGAACTGCGCTCTTCAGCACAAAATGCACTGCCTTTATTGAGCAAAGGCGTGCTGAGTAGAGCGGGGCCCGCATAGGGAATATAAAGAGGGCGTTTATCATTATTCATTGTCGGCCTATTTTAGGGTAGAAGGGAACTCAAAAATGATAACGGTTTACTCATGAGATTGTAAATAGACGAGCGGCGACACATGGCACAGAATACTGAAGAATGCCGATAAAAACGGTAGAATTCTCCGTGTTAATTGCTGAGGGCATCAATGTACACATTTTTGTCTACTGGTCTCCTTTAGCAGAGATTTCAAAAGTAGCGTTGAGCGATGATCACTTTAAGTGATAAAGCGACTTTTTGTTCACGGTTTGAAATATTAATCAATCAGACACATATGTCGGCAAGTCTGTTTATGCTTTGTTAAGGATTTGGTTTTGATATAGCTAATCCATTCGATTTTAAGGTATAAAAGACCATTTTTTTATATCCTATTGCTATATAAACCTTCATGGATGATATTGGGTATAGTGTACTGGCAATTTGTCGGGGGACAAAATGAATACACCTGAAAGGACTCGAGCCGTATTTGACTACACCACATTCCTCGGTGCGTCATGCAATAAAAAATGGACATTTCTCGAAGCTATGACGTCATTTGCACCGATTTTTGGTACGGTTTGGAAAGACAGCATTAAAGAATTATCAACCCCCGAAGATCGCTTGTGGGAAATGGCGTTGAAGTCGTTATCAACCCGTTGTAGTGATGAGGCGAATTTAATTTCACTGGTAAGATTGGCGAAATTAGAAGGAATTGAAGAGATAAAGTTAGTGATGCCGTATGCGTTGGATTCTGAGCAAATCAAAGTGATTCAGAATAAGAGCCAAGCCTTGATAAAAAATACAAAACCAGACGAATTTATTATCACCCTGTAAGGGGATAAGCAGGTAACGGGGCATATTTAATGCCCCGTTATTGTTGAGTGCTAGTCAATCAAGCCATATTGAGAACGCAGGATAGTAATGATCTCTTGCTTTGGGTTTTGGCTTAATGCGATCGGTTGGCCAACAATTTTCTCTGCAATCGCAAGATAGGTGTTGGAAATATCCATTAATGCAGCCAAAGGCAGTGCATTTTCACGAGCAAGCGCTTCTCGCTCAGCCATCCGTTCTTTGTTGAGTAAAATATCAGGGTCTGGGAAGTAGTTGAGCAAGAATTGACGAAAACCCTCTTTCGAATTTTCCACAATACGTCCTTGCTGATAGGAAGCACTCTCCCAGATGCGAGACGAGTCCGGCGTACCCACTTCATCCATATAAATGAGCTTCTCAACGCCGTTAGCATCGGTGACATAACCAAATTCAAACTTGGTATCGACGAAGATTTGCTCTACTTGACGGAGTGCTTGGCTAATGACGTTGAAGCCTTCTTTTAATAGCTGTTCGTACAAGGCAATATCTTCGACACGACTGAAGTTAAAAGCGGCAAAATTCTCTTCAATATTATGACGTGAGATATTGACATCATCGGCTTCTGGAACACCGGGAATGCCTTTTAAGATGCCTTTGGTTGATGGGGTAATGAGCAGCTCTGGCAGTTTTTTATCTTTCTGCAAGCTTTCTGGTAATTGAATACCACAAAAATCTCGTTCACCTTTTTCGTAAGCACGCCACATTGAACCAGTAATATACTGGCGACAAATCGCTTCAATTTTGATTGGCTTGGCTTTTTGCACAATCCATACAAAAGGATGGGGAATATCTAAAATATGGCTATCGGCTAACCCGTTCTCTTGAAATAGCTTAAACCAGTGGTTTGAAATCGCGTTTAATGCCGCGCCCTTACCCGGTACACCTTTGATGCCACCTTCGGCATGCCAGATACAATCAAAAGCGGAAATACGGTCACTGATTACCATAATGGCTAAAGGTGCATCAGGAGCAACGTTGTAGCCTTTTTCTTTGATCAAACGTTGGCTATCTTCGGGAGTTAGCCAATAAACAGAGCGAACTTTGCCGCTATGAACTGGTTGGTGAGTGCGAATTGGGAGGTCGTCATTGACGGCAAGGATTTGATCAGCAAGGCTCATTTAGACATTCCTATTTTTTTCAAACGTCATACAGAGAAGATATCGCTCAGCTCAACGCTAGTAAAGATATCGATAAACTGTGCGCATCATACCAGAACTATTTTCTGCTGCCAGATAAAAAGCAAACGATTGCCTTTCGTTTGGAAAATTAAGCAGTGGTGAGTTGAATTCAGGAGAAAAGATGCAGTTCTGAGCCGATAAAGCGGCAAACATTGAGATAAAAGCGAAGTAAATAGAGGGGCGATGGCTCGCCAAAAGCCACACATGTGACTTTGGCGAGTAGCACTGAGGATTATTAGGTTTAGCTGAGTAAAATTAAAATAGTTCCTGTCAGTGTCATCAGTATATTGGCGATAGCGTAGGTGCCAGCATAACCCAATGCGGGAATGGTCGATTTTGCGTAGTCGTTAACGATATCCATCGCTGGTGCGCAAGTTCGTGCCCCGATAATCGCACCAAATAGAAGCGCGCGGTTCATTTTCAAAATGTACGCACCGACCAAATAGGCAAAGACGACTGGCACCACGCTGACTAAAAATGCAAGGCCGATCACTTGTACGCCCACTTCTGAGAGGTGCTGGAACATTTTCCCGCCAGCACTTAAGCCAATGCCTACCATAAAGAACATCAAACCTAGGTCTTTCACCATATTTAATGCCCCTTGCGGTACATAGCCGAAAGTGGGGTGATTAGCTCGTAAAAACCCGAGCATGATGCCAGAAAGTAGTAACCCAACTGCGTTACCTAAACCGAAGGAGACTTGCCCAAAGGTCATGGTGATTAAACCAAACAAAATACCGAGGATAAAGAAGCTACAAAAGGCGAGCAAATCCGCCATTTGACTATGGATAGAGATGAAACCTATCTTATCGGCCAAGCCTTGAACACGGCTTTTTTCACCACTGACTTGCAATACATCGCCTTTGGCAAGCACAATGTCTAAGTCCATTGGCATTTCAATTTGTGCGCGTATCACTCGGTTCAGGAAACAACCATATTCGGATAAATTGAGATCCGATAGGCGTTTACCGGCAATACTGTCACTTTTTACGACGATTTCCTCTTCAGAGATGCGTAAATCCAGTAGGTTGCGATCAAACACCTCTTTACCATTTCGAAAGCTAGGGTCTAGCCTTGCATGACTGTCAGGGAAGCCGACCAATGCAATTTCGTCCCCTTCTTGCAAGATGGCATCACCGTCAGGATGGGCAAGAATACCATTACGTCGGATACGCTCAATATAGCAACCAGTCTGGCGATAAATACCAAGCTCACGTAAATTACGTCCATCAATCCAGTTGATCAGCTCTTGGCCGACCCGATAGGCACGGATGATAGGTAAATAGACTTTGCGCTGACCACTCCCCCCAAGCCCACGTTCTTGAGCAATCTGCTGAGCAGAATCTGAGAGGTTTTGTTTTTGCAACTTAGGCAGCAATTTAGCAAACATGATCATGCTGATAAGACCAATTAAATAAGCCATCGCATAACCGACCGAAACGTTATCCAAAATAAGGGATAAATCCATATTCCTTGGAAGCGTCGCTAAACCTGAGTTTAACGCATCTTGCGCACCAACTAACACGGGGGTGGAGGTTAATGCACCTGCCATCATGCCAGCGGCTAAGCCAAAATCGAGGCCGAGATAATAACTGCCAAAATAGGTAATCCAAGTGGCGGTAATAAGCACCACTAAACTTAAGATGAGATAGTGTTTTCCATCACGGAAAAATATGCCAAAAAAATTAGGGCCAGCTTCAATGCCGACACAATAGATGAATAGCATGAAACCTATGGTCAACGCTTCAGCATTGAAGGAAAAACCAAGGTGCCCCATGATGAGTGATGTAATTAACACCCCAATAGAGTTACCTAGTTGTAAGCTGCCAAAACGAATTTTGCCAAAACCAAGGCCAATCGCTAAGACAACAAAAATAAGAAGAATAGGGTTCTGATCAAGCAAAAGTACGACGTCGATATTCACGGCTCAACTCGTTATGTGTGCCAAGTGGGGTAGGTAAAGTGTGGGAATTGTATCTTAATATTGCAAAAAGATAAGTGAAATTTGTGACAATTGACATTTCACTGACTTAATTTGAGAAAGGACTATCTAACTGTACAGGGCAAAAACCCGCTGATTATTAGCGGGTTTTTATATTTCTTGGCATTATTCGTCGAATAAGCCTAAATGCTCTTTCGCATAAGCTTCAAAATCAGTGCAGCCACCGATGTGTTCTTGATCGATAAAGATTTGTGGAACAGTCTCAACTGGCTTACCCACGGTCTTTTCTAGATCAGCTTTACTGATACCTTCAGCGTGAATATCAACATAACGGTAGTTAAAATCGTCGCGTTTCAATTTCAATGTTTCAGCGTGTTCTTTTGCGCGAACACAGTAAGGGCAACCCGGGCGGCCAAAAATAACAACGAACATAACTTTCTCCTTAATTCTTGTTGCGTGCAACTATGCCCGATCCGAGGTCGGAAATAAAGTGGCAATCACCAGTTGCTTCAATAGGTAAAAGCTATTGTTTATTTCATAATCAACGTAAGCTTATCTTTAAAAACATCAAGAAAGATATCGAATATGGTACGTCATATTACATGTCGAATAATTTTGTATTTTACGTGGTTATTCTCTTCATGTTGAACGGCATCAAATTTTTTTAAGATGGTTGATTCTAGGAGGCAATCGAGATGAAAGAAAAGAGAGTGATAGCATTATAGCTGGCGTTGAAACCAGTTGCGTTCTAAAGACATAAGCAGGGCTAGATAAAAAACGGAGCAATTGAGCTCCGTTTTAACGATTATTTTAGGATCGCGATTATCTTAGAACTGTGACAGTTTATCGTAGCGCGAGTCTTTTAGTACATCCTTGACGCGTTTAAGATTTTCACGAAAACCAGAGCCACGACGCAGGGTGAAACCAGTAGCCAGTACATCAATTACCGTCATTTGCACCACACGGCTTGCCATGGGCATATAGACATCAGTATCTTCAGGCACGTCAAGAGAGATCGACAACGAGCTTGCTTTATCCAGCGGTGAATCTTTTGCTGTAATCGCAATGACAGTCGCACCATTTTCGCGCGCAAGATTGGCGATTTCCACTTGGCTTTTCGTACGACCTGTATGCGAAATCAAGACAATTACGTCATTATCGGTACAGTTGATGCAACTCATGCGTTGCATCACGATATCTTCAAAGCAAGTGATCGGAATATTAAAGCGAATAAATTTGTTTTGGGCATCTTTTGCCACAGCAGAAGAGGCTCCTAAACCGAAGAAAGAGATCCGTTTTGCTTGTGTGAGTAAGTCAACTGCACGGTTAATTTGCATTGGATCCAAGCTATTTTTAGCTACATCCAGACACGCCATAGTCGATTCGAAAATCTTATGGGTATAGGCGTCTGGGCCATCATCTTCTTCAACATTGCGGTTTACGTACGGAGTTCCGTTAGCAAGGCTTTGCGCTAAATGAAGTTTAAAGTCGGGAAAGCCTTTGGTGTCGAGTCGTCGACAAAAGCGGTTTACCGTTGGTTCACTGACATCGGCCATTTTGGCGAGTGTCGCAATACTTGAGTGAATCGCGGTTTGTGGCGAAGCCATAATCACTTCGGCAACTTTACGTTCCGACTTGCTAAAGTTTTCCAGATTTTTTTGAATTTTTTCTAATGTATTCATAGTGTTCACGCGGGCGAAGAGAACAACTCGTTGGTTTTACCCTATTGCCCTTTTAGGGGGATTGGAAATAATACATTTCCAAAAAGGTACGTTAAACCAACGCCATGCAATGAGTATAAACCTAGGATGTGGATTTCCGTAACAATTCAAGTTATCAATTGATGAGAACATGACAAACCTCAAACAAAATTTCATCAAAACTACAGAATTTAGATTTAAATCGATGATTAATGAAAATTTACGGCTCATAAATGATGTATTAGTTACAGCAAAAAGAAATAAATTTTCAATTTGCTGTAATTTACAGGGATTCTAGCTGGTAATTCTTTGTGCAAGCTGCACAATTTTAGCCATCAAATTAGGGGCTAAAGTGGCAATATGTCGCTGCTCATCTAATATCGAGTGCAAGATAGCATGTGTCGTTAGCGGGTTGGCCAATACCACGCGAAATACGATGGTATCAAGCTTGTCCCAGCGTTCTGGGTTTAAACGGGTTCGAGAGACAAATGAATGCCCCGTTTCCCTTTGTTTTTTCTGCACAAACTGGGTTATTTCGTTCAGCAACTCGTTCAATTCTGCCTTTTGGTTTGGTAAGGCTTGCTGTAGAGCTTGGCGAACTAATGCTGGAATATAACGGTAGGTTAAAAGGCATAGTTCGGGTTCAGAAACTAGCTCAAAATCGTCTTGTGCTTTAATCAAGTCAGCGAAATAGCGAGCTTTAGCAATACTCTGGTCAATCAATAATTCGTAGCCTGGGCGACTAATAATGTGCATGCTAGCATACACCAACATAGCCATACCTGAACGAGAACCTTCCAATGTATGACTGCCGAGATCTTTTGACCCCTTGCGTAAAATGTATTGCGCATGATGCTCAATTGAATGCATTGCATCAGGTTTTTTGAATAGTACCATGCCTGCCCCCATCGGCACGTAGAGCTGCTTATGTGCATCAATCGTTACGGAGTCAGCCAACTCAATACCATTGAGTAAGTAGCGGTAATTGTTCGACATTAACGTGGCACCGCCCCAAGCGGCGTCTACGTGAAAATGACAACCTTCTTGCTGGCAAATATTGGCGATATCTCTTAAGGGATCAATGTTGCCTGTTTCTGTGGTTCCGGCGACGCCAACAACTGCAAAAGGTTTAATTTTCTGGCTTTTTAGGTGTGCCATTTTAGCTTTCAAATCTTGCGGGCATAAGCGGTTGTTGTGGTCGGTTTTTACACAAACTAAGCCTTCTTGGCCGATACCCAATACATCAGCGGCTTTCTTTAAGGAATAATGGCCGCGATCAGACACTAAAATCGCTAAACCATGGTAACCATAATGACGCATGGCTTTAAAAAGCCCCTCTTTTTCGACGCCTTGGAAATCACCATCGGCTTTCAAAGCATTATTGCGAGCCACCCACAATGCCGTGATATTGGCAATCGTTCCGCCAGAGCAGAATGCACCAAGCGAATGATTGGCACTGTGCATCCATTGGCTGTAAAAGGCGTCGTTTTCTTGATAGATCAAACGATGCAACATACCCAAAACCTGTCGCTCTAGCGGTGTAAACGCTTTCGACGTTTCAATTTTGACTAAGTTTTGATTCAGCGCAATCATGATCTTTGATAACGGCATCAAGAAATATGGCAGTGCAGATGTCATATGACCAATAAAGCTGGGAGCCGAGGTATGTACCGAATGAGCGACTAAATTATCCAACAAATGTTGAGTATGTTCTGAAACGAACGCCGGTGACTCTGGAATTTGCGGATTAGAGAAATCTTTTTCGATCTCTTTGAGTGGTTTTTCTTCAGCGACAATATGTTCACGCAAGAAGAGGTTCAAATTGCGTGATAGCTCTTGGTCTATTTTTGTCAGTGTTGAATCGGGGCCTTCGGGCACAGTGAAGATCCGTAACAAGCTCTCGAAACTCACATTTGCAGTTTTTTGTTCTGATACCATATAGCTTCGTTATTTTGATTTTTATGGAATGCGGGCGGCACAATCTAAACGAAAACGGGACAGTTGTCCCGTCTTAATTCGGCTAGAGTAGAGGCGGCGACTAGTTACAGACTTTCTTTTCGATCAAGGCGATGGCATCGTTATATTTATTCAACGCAGCTTCGATCTGCTTCGGATGACTGAGCAATTCGGCTAAGGCTGAACGTAATTCATAGTTTTTTTCGTTAGGCTTCGCTTGGCGATCTTCATAGGTAATTTTAGCAATGTGACCGAGTTCATCACTGCGTGAGGCCAATACCTTGATCTCGTGTTGTTCTAGCTTTAGCCAAGCTTCTACAGGTTGCGAGGTAGCGACTTTGGAAGGATCATTGCTGAGGTAATAGTGGACTGCTGCACGGTTTAAGTCAAAGTGGTGCTGGCGTCCTTGCAGAAACCATTGGCTGACTTCGGTCAGTTCAGGATATTGCGCGGTCGTTAAGTCGGCGAGATCACTATACCAATGGAGTGACGCGTCGATATAAGCGTCATATTTTTCGGATAAGCATTGGTTATCAGCAGCGAGAGCAACATTCGCTGAAGTTGAGAGCAGTAGGGCAACGATAACACGTTTCATAAATCTTCCTTTGGGCTTTGTTATTGTGTGGGAATTTTCTATTCCCTTTTTTTAGTTTAAATGAAGGCTAAAGTGATTCCTGAGATCTAGCCTGCAAGTGATACAAAGAACAGCATAAGAATAGGCACCAGTAGGCTGAGAATAAACCCACTGACAATCGCGATCGGTACGCAACGAACCCCGCCAGTTGTTTGGATCACGGGCAAGGTAAAATCCATCGCGGTTGCGCCAGCATAGCCGATGGCAGAGCAAGGTTTGGTTCGGATTAGCATGGGGATCATCACTAAAGCAACCAGTTCTCTCAGTAGCTCTATCATGAAAGAGGCACCACCATAGACTGGGCCGAAAGCATCACCCATTAAAATCCCGGCAAGTGAATACCATCCAAAACCGGAAGCCATGGCTAGTCCTCGATAAATTGGTATATCAAGAATCATGGCCGCAATGATCCCCCCAATCCAAGAGGTCAATATAATGACTAATGCGATGACCATTCCGTATTTATTGAGCAAAATTTGTCGTAGAGTTAAACCACTATTTCTCAACTGAATACCAATAAAGAAAAGCAATACGAACAAGATCCATTCACTGGCGGTGCTGACCCAACTTAAATCGAATCCTAATACAACCCCAAGCGCCAATCCTCCACCGACAACCACAATCAGCTTTACGGATTCTAACGCCATGCTAGATAGGGGGAGTTTTGAATGGTTCGCATCGGTTTTTATGGGTAGAAATTGGTCAATAAAGGGCAAGGCCAACAAGTTGCAAGCACCGATCATCAAGAAAAATACGGTGGTAAATTTGAGTATCAACTGTAGGTTACTGCCCAAGTTATCGAGGGCTGCCAAGCTTAAACCCATCAGAAACAGAATGACGTAAACTAACCAAGACGTGGCTTTATTTAATGCGGCTAGCCACTGTTGATTGGCAATAGAAAATAGATACCCCACTATTAGTGGGGCAAAAATAAATAACATCCCTGAGAACATCTCATCCTCTGATTATTTTGGGTTTAGAAGCCGCTTGCGTTGATCACATCATTGAGTTTTGATTTGAATTCAAGCTCACTAAGGTTACTTAAGTTGTATAGCACCTCAGCTCCGGTCGCATTAATTTCGACGTCATGCTCTTCAATCTCTTCATCTTGACGACGAAACAGTAAAAGATGGTGAGCAATACGTGCCACATCAAGGTAACTGACTTCGTGAGAAGATGCGACTAAAGATTCATTTCCTGCTACTTCAAGGAAATCTGAGTCGAACCCCCAACTTCTTAACACAAGCTGACTGGTTTTTGAACATCGCGACTGAAAAATCTGTAGGGCGATGTTTTGATCGAGATAGTTGCCTTTCTCAAGATATAAATGATATTCGTGTACCAGACAAAACAAGCCGATATCCGCAAGTAGACCGACAAGTAAGGCTTTTTCCTGCTCTAAATGTTGATATCGGTTTGGTTCAAGTTGTTTAAATGCGTGAGTAACCATCACCATGGTTGCGCCAAGCTCTCGCGATATGGCGGCGCTATTAACCAATATTTTATTGCATTCTTTGCTTAAGTTTACGGAGTGTTTTAACTGCTCAATCGCTTGGGCTGTTACAATGTCGCGTACTCGTAGTATGCCTAAGCGTGATACCGCCGTGACTAAATCCGTACAGGTAATATTTCGACGATTAAAGACAACAGAGTTTGCTACGCGTACTACAATTGCAGTCAGTCCGGGATCTTCAAGTAGACAATCGGCGACATCTGAAATTTCAGTAGATTCTAATGTGCATAAGCGCTGTATTTTTAGAACAACATCAGGAATAGGAGGAAGTGAAATTTTACCTGTGCTGAGTGAGTGTTCAACCAATTGAGAAAATTCGCTTTCTAACCCTTGGATGAGCATTTGGTGATGATCTGGAAGCCAGTAAAAAGATAGATGATTCATAAATTTGTGCTCAATCTGTACTGAAGGTATTTTACCGTCTACTAACCTAAATAAGCAATCCATTCACCGTCAAACACATCAATTTGTTTGCTTTATGGCTTTCCCTTGATACGTTAATGACAGCGGATGTGTCAAAAAAATTTATTCACAAACACAATTGTGTGATTTAAATCTCATAATTCTACTGAGATATGTCTATTGATGTGATGCATGCCCAGACTTATTTTGTATCGTTAACTATGATAGTAACCATATTAAGCAAGCTAATACTAAACTACTAAAAGCTTGTTACTAACTTACTCTTTTTATTCGCAAAAATACGCTGCTATCTGGTGATCACTATTAATCGGGGAACTTGATTAAGGATCAATGGATATGATTGAGCATGCATTTTTCAATTACGTTATTAAATTTGGCGCGTTCCAAAAGCGTTCAATGTTTGGCGGTGTTGGGCTTTTCCAAAAAGAAGCGATGTATTCACTGATTAGTGAAGAGTCTGTTTTTATTCGTGGTGGTGAAGAGCTCGATGATGTACTGACAAAATTAGGCTGCGAAAAATACAAACACGTTAAAAAGCAGACCACAGCGACGGTTAATTATTATGATATAACAGAGCTTTTTGTGAGTAATCATGAGAGCCTAGATACCATAATTGAACGTTCCATCCGCTATTCTGTTGAGCAACGTAGCTTTCAAAAATCTTCTGCAAGTCGTCGACTACGTGATTTACCCAACATGCAGTTAACGTTAGAGCGTATGGTTAAAAAAGCGGGCATCAATGATGTGGAAACATTCATGCGCTTAGGTGCTCCTACGATATTTTCTAAAGTGAAAAAAACGTACGGCAGTGACGTCGATGTAAAGCTACTGTGGAAGTTTGCTGGCGCGATCGAAGGCATTCATTGGAAATTGCTGCAAGAGCCTCGCAAGCGTCAATTATTAGAAAGCTGTTCATTACGCTGACAGTTTGGAACAGTTATCAAATAAATAGTTATCAAATAAAAAGCCGAGTCTTACGTCTCGGCTTTTTATTGTATTTAGCTTACACCTAGAACTTAAAACGAGTCGTAAACATCAGTTGATCGCCGTAAGCATCATTGATGCGAGCCTCGGCACCGAGAGAGAAAAGTTCTGTAGAATGAAAGCGGGCATAAACAGACGCAATCCAGTCATCATTGTCATCGATAGAAACAAAGCCACCTTTGCCACCAACTTCCAACTGTGGACCAAGCCATTGGCGCACGCCAAGGTTTAATTCCATTCCTGTATCGGCGCTTTTATTATCGCGGGTATCTACGACGCGTAATAGCATTTCACCCGTGAAGTCAGCCCAGTTGTTAATAGGAGCATGAAAGCCAAAACCTGCGGCTGCGTCAAAATCACCTTCAAACTCAGAGTCTATACGACCAATGACATGTGCATTTGGGTGAATTGATTTGCTCATCGCAGCACCAAAGGTGACTGGACTTGCTCCAATACGAGCTTCGATATAGTCATAACTAAAATTGCTCATGACGGATGGGCTATTTCGGTCTATTTCTGCCAGTGTTTGGCCTGAGGCTAGCAGCAAAGCGGCTGCAATGATTGTTTTACGCATAGTCACTATAAACCTATATTTTTAGTTCATTTCCATGGTCAGTCGCGGAATACCCACGGTGACATTAAAGAATTTAGACATCTTAGTGCATAGATTGACATTGTCGCCATTAAAAAGTGTCATTCTTTTGTTGTCTTCGCAAAAAATAAGCAAAGAGAGTGCCATTTCTTCGTTAGGATATTTTATTCACCAAAACTGATGCGGTTTTGTGCGATCGCATTGAAGATTTTCTCGGCATCCAAGACTCTGGCCCAAGGCATTAAATCCGATTCATTTTCAATCATATATTGTGTTAATTGATCTTTGATAACATCGCGGAGTTTGTTCCCATCCCAAGGTTTGGCTACATAAAAATGTAGGCTGGCATTATTCACCGCTTCTACCGTGTCTTCTAGCCCTGCTTGGCCTGTTAGTAGCACTTTGCGTGTATGTTGCGTCTCTTCATTGCGGCTTAATTCAATTAAGAAACTAATACCTGTTTGTTCGGGCATAATGTGATCGCACAAAATTAAAGCCAGCTTGATATTTTGAGCTTGGTGATCGGCAATCACTTCTTTTGCCTCTGCAACAGATTCTGCGGCTTCTAAGATAAAAAACTCTTCAAATTCGTCGAGGTCTTGCACGACGCTGTCCAATACTTCACGTTCATCGTCCACGCATAAGATCAAAAATTTGTTCATGATATTCTCCTTAATCATTAGCACGACAAGTTATCGACTAACTGGCAGCCATACCGTCATCGTCGTGTATTTATCCTGTTCAGATTGAACATCGATCCAACCTTGATGCTGCTGGACTATTTGTTGGCAGACAGAAAGCCCAATACCGAGCCCAAAGTTACCTTCTTTTTTAGTGGTGTAATTTAAGGTAAAGATACGATCTTTGTCGTCATTGGTGATCCCACAACCATTATCCGTGAAACTGATAGTAATAAAGGGTTGATTACTCTGATTAACTAATGCGGTTACAATGTGCAGTACGCCATTAGCTGGAAAGGCATCGATGGCGTTTGAAATAAGGTTTGTCCACACTTGTTGTAAAGCAATCGGCTGGCAAGTGATTAAAGGCAAGTCAGCATACTCTTTTTCTACTTTATGTCGTTTAAGACGGTTTTCGAAAATAACCAGAGTGTCCTCAATACCTTCATGAATATTGACCTTGTGCAGCGCTTCATCATCAGGGCGAGCATAGCCTTTAAGGCTTCGTACCATATCGGCGATACGTTGGGCACAGACATTAATAGAGCGAAGCGTACTACCTGTTAGAAAATAGTTTTCTAATTGCTCCAGTGTCTCTAGGGTCTTTTCAGGGGCGTGCTTAGCTGATTGTCTGAGCACGAGGTCATCATCCAGATTCAGTTTGACCAATTTTTTCGCGATCAAACGGTGATGAATGTCATTTTCTATGGCTTTTGCACGAGCCCGCTCTTCTGATGTAGAAGTAGGCTTGGCTGAAAGTGCATTCCTTAATAACTGGCTGCCTTTGTACTGAAGGTTTTGATGTTCGGTCTCTTGGACTAAGAGCTCGATTTTGTCTGACAGCGTTTCAGTTCCACGTAAAATGGCTGCGACAGGGTTATTGAGCTCATGAGCAACACCAGCAACGAGCTGACCGAGCATGGCCATTTTCTCGCGCTCGATTAATTGCCGATGCGCTGATTCAAGTGATTCGAGCGTTTTTTGTAGCTGCAATTTAGTGTTGATACTGCGTTGTAAGCGCCGATTAAAATGGCGAAGCAGCAAGTTAGTAAACAGGGGTAATAGCCGAGTATCCGAATGCATGACTTTGGCAAATACATCTCGATCTAGCTTAATCACATCCGTTTTGGTCAGTGTAACGGCGGTTGAAAACGATTTTTCACCAGTAACAAAAGACATACCACCGACAATGTTGCCTTTTTTATGGCGAACCACTTCCATTTGGTTGCCTAAATCATCTTTTTTATACAAAGCGACCTCACCTTCAGTAATGAACCAAAGAAAGCGGTTTTCCTCTCCTTCTTTAGTGAGAAAGTGGTTGGTGGAATAGGTTAGGCAGGAGTGTGTTTCATCTTCGTCTTCATTTGCAAAAAATTGATGCAATGCACCAATCACCTGTTCGGCTAGTGCTGTATCTGAAAGCTTGTGGTAATCGGAGATAAAACCATCTCGATAGCTGCGCATTTTATTATCGATGTGCGCGCGTAAGATGCGCTGTTGATCAAGTACGGTGCTGTAGTTAAGAATGTTGTCTTGATCATTATCTAAGATGTAGGTCGTGAGCTCTTTTTGGATGGTTTTATAGAGCACGTTATCTTGTAGTGGTTTAGTGAGACAGTGATCTAATCTTCCCTCATTGACGGCGGTGAGAATGGCTTGAATATCTTGTCCGCAGCTTATCAGCACTTTCCGCGCTGAACGCGTGTGGGTTGATTTATCGAGTTGAGTCAAAAAATCCGCACCATCAAACTGCTCATGGTGACTGGCAATGACCAATGCAATCGTTTGTTGCTGTTCGTGCAAATATTCTAGGGCTTGCTCAGCTTCATCTATGGTGTCCGCTGTATGAAGATCAAATTTAGCGGCGAACGGAGCTAACTCAGCACGCAATTGTTCTGTGCTGATTGGGTTATTGTCTAAACAAAGTAGTGCGTAATGGTTCACTCAAGCCTCTGCCGCTCTTGCTGTTTTGACTACTGTAGCAAGTATTACGCGGTGGGTTTGAGAGCTAGGTTTTAGAATTTCTCATCACATCTTAGCAATACTCTGACCTAACTCCATGTTTTGGTTTTCAATTGTTTACGGTAGACTGAGTGAAATCTTTAGGAATGGAATATTATGAAACAGTTAAAAATCATTGGCGCGCTTGGTGGTGCTATCGCGTTAGCGTTATGTTGGCCGCTGGCTGTCGGGCAAATTGGCGAAAAGTTGGTCACTAACGGTATTGCCAATTTTTCTTCAGGCTCGATTGAGGCGGAAATTGTCAGTTATGATCGCGGTTATCTCTCATCGACTGTGCAAACACGTTATCAGATTGCAGATAACACCCTCAAGCAGCAGTTTGTTGCTGATGGTTTACCGACCCAAGTTTTAGTCAATAGCGAGATTAAGCATGGCTTGTTCGGTTTAACGGCTACCTCCGTTATTGCAGATCAAGAAAACCTACCATTGACGATGACCACTATCACGCAGTTGAATGGCAATACTCAATACACTGTGGCGCTAGACAGTTGGTACTACCAAAGTGAAGATGGCGAGATGACGTTCTCGACAACGCCCGCTACATTAAACGGTGATATTTCGGTGCTAGGTGAAATCACTTATCAACTGAATGTTCCTTCTGTTGAGTTGGATTTTACCAGTGGTGAAAAAATGATGCTTTCACAGCTAACTGGTCAAGGTATAGGTAAACAAGATAAAGGCTTCTGGCTAGGACAACAGTCATTGGCGTTGGCAAAAATTAATCTTGTCGATGGGCTAGGTGAAAATACGCTGAGTATGGACAACATGCGTTATTCCTTTGATTCGGTATTAAAAGGAGAGCCTTCTCGTTTTGATAGCAATCACTTGATTGAGATGGATAAATTAACTTATAGCGAAGGCGAGGTGAAGGACCTCAATCTTGACTTTACCTTGGGTGATTTAGATGGCGACTCGTTTGAGAAGCTCTCATCGCTTTACCAAAATAGCCCTGAACTGTCTGATGAAGATATCCAACAAGCGTTGCCTTATGTGCAATCATTATTCGAGAAAGGTTTTTATCTATCGATGAATAAAATGGCGCTAAAAGTTGGCCAAGGCGGATTTGAATCAAACTGGAAGATTGCCGTTCCTGAAGGAACAAGTAACGTGGTGCAAGATCCTAGCATTATTTTACCCTCCTTAACTGGTCACATTGATTCTTTTATTTCTAACCACTTAGTTGAGGACTTTCCTTTTATCCAGCAAGGTATTGATGAGCTTGTTGTGATGGAAATTATGCAGCAAACCGATCAAGGATATCGACTCCAAGCTGAACTGAAAGAGGGCAACTTGGAATTTGAAAATGGCAATCAAATGCCGCTATTGACACTATTACTTCCAGCATTGATGCGATAGCGAACGACGCTCAAGCAAACGATTTTGCGAGTTTTAGCAATCAGTAAGAGAAAAGAGCCGATAGAAGCTCTTTTCTCGCTTTTTATCCACATCAAAAAGTGGTATTAATCACATTAATTGTCGATAGCAGGAGCAAGGAACTCATGGAATCAAATCAAGCGGGCCCAGTCTATAATTTCAGCGCAGGCCCAGCAGCCTTACCGAAAGCGGTGATGGAAAAAGCGCAAGCCGAGTTTATTAACTGGAACGAGCTTGGCACGTCCGTTATGGAAATCAGTCATCGCAGTAAACCTTTTATTCATGTTGCTCAAGAAGCGGAGCAAGATCTGCGTGATTTGCTTAATATCCCGAGTAATTACAAAGTGTTATTTTGCCAAGGTGGAGCGCGCGCTCAGTTTGCAGCAGTGCCTTTAAATCTATTGGGTCATGCAACTAAAGCGACCTATATTGATGCGGGTTACTGGGCTGAAAGTGCGGTCAAAGAAGCGAAGAAATATTGTGAAACCGATGTTTTCAATGCCAAAGTGACCAAAGAGGGCAAAACAGCGATATTACCGGCCAGCGAATGGAAAATTGATCCTGAGTCGGCTTACGTGCATTTTTGTCCGAATGAGACGATCGATGGTATTGAGATTAATGATTTACCAGATACAGATAAACCGATTGTAGCTGATATGTCATCCACGATTCTGTCGCGCCAAATAGACGTCTCAAAGTACGGTGTTATTTATGCTGGAGCGCAGAAAAATATTGGGCCAGCGGGGATCTGTATTGCGATTGTTCGAGATGATTTACTTGATTTAGCCAGTGATGTGCTGCCAGCTATCTTGAATTATAAAGTGCAAGCTGAACAAGATTCCATGTTCAACACGCCACCTACATTTGCGTGGTATTTGTCAGGTCTCGTATTCAAGTGGCTAAAAGGGCAAGGTGGTGTCGCGGCGATTGAGAAAATCAACCGCGCGAAAGCCGCGCTGCTTTATAACGCGATTGATGCATCACCTTTTTATCGTAATAACATTCATCCAGACAATCGTTCACTGATGAACGTGCCTTTCCAATTAGCGAAGCCAGAGTTAGATAGCACGTTTTTAGAGTTAGCCGAAGCTCGAGGTTTAGTTTCGCTACAAGGTCACAGAGTTGCAGGTGGTATGCGTGCCTCTATTTACAATGCAATGACACTGGAAGGTGTTCAAGCCTTAGTTGATTTTATGCAAGAGTTTGAGCAGCAGTACGCCTAACGCTTTTTGATGGTATAAAACGATATAACATCAAATACGACCTTAAAAAACAAAGCCCACGATGAAGTGGGCTTTGTCATTAATCGACTAGATTGAAGAGCATTACAATTTGTCGGTTAACTCAATTGCTTGGCCAATGTAGTTGGCTGGTGTCATCTCTTTCAAGCGTGCTTTTTCAGCTTCAGGTAGCGCAAGGCCATCAATAAAGTGGCGCATTGCTTCACCATCGACTCGCTTACCGCGCGTGAGTTCTTTTAATTTCTCGTACGGTTTTTCGATGCCGTAGCGACGCATAACCGTTTGCACTGGTTCCGCAAGAACTTCCCAGTTTTTATCGAGTTCAGCAAGCAGCGCGTCACGGTTCACTTCCAGTTTACTGATCCCTTTTAGCGTTGAAGTATAGGCAATAATTGCATAGCCAACACCAACACCGAGGTTACGCAATACGGTTGAATCTGTTAAGTCACGTTGCCAGCGAGAGATAGGCAGCTTTTGTGCTAGGTGATTGAACACGGCATTAGCAAGGCCAAGGTTACCTTCTGAGTTTTCAAAATCGATCGGATTGACTTTATGTGGCATCGTCGATGAACCAATTTCACCCGCAATGGTTCTTTGTCTAAAGTGACCCAAAGCGATATAGCCCCAAATGTCACGATCGAAGTCGATCAGAATAGTATTAAAGCGGGCAACGGCATCAAATAGCTCTGCAATATAATCATGCGGCTCAATTTGCGTGGTATAAGGGTTCCACGCCACACCTAGCGATTCGGTAATAAACTCTTCGCTAAAGGTATGCCAGTCTAGTTCTGGATAGGCTGAAAGGTGAGCGTTGTAGTTACCTACTGCGCCGTTTACTTTGGCGAGAATCTCGATATTGGCAATCTGCTTATATTGGCGTTCCATACGGTACGCTACATTAGCCATCTCTTTACCCATAGTACTTGGTGATGCTGGCTGTCCGTGGGTACGAGACAATAACGGAATATCCCGATACTCTTCTGCTAAGTGACGAATCGCATCAATAATGTTGCGCATTTCAGGAAGAAGCACGTTATCGCGAGCTTCTTTGAGCATGAGCGCGTGAGATGTGTTGTTGATGTCTTCCGAAGTACAAGCAAAGTGAATGAATTCATTAACGGCGTGCAGCTCAGGAACACCCGCTACTTTTTCTTTTAAGAAATACTCTACAGCCTTAACATCATGGTTGGTTGTGCGTTCAATTTCTTTAATACGAGCGGCATCTTCTTCGCTAAAATTATCTGCTATCGCATTAAGAAATTGATTGGCTTCATCACTGAATGCAGGAACTTCGGCAATTCCAGCAGTGGCTGAAAGCTTCTGTAACCAACGAATTTCAACAATGGTCCGATACTTGAGGAGACCAAACTCACTAAAGATACTGCGTAACGCAATCGTTTTACTTCCGTAGCGGCCGTCTACCGGTGAAACAGCAGTCAAGGCTGACAGTTCCATGTTTTTCTCCTGAATTTTGAGGTTAAGTTTGAGAGTGAATTCTTTGCGTCAATGTTAGATTCGAGCTAACAAAATCTGAGCTTGTTCGATCATTTTCTTACGACCGAAGATCAGATGGCGACGCTTTCCTCCAACCTGACGCCACAAGACAGCGCAACGAATTCCTGAAAGGAGTAGGGCGCGCACTTTGTGTTGGGTTGAAGTTTGCTGAAGTATGGTGGGGGTCCCAGTGACTTGGATTCTCGGGCCAATAGGGCTGATAACATCCAAGTAGATACTGGCAAGGTTGCTGATCATCTGCTCATCAAGCAAGTCAAAATGGTTGATTTGACGTTCAATCGTTTGAATACGATCGCCCAACTGTGACATCGCATCACGACGAGCGCTTAATTTACGCTCTAATGCCATCAGGCTAATGATATAGCGAGTGATCTCACTCCCTGATGGCGTGCTATCAATACCTTTCACCAAACATTCGAGGCCAATTTTTAAGTTCGCCTCAGAGCCGAAGACATCAAGTGTATTATTTGGATTAGTACTTAAGATAGCCGTTAGAGAAGTTTCAAACGCGTCTGAATCACAGTGACCATTTTTTGCTACGTGTTGCACTAAAGCGACAGCTTGGCAGATACCCGCAAAAGCGATGGTATGGTCATAAAGGGTGTTAGCCACGTTTATTACTCCTAAGTTGTTTAAATTCGCTGCTCAATAATTCCACCACCAAGACACACATCGCCTTGATAGAAAACCGCGGATTGACCAGGCGTGACGGCCACTTGTGGCTCATCAAAAATGACTTTAATGTTTTCATCATCAATAGGGATGATGGTACACGCTATATCCGTTTGACGGTAACGTGTTTTTACCGTGCAGCTTAGCGTTGCTTGGATTGGTGTACGATCAACCCAGTGTAATTGGGAAGCGATCAAGCCATGAGATTTCAATAATGGATGATCAGCGCCTTGGACGGCAATCAAAACGTTGCGCTTGAGATCCTTATCAGCGACATACCATGGTTCCTCGTTACCGCCACCGCCTTTTTGGCCACCAATGTGTAACCCTTTGCGTTGACCTAAAGTATGGTACATCAGGCCTTGATGCTCACCAATTACGAGACCTTCTGGTGTCTGGATTTTACCCGGTTGTGCAGGTAAATAGCGAGATAAGAAGTCAGTAAATTTGCGCTCACCGATGAAACAGATACCGGTTGAATCTTTTTTCTTTGCTGTGATTAAGTCCTGTTGTTCAGCGATGCGTCGAACTTCGGGTTTTTCTAAGTCACCTACAGGGAATAAGCTACGAGCCACTTGTTCATGGCTTAATGTGTACAGGAAGTAGCTTTGGTCTTTGTTGTTGTCCAAGCCGCGCAGCATTTGTGGTTTATCATTACCGTCAGGAAAGGTGCGTCGAACATAGTGGCCCATGGCGATATAATCGGCATCTAGCACTTCATCTGCAAACTCTAAAAAGGCCTTAAACTTGATTTCTTTGTTACAAAGAATGTCTGGGTTGGGAGTTCGCCCTGCTTTATATTCCTCAAGGAAATATTCAAATACGTTGTCCCAATATTCGGCGGCAAAATTAATGGTATGAAGAGGGATGTCTAACTTATCGCACACGGCTTGTGCATCGGCTAAATCTTCCGCCGCTGTACAATATTCCTCGTTATCATCTTCTTCCCAGTTCTTCATGAACAGGCCTTCTACTTGATAACCTTGCTCTTTGAGAAGATATGCCGAAACGGAGGAGTCAACACCACCGGACATGCCGACGATGACTTTCTTTTGGCTGTTTGCGCTGCGGTTGTTTGACATTACTTAGTACCACTCGATTGACTTGGTCGCAGATTCTAGCAGAAAGATTTTCGTCGCAACAGATCCGAGACAGTAATCACACTTCCATTGAGTTTAATTGGCTTTGTTTCCATCAATATTGTCCATAATTAGTTTTAGAATTCCACTCTTGCTTATGGCATAGTGCGTGCAATTTTAAAGCGTAATAAAAGGTCGCAAAATGCAAGATGACAACCAGATTATGGATGACGCGTTTCTCATCGAAACCGTAGAGAACCAGCTTGCGGATGGGAATCCGATAAAAGTTAAAGAAACCTTGATGCGCCTAATGATGACAGGCCATTCAAGGGAAGACGCCGTAGCATCGATAGCTTGTGCGCTTGCAATTGAGATTTTTGATGTGATGAAAAACGAAGGGCAATTTGACCTAAAACGCTATTCAGAGCATTTAGATAGGTTACCTGATCTCAGCTTTATGGAAGGTGAATAAAAATAACCAAGAGCAAACGTTTGCTATGATTGCCTTAGTTGCCGCGCTAATGGGTGCGCGGTAGAATCGCGCATCTTTTTCCCCTCTACTCAGACTGATGTTATGAAATTTCCTGGCCAACGCAAATCAAAGCACTACTTTCCTGTCCATGCTCGTGACCCACTTGTGATCCAAGCACAAGAAAATAAAAAAATGTCGCGCACACATATTATTGGTATCGACCAGACATTGGTGGATATAGAGGCGAAAGTAAATACTGACCTCATTGACAAATATGAGCTTAGTAAAGGCCATTCATTAGTGATTGACGACCAAAAGGCTGAAGCTTTGTACACTGAGCTCAAACAAAATGGCCTTATTACTAACGAATATGCGGGGGGAACGATTGGCAACACATTACACAATTATTCGGTACTGGCTGATGATCGCTCAACGTTGTTAGGTGTGATGAGCCAAGATATTAAAATCGGCAGCTACGGTTATCGTTATTTGTGTAATACATCCAGTCGGATGGATCTGAATTATTTACAAGCGGTCGATGGTGCGATTGGTCGCTGTTTTGCCTTGATCACCGAAGATGGCGAGAGAACCTTTGCGATCAGTGAAGGGCAGATGAATCAACTTCGCGCAGAAAGTGTTCCAGAAAAAATATTTAAAAGTGCTTCTGCCTTAGTACTGACCGCTTATTTAATTCGCTGTAAAACTGGTGATCCAATGCCGGAGGCAACAATGAGAGCGATTGAATATGCTAAGAAATATGATGTGCCTGTGGTGTTAACCTTAGGCACTAAATTTGTGATTCAAGGCGACCCTCAATTTTGGCAAGATTTTTTACGTGATCATGTTACCGTTGTTGCGATGAATGAAGATGAAGCCGAAGCATTAACCGGAGAAAATGATCCTCTTGCAGCGTCAAATAAAGCTTTAGATTGGGTCGATCTTGTATTATGTACCGCAGGACCAGTCGGTTTATTTATGGCAGGATATACTGAAGATGCAGCGAAACGTGAAACATCGTTGCCACTATTACCTGGTTCTATTGCTGAATTCAATCGTTATGAATTTAGTCGCCCAGCATCGAAAATAAGCTGTGAAAATCCAATACGTGTTTATTCTCATATTTCACCCTATATGGGTGGGCCTGAAAAAATTAAAAATACTAATGGTGCGGGAGATGCGGCGTTATCGGCATTGCTGCATGATATGGCAGCCAATAAATATCATAAAGAGAACGTTCCTAATTCGAGCAAGCATCAGAATAATTTTTTAACCTATTCATCCTTCTCGCAAGTTTGCAAATATTCTAACCGTGCCAGTTATGAGGTGCTAGCCCAGCATTCGCCTCGTTTGTCACGTGGTTTACCTGAACGTGAAGACAGCTTAGAAGAAGCGTATTGGGAAAGATAAAAGATTAAAATAATAAAAAGGCTCCGTTAGGAGCCTTTTTATTTACTAAAGAGTTATTAAATCTCGAATTCTTCTAAAGATTTACCTGCATCAAGTTGCTCTTGAATTGCCGAAGGTGTACGACCTTGACCTGTCCATGTTTTTTCTTGGCCATTGGTATCAAGATATTTGTATTTTGCTGGACGAGGTGCGCGTTTGCCTTGAACTTTAACTTTGCTCTTAGTTTCACCAGAAAGTGCCGATATTAGGGCACTAACATCGATACCATCTTTAGCAATCTGTTCTGCAATCGCTGCCAGCTTCGCTTCTTGCTCTGCGCGAACAGAGCGTTCTTCTTCTTCCACTTCTCTGCGTTCTTGAACAACGATCGTTAATTTATCTAGTGCTTCTTCAAGCTGCTCTAGAGTGAGTTCACGGGAAAAAGCGCGTAGGCTACGAATATTAAGTAGAGTTTTTGTTAATTCAGACATGACTATTCCTATTTGATTTAATTTAGTCGACTCAGCAATAATAAACTGCAGAATTGGTACTTACAATATTAGATTCAAATATTAATGAAATTTTTATAGTTGAATAAAAATCAAAAAAAATATGAACTTGTTAATGATGAGCTGATTTCATACATAAGTAGTAGTATCAAGAAGATCATCAGTGCTTTTTAGATAGAGTTATAATTAATGTTTTTATTATAATCCTCGTGATATTCATTGCACCACATTATGAAAGAAGTCTCAACGTTTCTTCATGAATGTGATCGATAATTGATGCATTTTAATGACATGATCGGTTGCAATGCATTTGTTGTTAAGTACAATGTCATTTACCTAAAGCGAAGTAAGAGATTTATCATTATTAAAATAGCTGAATAATGGTGATTTATTGTTCTTTCTTTGACGTAGAGGTGCGGTGGAAAATAGTAACTTCTGTTGGGGTAATGCCAATGAACAAAAGTGAAAGGTTTTATCGCCGAAGTAAGTGCGTACATTAAAGCCGCTTGCTGGGGTTGTATTCGAATAGGAACAACACTGCCATAGTCTATTTTTTTTAAACTATGGAGCGCTACTGTGGGGTTGGGTGAAGTGTTCGCTTCCCTTTCGCTTAGTTCAACATGAATTACGTTGTTATTTTTGCTCGTAATTTGTCTGCAGTAGATCTCTAACCATTTACTTACTGGTTTTTGAAGATCATGAATTTAATCGATTTTGCATCATCTCCTCTATCTCTGTTACCGCCTCTAGTGGCATTAAGCTTGGCTGTTCTTACACGCAGAGTGCTTGTTTCATTAGGTGTCGGTATTGTATTAGGCGCTGTATTACTCGCGGATTATTCTGTTGGCAGCGCATTCAGTTATGTTGTTACTAAGGTATCGAGCGTCTTTGTTGCTGATGGCGGCATTAACACTTGGAATATGAGTATCGTCGGATTTTTGCTTTTATTAGGTATGATGACCGCGCTGTTAACTTTGTCTGGCGGGACTCGTGCTTTTGCTGAATGGGCACAAATCCGCGTAAAAAGTAAACGTGGCTCAAAACTGCTGGCGGCATTTTTGGGTGTGTTTATTTTCGTTGATGATTATTTTAATAGTTTGGCCGTAGGTTCTATTTCTCGCCCTGTGACTGACCGCTTTTATGTATCTCGCGCTAAACTTGCCTATATCCTTGATTCAACTGCAGCACCGATGTGCGTTGTGATGCCTGCTTCTAGTTGGGGCGCGTACATTATGACGATTATTGGCGGTATTCTCGTTTCTCACGGAATTACCGAATATTCGGCATTAGGCGCTTATATCCGTTTAGTACCGATGAACTTTTACGCCATTTTTGCTCTGTTGATGGTCTTTGCTGTGGTGTGGTTCCAGTTAGATATTGGTCAAATGCGCCAGCATGAAATTAATGCTTCCCAAGGCCGTGGATTTGACGACGTAAATGCAAACGATAGCCAAGACGCACATGAGTTAAATGAAGAGCTTGATATCAAAGAGAGTGAACATGGCAAAGTGTTGGATCTGGTTCTGCCTATCGTATTACTGATCATTGCAACGGTTTCAGCCATGTTATTTACGGGTGGTCAATCTTTAGCCGCAGACGGTAAAGCATTTGATCTGCTGGGTGCGTTTGAAAACACCAATGTTGGCGCTTCGTTGATTTACGGCGGACTAGTTGGCTTGGCGATGGCTCTGTTTACTGTGTTTAAGCAAAAGCTGCCAATGAATGACATCAGTCATACATTGTGGATCGGTGCTAAGTCGATGTTTGGTGCGATTTTGATCCTGATTTTTGCGTGGACAATTGGCTCTGTTATTGGGGACATGAAAACCGGTGCGTACATGTCATCTTTGGTTCAAGGTAATATTGATCCGCATTGGCTACCCGTCATCTTATTCTTACTATCGGGCGTGATGGCGTTTTCAACCGGCACTTCTTGGGGAACGTTTGGCATCATGCTGCCCATTGCTGGAGACATGGCTGCGGCAACAGATATCGCTCTCATTCTGCCAATGTTAAGCGCCGTACTTGCGGGTTCTGTTTTTGGTGACCACTGTTCTCCTATTTCTGACACCACCATTTTATCGTCGACAGGCGCGCGCTGTAACCACATTGATCACGTTGCGACACAATTACCGTATGCACTGGCTACGGCCTTGGTTTCGAGTGTTGGTTTTGTTGTTTTAGGAATGACAGCGTCAGTGCTGATCTCGTTGGCTTGTGCCTCTGTCGCATTTATCATTGTGTGCATGATTATGGCCGCTATGGCGAAATCAAAAATGACACATTGCGAGACGTTGTAGCCGTATTTTGGTTAAATAGAGTTGATGAAAGGGAAGCGAAAGTTTCCCTTTTTTATTACTGGTGCACGACGGTGAAAAAAGATTTTAAAAAAGCAAAATTTTTAGTTGAAAAAGAACATCAGCTTGGTTAGTGTGGAGTCAAGACAGCAAACCAATAAGAGCTGATAAGTATGCGTAATTTTGTAATGAACATTCATCACCATCGCCCTAAATAATCTTTCGGGGAGGTGTACGCATACCCGGGAGGCAGGAAACTCCCGGTGGTTAAGTCAAAGCATTTAGATTAAAACCCTCGGGAGAACGCAAATCTCCCGAGGGTTTTTTCATTTTGCTTTAACTTAATTCCAAATACATTCAATACATTGCACAGGGAAATTGTCATGCAAACACAACGCCTAAGAATTGCCATCCAGAAGAAAGGCCGCTTGAGCTCAGAGTGCCAAGACTTACTTAAAAAATGCGGCGTGAAATTCAATATCATGGGTGAGCGTCTTGTCGTTCACTCTCTCAATATGCCGATCGATCTACTACTAGTACGTGATGACGACATACCCGGGCTGGTGATGGACGGCGTGGTTGATCTCGGTTTCATTGGTGAGAATGAGCTGGAAGAGGTACGTTTAGAACGCTTGTCGCAAAATAAGAAAAGTGAGTTTGTTTCACTGCGCCGTCTTGATTTTGGTGGCTGCCGCTTATCCATTGCGATCAATAAAGATCAGCAATACAACGGTCCTCAAGATTTGGCGGGTAAACGCATCGCCACGACTTATCCGCAGCTACTCAAAGCGTACATGGATGAAAAGGGCATTGATTTTAGCACTTGTGTGCTCACCGGTTCTGTTGAGGTTGCACCACGAGCTGGCCTAGCTGATGCGATTGCTGACCTTGTTTCTACCGGCGCAACATTAGAAGCGAATGGCCTCAAAGAGGCTGAAGTTATCTTCCAATCCAAAGCAACACTTATTCAGCGTCAAGGTGAATTCAGTGAAGATAAGCAAGCATTGATTGCTCGTTTATTGACGCGTATGCAAGGCGTGATTCAAGCCAAAGAGTCCAAATACATCATGCTGCATGCTCCGGTTGATCAATTAGAAGCGATTAAAGACTTACTCCCGGGGGCGGAAGACCCAACAGTGCTGCCTTTATCGGCGGAGAAAAATCGTGTTGCAGTACATGTGGTCAGTACCGAGAACCTATTTTGGGGAACCATGGAGCGCCTAAAAGCATTAGGGGCGAGTTCTATTTTGGTTTTACCTATCGATAAAATGATGGAGTAACGGCGATGAGAACTGTCGTTTGGCAATCGTTGAGTGAAACTCAGCAAGATTCAATTTTAGAACGCCCGGCCATTACTGAAGGAGCCAATGTCACTGCTGCCGTGAGCGCCGTGATTGCGCAGGTGAAAGCGCAAGGTGACCAAGCGTTAATTGAGTTAACTGAAAAATTTGACCGCGTGAAACCGGATTCAATTCGCGTCTCAAGTGGTGAGATTGATGCGGCGTGCGAGCGTCTTTCTGACAAGATGAAACAAGCACTTCAACAAGCTTATGAGAACATTACTAAGTTCCATAAAGCACAAAAGCTGCAACCGATCAAAGTGGAAACGCAGCCGGGAGTGGTGTGTGAGCAAGTGACGCGTCCAATTAATACGGTGGGCTTGTACATTCCCGGAGGCAGTGCGCCTTTACCTTCTACCGTATTAATGTTGGGTGTTCCTGCACAAATTGCAGGGTGCCGTAAAGTGGTGCTTTGCTCACCGCCACCGATTGCGGACGAAATCCTCTACGTGGCCAAGCTGTGTAACATTGATGAGGTGTATAACATTGGTGGTGGTCAAGCGATTGCAGCAATGGCTTATGGGACTAAATCCGTTGCTAAAGTGGACAAAATCTTCGGCCCCGGTAATGCCTACGTGACAGAAGCAAAACGTCAAGTGAGCAATGACTTTCGCGGTGCAGCGATTGATATGCCAGCGGGTCCTTCGGAAGTGTTGGTGATTGCTGATGATACGGCTGATGCCGATTTCATCGCGGCTGATCTGCTTAGCCAAGCTGAGCACGGGCCTGATTCACAAGTTGTGTTAGTGACCCCTTCAGCGGTGATTGCCGATCAAGTAACAGATGCAGTGCAAAAGCAGCTAAAAAGCTTATCTCGCGCCGCCATTGCAGAAAAGGCCTTGGCTTCTAGTTTGATCATTATCGCTGACTCTTTGACCCAAGCGGTTTCTATCTCGAACTACTACGGCCCAGAGCACTTAATTGTGCAAACGCGGAACCCTCGTGAACTGTTGCCGTTACTTGATAACGCCGGCTCAATTTTCTTAGGTGATTGGTCACCAGAATCAGCCGGTGACTACGCTTCGGGTACCAACCACGTTTTGCCAACATACGGTTACACCCGTACTTATTCTAGCCTTGGTTTAGCTGATTTTAGTAAGCGCATGACGGTGCAAGAACTCAGCGCAGAGGGCTTACAAGGGTTAGCGCCAACCGTGGTCACAATGGCAGAAGCTGAAGGATTGGATGCACACAAACGTGCGGTCACCATTCGAGTCGAAAAATTGCAAAAGGCGAAAAAATAATGGAAAAACTGGCTCGTAAGCAAATTCAAGCACTAAAACCTTACTTATCGGCTCGCCGTATTGGCGGCAGTGGTGATGTGTGGCTCAATGCCAACGAATCG
This sequence comes from Vibrio qinghaiensis, assembly GCF_002257545.1. Lineage (NCBI taxonomy): Bacteria > Pseudomonadati > Pseudomonadota > Gammaproteobacteria > Vibrionales > Vibrionaceae > Vibrio > Vibrio qinghaiensis. The sequence goes on along the minus strand of NZ_CP022741.1, from coordinate 1,674,792 downwards.
CCATTCAATAATGAGTACAAAACCGATTTTGTGCGTTTGAACCGTTACAGTGATTGCCAACCCAAAGCCATGATCGATGCGTATGCGGCTTATGCCAAGGTACAGCCAGAGCAGGTGTTGACCTCACGTGGTGCTGATGAAGGGATTGAGCTTTTGATCCGCGCATTTTGTGAGCCCAATCAAGACGCTATTTTATACTGTCCGCCGACTTATGGTATGTACGCGATTAGCGCTGAAACGTTCGGTGTCGAGCGTAAAGTGGTGCCATTGACAGCGGATTGGCAGCTCGACCTGCCAGCCATTCGTGCCAATTTGGACAGCGTGAAGTTGATCTTCGTTTGTAGTCCTAATAATCCAACCGGTAATTTGGTTAAGCGCCAAGATATTATTGCTTTGCTGGAAATGACTAAAGACCGCGCTATTGTCGTGATGGATGAAGCCTACATTGATTTCTGTCCAGAAGCCTCAACCGTTGATTTATTAGCGCAATACCCGAATTTGGCGATTTTACGCACCTTATCTAAAGCGTTTGCGCTTGCCGGTTTGCGCTGCGGTTTTACCTTGGCCAATAAAGAGCTGATTGATGTGCTGCAGAAGGTAATTGCACCTTATCCCGTGCCAATTCCGGTAGCAGACATTGCCGTGCAAGCGTTATCGGAAGCTGGGCTGGCTCGTACCAAATTCCAAGTGTTGGATCTCAATGCAAACCGTGCTTACTTACAAGCAGGGTTGTATATGGTGCCCAATTTAACTGTGTTTGAAGGGTGGGGAAACTACCTATTAGTGAAATTTCCCGATGGCGATGCATTGTTTAAAGCCGCTTGGGATCACGGCATCATTTTACGCAATTCTCCGATTGAAGATTGCGTGAGGATCAGTATCGGTAATCGCGAAGAGTGTGAAAAAACACTCGCTTTTATTCGCAATTATTATCAGTAATCGAGCACCATAAATAGCCCAAAATGAATAAAGAGCCAGTCGTTTAAGTAACGTTACTGGCCAATAGAAAAGGATATTCCAGTGAGCAAACAGCAAAAAATTCTCTTTATTGATCGTGACGGCACCTTAATTGTTGAGCCTCCGGTCGATTTCCAAGTTGATCGTTTAGACAAACTGAAACTAGAGCCGTATGTGATCCCAAGCCTACTGGCTTTGCAGGCTGCGGGTTATCGGCTGGTAATGGTCACCAACCAAGATGGACTGGGGACGGATAGCTATCCTCAAGCCGATTTCGATGCCCCTCATGCGATGATGATGGATATTTTTCAGTCCCAAGGAGTGCTCTTTGATGATGTGTTGATTTGCCCGCACTTTGAAAAAGATAATTGCTCTTGCCGCAAACCCAAACTGGGGATGGTTAAAGAGTATCTGCAAGGAGGCAAAGTCGATTTTCAGCAATCAGTGGTGATTGGCGATCGAATGACCGACCTGCAACTGGCTGAAAATATGGCGATCCGTGGCATTCAGTATCATCCGAAAAGTATGGGATGGCGTGAAATAGTTAAAGACTTGACCGTGAAAGCGCGCAGCGCCGAAGTGGTGAGAACCACTAAAGAGACCGACATTAAAGTTGCGGTCAATTTGGATGAAGCGGGCGGCAATCAAATTGCTACTGGGTTAGGTTTTTTTGACCACATGCTTGACCAAATCGCAACCCATGGCGGTTTTCAATTGAAGTTGAGCGTTAATGGGGATCTGCACATTGATGATCACCACACCATTGAAGATACCGCATTAGCACTTGGGCAAGCCTTAAAAGAGGCATTAGGCGATAAGCGCGGCATTGGTCGTTTTGGTTTTTCGTTGCCGATGGATGAGTGTTTAGCACAATGTGCGCTCGATCTCTCGGGTCGCCCTTATCTGAAATTTGAGGCCACCTTTACACGTGAGCAAGTCGGCGATCTCTCCACTGAAATGGTATATCACTTCTTCCGTTCATTAACCGACACTTTGGCCTGTACGCTGCATCTCTCATCCAGTGGCGAGAATGATCACCATATTATTGAAAGTTTGTTTAAGGCTTTTGGCCGCACATTGCGCCAAGCCATTAAAGTGGAAGGCAATGAACTACCTAGCAGCAAAGGAGTACTGTAATGTCGTCAGTCCGTGAAGCGATGAGTGATAACAGCCGCCAGCCGCAAAAGGTCGTCATCATTGATACAGGCTGCGCTAATGTTTCTTCCGTGAAATTTGCCATCGAACGCTTGGGTTACCCAGTCACTATTTCAAAAGATCCTGATGTGGTGTTGACGGCAGATAAGCTGTTTTTACCCGGTGTCGGTACGGCAAGTGAGGCGATGAAAAATCTGCAACAGCGCGATTTAATCACCTTGGTGAAACAGGTTGAAAAGCCACTGCTCGGCATCTGCTTAGGCATGCAACTGTTAGGTCAACTGTCAGAAGAAAAAGGACAGCAAGCTAATGACATTGTTGAATGTTTAGGCTTATGTGATGGAGAGGTTCGCCTGATGGATACAGGCGATTTACCACTGCCACATATGGGTTGGAACACGGTCAATGCCGAAAGCGGCCATCCTCTGTTTAAAGGCATTGAGCAGGGTGAATATTTCTATTTTGTCCATAGCTACGCCATGCCCGTCGGTGAATACACGATTGCTGAATGTGAATACGGCAAGCTTTTCACCGCGGCGCTGCAAAGCGGTAATTACTATGGTGTCCAATTTCACCCAGAGCGCTCATCCAAAGCTGGCTCAGCACTGATCAAGAACTTCTTGGAATTATAAAAGGGAATTAGCAATGATTATTCCAGCATTAGATTTAATTGATGGCCAAGTGGTTCGCTTATTTCAAGGCGATTATGGTCAAGTTACCGAATACAAAGTTGACCCTGCAGAGCAGTTCAACCTTTATCACCAATCTGGAGCCAACTGGCTGCACCTTGTTGATTTAACGGGGGCAAAAGATACCTCAGCCCGACAGCTTGATCTGATTGCCAAACTGCTTGCCAGTACCCCTGCCAAGATTCAAATTGGTGGCGGTGTTCGTAGTGAGCAAGATGTGGTGGATTTATTAAATGCGGGTGCGCAGCGTGTGGTTGTCGGTTCTACGGCCGTAAAACAGCCTGAATTAGTCAAAGGATGGATGGAAAAATATGGCGCAGAAAAAATTGTGCTAGCGCTCGACATCAACATTGATCAATACGGCACACGTAAAGTGGCCATTTCAGGTTGGCAAGAAGATTCAGGTGTAACGATAGAAGCCTTGATTGATGATTACCTAACGGTCGGTTTGACGCACGTATTGTGCACTGATATTTCCCGCGATGGCACACTAGCCGGTTCTAACGTTGAGTTGTATATCGATTTATGCAAACAGTACCCACAAGTACAGTTTCAATCCTCAGGTGGTATCGGTAGCTTAGCGGACATCAAAGCCTTAACAGGCAGTGGTGTTGCTGGCGTGATCGTCGGTCGTGCCTTATTAGATGGTAAGTTCACCGCTCAGGAGGCATTCGAATGTTGGCAAAACGCATAATTCCTTGTTTGGATGTCCGCGATGGACAAGTAGTGAAAGGGGTGCAGTTTCGCAATCACGAAATCATTGGTGATATCGTACCGCTTGCAAAACGCTACGCCGAAGAGGGCGCGGATGAGTTGGTGTTTTACGACATTACCGCGTCGAGTGATGGCCGAGTGGTGGATAAAAGTTGGGTTGCGCGTGTCGCGGCAGTGATTGATATTCCATTTTGCGTCGCGGGCGGTATTAAATCTGCCGAAGATGCTGCGCGAATTTTAGAATTTGGTGCAGATAAAGTCTCCATTAACTCTCCAGCACTCGCTAACCCACAGTTGATTACTGACTTGGCGGATAAATTTGGCGTGCAATGTATTGTGGTCGGCATCGACTCTTACTTCGATCAAGACACGGGTCAGTACCAGGTCTATCAATTTACTGGCGATGAGACGCGCACCAAAGCAACACAGTGGCAAACTTGCGATTGGGTACAAGAGGTACAAAAACGTGGTGCGGGTGAAATCGTATTGAATATGATGAACCAAGACGGCGTGCGTAATGGTTATGATCTACAGCAACTCCAGAAGGTACGTGCTGTGTGTCGCGTGCCACTTATCGCTTCTGGCGGGGCGGGGACGATGGAGCACTTTGCGCAAGCTTACCAACAAGCTCATGTCGATGGCGCGTTGGCGGCATCGGTTTTTCACAAGCAGATCATCAATATCGGCGAATTAAAACAATATTTACAAGCAGAAGGTGTAGAGGTAAGACGATGAGTTTTCAAGTATCGAGTGCGGTTGCACTTTCTGAGCGTATCGATTGGAACAAAGTTGATGGCCTTGTTCCGGCGATAGTGCAAGATTTTCAATCGAGTCAAGTGCTCATGATGGGTTATATGAACCAAGATGCGTTGCAAAAAACCGCGCAAACAGGCCAAGTGACTTTCTTTTCTCGCAGCAAGCAGCGCCTTTGGACCAAAGGAGAGACCTCTGGTCATGTGTTACAGTTGAAAAACATGGCGCTCGATTGTGATAACGACACTTTATTGGTCAAAGTGAATCCCATTGGGCCAACGTGCCATACCGGAACTACAACCTGTTGGGATAACGATGCACAAGAAGAGTCTCAAATGGTGTGGCTTCATCAGCTTGAGCAGCTATTGGCTGCCCGCAAGAGTGCCGACCCTGATTCCTCTTATACTGCCAGCCTTTATGCCCGTGGAACCAAGCGTATTTCGCAGAAAGTGGGCGAAGAGGGCGTTGAAGTTGCGCTTGCGGCGACGTCGGGCGATAAGGCGGAGTTAGTGTGTGAGTCTGCTGATTTGATTTATCACTTATTGGTGCTATTGCAAGACCAAGGATTAGCGTTGAGTGATGTGATTGATAAGCTTAAAGAACGCCATAAATAAACACAGTGAAGCCTCTTAAATAAAGAGGCTTCCGTTTTTTGAGAGCGGTGTTATAGGGTAATTTCTTTCCACTCACCGGGTTGTAGATCGCCTAAAACAATGTCGCCCATCGCGTAGCGCACTAAGCGCAGTGTTGGAAAGCCAATATGCGCTGTCATACGTCGTACTTGCCGGTTTTTACCTTCAGTAATGGTAATCGCAAGCCATGTGGTTGGGATTTGTGCGCGAAAACGAACCGGTGGATTACGTTCCCACAAGGTAGGCGGTTGCAAAATCTCAACCTTGGCAGGCAGCGTCATGCCATCTTTTAGCTCTACACCTTGGCGCAATTTATCTAAATCGTTTTGAGCGGGTTCTCCTTCTACTTGCACCCAATACGTTTTTGGTAATTTTGACTGCGGCTGCGTTAGTCTCGCTTGCAAGATGCCGTCATTGGTGAGCACCATCAAGCCTTCGCTGTCTCTGTCCAAACGACCTGCGGCATACACCTCTTTTACGGGAATAAAATCAGCGAGAGTTTTGCGCCCATCACCATCGGTAAACTGGCTTAGCGTATCAAAAGGTTTATTAAAGATAATGACTTTTCGATCAGCAAGTGATACTCGTTTTTTTACCTCTTCTGCAGATGAAGAGGTGCGGGTGGTTGAACGCTGATGTGGATCGCGCCGTTTAAAATGAGAAGAGCCTGAGGGTTTTGATACTGATGAAGAATCACGACGCAAGCGGGATGACATGTTAACTACCTTGCAAAAATGTAAATGAAGTGTGTTTGAAAGTTTTCTGAACTTTGGATTTAAGCTATGATTTGCGCGCCCAGAAACAGGATTGACGCACAAGATAATAGACTATTATCCTAGTTTTGTTTAATTATACTCAACCCATGCTATTTGGATTCAGTATCAATAAAGGGTTTGGGTGTATACGTATTTTCACTCAATGACTAAAATCGGATAACGCTCAACGACATTCGATTCAGTTTTTGAAAGAGTGACGCTATCGTGTTCAAGTCGCGAGGATGCTAACCCACTTGACACGGACAATCACACAGCGCTGTTTCATCCAATGGTGCTGCTAGAACAAATAGGGAAATTTTTCATGCCTACAGAAAAACCTACAATTATTTATACCATCACAGACGAAGCACCAGCACTGGCCACTTATTCTTTATTGCCGATTATCCAATCCTTTACCGCCTCGTCAGGCATTAGCGTTGAAACCCGCGATATTTCACTGGCTGCGCGTATCCTTGCCAGCTTCCCAGAACATTTAAAAGAAAATCAACGTGTAAGTGATGCGCTTGCCGAATTAGGTGAACTGGCGACCAAACCAGAAGCGAATATTATTAAACTGCCTAACGTTTCGGCATCGGTCCCACAATTGAAAGCCGCGATTAAAGAGTTGCAGGAAAAAGGTTACGACCTACCAAATTATCCTGAAGAACAAAGTACCTACGAAGAAGAAGCGATTAAAGCGACTTACGATAAAATCAAAGGCAGTGCGGTTAACCCCAGTGTTGCGTGAAGGAAACTCCGATCGCCGTGCACCATTATCAGTCAAGAATTATGCGAAGAAAAACCCACATTCAATGGGCGCATGGTCACCGCAATCCCGTTCACATGTTGCCAGCATGGCAAGACAAAGATTTCTATGGGACAGAAAAGTCAGTCACCATTGAAGGTGACACTAAGGTCAAAATTGAGTTTGTCGGCCATGATGGCTCGACTAAAGTCTTAAAGAAAGAGTTTGCGCTGCTTGATAAAGAAATTATCGATGCTTCAGTTCTAAGCAAAAAAGCGTTAGTTGAGTTTTTCGAGCAACAAATCGCAGCAGCGAAACAGCAAGATGTGCTGCTTTCCTTACACATGAAAGCAACCATGATGAAAGTGTCTGACCCAGTCATTTTCGGCCATGCCGTTAAAGTGTACTACAAAGACGTATTTGCGAAGTATGGCGCGTTGTTTGACTCATTAGGTGTTGATGTCAACAATGGCCTAGGCGATGTTTACGCGAAAATTTCAAGCATTGCCACAAGCACAGAAAGAAGAAATTGAAAGCCGCGATTCAAGCGGTTTATAACACGCAACCACCACTTGCGATGGTTGATTCTGACCGAGGCATTACTAACCTACATGTCCCAAGCGATATCATTGTTGATGCGTCAATGCCAGCAATGCTGCGCGCTTCTGGTCAAATGTGGGGGCCAGATGGCAAGCAACAAGACACCAAAGCACTGATCCCAGATCGCTGCTACGCTGGCGTTTATCAAGCGGTGATTGATTTTTGTAAAAAGCATGGCGCATTTGACCCAACAACGATGGGCAGTGTGCCAAACGTGGGCCTTATGGCGCAAAAAGCTGAAAGAATATGGATCGCACGATAAAACCTTTATCCTCGATGCCGCGGGTTCGGTACGTGTTGTGGATACCTCCGGCAAAGTATTGCTAGAGCAAACTGTTGAAGCTGGTGATATTTTCCGCATGTGCCAAGTAAAAGATGCACCGATCCAAGACTGGGTGAAACTGGCCGTGACTCGTGCCAGAGCTACTGGTGTTCCTGCGATTTTCTGGTTAGACGATCAGCGTGCGCATGACCGTGAATTGATCAAAAAAGTCAACGTCTACCTTGCTGATCATGATACGGCTGGCTTAGATATTCAGATCCTATCACCTGTTGAAGCGACTCAGTTCACACTTGAGCGTCTCAAAGCGGGTAAAGATACCATCTCAGTTACGGGTAACGTACTGCGTGATTACCTCACAGATCTATTCCCCATTCTCGAGCTTGGTACCTCGGCTAAAATGTTGTCGATTGTTCCCTTAATGAATGGCGGTGGCTTGTTTGAAACAGGTGCTGGTGGTTCTGCACCAAAACACGGTTCAGCAGGTTGAGAAAGAAAACCACTTGCGTTGGGACTCGTTAGGCGAGTTTTTGGCGCTGGCGGCGTCTTTGGAACATTTGAGTGTTGTCACTGGAAATGCAAAAGCGAAAGTACTAGCCGATGCGCTTGATAAAGCCACTGGTAAGTTCCTTGATCTCAATAAATCACCATCGCGCAGAGTTGGTGAGCTTGATAACCGTGGCAGTCACTACTATCTTGCAACCTACTGGGCTGGGGCCTTAGCAGAGCAGACGGCGGATGCTGATTTAGCGGCGGAATTCGCACCGATTGCGAAGCAGCTGCAAGAAAATGAACAGGTTATCGTCTCTGAGCTGAATCAAGCACAAGGTACTCCTGGTGATTTGGGTGGTTACTATGCGCCAGTGTTTGAAAAAGCATCAGCACTAATGCGTCCAAGCCAAACCTTGAACGCGATCATTGGCGCTTAACCTTCAGTTATTCACCTCTAAGTAATAAAAAACCCGCCAGTTCGGCGGGTTTTTCATCAAATACACGTTTGGCAGCGATTATTTTGCAAGTTGACCTTCGATTGGAACAACAGCGCTAGCGTGATAACCTTTCGGCCCCTGTTCAATCTCATAGGAAACTTGTTGGCCCGCTTTGAGTGTGCGGTAGCCTTCCATTTGAATGGTTGAATAGTGAGCAAAAATATCGGTATCCTCACCTTCTGGACAAATAAACCCAAATCCTTTGGCGTTGTTAAACCATTTTACTGTACCTGTAGCCATGCTTTACATCCCTCATTGCATTTTAGTTACTGATGTTGTTATCGAGAAACTTATCTTAAAAACGTTACCCGAATGTGAATATCAATTCAGACGCTGCCAAATTTTTAGTCACTAATTGACCAATGTAGTCAATGATTCGGCGCAGTCAATAGGCAAAAGGTATGATACTCGACATATTTGCAAATAAATCATTTTTAAGGTTTACATTGTTGTAACGATTAAATAGGGCGTTAAGAATGAAATAGTTAAAGAAAGCAGTTGCTTTTGTTTTCTTTTTAATCAACTACGCCGTTGATAGTTCGGAATAGCAATGTTTTATTTGCAGCGATACAATTGCTGCATTAGTCTCTAAGTAAGGGTTGTTTTTCAACTGTGTCGGTAGCACTAATAACATTAATAGATTCGAACGACACAATGGTTACTGAGAGGCACACGGTTCCACTAGGTAGAGAAGCACTCTAAATACGGTCATCATGAGTAAACATTTTGAATGGGTGACTCCAGACTCAGATCTTCTGGAGAAAGAGAAGACAGCAATTAAACCACCAGCGATGTACAACGTAGCTCTCAATAATGATGACTACACGCCGATGGAGTTTGTGATTGAAATCCTTGAGCGATTCTTCTCGATGGATATCGACAAAGCAACACAGATAATGCTCAAGGTGCATTATGAAGGGAAAGCAATTTGTGGCACGTTTAGTGCTGAGATTGCAGAGACCAAAGTAGCTCAAGTTACTTTGTACTCAAGGGAAAATGAGCATCCACTGCTTTGTACTATGGAGCAAGCGTAGTCGCTTGCTGGAGCAACAAAGTGGTTCCTTAAGGAGGTACTTATGCTTAATAAAGAACTAGAGTCGAGTCTAAACGGCGCGTTCGCTCGAGCGCGAGACAAAAGACATGAATTCATGACCGTCGAGCACCTCCTACTTGCGTTATTGGAAAATGATGCAGCCAGAGAGGCCTTATTAGCCTGCCAAGCGGATTTGGATGCCTTACGCCAAGAGCTTGATGTTTTTATTGATCAAACCACACCTCTTATTCCTGAAAGTGACGAAACACGTGAAACGCAACCTACATTGAGTTTTCAACGTGTGCTGCAACGTGCTGTGTTTCATGTGCAATCCTCTGGCCGCAATGAAGTCACCGGGGCGAATGTACTGGTTGCAATCTTTAGTGAGCAGGAGTCACATGCGGCTTACCTACTGAAAAAAAATGACATCAGTCGCTTAGATATCGTCAACTACATTTCGCACGGCATCACTAAAGCTTCCAGCGCAAGTGATAATTCAGCCTCTTCCGACTCTTTTAGCAGCGAATCAGCTGATGAAGTCAGTTCTGATGAACGTTTGGAAAGCTTTGCCAGCAACCTCAACCAATTGGCAAAGCAAGGGTTGATTGATCCGCTAATTGGGCGTGATAAAGAGCTAGAACGAACCATTCAAGTGTTGTGTCGTCGCCGTAAAAATAATCCGCTGTTAGTGGGAGAAGCGGGAGTCGGTAAAACGGCGATTGCGGAAGGGCTGGCGTGGCGCATTGTGGAAGGCCAAGTGCCTGAAATAATTCAAAATAGCGTTATTTATTCACTGGATATCGGCTCATTGCTCGCCGGAACCAAGTACCGTGGCGATTTTGAAAAGCGTTTTAAAACCATTTTGAAACAGCTTGAAAAAGAGCAAGACGCGATTCTATTTATTGATGAAATTCATACCATCATCGGTGCGGGTGCGGCTTCTGGTGGCCAAGTTGATGCGGCTAACTTAATCAAACCGCTGCTTAGTAGTGGCAAATTGCGTTGCCTCGGTTCAACAACTTATCAAGAGTACAACAACATCTTTGAAAAAGAGCGCGCGCTGGCTCGCCGTTTTCAAAAAATCGATGTGGTTGAGCCATCGTTGGATGACACCACTAAGATACTTATGGGCCTGAAAACAAAATATGAAGCGCACCATGATGTACGTTACACCAATAAAGCGTTACGTGCGGCCGTAGAGCTTTCGGCAAAATACATCAATGAACGTCATTTGCCAGATAAAGCGATTGATGTGATTGATGAAGCGGGTGCGCGTTCAAGGTTGGCACCTGCAAGTCGCCGCAAGAAAACCGTTGGAGTGGCCGATATTGAAGCGATGGTTGCTAAAATGGCGCGTATTCCAGAAAAATCGGTCTCTTCTTCCGATAAAGACATTTTGCAACACCTTGATAGAAAAATGAAAATGTTGGTATTTGGACAAGATGACGCTATCGATGTATTGAGTGAGGCGATCAAACTCTCACGCGCTGGCTTAGGTGCCGATAATAAACCGGTGGGATCATTCTTGTTTGCTGGCCCAACGGGTGTGGGTAAAACGGAAGTGACCGTTCAGTTATCGAAGCTACTTGGCATTGAGCTGCTGCGTTTTGATATGTCTGAGTATGGTGAACGTCACTCGGTGAGTCGTTTAATTGGTGCTCCTCCTGGTTATGTTGGGTATGACCAAGGTGGCTTGCTAACTGATGCGGTAATCAAACATCCACATTCAGTGGTGCTACTTGATGAGATTGAGAAAGCGCACCCTGATATTTTCAACTTGTTACTTCAAGTCATGGATAACGGCACTTTAACCGATAACAATGGGCGAAAAGCAGATTTTCGTAACATCATTTTGGTGATGACAACCAACGCAGGTGTTGCAGAGACAGTGAAAAAATCGATTGGTCTTATCCAACAAGACAACAGTTTCGATGCGATGTCAGAGATTAAAAAAGTATTCACACCCGAATTTCGTAACCGTTTAGATAACATCATCTGGTTTAATCGTTTGGATGAGCGTGTTATCCATCAAGTGGTTGATAAGTTTATTGTTGAACTACAAGTTCAACTTGATGCGAGAGGGGTATCGTTAGAGGTTTCGGAGGATGCTCGTCATTGGTTGGCTGTGAAAGGCTACGACATTGAGATGGGCGCTCGTCCGATGGGCCGCGTGATTCAGGATAAGCTGAAAAAACCATTAGCGAATGAGTTGTTGTTCGGCTCGCTGGTCGATGGTGGCACAGTGAAAGTGGATTTAGATGGCGAAGAGCTTAAGTTTAAGTACATTGGTTCTCGTGAGGAAGCGGTTCACTAATCGGTAATCCCGATGCTTATCACCTAATAACAAAAGCACGCTGAGGCGTGCTTTCTTCTATGCATTGCATTTAATCCAGTTCTATAAGCAACAAAAAACGGAGCATTTAGCTCCGTTTTTTGTTGCGTTCGAAAATCAGAGATTAACGAGCACGGAAGACGATGCGGCCTTTAGTTAGGTCGTATGGAGTCATCTCTACAGTTACTTTGTCACCAGTAAGAATACGAATGTAGTTCTTACGCATTTTACCAGAGATGTGAGCTGTTACTACGTGGCCGTTTTCTAGCTCAACACGGAACATTGTGTTTGGAAGAGTATCAAGGACAGTGCCTTGCATCTCAATTACGTCTTCTTTAGCCATTTAATCCTCTTTAGAAACTTGGCGATTTTTAACGGACGCATTCTGCCGCTAAAAGATAAATATGTAAAGTTGGGGCGTATTCTACCCTTGCCAACGTTGATTTACTAGCTTTTGATGGCGCTCAAAGCGTACTTTGTAGTTCATTGCTGGGCATTCATCAATTTGATAACCCAAATATAACCATTGTTTCTGTGTGGCTTGGCAATATTGCAGTTGAAATAAAACGCCCAGTGTCCCGAGTGACAGATCTGACCCTGGATCATAAAAGGTATAAAAGGCGCTGGCACTGTTTTGTAAAATATCCGTCACCGCAATCGCGACCAGTTGTCCGTTTTGATAAATATGCAGGTATTGAGTCTCTAGCCAACGACAAGCGGAAAAGGTTGCAAACTCCTGCTCGTTGGGAGGGTACATGCTGCCCTCTTTATGTCGCGCTTCAATATAGCGGGCATAGAGTGCAAACCAACCCGAATCCATGCTCGGTTTCAACTGCCACTGAAAAGCGTGTGCCTTTTTGAGTAACCGCTTTTGGCTGGTTGATAGCTTGACTTGGTCAACAAAAACACGCAATGCTTGGCAGGAGTTGCAATTGTCACAGTGAGGTTTGTAAATGGTATCCCCACTGCGTCGAAAACCATTTGCGAGCAGAATTTCATAATTCTCAGGCGATTGCATGGCGGAGTCTAAAGTCACAGCGACACGTTCTTGCCTATCTTTTAAATAGCTACAAGGGTGGTTATTGGTTAAACCGATGCGTATTTGCTGTAAATCTGAGCTCATGGTTATCCTTCATTAGGCAAGGTGATCCACTGGGGTTTAAAGCAGCGCTCATCGACAGAGCTATCCCTAAAAGATAGCAAGGATTTGAGAAAATCGTCGCGCTCTAATTCGAAAGCTCCCAATGATGCCAGATGCGGATTCATCACCTGACAATCAATCAACTGTCCACCGTGTGATTGAAAATGCTGGCAAAAATACCAAAGCGCAATTTTTGATGCATTGGCTTTGGTACTAAACATCGACTCACCGCAAAACATTTGGCCCATTTGTATGCCATAGAGCCCGCCGATCAATTTATCTTCCTGCCACACCTCAACCGAATGACAACGGCCAGAAGCCGCAAGGGCGAGGTAGGCGCTGCGCATCTCTTCATTTAACCAAGTTTGATCTGCGGGTCTTACGTTGGCGCAACTTGTAATTACCTCTTTAGTTGCATGGTTAAGGCTTATTTTATATTGATGTTTTCGCTGGAATTTTTTAACGCTTTTAGCTGGAGAAAAAGTTTGTGGGTTAAACACAGCTCGCGGAGCGGGGCTCCACCAAAGAATCGGCTCTTGTGGGCCATACCAAGGAAAAATTCCGTGTCGATAAGCATTATAAATACGTTCTGGCTGTAAATCTCCACCAAACGCGAGCAGTCCATTTGGCTCTTTTAGCGCCTCATCAGCGGAAGGAAAAGAGAAATCATCAAGCGCAAGTTGAGGAAGGTAAATAGTCATGTTCGATCCGATCTGGGTTAACCATCAAGATAAGGCCACGGAATGAGGATAGTAGGGATTTTTCAATAGTTTGCCAATCATTACTATCAGGCCATATTTGTACTGGAGTTCGCTTTTATTTTTAGATAGGCTGCAAGTACGAAGAATTTTCATTTTCCCAGAGCAAACAGGAGCTCTTTGGAAGATGCAAGGAAACACAACTCGAATGGAAAGCCTCACGTTACAACCAATAAAAAAAATTAATGGGCAAGTCAATTTACCCGGTTCCAAAAGTGTCTCAAACCGAGCGCTACTGCTTGCCGCTCTGGCAAGTGGTACGACCAAGCTAACGAACTTGTTAGACAGTGACGACATTCGCCACATGCTCAACGCACTAGCAAAACTTGGCGTGGAGTATCGTTTGTCAGACGACAAAACGGTGTGTGAGATAAAAGGCTTGGGTCGGCCTTTTAGCATCGAGCAATCCGTTGAGCTGTTTTTAGGTAATGCAGGGACGGCAATGCGTCCACTTGCGGCAGCATTAGTCCTTGGGCAGGGTGAGTTCATTTTGACTGGTGAGCCGAGGATGAAAGAGCGTCCAATCGGTCATCTCGTTACGGCGTTACGTGAAGCGGGCGCTGATATTGAGTACCTGGAAAATCAAGACTTCCCGCCGTTAAAAATTACGGCAACGGGCCTTAAAGCTGGAACCGTGGCGATTGACGGTTCAATCTCGAGTCAATTTTTGACCGCTTTTTTAATGGCTGCGCCACTGTCTGATGGTGAAATGACGATCAACATCATTGGTGACTTGGTCTCTAAGCCCTACATTGATATCACGTTGCACATCATGGCGCAGTTTGGTGTAAAAGTGATCAACCATAACTACACTCAATTTGTGATCCCAGCTGGGCAATCGTATGTTTCTCCTGGGCAGTTCTTGGTGGAAGGAGATGCATCCTCTGCTTCTTACTTCCTCGCGGCGGCGGCTATCAAAGGTGGCGAAGTAAAAGTTACTGGTATTGGTAAAAACAGTATCCAAGGGGATATTCAATTTGCCGATGCGCTAGAAAAAATGGGCGCAGTCATCGAATGGGGGAATGATTATGTCATCGCTCGTCGTGGAGAGCTTAATGCGGTTGATCTCGATTTTAATCACATTCCTGATGCAGCTATGACCATTGCGACGACCGCATTATTTGCCAAAGGCACCACAGCCATTCGCAACGTATATAATTGGCGTGTTAAAGAAACCGATCGTTTAGCCGCAATGGCGACGGAGCTGCGTAAAGTGGGTGCAGAGGTTGAGGAAGGGGATGATTACATTATCATTACACCACCAACGTCATTACAGCATGCGGCAATCGACACTTATGACGATCATCGAATGGCGATGTGTTTTTCGCTGGTTGCACTGAGCGATACCGCAGTGACGATTAATGATCCTAAATGTACCTCGAAAACGTTTCCTGATTATTTTGAACAGCTTGCACAACTAAGCCACTAGGCATTGAGCGTTTAAACCCAATAATGAAAAGCCTCGAATGAGGCTTTTTTCATCAAGAATTACGATTGAACGAGAGTGAATTGCTTTGATAAATGCAAGGCAAGGTACTTGAACATGTTAAATACCGCAGTGGTATTAGGTGTTGGCAGCCCCCTGTCGTCTAAAAAGTAGTTGCCTTTAAAAACTAATACATCCTCTTTCTCTTCAACGCTATCGGCGCGCATGCCAACCATATAAGCGTCATGTTCTTGAATGATTTGGTTTGCAATAAGTAACAAATCAAATTCAGTAATAGATTGTTTTTCGCTCATCTTTTTACGGTCCTATGAGTAGATGTGCGAGGATAGTGCCGTAAAAGGGTAGGTAATTTCAATGATTTCAAATAGAATTCGGCGCAAAATTCGATGAAGTGGATTCTCAAGCTTTGACCAAAGAGAGAAGTCATGTCTAAGCTTAATCAAGAAAGCCGATTTCTTATGCAATGAGAATGTGTGACTTACGGCATATTTCATTGGATTTATTTCGCGAACTGATAATACTCACTTTAGTATGAGCGCCAAAGCAGGTTTAGTAGAGTGCTGCAGCAATGAAAGTCAAGCTCACAAGCATCACAGGACTCGATTTTAAACTTCTCAATTTAAGTTTGAAGGCTGGCCGAAAATAGGTTACTGAGCTCTGGTTGCATTTTGACCAATTATTGAGTGGTTGAATTTTATTTTTAAAAAACATGTTGATCTTCTTGTTAACTGGCTCGATAGTAAAAAAAGAAGCAATAATTTAGAACGTCATGCGATTTACTTTCGCGTAATGATTAAGGGCATTTGAGTCAATTATGGGTAAATCACTCGTTATAGTGGAATCGCCAGCCAAGGCTAAAACGATCAATAAATATCTTGGTAAAGATTTTATTGTGAAGTCGAGCGTAGGGCATGTTCGTGATCTTCCAACCGCAGGTCAAAGTACCACTAAAAAAGCAACGCCTAGTTCTTCTTCAAAGAACCTTAGCGCGGAAGAGAAAGCACGCTTGAAAAGCGAGAAAGACCGCAGTTCGTTAATTAAGAAGATGGGTATCGACCCTTATCACGGTTGGGATGCGAATTACCAAATTTTGCCGGGTAAAGAAAAAGTAGTGGCGGAATTGCAAAAGTTTGCCAAAGATGCTGATTGCATTTATCTCGCAACCGATTTGGACCGCGAAGGAGAGGCCATCGCTTGGCACCTTCGTGAGATCATCGGTGGCGATGAACAGCGATACAAACGAGTTGTATTTAACGAAATTACTAAAAATGCAATCCAACAAGCCTTCCAAACACCGGGTGAATTGAATATCGACGGTGTAAACGCCCAACAAGCGCGCCGTTTCATGGACCGTGTGGTGGGTTTTATGGTCTCTCCATTACTTTGGAAAAAAGTGGCGCGTGGCTTGTCTGCGGGCCGCGTCCAATCGGTGGCGGTGAAATTACTTGTTGAGCGTGAGCGTGAAATTAACGCGTTTGTCCCTGAAGAGTTCTGGGATATCCATGCTGATACGAAAACGCAAGATAAAACGGATTTCCGTCTGTTGGTCGCGCAAAAAAATGATGTAGCGTTTAAGCCTGTCAACGAAGCGGAAGCTAAATCAGCGGTTTCGATTTTAGAAAAAGCTTCTTACGAAGTGTGTAAACGTGAAGACCGCCCAACCAGTAGTAAACCTTCCGCTCCTTTTATCACCTCGACGTTACAGCAAGCAGCCAGTACTCGCTTGGGTTACGGAGTGAAGAAAACGATGATGCTAGCTCAGCGCTTGTATGAGGCGGGTTACATCACTTATATGCGTACCGATTCAACCAACTTGAGTGCTGAAGCGGTCGAAGCGGTTCGCAGCTATATTGGTAGTGAGTTTGGACAAGCCTACTTACCTGAGAATCCGTTAGCTTATGGAAGTAAGCAGGGCGCTCAAGAAGCGCACGAAGCGATTCGTCCATCCAGTGTGGATGTGAAAGCCGATGATTTACAAGGTATGGAAGCGGATGCTCATAAGCTATACGCGCTAATCTGGAATCAGTTTGTTGCTTGCCAAATGACTCCAGCTCAATACGATTCGACCACTGTGAGCGTGAAAGCGGCAGAATTTACCCTTAAGGCGAAAGGTCGCATCCTTAAATTTGATGGTTGGACACGAGTTCAACGTCCAATGGGTAAGAATGAAGACCAAATTTTACCTCCAGTGAAAGTGGGCGAAACGTTGTTATTGCAAACGTTAGATCCAAAACAACATTTCACTAAGCCACCGGCACGTTATACGGAAGCTGCGTTGGTAAAAGAGCTTGAAAAGCGTGGTATCGGCCGACCATCGACGTATGCTTCTATCATCTCTACCATTCAAGATCGCGGCTATGTGAAAGTGGATCAGCGACGTTTTTATGCTGAGAAAATGGGTGAAATCGTCACCGATCGTCTGGATGACAGTTTCAATGACTTGATGAACTATGACTTCACCGCGCGAATGGAAGAAAAGCTGGACCAAATTGCAGCAGGATCTGCAAATTGGAAAGGAGTCTTGGACGATTTCTTTAAAGATTTCACTGCAGATTTAGAAACGGCTGAACTGGATGAAGAACAAGGTGGTATGAAACCCAACCACATCGTGATGACCGACATTCAATGTCCGACATGTTCACGTCCAATGGGAATTCGTACAGCCTCTACAGGGGTGTTCCTCGGTTGTTCTGGTTATGCACTGCCGCCTAAAGAGCGTTGTAAAACCACCATTAACCTAGGTGACGAAGAAGGCGTCATCAATGTCTTGGAAGAAGATGTTGAAACGGCTGCACTGCGCGCTAAAAAGCGTTGTCCTATCTGTGAAACGGCGATGGATGCGTACCTAATCGATGACACACGTAAAATGCATGTGTGCGGGAACAATCCGAACTGCGAAGGTTACGTTGTAGAATTCGGTGAGTTTAAAGTTAAAGGCTATGATGGCCCAGTTGTCGAGTGTGACAAGTGTGGGTCAAACATGGTACTGAAAAATGGCCGTTTTGGTAAGTACATGGATTGCACCAGCGATGACTGTAAAAATACGCGTAAGATCTTAAGAAGCGGCGAAGTTGCTCCACCAAAAGAAGATCCTATCCATTTCCCTGAATTGCCTTGTGAAAACTCGGATGCGTATTTTGTACTGCGTGATGGCGCTTCAGGCCTGTTTCTTGCGGCGAGCAATTTCCCGAAATCTCGCGAGACACGTGCGCCATTGGTTGAAGAATTGGCTCGTTTCAAAGAGCGCCTAGCACCAAAGTATCAATACTTAGCTGATGCGCCTACACATGATCCTGATGGTGTGGCTGCGGTTGTACGCTTTAGTCGTAAGTCAAAAGAACACTATGTACGCACTGAGATAGACGGTAAACCCTCAGGTTGGACGGCGTTGTACGATAATGGGCGGTGGGAAATTACCGATAAGCGTAAAAACGCTAAAAAATAGCCTTTAATGTGATCAATGCGAAAAGGTAGCCTTCGGGCTACTTTTTTTTGGCTGGAGTTTGAGCAAGTTCAACTATTCATACTATTCATGGAGAATGTGTCGCCAATATTTTGACATTCCATGTGTAAGGCAGTATTGATTAACTATCCGTGAGCGGGCGGGGGTGTCGGATGTTCAGAGTCTTGTGCGCAGGAGATAGCCCTATTGCACCAGCATGTTGTGAATTGTTCAGTCGGTTCAACAACTAAAATGGAGCTATTTGGTGTAATTAATACTTATGTCTTTAACCTAATAAACATAGCGTCATAAATTCGTTGTATTTTTAATAAAAAGAGAGTGTATATAAAATTAAGAATGCATCAATCAGGTGAATAAAAATGATTAGTTAATACATTGTTATGTTTATATGCTACACCGAGCTGTAAATGTGAGCTAGGTTAGGAGTTAGCAAACTAAAGGGCTCAGACAAGTCAGAACAGCGTATTTAAAATTGTATTATTTCTTTAATTCGATAACGTATAAACAACCCATTGCATTTAGGGTGGTGAGGGAGTTTCATACAGCCCACTGCAAGTGGTCAATAAGGATAGCATCCATACATCCCCTGTAAATTAAGGCATGGAATGCAAATATAAGAATGAAATAAGGAGAATTAAAATGGCTGGTGTTTTAGGTATGATCCTCGCTGGTGGCGAAGGCTCTCGCTTGATGCCTCTAACGGAATCGCGTAGTAAGCCTGCTGTGCCATTTGGTGGCAGTTATCGTTTAATCGATTTTGCTTTGAATAATTTTGTAAATGCGGATCTGATGCGCATCTATGTACTGACACAATTTAAATCTCAATCTCTATATTTACACATGAAGAAAGGTTGGAACCTTTCGGGCATCACCGATCGGTTTATCGACTCAATCCCTGCACAGATGCGTGATGGCAAGCGCTGGTATGAAGGCACTGCAGACGCTATTTATCAAAATATCCGCTTTATTGAACTCTCTACCCCCGACCAAGTATGTATTTTTGGCTCTGATCATATCTATAAAATGGATATCCGCCAGATGCTCGATTTCCATAAACGTGTAGACGCAAAACTGACCGTTTCTGCGCTGAGAATGCCATTGAAAGAAGCGTCTCAGTTTGGTGTAATTGAAGTTGATGAAGCTGGAAAAATGGTCGGCTTTGAAGAAAAACCTTGTAACCCCAAAGCGATCCCTGGGCACCCAGACCTTGCACTTGTTTCTATGGGTAACTACATATTTGATACAGATAAGCTCTGTGCAGAACTGCGTCGTGATGCTGAGGATAATCAATCCAGCCATGATTTTGGCAAAGATATTATCCCTAAACTTTTCCCGGAAGGAGAGGTTTATGTCTATGATTTTTCAACCAATAAAATTAAAGGCGAAAAAGACACAACTTACTGGCGTGATGTTGGTACGATTGAGGCCTATTGGGCAGCGCACATGGATCTATTAGAGCATGATGCCGATTTTTCGTTGTATAACCGTAGCTGGCCTCTGCATACTTATTATCCACCATTACCACCTGCAACCTTTGTTGATTCACACGATCGTAAAGTACAGATCACAGACAGCTTAATCTCTGGTGGAAGCTATATTCAAGGTGCGAAGATTTACAAATCTGTACTAGGTTACCGCAGTAACATTGGAGCCAACACTTTAGTGAGTGAATCTGTGATCTTAGGTGATGTTAAAATCGGTGAAGGGTGCACAATTAAGCGTGCGATTATTGATAAAAACGTCGAAATAGCACCTGGTACCATGATTGGTGAAGATTTAGAACTTGATAGACAACGTTTCCATGTTTCTGATGAGGGCATCGTTGTTATCGCAAAAGGAACAAAAGTTGGATTCTAGAATGGAAAAAATCGATGTTTGGTTTACCGTTTCAGAAGCTCAAGGTTTGATCAAAAGTGGTGGTTTGGCTGATGTGGCCAAAGCACTGCCTAAAGCACTGCAAGAGTTAGGTCATCAGATAGCTATTGTGCTACCGGCTTATCGTTCTATCTCGGGCATCTCTGATGCCCCTATCGTGCTTGAAACTGAGCTTACTCATTGGCCGCATACCTCTTATTCGGTTCGTCAAATGGAACTTGATGGAGTCCTTGTTTACCTAATTGAATGTGAACAATATTTTGGCCGAGCACAAATGTATGGCGAGAATAACCAAGCGTACGCTGATAATGGCGAGCGTTTTGGTTTCTTTTCAGCAGCTAGCCTAGATGTTTTACCTAAGCTCGGTAAAAAACCAAAGATTATCCATGCAAATGATTGGCATACAGGGTTGGTTCCATTTTTGTTGAAAACGCGTTACCAGCATGACGCTTATTTTTCTGATATGAAAAGCGTATTGACTGTTCACAACGCGATTTTTAAAGGTATTTTTTCTTATCATCAATTAGAGATCATCCCAGAATTGAACTTATCTGGCATGGAATTTTTACGCTACGGACACGATCACGTCAGTATGCTCAGAGCCGGAATTGCCTTTGCTGACAAAATCAATGCCGTTAGCCCTAATTATGCTTCCGAGCTGCTAACACCGCTTGGCTCTCATGGGTTGGTAGATGATTTTGTTCACCGAACTAGAGATTTGCACGGCATCGTTAATGGGTGTGATTATAGTGAGTGGAATCCACAAAACGATCAATTTCTTCCTCTTTGCTACAACGATGAGGCTGAGTCACTTCAAGCGGGTAAGCGGGCGAGTAAGCGCATGCTGCAAGAAGAGCTGCAATTACCTCAGCGCGAAGTGCCTTTGTTCGGGATGGTCTGCAGACTCACTCATCAAAAAGGTTTTCATTATATATTACCTATACTTGAGTCTTTCTTACGCAATGATGTCCAACTGATTATTGTTGGTACAGGAGAGCCAGAAGTTGCTGCTCAGCTAAACAGAATAGCGGCGAAGCATACTGACAAATTTGCATTTGTTGAAGCTTATAGCAACCGTTTTGCACATTTGGTTGAAGCTGGTTCTGATTTCTTCTTAATGCCCTCCGAATTTGAAGCTTGCGGTTTGAATCAGATCTACAGTATGGCCTATGGCACGCTGCCCATCGTTCGTGAAGTCGGTGGTTTAAAAGACACCGTACGTGATTATGATAAATTTCCTCAAGAGGCAACAGGGTTTGGGTTTCATGAACCTTCTCCTGAAGCACTGTTAATTGCGATGCAACGAGCGGTATTGTTTTATTTACAGCATCCTGATGTTATGTTGGAAGTTCAGCAAAGAGCAATGCGGCAAGATTTTAACTGGCAGGATTCAGCGAAAGAGTATATTAAGATGTATCATCTGGCGATTCATGGCTGATGTTTTATAATAAATAAGGCGCTTCGGCGCCTTATTTGTTAACTGTGCAGCCTAATAGACCCGTGCGTTTTTTCACTCTTAACAGCGAGTTTTGTGGTAGTCTTAAACTTCTTAAATTGAAGATGATTAACGGTTTTGTATGTCTCATAGCTTACTTTTCCATAAAACTTACCTCCATGCTACCAGTGATGAATGGGTTGTCTTTGTGCATGGTGCAGGGGGAAGTTCATCTATCTGGTTTAAGCAAATCAAGGCCTATCGTGAGCATTTCAACTTGTTACTGGTTGATTTACGAGGTCACGGAAAGTCAAATCAACTGTTTCAAGAGTTGATGGCAAATCGTTACACATTTAAATCGGTCACTCTTGATATTCTCAAAGTGCTCGATCATTTGAAAATTCACTCTGCCCATTTTGTTGGAATGTCACTTGGTACTATTATCGTGCGTAACCTTGCTGAAATGGCAGCAGGACGAGTTCGTTCAATGGTTCTTGGTGGCGCTGTAACCCGTTTGAATGTGCGCTCTCAGGTGCTCGTAAAGTTAGGCAATTTGAGTAAACACATTATTCCTTACATGTGGCTTTATCGTCTGTTTGCTTACATTGTGATGCCACAACGCAACCAAAAAGAGTCGCGGCATCTTTTTATTCGAGAAGCGAAGAAGTTGTGCCAAAAAGAGTTTAAACGCTGGTTTATGCTGACATCAGAAGTCAATCCTCTGATGAAATGCTTCAAAGAGAAAGAGCTGCATATTCCTACACTTTATCTTATGGGGCAGCGTGACTACATGTTCATTCAGCCTGTTAAAGAGATGGTGGCAACGCATACACAAAGCATGCTACTAGAGATCCCAGATTGCGGTCACGTGTGCAACGTTGAACAATCTGAGATGTTTAACCACCATTCAATTGAGTTCATACGCCAGCATCAGAGCCGTTAGTTTGAATCTAAACAACCGCAGTACCAGCAGGCTGCAAACTGCGGCTCGTTTTCTTCACTACACTGTTTACAAATCCAATACGTTTTTTCGCTTATTTCTTCGCTCTGATAAGCCATTAGTCGTACTTGAGCATCGGCTATTTGGGTTTCATCTAATAGCCATACATATGGCAAAGTTTCTTCTGTAAAAGGCAACTCTCCACTTAAACCGTATAAATTTTCACCTTTCACTTCACAGTGGATGTTGAATTGCTGTAAATACTGGCAAACGATGTAGGCTTCTATCGGATGGCTTGAAACGAAAATCTTCATTGCCATTCACTTCAAGCAGAAGTAGGGTTTTTATTTAATTTGGTCATAATCCACTTAGTGATAAGTGGGAAAAGACCGAGTAGAGCAAATGAAAACAAAACCGAAGGAGACACAATACCAGACAAATTTTCAATTTCAGCTAGTTGAGTTCCAGCATTCAGATAAACGGCAGTGCCGGGTAGCATACCGAGTTGGCTAATCAGGTAAAAGCGAGCCACAGATATGGGAGTTAGGCCCATTAATAAATTAATCAAGAAAAAAGGGAAAACAGGAATTAAGCGCAGTGAAAATAGATAAAATGCGCCATCTCTTTCGACACCTTGATTAATCGTTTGCAGCTTTTGACCAAACTTTGTTTGGATCCACTCTCGTAGCAAGAAACGGCTACTCAAAAAGGCGATTGTTGCACCTATGGTACTGGCAAAGGAGACAAGTAGTAAACTCGTCCAAAAACCAAACAGCGCAGCGCCCAATAACGTGACGACCGCCGCTCCAGGGATAGAGAAAGCAGTGAGCACAATATAGAGTGAAAAATAGATCAAAGCAGCGCTGATCACGTTTTGACTAATGTATTCGTTTAATAGCATTTGCTGTGCTTTGGCATTATCTAACGTTAGATAGTGGCCAAAATTTACAATCAAAAAGACAATAAAGGCCAATAAAGCCAAGCCTAAGAGAAGTTTTTTATTCATGGTATTCCTCAAAACGACATATTTTACTAGATATAGTGAAGAAGACAGAGGAAGTCGAATTTATATTTCAAAACGGGATGAAAAAAAACGCCCGCATGGTGATGCGAGCGTATTTGATTATTTAATCGAGATATTTATTTACTCGGAGGTTAAAGGCTTTTAGCTAATTCATCGCGTCGAGATTGTGGGATAACCGACCAATGCTTGCCTTCAATCGCACCTTCAAGGGCCCATAGCAATTCAAGACTGATTGAAGAAGAATGGGTTTGCTGAATCGCTTTATAGGCTTCCAAGGCTCCTTTGCTTTGCAAATCTGTCACAGATTCAATCCCAGCTTTCTTGAGCATACGTTCGGTGGCGAGACGAAGGTTTGGGAGATCTTTTAGACGATCTGGCTTGGCTTGGGCTTGAATCTCTCGCTCTTGTTTTGCGATTTCGAGTGCGACAGCAGCATCTCGTAAAATGAGCGAAGGGTTTTGCCAACAATTGTCAGGCAATGCAAAATATTTCGTGACGACAGGGAACCCGCGTTTTTTATAGATATAGGGCTCATAGCCTTGCTCTTTAAAGCGAGAGGTTGACAAATCGTCTGCGCGAATATGAAGTTTATCGTTTACGACCAAAGCAAACATGGTGTCATCGACAAAAATGCCGAAGCCGCCAAACATTGAACGAGACTTAACACGTCCAAGTTGTTCGAAGAGTCGCATAGAATCTTTAAGTATTGGTTTATCCATGCTGTAAATTCTCGGTGTATGGGAAAAACGCCACCAAAATCAGGTCCGAGAGATTAGCAAACTTATGCAGAAAGAGTGTCAGTAAGGAGTAAACTTAACGTTTGCATATTTGCCATCGGCAACCCCGCTACCTATTGAATATTCAGTTTAGGCCGGAGGCTTTGCGTCCCATCCTTTCAAATGGTTTGCCCTGTGCGTGACTTCTAATAATAAGAATATATAAATTTTTGGATGAGCATCACGTTTATTTATTATTTGCGTGATGCTTATTCCAAATTTACTATTATTTGATACGGCGTTCTGTCTCAAGTGTAGGAAAATTCCTAAAATTGACATTTGTCGCTTGCTTTAAATAATGACACTATTTTGTGATATTTTTTACTGTGTTGCGTTCAACAATCTCGGGGTGCATCTCAAACACACGACGTTCATGCTCTTTGTCTTTAATGCGTTCCAATAGGATTTCAAAGGCGTTTTTCCCTACTCGTCGCTTTGGCTGGTGAACCGTGGTTAACGGTGGCGAGAAGTATTCAGCCAGTTCTATATTGTCATAGCCAATAACAGACATGTCATCAGGAATACGGATGCCTTTTTGTTGCAAGCGACTCATTAAACCGAGAGCCATTGTATCGTTAAAGCAGAAAACAGCCGTTGGGCGTTTGTCCATGGCGGCGATCTTGTCGGCGGCGAGAACCGCCGTATCACATTCGAAATTACCTTCTAAAATCCAATCGTCATGCGCTTTAAGGCCTGCTTCGGCAAGCGCACGCTTAAACCCTTGAATTCGCTCTTGGCACGCCGCTTTTTCAAAGTGTCCACTTAAGCAAGCAATGTCAGTATGTCCATTATCAATAAGGTATTTGGTGGCGAGATATCCGCCTTCCTCTGAGTTATCAATAATTTTATCCGCTTGAGAACTTTCAGGGCCCCAATCCATGATAACTTTCGGAATGTCTGAATGACGATCAAGCATCTCAAGCAGTTCTTGGGTGAGGTCCGAGCACATGACTAACATACCATCGACACGTTTTTCCGCTAGCATGCGGATGTAGTCGCGTTGTTTCTCGTAAATACCGCCGGTATTGCACAAAATAAGTGTGTAGCCTTGGCGGTAGCAGTAACTTTCAACACCATCGATAACCTCAGAAAAAAATAAGTTTGTCGATTGGGTCACTAACATACCAATGGTACGGGTGGTGTTGCATTTTAAGCTGCGAGCGACTGCACTTGGTGCATAGTTGAGCTCTGATACCGCTTCCATCACTCGTTCTTGGGTTGCTTCAGCCACAAAGCGAGTTTTATTGATTACATGCGATACCGTGGTGGTTGATACGCCCGCTAAGCGTGCAACGTCTTTAATCGTAGCCATAAATTCTCTGTCCTGTCGATAACTGCTGAAAGTGGTAGTCACGAAGAGCAATTCAGCGGTATTAGGCCTATCAGTGTCATATTGAAGCCTAAAAGTAGTAAAAACACAAAAACCGCCTCTAGACAGCGGTTGCATCTTCAATTCATTTTTTTATCGTTTGCGGCCAAGATTCTAGTCCGCAAATGTCGATCAAGCAACGAAAAATCCACCGAATAAATCGGTCAACAGTCACAACTGACCGATTTAGTAATAGATATTAACCAGGTTATCTCATTGGTTTGATAAATAATCGCGGTCTAAGTGAAGAAATGCGACTAACAATTCGCTTGCGGCACCATAAAAACCAAATTGATCAATTTGTTGGCAACGAAGATGGAATTGTGGGATCCAAGAGAGCAAATGTTGTTCAATAAAATCACACTGCTGCGTAAAGGCTTGTTCAAAGTGTGCTTCTTGCTCAAGTTCATTGGAGCGAATGACCAAGTTACCTAAGAAATCCAGTTCAATCGCAATGTGGTCGGCGGGTTCGTTGAGTGCATCGTTGACTGTAATGTGATGGGCTGCCATCAAATCCGACATTGCTCTGGCTGGTTCGTCATTGAGCAACCCTGATTTTCCAATGTAAATTGAGGCATAGGGCAGCGCGGACTCCTTATTGGATTTTAAAAAAAGATCACAGAAATCGGCTGCGAGCTCAAGCTGTGCGTCTTCTTTGTCTTGCAATCGGTTTAGTGCATCAACTAATTTATCAATAGCAGGTTTAAGTGTCGTATTTTCAGCCAACCCTGAAAGAAATGTACGAATAGCGGACGTATGGTATTGCCCTAATTCATGTTCCGAAAGTTCTTTCACAAATAAGCTCGAAAGCCACCAATAAATCTCGGCACGCTGTTCATTAAAAGCTTTTATGTCTTGCATAGTACTGGCTCTCCAAGGGTGTGGTTTTGCGAAAATCGTTTTTTAAAAGTAACTGCTGTAAGTGTAACTAATAAAAATGAATAGCAGTCACTAAGAAAATGAAAAAATATGAGTGATTTTTTCATTAAGTTAATGGATGTCCGGAAGGTTGTTTTGAATCAATAAACTCTCATCTTTCTTAATTTTAAAAGTTGTACGACTAGAATTATGACTATTTATGAATAGAATGACTTTGTACAGAATCTCGAGCCGAGGTTTGAACCTTTCTATAGAGTAAAGTGGTGTAAATGAGCTATCACGTATTAGTCGTTGAAGATGACGCAGTTACCAGCAGCAAGCTGACTGGATACTTTCAAAATGAAGGTTATACAGTAACACAAGCGGAAAGCGGTACTCAGATGAGAGAAGCGTTGAAAAGCAACGATATAGATTTGATTATGCTAGACATTAATTTACCCGGTGAAGACGGTTTAATGTTAACGCGTGAGCTACGCAGCCAGTCTGATATTGGCATCATCCTAGTGACAGGACGTACGGACAGTATCGATAAAATTGTTGGTCTTGAAATGGGGGCCGATGATTACGTGACTAAACCTTTTGAATTGCGCGAGTTACTGGTGAGAGTGAAAAACTTGCTGTGGCGGATCTCGGCAGTAAAAAACAAACTGAGTGAAGAGAGCTGTGTATCTCACAATGCGAATTTAGTGCGCTTTAGCGAGTGGACCTTTGATATTCAGCGCCGTGCGCTGAGCCGTAATGGTGAACCCGTAAAACTGACCAAAGCGGAATATGAGCTCTTAGTTGCCTTGTCGTCATATCCGAATCAAGTCCTTAGCCGTGAGCGTATTTTAAATATGATCAGCCATCGTGTGGATGCACCTAACGATCGAACGATTGATGTACTGATTCGACGCATGAGGGCGAAGATGGAGTTTGATCCTAAGAATCCGCAAATCTTTGTGACTGTGCACGGTGAAGGTTATATGTTCGCTGGTGATTAGCTGAGTGGTCGCGTGTGTAAAATTGGCGTTGGGCCGTGCTTTTTTATTCCCATGATTTTTTCTAGCCGCGATTACTAAGAAAAACGGAGCACATAAGTGGCTCCGTTTTGGGTTGAATATAATAGCTAATAGCTAATAGCTAATTGCTATTGATGTCTAACTCTGTATCACCATGCCCGGAGGCCCAATCACGCAAGCCTTGCCATAATAAGCCTAACGTCTCATACCAGTAACGCTCAGTTTGTTCTAAATAACGCGCTCGAGGAGCGTATTTTTCCCAAGCTTGTGCAATATTGGTTTGCGCTAAGAAATTGGTTGGCGCAGGTATTGGGTCAATACCTGCTGAATGAAACTCCTTCAATGCTCTTTCCATATGACTGGCCGATGTTACCAAAACCAGCCGGCGCTGCTGGACAAATGCGGCCGCTTGTCGCGCTTCTTCCCAAGTATCTTTGGCTGTTTCGAGCAATATAATATCAGATTTACTCACTCCAAGCGCCAATGCCATGACGGCCAACATACGTGCATGGCTAAATTCAGAGCCGCCGGAGTAGCCAGATAAAATCAACTTTGAGCCGGGGTACATACGCATGACGCGGATGCCTTCGTTTAAGCGTACCAACGCAGTGCGGCTGAGTTCAGAGGTCGGGGGGATTTGGTCATCCACTACGTGACCGCTGCCTAAAACCATCACATAATCGATGCTGCCATCAACGGGGAGAAAAGCCGAGTATTGTCTTTCCAAAGGCATTAGCATGCGTGTTGCGAAGGGTTGGAAAGAGATAAGAAATATCCCCACTAAAGAGAAGAGGACAAACATACAGCCAGTCTTACGTCTGACGGTGAACATTATGAGCATTAATCCGACAAAACCGAGGATTAGCATCGCCGGAAGAGGCATTAATAATGAGGAAATAACTTTTTTCAGCTCAAACATATACAAAATAGTCCGAAAAACCACCACTTGATAATAAAAAGGAACAAAGCCTCTTTATTCCTGCCATTCCTATGACAGAATAGCAGCACGATTCGCTATCATAACTCAAGCCACTGTGACTGAAGACCGGAATTTCGACGATATTGCCCACAAATTTGCAAAAAACATATACGGCTCTGACAAAGGTGAAATTCGTCAAGTCATTGTTTGGCAAGATCTTGAGCAACTGCTCGCTTTGTTGAGCAACCACCCAAAACCTTTGCAAGTGCTTGATGCTGGCGGCGGTTTGGCACAAATGTCACAAAAAATAGCCAAGCTTGGACACCAAATCACGCTGTGTGATTTATCCTCTGAAATGCTTCAACTTGCGGAACAAGAGATCTGCAAAAATGGTCTGCTTGAGCAGTATCGGTTGGTACATTCCCCCGTGCAATCCATCCAATCGCACCTTAGTGCGCCAGTCGATGTGTTGTTGTTTCACGCGGTGATGGAATGGTTAGCCGAGCCAAAACCCGCATTGCAGAATTTGTTAGAGCAAGTTAGGCCAGGTGGTATGGCATCAATCATGTTCTATAACCATCATGGCTTGGTGTACAAAAACGTTGTCTGTGGCAACATTCCCCATGTATTGGAGGGCATGCCGCATCGCAAGCGGTTTAAGCTCCAGCCTCAGCAAGGGCTAAAACCTG
This sequence comes from Vibrio qinghaiensis, assembly GCF_002257545.1. Taxonomy (NCBI): domain Bacteria; kingdom Pseudomonadati; phylum Pseudomonadota; class Gammaproteobacteria; order Vibrionales; family Vibrionaceae; genus Vibrio; species Vibrio qinghaiensis. The sequence continues at coordinate 1,645,442 of NZ_CP022741.1, read as the reverse complement.
AAGAAGTGTATCAATGGATCGAAGAATCAGGATTTGAGATTTGTGGAAAATCGGGCATCCGATCATTCAGTGACTATATTGGGAATGTGAAAAATATGGGTGACTACCAATATGAAGATGTACTGGCACTCGAACAACAATTATGTAGACAAGAGCCGTACCTCTCGCTAGGTCGATACATTCATGTATGGGCGAAAAAGAAAATAGAGCAGGAATAACAATGAGTGAGATGACTCAGAACGCTGCACAGCAACCTATTGATGAATTGGTTAGCTGGGTAAAACAGCATGATTTCTCATTGAACCTGACGACAGAACGACTGGCGTTCCTTATTGCCATTGCAGTATTGAGTAACGAAAGGTTTGATGAAGAATTAGGTGAAGGTGAGTTACACGATGCGTTTGCCATCGTAACTCGCTTATTTGAAGAAACCGGTGAAGCCTCCGCGTTTCGTGCCAATAATGCGATCAATGAGTTGGTAAAACAGCGCTTAATGAGCCGCTTCACCAGCGAGATGACTGATGGCGTTAGTATTTACCGTTTGTCACCGTTGGCTATTGGTATTACGGACTATTACGTCCGTCATAGAGAGTTTTCCAAGCTGAAGCTCTCAATTCAGCTTTCTATGGTTGCCGATGAAATGGCCAAGGCGATTGAAGCCGCGAATAAAGGCGGTACCCCAGGGCATTGGAAAAAGAACGTCTACGGCGTATTAAAATACTCGGTAGGGGAAATTTTTGATCGTATCGATTTAAACCAACGTGTGATGGATGAGCAGCAGCAATCGGTCAAACTGCAAATTGCTGAGCTGCTGAATAAAGATTGGCGTGAAGCGATCAACAACTGTGAATCGTTATTGTCTGAAACCTCTTCAACGCTGCGTGAACTGCAAGACACTTTACAAGCGGCGGGGGATGAGCTGCAAACGCAAATTTTGGATATCCAAGAATTGGTTTATGGCGAAACTGAACTCGAATTCATTGAAGAAATCCTGTTTGGATTACAGATGAAACTTGATCGCATCACCAGTTGGGGACAACAGGCGATCGATCTCTGGATTGGCTACGACCGCCATGTCCATAAATTCATTCGTACCGCCATTGATATGGACCAAAACCGAGCGTTTAGCCAGCGTTTACGTCAATCGCTCAGCGACTATTTTGACGCGCCTTGGTACCTCACTTATGCCGATGCTGAGCGTTTAACCGACCTGCGTGATGAAGCTCTCGTCTTAAGAGATGATGAGGTGATGGGGCAAGTGCCTCCAGAAGTGGAGTACGAAGAGTTCCAGCAAGTCAATGATGAGCTCTCCTTGCGTATCGGCAGCATGCTCAAAGGTCATAAAGATCAAGGGATGCCAATTGATTTAGGACGAGTACTGAGAGATTACCTCGCCACTCATCCCCATACACATCATTTTGATTTAGCGCGAATTATTGTTGATCAAGCGGTGAGGCTTGGCTACTCAGAGCAAGATTACCAAGCCATCCAACCTGACTGGCAAGCGATCAACGATTTTGGTGCAAAGGTACAAGCAAATGTCATCGACAGATATTAATGAATACATGCCAGAAAATCTGGCTAAAGCAATTTCAAATCCTTTATTTCCTGCGCTAGATAGCCAGCTGCGAGCTGGGCGTCATGTTGCTAGTGATGATTTGGATAATCACACCTTTTTATTGGATTTTGAGCCCGATTTAGCGCTGTTTTACCAACGCTATAACACCGAATTAGTCAAAGCGGCGGAAGGCTTTTTTTACCTGCGTCCTCGCTCTACTGCTTTAATCAATCGTAGCGTGCTGTCTGAGTTGGATATGCTGGTCGGCAAAGTGCTCTGTTTTCTGTATTTGAGTCCTGAACGCCTTGCGCACGAAGGCATCTTTACTAATCAAGAATTGTACGAAGAGCTACTGTCTCTGGCCGATGAAAAAAAACTGATGAAGCTCGTCACCAACCGAGCCAGCGGTTCAGACTTAGACAAAGAAAAGCTGTTTGAAAAAGTGCGTACCTCATTGCGTCGTTTACGTCGTTTGGGGATGATCATCCATTTAGGTGATACCAATAAATTCCGCATTAGCGAAGCCGTATTTCGTTTTGGTGCCGATGTGCGTATTGGTGACGACATGCGTGAAGCGCAACTGCGTTTGATCCGCGATGGTGAAGCGGTTGTCCACGCCCAAGAACCGAATCAAGGCAGCTTGCTGGATAACGAAGACGGGATTGAAGAACAAAATGTTAACGAGCAAACAGAATGGGAAGGTGAAGCATGATTGAGAGAGGTAAATATCAATCGCTAACCATGATCAATTGGAACGGCTTTTTTGCTCGTACTTTTGATATTGATGGATTAGTTACCACCTTATCGGGCGGTAACGGTGCGGGCAAATCGACCACCATGGCGGCATTTATCACCACCTTGATCCCAGATCAAAGTTTGCTCCATTTTAGAAACACCACCGAAGCGGGCAGCTCACAAGCGTCTCGCGATAAAGGCTTATACGGTAAACTGCAAGCGGGCGCATGCTACGCCGCGTTGGATGTAGTGAATTCACGCAAACAGCGTTTACTGTTTGGCGTTAAGCTACAACAGGTGGCGGGGCGTGATAAGAAAGTGGATATCAAACCGTTTGTGATTCAAGGCTTGCCAAGCCATGTCAAACCAACCGATGTACTGATTGAAAACGTCTCAGACAACCACGCGCGCGTGCGTCAACTCAATGAAGTGAAAGAGATTGTCGCGAAAATTGAAGGGGCGCATTTTAAAGCGTTTAGCTCCATTGTTGATTATCACGCGCAGATGTTTGAATTTGGCGTGGTGCCGAAAAAATTGCGTAACAGTAGTGACCGCTCAAAATTCTATCGCTTGATTGAGGCTTCTTTATACGGCGGTATTTCCAGTGCCATTACTCGCTCGTTGCGTGATTATCTGTTGCCACAAAATGGTGGTGTGAAGAAAGCATTCCAAGATATGGAATCGGCGTTACGTGAAAACCGCATGACATTAGAAGCGATCAAAACCACGCAAGCGGATCGCGATCTCTTCAAGCACCTGATTACCGAATCGACAAATTACGTGGCCGCGGATTACATGCGTCACGCCAACGATCGCCACAATAAGCTAGAGCAAACGCTCGCGTTGCGTAATGAGTTGTTTGGCTCCCGCCATACATTGATTGAGCAAAATCGATTACTCAATCAAGTTCAAGAAGAGCTTGAACTGCTGTTAGAGCAAGAATCTACCTTAGAGCAAGATTATCAAGCCGCTTCTGATCATTTGCAACTGGTGCAAAACGCACTGCGTCAGCAAGAGAAAATTGAACGCTATCAAGAGGATTTGCAAGAGCTCACTATTCGCCTTGAAGAGCAGATGATGGTGGTAGAAGAGGCGCAAGAGCGCGTCATGATGGCTGAAGAGCAAGCGATTATCTCTGAAGATGAGGTCGATAGCTTAAAGAGTCAACTGGCCGATTACCAACAAGCATTAGATGTTCAACAAACGCGAGCCTTGCAATATCAACAAGCCGTGCAGGCGCTCGATAAAGCCAAACAGTTGCTAAATGATGAGCAGTTAACACCAGAGCGTGCCCAAGCGCAGGTTTCTGATCTCAAGCATCAGCAAGACGCTAACACCACCACCTTATTAGCGTTAAAGCATAAATTGGACATGTCTTCGGCCGCAGTCGAACAGTTTGAGCAGGCACTGAAACTGGTGCGCAGTGTGGTGGGTGAGGTGCCTCGTCACGATGCCGCTCAGCATGCAAAAGCCATCATGCAGCAAGCGCGTAACGCCCAGCAAATTAGCCAAAATGAAGCGCAGTGGTATGCGCAGCAGCGAGATCTGGAACGTCGTTTAAATCAGCAGCAAGTGGCGCGTCAGTCCGTGGCTGAATACCAAAAGCAACACCATATTGACTTGCACGATGAGCTAACACTAGAGCAAGAGCGCGAGCGCCACGCCGCTCTGATTGAATCGCTGGAATATGAACAAGAAGCGCTGCGTGAACAGCGCAGTGAGCAGCGCCGTACCGAGCAAGATAAACAGGCTGAAATTCAACGACTGGAATCGATCGCTCCGACTTGGATTGCTGCCAACGATGCATTGCATACTTTACGCGAACAAAGTGGTGCAACATTAGAAAATAGCCAAGCTGTGATGGCGCAGATGCAGCAAGTGCTTGAGCAAGAAAAAGCACAATCAATCGCTAAAGATAAGCTGGCAGAACGTCGCGCGCAGCTTGAAAATGAAATCGAGCGCTTGGCGTCTCCTGGTGGTTCAAATGATCCTCGCTTGAAAGGATTAGCAGATAGCTTAGGCGGCGTTTTACTGTCTGAAATTTACGATGACATCACGATTGACGATGCACCTTATTTCAGTGCCATGTACGGCCCAGCTCGCCATGCGATTGTGGTTTCGGATTTATCTGGCATCAAAGAGAAGCTGGTCGAGCTTGATGACTGCCCAGAAGATCTGTACATCATTGAAGGGGATGTCGATGCCTTTGATGATAGCTCGTTCAATGCTGACGAATTGGAAGGTGCGGTATGTGTTCAGCTCAATAACCGCCAAATGCGTTATTCTCGTTTACCTGAGATCCCACTCTTTGGCCGCGCCGCGCGCGAACAACGTTTAGAGTTACTGCGTAACGAGCGCGAAGAAGTGGTGGAAGAGCACGCAAAAGCGGCGTTTGATTCACAAAAACTGCAACGTCTATACCACAGCTTTAACCAATTTGTTGCTTCACACATCCAAGTTGCTTTTGAAGCCGATCCAGAACAAGCGTTGCAAGCGGCGCGTGAGCAACGCAATCAACTGGTCCGTGTATTGGCTGAATTGGACGCAAAAGAGCAGCAGCAGCGCAGCCAGTTACAGCTAAGCAAACACGCGTTAACGATGCTCGATAAGCTGGCTCCTAACATGTTGCTCATTGAAGATGAGGCATTGCAAGCACGTTTCGATGAAGCTGAGCTGAACATTAATCAACTGGCGGAAGCGAAAGCGTTTTTAAGCTCGCACGGTAAAGCCATCGCGGAGTTAGAGCAGCTGGCTTCAGCGCTTGAGGTTGACCCGCAGCAATTTGATGCACTCACCGCACAATATCAGCAAGCGGATCAAGCTCTTCAGACATTGAAAGTGCAGATCTTTGCACTCTCAGACGTGATTGAACGCCGCCACTATTTTAGCTATTCCGATTCGGTTGATCTGCTCAGTAAAAGCAGCGAGCTAAGTGAGCAGCTCAAAAACAAATTGGTTGAGGCAGAAAGCGCCCGTACCCGTACTCGTGATGAGCTCAAACAGGCTCAAAGCCAAATGAACCAATATAACCAAGTGTTAGCGGCCTTAAAAAGCTCACATCAAGCTAAGTTGGAAACGGTTCAAGAGTTCAAGCAGGAGCTACAAGAGTTTGGTGTGCATGCCGATGAAGGTGCGCAAGAGCGTGCTGAACGTCGTCGTGATGAATTGCAACAGCGTCTGCATGCCTCACGTACCCGTAAGAGCGAGTATGAACGTACACTGACCGCAACTGATCTTGAAATGAAAGCATTAGTTAAACGGTTGAAAAAGGTGCAGAAAGATTATCAAGATCTGCGCACATTTGTGGTGAATGCAAAAGCAGGGTGGTGCTCTGTATTACGTTTGGCGCGTGATCACGATGTTGAGCGCCGCTTACATAAACGTGAGCTAGCGTATCTATCGGCCGATGAACTGCGTTCCATGTCGGATAAATCGTTGGGCGCGCTGCGTTTAGCGGTGGCAAACAATGACGACCTACGCGATGCACTGCGTTTGTCGGAAGATAACGCACATCCAGAACGCAAAGTCTTGTTCTACATCGCCGTGTATCAACATCTGCGTGAGCGTATTCGCCAAGACATCATTCGCACTGATGATCCTGTTGAAGCGATTGAAGAGATGGAAGTGGAGCTTGCGCGTTTAACTGAAGAGTTGACTCAACGTGAAAACCGTTTAGCGATCAGCTCTGAATCGGTGGCCAGCATCATCAAAAAGACCATTCAACGTGAGCAAAATCGTATTCGGATGCTCAACCAAGGTTTGTCTAACATTAACTTTGGTCAAGTGAAAGGCGTTCGCCTTAACGTGAAAGTACGCGAGAGCCATGAAATCCTACTCGCGGGATTATCTGAAAAACAGAGTCAGCATAAAGATCTGTTTGAGAGTACTCGTTATACCTTCTCCGAAGCGATGGCGAAACTGTTCCAGCGTGTTAACCCGCATATCGATATGGGGCAGCGTTCACCGCAAGTATTGGGTGAAGAGCTATTGGATTACCGTAACTACTTAGAGTTGAGTGTTGAAGTAAATCGCGGATCCGATGGCTGGTTGCAAGCGGAATCGGGCGCGTTATCGACTGGTGAAGCGATTGGTACTGGGCAGTCTATTTTATTGATGGTAATTCAAAGTTGGGAAGAGGAATCTCGTCGTCTACGCAGTAAAGACATCGTTCCATGCCGTTTACTGTTTTTAGATGAAGCGGCGCGTTTGGATGCCAAATCCATTTCAACCTTGTTTGAACTGTGCGAGCGTCTGGATATGCAACTTTTAATTGCTGCGCCAGAGAACATTAGCCCTGAGAAAGGCACGACTTATAAATTGGTGCGCAAAGTGTTTAAAGATCACGAACACGTTCATGTGGTCGGTCTGCGAGGTTTTGGTCAAACTGAAAAACCAAAATCAGAAGCACAGCAGATGGCCGAAATGCTGTAAGCATCGCCTCCATCGCTAATAAAAAAAGCCCAATACTCCTGATAGAGATTGGGCTTTTTAGTGATTAAATTTGGTGAGAGTTACTCGCTTAACTCATCAGAGCCGAATTGCTTAGCGGCATAAGCCACACGTTCTTCTGGGCTAGGATAGATAAGTTGCGATCCTAAACTTTCGATATGCTGCAAACGTGGCAGCAGCCCTGCGCCATTGGCTATCTGGATAGCAAGCCCAGGGCGAGCGTTAAGCTCAAGTACCATCGGGCCTTCTTCTTTATCCAGTACCATGTCGGTTCCCATATAACCAAGGCCGGTCATTTCCCAAGCACTAGAGGCTAAGGTGAGTAGCTTTTTCCAATGTGGTACTTGCAACGTTGAGAGATCTTTGCCGGTATCTGGGTGCTCAGTGATGGGTAAATTAAACTGCACGGCTCGTACTGCTTTTCCTGTGGCAATATCAAGACCTACGCCAACAGCACCTTGGTGTAAGTTGGCTTTACCATCAGAAGCCGAAGTCGAGAGGCGCATCATCGCCATGACGGGGTAGCCCTTGAAGACAATAATGCGTACATCAGGCACACCTTCATAGCTAAAGCCTTCGAAACAATCGTCAAATTTAATCAGGTTTTCAACCACAGCCACATCATTTTTACCGCCTAGTGAAAATAGTCCGGCCAAGGCATTACTAATATGGCGCTCAACATCTTGCTGGTTGATGGTCGCACCAGAAGGTTTAGTGTACACACCATCCTTGTGCGACATAATCACTAAAATGCCTTTACCACCGCTTCCGCGTGCAGGCTTTATCACAAAGCCCGGCCACTCTTTGACCATGGCATGAATTGATTTTACATTCGCTTGGTTACTGATCACACCAATCAGTTTTGGCACAGTACAACCCGCACGCTGCGCAATCAATTTGGTTTGTAACTTATCATCAACCAATGGGTATTTTGAGCGATCGTTATAGCGACCAATGTAGCTATGGTTACGCTTGTTCATGCCCATAATACCTTTACGGCGCAGCTTAAATGGAGAAGTGTATTCGGATAATGAAAACATCGTTACTCCTCGGCTAACGGTTTAAAGCGACGAAGTTCAGTTAAACGGTATCCCGTATAGGTTCCTAATAGCAGAATGGCAGCCAATACGATCAGCTGTAAGCCAATAAAATTAAAGGTTAGGTGTTGCACATAAGAGTTAGTCATACCTAAGTAGATCAATACGGAGGTAAACAGTGAGCCGCCACCTTGTAAGATAACCTCTTTCGCCCCTTCTTCTTCCCACAGAATCGACATACGTTCGATGGTCCAAGAGAGAATGATCATCGGGAAGAAAGTAATAGATAACCCTTCGGTGAGGCCGATCTTAAAGGCAACAACCGTGAAGACAGAGATAATGAGTATTACAGTGATGATCACCGCCGATATTCGTGCCACCAGCAGCAGGTTTAATTTCGATAAATAGCTACGAATGATTAAACCCGTTCCGACGATAAGCAGAAAGCCCACGATACCAGTCAGTAATTGAGTTTGAACAAAGGCTACGGCGATCAGTACCGGCATGAAAGTACCTGAGGTTTTTAGCCCAATAATAACGCGTAAGAACACCACAATTAATGCGCCGATAGGGATCAACATGATGGTCTTGAACATCGCTTGCTCTTCAAGCGGTAAGCTGTGAATAGAGAAGTTTAAGAGTTTGTCGGCCTCAATTTTATTATTGGTTGCCGTTTGAGGTGAAACATCTTGAGACAGCATAGTGAAGTGAACTTGGCTATTTTGTCCACCCGTGACATCCAGCAGTGAAACGTTGGATTCATCCCAAACCAGTATGTTAGGGTGGTTGGGCTGCGTGCCCGTTTCAGGGTTAAAAAGCACCCACTGATCGCCATTCCATATTTCGTTCATGTGTTGAATCGTTTGACGGCGGCGACCATCTTCGAGCTGAATAACACCAACGACTTTATTGGGAATTTGAGAGTATGACAGCAGTTTTTGCGTGGCGTCTACTTTGCTCATTTTATTGAGTAGTAAAGAGGCGTTTTGGCTGTCGTTGTCATTGAGATTTTTAATCAGTTCACGGGTAAAAGTGATGTTATCCGCCGAGCGTTGGTTCGCTCGCTCAATTAATGCGATAGCTGCGGCTTCTTCTGGACCGTTAAAGGTCGGTTGAACCACATCGCCTACCGGAGGGATAGGTGTCGCTTTCGCTTGGGGATCAACTAAAAATTGGCTTTTATAGTAAATAGTTTGTGGGCCAGTTGCTTTGCGGATTGACCATTCAACACGTTTGCCTGTGTCAGTCGTAACGTAAGCGACGCCATAACCCGGCGACGATGACGATTCATTGATTAAGGTATACCCATCTTGAGTATGAGGTGCGGCTAAAGAGACTTTGGCTTCTTTAGCTAACGCATTGAATTCGACGCGTGCTTCAATATCCCAAATTTGGCGAGTTTCTCCAGGTGTCCATGGCACCCCGTAAGTTTGGTGGCGAACTACACTCAGTGTGATTCCTGCCACTATCAGCAATAAAACGGATAGATAAAATGGAACTCGTGACGTCATAAATGTCCTTGCTACTATTTAGTTTCGGTTTGGATGTACTTGCGACTGACATCGACTAACGCGATATCACGAATAAACTCGCGACCTAGAAGAATAGGATGGCTCATTTGAGAGCGATCAGCCAAGGTGAACTGTGCTTTTTCGTGAATACTGCCTAATTTTACCCACAGCTCAACAACGGCTCTGCGTTCCATCTCATCGTTGGTCGATTGGCGAATTTTAACGTAGCGAATAATGGGTGATTCAATCCAGTTACTTTCGTCTGTTGCTCTATCTCCATCGGAAAGATGAAAGCGCACCCAGTTTTTCCCATTACGTTCAAACTCTTCAATATCAATCGCATTGAGCGAAGAGGTGGCGGCGCCTGTATCAACTCGAGCATCAAAGGTTTGTTTGATCGAATCAATCGTAACTTTTTCGACTTCACCTAAAATGACGTCATAGCGTGATTTTTGAATAGAGGTTGTAGCGACTGGAATTATCACATCATCATTACTGGTTGCTTCTACACGTTTTTGTTGTGTATTGGTCGTGGTCTGCTTAAGTTTGGTCAGTTTTCGATCGAGCTTTGATATTTGGTTTTCAAGGCTTTCAATGTAATCATTCTGGTTACTTAGCTGAAGCTCAAGGTTGGTCATTGTGTTGCTGAGGTTTGATTCGGCAGTTTGAATCGCTGCGAGGGTAGCTTGGTGGTATTGTTCACCATTGGTTAGAGTGCAACCTGACAGTAAGGCAATGGCAATGACGGGGGCTACAGACTTAAACATTTGCGACCTTATGTGTTTGTAATGAATGAATACGGATAAACCGAAGTTTAGCTAACAAAATTTAGCTGATAAAAAAGGATGCGTACGGCATCCTTTGACAAGGGTAGTATTATACGCATAGCCAAGCGTTAAAACTGTGTCAATTATAGTTTTTTTGCTACCAAAATAGCGCGTCGTGGTGCGGGATACCCTTCTACGGTTTTGCTTGGGTTGTTTGGGTCAAGATAGTCGGGCAATGAGTTGTGCGTCATCCATTGAGTGGTCCGTTGTTCATCAACAGAGGTGACGCTTTCATCAACGATACGCACGTCACCAAAACCACATTTCTCAAGCCACACTTTGAGCGCTTTGGCGGAAGGGAAAAAATAGACGTTACGCATTTGTGCGTAGCGGTCGACAGGGACCAACACCGCATTTTCATCGCCTTCAATCACCAGCGTCTCAAGAATCAATTCGCCCCCTGTGACCAACTGATTTTTCAATTGGATCAGATGATCTAGCGGTGAGCGGCGATGGTATAGGACACCCATGCTAAATACGGTATCAAAGGCGTTCAATTCGGGTAACTGTTCAATGCCTAGTGGCAGAAGATGAGCACGTTGGTCATCACCCAATAGTTTACGCACCGCTTCAAACTGCACTAAAAACAGGTGCGAAGGGTCGATACCCACACACAGGCGAGCACCTTCGCCAAGCATACGCCACATGTGATAACCATTACCACAGCCGACATCCAGCACGGAACGGTCTTTCAGCGGTGAAATGTGGGGCAATACGCGGTCCCATTTCCAATCGGATCGCCACTCAGTGTCGATATGGATACCGTGTAAGTGATAGGGGCCTTTGCGCCAAGGATGAAAAGTTTTAAGCAAACTTTCTAATTTCTTCTGTTCGCCGAACGTCAGCGGTGTGCTATTTGAGAGAGTGACTGACTGTTTGAGCTCGATCAGCTCAGGTGTACCCGAGGGGATTTTATTTAACGCACGAACCCAGCGGTCAAAGTCGCCATGCTCTGCATTTTGCCAGTCCGTCAACTGCTGTGGCAAAACGTTTAGCCAAGGTTGAAGACGGGTATCTTGAGCGATCAGTTGATAAAAATTGGCAAAGTTAAACATGCAAAGCGTATTCCTAGATTAGGTAAAAAGACCCTAGATAAATGGCTGGTCAGGTTTTGGCCCTTCTAGGGAAAAGAGCTAAAATGCCATTCTATTATTTGATAGCGAACTATTATTTAATAGCGAACATCGAGCCAAAGTTGAAACACTGGAACCACACTTCATAACTTGAAAAGCCAATGTGTTTAAAGCGAGCTTTATGTGTTGTGATGGAGTCTGGGCGCATCACATTTTCAATCGCACTGCGTTTTTGACTGATTTCTAATTCGCTGTAACCATTGGCTCGCTTGAAGTCATGGTGAAGGTCAATTAGCAAATCATGCGCTGTTTCATCTTCAAAAATGTACTTTTCAGATAAAATCAGTATGCCACCGGGGCGAAGGCCCGCGTAGATTTTTTCAAGTAGTGCGAGCCTATCTTCTGGCGATAGAAATTGCAGCGTAAAATTGAGCACCACCACTGAGGCATCACGAATTTCAATCTCACGAATGTCGGCCTCAATCACCTCGACAGGCGTATCCGAACGATAGGCGTTAATGTGCAGTTTACAACGCTCAACCATAGCAGGCGAATTATCAACCGCTACAATTTTACAACCTTCTTGGCGAATATGACGACGCATCGAAAGCGTAGCCGCGCCTAAAGAGCAACCCAAATCGTAAATGGTAGAGTGTGGCTTAACAAAGCGCTCAGCTAACATGCCGATTGCAGAGATAATATTGCTGTACCCCGGCACAGAGCGCTGAATCATATCAGGGAAGACTTCAGCAACTCGTTCATCAAAGGTGAAATCACCAATCTTATCGATTGGGGCAGAAAAGATGATGTCTTTATGATGGCTCATAATGTACCTCATGGCGATGCGTAAAAAGCAAGGCTGACCGTGGCGCTACCTTAAAAAAGGCGCACATTCTAAGAGAAAAGCGTGCGCGTGTCATTAACCTCGCACGTGATCATCAAAATAGGGTGATTTGGCGCTGGTCATCCTGGGCTGGAAACTTGGTGAGTTTAGGCAATGTTATGCGTTGTTGCTGTTGTTGGTATCACCCATTACTAAAAATAAATACTCTACGAGAGTTTTGATGATTTTGATATTTTAACGCTATAATCAGCCCCAATTTTTCAGCGGTGTTGTTATTTTGGTTGATTATTGATTTAAAAAGCAGCAACTCTTGATAAAACATAACAAATTGTATTCTGGAAGGTCGATTTTGCACATCTTTCAGCGTATAAATGGAACTTTGCGCTGCTCAGATAATGACGCTGAGTAGCTTAGAATTGATAACTAATTAGAGATTGGGAAATTCATTATGCGTAGCCATTATTGTGGTCACCTGAACAAGTCCCTCGCAGGACAAACTGTGGAGTTGTGCGGCTGGGTTAATCGCCGTCGTGATTTAGGCGGTCTTATCTTTATTGATATGCGAGATCGTGAAGGCATCGTTCAGGTGGTGGTTGACCCAGATATGGTGGATGTATTTGCAGTAGCTAACCAACTGCGTAATGAATTCTGCATTAAGCTCACTGGTGAAGTACGCGCGCGTCCAGAAAGTCAAATCAATAAAGAGATGGCGACCGGCGAAGTGGAAATTCTCGCGAGTGGTATTTCGATTATCAACCGCAGTGATGTTTTACCACTGGATTTCAACCAAAAGAACTCAGAAGAGCAACGTCTAAAATATCGTTACTTAGATCTACGTCGTCCAGAAATGAGTGATCGCATTAAACTGCGCGCTAAAGCGTCTAGCTTTGTGCGCCGCTTCCTTGACGAACACGGTTTCCTCGATATTGAAACGCCAGTCTTGACGAAAGCAACGCCGGAAGGGGCGCGTGATTACTTAGTACCAAGTCGTGTGCACAAAGGCAGTTTCTATGCACTTCCTCAATCGCCACAACTGTTTAAACAGTTGCTGATGATGTCAGGTTTTGACCGTTACTATCAAATCGTAAAATGTTTCCGTGATGAAGATTTACGTGCTGACCGTCAACCAGAATTTACTCAAATCGATATTGAAACGTCATTTATGACGGCCGATCAAGTGCGTGAAGTGACCGAAAAAATGGTTCGCAACATGTGGCTAGAACTACTAAACGTTGATCTAGGCGATTTCCCTGTGATGCCATACAGCGAAGCGATGCGTCGCTATGGTAGTGACAAGCCGGATCTGCGTAACCCACTGGAATTGGTTGATGTTGCAGACCTTGTGAAAGATGTGGATTTCAATGTTTTCTCTGGCCCAGCTAATGATGCTAAAGGACGCGTTGCGGTTATTCGTGTACCGGGTGGTGCGGCATTAACTCGTAAGCAAATTGATAGCTACGCTGAGTTTGTTGGTATTTATGGCGCGAAAGGTTTGGCGTGGATGAAAGTCAATGACCGCGCTGCTGGCTTAGAGGGCGTTCAATCTCCGGTCGCGAAATTCCTTTCGGCTGACATTGTGGAAGGCATTTTGGCCCGTACTCACGCTGAGTCTGGCGACATCATTTTGTTTGGTGCCGATAAAATAAAAGTGGTGACTGAAGCCTTGGGTGCGTTGCGTTTGAAATTGGGTAAAGATCTGGCGATCACCAATGAAAATTCATGGGCTCCACTATGGGTTGTTGATTTCCCGATGTTTGAGGAAGATGACCAAGGTAACTTGCATGCTATGCATCACCCATTTACCGCGCCACTTAACTTAACCGCGCAAGAGCTGCAAGCCAACCCAGCGGTTGCAAATTCAAATGCTTACGACATGGTACTAAACGGCTATGAAGTGGGCGGTGGCTCGGTGCGTATTCACAATGCTGAAATGCAATCTGTGGTGTTTGATATTTTAGGTATCGATGCGCAAGAGCAACAACTGAAATTTGGCTTCCTATTGGATGCGCTGAAATTTGGTACGCCACCACACGCAGGTCTTGCATTCGGTCTTGACCGTTTGGTGATGCTGCTGTGTGGTACGGAAAATATTCGCGATGTGATTGCCTTCCCTAAAACAACCGCAGCCGCTTGTTTGCTAACGGATGCACCGAGTCTAGCTAACCCAGCGTCGCTCGAAGAGTTGGCGATTGCGGTGACGGTCGCAAAAGAAAAAGCGCAATAAACGCAACGGTAACAGGGTGGCGCAAGTCACCCTCTTTTTTGCCCCTGCGTAGGGTTATCCTTTTTTATTTGAGTGAACCTTGTTCTCTCGCCAATTGACTTAGTGACAGGAATCTCTCTTTTGGCTCAAATGTATTTCTATTACTCTGCGATGAATGCAGGTAAATCAACCACTCTTTTACAATCTTCTTTCAACTACCAAGAGCGTGGTATGACACCCGTGATCTATACCGCCGCCATCGACGACCGCTATGGTGTTGGTAAAGTCAGCTCAAGAATAGGATTGGAATCGGACGCTCAGCTTTTTACTGCTGAAACGAATTTGTATGATGAGATCAACGCACTGCACGAGCAACAAAAGCGTCACTGCATTTTGATTGATGAGTGCCAATTCTTAACCAAAGAGCAAGTCTATCAATTGACTGAAGTGGTCGATAAAATCGGCATTCCGGTACTGTGCTATGGCTTGCGTACCGATTTTTTAGGTGAGCTATTTGAAGGGAGTAAATACCTACTTTCTTGGGCCGATAAGCTGGTGGAATTGAAAACAATTTGTCATTGTGGCCGCAAAGCGAATATGGTCATTCGCACCGATGAGCATGGTGTGGCGATTGCCGAAGGTGATCAAGTATCTATTGGTGGTAACGATAAATACGTGTCGGTATGTCGTCAGCACTATAAAGAAGCCTTGGGTAAGTAAATTCGTTACTTCTGCGCCTTGAACAAATCATTCGATAGAAAGGTTCAAAGTAAGCGTTCAATAATGGTGTCGAGTCCGAAAAACTAATTTACTCAGCAGAGCAAGGCGCTGACATACCTTAGCAGTATGTCCTTTACCGGTGTAATCCGCGATCGGTTGTAGGTTTCGGATCTTGTGTGACCAGCATAGCTGATATTTATTTGGTGATATCCAGTTGATATTGGTCAATGACGACAACTCGAACCCTTATAAGCCAGTAAAACGGCTTTTATACGGTCATGTGCAGGACCACCACGATTGGAATCATGCATCAGTTCGAGTTGCAGCTTTTATTCCGGAGTGAGAACAGATGATTTTTGTTGTAAATCAAGTATCTGCAATGATCTCGGGTATATCACAAAAACAATCAGCCTACTTCTGATATTTATAGAATGTTACTTCTGTGTACAAAAAGGATAAGGCTTGACATAGAAGAGCAGCCTAGTTTGTCCATTAACCTTTTTTTATATGTACTGACGGTTTTTTCACTTATAATTAGCATTTTTGCAATTTCTTTGTTTCTATAGCCTTGAGATAAGTACTTCAAAACCAGCAGTTCACGAGAAGATAGATTTGTAACTAAATCATCTAGATGAGAAGTCTCCTGCTGTTCTGTAAGTTTACTATGATCTCCATAAATATAAGATTCTAGTTTTAATTTTATATTCGAGATGTCCTCCTGTTTAGAAATATATTTAACCATATTTATCTTATGAAAAATGTCTTTAAGCAGCTCCTGTTGTATAGATGAAAATATAATATAGGTGCGGTCCTCTGAGGGTGGACAGCGTTTGATGACTTCGAATCCATCGAGGTTTGGTATTCCAATATCTAAAATGATAAATTGAGGATTTAATCTATTTATTTCTTTTATAGCTTCGACCCCTGTTTTTGCTACAGAAATCACTTCATGCCCCATAGAAGTGATTATGCCTTTCAAGAATTCCAATATTATTTCATGATCATCTACTAATAAGAATTTTGCCATAATTACCCACCTAAGATATAAATTTAATTTTTTAATTTTTTAATGCATGATTTTAAGTTAATTATCCTTGATGATATTTTTTTGAATATTTTTGGACTGTTATTTTTCTCAAAATCATCAATCAAATTTAATAAATCATTTTCACCGATGATTTTAGTTATTCCTTTTAGTTTATGTAGGGTGGATAGAGTATCATTTATACTATCCTTGTCAAAAAATTGATTATTAGCATCATCTAGAGCAGTGTATAGCAGATTAATAACATCTTCGAAAGAGAGGCCCATCTCCATAGATGCGTGACGTAGTTTTATTATATCGATATTATTATCTGCTAGCGTCAGATGAAAGTGAATTTTTTCCTGTAAACCTCGAAGCGTTGCCGGTTTAAATAGACAGTCATTCATGCCTGCACTAATGCACAGATCCATTATTTCTGATTGAGAGTTTGCTGTGAATCCCAAAATTAGCATTGATTTCTTATTTTCTTTTATTTCCCAAGATCGAATAATCTTCGTTAGTTCAAAACCTGTTATCTCCGGCATATGACAATCTGTAATCAAAATATCGAAATTTCCACTTGATTGGTTGATTAAATTCCAAGCATCTAGAGCATTGCTGCATGTAGTGACATTCATCTTAATAATTTCAAGTTGCCTTTTTATTATGCTACAATTTATATGATAATCATCAACGACAATAATGTTTTTACCATAAAAATTAACATGATTATTTTCATGTTCTGGAAAGTTTGAGTTATTATTTTTATCTAAAATTTCACTTTCTAGTTTTGATATCTTTGGAATGATTAAACTTACCTTCGTACCTATCCCAACAACACTTTCTATATTTACTTTAATATTTAGTATCGAACATAAACGATATATAATTGTCGAACCAAAGCCATAGCAATCCTCTTTTTCTGAATCAGTTACAAATGGGATTTTTAAATCATTAATTTGTTTTTCATTCATACCGACACCCGTATCAATAATATTCACAATAACATTGTCATTTTCTATATAACCGTTGACGGTTATAGAACCGGATGGAGTGAATTTTATTGCATTACTAAGTATGTTATTTAATATCTGTCTAAGATAAATAATGTCTGTATAAACATAGATTGTATCATCAATTTTAAGATCAAAAAATAAATCTAATTTCTTCTTGTCACATAGTGATACGAATAGGCTTGAAATATTAGTGAGTGATTTTTTTATTTCAACATATTCTAGATTTAAGTTATTGTCGCCCATTTCTATTTTTGATATATCTAGAACATTATTTACAATATCAATGAGATCTAATGACGCATTATATGCTTGCTTAGTATATTTTTTCTCATTATCTATAAATGAGATTTCTAATGAACCAATAATAGCATTTAAAGGTGTTCTTATTTCATGACTCATTATGGCTATAAAATCAGACTTATCTTTATTTGCTTTTATTGCTTCATCCCTTGATATTATTAATTGAGAATTAAGAAAGTTAATCTCGGTCATGTCTGTCCAACCAGTTATCATTCCTGCTATTTTACCATTTATATAATACGGAACTGACCATTCATCTAATATTAACTCTTTACCATTACGTTCTAATGTAAAGCTTCTTTGAACCGATTTTGAATTTTTAAGCATTTCATAAAATCGTTCTTCTTCACGTATAAGAAATTCTTTATCTAAATATGAATTATGGTATTCTGATGTTTTATTACCCAAAATAATATCATTAGGGTATAATGAAAAATCAGAGAATGCTTTATTAAAATGTATAAGCCTAGATTCGTGATTTCTAACTATGATTGGAATGGGAATCCCATCTATTATAGAGGCCTTAAACTCCCATTCTAATAAAATCTTTTGTTTTTTCTTTTCATTAATAAAATAAAAAATAATGTATATTAATATCGATGATATTAATATTAATATTATATAGTAATAATTGCTTATCATTCGATTTTTTTCTACCCAAACCTCATTTGCATTAATTATGTCAGCATTCCATTTTCCGGTTAGCCTATCTACATAAGAGAAGCCTAAGTTTTCTATAGACTTGTCTAATATAATTTTTAATATACGTTCATTTTTATTTTTTCTACTAATAGCAAATCTGAGGTCGCCGGGATAAGATAATTGAACTATTTGATGTGTCAAATGATCTTTAAAATAAACTTTGACTAGGAAACTCATAACCTCACTATACCCATAAGCAACATCGGCTGTGCCTTTTGCAACCATTTCTATTGCCGATAATGTATTTTTAGCGATAATTATTTTTGAATCTGGAAACTTATGTCTAATGTGATCCTGAAGGCTGTAACTACTAGAAATTGCAATTATCGACTCTTTATCATCTTTGATTCTTTTTACGGAAGAGATATCTGTAAAAGAAAATGGAATGGAATATGATGCTCTTTCTTTGAAATTATCATTATAACTTGCAAGAGCTACTATATCAATAATACCCTCTTCTAGGCTTTTTGTTATATCAGGCAAGTTATTCATTTGAATCCATTGAAATCGAAGCCCGGTTTTAATACCAATCGATGTCAGAAGCTCAGGTATTACTCCTGCTTCATCACCATTTGAGTCATAAAAAGTATAAGGTGGAAAAGAATTGTTAAATGCTACTTTAATAATAGGTTCTTCATCTTTGATCCATCTCTTTTCATCTTCTGTTAATGTGGTTAATTGATCATTACTCGTGTCAATAGACCATATTGATTTTACTAGCTGATATTTATATTTTAATTTTTTTAAGTCTAATGTCTTTTCTTGGTCCGAATTTTTGTATATTAAATATCGATTAAATGTTCTATCAAAATAAAGTAAAAATTTTAGATTTTTACTTTTTATTCTGTTTTTAATATAAGTTGCTGATGTCTTTTCAATTATAGTGATATCAACGTCATGATTTATCATAGATATGTAAGCATCTCGGTTATGTGTAAATTTAAGACACTTTATATTGTTGTATCCAGCATTTTTAAGCTCATCAATAAAACAATCCTTCACATAACCAACTACAATTTCATCATTTAATTTCGTTAGTTCTTTAGTCGTTAATGCAACATATTGATCTGAACGAAATTTCAATTTCTCATATGTCATACCATTCAGTATAGGATCATCATTTGATACAATAAATTGGAGCGACCCATCCTTAAGATCTTTTTCTATTTCATCAATTGACTCATAGAACACATATTTTATTTTTCCTTCAGAACATGGGATGAGTAGATTGATGTGATCAGGTTCCATTCCGGAAATATAATTTCCGAATTTAATTCCAAATGGCTCATCTAGGTGATGTAAAAGTCCAATATTTATTGGAACACTGCTTTCTTTACAAACTGTATTCCTTGTTATTATTTCACTAGGATACAATTCGTAAGTTAAATTCTTAGCATTTATATTGAATGATATAATAATAAAAAAGGATATCAATTTTATTTTTCCAATCATGGCAGTCTCAATTATTCAATATGTATACACATATAAATATATGCTATAGATTTTTATTTTACTACTACTATTAGCAATAACACCACTGAAAGCAAGCTGAAGAGGAAGATGAACATCCAAGAAACGATGTGCTTAGACAGTGAAAACGGATAATCTAGCTTAATGGAAAATGACTCTAGGTATCATTTCAGATCACTCTCAAAAACTGCCATATCGAAACACAAAGGGTCAACCAATGGTGCGTTGATACTCCGTAGTTACAACGGATGGTCAAGTTAGTGAAAGCCTTAGCCACTATCAAAGCGATAAACAAAGTCATAAGACTCAGTATGTCTGAAAGAAAAGCGATTGCTTAACATGCAGTCAATTAGAACTAACTCTGTGTGGGTCCAGATCCTGGATCAACGCCTCTTATATGCTGTACTTATCTTATTGCTAGCCGCTGTGTAGGAATTTTCCTAATTACTTACTGCCTAGTACCAATTGTTCACAATAAGTAATAACATTTCAGTCAATAGTTAAGTGTGTTGTAGTGTCTAACTTGGCATTAGTGCCATTGATTTTATGCGTCTCCGTGCTTATCGAACATTACAGAACGGTGAGTTAGTAACGCATGGAATACCGCTTCAGTTAAATATTATAAACAGTGTAAATAACTTTTTGAATTCTATAGGTTGTAATATGAGTGAAAGATTCTATTTTCTAGGCGAAGGGATAATATTTGATTCGTTAAAAAGAGAAATAGTGATAGATAACGATCGGTTGCGTTTAGGGGGAAGAGAATCCGAAATACTGAAACTTCTTTGTGACAATCCAAACAAAATTATCACTAAGGAAGACATTCACATCAAAGTGTGGGGAAGTATCTATGTCAGTGGCACTTCACTAACTAAGGCTATCTCTAACCTAAGGAAATTACTTAGTACGATCAGCACATTGGCTTGTGAGATAAAAACAATTCCAAAAGAAGGTTATACTCTAATATCAGATAATCTTTCCGCTATGAAAATGCCTGCTTACTTAGCGACTGATGTTATTCAAGAAGATTATTCAAGTGAAGAGGTCACGTTTCACCAAAATTCAACAGAAGCGACAAGTGATATTTTCTTACAAAAAAGTATGTTGTATTCTATTTTATTGGTATCAGTTATATCTTCATCTATAACATTTTTTATAAATATTTTGTGGCTATGATAGCGAATTGAAATGTTATGAATGATTGGCATTTTAAATTTTTATATATGTGTGATGTGGTAATGTACATATCTGTCTTAAATTTCTATGATTTAGAGTGGATATATGATTTCACGGACTTTAGATCCATATTACCATCGCCATTCGTTAGAGAATGAACTAATAAATGTAACCAGAGAAGACGAACGTTCTGAAGTAAATAATTTATTTATACAAATAAAAAAAATAAGAACAGGACAAGCACAGAAAGACTTACCACCACTATCAAGGATTATTAATCCTGATAGTCCTTTTAGCTTTAAAAAGTTACTCTTAGGAGGGTTGTTCATCCAGAGTTCTCTGCCTACAACACTTTCATATAAGGCTAGTGATGGAAGCTCAGATATAGATAATAACCAGTATCGAGTACATAATTCAGAGGTTAACCATCGCTTTCCCCGCCATGCAATATTAACATCGAGAACTACAGCTCAGCCAATGGCGAAAGATGATGTAAAGATGGTTAAACTATTTGATTTCTCTTGTTTAAATAATGGAGAAGATTTAAATTTCTCAAAGATAATACGCCAAATTGGGAGAACATTACAACAACCGATAACGACTATGACTATAGAAAGTCAGAATATTATTAGTTGGAATAAAGGCTTTGGTTGCCCTCAGCAACAAAAGATACAGGAAATTACTCGTATTACCGAAGAAATTGATTCAATCATATCCCAAGTTTTAACTTTGCTGCCGGGTAGTAATGCTTTGGCTATTGCTCAGTATATTGTTGGTCCACTTTTAATACACGCAGCAAATGATCTTGAAGGTAAGCCAACGTCATCTGCTGAGGAAGTAAATCTAATTGAACAAATTATTCAACAAGCAAAAGTTTCTATTAGCTCTATTAGCCATATTGAACAACAACACCTACAGACGAGTCCATTGGATGAGTCTCGCCCTGTGTCAGTAGCTCTTCCTAAGTTTAAGATTAATAATGGTAGTAATCATATACAGATAAAGATAAATGGTAAATATAGTTTAGCACAAATAAAAGTCAATAATGGTAAGTTACTAGCGGTTTTTCCAAAAGTGGAAGATGGTATTAATGATCATCGTGAAGTTTATTACAACTATTTAGATCAGGAATGGGAAATATCCGGTAACGGTAAACTTAATCGCTTTAGTAAACAAGAGCAACGCTTAGCACATGAGTTGTCTATCCATTCTACTCAGTATCACAGGAAGATTAATGAAGAATGGCATGTGTATGCTGTTAAAAATCCGTTTTCTACAAAGCCTTTATACTTGAATGCTATAGAGCTATATGGGAGGTTGGTCCCATATAGACGTGAGTTCACCACGGGCCAGGAAGTTATTTATGATTTTATGGATCCAACCTCTGTGCATGAAGTGGAGTATAGGTCTGGTGAATGGCATCTTAAATCAAAGCATACTCTTAATGTCTCATCTGCATTAAAATCTTCAATTAATCATTATGAAATTGAACCATTAATAATAAATTCAGATGAGCTATCTAGCCCAAATCATATTGGAATCCAGTTTTCTCGGAGTGGAAAATCTGTGATAAAGATTGATGAAAATTATTATCTGGTCACTCAGCAGGGAAAGCAACTGCAGTTAGGTCATCGAAAAAATCTTCCGATCTATTTGCGTACAATGAACAACCATGAAGTCAATATAGGATTATCAGAAATAACACCACCAGATAAAAAAGCATTTAACTTAGCGGATGTACCTTTAATTAATGGACCATGGAAAACTCGTATAGCAAAACAGTTGATTAATAAGTCTCTACCTATTGCGAAAACAAAGATTAAAAACACCTTAGAAATTATGGATAATCCTCAATTTAAAGAACATGTCAGACTAGCACAAGCCGCATACTTTGGGCGGGGTTTTTCAGAAAACTCTCAAAGTTTAACGAAGTTACATCATACGTTGTTTAAAATGGACTATGACTTAGGGCGTATCAGCAAGAAAAATTTCAACTTTATGCATCATACTGGCGGACATACCACTGTAGCTGAATTATCAAAAGAGCAGTATAGATTGTTAGATAAAAAGCCTGGGAGCAAGATTATCAATGTAGGGCGTGATGGTTTTTATACTTATTATCAGAGAATGGGAAAAAGTAAATCAGCAGTCGCTGATTTATTGATTCATGAATTATCTCATGGAGCACCAAATACTCTCGACTTCGTCTATATTGGTACTAAACGACAAGTTAAAGCTGGTGATGTCGATGTTTTTGAGTTGATAAACCTCGGTAATAATAACCTCTATCGAAATCAGCGAGGTCATATGCCACAAAGTGTTTACGCAGGGGCAGACCTAAGATCTATTGATAATATCAATGTTTCAGGTTCTAAAGGTTTGACAAATGCAGACTCAATTGCTCAATATATCTCTTTTTTGAGTAAAGCAAAAGATAATCCAGAGTCATTTAACAAAGATTATCAATCCTTACTTTCTGCAGCGAAAGTGTCTAATAATTTTCTAAAAAGGATAGAGGAAAGTGTGCTTGTTAGTCGTAGTCGTCGCGCGATAAAACCATTAAGTACGACTTTAACCAGTGTGATATTAATGGTGGAAAGGAAATCTGGTCGCTATCATATTTATCGCCCGATTTAATAATGTAAATCAAATTTATATTCAGATACTTTTAAAAAAGACCCCGATATTATGGGGTCTTTTGGGGATTGTAGTTTAATTCAACTAGGCTTAACCATTCTGATTTTATAGATAACTAAGCGACGTTAGTTATTTATACAATGGATTTCTATGATTAAAAACCAAAAAATATATTTGGCTTAGCATATGCTATTTTTTATGAGCCAGTTTTAGTTGTGCAAGCTCAGCTTTTAAACGCTCATTCTCTGCAGATATAGATTTGTAAGTGAACTCACTGAAGCCTGTTGGCAGCCTTTGTTTAAGGAAGCCTTTAACGCTTTCTTGCAGTTTTTCTGGATTTTGAATTGCTTTACTGAACTCATGCTCCAATTTTCTAGCAGCGGTTTTATCGAGATTAGAGAAAAAACCATTAAATATATCAATGTTTCTGAATGACGAGGTAACTTGGCGCTGATAATCATTGCTTAGTAGCTCAGCACGAGTTGAATCATTGACTAATGCAATACTAGCCTGTTGAGCCTTGGCAAATATCTCGCTGGTTTTTTCTGTAGTGGAAGCAACAGAACCATCGTCATATCTTTTTCTTGATGTGAGTGATAGCTGCTTTTGCATTTTGTTCAGCCCCTCATTTACCGTTAACCATGATGCAGGGGAGTCAATATCATTTGTTTTATTATTAAGTTTCATTTCCTTGTTTATGTTTATTGGTTGATGGCTATTGGCGATGATATCTGATTTCTTAAATATTGAGTGACTAAATAATGGTGCAGTTTCTGTATCTTGAGTATAAGGCTTGATAACATTGAAATAGGAACGACAGTAATCTGGCATGTTGTCGATATGGGCCTGAGTCACTTTATTTGCTGGTAAAGAGCCAATATGTTCATTAACTTTAGCTAAAATATCTAGTTCTACAGACTGGATAATCGCATCACTAATGAATCCAGTTACCATATCTTTGTCGCTGTCAGATAAGGATGAATATTGACTTAACACTTTATCTGGTTGTTCTAATATAAGTTTTTTACCCGGTGATAATTCACTTTCGCTTGAATTTGGTTGTGTGGTTTTTTCTGACTGGATTGACTTCTTTAACCCCAGAGTCCCACCAAACTGTCGGATTTCTGCTAACAGTTTGTTATTACCTGTGCCTGAGGCTGAAACTTTAGTCGGTGATTTTCCGAGGCTTGGCATTGGTGGCGGTGGCGGTGGTGTAACTTGACCCCGATTATCATTTTCTTGAGATTTGACGAACGTCTTCAACCCCTGAGTTCCACCAAACTGTCGGATTTCTGCTAACAGTTTGTTATTACCTGTGCTTGAGGCTGAAGCTTTAGTCGGTGATTTTCCGAGGCTTGGCATTGGCATTGGTGGTGGTGGCGGTGGTGTAACTTGATCCCGATTATCATTTTCTTGAGATTTGACGAACGTCGTCAACCCCTGAGTTCCACCAAACTGTCGGATCTGTGCTAACGTTTGAGTAGGAAGAGTAGCTTGTGGGAGTGTGTTTGACGGTTTGGATTTCTTACTATCGACCTCCTGTTGATTAAGTAGCCTATCTAGATCACAAGTGAGCTTATGAATAGTTTTATGGTTACTATCGGTATCTTTGTGTAGGTTAGTAATGGTACTTATGAGGCTCATTACTTTTTCTGAGCACGCAGTTGTTACTTTGTTAACAGGAAAAACGCCATCGCTTTCCTTTATATCAAGTGGTTTCATTTTGTTAATATGGGGTTGAACAATGGTTGGATTCATGGTTTTTATCCTAGTTGTTATACACAGAAGATAATATCCCCTTTGCAATAGTTAAATTCACGATATTATTTGTGAAATATCTAGAGTAATCTTTCATGTCGTGAAACTTAATTCTTCAGATGAGATGGTGAGAGCGTATTGTCGCCATTTATACGACTCGGCTATCCTGATAGGATAGTCGCCAGTGAGTACAGTAAAATGCTCTAAGCGACTTAGCCATACATATCGTTAATTTTGGGAGAGGAGTTATAGGATATGTTAAGTGCCGCTGTACATCATTATTATCTTTATATACACAGATAAGTCTCTATTTTTCAGGACACTTATTCATTATTTATAAATGATGAGATCATTTAAGTGTTATCTGCTCATTTTAATAACATACATTTCTTCTTACACTGCGGTATCTTCATTTGATGACATCAATGACGGATTAGTCTGGATTTTTCAGAAAAATTCCATTTTCTCCATTGGAGAAAGCAGGTAAAAGCTGGCATGTTGGATTTATTCATCAGTGTGTGCAGTTTTTTAGAAAAAATAGGGTTACTGTTACTAGCTACCACATATAGTCACCTTCTTTTTTCTCAACCGAGCGGAGTTTATGTAAGACAATGACAGAGTTAGATATCCAAGCAATAAAGCCATCAGTGCTTGAAGATACATTTAACAATATTGGGCAAGGTTTCCAAGAGATTCTCGATGCATTAGATAAAGCGAATGCAAATGGGCAGACGTTAACCGTCCAGGATACGCTAGCACTGCAGCAGTCGGTTTTTCATTATACGATGTTCCAAGAAACAGTAACTAAAATTGCATCCAAATCGGCTAACGCCATTAATGAAGTAGCTAAGGCTCAGTAATGAAAATTTTTTACCCATTATTGCTGCTTTTTTTATTTGGCTGTGGTGATCAAGGTTCAACTCAAATTGCCAGTTTTGAGTCTGCTGATGTTGCAAATAAGGTTGTTGTTATGCTCTCTCATTATCAAGTTCAAGCAACGTTATCTACTCAAAAGGAAAATTTTTTAGTATTTGTCGATCAATCTCAAGAGGGAAAAGCGAGAGGTTTATTGACAAAGTTTAATTTTTATTTCCAACGTGAAGATCTCAATGATCTTCTAGAATCTAAGTTTGCCAGCTTAAGCAAATTAGAAACTGTTAAAAGTAATCTACTACAAAGTAGAGAGATTTTTAATAAATTAAGTGTTATTCCAAATGTGATGCGAGCAAGTGTCGTTGTTAGTGGTGATGTCAATAAACAAATATCAGTCCTCATCATGAGTTTTCAAGAATTGGAACAAGAAAATAAGAATAATATAGAGCATTTTCTAAAAGGATTGATTTCGGAAAAAGACAAGTTAACAATCAGTTATTTTGTTCAGAATTTTTCAAATGAAAATATATAAAAAACGTTATCAAAAGATACTTCATTACTATCTAAGTAAAAAACGATTGTTGTCACATGAGTTTTTTGTTTTAACTTCTTTAACTGAAGATGAAATCGAAGCCTGGTTCTCTGTGTCTAGGTATGAACTTAGAGAGAAACTCTTGCTTTTGGGGCTAGTAGTCGAGTACCAAGCACTTCGTTTGCATCCGAAAAAGAAAGAATTTGTATTATTACGAACAAGGTTAGAACAAAAGCTATACCTTTGGTCAGATGTACTTGGTTTAAATCACATACCGACGGCATCATCTACTATCTTGTCTGGACTTTTATTATTAAGAGAGCATAACAAAAGACATGCATTGATATTAGCGATGAGATTAGGTATCGACGTACCAGAGGTATCAATTGGTGTTCAATATCCCTATCGTTTGAGTAATTTTATCCAAAGAGTCATGAATTCCTCATCAATTTAGTCAATTTAAACTAGGTATTATAATTCAGGGTAATATATATGAAAGAAGTAAAGATTGATTTCAATACCTCAGATGAGGAAAGCTTAGCTCTTCTTGATAGTAAAAGCATAGAACATAAGCTATCTAAATTACGTCAGTCTAAAAAAGTGACGATAGATGAACTTAAGAAAATTTTTGACTTAGGTGTAAGGTTTTATAATGAATTACAGTTTAAAGAAGCTGAAATTGTATTTTCTTCTTATACATCATTGAACCCCTATGACCATCGAGGACCTGGCTCTTTGGCTGCGATTTACTTAGAAAAAGGTCAGTTTACTAAAGCGCTAGATGTACTTAATATTTTAAAAACCTACCCAACAAATGATTTGGATGAAACAATTTTAAATATCGCGTTATGCCATTATAAATTAAAGGAACATTTACAATCAGCGGCGATGTTACTTATCGTTAAATCTGAGAATCTGAATGAGTTTAACTCAAAAAGGTATACTTATCTACATAAGCAACTGCGGCCATATCTTTGATTCTTATTCCAAACCATTGGAGTTATTGTCACTCTAACATACTGTTTTGTTATGAGTGTTCTTAAATCATAAATAAACAGTAGGAAGTGTTATGAAAACGAATACATTTGAAGATTCATCATATTATTTTGATTATCAAAATATCGCAGCTCAAGATGAGAATGGATCTTTAGATAAAGATCTAGAGAAAATTAACCAAGCCCAAGATGCATTAACAAAAATAGACAAGCACGTTGCTTCCATGGATAAACAGCCAAGTAATCCTGAATTCATGGGGATGATTGCTGCACATCAAAGTCAAGTTGTGAAGTCAATGCTAGAGGGAAATCCTGAAGAAGCGATTGCGCTGCTTCTTGCGAAAAGTATAGAAACCTATGCAAAGCGGCTGCAAGAAATTCAAGACTCAACCGGTGGGAAGGCTGCGTTTAGCAGCGCATTGCAAATCATGTTTGATAGCCTGATAAAGAAGGGGATACCTAGCGGACATGATTTAGAAAATATATTTCAGCTGGCTATCATGGATTTTATGTCCAATGGATATTATAAAGATTTATCATCAG
This sequence comes from Vibrio qinghaiensis, assembly GCF_002257545.1. NCBI lineage: Bacteria > Pseudomonadati > Pseudomonadota > Gammaproteobacteria > Vibrionales > Vibrionaceae > Vibrio > Vibrio qinghaiensis. The sequence continues at coordinate 1,617,459 of NZ_CP022741.1, read as the reverse complement.
ATCTAAAAACGACTATGAGTCATTTTCTTGAAAGTACAGGTTCGGGGTCTCATGGTGTACATGAAGGATGGAATGGTCCTCACTTTGCCAACAACGTTGACAAATTATTTGATTTCATGTTGACACATGCGCCGGAAGATAGCCTTTGTCGTAAGGCTCTGAACACTATAAATAAAGATAGTTTAAAGTCACAATTAAAGAACAACTTTGATAACGAGGGCGGTTTTGTTGGCAGTGATAAATATGATGAAAAGCCATCACATGGGTTATCGCCTATGCTGCGTATTGCCATTACGGCAGCGTATTTGAAAGATAATCCACTTGAATTAAAGGATGTTGATTTATTACTAACAGGCTCGATGGCTGATTTAAATGCATATATTAAGAGTAATACTGAATATTCATCGGCAATGGAGTTTCTTGAAAAAAACACACCTGGTGAAGGCTGGCGAATTGTGGAACAAGATAGAAGAAAAGTTATCGACTGGGTAGGTGCTGGATTATCGATAAAGTACTTCGAAGGTATTTATAATCATTTTCCACAGCGAATATTAACCGAAGATGAGCTGAAAGAAGTTAACCGAATTGGTGACCAAGTCAAAATGTTGCAAGAAACTTTAAAGTATTGGTTATCAATCATGCGTGATGAACGACTTTCAATTGCACGTAATATTTAATTTATCGAAGAGTAAACAATGAAATGAAAGGGTATACCATTGCTGGGGGATATACCGCTCGTAGAAAGAGAAATGTGTAGTAATAATATTCAACACATAATCCCAGCCAATCATATGAAGGGACAATGCATGAGTACATTCATGAATAATATCTCACCGCAAGTTTATGTTAATGCGGTAGAAGAGGATAACGAAAAAGCCCAAGCTAAATCAGCCTCGTCCTCAGTGGCTGATGAAATTAAGCCAACTCAACCTCTACCAGGTAGCGCTATCTCTCTGAATGCGTTATGGCGTTTGGTTGAAGAGCAGATGAAAGAGGTGGCTAATGCTATTTCAGGGACAGGGAAGGAAAACTCTGCAGCGAAAAAATCGCTCATTGATTTACAAAAAGAATCGCAAATCAATCAGTTGAAAGATCGTGAAAAGCAGCTTGAAGACCAGAAAAAAGCCCAGGCGAAGCAAGATTTCTGGAGCAAGTTTACCATGGCACTGGGTTTTATTGCTGCCATTGTTATTGCTCCCTTTAATCCAGTGATGGCGGCTATTATGATCGTTACCATGGTCGCTGCGATTGTGATCCCCAAGATTGCGGACAAAATTATGGAGGCGCAAGGTGTTCCTCAGGATACCCGCGATAAAGTTAAGATGGGGCTTGAAATTGGCATTGGCATTATTGGTATGTTGCTCAGTTTTAACCCGGCACAACTGGTTAGAAACGTCGCAAAAATGGCTGCAGATACTGCAATTAAAGCTGCAGCGATGGCTGAACGAGCAATTATCGCGTTACGCAGTGTGTTAGTGAATTTGAATCCTGCAAAATTGGCTGGAATGTTGGGTAAATCAGCTGCAAATAGTGCATCTAAAGTGACTAAGTTACTCGATACGGCGCTCGATGCTCTTAAAGCCTTTAAAACGACGGTTGTGAATGCGACTAAAGAGGCCTTATCAAAAGCAGCCGATGCGGTATCTAAAGTGATTGAGCAAGCATTGAATGCCATTAAGCAGTTAAAAGCACAACTGCTGAAAGTATTGGATAGTACGGCTGATGCGATTAAATCGGCCGGTTCGGCAATTAAAGAACAGCTGACGAGCTTGAGTCAAGCCATTGGCAAGGTATCGTCCTCGATGGATGACTTGTTAGCGAGCTTAAAAAGCTTGAGTCCTGCAAACCTGATGAACAAAGTGTCACAAATGGTTGAAAAAATGTCTGACTTGCTGAGTTCAATGAAAGCAATGCGACCAAGCCAACTGCTGACTAAAGCCAAGCAAATGCTGGACGATGTGGTTGAATCACTCAAAAATTGGATGACTAATAGTGATAAAGCCGCGTTACGTGCTACTCGTGTGAATCAGGCGATTGAAGTGAGTTCTAATGCCACCTCTGTTGTCAGCATGGGATACAGTATCAAATCAGCCGATATCAGGAAGGATATGGATATTTCTCAAGCTAAACAGGAAGCTTTGGAGACACAGATACAACAGATTTTAATGTTGCTTTCGCAAGCGATGCGAGCGGTGACTCATGCCTTTGAATCACTATTTAAAACCAAAAGTGATTTCCGTCAATTCAATGACAAGATGATTTCGATCAACATGTGATCCGGAGATAAATAATGACTTCAATTGTATTCAATACCCAGCCTTCAGACATTACGCTTTCAGAAAAATCTCAAGCTCAAAACAGCCTGACGTTTAACGAAAAACAGTGGAATAACTATGGAGACACACTCGATAAAGTCGAGAAAGGCTCTGTTTCAATGAGCGAGTTATTGGCTTTACTTGCGCAAATTATTGAGTCATCCCAGCGTTTGCGTGCTCAAATGATGCAAAACCGTATCACGGAAGCCGTAGCAACAAATGACTTAGCGGTAAAAATGTCTGGTGATAAATGTGGCGATGCCCAGCGTAAATTTGCTATTACGCTTGCTGCTGGAGTTGCAACAATGGCAATGTCTACCGCTGCAACAGTGCGTATGGGGCAGAGTAAGACTTTAACTGATAAGCATGTGACTGATTTGACTAAAGGCAAAAACACTTCAGTGAGTTCACTAGATGCACAGTCGGTTAATCAGTTTACGGCCAACTTACAAGAAGCTCGTACTGCTAAATATCGCTCAGTTGCACAAATGAGCGAAATGGGCAGCAACATGACCGGTAATGTCAATGAAATTCAGCATGCCGATCAAGTTCGCCAACAAGAAGAATCTCAAGCGAGTAAAGAGCTTAAAGAAAAATTTGATGCCCAGCTTGACCAATATATTCAAGATTTAACTCAAGAAGCTGTGAAGCTGAATGAAATCTTGGATGCAGTCGCGAAAGCCAGTTTGGCGACTAACCGATAACGGAGTAGGAGCGGGCTTCGGCTCGCTTCATTTAACCTATGCGTAGTGTATCATTTTCTATTTTCTCTAAAGCAGAGAGAGTTTCAGAGGTTTCTTCTACTAAGCAGACACGAGAGGAAAGTCAGCCCAAACGTGTAAGAGATGTTAAGCAAGTAGCGAAAAGAACAAAAAAGCATCCACGTCTATTTCGTATTCGTCGCAAGTTGATGACGCCGCAAAATCAGCGTCAATTCGCTAGGTTATTGCAGGGGTATCAGTTAAAAGCTTTGAAAGATTGGCAGGGTTTTACTGACACTATTGTGGACCTTAAATCACTCAATGATGCGCAACTATTTATTCTACAAGCGGCCTTATACTCTGAACATTTATATCCCGAGTATCTTCGTAAGAAGCTTAAGCAGTATATTGATTCTTTGGGTGTTTTAGAAGAAGGGTTGGAAGCGGATAGTGATAAGTTACAACAATTAATTGCTTATGAACATTATCTCGAAGGCCTGCTTTCGTTGTTAGCATTGTGCCGGAAATACGATGCACGAGAACGTAGCGGTCCGAAAGTAATGCGTAAAAATGGGCAAGATGATGAAAAATAACAAGACTCGTATCACTCATTGTCAGTTAGGAAATAAGCCACTAGACCCTTATGAGATTTTGAAAAGTAAGTCTCAACGTTTGAGCTGGAATCGGCTATCTGACGCTGAGATATATCTCGATAAAAGAGCGGTAATTTCTTGGTTTGAACGATTAAGAAATTACTCAGAGGAAATGGTTAAAGCCATCATTGTTGAAGGAGTTCTGGAAAACCAGTTCCACAACATTACCTTTATTTTGCGTCTGGTTCAGAGCCCAGACTTTACAACAATGACCTCAAAAGAGAGTTATCAACTGTTGTATGACATGGTGTGTGAGACACCGCAAGGGATCCGAGATTGGATTGATGAAAAAGATTATCTAATGAGTCGCGATGTACTTGCGCTCCTTTCACGCAATCGGTGACGAGTATGAAACAACAGACAAAAGTAATGATCGAGGCCCGCTATCAATTAACATCTGATTTATGCAAAAAAATCAATAGCATAGTAGGCTGTCGGTTTGACAATCAATCGATAATGCTTGATTTTATTGCACCACGCTGGGAACCTGATTTTGAAGAAGATCTGCTTGAAATACGTGTTGTGCACATCGGTATTGAAGCAATCGGTTATGTCCGTGCTTCTGAGGTGGAACGCTTGATTGGCGTTCCAGTAAAACACTTAGAAGGCGATTATCTCGCCTACCTAATGACACAAACGGCTGCAACAAAAGGTATTCATTACCAAGGATATCATTATCATCCTGATAAAGCGGTCAGCACTATATTGCTTGAGAGTGTTCTGACCTGTGATGATTGGCAGGTTACTCTTTATGTAGCTATCGAATCGTTAGATATTGACGATGACTACCTTGAGATACAGCCCTGCCAACTTGATGGGAATCTTCGCTTGGCTGTCAGTTTCACTCCTTTTGAAACTTATCTCGATACCAACGAGATAATTGGCTTATCTGATGACGATATCGTTGTTGTTTTTCCGAAATAGATACCAGTGAAACTTAATGATGTAGAGCAGTTCTTACTGCACATAGAACAGAATGAAGGAATCGTGTTTGATCAGTATCCAAATTATGTACTCCTTCCTGTAATACCTTTTTTTCAATTGATTCATGTTCAGAATACATTGCAGGTTATTGATAGATTGTATTGTTTTGAACCCGCATCAAATGGCTTTTTGATTCGTGTGGATGGTTATCTGACCTTAGCTTGTGAAGAGCGCAGCATAAGAGATGATGATTTTCGCCGCATCACTATTCAATTACTAGAGACAATGAGGTTTTAATATGACGTCATTCACACCTGTCAGTTCCCCTATATTCCCGGCCGGTTCTTCACAGCCTGCAGTCGACGCTCAAATAACAAAAGTAAGTCCAAGTTCGTCATTACTTATAAATCAATCCGCTAATTTAATGACGAATCCGTCTCCCATTTCTCCTAATAGTGCATCGCCTACTGATTCTATACTAGCGAGCAGTCAGGACAGCGATTTGTCATCTGAAAGATCGGAAACGGTTGAAACACCTGAACTAAAATCTAACAAAAAGAAAGTAAACACAAAGTCGAATAAATACGATAACAAATCTAAAGCAAAAATCCATTTAGGCGCTTGTGCAGTGGGTAGCATTACCTTAGGAATTCTTGCAGGGCCGCTTGGGTTAATTTTTGCAGCGGCTTACATTAATGCGATGTGTGGGGTTATGTATGGAGGCTCTGAGTTTTTTACGGGCGACAAAACTAGTCAAGCAAAGACAGAACCAGATCCTCAGTTGAAAGATATACCGCATAAAACACCTCGGAATCTTAACGTGCCCTCTTCAGAAGAAGGGAAAATCCCCGATGAGACAGATGCAGGGCGAGAAAAAGAGCGAGACAATAAAGGTAAAGATAATATCTTTATTTTTGCACCTGTCATTAATTTTGCACCTGTCATTAATAACGACAACAGTACGACTACTCATGGTAACGTTTACTTTTTTAATCAAAATGATCAAAAAAATGATTCGTCAGCAGAGCCAAAAAGTTCATCGAACTTTTCTCAAACTGAGAAGGAGACGAATACAACTCCAGCGATGAGAGGCGCAAGACTGATCAATCGACAAGAAGCTCGGCAACTAATTTCTCATCCATCAGTGCTTAATGCAACTGTTGAAAATGTGGATGATATTATTAACCAGTTTCATGGCGCTGAGCTCATACACGTTGATTTCCATGATGGAATGAACGCGATTGTTGATGCTCCTGAATCGCTCCGTCACCAGATCTTGTTACACCAAGATGAAACCGGAGCTCAGACACCAATCTCTGCATCGTATAACGTGCAAGGTGTTGAAGATACTGGCGTTACAAGGAACGGGCCTCTCCAATCTAATGCGCCCCAACATCATCGTGGCGGCGACTTAGATACGTTGATTGGTGCACAAATCGCTCATTCTCAGGCTTCTGCTCGTTTGGTGGCGGATGAGTTGCAAGAAAAGCCGGTTATTGGGGCCACGGGGACTCACCGTTGGCAGCAAGCAGAGCAAGGAAGTTGGGTATTACAGCCGAATAACCCAGTTCAAGCGCAAACAGCATCAGCAATGGGAGGTTCGCCACAATCAACTCCAATTAACGCGCCAGCGAGTGAGGGCACGGATGATGCAACGGATGCTCAGCGACCAACTTCGGCATTGGGAAATGTGCAAGGTGTTGAAGATACTGGCGTTACAAAGAATGGGCCTCTCCAATCTAACGCGCCCCAACATCATCGTGGCGGCGACTTTGATACGTTGATTGGTGCACAAATCGCTCATTCTCAGGCTTCTGCTCGTTTGGTGGCGGATGAGTTGCAAGAAAAGCCGGTTATTGGGGCCACGGGGACTCACCGTTGGCAGCAAGCAGAGCAAGGAAGTTGGGTATTACAGCCGAATAACCCAGTTCAAGCGCAAACAGCATCAGCAATGGGAGGTTCGCCACAATCAACCCCAATTAACGCGCCAGCGAGTGAGGGCACGGATGATGCAACGGATGCTCAGCGACCAACTTCGGCATTGGGAAATGTGCAAGGTGTTGAAGATACTGGCGTTACAAAGAATGGGCCTCTCCAATCTAACGCGCCCCAACATCATCGTGGCGGCGACTTTGATACGTTGATTGGTGCACAAATCGCTCATTCTCAGGCTTCTGCTCGTTTGGTGGCGGATGAGTTGCAAGAAAAGCCGGTTATTGGGGCCACGGGGACTCACCGTTGGCAGCAAGCAGAGCAAGGAAGTTGGGTATTACAGCCGAATAACCCAGTTCAAGCGCAAACAGCATCAGCAATGGGAGGTTCGCCACAATCAACCCCAATTAACGCGCCAACGAGTGAGGGCATGGATGATGCAACGGATGCTCAGCGACCAACTTCGGCATTTGATAACGTGAAGCGCAGCTATCGTACCAGCGTAAAGGATAACCCTCAGCCTAAAGCAGCTTTGCATCGTGGTGGTGACGTTGGTGTGGTGATAAATTCTGAGGGGGAGAGTTCAGCCCCAAGAGAAGTGACAAACGATATTTCAACAATTAAGGTGGAGAATACTCATCTTGATACGACTCCAACGGTTAGCCAGGGTAGTCAGGTAATTTCAGAATCTTCACCTTCGATATCACCGATGGATTTATCTAAAAAAATATCATCTTCCTGGACTAAAGTGACTGCTGATGGCCGGGTTAGGTGGAACAATGCATTTCAATCATCTGATATAGTGCTGTTAACTGCAGGTTCTGTCAGCGGCCTTGGAGGTAACTATACTCAAGGTCAATTCAATAATCTATGCGATATAAAGGAACATCAAAAAAATCGACTTAACAACCTTCAGAGCAACCTAAGCTCTAAGGACTACAAAGCGCTCAATGTTCTCGATGGCAAGTTGGCCTGGCCGTTGCAAGAGGCAAATCTAAAGATAGCATAAGTGACTATGTGCATAAAATATAAAAACATCAATAAGTAAAATTCTTATTAAAAGACCAAATCATATTTGTTCAGATTTGGTCTTTTTTTTTCTTTTGCTTTGGTGGGCAGTCCTAATTAATCTCTTTCTCAATAATGAAAGAGAGGTGCTCATTGTATATCGAAATAGAACCTGCCGAGAAAGGTATTCCGCAAATCACTTTTAAGCGTAACCGAAACAGTAACGTCATCAAAAAAGCTGAACTGCATATATACCACGAAGCACGAGCTTTACTGATGGCAATGGAAGATCGTCAGTCTGAATATCAAGCGATAGTCGAGCAACAAGTAATAGAGATGATTGAAGATAAGGAACGATCTTTAAATTCTCATATTAATGAAACTTATCAAGCAGTCGTTGATCAATGGATAGCACAGCAAAAGCATTGGTTAGATACTGCAGAAGAGCGTTTGGAATCTTTACTACTAGAGCAAGAAAAAAACCTAGTCTTTTTGAAAGATGAAATAAAGCATTCGATCATTTCAGCGATCCAATCACGGCTGACAAAATTTAGTCAAAGCGATAACTTGATTTGTCACCTTACTGAGGTATTGCATGGTGAAGTTGAAGATGAAATGAAAGCACTGAAAGTTGAGCTTGTGCGTGATAATAACGGTGTCACTCTTACCATCGAAAACCAAGATAGTATCGTCAGTATCAATACAGCAGAGCTGGTTAACGAGCTTTATATTGGTTTGGGGCAGATATGATTCAGTTTTTTAAACGTTACCCAGTAATGTTTAACCCGAGTAGTGTCATTATTACTCTGTTGTTGCCCACTATTATATTGGTGACTTTACCGGGTGTGGTAATTGATTCTTTAATCTTACTCAGTTTTATCAGTTCGATATTACTGTTAGTTATTATGCTAGAAAACGATCAGCCATTAAGAGTCACTTTTTTACCTACAGTAGTGCTCTTATTAACAACGTTCCGTCTATTACTATCGATAGCAACAACTCGAAACATCATCGCTAACGAGGATGTTGGCCACGTCATCGAAACTGTTGGTGAGTTTGTTATGGGGGGTAATCTTATTTCTGGATTACTGATTTTTGTCATCATCACTATTGTTCAATTTTTAGTCGTCACGAAAGGAGGAGAACGCGTAGCAGAAGTGGGGGCACGCTTCTCACTTGATGCATTACCTGGCCGACAGATGACTATCGATGGTGATCTAAAAAGCGGTTTGATTAGTGGTGAACAAGCACAAAAACTGCGTGCAGATTTAAGTACAGAAAATAAACTTTTTGGCTCTTTAGATGGTGCAATGAAGTTTGTTAAAGGTGACTCGATCGCAGGAATTTTAATCAGTTTAGTTAATTTATTTGGTGGGATTTATGTTGGTATTAACCAATTCGATCTCTCATTATCGGAAAGTGTCAGCCGATTTTCAGTCCTCACGATTGGAGATGGCCTAGTTTCTCAAATTCCGAGTCTATTGCTCTCATTGGCGTGTGGTGTCTATTTAACTCGTATAAAAGGTGCTGAAGAAGAGTCTAGGCCTTTCATTGGGCAGCTAATGACACAAATTCGTTCATTTTGGAAAAGTTTACTAATTATCGGGTTTGTAATTTTATTATTTGGCATATTCAATTTTAATTTGTTGTATGTTTGTCTTCCTTTGTCATTCTTGTGCACAATTCTCGCTTTAGTTTTACGCAGTAAGCATGCTGATGTTTCGGGCATCGTAATTAGTTTTGAGCCCAAAGGAAGTGGAGTCTTTGAAACTTTAAAATTCGTTTTGCGTGATAGTCAGGCGCAAATGGTTATTCAGCATCGGCTTGAAATGATGGAGCGGTCTATCTGGCGTCAACATGTTGGTATGCCAGCAATTATCGTAGATGAAGGACAAGAGCACGATATTGAAGTGTTTGTTTCTGATATCCGTATGTTTAGTTTTGCACAATCTGATATGAATAATTTAGTTGAGATAATGAACGACGACGCTTTTATTCGTAGTGATGATGTATTGAATAATATCTCGCAAATTGTAGATTACTTCATGCGTAAGCGTTTCATTGAGAAATATAATTTACAGTACACCAGCAACATTATTTCAGATTTAGCCAAGGAAAGTGAAGTTATTAAGAATGAAGTCGATGCCGCTATTGGGCTAAATCGAGTTCATGATGTATTAAAAGAGATGATTCGATCGCCAGAGTTTTATCTTGACCGGGTTAGTTTTTTTGAAGCATTGATCTATTGGTCACGGATGGAAAATGAACCCAAAAATTGGCTGACGCGCATTCGTAATCAAGCTAAATATGAAATTACCTCTCGACTGCTTAATGAGGAAAGGCAAATTCACGTTGCGCTTTTGGAGCCATCATTAACAGAGTTAATTGAATCTTTTGTGATGGGAGAAATGGAAGACGTTGATCAACTGCTTGGTATACAACGAGCGCTTCGAAGCGAAATTTTACGTTTAACAACCTTAAATGGTAACAAGCCGATTCTGGTGGTTAATGATAATGAGATAACGGTCGTGAAAGCTTTTTTTCAACAAGTTATTTCAACTTTACCAATATGCAGTCATGGTGATATCGCTGATTCCGCTTATGTGGCTTCTTCCGAAGCTTTACAAGTTAAAGTTTAAGGACATCTTATGGAATCAACAGAACCCAAAAAATATCCACCGACTGACAAGAAATTACGTGATTTAAAAAAAAAGGGCCAGTTCCCAAAAACTGAGCTCGCCGAGCCAACGTTGGAATTAATCGCTTTTGTATTGATATTCAGTGGCATGATTTTTCTGATGTTTAAGCATAACGACGAATGGTTTGAAGTCATGCTTTATGCCGATGCTCAAGTTGGCTTTCATCTTGTAATGTCCATACTTGGTTTATTTATCGGTAGTGTATTAATCATAAAACTAGTGATGGCGACAATAAGTTGGGTGCTGATAAATAATACGGTGATCAATACTGAATCATTAGGATTTAAAATAGAAAAGATCCATCCTGTAACTGGTTTTAAAAATATTTTTGGTGTAGAAGCGCTTTCTCGTGCATTACGCAAGGTTCTAGAATTACTGTTTCTTCTATTTTTGATTAAATATGTTTTTGATATTACTAATGGTGAGTTAAATATACTAAAAGAAACGAACAATAGTAGCGATTTTCTCTATAAGTTTATGTTTTATATTGTTCTGGTTTCAATTATTTATATCGTTTATGGTATATGTGTTGGCAGTGTTGATTTCTTGGTCGAGCGCTATCACTTTCATCAAAAAAATAGAATGACCTTCACGGAAATGAAGAATGAAATGAAGGAGACCGAAGGGTCACCAGAAATTAAATCTGAGCGAAAACGTAAGATGCGAGAGGTAATGGATTCTCCAATAGTTAAAGGTCGACATCCGACGTTTGCTCTTGCCAATCCTACGCATATTTTGGTTCCAATATGTTATGACTTAAATATCGATAGGGCTCCCGTTGTCTTGCAGATTTGCACAGATTTATTAGCTCAAGAAGAACGGAAACGTTTGCAAGAAATGAATGTACCTATCATTGAAAATAAACTGCTGGCCCGAGCCTTCTATCGAAAAATGAAAAATGGTGAAGATTTTATCCCTAAGGAATTTTATCACGATGTCGCTATTATTTTATCTGCACTTAAAAGGCAAAAGAATGCAAAGAAAATATAAGGCAATTTTTATTTTTTCAAGTTTGCTCACTCTGACCGCTTGTGGTAATCAAATACGCGATGACAACGTAGTACTTGACTATGAATGGGAAGCAGATATTTATAATCTGGTTTATTCTCATGTTGCCGATGTAGATAACCTGCATTTTTGGGTACGGAGAGCGCCCGAATATAAGGACGGATCTCCCCATCAACGTGGATGCATTGAAATTGCTCAACCTAGAACGTCTAACCGATTTTACATCGCTAATCTTAATAGCTATGGACTGATCGAAGTCAAAAATTGTGAGGGCAATTATTCCGCATTTAGTAACATTATCGCTCCCAAAAAAAGCCGAGCATTTGATATTTCTGCATGGAGCCGCAGCGATGGAATTACGGTTACAGAGCTGGATGGTACTCATTGGTTACTAAAGTTTGAGAGCTTATTTGTTGTTAACCAGTACCAATTAACAGATCAAGGACGTCATACTCTTCTGCGGATGGTTAAGCAGCTACAGACCCTCCCCATTGAAAGCTTATTAGTTTATGGCGTTGCTGATTCGTCGGGCTCATATGCAGTGAATCGACAACTGTCCGATAAACGTTCACGAGTCGTACGTGAATTTTTAGTCGAAGAAGGGATTAGAAACATCCCTATTAATATTAGAGGAAGTGTTGAAAATGCACTTTCAACAGCGCAAGAGCGAGTGGCTCAACGCCGTTTTATGATTGAGGTAAAGCTAAAAAACAATGCAAAATAGACGATTCTCTTTGTTAGCCAGTGAGTTTATTCAATTTACTCAAGGTACAGTAATGAAAGTGGAGCTTGGTGAAGCCTTGTCTTGTCAATATGGTGAGCGCCAGTGTCGTATTGAAGATGCTCAGCGAGTAGGGTTAGCCAATCAGTTATTGATCTTGGTGGAAATGCCTGAGTTGACAACACGAGCAGAGCTTGCTTTACATTTGAACGGCGAATTTCATCTTAGTTCCGATGGCTATTTAGCACGCCTTAGTAACGGAGCTTTTTATTTTATTCGCCACCGCCCAATCACTGAATATCCACAAGAACTTGTTCGATATTTAAGTGAAAGTGTAAAGTTTGCGGAATATTTGAGTACAGAGATCAAAGATTATGTGGTTGATTGAGTTTGTTGGCGGACATTTACATGGGGTCACCTTGCCGCTTGATTCATCGCTTGAGATCACAGGAAACAAAGAGAGTAAAAATCTTGAAGCATTAATTGTGCCTGAAAGTTTACCAATGGATATAACATTGTTGCTTGAGCTGAATGGGGCAGTCCCAGTGCTCAAAGGCTTTAATAAAAGTCGTCAAGTTAAGCGTTTAGTTGCCAACCGAGTGTATTGCTTTAAAGGGTTAAGTTTCTTTTTATTTAAGGAAGGCTCGCGTCGTCCAAGTTTAAGGCGTTATCGTTTCCGAGAGTATCGAGCTTTGATCATATCAAGTCTACTACTCAATATTTTACTGACTGGGTTTGTGTTTTTTTTGTTTCAGATGCAAGAGAAGTCGGTAATCGTTGGTTACTTACAACAATTAGGTTCGGGTTATCTTAAAGAGGGCAAACTGTATGTTTTTGACGAAAAGTCATTAGCGGGTTTACCTACTAGCTGGCTTAATCATATCAACCTTGTGAGTAAAGATGATTATTTGCAAGCATCTCAGTTAACTCTTGAATTAGTCTCGGCATCCTCAGGCAAGCCTCTTGTCGGGAAACTTATTCAACGCGAAGGACGAGATCAGATACAAGTGGAAACCAACGAGATAGATAACCGAGTTATGGCGCTGCTTGGACAATATGGACTTGATTTCAAGAAAAAAGGTAATGACTGGTTTGTTTCTAATCATAAAATAGCAACACAGCTCTTAAGAGAAGCGGGATTACATCAGGTTTTAAGCCATGTTAAGCCGCGAGAAGGAGAAGCGGAGATTATTGATGAAAAAGCCTTCCCTTACTCAATTTTTTATTCAACGACTGCTGGTCGTTATCTTTATAATTCGATGGATCGTTATTGGGAAGGTAGCGAGGTTCCACTATTAGGTGTGATTCAAAGCATTAATCCCAATAAAGTCGTATTTAAAAATGGTTTAAACACACGTATTTATTTAATTAAGAAATAGAAGGAAAAAAACATGTCAATGATTATCCCTTATATGTCCACTGTTCCTAGCTCTGAAGCAGACAAGGAAAAAATATCATTGTTAAATAATGAGATCCCTCAATTGTCTAATGAAGATGAAAAGGAGAGTTTCTTTAAAACACTTTTTACATCGAATAAAAAAGATGCTTTATCATTGATTGACCAAATTTTATCACAATATACCAGCAATCAAACTCTAAAGGCTGATCGCATGGCAAAAGATATTGAAAATAAAGCAAAAGCAATTGCTGAAATAAATCGTTTATGGGGGTTAATCATGCAAGATAACTTACCTCATACCAATCCTACAGAGAATAATAAAAAGACTCCGTTGGGAGACAGTGTTTCAAGTAATTACCTAGATGAAATAAATAAAATTATCTCGTCATCTTTGAATGATGTCCAAGGAGTAGCGGCTATTACTGGAAAGGACATCGATAAATCTAAGAAACATGAGGTAAATTATAATGAGCTACAGGCGATGAACGCTACGATGACCGCCTATTGTGACACGATTCAAGTTGATTTAGACAGCCACCAACAGTTGTTTAAAAATGTCATGACGGAGCTCTCTTCTACGCAAGAAGAAATTCGTGATGTACGCCGAGCTATTGTTGCTATCGCTAAGGGATAAAGCATGAAAATTGCTATTGATGTTGTTATTGGCCACTGCACTATGACTCTAAATGAGCTCCAACAGTTACAAAAAGGGCAAATAAAATCTTTTCCGGATTTTACACAGTCACAAGTGATGTTGAAAAGTGGCAATGAATTGATTGCGATTGGTACTTTAGTCAAAGTTGATGATCAATACTGTGTTTCTATTGAAAAAGTGAACACGCTTGAACACTAATTTTCTTTGTTTAGAAAAGTACATTGCTGTTTTTGAAAGTTTCCAATGTTTATTGGGGATATCTTTATTATTATCAGAACTTTAGGTGCTTTTATAAAGAAAATAATATCAAATAATAGAAGAGAATAGGTGTATGGAAAGGAACTATGTTTTAGGGCAACAAGTCATTTTTGATAGTTTGAAAGGTGAGATTTTTACGGATGAAAAAATAGTAGGGCTTGGTAGTCGAGATGCCGCTATTTTGAAGCTTCTCTGCGAGAAGAGTAATCATGTTATTTTAAAAGAAGAGATCCATGAGAAAGTATGGGGTAAAGTATTGGTTAGTGATACTTCGCTGACTAAAGCTATTTCAAATTTGCGTAAATCCCTCGCTGTGTTTGAAGAGGTTTCTTGTGAAATTAAGACTATCCCCAAAGAGGGGTACATGTTGATAGCTGATGAACCATTTACCGATGCATTATGGCTTGATACCCCACCTGCGTTCGAAATAAAAAACGTAGTGAGCAGTGAAAGGACGTTAATTGACCGACCTACGCTGAATTCAAAAATGAATCATGAATTCTCTTCAGAAGCTATTAACGAGAATTATTCATTTTTAAAAGAAAATTCAGGCTATTTAATTGTGGCTATGCTGGTATTGATAGCGTCATTTTTTACTCTGTTTTTTATGGTGTTTCTGTAGCCGAGTTAGCTTATTTCAAAGCAAGTAATAATATCTCAGAGTTCATTGCTTGTTTTGAATGATGGCTGTCTCTGTACCTGACCAGTTGCCATAGTTTTTAGTATTTCCCACTGTAAATTTTCCTAAAAAATTATATTATGTAACTATTAATAGTGAAGTAAATAGGGGTAGGTTGTGATTTTAATAGACTAATTGGATCCGTAAACCCTATGCAAACACTATCAGTACAGCCTTTTTCTGGTATCAGTTCAGAGCCACATTCAGCAACCAATCGATTAATTTTCAATCCAATTTGCAGAGAGGACATCAGCGCTCAAAATTTTGTTGATCTTACCTGTGTAGAGCAACATCATGGACTGAAAATGATGGCGTCAATTCAAAATGGACAAATCATTCTTATCGCGGGGAAAAACCGTGGTTTTTTACGAGAAATATGGCGTCATCGGCCATTTCATCATCGTAAAGCGGATTGTTTTTTTGCTCCGATTGAGCTGCCTGATAAGCATTTTACTCATTTATGGGTTGATAAACATGGTAACCTGCAAGTTGTTTATAACAATATAAATACTGGCAACACATACCCAGCATCTCTTAAGCTTGAGCCAAAATTAACGGGCAATACTAATCAAATTTTGGTTGAAACACATATAAAAGCAAACCCTGATCAGAAGATGATTAATGGTAATCCTTTAGTGAAACTCACCTTGAAAGATGGTGTAGAAACGCAAGTCAGTATTGACCCATTAAATAGCCAAAGATTGAGTATCACCGGTAGTAAAGAGCAGTTACCTTTGCCTTTATCGACGGGAGAATATATTCAGCATATTAAACCGTGTGGTAAGTGGCTTCAGGTTGTCATTGCAGCGAGTATAGAAAATATAGTCGAACAACGGGTTCGTTACCTTGATATGCAGCATGTGGATTTTGATTCAATCTCATCGAAAACAGCACGAGTGATTTTTTCTGATACCCCCCCAGTTACATTTGCGCATTTCGCTGTTAATAACGGTAACCATTTTGCTAATGCGAACCCATTTGTTGGACATAAAATAAAGCATATTGGCAACCAATTAGTCCCATTGTCTAGCTGGATTGATGGAATCAAGCATCGAGTATCTCGCGGTAATGAAAAGTGGCAACTAGGTAGAAAAGTCGATGCCGTTAAATCTTACGCGAAAGCGATGGACCCAGGCCTACAAGTCATGGCGCTTTGGGGGAAGCAGCGGTGGGATCATCGTCGTTTACCTCTTGAGATCGCAATGGCTGAAAAGCGTTTGGTCAAACAGTTGGCGACAACTCGGTATTTAGTTAGAGAATGGGATAAGCAGTTTTTGACCAATCCGCAGTTGAGTTTGGATGCTATTGACTCAAAGCTTCGAGTGGCGCTCAGTCTCTACGTTGATACTAGTACAGACAGAGAATCATCCCCCTTACAACAAGTTGAGCAAAGGCTACTTGACTCATTAAAAATGAGTGAACAAGTACTAGCACAAATCGTAATTGAGAGTGCAAGCGATACAAATCAATTGGATACCCCCTTAGCTAAGCGTTTGTCGATGTTAAACTCTAAGCTTTCGTGCTTACTTACCCATCCGAATGCCAAAGAGCATTCATTCATGTTCAATAACATTCTCAATACAATGCAGAATACCCTGACAAGATTGATAAACTCCAAATGCACTTCGTTCCACTATCAAGACATTGAGCTTTATATCTCCTATATTGAACGTACGCTGATTAATGTTCGACTTTATCTTGCATGTCAGTCCGCTCCCGAGGTTATCCATAAGCAAACTCTCCCGTTACTGACTTTGAGCCATAAGTTATTACGCGAGAAAACAGATGAATTACAGCAAGCGATACAAATCAGTTCTCCTTCTATGAAAGCTTGGCGCAAGATGAGGAAAGTCCAATTTCGAATGGCAGAGTCACTCCATAACCACCAAAATGGTTTAGGAAAAGTGTGGACAACAATTCTAGGAGGGCATTCACAAACCCATCAAATTGCCACTCAAATTGCGCAACGGATGCAATCTTTACCTAAAGGAGATTCATTAACATTAAGTGCACAGCAAGGTGTCTTTGGTTTTGCTGGGATTGCTCATTTTGGCTTACCCTTTTTAGGTGGATATTTTGCAGGAGTAGTGGCTAATTATGAAAAAAATTATGATTGTCAGTTGGTTGCTCAAGGCGATGGCAAAACACAAGTTCAGTTTATACATCAGGGCCAAAAGAGCGCTACTGCAATGCTTGGTACAGGTGGTGGTCTGGAGGATCTAGCAAAACTCTTAGTCTATGAGCGTGGTTCTTTGGTTACGATATTGCCATTTGAGGCGACACTAGCGTTAATCGCACTGAAAGAGAGTAAGCAAAGTTTCGCATTTGATGTGAACGATGATGACTTACCAGGTGTACTTAGCTACCTTTTCAAAACCGAAGACTGGGACAAGGCTCTGGACTACCATTTAAATAATCCCCAATACACGAGTGGTAGGACCGTAACTTTAAAAGGATGCGTATCGACTAATAGCGAACTCAGAATGCAGTTAGGTATTGATGCAACCCCCAATTTGTCAATGGTAATGCCACGATTTTATGCTAAAGCAGGAGCCGAAATTTCTCTGGAAAGACGCCATGAACGCGCTCTTTTGATTGGCGGTGAGACTAAATTGCATGATCAAATTGATTATATTCGCCGTCTAAATATAGCAATAGATTCTGGTGTTACAACGATGCTATTTCCTCTTTCATCCACCCATGCATTTCCTGTTGCAATAGATGAAAAAGGATTCATAGGAGCAAAATTAAGAACTGCTCGGCATGATCAACTTGTTCATATCTATCGACCAGCACACCAGACTAATGAAGCCACGCAGCAGGGGAGCCCAAATGATAATCTGGTCCAACTTAGCCATTGGATACAAGAAAATTTGACAGACAAACCACAATTACAAGCATCGGTGTTTAAAATACTGCCTCAATTACTCAAAGCGATAGAGGTTGGCTATCATGAAGTTAGCAAAGAGATTGCAGCCGATAAGATAGAGCATTTGAAAATAAACTATGATCAAAGTATTAACTGGCATTCTCGTTGGGCTGACAATATTCGTCGTTATATTCATATTAGACCTAAATACTCACGCTCTCTAAGTCAGTTAATTGATGAAAAGTCATATCATATGTTACTTAAGGATATAAAAGCATCATCCCAAAGCCAAAGCCAACTACTTAATGTTGGTCGTGAGTCTTTTATAAAAGCAACAGCAAAATATCGGATGGATATAAAACAGCTAAATCATTTGATGGATAATCTTATTAAACAGCTTAAGGAAAGTGAAAATATCAAATCTACCTCTAAAATTTTAGATAATTTCGAGCAGCAACTTTCTCGCAGTAGCCTGGCTGAACGCAATCTTTTTAAGTTATCGGAAATTACATTTCAACGTATTTCTTCAATGCAACAACATGCATTGGGTATTTTACCTATGGTTAAAGTAAAACAAAAAAGTCAGATAATCATGACAGAAAACTTAGGTGTTATGACGATTGAAACCCTTTCAAATTCGGAAAAGTTAAAATTAGATACATCCAGTTTAGATCCATCACTAATCAGTGTGCCACATAATTTTCCGTAACTGTAATTTGGTTTTAATGCATCATTATATTTTATAAACGGATGCGTGAATAAAAGTGAATTTTCCCGTCATGGAAAAATCACAATTATTCATTTTTAATTGGCGCTATATGCTGTTAGCTTAAGGGATATAGCGCTTTTCATGCGTTTGTTTTCTGATATTAGAGAGGATGGAATATAATGGCCGATACCGTAGTAAAACCTACAATCGATGGACGTTTAACAACAAGAGAAGTTACCGATACTTTTAAGTCTTTTATTTCACAAGCAGATAAGGCTGTTGAGCAGTTTCTTACTGAACACAGCAAGGATGAAGACGGTAATGTACTCAATCTTTCAGCTTCTGATTCTTTACAACTCCAAAAATTAATGTCGGACCAAAGTATTGCAGCACAAACAGCAACTACAACTTTAAAATCGGTAAAAGACTCAATTATTGCTTCAGCAAGAAATATCTAGTTTTATCAAGGCAAGGCGTCATCGCTTGTGCCTTGGTTAATCTTTAAAAAACACTTGGTTAGTCTTTAAAAAAACAACGGTGTAATATGCTCCAGTTACTCAGTCCTGACAATGCTTACTCGGGTGCAAATTTACTATTATTATTAGTTTTAGTATTGCTATCAACGGTATTTTTTATCTGCTTTTCTGGCTTTGTTAAATATAACATTGTATTGAATATCATAAAAAATGCTGTGGGAACTCAACAGATCCCACCTGCTATTGTTGTTAATTTGCTAGCCGCATTAATGGCGTTGAATAGTATATGGCCTGATGTCAAACCAGGGATTGAGCGTATAAAACCTTATTTTTCTGAACAATCAGAAAAAGAACAAGTATTTGATTTGTTTTATGATCCAAGTATGGAAGAAGAAAAAAATCCTAAAAATATAACAATGTACTATTTAGCGAGCCACATGTTTGAGTTTTTTCCTGAGTTGCTTGAGCGAGCCAAAGTAAAGACAAATCTATTGCTTTCTATGATTGATATCCCGATAAATTTTGATGAAAGCACGGATACATTCAAGTATTTTTTTGGTAGTTTAGTTTTGGATCTTTACCAAGGATTTGAGCTCGGATTAAAGTTATATATGGTATTTGTGAGTATCGACTTTTTAATTGCCGTGGTACTGAGCGGGGTAGGGATGACGATGTTGTCACCTACGGTAATATCAACGCCAGTTAAGCTAGCTGTTTTTTATTTTTCAGATAGTTGGACTCTTTTATTCCGGGCGCTTGCTTGAGATGGAAGCATTACTTTTTCCTGATTGGCGTTTATTTACCGGTTTATTTTTGTTTCTAAAAATTTACAACCCAACTAGGCTTTATTTGGATAACACTACATGTTTAGCGATTTCCATAGTACTTGCGATTGGGCTAAGCGCGAGTGACCTAGCTCAAGTCCCAACGCTTTGGTGGGTCTTAAGTGTTGTATTTTTTGCACTTATTTCCTCCGTCCCATATTGGTTAAGCGGTATGGTAGGTAGTGTTATTCAACAGTTATTATTACTGAATGAACAGTCGGTTCAGGATCGTCGTTTTACCGATGAATCAGAAGCACTTGCGAAAATCAGTAGCCTTATTTTTTTGATGTACGCACTTGAGGCTGGCACTCTTTTTCAGCCTCTTTTCGATGTGTTTACACATGCCCACAGTGACTATATCAACCATCCTTTTGAAACACTTTATTTCATGATCGTTGATAGTTTATCGATGGTGATGATTGTATCGGGTAAGTATATTATTTTAATGATGGCGATAACCGTAGGTTGTGGTTATATCGATCTTTTTTTTAAAAAAGCGTCAATCTCTATGTTTATTACAATGAATATTAAAGCGATTGTAATTGTTATCATCCTCAATCTTTGGTTGTTTAGTGATCAATTTTATGTGTTCAAACAAATGATGCAAAAGGTAGGTTATGAATAGAGTAGAAATAATAAATAGATCGGTTGTTTCTCAAGCTGATAATGATATGGACGATTTTGCATCGGTTGCTCAGGAAGTTTTGCGATCTTCGAAAGTACAAAATGAAGTAACCACTCACTTCAAGGAAGAGGATACGCTGAGTGACGAAGAAATTGTGGATATGATATTAACACAGTCGATTATGGATGAAACTGCGCGTCAAATGAAACAAAGTCAAGAACGTTTAAAAGAGATACTCAATGAAGATTAAATGGCTACCACTCGTTTTATTTTTTTGTGCAACAATGACACAAGCTAGCCTTCTAATTAAACAGCAAGATATTGATTTAAAAGGGGCTTTATCGGCAATTGCCAAGGATATGCAAGTCAAACTAGTCAATGATCTTGATGATAAAACTCAACGCTATACCCTTACTCAAACACTTTCTGGAGAAGGCCCTGAATTATTAAAGCAACTTTCCGAGATTTATGATTTTGACTGGTATGTCTATGGAGGAATGCTGACGGTTGAGGCGGGAAAGACTTACATCAATTATTCGTATAAGCCGCGTAATATTACATCTCAAGCATTACTAAAAGAGTTGAAACAAACCTTTAATACCAACTTGACTACTAAGCTCAAATTAACGGAGCGAGGTAATTCAATTTTATTTTCCGGTACACGTAAATTCGTTAATGATGCCGTCAGCTATGCCAATATGGTGGATAGAAACCAGTTTTTAGAAAAAGGAAACAACTTAGAACTAGCGAGAATTGAATTTCACTTTATCTCAGTTATTGATCGCAGCGTTAGTTCTTTTGATAGTACGGTCATATTCCCCGGAGCCCAAGCATTGATTGCTGCAGCCATAACTAATATGGGGCAATTTCAGAATGTCAGTGATGGAGAAATGGCACAGCGTGCATATAAAGTTAAGCTGAGTGAAGGCGAAAAGCAGCAACTAGACGAGCAAGAAAAAACGTCTAAAGTTCAGGCTTTACCTGCAGCCAATGCACTTTTAGTCCGAGGTACTCCGGAAGAAATTAAACTAGCAAAGCGTATCGCGGCGTTGATCGACATTAAACGGCAACAACTGCTTTTCTCACTAACAGTGTATGACGTGGCCGTGGATCGTAATGAGAATTTCGGTATTGATAGCTCTTGGTTGAATGGCACCAAAGGTATTTATGATATTGTGGTTCCTCCTTTTACTCAAACCACTGATTTTTTAAGAAATTTCCAAGCATTATCTTCCAATGGTGTTGCTCGCAGTGTTTATCAAACCAATCTTTTAGTGCTTGAAAATCAAAAGGGCCACTTTGGTAAAAAAGAAACGGCAACCATTACATTGATTTCTGAGCGGCAGGTTGAGGTTCAAAAAATAGAAGCAGATAACAGTCTGTATGTGACTGGGCGTCTATTACCATCGGGCAATGTGCAGGCAAAAGTAGAATATATAGAAGAGTCATTGGGTGGTACGGATAGTGAAAGTAAGAAAAGTGAGCCGCCTAAAGTGAGTTCACAATCGTTAGAAACGGAAGTTTATATTAAGCCAAATCAAACGGTGATTCTCGGTGGGTTTGATAATACAGCCACTCAATCGATAACGAGCAGTGTGCCAGTGCTTTCGAGTATTCCTCTACTCGGAGAACTGTTCAAAAATACCTCTCAGAAAAAGCATAAAGTCAAACGTTATGTGTCGGTTTCATTTGAGGTGATTGAGTAATGCTACAGCACTTTTTTAAGGTAAAAGAATTGTATCAAGATACGGTTGTCTGCCATGTATCTATCAATACCTTTGTCGGTCAAGAGTGTTTTATTCATACTGTTACAGGGCAAAAAATTCGCGGTGAAGTGATGAAAGTTTCTCAACCAAGAGTGGAGATAAAGTTACTTCAGCCCGGTGCCGTACAGCGTGGTGGACGAATAGAAATAACACCGCGCCGATTCTGTTTCCCTCTCAATGAACAAGCGTTAGTGGGAAAAGTGATCAACTGCTACGGAGAGTCGCTCTATGGTGATGATTACTTGACTCAGCCTGGTGAATTTATTGATTTACCGATCATTGTTGAGCCAATCCCACTACAGATGCGAGCGCCTATCGAAACGGCTTTTCCGACCAAACTTAAGATTATCGATGGCCTTTTTACTATTGGTGAAGGGCAACGTGTTGGTTTATTTGCTCCCGCGGGAGCCGGCAAAACAACAACGGTATCCATTATGGCGAATAACATGGAAGCTGACGTTGTTATTTTTGCCATGATTGGCGAGCGAGCGCGTGAAGTCATTGAATTTTTAGAGGGAGAGATTGGTCCTGAAGTCATTCGTAAATCAATCACTGTGGTCTCCACATCAGAAGCAAATCCCTTAGAAAAAGTGCGTTCTGGTTTAGTTGCCGTATCCATTGCTCGCCATTTTATGGCGCAGGGCAAAAAAGTGGTGATTTATTTTGATTCATTGACTCGTTTTGCTCGTGCGCAAGCCATGCTGGATGGGACACCAATTAAAGGTGGCATTCCAATTGGTGTGTCGCTTGCATTATCTCGTTTGGTCGAAAGTTGTGGTAACTCAGTTCACGGTTCTGTGACAGGTATTTTCACCGTCTTGATTGAAAAAGAAATCGACGATGATCCTATTGCTCATGAAGTGAAATCGTTAATTGATGGCCATCTTGTTTATTCAACGACTATCGCCTCAACAGGACGTTACCCAGCGATTGATGTATTAAAGAGCAAAAGTCGTCTACAAAATAAGATTCAAGATAAAAGATACATTCGATTATCGGAAAAAATTAAAGATATGGTATATCGCTATTTCAATGTTGAGCTATTGATTCGAGTCGGAGAATACGAAAAAGGCAATGATTTAGAAACTGACAAGGCAATTGACCTTTACCCAGTAATTATGGAGTTTTTAAAACAAGGTTTTGAAGGTGTTGAATATGAAGAAACACTCGAAGCGATGGAAAGAATTTGGTCAGATTATTGAGATCATTGATATTCGAATTAATAAACAACAGAGGATTTTGGTTAAGCTGAGAAAACTTAGCCAAGAACTGGAAGAGCATATAGACGAATATTGGCAGCGTATTGAGGTATTACAGCAAGAGCTAAAAAGTTTGGCTGTGGTAAAAGAAACGAATGCGTTGAGCCGTCTTTTTATGCGTCGAGAGAGTATAAAAACCAGTATTGAATCGGTTTTTTTCGATGCGTCGGTCACTCGACAAAAAGCAGAGGATTTAGCTTCTGAAATAGAGCAAGTTGAAGCTGAAAAACGACGTCTTGAAAAACGTAAAGATGCACTTCATGAGATCAGAGAAGAGTTAAGGTATGAGAAAGAATGTTAAATAAGCTTAATCAGAACTCATTAAATACTTTGGCGACAGAAGATAATCATTTTGAGGATCTACTGAATGAATTTACAGACGATCTCAAACCGGTTCTTGCTGGTGAAAGCACAGTAACTAAGAGTAAAAAGAAGCAGAAAGATATTTTAAAAAGACATCGTGATGAGGTAGCTCCCGAAGTGACCGCGAATACAATGTCAGTCCAGCAACGAGATATATCGCTTAAGCCTCAAACACCGACCGATGCTA
Organism: Vibrio qinghaiensis; assembly: GCF_002257545.1. NCBI lineage: Bacteria > Pseudomonadati > Pseudomonadota > Gammaproteobacteria > Vibrionales > Vibrionaceae > Vibrio > Vibrio qinghaiensis. Next base: position 1,593,429 of record NZ_CP022741.1, on the reverse strand, counting down.
CTCAGAGTATTGACCGGAAAACTAGAATGACGGGAGCGAACGCAAAACAAAGTGCCGCACAGCCTCTTGTCACAAAAGAGACATCATCATTGGTATTAAAGGATACAAAGCAGTACGGACATAGCGAAAATCCGCTTCTTAAAGAAAAACCGTTGATGGTGTTAAAGGATACAAAGCAGTACGGACATAGTGAAAATCCGCTTCTTAAAGAAAAACCGTTGATGGTGTTAAATCGTGTGAGCATCCAATCGCAAGGAGTAAAGTTACCTCTTGAGTCTTCTGCTTTTATGCCACTTCATGCCAAATCGATCTATTCGTCCCATAATCAGAAATGGCCGGTAGCCTTCTCTGCAATAAAAGATATTCAACCGCCTCAAATATCTATAGATGCGCCCAATCATTTGAATGGTACACATACAAATATTTTTGGAATAGAGCCAAAAATTAAGTATGTGGACAGTGGCAATTTCACTCATTCGTTCTTACAAACTTTTCCTGTGATGAGTTCAAATAATCTCAATTACTCATTATCACCAGCTTTTTTTTGGCAATATCCTCAGGTAAATAGTTACCGAGTTTTTTTTGCTAGAAAATACTATCTATTTACATTTGAAAATAAAAAAGTAACCAGTTTTTTAGAGGAATATTATGACCGTACTTGATGTCACGGCTGCATGTCTAGATATTGTGAAAAATGCAATTATTATTTTTTCTTTAAGCTTTGTCATAACTGGTGTAGTTGTTGGCTTATTGCAAACAGTCTTTAGTGTTCAAGATCCAGGATTGCCAATGGCTGCGAAATTAGTGGTTTTTATTATTTTACTTACACAAGTTGGAGGAAGTATATATGAACAGTTCCACCTGCTTTTTCATCAATTATAGGGTTAGAAAATGAAAAAACTGAGAGAAGTTGTTTATAAAGCTTTAGTGGATAATTTAGGTGTTCAACCTCATCTGCTTTCAAGAATTGAAGGTGATGATCCCATTGGTATTGAATTAGTGGGAGGTGAGGAGATTTTCATTCATTTACAAGATAACTTATTGCAGACCTTTGTGGAGATCCCAGTGTTTGATCAACGAGTTATTCGCGCTAAGTCTCAGAAAATAATGGAATTATTGTTTTTGGATGAAAGTGTTTTTATGAATTTAAAGAAAGATAAACTTATTATGATATCGGAATTTCCTGTAAACACTTTTAATGCTGAGATTGAGTTAGCTGATAAATTACGATTCTTTAATAATGTTATTCATCAAGTTAAGAACTGATTTAAAAGCTGGTAGGCAGAAATATATGATTTGAATCATTCAATCTATAAGTACCGCCTATAAAAACGGCCTCTTAATCACTTTTAGAAAGAGGCCGTTTTTTGATAGGCGGTTTTTATTTGTCTGTTTTAAGCTGTTCTGGTATTTGAGGTGCTAAACTTTTTCCATGGCTGGAACCTGTAGGTAACGATTTTATTAATGTAACATTTTCCCCTTTATTTCTTGATAGGTAATCATTGCTGTTATTCACTAGCTTGATTAAATTAGCGTGGGATTTGGCATTTTTAGCATTTTTACTCAAATTAATATTCAATGATGTTGTTTTATGCTGCCTTATTGATTTTATTTTTTCAGCAAGATTAATTATTTTTGAAATGCTTTTTTGAGTGATAGAAGATATAGAACTTGAAGCCGTTGATATTATTTTCATTAGAATCTCTATGCATTTATAATGGTGGTTTTATTATCGCATCCAACACGGAAACGTTCACGATAAAATTTATGGATTTTTTTGATAAATTGTGAAAATTAAATTTCTTAATCCATAGACACATTTCTGGTGTATACCTGTGATCATGAAGGTGCTTGATTTCCAACAAAAACAAGATCATGCTACGCACCATAAAAATCATACTCACTCCTGAACAAAAACGGCAACTCGAACAGCTGCATGATTCCAATCGCGATGGTCGAGTACGTGACCGTATAAAAGTCGTTTTGCTGGCATCAGATCAGAGGGCGAAGTCAGGTCATGATTTCTCAAGCACTTCCTATCCATGAATCAACCGTTGCACGTCATCTTAGTGATTAAGTTCTCTCTGAAAAGCTCAAACCTAAAAATGGTGGTAGCCAGAGTCAGCTTTTTGTGACTCAGACGATGCAGATCATCAAGCATTCCTTAGCCTAGATCATCGAATGCTTATCTTATAGTAGTCATCGTTTAGAAAAAATAATATGGTATTTAACTCATAGCAATTAGCTTGAGTGCAACCAAGATAACATGGATGATTTCTCCCCCTCCGATTTAAAAACCATACTGCATTCCAAACGCGCCAATATGTATTACTTGGAATATTGCCGAGTGATGCAAAAAGATGGCCGTGTGCTCTATTTAACGGAAGCTGATAAAGAAAACCTCTACTTCAATATCCCGATAGCCAATACCACCGTACTGATGCTCGGTAACGGCACCTCCATTACTCAGGCAGCGATGCGGATGCTCTCACAGGCAGGTGTGTTGGTGGGTTTTTGTGGCGGGGGTGGCACGCCACTGCACATGGCGTGTGAAGTAGAATGGTTTACGCCGCAAAGCGAATACCGGCCCACCGAATATCTACAAGGTTGGCTATCGTTCTGGTTTGATGATCAAAAACGCTTGGCTGCCGCGAAGCAGTTTCAAAATGCGCGGATTGATTACTTACAGCGCGTTTGGCGCTCCGACAGAGAATTAACCCTAGAGAAATTTAATGTTCAAGATGAAGTGATACAGCAATCTCTTGAAACCTTTCACCAACGCACTGACGCCGCCAGCAAACAATCCGACTTATTGCTCACCGAAGCACAACTGACCAAAGCCTTATACAAGTACGCCGCTAATAATACCGGTAAAGACGGTTTTACTCGCCAGCATCAGCCGGACAAAAAATCCACCGACAAAGCCAACGATTTTTTAAACCACGGCAACTACTTAGCCTATGGGCTTGCGGCAAGCTGCTTGTGGGTGCTTGGCATTCCGCACGGCTTTGCCGTCATGCATGGCAAAACCCGCCGCGGCGCTTTGGTGTTTGATGTGGCGGATTTAATCAAAGATGCGATTGTGCTGCCGTGGGCATTCGTTTGCGCCAAAGAAAACGCCACCGAACAAGAGTTTCGCCAGCAAATCCTGCAAGCCTTCATTGAACACAAAGCGCTCGACTTTATGTTCGACACAGTGAAACACGTCGCACTGCAAGGCAAAGATGAAGAAGGGAGTGAGGATCACGCTTTATGATGGTCACCTTCGTCTCTCAGTGTGAGAAAAACGCCCTCAAGAAAACCCGCCGCGTACTGGATGCCTTCGCCAACCGAATTGGCGATAACACTTGGCAAACTTTGATCACCGAAGAAGGGCTATTAACCGTCAAAAAAATGCTAGGCCAAACCGCCACCCGCAGCACCGCCGTCAGTTGCCATTGGATCCGCTCTCGTTCCCGCAGCCAGTTGTTGTGGGTGGTGGGCAATAAAAAGAAATTTAATGTGGAAGGTGTGGTGCCTGTTAATAGTACTGAGAAAGATCTCTTAAACAGTGAATACGAAAGTGATTGGAAATATTTACCCCTGATTAAGGCGATCACCGGCATGGCCGCTTTGCTGCATGATTGGGGTAAAGCATCGTTACTTTTTCAGGAAAAGTTAAATCCAGAAATGAAAACCAAGCATAAAGGTGACCCGCTACGCCACGAATGGATTTCTTGCCTTTTGTTTCATCAATTTGTGAATAGCGTGACCAGTAAAAACGGCGATGAACAGTGGCTCACGATGATTGTCAACGATGGTATTGAGGAATCTCTTCTAAGGCCAATTGAGTTAGTAAAACAAGAAAAACTATTGGCTGAGTTGCCAAATGCAGCATCATTGATTATTTGGTTAATTGTTTCTCATCACAGGTTGCCTTTACCTAAAGATAAGGAATTGTGCAATCGACAAAGAGAAAGAAGTAATACGAGCTTAACGGATTTTCTCAGCAAAATAACCCAAGCATGGGGTTATGAAAACCGCTTTGATGATTACAGTATCCTGCTATCAAAATGCTTTGAATTTCCCCAAGGTTTAGTATCAAATTCGAAACATTGGACGACTCAGCTTCAACGCAGAGCAAAAGATTTATTACATCACCTACCGTTAATTGAGCAAGCAATGGCGGACGGTAGCTGGCGAATTATTTTACATCATGCAAGGTTATGCTTGATGCTAGGTGATCATTTTTATTCCTCCCAAGAAAATGATCCACAGTGGCAAACTCAATGTGAGTTATACGCCAATACCGATCGAACTACCAAAGCGCTGAAACAAAGGCTCGACGAACACTTAGTGAATGTCGCTAAAGCCGCGGTGAACACAGTGAAGTTACTGCCGTTTTTTGAAACGGAGCCGCTAAAAGCCACCGAGCTCAGCGAGCTTGCACCTAAGGCCAACACACCTAAAGCATTCCGTTGGCAAGACAAAGCGGTACGCAAAATCAATGAGTGGCGTGAACACACAGAAGATAAAAGCCAAGGCTATTTTGTGGTGAACATGGCCAGTACCGGTTGTGGCAAAACCATCGCCAACGCCAAAATTATGCAGGCGTTATCTGAAGAGTGTGAAAGCCTGCGATTTATCTTGGCACTTGGCTTGCGAACACTCACTTTGCAAACCGGGGATGAGTACCAAGAGCGGCTTAAGCTAAAAGACAGTGATTTAGCCGTATTGATTGGATCCAAAGCGGTTTTTGAGCTGCACCAGTCGGGCAAACCCGTAGACAAAGAGGATAAAGATCTTGAGCAAGAGGAGCTAGGTTCTGAATCACTCGAAAGCTTGCAAGATGAAACCGACGAACTGCACTGGCGAGGGGTTTTACCAGAAGATGAACTCACGACTGTATTAACTAAAGATAAAGATCGGAAATTGCTGTATGCACCCGTGCTCGTCTGCACGATAGATCACATTATGGCAGCTACCGAAACTAAACGCGGTGGACGCTATATTTTGCCTTGTTTACGTTTAATGTCGTCGGATTTAGTGATCGATGAAATAGATGATTTTACCGGAGATGATCTGATAGCGATTGGGCGTTTAGTCCATTTGGCGGCCATGTTAGGGCGCAAAGTAATGATCTCCTCTGCGACTATTCCACCGGATCTTGCACTGGGTTTATACAACGCATATCGACAAGGCTGGGCGATTTTTGCTGCTAGCCGTGATCAATCGGCAAGCGTTAATTGTGTTTATGTGGATGAGTTTAGCACTCAGCCTGATCTGGTTGGTAGTGATGATAGTGATTTAGAACAATATCAAGCCCTTCAGCAAGAGTTTATTACTAAACGAATTGCCAAGTTGAAACAGCAACCCGCCAAACGCAAAGCTGAAATTTTTATTTGTAGTAAACATGCAGAGTTGTCCATTGAAGAGCAATACTTTGACCACGTTAAGCAGGCCATTTTAGCTAAGCATCTGCATCATTTCACTCTTGACCATCAGACTCAAACGAAGGTTTCTTTTGGGGTCGTCAGGGTGGCGAATATCCAACCTTGTGTGAAATTAACCCAATATTTGCTTTCGTGTGATTGGCCTGAAGATACCGAAGTACGCGGCATGGCTTACCACAGTCAGCAAGTTTTATTGTTACGCCATGAGCAAGAAAAGCACCTTGATGGAGTGTTGAAACGTAAAGAAAAAGAGGGTGAAGAACCTATAGCGTTCAAAGATCCAGTGATTCGCCAGCATTTAGAAGCTTGTAAGGCGAAAAACCTTATCTTTATCTTAGTGGCAACGCCAGTTGAAGAAGTGGGGCGTGACCACGATTTTGATTGGGCGGTGATTGAACCATCCTCTTTCCGCTCCATTATCCAAATGGCGGGGCGGGTAAGGCGTCATCGTTCTGGTGAAGTGGATAAACCTAATATCGCCCTGCTGCAATACAATGTGAAAGGCTTTAGCGGTAGTGAGGACAGGGTGTTTAATCATCCCGGTTATGAGACGGATAAAGCCACCCAGTTAAATAGCCACGATCTAAAACAACTGGTTAATGAAAAGCGACTTTTACGCTCAATCGATGCCATTCCTCGTATTCAAAAACGGGAGAATTTAGACGCTAAGAATAACCTTGCCGACCTTGAACATTTTGCCACCGCCAGAACATTCGGCGTTGAACAGATCAACAAGCCGGTTGAATCAGCACCCACTCGCAAAGAGCGGTTTAATCGAGAAAGCCGTTCTGCTTCGTCAGGAAGCGACTGGTGCGATCATTTGCATGGTCATATTCACGGTTACTGGTGGCTAACCGCATTGCCGCAATATTTTAAGCGCTTTAGGAAAAGTGAACCGAGCATGCAGCTCTACCTGCTGAAAAAGGATCGTGGTCTGGAGTTCTGCCAACGCGATGACCACGGTGGTTTAAATGCCATTGAGTTAACACTCAATATTAAGCATCAACCGATCAATCTTGAACAACAGCAAAAATTATGGTTACAACGTAACTATGGCGATCTGATTAGCCAATACAGTCAAAGTAAAGAACATGAATTTATCACCTCACTAAAGTTTGGTGAAATCAGCTTGATTAATCGAGGTGAACAAGATGAATACACATATAACGACCAGTTTGGGCTGGTTAAGGTGAAATGATGGAGGGAACGAAAGTGCTAGATCCAGCGATAAGTACCTTTTTTGCCGAACGCAAAGAGGCTTGGCGAAAGAAAAATATCAAAGCGGACATGGAAGAGTGGGAAGTACGCGAAAAAGAGCGAGTCTGCGAACAGCAGTTCCAGCTTGCAAACTGGTTACCCGACGCGGCAAAAAGGGCAGGACAAATATCGTTATCATCACACCCCTGTACATTTAGCCACCCAAGTGCAAGAAAAAATAAAAATGGATATGTTTCGTCGATCATCGCGCAAAACAAAAGCCAAGCTGACGGCTTTTTACGTTCCGGAAATATTAATGTTGAGCTGGATGCATTAGGGAACGCCGCAGCTCTGGATGTACATAAATTCCTGACTTTAGTGATGTTTGATAACCGTCGTCTATTGGAGCACATCGAGCAGGAAAGTGATTTCGCTCAATTATTACTTAATCAACCCAATTGTAATTACCACGAGTTACGAGATGGCTTTTTAAAAATGATTGAGTCTGACGAAGAAGTGGTTTCAAGCTCAAAAATCAAACAGGTTTATTTCCCTATTGAAGATGGTGAATATCATTTGCTTTCACTCTTAACGCATTCAGGGCACTTATTTGAACAACGTAAGCGCATTGATAATCTTCGATTTGGAGAAGAGTTAAAACAAGCAAGAGAGTGTAAGAAATCCAACCAATACCATCCGAACGGGTATCGTGAAATTTTTGGTTTAACCACGATAGGTTTCGGTGGAACGAAACCGCAAAACATCAGCGTACTCAATAACCAAAATGCGGGTAAAGCTCATCTACTCGCATCTGCCCCTCCAGAACTTAAGCCCAGAAATCTACGTTTACCTAAAACCGACTTTTTTAAAGACAGCTTAAATCCTTGGCAGGGGAAAGAAGTATTGGAAGCGCTACATCGCTTATTTAATATCGATTACAACAATATCAATATCCGTGAAGGCAGGGATTATCGGATTCAAGAATATGTTGACCTTGTTATTGATAAAATGTGGCAGGTGAGAATTTTACTCGCAGAGTATCACGGGGAATTGTCTAGTGAATTAAAGGTCGAGCAACAAATCTGGCTTTATCCTCAGTTTGAGCAGCAACGCTTTGAAGATGATGAATGGCTAGACAGTATTATCCGGCAGATCTCTCGCAGCTTAATTAACCACTACCAAAAAGTGATCACCAACCCCGTTTCCTTAGCCGACCAAGAACTATTGGCGATTGAACGCATTGTCACCAACAACAAGGAGGCACTACGATGAGATTGCTCATTTTACCTCATATTAAAATTCATAATGCCAACGCCTTATCGAGCCCTTTTACCATTGGCTTTCCGGCAATGACAGCATGGTTAGGCTTTGTCCATGCGTTAGAGCGCAAACTCAATCAGACGGGATTGGAGGAATTAATGTTCCGTAGTGCCGCCGTAGTGAGCCATCAATTTGATTTACAAACTCATAAAGGCGAAGGAGATTTTGTACATTCGATTATTGGGACAGGTAATCCACTAGATAAGGATGGTTCACGTTCGGCATTTATTGAAGAAGCTCGTTGTCATCTTGACGTGTCGTTAGTGATCGAATGTGATGGTAACGACGATGAATTGGATCACGAAAACTTTGTTGTGCGTCTGCAAGATACGATTGCCACAATGAAAGTAGCGAGTGGTGATGTACTGAGTTTGCAATTGCCATTTCTAACCACAGTAAAAATCGACGATGAGCTAGAAACGGCAAAGCTGCTACGCCAGTTGATGCCCGGCTATGTTTTGCTCGAAAGACGAGATCTGATGATCGAAGCAATGAAACAAGGCCATGACGCTTTAGATGCCTTGCTGAGTCATCTAACAGTCGATCATCATTGTGAACAACTAAAGGATGAGACTGTGGTTTGGCGTAGTCAGAGAAAAACAGCGGGTTGGATTGTGCCGATTGCCACTGGTTTTCAGGGTATTTCGCCATTAGGTGAGGCGAAGAATCAGCGAGATCCATCAGTGCCACATCGCTTTGCCGAAAGCGTGGTCACACTAGGTGAATTTGTTATGGCGTATAAAATCAAGCATCTCGACGACATGCTCTGGCATTACCACTCAGATTTAGAAAATAACCTCTACCTTTGTCAGCAAAACAACCTCATTAATGAACATCAATAAGGAATCAACTCATGGCTAAAAATAACGACACGGCTTCTGTATTAGCATTTGAAAAGAAATTAGTTCCATCCGACGCTTATTTATTTGGCACAAATTGGGAGACGAAAGAACAAATCACTCCATTGTCACTACAAGAAAAATCGGTACGAGGCACCATTTCAAACCGCTTAAAAGCGGCGGTACAAAATGACCCTGTAAAACTTAATGCAGAAGTAGAGAAAGCTAACCTACAAAGGGTTGATGCCTGTGCTTTAGGTCAAGATCAAGACACACTTAAATTGCATTTCACACTCAAAGTATTAGGGGGGCTTGCCCAACCGTCGGCGTGTAACAATGCGCTGTTCAAACAAAGCTATAGCGCTGCGGTTTCGCAGTACATTACCAAATATGGCTGTTTCGAACTGGCGAAACGCTATGCCACCAACCTTGCCAATGCCCGTTTTCTATGGCGCAACCGCGTTGGCGCAGAAGATATTGAAGTGCAAGTCAAGGCATTGAACAAAGGGGCAGAGCAGGCGTGGACTTTTAATGCTAAACAATTCAGTACTCGACACTTTGATCACAACGATTCACAGATCAATAGTTTGGCCGACAGAATTGCTCAGGCACTCACCAGTGAAGCCGATCACTTGATGCTGCAAATTGATTGCTACGCTAAAGTGGGTAAAGCACAAGAAGTGTATCCAAGCGAAGAACTGGTACTAGACAAAGGCAATAGTAAAAGTAAGAAGAGCAAAATCTTGTATGCAGTGAATGATAACGCTGCGATGCATTCACAAAAAATCGGTAACGCGCTGCGTTCGATTGATACTTGGTATCCTGATTACAGCTTGCCAGAGCAAACCGCAGGCGCGATTGCGATTGAACCTTATGGTGCGGTTACTAACCTAGGTAAAGCTTTCCGCACCCCGAAAGATAAACAAGACTTTTATACATTTTTTGATAAATGGGCGCGAGGATCAGAGTTATCACGTGAAGAAGATGAGCATTACGTTGTAGCGGTATTGGTGCGCGGTGGTGTTTTTGGCGAAAGCGATAAGTAGGTGGCAATAATGAACTACTACCAAGAAATCACCTTATTACCCGATGTTGATATCTCACTTGGCTTTATCTGGCAAAACGTGTTTCAGCAAGTGCATATTGCCTTTGTTGAACATAAAATTGACGAAAATCAATCGGCAATAGCCATAGGTTTTCCAGAATACGGCAAGGTTGGGTTTCCGCTCGGTAATAAACTGCGTCTGTTTGCTAAGGAGCAAGCGATTCTAGAGAAGTTAGCCATCGAAAAATGGTTAGCTCGGCTGGAAGATTACGCTCATGTTAAAGCCATTAAGCCAGTCCCAACTGAAGTCACTTACGCCAGTTTTATGCGTAAGCACGTAAAATCTCCAGAGAGAATAGAGCGAAACATGCAGCAAAAAGCCACGCTTTGGGCAGCAAAATCAGGTAAACCGCTAGAAGAGTGTTTGCTTGAGCTAGAAAAAACCAAACCCACTACGCTTTGCTCTTTACCATTTATTTACTTGCACAGCCAACAAACCAAACAGCGTTCGCCAGAGAAAAACAGCAAATTTCCGCTGTTTATCGAAATGCAGCGACAAAGCGCATCACAAGTTGGACAGTTCGATTGCTATGGTTTGAGTGCAAAAGCGAATCGGCAGTCAGCATTGGCTACAGTGCCACACTTTTAAACTGAACTAAAAAGGGTAAGTTTTTACCCTTTATTTTTGCTCTTTAAAAATAAGCTTTAAATACAAAGAGTTACGGTGGGTGGTTTTTAACAAGGTAAAAATGCGATTTTTATCCTAACTAACTGTTGTAACTTATTTTTATTGATTTATTCTATAGTTCACTGCCGCACAGGCAGCTTAGAAAACTCCATGAAAGCAAATGTTTGTGTTGGCTCTGTTCACTGCCGCACAGGCAGCTTAGAAAATCTCGTCAGAGCAGGCTTCCAATGACAAAATGTTCACTGCCGCACAGGCAGCTTAGAAAATCACACTCAAACTCTTGTTGCCACTCATTTTGTTCACTGCCGCACAGGCAGCTTAGAAAATCACACTCAAACTCTTGTTGCCACTCATTTTGTTCACTGCCGCACAGGCAGCTTAGAAAGCTAGAAACTGACCCTGCTGGCACTTTCTCTAGTTCACTGCCGCACAGGCAGCTTAGAAATTTTAAACGGTGGTTAAACGGGCGGTGAATGAGTTCACTGCCGCACAGGCAGCTTAGAAACAGTGGGCGAACTCCGGCAACGTGGGCGAGTTGTTCACTGCCGCACAGGCAGCTTAGAAAATTGATAGTCGTGGAATACAAACTTTCCATTTGTTCACTGCCGCACAGGCAGCTTAGAAAGCCACGGCGGAAACCGCGCTTCAAGCAATTGAGTTCACTGCCGCACAGGCAGCTTAGAAAGTTGCTAGCAAGCGCGCTATTTCTGCGTTAATGTTCACTGCCGCACAGGCAGCTTAGAAAAATCCAAATCAAACCGCTCAAAAAACGCCCTGGTTCACTGCCGCACAGGCAGCTTAGAAAATTACCAAGCGTTAGCAATCTAGAGCCCTCCCGTTCACTGCCGCACAGGCAGCTTAGAAAAGAAACTCAGCAGCAGAAACTAAACCCTCATAGTTCACTGCCGCACAGGCAGCTTAGAAATGGATCGTTATTGATTGAAAGATAAATGTCGCTCAGGAGTAATACCTGAGAAAAAATGCAGATCAATTTTGAGTAGTCGCTGTACCCTTTAAAGGTCACTTCGTCAGGTTGTGGCTGCGCCCCTCCAAAACGTACAAACTTGCTTTACTAGCTAACCACCACACAGTTTAGAAAACGTATGCCCCTATTTTTTGATATGCAATAGGTTATTGATAAGTATCGATTCTTTATTTTATTAATCAATGTTACGTTCGGTATAAAGTTGGCTAAAGGGGATAAATCCTCACCTTTAGTTTTTTATTCAGCAGAATGGAACTGTGGAATGCGAAGACAGAACAACACTATTGATCTGCAAAGATTGAAAGAAGAACTCGATGATTTAAATGAATGGGAAAGCTATTCATGCACTTTAGTTACACCTATGTACGGTGGTGGAGTCGAGGCGGGGAAAGTCGATACTGCCATGCCGATTCGCGCCAGTGCTATTCGTGGGCAATTACGTTTTTGGTGGCGTATTGCCTGTGGGCCGTTTGATGACCCTAAAGTCATGCGAGAAAATGAAGAAGCAATGTGGGGGGGGATTAGCGATAAGGCTAAAGCGAGCCGAGTGGAGATTAGAATTACCAATGTTAAGTTCAATGGTGAAGTACCTGCTTTTGAATACGAAATACATCGTAAAGATCCAAGTAAATACAATAGCGTGCCTAAACCAGACCCTAAATTTGGTCATGCTTATGCGCTTTTTTCTGCACAAGGAAAGTTAATTGATCGTGGAACAAAAATAGGAGAGGAACCTAAAAAAATAGCGAAACCTGATCTGTGTTTTGACTTGGAGATTCGCTATAAGATTTATGATAAAAAACCTTTAAGCCAGGAACAAATTAGCGAAGTCAACGAAGCTATACGTTGGTGGGCAAGTTTTGGCGGTATTGGTAGTAGAACACGTCGAGGTCTAGGCGCTGTTGATGTTAAGAATTCTGATATTAAGCCTGTTAGTGCTGATGAAGTGGCTTTGAAAGGCGGTATATTGACTCTGGTTTCTAAGGAAGAGCGTAGTGATGCGCTTGCTTGTTGGAAATACGGTTGCGATAAGTTAAGAGATTTTCGTCAGGCTCTAGAGGTCGGCAGAAACCTACCTTCAAATAATTCTAAGTCACCAGTTGGCAGAAGCCGTTGGCCTGAAGCTAATTCAATCAGGAATTTAGCGAATACACATAGTAAGAAACACCCCCCTGATGATGTAAAAACTAACTTTTTCCCTCGTGCTGTTTTCGGCTTACCAATTATTTTTCATTATCAGCAAGACCAAGGTCCGGGGCAGGAGCCTGATGACCATACATTGACGGTTGCTGATGTAGATAAGGAACGTATGGCCAGTCCGCTCATCATTCGATCGTATTTAGATTTAAATGATAAATGGCATTCAGCAGCGTTACTTTTGCCCTATTGGCGAGAAGCGTTAGCTCAATCGTTAGAGCTATCACCAAAGCCTAAAAAGATTAACGTTAAACCTATGCATTGGTCATCATCGCCAGAGCAGCAAAAGATGCTTGCTGACAAAGATAAACCCATGAACGGACGTGGCGACGACCCTCTTTCGGCCTTCCTCGACTATTTTAAACAAGGACAATAACAATGGAGTATTTAGTCGCGATTAGCATTGGCCCCGTGCAAAGTTTTATTGAAGCAGGGCGGCGCAGCCAAGATTTATGGTGTGGCTCGTGGTTGTTGTCGGAAGTCTCCCGCGCGGTAGCATTGTCGCTGCACGAAGAACAAAGCGATTGTTTGATTTTTCCAAACCCAAAGAATCCAGATATCGATCTACAGCCACAAGATCCCGATTCAGATAGCCAGATAGAAGTAGAGGCAAATATTGCCAATGTGGTTCGGGCAGTGATTCAGGTCGATGATATTAGTCAGGTTCGTGACATTGTAGAGAATGCAAAACAGGCCGCCGAAGCGCGTTTAATGCAGATTCTCGATACTATACGACATAAAAAATTAGAGAGCTTTACGATTGACTGGGCGCGTTTTGAACAACAAAAAGACGGCATTCTCGACATTTATGCCGCGTGGGTGAAGTTTGAGGCAGGCCAGTATGGCAAAGCCTCGGAGCGTTTGGGAAAGTTGCTTGCCGCACGTAAGCAGACCAAAGACTTTAAACCAATTCAAGACACAAAGTCGGGTTTGTTTAAATCCACGTTAGACGGGGCGAATAATACTCTGACAGAGCAAGTCAATAACAAAGAATACCAGCATCAGTTGCGACTTAGTCAAGGAGAAGAGCTAGACATATTAGGCTTAGTAAAACGCAGCGCGGGGCATTTTGAACAATTCACACCGTTTTCGCGTGTGGTCGTTGAACCTTGGTTATCCTCGTTGAGCTCAGAACAACTCAATACCCTTCAGTCAAATTATCAGTCATTTGTAAAAGCAGGCCTAGCCACAACCGTTAAGGGTAATGGGGATAGGTATCAGGCTTTCCCATATGATGGCGAATACTTGTTTACTAGTCGTATTGAGCAAGAAAAAGACTTAGAAAAAGGTACAAAAAAGGCGCTGCTTGACTGTTTATCGACTATTGGCAAAGAGTCAGGCTCGCCAATGACCTACGGTGTGTTGCTTAAAGCGGATGGCGATCGTATGGGGGAATTATTGGCTCAAGCCAAGACTCATGATGATTCTAAAGCGATTTCTAAAGCCCTACATAAATTTGCGACCAGTGTGCGCAAAACGCTACAAGATCACGGCGGGCATGCCATTTATGCGGGTGGTGATGATGTATTAGCCTTTGTGCCGTTAGCTCAAGCAATGACGTGTGCTAAACAGTTAGCCGATGATTTTAAAGAAAAGATGAAGGTTATTGCAGCCGAGTTGAAACTGAGTGAAGCGCTTTATCCAACCTTATCCGTGGGCTTAGCGATTGGGCATTTTGTACAACCTATGCGCCAACTGCGTGCTCGGGCTATCGCGGCAGAAAAACACGCCAAAGGTAATAAAGGTAATAAAGGTAATAAAGAACACAAGCCCCGTAATGCACTTGCCATACATCTAGGTATTCGTTCAGGTCATGAGATCACCTGGCGTTGTCGCTGGGATGATGATGAGACATTAAATGCGCTGACCGATTTCACTCACGCTTTTGCACAGGGTTGGATGCCAACTCGCATCATGCAAGAGGTCCGAGAAATGGCAGTTCATTTGAAGTGGACAACTGGGCAAAAAGAGTTAGCAGGCATTCGAGAAAGTGAACTCGAGCGAATGTTAGCGCGAGCGGATTTTAATGTAAGTGTTGAAGAATCAGGGAAGACACCTGAACAAATTAAAGAGTCAAAGAAGGCTGCTCTGGAGAAGCTCAAATCGCAACTTCGCGCCCAAGCATCAGGTTACTCACTAGACGAACTCGCCAATCTACTTATCTTAGCGCGCTGGCTGAGTGCTAAAACCACCGCAGATATTGGAGGCGAAGAATAATCATGCTGTATTACCTTATTGAACCTAAAGACCCTCTGATTATTCGCTCAGGCAGGCCATTTGAAGAAATCTCTGATGCACAAGCGGCGCGATTTCCGCCACCGTCAACGGTTGCTGGGGCGCTGCGTAATATCCATGCTCGCAGCAACGGAAAAGCCTTGAATAACGAGCTGTTAAAACTGGCCGTCACAGGTCCGCTCGCGGTTAAACGGCCTATCAATGGCGACGCCCCAAGCGAAGAACATATCTTGGTGCCTAAGCCTGCCGATGTGCAGTATTTTTATGACCAACAGACTCAACTCACCCATTTAGTGCGTTCTAAACCTATGGCGTTTGCTGAAGGTGAAGGTTGCGATCTACCCAATGGCTTGCTGCCCTTGTTTGCTGAAAATGCACCTGATGGCAAGCCAGTTTCCGGCCCTAACTGGTGGTCATTTAACGATTTAGCCGCATGGCGAAAAGGGGAGGCGGTCAGTTTTGAGCGAATCTGCCAAAACGGTTGGATGCCTGCCGAGCCGGATATTCGCACGCATATTGCTATTAATAATCACAGTCGCAATGTGGAATCGGGCAAGCTTTTTCAAACCACAGGGCTAAGCATGTGGCAGCAACGTGCTGATCATCAACCATTTCCGGACGCTTGTGTAAGCATTTTGGCTGGTATTGACGGTGACATAACCTTGCCATTGCTTAATCTGGGCGGCGAGCGGCGTTTAGCAGAGGTTGAGGCTTGCACTTTATGGCCCTCTTTACCCAGTGATTTGGCACAATCAATAACAAAAGCTAAAGGGTTCACGCTGACCTTTTTAACGCCAGTGTTATTTAACCAGGGTTGGTTGCCAAGCTGGTTGAATGATGATTTGGTCGGTACGCCACCATGCTGTCAAAGCCTAACCGTCAAGTTACGCGCCGCCGCATTAGAGCGTTGGATCCCGCAATCAGGTTGGGATTTAGTAAATAACACGCCACGTGCGGCGCAAAAAATGATCCCCGCTGGGGCCACTTATTGGTTTGAAATTAAAGGCGATGCAACGGATGAAGACATTCGTTCACTCTGCTTAGCGCACTTTTGTGATGACCCACAAAGCAACCTTAACGGCTTTGGTTTGGCGCTGCCTGCTGCCTATCAATTTACTATTTAACGCTATTTTTAAAGGACTATGTTATGTCGTTTCATGTTTATCACTTATTCAGTCAAACCATTTTGCATTGTGGCTCTGGCCAATCCGTTGGAATTGTCGATCAGCCTATTGCCCGCGAGCGAGCTTCTAATTTGCCGATCGTCCCCGGCTCTACCGTGCGCGGCGTGTTAAAAGCGCATATTAGCCAGAAAGAATCAGACTTAAGTCAGTCATTATTTGGTTATGACAAACAAGACGGTAAGCTCAGTTGTACGGGTGCGTTGTCGATAACCGATGCTCATCTGTTGCTACTACCAGTGCGAACGGTTTACGGTATTTTGGCCTATGCAACTTGTCCATTTATTTTGCAGCGCTACAAAAAAGATCGAAAATCAGATTTAACGGTTCCAACACCTGCCAAAGATCAAGCTTTATACCCTAAAGGCAATCCTAATCATCAAGATGACTTGATGGTGCTAGAAGATTTAGATCTCAAAGCCCAAGAGTGTGAACACACCCAACAATGGGCTGAATACATTGCTCAAACGCTTGATGCAAAAGAGAGCGCCTACTATAGCGACATCAGCAAGCGCATCATCGTATTACCTGATACGGTTTTCTCCTTTCTGGCCGAAACCGCCACCGAAATTCGCACCCGTATTCGTATTAATCAAAAAACTGGCGTAGTCGATAAAGGAGCATTATGGACCGAAGAAAGCTTACCTGCTGAAAGCGTCTTATGGGGCGTGTACTCGGTAGATGCACCCCGTTTGAACGATCAAAATGGTGATAAACGGCTTATGTTTAACGACATTATCAATAACAAACCCCTGCTGCAAATGGGCGGCAATATGGGTACTGGTAATGGCTTAGTGCAGTTTATTGCCCAGTCAGGCAAAGGGGAATAAAGCATGCAACCACGCAGTCAAATCGTTGCCACTGCCGCGTTTGAGCGGATCAATTCCCGTAAAGACAAGAGTATTGAAGAGAATAAAAAATACGCCACACTCGCACATAAATTACCCACCATGGTTTTGCAAAATGGCTTAGCGCAGGCAACAGGTTTTTTACTGGCCAAGAGTGAAGATCATCACAAAGCATTGCTTGAGGATCTTACGGCAGTGTTTAAACAGGTGGATGCCAAGCTTGCCAATATCGCTGATGATGATAAGGGTGAGGCGTTACATAACGAAATTATTCAATCGGATTTGCATCAAATCATGCGCTATACCCGTGAAGCACTGGAAATTGCAGGCTGGTTGCGCCGTTATGTGCAAGGCGTATTAAAAATTGATGCCACAGGCGAGGTGAATGATGACCATCATAATCCTGCGGAGGCCAAGTAATGACAGCCTTAGTGCGCAATAAAATACAATCCGCTTTTTGCCAGACGGATAGCGCCAATCCTAGTCTTTTACTGCAAAAAGGCCTGCTTGAGGCTAATCAGAAGACAGGGCATTTAGAAGAAATCGTAAAACTGCCCGCTTCATCTGAGTACAAAAACACCTTTAACCGTTGGTTTGACCTCTCCCAAGACGAGAATCGCTTTAGCCAAACAGCAATGACTTTGGAAAACCGTCTATTAATAGGCTTAACGGGTAACGCCGCATTAGAAACCGGCTGTAGCCTTAGCCGTAATTATGGTATGCCGTATATTCCGGGTTCGAGTGTGAAAGGGATTGCTCGCGCTTGGGCAAATCAACATTTGGCTGGGCATAGCGATGAACTTGAACAACTGTTTGGCACCGCCGATAGTGAGCAGCCTTATCGAGTATCGGGCTTAGTCACTTTTCATGATGCATGGTGGATCCCCGATCCTGCGAAAAAAGAGCATAAACCCTTTGTACTCGATGTCGTTACCACACACCATCAAGCCTATTACAACGGTACTCAGGCGGAACCATCTGATAAAGACAGCCCGATCCCTAATCATTTACTCGCAGTGCAGGGCAGCTTTTTATTTGTGCTCGAAGGTGAGCCCGCAGCGATTGAGCTTTGCCAAACCCTATTAGAAAAAGCCTTAGCAAATAACGGCATAGGTGCTAAAACTGCCGCAGGTTATGGGTATATGAAGGTTGACCCAGCGTTAATGCAAAGGCTTTTGGATGAATATGAAAAACGCTTACCGCAAGATGTGCGTGAACACAGGCAAGCTGAAGCTCAACGTCGAAACGAGCAGCAATTGGAAGCGGCAGCTAAGGCCGAATTAGAAATGCCGCCATCACTCGTTATTAGTGTGATAAATGAGAAATACCAAACTCAACGTGATAATCAAAGCTTCCGCGACAAAGTTGAAGCATGGATTGATAGGGCTATCGAAGCATGGAATATCGATAATCGCAAATCACTTGCATCATGTTTAAAAGAGGCTGGTTATATTCCGGGAAAGAAAAAGAAAAACTATCAAATCAGCAAAGATCGATTACAACAATTGAAGGGGGAGTAATGAATACTCTTAAACGCATTTGGCTTTTTTTACTGGTAATGTTTGTTGTACCGTTATTAATAATTATTGGCATAGGGTTTTGTACTCAACAGTCAGAGGGTTTTATTTACTCAATATTGATTTCTATTGCTACAAGCCTAATCGCCGCTGGTGTTGTCTATTGGTTTATCGACAATAGATTAAATGATCTTATTAAAACAAATGATGAAATAACCGTTGTACTTAAATCGCCTAATCGTAAAAACATAAAATGCCCACCGATGAGTAGAAAGGATTTCTGTCGCTCAGAAATTATGGGATATATCGGCATGGTTACTGGGGGACCAAATTTTAAGATGGATAGGGAAAGGTTTATTATTATAGGTAAACAAATATGTGAAACTCAAAAAACAAAAGGTAATCAAGAGTTTATCGTGGATTGTACTGATGCAGAAATGGAGCAGTTTGGTGCTGAATGAGAGAACGGTTCTAATGCCTAAATCACGGAGTAGCTATGGATTCATACATTGACATACATTTACGACCAGATGCGGAGATGAATGAAGCTGAATTGGGCAGTAAAGTGTTTACGAAGTTTCATAAAGCATTGGTTAAGTTAAATACCAATCAAATTGCGATGAGCTTTCCAGAAGCAAACCTAAAGCTCGGGCAGTTGTTTCGTGTGCATGGTTCGGTAAGCTTATTGAATGATCTACAAGGTTTATGCTGGTTAGGGCCTCTCGTCGGTTATTGCCAAATCAGTGAAGTGTTAAGCGTTCCTGAGCAAGTTCAATACCGGGTGATCTCAGCTAAGCGGCGCAATTTAAGCAGTGCAAAGCTGCGGCGCTTAATTGCACGAGGGAGTATCAATAAAGAAGGTGAGCAGCGCTATAAAGAGAAGATGTCAAATCAGAGCATTAACGCGCCTTATCTTGATTTACAGAGTGGCTCAACAGGGCAAACGTATCGTAAATTTTTTGAGTTTGGTGAAAAGCAGCCACTGCCAGTATCCGGAAAGTTTGATTCCTATGGGCTAAGTCATACCACTACGGTTCCTTGGTTTTAACCCTATTTTTTTGCTCTTTAAAAATAATCTTTAAATACAAATAGTTACATCGGGTGATTTAAAATAGGGTAAAAATGCATTTTTTGCTCTAACTGCTTGTTGTAACTTATTTTTATGTTGTTATTCTATAGTTCACTGCCGCACAGGCAGCTTAGAAATCAAAGTAAAGCGGGTCGCTCATTTTCGAGTAGTTCACTGCCGCACAGGCAGCTTAGAAACTACAAAAACACCCAATGCAATTTCAGCCAATGGTTCACTGCCGCACAGGCAGCTTAGAAATCGCGTCATTGCTTAGCTGATGTGATAATAATGTTCACTGCCGCACAGGCAGCTTAGAAAATTTCTAGTGCGTTCATTTTCTTATCTCCGTTGTTCACTGCCGCACAGGCAGCTTAGAAAATTTCTCTTCTCCGGTTAAAAGATGCGTTAAAGTTCACTGCCGCACAGGCAGCTTAGAAAGCCTAAAAAGTGTGGACAATCCGACAAGTCGGGTTCACTGCCGCACAGGCAGCTTAGAAATAGGCATGAAAGTGCCAATGGCTATCCGTTCAGTTCACTGCCGCACAGGCAGCTTAGAAAAATCCAAGGCTAGACACCGTCTCAATGCTTTTGTTCACTGCCGCACAGGCAGCTTAGAAAAGTAGAGGCGGTAATGTCTACACGAGAGCTAGGTTCACTGCCGCACAGGCAGCTTAGAAATTAAGTTGATGTTGACGTAATGCTTCAATCAAGTTCACTGCCGCACAGGCAGCTTAGAAATGTGGCACAAAACTTTTATTTTCAAAACTCATGTTCACTGCCGCACAGGCAGCTTAGAAACGAATGAAGTCTTCAGAAAGTACTTGGTTATAGTTCACTGCCGCACAGGCAGCTTAGAAAGTGTGTGTAAAGGATGTTCAACAATTCATTTTGTTCACTGCCGCACAGGCAGCTTAGAAAATCCGTTTCTCTGTTGGGGTGTTCTTAGGTTTCTTCCCATCAATGACTTCTTTACAATGTGTTATTGATTTGGGCCTTGGTGCAACTTAGCCTGGTAGCCCCCACTATGACAGAGAGACATTCATGACTATTCACCGTATTAATCCAAGTAAACGTTGGTCTGACATCACCGTATTCAACGGCATTGCCCACTTTGTGGAAGTGGCTGATAGCGATACAAAAGCCGATATGAAAGGGCAGGTTGAGCAGATCTTAGCCCAAGCTGAGCAGCAGTTAACGGCGATCGACAGCGACAGAAGCCGTGTGTTATCGGTGACGATTTATGTCACGGATTTTGCTCATTTCGCCGCTTTGAATGAAGTGTGGGATAGCTGGTTTCCAGAAGGATGCGCACCAAGCCGAGCCTGCGTTCAAGCGCAATTGGCAAGCCCTGACTATCTGGTTGAAATGGCTTTTGTTGCCGCAGCTGGCCCAAAATTTCAGTAAATACGTTTCTTACGATGTGATGAAAAATGGCGCTACAATTTGCGCCATTTTTTTATCTCAAAGCTTGATGATCTTAAACCTTGTTAACAGGTTATCGGCTTGCATATGAGTGAGTTACGATTCATCGAAATGCTCAGCTTGCTCAAGCCACAATCCATTGATTATGCCCAATGCGCAGGCGAGTAATACGCCAAGAACCCAACAGAAATACCACATCAGTCATCTCCTTTAGTACAGCGATACGCTGTGGTTGCGAATATAATCATCATTCAATCGACCGAACATTTTGTAGTAACCCCACGCGGTGTAACTGAGAATAACTGGCACCACTAAGATGGCGACAAGCGTGATGATATTGAGTGTTTTTTGGCTGGATGTGGCATCCCAAATCGTCAAACTGTGTGATGGCATTAAGCTTGACGGCATGATCATCGGAAATAGCGCCACGCCTGCCGTTAAAATAATGCATGCAATAGCAAGGCTAGAGAATAAGAATGCCCAGCCAGATGCTCTTTTCAGGCTTGCCCATATGCACGCCAATAAGCTCGCGATGCCCACGCAAGGGATCAACCACAGCATGGCGTGTGCTTGATAGTTATGCAGTAAATGACGAGCGACGCTAACCACTTCTTTGTGCAAGGGGTTTGAAGCGGCATCCGTGACAATCGGGCTCACGATAATATAACCCGTCATGTTGGCGGCAAAGAATCCGCCGATGAGAAATAATGCCACCGCAATGCTGGCACTGACCACCGACGCGTTATGGGCTCGCTCACGTAACGCATCACAAGTTTTGAGCTGTAAAAACGTTGCGCCTTGAGTGACGACGATGGCAAGGCTGAGCAGGCCACACAGTAGCGGAAATGGCGTGAATAGATCCCAAAAATGGCCTTGGTAATCAAGCATCAATAAGTTATTGAGCTGAAAAGGGACTCCTACCAATAAATTGCCAAAACCAATGCCAAAGATGAGGGGCGGCACAACGCCACTGATGAACAGTGCGTTGTCGCACGCCTTGCGCCATGAGGGATTATCGATTTTCGAGCGATAATCCATACCTATTGGGCGCAGCCATAACGCGGCAAGTAGCAACATCATCGCTAAATAGAAACTAGAAAATGCGGTGGCGTACACCAGTGGCCAGATAGCGAAAATCGCACCGCCAGCGGTAATCAGCCATACTTGGTTGCCATCCCAATGAGGCGCGATACTGTTGATCATCACTCTTCGTTCAACATCACTGCGTCCCAAAATGGGCAGTAGCGCTGCAACGCCCATATCAAAGCCATCGGTGATGATAAAACCAATCAATAGCACACCGACAATCGCCCAAGTCAGCAGACGTAAGGTTTCGTAATCAAACATTGTGTTCTCCCTTAATGGTGTACGTGAGATAGAGATCCGTGCCCATCTTGCGTTTCAAAATGGTAACGTCCGGTATGTAGGGCGCTTGGTCCGCGCCGAGCAAACTTCACCATCAGGTACATTTCCACCACCAAAAATGCGCTATAGAGTAAGTAAACTAGGCCCAGTGAAATCCATAAATCGCTAGGTGATAGGTTAGATACGGCCATATTAACCGGAAGCACTTCACCGATAGCCCAAGGTTGGCGGCCAAACTCAGCAACAAACCATCCCGCTTCACTGGCAATCCAGGGAAGTGGAATGGCGAATAATGCCGCTTTAAGTAACCAAGGCTGAGTGCCGATTTTTCGCCGACAAAGTTGGATGAAACAGAGCCCAATCACAGCGAACATCGCCATACCGCAGGCCACCATGATGCGGAAGCTCCAAAACAGAGGTGCAACTTGCGGAATGGTATCTTGCGCGGCTTGTTTGATTTGGCTTTCAGTCGCATCAGTTACTTTATCGGTGTATTTCTTGAGCAGAAAACCGTATCCCAAATCCTCTTTTAGCGTTTCAAACTGAGCGACGTTTTGCGGTGAATCGTCACCATTGCGTAAGGCTTCCAATAACCCGTAAGCGAGCATGCCATTGCGAATGCGCTCTTCACTGCGCGCCATCAAATCTTTTAAGCCGATGACGGGCTCATCCAATGAACGCGTGGCGATAATACCCATCAAATAAGGGACTTTAATCGCCGCGTCTGTGTGCATGGTTTCTTGGTTAGGTAGCCCAAACAGAGTAAAAGAGGCAGGGGCTTGTTCGGTATCCCACTCGGCTTCAATGGCGGCCAGTTTCACCTGTTGCACTTCACCTAAGGTGTAACCTGACTCATCACCTAGCAATAAAGTGGCGCTAATGGATGCCATGCCAAAAGCGCAAGCCACAGCAAATGAGCGACGCGCAAAGGGAAGGTCGCGCATTTTCAATAGGTAGTAAGCGCTGATACCCATGATAAACAGTGCGCCTGTGGTGTAACCCGCCGCAACGGTGTGCACAAACTTCACTTGGGTTACTGGGTTAAAAATGACATCAGTAAAGTTGGTCATTTCCATACGCATGGTTTGATAGTTAAACTCGGCGCCGACGGGGTTTTGCATCCAGCCGTTGGCCATCAAAATCCACAATCCAGAAAAGTTAGAGCCTAAAGCGGTTAACCAAGTCACGCTTAAATGCTGACGCTTAGAAAGGCGCTCCCAGCCGAAGAAAAATAATCCAACGAGTGTTGATTCAAGGAAGAAAGCGATTAAAGCTTCAATCGCCAGTGGAGCACCAAAAATGTCACCCACATAATGAGAGTAGTACGCCCAGTTGGTGCCAAATTGAAACTCCATAGTGAGGCCGGTGGCAACGCCAACGGCGAAGTTGATGCCAAACAGCTTGCCCCAAAAACGAGTCATGTCTTTGTAAACGGTTTTGCCGGTCATGACATACAGTGATTCCATGATCGCCAGTAAAAATGATAAGCCAATGGTCAGCGGAACAAAAATAAAATGGTAAAGCGCCGTACTGGCGAACTGGAACCGTGACAGTTCCACCACATCTGTAAGCATAAAGTCTCCCTCCCGCCAGCAAAATGGCAGGTAAGATAGTCAGAGATGAATGTGTGATTGATAACGCCTGCCACTTGAAGCTGCGGGTGGCAACTTCAAGTTAGTCGGCATCATTAGGTGTTAAGCGGTTTGAGGCGTGCGAGTGAATGGTTTTTTTAGCCAGTAGTCGAGGCTGACGTAGCGGCCACCACCATAAATGAAAAGAACCATCAGCATCACAAAGTAAGTCGCCGCAAATTCCATCCCGTTATTGAGCATCACAGGGTCACCGAGCTCAGTGATGTAGTTGTAGCGGCCTGGGAAATTTACGGCTAACCATTCAATAAATCCATTTAAGCGCACGGTTGCTTCCATACTGCTGGTGGCAATCGCATCCCAGCCATGTTTCCAGTGCACCATTGCGCTCGCCACGCTCATCATGAAAATCATTGGAATCGCCATAATGCGAGTAAAAAGACCAAGTGCGATGCATATACAGCCGAGCACTTCCGTCGCGGCGGCTAAAAATGCCAGCAGTTCAGGAAAAGGTAGATTTAAACCACCATCGGCGGTTGAGGCGCCAAACCAGGCAACGGTTCCAGCAAAACCAACCACTTTGGAATGAGCGCCGACAAAAATCACCGGCACGAGAAAAAGTCGAATCGCAAGTAGTACGATAAAATCGAATTTTTTAAATTTTTCGATCACGCCATCGTACCAATTGAGGGCTGAATGAATCATAGAGTTTCTCCTAATAAATACAGGCTGATGAGTCCTTGTTGCTGAAACGTTTGAACCCACGCCAAAAAATGGAAGTTGGATAGGTGTTGAGCTATCTGTTGTTCTAGTTGCGTTAGTGACTGCGCTGGGGCGTTTTGAATCATCTGAATCAGGGCGATATCCACTTCTCTGAGTTTTTGTGATACCACCTGATGCGATGCATGACGAAATACCCCATAACAGACCGTTTTCTGTTCTTGAGTTAGAAAAGTGACCGATTCTGGATGGACAAGAAAAGGCACTTCGACCAGTTTTAACGTTGGGTTAAGCTGTATGAAAAACGCCTCCGGTTGAGCTTCAGCGTCATCCGACCACACGTTGAGATCCGGCACATGGGCGCTATCCATTTCAGCGTTGAAAGCGATCCATTCATATTCAAGCAGTGCGATTTGCTCAGCACTGAGGTTAATGTCGGCATTATGGCCATTATGCTGTTGGATAAACTGAACAAATTCAGTCGCAATCTGATGGAACTCAGGCTCCATAGCGCCATGTATTACCAACCATTCGTCCGTCAAAATGTAGAGTGTTTCCTCGTTAAGTTGAGCGCAAAACAGAGGAAAAGTGTGCGTAATGACAGAATAAATGTTCTCTCGAATAAACTCTCGATAACGGCAGGGCGGTTCGCCTTGCGCAATCGGTGAGCGGATCACGCAGGTCAGTGCGTACATTGACATACTCATGTTCATCGGTGGTTTAAGCATGGCTACGCTCCACATCGATAACTAATGATGGCGCTGGCTGCATAATATCGTGATGGATAGTGCGCAACTCTTCAGTCAAAACCACCAGAGGAGGCACATGATGATCACGTTCAAGCAGCAAAGGACGGCTACCTTGCAGAGCGTAAGCATAACGAGCTAAGTCAATCACCTCTTGCTGTACTGGTTTACCATGGGTATCGAGCAAGAAATCTTCGCGCTCTTTTAAGTGACCGGCGATGTGGTAATAGCCGATCGCTTCGCTCGGTAAAGTGGCCAGCATGTCAAACGGGCAGTAATTGTGGTTACGGCTATTTACATACACATTATTGATATCAATCAGCAGTTGGCAGCCGCTGCGCTCGACTATCTCAGCAATAAATTCGCCTTCGGGGATCTCCTTACCGTAGCTGTGGTAGTAGGAGATGTTTTCCAGCACCAAAGGGCGTTGCACAATATCTTGAACGCAGTGAATGCGATCGACCAAGTAAGCAATGCTCTCTTTATAGCGCGGGATAGGCAGCAGTTCATACAAGTACCCTTGGGCATCACGCGAAAAGCTCAAATGCTCACTGTAAATGTCGATGTTAAATTCATCTAAAAATGCCGCTACCTTTTTCACAAACGCTTTGTTCAGTGGCTGACCATCGCCAATCGACAAACTCAGCCCATGTGCAACCAGAGGATAGTGCTTTGCTATCTGCTGCAACTGCTCGCGTTTAAGGCCGCCCATATTCATCCAGTTCTCCGGAGCAAGCTCAAGGAAATCAATGTCGGGATGGTCAGGCAACTGGCATAGCAAATCGACGTGTTCGCTACGCAAGCCGATGCCTTTTGAAGTGCGATCTATTGCCCGCATACACCACCAGTGATTTTGCTGTTGGTTAGAGTAATGGTTTCAGCGGAAGGTGCGATTCCCTCTGCGGTTAAACCGCATTTACCATCTCTGGCGCGTACTAAACGTCCTTGCGGATCGCTTTTTAAATCCTGCTTTTCAAAACGTTTTTCAGTACCACATTTACCAGCCGCGCATTTGCCACCATTTTGCGAGGTGGGTTGCGCACTCACTGGTGCTTCCGTTGACGTTTCGGCAAAGCTCATACCTGAATGCAGAGCAATGGCGGAAGTCATCGCAATAGATAAAGCAATTTTACAATTCATGGGTTATCTCCTTCACGGAACTCATTGGGTAGCTTGAGAGATCACGGGCGGCAATAACTTCGCCGTGATAAAACTGTTTGATGATCTTGGTCGACTCTGACTTATGTTTAAGGCCGACTCCCATCCAGTGGTTGAGCACGAGCAGTTTAGGATTGATTTTGGCGGCGATTTCGCCAATCACTGAAGGCTTAGCGTGCATAAATGCCGAAACTTCATCGGCTGATTCATGAATTGCCATCGGCATGACTAAGATGTCAGCGCCTTGAGCAAAATCGAGAAATGCTTGATGACTGCCGTTTTGATCAGCAGAGATAACAATAACGCCCTGATCGCTTTCAATACGGTAAGCCAAACATGGCACGTCACCATGAGGAATACCGAGTGCGTAAATGGTTAAACCGTCTTGTTGATACACTTTAGTTGGTGTTGTGGTTTTGTAGGGAACATCGGTGATGGTGACTGGGAACAAACCATCGCTGCCATCATACAAACCGTTCAAATAAGCATAAGCGCCATCTTTGCTATTAAAGAGTGCGTCCATATAGCCCGATAGGCTAGGGAAGGCTGAGCCCGCTTGCGGCCCAGCAATATCCAGCGGATCTTGACGGTTAAAGAAGTAGCCACCTTTAAGTAGCGCGGGCAGGTCGGCGACGTGGTCGGTGTGGAAATGGGTAATGCCTAGAAAATCCAAATCTTCCAGTTTAGAGCCGGATTGGCCAAAGCGCAGATACGCACCGCCGCCAGCATCAATCATGATTTTAGATTTGCCTTTCCACCAAATCACTTCCGCTGAAGAAGAGCGCAGATCATCGGAAATTGGCCCTCCCGATCCTAAAACTTGTAAAGTGAACTCTTTGTCGAGCGGCTCTAACGAGTTTGCGTAAGCACCGATGGCACCGCACGACAAACTGATTGCGAGCACCAGCGCCTTGAGTGGTTGTTTCATGCTGACTACCTTTTGATGGTTTTTTTATGATATGTGGATACCTAGAGCGAAAAGAGATTTGCGATAAAAGTGCAAGATTTTTGATTTTCGTCAAGGTGTAGGTGAAAGATATGATTTAAGGGGTTGTTTGGTCAATCTTGATTTTTTTACCTTGTGGTTAAGTTAAATTGAACGATGGTGATGTGGTGCAATAATAAGCCTGTTAGATTCTAGGTTTACACCGTATAGCTAGAACCAATTAATACACATAAAAAAATAACAAATGTTCTATTTAGAACGGCATCACTCCAGTGTTCAGTGATATTGAACCCACGTTTACTTTTAAGTGATGTTATTTTTGGGTGGTTTTGAATAGGGTAAAGCTATTATTTTTTAACAAATACCTGTGATGTCAGTAATGTTTATGATGAAGCCAAGCTATTACGTGATCCCCATGCTTATTGCATTTAATGTCCATGCGGCTGACAGTCAGTGTGATGTGATTTCCAGCCAGTTACACGATGTGAGCAATGGCTCTGAAGCGGTTGAACATTCTGGCGGGTACAGCGTTCGTGACAATCCGCCTATTCGCTGCGCCGAGGTCGTGTTTAAGACAAAACAGAGTTACGACAAAGTGGTTGCTTGGATGAATGATGATTTCACGGCGATTTATGTCGATGGTTCAGAAGTGACGTCTAATATGGTTCGATTTCGAGAAGATGACGTTCAAGCAGGTTACGTTAAAATAAAAGCGAATCAACCGATTAGCGCTTATGTCTGTTTTGGTCAATCGAGTATTCCGATCAACAAAATCGAGTGTAGTGTTCAGTAACTAGCTAACTAACTAGCTAACTAGCGAATTAACGAACTAACTAGCCGTGAGGTGCGCTGTGCACCTTGAGGTAGTGAGGAAACAATAGCTAAGAGCCATCCTGATAAAGCCCTAACGCGGGGCGGTGCTGAAGCGGGGCTTACTCAAACCTAACGCTTGTTATGGGGCACGGTTATTTTTTGTCATAATTCTTCCGTAATTTGATACATCTTTTTCCTCGGTCTTACAGCTGATGATTGGTACAACTCATTGGCTGCACTGCTGTGGATTTTTCATTTTCATTAATCGATGAGAAGGCTTAGTTAATTTAAGTAAGAAAATCCTCAGGCAGTGAACTTAATTAGGTCGATCAACGTAATTAACAATTAAGTAAATTGTTGTTATTTGATTGCCTAGTCTTTTTTGATTGAGGAAAGAGTGATGTTAGAGACCCTCATGTTGTCGCGGATCCAGTTTGCCGCCAATATCAGTTTTCATATTTTATTTCCAACCATTACGATTGCGCTTGCATGGGTGATGGTGTTTTTTAAGTGGCGTTTTGTACGAACGCAAGCTCAGTTGTGGTTGGACTTATATTATTTCTGGGTCAAGATCTTTGCCCTGACTTTTGCGCTCGGTGTTGTTTCTGGTATCACGATGAGTTTTCAATTTGGGACTAACTGGCCAGGATTCATGGAGAGAGTCGGTAACGTCGCTGGGCCATTGTTAGGCTACGAAGTGATGACGGCCTTTTTTATGGAAGCGACCTTCCTTGGCGTGATGCTTTTTGGGCGTGGAAGAGTACCTGAATGGGTGCATACCTTAGCAACCGTGCTGGTGGCGATAGGCACATCACTCTCTGCTTTTTGGATTTTAGTTTTAAATAGTTGGATGCATACACCTGCTGGTTATGAAGTGATTGAAGGCATTGTTCATGTCACCAGTTGGAAGGAGGTTATTTTTAATCCTTCTATGCCGTATCGGCTTGTACATATGTTGCTGGCTTCTTTACTCACCGCAAGTTTTGTCATTGCAGGGATCTCTGCTTACCAATTTTTGCGTAATTCACAACTGGAAGCAGCGAAAGTGGGCCTTAGAGTCGGCATTATTCTCGCGGCCATTGCTATACCAATACAAATTTTTGTTGGCGATTTACACGGTTTAAATACGTTAAAACACCAACCCGCTAAAATTGCCGCGATGGAAGGGGTGTGGGATACGGAGCAAGGAGCACCGTTACTCTTGTTCGCTTGGCCGGATGAAGCCACGCGTAGCAATCACTTTGAACTCGGTATTCCTAAATTAGCCAGCTTGATACTCACACATGACCTCGACGGTGAAATTGTGGGTTTAAATCAATTTGCACCGGATCATCCCCCGGTTAAGCCACTGTTCTTCGGCTTTCGAATTATGGTCGGAATTGGCGTGCTGATGCTGCTAGTGAGTTGGTTTGGTGCATGGCGTTTAATTCGTAAAAAAACCTTACCCAAGTTCTATCTTTATACCGTTGTCGCGATGACGTTTTCAGGATGGGTAGCCACATTAGCAGGGTGGTATGTTACTGAAATTGGCCGTCAACCATGGCTTGTTAGTGGTGTATTGCGTACTTCTGATGCAGTTACTGCGATTGGAAGTGGTTCTGTTGTGCTGTCATTAGTGATGTATTTAACCATCTATGCCGTGCTGCTAGTTGCTTATATCCATACACTGTTTTATTTAGCAAGGCAGTTCTCTACAGGCATAACGATTCAACCGATTGACGAGCAAAAGGCACCATTATGATCTCTTATCTACCGGAAATTTATCTTTTACTGCTTGGTTTTAGTGTTTTCATGTATGCGGTACTTGATGGTTATGATTTGGGTGTCGGTATTTTATTACCCCAAAATAATGAGCAACAGCGCGATAGAATGATCGCCTCCATTGGTCCTTTCTGGGATGCCAATGAAACATGGCTAGTGCTAGGTGTTGGTATTTTATTGATTGCGTTTCCAAGTGCACATAGCTTGATTTTGACAGAGCTGTATTTGCCCACCGCACTGATGCTGATCGCATTGATTATGCGTGGTGTAGCGTTTGATTTCCGTGCAAAAGCGAAAGCGGATCATAAAGACCACTGGGACTTGTGTTTTAAAACCGGTTCTTTACTTGCCGCATTAACCCAAGGTTACATGATTGGACGGTATGTGATGAGCTTTGAGGAGTCGATGCAGGCTTATGGCTTTGCACTACTCAGTTCGCTGTGCGTGACGGCCGCTTATGTTTATATCGGTGGAGCTTGGCTGGTGTTAAAGACCGAAGGCGCGTTACAAATTCGAGCGGCGCGCTGGTCACGCCGCGCGGGTTGGTTGGCCGCGCTGGGTATTTTCTCAGTCAGTATTGTTAACCCGCTATTTAATCCACTGGTCGCGGAACGTTGGTTTAGTTTCCCTGAAATGCTGTTATTAGCTCCTGTTCCGCTGGTGGTGTTAGTCACGATTTTTATGGTTGATCGCTATTTAAAAAGAGTGCCTGTAGTGAATGATATGGGAGTTCAATGGCCATTTTTTGGCGTGATGCTAATTTTTGCATTAAGCTTTCTTGGATTAGCCTATAGCTTCTTCCCTGATGTCGTCCCCGGGATAATGACGGCTCAAGAATCAGCCGCCTCTACGGCTAGCTTATTGGTAGTGGGCATTGGTGTCGTGATTGTGATGCCGATGATCTTGCTGTACACCTTTGTGGTTTACCGAATCTTTAAAGGTAAAGCGACAGATTTAAGCTATAAATAGCAAGAGAATGGATACTATAACGGCCTCAAAAGAGGCCGTTATTTTTAAACCCACGATATGAGGTTAGACTTGGAAGCGACGTACCGTATTTTGTAGCATTGCTGCCAACTGGCTAAGTTCGACGCACGCTTGAGCAGCGCTGGAAGAACCTTGTGCAACTTGCTTAGCTGATTCACTAATGCGTTCGATATTGCGACTGAGCTCCTCGCTAACCGAATCTTGCTCTCCGCACGCACTGGCGATTTGGATGGTCATATCAGCAATATGCGCGCTTTGATTACTTATGTGGTCAATCGCGATTTGAGTCTGGCCACTTTGCTCAACACATTGCCCCATAAGTACACTGCTTTGTGACGTCGCTTCACGAGCCCGCACTGCGCATGTTTGTAGGCTTTGGATTATATTGACGATGTCACCCGTCGATTGCTGGGTTTTGCCGGCTAAAGCACGAACTTCATCAGCAACAACAGCAAAACCACGCCCTTGTTCACCAGCACGAGCCGCTTCAATTGCTGCGTTCAGAGCCAGTAAGTTGGTTTGGTCGGCGATGTTGCTTATCACGTCAACGACAACGTTAATTTGCTGCGCTTGCTGCTCAAGTTCTAATACGCGTTGTTCTGCTTGATCAATTTCTTGGGTCACAAGAGAGATAGCATTCGCGACGGAATCCATCTGTTTTGATCCAAGGATAGATTGTTGGTTACTTTCACGAGCGGCGTCAGAGGCGACTTCTGTGTTTCTTGCCACTTCTGCAACCGTCGATTTCATTTGTGTCATAGCCGTCGCAATGTGCATGACCTCGACCTGTTGCTCTTGCATACCCTGTGATGTCTGTTCAGAGACGGCGCTGACTTCGTCGACGGCGTGGGAAAGTTGAGTTGCTCCGGCGATGATCTCTTCCACCATTGAACGTAAATTCTCTTGCATGCTTGAACACGCATCGGCCAATTCACCTAGCTCATCTTGCCCAATATGCTGACGTGCTAATCGATGGCTTAAATTACCTTCTGCAATCGCGTGCGCTTGCTGCACAACCAAGTGTAATGGCTGACAGATTAAGCGAGAAAGTAACAGAGTAATGAAGACCATAAATGCTATTAGTGCCACAATGCTACCGGTTGAAAATGAGGTGATAGCTTGGATAAGCGTCATTAGTTCAGAGCGATTTTGGGTAACAAAGGTTTGGTTTAAATTGAGCAGTTCATCAACCGCACTCTCTAGACGTTCAAATGTAACCAAAGAGGCTGAAATATCGCCTTGAGCTTTTACTTTGTTTTGACTGAGGATATCATCATTAAAAGAGCCTAATGCGGTTAAATAATCGCGCCACAGATTCTTAACAGGCATAAAAATAGACCGTTCATGATCGGTCCAAACGGCGCGTTCATAAGTGGCTAGCGCACTATCAATTTCCTCATAACGTTCTTGCATCCAACGAATGTCCTCCGTAATTTCGGCTTGATCGGTTGCGGAAAGCAAACTGATTTGAGCACGTCGCACAGAAGCCATATTGTATTTGACGTTATTGACCATCATCATTGATGGGAGTGTGTCATCCGTTAGATTAAGTAGGTCATCTTGTATGTCGTTCAATGAACGATATAGGTAATAACCGAAGGCGATATTGACTAACGCGATAATAGTAAAGGCAAGCGCAATTTTTTTGCGAATGGCTAAATCTTTTAAAAAAGACATGGTAATAAGTGACCTCGGAGTAAAACAACGGAGTTATACCTGTCCCACTTGCAGCATTGTTGTATTGATCACGTTCATTGACGCCAATCACACCATTTTATTGATGTTTTTCGGCCTCACTTACTGGTCATCGACAGCATCCTAAGTGGCTTGGGTATCGGGTCACGTCCATATGAAAATAGAGAGATATCCATAAAGTTGCGCATTGTATCACAATTGAAACTTAGCTCCTATGGTGTTTTCGGATTTTTTGTGAGTGAGTTGTTGGTAGTGAAGAGCTTAAAATAATCCTCGAGGCGATATTAAGCTCTATTAAGGTCACCATTCTTTACATCTCAACTACCTAGTTTATAGTGAGTTCCATTTTGAGTTGGGTGCTAATTGGGTAATGAAAGGGATGGTTATACGATTCTCTCTTGGTATTTTTGGCGCTAAGGTAAACGGAAAAAGGTATTTGAATCATGAAATTAAAAACACGTTTACAGCTACTGTCTGCGATCGAGCATAAAACTGAAATTCCGATGCTGCTGCTATCGGTAGTGTATGTGATCGTCGCATTACTGCCAGATATTGCACCTTTACAGCCTGAAGAGCTTGATTTTCTGGAGCATCTGCTTTGGATTATTTGGGCATTGTTTGCAACGGAGTTACTGGTTAAGGTCTTACTCAGCCCACACCCTATGCATTACATGGTAAAAAACTGGCCAGATGTGCTAATTGTGGCCATGCCATTCCTACGTCCGCTCCGTTTTTTGCGTATTTTACTGATTTTGCCAAGAGCATGGCGTCAAACCAAAGCTGTATTAAGGCAAAAAACGCTCAGCTTTATTGGGCTAACCAGTTTATCGACAGTGCTTCTTTCTGCGGCTTTTGTCTATTTGGTCGAAAAAGGAACGGATAGCCCAATCAATGATTTTTCTGATGCGATTTGGTGGGCAATGACCACGATTACTACGGTAGGGTATGGTGATATGTATCCTGTTACCCCGTTTGGCCGTGGTGTTGCGGTCTTTTTAATGCTGACGGGCATAACACTTTTTGGTTTATTGACGGCCAGCGTTGCGTCTTTCTTCATTGAAGATGATGAACAATCAGCGGCGAATCATAGCCAGCATCACAATAAACAACTCAACCAAGTGTTAAAGCAACTGTCTGCTCAACAGCCCGTTCGAAAACGTTTTCATTTAGCTCGCTACCGTGCTCAGTTGGCCTCTCGTCATAAGAAATAACCACTGAAGTTCCAGTTATCATCCTATTGGAATGCCAGAGATTGATCTAGGTGGTTTTAAGCAGAGTGATAAACTCACTGAGCGGCATAGGCTTATAAAAGAAATAACCTTGTAAATAGTCAATCTCCCTTTCGTTCAAAAAGTCAACCTGCTTTTGGGTTTCCACACCTTCTGCGATGGTTTTTAACTCAAGTCGCTTGGCTAAATCGACTAAGTTTTCAACAATGTGGCTAGAGATCGCATCGCTACCGATCATGGTAATAAAGCTTCTGTCGATTTTTAAAATATCAAACTTGAACTCTTGCAAATAGTTCAAACTAGAGTGCCCTGTACCAAAATCATCAATTGCTAGCAACACACCTATCTTATCCAGTGATTGGAAGAGTTTTTTTGCTTCATCACTGTCAGTGACGAGCTCTCTTTCGGTGAGTTCTAACGTCAAAATATGTTTACGATTGTTGAAGGTTTCAATGAAACGTTTGCAATCATCAAACAAATTGGAAGCTACGCAGTGCTTGGCTGAAATATTAAATCCAATACTGAAATGCTCTGGAAATTGTGCTTGATGCAATGAAAGTTCATGCTCAACTTGCGCCATTAACTGAGTCGTAATAGGAATGATTAGCCCAGATTCCTCCGCTAAGGGAATAAAAAGATCGGGCCTCACTAATCCATGAACAGGATGTTGCCAGCGGGCAAGCACTTCAATATGGCTGAGCTGGCCACTACCATCAACAATCGGTTGTACATACGGAATGAACTCGTTGGATTGAATAGCGCGTTTCACTTCTCCCTGCATTGACGAAGCTTGGCCTAGTTTCCAATAAGCAAAGCCGCCTAAACCAATACCCATAAGGAGAACTAACATCGTACTGGTTTGTTTGGTGTTTTTAAAATAAAGCCAATAGTCATTTAACGTCAGTTTAGCTGAAAATGTGTAAGGATAGCGGGAGGAGATGAGGCTGATCGTTGAGTGAGTTTGTTTGTTTGAAAACGCCCCTTTACTATTGATATTATTTTCACCAACCTCAAAGTAGAGCGCTCCATAATCTTTTAATAGAGCAATGATATTGGTTATGTGGTAACCATTAACGGCACTTATCACTGAGCCTTGAGGATAGTGACGGTGAAAAGTGAGCACTGGTGTAAAGGGAGTTAACCGACTGTTATTAGATAAATAGAGTTCATTTTCCACATAATGCCGAGCTTGACGGAAGATTTCACCGTCTAATGAATTACAATAAACGTTTGAATCTTTTGCCAAGTTTAATGTGCGGATATCGGGTGTGGTGGCAACAAGCTCTCGTAAATATGGAAATACCTCTTTGCATTCCATCTGTAGGTAATATGATGCACGTTGGTTAGAGACTTCAGCATTTCGAATGATCCGATTAAACTGAATTTCACCTACTTTGAGTTTATCTTTAATATAATTGTTCAAATCAGATCGTGTCTGCCAAGCGATGATTGGGCTAGCAATGATAATAGGCAGCAAGCAATATAAAAAGCTAACTACCCATCGTTTACATCGTTCATATTTTACTAATCTTTGCATTAAGTCTGGTGGTTGTTTGTGTGTTGATGCTGTAAGTGTAGCAAATAGATTTAGAAAACCATCAGTTTACATTGATTTACATCACAAAATTGTCTCTAGCTATTTTGTTTTTCTATCCATTGTGGCTTACGGCAGCATTATCATTTTAGCCAATCCATTGATCAAGCATGTGCTTATCTGGTAGCGCTGTCATTGCCCCTTTCTGGGTGGTGGCTAATGCTCCGCAGCCATTAGCCCATTGCACGGCCTTTATGATAGTACCCTTAGTAAACCACTCTTTATGTAATGACAACTGGCAAAGCAATCCACCGACAAAAGCATCGCCTGCGCCAGTTGTATCTATCGGCGTGACCGCTTTCCCTGCTATTAGTGTTTGCATCTCTGTTGTGATCACCAGTGCTCCTTTTGCGCCTTGAGTAATGACAACCAGCGGAATGTTCAGTTCTTTCACTGAGATTAATCCCTGCTCAAGGCTAGGGCGCTGCGTGAGCAAGAGCAGTTCGTCATCGGAAAACTTAACCACATCCGCCATTGCGACCACGCTCATCACCACCGGGATCATCTCTGCGGGGTTAGGCCAAACCTCTTCGCGTAGATTGGGATCAAAACTGACAAATCCACCGTTGGTTTTGATGCGTTTAATCGCTTCAATGGTAGTGCTGCGACTCGGTTCGTTGGCTAGAGCAATTGAGCAACAATGCAGCCATTCACCCGCGGAAAAGGTTGGAATGTCTGAGTATTGGATGAATTGATCCGCGCTAGGCTTAACCATGAAGGTAAAACTGCGTTCGCCGTGCGAGTCTAAATCGACCACGACAGTCGATGTTCTTTGCTGCTCATCCAACTGCAAATATCGGGTGTCCACTTTCTCTTCGGTTAATGTGGATTGCATAAAGTGCCCCATAGGGTCATTACCCACACGGCCAAAAAAGGCGCTGTTACCCCCCAATCTTGCGATGGCAACAGCCACATTCGCCGGAGCGCCGCCCGGACATTTTAGATAGTGTGCTTCACCATCAGGAATTAAGTCGACGACCGCGTCGCCTGTTACCCAAACTCGATTCATTTTTTCTTCCAATATCCGTGTTATTCGCTGAAGAAATAAGCCCACTCACATCGAGCAGGCTTAGGAGCATAACAGCCTTGGGGGTTACGCTGTTGCTTGCTTATCAAGCTTTGTGCGCTCTTTGGCACCCAAAACAAGTGTTAAGGTAAAGGCAATGACAAAAGAAATAAGCATGCCAATCATGTAGTAGCTGATTTTCTCTGGGTTAATAGAAATCACTCCAGGAAGCCCTGCCGCGCCTAACGCTTGTGCTTTGACATTAAACAAGGTGATAAATGCACTAGCACAAGCTGAACCGATGATCGCAGCAATAAATGGGTAGCGAAGTTTCAGGTTTACACCAAACATAGCCGGCTCGGTAATGCCCAAAAGAGCAGTTACACCCGATGGAATCGCAATGCCTTTCAATTTGATATCTTTGGTGTTCATACCAACCGCTAAAGCCGCGGCTCCTTGCGCTACGTTTGACATGGCAGCGATAGGGAAAATAAACGTGCCACCAGTAATGGCGATGTCAGCCAGCAATTGTGTTTCGATAGCAATAAAGCTGTGGTGCATGCCAGTAATCACAAACGGTGCGTAGATAAAGCCAAACAGTGCACCACCAATGAAGCCAGCAGAATCGTATAGCCAGTTCAGCCCATCACCCAATAGAAAGCCGATATCGCGAGTAATCGGGCCTACCAGTGTGAAGGTTAAAAAGCCTGCAATGAAAATCGAGAGCATAGGCGTCAGTAAATTATCCAGTACAGAAGGGATAATTTTACGCAGGCCATTTTCTATTTTTGCAAGAATAAAGGCGGAGACTAAAACGGGTAAGACAGAGCCTTGATAGCCGACTTTCTGGATCTCAAAGCCAAAAATATTCCAAGTAGGGATGGTGCCCGCGACAGAAGCTCCGCCAAACCCCCAACCATTGAGCAGGTCTGGGTGAACCATCAACATACCTAATGCAGCGCCAAGGAATGGGTTGCCGCCGAATTTTTTAGAAGCAGAAAATGCCAACAAAACAGGAAGATAAACAAAAGGGGCGTTAGCGAAGGTGTTGATCATGCTGGCAAGATCAGCCAAGCCCGGATTAGCATCAATCAGTGATTGCCCTTCGATAAAAAGCCCAGTAGCTGTCAGTACATTGAACAGCCCCATCAATAAACCGCCAGCGACGATGGCCGGGATAATAGGGACAAAAATGTCCGACAACCCTTTAACGGCGCGCTGAACTAGGTTCTGCTTTTGTGCACCCGCGCTTGCAACATCATTGGTTGACATTTCAGCAAGGCCGGTCAACTTGGCCATTTCCGCATAAACTTGGTTAACGATACCGGAGCCAAAAATAATTTGATATTGGCCAGCGACTTTGAATTGTCCTTTGACACCTTCAAGTGAATCAATGGCTTGTTCATCAACCAATGCGTCATCTTTTAGCGCTAATCTTAAACGTGTTGCACAGTGAGCAAGGGCTTGGATATTTTCTCTGCCACCTAATTGCTCTAATAATTGTTTTGCTATGACTGGATAGTTCATAACCCACCCCGGTTGTTGTTTGGTATCCAGATGACTTGATCTCTTTAAGATAAGCATGGTGGATAAAGTTAAAATAAGTATTTTGGGAACGTTTGCAAGATGGATTTTTGATGAATAATTCAAAGTAGTCAAAAGACAACCATTGATTCTGTGAATTAGATCAGTAAAAGAGAGATCGATAATTCTACAAACAGCGTTAGAATCACACTATTCGATCGTTTGCTGCGCTGAGTTTTGCAAACAATCCCAAAACAGAATGAGTAAGGTTATGTATGTCGAGTTTGCACGATGTCGCTAAGCTGGCCGGAGTTTCTAAATCGACGGTTTCACGCGTTGTAAATGATGAGTATGGTGTTAAAGAGTCTACAAAAATCAAAGTGTTAAAGGCAATTTCCGAATGCGGCTATATGGTCAACCAAGTCGCTAAAGATCTCAAATCACAAAAAACCAATTTAATTGGAGTCATCGTTCCGCGAGTCTCTTCGCATGCGACAGCACAAGGCGTTGATGGTTTAAGTGCCATATTTGAACAAGCGGGCAAACACGTGTTGCTTGCCAATACGCATCAAGATCACGCTAAAGAGTTGGAATATATCCAAATATTTAATCAAAAGAGGGTCGAAGGCATTGTACTTTACGCCACACATCTTGATATGCCATTAGTGAAAGCAATTCAACAATCTAATGTCCCGGTGGTATTGGTTGGGCAAGATGGCTCACTGCACGATATCCCAAGTATTGTTCATGATGATCTTCGCGTTGGATTCGAAGCGGGTAAACGGTTGATAGCAAAAGGTTGTCAACACATTGGTTTTATTGGTGTTCAGAGCGATGACGTAGCGGTGGATTGCTTGCGTTCTCAAGGATTAGAGCAAGCACTGGGTATCAACAATTTAACCCTGTTGTTTCATGTGCGTGGTGATTTTTCGATTGAATCTGGTTACTTACAAGCTAAAACATTAATCGCTCAATACCCACAATTAGATGGCCTTTTTTGCGCAACCGATAGAATTGCGGTTGGAGCGGTGAAAGCACTGCAAGAGTCTGGGGTTCAGGTTGGATCGCAAATTAAAGTATTAGGAGTTGGCAATGATGAGCTCGCATTTGTCAGTAACCCAAGCTTATCAACATTCAACTATGCCTTTGATAAAGCAGGTGAAAATGCAGCCAAGATGTTGCTTGAACGTATTGCTGGTCGTGGGCAGGAGATGAGTAAAGTCGTGCTAACATTCCAAAATATCGAACGTGAAACCGGCTAAGGCTGAAGGTACTTGCTGAGGGGAAGCCCGCATAATTGAGGGCAATATTTCACCAATGCTTGCAAGCAGGCTTATTTTTTTATATTTTGCAATCGTTCCCAAAAATTGAGTGTAAGTCATGTCATTAGAAACAGTGCCAGTGGAAAAAATGTCATTTGAAGAGATGGTGAGATTAGTTGGCGGCCCGGCCAATATTCAGCGAGTACTCGCACCAAGAGGCGAAATCGTTATTGCGCTGCGAGATCCAGCTTTAGCCAATGTTTTGCCGAGCCATATGCGATTGCGAGAAGTGCTCGGTGAATGGCAGCTTTCATTTTTGATTCAACAAGATAGCATCAATGAATATGCCGATGAACTGATCAACAGTTTAGGTCGAATGATTGATTCTCAGCTGCGGCTTAATGCGTACGCCTATTCCTCGCCAAACGATTGTCCCTTTCGTCCAACGTGGCATATTTCTCCGCCGCAAGGGCTGCTCAATGATCCAAACGGTTTCATTTATCACCAAGGAAAATATCATCTTTTTTATCAGTGGTATCCTTATGGGTGTGAGCACAAGGATAAATATTGGGTACAACTGGCGAGTACTGATCTTATTCACTGGCAATGGCAAGGTATTGCGCTGACTCCATCAGATTGGTACGACAGCCATGGGGTTTTTTCTGGTCATGCTTTAAGTCACAACGATGAGTTGATGCTTTTCTATACTGGCAATGTTCGGTTAGGTGAACAGCGATTGCGTCAAACAACGCAGTGTTTAGCCGTGTCGCAAGATGGCCTCCGTTTTGAAAAATGTGGCCCAGTGATCCGTAATTTGCCAACGGGTGTCACGGAACACATTCGCGACCCTAAAATAGTGCGCCACCGAGGAAAATGGCTCATGTTGCTTGGCGCGCAAACAACGCAGTTGCAAGGTCGGCTGGCGATTTACCATTCACATGATCTTAAAGAGTGGCATTTCGATGGTCTATTTGGTGAAGAAATCGCACCGCTAGGTTACATGTGGGAATGCCCTGATATGTTTGAAATCGCGAGCCAAAGTTATTTTGTTTTTGGCCCTCAAGGGATTATTTCAGATAACGTGAACCACACCGTTGTCCATCAAAATCGTATTGCAAAAGTATTATGGGATGAAAATGATCATCCTCACTTTTGTCATCTGCAGCCACTGGATCACGGCTTTGATTTTTATGCCCCTCAAACCATGCAAACGGCAGACGGGCGGCGCGTCTTGTGTGCATGGATGGGGCTGCCTGACGAAGTTAATCATCCTAGCTGTGACAACGGCTGGTTGCATCAACTTACGGCACTGCGTGAGTTGAGTGTTGAGAATGATCAACTTATTCAAAGGCCTATAAGAGAACTAGAGCAGTTATGTCACCAGCCGGTAAGTTTGGAGTTGAGCGATAAATGCACCATTCTCAATACCAAAAGTTTTGAAATGTGTATCACTTTGCCTTGGGGGGCAAGCTTACGTTTGTTTGAAAAAGATGAGCAATACGTTGAATTGAGTTTAGATGCCCAGCAAAAAGTATTACGTTTTGATCGTTCCCATACTTTGATACGCCAAGGTGATGTGATTCGTGAATTGGCCTTAGAATGTGAACAGGTTGAGCTGCAGATTCTCGCGGATAATTCTTCATTAGAAGTGTTTATCAACGGCGGAAAAGCAGTGATGAGTGCAAGAGTGTTTACCGAACAAGAGGCGACAGGAGTATCACTATTAAATGCGTTGGTTACGGCCAAATACTCTCCTATCCAGCCCGTCAGCGCTTCTTCATTCGCTACTCAATTCTAAATTATGCCGAAAGTAAACTTTCGGCTCAAAAAATAATAACCTTTTTCCTTCTTGGTCTATCCTTAAGTAAAAGATAAGTGAGATCAACATGATCGGTATGAGTTCAGACAATAGCAGAGATGATATTGACCTCTCTTCTGGTCTGCGTCCTATTCATTAAACACAAGAGTCAGATGGCTATCATGCGGTGCGATGAAGTCAACGCACAGTGCTTAACTCATACCATTGATTAAGGCGAAATGAAGTATGTGGAAAAGTGTTAAAGTGATCTTTGTTATCCAAGTCGTGTTAGCAGTGTCTATTGTTTTAGGCATTTCGAGCTACATTGATTATCAGTCCAAGAAAAAGGAACTGCAGCATAACTTAGACATTTCTATATCAAATGCAAAAGAGCGCTTAAGCTATAGCCTGCCAAAATCAATTTGGGATTTTGATTTACAAGCTGCAAAACTCACGATTTCAGCAGAGTTGAATAACCCAGAGATTCAGGCGGCTAGAGTGAAAGATGCAGGTGGTACGCCGCTTCTTTTTTTAACACTATCCCCCGAATCACAAGAAGTAATAGAGATAGCGACGAATGAAGGACAGCGCTATGAATCAATGCTCTCCTCAGTGCAGAAGCTTACCTTCATCGAATATGATAAGGAAAATGAGGTTGGGCAGATTGAACTCTTTTATAACACTGAGAGATTAGAAAAAACACTATTGCAAAGCCTTCAATATAGTCTCGTCGAGCTGTTAATTTTAGACAGTGTTATGATTGTCTTCTTGATTTTCGCGCTGACAAAAACAGTGCTAAATCCACTCAATGATTTAACTGAACGAGTAGCCGACCTTGCTACGGGAGAAGGTGATCTAAGTAACATTATACCGGAACCTAAGTATCGAGAATTTTCGCAGATTATTCGCAGTATTAACCACTTTACAGAGTCACTACGAGAGATCGTTATAGAAGTGACTGAGGCGTCTGTGCAACTAAAAGATACCGCGGAAATGAGTGGCCAAATTGCCTTGAAAAATGCACAGCAAATTGATCAACAAAAGCACAGCTTGTCGACGGTTGCCGCTGCTTCTACTCAAATGAGTCAGTCGGTGGCAACAGTGGCTGAAACCGCTAATGACGCCGCAAGGCAAGCGAGTGAGGCTTCTCAACTGGTCGACAATGTTTACCACTCAATAGAACGCTCTGCCGCCGAGATTGTAAATATGCGTTCCGAAATGGGTTCGGTAAACGCGGAAATGCATAAGCTGCTTGATGAAGGGCGGAAAATTTCAACGGTGGTCGGGGTGATTAATGACATTTCCGAGCAAACCAACTTGTTGGCATTGAATGCGGCGATTGAGGCAGCGCGCGCAGGAGATCATGGGCGTGGTTTTGCAGTCGTGGCTGATGAAGTCCGTAACCTTTCGACCAAGACTAGCCAATCCACCGAACAGATCCAAACCAATATTCGCTCGCTAAGTAGTGCAACAGAATCGGTTGAGCAAGAAATCATCCGCATCTCGAATTTGTTGGAAAGCACCGCTAAACGAGTCTCCGAATCACAGCATTCTGTTGAGCAGGTGAAAAATACTATCTCTGAAATTTCTGAAAGAAATGGCGAGATTTCGCATGCAACAGAAGAGCAGAAACAAGCTATTGATGAAGTCAGTCAAGCGATTGTTGAAGCATCAGAGGCCACCAATGAGCTGTCGAGTAGTGGTCAAGATAATGCTCAGAGAACGAAAGAAGTTCTTCAACTGAGCTCAAATATTAAAACTCATATGCGTAAGTTCAAAACATAAGTTCAAAACATAAGTTCAAAACATAAGTTCAAAACATAAGTTCAAAACATAAGTTCAAAACATAAGTTCAAAACATAAGTTCCACCTTCAAGGAGAAGAAAGTATGAAGCGTCTGATGATCTTTATTTTCAGTGTGATGATGGTTTTACCGAGTAGCTTTGCCGCGACAATCACGGCTGCACAAGATCCATGGCCACCTTTTATTTCACCGGACAAAAGTATGCCGGGGCTATCGGTAGACATCGCTGTTGCGGCGATGAAAACACAGGGCTATGACGTCAATTTCCAAATCATGCCTTGGTCACGAGCATTAGATGAGGTGACTAAAGGACGTATCGACTTGCTTCCAGCTACTTGGTATACGCAAGAGCGAACAGGCTACTTGGTTTATAGTGATACTTACCTAGAAAATGAACTGAGCTTTATAAAAAGAGCAGGTGATGGATTTGAATTTTCAGATTTAAATAGTTTAAGTGGTAAGAATGTGGGCATCGTTAGGGGTTACGGTTATGGGGATGATTTTTTATCCGCCACTAATTTCAACAAGCCGGATGCTAATGATCTCACGACTAACTTGAAGAAATTGCAAGCCAAACGAATCGATCTTACCCTTGAAGATAAGTTGGTCGCGTTATCGACCATGAAAGAGGCGGGCTTAAATAGCAGTGATTTTCAGTTTACCACTGCATCGTTGTCTAAAAATCCTTTACATGTTACCTCAGGTAAAGCGAACCCTAATGCGCAGAAATATATTGATGCGTATAACAAAGGGTTAGCCACGATTAAAGCTGACGGAACATTTGATGCCATTTTAGCGAAATACGGTATTCAGTGATTTTTTTAAAAAAAGGCCGCAGTTTTAACGCTGCGGCCTTTTTCTATTCCAATAGGATTTGAATCCTTTGAAGTAAGCATTGGGGTAAATATTAGCGCTTCGAGCCGCGCTGCTCAGCTTTACGTGCTAATTTTTGCGCACGCTTTTGCTCGATCAGTGATGCGGTATCGCCGCCAATGTGTGCTTCGCCACGCTGTTTTGCGAGCTGAACTTGTTTTTCT
Organism: Vibrio qinghaiensis; assembly: GCF_002257545.1. NCBI lineage: Bacteria > Pseudomonadati > Pseudomonadota > Gammaproteobacteria > Vibrionales > Vibrionaceae > Vibrio > Vibrio qinghaiensis. The sequence goes on along the minus strand of NZ_CP022741.1, from coordinate 1,549,420 downwards.
CGCTCACGGAAACGTGCCAATTGCTCCGCAGAGTGAGTACCGAAACAAGATGGACAACTGACGCCTTGCTCATAGTGTTCGCTCTGTTTGTCTTCATCGGTAATCGGCAAACGGCAAGCGTTACATACATGGTAGTGGCTCTCTTTTAAAGCGTGCCCTACCGCCACTCGGCCATCAAACACATAGCAGTCACCTTGCCATAAGCTCTCTTCTTGCGGCACTTCTTCTAAGTATTTCAAAATGCCACCTTCGAGATGGTACACCTCATCGAACCCTTGCTCTTTTAAATAAGCCGTGGATTTTTCACAGCGAATCCCGCCAGTACAAAACATCGCGACTTTTTTGTGTTTCTCTGGTGCGAGGTTCTTCTTCACATAATCAGGAAACTCACGAAAGGTTTCAGTGTGTGGGTTAAGCGCATTTTTGAAGGTGCCAATTTGGATTTCATAATCATTACGGGTATCGACAACCAGCACATCAGGGTCTGAAATTAGCGCATTCCAGTTTTCTGGTTTCACGTAAGTGCCCACAACGTGACGAGGGTCGATGCCTTCAACGCCCATAGTGACAATCTCTTTTTTTAGCTTCACTTTGGTACGGTTAAATGGCTGCTCTGAGGCTTGTGATTCTTTGTAAACCGTGCCTTTCAAATTCGGTTCAGCATCAAGCCAAGCTAGTAGCGCATCTATCCCTTTACGTGTTGATGCCACGGTGCCGTTAATTCCTTCACTGGCTAATAATAGCGTGCCACGAATTTGGTTTTCCTCCATTAGTTCAAGAAGCGGTGCTTGCAGCTCTTGGTAGTGATTGAGTTCAACAAACTTATAGAGTGCACAGACGACGTACTGACTCATGGGGTACCTTTTAAAAAACGAGATAAAGAATAGGGGCGCATTATAGCGAAGGGATGCGCCCACAAATACGGACAATTATTAAGGACAATATTAGATGGGGTAGACCATAGGAAAATCCATGGTTGGATGCGCGGCGACAAGTGACGAGTAGCCATACACCTGCTCAATTCTTTCTGCATTGAGCGCTTCCCAAGGTGGCGCATCACAAACCAGTTTGCCATTGTGCAGCATCACCATTCGATCTGCATATTGAGCTGCAAGGTTGAGATCGTGCAGCACAACGACAACAGCGCATTGCTCTTGGCGTGCTAATGAACGTGCAATGCGCAGTGTATTGTGCTGGTGAGCCAGATCTAACGCTGACGTTGGTTCATCCAGCATCAGGATTTTTTTGTCACCGGAGTGGTGAAGTTGAGTTAATACCCGCGCCAGATGTAAACGTTGTTTTTCACCACCCGATAAAGCCGGGTAGAGATTGTTCGCTCTATCGCTGATATCGGTTTGTTGCATGTAGTGTAGCGCCACTTCACTGACTTGTTGATGGCTTAAATTTAATGGCAGTGCGCCTAATTCCACCACTTCTTGAGCGATAAAAGGAAAGCTCAACGTACTTTGCTGCGGAAGAATGGCCAAGTGCTTTGCTAACTCATTCGGTTGCCACAGTGCTTGCGGAACACCGAAGTAAGCCATTTTGCCTGTTGATGAGATTTCACCGCTGAGTATTTTCAACAAGGTACTTTTTCCAGCACCATTGGGGCCAAGTAATGCCGTGACTTGACCTGAAAAAATCTCAATATCAATCTTATCCAAAATGGTTCGATGGCCAAATTTAACCGATATATTACTGGCTTGGATCGCTGCCGTTGTACTCAAAATACTTTGCCTTTTTGTTGAAACAGAAGATAAAGGAAGAAAGGTGCACCCACCAGCGCAGTCACAATCCCGACAGGCAGCTCCGCAGGTGCCACTGCTATACGGGCAAACATATCGGCGACAGTGAGTAAGAGTGCACCAAGTAAAGCCGAAATGGGGATCAAACTACGGTGATCGGGGCCAACCAGCATCCGGCCTAGATGAGGGATGACCAACCCGATAAAACCAATCATGCCCACCGCGCTGACGGTCACTCCAACGCCGAGTGCGCTGAGTAAAATCATTGAACGTTTAAGCCGTTGCACAGAAATGCCTAGATGACGCGCTTCAGACTCGCCAAGTAATAGTGCGTTGAGCGCCATCGCTTGACGGGAGAAACAGACGAGCAGCAGCAGTAAGGTCACAGCGCACAAGAGAATATTTTGCCAGTTTGCACCCGCCAGTGATCCCATAGACCACAATGAGAGATCGCGTAGCATTTGATCGTCTGCAACATAATTCAAATAGCCAATACCCGCCCCCGATAGCGCGCTGATGGCGACGCCTGCGAGTAGCATGATGGTGACGGAAGTGCCAAATTTACTGGTGCCTAATCGGTAAACCAACAAAGTAGTCAATGCACCGCCTAAAAAGGCAAAAATAGGTACCACCGCAGCACTCATCCACGGGTTGGAAAACAGCGCTAAATTGGCGAATAGCACAATCGCAAGAGCGGCTCCGAGGGCTGAACCTGCCGAAACACCGATAATGCCGGGCTCAGCTAATGGATTACGAAACAGGCCTTGCATCACCGTCCCGCACAGCGCCAAAATTGCTCCAACCAATAAGCAGAGCAGGGTACGCGGAAAGCGGATCTCGTGGATGACTAAATTGATGTGCGCGGCAATGTCATTGGAGTGCAGCACGAGACTTTTTATGCTGTCGCTGAAGCTGATATTCATTGGGCCAACCGTAATCGAATAAAGGCTAACCAAAACCACCAACAGTAGTAGTGTTGCATTCACCACATTTCTTGAGAGATGACGTAACAAAATAGGCCCCTTAAGGATAGAGCAATGCGTTTAGACGTTGCGCTTCAGCCAAGCTTTTAAGGCCTAACCCGCCGACGAGAGCGTGGCCATCGATGGTGATGATCTGCTTATTTATCCCAGCCGGAGTTGCCACTAATGTCGGTATGGATTGCAAAATGGCGTCGGCTCCTCCGAGTTTTTCATAACTGCGGCCACTGACTAAAATCACGTCCGGTTGCATCTCGATTATCGCTTCCATCGACAGTGGTTTATAAGACGTCACTTGTTCAGCGGCGGGGTTAACCGCGCCAGCCAACTCAATAATGCTGTTTGGTGTGGTGTCACTGCCAGCCACGTTGGCTGCTCTTCCTTCGTGGATAAGGAGAAATAGCACTTTTTTCGGTGTCTTATGGGTAGATTGATGATGGGTTAACGCCGCTATTGTGCTTTGAACTTGCTGTTTGAGCGCTTTAGCTTGAGGCTTTGCATCAGCGAGCGTCGCGATTTGGTCAATGCGTGCCAACAACCCATGTGGTGTGGATTCATCGTTCACCACCTCGACGTTAACGCCAGCGCCTTTAAGCTGTTGCAATGTGCTTTCTGGCCCCATTTCACTAGAACCAATCAATTGTGTTGGTGCTAAGGCTAATAATCCTTCTGCGGATAATTGGCGATGATAACCGATTTTTGGGAGAGCAAGATCGTTTGGAATTTCACTGGTGACATCGACTGCAACAAGTTTATTTTGTGCGCCTAACGCAACGAGGATTTCAGTCACCGCGCTGCCCGCACTGATAATTCGTTCTTGCGCGCAGAGCCAAGGTGAGAAGATGAAGAGCGTTATGGCAACAAGCCAATGAGAAAGAGAGTTGTGTGTCATCGTGTTGTACTCATGAAAATCATACGGTTTTTAAAAGCGCGTATGAACAGGCTATTGGGGATGATCGGTTAATAACTGAGTGGCAGCGATGCCATTGTCTTGCAAGAACGCCAGCAATTTAACCAACTGCTGCACTTCAGCGGTTTTGTCTGCGCCAATCACGATAGGGCGATCACTGGTTTTGCTTTGTTCTAACAACGCCAATGTGAAGTTATTCCAATCGATATACTGTTTGCCATCGATAGCCCAGTAAGGTTCGTGCGCCAGAAGATTCACTGTGATTGACTGCTTGTTCACTTCACTCACGGTGGGTGAGTCGGTTGTTGGCAGTGAAACGTCTAATGACTCAAATTTAACCGCAGCTGTAAGCAGTAAAAACACCATGACAATAAAAATGATATCCAACAATGGCGTTAAATCTGGCATTAATGCGGATGAGTGAGAGTGCGGTGTCTTAATCATGATGCATTAACCACATCATTGTCAGAGACATCTTCATACTTAGCTACACGCTCTTGTTTAGTGGTGCAATCATGTTGTAAAGAAACACCTTCGAGCCATAAGTTGACATAATTGAGTGTGTGCTCAAGTTTTGCCATCACTCTGTCAGCCCATACACCAAGCAGCTGAGCGCCGGTAATTGCGGGAAGCGCGATCAGCAAACCTGCAGCCGTGGTTCGCATCGCAATCCCTAGGCCATCCGCAAGGTCGTTTGGCGTAATATTGCCAGAAGAGAGCGCGACCCCCTTGAACATTTCAATTAAACCTAACACAGTGCCAAGTAAGCCTAGCAGTGGGCTGATCACACCAATCAAAGATAAAATGCGCAGTCCAGAATGCAGTTGATGACGCTTTTCTTGCAACCAAATGCCCGCCGCATCTTCACGTAATCCTTTGGCGAAATCGTGATGAGCAAGCAGCATGGCAACCCCTTTATAAAGCAATGGGCGCTTGCTTGAGAATTCACTGGCTAACGCCTCAATTTGCGCTGTATTGGTCGGTGATATTTGGTTGAGCGCACTACCGATCGCACCTTTTCCGACACCAAGGCTAAGCAGTACTTGGAAAAGCCGTTCAGTAATGATCATAGTCCCAAGTGCTGAGCAGACAAAAAGAGGCCAGGCCATCAGGCCAAGTTGTTGTTCTAGTTGAGTAAGTAGTTCCATTATCCTTCCAATTTAAAACGTACTGGGATTTGCACTCGGTGGGCTATTTTTTCACCGTTCACCACTTGAGGAGAGAATGTCCACTGTTTGATGGCATTAAGAGCCGATTCATCCAGCAGTGCCGTGCCCGACGAAGAGAGCAGCACCTGTTTGATTTGGCGGCCGTTTTCGTCTAACCAAACCTCATACATCGCAACGCCTTCAATTCCTCGTTTTTGTGCAAGCCTTGGATAAACAGGAGGGGCTGGGCGAGTAACAAAAGACGGCGCATCGACTAATTTCGGTTGATTAGTTGCGCCGCTGCTGCTTGGGGCGGCGGCGGTTTTCGGTGTCGATTCAGTGCTATTTTCATTCTCTACAGAGGATGTCACGACTTCCTTTACAGGAGTTTGCACTTGTGCTGATTTTGTCGGTATTTTAGGTGCTGGTTTGTCTACTACAGGTTTGGACAGGCTCTTTTGCTGCACCACCTTTTGCGGCTCTTTTTTTGCTGGTTTGGGCTTGTTGGCTCTCTTTTCTGGAGGTGGGGTTTTTGTTGCTTGCTCTTGTACTACCTGAGCTTGAGGTTGAGCCACAAAGTTAATCGACACTGAGGTGGATTGATTTCCCGCAGGCATGGCAAACACTTTTGATTCGTCATCAACAAACAAAATCGCCGCGTGAATTGCGAGAGATAGGCTGCCAGCGACAAGATATCTAGTGAAATTCACGTTGTACTCCATATAAAAACAAAGCGTTTAGAGAGAGGATTATCACCCATCAATTAAATAAGATCAATTATCAATTGCATTATCATTTGCATCAAATTATGATTTTATGAATTTGAAAAGATGGGTTAGAAACGCCTTGTTAGCACAGGGTTTTCTATCAACCACAATTAATCATAAACAATCTGAATTAATTCACCTTTGCCATAACTTTACTTACTGGATCGGGTTTTTAGTGGCGATTAATGTGATGTACTGAGCCAGCGTAAGGCGATTTAAAGCGAAGAACGAACTGGAAATGAATATGGATTTACTTGAACAGAAAGTGGCCTCTTTATTAGAGCAACAACCGACCTTATTGCCGGCAGCGATGGCGCAAGAGTTGAATGTGACTGAATTTGAAGTGGTGCAGGCATTGCCTGAAGAGATGGTTGCGATTGTTGATGGGGCTCAAGCTCAATCGCTGTTGGAATCACTAGCGGATTGGGGAATGGTCACAACGATTGTCCACTCTTTTGGCTCTATATTTGAAGTGAAAGCGCCTTTTCCAAAAGGGAAGTTGGCTCGTGGCTATTATAACTTGATGGGTAAAGAGGGCGAGTTACACGGTCATTTAAAGCTGGAATCTATCCAACACGTAGCTTTAGTCAGCAAGCCTTTTATGGGACGTGAAAGTCATTACTTTGGTTTCTTTAGTGAGCAAGGCGATAACATTTTTAAAATTTATCTAGGCCGAGATGAAAAGCGCGAACTGATTGCAGACCAAGTCGCACGTTTTAAAGCACTACAACAAGACGTTCATTCAAACCAATAATATTGATATAACAATAAGCCCTGAACGCAATGCGAAAGGGCCGAGGAGAAAGTCATGGATCAGCAGATCAAACAAGAGCGATTACAAGGACGATTGGAGCCTGAAATCCAAGAGTTTCGTCAAGAACGTCGTACATTGCAATTGGCTACGGTGGACGCGGAAGGCCGTCCGAATGTCAGCTACGCGCCATTTGTACAAAACCAAGAAGGTTACTTTGTGCTGATTTCGCACATCGCTCGTCATGCGCGTAACTTGGAAGTGAACCCGCACGTCTCCTTGATGATGATTGCAGACGAAGGTTCATCAAAACAGATTTTTGCCCGTCAACGTTTGACGTTTGACGCCGTTGCGAGTGTTGTACCACGTGAAACGGCATTATGGCAGCAAGTCATCGGCCAAATGCAAGCTCGTTTTGGCGAGATCATTGATGGTTTAAGCCAGCTACAAGACTTTGCACTATTCCAATTGAAAGTAGAAAAAGGTCTTTATGTGAAAGGCTTTGGTCAAGCCTATCAAGTGTCTGGTGACGACATGGTTGATTTTGTGCACCTTGATGAAGGGCATAAGAAAATTTCTAATGCTTAACATTTATCAAATGTAGCTCACCATGATCCTACTGCTGACGTTGAGAGTCACTCAATTTCTCCGGTGAGTGCAAGCTGAGGTGAAGGGCTAGAAGCTGACAAGGTGGTGGCTCAAAGACGGGATAATCTATTCCTGCCTAGAGGCGATACTGGTACTATGTCGATAGATATTCAGTACTCTGAACTCGGTATAAATTATTGATGAAAGAAACTTGCTGAGCTTTACGAAAGAGCAATAGCCCTTTGCTTTTCACAAACACGGGAGAAGTGTTGAACCTATGGAAAAATCCATTTTAGAAAGGGCAAGGCCTGCTGTTATAGGATTGCTATTATTGACAACAGCCTCTTGTTCCTCATTTATCCAGATGGAGACTCCTAACCGGAATGATAGAGTTCGAACGGTGGTTATCCACTTTACCGCAGAAAGTGAAGCCAAAACTCTAGATCGTTTCATGGATTCAGATGCACAGGTTAGCGCTCATTTTGTCGTGACCGAGGAAAAGATCTATCAAATGGCTGATCTTGGTAGTCGAACCTATCATGCTGGTATTTCTTTCTGGAGAGGTAGGCATTCCCTGAATGATACCTCTATCGGTATAGAGCTTGTTCAGGAAATTGATTGTATTGAACCTAACAATACTAATGGAGTCTTTCCGAGACAGAGCTGTGCTTATCCAGACTACTCGCCCGGTCTTATTATCAATACCATCAAGGTACTTGAAAATATCTACGCGACTTACCCCAACATAGGCCCTGTTGATATTGTTGGCCACCAAGATGTTTCACCTATGAGGAAATCAGATCCCGGACCTCGTTTTCCCTGGCAGTATCTCAATCAGGCTGGTTATGGTGCTTGGTACGATAGTGCGGATTATTTAAATGAGTACCGTAGATTAGAGGACCAAAAACTTGACCAAAACCTCTTCATTAAGGCCCTTTATCGGTACGGCTATCAAAAAGTCACTCCCTCTGAATCGATGTACCTTATTAGTGCATTTCAGACACACTTTACGCCAGAGTTAGTGACTGGAAAGGTAACTAGGGAAAGTATGGCGGCGATTCTAGCGCTCCTTAAAAAGTATTTTCCTGAAGAGTATATGGAAATATCGAACAGCTTGTATGCGATGGAAGGAGAAGCCCACAAAACAATAGTAATGCAAGCATATAAAATGCACTCCTTTTGATAAAGAAGTGCATTTTTGGATTTTTAATCGCTAAAACTCATATTTAGCGGTAATAGCATAGTTACGCTCAGCTTGAGAGTAGTCGTTATCTAAGCTTGTTTTACCGCGGATATCACTCCAACGGTAGTACTCTTTGTCGGTTAAGTTAAATATGCCCGCAGTAATCGTGACATCTTGCATTGGTTTAAAGTAAGCGGTGATATCGACAATGGTCGCACTCGGCAGTTCCACTTGGTTTTCTTTACCGCCATTGAGCTTATCACGGTTGATATTACCGGCTGATTTCGCAGCAGTATAATTCAACTTCAGGCTAGTCCCCCAAGTGGTACTGTCATCATCATAATTTAGTGCTGCGACAACATTCCATGGGTTTACGCTGTTCAATGGACGTCCGTTACCATCTTCACCTTTGCTATAACTTGCCGCTAGGCGTGTTGACATACCATTCGGGGCTCCAATTAATTGATCCAATTTTAATTGATTTGATAATTCAATCCCTTTGATCGTCGCTTCACTTAAGTTGACATAAGAGCGGTGCTCTATCTTGTTCTCCTTCTTTGTTATGACTTGTTCAATGAAATCATCATAATCGCTATAAAATGCAGAAATTTCGGTTGCTGAGGCGTTTGAATTGTGACGATAACCCAATTCATAGGCCAAGCTTGTTTCTGACTTAAGGTATGGGTTTGGATCGTTCACATAATTGTGAGCAATGTTGTCATACGTGTAGTACAGCTCAGTAAAGTTAGGGGCACGGAAGCCTTGGCTGACTTGAGCAAATACCGAATGTTGATTATTGATGCGGTACAGTGCGCCAAGACGGCCAGTGAGTGCTGAATCGTCAAATTTAACGAGGGGTTCTGTGGTGCTACCACCGGGATCGGTGCTAAATGAATCATAACGAAGGCCGGGTGTGACAATCAAATTACCGCTCAAAAGGGTGATCTCATCTTGAACAAAGAGGCCGATTTTTTGGTCTGTAGCATCCGGTGTATAAACCAAAACTTGATTTGGCGTGGCAGGATCCGAGTTGAGTTCTGTATTGGTATTTGAAATATCGCTACTGGCAAAACTTAAACCATAAATAAAGTTATGTTCGGTTTGACCTAAGGTAACTAACTTATCCAGTTGCGTTTCTAATTCAATTTTATCTTCATTATAGAAGTAATCTTTGGTTTGTTGGTTGTCCGCATTGGCTGGAGTGTAAGGAGGCCTTCCTGACGATGCTGGCTGAAAACGGTGCGTTAAGCCGTTATCTTCTTTGCTTTGCCAAGATGCTCTGCTAGTGATGGTGTCTGCGATGGCAGAGTCAGCTAGCCAAATGTGTTTGATGCCAAGGCGATACTGTTTCGTTGTATCTTGACCATGATAGTTTTTGTAACTGGAATGAGCGATATCAGAATCTGTTTTGTTATGCAGTGCTTCACCAAAGAACTCCAAACGGTGAGCATCGCTCAGTTGATATTGGAGCTTAAGTAGCAAGTCATTTTTTGCACTATCTTGACTCTCTATCGAATAATTTTCTTTACGATCGGCAAAATTTTGTTGCTCTTGTCCATCACGGCGAGTATAGGCGACCAAGGTCTCTAAATTGCCACTTTTATTTGCAATGGCAATATGTTCACTGAAAGATTTATCTTCTGAAGAGTAGGAAAGCTTTGCTTGTCCGCCTGTGGTTGCGTCTCCTTTTAGGAAATCACGAGGATCTTTGGTGTCAAAGGCGACGACACCACCAATGGCATCACTGCCGTGAAGGCTTGACGCCGCACCTTTGATGACTTCAACACTCTTTACCATATCGGGATCGATACTGATAGCGCTCGAATTGACAAAAGAGTAAGGACCTCCGTCGAATGCTTGTCCTTGTGTGACCCCATCGACCATGATTTTGATTCGATTACCTTCTACGCCCCGAATATTGATGGTCTGTACACCTTGGCGAGATGAGCTATTGGTTGAAACTCCAGGGGTATATTCAAAGATAGCGGCGACATCTTTTGCCATATTGGCTTCAATGTCTTTGCTCGAAACGACAGCAACAGAAGCGGCGGTATTTTCGATGGTTTGAGAAGTTCGCGTTGCCGAAACAACGACCTCATCGAATCGAGAAACTTCTTCTGCGAGAGCTGCAGGGGAAAGCGCTAGCAATATGGAGGCTGATAGTAGTGTTTTAGTGTACATCTGAGTTATTACCTTATTCATCAATAACAGATTTAAGCTGTGTGCAATGATATTGGATCTAAATGGTAATTACTATCATTTGTATTTATGCGCGGAGTGAAGTGTAAACAGAATTAGGAATATATAGTTTAAATATCAATTGGTTGATATGTAAAACACTTGCTTTACTTAATTTTTCGATGACTAAAGTTGTGACTTTAATCACTTTCTGCTAGTTCAAACCTAGCCAAGCTGCACCACGGATGCCGCTGCTGTCACCATATTTCGCTTGGGTAAACACAATCTGTGCACTATCAGAAAAAACGTAGTTCGCTGTTGCCCGAGGTAGATCAACATACAGCGATGCTACGTTTGATAATCCTCCGCCAAGCACTATCACATCAGGATCCAACACATTGACGATGCAAGCAAAGCTACGCGCCATTTGATCAATCAATTGTTGATAAAGCTTTGTTGCTTGTGGGTCTTGCTGCTGGTAGCGAGTGATAATTTCGGCTGCATTCCACTCTTGTTGACCAATCAACTGAGCACTCTTTGTTAAGCCAGAACCGGAGATAAAGAGTTCAATACAGTTATCGCGTCCGCAATAACAGTGGCGAGTAGGCCCATCACGTTCACTGGTAAAACTTGGCAGCGGATTGTGCCCCCACTCACCGCATACGGCGTTCGCACCGACCAATACCTGTTTGTTGATCACAATACCGCCACCGCAACCTGTGCCCAAAATCGCGCCAAAGACTACGTTACCATCTTTGGCGGCACCATCGACCGCTTCAGACAGCGCAAAGCAATTGGCATCATTGGCAATAACAACATTGCGTTGCAGGCGAGCGCACAGATCGGCTTTTAAATCTCGACCATTTAAAAAAGTGCAATTGGCATTTTTGATAAGCCCTGTCGCTGGGCTGATGGCTCCGGGAAGTCCAATCCCGATTTGGCAGTGAGTTTGAGTTTCGCTTTCGGCCATTGCAACCAGTTGACATAAGGTACTTAGAAAAAGCTCGTACTCATGTGGGGTAGGGGTTCGGTGTTTAAAGAGGGTGTTTCCTGATTTATCCAGTACGCAAATTTCAATTTTGGTGCCGCCAATGTCGAAACCTATCAGCATGATTTTCCCTTATTTTGGATGTTGAGTGTGAGTCCTGACTATGGAATATAGTCTAATAATCAACGTGTTTTGTCTTTGAACTGAACAAGATAACGTGAAGTGGTGAGATTTTTTCTTTTGATTGCTGAAAATTGTTATATTATAACATTTCTCAGCAAGTGATCTTTTTATTGAAAAGGGGAGTATCTATCCCCATAGTTAGGTCATCAATGGGTCAATTCGAATGCAAATCAATTCAGCATTGCAACAAGCAATTATTCAAGTGAGTGTAGATATGGCGGAAGTACGAGCCAGAGTGGATTTCAAAGTCGGTCTAAAAAGCAATATTGACGCCGAAATACTCTCTTTTAGAGGACTGAAAACAGACAAAGAACATGTTGCGGTCATTTTTAAATCCGCTGATGTTACTCAGGAAACTCCTTTAGTCCGTATGCATTCAGAGTGTTTAACGGGCGATGTTTTTCACTCATCACGCTGTGATTGTGGTGAACAATTAGAAGAAACCATTAATAAAATGGGCGAAGTTGGCGGCATTATCCTCTATTTGCGTCAAGAAGGTCGAGGCATTGGTCTGTACAACAAAATTGATGCCTATCGCTTACAAAGTGCGGGGATGAATACCTATGAAGCCAACAATCATCTTGGCTTTGGTGACGACCTGCGTGATTTCACTGAAGCGGCGCAGATGTTGAAAGCGTTAAATGTGACCAAGATTCGTTTAGTCACTAATAACCCTAAAAAAAGTCGTGAGCTGAAGGAGCATGGTATTGAAATTGTAGAGGTCGTGAATACCGCAGCACATATTAAGTCGGGTAATGAAAATTACCTCAAGGCCAAAGTTTCCCATGGCAAACACAACTTAAAACTATAATCCAGACTTATAGATGACAGCCAAAAACCTCATTTCGGTGAGGTTTTTGGCGTTTTTACCTTGCAAAAAAATGGATGATTTGTATTATCGGCGACTAAAAGTGCAAATGATAATAATTAGCACTACCATAAGATAACGCTCAAATCGCCTCAACAAGGATGCTCCCATGAAAGTTAACACGCTTCTTATTCAGTCAATTGCTGCCTCACTTGCCATCGCAAGTAGTGCGTCATTTGCCGCTACCGTCACTAAGGAGCAGGTGGTCGAACATTATGCCAATATTGCCCATGCCGTGTTTGCAGATTCGCTGACGACCGCTCAATCATTAGAAAAATCAATTGATCAGTTCTTGATGACTCCCTCGGCGGCTAAATTGGAAGAGGTGAAACAAGCGTGGTTAGCATCGCGAGTGCCTTACCAGCAGTCCGAAGTCTTCCGTTTTGGCAATGCCGTTGTTGACGATTGGGAAGGGCAACTCAATGCTTGGCCTCTTGATGAAGGGCTGATTGACTACGTCGCTACTGATTACCAATATGAACTGGGCAATGAAGGCGCCAGCGCTAACATCATTGCCAACCAAACGCTGAAAATTGGTGCGACAACGATTGATGTCTCGACTATCACACCAGAGCTGATTGCCAGCTTAAACGAAATTGGTGGCTCTGAAGCTAACGTCGCTTCAGGTTATCATGCCATTGAGTTTCTACTGTGGGGCCAAGATTTAAATGGCACCAATGCGGGAGCTGGTACTCGTGCTTACACAGATTTTGTCGTGGGTAGCGAATGCACCAATAACCATTGTGATCGCCGTGCCCAATACTTAAAAGCGGCTGCTCAACTGCTCGTGCAAGATTTGGCATGGATGGAAAAACAGTGGTCTGCGGATGAAAAAGCCAATTACCGTCACGAATTGCTTGCGGAATCAGCAGACAATGGTTTGCGTAAGATGTTATTTGGTATGGGGTCTTTATCACTGGGCGAATTAGCGGGCGAGCGTATGAAAGTGGCGCTAGAAGCAAACTCGACTGAAGATGAGCACGATTGTTTCTCGGATAATACCCATAACTCTCATTACTATAATGAACAAGGTATTTACAACCTTTATACGGGTTCGTACCAGCGTCAAGACGGAAAGGTACTAACAGGCCCAAGCCTGAATGATTTAGTAGCACAAAAGGATGCACAAGCAGCCCAAGAGATTCAAAAGCAGTTTGACAGTGCGCGCGCTGAAGTCGGTAAATTAGTCACGTCGGCTGAAAAAGATAATCAGCATTTCGATCAATTGATCGCGGCTAACAATCCTCAAGGCAACGCGATAGTCAATGGAGCCATTATGGCTTTAGTGGCTCAAACCGCTTCGATAGAACGTACCGCTTCAGTGATTGGGATTGATAACCTTAATCCAGATACTGCAGACCACGAATTCTAATAATAAGATGAAAGATCCAAGGGCTCAGATGAGCCCTTTTCCACGTTTACACTGAATAAAGATGTTGAGAAAAGCCCAATGAGATCGTTTTTTACCGTCGCGCTCCTAACCTTGTTTGCCCACCCCGTTTATGCCGATGAGGTGAAGTCGGGTGGCAAAACCAGTACAACCAAAGCTGGGCCGAATGCTTACTCGCTTCCTGCGGCCAATTTGCCCATGAGCAAACGGCTCGATTTTAGCGTGGGAAACAGTTTCTTTCGTAACCCTTGGGTGCCAGCGCCATCATCCACCGATGCAAGAGATGGTTTAGGGCCGCTTTTTAATACCAATGGTTGCCAAAATTGTCACATCAAAGATGGTCGCGGCCATCCGCCAGAAAAAAATGACACGCATGCCGTTTCGATGTTGGTTCGCCTGAGTATTCCAGCGGTGACGGATGAACAAAAAGCGATCTACGCCAAAGAAGGGGGGATCCCCGAACCCGTTTATGGTGGACAGTTACAAGATTTTGCTCTGCCCGATCAAAAAGCAGAAGGGCAAATCCACATTACTTATCAAGAGATTGCGGTTGCTTTTACGGATGGCCACCAAGTGATGTTACGCAAACCCAATTTAAAAATTACTGAACTTGGTTATGGCGATATGCATCCTGACACTCAGTTTTCGGCGCGTGTCGCTCCGCCAATGATTGGCCTTGGCCTGCTTGAAAGCATCGCGGATGCCAGCTTATTAGCAATGGCAGACCCTGAAGATAGTGATGGCGATGGTATCTCTGGCAAAGTGAACCGTGTTTGGGATGTAGAAAAAAAAGATTTTGCCATCGGGCGTTTTGGTTGGAAAGCCGGACAGCCTAGTTTAATGCAACAGAATGCCGCAGCGTTTAACGGCGATTTAGGATTGACCAGCCGTTTATTCCCAAAAGAAAACTGCACCGAGAAGCAAACACTCTGTCAAACCTTACCTAACGGCGGTGACCCTGAGGTCAGTGACAACATTCTTGATTTTGTCGAATTCTATTCTCAGCATTTAGCCGTTCCAGTGCGTCGCAATGTCGACGATCCACAAGTGAAGCTGGGTCAATCATTGTTCAAACAAGTTGGCTGTGAGAGTTGCCACCGTACTAACCTTAAAACGGTAAAAAGAACGGATCGCCCAGCCTTGTCAGAGCAAGAAATCCATCCTTACAGTGATTTACTACTGCATGATATGGGCGAAGGGTTAGCCGATAATCGTCCAGAAGCTTTAGCTAATGGACAAGAGTGGCGTACCCCGCCTTTGTGGGGGATCGGCTATACGCAAGAGGTGAGCGGCCATACTTATTTTTTACATGATGGCCGAGCGCGTAATCTCATGGAAGCGGTACTTTGGCACGGCGGTGAGGCGCAAGGTGCCAAAGAGAAAGTACGTCAATTCAATGCCAGCGAACGTAACGCGTTGATCGCTTTTCTTAATTCTTTATAGGGTGCGAGCATGAAATTCCCTCTGTTATTTTCGATAGCGGTTACCAGCGTACTTTCGGCTTGCCAACCCACGCCGAAATCGGCGCTTGAGCCGCAAAAAAACAATCATGTTAGCCAAGGTGTTTATGAAGTTGAATTTGCTGCGGCGCAGCGTTTTGCTCAACAATCGCACCAGCTTGCTCAATTATTTGATCAGCAATGTCAGCCGGGCGATGTTGCATTGCCCTTGCTGAAAGAACAGTGGCAGCAAACTATTGGGGCGTGGATGTTTTTACAAGGGCAAGAGAGAGGGCCAGCTAAAGCACTCGAGCAAAGTTGGAACGTACAATTTTGGCCAGATAAAAAAGACACTACCGGGCGAAAAATGAGCCTGTTAGCGAGCAGTGGCAAGCACTGGAGTGAGCAGCAGATTGCAAACCAGAGTGTCACAGTGCAGGGGATTGGCGCATTGGAATGGTTACTCTATGACCCTCAATCGCCGCTTCTGAAAAACCAGCAATTAGAAACGGGCTGTATGATTGGACAAGCGATCAGCGCGAATTTGGCGACGAAATCTCATTTGATTGCTGAGCAATGGCAACAGAATCCATGGGTGATGCTGGATCTGAGCGCTTGGCAAGCCGAATACATTGCGCTGCTCTCCAACCAGCTTGATTACAGCATGAAAAAACTGAGCCGCCCCTTAGCCAATATCGGCCAGCCACGCCCTTATTTTTCAGAATCGTGGCGCGCCAAAGTCTCTTTGAATAACCTGCAAAAGAATGTGCAAGCGATGCAAGCACTCTATTTAGCAAAAGATGGTTTAGATCAGATGTTGCGGGAAAGAGATCAAGTCGCCATGGCCGAACGCGTAAAAGCACATTTATCCTTGATGTTGGAAACGTGGCCGCAAACAGCCAGCTTATTTGATTTATTGCAAACGAAAGCAGGCTACCGTGAGGTGCTTGCGCTCTATAACAAGTTCGAACAACTCAATTATTTACTGCATGATGAAGTCGCGGTAGAGCTAGGTGTAGTGATAGGATTTAATGCAACCGATGGTGACTGATCTAACAAGGCGTACGCTACTGAAAGCGGCGTTATTGAGCGCATCAGCTCCCCTGCTGCCGCTGGGGTGCGCCACTACTCGTCGTGACGACCCACAACCGGCTTTGATTGGTTGCGCTATTCATAAAGGCTCGCAGTTTCGCGCTGTTGTGGCCGACGCCCAAGGTCAAGCGATTCACCAATTACCTTTGCCTGCAAGGGGACACGGTGTTGCTATCCATCCTACCTTGACGTATGCGGTCGCTTTTGCCCGTCGTCCCGGCGAGTTTTTGTTGGTGTTTAACTATCGAAATGGAGAACTCATCAAATTGCAACTGGCGCAACCCACGCGACATTTTTATGGGCACGGCGTTTACTCAAATGATGGTGCGTGGCTTTATGCAACTGAAGGCGAGAAAGCGACAAGTCGCGGCATTATTGGTGTGTATGATGTGCAGCACAGTTACCAAAAAGTGGCTGAGTTCAGTGGGTTTGGCATTGGTCCTCACGAAGTCATAGTGATGCCAGATGGCAGGCTTGCGATTGGGGTGGGTGGGGTGCATACCTTCGGCCGCGAGCCACTCAACGTAGAGAGCATGATGCCAAGCTTATCCTACCTTTCTCATCAAGGAGAAGTGCTTGAGCAACGGATATTGAACGACCACCATTTGAGCATCCGCCATCTTGCTCATGATGGTGCAGATACTGTGCTGTGCGGCCAACAATACCGAGGTCAGCCGGAAGAGTATCCACCTTTGGTAGCGCTACATCACCAAGGTGGCGAACTCATTCCGCTCTTGGCAGAGCCTGAACAATGGGCAAGATTCAACCATTACATTGCCAGTATTGCGGCGACCGACCAATGGATTTTAGCGACTTCTCCACGAGGTAACTGTTACGGTATTTGGTCAAAAGAGACACTGCAACTGGTTGAGTTGGCCTCTTTGCCGGATGCTTCTGGCGTGGTAGTGCAAGATCAGAAGTTCCAAGTCAGTTCAGGAGCTGGCTTGGTCATTAGTTCACCCTATCCTCAACCTGAAATACGCACGCGTAGTAATGTCCAATGGGACAATCACTGGTCTGCCATTGATTACTCTCGCCAAAAAAGCTGAGTAAGCGAACTAAATTTGTTTAATGATGATTCTCATTGCATGAGAGTTTATGAAGTTATTGTTGATATCGACAACAACGTTTAGCAGATAGCCGTTTCTTTTGCCATACTGAAATGTGAATCAAGGTTGTTGGATAGTTCAGAATGAGCAAAAGCATTTTATTAGCTTTATTATTAATTTTTCATAGCTTTTCTCTCCACTCTGCTGAGAAAGTACAACCTTTGTTGCTCTCGAAAGAGAGCGTATCTCTGCAATCTTTCATCCAATATCCACATTTAGTCGAACGAATTTACCAAGAGAATGAGAATCGGCGCATTTGGCAAGATGAGCAGATTGTTCGTCAATTTGAACATCAATTGGAAGTGATTCGCCGAGCGGGGTTTAGCCCTTTATTTTCACGCCAGTTAGCGCAAATGAAAGCGTATCGGAAGCAGCAAGCGTTCAACGAATACGATCTGCTGGCGACCGATACCTTACTTTTGTATTTGAGTTATGCTGAGCAAGCGCCCAAAGTGGGTATGGCTTGGTTCTTTGAAAGTAAGCTCAACTCTGCCATTGCTCCGCCAAGCCAAGAAGCCTTGTTCGCCCTTCATGTTGCGGTAGAAGTTAACAGTATTGGCGATCTGCTCAATGGCTATGCGCCGAACAACGCGGCTTATGATCAACTGCTACACGCCTATGATTTTCTGCTCAGTACTGAAAATGCAGCGCTCTTGTTGTACACCCAAAAAGGGTTAAAAAAACCCGGCGATAAGCTCTCACAACGTAATGTGCTTATTGCTCGCTTATCATTAGTTAATATCGATGTTAGCACAGTGCGTGACGACGTAACTTGGTATGACAACAGCTTGGTCAAACCTGTGAAAGAGTTTCAAGCGATGCACGGTTTAAAAGCTGACGGCATGATTGGCCCCGAGACCTTAAAGTGGTTAAATTTGTCTTTGCAGGCACGTCTGTCCATGTTGGCATTAAATGCAGAGCGAACTCGTTTGTGGCCAGAATCAAAAGAGACACAGATCGTAGTCAACGTTCCCAGTTTTGATATGCGTTACTGGTATTTAGGTAAAGAAGTCTTTCAGTCTAAAGTGGTGGTGGGCCGAGTTTCACGTAAAACGCCACTCATGAGCACCAAATTGGATTCTTTGATCCTTAACCCGACGTGGAATGTGCCATACAAAATTATGGTAGAAGATATTCTGCCGATGGTAAAAAAAGATCAAAACTATTTGCGTCAACACAACATTGATATTGTTTCGAGCTGGCGTTCGAACGATCAAATTGACCCAAGCAACATCAACTGGTCGGCGGTGAATCCTGCCTCTTTTCCCTACCGAATGCGTCAGCAAGCGGGGCAAGATAATGCGTTAGGTCTGTATAAATTTAATACGCCCAATCGTAGAGCGATTTACCTACATGATACGCCGAGTAAATACCTATTCAATAATACGTCGCGAGCCTTTAGTTCGGGTTGTATTCGAGTACAAAATGCCGACAAGTTTGCTTCGATGATATTAGAAACCCAAGGTATTGATGGTGATAAATTAACGGGTAAAGAGGGGCCTGTGAATGGCACGATCCCATTAAAGCAGCGCATCCCCGTACACATCATCTATCAAACCGTTTGGTATGAAGGTGGAGAACTGCACTACCGAGATGATATCTATCGTTATGATGCATTCAGCACCAGTAATGGGTGAATGGATACCGCTAGAACAGTGGTCACCTAAGTAAGCAGGGCTGCGTCTCTCAATTTACCAAAAAATCACTTAATAAAGATCTCTTTTATGTTCAAAGAGTAACGATGCAGTTGCTCTCTCTTGAGCATTTCGAGCACAATTTATGCATTTGATCTTCACAATGGAGTCCGGTAGTGTCCGGGCTTGTTGAAAATAAATTCAGTTGTGAAGGTATCCAACCTTGTTAGTTTCTCGTCGTCATTTTATAAAATTGGCTGGTAGTGGTGTCGTTTTAGCGGCGTGTGCCCCCCAGATAGTATTGGCATCGTACCCTGAAACCTCTCGCATACTTTCGATGAATAATTTACACACCGGTGAAACACTTGAAACCTGTTATTTCAACGGTGTTCGTTATGTCCGATCTGAGCTTGATCGGCTCAACCATATTTGCCGTGATTTCCGCCGCAACGAAGTCCATCCAATGGACAAAAATCTATTTGACCAAATATCGAAAATTCAATCTCTACTTGGCACGCAAGCGGAAGTACAAATCATCTCCGGTTATCGATCTCCTGCCACCAATGAAAGGTTGCGCACTCACTCCTCGGGGGTGGCTAAGAAAAGTTTCCATATGCTAGGCCAAGCAATTGATTTTCGATTAGATGGTGTTCAGTTGAGTCAAGTACGCGAAGCGGCGATCGAATTGGGCGCTGGCGGTGTTGGTTATTATCCTAGCAGTGATTTTGTACACATTGATACTGGGCCTGTACGTCATTGGTCATAAGGCTGTTCGTGACTTGTCAAATGAAAGTGTCAATGTCATAGTTCGGCCAACTGCGAATTCGAACAAGGTTTTAGTATGTCGTTAAAGTATCAAGTGGTGCCCGTCACTTCCTTCTCTCAAAACTGCTCTATCGTTTGGTGTGATGACACCATGGAAGGGATCGTGGTTGACCCCGGCGGTGATGTGAAACAGCTCGTGATGTTGATCAATGAACTCGGGGTAAAAGTGGTCAGTTTGGTTCTTACTCATGGCCATTTAGATCATGTCGGTGGAACCGAACCGCTGGCGCAGCAGTTGGGCGGCGTCGATATTATTGGACCACACAAAGCGGACAACTTCTGGCTACAAGGCCTCGAAGGTCAAAGCCAAATGTTTGGTTTTCCACTGACGGAAGCCTTTGAACCTACCCAATGGCTTAATGACGGTGATGAAGTGAAGTTTGGCCTTCAAACTCTACAAGTATTACACACGCCCGGCCACACGCCCGGCCACGTAGTGCTGTTTAGCCAGCAAGCGAAATTGGCGTTTGTTGGTGATGTATTGTTTAACGGTAGTATCGGCCGTACGGATTTCCCGCAAGGTGATTTCAATACCCTTATTCACTCGATCAAAACTAAGCTATGGCCACTTGGCAACGATGTGACGTTTGTGCCCGGCCATGGTCCGCAATCGACTTTTGGTCGTGAACGTGCCAATAACCCTTATGTCGCAGATGAAATGCCCCTGTATTGATCTTGATTAGGCTCAGAGTGTTCCTTCTGCGCCCATGAAACTATGTCTTAGTCTGGTTCGGCCGCCGCGAGGTAGCGCCGAATCAACCCCACAAACGCTTCGGCGTCACGATCCAAATCGTGCGCTGAGATAAAAATATCATAATCAAAAAATTGCCGTTGATAGCGCATCCGATTGGCTAACATTGCCATAAGACCATGATAGTAATTACCGTTTGGCGCAGTGTAAGGTGCGCTGTCGAGTACCAAATCTTCAAATTGAGTCTCTTTGCGCTGTTGTTTTGCTCCTAAGTAGAGCAGCGCGCGCTGACTGAGCAAGATCTCACTAGCGATTCTGGGACATACACTCTCAAGGTAAGGTGAATAATCCTTCAGTTTGATCCCAATCCAAGGCAAAGGTTGGTGCCAACCATGAGATTCATAACTGCACACCCCAATGCGGCTGATATTGTTCCATTTTACGACCCAACCTCCTTTAAAGAGATGCTGCTGAAAATGGGTAGCGGTTAGGGTGTAGCTAACTTTTCCTTTCAAAATCAAAAAATAGAAGGTGATTAGAGTCACCGCCAGTGTACTCACTAACAGCAGCGCATGAATAATGTTGGATGAGAACATGACAATGCAAATTGAAGCGATGATACAAATCGTATTTATCCATTTCACCATAGGTGATTGCAAAGAAAAGCGCGTATTAGACAAATGTTGGGTGTGCATAAACCAGTGAAACTCCTTCGAGCTACAGCATCGTTGTTGGCTGTTGCGACTTGTATGAATTGTAGTCAGTTGCCGCATCGAAATGCGTTTTTGCCCCTCAATCTGTGCTATGCCCTACAAATCGAGGACGATTTTTGATATAAAACGCGCTTCAAATTTTCACCACTGCTTGAAACGCAGTGAAATGGAGAAATATTCGATGAGACTTGCTCATAAGCGTAAGGTGCAGGCCAAATTGCAAAAGCGTATTAAAGCGACGGTTGCAAACTTGATCGCCTCTCAATCAGCAAAGCCTGTAACAGCGCAATCGACCGTAGCAAAAACCGCTGCAACAAAAGTAGTTGTGGAGAAAGCGGCGGCGAACTCTAAAAAAGTGGATGTTGCGTTAACGCCAAAACAGCAACAGGTTTTAGATATCGTCGCTAACCACGCAGAAGGTATGAATCCTAAATCGATCGGCTTAAGTGCTGGTCAAGAAGATGCGAAAGCTGCCGCTTGGGCCACTGGCGCACTCAAGAAACTAGTAGAAGAAAATCTGGTAGTGAAAGAGCAGTTAGCAGGCAACAAAGTTATCTATAAAGCCATTTAATCTGCTGTTCGTTGTGAATGAATTAGCCTCGGTAGCCCCGAGGCTTTTTTACGATCAAATTTTAAAATGCAATCAAAGCTACTCTTCTTTGGTAATAGAACCAATTTCGAGCATCGGTGCGACATCGATATTTTCGGCATTCATCATAGAAGATAAACGTTGTACTGATGAGAGCAACAAGCTTTGCTCCCACTCTTGAAGCTGCCTAAATTGTTCAACAAAGCTTTCTTGCAGTGGTTGCGGTGCCTTTTCTAGCAGCTTCTTACCTTCGTCCGTTAAATGGGCGTGCACTTTTCGTTTATCGGTATTGCTGCGAATTCGTTGTACGTATCCGTTGCGCTCTAATCTATCCAAAATGGTGGTGGCAGTGGCCTGGCTCATGTTCGTATGATCCGACAATGTGCGGATAGTCACCTCACCAAGGGTTTGAATTGAGCGCATTAAAATAAGCTGGGGACCAGTAAGCCCAGCGTCTCTATTCAGTTTTTTAGAGTGCAGATCAATTGCGCGAATAATTTGTCGAATTGAGATCAAAACTTCTTCATGTTTTTCCAAACTCATTGTCCCAAAAAGAAAGTTATTAATAAGCGGGGACCATAGCGCAGTTCTTTTCACTTGAAAAGTAGCATTCGACCTCTTTTGTGTTGCTCTAAGATGATGAGTGTATAAGTTGAGATGTAAAATGATTAGTGCTCGAATGTTTTTGTTTTCGATTTTTACCCTAAGTTGGTTGAAGTTTAACCTTTGAGGCTTGTTTTTTGCCTTTGATGGCATTTTTTGTTGCTTTTTAGTGGATCTTTTCTGTGGTGTTGGTAGGGTGTTCAGAATATTGAAAAGTAAATTGCTATGAGTACGAAGTTATTTTTGGTTTTTTTCTTAAAATTGTTTCGTTCTCATGGTTATTAATCTCAACTGAAAAATCATGTTTAGATTTCTAGAGAGGTAAAATGACAAAAGGTATTGATAAGTACAGTATTGACAGTACTGACTACACAGTCGGGCAAGATAACGTGCAAAAGTGGGGGTTTGATGTTCATAATCCAGTGTTTGGTTTTAGCGCCGGATTTATTGCGCTATTTTTAGTCACCGCTTTAGTCGTTGATCCTGAGATTGCGAAGAGTGCGCTTGATGGCGTTAAATGGAAAATTATTGGCACTTTTGACTGGCTGTTTATTTGGTCGGGTAATCTTTTTGTGTTGTTTTGCTTAGGCTTGATTGTTTCTCCCTTTGGTAAAATCCGTTTAGGTGGACAAGGGGCAACAGCAGACTACTCTTATATTTCTTGGCTCTCTATGCTGTTTGCCGCAGGGATGGGTATTGGTCTCATGTTCTGGAGTGTCGCTGAACCTGTGGCGTATTTTACCGGTTGGTATGAGACGCCCTTAGGTGTTGCAGCCAACACACCCGAAGCGGCTAAACTGGCATTAGGTGCAACCATGTACCATTGGGGTCTACACCCTTGGGCTATTTACGGTGTGGTAGCGCTTTCCCTTGCGTTCTTTACTTACAACAAAGGGCTTCCGCTTTCTATTCGCTCTATTTTTTACCCGTTGCTTGGCGATCGCGCTTGGGGCTGGGCGGGGCACATCATTGACATTCTGGCTGTATTAGCAACATTGTTTGGCTTAGCAACCTCATTAGGGCTGGGTGCTCAACAAGCGGCTAGTGGTATCCATCATGTGTTTGGCATTGATGCCGGAATGGGTTTACAAATTGTCGTGATTACCGTCGTTACTTTATTAGCGGTGGTCTCTGTGGTGCGTGGTATTGATGGTGGTGTCAAAGTCATCAGTAACATCAATATGATCGTGGCATTCTTGCTGTTGATTTTAGTTGCACTGATTGGTTATACCGTAACCTTTTCATCCATTCCAACCACATTAATGGCGTATATTGAAAATATCATCCCACTCAGTAACCCGCACGGTCGAACTGATGAGGCCTGGTTCCAAGGTTGGACAGTGTTCTACTGGGCTTGGTGGATTTCGGGTCACCATTTGTTGGAATGTTCATTGCGCGAGTATCAAAAGGCCGTACTATCCGCGAGTTCCTTACCGCCGTATTATTAGTACCTACGGCTGTTACCTTGATTTGGATGTCTGTATTTGGTGGTTTGGCGATTGATCAAGTCATCAACAATGTTGGTGAATTAGGCGCGAATGGTTTGACCGAAGTGCCACTGGCGATGTTCCAAATGTTTGATGCACTGCCTTATGGCACGTTACTTTCAGTGATTGCGGTTGTGTTAGTGTTGGTATTTTTTATCACCTCATCAGATTCAGGGTCACTGGTCATTGATAGCATTACCGCTGGAGGTAAAGTGGATGCCCCTGTCCTACAGCGTATTTTCTGGGCGTTGATGGAAGGCGCTATTGCCGTGGCCTTGCTATGGATTGGTGGCACCAATGCTATTGAAGCGCTGCAAGCCGCCGCCATATCAACGGCGCTGCCATTTACTATCGTGCTGCTGCTGATGTGTGTCAGCCTACTGTTGGGAATGCGAACCGAGCTCTTGAAACGTTAATTTCGACATTGATTTGAAAAGGCGACGAAAGTCGCCTTTTTTGATGTTTTTTTGACGATCGTCATTAGAGTGTTTGGCTAAAATACTAAGAAAAGCAAATGGTTATCTTGTGTCAGAATTCGACATATATTTCGTGCATCTTGTGTTAAATCTGGTTAATATTCGCCTCCGTTCCTGTCTCTAACATTCTGTAAACCAATGAAATTAACCTTAAAGCAAAAGCTAATCGGTGCCAGTCTTTCTGCCGTCGTCGTTATGGCGAGCGCGTTGACTTGGCTAGCCGCTGATCAACTCTTTGAACAAACACGAAATGGCGTATATTCGCGGGCAGAAAGCTTATCAGCTGCTGCTGCGAAAGGCATTTCAGATTGGGTTGTGGTCCGTAAAGGAATCTCAACCGCTTTTAATGATTACACTACACAAGATGATATCGTCCCTTTCTTACAGCAAGCTCGCAAAGCGGGTGGTTTTGATGATATTTTCTTTGGTACGCCGCAAGGTGATATGTATCGTTCACACCCTGAGCGTAACCGTGCTGACTATGATCCTCGCCAACGTCCTTGGTATAAAGATGCCGTTTCAGCGAATAAGCAAATTATCACCACCGCTTATAAAGACGCGATCACCAATGCACTGTTGGTGACAATTGCAGATCCTGTGCGTCGCAATGGGCAATTTGTCGGCGTCGTTGGTGCCGATGTGTTAATCGATCAGCTCATCCAAGATGTCATCAGTTTAGATGCGGGCAAAAACGCCTACGCGATGTTGATTGATGCGCAAGATGGAACCTTTTTAGCGCATCCAGATAAAAATTTCTTATTAAAACCAGTGTCGTCATTGTCGAAGACGTTGACGATGAACATGATAGAGCAAGCAGTGGCCTCAGGTACCGTTGAAGATGCGTCATTACAAGGTGTCGATAAGCTATTTTACTTCGCCAAAGTACCGCAAACCGATTGGATTTTCGCTATCCAGATGGACCGCGCAACGGAAGAAGCAGCGCATACATCCTTGCTCATTGACCTAATTGTGACTGCACTTGTGATTACGATTGCTGTGATTGTAATCGTCTCTTGGTTAGTGAGCTTTTTGTTTAGAGATCTTAGCCGAGTATCCAAAGCCTTAGAGGAAATTGCTTCCGGAGACGGTGATTTAACTCAACGTCTTGAACCAAGAAGTGATGATGAAGTTGGGCAATTAGCACAAAACTTCAATATCTTTGTCGGTAACATGCACACTATGGTTTCTAAACTTAGCTTTGTTTCTACTGCATTATCTGAACAGTCAAAACAGACGGCCGCTCAAGCCAAAGAGCGTAGTGCGCGTATCCGTTTACAACAAGATGAAATTAATATGGTGGCTACGGCCATCAATGAAATGGCCGCAGCTACACAAGAGATTGCCGGTAACGCAGATCATACCGCTCAAAACTCTGGCGAAGCGGTAACGGCTTGCGTACATGGTTCGAATCAAGTTTCACAAACACAAGGTTCGATTCAAAACCTGGCCAAAGAAGTTCAAGTGGCCACTGATGTTATCCTTGAGCTGGAAGCACACGGCAAACACATCAATACGATTCTGGCGACTATTCAAAACATAGCAGAGCAAACTAACCTGCTAGCATTGAATGCTGCGATTGAAGCTGCACGTGCTGGTGAGCAAGGTCGTGGCTTTGCCGTGGTTGCCGATGAAGTTCGTGTGCTTAGCCAACGTACACATGCTTCGACAAAAGAAATTCAGCAGATGATCGAAACGTTGCAATCAACGACGGGTAAAGCGGTTGGCATTATGGGTGATAGCCGTATGCTTGCTGGAACCAGTGTAGATGATGCGAACGCCGCTGCAGCAAGTTTGATGCAAATTCATAATTCAGTTGAGCGCATCAGTGACATGGCGACGCAAATTGCCTCGGCCGCTGAAGAGCAAGCTTCTGTGACGTCGGAAATTACTCGAAACACGGAAGGGATCCGCGATGTGTCTAACGATCTTGCACAAGAAGCGCATGAAGCAGCAGCACAAGCATCACAACTTTCTGAGCTTTCGCATCAGTTAGAAAATGAAATTCGTCGCTTTAAGCTGTAAGTTCTAAGTTCTAAGTTCTAAGCGTAAAAGCAGCAAGGCGAGATGTGATTAAAAAAGAGGAACCTAACATGGGTTCCTCTTTTTTTGCTCGTGTCGATCACGGTACTAAACCTTGAAAGAATCCCTTGAAAGGATAATCAAAAAGTTATAACCACAACGTTCGGACACTTTGCTGCCGATCAAAATGATGAGCGATTTGTGCTTGGAATAATTCCGCAGTGGCAATAGCATCAACTAAAGCGTGGTGTGGAGTGTACGCTGGTAGCCCATAACGCGCTCGCGCTTGCCCTAAACGCACTGATTGTGGTTTTTGCCCTTTTAACTGGTTCCATAAACCTCCATGTAACCGTTGTTGAATTTCCGTTTCCAATTGCAAAGTATCGATCACCGGGAACTCAATGCCTTCACCCAATCGCACTTTTAATGCTTGATTGAGAAAGCTACGTTCAATATGACGGTAATGGACCACAACAATTTTTCCAGATAAGGCCTTCAGTATCGACTCCTGCACTTCTGCCAAATCTGGCGCATCTAAAATATCGTTGTGTGTGATGCCATGGATAACCACCGAATCCTCTTTTAACGCTTGGCGTGGCCGAACTATCCAATGTTTAGAGCGGTTGAGATAGATACGGTTTAAGGTAAAAGGCACTAAGCCAATGGTGATAATGTCATCATGCTGCGCACTTAAACCCGTTGTTTCCAAATCTAAAGCGACAAACTCTATTTCATCGATTGGCGTGCTACCCTTAGCAATCGGCTTTGAATAAAAATCTTTGAGTAACGGATGGTTAACCAACGACTGCTTATTGGCATATTTTGCTACCCAATCGATGCTCGGTTTTTGAAACCATTGTTTAATCATCACTCTCACTTAAAGTTATTGCTGGCTTGATAACGGAATTTCAAGAAATTTTGCGCATTGCTTAGGATTTGAAACGCATCTTTTAAGTTACGTCTTTCAAAATCAGATAGGTTTTCTGGCTCGATATTGTTATCTGGCTCTATTTCTTGTTCAACGTCAGCCGCTTGGTGGCGAATGCGCACCATAGCGATAAACTCCATTGCATCACGCAGATCTTGCGCCCGTCCTTTGGGTAGAATTCCGGCTTCAATGATGTCATCTAAACGTTCAAACGAGTTGGTAGAACGTGAACCGACAGCCAATGCATGCACACGGATTAAATCCGCTAACGGTGCCGTGCCGCGACGTTTTAAATTGATGGTGTTATTGTGTCGTCCATCTTTTTCCATCACAAAGTCTTTGAAAAACCCCAATGGTGGCGTGCGGTTCAGCGCATTTCGTGCAAGGCATGCAAGAAATCGATTATTTTTGCGTGCTCGACGGACAATAAACCCATTCAGTTGTTCTGCCCATTTGGTCCTGCCACACACTCCGTATAAGTCAAAAAAGATGGATGCATTCAATAGCGCCTTAGGGTTAGGGTTATCTATCCAATCGGCAAAGCAGGCTTCCCATTCTTTACGAGTCATACGCCATATCGAGTTGCTGGCCATAATGTCCCCCGTACAGTAGCTGTAACCGCATTGATCTAAGCTGTCGCAGACAAATTTAGCGAACGCTTCGAAATAAGCACCATGCTGTGTTTCTTCATAGCTATCGTCCAAAATTAAAGCGTTATCTTGGTCCGTGACAATTAACTGTTCGTCACGGCCCATAGAACCCAAGGCTAAAAAGCAGTATGGAATAGGCGGCGAGCCTAGTAATTCTTCAGCAAGTTCAATGATTCTTTGTTTAAAGCTACGGCCAATCACTGACATCGCCGTGCCGATCATATGTGAGTTTGCATCTTCATTGACTAAACGAACAAAACTGTCTTTGACTTGGTGCGACAGTGTGGCTAACTCTTCAACGCTTTGTTGCTGGAAGATGCGACTGACGAGCAGCAATGAGTTTTGTGATTCGTAGCGAACAATATCGGTCGCTTCAATGATACCGATCGGCTTTTTTTCTTTGAGTATAGGAAGATGATGAACATTGTACCGAAGCATTTTCAGCATGGCCTCATAGACATAAGCATTATGATCTAATGAGATAACCTCCGTTGTCATCACTTCCGTGACGAGGTGATTAGGATCGATGCCAACGGCTAATACACGCGTGCAGAGATCTCGGTCAGTCAGGATGCCGATTACCGGGCTGCTATCGTCGTCACTCTCTTGCAAAATATCAGGATCAATCACCAGCAGTGAAGAGATACTCTCTTCCGCCATCTTGATCGCCGCATGTTGAATGGTTTCTGTTTTGTAAACGAAAGGAGCTTCTCGGCTGAGCAAGGTTCGCACTTTCGAGGTGGTGAGATCATTCTGCTCTGTTTTACTCAGTACGGCTTGGCGAAGGCGCGCGTTATCTTGCACTTCAACGAAATCAGCAAAGGAATCATAGTTGTCATATAAATCCTGAAACCTTGCCTCTGGAATACAATAAACCAGCGTATCTTCAATCGCAGTGACCGGAAAACGAACACGGTTATTGGTCAATAGCCCCATTTGACCAAATAAGCCGCCTTCGGTTAGGCGGTTGTATAATTCGCCTTTGCGACGGTACACCTCGACGACGCCGCTGCGGATAAAATACAAGTCCTGGATATGATCACCAAAATGAATGATGGGTGTACCTTGTCGAAAATAGGAGATTTCTACGCTCTGCGTCACTTCGAACAGTGTTTCTTCAGGTAGTTCATTGAACGGTGGATACTGAGCAAGGAAGTTCTTGATTTCAATTAATTCTGCTTCCATGGAGGCTTCCTTGTGTTTCGGAGTTCATATTGTGGGATTCTGACGTCGCGAGCCAGCTAAACGATGTAACTTGTCAAAGGGATCAGGTCACATCGGTGGCATTGGACATAGGATTCAGAGAGTTATAGTACATGAAAAGAACGTGCTTTGCAGGCAAGAGGGGAAAGTGTACGCGCTTCGATGTGAATCAAGTGCCATTTCAGTGAATTGAAGATAAAAAAATAGCCGACAAGTGGCGGCTATTGTTGTCTATTTCTTATCATTATCGATTATAGAACCGCTGCAATACCTCTGCACAGTGGGCCCATATTCGATTTCGTCATGCCTGCCACACTGATACGGCCGGAACCGACGATGTAAATTGCCAATTCATCTTTCAGACGCGCAACTTGTTCCTTGTTCAAACCAGAAAAAGAGAACATGCCATTTTGACGTTCAATAAAGCTAAAATCAGCCTTCACACCTTCGGCTTTTAGGGTGGTAACAAACAGCTCACGCATCTCTTGAATACGTTCACGCATTTCAGTCACTTCGTTTTCCCATTCTGCGCGCAGTTCGGCGTTGTTGAGGATATAAGTAACCACAGCAGCACCGTGCGCTGGTGGATTTGAGTAAATAGAGCGGATGATCGCTTTGATTTGTGAGAAGGCTGTTTCAGCGACATCTGTTGAGCCAGCAACGATGGTAAACGCCCCCACGCGTTCATTGTACAAACCAAAGTTTTTAGAGAATGAGCTCGCTACTAAGATCTCTTTATTGTATTTCGCAAAAGTACGCAGACCTTGCGCGTCTTCTTCAACCCCTTTCGCAAAACCTTGATAAGCAAAGTCAAACAGAGGAAGAAGCCCTTTATCAGCGACCAATTTTGCTAACGTTTCCCACTCTTTATCGGTTGGATCAATGCCAGTTGGGTTGTGGCAGCACCCGTGTAGAAGAACAATATCTCCCGCTTGAGCTTGCTCAAGATCGGTAAGCATCGCTGCGAAATCTTTATCTTTCGTTTCGGAATTGTAGTACGAATACTGCGTGGTTTCTAAACCAGCCGCATTAAAAACACCGTGATGGTTTGCCCATGTTGGGTTGCTGATCCACACTTTCACGTCGCCGATTTGACGCTTAATAAATTCACCTGCTACACGCAGTGCACCAGTACCACCCGGCGCTTGCGCCGTTTTTGCGAGCTTTTGCGTCACAATCTCAGATTCATCGCCAAACAGCAGTTTTTGTACCGCGAGCCCATATTCAGCAGTACCTTCAATGGTGAGATAAGATTTGGTCTTTTCAGACTCAAGCAACGCCGCTTCCGCTTTCTTTACTGTCGCAAGAACAGGTGTTTCACCTGCTTCATTTTTGTAGATACCAACACCGAGGTTAATTTTTTCAGTGCGAGGATCTTTTTTAAACTCTTCGGTTAAACCAAGAATAGGGTCAGCCGGAGCTGCGACAACTTTTTCAAACATAATCATCATCCATGTAAAGTGTTAGAAGGGATTTTAGAAACATAAAATTAAGCTATTTATACCTTTATGAAATATCTGTTACAACACACAAAACAGAAAAACTGAAAATAATTTGTGTTGGCTAAGAATCATGAACAAAAAGGCGATTTTTTTAAAAAAACTCTATCATCCACCGTTTTCAGGTGGGGAGATTAAATAGGTTTTACTTTGAGAAGAAGTCAGCTCAACGGCAAAATTCATCATCAAATACGATATTTTGCCATTGAGCGGAGGAGTTACTGTAATAAGAGATTAATGTTTATCCTGATGGCGAGCGGCAATGGCGACAAATTGTTGTTCAACACTCAAAAAAGCCTCTACGACTTGTGGGTCAAAATGTGTCGCTTCGCCCTGTAGAATGATGGCTTTTGTTTCGCTTGGTATTATTCATGAATTTGATTTCATTACAGTATGTGATGCTTAAGTTTAGGTGATTAAATTCGTTCAATGTTGTCTTTTCGTAATTAACCGATGTGCGGAGGATCAGAAAAGCGATGGATTCTAGTGATGTATTTCTAGGAAAGATAGCTAAATAAAATAAAGCCAATGTGATCCGATCAGTGCGTCATGTTATGAGAACAGAGGGGAGGGCTCAATGACGTTACTCAGCCGAACTTAACGAAAGTCAATCGTTACTCTGATTGATAAGAGTGGACTGTTTAAAATTACCCAACACAACAAAAGTAACATTACATTTACCGACTACATTGCAGATTCCCCTAAGCTTTCCTATCTTTAGTTATGAGCTTCAGGCGTTGCATAACAACTTCTTACATAACGCCATAGCTTTCGTCAGTGTTTTATGGCTAAAGGATAATAAATTATGCTCCTCATTAGGTTGGTACGTGTTTACGTGCCCTTAGTGCTATTGTCGATAGTTGCTCTTATGCCACAGCCAACTGATTTTGGTGTTTGGGCTTTGTTGTTCGTTACTTTTATTAGTGTCAGTTATGCACTTTGGAATTACGAATCCTTCATTTCCCAAGTCAAAGCTCAAAAAGAGACGATTGAACACCTTTCTCAAACACAAGGGCTCCAACTCGATGGATACCATTCTTTAGAGCCTCTTTTTGCCCAATCTCTGCCAGTTTGGTCTCGTCATATTGATTTAGCCAATGTGCAACTTACCGATTCGGTCACTCAACTAAGCCAGCAATTTGGTGATCTTGTTACGCAGCTTTCACAAGCACTCTCTTTCTCGCAAGACTCAACCTTAAAAGATGAACGTAATTTAATGAGCGAAATTGAGCGTTGTCGAGCCACGCTTTCTAAAGCGGTTGATGAGCTTAGAGAAAGCCAAAAAACAAGAGAGCATATGCTTGATGAAATGCGTAGCCTTGATCAGTACACAGTCGATTTAAAAAAAATGGCAACCGATGTGGTGGGCATTGCTGAAAAAACCAACCTATTGGCATTAAACGCAGCCATTGAAGCAGCGCGTGCCGGAGAGCAAGGGCGAGGTTTTGCGGTTGTCGCGGACGAAGTTCGTAACCTCTCACAGCGTTCAAGAGAGATCGCTAGCAGCATGACAGAGAAAGTGAACATTGTCAGTGATGCGATTAAGAGCACATTTAAGACAGCTGAATTGGCTATTGCGGCTGAGAGTGAGCAGATGGAACAAACTGAGCATCGTATCGACTATGTTATTAACCACTTCCAAGATATAGCGCAAACCTTACAACAACAGTCTGAGCGTTTAAAAGAAGATGCATTTTCGGTAAAGGAAACGATAAGTGGTGTGATTGTGAAATTGCAATTTCAAGATCGAGTCAGCCAAATATTAGAGCAAATCAGTACCAATCTTAAGGAGCTTAGTGATTCATTAGAGTTGCTCAAACAAGACAGTAATCATGCGATCGCAGGCGAATTATCCCCGCAAAAATGGCTGGAAAAAATGACCAAGAATTACACCATGATAGAACAACATGAAAGTCACAAAGGTAAGGCTACTGAGATAAAAAGTAAGATGGTTAGTACGGACATTACTTTCTTTTGAGAACAGTAAATGAATAGATGAGGAACGCTGTGATGAACAAAACGGTACTTGTTGTAGATGATTCGGCTTCAATTCGCCAGGTTGTGAGTATGACCTTAAAAGGAGCAGGCTATCAGACGATCGAAGCTCAGGATGGTAAAGATGCATTATCCAAATTGGCCGGGAATCGTGTTCATTTGGTCATCAGCGACGTAAATATGCCGAATATGGATGGCATCACCTTACTCAAAGAGTTGAAACAAAGGCCAGACACAAAATTTACGCCGGTGATTATGCTCACCACTGAGTCTGAGGCATCGAAGAAAGAACAGGGTCGTGCTGCGGGTGCGAAAGCTTGGGTTGTAAAACCCTTTGCACCTGAACAGATGCTTGCCGCCGTAGCAAAACTGATCCAAGCCTAAGGAGGGATTATGCTGACTCCACACCAAACCGATGAGCAATTAATGTTAAAACTTGACGGTGAACTGACGATTTATGAGGCTCGAGATTTGTTTGAACAGTTGACCTCTTTTGTGTCTCATAGCGAGAAGATCGCCATTGAACTGTCCCAAGTCACTGCTCTGGACAGCAGTTGTGTACAAGTATTGATGGCATTTAAAAAAGCAAGAATTGAACAGGGATGTGAACTGATTCATCACAGTGAAGTCGTGGTGGATGTGCTGGGTAAACTGGGGCTAGTGGGATGGTTTCATGACCCTATCGTTCTTTCGAGTTCACAATAAGACAAAGTGACAAGCTAATGACGAAGCCCCAGGGAGATACTATGGACGAAATGATGGCTGCGGCGCTCCAAACTTATTTTAATGAGAGTAGGGAGTTGCTTGAAGGGATGGAATCTGACCTTCTTGAACTGGATAACGGGAATCTTGATGGCTTAAATGAGCGATTAAACGCAATTTTCCGAGCAGCGCATACTGTAAAAGGCTCAGCAGGGATATTTAACTTAAATGAGATCGTTCGTTTTACTCATAAAGTAGAAAGCTTGCTTGATTTATTGCGCTCAGAACAACTTAAGTTGCATGAAAAGCATATTTCCTTGTTGCTTGAGTGTCGCGATCACATGGTGAGCTTGATTGATGATGCTCAAACGGGGCAAGAGTCATCAGAAGATGACGTTACCGGACAGCGCTTAGGGGCCCGATTGTCTGAGTTTTTAGGCCAATCTGAACTAGAAAATCATTCACCAACTATGGAATCTGAACCTGATCACACTACGATTGACAATTTCTGTTGGCATCTCTCTTTAACTTTCCCGCTTCATGCATTCCAAGATGGTATGGATCCGCTCTCTTTTCTTTCTTATTTAACTACGCTGGGAGAGGTTATTTATATCGAGGCTGTCGACCGGAAATTACCAGATTGGCATAACTTTGATCCAGAATGCTGTTATTTGGGTTTTGAACTCCGTTTCTATTCTCCGGCATCTAAACAACAAATCGAAGATGTATTTGAATTTATTCGTGAAGAAGGTGAGGTTCGAATCTTTCCGCCGAGTGCCAAAGTGGGCGACTTCATTGAATACATTCAATCAATGCCTGATGAAAATTATAGAATTGGGGAAATATTAGTTCGTTGTGGCGCGCTCACTGAGACTGAATTGCAGCGCGCATTGCAGCAACAAAGCGAACGGCGAGAAGTTAACTCGGATACAGTACCTATCGGCGAAATTTTGACTCAAAACGATGCGCAGTTAGCACTCGTGCTCAATGCTGCGGTTGATAAACAGAACAAGGCAAGAGAGGCACTCACCAAAGAGCAAAAAAGCTTACGAGTGGATGCTGAAAAGTTAGATACCTTGATTAATTTAGTCGGGGAGTTGGTTACGGCAGGCGCAGGAAGTGCATTACAGGCTGAGCTAATTGGTGAAAATGTAATGATTGAATCTGTTGCGCGGCTCAATGGCCTTCTCGAGGAAGTCAGAGATGCGGCACTACAGCTTAGAATGGTGGCTATCGGCGCAACATTTGTCCGTTTTCAACGCGTTGTCCGTGATATGGCGAAGGAGTTAAACAAGAGTATTCAACTCACCATTACTGGCGCTGATACCGAATTAGATAAATCGGTTATTGAAAAAATTGGTGACCCTTTGATGCATTTGGTACGCAATGCGATTGACCACGGCATTGAAACAGAAGAAGAACGCGTAGCAAATGGAAAGCCTGCACACGGAACGATAACACTTAATGCCTACCATGACTCAGGCAATATAGTGATCGACGTAAGCGATGACGGAAAAGGACTCAATAGCGGAAAATTACGCGCAAAAGCAATTGAAAAAGGGCTACTTGATGAAAACCAACTCGTGACCGATGACGAGATTTTTCAGCTCATTTTTGAGCCCGGCTTTTCAACGGCCCAGCAGGTTTCCAATATTTCAGGGCGCGGTGTCGGTATGGACGTAGTGAAGCGAAATATTACTGATTTGCGAGGTCGAGTCGAAATACACAGTATGCTCAATCAAGGAACAACCATCCGTATCGTATTACCGCTCACACTTGCGATCATTGATGGCTTCTTAATTGAAGTAAGTAGAGAAACCTTCGTTGTGCCATTAGATGCCGTTCAAGAATGCGTCGAGCTTGATGATAAGTGGCTCAAAGATGGCCAAGGTAAGCCATATATTAATCTTCGAGGCCAAGTGCTGCCTTTAATTGATTTAAGAGCGCAATTTGGCCTCACTGCACGTTGTTCAAAACGCCAAAATGTGGTTGTGGTCAGTAGTGCTGGACAAAGTGCTGGTTTGATCGTGGATAATTTATTAGGGGAATTACAAACCGTAATTAAACCACTTGGGCCGATTTTCTCACGGGTTAAAGGAATTAGTGGTTCGACTATTTTGGGCAGCGGAGATATTGCTCTTATCTTAGATATCGCTAGTTTATCGCAACATATTATGAAGGAAGAGTCTAAGCATCGCTTATTAGCAATGCACTAACTTGGCTCAATTATATCGTCAGAAAGGAATAGGCTATGTTTAAAAATATTTCAGTCAAATTCAAACTAAGCATGCTAGTTGGCATTTTAAGTTTGTTACTCATTATTGTCGGATCATTAGGGCTTTATGGCATGCAAAAAACATTGCATGGCCTAAAAACGGTTTATTATGACCGAACTGTACCAGCGCTATCTATAGGTGATATTAAAACTCGCTTTTTGAACAATCGAATCGCTCTAGCATTTTCACAGTTATATCCTCAACCCAATATTATTCGAAGTCAAATTGAGGTTGTAGAGAATCACCTTAAAGCTATCGATGAAATATGGTTGGAATTCAGACAGACGAGTTTTACCGAAGAAGAAGCCGTTTTAGCAAAGCAATTTGAAGATAGAAATAAAATATTTATTGAGCAAGCGCTTGAGCCCACATTAGAGGCATTACGCCGTTCTGATATAGACGAGGCGACGAGACTTGCAGCAGAAAAAATTCGTCCTCTTTATGTGCCAGTTGAAGAAACGCTGAATTCACTTATTCAGTTGCAAACCAAAGAAGCACAGCGTGTATATTATTATGAGGTCGAATTGTATGACAATTTATATATGCTTGCGATTATTTCTATAGTTATGGGCCTGATGATTGGTATTGGATTTGCAATCACCTTAATTCGTGGAATTTGTAATCCCTTAGAGCAAGCTGTATCTATTGCTAATAATTTAGCAGCGGGTGATTTGACTGGAAAAATCGAGGTGACATCAAACGATGAACTAGGACGCCTACTAGAAGCAATGCAAAAAATGGTGGCCAAGTTGTCAGACATCGTAGGTGAAGTGAATAGCTCAAGTAACGCATTGGCTTCCGCTTCTGAAGAGGTGTCGGCGACTGCACAAAACTTAAGTCAAGGTGCGAGCGAACAAGCGGCCAGTGTTGAACAAACTACCTCGTCGGTAGAACAGATGTCAGCCTCAATCGCGCAAAATACCGAAAATGCAAAAGTGACCGATAGCATGGCAGGAAAGGCGGCTAAAGAAGCGAAAGAAGGTGGGGAGGCGGTAGCTAAAACCGTGTTAGCGATGAAATCGATTGCTGAAAAAATTGGCATTATCGATGATATTGCTTATCAAACTAACTTACTTGCGCTCAACGCAGCGATTGAAGCAGCCAGAGCAGGTGAGCATGGGAAAGGTTTTGCAGTGGTGGCAGCGGAAGTTCGAAAATTGGCAGAGCGCAGCCAGATTGCTTCTCAAGAAATTGGTGAAGTCGCTAAAAATAGCGTTGGTTTAGCGGAACAAGCTGGAAAACTGCTGGATGAAATGGTGCCTTCTATTCAAAGAACGTCCGATTTAGTACAAGAGATCAATGCTGCTTCAATGGAACAAGCAACCGGTGCAACACAAATTAACCAAGCGATGGAACAGCTCAACAGTATCACGCAACAAAGTGCTTCCGCATCAGAAGAGCTTGCGTCAACTTCAGAAGAGATGAGCAGCCAAGCTCAGCAACTTCAGCTGCTCATGACCTTCTTCAAAACGGAAAATCATCGCCGGGAAGTCTCAAGCAAAACCTCAGTCCACCGGGAGCAGCAACGCCCTAAACAGAAGAAGGATGTTGAGTTTGTTTCTATGGACGATGAACCTGAGTATGTGCGCTTTTAGCGTCTGGAGGTGAATGTGGCTAATCTTATTCCGGTTGACGCTAACTCGATGATATTGGCTAAGTCCAATACAGAATTGGCACAAGATCAACAGTACTTAACATTTCAGCTCAATGGTGAAATGTACGCCTTTGCCATTTTGCATGTTAAGGAAATATTAGAGTATGGCAAAGTAACTCAGGTACCAATGATGCCTGACTACATTCAAGGCATTATTAACTTGCGTGGTGAAGTGGTACCTGTCGTTAACCTAGCTCGGCGTTTTTATCTTAAACCGCAAGAAGTGAATAAAAAGACCTGCGTTGTCATTATCGAAGTAACGAATGAAGAACGTAGCCAAGACCTAGGTGTTATGGTTGACAGTGTTTCTGAAGTCATTGAAATATCAAGTAATTTCATGAGGCCTGCGCCTAATTTTGGTACCAAGATCCGTACCGAATTTATTTGTGGTATGGCTCAATTCGATGAAGAGTTTGTCATTATTTTAGCGGAGGATAAAGTCCTATCTGTTGAAGAGTTGGCCATGATGGAACAGGTCAAAGAGCAGAATGAACTTGCAAGTTAAGCACAAATCTCAGCAATTTGGGAATTCAGCCATGAAGCAAATGTCCATCATCAGTGATGCAGACTTTGAGTTGTATCGTGGCTGGATATACCAATCGGCAGGTATTGCACTAACGCCTAGTAAGAAAGCGTTGGTGGTTGGGCGTTTAAGCGGACGCTTAAGGGAGCTCGGTATAAGTTCGTATCGGGAGTATTTTGAGTATTTGACCAAATTTAGCGATCAGCAAGTACGCAAACTTGAGCAGCAACGAGTCATCAATTTACTGACCACCAATGAAACGTACTTTTTCAGAGAAGAGGCACATTTTGCTTACATCCAGCACCATCTCTTCACTGTATGGGGGAAAAAACAGATCCGCTGTTGGAGCGCTGCAAGTTCTACGGGGGAAGAAGCTTATTCATTGGCAATGTTATTGGATAGCCGTTATCAAGGGGCATGGCAAATAGTCGGTACCGATATTAATAGCCAGGTGTTGCAAATTGCATCACAGGGTATCTACCCGATGCTGCGCCATGAACATATACCGAAAGCCTATCTCAAAACGTATTGCCGAAAAGGGATTGGTTCCAAACATGATACATTGAAAGTGGTTAATTCATTAAGAAAAAAAGTGAAATTCGAACTAGCGAACTTACAAAATCAGTTGGATGAACTTGGTCATTTTGAACTCATTTTTTTACGCAATGTTATGATTTATTTTGATCAAAATACCAAACAAAGGGTGATCAGTAACGTTATTAGCCGATTGAAGAGTGGCGGTATTTTGTTGATTGGCCACTCTGAAACGTTAAACGGACTCAACTGCGATGACTTGCAATTACTGCAGCCGTCTATCTATCAAAAACGAGGGATTTGTGATTAATGGCGAACGAATTTTTATCTAAAACAGAGGCTATGAACTTGATGCCTGGCGAGATATTCTTTGGTCATCACAGAGGTTGGATTCATACGCTGCTGGGTTCATGCGTTGCCATTACGTTATGGCATCCAAAAACGCAGTTGGTGGGTATGTGTCATTATCTGTTGAGCCAGCGCTCCGCCCTAGGTGAAGAGGCCAAACAACCTGAAGGCTATTATGCTAGCGATGTTGTGGCGTATTTTTCCCTTCAGTGCCGACGACATCAAATCAATCCTAAGGAATGTGTTGTTAAAGTATTTGGAGGTAGCACTATGTTTGCAGGTCACTACAGCAAAGTCGCTTCGATAAATGTTGCACAACAAAATGTGCGACTGGGTATGCAGTTACTGAAAGAGCACGGTTTTCAAGTAAGCCGCAATGATGTAGGTGGAAAGCGTTATCGTAAAGTATTTTTTGATGTCCAAAATGGTGATGTTTGGGTTCAATATGGGCGATCTTCTGCAAGAGAGGTAGCTTATTAATCAGCCATTGAGGGTCGACTTATAGAGGCGTTACATGAAAAAAATAAAAGTATTAATCGTGGATGACTCTGCGGTTGTTCGGCAAGTGATCAGCGCTTTGTTGAGTAATGAACCTGATATTGAAGTGCTTACTCCTGCTTCTGATCCGATATTCGCTCAAAAAAAAATGGCTGTTCAATGGCCAGATGTGATTATTTTAGATGTAGAAATGCCTCGTATGGATGGTATTACGTTTCTCAAGCAACTGATGGCGCAGCATCCGACGCCAGTCATTATTTGTTCTACACTGACGGAACGTGGCGCGGACGTGACGATGCAAGCATTGCAAGCTGGTGCGTTGACGATTATCACTAAACCCAAAGCAGGGTTGAAAGATTTTCTACAAGAAAGTCGGCAGGAAATGTTAAGTGCGGTGCGTGCCGCCGCACAAGCAAAGCTAGAAAATATTGTTAAACCCAAACCTCATGTACTCAAGAAAGTACAGCAAACAATGCCGAATCCGAATCACTCGACATTAACATTGAAAACCACACAAAAAGTGGTCGTGATTGGCACATCCACAGGTGGGACGCAAGCTTTAGAAGCGATCTTAACAGCATTACCAGCGGTCTCTCCAGGGATTGTTATCGTGCAACATATGCCTGAAAAATTTACCGCGATGTTTGCTGACCGGCTCAATGGGCTTTGTCAAATAGAGGTTAGGGAAGCACAGAATGGCGACCGAGTTCTTCCCGGGTTGGCATTGATCGCTCCGGGTGGCCGTCACATGCAACTAAATCGAAGTGGTGCACATTATCAAGTCGAAATTAAAGATGGCCCGGCAGTTAACAGGCATAAACCATCAGTCGATGTACTTTTTCGCTCAGCGGCAAAACATGCAGGCTCTAACGCTGTCGGTTTTATTTTAACGGGAATGGGGGATGATGGCGCCCGAGGTTTACTGGAGTTGAAAGAGAGCGGTGCCTATACAGTTGCACAAGATGAGGCAAGTTGCATCGTTTTTGGTATGCCTAAAGAGGCAATCGAACGTGGTGGCGCTTGTTCGGTACTGGCACTCAATCAAATAGCTCAAGAAATATTACAACGAGCTTCATCGAGGCACTTATAGATTAGATCTTCATTTATTTATTTTTATTTGAAACCGACTTGTTGAAACCGACTTGTTGAAACCGACTTGTTGAGACCCTCCCAACAAGTCGTAGTAGCTACTTTTTTAATTCAATTTGAGATTCGATGGCTTCGTTTTCTATTTCAGGGTGCTCCGCAAGCTTTTCTGAAGCCCATTTATTGATATGCTTCAAAATGGCTGACACGGCGTGTTTTTTTGTTGCTTGCTCATTTTCTGCCACCTCTAACGCTTGTTTAGGCTTTGAGCCAGTAGTGTCTTCGGCGATATGAAGCCAATCAGGATGCCAGTAGTAAGGTTGACCCGAAGGAGTCATCCAGCCATGGACACCGTTTGTTTCACCTTTGTACTGCAAATTATCTACATCATTTTTTTTCATATAAGTTCTCGCCATGGATCGATCTGAATAGGTGGTTAATGTAACTCGGTTGCATAGCACAATAGAGTGAACATGATCATGTAATTGAACTAAATGTAACAGAGGAAGATGAAATTGAGGTGATTTTGGTCTCATGTTTATTTGAAATTCATTCTATTGTTATTGAGAGTGAACACTGATTGTTGGGGAAATAAAAAAACCACCGAGTGTAACGTCGGTGGTTTTTACAAAAATCGTGTTTGATGTTTAGAAGTTTGCAGAGCGTGGTGTACGTGGGAAAGGAATTACATCACGCACGTTGCCCATACCAGTCACGTAGGATACTAAGCGCTCAAAGCCAAGGCCGAAACCTGCATGTGGAACTGTACCGTAGCGACGCAAATCGCGATACCAACTCATGTGCTCAGGATCAATGCCCATTTCAATCATACGTGCATCAAGTACATCTAGACGCTCTTCACGTTGAGATCCACCGATGATTTCACCAATACCTGGGGCAAGAACATCCATCGCAGCGACAGTTTTACCATCGTCGTTTAGACGCATGTAAAATGCTTTGATGTCTTTAGGGTAGTTCTTGACGATTACAGGTGCTTTGAAGTGCTCTTCAGCCAGGAAGCGCTCGTGTTCAGAAGAAAGATCAATGCCCCATTCAACATCAAATTCAAACTTACGACCTGAATCGATTAGGATCTTCACAGCATCGGTATAGTCTACTTGCGCAAAATCTGAATTAACGAACTGCTCAAGACGAGTAATTGCCTCTTTGTCGATACGCGAAGCAAAAAACTCAAGGTCATCACGACGTTCTTCAAGAACGGCTTTGAAGACGTACTTCAGCATATCTTCAGCCAGTTTCGCGACATCGTTTAGATCAGCAAACGCGACTTCTGGCTCGACCATCCAAAATTCTGCAAGGTGGCGGCTCGTGTTTGAATTTTCAGCACGGAACGTTGGGCCAAAAGTGTATACTTTGCTTAATGCACAAGCATACGCTTCGGCATTTAATTGTCCTGAAACCGTAAGAAATGTCTCTTTGCCGAAGAAGTCTTCATTGAAATCGACATTGCCTTGCTCAGTACGAGGAAGGTTAGCGAAATCCAGCGTTGAAACACGGAACATCTCACCCGCACCTTCTGCATCAGAAGCGGTAATCAGCGGCGCTGACATCCAGAAATAACCTTGCTCGTGGTAAAAGCGGTGGATGGCTTGAGAAAGTGAGTTGCGTACACGAGCCACTGCGCCAATCACGTTGGTGCGTGGGCGAAGGTGCGACACTTCACGAAGATATTCAATTGAATGGCGAGTTTTTGCCATTGGATAGGTTTCAGCATCTTCAACCCAGCCAACAACCTTCACCTCAGTTGCTGCCAGTTCAAATGCTTGACCAGAAGCAGGGGACTCAACAATCTTACCTGTTACTTCGACAGAGCAGCCAGTAGTGAGCTTTAGCACTTCGTCGTTGTAATTATTCAGACTATTAGGGACCACGGCCTGAATCGGGTCGAAACAAGAGCCGTCATAAATGGCAAGAAAAGAGATTCCAGCTTTGGAATCACGACGAGAACGAATCCAGCCTCGGACAGTCACTTCACTGTCAACGGCTAGCTTACCGCTCAATACGTCTGTTACAGGCGCGTAAGTCATGTTTGATATAGTCTCCATTGAGGTAAAAATTCAACCCAATATTCAAAGGTATTGTCACTATATAAAGTGGACAAAAAACAAGCAAAACATTGGGTTGCTTATTACTTTTTAATTCAATGGCACATATTACCTGTCAATTCGTTCGCATCAACCTTTATTGTCGATTCGTGGCCGAATTCTTAGCAGAAAGCGTAAATTGATTCATCAATGTTTCTAAGCGCTGCGATAGCTGTTTTAAATTGACGCTGATTTCTCGAGTTTGCGTTGCCGATTGAGACGTATCATCAGCATGTCGAGTGATAACTTCGATTTTTCCTTGAATTTCTTGGCTGACTTGTGTGGTCGTTCGTGTCTGCTCTTGAATATTGTTTGCATGATCAAGCACCTGCTGCATCTCTTGTACGGCATTATTCATTGCGGAAGATAGCACTTCGACTTCATTTGAACGTTGATGTGCATGTGAACAGACCAAATCAACCGAGGCGAGTGATGTCGCACTATCTCGCTGAAATTGAGCGATGATTTTCTCAATGTTTCCAGTCGCTTCTGCCGTTCGTGAGGCGAGTTTTCGCACTTCATCGGCTACTACCGCGAAACCTCTCCCTTGTTCACCCGCTCGCGCCGCTTCAATTGCCGCGTTCAAGGCCAGCAAATTAGTTTGTTCGGCGATACTTTTAATCGTTTCAAGGATAGAAGAAACTAGTCCGGTTTGGTTATTAAGCTCAGAGATCTTATCTTTCACGGATTCGATATCACTCACTAAACCTTTGATGTCTTCGCTAGCTGTATGCGCTTGCTGTGCGCTTTGTTGAGCAACGGTGGCGGTATGTTTAATAAGCTTCGATGCATCAACAGTGGCTTGATTAACCGTCTGTTGCTGAGATTGCATCTCTTCAATATTGAGTTGGACGTCAGAGGTTTCACGCTGCTGATTTTTTGCCGCTTGGTTAGTTGTTTGTGCTACGTCGGTTAATTGGTT
The DNA here is from genome assembly GCF_002257545.1 of Vibrio qinghaiensis. Taxonomy (NCBI): domain Bacteria; kingdom Pseudomonadati; phylum Pseudomonadota; class Gammaproteobacteria; order Vibrionales; family Vibrionaceae; genus Vibrio; species Vibrio qinghaiensis. Next base: position 1,506,141 of record NZ_CP022741.1, on the reverse strand, counting down.
TGCTGAATCGGCAAGCGAATGAGATGTCTCTTGCACTTTTACCAAACTGTCCGAAACCGTGTCCATCAAGGAGTTGATGGAGACCGCGAGTTGTCCGAGTTCATCTTTTTTGGTGCTGATAAGTCGTTTTGATAAATCCTTACTCTTACTGATGTCACACATGAATCGAGACGTATGTTGGATGGGGCGAACAATCATCTTGCGGATCAAAAAAAGCGTGATCATAAATCCGATAAAGGCAATGGAAGCCATGATAATAACGGCAATGACAGTATGGGTGCTGATCATTTGGTTTACATGGCTTAAGTTATATTCAAGGCGAATGGCTCCTAAAACGGTTCCTTCTTCCGCCATATGACAAGATACGCAGTTTGTGCCTCGGTAATCTAGGCTTGATTTCATCGGTAAGGCGACGACCAATCCTTTTCCCCATACCGCATTGAACGGCTCGATAACGGTTTCCCCGGCCAGTGCGCGTTTATCTATCTCGTCTATTGGCTTTTGATTTTCTTTTCCAGGACCATAAAATTTACTGACGGTTTCTGACCTTAAAACGCGTACTTGTTCGATGCCATCTTGTGCGAGTGCTTTCTGGCGTAAGGTCTCTTTCTGAGCCATGGTACCAGTCAACATCATCATATTGAGGCTATCAAAGTAGTTACTCGCTTTATCGTGTAACTGCTCACTCAACACCGAATTGAGAAGGTCACGCTGTTGTATATATTGATAGCTCGTTGACACCGTTAATACAAAAGCAAAAACTGTGATGAGCGTAAGTAGCAATTTAGACGTAATTGTTGAGTTCATGATGATTTTATTATTATTGAGAGGATGACTATGTAAATATAGCGTTAATATGCACTAGTGCAAAAGTTGTAGTCGTTGGAGTGTGACTCTATACATATTATAGGTTTAACAAATGTGATGTGGCACATTTTGGTTGCATATCGTAGCTTAACATATTGCCTGAAAGGCTTGAGTTATGAAGAGGTGTTATTGTGCGCAATCGAATGATTTTATCTGCCTTGCCATGCAAACAAAGCTGTCTAGGAACTTGTCTCGTACGTCTATATTCCTTAGTATTGCCTCTCTTTTAAAAGCTTGAGAACCAAGATGAAAACAGAATTATACAAAGAGTTTATGTTTGAAGCCGCGCATCGTTTACCCCATGTACCTGCAGGGCATAAGTGCGGCCGTTTACATGGGCACTCTTTTTTAGTTCGTCTGTATGTCGAAGGTGAGGTTGACCCTCATACTGGCTGGGTGATTGATTTTTCTGAAATTAAAGCGATATTTAAACCTATTTATGATCGTTTAGATCACTATTACTTGAATGATATTGAAGGGTTAGAGAACCCAACCAGTGAAGTGCTTGCGAAATGGATTTGGCAACAATTAAAGCCAAGCTTACCACTGCTCAGCAAAGTTGAGATTAAAGAAACCTGCACAGCGGGTTGTATTTATAAAGGCTAATACCCACATAATTCAGAACAACAGACTAAACAACAAGTAGATAGGTCATTATCGCGCCTATCTACTTGTCCATCATAAATACATTAATGACCCCAAATTTGGCTTACATATTCAGGATGATCGATATAGGGATTTCGGTTACCTTGAAATTGATAAACGGCATCATTACGCTGACGTTCTTTAGCACTCACTGGATCTTCTTGGTGCCAACGCTTTAGCATAGCCAGAGCCCAAGCTTCAAAAACCACGGTGCTAGTACCATCAAGTATGGCATCAGCGTTATCAGTATTTCCTTGCCAGCTGCCGATACGGTTCTCGTAGCGGGTTGCCATGTAAAAATAGGCGCGCGCTAGATCGCCTTTAAATTCATCAATAGGCTCAAATACGGTGCCATTATAACCTAGCGTATTGCTTGCACTGCCAAGTTTTGAACCATTGCTTGAGGTATAAGTGATATGACCAACCTCGCCAAATGGCCAGTTACTGCGTTTTGCATTGACAAAGCCATCTGTGGCAAACAAGTGGTGACCGTCGGAATTCATTGGCTCAACGCTGCCCCCAAACCAGCTTTTAGGAAATGAGTGTTCTCTATTGTAACAATCGCCTTCTCGTCGATACTGACCACACTGATCGCTGACTTTAGTAAAACTAACACTGTCGTTGCTGTCAGGTTTCTCAGAATAGATATCTAACACTGAACCGTCATTCTCGTAGTAGTTATCTATGTCTGTATTTTGTAATAGTGTCCAAATTGCGGAATAACCGCGGCTATTATGATTCTTTATGATGTTGTATAAGGCCGTTTTTAGTTCAAAACCTGTTTTTCCTATCGCGGCTTGATAATAGTCATGGTTAGCAGGTGATGTTGATTCACCAAGTAATAAGCTGCTTGATTGGCTGTATTGAAATTCTCCACCAGAGGCCAGTATTTCCGAGCCTTTAGCTAAGGAATAAAGACCATTGCCAGAGGCACAGCAAATACCATCACCATAACTGTCACGGATGGTGAATTGATATTCACCATCCGATAAACATATTTCTTGGCTATAAAATGTTGAATCTGAGTAATTGTTACCCGCATAAATAACCTGTGAGAGGCTGTTTTTTATTTCCCATGTTGTTTCAGAAGCATACTGATCAGTGGTTAAACTCAGTGTTAGGTTGTGAGCGCGACATGTCACATGACTTGATGGTTGCTCAGCGTCACTATTTTCTGTCTGCGCACTGGTAATGGGAGAGCAAAGCAAGGCTAGTAGGGCAAGGTATGAAATTTTTATGATCATCATTCTCTCTTTAGATAAGATAGTTAAATCATAATTAAGATAACCATTTGCTTGGATAATAAATTAAATATACGTCTCATTTTAATTTGTTATGTATTTGCTATTTCAATATTTATGCCGAAGATCTCACGTTTAGTGGGTTATTCAAGAAAAAAGCCCCCCGCAGCTTACATGTGTGTTATGCGGCTTATCTCGCGGTGACTTCCGCGATGCTAATCAGCGAATATCTGTGTGAAAAAATCGCTCACTTAACTTTCTCAATGCCCATCAATGAGTGTGGGTGATTTCTTTGTCCTCAACAACAAAAAATACTTATATATCATTATCTTTAATTGATTTTGATGTGATTATTCACTGATTTTATGTGTGATTGTTTGCATTTTTTTGGGCTATGGCTCGCATTGTCAAGAAGCTATCTTCATAGAGTTGGAACCCTTGTCTCTTTGTGGATGCAGTGAGACTGCTGATATGCCATTCGGTAACTAATAATAACTCTGTAACCCGGTTGTCTATGTCCGGAGCCTATTGCGATATGAATTCGCTAGATTCCGAGGGTTACTGCGGCCGAAATTCAGGCCGCATCACTATAACCAGAATGGTAACTAAAATGAGAAATCTAACCATGGACAAGAAACCATTAACGCTTCTGATAACTGGGCTATTGGCAAGCACATCGGCGTGGGCGCAACATGAGCTCACTCTGGTGCAGATCGGCGAAAAAACCGTTGAGCGGCTAGAATCGATTAAAGCGATGGCCGAACGCGGAGAAGGGGTGTTTGAGCGTAGTGGCGAACGCTGGATCAGTTACAAAGGGACTGACTATCGCCTGAGCTACAAAAATGATCTGCAGTTCCCTTTTTTGCCTTATCAAGGCGGCGATGATACGCCTTATCGCAACGTGATTGACTTTGTCGATCAGAGTTGGGAATTCATGATGTATGACGGCGGTTTTTATCTGATGAGCCGCGAATTTGGTGTTTACCAACCGGACGATCAAGGCTGTTTTGTCGAATACATTCCTGCGGCACACGGGTCTAAGCGCGCCGATGGTAGCTACATTTGGCAACGTGATGTCATCTATCGTACCGAAACCTCGGATTGTGGTGCGTTAGTGAAGCCAGAGATTACCTCGTTAACCGTTTCGAGTTTGTCTGATGTCGGTGTGTCGTTTGACTGGCTTGGGCAAAATGAAGCCGATAAGACTCAGCTCACCTTAACCAATTTGAGTGATGCGAAGGATGTTCGCCGCTATGATTCGGTTTCTGCGGGCTTTTTTATCGGTGACCTTAAGCCAGAAACCCAGTATGAAATTGCCCTCAGTTCCTGCAATCAGGTCGATTGCGCCGAGCCGAAAGTGGTGCGCTTCACGACTCAGGAAGCTCGTGTTGGCTTTGCTGATGAGATCCCAACTCCTAACCATTTGCAAGGCAGTTTAGAAGGCGGTTTGGGCATAACGCAAACGCACACCTCCGTCGCGCCTAATAGCAATGAGCTGACAGGGCAAGGCCATTTGGATGTGATCATGAATCGCGAAGCGATGCTGCTCTTCACGCCTTCGCAAGGCGAAGAGATAAACCAAGTGCGCGCCGAATTGTTCCTCGATGGCGAATTAGTGCAAAGCACCTTGATGCTACCTCCTAGTGCTTTGGCTGCGTCGGATCAGCCGGACAATGGTCGTATGAAGGTGGTGTTCTCTCATCACGCTTGGTCACTGCCGCTGCAATGGAATTGGATGAAGCCGGGTCTATCACTGCGCTTGACCGACAACTTAGGCCGTGAAGGTGTGCTCAGCCAAGGAGACATCCAGTTTGGTGGTGCGCCTGAGTTGGTGATTCAAAATATCGACATGGGCATGCTGACTCAACCGCGTAACCGCAATACGATGATTCAAAATCTTCCAACTTTGGCCGCGGATTATTTCCAAAAAATACCCGCGTCTAAATTGGTGATGGCTGACTACACTCCTGCCTATTTTCCTGTTGTCACTATGCCAAATGGTGTGGTGTACACCGATAAGAGCGCGAGCACGGGTGGTTGGCACAGCGGCGATATGCGTGAAGCGATCGGTAAAGCGTTGGTCTCTACAGGTGTCAACAACGCCAACGTCGGCATTGTGAGTAGTGCGGGTTATTCGCAGCAATACAACCGCCGCTACAACCACATTACCGCACACACCAACGTCGGGGTGTATACCAAAGAAGGTACAGATTTAGCTCAAGTTGTGGTTCATGGCGGCAGTGGCGGTGGCGGTAAAGTAACCCTGCAAAATACTACCGGCAATGAATGGTCCCATGAACTGGGGCATAACTATGGTTTAGGTCACTGGCCGTACATGGCCTCAATTCACGATATGGAATCTGGCTGGGGTTGGGATGCGTTCCACCAACGCTTTATTGGTAACTTACACTGGAAAGGCGATGTTTATACCCAACAGCAAGGTGATGATATTGTGCCACCGTTTAAAGATGCGTTCCGTTTCTTACGTGATGCGCAAAATGGCGGAGAGCAAGAGTACGTTGGCACCATCAGCCGCTTTACCTTGGAGCATCCGGCTCAGTCGCGCAAAGCACAGCGTTGGATGAACAACGGTTTTAACCTTGATAGCAACAGCCCAAGCGGCTATGTGCAATGGGATCAGGCGACGCAAAGTTATAAAGCAGTCGAAACGGATACCCCCAAACCGCAGCAAGTGGGTGTGCCGGTAGTGACCTTATTGGGTATTTACGATCCGCAGAATGAGAATCCTAGTCAAATCTATCCTCTGGTTTACTCAAATTATGGCAACGTGTTTGAGCTGCCACAGCCAGAGCAAGGTGAGTATCAGCTAGAAGGTTGGCAAGCGGCCGGGGATCTCACTCAAGCCGAAATCCAATACAACCAATGGCAGACGTTATTGATTGATGGGCAACAACTGCCAATTTGCCGCTTTGATTACACCAATACCAATGGTCAAAGCGCGACGTTTGTTGGCGGCTTAAATGCACAACGTAACGTGTGTGAAGGTAGCCGAGATATGCGCTGGTATAACGATTATCAGATCGATTCGCCGGTAGGGCAGTATGAATTACTTTCGCAATTTGGTGCAGGCAATGTCACCTACACCCCGAATGCTGAAATTGGTGAAGTGCAACTGTGTACATTAAACAAGCCGCACAATAATGGTAGCCATGACGGGGCAGGTTTTGTACGCAATGGGCGTTGTGAGCAAGTCGAAGGCGTGAAAAATAACGCTGAAGGCCGTGTTTGGAGCTATGCAATTCGTAATAGCGAAGTGTTGTCGAGAACCTTAGCTTCTCAACGTCGTTGTGAGTTAGTGGTGGAACATCGCAATGGCTCAACCCATATCGCACTGGACGGCAATCGTCACAAATCGACCGAAAGTAACAAGTTCCACGTTAACTTATCGATGGAAAAAGGTGTACCTACCCAAGTGAGTTTGAGCTGTAGTGACCTTAACGGCACTTCAACGCTGACACATTTCACGCCAGATCAGAACCCGCCGCTGGATAAGCTCAAAGGCCCAATCATCATTGGCCAAGAGTACGGTTACAGCCAAGTGGTCGATATGACACCAACCTTCGCGCAGAATGAAACTCTGCTGAACACGGATTTTGCGACCATCGCTGAGTTTGATGCCTTTGTGGCTGAACACTATGGGCGAAGTGTGCTCAACAATGGTGTGACGAAAGCGGAGCGCCGTGCGGGGGCGTTGTATGTTTACCCGAATCCAGAAACGGGTACGCGCGACTACTTTGTGATGCGCACGCTTGAAGCTGGCGCATTCCCGGCCGATCAAACCAGTAATCAAGGTTGGAAATATCTAGGTTCGGCAGATCGCTATGTGAACTTTGCTTTCAACCCAATCAAGCTCAATAGAGCGGCTGGTGTGAGCATTGAAGCGCGTGTACAAAGCTACTTTGGTGTATCTCGCTTATTGACATGGGATGAGCGTACCTCAACCACTTGGGATAATGAGCAAAATGCGGTGTTTGTTGGGCAAATCGATGGTGAAAACCATTACTTTATCCAAAAGCGTCCGGGCGAAGGGGAGGCATTTCCAACGCGCGGAGCGCCAAACCAAGATTGGATTTGGCTAGGCAGTGACTCTTCTATTCAAGAGTATCTTACTGAGTTGAATCGCGATCTGGCCAGCTTTGAACGGATGCTATTGGAATGGTATCAACAAGACGCGATGGGCGTGTGGGGCAGTGATGGTCAGCGTGGCAACGTGAACGATATTTATCAATATGCGTTTAGAGGTGGCTACCACTACTACCGCTTGAAAGTGACTAAGTACGGTTATTTCCCTTACCCAACCGATCCCAATCCAACCAATGGACACTGGGAATATCTCGGCCAGTTTTAAATCTCGCTCAAGCTCAAAGCCAGTCAAACGACTGGCTTTATTGCTTTTTAGCATTCCCTCGGTTGCGCCAAATACTATAGCCTGCTTCTAGTGTGACTTTACCGAGTAAATGGGCCGCGACGGGAGCGGTCAGAAAAATAAACAGCATGATGCCGACCAGTCGTGATATCACGCCAGTCTCAGGCATACAGAGTGCGACAGCAAGGAGCAATAAAGACAAGCCAGCTGTACCGGCTTTGGTGGCAGCGTGCATGCGAGTATAGAGATCGGGCATGCGCAAAATGCCTAGGCTCGCAAATAGTGTGAACAAGGTGCCGAGAACCAGTAAGAGAGCCGCTAACATCGACATTAATGTTCTCCTTTTCGTTTAGCGATAAATCGTGCAAAAGCTATGGTGCCAAGGAAAGCCACTAAGCCTAGGGTTAAGGCAATATCCAATAGTGTCTGCTGACCACTGTCTAAGCTGTAAACAACAATAAAACCTATGGTGATAAAGGAAATTAAATCGAGAGCCACCACGCGATCGGCGAGCGATGGGCCTAGCACTAAGCGGATAAACGCCATTGCCAAGCTAAGCAAAAGCCCTAGATAGGCGAAATGAATCGCCAGTGGTAATGAGTTATCCACGAGTGACCTCCAGTATCCGTTTTTCAAGACCATTTTTGATGTCGTTAATCACCGCTTGGTGCTCTGGAGCAAACATTGCGTGAACGATCAAATACTGTCTATCTTCGCTAACATCGAGACTTAAAGTGCCGGGAGTGAGCGAAACCATGTTGGCCAATAGGGTAATCTCAAGATCGCTGCGGGCATCTAATGGCACGTAGACAATGTCAGGATCGCTCAGATGCTTTGGTGTCACGACATCCCATGCGACTCGAATCACCGAGACAATCATTTCGTAAAGGAAATAGATAGCAAGGCTGGCGATGGCTCTAAAACGGCGAAAGTAACTGGTTTTTAAGCCAAATGGCTGACTGAGGCGCAGTGCCCAAAACCCCACCACGAATCCCAATAAGAATTGCAAGCTGGAGTAATCACCATTGAGCAGCATCCACGCCGTGGCAAGAAAGAGGTTGAGGAAGAGATAAATCATTTTGAGCCTCCCAAAACAGCATGGATATAAGCGGTTGGCGTTAATAATTGTTCTGCGGCTAAGGTAGCAAATTGGTAAAACGGCTGCGCAGCCAAACCAATCACTAGGCTAAACAGGGTGAGCACTAGGATCGGCAGTGCATAAAGGCCGAGTGTTGAGCGGGCTAACGTCTCCTGCGGTAGAGCGGCAGGGGCATCTTTCCAAAACACTTCATTCCAAATTTTGGTCATCGAGAAAATCGTTAGCAGGCCAACCAGTAGCGCAATCGCGGCAAGCCAATACAGCTCAGCAGCCAAACTCGCTTTGATGACTAGGAACTTGCCCCAAAAACCCGACAGAGGAGGGAAGCCCGCCAAAGAGAATGCGGCGAGCAAGAAGCCAAAGGTAAGCCAAGGCATGGCTTTATATACTCCACCGAGCTGCGTTAATTGGGTTGTGCCGTACTTTCTGCCAATTAAGCCACCAATCAGAAATAGGTTACCCTTCACCAAGATATGGTGGATGACATAAAAAATCGCACCTGTGATGGCCAAAGGGGTATAAATGGCTAGCCCCATAATCATGTAGCCAATTTGGCTAATGATATGAAAAGAAAGAATCTTTTTAATGTCATATTGGCTTGCTGCACCGAGTACGCCAGTGAGCATGGTCAGCGCCGCAATCCCCAGCAGGACCGGTTGCCAGCCACTGTTATCGAGCGGAAATACCAGAGTGAAGACTCGCAGCAAAGCGTAGACACCGACTTTGGTGAGCAATGCGGCAAACAGGGCAACAATCGCGCTCGGCAAGGTGTGGTAAGACGCCGGTAGCCAAGCAAACAGAGGAAACAGCGCTGCTTTGATAGAAAACGCGAACAATAACAATCCAGCGAGCATGGTTTTCATCTCCGGAGCGAGGGATTGAGCTTTGTCATGTAAATCTGCGAGGTTTAAGGTTCCGGTGGCACCGTAAAGCAGTCCTATCGAAAGTAAAAACACCAAGGTAGAGATGAGATTGAGCAGCACATATTTGATGGCGCCATCAATTTGTTGCTGGTTTGCATCCAACACCATCAAGCCGAAAGAAGCGATCAGCATGACTTCAAACCAGACATAAAGGTTGAAAATATCCCCCGTTAAGAAAGCGCCATACACACCAGCCAGTAGAACGTGCAACAGCGCGTGATAGCGCGCGTATGAGGGTTTGGCGCTTAAATCGGCAATCGCATAGATAACGCTAACCAAGCCAATAATGGCCGTCACCATGACCATAGCGACGCTCAATAAATCAGCGACAAAAACGATGCCAAAGGGGGCCGACCATTGCCCAAAGGCAATAGATGCTGGGCCATGAGTGTAAATGGTGATCGTGAGTAGAGCGCCAGTAAAGAGATTGATGATACTGCAGATCACACTCAAACCGTTGGTCAGCCAACGATTACGCCCCGCTAAAAAGATCGCAACTGCAGTGAGCAGTGAGATCACAACGGGTAAGGTCAACCCAATGGCAATCATTCTTCCTCCTCTGAGCGACGCATCTCATCGACGTCCGCGCTGCGAGTCTCAAAATAAGCTCGGTAAAACAGCAGCAAAGCAAAAACCAGTAAGCCAAAACCGATCACAATGGCGGTTAAAATCAGCGCTTGTGGCAGCGGGTTAGCTGCACCTTCAGCGGGTAACAAGGCTCCCACCTCAATTAAGGGGGGAGCGGCGGGCGTTAAGCGCCCTGCGGTGAAAATGGCTAAGTTCACGGCACTACTGAGGAGGATGAGGCCAAACAATAAGCGCAGTAAGTGGCGCTCTAGCATTAAGTAGATACCAGCGGCGACAAAAACACCGACAACGATGCTCCATAATCCTTCCATTAGTCGAGTTCCTCTTTAACGCGCAGCAACATGCCCATCACGCCGCCAATGATCGACAAATAGATGCCGACATCAAACAGCAGTGGGGTGCCAAGTGGTAATATCTCTTTCCACCATAACCCAGTTAGGAAAGGCAAACCGACCGCGACACTCATGGCTCCTGCCATAAAACTGAGCAGAATGCCAAACAAGGCAATATTGAGTGGCGAGAAGTGGAGACGATCTCTCACGTATTGGGGCGATTCGGCGAAGAGGAGCAGCGAAAAGCCGATCACCGCAATCAATGCGCCGATGAAGCCACCGCCGGGATCATTGTGTCCTCGCAGCAACAGATAGAGAGAAAACATCAGCATCAAGGCGGTCACAATATGTGCGGTAGTGGCAAAGATTAGAGAATGAATCTTCTGTGGTTGCTCGGTTCGTTTGGGTAAGAGGCTAATCGCGACAAGGCTCGCCATGACGACCACAATTACTTCTCCCAAGGTATCAAAGGCACGAAAATCGACCAAAATGACATTGACGATGTTGCGGCCATGGCCGCCGGGAACGCTCTGCTGCGCAAAATAGTCAGATAAAGTGGTATCGATAGGATGCGCCGTGATATTGAGCAGGATTAAGGTTACGGATGCACCAATCACACTGGCTATCACCGCATTCAATGTGCGCCGCGGTACAGAATGGCGAACGACCGTCGACAAGTAGGGCATATGGCGCATCAGTAGCACCACAAACACCACCATCAGCGTTTCGACCAGCAAGAGGGTTTTGGCAACATCTGGGGCGCTATAAATCATAAAGACTAACGTTGTCATAAAACCGACCATGCCTAGTGATAACACAGACAGTAAGCGTGAGGTCGTCATGACACACAGCAGTGCGGAAGCGATCATTGCAACGGCAATTGCGACTTCATAAAAATGGATATCGGACAAGGAGGAGCTCCATGTCGATGGCAACGAAAGAGGTTGATAGAGCAGCATTAAGGCTAAAACGGCAAAAAATAGCAGCATATAACCGCTTGAGCGTTTTTGTTGCAGCATTTGTGTTTGCCAGCTTGCCAATGTCGCTAAGTAAGCCAGTACGGCATCAAATATTTGTTCTGCTTTGGGCAGCGGCTTCACAAGGCGTGCGAGCCATGTGACTAGGGTTGCGTAGTTCAGATACAGCACGACCCCTAGCACCAGTGTAATACCACTTAAAGCGAGGGGGATATTGAAGCCTTGCCATAATTTTGCGGCTTGTGGAACGCTGTTCGGATCCATCGCCATGACTGCTGGGATGACTAAATGCTGGTTAATCCAATCAAGGGCAAAAACAGGCAGTAGGAAACTGGCGATAGCCAGTGCCATCGCGGGTAACCAAAGGGATATTTTCTGTTCGATCGCTTTGGGTGGGTGGCTTTCGCTCTCCTTGGTCGCTTGACCAAAAAAAGGTTTGTAAAGTAATGCTATCGCTAACGCCACCATCAGCGAATTAATCAGTAATAAGATCAGCGTAATCCACTCAATGCCAGACTCCACGCTGGATTTGTACATGTACTCTTTACTTAAAAATCCGAACATAGGCGCAACACCGGATTTGGATAAAGCGGCAATCACCGCAGCAATGAGGCTCAGCAGCAAGACGGATTTTAAGTTGCCGAGCTTTTCTCGCTCTCGAGTGCCCGTCGCTTTATCGATATTGCCGACCACCATAAAGAGTGCAGCTTTGTAAAATGAGTGGGCTAAAATAAACAGCACGGCGGCCGTCAGCGCGACCTCGGTACCTAAACCAAGCAGCAGGGTTAATTTACCTAACGCTACATTAGTGCTGTAGGCCAACATCAGTTTTAAATCGGTTTGCTTGAATGCCAGCAGTGTGCACCAAAGAGCCGTGACTGCACCAACGGTGATAAGGCAGTAAAACCAAAGATCACTACTGGCATAAATTGGCGATAGACGAGCGAGTAAGTAAATACCGGCCTTGACCATAGTGGCAGAATGCAAATAGGCGCTCACGGGTGTGGGAGCGGCCATCGCATTAGGTAGCCAGAAATGGAATGGAAATTGCGCGGATTTAGTGAATGCACCGAGTAAGACTAAAATCAGCGAAGGTATAAACCACGGATGTGTCGCGATGTGATCCGCTTGCTCAATGATGACGCTGAGCTGATAACTATCGGCCATCAAGCCAAGTAAAATCAGTCCGGCTAAAAGCGCGAGTCCTCCGGCCCCCGTGACTAAAAGTGACTGTAGGGCATTTTTGCGTGAGACCGGTTTATCATGATTAAAACCAATCAACAGATAGGAAGTGATGGTGGTCAGTTCCCAGAAGATGAACAGCAGTAAGATATTGTCGCTTACCACCACGCCAAGCATGGCGAGCATAAAGAGAGTGAGGTAGAGGTGAAACGAGAAGCGTGCGGCTTTCTCTTTCATATAAGCCAGTGCGTAGATTTGGATCATCGCACCGATTCCTGTGATCAGTGATGCAAAAAGAAAAGAGAGTCCATCAAGTTTAAAGCTGAGATTAATATCGAGCCCCGGAACCCAAGCCACTTGCCAAGCGGCGCCGCCATCTTGGTGCCAATAAAACACGAGCCCAAATAGTATGATGGGTAGCAGGGCAAAGGGGAGTAACCCAGCCGACAGTGAGTTTTGCTTGGGGGACGTATGCTTATCAAGTCCTATCTTCAATATTGCAGCCTCTTCGAAGTCATATTAAACCCGCTCAGTGCATCCTTTCGGTAGTGCTCTGAGCGGGTTAAATTATCTACTACTTTGAAAAGTATAGACTAATTTTTAATAGTGTCGAATTCATCCGAGAGAATACTGGTTATATGCTGGAACTACTCGGTTTGGATTGGTGAGACAAATCCTTCAGGTTTGAGTGCGACTAAAGAACACTCTATCGACTGGACGATATTTTCAGCTGTATTACCAATTACAAAGCCCGCGATCCCTGTCCTTGCTAGAGTACCCATTACCAGAATATCGATATTCTCTGTCGTGACCCATTCAGGAATCTGCTCATCCGGCTTGCCGTGCAGGTGATGTATCACCAATTCGCCTGTAATGCCTGACTCATCAATAACTTGCTGTAATGCTTGTTCATGTTTTGCTTTGGCTTGTGCGATTTCTTGTTCCATCTGTTGTTGGTCCACTTGGATCCAGACATGGTCATGTAGGTAGTTTTCTAAATAGTATTCCCAGCAAGAAACAATATGCAGGCGGCTATCACAAGTGTTAGCTATCGTTCGTGATAACTCGAGTAAACGTAATGATAATGCATGTTGCTGATCCGTTGTGGTGATTGGATCAATGGCGACAGCAACACGATGATTAGCTTTAGGTTTAGATAAAGGTCGATGTAGCCAGACTGGGCAAGGGCATTTTCTAAGCAGTGTCATATCCAAAGCTTTAAAACCTTGTTGGTCATCAGCCATTGGTTCAGCTTCTTTTATCAGTAAGTCAATATGGTTGGTGAGCGCCGATTGTATCATTCCTACTGCGGGTTGTTCGTTGTGTTCAACCATCAAAGGAAAAGGCACATCATCTTTAGTGATATGATTTTGTGAACGAAATTCATCAATAGTTTGCATAAAACCGCTGAGAAAAGATTGCTCATACGGATCTTGATAGGGTTGTAGTTCGGCAGGAAATGCTGGAAATGTAATCAAACCAGCGAGTTGACCACGGTTGTTGTAAGCGAGCTGAATTGCTTGCTCTAACGCGTCGCTATGTCCGGGTAAGCCTTGAGTTACAAATAAAATATTCTTAAATTTTTTCATAGCCAGCTCCTTAGTTGATTAAAGAGTAGTCATTTTACTGGCTTATATCCTAGATAAAAATTGTAAACTTATATGTGATGATGAAATTAGATCTTATTTATAATTTTATAAGCGCTATAAAATAGCGTAGCACAAGGTTAATTAAGAAGTTTTTTGCAGTTCCAGTAACGCCACTCACAATTAAGCGAGTGGCGTTAAGCTTGAATGAACGGGGTTTTTAAATAGATAGGTGTTGGTTAGCAAACGACTTTAATCGCTAAACCACCTTGGGAAGTTTCACGATATTTGGCGTTCATATCTTTACCTGTCTCAAGCATGGTTTCGATCACTTTATCGAGCGAAACACGAGGTGCCGATGAGCGGCGTAGCGCCATCCGCGTTGCGTTGATCGCTTTCACTGCAGCAATACCATTGCGTTCGATACAAGGTACTTGCACTTGTCCCGCGACAGGGTCACAGGTTAAACCCAAGTTATGCTCCATTGCAATCTCAGCGGCCATGCAAACTTGTTCAGGGCTTCCCCCCATCAGTTCTGCAAGGCCCGCTGCTGCCATCGAACAGGCAACACCCACTTCACCTTGACAACCCACTTCCGCACCAGAAATAGAAGCGTTACGCTTGTAAAGCCCACCGATAGCTCCAGAGGCGGCAAAGTAACGGATATAATCTTTTTCAGTAACGGTCTGAATGAATTTATCGTAATAAGCTAACACTGCAGGAATAATACCGCATGCGCCATTAGTAGGTGCCGTCACTACACGCCCACCCGCGGCATTTTCTTCGTTCACTGCAAAAGCGTACATGTTTACCCAGTCAACGACCGCCATTGGGTCGTTGGTGGTCTTTTCTGAGGTCATTAACTGTTGACGAAGCGCTGCTGCCCGACGTGGAACACGAAGAGGCCCTGGTAAGATACCTTCAGTATTCATACCACGGTCCATACATTCGCGCATGGTTTTCCAAATATTGGCAAAGTAAGTACGAACTTCTTCATCAGAATGCAGTGCTTTTTCGTTAGCCATAACCAGCGTACTGATGGAAAGACCACTCTCTTTGCATTGGTTCATCATCTCGTCAGCGCTAGTGAAGACATAAGGAACTTTAATTGGGTTCTCTTTTTCTTTACCAAAGTTCTCTTCGTCAACGATAAAACCACCGCCGATAGAGTAGTAGGTTTTTGAGTAAAGGACTTCATCATCGATCCACGCGTGGATCTGCATGCCGTTTTCGTGCAAGGACAAATTCGTTTTGTGGAAATTCATTCCACCTTCTTTAGGAAACGATACGGTATGACAGTGCATACCAACGGGAAGACGCTCGGTTTCTTCAACGCGTGCGATAAAGCCTGGAATAGCATCGATATCCACTTTCTCAGGGGTGTTACCAGCAAGACCCATGATGATAGCGATATCTGTGTGGTGACCTTTCCCTGTCAGTGATAATGAACCATAAACGTCCACGGTGATTTTAGTGATGTCGCGCAATTTTCCCATTGAACGTAAATCATCAATAAACTCTTTACCCGCTTTCATTGGCCCCACGGTATGTGAGCTTGAAGGACCAACACCGATTTTATAGATATCAAATACACTAATCATATCGATTACCTCAAAAGTAAGCCCCCCTAACTAAGAGGGAGGCTCATTATTATAGTTATGTTCTGTATTCTGTATTCATGACGGTTGATATAACCACCAGATTAAAGAGCGCCGTAGATTACAGAAGTAATAGCAGCAAGACCACAGATAGTTGTGAAAATCTGTACTGGTGCTGAAGTCTTGAACTTCGCCATTGCAGGAACCTTGTGCATTGCAAATACGGGCAGTAGGAACAAGATACCAGCAATCATCGGTGCGCCCATGGTTTCAATCATGCCTAGAATGCTTGGGTTTACAATCGCTACAATCCAAGTAGTCAACACGATGAAGATCAGTGACATTTTTTCAATCTTGCTTACTGAGCTATTTGAGCGAGATTTAATTAAACCCACCAAACCTTCATGAGCACCTAAGAAGTGACCGAAGTAGCTAGAGGTGATCGCTGCAAACGCAACAAGAGGGCCCATATAAGAGATGATTGGTGATTCATGAATATTTGCTAGGTAAGAAAGCACCGAGATATTCTGTTCTTTTGCTAGTGCCAGTTGCTCTGGCGACAGAGATAGCACAACAGAAAATACGAAGAACATCACAAAACCCATCAGCAT
Organism: Vibrio qinghaiensis; assembly: GCF_002257545.1. Taxonomy (NCBI): domain Bacteria; kingdom Pseudomonadati; phylum Pseudomonadota; class Gammaproteobacteria; order Vibrionales; family Vibrionaceae; genus Vibrio; species Vibrio qinghaiensis. The sequence goes on along the minus strand of NZ_CP022741.1, from coordinate 1,490,105 downwards.
CATGGCCGCGCCACCAGTGATCATGTCGGTTTTCTTAACCGCATTATCACCGTATTGTAGGCGTTGTTCTTTAGAGAACTGGCTGATGATTGGGCTGTGGTTGAAAGAAAACACGATGATAGGAATAGCAAGCCAAACGATGGTTGGCATGGCAGACCAATCAGGCGCTACTTCCATCATTGAAGTGTTCCAATCTGGGATAAGGTAGAAAGAAAGAGCTAATAAAATGAAAACCAGCGGATACACCATGGCAGACGTCGCTTTTAGCATCAGTTCTTTACCAAAGATTACGCCAGCTGTCATGGCAGCAATTAGTGCGCCAGAAAGTAACCAACGAGGAATCGATTCCATGCCAACTTGGTTAACAAGGAAGGAATCAACGGTGTTTGTGATGCCAACGCCGTAGATAAGAACGATAGGATAGATGGCGAAAAAGTATGCGAACGTAATAAGGTTTGCGCCAGTTTTACCAAAATGCTCTTCTACTGTGTCAGTAATATCAGAATCAACATTTTTTGAAGAAAGAACAAAGCGAGCTAAGCCTTTGTGTGCGAACCAAGTCATTGGCGCCGCAATTAGGGCTAACATTACTAATGGCCAAAAACCACCCGCACCAGCTTTAATTGGAAGGAAAAGTACACCGGCACCAACGGCTGTACCAAAAAGTGAAAGACACCAAGTGAAATCTTTATAAGTCCACTTGCTAGAGGATTGTACGGCAGATGCCGACGAAGTTGTTGTGTTCATATTGTATTGCTCATTTTTGGGAACAGGAAATAAGTCGAGCGCATTTTGCATAATTTTCTCATTCGAAAACTAGATCTAAATCATGTAACGTTCGTGCTTACTGAATGATATGTCAAAAACCCATTTTTGATCACGAAAATGGCGTGCTACATGTGAGTAATGTTAATGATTTGGATTAGTAAAAGTTATCAATATAATGCTTCGATTAACATTTATTCATGCCAAACGTTTGCTTTTGGGAGGGATAAGGAAAAATAATCATCCGTGTTATTTAAACTTATGGTTGAATAGTTTGAATATTAATGAGGTTGAATAACTTGTTTTTGCAAAACATGAATGATCTGCGCTGTCATCCCCCAAATAAAATGATGTTGATAAGGGATGGCGAAAACGCGATGTCGTTGATTTTTTACTTGAAATAATTCGCTATAGAGTTTGTTTCGATCAAACAGATGGTGGGCGGGAACTTCAAATATTTCGTCCACTTCATTGGTATCAATAATAGCTTTGTAATTGGGGTTGATAAAAGCAAGAAAGGGCGTCACTACAAACTTACTGACGGTAACCAATTCAGGCAGTTGCCCAAAAATAGTGATGTCGTTTGCTAGAATTCCAATTTCTTCGCTTACTTCACGAAGTGCTGTGATTTGCAGTGAACCGTCGACTTCCTCATATTTCCCGCCAGGAAAACTGATTTGTCCTGGATGATGTTTAAGGTGCGCAGCTCTTTTGGTTAATACTACGTTTAGGCCATTTGGCCTCTCAACAAAACCAATTAACACCGAAGCCTTACGCAAGGTTTGAGGAGCAAGGTGTGCTACACGACGGATAGATTCTTCATGATAAGGCACAGGTTGTTGCAACTGAAAGCGCTGGATAAGCCGATCTTTTGTCAAGGGGGTCGCAGTCTGTACGCTGTTTCTCTTCATTTTCGTTACCTACTCGAATTTTGCATCTATCTCTTTTTAGCCTAGTTCAATAAACCTTGGAAAGGTTAACGAGAATGTTCAAGCACAGGTAAAATGCGGCTCAGTTTATCCAGTGTCTCCTGATATTCAAGCTCACACTGACTATCGGCAACAATACCGCCACCAGCCCAAACGTGCAGTTGTTGCTTTTCTGCCACCAAAGTTCGGATAGCAATACTGCTGTCCATTGTCCCGTGGCGACTAATATAGCCGATGCTGCCACAGTAAACGCTACGGCGGTGAGGCTCTAACTCCTCAATAATTTCCATTGCACGTACTTTTGGTGCGCCAGTAATTGAGCCTCCGGGGAAGCTGGCTCTTAATAGATCGGCAGCGCAATAGGCTGAGTCAAGTTCTGCGCGAATGGTACTCACAAGGTGATGCACGGCAGGAAAACTTTCAATATCGAACAGCTTAGGCACATGTACAGAGCCCGGTTTTGCTACACGGCCAACATCGTTTCGTAATAGGTCCACTATCATCAAGTTTTCGGCTTGATCTTTTTCTGCGCAAGCAAGTTCCGCGGCGTTAGCGGCGTCAATGTCTGGGTTATCGCTTCTTGGGCGGGTGCCTTTTATTGGCTTAGTTTCAATAATGTTGTGTTTGACCTGCATAAAACGTTCGGGAGAGACACTCAAAATCGCTGACTTCTCTAAGCGGATAAAAGCTGAAAATGGAGCACAATTAAACATTTCTAGTTTTTGGTAAGCTTGCCATTCACTGCCTTCGTAGTCGGCTTTAAAGCGCTGTGCGAGATTGATTTGATAACAATCACCACTGAGCAAATAGTGCTGGATTTGCTCAAATTTCCGTTGGTAGCTCTCTTTACTCATGTTGGATTGCCAATCAGAGCGTAATGCAAAATGGCCGTTGTTTTTGGGGTTCTGAGTGTTGAGCCATTGCCATGCCTCATCAATATGATTGCCCACCACATAAGCGGCTTGGTGCAAATGATCAACGACCACAGCCCATTGATAGAGGCCAATCGCCATATCAGGTGTGGATAGATCGTGTTCAGCGAGCGTTGGAATTCGTTCTATCTGCCGCCCTAAATCATAGGCAAAATAACCGAGTGCACCGCCCACGAAAGGAAGGTCCATATCGCTTTGAACATCGGGTAAATATTGCTGCTGTAATTGTTTGAGTAGCTGGAATGGGTCGACTTGAGAGTGGTAGCGATAGTGAGGCTCGCATACCCTTGTTTTATGGCCGTGTGTTACTAAAGTGACCAATGGCTCCGCGACTAAAATATCAAAACGGCTATCAATGTGAACCTTAGAGGCGGAGCGCAACAGCATAGCCCATGGGCGGTCTTCTATTTTAGAAAACAATTGGTGAGCGAGATCGACGTGGTAAGTCAGTGCGTTAACTTGGATCTGATTGAGTTCGTTGTTATTCATTTGCGTAATTTGTGACAAAGAGACCGATCGCTGCATAGCGTGTTGAGTAAAGCAAGAGTATCATAAAATGCAAATTAAAAGCTGCTACTTGATTGAATCACATCAATAAGTTGATTTTTTGCTGAGAAGCTGACCGCTTATTAAATGAGGAACACGCAACAATCAAGGGAAGCATAACAATAACGAGGCACGCAATGACGGTAATTCGCAAGCAGGATGTGATCAGCAGTGTCGCTGACGCTCTTCAATATATCTCTTACTACCACCCCCTGGATTTCATTCAAGCGCTAGAAAAGGCTTATCATCGTGAAGAGAGCCAAGCTGCGAAAGATGCGATCGCACAAATTCTCATTAACTCGCGCATGTCAGCAGAAGGGCATCGACCCATTTGCCAAGATACCGGCATCGTAACCTGTTTTGTCAACATCGGTATGAATGTGCAATGGGAGTCTGATCTCACGGTGCAAGAAATGATTGATGAAGGAGTTCGTCAAGCGTACACCAATCCAGATAACCCATTGCGCGCTTCTATATTAATGGATCCTGCTGGTAAGCGTATTAATACCAAAGACAATACGCCTGCTGTCGTTCATATCAATATGGTTCCAGGAAATAAAGTCGACATTCAAATCGCAGCCAAAGGCGGCGGCAGTGAGAACAAAACCAAGATGGTAATGCTCAATCCTTCCGATGACATTGCTGAATGGGTAGAAAAAACCGTACCCTTGATGGGGGCGGGTTGGTGTCCTCCGGGTATGCTCGGCATTGGTATTGGCGGCACCGCGGAAAAGGCAGCTGTGCTTGCTAAAGAATCACTGATGGAGCATATCGATATTCAAGAACTGATTGATCGTGGCCCACAAAATGCGGAAGAAGAACTGCGTTTAGATATTTTTAACCGCGTGAACCGTTTAGGCATTGGTGCGCAAGGGCTTGGTGGCTTAACCACCGTTGTGGATGTAAAAATCAAAACAGCGCCGACTCACGCCGCCTCTAAACCTGTTTGTATGATCCCCAACTGCGCGGCGACCCGCCATGTTCACTTTACGCTAGATGGTACGGGCCCTGCTGAACTTACACCACCAAAGCTAGAAGATTGGCCACAAATTGTGTGGGATGCAGGGGCAAGCGCGCGGCGAGTTAACCTTGATGCGGTCACTAAAGAAGAGGTTCAAGAGTGGAAAACCGGTGAAACACTGCTTCTTTCCGGTAAGATTTTAACGGGCCGTGATGCTGCTCATAAGCGCCTCCAAGCGATGTTGCAAAATGGCGAAGGGCTACCTAAAGGCGTCGATCTAAAAGGTAAATTTATCTATTACGTTGGCCCCGTTGATGCGGTGGGTGATGAAGTCGTTGGTCCAGCAGGCCCGACCACATCGACACGTATGGACAAATTTACCGACATGATGCTTGATGAAACGGGCATTATGGGGATGATAGGCAAAGCAGAGCGTGGACCTGCGACGGTGGAGTCAATCAAAAACCACAAAGCGGTCTACTTGATGGCGGTGGGTGGCGCGGCTTACTTAGTGGCGAAAGCGATTAAGAAAGCACGCGTGGTGGCATTCGAGGATTTAGGTATGGAAGCCATTTATGAATTCGAAGTTGAAGATATGCCAGTCACGGTTGCGGTGGACTCGCGTGGCGCGAATGCTCACCAAATAGGCCCAGACACATGGAAAGTGAAGATTGCCGAAGCTCAAAAGAAAGCTTAATCTGATCTCATCGCGTTCTCACGATAACTGCAGCTTAGGCTGCAGTTATCGTCTATAAATCAATAGATAATTGAAATGCTCATTTGCAAAACTTAGGAGGGTAGATGCCTCGTTTTATTAAAATATTACAAATTATTATCGCTATTGTGGTTGGGGTTTTCCTCGGCTATGACCTTATTCTACATGGCATCAGCATCTTCGATGATAAGTACGTCACAATCACCTGCGTGTTATGGGTGATGCTTGAGGCTGCATTGTTTGTGATTTATAAATTAATAGAAGATGATTGATCCGATGTGAGCGGCTCAACACAGAACAGCGAATTTTTTGGCCAAAGAAGCCTAAGCCTCTGATTCTCGTCAGGGGCTTTTTGTTCATCTCCGATTAAGATGAATACACATAAAATAGCGTCATCAAATGAAGTGGAGTGAGTGAATGCAGCACATTCGTCGAGAAATGACTGATTTAATTAACCGTGGATTAGATTCGCACGTTCGAATTGCTGTCACAGGGTTATCGCGAGCGGGGAAAACGGCGTTTATTACCTCCTTAGTGAACCAATTACTGCACACCTCTACCCATGATAATTTACCGCTATTTTCCGCAACGCGTGACCGACGCATTGTGGGTGCAAAACGTGTCCCTCAAACTAACTTAATGGTTCCACGCTTTGCTTACGATGAAGCGATGTCACAGTTACACAGCGAACCGCCACATTGGCCTGTACCCACTCGTGACGTCAGCGAAATTCGCCTAGCGATCAAATACAAACCTAAAAAGCGCAGTAAAAAATTATTTGGTCACACGGCCACACTTTATCTCGATATCATCGACTATCCGGGTGAATGGCTGTTGGATCTGCCTCTGCTCGAAATGACCTATGAACAGTGGTCAGAACAGCAGTTTTCAGCGCTAAGTGAACTGCGTTCCTCATTAGCCGAGCCGTGGCTTGAGGGGTTAGCTAAACTTGATGTAACGCAAGACGCCAATGAGCAAAAGCTTGTTTCATTGTCGATGCTGTTTACGGAGTATTTGCACGCGTGTAAAAATGCCGGTTTGCATTGGGTGCAACCGGGGCGTTTTGTGTTGCCGGGAGAGCTAGAAGGTGCGCCTGTACTGCAGTTTTTCCCATGCCGTAATCCGTACGGTGAAGACAAGCCTGCTCCCAATAGTCATTACAGCATGTTAAAAGCACGCTATGAAGAATACCAAAACAAGGTTGTGAAAGCTTTTTACAAAAATTATTTTGCCACGTTTGATCGGCAGATTGTGTTAGTCGATTGCTTATCCCCACTCAATGAAGGTTACGATTCCTTTTTGGATATGCGTCGTGCGCTTGAGCAGATTATGCATAGCTTTCGTTATGGTCGTAATGGTTTACTCAAGCGTCTATTTGCACCCAAGATAGACAAAGTGCTGTTTGCCGCAACCAAAGCGGATCATGTCACCCCTGAACAACATCCGCATTTGGTGTCGTTACTGCAGCAGATGGTTCATCCTGCTTGGCAAAGCGCCGCCTATGAGAATATTGAGATGAGTTGCATCAGTATGGCATCGATACAGGCCACACAAGCGGGTTTTATTGATAGCGGTGAGCGCACCATTCCAGCCTTACAAGGTGTGACGATCAATGGCGAAACTTTGACCGTTTTTCCCGGCGATGTGCCGAAAAAGTTACCTAACAAAGAGTATTGGCAGCATCAAGGGTTTGAATTCACCAGTTTTAAACCAAGAGCATTTAGCTGTGATGAACCTTGCCCTCATATCCGTTTAGATAAAGCGTTGGAATATTTAATTGGAGATAAGCTGAAATGAGTGATTTAAAAACCAAGCAAATCTTTAATCAAAAATTAGAATCACAACAGAAGAGTACGCCAGAGCTTACGGCTCAACAGCAGTTTCAAAATAATGAAGCCTTCATTCCAATGCCGATCAGCAATGAAGAGAGTGCTGCGGAAAAAGAGTTGGAGCAAATCATTCGTCCACCACAAGGTCGGAAATGGCGAGCTGCGGCATTAGTTATAAGCTTTGCAGGTTTAATCGGTTGGCAAGCTATCGATTCAGTTATCACGGCGATTCAATCAGCGGACTGGTTAGCATTAGGCTGGGCGGGATTTATTGCTGGTTTGGCATCGTTAGGCTTAAGTACCTTAATCAAAGAGCTGTGGAAGTTACGAGCACTTCGCCATCATTTTAGTATTCAAGAGCAAAGCGAACAGCTTATGCAAAACGACAGCGTTGGCCATGGGCTCGCGTTCTGCCAAGCTCTAGCTAAACAAAGTGGCATAAAAACCGAAAGTCCAGCCTATGATCGTTGGTTAAACAGCGTTAATGCTTCACACAGCGATGCTGAAATACTCGATATGTACGATGCTATGGTGGTGAGTGAACAAGATAAACAAGCAACCAAAATCGTCTCACAATATTCAACAGAAGCGGCAGCTTTAGTGGCAATTAGCCCTTTAGCCATCGCAGATATGTTGTTAGTGGCATGGCGTAATTTCACTATGATTGATCAACTGGCAAAACTGTATGGAGTGTCATTGGGTTACTGGTCTCGTCTCTCTTTATTTAAGTCAGTATTGGTTAATATGGCAGCGGCAGGTGCCAGCGAACTCGCCATCGACGCCAGTATGGATCTCCTTTCTATGGATTTAGCCGGAAAAGTATCCGCGCGGGCAGGGCAAGGTTTAGGAGTGGGAATATTGACCGCTCGTCTTGGTTTGAAAGCCATGGCACTGCTCAGGCCGATGACATGGCAGCCAGAGAGAAAAGTAAAATTAGGGGCGATTCGCAAACAGATCGTCGCAAGAATCGCCGCGCTTACGGTGAAATAAGCAACATTTATCAAATAATATGCCCGAATGTGAACCTCAAAACATGAGATAACTTGACGCCATACAAGGCTTGATAGAAACTACTGTCAACTTTTCCTGACACTTTCTATTAGGATTTTTAAGTGCGTCTTGAAGTCTCTTGTGAAGACAGACTCGGCCTAACCCGAGAACTGCTCGATATTCTTGCATCGAGAAAGATTGATTTGCGTGGGATTGAGATCGATGTCATCGGCATTATTTACCTCAATTGCCCAGATATTGATTTTGAAACATTCAGTGAATTGATGACTGAAATTCGCCGAATTTCTGGCGTAAAAGATGTTCGGAAAATTCAATTCATGCCCATGGAGCGGCATAACACCGAGTTAATTTCATTACTCAACAACGTGCCTGATGCGGTGCTGGCGATTGATCTGAAAGGGTTTGTGGATATGGCAAACTATTCAGCGTTATCGCTGTTTAACAAAACAGAGAAAGAGATGATAGGGCAGCCTATTTCCGCATTATTACCTTTCTTTAATCTATCACGCTGGCTTGAAGGCAACAAAGCACGACAACGTGAGGAGATCGTGCACGATGGTCTCGATTATCTGATGGAGATGATGCCTGTTTATATTACGGGTGAGTCGAAAGAATCCACCTTGGCGAGTACTATGATGATGATTCGTTCTAAAAGCCCTAGCGGCGTCGTCGATGATGCTTTGCCCTTGCACAATAACCTTGGTTTTGAACATTTTGTCGGAGTTTCTAACCGCCATAAAGCGCTCATTAGCCAAGCTAAGAAGCTGTCAATGCTTGATCAACCTTTGCTTATAGAAGGCGAAACCGGAACGGGTAAAGAGATGTTGGCCAAGGCTTGTCATAATCGCTCTCACCGTGCCTCCTTTCCTTTCTTAGTTCTGAGTTGTGCTTCAATGCCGGATGATGTTGCGGAAACCGAGTTGTTTGGTCATGCGCCAGGGTCATTTAATCATCAACAAGGCCATAAAGGTATTTTTGAACAGGCGAATGGCGGCACCGTTTTTCTCGACGAAATAGGGGAGATGAGTCCTCATTTACAAATTAAACTACTGCGCTTTTTGCAAGATGGTACATTCCGCCGCGTTGGTGAGGAGCATGAAGTTCATGTTGATGTTCGTGTGATTGCCTCGACGCGTCATAAGCTGGCAGATTTAGCCGAATCAGGCGCATTTCGTGAAGATCTTTTTTATCGTCTAAATGTGTTAACTCTCCGTATTCCTACTTTGCGTGAGCGGCCTAACGACATTCAGCCATTGCTTGAACTATTTGTGGCGAAGCACATTAAGAAAATGGGTATGGCCAAACCACTATTAGCGGAAGATTTGGTGGATCAGCTCTCTCATTACCAATGGCCAGGCAACGTACGACAGTTGGACAACATGGTGCTCAGGGCACTAACGGAGATGTCTGATAATCAGTTAACAGTGGATCTGTTCCATTTGCCGCAGCTTGAAACCGTTCATACTGGCAATACCCATGTCAATCTTGATGGCTCATTAGATGACATTATGAAAGAGTATGAATCTCAAATTTTGGAACGTTTATATCAGTCTTTCCCTTCAAGTCGTAAATTAGCCAAGCGTTTAAACGTATCACACACCTCTATCGCCAATAAGCTACGCGACTACGGAATTAGGAAAAATTGATGCAGTCATGCAGCACCTTGTCCCAAGTGTATGAAGTGGACAATGATATTTTAGTGCGAACCGCAAAACTTGAAGATGCGGAGATGATCGCCGCCTATTTTACAAGTAATCGTGAACATTTACGGCCTTGGGAACCTAAACGAGAAGCGGCGTTTTTTGAGGCTCACGGTTGGGTACAGCGACTGATTAAACTTGGTGAGCTGCATAAAATGCAATTAGGCTATTATTTGCTCATCATCGATATTAACAGTGGTGACATGCTTGGCACCATTTCGTTTAGTAACCTCTCCCGCTTTCCATTTTATGCTTGCAATCTCGGCTATTCGTTAGCGAAGAATGCACAAGGTAAAGGCATCATGGGCCGTGCATTAAAAATGGCGTGCCACTACATGTTTAAGGTACAAAACCTACACCGTATCATGGCTAGCTATATGCCAATCAACAAACGCAGTGAAGCGGTGTTGATGAAAATGGGCTTTCAGGCCGAAGGTCACGCTAAAAATTATTTGCTCATTGATGACCAATGGGAAGATCACAACCTAACAGCATTGGTTAATGCTGATTGGCGCCCAAGCTAATGGGTCATCGTTTTAAAAGTATATTCACAAGTCAGCTAAAACATTAAGGAAATTCAATGTCGTATTTGCCTTTGGATCAATACCAAAGAAAATGGATTTTCACTCACCAATCAATGCCAGTTCCTGAGCAAGATCTGGTGCATATTAAACCCATGTCTCAAGCCAGAGCGGCTCAGTTTTGGCTGGAAAATATCAGTGCTCAAAGCCCAGATTCAGAGAGGTTAAGTTCTCAAGATTGGCCTCGTAAAGCAGGCAGTTGGATCAATGAAATTAGCTGGATGAAAGAATGGGAAAGTGACGATGAATCATTACCCGTTGATATTTTGGCCCATATTGATTGGCAAAATGACGTGACCGTTTATTTTTGTTATGAAAAGTACAATATTATCGAAACCCAATGGTCGGTATTTAAAAAATACTGGAAAAATTTCTTATTTTACGATGATGGACCAATCTTATTGGGGCGTCGCCGTGCTCAAGCGTTATGGTTTGGTTCAAATGGCAAAGTCAAATTGGGTAATAGAAAGTAACGAATAAACGAATAAACGAATAAACGAATAAACGAATAAAAAGCAGCCTAGGCTGCTTTTTTGTACTTAAGAGAAGGGTTTTTAACAAGCTTAGATAGAGCAGTGCTGAGCTATTTTAAAATGTTTACCTTATTTCTTCGCCGATAGCGTGCTACCCATTGAGGCCGTGATGATCATCGTAATGGCGATCCATTGCGTTAAGCTTAATTGTTCTTGAAGAATAATTAATCCAGCTAATGCGGCGATGGCGGGCTCTAAGCTCATTAACACACTAAAGTGTTGTGTAGACAAACGTTTTAAAGCCGACATTTCTAGACAATAAGGTACGGCGCTTGAAAGGATCGCGACAGATAACGCCATAGGCAGTATTGACCACGTAAAAATAGATGCCTCTGATAATACAACGCCGATTGGAAACGCAAACAGGGCCGCAATCGTCATTCCTATCGCAACGGTTGCACCTCCAGAACCGACACTCCCCGCCCTTTGACCAAACCATATGTAGGCTGCCCAGCATCCGCCAGCCGCTAAAGCCAGTGCAACGCCAATCGGATCAAGAGCATCGACACCCGTTAGATCGGGCAATAAAAAAACAATGCCCAGAATAGCAAGCGCAACCCAAATTAGATCTTTTTTCCGTTTGGATGAGAGAAATGCAATAAGTAATGGTCCAGAAAACTCCAACGCAACTCCAATACCAAGAGGAATTCGTTCAATAGCAAAATAGAACATCAGTTGCATGCCACCTAAGCTTGCCCCGTAAATGATCATTGAGCGCCACTGCGAAAGAGAAAGCCGTAACTGCCATGGGCGAAAAATCATTAACAGTATTAATGCAGAGAGACCAACACGCAGTGCAATGGTTCCACCCGGACCAACAATAGGAAACAGTTGCTTGGCTAATGATGCGCCAGATTGAATGGTGGTCATCGCTAAAAGGAGAGTCAAGACAGCCAAGAATATAGGAGAGTTAATCGGTCGCATACGCATCCAAACGAATTAAAAGGAACGGGCCGATTATGCCTGAAAAATAAAGGGGTTAATAGGAACAACGAGCGGAGGATTTAAAGGGATACCGTGAGTGCAAAACACTCACGGACCAAAAGATAAATAAGTATGCTTGGCTTAGTGGATGTAAAAACGAGGGTTTGCCGTGCCCCAAATTGTATACAGTTCAGGGAATATGAGCTCTGCGTTTTCTTCCAGCTCACTGACAGTGATTCGGCCTTGCTTTTGCGCGCCAAACAAGGTGACTTCCTGATTAGGAAGGACGCCTTTCACATCGGTTACGTCAACCAATGTGGTGTTCATTGAGGTTACTCCAACCACTTTTGCTCGTTGACCGTTAATCAATACGTCACTGCGATTGCCCATTTTTCTAGGGTAACCATCTGAATAGCCAACAGGTAGGTTCGCCAAAACACTCTCTTTAGTTACGCGGTATGTACTGTCATAGCCAACGGTGCTTCCTTTAGGAAGATGATGCAATGACGCAATGCGTGTTTTGAATGAGACGATTGACGGATATTCCGGGTTAGTTGGTAAGTCGCCATATAGGACGCCACCAGGACGTACCATATCGAGTTGTGCTTCCGGCACATTGAGAGCAGTATAGGAGTTGGCAACATGCAAAATCAGCTCATCGCGTTTTAGGTTTGCTTGCTGAATCAACCAAGCTGAATTGGTATTAAAACTGGCCAACTTGCTGCGGATTTCGTCTGGATTGTAATTGGGGAAATGCGTCATTATCCCAACAATTTGTATGCCGCTTTGAGTAGCAATCGCAATCGATTCTTGTTTTCCTACATCGGTTGACATATCGATACCATTGCGCCCCATTCCGCCATCATTTAATGCCAAATGTACTCTTATCGTTTTACCTTTTTGCTGGCTTAGCTGAGCGAGTTGTTCAGCTTGCATTTTGCTACCGATTAGCTCTTCGATATTGAACTCGGCACTTTGTGCGATTTCATCAATGCTCGCAGAGCGAACACGCATCAACTGGCCTTTAAACCCACTCTCACGTACGGCTCTCGCCTCTGCATTACTGGTAATTGCAATACAAGGGATCCCTTGCGCGAGAATCGTTGGCATTAAACCGCGAATACCGTTGCCGTAAGCATCTGCCTTCATCACGGCGCAAATTTTAGTTTGGCTGTTGATGTGGCTCTTAAACTGCTCAATATTTTGTTTGAATTGGCCAAGATCGATCTCAAGCCAAGTATTGGATTGCTGAATTTCTTGTATAGAAGGCTCACTGACGTTAAGGCTTAAAGGTGCAGTAGTCGCTGAAAAAGAGGGTAAAGCCATGGCAATTGACAGTGTAAGAAAAGAGGCTTTGAAGTTCATTCTATCTCCTAGGTAAGTAAAAACAAGAAAGCCCCGTTAGGGGCTGACGCTATTTTAGTTAAGTCTGAAACGCCCCATGGCGTCTTGTAATGTGACCGATAATTGACTGAGTTCATGGCAAGCTTGCGCCGTTTGCTCTGAACCCTGCGCGACTTCTTGTGAAGCCGTATGAATATTTTCAATATTGCGGCTTAGTTCATCGGCAACAGAATCTTGTTCACTACAAGCACTGGCGATTTGTGTTCCCATATCCGCAATTTGGGCTACTGAGTTTTCAATAGAGACCATCAGTTGCTGTGAATGAGTTCCTTGAGCGACACATGAATCGATACTAACTCGTGAGCGTTCTGTCGCTTCTTTGGCTTCACCTGCCATAGTTTGTAGTTTTTCGATAATGGTTGTGATTTCACCGGTTGAAGCTTGAGTTCTTCCCGCAAGGGTGCGTACTTCATCGGCAACAACAGCAAAGCCTCGGCCAGATTCGCCAGCGCGGGCTGCTTCAATCGCGGCGTTCAGTGCCAATAAGTTTGTTTGCTCAGCGATGTTACGGATAACGTCAAGCACTACGTTAATTTGTGTGGATTGTTGTTCTAAATTTGCAACGGTTTCGCCAGCTTGACCAATAATTGTGGCTACTTGCTGAATTGAGCCCACCATAGTGGCATTATCTTTAGCACCTTCTTGTGCCTTAGTGTTTGCATTGCTTGCCTGAGAAGCAGAATCCTCAGTATTACGTGCTACATCGGCCACTGCAGCTTTCATCTGTGCCATAGCCGTGGCAACTTGTGTGATCTGATATTGCTGCTCTTTCATACCTTGAGCTGAGATATTGGAGATTTGGCTCATCTCTTCCACTGCACTGCTTAGTTGTGTTACCGCGGAGATGATCTCTTCGATCAGTTGGCGTAAATTATTTTGCATCTTTTGTGAGGCATCGGCAAGTTCACCTAATTCGTCATTGCCAATAGCATTACGATCGATCTGTTTTGCTAAGTTACCTTCTGCAATCGCGTTTGCTTGGTCAACAACCAAACGCAAAGGCCCACAAATTATGCGAGTCAAGAAGAGGGTGATAATGACCATAACGGCGAGAATAGAAATATTACTGATACTGGATGAAGTGTTCAGCCGATCAACGGCTTTAAGAATATAGCTTTTGTTACCATCCATTGCCTTTTGCAGAATGCCAATCAACGTTTTTATATCGGCTTCAATATGACGAAAATTATCGAGAGATTGGTTTAACAGTTTATGCGCACTATTTTTGTCATTGTTCGCTAAAGCCTGATTGAATTGTGCAATTATGCTGGTGTAACTATCCCAGTCTTTCATTAGCTTTTTAAATGTTTGCTCTTCTTCGCCTGGCCAAACACTTTTGCCATATTCTTTTAAACCAGCATCAATTTCTTGTTGCAATTGGCGGCTAGTCACTAAGCGTTGATTAAGCTCGTTTGCATCGTCAGTGAGCAAGGAGGCAAACTGCGCACGACGCCAATAGGAGAGTTTATCGCCCATTGAATCTACGTGTTGTAGTGCTGGAAGTGTATCGTCGGCAAAATTAGCCAACTGACTTTTGACTTGTTGGAGTTCGCTATATAAAAACCAAGCAAAGAGGATGTTGATTAAAGCGATGAGGCTAAATGAGCCTGCAATTTTCTGTCTGATGGATAGATTTTTTAAAAACATGAATGAGTTACCTTTGATTGTTTTTGTCAAAAGTCGCTTGAGCGAACAACATCCATTTACCGACAATGTGATCTACATCCTGATTGGTCGCGGATGTTATCATGTTATCTATAAATTGACGATACCTATACTATTAAAGTAGCAGATGTTTGATTGTGCAAAGATAAAATGATTGATTAACTTTAATGATGTGAGGGTGGTTGATTATTGGTTGAATATCTAAGAGTGGTGAGATGATTTGCAAGCGACCCCTCATTCTGAGTATTTGCCTTAATGGTAATCGTTGTTCATTGATCTAACACCAAACTTTTTGCTGGATAACTGTAACATAATGGCAACGTTGTTCGAGATTCAAGTACACCTCTAACTATCGTTTTTATGAGTACTCAGGAAGAGTTTATATGGTGCGTCCTTACTTAAAATTTATCATCCCTATTTTAGTTCCATTACTTATTTTATTGTTGCCTATGGCTGCTTTCCCTTTTGAAGGGATGACCGTAATACAGCAGCGAGTGATTGCCATCTTTTTGCTCGCCGCTCTTTGTTGGGTATTTGAACCGATCCCAATCTATGCCACATCGGTGGTTGTGATTGTGTTAGAGCTCCTAATGCTATCCGATAAAGGCATCTGGTTTATGAGGCTTGCAGAGGGAGAGGCTCATTTTGGTGGCTTGCTAAAACATACTGAGATCATGGCGACGTTTGCTAGCCCAATCATTATGTTGTTTTTGGGTGGCTTTTTCTTAGCCATGGCCGCCACTAAGTATCGTTTGGATGTCAACCTTGCACGAGTGCTGCTCAAACCATTTGGCCATAACCCCAAGTATGTCATGTTAGGCTTGATGTTGATTACCGGTATCTTCTCGATGTTTATGTCCAATACCGCAACAACAGCGATGATGCTTTCCATTTTAACGCCAGTCATCGCGGTATTTGGCCCAAAAGATCCAGGGCGAATTGCTTTTGCTTTGTGTATTCCGGTCGCTGCTAATATTGGCGGTATAGGTACGCCAATAGGTACTCCTCCCAATGCGATCGCATTGAAATATCTGGTCGGTGAAAATTTAATTACCTTTGGCGAATGGATGCTCTTTGGGGTGCCGTTTGTGATCATAATGATGGCACTCGCGTGGGTATTGATTAGCGCCATGTTTAAAGCAGAGCAACAAAAAATTGAATTGACCATTAAAGGTAAATTCTTAAAAACACCAAAAGCCATTATTGTGTATGTCACCTTTGCTCTAACCATTCTTCTTTGGTTGATGGGCTCAACCCATGGTATGAATTCTTATACCGTTGCGCTGATACCCGTGGCTGTCTTTTCTCTTACTGGCATCATCAACAAAGAAGATCTAAAGAACATTTCTTGGGATGTGTTGTGGTTAGTGTCTGGTGGTATTGCGCTAGGACTTGCATTAGACAAAACGGGGTTAGCGCAACTAGTGGTGAACAGCATTCCTTTTGCGCAGTATTCACCTTACGTGGTCTTATTTGGTGCGGCATTTTTGTGTCTCATTATGGCCAATTTTATGTCACATACCGCCACCGCGAACTTATTAATGCCGATTATGGCCGCGCTTGGTGCTTCAATGACTTCACTTACTCCACTCGGTGGAGAAATTACGTTGATTCTCGTGGTTACCTTTGCTGCATCACTTGGTATGTCATTGCCTATCAGTACACCACCTAATGCGTTAGCGCATGCTACCGGACACGTTCAGAGTAACCAAATGGCTAAAGTAGGTGCCATCCTCGGTGTGATTGGGGTGCTACTCAGTTTTGTCATGGTTTGGTTACTTCATGCGGTTGGTCATATTGGTTAGGCAGCATGATGTCGGATAAAAGACTTGTTGCACTCATTGATCGTTATTTTCGCCATCCGGAACGGATGGTGAAACTGCCTGCGGGAAGTATTGTCATTGAGCAAGAAGGCTATAATGATCGACTCTATTTCGTATGGTCGGGAGAATTGAGTGGCTATTACAATGAAAAAGGTGATAAACGGATAAAAGTTTTTTCAGCCGGTGCAGGTGCTTTTATCGGAGTGCACAGTTTTTTTTCTGGTGAATGGATAGCTTCTTCAACAGTGGTGGCTGAATCTACGGTAGAGCTTGCTTGGATCGACCGGACTACGGCAGTGTTAGAAGAAGATCATTATGGGCCATTAACCGCCCAGTTTACCCCCGTTATCGTCAATGAATTGTCCCGCCGTCAACGACGCGCAACCCAAGAAGCTGTGGCAAAAGAAAAAGCATTAGAAAGGTTATATTCGGCTGAGCAAATGACGACCTTGGGCCAGTTAGCGGCGGGCATTGCTCATGAATTGAACAATGCCATCGGGGTAGTGAGTAGCAAATCTGAGCGATTAGAAGTACTGTTCATGGAGCTGCTCGAAGAGGTTCATCCTGAAGCTAGCCTCTTTTTCGATTTTGGTCTGATGTATGGCCAGAAAGTATCATCAAGCGAAGCCAGAAGGCGAGGTGCTCTTTTCGAAAAGCAATACGCTCTGCCTAAAAATGTGGCAAGAGATTTGGCAAAAGCGGTTCCAGAAGACTACTTATCTTCGCACTGGCTGAAAAATCCACATTTAGCGATTCGTTATTGGCAAATGGGCCGTGACTTGCATGATTTACGTTTGGCCTCTAAACATACTGTTGGCATTGTTAAATCAGTAAAACAACTGGGCCGAACTGAAATTACTCAAGATGAAGAGTTCGATATCAACGATACGATCAATCGAGCTTTGGCACTATTACAGAGTGATTTACGACGTGTCAGTGTCCGTATTAGGCCAGCTGCATTACCCTTATTTAAAGGATCTCAGACAGAGCTGGTACAAATTTGGGTAAACATCATCAAAAATGCGTGTGATGCGATGGCCAACATAGCAGAGCCAATGATAGAGATACAAACTAAATTAAGTAAACAACGTATATTGGTAACCATTGCGAATAATGGTCCTGAAATTGACGAAGCCACTAGACGGAAAATATTCCAACCAAGCTTCACCACCAAAAAAGGAGGCTTGTCGTTTGGTTTGGGGCTAGGGTTATCAATAGTGAAACGCATTGTTTCTGGGTATGGTGGAAATGTCGTACTCAAAAGTGACAATAAAAGAACAATATTTAGAATTAAATTACCCACGGAGAGCGATTATGGAGAAGCTTAATATCATTTGTGTCGATGATCAAAGGGAAGTATTAAGTGCGATACTGCAAGATCTTCAACCACTCACTTCTTGGTTGAATATTGAAGATTGTGAATCGGCTTATGAAGTATTGGATCTAATGGATGAGTTTGACGAACAAGGTGAGCATATTGCGCTGCTGATGTCAGATCATGTGATGCCAGGAAAGACGGGAGTCGAATTATTAACCGAGGTCGCAGCAGATTCCAGATTTAAGAAAACAAAGAAAATTCTGTTAACAGGGCAAGCAACACACACAGATACGATCAATGCGATTAACACTGCAGGTGTAAATCGGTATTTTGAGAAACCGTGGAATGCGAAAGAGCTGGTAGATTGTGTTCGCACTTTAGTGACAGAATTCATCTTTGAAGTAGGTTTAGATTATAAAGACTATCACAACGAATTAGATCAGAAAATAGTGCTAGCAAAACTGAGATAAGTGAATAATGCCCAAATAACTTTAACGGCGGCTATTAAAGTGTTTGGGTATTAATCGATGACATTAAAATGGCCAATGAGCTTGTCATCAGCATTCAATATTTTTCCTTGAGAAGATTCTTCATCATAAGTAAAATTGAGATGAAGAGTGTCTAAATTGCAATTTATCTGACTTAATATATGACGTGTCAATATGTCACTATTAAGTTGATGAATAGTCGCATTCCAAGAGCAATGTTTAATATTAAAATGAATATTCATAGTGAGCGTAATTTTTGTGTTGCTTTAGATTTAGCAAACCAAAAACGCTTTCTACCAGTTGTACGAGACATAGTAGATCTCCTTTGTAAAAATGAAAATATTACATAGATAGAAATAGGATTTTCAAAACGGTTTATGCAAAAATGGCTGAATGTTCGAACGGGATAAGCAGAGGGAACGGAGCAGAAGTTTGAGCGATAACGTTGATAACTATAATTTATAATCTAGGTAAAAAATTTATAATCTAGGTAAAAATAAGAGCGCTGGCGTGGTGCCAACGCTCACACATTCATGCGAAATTATTCAGCACGTACGTTAGCAGCTTGAGGACCTTTAGCACCTTGTTCTACAACAAAAGATACTTTTTGGCCTTCTGCTAAAGTTTTGAAACCTTCAGAAGCGATAGCGCGGAAGTGTACGAATACATCTGGACCGCCGTTGCTTTGAGAAATGAAACCAAAACCTTTAGTTTCGTTGAACCATTTTACAGTGCCAGTAGTAGTGTTAGACATGTTATGTCCCTTATAAAAATAAAAAATTTTAAAATACAGGTGTTGCTTTGAGACGAATTATTTAAATGAGACCATGAAACTAGAGGACACTTTGAATTGAATCTGAAAGGGAACTTTGGCTTACTTGTTACATTAATAACCCTGTTCAACAGAGCGAACGAATAATCGCATGGTACTCAATCAAAGTAAAGCATTTATTTTTAAATAATTGAGCATTAGGAATCTGAGCAGGTTATTCGTGATTTTTGTTACTTTTCAAACCATTTTTAGTAAACATTATCTGTAATTAAGGATCTACCTATCTTTAGGGTTTTTATCTTTTATTTTAATATCAATTAGTTATGTTTGATTTGTTTTTAAGGTCTATCATTTGTGTGGCCATTTGTTTTCTATTTTATTAATTATAGGAAAGGTGACATAAGTCACGCCTGTTCCTTGTCTAAATTGACTACTGTCAAGTTGCTATCCCTCTTTGGGGGTATGATTTCCTTATAGAGTACGATGCGCATCACATAAATGTGACGTGTTCTGTCAAAACCACATCCGTTGAGATTTGTGAGGAATAATGAATATTAAAAAAAGAATGATAGTGGGAGTTCTTGCTATTGGGGTGCTGCTCGGTTGGTTAAGCCTTGGAGGAACTCATGTCATTTTAGAAAAAACGTCGAGTACGGAATTTTGTCTCTCTTGTCATACTATGCAAGCACCCTTTCAGGAGTATCAAGGCTCGGTACACTTTAGCAATGCCAAAGGCATCCGTGCAGAATGTGCTGATTGCCATATACCCACTGATACTATGGATTATTTAATCACCAAAATTAGAGCATCCAAAGACATCTACCATGAGTTCATTACCAAGAAAATCAGCACACCTGAAAAGTATGAAGCACATCGAGCAGAGATGGCTGAAACTGTCTGGGCGCAATTAAAAGCAAACGATTCCGCGACCTGTCGTTCATGTCACAGTGAAGATGCGATGGAGATTTACGACCAAACGGCGCAAGCACAAAAAATGCATCAGTACGGTATCGACAATAATCAAACCTGTATTGATTGCCATAAAGGTGTGGCGCACATGCTTCCTGAAGTCAAAATGGATAGCCAAGCATTAGCCCATTTAGTCGAAGAGGCTAAGTTAACCCCTGTGGGTACTCCTATTGTTTATGCGATGCAATCTACGCCCATTTCTGATTTCGGAACGATCAATCCAGCGACACCGTTGAAAGTATTGAATGAAAGCACTGGCAAGCGCACCGTTGAATTGAGTGGTTATCAGATGCAAGGTGCAGAACAAGTCTTGTATATGGGTGAAGGTAAGCGTGCTGTGATTGCTATGTTAACTGAAGCAGGGCAAAAAGCATTGAGCGTAAAAGAGTATAACGAAGATGCCTACGGAAATCAGTGGCGTCAAGTAACACTTGCCGGGGACATCGACACGCCAGTGTTGGGTAAAATGGATTCGCTTTGGGCATACGCTGAGCAGTTGGACAATGTTTACTGTTCAACATGTCATGCCAAAATTCCGAGTAACCATTTTACGGTTAACGCGTGGCCTTCTGTGGCAAAAAGTATGGGGGACCGTACCTCTATTTCCGCAGAGGATCTAGAAATCCTCACGAAATATTTCCAATACAATGCGAAAGATGTTGTTGCCCAATAAAAAATGAAATAAGGATTCAGTGATGACTACTCTCACACGTCGAAGTTTTCTAAAAAGCGCTGGTGCAACTGCAGGTGCGGTCGCTATTTTTTCGGTTAAACCCATGCCAGTTCTCGCTTCCGCACCGCGAGGAGCTGGTGTACTGACTGCTGGGCGTTGGGGTGCTATGCTGGTTGAAGTTAAGGATGGGAAAATTATTTCTTCCAAGAATGCATTGCCGCAAACCGTACCCAATAGTCTACAAACCTCAGCGCCAGATCAAGTGCATACTCAAGCTCGGGTCAAATACCCGATGGTGCGTAAAGGTTTTCTAGCCAATCCCCATATGCCAGATGGTAAACGAGGAGACGATGAGTTCGTCCGCGTTAGTTGGGAAAAAGCGCTGCAATTAATCCACCAACAGCATGCTCGTATTCGCACTGCTTATGGAG
Source organism: Vibrio qinghaiensis (assembly GCF_002257545.1). Classification (NCBI taxonomy): domain Bacteria; kingdom Pseudomonadati; phylum Pseudomonadota; class Gammaproteobacteria; order Vibrionales; family Vibrionaceae; genus Vibrio; species Vibrio qinghaiensis. Next base: position 1,469,136 of record NZ_CP022741.1, on the reverse strand, counting down.
CCGAGTCAATTTTTGCGGGCTCTTACGGCTGGCGATCCAGTGGGATTTTACATAAAGCCCAAACCCTACTGCAACGCTATATGAGTATGGCGGGAGGCTATTCGGGTCATTTAGGTGATTATTCTACTGGTGCTGCGCAAGTCATCATGCCTTACGTTGTAGGCTCAATAGAAGTGTATGAACAACAAACAACTTACCCTGTTGTACTTGAAAGTAGTGATGTTGTGGTGCTTTGGGGGCTCAACCCTATTAATACACTGAAAATAGCATGGAGTAGTACTGACGGCGCGGGGCTTGAGTTTTTTAATCAACTCAAACATTCTAAAAAAACCATTATCGCTATCGATCCTATGCGTTCGGAAACCATCGAATTTTTTGGTGAAAACGCTCAGTGGATTGCGCCGCACCCTGGTACTGACGTTGCGATGATGTTGGGGATCGCCCACTCATTAGTTGAAAAGGGCCAACATAACCTCGAATTTTTGAATAAATACACCGCTGGTTACGACAAGTTTGAAGCTTATCTGCTAGGTCATTCTGATGGCACGCCAAAAACAGCACAATGGGCTGAGGCAATTTGTGGCGTTCCTGCCAAACAACTAGAGCTATTGGCCGATATTTTTAGCAAAAATAGAACTATGATCATGGCTGGTTGGGGAATCCAACGTCAGCAATATGGTGAACAAAAACACTGGATGCTTGTCACTCTGGCTGCAATGCTAGGGCAGATCGGTTTACCCGGTGGTGGGTTTGGTTTTTCATATCACTACTCCAATGGCGGTAACCCAACGCGGACTGCGGGTGTTTTACCTGCTATATCAGCGGCTATTGATGGTGGTTCATCTGCGGGTAATGATTGGGCCGTTTCTGGAGCAGTAAATAGTTTTCCTGTGGCTCGTATTGTAGAAGCGTTGGAAAACCCATCCGGTCAATATCAACACAACGGGCATGAGAAAACATTTCCTAACATCAAAATGATCTGGTGGGCGGGCGGTGCAAACTTTACTCATCACCAAGATACCAACCGTTTGATTAAAGCGTGGCAAAAGCCGGAACTCATCGTTATCTCTGAGCCTTATTGGACTGCGGCCGCAAAACACGCCGATATTGTACTGCCCATCACGACGTCATTTGAGCGTAATGATCTCACCATGACAGGGGATTATAGCAATCAACATTTAGTGCCGATGAAACAAGCAATTGAGCCTCAATTTGAAGCGCGAAATGATTTTGATGTATTTGCTGATATGGCGGAGCTGTTAAAACCGGGCGGACGTGCAGTGTATACGGAAAATAAATCCGAAATGGAATGGTTGGCTGGTTTCTATAAAGGAGCTCAAGCTATCGGTCGCCAGAATCGGATTGCAATGCCTAACTTCAGCTATTTTTGGAAACAAAATCAGCTCATTGAGATGAAATGGAACGAAGCGAACGCGAAGTTTGTGCGTTATTCCTCTTTCAGAGAGAATCCTATTCTGAACCCTCTTGGTACACCAAGTGGCAAGATTGAGATTTTCTCCAAAACCATCGAAGGCTTCAAATATAGCGATTGCCCGCCACATCCTATGTGGATGCCGCCAACGGAGTGGGTAGGGAATGCTCAAGCCGATGAACTGCAATTGATGACATCACATGCGGCTCATCGTCTCCATAGCCAGTTAAACTATGCGGCACTACGCGACCAATATGCGATAGCAAACCGTGAACCGATCTGGATTCATCCAGAAGATGCAAAAGCTCGAGGGATCAAAGATGGCGATCTTGTCCGTGCTTATAATCAACGTGGCCAAGTCTTAGTTGGCGCGCTGATCACGGATGGAATTAAGCAAGGTTCGGTCTGTATTCATGAAGGGGCATGGCCTGATTTTGATAAACCTCATGGTTTATGTAAAAACGGAGGATGCAACGTACTGACCGCTGACATACCTACTTCAAGGTTAGCCAATGGCTGTGCTGGTAACTCTTCAATTGTAAAAATAGAGAAATATGCAGGAGAGCCACTTCCTCTAACCGCATTCACTCCGCCCAAAGGCGCGTAAAAGCAAAAAGGCCACTAGATGAGAGTGGCCTTTACTTTTTAATCAGAGAGTCGTAGTCAGTGAGTAATATCAGCTCGCCGCGATTTTGTTTGTTCTACGAGGTCTATTTTGTCCAGCCGATCCGCTTCTCGTGGGTTGGTTTGCACTTGGTTTGTTACTGTTTGAACGAGTGGAATTGGCCGCTTTCGGCTTTCTGTCATTAGTTTTGGTATTCGCGCTTATGCTGTGACCTTTTGCTACATCACCAGAGCGCTGTCCGTCATTATGTTCTGGTTTGTTCTTTTTCGGCTTTTTCGCTTTAATCGGTTGTAGCGAAGGAGAGGCCGGTAATTTGTTCACTGGCGCAAAGCCTTCAACCTCAATTCGTTCTAGTAAATTTTGGGTAAGGCGCTCAATGGCAAACATGTCCTTTGCTTCATCGGCGCAGACCAAAGAGATTGCATTTCCTTCAGCGCCTGCGCGGCCTGTACGGCCAATTCGGTGAACATAATCTTCAGGGACGTTAGGCAATTCAAAGTTTACCACTTGTGGTAATTGGTCAATATCAATGCCGCGAGCGGCAATATCCGTTGCTACTAAAATGCGGATCTCACCACTTTTAAAATTGGCCAATGCCTTAGTACGTGCGCCTTGACTTTTGTTGCCATGAATAGCGGCGGCGCTGATGCCACTGCCTTCAAGTTGTGCGGTTAAGCGATTAGCGCCGTGTTTAGTTCGTGTAAATACCAACGCTTGTTGCCAATTATTTTCTTTGATTAGTTGAATCAATAGCGCTGGTTTTTTCGCTTTATCTACAGGATGCACCCACTGTTTGACGGTTTTGGCGGTACTATTGCGTGGCGTAACCGAAATCTCGACTGGGTTGTTAACTAACCCTTTCGCAAGTTGGCGAATTTCATCAGAGAAAGTGGCCGAAAAGAGTAGGTTTTGACGTTTTGCTGGCAGCAGTGCAAGGATCTTTTTAATGTCACGAATGAAGCCCATGTCTAACATGCGATCCGCTTCGTCTAAGACCAAAATTTCTAATTGGTTAAATTTAATCGCATTTTGGTTGTATAAATCCAACAGTCGACCCGGTGTCGCGACCAAAATATCTACCCCACGACGCATTTTCATCATCTGTGGGTTAACTTTCACACCGCCGAAAATAACTTCAGAGCGTAGTGGAAGGTTTTGCCCGTAAGTTGCCACGTTGTCGGCTACTTGCGCAGCTAATTCACGTGTCGGCGTCAGAATTAATGCACGCACTTGGTTGGGGCCTACTTTTGGGCCTTTAACTAATAGGTCCAAAATGGGCAGGGTAAATCCTGCGGTTTTCCCGGTACCTGTCTGGGCCGCTGCCATCACATCTTTGCCTTCAAGAACGGCTGGAATAGCTTGCGCCTGAATTGGCGATGGTGTTTCGTAACCTTGAGAAGCAACGGCTTTCAGGATGGCATGGGATAAACCCAGAGAGGCAAAACTCATTAAAATGTCTCGATATGTAAATAAGGAAGTGATCCGCATCACGTTGCGGAAAGGCGCAAGCATACAGTAGTCACAGCAAAAGTGCTACGGAATGTCTCTGTTTGCCACTTGTCAGTAACAAATAGTGCGTATTTTCTTCAGAGAACATTAGAATTATTAATTTTAATGTAACCGGTTTCTGAAACCGGTTACATTTTTCCGATAATCGTTTATGATGTCACGCAAAGTAACAAAGTAACAAAGCGATGATGTATTTCTATACAACCTGTCCACATGGCGTGAAATAGCATATTAGATCGACATAAGGGTACATTGAGTCAGCAAATGAAGACGAGGTAGATGACGATGGCAACGAATGGTTTTCCAAAAGATTTTTTATGGGGTGGGGCTGTAGCAGCACATCAAGTTGAAGGTGGATGGAACCAAGGTGGAAAAGGAGTCAGCATTGTCGATGTGCTCTCAAAAGGAGCGCATGAAGTACCTAGGGTGATGACCTCCGGTGTGGATGCAAATTATTTCTATCCTAACCATGAAGCCGTTGATTTTTATAGTCATTACAAAGGTGACATTGCACTTTTTGCTGAGATGGGTTTTAAATGTTTTAGAACCTCAATTGCTTGGACTCGTATTTTTCCACAAGGTGACGAAGTCTCGCCCAATGAAGCAGGGCTACAATTTTATGATGATCTTTTTGATGAATTGCTGAAATACGGCATTGAGCCAGTTATTACGCTTTCGCATTTTGAGATGCCATTCCACCTTGTACAACAGTACGGTGGATGGGCAAATCGCAAGCTTGTGGATTTTTTCGTTAACTTTAGCCAAGTGGTGATGGAGCGTTATAAACAGAAAGTGAAATACTGGATTACCTTCAATGAGATCAATAACCAGCGAAATTGGGAATTCCCACTGTTTGGCTACTGTAACTCAGGGGTTATCTTCACTGAACATGACAACCCAGAGCAGGTGATGTACCAAGTCATGCATCACCAATTTATTGCCAGTGCTTTAGTGGTCGATCTCGGTCATAAGATCAACCCTCAATTTCAAATGGGTAGCATGATTCATATGATGCCGCTTTATCCCGCGTCGTGTCGTCCAGAAGATATGATCCGCTCTCAAGAAATGATGAGAGAGAAGTACTTGTTCAGCGATGTGCAAGTTCGTGGCTATTACCCAAGCTATATTTGGCGTGAATGGGAGCGAAAATCGATAACCGTTGATATGCTCGATGGCGATGAAGCGATACTGCGTAAGGGTTGTGCCGACTACCTTGCGATCAGCTATTACATGACGAATATTGTCTCTGATGATCGCAACGCTGAAGGCGAAACAACCAGTTTATTCAAGCAAAGTCGCTTAAACCCTTATCTCACAGCGTCTGATTGGGGATGGCAAATTGACCCGGTAGGGCTTCGCTACGCGCTTTCTGAGTTGTATGAACGCTACCAGAAACCGATTTTTATTGTCGAAAATGGTTTTGGGGCGATCGATGAAGTCGATGAGCAAGGCCAAGTGCAAGATGATTATCGGATTGAGTATTTACAAGCACATATACGAGAAGTGAAGAAGGCCATTGCTATAGACGGCGTTGATGTCATCGGCTACACCCCTTGGGGTTGCATCGATTGTGTGTCATTCACCACTGGTGAATATAAAAAACGTTACGGTTTCATCTATGTTGACAAACACGATGATGGTTCTGGTTCAATGGCTCGCAGTAAAAAGAAAAGCTTTTACTGGTATCAGTCCGTGATCAAAACCAATGGCGAGCAATTGTAAACGTGGAATGACAATAATAATTGTTGATTGAGAGCGTTCATCCAGCGTAGGAAATTAGGTAAACTCCCTCGGCTTCCAAGAGTCGGGGGTTTTTATTAGGAGTCACCATGGCGACAATCAATGACGTTTGTAAAGCAGCGGGCGTATCTAAAGCCACCGTATCGCGCGTACTCAACCAAACTGGCCAAGTAAAAGCAACTACGCGAGAAGCCGTTTTACAAGCCATGTCCACCTTGGGTTATCAACCTAATGTGTTGGCGCAAGCATTAGCCACAAACAGTGCAAATGCGATTGGGCTGATACTTCCTCAGTTTCAAGGGAGTTATTTTGGCAGCTTATTGCATCAAGCAGCACAAGGTGCCGAGCAAGCACGTAAGACCTTACTTGTCATGGACAGTCACGATAACGCGGCAGGCGAATTAGCAGCAGTGCGCTCATTGCTCACTCAGCGTTGTGACGCCATCATGCTTTACAGCCGCCATTTGTCGAATCATGAGCTGGCATCATTGCAATCTGATGTTTCAGTGCCACTGATTGTACTCAATCGAACCTTGGAAGAAGTCGGTTTGCATAGTTTTGGTTTTGAGCAGCATCAAGCCGCTTCTTTAGCAATTAATCACTTGCTTGAACTTGGCCATCGCCGCATTGCTTGCATCACTAGCCCTTTGGACAGTGATACAGGACAACAGCGATTTGCTGCTTATCAGTCAGGCTTGCAGCAGGCTGGTATTGAGCTCAATCACACGCTCGTTGTTGAAGGTGACAATTCTATGCTGGCGGGTTATGCCGCGGTTCAACGGTTATTAGAACAACAGAGTGAGTTCAGCGCTATTTTTGCCTGTAACGATGATATGGCACTAGGAGCAATGCGCGCACTTTACGAACATGCCATTTTGGTACCCAATCAGGTCTCTGTGATGGGGATTGATGATGAGCCTGCTGCTGCGTATTCGGTGCCCAATCTCTCAACAATATCGCTTCCCATTGAGCAACTGACGAAGGACGCAGTAGCCTTGGCCCTACAATTGGCTGAAGGGAAGGGCACAGATGATGCCAAGATACATCGCTATCTAGGTAAGCTGGTGCTTCGAGAATCAACGTGCGCACCTTAAGAGGCCTCGCAGATTAATGACTCATTGAAATAATGAGCATTTATTTTAATTAACTGTATAAATCCACAGTTAATTGCTTGACATTATGTCACTCTTTACTAAGCTGTATGTATGCACAGTGAAGTTGGAGGTGAAATATGTTGTGGGAAACGCTAGAACGAGTTAACCGCCTTCGCCAAGAAGCGTTAGCCAACCCAGACTTTGTCCAATCCGCGCAAGACCATGAAGAGACATTGAAGCAGGTCGAGCAATACTTTGAACCAACGAAACGGCTCAAGGCAGCAAAACGTGCAAAAACCCTTGCAGATATTTATCAACAGACTGAATTTGGTGAAAATCCATCTGGTGTTCAACATTAGTCAGTGTTTGACATGAGCCAATGTTTAACATGCATTAGCAAAAATGGTTTAGCTTGCAAAGAGCTGCTTGATACGCAGCTCTTTTTCATGTGCGACACTCCAGTGTAGTCAGTTTTTAGATTAAGTTGCGAAGCAGTCAATAATTATGATTTTCTTGACTTTAATTTAACGTCACTAAGCTTGACGAGCGGCTTGTTTTAACTTGTTTTGTTTTGTTTTGTTTTGTTTTGTTTTGTCTTGGCACATCTTGAAACAATTTGTTGTGAAAGTGTCCGCTTGTGGCGGTTTATATAAAGAATCATTTTGGAAATGGTGCTGAAAGGTGTATAAATGCCGCATTCAAACAGAGAGAGAAAATATGATGAAAATCGACAAGCTAGAAAATAAAAACCGCCGTATCCGTAAGAAACTGTTTTTAGGTGAATTTGCGATCCTCGGTTTTGAAGTTAGCTGTACAACGTCTATCAAAGACTTTGAACAATACGATCTCTTCGTTGATGAGTTTATTGATTACGTGGATAGCATCGGCCTTTGTTTCGGTGGTGGTGGATTAGAGATCTTTGACGGCTTTGTGTGCGCAGCCGATCGCTACCGTTCAGCAACAGAAGAAGATAAAGCGTTGATTGTAAAATGGTTAGAAAATCGTGCTGAAGTAAGCAAAGTCGTTGCTGGTGAATTAGTGGATGCCAATTACGCTTAATTGCTCTTCTATTCTACGTTATTCAGCCAGTGCTTTTCATTTGCGATGTCTGACAAAAAAGCCGGAGTGAAACCACTCTGGCTTTTTTATTATGCTAAATTTTATTACGTTAAAAATCAGCATGTTTAACAAAGTAAGGATTGTTGAATTTATTGGCGTGACCAACAATCGAAACCACTAAACGGTTCCATAGCGCTTTATCAAAAGGTTCTTTAGGGATGGCAGGATAAAGTGTTTCGACCTCTTCTCTGGCAAAGGCCATAAACTCTTTCTTTTTCCTCTTGTTATACTCTTGGGCGACATTATTGTAGTTGCGGATCCACTCTTTCTTAAAGCGAAGCAAGGCGGGCTCGGCTTTTTCTAAAGGTAGCCGAGAGAGATAAACGCGCTTATACGATATTTTGCGATCAATCATCGTTCGCATACTGGTTTGAATGTAAGTACCGTGCTGCGTAATGGAAATATCGCTCTCATCAAACAGATTCACACACCAGCCCTTAGGCCAAAAGTCAGCCTGTTTATACTGATTATTTCTAGCGGTTAATACTTGATGAAGCACTAAATCAGAAGTGCCTTTAAAGGTTTGCTGCCATGTGGCTATGCGAATTTGCAATGAACCAGGCAAGCGATAGACATTGGTAAACTTATCTTCGTTCATGACTTCTACAGTAATTGGTTGAATAAAATACAATTTTTGAATGCCATTTGAGTGCAGGGAATGCACCTCAAAGACGAAAGCCAAACGACGTGTCGATTATTTTATGACACATAAAATTATGTGCAGAGTACTCAGCTAATGATTTCAATTATAAGTATAAAAAGTGAGCGAGGTGGATTTTACAAGGTTTGCATTAAAATGCGAGCTTAAGTTGGCGTTAAATCTAATAATGATCAGCGATTATTTGCCTTATCTTGCAAAATTTGACTTTCTAGGTAGAGATAACTCGTTGTATTGCCTAGTCTAGCTAATAGAACTTCACAACTCGAGACCAATCATGGAGATCAAGTACCAGCAGTGGCAGCATAAGCTATACATGAAAGTGCTCAAATTGGCCGCAGCGATTCTACCCATCTCCAAGCCAACCTTGTTTATTGGTAAAGAATCGCTCAAGCAACTCTGTTATTCGGTTTCTTTGATGGGTATTGAACGCGTGCTTGTCGTAACAGACCAAGGCATTGAAAAGCTTGGTTATGTAAAAAAACTCACCTTTGAGTTTGAGCGTGTTGGTGTCCGTTGTGTGGTGTTTAACCATGTATTGCCTGATCCCACTTATGATCAAGTTGAAGCCGGCCTCCATCAGTATCGATTGGAGAAGTGCCAAGGCGTTGTCGCTATTGGTGGCGGCTCTTCAATCGATTGTGCAAAAGTGATCGCCGCTTGTGCTACTAACCGTAAGTCGATCAAACGTTTAGTGGGGCTGTTAAAAGTATGGAAAACACCTGCGCCGCTGTTTGTGATCCCAACTACGGCAGGAACGGGCTCTGAAGTGACCGTCATTGCGGTGGTTTCTGACCCTCAAACTCAGCAAAAAACACCGATTACTGACCCGAAACTTGTGCCACTTATTGCAGCGTTAGATCCGATGCTGATGATGGCCCTGCCTACTCATATTACTGCGCAAACGGGGTTGGATGCACTTACGCATGCAGTGGAAGCCTTTATATCACGTAATGCCACGCCAGAGACTGATCGCTATGCCATCGCTGCGGTTAAATTGATCCACGATAACTTGGAAAAAGCGGCGTTCTTTGGCCAAAATTTGACGGCGAGACAAAATATGGCATTGGCTTCTTACTACGCTGGACTTGCTTTTACCAAAGCCAGCTTAGGGTATACACATGCCATCGCCCATGCCGTTGGGGCGAAATACCATTTCCCGCATGGCTTAGCGAATGCGGTTGTGTTGCCACATGTATTGGAATACTCCAAAGAGGCGGCGAAAGATAAGCTGGCTAAACTGGCCGACGTACTCAAAATAACCGATCCACATTTGACCGATTCAATGAAAGCGGACGCCTTCATTGGGTATGTAAAAGAGCTCAATCACACACTGCATATCCCTAAACAGTTACAGGGGGTCATGCCAGAGCATATTCCAGAATTGGCCAAACAAGCTTTTCGTGAAGCATTTTGGAATTATCCTGCGCCAAAATACATGCAGCAAACGGATTGTGAAGCGATTTTTAGGAAATTGTAATCTACATTCAGCGTTATCTTTGACCGCTCTCGTGATCATAGCAACGAGAGTGGTCAAATTAGGTCGATTCATTTTTTAAGCAGTATCAACCCACTTGGCAGAGTATCACCGAAGACACGTTTGGATTCTGTGTCAGACAGGTCATGCACTTCATTAACCAAAGTAAACCAAGTTTCTGGAACTTTACTCTGCTTTAACTTGGCTAAAACGAGCTGACGAACATCATCGCTAATATCAAAAAGACGATCTCCTGTCTTGCGACACATCATTACCGCGGCAAAGGCAATCATCGGTTCTTTGTGCCAGTTTTGATCAAGCAACTTCGGTAACCATTGTTCCACTTGCGCTCTTGGGATTACTGAATGTTGACTACCATACAGCAGCGTCCGAGAGGCTAACCGCCCAACGGCCCACCAGTGTGCTTGTTCACATTGAGTTTGATTAATCGCTTTATTCAAAAACCACGTGGCAAGTAATACTTTATCTTCCACTTCTAGATGTTCCAGCGAAGCGGCAAGCCGCACCATTGCTTCGTACCCTTTGTCGTGTGCTTCTTGAGCTGATTTTGGATTTTTGATTGCGCTCGGGTGAAGATATTTAGCGATATCCGCTAGAATCGTTTCTTGTTGCTCCTGCCTCAGTCCGCCAGCAACACGCCGCCAAAATACCCACCAATCGCTCCAACCTTGATGATTTTGGAATTGAATACCTTGTTGATACAGATTCCACATCTGTTCCATACGCCAAGGATCGGTTGGGTCGCCAAATCCTGGCCGAAGGGTAAATCCAGCCAGACGCAACCAGTTTTTCTCGTGTTGCTCTGAGCGACGTCGACGTTTACGGCCTTGAGAAAATGCATCAAAGAGCGGTCTTAGCGTGGTGAAATCCCATTCATCACGTGGCCCTAAAAGCTTATCTAAATCTTTGCCAAGCGTTTTTATGGCTTGGTTATCAGAGGCTTTTTTATTGCCACTATAAAGGTGTGTGATGAGCGAAATCGCCTCTGACAAGCGAGGATGACGTTGGATTTCACTGTCTGACTCACTGTGCTTGCGAACTTCAAACTCAAGTTGCCATCGGTTTTTTTCGTCCTCAACACTGACACATTCAATCTTGAGCGTGCCGACTTCCGTTAATTGACAAGCCAGTTGAACTTCCACTCGTTGCTTTTGGTTAGCATGCAGTAGAGCATCATCATTTCCTTTTAACGCTGTTATATAGGGAGGCAGTGGCGTAAAAAGTTCATGTTCAACGGTCGATAACAGCCCATTTTGAACACGACGATCAGCAAACATATCGTGGGTTGAGGTCAGGATGTTGAAGCGTACGGGTTCACCTAACGTCAGTGAAAATCGGCGGCTGGTTAAGCGTATCTCTTGTCCTTCTTCGGTGCCTTTAGCCAAGACACACAGAGCATGTCCGGCACTGTTTTTTTCAGGCAGGTGTAAAAAATAAGAGCGTGCCGATCCGCCGCCGATTTTAAGCTGTGCACCTTGGCGAGCTTTACCATAGGCAACAGCACCGAGTGCGACTGCCCAATCAGGATGAGGATTATCAAGCAGGGTGATCGGTGAACCTCGCCAATCGGTCAATAATTGAGTGATGCGCTTTGTGATAAGCTCACTATTAAATACGCCGCCATTAAGTAGTAATCCAACTGGAATGGCCGTTGCGTTTGACTCTTGCTTGAGCGCAAGGCGAGAAACGGCTTGGTGTTCAGCTAAAAATTCAGCAATGTGTTTACTCACGGCAGGGTCGGCTGCGTAGGGCAAGCCAAATTCCACCACTGCACTGCGGCGTTTATTTGGACGTTCTTGTACCGAGCAAAGTGGGAAAAAGCCTTCAAGTGCAATGTCATGCACCTCTTGTTTCGTCAGGGAAATGCTTTTTGCTGCGCCTAATAGCTTTGAACCACTGCCAAGGAGCGTAATTTTTAGCTGCTCTGGGGCTTGGTTTGATAAGAGTTGCTCTTTGACTTGGCGAGTTTGCTGAATTAGTTTGCTCAAACTGGCGGCGGTTAATTTTTTCGAACCGTCAAAGCGCTGTTCAGCTAGATGAGCCAATGCTAAATCAAGGTTGTCACCTCCGAGCATTAAGTGATCACCCACGCCAATTCGGTCAAGGGAGAGTTGGTTGTCTGCGCTGTGTTTCGCTTCAATTAAACTGAGGTCTGTCGTACCACCACCCACATCACAAACCAAGATCAAAGGGAGTGACTGTAGTTGCTGTGAGGCACAATGGCGGTGACGTGCGTACCAGTCATAGCAAACGGCTTGTGGCTCTTCAAGTAGTACAATTGAGCTTAAGCCAGCCAGTGTTGCAGCTTCGATGGTGAGCTTACGAGCCGTTTCATCAAATGACGCCGGTACGGTGATAATGACATTTTGATCTTCAAGTCGATGACTTGGATGACGGTAGTTCCATGCTTGCCGGATGTGATTGAGATAACTGGCACTGGCAATGACAGGGGAAACTTTCGCCACATCGTGAGCGCCTGCCCATGGTAAGATGGCTTGCTTGCGATCAACCCCTGGGTGGGAGAGCCAACTTTTCGCGCTGGATACTTGTCGCCCTTCTACTTTTGCACCTAAATCTCTTGCCCATTGGCCAATAATTATCTCTTTGCTATCGCCCATAACCGGTTCAATTTGCCAAGGGAGCGATAGGGCATCAGGTGCGATCTGCCCGTCGGCCGGGTGATAACGAAATGATGGAAGGAGTGGTTTTCGAACCACTTCACCGGGGCCAATTAATTGGTCGACCTCAAAAAGATGCACGGGTGAGTCTTCTAACGATTCGGTGATTTCACAAAATGCCACCACAGTATTGGTGGTGCCTAAATCGATACCGACGAGAAAGCGAGGAGAAGACATAGAGGCTCCTGAATGTCAAAAACGGCATCCGAAGATGCCGTGTGGGGATTATTGAGTGACTTGAGGATCTTCACGCACATCGAACTCAACGTGCCATGTTTGGCCGTTGTCGGTCGCAATGGCTTCTAAGTGAAGCGTCCCGAGCTCTGTGATCGTTGAGGCTAAGTGAACCGGAACGACTTCGCCTTGTCGACGTCCTTCAGAAACCGGCAAGGTGACGTGGATCTCGGGCAGCTCTACAAGTTCTTCTGGAGCCCAATAATCTAAGTGCATGCCAGCTTCGTCATCGCGGCGTATTGTTGAACCAAAGAATTGAAAATGTACAGGCTCACCAATGACCAATCCAAACTCTTGGCTCGGTACGCGGACACTGCTTCCTTCTTCCATGCCAAATGGAGCGACGCACAAGGCTTCCATCGGTGGTGCGATCCCCGGAATGGCAGGCATAGCACTTTCAATACCGACGTAATAACTCGAGGCTATACCACCGCGAATACGCACACCTTGTCCACGACGAACTGCGCCGTAATACGCGGCGCCACAGGCGACGGCTAAATCAAGGTCTAAGCCTGTTAAGCGCTTCATCTGTGGTGCTCTCACAGTGCTCAACCAAGCATTAATAGTGCTGAGAAGACGGTTTGCTAATAAATCGGATTTTAACACGCCACCGTTTAGTAAGATGGCGGTCGGTTTGATAAAATCCATCTCCGGAGCTTCGCCCATACCGGGCATGCCAGCAAATGGATTATCATTCAGAGCGGATGTCTCCAGAGCGGATATTTCACCACCCATTGCATGGGCTTGTTTTGCCAAGAACGCGGCGATATGGCGGGTAATTCCAGCGTCTTGCGCGTAGGGAAGGCCCATTTGCGTTAATGCGCCACGTGCTTTTTGCATCGGATGATCTGTGATATTCACTTGTGGGAAAAAACCATCGACCAAGGTTTGTTGCACTTCTTGTTGAGTCAATTCGGTTTTAAGCGTTGTACCGAGCAGTTTTGAACCGCGACTTGGTACCACAATCGGTACGGAATGTAGGGCACTGTCATTCAGAAGCGCCTCTTTGGCATCTCGGCAAGCGTGCGTCATCGCTTGTACTTGCCAAGGGGCTAATTCTTTACCTTCTTGCGCCAATTTCATTTTTAAACGGTAAGCAAGGGCAAGGTCCATGTTGTCGCCGCCGAGTAAGATGTGCTCACCAACCGCAATCCGATTGAGCGTTAAGTTACCAGCGTCTTCAGTCACTTCCACTAAGGATAAATCAGTGGTTCCCCCACCAATATCAACCACAAGAACAATGTCACCCACCTTGACTTCATCGCGCCACGCATCGAGGCTATTATCTATCCAACTGTATAAAGCCGCTTGTGGCTCTTCAAGCAGCGTTAATTGCTCAAAACCAACGTTACGTGCTGCTTCAGCGGTTAAATCTCGGGCGGCTGGATCAAATGAAGCGGGTACTGTTAACGTGACATCTTGTGTAGCTAAGGGGAAGTCAGGGTGAGCGTGATCCCAAGCGCTTTTTAAATGCTCTAGATAGCACTCAGTGGCTTTTAATGGCGAGATCTTTTCCACTTCATCGCTGCTACCCACGGGTAAAAATGCATCACGTCGATTGACGCCACCATGACATAGCCATGATTTGGCACTGGCGACTAAACGAATCGGTGTCTTACTGCCAAGGTTGCGCGCAATGGCTCCGACTAAGGCTTTTGGCTCGGCCGACCAAGGCAAAACGCGTGCGGCAGGGCTCATCTCATGTTCATGAGGCTGGTATAAAAACGAGCCTAATTGATGACGGCTTTCAACCGTACCGGGCGCGGTAAGTTGAGGGATGCTCATTACTGAAACGCGAGCGTTTTCATCCTGTGTATCAACATAAGAGAGCACGCAATGTGTTGTGCCTAAGTCAATACCAATACTAAATTTTGGCGCAGTCTGTTCCATTACAATTCAACCTCGGCAGGGGCGATGATTGAAGCATCATACTGTTCAGCCAATTTAGGCAAAGTGATAGCTGTTGCTTTCCAGCCTTTATGGACTAAGGTGCCATTAAAGGGTGCTGAACCTGTCACATTACCCGTTAAGCGAACTTCTTGCGGGTTGAAACCGGCTTCAATGGTAATTCGGCTCTCTTCATCTTCGCCGCGAATGGGCGTGAGCTGAATGTAATCTTGTAGGACTTTTTTACCACCGGCGTGGATCACGCGCGCCGCGGCTCCGACTTCTTCATCCGAAAAGGCGGTGACATCTTCATTTAAGAAGTCAATCAGACGAGCTTCTTGCTGCATTAACGACAAAAGTTGTAGGGCGGAATCGGTTGGCGCTGTCGCTAATTTAGATTCGACTTCAACTACGCGCTCAATCACTTTTTCTACTTCTACGATTTTTTCGACTTCAACAATCGTTTCAACCGGCTTTTCGACTTCGACAATTTTCTCGACAGGTTTTTCAACAACTTTCTCAACGACTTTTGATTTGCGTGATACCACAATGAGAAGTAGCAAAAGGCTTGATGCACTGAGCCCAGCATGCAGCATATCAAAGGTGGTAGGGATCATATTTAAATCGAAGTTCATCACAATTCTCTTTACACAATGAAGTAGGCATGGGAATTCTCGTGAGCCTACGGTGAATAGACTTAAAAATAGGGGCGCAGCTTATCATATTCAAGGCGAATACAGGATAGAAAGTCCGCATCATCACGTTTAAGTTAACGTGATTGCTTGCGTTTTGAGCAGTGTCAATCATTAATTCTCTATTCTGGTTCAACTTTAAGATTAATTGGTTAATAAATTGGTGAATGGCTGCTGATTTGCCTACTTTTATAAGAGTCATTTGAGCCACGGAGAGGCTGCTATGTTCGAGATCGACAAAAAGTTGATTTATCCCTTATGTATTATGTTTATTACTTTAATGATGACAGCGTCAGTTATCTCTTTAATCTACCTTAGTCAAAAAAATCATATTGTTATGTTATTTGATAGCCACGCCGAGCATCAAGCAAGCATACTAAATGCTTTAGTTGAAGATGACGTCAATTTTATTGGCTCTGCTGCAAATTTTTTACACGCAACCGAGGGGAGAAGTACTCAAGAATTTAGTGTATTTGCGCATAATGTGTTAGACCATTCCAATAGCTTGATTAGTCTACAGTGGATGCCAAGAGTAACAAAAGATGAGATTGATGGATTTGTAACCTTAATGAGAGATCGTTTGCCTCAATTTGAGTTATTTACAATACCTAAAGTGGGTCAAAAGGTGATTGGGTTTTCTGAAGAGAATGAACAGCCCATTTATATTTTGAGTGATATTTATCCTCAAACTAAAAGCAACCTTGAATTGCTCGGTTTTTATTCACTACGCCCTCGCTTTCAAAGGGTTATTGAGCATATAGAGACGACGGGGCTACCGGCCATATCCGATAAGGTTCGTCTGTCGCAAGATGGCATAGAAGCACACCACAAAAAGGATGGATTATTGGTGTATCATCCTGTTTTTAACTACAACAAACAGGAAATGATGGGTGTAGTAGTGGGTGTTATTCGACTCTCTACTTATTTTGAGGGATTGGTGAGTCGCACGGCGCCTGACCAGCGATTGTATATGAAAGTCACCGATCTTGGCTTTGGTGCAACAAATGAACCGATTCTGTTCCAAAGCCCGGGTTGGGATTCAATCAAAGGCATAGAAAGAGAGAAACGCTTATCTCTGCCTAACCGAGATTGGCAAATTGATTTCAAGTTATCAGAACCAATGGCGACAAACATACATTGGATTTTAGTGGCGCTCAGCGTCGGTGGTTTAATTATTTCGATCTTGTTAGGTTATGTTGTCTATTTGTTGATGAGAGAAAAAGTTCATCTTAGCGAGATGCTAGAAGAACGTACTGAAGAACTGCGTTTTTTAGCGGACCACGATAGTTTGACTGGATTGTATAACCGACGTGCATTCGGACGTTTACTGCAAGAGGGCGTCTTACAGAAAAAAGCTTTTTCGTTGGTAATGTTTGATGTTGATGATTTTAAGCTGATCAACGACAACCATAGCCACATTGCAGGCGATGAGATGCTAATGCATATCTCAACAGTTATTTCACGTCATATGGGAAATAATGATGTTTTAGCTCGGTTAGGTGGGGACGAATTTTGCATTATTTGTGAATTGTCAGAACTTCAACCTTTGCAGTGTTATCTAGAAACGTTACGAGCGGCTGTTGAATCAACCGGATATGAGTTCATGGATGAAGTGCTGTATTGTACGCTCAGTATTGGGGCGGCGATCAATCATACTTACGATGAAGAGTCTTTATTACATTTGGCAGACAGCAAGTTATACGAAAGCAAAGAAAATGGTCGCAACCGAGTTTCAATCGCCCAATAACTGTCCGAACGAAAGGGCGAGAGTCGAGTTTTTGAGAGGAGTCGAGTAAGATAACGTTCTTCGACTACTTATATTTAAAGGATACGCCTGAACAATGAACTATAACCGAGTTGTCTGCTTCGATTTAGAAATGTGCTGCTGGAATGAAAATGGGGTTGGGACAACGGGTGAAATCATTGAAGTGGGTTTAGCTGAAATTGATGTGCAGTTGGGCACGATTGTGAAGCGTGCTCAATATTATGTCAGGCCAGAGCAAGACGAAATTTCGCTGTTTTGTAGTGAGTTAACCGGGATAACTCCGCGTAAGATTGAAAAACAGGGGCGACCACTCGCAGGTGTCATTCAATCAATGGTTAAGAACTTTGGCGGCCCAAATAAGATTTATGTTTCGTGGGGGCGTGATGACCAAATTTTAGCTAAAGAGTGTGAGCAGAAGGGGATCGTTATGCCTTTTAGCGAGTTCATCAACCTAGCAACGCTCTACCGTATTCAGCAGAGAATGAAAGAAAAACGTATTGGTCACCGCGCCGCACAAGAAGCGCAAGGTATTGAGTGGGAAGGGCGACAGCACTCCGCTTATGTTGATGCCTACAACCTTGCGAAATTGGCGTTAACGATGTTGTAATCCGTTCTATTTTTGAGCGGAAAGTTTAGCGCGGATAAATTCACTGTGGTCGAGATACAATAATTCTGCCGCTTTGCGGATCACCGCCTCTTCGAGTGGGTCTATCTCACCGTCCGCGTGCGCCACTTGCCACATCGCCTTGATAAGTTCATATCGCGTATCTTGCGAGAGCTCGCGTAATTGTGAAGTGAAATCATACAATGAAGCTGACTGTTTGACGCTTTGTTCTGCCCGAATGAGCAGTTCCGTGGTTTCTGTATCATCTAACGCTAATAGTCGTTTAACTAATTGAAACTTAGCGTCATTTTCTCGTGTGTCAATTTGATGATCGGCTCCTGCCACTTCTCTGAGCAAACAAGCAATCGCTAGGTTGGGGTTAGTGTTGGAACGCTGGCCTAAATCTTCTCCGTCCAAGAGTTGCTTGAATAGCGATGTAATGGCATTAAACATAAAAAAACCTACTGAAAATTTCGAGTCATTATTGTTTAAATAGTGGCGTATTGAGCAAAACACAAGTCAGAATAAAGTGAGATTCTAAATATCACGAGATTCATCTTCATCGTTCTCGTGATAAATATCATTCGGATCTTGAGGAACGCTAGGGTCTTCTAGTATTTCAATGACTTCTGAACTTGAGTATTCATGCCCCATCAGGAAAAGTGCTAACATGGCATCGGCTTTGGATTTATTGTCCGCTTTTTCTAGCAAAATTTCTTCAAAGCGTCGCCGTATCATGGCAATCTCATGTTCAACAAAACCGCGACCTTCTTCCTCTCCTTCACCTTCTTCGGGCGCATTATCAAACTCCAGAAACAGAAAATGGCCGTCCAATTGTGTGTCAATAAGACGTTCAGGTAACCAAGCCTCACCCATCACCAATTCTGGATCTGTGTTATCGGGTAGTGAATCGAGTATGTGTTTCAGTTCAGATGCTTTCACAGTTTTATCGTTTCAGTAATCATGTCGCTATTGTAGCGGCGATTTTCTTATAAACATAAGAAATCCTGATCCGATTGCCCAATTTTAAATCGCTTAATCATACGAACGATGGCAAAACATACCGGAATCGAGGAGGAAGCGAATAAATGCTCGCCGTTTGTGAAAGGATAACTGATTGCAGGTGCGTTGATTATGCTACAATCCGCTCAGTTTTATGTAATGAAATGAATAGGAAATGCTTTGACCTCGTCACAGCCCAATCAACACAAGTCAATGAACGCTAGCAGCAACAGTGCGGCATCTCTGCGCAATGCATTGAAAGAATGCATGATGCGTGATCGTTTTCGTCTGAGTAAACGCATCTCTGGTGCGAGCAAAATAAAAAATGAGCAAGCCAAACATGCCGTTTTTGATCAAATTGCGCTCGATATTGCTCAGTCAATGATGGTGGCGCAGCAGCGTCTCAACAACCGCGTTACCATCGACTACCCTGATTTATTGCCCGTAAGCCAAAAACGCGATGATATCGCCAAAGCGATTGCTGAAAACCAAGTGGTGATTGTGGCGGGTGAAACAGGGTCAGGCAAAACGACTCAGTTACCCAAAATTTGCGCAGAACTTGGGCGCGGTAAATATGGCCTGATTGGCCATACTCAGCCACGTCGCCTTGCTGCGCGTTCGGTCGCGAGCCGAATAGCGCAAGAGATGGAAACAGAACTGGGTGGCTTTGTTGGCTATAAAGTTCGTTTTAACGATCAAATTTCCGAGCAGACTCAGATCAAATTGATGACTGACGGGATATTGTTGGCCGAAATACAGCATGATCGCTTTCTCAATCAGTACGACACCATCATTATCGATGAAGCGCATGAGCGCAGCTTAAATATCGATTTTATCTTAGGTTATTTGAAAGAACTGCTGCCGCGTCGTCCGGATCTCAAAGTCATCATTACTTCGGCCACCATCGATCCTGAACGCTTTTCTAACCATTTTAGTGGCGCGCCCATCATTGAAGTGTCGGGTCGTACTTATCCGGTCGATACGCGTTATCGACCACTGCTTGGTGAAGAGGATGAGGACCGCGATCAGCTGGAAGGTATTTTTGAAGCCGTCGATGAGCTTTGCGCTGAAGGGCTTGGCGATATTCTGATCTTCATGAATGGCGAGCGAGAAATTCGTGATACGGCCGATGCGCTCAGTAAACGTAATTTGCGTGATACTGAAATTGTGCCGCTTTATGCACGATTATCCGCCGGTGAGCAGAATAAAATCTTTCAGCCCCATATAGGGCGGCGCATTGTTTTAGCCACCAACGTGGCAGAAACATCCCTTACCGTGCCGGGGATTAAATATGTCATTGACCCTGGTACGGCGCGTATCAGCCGTTATAGCTACCGCACCAAAGTCCAACGTTTGCCGATTGAACCAATTTCTCAAGCGAGTGCAAATCAGCGTAAAGGACGTTGTGGCCGTGTTGAAGAAGGGATCTGCATACGCCTCTATTCCGAAGAGGATTTTCTTTCACGCCCAGAATTTACCGATCCGGAAATACTGCGTACCAACTTAGCCTCGGTTATTTTACAAATGACCGCACTTGGGCTGGGTGATATTGAAGCATTCCCATTTGTGGAAGCGCCGGATAAACGCAACATTCAAGATGGTGTGCGTTTGCTTGAAGAGCTTGGCGCGATTGTTCCTGATACCAATAAACACGGTCACGACAGCAAAAAGCAGTTGACGGATATGGGGCGCAAATTAGCACGCTTGCCGATTGATCCCCGTTTGGCGCGTATGGTGCTCGAAGCGCCAAAGCTTGGCTGCGTAAAAGAGCTAATGGTGATTGCCGCTGCACTTTCGATTCAAGACCCGCGTGAACGTCCATCAGATAAACAGCAAGCCTCCGATGAGAAACATCGCCGATTTTTTGATGAAGAGTCCGATTTTCTGAGCCTAGTGAATCTGTGGAACCACATTCAAACTGAGCAAAAAGCGTTAAACAGCAGCCAATTTCGTAAGCAGTGTAAACAAGATTACCTCAATTATTTGCGGGTACGTGAATGGCAGGATGTCTACTTCCAAATTCACCAATCGATGCGTGAAATGGATTACAAATTGAACGACGAACCGGGCAATTACCAAAGTATCCACAGTGCAATTTTGGTTGGCTTACTGTCGCACATCGGTATCAAAGACCAAGAGAAAAATGAATACCAAGGGGCTCGTAACGCTCGCTTTAATATCTTCCCCGCTTCTGGCCTGTTTAAAAAGCAACCCAAGTGGGTGATGGTCGCTGAATTGGTGGAAACCTCTAAACTGTGGGGGCGTATTGCAGCTAAAATCCAGCCTGAATGGGTGGAACCGCTGGCGCAGCATTTGATCAAGCGTAGCTACAGCGAACCGCATTGGTCAAAAAAACAAGCCGCCGTCATGGCCTATGAAAAAGTGATGTTATATGGCATTCCTATTGTGCCTAAACGTTTGATTAACTACAGCACCATTGACGAGCCACTATGTCGTGAGATTTTCATTCGCAGCGCATTAGTTGAAGGTGATTGGGAAACCAAACATGCGTTTTTCAAGCAAAACCGTCGCTTATTACTTGAAGTCGAGGAGCTTGAGCATAAGTCTCGCCGCCGCGATATTTTGATTGATGATGAACAGCTTTTCGAGTTCTATGATCAGCGAGTCGCAACGGATGTGGTCTCTGGGCGTCATTTTGATGCGTGGTGGCGAAAAGCCAGCAAAGCCACTCCAGATCTACTCAACTTTGAAAAAGAGATGCTATTTAAAGGTGATGCTAGCCACATCACTGATTTAGATTATCCCAACTTTTGGCACCAAAACGGTATTAAACTGAAGCTCAGCTATCAATTTGAACCTGGAGTGGATAGTGACGGTGTCACGGTACATTTGCCACTGCCGATTCTCAATCAAATTGAGCCGACAGGGTTTGATTGGCAGATCCCCGGATTACGTCATGAATTGGTTGTCAGCCTGATCAAGTCGTTGCCTAAAACACTGCGCAAAAACTTTGTACCGGCACCTAACTATGCAGATGCGTTTTTAGCTCGTGTCACACCGATGGAATTGCCTTTATTGGATGCGATGGAAAAAGAGTTAAGGCGCATGACGGGCGTCGAGGTGAAGCGTGAAGATTGGAAGTTAGAGCAAGTTCCGGATCATTTAAAAATCACTTTTCGCGCGGTGGATCATAAAAATCGCAAACTCAACGAGCATAAAGATTTATATCAGTTGAAAGAGAGTTTGAAAGAGAAAGTACAAGAAACACTCTCTCAAGTGGCAGACGATGATATTGAACAGCAAGGTTTGCATACGTGGAGCTTTGGTGAATTACCAAAAGTTTACCAACAAAAGCGCGGCGGTTTCGAGGTTAAAGCGTATCCAGCGTTAGTGGATAGCAAAGAGAGCGTTGAAATTAAGCTTTTTGAGACCGAGCAAGAACAACTTAATGCAATGAAAGCAGGGCAAAGGCGTCTGATTTTGCTGAACGTTCCTTCACCGATTAAATATCTGCACACCAATTTACCGAACAAGTCAAAATTGGGGCTCTACTTTAACCCGTATGGCAAAGTGCTTGATCTGATTGATGACTGTATTGCTTGTGGGATTGATAAGTTAATTGAACAGCAAGGCGGTTTAGTGTGGGAGCCGGAGCAGTTTGAGGCACTGAAAGAGTTTGTGCGCGCTGAATTGGGCGATACTGTGGTCGATATCGCCCAACAAGTGGAGACGATTCTTACCACGGCATTCAACATTAATAAAAAGCTGAAAGGGAAAATCGATTTTACGATGGCCTTTGCGTTATCGGATATCAAAGCGCAGATCGAAGGTTTGATCTTTAAAGGCTTTGCCACCGAATGCGGTTGGAAGCGTTTGCCGGATATTCTGCGTTACATGCGTGCGATTGAACGTCGGATGGAGAAGTTACCCATTGATCCAAATAAGGATCGTTTGCACATGTTGAAAATTGAAGCGGTAACCAATGATTACAAAGCGCTACTAAACAAGATACCTCGTGGTGCAGAAGTACCTGAAAATGTTAAAGAGATCCGTTGGATGATTGAAGAGCTTCGGGTGAGTTTATTTGCTCAGCAACTTGGCACTCCTTATCCAGTTTCAGATAAACGTATAAAAAATGCGATTGATGCTTGTTAGGTATAAGATTTGCATCTAACCAACAGTTCACTATAATTTGATGTTATGTGGCAACCGGTCGCCGTTTTGAGGCCACTGCCAAATTAAATAAAGAAGGTTCATCATGAAAAAGACTTTAATCGCACTAGCGCTGTTCAGTACATCTTCAATGGCGTTTGCCGACTCTTGGATTTATGGCGGCGCATCGGCAGGCCAATCGGATTTGAATGGTAAAAGCGGCACTTCGTACAACATTCATGCCGGTACTGGTATTCTTCCTCTGATTGGCATCGAAGCAGGTTACACTAATCATGGTAAATTTGAATTCAGCGCCACAAATGAAATCGCGGCCTCTTCAGTCTACTTTGCGATAAAGCCAAGTATTGATTTTGGCCCACTGCATGTGTACGCAAAGGGTGGCTTGCATTCTTGGGATAAAGACCTGAATAGCAGCAAAGTCGATGATGGTATTGACATCATGTACGGCGTAGGTGCGGAATACTTCCTAATGGGACCGATATCAGTTGGTGCAAGCTACATGAATTACACTTTGGGTGATGACGATATTGGTACGGTTTCATTCAACGCCACCTTCCACTTCCTTTAATCTAGTCACTTAATCGCTTTCAACCACTTCTTGCTCGTTAGTAGCAAGAAGTGGTTTTTTATTTGAGCAGTATTGTGTGGTGTACATTCTCAAGCACGCCAGTAACTGAAAGCAAAGCGCGAACAGTGCTTGATGATGTAGTCAATAAATGCTTGAGTTCGCTCAGGGAGAAAACGTCGCTGACGGTGCAGCAAATAAATATCCGCTTCTTCAATCTGCCATTTATGCAATAAGTCATCCCATTCTATCCTATTTTAGGATGTGCATTATTACGTTATCGTGTCTGTCGCGCATTCTAATCAAGTTCATATGAGGGGCACATGCCTACCGATTCAACTTATTCGGCTAATCCGAAAATTATTTTTGCCAGTGTTGCTTTAGTCATCGCTCTAGGCTCGCTTGAAAAAAGCATCGTTACCACTCCATTGGCTCTTATTGGGCAAGATCTCTCGGCAGGACAAGCATTAACATGGGTGATTACTGCTTATCTATTAGCATCGACCGCGGTATTGCCCGTCTACGGTAAACTGAGCGACTTGTTTGGACGAGTTCGGATGCTAAATGTCAGTATCGTGATCTTTATGTTGGGTTCCGCGCTGTGTACCTTTGCTTTTGATCTACCCAGTTTAATTGGTGCTCGTGTGATTCAAGGGATTGGCGGTGGAGGCTTAATAGCTCTGGCATTTACTGTTATCGCCGATTCAATTCCTGCGCGCGAAGTGGGCAAGTACCAAGGTTATATTTCAGCGGTTTATGCGGTGTCCAGTATTGCAGGGCCATTGCTTGGCGGCTATTTTGCTGACTACCTCAGTTGGCGGTGGGTATTCGGTATTAATTTACCGTTAGGGTTGGTGGCACTTTACATGGTTAACCGCTATTTGAAGCATCTCAATAAACGCAGAGATAGTCGCTTTGATTGGGTGGGAGCAGCGTTACTCATGAGTGCGACGACTTTGCTGCTGTTATTACTTTCTTCACATTCATTTATCCCTACTGGCTGGGGCGCGTTTGCATTACTGGCGTGTTTAGTTGCTTTGGTGGTTGTTGAACGCAGAGTGAGTGATCCTATCTTACCGGCGCGTTTAGCACGTCTTCCGAATTATCTGACCGCGATTGTTCTTATTATGGGGTCGCAAATGCTGATGTTTGCGCTTTTGGTTTATTTGCCGCTGCAGTTTCAGTGGCAAAAAGGACTCACTCCGTCAGAAAGTGGTGCCATTATGGTGATCTTCATGGTCTGTATTACCTCTGGCGCTTATGTGGGTGGGAAGCTCATCGCGAAGTTTGGTCGTTATAAGATGTTAGTGATCGTCGGTTTTGCTTTAGCTATGGCTGCATTGTGGCAAGTTCATTACGATATGTGGGTGAAATTTGCATTGGGTTTTGCGGGTATAGGTATTGGTTTAACCTTACCGGCCTTAGGCGTTGTTGTACAAAGTGTCTTACCCGCACGTGATCGCGGCATTGGCATGTCACTGTTTAATTTTGGACGAGAACTCGGCGGTGCACTCGGTGTTGCGTTCTGTTCCGCGCTCTTTTATCTGAGAGTGCCGAGCGAAGTCATGGTTACTGAACACGGTGCCGAGCAGGCCGGCGTTTCCACTCAGGTATTATCACAAGGTTTTAGCTTGGTTTATATTGGCATGAGCGTACTAGCATTACTGGCGATGTTACTGACAGTATGGCGCTTGCGTAAAGATGCATTGATGAAAAGTTCATCATGAATTCCTGCGTGTTATTGAGCGTTAACTAAGTGTAAAAAAAGCAGCGATTTAAGCTGCTTTTTAAGTTTGGCGCTAAAGGTATCTATTCTTTAGGTGCTCTTGGAAATATTGAGCGTTAAGCACATCCCCAGTCGCTTGTTTCACCAATTCATCGGTTGTTAATAAGCTACCTTTTCGCCAAATATTATCGGCAAGCCAAGTAAATATTGGTGATAAATCGCCACTGCGAATGGTGGCATCAACATCCACCGTTTTCTTCATCGCTGCCATAAACTGGGCAGCGTACATCGCACCAAGTGTATAACTTGGGAAATATCCGAAAGCGCCATCTGTCCAGTGGATGTCTTGCATACAGCCGTTTTGGTTATTTCCTTGGGTAGAAAGGCCGAGGTAAGCCTGCATTTTGTGATCCCATAGCTCAGGCACATCGGTATGTTTGATATGACCATTGATCAAATCACGTTCAATTTCATAACGTAAAATGACATGCGCTGGATAAGTCAACTCGTCGGCATCGACACGAATAAAGCCTTTTTCGGCGCGAGTGTAGATCTTCTGGAAATTCGCTTGTGCAAATACTTTGTCTTCACTACCTGAAAAATAGCGGGCGGCTAGGGTGGCTAAGTGCTCAATAAAGGGTTCACTGCGCCCCATCTGCATTTCAAAAAAGAGCGATTGAGATTCATGAATACCCATCGAACGCGCTTCTCCTGCTGGTGTACCTGCAAGATGTTTAGGTAAGCCTTGCTCATAACGTGCGTGGCCGGTTTCATGGACAATGCCCATTAGAGACTGAATAAACTCCGACTCATTATAACGAGTGGTGATCCGAACATCGGTTGGAACACCGCCGCAAAAAGGGTGAACGCTTTCATCAAGGCGGCCGTGTTCAAAATCAAACTGAAGCAGTTTCATGACTTCTAAGCCTAACGCCTTTTGCTTTTCAGCAGGGTAATGGCCAGTTGGCATGATGATCTCTTCGGCGCGTTGCTTCTCTATGACTTGATCGATTAACGTTGGCAGCCAAGTTTTAACATCGCTGAAAACAGCGTCCAATGATTGAGTGGTTGTACCCGGTTCGTAAAGATCGAGCATCGCATCATAAGGCGTTAAACCTGTAGCATCAGCGCGGATCTGCGCTTCTTGCTGTGAGAGTGTGACCACCTCAGCCCAGTTTTTCTCAAAACCGATCCAATCATTGTTTTTGCGTTGGGTACGCCAAGCATGTTCACACTTTGAACCAGCAAGAGATTTCGCTTGCACCAAAGCTTCAGGCAGTACGTTTGCCTGCTGCCAGTGGCGTTTGAGTTCTCGCAGTGTGGCTTTTTGCTCATCGTCCAATGGTTCATTTTGTGCTTTATCAAACCATTCAGCCAATTGAGGTTGAGTATGTAAACTATGAATATGAACGGACAATTGCGCCATCGCTTCTGATCGCGCTTGAGCGCCGCCAGCGGGCATTACTGCGGCTTGATCCCAGCCACAAATAGCCGCTAAATGATTGAAATGTGAAATTTTCTTAGAATGTTGAACTAATTGATTGAATACATCCATGGAATTAGCCTTCCGTGACGTAAAAGAGGAGTTAGTGTAGCAACCATTAAGTGTCTAACCAAGGCCATCCAAGTCAATCAAGGTGAAAGAGCGTGACCCAAACCGACAAAGCTGAGGGGATTTCATTATTTTCTTATCCAGTGAAAACTGTTAAAGACTTTATAAAAGAGCTCAGGTATAAAAAGGCAAACGATGACATTTATTTTATACAAGGACGGGTATGTATATCCAAAACGTTGAAGCCTTTCTGATCGCAATTACTATATTAACGCTAACTCCAGGGCTAGATACGGCGCTGGTGATTCGTAACACATCACGAGCAGGGTTCACGGACGGCAGCATAACAAGTTTGGGTATTTGCATGGGGCTGTTTGTGCATGCGACCTTTTCCGCCGTCGGTATTTCGGCGATTTTGGCACAATCGGCCGAGCTGTTTCATGTGGTTAAAATGATCGGTGCGGCGTATTTAATTTGGCTGGGACTATCCAGCTTAAAAGCGTTGCTGAAAAATAGCCAAGGTATGCAGGTTACGGCCATTTCACACAGTGAATTTACACTGAAGCGCTCATTGCGTGAAGGCTTTCTTTCCAATGTATTAAACCCTAAAACGGCGGTATTTTATCTCGCATTTTTGCCGCAATTTATCAACCCAGAATATTCTCCGTTGTTGCAATCGCTTTTGATGGCCGCCATTCATTTTGTTATCGCTATGTGTTGGCAGTGCGGTTTAGCGGGCGCATTGAGCTTTGCAAAAAATTTACTCAAGAATGCGTCGTTTATGAAATGGATGGAAGGGACAACAGGTGTTGTGCTCGTTGCGCTTGGGGTGAAATTGCTACTAGAAGATGAAGCGGCTTAAGAAGTTGCTCTTTAGTCACCTAAAGTTGCCGATAAGCACTGCCACATGCTTATCGGCTGGCAAACGATTAATGTTGGGTTTGAGCATCACGCGTAAAAGGTGCTGACTGTTTTTCAAAAAACAGCTTGGTCTCTTCAAGCACAATATGGCGTAATGCGATTAATCCGATCAGATTAGGGATAGCCATTAAACCGTTAACGATATCAGCAATAATCCAAATCATATCAAGGTGCAAGAACGCACCTGATGCCACCAAACCGATAAAAATCAGCTTATAAGGCATCACTGCTTTGGTGCCAAACAAAAACACCACGCAGCGCTCACCGTAATAGTTCCAGCCTAAAATCGTCGTAAAAGCAAAAAACATCAAACCAATAGAGACCATCATAGGGCCTAAAGTTTGCGCATTTAAGCCCACGGCAAATGCATAGGTTGTCATGGCGGCACCAGAAAAATCACTTTGCCATGCGCCAGTTAAAATCAGCGCAAGCCCGGTCATGGTGCAAATAATGATGGTGTCAAAGAAAGTACCAGTCATTGAAATCAACCCTTGTTTTACGCAAGAGTCAGTTTTCGCTGCCGCCGCAGCCATTGGCGCGCTGCCAAGACCAGATTCATTAGAAAATACACCGCGCGCAATCCCTGATTGAATCGCCAGCATGATGCTCGCTCCTAAGAAACCACCGGTCGCGGCTGTGGAAGTGAAAGCAGAAGTGATAACTAAACTGATGGCCGTGAGTAATTGATCGCTGTTGCTGATGATCACACTCAAACACGCAAGGATGTAAAAAAGGGCCATGGCAGGTACCACTTTCCCAGCCACTTTAGCAATTGATTGAATACCACCGACTGTGACAAATGCGACTAACAGCGTTAGAACCACTGCTGATATTTCGCGTGATACACCAAAAGAGATTTCAGTAGCATCTAAAATCGCGTTAACTTGTGGGAATGTACCGATGCCGAAACAAGCGACGCCGATAGCAAATAGGGCGAATAAAACCGCCAAAGTTCGAGAGCCCACGCCATATTGCAGGTAATACATCGGGCCACCAACCATTTGGCCTTTGTCATCCACTTGACGATACTTTACTGCCAGTAAACATTCAGCGTATTTGGTCGCCATACCAAACAGCGCGGCTAACCACATCCAAAATAGCGCGCCTGGCCCACCGAGCTTAATCGCTGTCGCTACGCCAACGATATTACCGGTTCCAATCGTCGCGGAAAGTGCGGTACATAAGGCGGCAAAACTTGATACATCGCCTTGTTTACCGGCGTCTTTGTCTTTACTAAACACCATCTTAAGTGCGGTAGGTAAATGTCGAAATTGGATAAGACCGAGACGAAACGTAAAATAGATGCCTGTACCGACCAATAAAATCAGAAGTGGTGGTCCCCAGACAAAATTGTCTATAGATTCAAGAATAGATTGCAGGTTGTTCATTAGTTCCCCTTAATAAAACGACAGTTAAGGAGAAGAGGGAAAGGGCAGTAATCTGAAAAGATCCCACAAAAAGATCACAGCAGGCCGGTGGTGAAGAAACCACACCTATATATGATTGTAACTTTCCACTCCTCTGTCCTTTTGCCTGAGAGTTTCACCCCAAATAGGGTTTGCTCCTTCGGCGACCGATTAAACGGTTCTCTCCAGAGGTTCCTCCAACTACAGTCCTCGCCAGCTCTCATAAGAGAGAGCATTAGCACCTGAAAGATTTACTTCTTCGGCGAGCCTGTTTACTCATACTTTGAATAAACTAAGGCTACTCTCCTGCAGTCTTCATCGGAACTGATGGTAAGTGTGCTTACCATCAAGGCGAGATATGTTACATAAAGCGTTTTTCAAGACAAGGAAAATTGTGCTTTTGATCTCAATTTACTGCCGTTTGATGGTTTGTTAACCACTGTTGGACGTAAATGTAGGATGAGCGGTGAAAACTTTACGCTTGTTGTCGATTGTTCTACTTTTTTCTGACTTATCGCATGTTATAAATGATATACACTACGTTGGAGGATAGGCTTATGACACGACTCATCACCATTATTTTATTGATCGCCATTGCTTTTATTTTTATTCGTTATCGTACCAACGAAAAGTTGCAAAAAGGGGTGGTGGTTTCTTTACTCACTGCTTTTGTCATTTATGCTGCCTCAATTGTGATTACTGAATTAACTCGCTGAGATAGATAGGAGCGAAAGAGTGAACAAACAGACGGACATTGATGCACAAGACGATGTCGTAGTGATTGAAGAACGAGACAAACGCACCTACGTCTACATCGCGTTAGCAGGGGTGTTGGGGTTAGCATTAGGTGGCTTAATCGGTTCAAGTATCACCACGAATAACTGGCAAAAAACATACCATCAGCTAGAAGAAAAATATGAACAGCTCACCCAAGATAAAAGCCAATTAGCTGAAAAAGTGCAATTAAAAGTCGCCAGTGTCGACGCTGAAGTAGCAAATAAACTTCAACAAGCATTAGAAGAGCAACAAAAGCAGTTTCAGCAAGAGCTGGATCAAGCACAGAGCCAATACCAGACGTTAATGGCAGAAAATAAAGCGCTGCAAGCTAAGCTTAATACACAGGAAAATGCACTAGTGCAAGTTGAGAACAAAAATTCTAAATTAAATCGGCAAGCCGATATGCAAGCAACGATTTTTGAACGTTCACGCGAACTGTTCCAACGTGAATTGAAAATTAAGCAAGAGTTAGAAGCGCTGCAAAAAGAGAAAGAAAGCCTAGTACCTAAGCTAAAAACGCTCAAAACCGATTGTGATGTCTACTTAGCAGGTAAGTCGTGGGATGCAAAATCAGACGCATGTGATAAGCAAGATGAAGCGAATTCAAGAATTAGCCAAATCGATCAGATGATCCAAGTTCACCGCATGGATTTGGAACAAATCAAAGCGTTAACGGAAAATATAGGCTTATAATTTATACAAATCCCACCAATGTGTCTTTAGCAGGCCTCGCGAAAATGAGGCCTGCTCTATCATCAGACTTACTAAGCTCAACACGCTATTTAAGCTCAACACGCTATTTTTAACTTCATGATTCAACTGTTTTGACCTAATACTTTGTTCATGTCTGTGGGCGTATAGAAATAGTATGTGCCTAATATCTTACTGGTTATTGTTTTGTCATTGAAGGTAACCTTCTCTCTTTAGGGCTAATGTAGATAAATTGTTACGCCGTGATATTTATCTTACTGATCGAGTGTTGGTGGTGAATTTATGATTAACGGATTGCCCTGATTAAAAACTATTAATATTCAATGATATAATTTCAATCATCCCACGTAAAAACCACGTATTTTTTATCCTGCTGCTCATTAATAACTCTATGTAACAATTTCATTACATCTGCATCGTTTATTCATTGCCAAACCATTTTTAGTCATAGAGTTCATTTTTGCTGAAAATTACGCCATGTTCGCAATACTCAACACAAGCGTTAACAAAAAAGGAGCGCGAGATGACCTCAACATTTAACCCATTGGGAACAGACGGTTTTGAATTTGTGGAGTACACCGCGGCTGATCCCGCTGGAATTGCGCAGTTAAAAGAGCTGTTTACTTCTCTTGGCTTTGCTGAGATAGCCAAACATCGCTCAAAAGAGGCGTGGTTATACCGTCAAGGGGATATCAATTTTATCGTTAACTCTCAACCCCACAGCCAAGCTGCAGCGTTTGCCAAAGTGCATGGACCTTCAGTGTGTGGGATGGCGTTTCGCGTTCATGATGCATCTGTCGCCATGCGGCATGTTCTGGCAAATGGCGGGCGAGAATACAAAACACAAATTGGTCCAATGGAACTGAGCATTCCTGCGATTTATGGAATTGGCGATAGCTTGCTCTATTTTGTCGACCGTTACGGTAGCCAGAGCATTTATGATGTGGATTTCAAGTTCTATGCCGATGCCAATCAACGAATGACTCACACCAATGTTGGTCTGTTCGAAATTGACCACTTAACGCATAACGTCAAACAAGGCCACATGGACGTTTGGTCTGGCTTTTATGAGCGGATCGGTAACTTCCGTGAAATTCGCTATTTTGATATTGAAGGTAAGCTAACAGGACTAGTTAGCCGTGCCATGACAGCGCCTTGCGGCAAAATTCGCATCCCAATCAATGAATCGTCTGACGATAAATCACAAATAGAAGAGTTTATTCGTGAATACAATGGTGAGGGGATCCAACACATCGCTTTATCCACTGATGATATCTACCAGACGGTACGCACTCTGCGCGAGCGAGGGATGGATTTCATGCCGACACCGGATACTTACTACGAAAAAGTCAGTGATCGAGTTGAAGGGCATCAAGAAGATGTTGATCAGTTAAAAGCGCTGCGGATCCTGATTGATGGCGCACCGATGAAAGATGGAATTTTGCTGCAAATATTTACTCAAACCGTTATTGGCCCAGTCTTTTTTGAGATCATTCAACGCAAAGGCAATGAAGGGTTCGGGGAAGGTAATTTCAAAGCGTTATTTGAGTCGATTGAAGAAGATCAAATTCGACGAGGAGTACTCAGCGATGCATAAATGGATCACATTTCCTCATCGAGAAGGGGTATGTTCAAACCAAGCTCATGCCGACTTCCCGCAAGAGGCCATCTATGAAAGAGAAGCAGGACGCAGTGGCTTTTTTGGCCCTGCGGCCCATTTCCATCACCAACATGCACCGACTGGGTGGAGTGAATGGCAAGGTGAGTTAAGGCCGAGAGCCTTTAATTTTAATTTGATCGAGCAAGCCAAACAAAGTTCACCGTGGAGCGTGCCGCATCTATTGCATAATGCACAATGTAAAGTACGAGTATGGAAGCTGGCTCAAGCGATGGATCATTTAGTGCGTAACGCCGATGGGGATGAGCTGCTTTTCATTCATCAAGGAAGCGCTGATTTTTATTGCGATTACGGACACTTGAGCGTTTCACAAGGGGATTATGTGTTGATCCCGCGCTCAACCAATTGGCGGCTTGAGCCAAGTGAGCCGATGTTCATTCTAATGATAGAGAATACGGATGCGGCGTATGCTTTGCCAGAAAAAGGGCTAGTAGGGAACCACGCCATATTCGATCCTGCGGTTTTGCAAGTCCCGTCGATTAATCCAGAGTTTAAAGCGCAGTATTCAGAAAAGACCACCCAAGTTCATTTAAAACGCCATGAGAAAATCAGCGTCATTACTTATCCATTTAACCCATTGGATGCAGTAGGTTGGCACGGTGATCTTTCCGTGGTGAAACTCAACTGGCGAGACATTCGGCCGTTGATGTCGCACCGTTATCATTTGCCGCCCTCCGCTCACACAACCTTTGTTGGTCAAGGTTTTGTGGTCTGCACCTTTGTGCCTCGGCCGATAGAGAGTGACCCCGGCGCTTTAAAGGTTCCGTTTTATCATAACAATGATGATTACGATGAAGTGCTCTTCTACCATGCGGGTGATTTCTTTAGCCGCGATAATATTGAAGCTGGCATGGTCACTTTTCATCCTGCCGGGTTTACCCATGGCCCACATCCGAAAGCGTTCCAAACTGGGCAAGAGTATAAGAAAAAATTTACCGATGAAGTGGCAGTGATGATTGATACGCGGCATGCATTACACTTTAGTGAGGCGGCGCAGCAGGTTGAAAATCAACAGTACGTCTACAGTTGGAAGAGCGAATAAACGAATAAGAATAAGGAAGTGACATGAAGTTAGCTACGCTAAAAAACGGCACAAGAGATGGTTTATTGGTCGTGGTCAGCCATGACTTATCAAAATGCGTTGCTGTGCCTGAGATTGCCGAGCATTTACAGCAAGCCTTAGACCGTTGGCAGGAAACCGCACCGATGCTCAGCGAAATTTACACGGCTCTGAATGAAGGCGAATTGCTGCAAGAGATGCAGTTTGATCAAACCTTGTGTCATTCGCCGCTGCCTAGAGCGTATCAATGGGCCGACGGTTCTGCTTACGTCAACCATGTCGAGTTAGTACGAAAAGCACGAGGTGCGGAGATCCCTGAAAGCTTCTGGAGTGATCCGTTAATGTATCAAGGTGGTTCGGATGCTTTTCTTGGACCGCGTGATGATATTCAAATGCAAGATGAAGCATGGGGAATTGATTTTGAAGCCGAAGTGGCCGTGATCACTGATGATGTCAGAATGGGTGCAACCCCAAGTGAAGCGGCGCAAGCGATTCGATTGGTGATGTTGGTTAACGATGTATCGCTGCGTGGTTTGATCCCTCAAGAGCTTGCTAAAGGATTTGGTTTTTTTCAATCCAAACCGTCTTCAGCATTCTCTCCTGTCGCTGTGACACCCGATGAACTAGGCTGCCATTGGGACGGCGGAAAACTCAACCTTCCATTGCTATCAACCTATAACAATAAACAATTTGGTTGCCCCAATGCTGGCGTGGACATGACGTTTGAATTCCCACAGTTAATTGCTCACGCAGCAAAAACGCGCCCATTGTGCGCGGGCACTATTATTGGCTCTGGCACGGTTTCTAATAAACAGGGAACCGATTTTGGCAGTGCGATTGCTGAAGGAGGTGTCGGTTATTCATGCATTGCAGAAGTGCGGATGATTGAAACCATTCGGGACGGTAAACCAAGCACCGAATTTATGAAGTTTGGTGACAGGATAACGTTAGAAATGCGTGATGATAAAGGGAACAGCCTGTTTGGTCTAATCGATCAACGCGTGGTGAAAGGGTCATGAGTGGCCTCAAGTTATATGGGTATTGGCGCTCTTCAGCCGCTTACCGAGTACGAATCGCACTTCACCTCAAGGCGCTCGATTACCAGTCGATTGCTATCCATTTAGTTAAGGAGGGCGGAGTGCAACATTCCGCCGAGTTTAGCGCTCTCAACCCGAGTGAGTTAATTCCGGTACTGGAAGATAACGGGCATTGCATTACTCAGTCGTTAACCATCATCGAATATTTGGATGACCAGTATCCCCAAGTCCGTTTGGTTCCGCTATCAGGTAAAGAGAAATATCAGGTTAAAGCACTGGCGCAAGACATTGCTATTGATATTCATCCACTGAACAATCTACGAGTTTTACAATATTTAACGCGTGAACTGGACGTGGATGAAAGTCAAAAAGGAGACTGGTATCGGCATTGGATAGCTATCGGTTTTCATGCTTTGGAAAAGAAATTGGCGACAGTATCAGGGGAGTACTGTGTTGGTGATCAATTGAGCTTAGTGGATGTTTGTTTAGTACCACAAGTGTATAACGCAGAGCGCTTTAATCTTGATATGGCGCAGTTTCCGATCATCAAACTAATCACTGCTGAGCTTCGTGCTCATCCTGCGTTTATTGCCGCCGCACCTGAAAACCAGCCCGATGCTGAGAGTTAATCGATTAGCCAGCCTTGCGGCTGGCTTTTCTTTGCGCTGTTTATTGAGCATTTGCCACTAAACTTGCATTGCTGTAATTGTTGTATCCATGCAGCAAAATAGAATAGCGGCCCGGTTGAGCATTGGAGAACTGACACGTTTCATTATTGCCACTGCGATAAGGACGGCAGTCGTATTGCTGTAGATCGGCATCAGTTTGATACTTAACGTATAAATCGGCATCGCCGCTTCCCCCTGACAATACAATACTCAAGTTGCCCACTTCCTGCAGTTCGAATTGATACCAGGTTTTGCTATTTCTGCTGGCCGATAAACCGTTCACAGGTACGCCATTTTGCAGTTGATTGCTCGGTGTAGGCGGTGTTGAGGCGTTACCCATTTCAACCACATAAGCCAATCCAAGTTTAGTAAATTTCACCGCATGAAATCCTGTTGGGTCGGAATTTTGCAGAGTGTCTTGCGGGCTATGAATATTAGGGTTGTAATCATTAAATTTGGATTCAAAAGGCATCGCGGCTGGGTAACCAACCGCATGCCAAGAGGCATGATCAGAGCAGGCATAGCCACAGGTATCAAATCCATAGGTTAATGACGGTAAATATTCATCCAATAGCTGTGTCAAATACTGGGTAAAATTACTGTCGGTGTAATCGGTTATGAAGACAATATCTTCGCGTGAACCTTGGTAGTTAGTCATGTCTAATTGCATTACAGACATCACTTTTTTACCTTCGGCTTTAAAACGATTGGCTAAGTCTTGTGAACCTCGAAGGCCCACTTCTTCGGCAGCGTAAGCCATGAAAGCGATGCTGCGTTTAGGACGAAAATTTTGCTCAGACAATAAACGGATGATTTCTGTCACGCCCGCGATACCTGATGCATCGTCATCCGCACCCGGCGCAATGCTGCTTTCGTTGGTTCTAGAGCCAAGTGTCGAATCTAAATGCCCGCCAATCACCACCCATTCGTCAGGTTTTTCAGAGCCTGTAATTGTGAGCATTACCGATTTCTGGTTGTAGCCTGAATGTGTGATTTGTTCCACTTTGCTTGCGGGCAGTGACGCAGAGAGTGAGCGCCAATGATCAGCAATCCAATTCGATGCTTGAGCACCAGTCGAGGTGGTATAAAAGCGATTTTTAAACTGGGTTAAGGTGGTGATGGTACTGGTGATTTGTTGCGCTGATACTGATGGCAACCAAGCATTAACGGTGGTTTGCTGAGTTATTTCTGGTGCACTGAAAGCGTCTAGATTCAGCGGCATTGCGCTGACACTCATCGCACTTTGTGCAGAAGGATGCACCATATAACCACCACATCGCTGATGATTTTCGTGCATTTCATGTGAAAGCGTCGCCAACTCGCTTACTGGTACTTGCCCAACCCATACTGATGTTTGATTGATAAGATTTTCGGGTAATAAGCTTTGGGCTCCAGAGCGAAGCGCCGTTTGCGTCGCGTCACCACCAATCGAAATCCACACCTTTTCTTCTGCATAAGCGGTACTGAAACAGCCTGCTAGCGCAATCGCCAATAACGTTTGTTTGTGATTCATTCTCTCCTCCCTTGAGTATTATTATCAACATGACGTTGACCATAAACCCTAGGCCAAAAATAGGAATAATGAGAACAATTCGTTTTATACTCAGTTGTTCATAACGGTTGTCACTAAACTATCAATAAGGTATTTCATCGACTGAAAAAAGAAAAAAACCAGCGAAAACTTCAGCTGGCTTAAAGGTTTTAACGCGGTACCCATACTGGATAAGTGAAGAAAATAAGGTGAGCAAAATTAAAGAGAAAGTGGAAGAGTACAGCCGTCCATAAACGCCCGCTTAGATGATAGATCGCGCCGTAGCCAATACCGGCTAATGTGGCAAATAGCGCCAAAGTCACGCCGCCAGAAAAATGCGCAAGACCAAATAGGGTACTAGCGAGCGCAATACCGAGCCATAGACCGAATTTTTCACTAACGGCTTTTTGTAAATAGCCCCGGAAAAATGCTTCTTCCACCACACAGGTTAAAAGCAAATTATTGAGAGCAAAGAGCCACCACCAAGTCGGTAAAGATAACTCGGGCTTAATCGCGCCAAGCGCCCATGCGACAAAAAGCAAAGCAAAAAGAGGAATCGACACTTTACCGATCGCCGCCCAACGAATGGTTTGATGGTTGCCAAGCAGTGGCGGCCAAGCGAGTAGCAAAGCAAAAAATACCATAGGTTTATCTAGGTTCAAGTAGAGACGAAAGGGGGCACTATTTGCACCAGCAAGCACATTATCCAGCACTTTAGGATTATTAAAACCAGGAATAGCATGCAGCAGCAGTGCAATTGCCCATAATAGCAACGCAGCATGAGCAAACCATTTCCAGCGGCCTTTCAGTTGTGGAATGTAATAAGCACCACATAATCCAATGGCGACATACAGCAGGGCCATTAGCGATAATCGGTCTGTGAACCATCCGCCCACTAACGACAATGCTAACAAGGCGAATGCTGGACGTAACTGCTTTTGAAAACTGAAGATAACGGCAAAAAGCAGCGGGATCCAAATCCATAACGATGAATCAAGTATCATAGAGAGTGCCTTAGAAAATCATCCATATTATTGAGTGATGAAAGAGTGGAAGAGTAGCGCATTATGAAGAATCATTCTCAATAAAGAGATGCTACCAGTCAGCTAAACGCTTGCAGGCTTACAAAAAGCACTGTGGATCGTCACTAAAAATGGCGTCAACCGAGTTGAGATGTTTGAACTTGTTCGGATTATTCACCGTGTAGCACCAAATTTGGTAACCCGCTTGATGTAACTCGGCAATGTGTTTCGCAGTGATCCATTGATAGTTAAGGTTACAGCCAAAGGCGTCAATTTCGGCTAACACTTGCTTATCTTTACGCGTTAATCGCTCGCTCAACACCGCTAATTTATAACCCGGACAATGCTGATAAAGCTCGCGCATGATAGCGTGGCTAAAACTGGAGAGAACAATCTGTTCATTCGGTAATCCACATTGATCCAGTTGCGCTTTAAGCTGAGCAGCGACTTGAGCAACATCGTGTTTATCCACTTTGACTTCAATGTTTAAACCAAGGCTGTGCTGCTTTGCGAGTGTCAGCAACGTCTCTAATGTCATGATGGGTTCGCCTGCAAATTGAGGATCAAACCAACCACCAAAATCGAATTGTTGTAATTGCTCAAGCGTGTAAGAATCAATGCGCCCTTTACCATTACTGCAACGATCAATGGTGTGATCGTGGCAAACAACCAATATATGATCTTGAGTCGGTTGCACATCCACTTCAACCCGCTTTAGGCCTAAATCAATAGCGGCTTGCACACTCACTTGCGTATTTTCAGGGTAATGGCCGGCCACTCCGCGGTGGCCAATAATCATAGGCTTCATAGCGTTATCTCTACACAATTAAAACCGGCTCAGCATAGCGCGCGCCTTCTATTTTGTCTTCAAATTGATAGAAATAATAGAAGACATGCTTTAGACATACCTTTCGCTACAGACTTTGGTTGTTTGCACTAGGAAAAATCGTTAGAATGCGACTCTTGATGATAATGAGATTTTTTATCAACAAGGTAATAACACTTCGTTGAAGGTAATGAATAACGTCTATGAATTTTTTAAAAACCAGCTTGGCCTTGGTAGCGACCACCAGTTTTTTCGCAGTAAATGCTTCTACACTCAGTGACGCGAATGCCATCCAAAATAAAACCAATTCGGCTTCAGTCGCCAGCCAACAGAACATCAATAACAGTTCTCAATCAGCGTTGCTGATGCAAGCTGACATCGATCAGTTAAAAGAAGAAGTGAAAAATCTCACTATTTATCGTAATCACTTGGCATCGCTGGTGGAAAACCAGAATCAGGAAGCGCAAAGTCTATCGTCACAAATTGATGAGATAAAACTGACTCGCCAAGGCATTGTTCCTTTGATGTACCAGATGATCGACGAGCTACGTACCCTGATCGAAAACGACAAACCATTAAAGCGCGAAACGCGTTTAGAGCGTTTAGAAAAGCTGGAATCGATGATGGTGCGATCGGATGTCAGCGATGCTGAAAAATACCGCCGTATTCTTGAAGCGTACCAAATCGAAATTGATTACGGCACCAAACTGGGTGTTTATCAAGGCGCAGTGGTGCTCAATGAAAACAAGACCATTGAAGCTGACATTTTATACGTTGGCCGTTTATCGCTGGTGGCTCGTAGCTTAAATGGCAAACAGTATTGGAGCTGGAGCCAAAACTCGCACCAATGGACCGATGTCGATAGTGGGCTATATGCCGATTTAGATACCGCTTTCAAAATGGCCAACAATTTAATTACACCGAACTTAATGACGATTCCTGTTTCACTTGAGTTAGTAGAGGAGCAAAGCAAATGAAGATGGTTTTCTCTCTCTCATCACTCTGTTTAACACTATTGGCTTTCAACAGCTTTGCTTCTACGGAATTAGTCAGCAGCGCCAAAGTGGAAAACAAACAGCAGCAGCAGCACAATATCGAACGCGAAGCGGGTTTTAAACAAACCGAACAGCAGCTACGCCGCGCCAAAGCAGAGCTAGAAGCTCAGCGCCAAGATTTACAAGCGCAAGCGGATAAGCTAAGCACGCAATTCAGTAATAATGAAAACCGATTGGCACGCTTAGAAGAGCAGCTTCGCTTAGAAACAGGAAGCCTTGGGGAGCTGTTTGGTGTGGTACGCCAAAATGCCAAAGCATTAAACAGTGAATTGGAATCTTCCATCACTGCGGTTGACCGCCATCAGTATACATCGCGGGTACAAGAAATTGTCGCCGCAACATCTTTACCCTCGATGCCGCAGCTGACGGGGTTATGGCACAGTTATGTTGAACAGATCATCGCCAGTGGTGAGCTAAGCCGCGTTCAGATCGCATTTATCAATGGTGACGGTGTCACGCAAAATGTGGCCGCTTATCGTATTGGAACCTTTGGTTTGGTGACTGAGCAAGGTTATGTCAAATGGAACGGGGATAAACAAGCCGCCACCGCTTATTTGAAACAACCGGACAATGGGCCTATTTTCTCTGGCCTAAATACGGGGGAAATCGAAAGCTTAGTGGTCGATCCTTCGCGTGGTATCATGCTTGAACAGCTAGCCCTTACGCCAACATTAGCCGAGCGGCTACAAATGGGTGGTGCGGTCGGTAACATCATTTTGGTACTGCTTGGTATTGGTTTAATCATCGCTTTCTATCGCGGCTTCGCATTGGTGATGACTCACCACAAGATCAAAGCGCAGCTTAAAGATGTACAGAAAATTGGTAATAACCCATTGGGGCGTGTGCTCAGCGTCTATAACAAAGAGCAAAATCGCAGCGTAGAAGCGTTGGAGCTGCGCTTGCTGGAAGCGGTGGTCGATGAACAAGCGCATTTGGAAAAAGGTTTATCGATGCTGAAGTTATTAGCCGCGATTGCGCCGATGCTTGGGCTATTGGGTACGGTGACCGGCATGATTGAAACCTTCCAAGTGATCACACAATTTGGTAACGGTGATCCAAAAGTAATGGCGGGTGGTATTTCAATGGCCTTGGTGACTACCGTGCTGGGTTTAGTCTCTGCGATCCCACTATTATTAGCTCATAATATCTTAAGCTCTCAAGCGGAAAATATTCGCTCTATTTTAGAAAAGCAGGGGATTGGCCTCGTTGCTGCGCAAGCAGAGCAAGAATGTCAAGCTTCAATGAGGAATGCGGCGTAATGAACAGCGTATTGCCAAGCGCACTGCTCAGCAATGACTGGCTAGCAACCTTGCAGCAGTTTATGCAGCAAGGGGGGATCGTCTTATGGTGGCTAGCTGGGGTGGTGGCGTTTTATTGGTTGTTGATCATCGAACGCGTACTGTTTGTGGTATTGAGCTTTCCTAAATATCGAAAAGGATGGTTAGAGCAATGGCATCAACGCACGGAACATCATTCATGGTATGCCCATGCGATTCGTGAAGGTTGGATGGGTGAAGCGCAGCAGATGCTGCGCCACAACCTTAACATGATCAAACTGCTCGTCACACTTTGCCCTATGTTAGGGCTGCTCGGCACCGTCACCGGAATGATCTCTGTGTTTGATGTGATGGCAAATCAAGGCAGCAGCGATCCTAAATTGATGGCATCTGGCATTTCATTGGCCACATTACCGACAATGGCCGGAATGGTCGCGGCCCTTGCGGGCATGTTTGTACATGCCCGTCTTGCAAAAAAGTGTCATCTACTTGAATTAAAATTAGAAAAATCGTTAAGGAGTTTGCGATGAGATTAGGCAGACGCCAACCAAGAAATGATGAGGCGCAGATAGACTTAACATCGATGCTCGACATCGTCTTTATCATGCTGATTTTTTTCATTGTCACCAG
Source organism: Vibrio qinghaiensis (assembly GCF_002257545.1). Classification (NCBI taxonomy): domain Bacteria; kingdom Pseudomonadati; phylum Pseudomonadota; class Gammaproteobacteria; order Vibrionales; family Vibrionaceae; genus Vibrio; species Vibrio qinghaiensis. Next base: position 1,428,023 of record NZ_CP022741.1, on the reverse strand, counting down.
CTCATTTGTTCGTGAATCAGGTGTTGAGGTTAACCGTCCTCAAGCTTCTCACGCGGTGAGTCAGAAAGATGCGGGTATTTTTGTTGCTATCAATGCATCCAATGATATTTACATCGACAAACGCTTGATTGATGTTGAACGTGTAGAGGCCACTCTAGAGCATTTGCTGCTCGAACAACCAGACGCGGCGTTAGTGATTCAAGCGGATGAACATGCTTATAACGGTACGGTTGTTAAAGTGATGGATGCGGCCAAAGGGGCCGGAGTGAAAAATATCGCATTGGCGGCGGAGAAACGTTAATGGGACGTTTACTGCTTGCTTTACCAATTGCAGGAGCGATTTCGCTGGCGTTGTTCAGTTTTATGGCGTGGATGGTGGATAACGGTAACCAACGCGCTGTAAAACCAACTCAAGCACTGCGATTTAACATGGTGATGATGGAACAAGAACACGATTTACAGCGTCGCCAACGTAGCGTTCCGGAACCTTTAAAGTTGCCTGAGCCGCCACCGCAAGCACAAGTGACACAGTCACAAACTACCGCTACGGCCGCTACATCACTCACTAGTTTACCAGCTTTGGGTTTGGATACAGTGCTTAATGGGGTGGCGATTAGCGCACCAACCTTTGGTGATTTTGGTTCAAACCAGCAAGCCATGCCGTTATATCGTGTCGAGCCTGTTTATCCAAGCCGAGCTCTAAAGCGAGGTGTAGAAGGTTTCGTTACATTAAGCTTTACCATTGATACAACAGGAAAAGCCGTCGATATCAATATCGTCGATGCCAATCCTAAACGTATGTTTGAGCGTGAAGCGATGCAAGCGCTGAAGAAATGGAAGTATCAACCTCAGATTGTTGACGGCAAAGCCATCGAGCAGCCGGGACAAACCGTGACTGTGGAGTTTAAAATCGCCAAATGATGAAACGTATATTGATTGGCTTATCACTTGTTATCGGCTCGTTCTCTTTAAATGCGAGCGAATTAAGTGCGACAACCGTCCTGAAAGTGCAAAAAGCGCAGCAATTTGCATTAGAAGAGAACCTCACTCAAGCCATTGAGGTGCTGAGCAGTGTTGAAACGTCACGTCTTTACGATAAAGCATTTGTCGCCCGGATGCTTGGTGTGTTTTATTGGCAAAGTGGTCAGCCTCAAGCGGCTATCAAACAGATCAAGTACGCGGTAGAGAGTGGAGAGCTGCAAGATGAGCAGGCATGGACCACCGAACGTATGTTGGCTGATCTGTATGTTAATGAACAACAATTTGAACAGGCGTTACCGCACTACTACCAATTATTGAAATCCGTTCCGCCTTCACAAAAAGTAGACGATCTGTGGTTGCGTATCGCACAGACTCACTACCAAATTGCACAGTGGAAAAAAGTATTAGATGCGTTGGATAAATACCAAACCGTGACGCCACTCAATACCAAAAATCCACTGTCACTTAAATTAGGTGCGCAGCTTCAACTAGAACAATGGAAGGCGGCCATTCCAACTTTAGAAAAACTGATCATGCTGGAGCCTGACCAAGCCAGTTGGTGGCGACAGTTGGTCGGTTTACATCTGCGTTTAGATCAGCGTCGTCAAGCATTAAACAGTTTAGCGTTAGCCAAATTACAAGGTGTGGAATTAACCGATAAGGATCAACACTTGCTCGCACAGTTGTATGCGCAAAACGGCATTCCAGAACGCGCGGCGCAAGTTCTGCAAACATTACCTGATGCTGATCAAGACTTAGACTTACTGAAAGAGCAAGCCACTTACTGGCAGCAAGCCAAAGAATGGCAATCAGCGATCAGAACGTGGACAAAAGCAGCTGAACAAGATGAGCAATATTATTGGCAAGTGGCGCTGCTGTACAACCACCAAGGGCAATTTAAAGAAGCGTTACAGGCGTTGGATAAAGTCACCACGCGCGAGAAAAAAGCCGATGTCGCGTTAGCGCGAGTTCATGCGCTCTACAAACTCAATCAACTCGATAATGCTCTATACCAAGCCAAGCAAGCTGAAAACCTAAACCCATCAAACCATGCCAAAGGATGGATCAAATTCCTTTCTCGTTTACAAAAAGTTCAGCAAGCGCACACTGCTAATATCTGATCATAGCGCCTCATCTGCCCGATGATGAGGCGTCTGACCTTTTACTATTTTTGAATCGTCATTATCAAGACTAACATTGGTTCGGTTTTGCCTATCTTAGTGATAAAGAGAACCTATTATTGTCTTTCTGATTTTTTCCGTACCATAACGTTTAACGATGAAGTACAGAGAGAGAATCATGATGAAAGCGTTAGTGGTTGAAGGTGGTGCGATGCGCGGCATTTTTGCCAGTGGAGTCTTGGATAGTTTTTTACAACATCAGCATAACCCATTTGATTTTGTATTAGGTGTTTCAGCTGGAGCTTCAAACTTAATCGGCTACCTTGCGAAGCAACCGAGACGCAGTTACCACGTTGTAACTCAGCTTGCCACCGACCGTCTTTTTTTTAACCCAATTCGCTTTATTAAGGGGGGAAATCTCGTCGATGTGCGTTGGCTAATCGATGAGTCCAACCGACGTTATCCGATTGATGAAGACAAACTGTTTAACTCAGTCCCTTTTTTTGCTGTTGCAACCAATATCGAAACGGGTAAAGCCGATTATTATCGAGTGACTCAAGAAAACTTGAGCACGGCCATTGAGGCCACATCCGCGCTACCGATAGTTTATAAGCACACGCCTTGCTTCCATGGTGGTTGCTACACTGATGGAGGGGTTGCTGACTCGATCCCTGTTAAAGAAGCGTATCGCCGTGGAGCACGAGATATTACGGTTGTTTTATCGCATCCACTTAGCTACATCATGTCGCCCCCTAAAAGTAAGTGGATGATGAAAAAACTTTTTTCACGCCATCCAAATATGGCTAAATCAATGTTGTTTCGTGCGAAACATTACAACCAATCACTTGAATTTATTCGCAACCCACCTTCTGATGCCATCATTCGAGTAATCGCGCCACCTGAAGGGTTTCCCGTTAAGAGATTGACGATGAAGTTACCTTTGCTCAACATAGGCTATGACATGGGCTTAAAAGCAGGGCAAAATCATTTGGAGTGGCTTGAATACACACGTGCAGCCTAAAAACGCTTAGGTTTAAAAGGCTGATAAAACACTATCTACATGTCGTAACTGTCTATGTAATAAGCTGTTTTTTAGAGATGATTGAGTATGAATTTCATCGCAATTTATCTTGTTTATGGTTTTCATATGGGTGGCACGTGCTAAGTATGTACCACATTTTGATTGATCGAGCCTGATGGCATGCAACTGAAACTATCACTACTCTCCATCGCTTTATTGAACACAATTCCTGTCATTGCCACGGAAAACTCTCAGATGTTTATTCCGGTCACAGCAGCCAATAGTTACCAACATGGCATTGATGTTGCTGAATACTGGAAAAGTGAAAAACTGGATGGAATTCGCGCCATCTGGAATGGACAATATCTTCATACGCGTAATGGTAATAAGATCAATGCGCCTGCTTGGTTTACTGAACCTTTACCGAATGAGGCATTAGAAGGAGAGCTTTGGGCTGGACGAGGTCAATTTCATCACGTCCAGCAGACGGTTTTAGACAAAGTACCAAGCGATACAGCATGGCAGAGTATCCGTTTTATGTTATTTGATATGCCACAAGCGGTTGGCGATTATCAACAACGTTACTTAAAAATTATACAACTATCATCAATGATAGATGCTGGGCACATTGCTTATGTGGAACATTCGCCTATTCACTCAGAAAAAGAGTTGTTTGGATATTTAGACAACGTAAGTGAACGCAAAGGTGAAGGTGTAATGCTGCGTAAAATCAACGCTGATTACCAAGCCGGCCGCAGCAACGATTTACTTAAGCTTAAAAAACACCAAGATGCTGAAGCTACGGTCATTGGTTATAAACTGGGTTCTGGCAAGTACCAAGGTATGATGGGATCAGTGCTAGTGCGCTTAGAAAACGGTGTTGAGTTCTATATCGGCAGCGGTTTTTCTGATGAGATCAGAAATAATCCGCCAAAGATCGGATCCATTATTACTTTTCGTTTTAATGATCTCACTGCCGAAGGGAAACCAAGATTTGCACGTTTTATGAGAGAAAGGCCAGCAATATAAATAAGGCCAGACAATGTCTGACCTTATTATTGCATCGTAACGCCTTTTCGCCACGTTGAAATTCAGAGAATCAAGCCGTTATTTCGATGCAAAATCGAGTTGCACGCTATCGGCTTGTTGATGCATCCAGTGTAAGCGGATACCCAGCATCAAAGCAGCAGAAGATAAGCCAACGATAAATCCTATCCAGAACCCACTGGCACCCATAGGTTCGACAATGAAATCAGTCATTGCTAATACATAGCCCGTTGGCAGGCCAATCATCCAATAAGCAATGAAGGTACGATTAAAAATAGCCGTCATGTCTTTATAACCACGTAGGGCTCCTGCTGCAACTACCTGAATCGCATCCATACATTGATAAATAGCCGCAAAAATAAGCAACTGCATCGCCATGGCTACAACCGCTTGGTTTTCCGTATAAAGCAAAGCCACATATTCACGAAATAGAACCGTTAACGTCGCCGTGATAATTGCAGTAGATAAACCGACTAGCAAACCAACCTGCGAAGCGATGGTTGCCCCTTCAATATTTTTCTCGCCCAGCTTATGGCCAACACGGATGCTCACTGCCGCGCCGATACTCATCGGTAACATAAAAATTAATGATGAGAAATTCAAAGCGACTTGATGAGCCGCCACCACCAATGAACCGAGTGGAGCGACCAACAATGCAACCACAGCAAATAGAGTAACTTCAAAAAATATCGCTGCCGCCACAGGAAAACCAAGCCTGAATAAGCGAATTTGCGCTTTCAATTGTGGTTTATGGAATTCACCAAAGATATTAATGTGCGCCATGCGCTTAGAAGTGACGACATAAAACAGCAGCATAAAAAACATCAACCAATAGACAATTGCCGTCGCCACACCACAACCCACACCGCCTAGCTCTGGTGCGCCAAATTTTCCGTATACGAAAATCCAGTTGAGTGGAATGTTAACTAATAAGCCCGCGAAACCAATCACCATAGCGGGTTTCGTCAGTGAGATACCATCCGTGAAACTACGCAAGGCTTGAAATAGTAAATAAGAAGGTACGGCAAACATCACGGCGTACATGTACCCGTTAGTTTTTTCAGCCATCAGCGGCTCAATATCCATCCACCCCAAAATCCATTGAGTTTGAAAAAGGACACCAATAATGGGGATAGACACAAACAACGCTAGCGCTGCGCCTTGTTGGATTTCAAAAGGAATTTTCTTTTGCCGCCCTGATCCATTGAGTTGCGCCACAACGGGAACTAATGCCATTAATAACCCAACACCAAATAGAATCGAAGGTAACCAAATACTTGCTGCGATCGATACCGCAGCCATATCAATCGCACTCACACCACCTGCCATGACAGTATCTACAAAGCCCATTCCAGTTTGAGCAATAGAGGCAATCAACACAGGTGTTGCCAATTTGATTAAATTTGAAGCTTCTTGTTTATAACGATGCACAAATATCTCCAGAGGAAGGACAAGCAAAAATAGCGACCAATAATCAACTTATCGCGTAGGCATGGATGATAAAGAAATGTGTCACTAAGCTCCATGAAAAACTGATGAAATTACCTAATGTTTATTGGGAAGGTTGCTCGTCGCGCTATATGCGGTGAAATCTATTTCAAACAAAGCTTGATTAGGCTAGATAGGGGGGCTTGGCGTGTTGCACGTAACCATTAAGAAGAGCGCTTGCCAAGCGCTCACTTTTTAAAAGATTTGTTCATCATCGGCATCAACAAACAACTCTATTTTGTCTAAACGTTCATCGACCATCATATTGAGATGAATCGCATGGCAACAGGCAGGGCAATCGTCATAAAACTCTTGGCTACCATTTGATGCATCTAGGGTGATCCGAATGGAATGACCGCAGTGAGGGCAGTTGACCATTCTTTCCGTGTAATTTTTCATATCTCTTTCCTTACATCCTTGGAGATATCTTAATACTAAGTCGCTAAGTTCCTTTAAGCGGAAAATTAAGTTCAAACTTTGAATTAGCCCATAAAACAACAAAATAGCCATTCATTGATGATCTTTTGTTATCTGTACCGATCGGTTGTTTACACCGTTAAAAAGAGAGAATTTTCTTGATCAAACTTTCCGCTTCGACCAGATAGTGGCCGCCGAATTGATTGTAATGGTTCAGTACATGGTAGAGGTTGTAGATATTCTTGCGCTCTACATAGTCCAAACTCAAAGGTGAAACGCTCTCATAGCCTTGGTAAAACTCAGGTTGAAAACCTTCAAATAACTCTGTCATTGCGATATCGCATTCACGATCACCCCAATAACAAGCAGGATCGTAGCAAATTGGACCAAATACAGAGTTTGCCACATTCCCGTGCCACAAATCTCCATGCAGCAGAGATGGGCGAGGGCTGTGGTTAGCTAAGCGAGATTGGACAACATCGACCAACTCGCTGATATTGAATAGCTCAATTCCTTTTTCACGCAACAATTGCAATTGCCAGCCGATACGTTGTTCTGCAAAAAAATGACACCATTTTTTGTCCCACGGATTTGGCTGCAAAGTGGAACCAATATAATTGTCTGTATCAAACCCATACTCTTTTTGTTCTCCCCATTGATGTAGTTTTGCCAGTTGTACACCAAATTCATAGCTGTTCGTTGCGTTATCAAGAGGTTTGGTTGGTAGATAGTTTAAAACAATGAAAGCATCATTTTTACTGGTTCCAATCATCACTAATTCAGGAACCTGTACTGTTGACGTTTCACGAAGCGAGCGTAGGTTTTCACCTTCAATCTCAAACTTAGCTAGGAAGTCTCGTGTGTTCACTTTAACAAAATAGCGTTGCTCGCCATCGCTGATCATGTAGCAATCACTAATGTCACCACCGCTGATTTTTTCTTTTTCAACAGGGTTAAATTCAAACATCAGGGTATCGGATAACTGCTGAATGAGTGTTTGCCACATAACGACCTCTGCCTTGATTTACTTAATAATTCGTAGTTTAGGTCATGGTTACGAATATTTCAGAAATGCGCGGCACATAATTTAGCCACTTTCCTCTTGAGGGAGTATCAATGATCATAAATGTGATTAAGTGCAAGAATTTACGGAAGTGAATACAGAAATAGTATTAAAAATAACGCTATATTTTCCCTAAATTGATCTTGCTTAGGTGCTAGTAACCCCATTTATAGGATGCCGTATCCTACTTTGGGGAAAATAAATACTCATGAAATAGATGCTTATCAAGAAATCGCGGGAAATTTGAACGTCTAAACTATCAAATCTGTGAAAATGGGCTGACATGGCTTAGTATTATTGAAGGTACAGTGATTACTAGCAATCTAGCGGTAAAGCGGAGAATTAAAGTGGTTGTAGAAACCGATGGTTATTTGGCTCTGATAGAGCATCTCTCTTTTAATATTGATGTGTTCACATCAGGCGGAGATATTGGTGCTGAAAGTGTAGAAGATGTTGTGACCGACATGGTTTCAAGCAACATCATGGCTATTTTTGAACAAAACCCTGAGCTACATTCCAGTGTTCGATTTCAGTTACTTAAAGAAGCTGATTCTTTAGTAGCGGACCTTAGTGAAGTATTGGCGGGTGTTTGGAATAAACCTGCGACCAATGAACAGATCCTTTTTCTTGATGAATACATCGCTTTAGTGAAGAATCTGTTCGATAGTGCCGTTGCGAAGTACGACTAATTCAAGTACGACTAATTGAAGTACGACACTAATTAGAGTTAGGCGGGCTTATAATCCGCCTAAATTGCCAGAATTTAGAAGCCCAATAGGGATTATCCATCCTTGAGATCATCACACCTTTAGACGTAGAGGCGTGCATGAATTTCTTGTCTCCGAGATAGACTCCAACATGATTACTCGTCCTTGATGTTCTAAAAAAGACCAAATCCCCGCGCTGCGCATTTTGATAATTTACCTCAAAACCCGTTTGACTCTGTGAGCGTGTGGTTCGTGGCAGAGGGATCTGCCATGCATCCTTAAACGCTATTTGCACAAATGCAGAGCAGTCGACTCCGTTCAACGTTTCACCACCTAATCGGTACGGCACTCCTTGCCAGCGTTGAAACAGTATACCTAAAGAGTCTTGATTATTTGCAACGGCCTCAATCTCTTCATTGCTCACATCGGCTCTTTCTACTTCTACTGATGAAATCGAGCTACAAGCCATTAATAAAATAGTTAAACCAACGACTGACCATTTCTTATAGTGCATTTCTAGGGCCTCAGTAACATTCGGATCCAGTATTTTTATACATTACTTTTCCCTAAACGGTTGAGTAATCATTTTATCCAACCACTGCTCACGCTTCTCTCGAAAGAGTGGCAGGCCGATAATGATCTGCTTATGGCCCAATTCTGGCTGAGCACGATAAGTACGAAATAGCCGATCCCAACATGACAAGAAAAAACCAAAATTGGAGTGAGTTTCTCGCACAATGACTGAATGATGCACCCGATGCATGTCAGGTGTCACCACCAACCAGCGAAGCCAACGGTCCATTTTCAACGGTAATTTTGCGTTACTGTGGTTAAACATCGCGCTCGCATTGAGCACTACCTCAAATATCAATACCGCGAATGGGCTGACACCCAACATGATCACGCAAGTGATTTTGATCCACAAAGAGAGAATCATTTCGAATGGGTGAAAGCGCGAGCCAGTGGTCACATCAATATCTTGATCCGCGTGGTGCATGCGATGTAAACGCCATAACCAAGGAGAGAAGTGAAAAAGCACATGCTGGGCGTAAATCACGCCATCAAGAATAATCACTGACAGCGCAATTTCAGCCACTTGTGGTAAATCCACCCAATTAAAAAGGCCAATCGAGTCTTGCTGCGCCCAATAAGCCGCTTCAATGGCTAACACTGGCATCAATAGCGATAAGCACAGGCTATTTAAACCAACCAAACCTAAATTATTAAGCCAGCGAGTGGTTTTACTTTGGGTGAGTGTTTTACGTGGGCAAGACCATTCCCACAGCGCACAAAACATAAATACAGCGAAAAATACGCTCAAACGGATCAATTCAGGGTTCAGGTTCATACTTAATGGCTCATCTTCAATGGTCTTGTGCTAGGAATCTGCTTGTACTGTAAGTACAATCGGCAGCACTTTCCAGCTTGCCGCCCTGATTTATGAGAATCCACGCATTTAACCATTTGTTCCAACATCGCTTAGCGTTATCGACCAAACCTTTTCAAGCTCGTGGTGCGAAAGTTGAACGTTGCGCCTATTGTCAGGTCGCCACGCAATACTGCTTATGCAGCCATCAACCGGATATGGATACGGATATCGCAGTATTACTGCTAGTTTCTGAAAATGAAGTATTTAAACCCAGTAATACTGGTCGACTAATTGCCGATGTGATTAAAGAAACTTACGTTTATCAGTGGAATCGCACCGAACCTCACGCGGAAATGCTAGCACTGTTGAATAACCCCGCCTATCAACCAGTCGTCATTTTTCCCGAAGAGTATGTGGATGAAAAGCCTCGAGTAATGCAAAGCCCTCCCAGCGCGCACGATAAACGCAAACCACTGTTGATATTGCTTGATGGAAGCTGGCGCGAGGCAAGACGAATGTTTCGTAAATCACCTTATTTGGATGCGCTTCCGGTGATGTCTATCGCACCTAAAAGCGTATCGCAATATATGATGCGTAAATCTGATAATGAGCAGCATTTATCAACGGCTGAAGTGGCGTCATTGGTATTGGCTGAAGTGGGTGAGCATCAAGCCTCTCTGCTATTAAGCCAATGGTTTGAAGTGTTTCGAGAAAGTTACTTGCTGAGCAAAACCCGCCTAAAGCATGATTTGAGCAGGCCAGTCTTGAAACGTTTCATCGACCAGCAGCAAAGCGAGACGTGACTCTAAAGTTGATCGATTCGGTGATGAGTAATTGTTCAATCGAACCTATAGACCAGATAAATTGGTACTCGGTCACGGATTGTAGGCTGAGCTCTGTGGATAATGCCCAAAGTTTTATTTTTAGCTCATTGATGAGCAAATTTTAGGAGAGATTGCATGTACTACGGCTTTGATGTCGGTGGCACTAAAATTGAGTTTGGTGCGTTTAATGAGAAGTTAGAACGCGTAGCAACGGAGCGCGTTCCTACCCCAACAAACGACTACAATCTGCTAGTTGAAACCATTGCGCAGTTGGTGAGTAAATATGACGCACAATGGGGTGTGGAAGGTAAAATAGGCCTTGGCTTACCAGGTATGGAAGATGCTGATGATGCTACGGTATTAACTGTCAACGTTCCTGCTGCAAAAGGCAAGCCGTTACGCGCTGATTTAGAAGCAAAAATTGGCCGCAGCGTGAAGATTGAAAACGATGCAAACTGCTTTGCGCTTTCTGAAGCATGGGACGATGAGCTGAAAAATGAGCCTTCGGTTATGGGCCTAATTCTCGGCACAGGTTTTGGTGGCGGCCTTATCTATGAAGGGAAAGTGTTCTCTGGCCGTAACCACGTCGCGGGGGAGTTTGGTCATATGCGTCTGCCTCTCGACGCATGGTTACATCTTGGCGATAAAGCGCCGATGCTCGGCTGTGGTTGTGGCAAACAAGGATGCTTAGACAGTTATCTCTCTGGCCGCGGTTTTGAGCTATTGTACGAACACTATTATGGCGAGCACAAAAAAGCGATTGATATCATTCACGCCAATGAAGCAGGTGAAACGAAAGCCGTTGAGCATGTTGAGCGCTTTATGGAGCTACTTGCCATCTGTTTTGCCAACATTTTCACAGCCAATGACCCACACGTTGTTGCACTCGGTGGCGGTTTATCAAACTTTGAATTGATCTACCAAGAGATGCCTAAGCGCGTACCGAAATACCTGCTTTCTGTCGCGAAATGTCCGAAGATCATCAAAGCAAAACATGGTGATTCAGGCGGCGTACGTGGTGCGGCTTTCCTGAATATCAAATCATAAAATCAAACAAAAAGGGCCTATAATCAAACGGGCCCTTTTTTATATCAGTCAAAAGTTAACTCTTTAACCTATTAACCTAAGTTCTGTTTATTTGGTGTTAGCGCCTTTTTTACCCACACCTACGTTTTCTTTTTGTTGCAGTGTTAACTTGCTAAAGCCTAACTTTTTAAAGTGGTTATCGCGGTAATTGCGTACCGCTTTTGCGTCAGAAATCATTTCCAGCTGCTGTTCCATTTTTAAAAAATCAGTAATATCAATACCTTCCGCTTCGGCTACTGCTTCTTGAATGCTGTGATGCTTTTCGTAAGAAAAAGTCAGCGTTTTATCTTCATTTTTGTAAGTGTACAAAATGGTGCGAGCCATGATCATCTCTCTAAAATCGTCATTCCCAATTTCGGGAAAATAAACAAAGGCTGATCGCTTACTATCAACCGATTGAAAATGGGGGGCGTTGGTAGCGCTTAAACATGACTAACCAACATGTAATGGGCTAGATTTTGCCTTTAAGTGGGATAATTGTCACGCTTTCAGCACCGAAATAGCGCAGGATATTTCATTTACAACGCTGTACATATTCAATCACAAACGCTGCTATTGCATCGAGATCATTGATGTCCATCTGTGGCAAAGCACTTTTCACAACTTCATCCGCGGCGATAGCGATGATATTTTCATCATTTGGATATAGCCAAGGTTTACCCACTTCAGCACGGTGCAACTCAATTTTTGGAAAGGCGAGGTTTTTACACCCTTCAACTAAAATTACGTCGAGTTTATCGCAATCAAAGCGAGACAAAAGATATTCGAAATCGGGTTCGGCTTCTGGCGTCTCAGTCATCATTGCATGACGATAGCGCGATGCAACTAACATCTGGCTTGCCCCCGCTTTACGCAGCCGATGGCTATCTTTACCTGGTTTATCAATATCAAAATCGTGGTGCGCGTGCTTAAGTACGCCTAATGTTAGGCCTGCTGCCCTTAACTTGGGCAATAAGGCTTCAAGCAGGGTCGTTTTTCCTGTGCCAGAGTAGGCCGCAAAACCAAGTAAAGGGCATGAAGGCGCTTGATATTTCATGATGTCAAAGTTCCAAATTGTGCCAGATCTTGAGGCGTGTTGAGGTTCAAAAAGCAGTTTGGCGAGTCGCTAAAGTCAACGTAATCTGTGTGGCATTCTTGATAAAGACGGGTGATTTTTCTCTCGCCACGTTCTAAAAATGCAGTCAGTGTTGGCAGCACACGTTGGTGAATAAGGGTGAATACGGGTTGAGCGAAGTGACCATCATGGGCGACTAAAATATCATGCGAGTCTTGAGCAGCATGGCAAAAACGCGCAACAAGATCGTCATTGATCAACGGGCAATCGCAAGGGACAAATCCGACCCAATCGGTTTGTGCATGGGTTAACCCTGCCTGAATTCCAGCGAGTGGACCTGGATAATCAGCCATGGTATCGGAAATGACAGGTGCAAACTGACGATACTGTGCATGGTTACGATTAGCGTTAATCGTCAGGTTAGTAGATTGCGGCTTAAGCTTATTCATGACATGTTGAATCAAAGGTTGGCCATTGAGTTCAATCAGCCCTTTGTCTTGTCCACCCATACGGCTGGCTTGCCCACCCGCTAAAATAACCCAACTTGTTTGTGTGGGAAGTAACATGAAATGTCTCTTAATTGTGCGATGAGAAGAGCGCCGTACAGACAAGTTAAACTCATTGATTGAGCATCACTCGCCCATTTTTAGTGGCGACAAACCAAGGTAAGGATGATAACCCAACTCATGCCTTGGTGCTAACTGGCTGATGATTATAACCAATCTGACTAACACAGTTCGATTTTTTATTTTCTTACTTATAAAGATGCGAAAAGTGAAAGCTGATTTTTTGCTTTTACTCGTTTTAGGTGTGGCTTCTTATTATCGCTTTTTCAACCATTTTATATTCAAAAATAAATAGTTAGATTTCTTTTAACGGCAGTGAAACAAAAACATCGCTTGCAGTTCGAGCCTTGAACAAGTAACGTTGCGCAGTTTTTTATACAATTCACATTTATTAAGGTACTGGTTTTGATCTCCACCGCGAATATCACTCAACAATTTGGCGCAAAGCCTCTGTTTGAAAACATTTCCGTTAAGTTTGGCGAAGGTAATCGCTATGGCCTGATTGGCGCTAACGGTTGTGGTAAGTCAACATTTATGAAGATTCTAAGCGGAGAGCTTGAACCTTCGAGTGGTAACGTTAGCTATGATCCTAACGAACGTGTGGCGAAACTGAATCAGGATCAATTCGCTTACGAAGAGTTCACGGTTATCGACACGGTAATCATGGGTCACAAAGAGTTATGGAAAGTTAAACAAGAACGTGACCGCATTTATTCTCTGCTTGAAATGACCGAAGAAGATGGCATGAAGGTTGCGGATCTCGAAACTGAATTCGCGGAAATGGACGGCTACATGGCCGAGTCTAAAGCCGGTGAATTGTTGCTTGCGGTGGGCATTCCTCTTGAACAGCACTTTGGTTTGATGAGCGAAGTGGCACCAGGTTGGAAACTACGTGTGCTATTGGCGCAAGTTTTGTTTGCTGAACCACACATCATGCTGCTTGACGAACCAACCAACAACTTGGATATGGATACCATTCGCTGGCTAGAAGATACACTAAACCAACGTAACTGCACCATGATCATCATCTCGCACGACCGTCACTTCTTAAACAGCGTATGTACACATATGGCTGACTTGGATTACGGTGAACTGCGTCTGTACGCGGGTAACTACGACGAGTATATGACAGCGGCATCGCAAGCGCGTGCTCGTCTGCTCTCTGATAATGCTAAGAAGAAAGCACAGATTGCTGAACTGCAAACTTTCGTTGCACGCTTTTCTGCGAACGCATCTAAAGCGAAGCAAGCGACGTCACGAGCTAAGCAGATTGATAAAATCCAATTGGACGAAGTTAAAGCGTCTAGCCGCCAAAACCCTTTCATTCGTTTTGAACAATCGAAAGAGTTGTTCCGTAACGCGTTAGAAGTTGAAAACCTTAGCCAAGGCTTTGAAAACGATCTATTCAGTAACTTCAACGCTATTTTTGAAGTAGGCGAACGCGTAGCGATCATTGGTGAAAACGGCGTCGGTAAAACGACTCTGCTTAACACCTTAGCGGGTGTACTTGAGCCTCGTAGCGGCAGCTATAAATGGTCTGAAAACGCGAATATTGGTTACTACGCTCAAGATCACGCGCACGATTTTGCCGAAGATATGAACCTGTTTGACTGGATGAGCCAATGGCGTCAAGAAGGGGATGACGAGCAAGTGATCCGCAGCTTCTTAGGGCGCATGTTGTTTGGCCAAGATGACATCAAGAAATCTGTTAAGGTCATCTCTGGTGGTGAACAAGGTCGTATGTTGCTTGGTAAACTAATGATGCATAAGCCAAACATGCTGTTGATGGATGAGCCAACCAACCACATGGACATGGAATCGATCGAATCACTCAACACGGCGTTGGAGAACTACAAAGGGACTCTGTTCTTCGTATCTCACGACCGCGTATTTGTGGACTCACTGGCAACGCGCATCATTGAAATCCGTGATAACAAACTGACCGATTTCAAAGGCACTTATGCTGAATTCTTGAAATCTCGTGGCGTAAACTGATCCACGGTTTACTCTTAAGAAAAGGCTTCCTGCGGGAGGCCTTTTTAATGCTTGCAATTTGAGTTTTAAATCCGACCCTGCTAGTCAAAATAACAGAGTTCACCAAAAGCCAAATAGACTGACTTATGTCACAGAAAATAGGCAACTGATAGCGGTTTTATACTATGGTCTAACCCTCAAAACTACTGTTGTTATTGCATCGGTGCTAAGCTAGCAAAAAAGCGTACAATAAGGACATAGTATGAATTTCCCCTACAAGAATATCGTGATCCTCACGGGGGCCGGCATTTCAGCGGAATCAGGCATCAAAACTTTCCGAGCTCAAGATGGGTTATGGGAAAACCATAAAATAGAGGATGTCGCGACCCCTGAAGGTTTCGCACGTGATCCCGATCTCGTACAGGATTTCTATAATCAGCGTCGCCGAAAACTCCAATCTGAATCAATACAACCTAACGCTGCCCACATCGCGCTTGGTAAATTAGAGCAAGAGCTAGAGGGAAACGTAACGATTATTACGCAGAATATTGATAACCTTCATGAGCGGGGTGGTAGCAAACAGGTGATTCATATGCACGGTGAGCTGCTTAAAGCACGCTGCAGTGTTTCTAATCAGGTAATAGATCATAAGAACGATATTCTTAGCGGAGAGCTTTGCCATTGCTGTCAAATTCCGGCTCAAATGCGACCTCATATTGTTTGGTTTGGCGAAATGCCACTACGCATGGGCGATATTTATTCAGCACTCGAGACGGCTGATCTTTTTATCTCTATCGGTACATCGGGCGTTGTTTACCCTGCGGCAGGCTTTGTTCATGATGCCAGAATGCACGGCGCACACACCATTGAGATCAACTTAGAGCCCAGTGCCGTAGAAAGTGAGTTTGAGGAAAAACGCTACGGTAAAGCCAGTATTGAAGTTCCGCGGTTAGTGGAAGAGATATTAGGGTTAGAAATGCCAAAAAAGAAACACGCCTAGAGTAGGCGTGTTATCTAAACATTGAATATGATCAATTATTTACTTTGAGCTTCTGAAAGTATTCGTCGTACAACACATTCGCTTCTCCCACCTCATCTTGCCAAAATCCGCTGTCCATCACAGATTGTGGAGGGAAGATATTAGGATCATTGGCGAAAGATTTGGGTAACAGTGAATAGGCTGTTTTAACGGGAGTTGGGTAACCAATTTCTAATGCAATTTTTGCTGCATTCTCAGGGCGCAATAGAAAATCAATCATCTTATGAGCCGCATCAACGTTTTTGGCCCCGGCCGGAATGGATATGCTATCCATCCAGAAAATCGCGCCTTTTTCTGGCCAAATAATGTCAATTGAAGCGCCTTCTTGGCGGGCCATATACGCCGAACCGTTCCATAACATACCTAAAGAAACTTCACCCGCTAAAAAAGGGTTTGCCGGAAAGTCGGAGTTGAACACTAACACGTTTGGAATCAGCTTTTTAAGCTCTTGATAGGCCGCTTTAATTTCGTCAGGATCCGTCGTATTAGGTGAGTAACCAAGCTTACTCAGTGCAATATGGAACACCTCACGAGCATCGTCCATCATCATCAACTGACCTTCCCACTTGGCATCCCATAAGTCGCCCCAGTTTTTGATCAGTGATTTATCAAGCATATCGGTATTAATACCAATCCCCGTTGCGCCCCAGATATAAGGGATAGAAAATTTGTTGTTGGGGTCGAACGATTTATTGAGATAGTTAGAATCAAGATCAGCAAAATGAGAAAGCTTAGCGTGGTCAATCTCCTGCAGCATGCCTTCTTTACGCATTTTAGAAACAAAGTAGGTGGATGGCACGACAAGATCGTAGCCGAAACCTTGAGTCTTTAACTTGGCATACATGCTTTCATTAGACTCATAGGTTGAGTAAATGACTTTAATTCCTGTCTCTTTGGTGAAATCTTCGAGAACGTCGTGGGGGATATATTCAGACCAGTTGTAAAAATAAAGCTCTTGATCTGCAGCCATTGCAGGCGTAGTGAATAGAGTTGCTGCGCAAATAGCGCCAGCATACAGTGTGCTTTTCATTACGTTTCCATTTTAGTCGGTGCCAAAGCTTAACTAGGCAAGGGTGCGTGATACGAAAGTGCAAAGTATACCAGTTTTAACGAAAATAGGCAGCTAGTGCTGCCTATTTCATACTTTTTGCGGAATTATTGACCCGCTTTTAATTTCATAAAGTAATCTTCATACTGCACGGTTTTTTCACCAACGGCAGATTGCCATTCAACACGATCTAAATCATCTTGAGATGGGAAAAGAGCAGGGCTGTCTTTAAATTTCTCATTAGACGCTTTCACGCCGGTTAAATAACCCGTGTCGCGAGAAATTTGTTCTGCAATTTCTGGACGTAGCAAGAAATCGATCATCTTATGTGCAGCTTCTACGTTTTTGGCACCAGAACTGATAGCAAAGTTGTCAACCCAACCGATACCGCCTTCTTTAGGGAAAACAAGCTTAATTGGCAAGCCTTCTTTTTGCGCCGCTGCTGCAGAGCCATTCCACAGCATACCTAAGCCAACTTCACCAGAGAGGTAAGGAGCGGCAGGGTTATCTGAGTTAAATACCAATACATTAGGCATTAGTTTTTGCAGCTCAGCGTAGGCCTCATCAATTTGCTTTTCATCCGTAGTGTTACCTGAGTAACCTAACTTACGAAGGGCAATGTGGAATACCTCACGAGTATCATCCATCAACATTAGCTGGCCTTTCAACTCTGGGTTCCATAGGTCACCCCAGCTTTGGAAATCATTGGGATCGTACATATCGGTATTAACTGCAAGCCCAGTGATAGCAACCACATGTGGAATTGAATAATCATTATTTGGATCGTAAGGTTTATTCAAATAGTTGTTATCAAGGTTTTTAAAGTTGCTTAATTTAGACTTATCAATCTTTTGTAACATACCTTCATCGCGCATTTTAGAAACGAAGTAGGTGGATGGAACAACAAGATCATAACCTTGGTTGTGTGTTTTTAGCTTTGCATACAAAGTTTCATTCGACTCATAAGTTGAATAAATCACTTTGATGCCGGTCTCTTTAGTAAACTGCTCCAGAAGACCACTGTTAATGTACGGCCCCCAGTTCATGAATACTAGTTCCTTGTTTTCGTCCGCTGTTACTGCTCCAGAGAACAAAGAAAGCGCACATGCACTACCAGCTAATAGAGTAGCCCATTTTTTCATTGACGTTAGCTCCAAACCAAACGTTGCCTATTTTTAGGCGTTAGATAGAAAAACAGAATGACGATTTGTCATTCTGTTTCGCGTAATGTATTACAAGATGTCGATTCTACTTCACTTTTTCCCTTGCTAACAACTGTGATGTGATTACTAGAGCTAAAGAAACAACTAACATCACGGTCGCCAGAGCGTTAACTTCTGGGGAAATCCCGACTTTAACCATAGAATAAATCTTCAATGGTAAAATTTCGTAAGTAGGACCAGTCACAAACGAGCTAATGATCACATCATCTAATGACAATGTGAAGCTCAGTAACCAACCAGCCGCAACCGCCGGTTTCGCCAATGGCAAAATGATTTTGCTCAAAATCACCCATTCGCCAGCACCGAGATCTTTGGCCGCTTCGAGCATCTTTACATCAAATCCGTTGAGGCGGCTGTAAACAGCCACAACAACGAAAGGTAAACAGAATGTAATGTGTGCAATCAACAAGGTAAGGAAGCCTAGCTGAGCGCCTAAGACTAAGAATAGCGCAAGTAGCGAAATTGCCATGACAATATCTGGAGACATCATCACAATAAACAACATGCCATTAACTGCACGCTTACCTTTAAATTGATAACGAAAAAGGGCTACAGCCGTTAAACTACCAATCACTGTCGCCGCTGTGGCTGAAAAAACCGCTACATTCAGCGAGTGCCATGCGGCTTGAACTAAGCTGTCGTTTGAAATTAGTGCGTGATACCACTTCGTAGTAAAACCACCCCATTTGATACCAAATTTATTGTCATTAAATGAGTTTACAATCAGCACTATGATCGGTAGGTATAGAAATATATACACTAAACTCATAAAGCTAAATCTAACTGTTTTGCCCATTAGTCTAGCTCCACTTTCTTATTCAATAACTTACCAGCGCGGTAGTATGCATAAAGCATTACAGCCATCGCCAGAGTCAAGGCAATACTGGTCGCGGCGCCAAATGGCCAATCACGAGCATTCAATACTTGGCTCTTAATCACGTTACCAATCAGCAGGTTTTTCGCGCCACCGAGTAAGTCCGCAATATAGAACATACCTAATGCTGGCAGTAATACCAATAAGCAACCGCCGATGATACCCGGCATGGTCAATGGCAATACTACCTTCAGCAAAGTTTGAAGCTTATTTGCCCCTAAATCTCGCGCGGCTTCAATGTAGGTATCGTCCAACTTTTCAATAGCAGAGTAGAGCGGAAGAATCATAAAAGGCAGCAAGATGTAAACTAAGCCAATCATTACCGCTGTCTCGGTGTACATAATGCGCAGTGGTTTATCTATGACGTCTAAAGCCATTAAAGCTTGGTTTAGGATACCTTGCGTACCCAGCACTATTTTTAATCCGTAGGTACGGATAAGAGAGTTGGTCCAAAAAGGAACAATCACCAAAAACAGCATAATTGGGCGCCATTTTTGTGGCATTTTTGCGACAATATAGGCAAATGGATAACCAATAACCAAGCAGAGAAGGGTAGCCACAATTGCCATATAGAAAGAGTGCATGAGCACTTTGGCGTAAAGTGGATCCAATAGGCGTGTATAGTTATCAAGCGTGAAGGTCATTTCAATTAAGTTGGCTTCATCGCGAGTCAAAAAGCTAGTACCAATGATCATAACGTTAGGGATTAGCACAAACAGCACTAACCACCCAACAATCAATGTGATAATAGCATTTTGAAGATTAAGCTTCTTGCTCATCATCGAGTACTACCTCCCAGCTTTCAACCCAAGTGATAGCGACTTTCTGGCCGAGAGAATGGTCCACATCAGGATCATCTTCGTTAAAGAATTCGCTAACCGTCACGCGCATGCCTGATTCTTCAAGTTCGACTACAGATTCTAGAGTCATGCCTTTGTAGGTACGTTCTGTCACGTGTCCAACAATGCCTTTTTCTTCTGACTCTTTAATCTCTTCGATGCGAAGATCTTCAGGACGCAGCAAAACTTGTAGTTTGTGTCCGGGTTGTACATTTTGATCGTGGTAGACCACCGCTTCAACACCTTCGATATGTGCACGAATACGCTTATCGTCAATTCGTTCAATCGTTTCAGCATTAAATACGTTGATCTCACCGATGAAGCGAGCAACAAATAGGTTTTTAGGGTCTTCGTAAATTTCACGTGGAGAGCCATCTTGCTCAATTTTCCCTTCACGCATAACAATAATGCGATCCGACATTGATAAGGCTTCTTCTTGATCGTGCGTAACGAAGATAAAGGTGATCCCAAGCTGACGTTGAAGCTGCTTAAGCTCCATTTGCATCTGCTTACGCAGTTTATAGTCAAGCGCGGATAAAGATTCGTCTAGCAACAGAACCTTAGGTTTATTAACAACGGCACGCGCGATGGCGATACGTTGTTGTTGACCACCAGAAAGTTGACTTGGTTTACGCTGGGCCATCGCGTCGAGACGTACCATCCGCAGTGCTTCCATCACACGGGGTTCAATGTCAGCCGTTGGCACTTTTTGCATACGCAAACCAAACGCGACATTTTCAAATACGGTCATATGTGGGAAAAGTGCATAGCTTTGAAAGACGGTGTTAACGTGTCTCTGCTCAGCAGGAACTTTTGTAACATCTTGATTATCAAGAGTAATTGAACCTTGATCTGCGGTTTCAAAACCTGCAATCATTCTTAGTACTGTTGTCTTACCACAGCCAGAAGGACCAAGTATTGTTAAGAATTCGCCATGATTAACATCAAGGTTTAGGTTGCCAATGATTTCCTTACCATCGAAACTTTTACTGATACCAGAAAGACGAACTACTGGTTTTCCTACTGATTTTTTTACGTTCAACGTCTGTTTTTCTCCCACCTTGGTCTATAGGGATGCCTATCTTACGACCTGTCGCTATACACAATTGAGGCGCGCATCATAATCACCAAAAGAGTGAATTCAAAGCGTTTTCTTATATTGATACAGAAAAAGTTTTGTAGGTAGCAGTAAAGATTGATTACCATACAGAACTAACTAACTGTTCAATGCTTTCAAGTGGTTAATTATCAACCAAACACATAATAATGCAAGATCAGTTTAGGCTTCTGATTTTGGACTAGAGTGTATTGCAGTATAATGACAATAACTTTGTGACCCAAATACAGGCAACGTGCTTTTCCGTTGCCTAGGACATTTTATGAATAATGATATTGAAAAAGATTTCAATTTAGGCGGTAGTGTAGAGCATGCGCTCAAAGGAGATTACGAGCTAAAAGTCAACGCCGTGCTCAAAGAGGCATGGGAATGTACGATCAAGCAATTTATCTCCTTTTCTCCTTCCATCGTGATTCTTTTATTTGTGCAGCTCGCGATCTTCTATATTGCTTTAAAATTGCAACTGGGTGATCCATCACTAATCTTGGATGCGTTAAAAACACCAGAAGCTTTTACAGGCAATATTGTACAAGCTATTTTTGTGGCTAATTTTAGCTATGAGGTCGTTAGTGCACCTATTTATGCTGGCGTGAGCTTAATGGCGATGAGTCATGTCGCTGGGTTAAGAACGCAGCCAAGACATATAGGTAAGGGGTTACAGTTTACCATCCCAGTGATTTTAGCAACGCTATTCAGCTTATTACTGCAAGGTGTAGCAGGAATGATTTTCCCATTGCTATCAATGTATTTGAGTATTGCGTTTAGCCAATCCATCTTATTGATCTGCGAAAAACGGGTTCCACCCATGCAATCACTGCTGTTATCCTTACGCGCAGTCAATAAAAAAATCGTTCCTATTACTGTGATTTATTCCGTGATAATGCTGATGTTCGTTGCCGCCGCGCTCTTTTATGGGATAGGTTTCATTTTTGTATTACCTTTCTTCTTCCATGCTAAAGGGATTATTTATCGCAATATGTTCGGCATCAAACTAAAGATCATAGCGACTAATCAATCCGACAATAATCCAAACTCTCAGGTGTTCAATGCGTAAAATAATCTTACTTACCGCCATCTCGCTCGTGGTGGTGAGTTGCAGCGTTTACTACGTCAAGCAAACCTCAATTGAGACGACGGTTAAAAGCGACATTCCATCTTTACAAGGAGCAAGTGTCATTGGCAAAGCACCTGACTTCTCAGCCATCGCTGATGTTCGAGAGAAAAAGCGTGCTTTTTTTTCTTTCTTGAAACCAGGTATCGCTTGGGAAAATAGACGTATTTTTCAAGAGCGTGAGATATTAGAGAGGATTGCACTGCATCATCTAAGCAACCAGATAGCTAAAAGTGACTATAGTGAGGCGCAAAAACTCTCTAAGCTATACGAAGTTTCGATTCCTGTAGAGGGCATAACTAGCGCATGGTTAGAAAACATGCTGCATCGAGTTGACGTTTTACCCGAAGCGTTAGTCTTGACCCAGGCAGCAAATGAATCGGCTTGGGGAACCTCTCGCTTTGCAACTGAAGGAAACAACTATTTGGGTCAATGGTGTTACAGTGTAGGGTGTGGGTTGGTGCCTTTGCAACGAGTGGAAGGTATGACTCACGAAGTGGCCAGTTTTGGTTCTGTTCAAGAGTCAATCCACGGTTACTTCATGAATGTGAACCGCAACTCCGCTTATCATGATTTACGAGAGATTCGTTTTCGATTAAGAAAAAATAATGCCGATTTATTGAGTGCCGACAGTGCCATGGAGATGACCAATGGCTTACTGAAATACTCAGAGCGCGGAGAAGCTTATGTGCAAGATCTTCAATCTATGATGCGTCACAACCAGCCTTTCTGGACAGAATAATAATGAAAAAAAGAACGCTTACCTTATTACTGACAACGCTATGCCTTGCTAACGTATTTCCCGTTAACGCTCAAGAGTATATGTTTACATACTCCAAGTTGTTTTCAGCAATGAAAAATAACGTGAAAGAAGAGTACCCCAATGTCAAAGTCGCTTATTATTTCCTTAATGCCAATACCAAACAGCTCTGCCCAATAGAGAAGGCTTGGATGGAAAAAGAGAAGCACTATGAAGCGTTGAAAGTCAGTAGCAACCACGAGCTACTACTTCCTTTAGACGATCATTTACGGCAAGCGAATCCGTTAGTGTTTGTCGATACTCCTGAAGATATGCGTTGTGACTTTTCGACTGTTGTTATGGCAAAAGAGCAGTTCAAAGGGGAAATATCTTACCAACAGGTCGCCATCTTATTACCCCAGATGCAAAAATTGCTGGAAGAGCTCGGCGGGATGTTTGCGAGTTGGTTCACACCCGATGTTTCTGGTGTCACACTCGAATTTACCAATAATTTGAATTCGGTCATTCAGTTGAGTAACGGCGAAACCATTAACATAGAAAATGGCAAAGCCCAAGTGGACCTCAGTCAACTGGGTGAAGGTGGATCGATGCAGTTGCCACAAGAAACGGTTCGCGTGTTACCTTATCTTCCCAAAGCGAAACATTAGATATGTTGGGCTAATATCAATAGGGCTGCATTCGCAGCCCTTACTCGTTTTATCATCAAAGATTGGTGACATCCAACTTCAACCTAGGATCAAACTCCATCACGCTATCCTCATCTTCGAGCGCTAGGATTGGCATCTCTTCTTTATCAAAACCAATGTCGCCGCCATTAATAACGCCTGAATCACGGTTAATCGACTTAAAGTCAAACAACTTGAAATCAGCCAAATGGCTAGGCACTACATTTTGCATTGCACTAAACATGGTCTCGATGCGCCCAGGGAACTGTTTATCCCAGCCATTTAGCATTTGCTTAATGTTTTGACGTTGCATGTTTGGCTGAGAGCCACATAGATTACATGGAATAATCGGATACTCTCGCATGTTCGCATATTTGATAATGTCTTTTTCACGACAGTAGGCGAGAGGGCGAATTACCACATGTTCACCGTTATCAGAGACAAGTTTAGGTGGCATTCCTTTGATCTTCCCACCATAAAACATATTCAAAAATAGCGTTTCTAGAATGTCGTCACGGTGATGGCCTAACGCAATTTTCGTCGCACCGAGTTCTTTGGCTGTACGGTACAAAATGCCGCGGCGTAAGCGTGAACAAAGAGAGCAGGTGGTTTTCCCTTCAGGAATCTTATCTTGAACAATAGAATACGTATCTTCTTCGACAATTTTATATTCAACGCCTAGCTGCTCTAAGTACTGCGGCAGAATGTGTTCAGGAAATCCGGGCTGTTTCTGATCAAGATTCACGGCAATAAGCTCAAAGCTAACAGGGGCACTTTTCTGAAGGCTCATTAGAATATCCAGCATGGTAAAGCTATCTTTACCGCCAGAAAGACATACCATAATACGGTCGCCATCTTCAATCATATTAAAGTCAGCAATGGCTTGACCCGTATTACGACGAATGCGCTTCTGAAGTTTATTGAAATTATATTGTTGAGCTTTGGTGCGCTCTTGAATTTGCTCAGTCATCAGTGTCTGGTCTTTAATCTTTAAACAAAATAAAGTGCGTATGATACGGATAAATAGCACAGATGCTAGATCTAACAATCAAGGAAGATAAAAAATCGCCCTGTCTATGACGAGGGCGATTAGGTGAACAATCTGGTTTGTTAAATAGAGGTTCTAGGATCTAAAGGGCTTACATAGCCATGAGGCTTTAATGCTAATACATCACAATTAATTTTATCGATGACTTGCTCTGCCGTGTTGCCAATAAATACTGCCGATAACCCCGTACGCCCTGTCGTACCAAGAATAACCATCGCCGCATTGAGCTTTTCAGCTGCTTGAGGAATGACGTCTTCAGGTAAGCCTTGTTCTACAAGTGTTTGCGATTCATCTATACCATGCTTTTGTCGCAATGCCTTCATTGCCATCAAGTGGTGACCACGAACAGCATCAGTGTAGGTCATTGGATCAAACTCGGGCAGCTCAATGGTAATATTTGCTGGCGTAATAGGGTATGAATTGACCAGATAAGGCGTCGCGTCTAAACGGGTGGTGAGGCTTATTAGTTGCTCAACCATGCAATCATTTAAATCAATATGAGCCGGATTTTCTGACCCCACATGTACCGAAGCGATTATATTCGCATTCTGTGGCCAATCTGAATTTTTAACCAACAGCACCGGGGTTGGGCATTTACGCAATAAGTGCCAATCTGTCGGTGTGAAAATAACGGATTCAAGGACATCATGCTTGCGCGTCCCTTTGATCAGAATGTCATGTTCTCCGTAAAAGATCTCAGCAATAATGGCTTCATAAGGGCGGTTATGCCACACCACTTTTACTTCAAATTCAATCGAACTATCAATATACGGCTCAGCTACTTTCCTCATCCATTGCTCGCGCTGATGGATAACACCACGCCGCATAGCATCACGTTCATCAACAGAGAGCATCGACGTCATGTCATAAGAAAAATCATAAATAGATAAAAAAAATGTAATGTGGCTAGAAGAAGTGCTTTGCTGTGCTAACTGTATGGCTCTGGCAAGGGCGGGTTGCTCATCGTGGTTGATGTCAGCTACCACCAGAATCTTGCTATAAATACTCATATCGACTCCTTAATTATGGAGGAGGGCGTTAGAGTTACTTTAGCTCATAACCAGTGAGATTTTTAGAAAAAAAGAGAGTTTTTAACAGAAGTATGACGTAGCTCATTTAAGAGCTACCTCATTGAAGTTACTTAGTTTCTTTAGATACGCCTGCCAGTTCCATCAGTTGGTCATGGTCAAGGATTGTGATGTATTTGCCTTTGACACTGAGGATTTCAGACTTCTGAAAACGGCCGAGTAGACGACTGATCGTTTCAACAGTGAGGCCAAGGTAGTTACCGATATCACCACGAGTCATTGTCAGACGAAACTCTCTAGGGCTAAAGCCACGCTGAGAGAAACGAGTCGACAAGTTATAAAGAAAAGCCGCTAATCTTTCCTCCGCATTCTTTTTAGATAGCAGAAGAATCATCTCTTGGTCGCCCTTAATTTCATTACTCATCAAACGCATAATTTGCTGACGTAACTTAGGCATTTTACCCGAAAGATCATCAAGAATTTCATAGGGTATTTCGCATACCATTGATGTTTCTAGAGCCTGAGCAAAGCTAGGATGAGAATCATCAGTGATCGCGTCAAAACCAACTAAATCACCCGCTAGATGAAACGCTGTAATTTGTTCATCACCTTGCTCAGTAATCGTATAACTTTTAATTGTACCTGAGCGAATAGCGTAGAGAGACTTAAGGTCGTCACCAGCTTTAAATAGCTCTTGGCCCTTTTGGATAGGTTTTTTACGCTCAATAATTTGATCAAGTTGATCAAGTTCAGATTCATTGAGAGTAAAAGGAATACAAAGCTGGCTAATGCTGCAGTCTTGACAGTGAATTGCACAACCACCAGATTGAATGCGCTTTGCCGCTGGCTTATCAGAAATCATAACAACCTTTCACTTTTTGATGTACATCAATATTTTAGCATCCATTACCCCTAAAGGATAGTGAAAAAAGGTGCCATAAATCAGACAACTACCATGTAGATGACAAAATACTCACTGCTCCATAAGCCGTGTATAGACCATAGAGTATGATAAAAATCGCAGCAAAATGACGAAATAGCAATGATTGTTGAATGTTCTTCAAACGGGTCGCGCCATAACCAACGAGAAGCATCGCAGGCAAGGTTCCCAAACCAAAAGAGGCCATAACAAGTGCCCCAGACAGCGCACTACCGGACACAACGGACCAGGTCAACACAGAGTAAACTAGCCCGCAAGGTAACCATCCCCAAATAAACCCAAAAGGGAGAGCGAACCATGTTTTCTTAAGCGGGAGCAATGATTGCCCAAAAGGCGAAATAAAACTCCAGATTTTGTGCCCAATTTTCTCAAGCTTTAATAGACCAAACCACCAACGCCCAACATACAATCCAAGTACAATCATTAGGCCTGCCGCAATGAGCCGCAACCAAATCAACGCATGATTAAGTGTAGAAAATTCGGATAGCGAGGCGGCGAGGCCTCCTAATAAACCGCCAAACAGCATATAGCTGGCAATACGCCCAAGGTTGTAAAAAACAAGCACTATTGGGAGCCGATCACTGCGTTTTTCACCTAAGGTCAAAAGAGAAGCAATTCCGCCACACATCCCCATACAGTGGCCAGCCCCAAGTAAACCGATAAAGAAGGCGCCAATCCAATCTGCGGTCATTTGTCCTCTTCTTTTGATGAGGTAAGTTCATCTTCATCAAACAAAATATTATGTCCTTGGCGTTCTAAATCTTCAAACTGTTCACTCTTTACTGCCCATAAAAAGATAACGATAGCGATTGTAACCAAAATGATGGCAATGGGGATCAATATATAAAGACTTTCCATCTACTTGCCCCTATTTTTGAGTAATCGAAGAGAATTAGATACCACGATAATCGAACTCGCCGACATACCCACAACAGCAATGTAAGGAGCAACCAGCCCCGCAACGGCGAGTGGCAAAACAATAATATTGTATCCAAGTGACCACGCTAAATTTTCCCGAATGATTTTACGAGCTTTTAACGCTAAGCTTCTGGCTTCCAATAATCTATCGAGTCTATCTCCAAGTAAAACCATATCAGCAGATGCTTTTGCGACATCGGTTCCACCGCCCATGGCTACTGATAAGTGCGCACCTGCAAGCGTTGGCGCATCATTAATACCATCGCCAATCATCATGGTGATATCATCATGTGGTAACGACTTTAAGTAACTCAGTTTATCTTCTGGTTTGGCATTCGATACGACAATATCGATATCCATTTCAGCGGCCACACTTTGGGCATTGACTTGAGAATCCCCCGTTAATAGCGTGATTTTAATGCCTTCCTGATGAAAACGATCGATAAATTGCTTCGCTTCACTACGGATAGGATCACGGTACGTGAAGGTTGCCACGTGGTGCCCTTTGAGCGACATATAAATACGATTTTCTCGAGCGTCACTGTTATCGTTCAAAACAAATTCGGCGCTGCCAATACGAACATCGCCTCCTAAATAATGACCTTGAATACCAGACCCAATCATATTCTGCACATGCTCAACATGAAACTCGTCATTACGATATTGCGCAAACGCTCTGGCAATGGGGTGATTGGCATGATGCTCCAAAGCAGCCGCTAGCGCCAAACAATGGCTTTTATCCATATCACCATGCAACTCAACGTCACTAATTTCGATATCACCACGGGTCAACGTTCCCGTTTTATCAATAATCAAATGGTTAACTTTGCAAAGTGTTTCAAAAACATGGTTTTTTCTCAATAAAATACCAAAGTCACCCATTCGTGATGTGGCGCAGGTGATGGCTGTGGGGGTAGCAAGAGAAAGCGCGCACGGGCAGGTTGCCACCAAGACCGCTAACATGATCCAAAATGCATCTTCAGGTTTTGTCTGGTGCCAATAAAACCAAGTGGCTGCTGCAATAATCAAAATTACAGCTACAAAATATCTCGCGACAATATCTGCAATTTCTGCAATCTTAGGCTTAGACATTTGAGCTTCATCTTGCAGTTTAACGATATTGGAAATAACGGAATCTGCTTTAGATGCAGTAACTTCCAACTCGAAAGACTCATCGCCATTTAATGTGCCAGCAAAAACAGCATCACCGACTTTTTTGACAACTGGTACTGATTCACCGGTCAACATTGATTCATTAATATGAATACGCCCATTCAACACTCTACCATCAGCAGGGACATGCTCTCCAGGCAACACTCGAACTCGATCACCAAGAGCCAGCGTTTTTACAGGCACTTGACGGCCATCCAGCGTAGTTGCAATCGCAGGGATCAATTTCAGTAAATTGCCGCTAGCCGCAGCGGCTTTTCTGCGCGCTCGCATTTCCAAAAATCGTCCAACCAGTAAAAAAAAGGTGAACATTGAAATGGATTCAAAAAAGACTTCGCCTTGTTCAGTCACTGTCGCTATCAGACTAGCAACGTACGCAAAAATAAGAGCTATAGAAACAGGGACATCCATACCCAGTGTTCTAGCCCTAATGCTTCGCCAAGCATTGAGGTAGAAGGGAAGAGCAGAGTATAAAAGCACTGGGGTTGCAAAGATCAAGCTAACCCAACGAAAATAATTGCGAAACTCAGAATCAAGATCACCGAAGACCTCAAGATAGAGCGCCACAGCAAGCATCATCACTTGCATGGTGGCTAAACCTGCAATACCCAAGCGGTAAAGATATTGCTTCATTGATTGATGGTAGGCTGCCTCATGTGCGTCTGCTTCAAAAGGGGCAGCCTTATAACCTAATTTATGAATAGTCGAAAGTAATTCACTGAGTCGCGTTTGTGTCTTATCCCAACTGAGCAGAGCTCGGTTAGTAGTGGTATTGACCCTTATCGAAATCACTCCCTTTTTATGAGAGAGTTGTTTTTCAATTAACCAAGCACAAGCCGCACAGGAAACTCCTTCTACCGATAACGTCACTTCTGACGTTTCGTTGTCGTTACGAACAAACTCTGCTTGTACGTCGTCATTATCATAATGAATGAGTGCTTTGAGCTGCTCTGGTACAAGCTCCACTTTATCCGCAGTGCTCGTTCGGTATTGGTAATAAGAGACTAGGCCGCTATCTACAATGGTTTTAGCCACTGTTTCACAGCCAAGACAACACATATCTCTGCTTTCACCTAGAATATCGAGTTTATAATCTGTGTTGGCTGGTACATCTTCACCACAGTGGTAACACGCTTTGCACATAGTTTAATTCATTAATTGAGCAGAAGTTGGCATTGGAAACGTTACTCGACCTTGGATTAACCACTCCTCATTGTGAGGAGTGAGTTCGATGAACCAAGGGCCTTGTAACGGGGCAGGCAGGGTAATGCGATATATACCTTGTGCATCCGATGCGACAAGTTGTGTGAAATCACGGTCTGGCAGTGTCCGATGAGCAAACATCATTTGAATCGCAGGATAGTGCTCAAGCTCACCTTTATTAAATTTGAAGATAATATCATTACCTTCAGAATAGACTTCCGCGCTTAGCTTTAATGCTTTAGCTTGGTTAATCTTAGATAGATCAATATTAATGCCTTTGCCTTTTTTGTAGTAATCCTCTGTCACCAGTGACACTGAATTCTGAGAAAAGACGATAACCGTTGCAATCGTCCATATCACCACAGTTAACGGTAAGATGATCAGAAACCACGGCCAGAATTGTTTATACCAAGGAGTTACCATAAAAAAGTTCTCAACAGAAAAATAAATAAGGCTTATTAAAAAAAGAAGAAAGGCAGCTCTAACAAAGAGCTGCCTTTGTTGTGCAATTAGTTCTCTGTATTACTTAAGCTCCAAACGTAAGCTGCAACCAGTTGAACTTTATCTTCACCGAGAATGTCGTTCCAAGCAGGCATAACGCCAGAGCGACCATGCATTACGACATCCGTGACCTCAGCGCGTGAATCGCCAAATAGCCAGTCGTTGTCAGTAAGATCAGGTGCTCCAAACGCAGGATTACCTTTACCATCCGTACCATGACAAGCGGCGCAAACAACGAAGCGTGCTTTACCTGCTTCCGCTTCTCGAGCGTTCACAGAACGCCCAGAAAGGCTTAAGGTATAACTCACCACTTCCTTCACACCTTGCTCACCGAGGACATCTTTCCAAGCTGGCATTTGTCCAATACGACCATGGCGGATAGTGGTCACAATCGCTTCTGGTTCACCACCATATAACCAAGCATTATCGGTTAGATTTGGAAAACCTTTCTGACCACGAGCATCAGAACCATGGCACTGAGAGCAGTTTTGTAAGAATAAACGCTGACCAACCTTCAACGCATCAGAATCTGCTGCAATTTCAGGAATAGGGCGTAAATCAGAACCACCGCCAGTATAAGCTAAGCGTTTAAATGCTTCACCGAAGTAGGTATTTGCATCATCTAGCTCTTTTGCGTACTGTACTAACACTTTATTGTTTTGTGCGTTTGCAATCGAGGCTTTCGACTCATC
This sequence comes from Vibrio qinghaiensis, assembly GCF_002257545.1. Lineage (NCBI taxonomy): Bacteria > Pseudomonadati > Pseudomonadota > Gammaproteobacteria > Vibrionales > Vibrionaceae > Vibrio > Vibrio qinghaiensis. The sequence goes on along the minus strand of NZ_CP022741.1, from coordinate 1,397,129 downwards.
AAGAGAGCGAATGGTTTGATCTGAACTTTGCCAACCAAGGACACCTTTAAAACTACCTAGCCCTGGATAGAGGGTCAGATAAATAGCGGCAAAAATAAACGTACTAATAAAAAGATAGGTCCACCATTTAGGCAGAGGATTGTTGAGCTCACGAATACCATCGTATTCATGGCCCATATCTGAGCCTTCTTCCACTCCCATTTTGTCTTTTAAACACCAAACGAGCAGAATCGCACAGCCAAGCAAAGTTCCCACCGTAATAATGATGACCCATAGACTCCAAAATGTCGTCATTGTTTAGTCACTCCTTGTTCCTTAGAGGATTTTGGCTGTTCATCGGCAAAAATGAGGTTAGCCGCTTCATCGAAACGAGCTTTACGGTTTTTACCATAGGCCCACCATACTACGCCTATAAAACAGACGAACAGCACTATGGTCCAAATACTGTGAATAGTACCGATATCCATAACTACCCCTTACTTCATTGCGTGACCAAGAGATTGAAGATAAGAAATGATTGCATCCATTTCAGTTTTTCCTTCCACATCTTTGGCTGCGTTCGTGATTTGTTCATCCGTATACGGTACACCGAATTGGTTACGGAAGAGCTCAAGTTTACTTTGGGTTAACTTGCCATCTAAAACGTTTTTCGCTAACCAAGGGAAACCGGGCATATTCGATTCTGGTACAAGTTCACGTGGATCAATAAGATGCACACGGTGCCATTCATCAGAATAACGACCACCCACACGAGCCAAATCAGGCCCAGTACGTTTTGACCCCCATAAAAATGGATGTTCCCATACACTCTCACCAGCAACAGAATAATGACCGTAGCGTTCTGTTTCAGAACGGAATGGACGAATCATCTGGCTATGGCAAACGTTACAACCTTCACGAATATAGATATCGCGACCTTCAAGTTGCAAAGCCGTGTATGGTTTCAAGTTTTCCACTGGCTCAGTTGTTTGCTTTTGAAAAATCAATGGCGTTATTTCCACCAAAGCTCCCCAGCTAATAGCGAAAATGATGAAAATAGCCAACAAACCCACATTACGCTCAATGATCCCATGGCGATTTTTAGAATTAGAACTCATTCTTTCAATCTCCTTATGCCGGTTGTGGGATAGCTTTCAAGCTATCATTAGGTGCGCTGATGGTTTTATACGTGTTGTAAGCCATTAGGAACATACCTGCTAAGAAGATAAATCCACCAATAAATCGAACAGTATAGAACGGGTAGGAGGCTTGAACTGACTCAACAAAACTGTAAGTTAATGTACCGTCTGAGTTAACAGCACGCCACATCAAGCCTTGCATTACACCTGAAATCCACATAGCAACAATGTAGAGCACCGTACCAATAGTCGCTAACCAGAAGTGAGCATTGATCAGACCAACAGAGTACATACGCTCTTGGTTAAATAGGCGAGGAATTAAATGGTACACCGAACCAATTGATACCATTGCAACCCAACCTAGAGCGCCTGAATGCACGTGACCAATGGTCCAGTCGGTGTAGTGTGACAGTGCGTTAACCGTCTTAATCGACATCATTGGTCCTTCAAACGTAGACATTCCGTAGAATGACAATGAAACGATTAGGAATCGTAAGATTGGATCATAGCGCAGTTTATGCCAAGCACCAGATAACGTCATTATCCCGTTGATCATTCCACCCCATGAAGGAGCGAACAACACTAACGACATCACCATACCAAGTGACTGAGTCCAGTCAGGCAGGGCAGTGTAGTGTAAATGGTGCGGACCAGCCCAAATGTAAAGAGAGATCAAAGCCCAAAAGTGAACAATCGATAAACGGTATGAATAAACAGGGCGTTCAGCTTGTTTCGGTACAAAGTAATACATCATACCAAGGAAACCAGCAGTAAGCAGAAAACCCACCGCATTGTGACCGTACCACCACTGAACCATAGCATCCACCGCCCCAGCATAAACTGAATAGGATTTACCCATAGAAACCGGGATGGCCATGCTATTTACAATATGAAGCACAGCAACAGTAAGGATAAAGGCTCCGAAGAACCAGTTTGCCACATAGATATGCGCCGTCTTACGTTTGACGAGTGTTCCAAAAAACACTATCGCATAAGATACCCATACAAGAGCAATGGCGATATCAATTGGCCATTCTAGTTCCGCGTATTCTTTACCTGAGGTATAACCCAAAGGTAAAGTTATTGCTGCAGATAAAATAATGGCTTGCCATCCCCAAAAAGTGAAGGGCACGAGAGGACCACCAAATAGACGAGTTTGACAAGTACGCTGAACAACATAATAAGATGTTGCAAAGAGTGCACTTGTACCAAACGCAAAAATAACCGCATTAGTATGCAGTGGACGTAAGCGACTGTACGTCAACCACGGCGTATCAAAGTTTAGCTGTGGCCAAACTAATTGAGCGGCAATCAAAACACCTACAGCCATACCAACAATACCCCAGAGAATAGTCACTAAGGTAAATTGCCGAACAACTGTATAGTTATAGTTTTGTTCAAGCTGCTTTTCTTGGCTCATTTGCATGCTTCCAATTTCTAATTAACTATACTTTACTTCCAACACGACACATGTCGTAATGCCCCCAAATCCACAATAGAAATACTGCTTTATCAGAACGTTACTATCTATTGCTGACTTTAAAAAAAAGTGGCATTTTCAACCGACAATTATACTGCAATTAACAATTCAATGACAGAGTAGTAACCTTACTGTTGTTCAGGATTTGGCCTTTTATTTCAAAACTTTGAAGTTTGTTACACGAGGAAGGAAGCATCATGGCTTCAGAAAAGCTTACAAAACACAGGCTTGCTCAAATATTAATCACATTGCTCATTCTTTTGGTCGCTTTTTTCTGGAGGACTTTTTCTTATCAAAACGTCGACATAACGAGCTGCACCGCAGCACCAAATTGTTCTGCAATTGTAAATGAACAGGAAACCATAGTGATTAAAAATGATACGAACTTAAACTTTTGTGATAATAACTAGAATGAAATCTTCGATTATCAGACTAGTTATTAGGTATTTTATGGTAAATCGTAGTTATGTTTAATGAACATCGACTCAGAAAGCAAAGGTACCTTTGCTGAACTATATTTAACATAATATACATAATGCGCACTACGGTTGTTGTCAGTCGAATAACTCATAACTCTGCTGCATTGATTTGTATCCGTATGTATTTCTCTGGCACTTTATATTTAAATTTTTTGCCTATCTTAATTTTAGATTTTGCTTTCGCGCAGATTTGGTAATCACCGTTTGTTCCAACGCCTATAATTTCGGCATAACTTTGAACATGCTTCATTTCGATCATCACGTCACAATATCCATCAAGCTTAGATCTATATTTTTTAAGAGCTTTCAGTGTTTGCTGTTTTATTGACTTCGCGACAGGATTACTTTCCGAATCGTCGGCATAGCCCTTTGAACAGAAAACCACTATCACTAACGAAATGATAACTACACAGATTTTTTTCATCGTCGAGAACCTTTACAGAGACTTCAATCATGATATCAGCGAGTTATAAATGGACGATGTGTAAAGTTAATCGTTTCGACGATGTTCGTTTTTTAATGAAAACAATCTGTAACTTAAGAATGGCAGACTCAATGTAACTTATTGGTTCGTTGCTCTTTTGTATTAAATCCCTGATGAGGAAACACATTACGAATACGCTGTTGAATTTTTTTAGGAACTTCTTTAGAAAAAACCAACTTAGCGCCCGTTCTTTGCTGGTAAACTTTTAGTTCGCCGCTAAAGCCTGTCTTTTCAGCAATCTCAATCACATTATGTTTAAAGCTTGGAGGGAAATGACCTTTAACTTGAACTGCGACACCATCTTTGAATTTAACTTTCAACGCAGGCCGATCAACAACGACTAACCAAAAGATAACTACCGCAGCAGCCAGAATGACATACAACATTTTTATCTCCTTTCTTATTCAGACAGTAATTTATTTAAATCTTCTTTTAAACTGGAGACGGTTCTACTCGCCTTTTCGCTACGAGATGCTTCACTTAACAGGTATTCAATCGCGTCAGACAAAGTGCAGCCAAGCTCATTGGCTCGATAAGATAATTTTTCCCATACACGGTAATCGAGATCGATAGATTTCTTTCTGGTATGTAGTTGCTCTGCATTAAAGTGGCGTTTGCGTTTGGCTCTAATTGCTTGCTTGAGTTTATTACTCAGTTCAAGTGACATGTGCTGATCAATCCACCCAAGAACCAGATTGGGTTCATGCTCTATTTTTTTTAACTGTTCAATTGCAGCTAGAGCTTCGCTTTTGTCTACATAACAAGTAATTGTTTCGCCATCTTTCCACTTATTAATTAAGTATTGCCACTTCCAACCCGATTCCAAATTTTCAAGCTGTTGATATTTCATAACGTAAAATCCATGCCAAGTTAGGGTGACAGCGTAACCCACCATCGTTCAGAGTTCAATTTCTGGATTCAAAAAAGCGAACAAGATCAAGCATAATAATGGAGCTGTTAGACATTGCTATTTTTCTATATAATCTGGCTTCTTTTAATAAACACTAGATTTCAATGACTCAAAATATTTGGCGTTCAGTCACACCTCAATATGATCAATTCCACTCGCAACTAGCTCAGTACCCTAGTCTATCTCCGGTAACATTACTCGACACACAGCCCAGACTAGCAAACGCTATTCAGCAGTTTGTTCAGTTGAAAGGTTTTACACGAGTGATGTTGATCAACGCGCCAGATAACTCAATCTATCGTCAATTAGTCAGTCAAAAACTTCAAGTAATAAAGCCAAACTCGCACGTTATTTGTACCGAGTCCCTCGATATGGGGACTATCTTTGGCCAATACCGCGCTGAAAATGGGCTTATCACCAGCGAAATTCCTGGTTTATTGGATAAAGCCAATGGTGGTTATCTTCTGATCTCCGCTAATATGCTGTTGGCTAATCCTAAAATGTGGCCATTATTAAAAGCGGCTGTATTAGGCGAAGATGTCAGCCCGATTAATTGTGATGCTAAATCACCACACCCCTCACCAATCTCTAAAAAATATGAGGTCAAACTGATCATTTTAGGTGATAGGAACCAGTTAGCCGATGTCGACTATTTGGATGCAGACGTCCGCTCAAGCTTTTGTTTCTACACCGAATTAGAGTTGGACCTGAAAATTGATGAACAATCGATATTGACCTATCTCGCTTATTTACGTTGGATATCTGAAGAATACCAACTCCCTACACTGACTGAAGATGCCATTCCTGCTCTTATGACCGCAGGTGCCCGTTTCACGGAAGATCAACATTACACACCGTTATGTGTAATATGGCACAGAACACTCATAGAAGAAGCGGCCTTAGAGTCAAATCAGTATCCGATTACTAAATCTCATATCGAAAGTGCCTTAGACAAACGCTATTATCGAGAGTCTTATCTGCAGCAACGAGCACTCGACGATATACTTGATGGACAAGTCATTATCGAAACTCAAGGCGAACAAGTCGGCCAAGTCAATGGATTAACGGTGATCGATGTTGCTGGTCATCCTCTTTCCTACGGTGAACCAGCTCGTATCTCATGCGTTGTGCACTTTGGTGACGGTGATATTACCGATGTCGAACGCAAAGCCGAGCTCGGTGGTAACTTGCATGCAAAAGGCATGATGATAATGCAAGCCTTTGTAAGCAGCTCAATGAACCTTGACGCACCGCTTCCCTATTCGGCCTCGGTTGTCTTCGAACAATCATACAGCGAAGTGGATGGCGACAGTGCATCACTAGCCGAGTTATGCTCTTTAGTAAGCGCTTTATCTGAACATCCCATTAACCAACAAATCGCTGTGACAGGTGCGGTTGATCAATTCGGGCGAGTCCAAGCTGTTGGCGGGCTAAACGAAAAAATTGAAGGCTTTTACCATGTGTGTAAACATCAGGGATTCACGGGTGGACAAGGCGTCATTCTACCAAGAACAAATCTAAAACATCTTGCGCTTCATAAAGATGTAGTCAATAGCATTAAAAATGATGAATTTCATATTTGGCCAGTCGCTACAGTTGATGAAGCCGTACCGATCCTTATGGGTGCGTCATTCAGAGGCGATGACGAAGAAAGCATCATTAATAAAATTGCTCAACGTATTGAAAACTTTGAAAGGCATGACCAATCACACAGTATTGCAGAGCGCATTAAAAACTGGTTTGTGTAGCACTGATCGGAGTTGTTTAGCGTACACGTGTTCCCTAATATGCACCCTATCAAAAATTGGAGTAACTGATAATGCAGAATAAACGAGATTCATATAATCGTGAAGACTTACTAGCCTCTAGCCAAGGTGAGCTTTTCGGGCCTGGCTACCCTCAATTGCCAGCGCCAAATATGTTGATGATGGACCGCATCACCAAAATGTCAGAAACCGAGGGCGAGTATGGTAAAGGCCTTATTCTTGCTGAGTTAGATATTACTCCTGATCTGTGGTTCTTTGATTGCCATTTCCCTGGCGATCCTGTAATGCCTGGCTGTTTAGGTTTAGATGCGATGTGGCAATTGGTTGGTTTCTTCCTTGGCTGGGTTGGTGGCAAAGGAAAAGGCCGGGCATTAGGTGTTGGTGAAGTCAAGTTCACAGGTCAGATCCTACCAACAGCAAAAAGAGTAACTTACGAAATCACGATGAAACGGGTTGTTAACCGTAAACTTGTGATGGGCCTAGCTGATGGTCGCGTTCTTGTCGATGGCAAAGAGATTTACGTTGCAAAGGACTTAAAAGTAGGTCTTTTCCAAGATACTTCTGCTTTTTAATGACGTTAAACTATTCACAAGCGACTCATAGAGTCGCTTTTTAGTGATCAAAATACTTAGTTATAGTGCCCTAGAGTGACTTAAATACTAAAAAGCCCCTTCCGGGGCTTAAATCCTTTTGCATGTATGTTGGAGTTTATTTGTAGAGACCAGCTTGTTTGTCATCTCTGGCATCGCGCCAACCACCTAGCCAATATGAACGAGCGTCCGTTTGTTGATAAGGGCAAGCCTCTACGGAACGTCCGTTTAAGCCAGCTTTATACCCATGAGACTGTGCTCTTTCAAGGCGATCACGCTTTTGTCTCTTCATCATAGTGTAGTCCTCATACAGTAACTTGTGTCTTACATACAACTATTAAATCTACATGGCATATCTGTTACACCACAATTAAGAATTGCTCAAAAATTCGACTTTCTCAAGTTACAAAAAAGGCGCAGATTCTAAATTGTGAACTTGCGCCATTCTTTACACTATTTAATTATTTTCTGCGGAACCCAAAGAGAGCAAGTAGTGTCAGAGTAATCCAGCCCATACTACCGCCTTTACGTTCAACGGGTGGAAGTTCCGTGCTGCGGACTTCAATATCGCTAGCCGCCGCGCCAGCAATCGGGATCAATTTAATCGCGACAACACTTTCACTTCCAGAAGTACAGTATGAGTTATGCGATAAGTCGTCATAGCCGCCAGTACATTTAAATGCACTTGCAGCAATCACTCCATCATCGTTGATATCTGATGCTTCAAAAATACGGAATTGGTTATTACTCTGTGAGTAAGTTCCGCCATTGGTTAGATCGTCTAACCACCAACCTTGGTTCTGGAACAATGCCATTCTTGCTGCATTACTACTAGAAGCATTAAAAGGGTAGATAAAACCACGATGACGACGTTGTTTACCTCCGTCTTCACGGCCTTTTTCAGCATCAATTTGACCGACAATTTCATTGAAATTGTTGATCGCTTTCGCTTCACCGCCAGCACCAGTAAAGAAAATGCCGCCAGAGAGATAACTAGCCATAGGCGTTCCATTATTGGCATCAGCCACAAAAATACGGTTTGCTGCTGCGCCGCTTTCAGGTTTGTCGCCTCTGCGTTTTGTTTCGCCGATCACGATTAAATTGTTATTAATATCTGTCGCTAATGAGTTGGAGTAAATCACATCTCCATCCACTTTTAGTTCTGTGCCAGTAATAACCTTACTAATCCACATATCATCAGCTGGTTGTGTATAAGCATCCTTGGGATAGAATACCGTTGCTTGCATTCTAAACACATTGTCATCGCGATAGGTATTAAAACCGGCCATAACCGGCTTGTTAGCGTATTTACCTGATGTAGGAGAAGCAATAGCAGCGCCTCTTACACTTGCTTGTGCCGAATAGCCACTGCGATTAGCGGTGACATCGCCAATCCAACCTGTTACGCGGTAACTCTTTATGTTGCTAGTATCTGTCACATCCCAAATATAGGCTTGAGTGGCAAAAGCAAAATTTTGACACTGACGAGTTAACTGTGGATCGAGACCATCATTCACACAAGAGTTAACATCACCGTTATAATCTTTATTGTCGTCATCGCTATTTCCAGTTAGGTAAGGGCTTACCGATGCACTGCCGACTACAAACTTATTTGGGCTATCACCAAATACATCATAGGCAAATGTTCGACCCATTTTTTCAACAATTTTATTGTTAGTATCGCTAACAATGGACGTATCTGTTGGTGGGTTTAATATTGTCTGACCATAAAAACCACGTTGACGGTAGCCTAGAGCGTAATTACTTCCAGACTGTGTGTAACCGCTGCTCGTAATACCAAAGGCAGCAGTGCCGTCTAACCCAGTTAAAACGGTATTCTGAGTATTTGCAATAGGACCAAAAGGCAATGCTACTTTCGATGAGCCTACAAAGGCTGCTGCATTTTGTAGATAACTGCCATTATCCCAAGCATCGCGTTCACGTTTTAAACCACCAGTTTCAACACCGTTATACTTAAAACCGTGCCACTGCTTATCGGCCCAGGCAGCACAAGTAGAATAACCTAATTCGTTAGAGCAATAGCTTTTGAGATCATCAATATCCTGGTAAACAAAACGATTATCCATTTTGAATGGCACTTCATCACGGTATGAAATACCATCAGAACCATTGAGCGTATCGCCACCGAGCGCAAAAGTATTACAGCTATTTCCGGCCGTAAAACATCCAAGAGGATTTGCTGAAAGGTTATCTTTTTGTATTGCCCTTCCATAATATTCATTAGCGACTACGTTACCGGGTGTCACCTCTACAATTTGGTAAAGTGCAGCATTAGCTTGAGTGGCAGCCAAAATACTGGCCGCAATTACGGTGATTTTAAATGTTTTACTACTCATTAATAATCTCTAACTTTCCTGTTGCATTGCTTCGAGCTCTTCCCAGCGCTCGAAAGCAATTTCAAGCTCCTGCTCTTTCGCAGTTAACTTATCTAAAACGGGCTGTGTTTTGTCTGCTGATTGCATGAAAAACTCAGGATCGTTCACTTGCTGTTGAAGCATTTCAATATCATTCTCAAGTTGCTCTAACATTGCGGGCAACTCATCCATTTCTCGCTGCAGTTTATAAGATAACTTTTTAGGTTTTGTCTTAATTGGCGCTGTTTTGAGAGTTTCCTCAACCACTTTTTCTTTATTGCTGACATTTTCAGCAACTCGTGACTGCAAAACTTGAGCTCTTTGTTGCTGAGCATCGTGATAGCCTCCAACAAATTCTTCAATTTTGCCATCGCCTTCAAAAATCCAACTCGTTGTTACAGTATTATCAACAAATTGACGATCGTGGCTGACAAGCAGCAATGTGCCTTGGTAATTGGCAAGCAAATCTTCTAAAAGTTCCAAAGTTTCGATATCTAAATCGTTGGTTGGTTCATCTAAAATCAATAAATTATTCGGTTTGAGGAAAATACGAGCAAGCAACAGTCTGTTTTTCTCACCACCAGATAGCGCTTTTACTGGCGTTCTCGCACGTTTAGGGGCAAACAAGAAATCTTGTAAATAGCTTAATGCGTGCCGTGGGCGCCCAGCCACCATCACTTCCTGTTTTCCGTCAGCTAAGTTGTCAATTACCGACTTCTCAGGATCGAGGATCTCACGGTACTGATCAAAATAAGCAACTTCAAGTTTGGTACCGCAATGTAATTTGCCACTCTGAGGTTGTAAATCACCCAACAGCAGTTTCAGCAGCGTACTTTTACCGCATCCGTTAGGGCCAATAAGTGCAATGCGATCACCACGCATGATATTGAAACTGAAGTTCGAGACAATGTTTTTGCCATCAATGCTATAGCTAATATCCTTCGCTTCGAAGACAATTTTTCCTGAACGCGCAGCGTCATCGATTTGCAAGTTTGCTTTGCCCTGTACCTCACGGCGATCATTACGCTCTTCTCTTAGCTTCTTGAGTGCTCTTACGCGCCCTTCGTTACGAGTACGACGCGCTTTGATGCCTTGGCGAATCCAAACTTCTTCTTGGGCCAATTTCTTATCAAACTCGGCATTTTGCATCTCTTCTACGCGCAAGGCTTCTTCCTTGGCGACAAGGTACTGATCATAATCACCAGGAAACGAGCTGAGTTTACCGCGGTCAAGATCAACAATGCGAGTCGCCATTGAGTGGATGAACGTCCGGTCATGCGATACAAAGATGATCGAGCCTCTAAAATCTTTCAAAAAGCCTTCGAGCCATTCGATAGTGGTTACATCAAGGTGGTTAGTCGGTTCATCAAGCAAAAGGACATCAGGATCACACACTAGTGCTCTTGCAAGAGCCGCTTTACGCTGCCATCCACCGGATAAATCCGTTAGTTTGGTGTGGCCATCCAGTTTCAAAGCCGCCAGAACATTTTGGATACGTTCTTCAAAACGCCATGCCCCTGTATGCTCTAGCTGCTCTTGAATGCGAGATAACTTATTGATATTACTTTCACTTGGATCGACAACGATGAGATCCAAAAGATCTTGATAGATCTTTAGATACTCACCAACTTCCGCTAATCCACCAGCAACATAATCAAAAACGGTGCCGGCTTCATCTCTAGGCGGATCTTGTTCTAATCGAGAAACAACAACATCTTGTTCTATCTGCATTTTCCCGTCGTCCATGATGATTTCTCTCGCAAGAACTTTCATCATAGTCGACTTGCCTGCACCGTTCCGGCCGACGAGACAAACTCGTTCATTTTCTTGCAATGCGAAATCTGCGTGATCGAGTAATGGGTGGTCACCAAATGCTAATTGACCGTTATGGATGGTAATTAATGCCATTATTTTCTAACCAATGAAGTAATGTTTGTTGGTCAAAGGGCCAGCTCAGTTCGGATTCTTGGTATTTAAGAACCGGAATAGTGACCCCGTAACGAGAGAAGAGCGCATCATCAAATGCAATATCAACAAGTTGTACTTGTTCAGCCATGTTTGCCTGCTGAACAAGCTGAAATGCCATCTCACAGAGATGGCATCCTTCAGTACTGTAAAGCGTGAACAACTTCATTCCCTATTCACTGCATGCATGGGAAATCGTCCAGCAGTTATGGATCTGTTTGTTACGTTCAAAATCCAGTGGTAATGTTTGTGCTGAAATATTTTGAGCAACTAAACCAAGCTCAGCTAGCGCTTCTAAATCCATTTTAAAATGTCGTTTATTGTTTGAAAACACAATCGTACCTTCTGGACGTAGGATACGTTTTAAATTTTCCATCAACTTAATATGATCGCGTTGCACATCAAATGTGTGTTCCATACGTTTGGAATTTGAGAATGTCGGCGGATCGATAAATATCAAATCAAATTGTTCTTTGGCCGTCTCTAACCATTGCACACAGTCGGCTTGTTCAAAGCGATGCTGGTGTCCAACTTGACCGTTGAGCTTTAAGTTGTCTTTAGCCCATTCTAAATAGGTTTTAGACATATCAACCGTCATGGTTGATTTTGCTCCACCGCAAGCGGCATGAACGGTTGCAGAGCCGGTGTAAGCAAATAGATTGAGGAAGTCTTTACCCTTTGCCATTTGCCCTAAGCGACGACGCGTCAATTTATGATCAAGGAATAAACCCGTATCGAGATAATCATGTAAATTGACAATCAGTTTAACGCCATACTCGTTCACTTCCATTGTCTCAGAAATTTGCCCTAATTTTTGATATTGAGAGCGTCCTTTCTGTTTTTCACGAACTTTGAGTACCACTTTATTTGCTTCTGTTCCGGTGACTTGAATCGCGGCACGAATGATATCTGTTAAACGGCGTTTCGCCTTTTCTTCTGGAATATCTTTAGGTGCGGCGTATTCTTGGATCACTAGGTGGTCGAGATAAACATCGATCGCAACATTGTATTCAGGCAAATCAGCATCATAAATACGATAGCAATCGAGTGATTCACGTTTCGCCCACTTACCAATTTTCGCAATATTTTTCTTTAAACGATTCGAAAAATCAGGAGCGATCACCGATTCTTGAGAAATAGACGCTCCCGGTTCTACCGTGCGCAATGAAATTGAGTAGTTCTTTTGGTGACAAGGTAACGCACCGTTATTTAACTTAAACTGCTTTTCAGCGCGCATACGCAAACAACTGAGTAATTCGTCAGAGCTTGAGAAAATCGACGCTTGGCAACCGCCAAATTCAGCCTTTAATTGACCACCAAATGCCGTATATAAAGCAATCAAACCAGGGTGTGTACCTAAACGTTCACCATAGGGTGGATTACAGATAACCACACCATCCTCAAACCCTTCAGGACGTTTGATCAGTGCCGCATCACCCAGCTGGAAGGTAATCAGTTCTTCAACCCCTGCGCGGCGAGCGTTATCTTTCGCGGTTTGCAGCACTCGTGCATCGTTATCAAAACCAAAGAACTTACAATCAACTTTTTTGACACCACGCCTTGCTTGAACATTGGCTTCTGATTTTATTTGCGCCCACAGTTCTGCATCAAAATCCTCTAAAGCTTCGAAACTCCACTTTGGACGCTTGAGACTAGGGGCCATACCAGCAGCCATCATGGCCGCCTCAATGAGCAAAGTACCAGAACCACACATTGGGTCGAGCAGTGGCCTCGTTTCACCCCATCCACTACGCAAAATAATAGCCGCTGCTAATGTTTCACGAAGTGGTGCTCGCCCCGCTTCGGTACGGTAACCGCGCTGATGTAAACCACCGCCCACCATATCAATCCCTAAAATGGCTTTATCTTTATGCAAGCGCACATGGACACGAAGATCTGCATGATCTTTATCGATCGAAGGGCGCGGTAAGTTCTTTTTGGTGAAACAGTCGACAACCGCATCCTTTACTTTCATCGCGCCGTACTGACTGTTACGGATTTCGTTATTAGTGCCGTTAAAGTCGACAACAAATTTTTTCGAACTATGAAAATGATTAACCCAGTTCACTGAACTTGCTGACAAGTAAAGATCCATATCATTTTGGCAGGTAAATTCAGAGAGGACGCGAACAAATCTTGATGCTAGACGGCTCCACAAACAACAGCGATAAATCTGCTCTTTCGACGCTTTAAATTTTACCCCGGCCTGCACGGGTTTTGCGTCCGTAATCCCTAATTTGGTTAGTTCTTCAACTAATAGGTTCTCAAGACCGTTTGAGGTAACCGCTAGATATTGATTCATACTGCTCTTTTACTGATAAAAATGACCACGCATTATACCTGACAATCCCACGCTTGAGTAAAACAAAGTGTCTCTTTCACCTTCTCAACCATTCAATTGCTTAACTACTCGCCAATTTTACAAATAGACAAGCTTCGAGCATTGCAAAAATATCTTACTAGATATAGCAAGGCCTACGGGATAAGTGAGTATTTATTCACGGTAAAATTGGACTATACCAGATTGTTTTTTACAGTGTAAATTAATTACAAATGAGCTAAAAATGGGAATATGTCGGCCATTTCTAGCGATGTAGACACTGTTTATAACGTCACTTTTGAAGAAAAAAACATCAGAATCCTGAACAAATCTCACATTTAAGATCGAATTCAGGCGGATAGGATTGAGTTGGGGAAAAGCTCTAGGCAAAAAAAATCGGCTATTAAGCCGATGGGAAATGAAACAAAGGAACGAAACGTTGTGCTATTAGGGAAAAGTTAACTCACAAGAGCAACGTGCTCTTCGAGCAAAATATGATTGGCGCAAGCCATACGGTCATGCATAACCTTAATGACCTGTCCGAATTCCAGCTGTTTGGAGCCATTTAGTATGAACGCATCCAAATCGACTAAGGCGCAAAGACTAGCACAGTCCCCTACCTCAAGTACGATGAAATAACCTTGGCTGTAGCCGTTGACCAACCGAACAATGTCACCTTCACTCGGTTCAAAACCGTAGCCTTGATGATCAAAAAACCAACTTTTAGGCTGGACAGGTTTATGAAAACGCTTAGCGGCAACACAATAGAGTGCTAATTCGGCTTGTCTTGGCTCACTTAAACCTAAATAGGCAATTTGCTCTTTGTAGGTTTGGAAGGCACTCGCATCATCGACTGAAAAATGATTCTCAGCAAAAGCACAATCGACGAGCAGATTACGGTAAAGATTGGTCTTAAAAACCATCTCATCACCAAGGTACAACATCAGACAGCTTTCGCTATCTGAATAATACCAACTCCATTTGTCACTTGGTTTAAGCATCGTTCCACTCTCTAATTTTAATGAATTATCAAACTATTTGGTAAAACGCTTAATTACCTTTGCCAGCTAGTGAATGTAATTTTAAGAACAGAAATATAAAAAAAAAGAGGAAATGAATAACTCATTCCCTCTTACTTCGACCCAGTCACTTTTTATTCTTCTGAGTCAATACCTTTAAATCGCACTTATTTACAGGTTCTTGACAATATCTCTCACTAAACCTGGGCCGTGATAAATGAATCCTGAATAGACTTGTACTAGTTTCGCGCCCGCCAACATTTTTTCTTTTGCAGCGATACAAGAATCAATACCACCCACTCCAATAATGGGCAGCTTATCACCCAACTCTTGATACAAGCACTTAATCACTTCAGTACTTCTTGATTGAACGGGACGGCCACTTAACCCACCCGCTTCATTCGAGAATTTCATACCTTCCACCAGCGACCGATCTAATGTGGTATTAGTCGCGATAACGCCATCAATATTATGCTTGAGTAACGATTGGCAAATTTGTTTAAGCTCGTCATGAGAAAGGTCGGGGGCGATCTTTAATGTTAGTGGAACGTATTTATTATGCAGCTTAGCCAATTCAGATTGCTTCGCTTTCAGTACGGCAAGCAAATCATCCAATGCCTCACCATATTGTAACGTCCGTAACCCAGGAGTGTTGGGGGATGAAATGTTCACCGCTATGTAACCAGCATAGGGATACACTTTCTCCATACAAATAAGATAGTCATCTGCCCCATTCTCAATCGGTGTATCTTTATTCTTTCCAATGTTGATACCGATAATGCCGTCATATTTGGCTTTCTTAACGTTCTCAACCAGGTTGTCGACACCTAAGTTGTTAAAGCCCATTCGATTGATAATGCCTTCCGCTTGGATCAAACGGAATAAACGCGGTTTATCGTTACCAGATTGAGGACGTGGAGTCACGGTACCAACTTCGACAAAACCAAACCCCATTGCACCAAAAGCTTCTATGCATTCCCCATTTTTATCTAGGCCAGCGGCCAAACCTACAGGGTTTTTAAAAGTTAAACCCATGCATTCGACTGGGCGATTGGGTAAGTGTTGACGATAGAAGAGATCAAGAGGAGTGCCTGTGAAACGTTTAAAGTTTTCAATGGCGAGATCATGTGCCTTTTCGGCATCAAGTTGAAAAAAGCCAGTCCTGGCTAAGCGGTAGAGCATTGTGCCTCCGAAATAAAAAGCCCCGTATAAACGGGGCATTATTATTTACTCATTTGCTGCACAATTCAAATTTAAAAGTACTAATTCTCTTAATGCTACCGAAAATTTTGCAAATTCATGTACTGCACCGACTTTAAATTCGTTGAGGATACTCTCCCAGCGCATTAAGGATACTTCATTACTGGCAATCCATTCATCCAGTGCTTTCATCACATCGAGTTCTTCTGGCGCACAAGTACAATTCAATACTTGCGCAGTGAGTTGACGCTGCTGCCAGTCTAAATCTTCACGAAACGCAGCACGTGCTAGTGCTTGCCAGTTGTTATCCACCGCTTGACCGTTAATCTGTTTTAAGAACCAGTGCAGTGATAAACGATCACCTAAGTTAAAGTACAGCTTAGCTGTCTGCGCAACGGTCTTACCTTTATCACGTGCCACTGTGGATATATCCAGTGCTGAGTGCAAGCTTGATAAACGAGCAACGTAATTCGCCAGTTCTGAGTTAATGCCTTTATCAATCCAGACTTGAGCCATCGCATTATGCTCTGCAACCTCTTCAGCAACGAGCATATTGTCTAGCTCTGCGGAAACGGCATTGACGTCAGTTTGATAAAGCGCAATCAAATCTTTGACCGATTGTTTGCCTGAACGATTACGCAACAACCAACGAGATAAGCGGCGTAAGGTTCGGCGCACTAAAAAGATTACATCGTACTGTGCATCAGCTTCTGCTTTATTGTCGAGTAAGCGAACCTGCTCGAGAACATGGCCTAAACCATAAATTTCTCTTGCCGCAGTGTAAGCATTGGCAATATCGACAACATTCGCACCAGTCTCTTCTTGCAAACGGGTCACGAAATTACATCCCATTTCGTTCACCATCTGGTTGGCCAGAGCCGTAGCAATGATCTCTGCACGAAGTGGATGCTGTTGCATGTGCTGAGAATAGTTACGACGTAACTCAGTAGGAAAATAGTTGACCAACTGCTGTGAATGGAACTCATCGTGTGAAATCTCTTCACAAGCCAATTCCTCTTTCAACACCATTTTGCCGTATGCCACTAATACCGATAGCTCCGGACGAGTTAATGCAAATCCCTGCTTCTCACGTTCAAGCAACGTTTCATCATCTGGAATGTATTCCAATGCTCGGTCAAGGTGCCCTGCTTTTTCCATGGCATGGATGAAACGAATTTGCTCTTTAACTAACGATACACCCTGCTGCTCAGTGACAGAAATAGCTTCAGATTGAGCGTAAGCATCTTCAATAACGATGCCTCCTACTTCGTCTTCCATCGACTCTAAGATCTGATTACGTTGTTTGACGGTAAGATCACCATTCGCCACCAAACCATTCAAAAAGATCTTAATATTGACTTCATTATCCGAGCAATCGACGCCGCCAACGTTATCAACAAAGTCGGTATTAACACGACCACCAGTTAATGCATACTCAACACGTCCAAGTTGAGTCATACCTAAGTTACCGCCTTCACCGATCACTTTTGTACGAAGATCGCGTCCATCAATTCTTAGAGCATCGTTAGCACGGTCACCTACATCAGAATGGCTCTCTTTCGATGATTTAACATAGGTGCCGATACCTCCGTTCCACAGAAGATCCACTTCCATTTTCAAGATCATTTTAATCAGCTCATTAGGCGCAACAGAAGCCTTCTTCGTGCCGATCATTTTTTGAATTTCAGGCGTTAATGTGATCGATTTCGCTTTGCGAGAGAAGATGCCACCACCTTTTGAGAGCAACTTTGCGTTGTAATCTTCCCAGCTAGATCGTGGCGTGTTGAATAAGCGATTGCGCTCTTCCCAACTTTTTGCTGAATTTGGTGTTGGATCGATGAAAATATGCAAATGGTTAAACGCTGCTTGCAAACAGATGTGTTTAGACAGCAGCATACCGTTGCCAAACACATCTCCAGCCATATCACCGATACCAATCGCTGTGAAATCTGTGGTTTGGCAGTTAATGCCCATTTCACGGAAGTGGCGCTTGACTGACTCCCATCCTCCTTTTGCGGTAATCCCCATAGCTTTATGGTCGTAACCATTTGAACCACCAGAAGCAAAAGCGTCACCTAACCAGAAATTGTATTCTGCTGACACTGAGTTAGCCAAATCGGAAAATGTTGCTGTCCCTTTATCCGCTGCTACAACTAAGTAAGGGTCATCCTCATCATGACGAACGACATTTTTAGGTGGAACGACTTCGCCTTCAATAATATTGTCGGAAACATCGAGTAATGCACGAATAAAACGTTTATAGCAGCGTTGTCCCTCGGCAAAGATCTCATCACGTGTGGTAAACATGTGCTGTTTCTTACACACAAAACCACCTTTTGCTCCCACCGGAACAATAACGGTATTTTTTACCTGTTGCGCTTTCACTAACCCTAGAATCTCGGTACGGAAATCTTCTTGGCGATCAGACCAACGTAATCCGCCACGTGCTACTTTACCACCACGTAAATGAACACCTTCAATATCAGGTGCATAAACGAAGATTTCAAAAGCCGGTACAGGAGCTGGAATTTCAGGAATCTCTTTCGGCTTCATTTTCAAAGAAAGCCAAGGTTTGATCTGATTGTGTTCATCCAACTGGAAGTAGTTAGTACGGATCGTCGCACTGATCATTTCCATGTAACGACGAATAATACGATCATCATCTAAGCTATCAACACGATCTAACTCTTCCGTAATAGCGTCGATAAGATCCATTTGTCCTTTTTGAGCCCCTTTATATTTAGGATCAAAACGCTTTAAGAATAGCTCTACCAGCCCTTTTGCCACATCAGGGTAATGGCTGAGTGTATCTTCAATATAATGCTGACTGAATGGAAAGCCCACTTGACGCATGTAACGTGCATAAGCACGAAGAATCGATACTTCACGGCCAGTTAATGACGCCCCTAATACCAATCGGTTGAAACCATCGCTCTCTAATTCTCCCGCCCAAATAGCCGCAAACGCTTGCTGGAAACGATCTCTTGCTTCTCGAAGATCGACACTTTTATCGCTCTTATGCAGCATTGAGAAATCTAAGATCCAATAGGTTTGTCCATTTAACTTGCGCACTTCATAAGGTGACTCTCCGATCACTCTCAATCCTAGGTTTTCCAACATTGGCATCACATCAGAAAGGTGGATTGGCTCGTCACGATGATACAGCTTTAAACGTACCGCTTTTGAATCGGCCGCTTCTTCTTGTGGGCGGTAGAACAACATACCAAGCTTGTGCTCTTCATCTAAGGCTTCCAATCGTTGAATATCATCCACCGCAGAACCCGGCATCATGTCTTCTTTGTAAGAACGAGGAAATGCGTGCATATACTCTTTCGATAACGGCAAGCCTTTACTCTCTCCAAAGTTTGCCACGATCGCATCTGATAAACGATCATCCCAAGTTGATGATGCTTCCATTAAATTCTGCTCTATCGTTTTTACATCGACATCCATATTATTATTATCAACACGCACGATGTAGTGTGTTCTTGCTAGTGGGCTTTCTGAGAAATAAGTCGTGAACTCAACATCTTGCTCGCAACCAAAGTATTGTTTGAAAATTCGTTGTGTTTGCCGGCGAAGCTCGGTGTTATAGCGCTCTTTGGTCACATAAACCATGCAACTGAAGAAACGACCAAACGGGTCTTTACGAACAAACAGACGTAGCAAATCTCTATCTTGCATTTGCACCACGCCCATCCCCACTTCTAACATCTCTTCTTCACGTGCTTGCAGTAACTCATCACGAGGATAGTTTTCTAGAATATTGTGCAGCGCTTTGTAGGAATATGAACCTGAGCGATAACCGCTCGCTTTTAAGATGCGTTCTACTTTTTCACGGATCAGTGGAATCGTTTCGATGCTTTGGTTATATACCGCAGAGGTATACAAGCCAGTGAAGCGATGCTCACCAATAACTTTACCTGCTTTATCGAATTTTTTGACACCAATGTAATCGGTATAAGCCGGGCGGTGAATACGCGATTGAGTATTACCTTTAGTAACAATCAATAAAAAAGGTTTTTTGGCTTCAAGGCGCGCAGAATCAGGAAAGTCGGATAATTTTACGCTGCGCACACGTTTTGAGTCAGAAAATAGGCCCAACCCTTGCTCTGCTGTTGGTCTCAGTTCTGTGTCACCTTCAACGGTCACGAGATCGTATTCTTTGTACCCCATGAAAGTAAAATTATGATGTCCCATCCACTTGAGGAATTTAATGGTCTCTTCGTAACGATCACTTTCTACAGGAATAAATTCTTTTTGTGTCTCCAATTGTGCAATCACTTGCAGCAACCTTTCTGACATTGGTCGCCAATCTTGCACCACCAAAGTCGTATCACTCAAAATACTAAGCAATTCATTTTTTAATTGCGTCATCGCTTCTTTGCTGCTAAGGCGGTCAACTTCAATATGAAAAAGAGATTGTAGGTCGCCCTCGCCTTGATTTATCGATGCGATAACGCCATTTTCGGCTCGCACGATTTGTGTTGGACCATTGAGCATAAGATGTGACGATAAATCCAAACGGCTGAGCGCCATTTTGATGGAGTCAACAAGAAATGGACTGTCTGGTATGACAATTTCAACAATCGTGTGCGTTGACTGCCAACCTTGACGACTTACTGTTGGGTTAAACACCCGCACTGAACGCTCTTCTGGTTTTTTCTCGTTAATATGGTGCCATAGGCTAACTACCGCACCGTATAAGTCAGATTCATTACGTTCAGTCAGATCATCTTTCGAAATGTTACTAAATAGATGTTGAGCAAGTTGAGTAACGAGAGGTTGATGAGCAAGATCGAGTTTGTCTTGAATCAGTTTGTACACTTTTTCAAGCAGAACTGGCACTAAAGTTTCACGCGCAGTCATAGTAGACTCCAAGATTATTATTTTTGTAGGGTATGTGGTAAGCATAGCGCTTACCATTGGTAATGCTTGCTTTATTGTAAAAGCTTTATTGACAAATAGTTAATAGTTTTGGAGATAGCCTGAGGTGAAATGTTTGAGAATGTGATTAAGATTCCTATTTAAATATCTAGGAAATCAACCCTTCACAGAGTTTCTAACTTTACAAACTTATTATTTTGGTCAGTTGTCAGCCGAAATCGACCTTTTAATCCAATTTGACTAAGAAATGGACGAAATCGAGACGCTGGTAGCTGAAGACGTAAACCCTGATCTGTGTAGACTTGTACAGAGCTTGCTACGCCAGAATAGTGCGCTAAGTAAGTTTGATAGGAAATGTTGAGAGTAAAATAATATTGCTTCATAGCTGTTAACCAAAATAGAGCGAGGAGACGTATTCATCCCCTCGCTCTGAATAGAATTCAGATCATTAAGATTCGAGTGCTTTCGTCACTTTTTCAAACAGATCTCGAGCTAAATTCTCCATTGACTTCAAACTCTCCAACTCCGATTTCATCATTGCTTGGCGAGCTTCATCGTAGAGCCTGAATTTGAGTAAAGGATCAATTAAACGCGACGCAACTTGGGGGTTACTATCATTGAGTTCACGCAATATCTGTCCTGCAAAACGGTATCCCTCACCCGATTTGGCATGGAAATGAACCGGATTTGCGCTGAGGAATGAACCAATCAAGCTGCGCGTACGATTTGGATTTTTTAAGCTAAATGCTTCATGTTTCATGGTTTGTTGAATGGTATCCAAAACACTTGGCGCGGGGTTAGTCCCTTGTAGTGCAAACCATTTATCCATCACCAATCCATCGTGTTTCCATTTATTGCTGTAATCATCCATCAGTGCTTGACGGCACATAAGCTGTGCACTATTCGCAGCGCTCATAGC
The DNA here is from genome assembly GCF_002257545.1 of Vibrio qinghaiensis. Lineage (NCBI taxonomy): Bacteria > Pseudomonadati > Pseudomonadota > Gammaproteobacteria > Vibrionales > Vibrionaceae > Vibrio > Vibrio qinghaiensis. The sequence goes on along the minus strand of NZ_CP022741.1, from coordinate 1,375,617 downwards.
GGCGATGGTGTCAGTCATGTTGCTGGCGCTGTGATACTGAGCCAGCAACAAATCATTGCCTTGGTCGGTATAAGCTAAATAAGCAAGGCAAGTATTGCGCAATGCTCGTTCACCAATTGCACTGTGTTCAATGCTGTATGCTGTCTGTCTTAAACTGTGGTAAACCGCATTGAGCTCGTCTTGCAATGCGTTAGCAAGCTGTACTTTCATCGCTTTAAGTACGGTCGCTATGGCATCAACATCCACACGTTTATACCAACCAGAAACCTCATTATGGCTAGGTAATGAGAGCATTTCCGCAATAAAAGCAGGCTCTAGAGCCTCACTCAGTAACACACCACGGAATGCATCAACTACCGATTCTGGCAAATCCGCCGCCTTACCCGACTGCACTCCAAACACATTGCTACGGATATATTTGGCTAACAACATTTGGCCAGCGTCCCAGCGAGCAAATTCGTTGCGAGCATTGACCATCAAGAAGATCAGCTCATCATCACTGTAGTCATACTCCAGTTTCACTGGTGCTGAAAATTCGCGCAATAAGGAAGGGATCGGTTTCTCTGGCACATTTTCAAACACGAAGGTCTGCTTAGCCTGTGTTACATTCAGTACATTAGAGATTCGCTTTCCGTTACATTGTAACTCAATTACATCACCATGAGCGGTGTATAACTCAACATCAAAAGGAATATGCAGCGCTGCTTTCTCTTTTTGCTCGTGCGTTGGTTCGGTTGTTTGCTCTACGGTTAAGGCATAGGTTTTCTGTTGTGCGTCATATTCAGTGCTCACTGAAACAATCGGTGTACCAGATTGGCTATACCATAAACGGAATTGAGTAAGATCGACGCCAGAAGCATCTTCCACCGCTGCCACAAAATCTTCGCAGGTCGCGGCCGTGCCATCATGACGCTCAAAATAGAGCTTCATCCCTTTTTGGAAATTCGTTTCACCCAATAACGTATGCATCATACGAATCACTTCACTGCCCTTTTCATAGACAGTTAATGTATAGAAGTTATTCATTTCTATCACTTTATCGGGACGAATTGGGTGTGACATTGGGCTGGCATCTTCCGCAAATTGTGGCCCGCGAATAATGCGTACATTATTAATGCGATTGACAGCTCTCGACCCTAAATCAGACGAAAATTCTTGGTCACGGAATACCGTTAGGCCTTCTTTTAGGCTTAGTTGGAACCAATCACGACAAGTGACGCGGTTACCAGTCCAGTTATGGAAATATTCGTGGCCAATCACCGCTTCAATACCTAAATAATCAGTATCGGTAGCGGTTTTTTCATTGGCTAACACAAACTTGGAGTTAAAGATGTTAAGGCCTTTATTCTCCATCGCACCCATGTTGAAAAAGTCAACGGCAACGATCATGTAGATGTCGAGATCATACTCTAAGTCGAAGCGTTCTTCGTCCCACTTCATTGCGTTGATAAGTGATGTCATTGCGTGAGAAGCGCGGTCAAGGTTACCTTTATCAACAAAAATCTCGAGGGCAACATCGCGACCAGACTTGGTTTTATATTGATCACGTAATACGTCAAAATCACCCGCAACGAGAGCAAATAAGTAAGCAGGTTTCGGATGTGGATCTTGCCACTTCACCCAATGACGCCCTTCTGCGAGATCCCCATGTTCGATACGGTTACCGTTACTTAATAAAAATGGGTAATCTTTTTTGTCAGCAATCACGGTCGTTGTGTATTTTGCAAGAACGTCTGGACGATCGAGGAAGTAAGTGATGCGGCGGAAGCCTTCCGCTTCACACTGAGTACAGAACGCACCACCCGATTTGTACAACCCTTCTAATGCGGTATTCGCTTCTGGGTTAATCAGTGTCACGATCTCCAATTCAAACTCTTGAGGTAGTGATGAGAGCGAAAGCCCTGTCTCAAGCAGCTGAAAATCTTGCCATTCGATGCCATTCACTTTGAGCGATTTCAGCTCAAGGTTTTCACCATCCAGCACCAATTGGTTACTCTCTTTTTGCTGCTTAACGTGAGAAACGGCAGTCACGGTGGTGTTGGTATCAAAGAGATCGAATATTAATTCGAGATCCATAATGGTATGTGATGGAGATTGATAATTTTTGCGATACTTGGCTTGAGGTGTATGAGCCATGTCGGAATCCTTGTTGACAGAGTGGAATGTGACGTTTTTGATAAACATTCAGTAAGATGGCTATAGATCTAAGGCTTGTTACTATTAATAACAACCCCTCAAAACGAAAAACGAGGTATTTTAGGCAAATACCTCGCTATGGCGCTGACAATTTACTCATATATCAACAGATTTCACTCACAGCCTTTCTTATGATAGAAGATTGCAAGACTACTGATGAACTCGCGCTAAAACAGCCGACATAGAACCATTTTCCACTTCCAATGTTAACATGTCACTAACAAGCGTATAGCGAGTATCATGCTCTCCGTCTTCATAAAGGAGCACCAAATGATCACCTTCAGTGTAATAGACACCTTTATGGATCGATTCGTTACCATTGGCACCACTCACTTTGAACATAAACACAAAATCCGGCTGTAAAACGAGATCAAGTTGGCTAATATCGGTTGCTATCGCATCTTCACCAAATATTCGTTTACTAGACCACACCCCAGCCAACGCATTTGATAAAGCTTTAGTGAAGATAATGCCGTTTAAGTTGAGCATGTTATGATTCACTTGGTATTGGTAGACTTGAGGTTGTGATGAATTGAGACCCAAAATCAAGGTGCTATCGCTGGCGTCAAATTCGCCTTCCCAGTGATCCACATTATAATTTTTCTTTTGAATATCAATCTTAAAGCGATAATTCGATTCCAAGGTCAATTTAATGGAACGGAAGTCATCGGAAGAGCTGTCGAGATTAGGGTTAAGCAGGTACCAATCACCAAGTAAAAAAGGGAGATCAAACTGAGTTAAGTCTTGATGCGTCCTGATACCACTGCCTTGTACCGTACTGGTACTAATAAGAACAATGCAGGTAAAAATGATGCTTATCCATTTCATAACACGCTCCTTGCTTTTTTCTTAAGCTTAGAACCAGTTGTACGATAAAGCGAAATATTTGATCTGTATCACGTTATTTATTTGGTTTAAATAAGATCAAAAAAGCGAGCACTAAAGCTCGCTTTTTATTAACACCGATGGCTAATTTAGCATATCAACAGTGATCGCCACTGCTTCTTCTAAATAAACATCTGGAGCTTCATAATCTTTAGGCACATCTTGCAAGGTTTTATAGGGTTTCAAACCATTGACGGCTTGTCGCATGTTAATCCGCGCCAAACGCAATTCATCTGCCTTGTCGCTTTCTTGCTTACGCACAGATTCATTGAGAAAAATGGTGTTGTCATCTTTCTCCGCTTTATACTTTGCAATATCCTCGTTAATGAAACCGAACTCCATATCGTTGGCAATACGAGCTTGATGCTGCGCAGATAACTTAACAATCAGTTTTTCATTCGCTTGTAACTTGTCGTATTTAGCTCGCTCAATTTGATCCCAAGGAAGCGCATTAGGTTCAACGCTCTCACCAGTATCTTTTGCTTCAATCGCAGTGGGTAACGCAATATCAGGCACCACACCTTTATTCTGCGTACTACCACCATCGATACGATAAAATTTCTGAATCGTATATTGAACGTAGCCTAATTCTTTATCAAACAAGTCGTAGATATGATTCAACGAGCGATGCTGTTGAACCGTTCCCTTACCGAATGAGTTTTCGCCAACAATAATCGCTCGTCCATAATCTTGCATTGCCGCTGCAAAAATTTCTGAGGCTGATGCGCTGTAGCGATTCACTAATACCGTCATAGGACCCTGATAACTGATTTTTCCATCCGTGTCACTATTGACGTTTACTCGTCCATAGCTATCGCGAACTTGCACAACCGGGCCACTTTCAATAAATAAGCCGGATAATGCCGTCGCTTCCGTTAATGCACCCCCACCGTTATTACGCAAATCGACGATCACGCCATCCACTTTTTTCTGCTTCAGTTCAGTCAGCAATTTGTCCGTGTCTTGCGCTAAACCGACATAGAAGCTAGGGACTTCAAGCACGCCGATTTTCTTGCCATTTTTCTCGATGATTTGTGATTTAACCGCTCGATCTTCTAAACGAATTTTATCTCGAACAATAGTGACAACGTGACTTTTAGCATCTTTACCTTCCGGCAAAACCTGCAACTTCACCTTAGTGCCTTTCGGGCCTTTGATCAGTTGTACGACATCATCTAAACGCCAGCCGATAACATCAACCATCTCTTTGCCATCTTGGCCCACACCAATAATACGATCGCCTTCACCCAACTGCTTGCTATTTGAGGCAGGACCACCCGCAACTAACGAACGAATGATAGTGTAGTCGTCGGTCATTTGCAGTACAGCACCAATCCCTTCCAATGAAAGATTCATTTCTGATTGGAACTGCTCGGCATTACGTGGAGAAAGATAACTGGTGTGCGGATCAACTTCACGCGCAAAAGCATTCATATAAAGCTGAAATACATCTTCGCTGTGGGTCTGAGACAGACGTTTGATCGCGTTATTATAACGCTTGCCTAACGTTTCTTTAATTTCCGGCCACTCTTTACCCGTAAGCTTTAAGTTCAGTGCATCATATTTGACACGTTGCTGCCATAACTTATCGAGCTCGGTTTTATCTTTCGGCCAAGCCGCTTTTGAGCGGTCAAGTTCCATCGATTCATCGGCTTCAAATGTAATTTCTTTGTCGAGCAGAGAAAGCGCATATTGAAAACGCTCAAAGCGCTTTTGCATTGATAAGTTATAAACATCAAATGCAATTTGGTTATTGCCAGCCTTGAGTTGATCATCAAGTTGTGTCGACCACGTATGAAAGGAATCAATATCGCTCTGGGTAAAGATATTGCGGTTGTAGTCCAGCAGTTCGAGATAACGATTGAAGATAGCTTGCGAGAAATCGTCATTCAAGTTGAAGTGTTTGTAATGAGAACGAGTAAAACGGGAAGTCACACGCTTACTCGCCGTTTCATGCTGCATTTCTGGGGCAAGAAGAGGTAAATCTTCTTTGCTGAGAGTGGCTTCTAAAGCCTGAACGGATGACGCTGCTAGCCATAGGCCAGCAGCGATCAACGTTAATTTTGAACGGCATTTCATGCGTAGGGATTTCTCCTTTATGCGCGCAAGTGCTCCACTTTCACGACCATTTGTAGGCCGTTGACAAGTTGAACGCGCACATCTTCCTTATTAACTTCAACAATGGTCGCTGCCATGTTTCCTTTACCCATGTTTACGTTCACTTGCTTGCCAGTGATCATTTCATCAGCATTTAAAGCGCGCGTCTCGACAGGTTTTTCAACTGCTGGCGCTTTCACTTGAGGACGACGAGCTTGTGCTTGAGGCTTTTTCGCTTTTGGTTGCTTCGCTTTTGCTTCTTCGCGGGCTTTTTGTCCTTGCTCTTTACGACGAGCCTGTACTCGAGCTTTGCTTTCTGCCAATGCAGCTTGTGCGTGCTCTACATGTTCTTCTTCTAACTCACCACATGGGTTCCCATCAAGGTCAACACGAGTTGCACCAAGTTTAACACCATGTAGATAACGCCATGACGACGTGTATTGTCTTAACGCAGCACGTAGCTGTGTTTTGCTTACTTTTGAGTCTTCGTTTAGGCGTTCAGCAAGATCTTGAAAAATACCAATTTTCAGAGGCTTTGCTTCACCTTCTAAAGTAAAGCACTTAGGGAAACATTCAGCAATGTACGCAATAACTTCTTTGCTGTTTTTTAACTTTTCAGTGTTTTCCATGAGGATTCCTGGTTTATGCGGTCTTTCCGCGAGGCATTAAGATAAATATGTCCGGTATTATAGTGACCTAAATGCGAAAAACCACAGGCAATGACCAATTTATGCCTTGTTAGCGTGTGAATTGAGCAGCTTTTCTATCTCAATCATTAATTCTGTTACCCCTTTCTCATCAATTTCAGAAAAACGGCCAATTGTTGGGCTATCGATATCCAATACTCCCACCACTTGGCCATTGATAGAAAATGGCACCACCAACTCAGAATTGCTCGCAGCATCGCAAGCAATGTGACCAGCAAACTCATGGACATCATAAACACGTTGTATACGGTTAGTCGCCGCCGCTGTACCACACACACCTTTTCCTAAGGGGATGCGTACACAGGCTGGTTTTCCTTGAAAGGGACCGAGAACCAGTTGCTCTTCTTTTATTAGGTAAAAACCCACCCAGTTAAGATCTTCAAGCTCCATGTTAAATAAGGCGCTCAAATTGGCAAGATTAGCGATTAAATCCGTTTCAGATTCAACCAGTGCCACCGCCTGCTTGGTAAGACGGCGGTATTCTTCTATGTTCATATAAACTCAACGACCTTTTGAAAACGGAAGACATCTATTTTTGAACAGCGTACAATTTCTCACACGATAAATAGGATGCATTCTCATCATAATGACTAATTCCAATGACACTATTAGCCGCTCTTGGGTAATAAAACAAGTAAAAAAACATCGACCTACACTTCTATTTGCCAATGCGATCGCGGTTATTGCAACGCTGGTTAGCGTCCCTATTCCACTATTAATGCCATTAATGGTCGACGAAGTTCTGCTGAATAAACCCGCTTCTGGTTTGGCGATGATGAACACTATTCTGCCTACGTCGATGCAAAACCCAACAGGCTATATTGCGCTCACGTTATTGCTAGTGGTCTTGATGCGTAGCGTCAGCCAAGCGCTCAACATACTTCAAAGCCGTCAGTTTACTTTGGTGTCCAAAACCATCACTTACCAAATGCGCTGCAAAATGATTGATAAATTAGGACGGATCAGTATCAGGCAGTACGAAACCAAAGGCAGTGGTGGAATTAATGCTCACTTGGTCACCGACATCGAAACCATTGATCAATTCATAGGTGGCACACTCAGTAAATTTATCATCAGCCTACTGACCGTGTTAGGCACAGCAGGTGTTCTACTCTGGCTTGAGTGGCGTTTAGGGCTGTTTATTTTATTGGTCAACCCGATTGTGATTTACTTTTCACGTAAACTCGGAAGCAAAGTCAAACATCTGAAAAAGCGAGAAAACCAAGCGTATGAACGTTTTCAAAATCGGCTAGTCGAAACATTAGATGGCATTTATCAATTGCGTGCCGCTAATAAAGAGCGAGAGTTTCTCAATGAACTCAAACAGCAAGCCAACCAAGTCCGACAGAATGCAGACAAATATGCATGGCAATCAGAGGCTGCAGGGCGCGTCTCATTTCTCCTGTTTTTACTTGGTTTTGAGCTATTTAGAGCGGTCGCGATGCTGATGGTGGTCTTTAGCGATTTGACCATAGGGCAAATTTTCGCCGTTTTCGGTTATTTGTGGTTTATGTTAGGCCCAGTGCAAGAGCTGCTGAGTATTCAATTTTCTTGGTACAGTGCAAAGGCGGCCTTCCATCGCATTAATGATCTGCTTGCACTGGAGGAAGAGCCTCGCCCTATTTGCAAAATTAACCCATTCACAGATAACCGCCAGGTCGATGTTGAGGTTTCTCACGTTAATTTTGCCTACGATAGTGAAAAGAGTGTGCTCAACGATCTCTCGCTCACGATTCCGGCGGGTAAAAAAGTGGCGTTGGTTGGCGCAAGTGGTGGTGGGAAATCCACATTGATCCAACTGTTAATTGGTGTGTATCAGCCCAATTCCGGGCAGATCCGTTTTAATGGTGCGACCACTGAAGAGATAAGTTTTGATATTATTCGCGATAACATTGCCGTGGTATTACAACAACCTATACTATTCAACGACACCTTAAGGCATAATTTGACCCTCGGCGGTCAATATGCAGAAGAAGAATTATGGCAAGCGCTGCATATTGCACAACTGGATGATGTGACTGCGAATCTCAGTGACGGTTTAGAAACGCTCGTTGGCCGAAATGGTATTCGCTTGTCGGGCGGACAACGTCAACGTTTAGCCATCGCTCGGATGGTACTGAGCAATCCTAAATTTGTTATTTTGGATGAAGCGACATCCGCGTTAGATACGGTAACTGAAGCGGCATTGCACAATGCTCTGGCTGGATTTTTGAAGGGTCGAACTACTTTAATTGTTGCGCACCGCCTTTCGGCTGTGAAACAAGCCGATATGATTTACGTGCTGGAAGATGGTCAAGTTAGTCAAATGGGTACGCATCGAGAATTAGTCGAGCAAGATGGGTTATATCAGACCCTTTATGGAAATCTCCAATCCTACGTTTAGTGATTGGGTAACAATAAATTAGGATGATTGTTTGTCTCAACATTCAGCGCTTATTCAACATCCACAATCACCTAACGGCGTGAGGCTGTGTCGCGGCTGTGAATTGGCCGTTGATCTCGTCGAGGTTGAGCATGGGAAAAGTGCCTATTGCCCACGTTGCGGTACCCAGCTGTACCGTGGTGGGTCTTTCTCTTTGTCTGGGGATTTAGCCGTTGCCATCACTTGCTTGTTACTGTTTATCCCCTCTCATTTTTTTGAATTCATCAATATTCGCTTGGTTGGGGTGATGATCCCCGCCACCTTGCCATCCGGTGTCTTTGCGCTGGCTGAAGAGGGCTTTGGAGCGCTCGCTTTATTGGTGCTATTTTGCAGCTCTATTGCGCCACTTTTAGTGTGTGGTTCCGTAGTGACCGCTCATATCGCCTTGCGTTATCGATGGTTTCATCTACTGCGTGGCTCACTGATCATTATTCAGCGATTAAAAGCGTGGGTAATGCTCGATGTTTTTTTAGTCAGCGTGGCGGTATCTTGTTTTAAACTTCAAGATTATTCCGACATTTTTATCGGTGTGGGGTTGTATGGTTTAGTCTTGCTGCAACTGGCAACCGTATTGTTAGCGACTCGAGTTAGCGTAAGGCGCTATTGGCAAGCGTGGCAGCCAGAGAATCAATATGCCTTCGAGCGTAAAGAGGTGCATTGCCACCATTGCCATCTTTCACAACCAGAAAATACGCACTGCGTGCGTTGCGCGCAAAAATTATATCACCGGAAGCCCAACTCGATACAACGAACTTGGGCCTATTTAATTGCAGCCAGTATCGCTATTTTCCCCGCGAACCTGATTCCAATATCGATTTTAATTACCAACGGACGGCGATTAGAAGACACCATCTTTTCTGGTGTTGCGTCACTGATTAATAGCGGTATGGTCGGGATTGCAATCATCATTTTTGTCGCCAGTATAATTGTGCCTATTGTAAAAATATTCGGCCTGACCTATCTATTATTGGCGATTAAATTTAAGCGAACGGTTTACCACCGTCAGAGAATGAACATTTATTTCGCGATTAAATGGATCGGCAAATGGTCGGTAATGGATCTGTTTGTCATCTCAATTATGTTGACACTGGTTGATCGCGGTCAAATTCTCGACTTCACTCCCGGTTATGGAGCCGTTGCTTTTGGCTTGGTGGTTGTACTCACCATGCTCGCCACGGAAAGTATGGACCCAAGACTCATCTGGGATAATTACCCAGAAATCGCAGACCAAAACGAGCCTTCACATGAGTAAACACATTTCAAGCCAGCCCTCATACACTCCCGATGTTAAGCGAAACAGGGGCATCTCACCTTTGTGGATACTGCCCATACTCACCATGGCGCTCGCAGGTTGGTTAGTCGTTAAAGCCATTCACGATGCTGGCGAACGAATCCAGATCTATTTTTCGGACGCACAAGGCTTAGTCGCAGGGCGAACAACCATTCGCTACCAAGGGCTCGAAGTCGGCATGGTAAGAGATATTAAACTGTCCGAAGGATTAGAAAACATCTATGTGGAAGCCGATATTTATCCAGAAGCTACTCAGTTACTCAATGACAATACCCGCTTTTGGTTAGTGAAGCCAACGGCCAGTCTGTCTGGCGTTTCAGGTTTAGATGCGTTGGTTTCAGGAAACTATATTGCGATTCAACCGGGTAACGAAAATAGTTCAGTTGAACACGATAAAGTGTTTAGTGCTTTAGATGGTGCACCTTCTGATCTACTGCCTAATCAAGGGCTTATCATTTCTCTAAAGGCTCGCGATCTCGGAGGTATTTCTGTTGGCTCACAAATCGTCTATAAAAAAATTCCGATTGGTGAAGTGTTTAACTACAAACTCGATGACGATGCAAAGTCGGTACTCATTCAAGCCTCGATAAAAGACGAGTATCGACACATTATTACCAATGAAAGCCGTTTTTGGAATGTCAGTGGTGTTGGTGCAAGCATTGGCTTTGAAGGTGTTGACGTCCGCTTAGAAAGTTTAAGTGCATTAATCGGTGGTTCAATTGCCGTCGATTCACCAGACGGTGGGGAGCCTGTTGAACAAAATACCCAATTTAGTCTCTATCGCGATTTAAAAACCGCAGGACGTGGTATCCCAGTGAAAATCACCCTACCCGATCAGCATAATATTAACCAAACCGGTGCCCCCATTATTTACCGAGGAATAGAAGTTGGCCAAATCACTGAATTGCAGCTCAGTAAAAGTCACCAACAGATCATCGCCTCAGCCGCAATCCAACCGGCTTTTAGCGATATGCTCAATTCGGGAAGCCGTTTTGTGTTGGAAGAGGCCAAAGTCTCACTCTCTGGAGTTGAGAACATCGGTAATTTGATCAAAGGGAATTACTTGACACTCATTCCTGGCAAGGGCGAAAAGGCCAGAAGTTTCACTGCAATTCGCCAATTTGAATTTAATCAATCACAAGCAAAATCGATTGCTATCAAGCTTACAGCTGAAAGCTCATATGGCTTAGATGTGGGCAGCCAGATTTTGTATCGAGGTATCGCGGTAGGTTCAGTAATTGGCGTAAAGTTGCAGCAAGACAGTGTTGTGCTCAATACGCTGATTGATGAAGAGTACTCACCACTCATACGCTCACAGAATCGTTTTTACATTACAGGCTCTGCCACCGCAGAGCTCACCGAATCAGGCCTTAATGTTTCGATCCCTCCTGCCAAACAACTGCTCGCCGGCTCAATCAGTTTCATCAGCGAAGGCGCTGAAAATGCGAATAATGAATACCCGCTATATCAAAGTAAATCCTTAGCTGAGCTTGCCAAATATAATCAAAGCGGCTCACAAACACTGACTCTTTTTGCCGACGAGCTTCCTCCCATCAATCCGGGTAGCCCGCTCCTATACCGTAACCTTCAAGTCGGCAGTGTCTTTGGCTTTAAGCTCACTAAAGAAGGTGTGAAAATCGAGGTCAAAATAGAGAATCAATATCGCCATCTGATTACGAATCAAACTGTTTTTTGGAACCGTTCTGGCATCGAAATTAATGCAACACTTGCAGGCGTAAAAGTCAAAGCTGCTCCTTTAAAAACCTTAATTCAAGGAGGCATTGCATTTGATTCGTTGCAAGGTATTGATAACAAAGATCAGAACTTGTGGAAGCTCTATGACAGCTACGATCAAGCACGTAAGGCGGGCCAAGAAATCATTTTAACGGCTGACGCATCCTTTGGCATTACGCTAGGAACATCCATCAAATATAACAATATCACTGTGGGAGAGGTTGTTTCTGTAACACCCGATTTCAAGACAAACCAAGTTACACTCCAAGCGAGAATTGAGCCTAGCTACGCATTAGGCATTGCCAGAAATGGCTCTCACTTTTGGGTAGCGAAAACTAAGATTGGCTTCAATGGTGTTGAACATCTGCAAAACTTACTCAGTTCCAGCATTGAGGTCCAACCTGGGTTTGGCGATGCGCAGTACCAATTTGAACTAGAAAAACAGCCACAACAAATACTCGGCATTGAATTCACCTTACAAAGTGAAACACGAGGATCAGTGACTGAAGGTAGCCCTGTTCTCTACCGTGAAATGGAAGTGGGCAGAGTCACTCATGTTGCCCTAGGAGACTTTGCAGACCGTGTCATGTTCACCATTGAGATCCAAAAAGAGTTTGCTTATTTGGTTCGCAGCAATAGCGTATTTTGGAACACTTCTGGTATCGATGTATCCATCGGTTTATCTGGTGCAAATATAAAAGCAGGCACGTTAGATAGCATCATGAAAGGCGGAATTACATTTGCCACTCCAGAGCAAAAACAGCTACAACCTATCGCTAAACAAGGCCAAGCATTTTACTTATATCCTGAAGCCAAACCAGAATGGCGCCAATGGCGAACAGCCATACCAAAACCTTAAAGGTTTTGCCTTGGTTCTTTACAATGCAGCTGATCGGCTGCATTTTTTATTATTTTGATCTCACCATGATTCTTATATAATCCGCCCTCAACTCCCAGACGAGATACTGCTTTGCACGCCAATATAACCCTACCCGAACCCTTTCTTGCGACAATTGAAGCGATACTGCCCACTCACCTAACGATGAGTGATTTTATTGCGGCTTGCCAGCGTCCTTTGCGTAAAAGTATCCGAGTCAACACGCTAAAAATCTCTGTCGATAGCTTTTGTCAACGCGCCGCTGAAAAAGGTTGGGTTTTATCACCAGTGCCTTGGTGTAATACGGGTTTTTGGATTGAAGCCGACGAGTCTGTCGTACCTTTAGGTAACACAGCCGAACATATGGCAGGGCTTTTTTATATTCAAGAAGCCAGTTCTATGATGCCAGTATCCGCTCTTTTCACCGGCGGTGAATCGTTCAATTCAGTACTCGACATGGCGGCGGCTCCGGGTTCAAAAACAACACAAATTGCGGCGTGTATGGAAAATAAAGGCGTATTAGTCGCTAACGAATTTTCAGCCAGCCGTGTCAAAGTGCTGCATGCTAATATCGAACGCTGCGGTGTGCGTAACAGTGCACTGAGCAATTTTGATGGTCGAGTCTTTGGCGGTTGGTTACCGGAACAATTTGATGCGGTGTTAATAGATGCTCCATGCTCAGGAGAAGGAACCATTCGTAAAGATCCTGATGCGATGAAAAACTGGAGCAAAGAATCTGTATTGTCGATTGCTGCGACACAAAAAGATTTGATTGAAAGTGCGTTTCAAGCTTTAAAGCCAGGCGGTGTGATGGTCTACTCAACCTGTACATTGAGCACAGAAGAGAACCAACAAGTGTGCTTGCATCTAAAAGAAAAATATCCACAATCCGTTGAATTTGTTTCCCTTAGCTCATTGTTTGAGGATGCAAAAGCAGCGATTACAGATGAAGGGTTCTTGCATATATTCCCTCAAACCTATGATTGTGAGGGTTTTTTTGTTGCGAAAATCCGTAAACTTAGCTCTGTACCCCACCCTGAAGTCAAAAAACGCTTAGGTCAATTTCCTTTTACGAAAGCCAACCTTAAACTCGCACAAGAGATCGCAGAGCAACTCATGAAAACGCTTGAAGTTGGAATACCCGATGATACCAGTGTCTGGCTACGAGATAATGATGTATGGTTATTTCCAAACGCACTGGAACCTATGCTCGGTGATTTTCGCTTCTCACGAATGGGGATAAAAATCGCTGAAACACATAAAAAAGGTTATCGCTGGCAACATCAAGTCGCTACATCGTTAGCGACTGGTAACGAATCAAACTGCGTCACACTATCGATTGAAGAAGCGCGAGATTGGTACATGGGCAGGGATGTCAGACCAGCACCGCAAACTGGCACTGGCGGAGTGCTGGTAAAACTCGGTAACGATGTGATTGGGCTAGGAAAATGGGTAGGAAACCGCATAAAAAATGGCTTACCAAGAGAGTTGGTTAAAGATAAAAATCTGTTCTAAAACCCAAAACTATAGAATGAAAAACTAGAAAAGACGCACAATTCCAGCAATAACAACTATAATCATAGGGAAGCACAAATACGACTATTTAAATGATTAGTGCGGGCTCGAAAGGGCCATTTCCCCCTAGGCCCGAAAACAGAAAAGTTTTGGGCCTTTTTTTAATTGTTAAAGGAAATAGATTGCAACAGAGCCTAAACGCCTCAGCTATACAAGATGAATCCCATCTTCAGCAATGGTAATTTTACCTTGCTTATACAAACCACCAATGCTCTTTTTAAAGGTCCCTTTGCTGGTGCGGAACATCGAAAAAATGGCTTCTGGTGTCGATTTATCACTTAATGGAAGAAAACCACCCTTTTTCTCAAGTAACTCAATGATTTTAGTGCTTAACTCATCCATTTTGGCTACGCCAATTTTTTGCAGCGCTAGATCAATTTTTCCATCTTCACGGATATTTTTGATGTAGCCTTTTAAGATCTTACCAATAAACAGTTTACCAAACACATCTGATGGGAAAATCATCCCCCAGTGCTCACCATTGATGATGGCCTTGTACCCGAGTTCTGAGTGTTCTGCAATTAACAGATCAACTTGCTGATTCTGCGTATAGTTTGCAGGCGTTTTATCCAGCCACTTGTTGAATTTTGTTGTGCCTACGATACGGCCGGAAGCCTTATCGGTGTAGACATACACTAAAATCATTTGTCCTTCTTTAAAACGAGCACGCTGTTCGCTGTAAGGCACCAATAAATCTTTACCTTTCAATCCCCAGTCAACAAAAACACCAGTGCTATTCACACCTTGTACTTTCATCAATCCCCACTCGCCTACTTTTGCAATCGGTTTTTCAGTCGTCGCGGCAAGTTGATTGTCTGAATCGAAATACAAAAATGCGTCTATTTTCTGCCCCAATTCAACCCCATCTGGGGTAAATCGTTTAGGCAGTAAGGTGGTTCCAAAATCTTCAGCATCCAAAAACACGCCGAAATCAGCAACCTTTACGACTTCTAAACTGTTTATTTGACCAACGTTAATCATTTACTATGTCTCACCTCAATTTTGCAGAGATTATACGTGATCTCTGTTATCCTTTCCTGCATTCAAAGGAAAAATAAGCATTTTTTCAGGAGCTTTCTTTGGTTAATGTCGATAAGCAAGATACCATCACGCTTAAAATTTCACATGCCATGTCTCAGAGCAAAGAACTTGATCTAGACATTTACCTATTCATTCCCGGTGATTTAGGTTTAACGCCCGAAATACTTCCTGAGTCTGATTTTTACTATAGCTTCATCCACCAAAAGCGTGCGTATTACAGCGATGAAACCTTGCTGCCCTTAGTTCACAGCAGGCTTGCACAGCGAGGCCATCTCTCTTCCACTCAATATCGGGTAAGTTTGAGTTTATTTGCTTATCAGTATGTTATCGCTCTAGATAAAGCTGTAGTACAACTCAATACAACGAGTGACACCGTCACATCAGATGAAGTTGATAGCGTCATTGAGCTCTCTTTGGATATTTTGAAAAGATTACGCCGTAGCATTCCTTATGAAGAAAACTTAAAGCGTTATTACGCCAATATTGATAACTATTTATCTTGGTATACTGAGCAAAATTTTCTCTCTCTTGTTGCACACATGAACCGTGATGGTGAATACAAAACCATCAAAGAACGTTTGATTACCTTGGTTGAGAAAGAACAGGCGCATCGTAAGCTTAACAACTATAACTCGGCAAAAGCAGGAGAAGATATCACTCGGCTGAGTAACAAAATGCGCCTCCTACGCCGATTAATCGAACACCCCATTATGCTAAATGAACACGTCACCTCTTTGGGTAATAACATGAAACGCGCCGTTAAAGGCATCGCGACTGGGCTTGTAATGCTGTTTGTCACCGTTATAGCCATTACAGCTAGAGACTATTGGGGTGAGATCACCGCATCCTTTATCATCGCTATGTCGTTTGTCTATGCATTACGCGAAATATTTAAAGATGATTTACGCGATATGCTGTGGCGTTGGATCCGCAAAGGAAAACCGAAATGGAAGCGTCGTTATATAGATCCAACGACCGGAAAATCTGTGGGTTACAAAATTGAGTGGCTTGATTATACCAACCTGAGTAAATTACCAGACCGAATCAAAACAATTCGCAAGAAACGTATTGTTCAAAGGGAAGAACAGGTACTTCACTACCGCTCTGAAACAGCGATGTCAACCTCACGATTTATGAGCGGCTATGAGGAAACACGCGAAACTTTACACATTGATCTACGCCCGATTACCCGTTTGATGGACAAAGGTTCTAACCGCATTTATCAGTTAAGTGGTGGTCAAGTGAGTCGAGAGACCGTAGAAAAACGGCACTTGCTCAACTTGATAATCAAAGAAGATAACCACAAAGCAGAGCCCCGCTACTACCGTTGGAAAATTGTTTTAAATAGAAATAAGATTGTCGACATTGAACCAATAGAATTAAGCGAATAGATAAAATTAAGCGAGTAATTCCTCGTTCTATTCAAACTTATTTGCTAATGCGCTTTAACGATAAAGTGAGAAGAAATTCCGCCATTGGTTCGTCACCGTGTAACGAAGGACAGGTTGCGATAATCTTCACTGTCTGATTCACTCGCTCTCCGGTCGCGATAGTTTCATCAAGCATACTGTCTATTAGCTGACCATCATAGCAATGAAAATGAACATCCGCCTCCGGCCTTTTTAAAAACTCCGCACTGACTGCTTTAAACGCCAACGATACTTTGGAGCCACGCTGTTGTGCTTTATGCATTGCCATAAAACCGCCCGCTACGTCTGCACCAACGGCCAATACACCAAAATACATACTATTTAAATGATTTTTATTGCGGCGTTTCAGTGGAATTCGAATTTCTACAGAGCGTTCGTTTAACACTAAAATCTTTGGTCTACACGACCAAATCAATGGCACTTTTAAAAAGCCAAACAGATTTAAGTAAAGATTCGCTTTTGTTAATGGGGAGAGCATAAAGCCTGACCTTTTCAATATGGTTGTCGGACCAGTTCAAGGTATACGCCGCGAAATGTCAATGAGTTGTTACAAAAAGTTAGGGTTGAGCGCAGCTATTCTACGCCCAAATCAAGTCATTACATTTTTACCACAACATCGGCTTGAACACTTTCAGCTAAGTGCTCCTGTAGCTTTGGATAGCTTGCGAGTGCTTGGGTAACGACCAAAATCGGCTTATTCGCATGACGTGCCGCTTTTGATGCTAAATCGAGCAGCGTGATGACCGCCTCACTCTCTGGATTAAACAAATGGGAAAGTTCGGGGTTCTCTTTATCAATGCCTAATGTGTATTGTGTTAAGTTATCGATGTTGATCACCACACCATCAAAATAGTGCATCAAACGCTCTGCCAACAATGCCGCTGATGGAACATCGCAAGAATAAAGCACTTTCAAACCATCTAAACTCCGAGGTAAAGACTGCTCTGCCAGTCGGTCAATGATCGTAGCCGCATCACTTAATGTTCGAACAAATGGCACCACAATTTCGATGTTCAATCCTTGCTTGCGCAATGCCTTGATCACAGCGCATTCATAACTAAACGCTTTTGCATACTGGTTGGAAGAAAAACGCGATACGCCACGCACTCCCATCGCTGGGTTAATTTCATCCGTTTCAACACTTCCACCGATCAACGCTTTATAAGTGTAACTATCTGCATCACTCAAACAGACACGAATCGTAGTGTGATTTTTTTGAACCGCTGCCACGACTCTATCAACAATGGTTGACGTAAAATGCTCCGCCACCGCTTTGTCATCAAGAATGGATTGCAAAGAGCCTTGTTCAAGTTCAGTTAGATTCGCAAAATGTTGCTCAATCGAAGGATGATAAAACAACGAATCTAAAATAATGTCGGACAGCGATACATACAAATGCTGGGCATTTCCACTTGATTCAATTGCCGCTGGAAGGGCATCACCTAAGATCAACTGAGGGTGGATCGTATCATGTTGTGCCAAACTCATTCATTACTCCCTACATTTTTAATTATCTTGCTCAGGAAAATACCCATAGCCGAGTATTAATTCAAGTAAAAGTAAATATTTATGATGAATTTATGAATAAAATTTCATCTTGCAGATGATAAGCAATAAGTTTTCCGTTTTGGAGTTTATTCCTATTGCCAATTCCGTTATCTTTACCGCTTCGCAATAAGAGTACAGGCTTTACCATGCCATTAAAAACAGATGAATTAAGAACTCAAGCCTTGGGCCCAATGCCGACTCCGGCAGAGCTTGGAAATGCGCATCCGATCACAGACGACGTAGCAGAGCGCATCGCAAACTCACGCCGTCAAATTGAAAATATTCTGACTGGTCACGATGATCGCTTGTTAGTCATTGTCGGTCCGTGTTCAGTACACGACACTGAAGCCGCAATGGATTACGCTCAACGTTTGAGTGCGATCCAAGACCAATATAAAAATGAACTGTTTATCGTCATGCGTACCTATTTCGAGAAACCACGCACCGTTGTGGGCTGGAAAGGTTTGATTACGGATCCCAATCTGGATGGTTCATATGCACTGGAAACAGGGCTCAATAAAGCACGAAAATTATTATTAGATATCAACAAGCTAGGCCTTGCTACTGCGACTGAATTTTTAGACATGATCACCGGGCAATACATCGCAGATCTCATCACGTGGGGAGCTATTGGTGCGCGTACTACGGAATCTCAGATACACCGAGAAATGGCGTCTGCACTGTCGTGCCCTGTCGGTTTTAAAAATGGCACGAATGGCAACATCAAAATTGCTATTGATGCCATTCGTGCGGCCCAAGCATCGCATTACTTTTACTCACCGGATAAAAATGGCCGTATGACCGTTTATCGTACCAGTGGTAACCCCTTTGGCCATGTTATTTTACGCGGTGGTGATACAGGGACAAACTATGACGCTGACTCCGTATCTGCAGCCTGCGAGCAACTGATCGAATTCGGCTTAGCCCCACGCCTCATCGTAGATTTTAGCCACGCGAATTGCCAAAAGCAGCATAGAAAACAGATAGAGGTAGCTACCGACATCTGCAAACAAATACGTGCAGGGAAGGATTTCGTTGCTGGAATTATGGCTGAAAGCTTCATTATCGAAGGTAACCAGCCAATGCATGACTTGAATAATCTCACCTATGGCCAATCGATTACCGATCCATGCTTAGGATGGGATGACACAGCAACTATGCTGGATATGCTGGCACAAGCGATCACTGACCGCCGTAACTTAAAGTAAATACTAAGCAATAGATAAGGAAACACCATGCCTTCTTTTGATATCGTTTCAGAAGTCGATACTGTTGAACTTCGTAATGCTGTCGATAATGCAAACCGAGAGCTTTCTACTCGTTTTGATTTTCGTAATGTAGAAGCGGGATTTGAACTCAAAGATGAAGTTGTAAAACTGTCTGCAGAAGATGATTTTCAACTAGGTCAAATGATGGATATTTTACGTGGTAACCTCGCTAAACGAGGTGTTGATGCCAAAGCGATGGAAGCAAAAGATTCCGTACATTCCGGCAAGCGCTGGTTTAAAGATGTCCAATTTAAACAAGGACTGGACCCGTTAACCTCCAAGAAAGTGGTGAAAGCCATTAAGGATGCCAAGCTCAAAGTCCAAGCATCTATTCAAGGTGAGAAAGTAAGAGTAACAGGTAAAAAGAGAGATGATTTACAATCAGTGATCGCTCTCATGCGTGAATCGGATATGGGCCAGCCATTCCAGTATGACAATTTTCGAGACTAATACCACGAATAAGACACCGAAGCCACCACGACCTGGTGGCTTTTTAATCGCTGATAGTGATTATCATAATGAATCCATTTATTCCCTCTAACTTGGGTGAATGAATACCCAACGTCTTACAACATTAAGTCTTTCCCCACAAGCAAAGCGTACTCTGTTGTGTTTCTAGGCAATAAAATACATATTCTTTTGCAATCAGACTTTGCTTGCTCAAGCTTTTCTGCAAGTTGCGCGGCATTCTTAAAACTTTCCCTTTCAGCATCACGGCGAACAAGATCAATCAATTCAAAAGGAGAATGTTGTTCATAAAAAACCACCTCTGCCCTTTGCATGTAGCGTAGCGCTTTGATCGGTAGCATTTCAACATCATCGCTACAGCTTATCCATGTACATTGTGCTGATTCTTCTATAGGCACTAAGAGAGCTTGTTGGTATAAACGCTCTAATTCTTCACGGCTTACTGCATTTTCTGTTTTGGAATCACTTAAAAAGGCTTCCCAAAACTTTCTTCTATCACTGACAGAATTGAGTGATTGTTTAATTGAGTTTCTCTTAGAAGCAGCGAAATCAGCAAGCAACGAGAGATTTTGCGGAAGAACCGCTTCCAATGTTTCTCGGATATTTCTCACCAACACTGGCGATGCACCACCACTGGATATTGCGATCTGAATTCGTCCACGATTGACCATCGATGGCGTAATAAAATCACAGTATGGTTGATCATCGACAACATTGACCAAAACACCTATCTTTCTTGCATCTTTATGCACTTGGTGGTTAAGCGACGGATTATCCGTTGTGGCCCATACTTGCCAGTACTCCTTGGTTAATAGTTCTGATGAATAAAAGTTTTGAACCCATTGACAACGATTCTGCTCTACCAGCTCCAAAAGATAACGTTCAATCTTAGGTGATACGACGGTGACTTGAGCCCCAGCTCGAATCAATGCTTCTACTTTTCGACAGGCGACTTCGCCTCCCCCTACAACCAATACTGGTTTGCCCGATAAATTCAAAAACAGAGGAAAATACTGCATTTCATTCCATGAATAATCTAGATAACTATTCGTTTGATGCTACCAAAAATAGGGCATCTGCGACACTAATTAAATATAGCTAAATAATTATCAACCAAATTTTCATCATTAGTCAGTTTAAAATCCCGAGAATACGCTAATGATACAATTGTTAATTTTACGTTAAAATAAAAACATGCTGCTTCTATTCTGTTGCCCCACAGTTGAACACGGCTGCACTGTTTACAATTATTCAACATTTGTTCATTCTAGCTGCAGCCTAGGTTTGTGAATCTAATCAAAAATCTTTCAAATGACTAATTGGAGAAAATACAAATCATTACCTAGGCTTATAAATAGTTGATTTGTAAATGTGCGATTGCATGCAAATACAACTTAGAAAGCTACACGACAACATTTTTAGTACGTTGTATCAGGTGTTACCTGGTTTAACATTGATCATACAGGAAGGATACAAATGGCGAATAAACTCACTGTTCTTGCTTCTGCTGTAGCAGCTTCTACTGCCATCATGGCGACGACAGCTTCAGCAGCAGATAGCACTTTAGATAAAGTACTTTCGCAAGGTTTTATTACTTGTGGTGTGAGCACTGGTCTACCAGGCTTTTCCAACCCAAACTCAAAAGGAGAATGGGAAGGTATTGATGTTGAGTATTGCCAGGCTCTTGCCGCAGCAGTTCTTGGTGACAAATCGAAAGTAAAATATGTTCCACTGACAGCAAAAGAACGCTTTACCGCCCTCCAATCAGGTGAAATCGATGTTCTTTCACGTAATACAACCTGGACGCTCCAACGCGACGCAGCACTTGGCCTTAATTTTGTCGGCGTAAACTATTATGACGGTCAAGGGTTCATGGTGAAAAAAGATCTAGGAGTGAAAAGTGCAGAAGAGCTCGATGGTGCATCGATTTGTGTCCAATCCGGTACAACTACTGAGTTGAACTTAGCGGACTACTTCCGCAACACGGGCATGAAATACAAACCTGTGGTATTCGATACTGCAGCGCAAACCTCAAAAGGCTTCGACGCAGGCCGTTGTGATGCTCTAACAACCGACCAATCCGGTTTATATGCGCTACGTTTGAACTTAACTGATCCTAACGTCGCAGTTGTATTACCTGAAATCATTTCTAAAGAACCACTTGGGCCCGTTGTTCGTCAAGATGATGACAAGTGGTTTAACGTGGCGAAATGGACTCTCAATGCCATGATTAACGCAGAAGAGTACGGTATTACCTCAAAAAATGCAGATGAAATGCTTAAATCTAGCGATCCTAATATCAAACGCATACTTGGCCTGGACGGCCCTAAAGGTAAAGGTTTGGGCATTCGCGATGATTGGGGATACCAAATTGTAAAACAAGTCGGTAACTATGGTGAAAGTTTTGAACGCACTGTAGGTAAAGGTTCTCCCCTACAAATCGCACGAGGTGCAAATGCGTTGTGGAATGCTGGCGGCTTTATGTACGCTCCACCACTTCGTTAATAGTCACACAGTCCCAAATAGGCGGTTTTAACCGCCTATTTGGAAAAATGGATTTGAGGTTATAGTTGTATGAAACCTACTAAAACTATTGCGGCTGGCTCAGGATATCCCTCGGCTAAAAGCGCAAATTTGTTCTACAATCCTACTTTTCGTTCAGTCACCTTCCAAATTATTGCTCTTCTCGTTCTGGTTTTTTTCTTTTACACCATTGTGAACAATGCACTTTCTAATTTAAGTTCTCGAGGCATTGCCACGGGGTTTGACTTCCTAGATCAAGAAGCTGGCTTTGGAATTGGACTGACTTTGATCGAATATGATGAAACCTTCAGTTATGGACGGACCTTTATCATAGGTTTACTCAATACCGCGCTTGTTTCCTTTCTCGGCATTGTATTTGCTACCCTTTTAGGATTTTTTATCGGTATTGCTCGTCTCTCTTCCAACTGGTTAGTTAGTCAACTCGCTGCGGTTTATATCGAGATCTTCCGTAATATTCCTTTATTACTGCAAATTTTCTTTTGGTATTTTGCCGTGTTACAGGCTCTACCATCGCCTAGGCAAAGCATGCAGTTAGGGGATTCTATTTTTCTCAATGTACGTGGTCTGTTCTTCCCAGCTCCCATTTTTGAAAGTGGCAGCACATTTATCTTTATTGCCTTTCTTGCTGGCTTACTAACCACCTTTATTATTGGCATTTGGGCTCGAAACAAACAACGTTTAACAGGTCAGCAGACCCCTATGAGTAGAATTGCGGCTATCTTGTGCATTCTACTTCCTGTCATTGTGTACTTTGCTATGGGCCGTCCAGTGTCGGCAGAATATCCACAACTGCAAGGGTTCAACTTCCAAGGTGGCATCAGTATTATCCCAGAATTAGCCGCACTGCTGATTGCACTGAGTATTTATACGGCCGCATTCATTGCTGAAATTGTCCGTTCTGGCATTAATGCGGTGAGCCATGGTCAATCTGAAGCGGCCATGTCTTTAGGATTAACCCGTTCAAAAACATTAAAACTCGTGGTCATTCCTCAAGCGCTGCGCATCATTATCCCACCACTCACCAGCCAATATCTGAACTTAACCAAAAACTCATCATTAGCGATGGCAATTGGCTACCCTGATTTGGTGTCTGTTTTTGCCGGCACAACGCTCAATCAAACGGGTCAAGCGATTGAAATTATTGCGATGACTATGGGTGTTTACCTCACACTCAGTTTGACGACATCGGCATTAATGAATATCTATAACCGTAAAGTGGCTTTGGTGGAGAGATAAGATGAAAGTACATCAATTTCAGCCTAACTTGCCACCGCCAGCCAATACCGTTGGCTTCATTGGGTGGCTGCGCAAAAATCTTTTTAATAACGCACTCAATTCCATCGTTACCCTGATCTTAGGGTATTTCGCCTTCTGGCTTGTTTGGCATACTGTCGATTGGGCGATTATTAATGCCGATTGGGTGGGCACACAACGTAGTGATTGCACCCGTGAGGGGGCGTGTTGGGTGTTTATTAGCGTACGCTGGGATCAGTTTATGTATGGATTTTATCCAGAAGCTGAGCTCTGGCGACCTCGCCTCTTCTATTTCACTCTTGCTATTTTTAGTGCGTTGCTCGCCTATGAAAATACACCGAAAAAAACGTGGATTTGGTTGTTTTTTGTCAATATCTATCCATTTCTTATCGCGGCATTACTCTATGGCGGCTTTTTCGGCCTCGAAGTTGTTGAAACGCATAAGTGGGGAGGCTTATTAGTTACGCTAATCATTGCCTTAGTTGGGATTGTTGTTTCGTTACCGATTGGCGTTGTATTGGCGTTGGGCCGGCGTTCCGAGATGCCCATTATTCGCAGCCTATGTACCGTTTACATCGAGGTGTGGAGAGGAGTACCACTGATTACAGTTTTGTTTATGGCATCCGTTATGCTTCCTCTGTTCCTCTCGCAAGGCTCGGAAACGGATAAACTGGTTAGGGCATTAATTGGGGTGGTCATGTTCAGCTCAGCTTATATGGCAGAAGTGGTTCGTGGTGGTTTACAAGCGATACCTAAAGGTCAATATGAAGCCGCCGATGCGTTAGGTTTAAGTTACTGGAAAAAGGCCAGTTTGATTATTTTACCGCAAGCGCTGAAGATCACGATCCCTTCTATCGTTAATACCTTCATTGGCTTATTTAAAGATACCAGCTTAGTGCTCATTATCGGGATGTTTGACGTACTCGGTATTGGACAAGCTGCCAATACCGATCCGGATTGGTTAGGCTTTTCTACTGAAAGTTATATATTTGTCGCATTAGTGTTCTGGGTGTTCTGCTTTTCTATGTCGAGATATTCGATATGGCTTGAAAACAAACTCCATACTGGTCACAAACGATAACTACAAATCAAGGACGTATTATGACGCAGCAACGCAACCTCGCACCTTCTGAAGAAATCATGATTCAGATTAATGATATGAATAAATGGTACGGTGAATTTCATGTACTAAAGAACATCAATCTTACCGTTAAAAAAGGCGAAAAGATCGTTATTTGTGGCCCTTCAGGCTCAGGGAAATCGACCATGATTCGCTGTATTAACCGCTTGGAAGAGCACCAAAAAGGACAAATCGTCGTCGCGGGCAACGAACTGACAGAAGATCTTAAAAATATCGAAGCCGTGCGACGCGAGGTCGGTATGTGTTTCCAACATTTCAATCTTTTTCCGCATTTAACCGTGTTAGAAAACTGTACACTCGCTCCAATTTGGGTAAAAAAGATGCCTAAAGGAGAAGCTGAAGCGGTTGCGATGAAGTACTTGGAACGCGTGAAGATTCCCGATCAAGCAGACAAATATCCCGGTCAACTTTCTGGCGGTCAGCAGCAACGAGTTGCGATTGCACGCTCATTGTGCATGAACCCACAGATTATGTTATTTGATGAACCAACATCTGCACTTGACCCGGAAATGGTACGGGAAGTATTAGATGTTATGGTTGAACTCGCAGGAGAAGGCATGACGATGCTTTGTGTTACCCATGAAATGGGTTTTGCAAAAGAAGTCGCCGATCGCGTTATTTTCATGGATGCCGGCGAGATCATTGAAGAAAATAACCCTGTTGAATTTTTTGAAAACCCTCAATCTGATAGGACGCGCAATTTTCTCTCTCAAATTCTTCATCATTAATACATTCGCAACGAACAAAACGAGAGGTGAATATCACCTCTCGTTTTGTTTACATGCATAGACACATGGTGTTACACATTCCTTAACATCTAACTGACTATTTTTATTACAATTTACACAGAACAAATACGATACAGGGCTTGCTTTTTAGCTCATTCAGCCCCATAAATGTACATACAAACATAAACCCTTACGAGGAAGATTATGAACAGCCCTATGTTTACTCGCTCAGCTAGCTTAGAGAGCACGCTACAAACCAATAAAGTGTTGAAGAATACTTACTTCTTGCTTTCAATGACTCTTATCACTAGTGCTATTGCTGCGATGGCAACAATGGCAATGCAGATTTCACCATTCATGGCACTCGCTATGCAATTGGGGGCAATCGGTATTCTGTTCTTCGTTATGCCTAAAGCCATTAACTCCTCTTCAGGTATTGTATGGACATTTGTGTTCACGACATTAATGGGGGGAGCTCTGGGCCCAATGCTTAATCACTATGCGGCAATCCCGAATGGCTCTAGCATTATTGCTCAGGCACTCGGTCTTACTGGCCTTGTTTTTATCGGCTTATCGGCTTATACCATTACGACTAAAAAAGACTTTTCATTCATGAGAAGTTTTTTAATGGCAGGCCTAATTATTGTCATCGTTGCCGCGATTATTAATATTTTTGTTGGCTCTACCGTTGGTCAACTAGCGATCAGCAGCATCGCGGCGCTCGTGTTTTCTGGTTTTATCCTATTTGACACAAGCCGCATCGTACGAGGTGAGGAGACAAACTACATTAGTGCTACCATCTCAATGTATCTAAATATCCTGAACTTGTTCACAAGCTTATTGGCTATCCTAGGCATTATGAACGACGACTAATTTACGTCGACATTTTGTCCAAACGAGCCCGCAAGCCACAGCTTGCGGGCTTTTTGCTTTCTAAACAGTTGAGATCACACATTCACTACGCTACCCTAAACGCGGATTTTTAATCGAGTAATAAAGATGTTTGAATACAATGGTAAAACCGTCGAAACTGATTCTCAGGGTTACCTCCTAGACCATACCCAATGGGAAGAAGGGATGATCCAGACGCTGGCCAGTCAGGAAGATATCGAGTTAACAGACGCTCATCTAGAAGTCATTTTGTTCGTGCGCCACTTTTATGAAGAGTTTAATACTTCACCCGCAGTGCGTATGTTAGTCAAAGCGATGGAAAAAGCGCATGGTCCGGAAAAAGGCAATAGCAAATATCTATTCAAACTCTTTAAAAAAGGCCCGGCCAAACAAGCAACTAAACTTGCTGGGTTACCAAAACCTGCCAAATGCTTGTAGTGCGAAACTAAGCCCCAAGCAACTTAACCATACAAAGTACAAAGCGTTGCTACTTTTAAAGTATTTCGAATCCGCTATATTTTTCAGTATAAGAAAGAAGTGATTCACGCGACACAGACATTACTTTCGCCGTTTTGGGGCCTTGTTGAAGCCACTGATAAAACTGCTCCAAATTTTCACTATTCCCAATGGCGATAACTTCAACCTCGCCGTTATATAAATTTTTGGCATAGCCTGTTAAGCCTAGCTTTAGTCCTTGATGAGCGGTGTGATAACGAAAACCAACCCCTTGGACCCTGCCTGTCACGATAAACTTGTCGCACTGTTGAGCCATTTGGATCCCTCTCTATGTTTAAATACTCAATCATTTATCTACTAAAATGCGTCTTCACCATAATGAAAGAAATGGCAATGGGTTAATTTGATGTACATCCCATAGACACTCTCCCCAAACAATTTCCTTTATTTACGTTTGACGCTCGCTCTTTGTTTGCTTTCCATTACCTTTTCTATGAAAATACGCCCCCATTTTGAATATTCATCGAGTAATGTATGACAGCTGCAATCTATCTAGTTAAAGGCCGTGAAAAATCTTTGCGCCGTAAACATCCATGGGTTTTTTCCCGAGGGATAAGCAAGGTAGAAGGTGAGCCTCGCCTTGGAGAGACCGTCGACGTTTATACTCATGATAATCAGTGGTTAGCAAAAGCAGCCTATTCCCCTACGTCTCAAATTCGAGCTCGCGTCTGGAGCTTTGAGAAGCAGGAGATCAATGTCGATTTTTTTGTGAAACGGCTCGAAGATGCACTGTTAGTTCGCCAGGAGATTATTGAACGAGATGGTCTTACAGGCTTTAGGCTGATTGCAGCAGAATCAGATGGGTTGCCGGGTATTACTATCGATAAGTATCAAGATTATCTAGTATGCCAACTGCTTAGCGCAGGGGCTGAATATCATAAAACGAATATTGTTAAAGCGCTGACAATCGTTTTCCCAGAGTGCCATGTTTACGAACGTTCAGATGCTGCCGTTCGTAAAAAAGAAGGTTTGGAAGAACGCATGGGCGTGCTGCATGGCGATGAGCCGCCACAATCAGTCATTATCGAAGAAAATGGCGTAAAAATTAGCGTCGATATTGTTGGTGGACACAAAACAGGCTTTTATCTAGACCAACGTGACAGCCGCCAGAAATCAATAAAATATGTGAAGGATAAAGATGTCCTTAACTGCTTTTGTTATACCGGAGGCTTCGGTCTGTACGCTCTTAAAGGCGGTGCCAAACGCGTAATTAACGCCGACGTCTCACAACCTGCATTAGATACCGCCAAATACAATGCAGAGATCAATCAATTCGATATCTCCAAAAAACGTGCTGTATTTTTAAATGCCGATGTTTTTAAATTATTGCGAGAATACCGTGATCAAGGAACGCTGTTTGATGTGGTGATCATGGATCCACCTAAGTTTGTCTCGAGTAAAAATAACCTGACCTCCGGTGCAAATGGTTATAAAGACATCAATATGTTAGCAATGCAAATTTTAAAACCGGGTGGCACCTTACTCACTTATTCATGCTCTGGTCTTATGGGCACCGATCTCTTCCAAAAAATCATTGCAGATGCGGCGCTCGATGCCGGTCGTAGCGTTAAATTTGTTGAAAGGTTCGAGCAAGCCGCTGACCACTTAACAGATTCAGCCTACCCTGAAGGGTTTTATCTAAAAGGGTTCGCCTGTAAGGTGTTGTAAGCCGTATTTTATAGGCAGCAAGAAAAACCGGAGCTCTAATCAAGCTCCGGTTGTCGTTATTTTAGTCCTTTAAATGGTTTAGATTATCCATCAAGCTACTGGTGATATCCGCAGCTGACGCGCCATCAAAGTCCACGGTCAATGTTTGACCTGATTTGACAATCGTTAGGTGCGATTCATGTTCATTTCCTGTCACACGAATAGACACACCGTCCACAAAACCTTGATGATCTGCACTACTCAGCCCATCAAGTAATACTGTGATTTCGTCTTTAGACATGTCTTCGAACAAATCAGAGAAATCTAAAGAATCCCCTTCAGAACGATTGAAGTCTGTAACATGGTCAGTCGCAGTTTCCATCTCAACCCATTTAAAGATATCTGCACCATCACCACCAGTAAGGATATCATTGCCTAAGCCGCCAATTAGAACATCATTCCCAGCACCACCATCTAGAATATCATTACCAGTACCACCGCGAAGGCCATCGTTCCCTTCGCCACCGTAGATATGGTCATTACCCGAGCCTCCAAAGAGAAGATCTGTACCTCCTTGGCCGAATATACGATCATCGCCACCACCACCATGAGCTATATCGACGTAAGCATTACTAGCTCCGGGGATATTGAGTGCGCTGTCTTCGTTATTGGCATCTTGTAGCCAAGAGCCATCAAGCCCAGTCCCAAAACGATCCAAAAGATCGGAAGCCGCCATCTCTTTTAGATGAGCCTGTGTATGGTTATCCAAGCCGTCAACATGACTATCACCAAGATAAATAATGTCATCTCCTTTTCCGAGATAGACATAATCACCACCATCGCCTACATCCACGACTAAACCTTTTTCAGCATGATCGTGATAAGTCACCGACGATGAACCGACACCCGATGTTGACCACTGCACTTTTTGATTTGACGTAGTGGAATCGTATAGCTGTATCGAATCAATGCTATTTCCTTCAGCTTTAATGTCATGCCCAACAACAAATGTTAGTGAACTTGAGCTTGTATCACCATCGTTATCTTTTAATGTATAGTCGAAAACCAATTGGGTATCCGATGAAATAGTTGCCCCAAAGAACTGGTAACTGCCATCATCTAAATCAATAATTAACGAGTGCTTATCATTAATATAAATTGACAAAGTATTGGTTGCAGGATCAAAACCATGAGTCAGAGCTGAAGATTTCCCCGCAACTGATATCGATTGACCATCGAATAAATAGGTAACATCGTTGATAGTAATACTCGCTATCACTCCCCCATCAGCTCCCATCCCATAACCATCAACAGGTACAAGAATATTCCCGCCGATAGGTTGAATGACAGATTGTAATAAAATAGGGGGAAGCTGAGTCACGTCAGACACTACTATAGAGCCTGTATCTACATTTAAATGGCCGTCATAAGCAACCTTATCTAATTCTCCTTGCGGAACATTATTCCCCATACCATAAGCAAGAGAGGTGATTTTATTTTCTTGTAAATGACTAACCCAACTATCAAGCTCATCTTTCTCTATGGTGTTAAAGTTTTTCACACCATTTTTCCAATCGTATCCTTCGGGTACACCATCAGATAAGAAATAACTCACATTGCTAGCGCCACTTAATGGCCCACCATAACCGAGACCAGACCATTGATTCTGTGCCAATTCAATAGCGTGGTCATAATCTGTCCCTCCATGAGCCGTTAGGCCCATTATGTAGTTTTTGGCTTGTTCAACCGTCATCCAGTAAGAGGAACCATTATGGTAAGGAGAAGCTGTTGCATTAAATAACAGCAATTGGACCTGAGTCTGACCAATAGCTTGATATTGATCTAATAACTGTACCGCTGATTCTTTCATCACTTGAAGACGAGTTTTACCGTTGCCAGCCTCCCAAGCCATAGAACCCGACACGTCTAAAATCAACTGAACATTGGCGCCTTGTCTAGTCTCCGATTCTAAGACATGCAAAATGTCTCTTGCTAGCGGCGCATCATCTTCAATGACGAGAGTAACAACGCCAGTACCGATTGCTCCTGCCGCATTTTCCGCTTCAAGTGGGATCTCGATAGCTAAATGATCTTCACCTGCCTTATCTGGATGATCAATAGGTGCGTGTAACACACTATTTACTTTACCTTGATCATCTAACGCAAACTCGACAACCTTAATACCATTTGCAGAACCAGTGAGCATCTGTTTATCTGACGATAATGACCAAGTGATTGCAACACCATTAGATGTGTATTGATCACTCGGTAGACCAATGGACAATTGAGTAACGTTGGAAAGACTTAACTGCCCATCAGCTGAAGCTTGGTTAGTCGTATCTTGTGAACCAGTGACGGATGCGTCATCTGCTATACCGCCTTGTAAGCCTTCTTCAGAAACATTGAGCGTCAATTCACCAATAACAGGCGGAGACACAGGCTTGACCGCAAAACCAAGCACAGCACTGTCACCATCGGCATCAGTAACTTTCACTTGGAAATCAATATCTCCATCACCTACCGGCGATTGTATATTTTGATACTGGTAAAACTCCCATTTTCCCGTTGTCGGTGTAAACTCGAGTTTGAAGACTAAATGCCCTTCTGCATCTTTACCAGTAAGAGTATTTGCCCCTACTAATTCAACAGTAATATCAGAGCCAGTAACCGTTTTGAGTGTCGCAGACTCATCTAGGCCAACTAATTGCAGTGCCCCTCGACCATCGGCCCCCCATAGCGGTTCAACGACACCAGAACCATAAGCAATTGGCTGCGGCGCATCCGCACCAAGAAACTCGATATTTTTAACGGTAAAGTCACTATTATCTTTATGATTAAACGAGTTACCATTGTCAGTAGCTTTGATAACCATCGTATCAAAACCACCCTGCTGTACAGAAAAGTCTTTAGCGTAATCTCCACTGTTTTCATCAGAGGTAAAACTTTGAGTTGCAATCAGCTTTCCATCTCGCCAAAACTCAACAATCCCACTTTCACGCTCACCACCAAACATTTTACTAAACTCAATTTTCGCACCATAAGCTACCGTGTTAGGATCGAGTTTAATAACCAACTCTTCGGATGCAGAACTGCCATCTGAAAACTTCCGAAAATCAACTTCATTAGCAAGATTATGGTACGGAGAACCCTTACTACTAACGCCTATACCTTCGCTGTCACCATTAATATTTGCACTAACCAAAGTGGACGATAAAGCTGAAGAGAAGCCTTTTGCAGTAATAGTAAATTGACCACCGTCAATCGTAGTCCTATTACCACGGTAACTCGTTAGATCAAACTGGCCAATTAACACATCAGGAATGTCAGTGACTGTGACAGCAACTGGTTCCATCACATGATCGCTGGGTGCATCATCTTCAATGATGATCGATAGTTTGCTTTCCGTTGTGGCTTGTCCATCTGAAACAAATACGCCGAGATCTAAACTCAGTGTATCTTCTTGGGAGCCATCTGGATGGTCGACAGGGTTGAGTAAAGTGACTGTATAGTTCCACTCGCCCTTGCCACTAGCATTAGGAGCAGTAAGCTCGATTTCAATAACGGATTTAGAATCACTCCCAGATGTAGACCCTATCAGCTTGTGATTTTGAGCATCCCATTCCCAAACGACTTCCATACCTCCCGACGTGATGCCCTCCGGGCCCGAAAGAGTGATCCCTACAAAGTCGCTATCTACATCATCAATTGTGATGGTGCCAGATGCCTTAATTGCGTCGCTTGTATCTGAGGATCCAATATCATCTTGAAGCCCACCAGATAAGCCTTCCTCGGAGAGAGGAGCAATGCTTGAGATTGCGATGCTCGACGCATCGTTGGTGCCGGTGATGGTCACGGTCACGGTGTGCGGTGTGCCATCGACACTCTGCACGGTGAAGGTCTCTTCCTTGGTCTCGTCTTTGCCCAAGTACTGAACTTTGCTGTTGTCGACGTTGTAGGTCCACACGCCACCTCCTGTGATGCTCAGGCTGCCCAGCGCGCCTTCGCTTGCAGTGATGCTGGCCGGGTCGGTCTTGAACGCCACTTCCTCATCGCCGTCCAGGTCGCTGATTTTCAGCTGGCCGCTGTCGCTCAGCAGGCCGCTCACCACGTTCAGGTCTTCGGTCACCGCGCCCGCGTCATCGCTGCCGCTGATTTGTACCGAGCCGTCGTTCACCCCAGTGATGATGATGGTCACGGTGTGCGGTGTGCCATCGACACTCTGCACGGTGAAGGTCTCTTCCTTGGTCTCGTCTTTGCCCAAGTACTGAACTTTGCTGTTGTCGACGTTGTAGGTCCACACGCCACCTCCTGTGATGCTCAGGCTGCCCAGCGCGCCTTCGCTTGCAGTGATGCTGGCCGGGTCGGTCTTGAACGCCACTTCCTCATCGCCGTCCAGGTCGCTGATTTTCAGCTGGCCGCTGTCGCTCAGCAGGCCGCTCACCACGTTCAGGTCTTCGGTCACCGCGCCCGCGTCATCGCTGCCGCTGATTTGTACCGAGCCGTCGTTCACCCCAGTGATGATGATGGTCACGGTGTGCGGTGTGCCATCGACACTCTGCACGGTGAAGGTCTCTTCCTTGGTCTCGTCTTTGCCCAAGTACTGAACTTTGCTGTTGTCGACGTTGTAGGTCCACACGCCACCTCCTGTGATGCTCAGGCTGCCCAGCGCGCCTTCGCTTGCAGTGATGCTGGCCGGGTCGGTCTTGAACGCCACTTCCTCATCGCCGTCCAGGTCGCTGATTTTCAGCTGGCCGCTGTCGCTCAGCAGGCCGCTCACCACGTTCAGGTCTTCGGTCACCGCGCCCGCGTCATCGCTGCCGCTGATTTGTACCGAGCCGTCGTTCACCCCAGTGATGATGATGGTCACGGTGTGCGGTGTGCCATCGACACTCTGCACGGTGAAGGTCTCTTCCTTGGTCTCGTCTTTGCCCAAGTACTGAACTTTGCTGTTGTCGACGTTGTAGGTCCACACGCCACCTCCTGTGATGCTCAGGCTGCCCAGCGCGCCTTCGCTTGCAGTGATGCTGGCCGGGTCGGTCTTGAACGCCACTTCCTCATCGCCGTCCAGGTCGCTGATTTTCAGCTGGCCGCTGTCGCTCAGCAGGCCGCTCACCACGTTCAGGTCTTCGGTCACCGCGCCCGCGTCATCGCTGCCGCTGATTTGTACCGAGCCGTCGTTCACCCCAGTGATGATGATGGTCACGGTGTGCGGTGTGCCATCGACACTCTGCACGGTGAAGGTCTCTTCCTTGGTCTCGTCTTTGCCCAAGTACTGAACTTTGCTGTTGTCGACGTTGTAGGTCCACACGCCACCTCCTGTGATGCTCAGGCTGCCCAGCGCGCCTTCGCTTGCAGTGATGCTGGCCGGGTCGGTCTTGAACGCCACTTCCTCATCGCCGTCCAGGTCGCTGATTTTCAGCTGGCCGCTGTCGCTCAGCAGGCCGCTCACCACGTTCAGGTCTTCGGTCACCGCGCCCGCGTCATCGCTGCCGCTGATTTGTACCGAGCCGTCGTTCACCCCAGTGATGATGATGGTCACGGTGTGCGGTGTGCCATCGACACTCTGCACGGTGAAGGTCTCTTCCTTGGTCTCGTCTTTGCCCAAGTACTGAACTTTGCTGTTGTCGACGTTGTAGGTCCACACGCCACCTCCTGTGATGCTCAGGCTGCCCAGCGCGCCTTCGCTTGCAGTGATGCTGGCCGGGTCGGTCTTGAACGCCACTTCCTCATCGCCGTCCAGGTCGCTGATTTTCAGCTGGCCGCTGTCGCTCAGCAGGCCGCTCACCACGTTCAGGTCTTCGGTCACCGCGCCCGCGTCATCGCTGCCGCTGATTTGTACCGAGCCGTCGTTCACCCCAGTGATGATGATGGTCACGGTGTGCGGTGTGCCATCGACACTCTGCACGGTGAAGGTCTCTTCCTTGGTCTC
Organism: Vibrio qinghaiensis; assembly: GCF_002257545.1. Classification (NCBI taxonomy): domain Bacteria; kingdom Pseudomonadati; phylum Pseudomonadota; class Gammaproteobacteria; order Vibrionales; family Vibrionaceae; genus Vibrio; species Vibrio qinghaiensis. Next base: position 1,341,428 of record NZ_CP022741.1, on the reverse strand, counting down.
GTCTTTGCCCAAGTACTGAACTTTGCTGTTGTCGACGTTGTAGGTCCACACGCCACCTCCTGTGATGCTCAGGCTGCCCAGCGCGCCTTCGCTTGCAGTGATGCTGGCCGGGTCGGTCTTGAACGCCACTTCCTCATCGCCGTCCAGGTCGCTGATTTTCAGCTGGCCGCTGTCGCTCAGCAGGCCGCTCACCACGTTCAGGTCTTCGGTCACCGCGCCCGCGTCATCGCTGCCGCTGATTTGTACCGAGCCGTCGTTCACCCCAGTGATGATGATGGTCACGGTGTGCGGTGTGCCATCGACACTCTGCACGGTGAAGGTCTCTTCCTTGGTCTCGTCTTTGCCCAAGTACTGAACTTTGCTGTTGTCGACGTTGTAGGTCCACACGCCACCTCCTGTGATGCTCAGGCTGCCCAGCGCGCCTTCGCTTGCAGTGATGCTGGCCGGGTCGGTCTTGAACGCCACTTCCTCATCGCCGTCCAGGTCGCTGATTTTCAGCTGGCCGCTGTCGCTCAGCAGGCCGCTCACCACGTTCAGGTCTTCGGTCACCGCGCCCGCGTCATCGCTGCCGCTGATTTGTACCGAGCCGTCGTTCACCCCAGTGATGATGATGGTCACGGTGTGCGGTGTGCCATCGACACTCTGCACGGTGAAGGTCTCTTCCTTGGTCTCGTCTTTGCCCAAGTACTGAACTTTGCTGTTGTCGACGTTGTAGGTCCACACGCCACCTCCTGTGATGCTCAGGCTGCCCAGCGCGCCTTCGCTTGCAGTGATGCTGGCCGGGTCGGTCTTGAACGCCACTTCCTCATCGCCGTCCAGGTCGCTGATTTTCAGCTGGCCGCTGTCGCTCAGCAGGCCGCTCACCACGTTCAGGTCTTCGGTCACCGCGCCCGCGTCATCGCTGCCGCTGATTTGTACCGAGCCGTCGTTCACCCCAGTGATGATGATGGTCACGGTGTGCGGTGTGCCATCGACACTCTGCACGGTGAAGGTCTCTTCCTTGGTCTCGTCTTTGCCCAAGTACTGAACTTTGCTGTTGTCGACGTTGTAGGTCCACACGCCACCTCCTGTGATGCTCAGGCTGCCCAGCGCGCCTTCGCTTGCAGTGATGCTGGCCGGGTCGGTCTTGAACGCCACTTCCTCATCGCCGTCCAGGTCGCTGATTTTCAGCTGGCCGCTGTCGCTCAGCAGGCCGCTCACCACGTTCAGGTCTTCGGTCACCGCGCCCGCGTCATCGCTGCCGCTGATTTGTACCGAGCCGTCGTTCACCCCAGTGATGATGATGGTCACGGTGTGCGGTGTGCCATCGACACTCTGCACGGTGAAGGTCTCTTCCTTGGTCTCGTCTTTGCCCAAGTACTGAACTTTGCTGTTGTCGACGTTGTAGGTCCACACGCCACCTCCTGTGATGCTCAGGCTGCCCAGCGCGCCTTCGCTTGCAGTGATGCTGGCCGGGTCGGTCTTGAACGCCACTTCCTCATCGCCGTCCAGGTCGCTGATTTTCAGCTGGCCGCTGTCGCTCAGCAGGCCGCTCACCACGTTCAGGTCTTCGGTCACCGCGCCCGCGTCATCGCTGCCGCTGATTTGTACCGAGCCGTCGTTCACCCCAGTGATGATGATGGTCACGGTGTGCGGTGTGCCATCGACACTCTGCACGGTGAAGGTCTCTTCCTTGGTCTCGTCTTTGCCCAAGTACTGAACTTTGCTGTTGTCGACGTTGTAGGTCCACACGCCACCTCCTGTGATGCTCAGGCTGCCCAGCGCGCCTTCGCTTGCAGTGATGCTGGCCGGGTCGGTCTTGAACGCCACTTCCTCATCGCCGTCCAGGTCGCTGATTTTCAGCTGGCCGCTGTCGCTCAGCAGGCCGCTCACCACGTTCAGGTCTTCGGTCACCGCGCCCGCGTCATCGCTGCCGCTGATTTGTACCGAGCCGTCGTTCACCCCAGTGATGATGATGGTCACGGTGTGCGGTGTGCCATCGACACTCTGCACGGTGAAGGTCTCTTCCTTGGTCTCGTCTTTGCCCAAGTACTGAACTTTGCTGTTGTCGACGTTGTAGGTCCACACGCCACCTCCTGTGATGCTCAGGCTGCCCAGCGCGCCTTCGCTTGCAGTGATGCTCGCCGCGTCGGTCTTGAACACGCTCTCGCCAGTGTCATCATCGCTGATGGTCAGCGTGCCTGTGTCGCTCAGTACCACTTGGCGGTCGTCTTCCGTCACCGCTCCGGCATCATCACCCGCGATTTCCGCTTTGTCGTTCGTGCCCGTGATGGTCACGGTCACGGTGTGCGGCGTGCCGTCTACCGACGTCACCGTGAAGGTTTCAACTTTCGTCTCGCCTTCTTTCAGGTAGTTCACGTCCGCGTTGTCGACGTTGTACGTCCACACGCCAGTTTCCGTGATGGTTAAGCGGCCCAACGCACCTTCGCTCGCCTTGATGCTCGCCGCGTCGGTCTTGAACACGCTCTCGCCAGTGTCATCATCGCTGATGGTCAGCGTGCCTGTGTCGCTCAGTACCACTTGGCGGTCGTCTTCCGTCACCGCTCCGGCATCATCACCCGCGATTTCCGCTTTGTCGTTCGTGCCCGTGATGGTCACGGTCACGGTGTGCGGCGTGCCGTCTACCGACGTCACCGTGAAGGTTTCAACTTTCGTCTCGCCTTCTTTCAGGTAGTTCACGTCCGCGTTGTCGACGTTGTACGTCCACACGCCAGTTTCCGTGATGGTTAAGCGGCCCAACGCACCTTCGCTCGCCTTGATGCTCGCCGCGTCGGTCTTGAACACGCTCTCGCCAGTGTCATCATCGCTGATGGTCAGCGTGCCTGTGTCGCTCAGTACCACTTGGCGGTCGTCTTCCGTCACCGCTCCGGCATCATCACCCGCGATTTCCGCTTTGTCGTTCGTGCCCGTGATGGTCACGGTCACGGTGTGCGGCGTGCCGTCTACCGACGTCACCGTGAAGGTTTCAACTTTCGTCTCGCCTTCTTTCAGGTAGTTCACGTCCGCGTTGTCGACGTTGTACGTCCACACGCCAGTTTCCGTGATGGTTAAGCGGCCCAACGCACCTTCGCTCGCCTTGATGCTCGCCGCGTCGGTCTTGAACACGCTCTCGCCAGTGTCATCATCGCTGATGGTCAGCGTGCCTGTGTCGCTCAGTACCACTTGGCGGTCGTCTTCCGTCACCGCTCCGGCATCATCACCCGCGATTTCCGCTTTGTCGTTCGTGCCCGTGATGGTCACGGTCACGGTGTGCGGCGTGCCGTCTACCGACGTCACCGTGAAGGTTTCAGTCAGAGTCTGGTTCTCGTTCAACGCGTCGACCTTCTCGTTGCTGTTATCCAGCACGTAGGTCCACTTGCCGTTCGCATCCACACTGAACGTGCCGTACTGGCCCGCCGCATCGGTTTGCGCCTGGAACTCGTTGTCGGTGTTGTCCACGTCGCTTGCGAGCAAGGTGCCCGTCGCGGTGTTATCCGCCGCGTCTTCGGTCACGCTGCCGCTATCATCGCCTGTGATTTTCGCGCCGTCGTTCGCACCATTGATGGTGATGGTCACGGTGTGCGGCGTGCCATCCACCGATTGGACCGTGAAGGTTTCAGTCAGAGTCTGGTTCTCGTTCAACGCGTCGACCTTCTCGTTGCTGTTATCCAGCACGTAGGTCCACTTGCCGTTCGCATCCACACTGAACGTGCCGTACTGGCCCGCCGCATCGGTTTGCGCCTGGAACTCGTTGTCGGTGTTGTCCACGTCGCTTGCGAGCAAGGTGCCCGTCGCGGTGTTATCCGCCGCGTCTTCGGTCACGCTGCCGCTATCATCGCCTGTGATTTTCGCGCCGTCGTTCGCACCATTGGTGCCCGTCACAATTGACCCTAAAGTGCTTTGAGAATAGCCTTCTAATAACGTTAAACTTTGTGTTTCAGAGAGGCCTAGCGCGGTGAGTGCTGACGTAGAGAATTCTGTTGCGGCTATGGTTTCCAAAGCGTCGCGAGCGATGCTGACTGAACCCGTCGGGCTTGAACCGTTCGATTCACCTGCTGCAGTGGCAAGTTCATCACCTAACTGGGTTGGATCTTGGCCTTGCTCTAATGCGGCAAAAATTTCATTAATATCATCGGTTATATCTGCGTTACTACCATCGGAATTAACCCTGGATATTTGTACCGCATTATCGCTGTCTTGGCCGGGATTGCTATTATTAATGGTTATTTCACCAGGTAGAGGAGACTCCCCAGGTTGAAGCACTCGCACATTTCCATTTGCATCCACAACGATCAACTGACCGAAAGCTAAGGTTGTACCTAAAGAAAAAGGACCAAGTTCCATAAAATGCCTCGAATAACTTCCGAATTCACAACGATACGACAGTTTACATACCTATATCTTTGCTATGTAATTTGTCATTTCTAATGGTGATAAATTAGCATTTAACACCTGTGATACAAAGGAAAAACAGTTTTTACACTCTCTTGCGTGACATAAATGCTGAGGTCACTCACATATTGCCCCGCTTGAACTAATATCACGCTAAAGCTGTACTTCATTATAGGAACAATTAACATGTTTAATTAATGTTAATTGACATTTAAGGTGTACGATTCTTTACTAAAGTCACTAAAATAATGAACGTGTTACTATTTTTAATGGTGGTCCACTGCTATTTTTTACTTGTTTTCCATCAATCATCTCAATAATGACACAGCTAATATCGTACTATTGCAGCCTAATAGAATTCAATAGAAGTACCTAGAGGAGTGCCCGAGTGAATTGGACAAATATGAAAACGTTGAGCTGCGCCATTGCACTAAGTTTTCCGATCTCTGTATATGGTCAAACTCTTGAGCAGGCGGTGTCTATAACCCTTGCAACTAACCCAAACATTAAAAGTGCATATAACGAATATGTGAGCAAACGATATAATAGTGAAGCCTCTTCAGGGGCTTATCTCCCGAAAATAGACTTAGATGCAGGTATTGGCTATGAAGCCGTTGATTTAGCCTCTGGCACTGATAATGAGCTAACTCGTAAAGAAGCTACCATTACTTTATCCCAACTAATTTGGGATGGTTCTTCAACTTTAAATGACATTGATCGTACCTCAGCCGATGCCGAATCAGTTCGTTTGCAGTTACTTGCAGATGCGCAAGATATCGCATTGGAAGTTGCTAAAGTTTATCTTGATGCGACCAAAGCACTTGAAATATTAACACTTTCTGAAAAAAATCTAGGCATTCATAATCAAATCCATCAAGACATTAAACGTCGAGTAGAGTCAGGTATTGGTTCGACCGCAGATTTATCCCAAGTAGAAGCTCGCTTAGCTAAAGCAAATAGTAATTTGTTAGCTGCACAAAATAATCTGTTGGATATTTACTCTCAATATAAACGTATTGTAGGTGAAGAACCTCAAGATCTTCTTTTTCCTCGCGCTGATAATGCAGTACTTCCACAAGATCTCACAATCGCTCTAGATACTGCAATTAAAAACCATCCCGTAATACAAGTTGCACTAGCTGATGTCGATTCAGCCAAGTTTCAATATAAGCAAACCAAAGGGGCGAATTATCCTACGCTATCATTTGAAGCGAAACAAAGCTGGCGAGATGATGCCGGTGGCATAGAAGGCGATAGTGATGAATTCAGTGCAATGCTGAGAATGCGTTATAACCTTTATAACGGCGGCTCAGATTCTGCACGTTCGCAGAGCGCGGCGTATCAATTGAATAAAGCAAAAGATCTACGCGATAGAACCTATCGTTCAATAGAAGAGAGTTTACGCCTTTCTTGGAGTGCAATGGATTTTACACGCCAACAAAAACAATATCTCGAAAATCACGTTGATTTTGCGTCAGAAACGGTTATTGCTTACGAAAAGCAGTATAAGTTAGGAAAACGTACACTTCTTGATGTGCTTAACACTGAAAATGAGCTGTTTGAAGCTCGTAAAGGTTATCTCGACGCAAAATATCAAGAACAATACGCTAAATATCGAGTTATGAATGTAACTGGTATTTTATTAGATGCGTTGCGTGTTGACACTCCTAGCGAGTGGCATGAAGCTTTGGAGTATTAAGATGTCCAGATACCCTTTAATTATCCTATTAAATTTACTTATATTTCCTTCTCTATATGCAGTTGCTGAAGAAGAGTACTCTTATATTGAGACACCTCTAGCTAATCAAATAGAGGATCTGAATGATGAAGATAGTGACGGAGTTATCAATGCTAGGGATCTCTGTCCGAGCACACCGATTGGGGCTGAGATCGATAACGACGGATGCGGCACTTATACTAAAACCGAGGAGCAACTTCAGCTTAGAATTTTATTTGCTAATGACTCTTCAATAATCAACCCTGCATTCCTCAGTCAAATACGTTCAATGGCAGATTTTCTCAAACAGTACCCTTCGACTTCTATTGAGTTGCAAGGCTACGCCAGTAAAGTTGGTAGCCCAAGTTACAACTTAGCCTTGTCGAAGGACCGCGCTTATAATGTAGAGAAAGCCCTCATTAACTACGGTGTCAGTGATAATCGTGTACGAATTGTTGGTTTTGGTGATACTGAGCTGACAGAAAAAGGTGATGATGAAATAAGCCATGCGATGAATAGAAAGGTCGTTGCAACAGTTGTTGGCCATAAAGGTTCGGTTAAAGAAGAGTGGACGATTTTTACTAAACGTGATCAGTAGCATCGATATTAGGTCCAAATAAAGGGGCGTTATCGCCTCTTTTCTTTCTAAAATTCTAATGAGTTTACTAGCACAAAATGCTATCCTTGCTCGTCATCACCTTATGAGATAAAGATAATGAGCAAATTAACTGCTGACCTTCAAGCAAACTTAGAATTGTTTATTGAACAAACAAAAGAGACCCAACTAGTATGGGGCTTAAAAAATGAAGATGGTTGGCTGGCATGCGACTCGACAGAATTTGAAAGTAGTGAAGTTATGCCCTTTTGGTCAACCAAAGAAGATGCACAAACTCACAACGTTGAAGAGTGGTCTGACTTCGAAGTGTTAGAAATCCCTCTCGATATTTTCGTCGAAGATTGGTTGATTACTCTTGATGAAGATGGTGTATTGATTGGTACCAACTGGAACGCAAGCTTAGAAGGTAAAGAAGTCGAGCCTGCCGATCTAGCTAAAATGTATCTTTAGCTAAAGTGAGTGGGTGCTCTATTGGTCAATTCTTAGATTAGTCAAGCGTAGAACACCCATTTACACATCACTTTATCAAATCACTTGTTATTCGATAAATCATTAAGCTATTGATTACTTGTTGTAAAGCGCATTCATTATTGATTCTTTGCTTGATAAGTAATCATTTAAACCCGCCTTACGCAGCTCACATGATGGGCAACCACCACAGCCGTCTCCGATAATACCGTTATAACAAGTCAGTGTCTCATGCCTGATCAGATCGAGAGCGCCATATTCATCAGCCAATGCCCAAGTTTCTGCTTTATTTAACCACATTAAAGGTGTGCTGATGTGGAATGGGCGATCCATCCCCTGCACCAAAGCACTGTTCATCGCTTTGACAAAATCATTTCGGCAATCCGGATAACCAGAAAAGTCTGTTTCACAAACACCAGTAATCACCTCATCTGCACCTATTTGATAAGCGTAAATACCCGCAAGGGTCAAAAACAGAATGTTACGCCCCGGCACAAACGAGTTCGGTAATCCATTTTCTTGTAACTCGTGTGATACTGGAATATCGTCACGAGTGAGTGAACTGATCGCCAATTCATTGAGTAAGCTGACATCCATGACTTTATGTGCAGCTACACCTAACTTTTTCGCTAAAGCGATGGCGACCTCAATCTCAAGCTTATGGCGTTGGCCATAATCAAAGGTGATGGCGTGCACTTCATCAAACTCTTTTAATGCCTGAACCAAACAAGTTGTTGAATCTTGGCCACCACTAAATACCACAACGGCTTTTTTCATTTTCCTCTCCTCAGGCAATGCTTAAATATTTATGCGTTTGAATCGATAAACGCCAGTTCCTCGCAATGCATGTTTCAATGCACAGTTGGGTTGCCCGCTCTTTCTGGCTAATGGGCTGTAAAGCAATCACCGTTGAATCAGGAACTTGTGCTCGCAGCAATAACGCATCTAGCTGTTCAATATCCTTAGCCGTTGCGACGGGGTGCTTGATCTCATTTGCTCTTAACAGAGCTGAATCGAGTACAGGCAGTTTGCCCTTCATTGCAACTTTTGGTGACACTGTCACCCATGTATCTGCCGAGGTTTGAACCGGAAATGTGCCGCTGGTTTCAATTTGAATGTGACACCCCATTGCCTCAAATGCTTGCGCAAGTGAACGCAGATCATAAATGCATGGTTCACCACCTGTAATCACAATATGTTTGGCGTTATAACCCTGCTTTTTGTAAAGTAACACCAGCTCATCTGCACTGACTGAGCACCAAGCTGGGCTATCTTGTGTCTTGGTGAGAACTTCATTGATAGGACGTTTGTCTTGCGGTGTGGCATCCCACGTCTGCTTTGTATCGCACCAAGCGCATCCAACAGGGCACTCCTGTAAACGAATAAAAACAGAAGGCACACCAGTGTATACCCCTTCACCTTGGATGGTCTCAAACATTTCATTAATTTTGTACAACGTAAACTCAGCCTAACTCAATATCAAAAAATGCAGGTCGCTGACCTTAATAGATGCGTTGCTAGAGGTCAAACTAAACCCATCACACAGATGAAAATTTGACTAAATCAGTGGCGATCACAACTCAACTTGCATAAGCTGCTGCCTTTCTTCTTCACTTAATTTAGGTAAGTCATGTATAAACTCATCGCTTTAGATATGGACGGTACTCTTCTCAACAGCCAAAAACAGATCACCGACAGAACAAAACAGGCTATCGCCAAAGCACGTGCACAAGGCGTAAAGGTGGTGTTGGCGTCGGGACGTCCCATTGAAGGCATGCGCGATAAGTTGCAAGAACTGCATTTAGACTCAAATGAGGATTTTGTCCTTTATTACAACGGTTCCATGGTTCAAAACATTAGTAGTGGCGAAATTATTCATCACAACATTATCGATGGCCGTTCTGCAAAATTGGTCGCTAACCTTGCTAGCCAACTTAACGTGAATACGCACGCCTTTAGCCAAGTTCATGGTCTCATCACGCCTAAAATCAGTGAATATACCGAGCTTGAAGCAAGAATCAACGGACTGCCGATCACGGAAATGGATTTTGAACAGCTTGAAGATGATCATCCCATCATCAAAGCCATGATTGTCGCAGAGCCTAGCTTGCTACAAAGAGCCATTGAACAACTTCCTCCGGAACTCTATCAGCAGTTTACCATTGTACAAAGTGCACCCTTCTTCCTCGAATTTCTAAATACACAAAGTAATAAAGGCGTTGGTGTAAAAGCGATTGCCGATCACTTAGCTATCGAGGCTAAACACATTATTTGTATGGGAGATGCTGAAAATGATCATCACATGCTGCAATACGCAGGTCTTGGAATTGCGATGGCCAATGCGATGGAACAAACGAAGCAACTGGCCGACTATATTACACTCAGTAACGACGACGATGGTGTGGCAGTTGCTATAGAAAAATTTGTACTCGGTGAGTCTCACGAATAGGCAATAGAAACGCCTCAGCTGAGGCGTTTCTATTGGGATGTTTATCTAAAGAATTCGTTAAGCACGGCATTTTCGCAATAACCATGCAAAGACAAGCATCAGCGTCGGAAAGCGAATCGTCTCCACCACTAACGAAAGAACACTGCTGTATGACACGAATGTTGCACCAAATCCCAGCCCTTGGTTGATGGCTAAGAGCAAAATCATCACTAGCCACATCCGTTGAGGAGTGATTTGCAATGATTCAGAGCTCTTTGCCATCACCAGGGCAGATGCCGTTAATAAAATGGCCAACCACGCTGTGAAAATCGGCAAAGGCCAGAGTGTCGCCAAGAGTGCAGCAACCAAGGTTAAGCCCCACCATACTCCTCGTGAGCTCAGCAATATTCTAACATCGGTATAAGATTTTGCGTCCAAACGAACAATGTGCCATGCCACCAATGCACCTAATAAGGCACCGATCGCCATATCGGTAAGAAAGGCTTCTCCGACATAGAATTTGGCTAATATTAATAGCCCCATCAACACGATAAAACCCACAAACGTTCGGTTGAAATCGAGCTGGTCAAAAGCTCGCAATAGCGATAGCCCTACGCCAAACCAAACTGCAATCGGTAAACTTGGAAAACCGTATCCGTAACTTTGGCAAAGTTCCAACAGTGGGATATAGGCATGAGGTCTTGGTAACGCAAATCCTTGCTGAGCCACTAATGACAACAATGAAGTTACAGTGACCACAAAAAATATTTTATAAACAGAGGCTTTACCTAAATAATAGGCAACCAATGGGAAAAGAATAATCAGCAACCAAGGGTTGCTTAGTTTAGAGATCCAAATGGCGATTTTATGAACCGCTACATTCAGGCTATCAGGTAAAGCCATTACTGCGTTTTGTAATCCCATTATCCAACGTAATTCAACTTGCTGAAAACGCGGTGCAGCAGCCACAAGATCGTCTACATACATTACCGATTGACTATGCGCATCCTGATACATTGTTTTAATCTGTTCCCATTGTTCTGGATAACGATATTGAAGGGCATCAATCCGGTACGGATCAACTAACATCGCGCTAGCAATCTCAACACCATAGTGAGGTGCAAACCAGATAGGCAACTCATGTCCATTCCGGCTATTTTTTGACTCAAAAGCTATCACATCGGAATCGCTGCGGCAGCTGTAGACAATAGCCGTATCCGTATACCCCAATGTGTGGCCGACCGTTACAACAAGGCCTGTTTCTTCCCAAGTTTCTCTTTGTGCAGCAAGCTCTGGAGATTCACCGGGAGATACGGTTCCTCCCGGCAACGAAATCTGCTTAGTGATAACCTCATTAACAAGAACGATCTTGTTATCGGCCTTAACTAGGCATAGGGCGCCACGAATATTTTCTGGTAGCATTACGGGTTGTTGAGCGAAACCAACACTTGACCAGAACAACGACAACAAACAAAAGCTCAACAATGAAAACGGTTTTAACACATTAAAAATCCATGACTATGATCATCGAATTACTTGCTATCGATTGACTTTCTTAACCAATGTATATGAGCAGAGAAACCAGAACGTTGATAAAAAGATTGCGCTCCTTGGTTAAAATCCCACACTTCGACAAATACTTGGGCAATACCGTACTCTTTTAATGTCTGTTCCATTTTTTGAAACAGCTGCTGTGCGATATGCTGCTGACGATATTGTGGCTCAACGTAAAGCTCATCAATACTGCCCATTGGTACCGCTTTGCTCACGCTTGAAATTAACTCGCAAAAGTGACCCGATATAAATCCCACAATTTGGTTGTCTATTTTGGCAACATAAACCAAACATTCCGGATCATCTAAATAACGAGCAATGCTTTTTTCTTGTTCAATCTCTTCTGCTGTTTTGAAATGCTCAGGGCAAGCAAGGTGATGCTCATGATGAAGGTCATACATCAACTGATTCAGTTTCGGTAAATCACTTTCACAAGCAGGAGTTATGATAACTAACGACATATTTCGCGCTCTGAATGAATAAAGCTTTGGCCGTGATTCTATAAGATAGTGGTTGGAAAATATATCTTCATGCGTAGCGTTTTTGTTCGATTGAACGATAATTTCGTCTTAGAAATAAGACCGATGAACTAAGAGAAACAAATAAAATGCGGATTGCAAATTGGCAATAAAAACGCCTCATTCATCTGAGGCGCCTCGATTAATCGTCAACTATAGGGTAGCCGCTAGTGATGGAGCGCTTTTTCTAACTCACTCAAGCTCATTGGGTCATCCACCTTACCGCTATCTTTGAGCACCACCAATCCTAGCGGCAATTGCCCTTTCAGCTCATCATACACCACGACTAACGATGGACTCGCACCCAACCTTCCATTAACACCCGCGCGCTGCGGCTCATACTGGCTTTCTCTATTCCCCAATGACCCTCTCGTAAAACGGCTTTAGCGCCCACTTTCAGCGTACCGGATGGATGACCAAAAGTGACCGATTCTTTTGCTCCACCGCCCGCCAACATATTCACTAACGTCCCTGGGACACTGGCCGCTGAAGCGATGGCCACCGCGGCCGTTCCCATCATCGCATGATGCAGTTTTCCCATAGACAGCGCGCGCACCACAATATCGACATCGTTCGCCGATACCGCTTTACCACTGGATGACAAATAGGATTGCGCTTTTGCCACAAACGCTACTTTAGGCGTATGTTGGCGCAGTTGGGCTTGTTCAATATGCTCAATCAAACCCATTTTCACAGCGCCATAAGCGCGAATCGCTTCAAACATCGCCAAGGCATGATCATCATTGTTGATCGCCTCTTGCAGTTCAGTACCTTGATAACCGATGTCGTGAGCATCGATAAAAATCGTCGGAATACCCGCATTAATGAGCGTTGCATTCAAGGTTCCCATGCCGGGGATTTGCAGTTGGTCGAGCACATTTCCGGTTGGGAACATCACACCGCTATCATCGGCAGGATCGAGAAAATCAACCGCAATTTCAGCGGCGGGAAAGGTCACCCCATCGAGTTCGAAATCGCCACACTCTTGCACTTCACCCTGCTCAATTGGCACATGAATAAGAATGGTTTTGCCAATGTTGGCTTGCCAAACGCGAACCGTCACTACACCGTTATTAGGGATCCGTTCTGGGTCGATAAAACCGCTGTAAATCGCAAATGGCCCTACCGCCGCAGAAAGGTTACCGCAGTTGCCGCTCCAGTCTACAAATGCTTTGTCTATCGAAACTTGGCCGAATAGATAATCGACATCGTGATCGGCTTGCTCACTTTTAGAGAGAATCACGGCTTTGCTGGTGCTAGAACTTGCGCCGCCCATGCCATCAATTTGTTTGCCATAAGGATCGGGGCTACCAATGACACGCAACAGCAGTTGATCTCGCGCCTCTCCCGCTTGCTGAGCCTCTTTGGGTAAATCTTCAAGCCGAAAAAACACGCCCTTACTGGTGCCGCCGCGCATATACATCGCCGGAATTTTTAATGAGTTACTCACGTGATACTCCTTTATCCTTAGCGTCATTGAGCCAGAAAATCTTGCGCAAAACGCTGCAATACGCCACCAGCCTGATACACACTGACTTCATCAGCCGTGTCTAAACGACAAGTCACCGTAACCTTCTGCTGTTCGCCCTTATTTGCGCCTTGCGTACGCGTGATCACCAAGGTTAAGTCGACGCCCGGCTTAATATCTCCCACCACATCATAAAGCTCAGTACCATCGAGTTGCAGTGTGTGGCGGTCTGTTCCCGTTTTAAATTGCAGTGGCAGAACACCCATCCCGACTAAATTCGTGCGATGGATCCGTTCAAACCCCTCGGCAACAATGGCTTCAACTCCCGCCAAACGTACACCTTTCGCCGCCCAATCACGTGACGAACCTTGCCCATAATCGGCCCCAGCAATAATGATCAATGGCTGCTTACGATCCATATAAGTCTCTATCACTTCCCACATGCGGGTAACCAAGCCTTCAGGTTCAATACGCGCTAACGAACCTTGCTTTACTTTGCCCTCCTCTTGCACCATCTCATTGAACAGTTTGGGGTTAGCAAAAGTGGCGCGTTGCGCGGTCAGATGGTCACCACGATGCGTGGCATAGGAGTTAAAATCTTGCTCCGGAACGCCCATTTTGAGCAAATACTCCCCAGCGGCACTGGTCGCTAAAATAGCGTTCGATGGCGATAAATGATCCGTAGTGATATTGTCACCTAAAATCGCCAAAGGTCGCATGGCTGACAACCGACGTTCACCCGCTAACGCACCTTCCCAATAAGGCGGACGACGGATATAAGTGCTCATGGGGCGCCAATCATAAAGTGGCTTTTGTTTGGCCATGTGCTCATCTAATTTAAACATCTGAATGTAGATTTGTTTGAACTGTTCGGGCTTAACATGGCGCGCCACCACATCATCGATCTCTTCATCGGTTGGCCATAAGTCATTGAGGTAAATCGGCTTGCCTTGCGCATCTGTTCCCAACGCATCTTTTTCAATATCAAAACGAATCGTACCCGCAAGTGCATACGCCACCACCAATGGCGGAGAGGCAAGAAAAGCCTGCTTCGCGTAGGGATGAATGCGGCCATCAAAGTTTCGGTTGCCTGATAGCACAGCCGTCGTATAGAGATCGCGTTCAATAATTTGCTGCTCAATCATAGGATCAAGCGCGCCACTCATGCCATTACAGGTGGTGCATGCATAAGCGACAATGCCAAAACCGAGCTGTTCTAGTTCAGGCAGCAGGCCAGCTTCCTCTAAATAAAGTTTGGCTACTTTTGAGCCCGGCGCAAAGGATGTTTTGACCCAAGGTTTGCGAACCAAACCCAATTGATTAGCCTTTTTCGCCAGCAACGCGGCGGCCACGACATTGCGCGGATTACTGGTATTGGTGCACGAAGTAATGGCGGCGATGATCACTGCGCCATCAGGTAATTCGCCTTCTTTGGTTTGCCACGCCCCCGCAATACCGCGCTCGGTCAGTTCGCTTGTCGGTAAGCGGCGATGAGGATTCGAAGGCCCGGCTAAATTGCGCTGTACAGTTGAGAGATCAAATTCCAGCACCCGTTCGTATTGCGCTTCAATCAAATCATCAGCCCATAAGCCGGTTTGCTTAGCGTACAGTTCAACCAAGGCTACTTGCTGCGCGTCTCGACCCGTGAGTTTGAGATAGTTGATGGTTTGCTCATCAATATAGAACATGCCTGCGGTTGCACCATATTCAGGTGTCATATTGGAAAGCGTTGCGCGATCGCCAATCGTCAATGCGCGAGCGCCTTCTCCGAAAAACTCCAGATAACAAGACACCACGCGCTGATTTCGCAAGAACTCCGTAATGGCAAGCACAATGTCGGTCGCGGTGATCCCCGCTTGGCGTTGACCGGTTAGTTTAACGCCGACAATATCGGGCAGACGCATCATCGAAGGGCGACCTAACATCACTGTTTCGGCTTCTAACCCACCGACGCCAATCGCCAGCACGCCTAATGAATCGACATGAGGAGTATGGCTGTCAGTACCGACACAAGTATCTGGAAATGCTAAACCGTTTTTCACTTGGATGACGGGCGACATTTTTTCTAAGTTAATCTGGTGCATGATGCCATTACCCGCCGGAATAACGCTGACATTTTCAAAGGCGGTTTTGCACCATTCGATAAAGTGAAAGCGATCTTCATTGCGGCGATCTTCAATCGCACGGTTTTTTTCAAACGCGTCAGCTTCGAAGCCGGCATGTTCAACCGCGAGTGAGTGATCGACAATCAGTTGCGTTTCCACCACAGGGTTTACTTTGGATGGATCACCGCCTTGCTGAGCGATCGCGTCTCTTAACCCCGCCAAGTCCACTAAAGCGGTTTGCCCTAAAATGTCGTGGCACACTACACGTGCCGGATACCACGGGAAGTCGAGTTCGCACTTACGCTCAATCAGCTGTTTCAGTGAATCAACCAATGTGTGCGGCTCACAGCGACGGACTAAGTTTTCCGCCAGTATTCGTGAGGTATAAGGCAGCCGATCATACGCTCCGGCTTGGATATCATTGACCGCTTGTCGTGCATCAAAATACTCCAGCGCGGTCGCTGGTAATACTTTTTTGTATTGGCTGTTGATCGTTTGATGACTCATCAATTCCACCCATAAAACTGTCTATTCGAAACATTGTCTGTTCAAAATATTGTCTGTTCAAAACATTGCCTGTTCAAAATATTGTCTACTCAAAACATCATCTAGCGAGCTAGGTTTTACCTACCATCAAACCATACACCAAAGGAGCATGGCTTGATTTCATCCCATTAACGCTGCTCTATTGGTATCCACTCTTGATGTTCAGGGCCGTCATAATCGGCACTTGGGCGAATAATTCGGTTATTAGCGCGCTGCTCAAACACATGAGCGGCCCAGCCGGTTAATCGACTCATGACAAAAATAGGGGTAAATAATGGCGTAGGAATACCCATAAAATGGTAGGCCGAAGCGTGGAAGAAATCCGCATTACAAAATAGGCCTTTCTCACGTTTCATCACCGCTTCAACACGTTCTGATACCGCGTACAAATGCGTATCACCCACCGCTTCAGATAACGCTTTTGACCAACGTTTGATCAATGCGTTACGCGGGTCACTTTCACGATAAATGGCATGACCAAAGCCCATTATTTTGTCTTTATTAGCCAACATTTGCAGAATATTGGCCTCAGCTTCGTCCGGTGTTTGCCAGCATTCGATCATCGCCATCGCCGCTTCATTAGCTCCACCATGCAACGGGCCGCGCAGTGTGCCAATCGCCCCGGTTACGCAAGAGTGAATATCTGACAGCGTAGAAGCACAAACGCGCGCGGCAAACGTTGATGCATTGAACTCGTGCTCTGCGTACAGAATCAATGAGCAATGCATCACCTGCTTATGCAGCTCGCTCGGTGCTTTTCCTGTCAGCATTTTTAAGAAGTAGCCACCAATGCATGCTTCGCTTTGATCTTCAGTGTCAATCCGGATGCCTTGGTGGCTGAAACGATACCAATAACAGATAATAGCGGGGAAAAGTGCCAACATCCGTTCGGTCGCACTCAACTGCTCAGCAAAACTGTGCTCGGTTTCAAGGTTGCCTAAAACTGAACAGCCAGTGCGCATTACGTCCATTGGATGTGTACTGGCTGGCAGCAGCTCTAGCGCGGCTTTTAACGGCTGCGGTAAACCTCGTAATCCCATTAAGCGGGTTTTGTACTGGTCAAGTTCACTTTGATTAGGTAAATGGCCAATCAATAACAGATGAGCGACCTCTTCAAACTGTGCATGGTTGGCAAGATCGGTGATGTCATAACCTCGATAAGTTAAACCCGTCCCAGTTTTTCCGACAGTACATAAAGCGGTGACTCCCGCGCTTTGACCGCGCAGACCTGCGCCGCCCAGTGGTGCGTTTGACATGTTGAACTCCTTTTCCTTTGTTTTTATTATTCCTTTGATGAAAAAAGCTCGTCGAGCTTATCTTCGTAATCGTGGTAATTGAGATAGTCATACAGCTCGCTACGGGTTTGCATGCTATCGAGCAAAGCTTGTTGGTTGCCCTGCTCTAATAAATGGCGATAGACATTCTCAGCCGCTTTATTCATCGCACGAAACGCACTCAATGGATAAAGCACCATATCCACTTTCGATTGAGCGAGCTCGGTACATTGGTAGAGCGGCGTCTGACCAAACTCAGTAATGTTGGCTAAAATCGGCACTGACTTACCACAAGCTGCGCTTAGCGCGGTGGAGAAACGATCGTACTGCTCAAGAGTGGTCATCGCTTCGGGGAAAATCATATCGGCTCCGGCCTGCACGCAAGCAATGGCACGTTCAATGGCGCTATCAATTCCTTCCACCGCTAACGCATCGGTGCGCGCCATGATCACAAACTCTGGGTTCACTCGTGCATCTACCGCAGCTTTTACGCGGTCAACCATCTCTTGCTGGCTGACGATCGCTTTATTAGGGCGATGCCCGCAGCGTTTCTGCGCAACTTGATCTTCCATATGCACCGCAGCAGCGCCCGCTTTCTCCATCGCTTTGATAGTGCGAGCAATGCTAAATGCGCCGCCAAAACCGGTATCAATATCCACCAACAAAGGCAAATCACACGCATTGGTGATGCGCTCAACATCCACCAGCACATCATTTAATGTGGTGATACCTAAATCGGGCAAACCATACGAAGCGTTAGCGATGCCACCACCCGACAGATAAATGGCTTGGTGGCCTAAACGTTTGGCCATCATTGCGCAATAGGGATTGATCGTGCCGACAATCTGCAGCGGATCATTTTGTTGAACTGCGAGTCTAAATTTCGCCCCCTGACTTAAGCTCATGAGATTCTCCTAATCAATCGCTTGGTTATCGCCCTTATTCAAGGCCGCTCTATGCGTGGTTCTTGGTTTGCTTCATTGCAGGCATGATTATTTTCTACCCGCCGCCCTGTGGCTTACTCTTTTACTATCTGCTGTTCAATCAAGATTCGACTGCCCGAAATATGGCGTCGCATCAACATCTCAGCCAGTTCTTCATCGCCGTTTTTGATCGCTTGCAGAATGTATTTGTGCTCATCCAACGCCTCCTTCGGACGTGAATGTGAGCGTGGCGATTGATAACGATACATGCGCAGTAAGTGATAGAGCTCATCACACAATAAAGTCACTAATTTATGATTACGGCTGGCTTTGATGATGCGGTAATGAAAGTCAAAATCACCGTGTTGATGAAAGTAGGAAGCCCCTTCGACTTGCTCAATATGATTAGAATGTGTCGACAATAATGCCTCTAACCCTTGTAATTCAGAGGGCGAAATGTTGCGCGCCGCTAACCTTGCCGCCATACCCTCTAGCGCTTCGCGTACTGCATAAAGCTCCACCAACTTACCGGGTGACAACTCAATGACTCGCGCGCCCACATGTGAAACACGCTCAATCAACCCCAAGCCTTCCACACGCATTATCGCTTCACGCAGTGGCCCACGGCTGACTTGAAAACGCTTGGCGAGTTCAGGTTCTGAAATTTTGCTGCCTGGAGCTATACGCCCTTCAACAATCGACTCAATCAAATACTCAGTGAGGTTTTCCGATTTGGTATTCTCTTTTTCTCGTTCAACAGCACGTAATTTTATATCGGAACTGTTTAGTGTTAATGCACTATCCATCTTGTCATCGCCCATAATTGTCAACAATCATAAGATACCATCGTTAAAATAGACGATATAAACATCAAAAATCAATCAAATTGTCGACAAATTAGACCAATGTATAAGAAACATAGCGGCTAAGCTTACGCAGTAGAAAAATAAAACTCTGTGAGCTTGAAAAGAGAAAAGAGCTGATTTCATAGATAGAATGATCCGTGCAATCCACTACCCGAGACTTGCCGCCACTTATGAATCTTTACAAGAGAATCACTCACTCTCCTTTTGGTTACGCTCTCGC
Source organism: Vibrio qinghaiensis (assembly GCF_002257545.1). NCBI lineage: Bacteria > Pseudomonadati > Pseudomonadota > Gammaproteobacteria > Vibrionales > Vibrionaceae > Vibrio > Vibrio qinghaiensis. The sequence continues at coordinate 1,322,354 of NZ_CP022741.1, read as the reverse complement.
CTGCTCGTTGCTATTATCTGGATGCATTGCTTACAGCAGCAAACCGGAAAATCCACGCAGCTACCCATTATTGAGTGAGGCGACCTATTCTGAAGATGCGCTTTCATTAGCAGACAGCCCAAATATTATCCGCACGGCGATAGAGCAGAATCAATCGGTTACGATCAATGACCTCAACGCGCTAACAAGCCAGTTGCCTATCGTTTTTCCTGAATTAAATTTACACCTTGCGCAAGAACACTCATTTGATGCTCGTTTATTTCAAAGCGCAGTGCAGCAACTTGTTAGTCAATTTGCTTGTGAATTGTACAGCAGCCAGCAAATGCCTGATTCGGTTCAAATGTGTGCAAACGATGGCCGTATAACACCGAACAACTTGGGTTATTTGCCTTTCCAGCAAGGCAAGTATTCGGGTGAGCGTTTAACGGTTCATCGACATTCTCAACCGCAAGGTTCTCAGTCGCAAAGTGTGGCGTTAGAGCTCTATCTTAAAAGTGCATCGGAACGATCACTAAGCTCAGTATGGGGCGCGGCACATACACTAGGTCGATTCCGTGGATCACATTTTTCATCAGACCGTGTCGTGCTCACCGTCCATTTCGAAGGACATGCGTTAGATGAGCGTCATCGATGGCAAGCACAGTACCCTGAACCGCTGATATTTTTCCTGCTACTGCCCAGCATAACGACCTTGACTCAGCAAAGTAATGACGCCTCTGCAGCGCAATTTGCCGTTAATAACAGTCAGTTGTTGCTAGTAAACAGTGAAACAAGACACTAACAGGGACTTATCACACAACGCAAAATAGCGCCGTGAACTTTATGAACATAAACATTTTTATGCCCTATATTGTTTTTATCTACGCATTAGAGACAAACCAGTAACAGGTTATTAACTTAACGTATCTGCATTAGATCATTGATGCAGTCATGATAACAACGATAAGCACCCTATCTCCGCCTGTAGCATTCAGTCACAAACGCTCCAAGGTAAAGATGAAGATGCGCCCTACATAAGGAACGTGAATATGTTTAAGCAGTTCAAACCGACCCTCACTGCATCCATTCTGGCTGCAACCTTTTCTTTTAGCAGCTTCGCCGCTGATATTGAGAAACTTCACATTCTAGTGCCCGGTGGTGCGGGTGGTGGTTGGGACATGACGGCTCGTGGTACAGGTGATGTACTGATGAAAACCGACATTGTCAGCAATGTGTCTTACCAAAACTTATCCGGTGGCGGTGGCGGTAAAGCGATTGCACACTTGATTGAAACAGCAGACCGCCAAGAAGATACCTTGATGGTCAACTCTACACCGATTGTGGTTCGTTCTTTATCCGGTATTTTTCCACAATCCTTCCGTGATTTAACACCGATTGCCGCCACCGTTTCTGATTATGGCGCTATCGTTGCGGCGGGCGATTCAAAATACAAAACGTGGGAAGATGCGGTTGCCGATTTCAAAGACAACCCGCGTAAAGTCAAAGTCGCTGGCGGTTCTGCTCGTGGCAGTATGGATCATTTAGTTGCCGCTGCGGCCTTCAAAGGGCAAGGGTTGAACCCTAAAGAAGTTCGCTACATCGCCTACGATGCAGGTGGTAAAGCCATGGCAGCACTGCTTTCTGGTGAAACACAACTGCTTTCAACAGGCTTAGGTGAAGTGCTTGAAATGTCCAAGTCCGGCCAAGTGAAAATTTTAGCGATAACGGCCCCTAAACGTTTAGAGTCTGCACCAAATATCCCAATTTTAGCCGATTACGGCAATCCAACCGTATTTGCTAACTGGCGCGGGTTTTTCGCAGCACCAGGGATCAGCCAAGAAAAAATTGATCAGTGGAACGCAGCATTAGCGAAAATGTACACCACTGATGAATGAAAAGTGGTCCGCGACCGCAATGGTTGGATCGATAATTATCAAGCGGATAAAGAGTTTTACGCCTTCTTAGAAGCTCAAGAAAAAGAGATGGGTGATCTGATGCGTGAGCTCGGTTTCCTTAAGTAAGCTCGCTAAGGGGACAGTTCCTTGCCTTGTCCCCGCTAGCAACACTTTTGCCGTGTGCAGTTATGCTCAATACTCCTTTGTTTATCAGGCAAATATGGATAGGAAAACCTTCATACACCTATCCCTTTGCCCTTAGTTAATCAATTCATTAACTTGCTGCTGCACGGCTCTTTCCTCCCCTATTTCTACCATGGAGTTGGATATGTCGGATCTGCCAACCAAATTTTTCAGCAAAGAATATTTACTGTGCCGCGATCGCGTTGGCGCGTTGTTCTTCCTTGTTCTTAGCCTTTGCTACGGCTATCAAACGACCCAAATACCGATGTTTCCCGGTGATGAATATGAACCGTTTAACGCCCAAACCTTACCGACTCTGCTGACTTACGCTGGAATTGGCCTCTCTTTGTTGATGCTGGTGTTAGGGCAGCCCGATAAACAAAGCGGCGCGGTATTGCACTTCAACTGGAAATTGTTGATTGGTTTCTTAGTGTTGATGGCGCTGTACGGACTTGGCCTAACCTATTTAGGCTTCGTACTGGCCACCAGTTTCTTTTTACTCGCTGGCTTTTATATTTTGGGAGAAAGACGCAAATCAGTGTTATTTGGCGCTTCTTTTCCCTTTGTCATCGCGTTTTATCTGCTGCTTACTCAAGGTTTGGACATCTACCTTGAGCCCGGCGTTATTTTCACACTCTGGTAGGAACTGATTATGTTAGATGGAATTTTACAAGGGCTTTCTACCGCCATGATGCCGATGAACATCTTCATGGTGATTGTGGGCTGTTTCGTTGGTACTTTTATCGGCATGTTACCCGGGCTTGGCCCTATTTCGGCCATCGCGTTAATGATCCCGATCACCTATGGCCTTGAGCCATCTTCAGGTTTGATTTTAATGGCCGGCGTTTATTACGGCGCTATTTTTGGCGGCTCCACTTCCTCCATTTTGATTAATGCTCCCGGATGCTCGGCAACCGTGGTCACCGCGTTTGATGGCTACCCCATGGCGCAAAAAGGCCAAGCTGGTAAAGCCTTAGCCATCGCTGCTTACGCCTCTTTTACCGGCGGAACCTTGTCAGCGATTATGCTGTTGGTCGCAGCGCCTGCACTGGCCAGCGTGTCACTGAGTTTTCAATCCTCTGACTATTTTGCATTGATGCTACTCGGTCTATCGGCGGTCGCCGCCTTTGCTGGAAAAGGACAAATTCTTAAAGCATGGATGATGGTTGTTCTTGGCTTGATGCTCTCTACCGTTGGTATTGATAAAGGCGTAGGCGTGGAACGTTTTACCTTTGGCTTAACTGATTTAATGGACGGTTTTAGCTTCCTCTTGCTAGCGATGGCGACATTCGCATTAGGCGAGACATTAATGGGAATTTTAAAACCCGATAGTGATACGCGCTCTGATGAACAAAATAAACTCAGTAATTTAGGCAGTATGAAAATCACCAAGGCAGAATTTAAAGAAGCGGCTCCTGTTTCAATTCGTGCTTCTATTTTAGGTTTTTTCACCGGCGTATTACCCGGCGCGGGCGCAACCATCGCCGCGTTTTTGAGTTATGGTATGGAGCGCAGCTTAGCGCCCAAAGATAAAAAAGAAGAGTTCGGTAAAGGGTCTTTGCGTGGGCTTGTTGCGCCAGAGTCAGCCAATAACGCCGCCTCTAGCGGATCTTTTGTTCCGCTGTTGACACTCGGCATTCCCGGCTCTGGCACCACAGCGATCATGCTTGGAGCCCTGCTCTCTTACGGCATCCAACCTGGCCCTCGTTTATTTGTTGATCACCCCGATGTATTTTGGTCTGTCATCATCTCAATGTATCTCGGTAACATTGTACTTATCATCCTTAATTTGCCGCTTATTCCTTATATTTCAAGGCTATTGGCAGTACCCAGAACCGTATTGCTGCCGATGATTTTGTTCTTCTCAATCACCGGTGTTTATTTGGTTTCGTTTAACACTATGGATGTCTACGTGATGCTGCTTGTCGCGATGGGAGCCATTGCTCTGCGGTTAGCCAACTTCCCACTGGCACCGCTGCTGCTTGGCTTTATTTTGGGTGGATTAATGGAAGAGAACCTTCGCCGCGCGTTGATGATCAGCGATGGGGAGTTAAGCTTCTTGTGGGAACGTCCGATCACTTTTGTGTTTACCGTACTTGCAGTAGTGATGTTGACTAGCCCACTGATAGTGATGCTGGCGAAAAAACTTCGCTCCTCACCAACCAAAGTCGTTGAATAACGAGCAATTTGACCACACAATGCTCATCCAACCATACAAAGACCTAGCGAAAATGCTGGGTCTTTGCTTTACTATGCACTTCAAATTTTTCCAATGTCAGCGATTGTCATGTCGTTCATCGTATCTATCTAGGAGTCCCTATGGCTGATCAACACTCTTTAATCATTGTTGAAGATGATTTAAAACTAAGAGAAATGTTAACAGAATACTTTGAAAGTCAAGACATTAGCGTCATTGCCCTTGCTGACGGTGCCAAAGCAAGCGAAGTTATTTTAGAACAACAACCAGACATCGTATTACTCGATTTAATGTTGCCCGGTGAAGATGGGCTGACAATTTGTAGACAGATCCGCCCTACCTACAACGGTAAGATATTGATGCTAACTGCCAGTGACGATGATTTTGATCATGTTGCCGCATTGGAAATTGGTGCCGACGATTTTGTGACTAAGCCGATTAAACCACGCGTCTTGCTTGCAAGAATGCGCATGCTATTGCGCAGAGTCGACAACGAGCCAATTCAAACCGCGAAAACCGTACTTGAATTTGGGGCCTTGTCTCTCAATCAATCGCGACATCTGTGTGAACTGAATGGTGAGGCCGTGGCGATGACCGACAGCGAATTCGATTTGCTGTGGCTACTGGCATCAACACCAGATCAAGTCCTATCACGCGATATATTAACCAAAGCATTACGTGGGATTGAATACGATGGACTTGACAGAACCGTCGATAACAAGATTGTCATTTTGCGCAAAAAACTTGGCGATGATTCTTCCACACCGAAACGCATTATTACGGTTCGAGGGAAAGGATACCTTTTTGTACCAGACACGTGGTAATGACCACGTCTTTTAGAAGAAACCTGTATGCGTCGTATCTATATTGAATCTTTTGTTGGTTTATTGCTCTTTTTTCTAGCGACACTTATTACCATCGAATTGGTCGTGTACCAACTTGGTACTGATTACGATTATGTACTTGAAGATTATCAAGCCGAAGCATTTCATGACTTGGTCACACATATTTATCAGCGTGAAGGTGAAGTCAGCACCTTAAATGTATTAAAAGAGTATGCCGATAAAACACGTCAAATTATGGGTGCACATACAGAAAAGACATTACCCTCAGATATTCGATCGTTTTTTTTTACCACTGCACCTAACGCACACACCTACTACGATAATGACCGTTTTTTATGGCTACGCCTCACACCTACATCACCAATTTACAGCTTTAAACCCGATGAAGAATCGTCACTGAGACAAGCTATTTTCTTTGCAGATAATCTCTCACTTTTTCTGCTTGTTGTCGGTTTTGCACTGTACTGTGTGTTACTGATCTGGTTCATCAGTCGGCGACTACGCGAATTGGAAAAAGTGACCTTAGCCTTTGCCGCAGGTGACCTAACCGTTCGAGCCTCTATCAAAAGTAGCAATAGCGTTGGCTCGTTAAACAAAAGCTTTAACTACATGGCGAGTAAAATTTCCGCCTTGGTGCTCAGCAATAAAGCGCTGAGTAATGCAGTAGCTCATGAGCTACGCACCCCCATCTTTCGGATCCAATGGCAAGCAGAAATGTTGGCCGATGAATCTCTGACACCCAAACAAGCGGCGAAAGTCGCCAGTATCATCGAAGATACCGAAGAGATGGAAACCATGGTCGATGAACTGCTTTACTACGCTAAAGTTGAAAGGCCAGAAAATGAACTCAATATGCAGACAATTCAGCTCAATTACTGGCTTGAATCGGTCCTAGATAAATGGCGCAGTAACAGTGTAATAGATATAAAACTACTGCCATTAGCAAAAGAAGCCAGCTTGCAAGCCGATCCATACCTTCTCAAAAGAGTTCTCGATAATTTATTAGGCAATGCTCAAAAATACGCAAAAGGGAAGATCATCGTTGAAGCCTCAGTGAACAACGCAGGCCAAGCAGTGCAAATTGATATCCATGATGATGGCGAAGGTATAGATTCTGAGCACTGGCCCTTCATTTTTGATGCTTTTTACAGCGCCGACTTCTCACGTGGTGAGCGACAATCAGGCTTCGGATTAGGATTAGCTATCGTTAAACAGATCGTTTTGCGCCATAACGGCCAAGTATCGGTGGCTAAAAGTGTGCTCGGGGGCGCTTGCTTTACTCTTGTACTACCCGTAGCGGGCGTTTAAAATCCTGCACTTAAGAGAATCGGTTAACCGACTTCACTGATTCTCTTTTTTAACGTGAGGGTCAAGGTGAAGCGATTTTACTTCTACACGTAATTCACTCATGCCCATTATCATAGTCATTCACTATTAGGTTGTTCATCTTATGAAACCAGGTCGTACCGGTATAAAGCGTCTGTTTTATGCCACAGGTTATTCAATACAAGGGCTGAAAGCCGCGTGGCGAAATGAAGCGGCTATTCGACAAGAAATTATCACTTCAATTTTGTTGATTACCATTACTTTCTTTTTGCCTGTCACTAAAGTTGAGCAAATCATGATGATTGGTTGCTTAGTCTTAGTGGTGATCGTTGAGTTGATGAATTCCGCCGTGGAAGCCGTGGTTGATCGCGTCGGTAGCGAATGGCACGAACTCAGTGGCCGCGCCAAAGACATAGGTTCGGCTGCCGTACTTATCGCATTGCTATTTTCAGCATTTACCTGGATCTTCATCCTGTCGCCTTATTACTTTTAGCGCACTATCTGACTACAAGATTGAACCGACATCGCCTCTACTACCTCTCTTTTGATAGTAAATCTACTGTGTTCAATTCAGATGATTTGACGCCATTGGGTTTGAAGCACGCATACGCCGCTTGACCACAAACACGACGAATTTTTTGGGTCTTGCTATTTTCTTCTCCTAATCATTTAAAAACAGTTTGGTGAACTGATGAACATTCAGCATCCCATACAACATTGACAGTGCAAAGTTTATGTGCAAAGCCGAGTAGCCTGAGTGCTACAGTCATTAGGGTACTGGCTTAGCGTAAACTTCGGTTGAGTCACGCTTTCATCCTCCTTATACTCACTCATCATTTCTTTATTATCTTTCGTTATGAAAATTATCGCAGTAACCGCTTGTCCAACAGGCATCGCGCACACCTATATGGCCGCAGACGCACTCAAAAAAGAAGCGAATAAGCGTAATATCTCAATTAAAGTCGAAACCCAAGGCGCAATGGGTGTCGAGAACCCACTGACGGTGGCAGATATTGTCAACGCGGATCTGATCCTCATCGCTTCAGATATCGACATTGAACAGCGTGAACGTTTTGTTGGTTGTAAAACGGTTCAGGTGTCCATTGAAGAGGTGTTGACGAACGTGCAATCTGTTTTAGATCGTTATTTGTAACCGCCGATGATCACAACGCGCATCACCTTTGTTTTAAAAGCAGGCGGTCTGGTCAGCTGGCAATTAAATGAATTGAAAGATCTCAACCGCCATTTTCGCTCGGTGGTGGTGCTGTTTAACATCACGCGTGACAACAAGGCAATGCTCAACCATACACTGCAAGTGCTAAGCCTTGGTTCAAACCCGGGAGATGTATGCCAAATTGCCATTGAAGGGCTCGACGCCGAGTTGGCCTGCATGGTGATGACAGAGTATCTGCGCGAGCACACACTGCTTATTTCAACATCGCACAAGCAAAATGCCAAAGCGGAATTGGCGTTTGCCACCCACTCTGCTTTTCAACTGCCCTTTTCGCTACAGTGGCATTACGCCACATTAGGCCCAGTGGTTAGCAAATCAGAGGCACTCGACACGATTGCTAAGCAGATCATGCCCACGCATTGTCATGATATTTTGCATGCGCTGGAAAAAAGGGAAGCCATCTCTCCGACCATTATTGGCCATGGAATAGCGCTACCCCATATCATTCACGCACGAATTGCCCAGCCAACACTGGCGGTTCACTGGTTAGCAAACCCGCTATCATGGTCAGAAAAATCCGGCGATGTGTCGCTGATCATCACCTTATTACTGCCGACATCAGCGCCGCGAACCGTGATTAAACCGGTCACGCAGTTAACTCGTTGGTTGCTGGAAGAGGAACATCGTCAATGGCTACTTACGGCAAAAAGAGAAGAAACCCTTAAAGCCATTTTGCTGCACGTGATGGCTAAGCCGTGCGACCCAATACAAAATGAATAGCTTTATTGCGACAGAGTTCGATATTCAGATGGAGTCATACCCGCTTTGCTTTTAAATACGCGGAAAAAATAATTCACATCTTGAAATCCACAGCGCGTGGCCACTTCGGCTAAACGAAAAGTGTATTTCTTCAACATAAATTTTGCCCGTTCAATTCTTACCCAAGTGATGTAATCAGCAAGAGTCATGTGTCCTTGTTGGCGAAACATGCGCGATAAATGGTTGGCAGAGATATTAAACCGCTGTGCGATGCTGTCACGGCAAATATTGCGATGAAAATTTTCTTGGATATAGATGCAGATACCTTGATATAAATCTTCACTGCGCTTTTTAGGAGAAGCGGTCGGTTGATCGAGCATTGTGGCGCTGTAACTCAACAGAGCCAACAACAAATATTCGTCCATTGGGCTTTTCTGAGGCTCACGTGCTAGTGCATTTAGCCCTTCGAGCATGTGATCAATCGCGTGCCCAGTACGCGTTGGGATACTGTGTTTCTGAACATCATAAAAACCACTCTCGCCTTTGTGTTTGCTGACCAAACTAAACCCCATTTGACGACGGCCAAATAGCAAACTCAAGACCGAACAGCTCTCTTGCCAATCGGGTTTATTCCAGCAGTTCGGGGGTATATAAAGCGCATCACCAGATAAGATGTTGACCTTACTAATACCGTGTTCAATCTCTTCGATTTCGTTGCTATACACGCCGCTTAAGACCAATTCTAGACGAGGGAAATTGACTTGGTAACTGAACGCTGGCGGCGTTATTTTGTCCCCAGCAAACCATATTCGATTAAAACTTTCTCGCTCCGAGAGCAGCACTTCAATCACATTTTTAAATACTGGGATCACAAAACTCACCCTATACCCATCAATAAACGAGGCAACTATAATCCAATGCCTCATGAATCACCAACCATTACGCATTCGATAACTCCGCTCGAAAAAGCAAAATAATCAATTTATCCAATTGAATTAAAATATAAAATTAATCATAAATTCAAATTATCACCATAAAACCAAAATAAGAGCCTGATCACGTTTGCAGCCACAGGTTACAATAATCTAGTAAATGCCAGTTTCGTACACTACCACTGTTCACCCGAGGCGCTCACAATATCTCCAACAAAAAGCGCGGTGCGCAATAACAATATCCCCAAACAGTTTGAAGTTTCAGCCAACATGGCTCAGTTCTAAGTGCGAAGGGGATAAAACCATATAGGGGACGAAACATGATCACTCAACTCATTAATGAGAACTTGATCCGGCTTGATTTGAAAGCAACATCAAAAGATGGCGTTTTCTCAGAGCTGGTCGATGTACTGTTAGAACAAGGACGCATCAGCGATAAATCGCAGTTTTTAGCCGATATCTATGCTCGTGAAGAGCTTGGTAACACTGGATTTGAAGATGGTGTCGCGCTGCCTCATGCCAAAAGCTCCGCCGTTATCTCGCCTGCAGTTGTGATAGGCATCAGCAAAAGCGGTATCGAATATGGCGCGGAAGATGGCTTGCCTTCTAAATTATTTTTCATGATAGCCTCGCCTGATGGTGGTTCAAATCATCATATTGAAGTGCTGGCAGAGCTCTCTTCCAAGCTGATTGAAGAAGGGTTCATCCAACGTTTCTTAGACGCCAAAACAGAGCAAGCAGCGCTAGATTTGTTGCTACAAAAAACCGAAAAAACAACCGATGTTGAAGCCAATAAAGGCTTTTTGATTGGCGTAACGGGCTGCCCAGCGGGTGTTGCACACACTTATCTTGCCGCTGAAGCGCTGGAAAAAGGGGCCGCCGCGATGGGTTATCAAATAAAAGTCGAAACCAACGGTTCGATTGGGGTGAAAAATAGCCCAACGGATGAAGAGATCGCTAAAGCTGATGCGATCATCGTGGCTTGCGACAAGCAAGTTGACATGGTGCGCTTTGCGGGTAAAAAACTGATTGAAACTGGCGTTAAAGCACCGATTCGTGATGCAAAAGGGTTGATTGAAAAAGCCCTCAGCGCAGCAAAATATCAAGCCGATGCCAGTACCAAGACTTTAGATGGGAAAGGCAAAGCGGCGCAAGCTCGCTCCGATTTATACCGCTATTTGATGAATGGTGTATCGCATATGATCCCATTCGTTGTTACTGGCGGCTTGTTGATTGCTTTAGCACTCGCTATTGGCGGCGAGCCAACCGAAGCGGGCATGGCCATTCCTGACGGCAGTATGTGGAACCAAGTGCTGAACGTCGGTGTGGTTGCTTTTACATTGATGATCCCCATTCTTGCGGGTTACATCGCGTATGCGATCGCCGATCGCCCAGCTCTGACTCCTGGCTTAATTGGTGGTTGGATCGCTAACAACGGGTCATTCTACGGCGCAGATGCCGGTACAGGTTTTATCGGTGCCATTATTGCTGGCCTTTTAGTCGGTTATTTCATCAAATGGTTAACAAGCATCCATTTTCACAAGTTTATTCAACCACTTGTGCCAATCATGATTGCACCCATCGCAGGCTCACTCTTTATCTCTGGGCTCTTTATTTTTGTTATCGGCGCGCCGATTGCAAGCTTGATGGATGGCTTAACCGCACTACTTACTAGCATGAGCTCAGGTAACGTGATACTGCTCGGTATTGTGCTCGGCGGCATGGCTGGCTTTGATATGGGTGGTCCATTTAACAAAGTGGCATTCCTCTTCTCTGTTGGTATGATTGCCAGCGGTCAAACTCAATTTATGGGTGCAATGGCGTGTGCCATTCCAGTCGCGCCACTCGGTATGGCTTTAGCAACCGTTCTGGGCCGTAAACTGAACTTGTTTGAAGCCTCTGAAATTGAAGCAGGGAAAGCTTCCGGTGCAATGGGCTTGGTTGGTATCTCTGAAGGGGCTATTCCATTTGCCGCGCAAGATCCGATGTCAGTCATTCCAGCAAACATCTTGGGGTCGATGGTTGCAGCGGTTATGGCGTTCACTTTTGGCATTACAAACAGTGTTGCCCACGGCGGTCCTGTAGTAGCATTGCTTGGTGCCATGAATAAGCCTTTGCTAGCTTTGCTTTGTATGGCAACCGGTGCTGTAGTGACAGGTGTTGTTTGTATCACTCTGAAAAAAATGCGCCAAGCGAAATTACAACAAGCAACGGCTTAATGATCAGGCACTCTCCCCCGAGAGTGCTTGATGTCCATCAACGCTGAGCTTCTGACTTTATGTTGTACTCCCGCTTTAATTCGGGAGTTTTTTATTTCGCTTACTCGATACCCTTCCCACTTGAAGCTGCAGCGGTGTTGGCTACGTTCGCTCACCCCAATCACATAGTTTATCTATGCTCATGGGGATGAACTTACTTGCCGCCTACCTGCAACTTCAAGTTGTTTGGGTATATGTACTGCTGATTTGTTTTTATTTTGATTTTTTGTGAGATGTACTATGACCAATAACAAACGACCTTTCTTTTTGATGGACAATGTCATCCAAAACTATGCGTGGGGAAGCACGACTTCGATTCAGCACTTGTTTGATATTGCTAACCCAACCAAGGCTCCACAAGCAGAAATTTGGATGGGAGCACACCCAAATGGATGCTCACAAATTCATGTGAATGGCGAACCTGTTTCGTTGCTTGAGATGATCAACCAAGATAAAACCGCGTTTCTTTCTGCGGCTACCGCGGCAACCTTTGGTGAGTTACCTTATCTTTTCAAAGTACTTGCCGCAGCGAACGCCCTTTCGATTCAAGTTCACCCAAGTAAGCAAGAAGCGGAAATTGGCTTTGAGAAAGAAAACCAAGCGGGGATCCCACTCAACGCCGGACATCGCAACTATAAAGATCCTAACCACAAGCCGGAATTGGTTTACGCCCTTACCCCTTATCAAGCGATGAATGGGTTTCGCCCAATCGCAGAGATTGTTAAACATTTTCAAACGCTGAATATCAATGCAATTTCAACGCTGGTCGATGCTTTTGCACACAACCCAACATCACAAGGTTTAAAAACCTTTTTTAGTGCATTGCTATCATTAACTGGCGAGAAAAAAGAACATGCGGTGCATTCATTATTAGCGTATGCCCATCATCATTCAGATGATGATCTTTTTGAGCTCATTTTAGAGCTGGCACAACAGTACCCCGGTGATATCGGTCTATTTTCTCCATTAATGCTCAATGTACTCACTTTAGCTCCGGGTGAGGCCATGTTTTTAGACGCCAGAACGCCACATGCTTACTTGAAAGGTACTGGGCTTGAGATCATGGCCAATTCAGACAACGTGTTGCGCGCTGGCCTAACACCCAAACACATGGATATTGAAGAGCTCGCATCATGCACGCTATTTGAAGAAAAACCCGCTTCAAGCCTGTTATTGAAACCTATCGAAGAAAATGGAGCATTATTGTTCCCTGTCCCAGTCCGCGATTTTAAGTTTGCGATTTACCTCAATGCCGCGCAAGTTAACGTGAAAATCAACAGTGCCGAAATTATCTTTGCCATTGATGCTGATGCGACCTTAACCCATGACAATGGTGAGTCTCTAACCGTGAAAAAAGGTCACTCAATCTTCATCCCCGCATACGCTGAACATTATCAACTGTCATCACTTGGACGTGTCGCACGCGCGTATAATTAACAGCCGACGTGATAAACAAAAAAAGCCAGCATCTGTTCTGCTGGCTTTTTATTTGGGATTATTACGAAAATTTGCGCTAATCAATTTGTGGGCAGTTAGATATTCTGCGACTGCTTCCAAACCGCCAGTTCAACCCACATTTGTGCTAGCTGTTGCAACTCTTCTTCTGTGAGCAGTGCTAAGGTCGTTTGAGATTCAGATGTCGGACCGTCTTTGAGAGAGCGAATCTGCGCATAAAAATCCTTCTTTAATTGCGATATCACAGGGTCCACAACCGATTCCTATAAAAATACTAAAATTCTCAAAAATAATACCATTTTTCATAGACATGTCTTATGCCGTGTTAAGTTATGGAATAGTTATCACATTTCTAGTATCTAAGCCTAAAGTATCAAAATTACAATTTAAAATTATTCACTAGGTTATCGAGTTGCTTGGAAACTTTTTTCAAATGTTCACTACTGGCAGTAAGCTCCTCAGCCACTGTTGTTGTTTCCATGGTGAGATGATTGATATCTTCAACGGTGCGATTGATCTCACTAACCACACTTGATTGTTCTTCCGTTGCCGTCGCGACTTGAATATTTTGATCGCTAATATTCTCTATATAAACGCAGATCTGTTTTAGCGAGCTATTGGCATTTTCAGCTTGTTCAACCACCAACAACCCCTGCTCGCGCCCTTGAGACATCGCCCCAACCGCCCGTTTCGATTCTTCTTGTAAGTTATTAATGACTCTTTGAATTTCTTCAGTTGATGCAGCAGAACGGCTTGCTAAATTTCGCACCTCATCAGCAACGACCGCAAAACCTCGACCTTGCTCTCCCGCTCGCGCCGCCTCAATCGCTGCGTTCAATGCAAGTAAGTTCGTTTGCTCGGAAATGCTACGAATAGTCTCAAGTATCGAGCTGATGTTAACCACTTGACCAGCCAAAGAGCCTACGACTTGTGCAGCTTGCTCTAATTCAGTGATCAAATCTGCAATTTGCACTTGTGCTTTCTCTACTACAGTGGTGCCATTTTCCGCCTGATGAGTGGCCTGTTTCGCAACGTCGGCAGCTTGAGCTGCGTTGTTTGCAATTTCGCCCACCGTTGCACCTAGCTCGTGAATAGCAGTGGCCACTTGGACTGTTCTATCACGCTGCGAAGTGCAGTTGTTTTTGGTTAATAGTGCCCGTGCTGAAACTTGGTTAGCCGTATTCGCTAATTCATAAGAACTCGAAGCCACTTGCTTGATCGCTACATGTACTTTCTCAATGAAGTCGTTAAAACTGTCGCTAATTTTCGATAACTCATCTTGACCACCTAAATCGATGCGAGCATCTAGCGCCATATGTTCAGCCGCCAAAGCAATCGATTTTTGTAGGCTGGCCACTCGCGTTTTTAGGCCGATAACAATAAAGAATGAAGTGACAAACGAAATTAGCACACCAATACCAATAATGATAAACATGTGATTTTGCCCTTGGGCATAACTCTTTTGGCTATTGATGTTCTGCTGTTTGGCCTGCTCTAGTAGCGAATCGAGGATCACATTGGCTTTTTTACGCAGTTCACCATAGGTAAGCGCGTATTGATCTCGGTATATGTTGCGCGCCGTATCTAGATCGCCCTTTTCAAATGCCGCCAACATAGGATTAAGTTGAGTACTGACCATTTTTTCAAAGTCAGTCAGTAGCTGCTGAACTTGTTTACGCTGTTCTGGATCCACTTGTGACTGAACCGCGTGCTCGACAGACTGCCTCATTTCAGGAATATCTTCGGCACGAGTCTCTTTCACGCGTGTGAGCACACCCTTTTTATCTCTTAACGACGTCTCTTGAAGTAACATCATATCGATACCAACTCGCATACGGGGAATTCGAGAGGCAACTTCAGCCATTGAACGCATTGGCGCGGCTGTATTGAGATAGAGCTGCTCTGCCTGTCGTTGAATCGTTGACATGCTATTGAAGCTCGCCATTCCAACAATAATCAACGCAACGCAAGGTAATAACACCGCAAAAATTAATCGCGATTGCAAGGTAAACCGATTAGCAAACATCTTTTATATCCTTTTTAGTTGTAGCGCTATTATGTTATGGAGACAAATCTTAACCAATGAATGGTTTCTTATTTATTAAAAAGTTATCTTTTCTAGAACGTTTTAAATTAAATTAATGACTTTTATGACGTTAACTCAATCACTGAGTATAGGCAATTTTAGGTTGAATGGGAGAGGTGAAGTAGGCCGTATTTGTGGCACAGATGACCTTTTCAAAAAGACCACCACGATTTCAACGCTGAATGAAAATCCTTCACTTGTCAGATGGGCTGCTCGCTAGAAGTAAAAAGCCGAAGCAATCAATGCTCCGGCTTTTATTCTTTATCAGCTTAGAATAAAGGTGGATATGTGAAACGATTACTCGTCTTCAGCATCGCTGCTCGGTTCAGAGTCAGTCTCTTCTGCGTCACTTTGTACTTCTAAAATTGCAACGCTCGCTTCACCTTCTGGCAATTCCTCACCTTCTGGTAACTCAACATCTTCAATTTCTTCAATACGTTGTAAACCTACGACGTTTTCATCTTCAGCGGTGCGAATCAAGGTCACACCTTGAGTATTGCGTCCCACTTGGCTCACTTCCGCGACGCGAGTACGAACGAGCGTACCGGCATCGGTGATCATCATGAACTCATCGCCTTCTTCAGTTTGCACTGCGCCGACAACTTGACCATTACGCTCAGACACCTTGATTGAAACAACGCCTTGAGTTGCACGACCTTTAGTTGGATATTCCCCTAAGGTTGTACGTTTACCATAGCCGTTTTGTGTCACTGTTAAGATGTCGCCGTCATTTGAAGGAACAATCAGCGATACCACTTGGTCGCCTTCTGCTAGCTTCATACCACGAACACCGGACGCGGTGCGTCCCATGGCGCGAACACCTTTGAACTTAATTTCTGGCTGGCCATGTTCATCAAGAACAGGCTGACCATTTTCATCCAATACTGGCGTTTCTTCTGATTCTTTAAAGCGAACCACTTTACCAAATTTAGAAAACAGCATAATTTCACTGTTGCCATCGGTAATGTCCACACCAATCAAAGAGTCATCTTCACGCAAGTTAACCGCGATCAAACCGTTAGAACGCACGTTGGCAAAGCTTGAAAGTGATGTTTTCTTCACTGTACCGTCACCGGTCGCCATAAAGATAAACTTATCATCACTAAACTCAGTGACTGGCAAAATCGCAGTAATACGTTCCCCTTCTTCCAGAGGAAGAATATTAACGATAGGTTTACCACGCGCTGTACGGCTCGCTAGCGGTAATTGATAGACTTTCAAACGGTATGTCTTACCACGAGTCGAGAAGCAAAGAATGTGGTCATGAGTATTCGCCACAAGAAGACGCTCAATGTAGTCTTCTTCTTTCATCTTCGTCGCGCTCTTACCTTTACCACCACGGCGTTGTGCTTCGTAATCGCTGAGGATCTGGTATTTCACATAACCTGCATGAGAAAGTGTAACGACCACATCTTCACGAGCAATCAGCTCTTCCATGTCGATATCATGAGTTGCCGCGGTAATTTCAGTGCGTCGTGCGTCACCAAAAGCATCACGAACGGTTTCAAGCTCTTCGCGGATCACTTCCATCAAACGTTCAGTGCTGGCAAGGATATGCATCAGTTCAGCGATTTCTTCCAGAAGAGCTTTGTACTCATCAAGAATTTTTTCGTGCTCTAAACCTGTCAATCTGTGCAGACGAAGCTCAAGAATTGCTTGGGCTTGTTGCTCAGTTAAGAAATATTTGCCATCACGGATACCGTATTCTGGTTCAAGCCATTCAGGACGAGCGGCATCGGTTCCAGCACGTTCAAGCATTGACGCTACGTTGCCAAGATCCCAACCACGAGCAATCAAGCCTTCTTTTGCTTCTGCTGGCGTTGCCGCGCGGCGAATCAATTCGATGATTTCATCAATGTTGGCTAACGCGAGAGCCAGTGCTTCTAGAATATGGGCACGATCACGAGCTTTACGCAGTTCAAAAATAGTACGACGCGTCACCACTTCGCGGCGGTGATCAACAAAGCATTTCAACATTTCTTTCAAGTTGAATAGCTTAGGTTGACCATTATCCAGCGCAACCATGTTGATGCCGAATGTCGTTTGTAACTGTGTTTGAGCGTAAAGGTTGTTCAGAACCACTTCGCCAACCGCATCACGTTTACATTCGATAACAATACGCATGCCGTCTTTATCAGACTCATCACGCAGTGCACTGATGCCTTCGACTTTTTTCTCTTTAACCAATTCAGCAATTTTTTCAATCAAGCGTGCTTTGTTCACTTGATAAGGGATTTCTCTGACGATAATGGTCTCTTTACCATTCTTCTCGACTTCGATATCCGCTTTAGAGCGCATGTAGACTTTACCGCGCCCTGTTTTATAAGCGTCGATAATGCCTTTGCGGCCACTGATTAATGCTGCCGTTGGGAAATCTGGGCCCGGAATGTAGTCCATCAACTCATCAATGGTGATGTCTTCATTATTTATATAGGCCAAGCAACCATCAACCACTTCCGTTAGGTTATGAGGTGGAATGTTGGTTGCCATACCGACGGCAATACCGGAAGCACCATTCACCAGTAGGTTAGGAATTTTGGTAGGAAGAACCGCAGGGATCTGTTCTGTACCGTCATAGTTCGGTACATAATCGACCGTTTCTTTGTCGAGATCGGCAAGCAGTTCGTGGGCAATTTTTGACATGCGTACTTCGGTGTAACGCATTGCTGCCGCAGAGTCACCGTCGATCGAGCCAAAGTTACCTTGGCCATCGACCAACATGTAACGCAATGAGAACGGCTGCGCCATACGAACAATCGTATCGTATACAGCACTATCACCATGCGGGTGATATTTACCAATCACATCGCCCACAACACGGGCAGATTTTTTATATGGTTTATTCCAATCGTTACCAAGCACATTCATCGCGAATAGAACGCGACGGTGTACTGGTTTTAGGCCATCACGCACATCTGGAAGAGCACGACCCACGATAACGGACATCGCGTAGTCTAGGTATGAACCTCTTAGCTCATCTTCAATGTTTACGGGCGTGATCTCTCTAGCTAGATCGCTCATAGAGCCATTATCCCTCTATCTTTTGATCGTATATTCGATACGTACAAGGCCGAAAAATATAACACATAATTCACTACTTCGGCATCCCTTTCCCTTTCCTTTTATCAGGTTGTGACCTTTGTTGTGTATCAAGTGCCGAGAAATTGCACATTCATTCCATACTCGGCTGATTAATGGCCACATTTTAGCCAAAAATTAATGAAATAAAGATAAGCTGTAGCCTGTGATAATCAACTGGTTATAATACCCCACACAACTAAAGATGCCTATTTTGACAGCAAGAGCGAATCTAACATGACTAAAGCACAAAACGTTGATCTTAATGAAATTAAAAAGTTTGAAGAGATGGCGTCACGCTGGTGGGATCTGGATGGTGAATTTAAGCCACTTCATCAAATTAACCCGTTAAGATTGAACTATGTGTTGGCCAATGCCAACGGCCTATTTGGCAAGAAGGTGCTCGATGTCGGATGTGGTGGCGGAATTTTGGCCGAAAGCATGGCGCGAGAAGGTGCGCAAGTGACTGGCTTAGACATGGGCAAAGAACCGCTTGAAGTCGCTCGTTTACATGCTTTAGAAACCGGAACAAAGCTCACTTATATTCAAAGTACGATTGAAGATCACGCCGCTGACAACCCGCATACATATGATGTTGTCACTTGCATGGAAATGCTTGAGCATGTTCCAGACCCATTGTCCGTTGTTCAAGCCTGCTCTGCGTTGGTCAAACCTGGCGGTCATGTTTTCTTTTCTACGCTCAATCGTAATTTTAAGTCTTACCTGTTTGCCATCGTGGGCGCAGAGAAGTTGCTACGCATTGTTCCTGAAGGCACACATGATCATGAAAAATTCATCCGCCCCTCGGAACTGATTAAGATGATCGATAAAACAAACCTGCAAGAGCAAGGAATAACAGGCCTACTTTATAACCCGTTAACCGATACTTACCGTTTAGGGCGTAATGTTGATGTCAATTATATCGTTCATACTCAGCTTTTTTAAAGTCAGTGGTCATCCAATATGCCATTATCGATAACGTATTGCTCACGTTAAAAATTAAGCCAAATAGCTCATTTTTTCTCGGTATCTAGGCTGTTTTTTGTGCGCTAGATTCCATTTTAACCACATCGAAAATCGCTCCCTTTTTTCCTCAAAGATCAAGAAGTTTTTTTTTGATTGTGGTTACATCTAAACCAAACTCAAAACGGTAATTTTCTACAATCAAATCGGCTCTTTGATCATCAGTAAGTGGATACTAACTGTTTTTTTTGTTTTTGCTAGTTATCCACAAGCTGTCCCAGATCTGTAACTTGAAATGAGCTCCAGATAGCACTATCTTGTAACTCGCAAAGCAAAGAACCCCTATATGTTGTGTTTGCACTACAATATATGGATAGACTCAGATCACAAAGCCGCGATGAGATTTACAACAATTCTACAAAAATACGGCCTTAATCAGTTTTGTTAGGGAAATGAAGCAGAATGAACCAAAAACTTACTGTCACCAAGCGTGATGGACGCAAAGAAACGATTGATCTTGAAAAGATCCACCGTGTAATTACATGGGCTGCGGAAGGCCTATACAACGTCTCTGTATCGCAAGTCGAACTGAAGGCTCACATTCAGTTTTACGATGGTATTACGACCTCTGACATTCATGAGACTATCATCAAATCCGCTGCCGATTTGATTTCAGAAGAGACGCCAGATTACCAATATCTCGCGGCTCGTCTTTCGGTGTTCCATTTGCGTAAAAAAGCCTACGGACAATACGAACCACCAACGTTGTACAACCATGTCTCTCGTTTGGTTGAAATGGGCAAATACGATAAGCACCTTATCGAAGATTATACTCGCGCAGAATTTGAAGAACTCGACACTTATATCGATCACGCACGTGACCTTAATTTTTCTTACGCCGCGGTAAAACAGCTTGAAGGTAAGTACTTCGTGCAAAACCGTGTGACGAAGCAAATCTATGAGAGTGCTCAGTTCCTCTACATTTTGGTCGCCGCTTGCTTATTCGCGAAATATCCAAAAGAAAACCGTCTCGATTACATTAAGCGTTTTTACGATGCAACATCAATGTTCAAAATCTCGCTGCCAACGCCAATCATGTCGGGCGTGCGCACGCCTACCCGTCAATTTAGCTCATGTGTGTTGATTGAATGTGGTGACAGCTTAGATTCAATCAATGCCACAGCAAGCTCTATCGTGCGTTATGTATCACAACGTGCGGGTATTGGCATTAACGCGGGCCGCATTCGTGCATTAGGCTCGGAAATTCGTGGTGGTGAGGCATTCCACACGGGTTGTATTCCTTTTTATAAATATTTCCAAACCGCAGTGAAGTGCTGTTCTCAGGGTGGTGTTCGTGGTGGCGCAGCCACTGTCTTCTACCCTTTGTGGCACGGTGAAGTGCAGTCGCTACTGGTATTGAAAAATAACCGCGGCGTTGAAGAAAACCGTGTTCGTCATATGGACTATGGTGTTCAGCTCAATAAGTTGATGTATTCTCGCTTAGTTCAAGGCGGTAATATCACCCTATTCTCCCCTTCTGATGTGCCTGGATTGTATGACGCATTCTTCGAAAACCAAGACGAATTCGAACGTTTGTATGTTCAATATGAGAATGACACTTCGATTAAAAAAGAGACGGTGAAAGCGGTAGAACTGTTCTCCCTGTTGATGCAAGAGCGAGCTTCCACTGGCCGTATCTACATCCAGAACGTTGACCACTGCAATACGCACAGCCCGTTTGATGCGTCTGTAGCGCCTGTTCGCCAATCCAATCTCTGTTTGGAGATCGCACTGCCGACGAAACCGCTGTCTAACGTTGAAGATAATGAAGGTGAGATTGCGCTATGTACGCTTTCGGCATTCAACTTAGGTTCAATTCAATCACTGGATGATTTCGAAGAGTTATCTGATCTTGTGGTTCGTGCGCTAGATGCACTGTTGGATTACCAAGATTACCCACTGCCTGCCGCTTATAAGTCAACCATGAATCGCCGTACCTTGGGTGTGGGCGTGATTAACTACGCTTACTATCTGGCGAAAAATGGCGTGAAATATTCGGACGGTAGCGCAAATGGTCTGACACATCGCACTTTTGAAGCAATGCAATATTACTTGTTGAAGGCTTCCGTCGCGTTAGCCAAAGAGCAAGGCAAATGTCCGCTATTCCATGAAACAAACTATGCTAAGGGCTTGCTACCTATCGACACCTATAAAAAAGATGTCGACCAAATTTGCGAGGAACCTTTGCATTATGATTGGGATGCGCTACGCGCAGAGATCATGGAATTTGGCTTACGCAATTCAACGTTAACGGCGCTAATGCCTTCAGAAACCTCTTCACAAATTTCCAATGCCACCAACGGTATTGAGCCTCCTCGCGGTTATGTTTCAGTAAAAGCCTCAAAAGATGGCATCTTGAAACAAGTTGTACCGGATTTCATTAATTTGAAAGAGAGCTATGAGTTATTGTGGAATATCGGTTCTAACAACGGTTATCTGCACCTGGTCGGTATCATGCAAAAATTTGTTGACCAAGCGATTTCTGCGAATACCAACTATGACCCAAGCACTTACGAAAGTGGTAAAGTGCCGATGAAACAATTGTTACAAGATCTACTGACGGCGTATAAATTTGGTGTGAAAACCTTGTACTATCACAACACTCGTGATGGCGCAAAAGATGATCAAAAAGACGCAGTACAGGCACAAGATGATGATTGTGCGGGCGGCGGTTGTAAGATCTAACTCTATTTCACTCAACGTATTCAATAATGCTCCCCACGCAGGGGAGCTTAAAAGGGATTGAGGCATTTATGGCTTACAGTACTTTTTCTCAAAAAAAGAATGATCAACTCAAAGAACCGATGTTTCTTGGCCAATCGGTCAACGTAGCTCGTTACGACCAGCAAAAATTTGAAATTTTTGAAAAACTGATAGAAAAACAGCTCTCGTTCTTCTGGCGTCCAGAAGAAGTCGACGTATCGAGTGATCGCATTGATTACAACAAGCTTCCAGATCATGAAAAGCACATTTTCATCTCGAACTTAAAATATCAAACGCTACTGGATTCAATCCAAGGTCGCAGCCCTAACGTGGCACTGCTACCGCTGGTTTCGCTTCCTGAAGTGGAAACATGGATTGAAACCTGGTCATTTTCAGAAACGATCCACTCACGCTCATACACTCATATTATTCGTAATATTGTGAATGATCCGGGTATTGTGTTTGATGACATCGTCGAAAATGAACACATATTGAAACGCGCAAAAGACATCGCGCACTATTACGATGATCTGATCCAACTGTCTAATGACTACCACCGTTTTGGTGAAGGAACACATCAGATTAATGGTGAGAGCGTCAAAATTAGCTTGGGTGACCTGAAACGCAAACTTTATCTTTGCTTGATGTCAGTCAATGCGTTGGAAGCGATTCGTTTCTATGTCAGCTTCGCCTGCTCATTTGCCTTTGCAGAGCGCGAATTGATGGAAGGTAACGCCAAAATCATCAAGTTGATTGCACGTGATGAAGCTTTGCACCTGACTGGTACACAGCATATGATCAACTTGCTGCGTAATGGACAAGACGATTTCGCTTTCTTACAAATCGCTGAAGAGTGCAAGCAAGAGTGTTTTGATTTGTTTAAAGCGGCTGCTGAACAAGAAAAAGAGTGGGCTGAATATCTGTTTAAAGATGGTTCGATGATTGGTTTAAACAAAGACATTCTGTGCCAATACGTTGAATACATCACCAACGTTCGTATGCAAGCGGTTGGTTTAGATATCGCCTACCCCGGCGCGACATCAAACCCAATTCCTTGGATTAATGCTTGGCTATCTTCAGACAACGTGCAAGTTGCACCTCAAGAAGCAGAGATCAGCTCCTACCTTGTAGGCCAAATCGATAATGAAGTTCGTGCCAATGACTTCGAGGACTTTGAGCTGTAATGGCGACCATTAAAATCAACAAAGTTACAACCATAGAATCAAACTCTTCCAATACTTTATTGGAAAGTATGGAGAGTGCGGGGCTAGAGCCTGAGTATAACTGTCGCGATGGACACTGCGGTGCCTGTCGCTGCACGCTCGTTAAAGGTGACGTTGAATATGTTGGTTTTGCAATGGCTTACACCGAGCGTAATGAAATATTACCTTGTATTTGTAAAGCCAAAAGCCATGTTGAACTTGCTGGTGTTAATTATCGACCCAAAGCAAGGCGAGCCTAACCTCAACCAGCCAATTGTGCACTGATTAACTCATCACACATTGGCGCGTTAAAAAGATAAAGCCAGAGCTATGCTCTGGCTTTATACATTCCCAGAAGAATGCCATCAGCAGTACCCATTGATACAGATTTGTTAGCGATTTCTCTGCCACCCCCATCAAACAATGAAAGTCTATATCCTTGATAGCTGGGCGTCTCTAAGTCTGATGGTGCGTTGAGCCACAAAGAAACAACATCACTCATTTCATTACTCAATGCCTCACCTAAGATCACTTTTTGACTTGCAACTTTATACCAAACTAAAATTTTCGATTGGTTAAACATGTCAGCCTCCTGCTGAATTTCATCGATCGGACTGACAGTGTACAGCGAAAAGTTGTGCGAAAAAGGTCCAATCTTGAGACAATTTTATCTGTTGCGTGAAATCATCAGCTTAGTCTTTAGACGAAATAATCATAAGCTAAGCACCTCACCGAACCTACGGAATAAGCCAAAGAATCATGCAGTTACCACCCGACACGGTTCTAATATAAAACACTTATCTATCAACAATCTAGACTTAAAAAAACACTAACACATTGAGTTAATTAGCCAATAACGCTCGCAGGTAAAAACATCTCTTTGACTGAGATCAATGCCTCATACTGAGCAAAAACAGGCTTATTCGATAAATAACGACGTAACATGTCAGCCGCGATTGTCCCCATCAGCTCCCTCTGCTCATTGGCGCTGTAGCGTCGCTTGAGTTTAAGAATCTGCCCCCACTCTCCCTGCGGAGCCGATAACGCTAGACTAAATTGATCATCATTTAATACGCCAGTCACAAGTGATAACGAAGTGGAACACTTTTCCTTGGTCGCGCCAGCAAGCGCTAATGAGGCCGCGAGTGGATCTTGATCGCCTAAACCCGATTCAACATGGCGGCTCAAAATCCAGCAGTGACCGCTCAACGCTTCCACTTGCTCGTTGCTTAACAACCAACTGGCGAGCCAACCTTTGGTCGCTTGTTCTGCAATAGAGATCGACAATCCTTTGTCCTGCATTAAATGACCGATATGTGTGAGCATAGGTTCATCGACACTCACCACATGTTGCTCCAAATGCTGGTAGATGATCTGTAGTAGTTTCACACGGCGTTCTAAATCACTTTTCGGACCAAACAATTTCACCTCAATAAAAGGCAGATAAGAGCGATAACCCAGCATATACCCTTCCGGTAAGACTAATTTATCCAACTTATCTGAAATGGCCGATTCCGATGAACCCAGAGTGAATAAACGACTGCATTCTAATCCCATTTGTTGTGGGTATGTTGCTAGCAAGTCGGGTAAAATCTGTTCAGAGACCATCAACTTAAACTCTTTGGGTACTCCGGGGGTGAAATAACAAACACAATCATTAATCTGAACTTTAAAACCGCAAGCCGTCCCTATTGGGTTATCAATGATGTCAGAAAACTCCGGTAACATCGCTTGTTTAAGGTTACTTTCTGGCATCACAACGCCACGTTGCGCAAAAAATTCGTCCAATTTTTGCTTCCACAGCACAGACAAAACTAACTTTTGGTCCGCCGCTTGAGCCGCTGCCGCCGCACTTAAATCATCAGATGTGGGTCCTAATCCTCCGTTTACGATCAGGACATCGTTATTGAAACTGAGCATCAATAGCTCTTCGACTAAAGCTTGTAAGCTATCACCTACCGTCGAGCGTTTAACTAATGAAAAGCCGCGCTGGAAAAATTCACTGGAGAGCCAAGCAGCATTGGTATCAACAATATCGCCATGGAGCACTTCTTCGCCCGTGCTTAGCATCGCTATTTTCAACATGTCAGGTGTCCTTTTATGCACGCATAAACGTGAGCTATCAATCAATAAGGCAGATAATAAAGTGCAATATATAACGCTTTGAACGTTATTTTTCTCATAAGTTTCTCTATTTATACAATTTGCTGTTTTCATCCCCGCAGCTTTGATAGATAATTGTGATTCTGATCATCAAAAAACACACTTTGGAGCCCTCCGTGTCAAAGAAAAGCATCATTGCCTTGATGTTATCGTTTTCAGCTTGCAACAACGCTGCTGCCTACGATTTCAACCAACACATCGAGTTTTCCTATACGGTCGACTGCCATAAAAACGCTTGCTTTAATGACAATTCGAATACTTATCAATCGAACTCCCCATTTTTAACAAGCTTAGCAGAATCGCAACCGCTAAACCTTGAAGAACCGGCACTACCTAAATATCTTACCGTACAAGATACAAAAGACTGGGATTATCTAAAAGGCCAAACCTATACCATATTGGGATTGAGCGTAGCTACTGTTGGCTTAATGACATTTTTACCGTCATCGATTACCAAATGGGATGAAGAGGATCGCAGCTTAAGTGGCATAGGCAGCAAGTGGAAAGATAACGTATCATCTGGCCCCTCTTGGGATAGAGATGAGCATTATCTCAATTATATTATGCATCCCTACTTCGGTGGCGTTTATTATACCGCAGCAAGACATGCTGGTTTTAATGAGTTTGAATCTTTTCTTTACTCTGGTGTTATGTCGACTTTCTTTTGGGAGTATGGCGTAGAATCGTTTGCTGAAATACCCTCATGGCAAGACTTGTTTGTTACGCCCTTTTTCGGTGCAGTCGTCGGTGAGCTGATGTTTGAAGCGGAACAAGATATTGTTACCACGGGTGGTGAAGTGTTGGGTTCATCGACTCTGGGTGATGTCACACTTTTCTTCCTCAACCCTGTTGGACATATCCATGGCTGGGTAACCAATGCTTGGGGAGGCGATGCCGAAGTGGAATTTAATGGTACACCTTGGTTTGGCAACCAAGATGCCGCAAAGTTTGCTTTGGACTCAGGCGCTAGCTACGATTCGCAATTTTATGGCCTTAACCTCAAAGTCAGTTTCTAAGAAACAGGGCTAAACACAAGGCCAGTGTCTAAAGCCAAGGCTATTTTTGTGGCCCAAGTATGAATACTGACAAGCAAGAGACTGCGTAAATGTAAAAAATTGACTCTCATCAAGTCTTATCTAAGATAGGCCTCTACACTGAAGTGAAAGGAATTCAAGATCAACGATTTATCTTTCGTTAGCTTGCTATGTGAGGCCTATTATGAACAGTACTTTTATCGTCAATTTCGTCGGCAGTGCAACGCCAGCCACAATTAAACATCTTGCCGCTATCACTCATGAAAATGGTGGTAAATGGTTAATAAGTAAAGTGAACTTTATTGAGAACCAAGTAGCTGCCGTCATTAAAATAGAGTTACCGACCTCAAATGCCGTTATCGTTCAACAAGCGTTTAGAGAGCAACCCGGTCTGCTGGTGCAAATTGTTGATTCAGACGTACATCAACACGAAAAAGAAACGATTTACCAACTGCGGATTGATGCAAACGACCGTGCAGGTATCGTCAACGAAATCACCCACCTTCTTGATAATCAAGGTATCAATATTTTAGATATGGATTGCCAACGAGTTTTTATTGCGGGTGGTGGAGGTGTCAGCTCAAGCTTATTTACCGCTAGCCTCGCCATTAAACTCCCTGCGGCGATACAAATTGAAGACGTAGCCGATGAGCTTGAAGCGCTCAGTGAAGATACGCGCGTGATATTAGAAGTGTAACCTCGTTTATGGCCAAAGAAACAGGCCTCACCATGATCGGTGAGGCCTATTGCTATTAGTTTACCGACCATTGAGATAATGAGCGTTTAAAGTCTTCATAGCCAAATTCATTCAGTTTTTGAAGCTCTCCTGTACTGCGTTGACAGTACACAGACGGCATTTTAAGGCCATTAAACCAATTCAATTTCACCATGGTATAGCCCGCACTATCCATGATATGCAACCGCTGACCAATCGATAATGGCTGTTCAAATGAAGCCACACAAAATTGATCACCCGCTAAGCAAGAACACGAGCCAATAACATACTCATGTTCACCGTTCGCACTCGCTTCTAAGATAGCCGCAGGCTCTTTGTAAATCAGTGTGTCTAAACGATGCGCTTCAGTTGCCGAATCAACAATCGCTGTTTTCATGCCATTTTCAACGATATCGACAACTGTCACCACTAAATCAGCCGTTTTCGTGATGATCGCCTCACCCGGTTCAAGATAAAGCTGAACCTGATGCTTTTCTGAAAAGGCCTTAAGCGCTAATGCTAATTTTTCTAGCGGATAACCAGGCCAAGTAAAGAAGACACCACCGCCTAGGCTGACCCAATCTAACTTATCCAGATATTGGCCAAAACGCTCAGAGATCGAATCTAATAACGCAATGAACGCATCAGCATCTTTGTTCTCACAATTCATATGGAACATCACGCCATTGATGGTATCGAACACTGAGTTATCAATATGGTCTGTTTGAACACCTAAACGAGAAAACTGACGTGCAGGATTGGCAAGATCTTGCCCAGCGTAACTCACGCCAGGGTTTAAACGTAAACCCAATGACGCCTTGCCTTCAACTAAATGACGGTAAGCGGCCAACTGGGATTGCGAATTAAAAATCATTTTGTCGCAAATATCGGCCACTTCTTTAACATCAGCTTCACTGTAGCCAACACTATAGGCGTGTGTTTCACCACCAAACGTTTCGTAACCTAATTTTACTTCAAATGGGCCGCTGCTGGTGGTGCCATCTAAGTAAGGTTTGATGATGTCAAACACTCCCCAAGTAGAGAAACATTTTAAAGCTAAGACGAGTTTGACGCCCGACATCTCTTTGAGCTGCTTCGCGATTTCTAGGTTCGCGATCAACTGTGATTCATTAATCATAAAATAGGGCGTTTGGAGTTCGCTTTTTTGCATCTATTTATCACTCTCAAATTGAAGAAAGCCGACACATCTGCATCGGCTTAACTATCGAAAACTCTTATTTTAGAATTTTAATCTCTGGTTGCCCGATATCGAGCTCTTGAACATGCCAATCCAAACCTAATTTCGGCATCGTTTCTAAAAACAGATCAGGGTCAAGCTGCTCTAAGTTAAACACACCCGCTTGTGCCCAATGCCCTTGGAAATACTGCAATGCCGCAGTAATGGCAGGAACGCCCGTGGTGTAAGCGATGGCTTGGTGCTCTACATCATGGTATGCCACTTCATGGTCTGCATTATTGTAGATAAAGACACTGCGCTGTTTACCATCCTTCCAACCTTGAACCCAAGTACCAATACAAGTCAGGCCTTTGTAACCAGGAGCCAAAGAGGTTGGGTCTGGCAGCATCGCTTTAAGCACTTGAAGTGGTTGAACCACAGTACCATCTTGCAGCGTCAATGGGTTTGGACTCAATAAACCAATATCACGCATGCAATTGAAATAGTTGAGATAACGATCGCCAAAACCCATCCAAAATTCAATACGTTTGGCCGGAATAAACTCTTTCATCGAACGCACTTCATCGTGCGACATGGAGTACACCTTGTGCTGGCCGCACTGAGGAAAATCAAATTCTAGCATTCGTGAATGGCAAGGAACACGCTGCCACTGCCCTTCTTCCCAATAGAAAGAGTCACCTTGAATCTCTAACATATTGGTTTCTGGATCAAAGTTAGTCGCAAATTTTTTGCCGTGATCGCCTGCATTAATGTCCATCACATCAATACTGTCGATTTCGTCAAAGAGGTGCTTCACCGCATACGCGGCAAACACGCTAACCACGCCCGGATCAAAACCAGCACCGAGAATAGCGGTAATGCCTGCTTGCTTAAATTTTTCACGAAATGCCCATTGAGGATCATACGCTTCAGGCACTTGTTGACCTTCAGAGCAAAGGTCAACAGCAACCGATGTATCTAGATAGGAAACCTTGGCTTGATAACATGCTTCCATGATTGGCACGTTTACCCAAGGAGGGCCAGCGTTGATCACAAGATCAGGCTGGACTTCTTTAATTAATGCAACTAACGAGGCTACGTCATCCGCCTTGACGGTGCGTGCCTCAAGTTTTTTAGTTGGATCTTTAAGGTTATTTTTTCCTTTGATCGATTCAATGATCTTCTCGCACTTTTCAAGAGTACGAGAAGCAAGAACAATATCACCGAGTATGTCGTTGTTTTGGGCCGCCTTATGTGCGACAACCCAGCCAACGCCTCCCGCGCCAATTTGTAAAATAGACATGGTTGTTTGTATTCCTTTATGCCTTGGCTAGCTCAGAGGCTAGTACTTCAATCTTATTAAGTAATGCTTTGAAATCTGACAATTGTAAGCATGGGTTTAAAATGGTGAATTTAAGCGCTGTTTTGCCATCCACAATCGTCTCGCCCAACACCGCGACACCACGTGTCAATGCTTCTAAACGCAGCACTTTGTTCAACTCATCAAAATCTACCGCTTGTTTATTCACTGAACGGAATAACACGGTGGAGAGCGCAGGCTCAGCCAAGAGTTCAAAAGCATCGTGATGCTGAACTAAATCTGCCACTTGCAGTGTTTGTTCTAGCAGATGATCGTACATCTCACCCAAAGCCTTAGGGCCTACGTTTTGCATTGTCATAAACACTTTCAATGCATCAAAACGCTTGGTCGTAGAAATAGATTTATCCACCAAATTTGGCAGTTCATCATGTTCACGGTTAAGGTAATCCGCATGATGCAGTAGATACTTGAAGTGACTTTTATCTTTGAGCAACACCGCGCCACAGCTGATCGTTTGGAAGAACAATTTATGGAAGTCGACGCTGACAGAATGCGCACGCTCAACACCTTGCAAACGTGCTTTATGGCTACTTAGAACCAATGCGCCGCCGTATGCTCCATCCACATGCATCCATAGATCATGCTGTTGCGCTACATCCGCGATCGTCGACAGATCATCAATCGCGCCGTGATCCGTTGTGCCTGCTGTTCCAACAATAGCAAAAGGAATAAGACCTTCCGCTTTCGCTTGTGCAACAACCGCTTCCAGTTTGGTGACATCCATTGTGCCGTTTGGATTCGCATCAACCGCCAAAATGGCTTTCTCGCCCAACCCCATCCAAGAGGCCGATTTTTGCACGGTGAAATGCGATTTTTTCGAGCACACTATACGCAGCTTATCGGCATACTCAGGTAGGCCCAGCTTTTGAATAGAGTGACCACTCAATTTATCGGCAATCCAGTCACGAGCTAACATTAAACCCATTTGGTTACTTTGCGTGCCACCACTGGTGAAAATACCATCCGACTGAGCGCCGAGTTCGTATTTCTCACACATCCAATCAATCACTTTCTGTTCAACATAGGTAGCAGAAGACGATTGATCCCATGAGTCCATGGACTGGTTTAATGCACCAATCATCGCTTCAGCCACTACTGATGGCATCAAGGGTGGCGTGTGCAGGTGAGCAATACAATCTGGGTGTTGAACGATAATGGAATTTTTGGCTACCAGATCTGCCATTTCAGAGATCACATCCTTCAATGGCGCATTTTTGTTATCCAAATCTACCGCGTAAATCGCTTCTTCAAGCTGCTTTGGATCCAAACCTGAATAAGGCGCTTTGGCTTGTTCAAAGACAGCTTTCATCGCAGAAGTGGCATGGTTCATCACAGCGGCAAATTCATTGCTACCCATTTCACCGGTTTGGATAAAATGCTTCTTCCACGCTTGGTTTTCTGGCTCTGGATCTTTCTCGCCGCCACCTGCAGCTAAAATCGCCGCTTCAAGAGTGCGCAGGGCAAAATCAATCTGCTCGAATGAGATGATAATCGGTGGTAAGAAACGAATAACGGATCCTTCACGGCCACCTTTTTCAACCATCAACCCACGCTCAAGTGCTGCGCGTTGGATAGCGAGTGTTAATTGGCCATCGGCCATTGGCTCGCCAAATTTATTCATTTCTCCGTTTGGTTTACGAATTTCAAGGCCGAGCATCAAACCTTTACCACGAACTTCAGCAATACAATTCACGCGGCGTTGAATCGCTTCAAGACCTTGGCGTAGGTACTGACCCGCGACATTAGCGTGCTCAACAAGGTTATCACGTAAAATAATTTCTAACGCTTTCGCACCAGAAACCATGGCCAATTGGTTACCACGGAACGTGCCTGTGTGCTCACCCGGTTTCCAAGTATCGATCTCTTTCTTGAACACAAGAATAGACATTGGTAGACCACCACCAATGGCTTTAGATAAGCAAAGAATATCAGGACAAATGCCAGACTCTTCAAATGCAAAGCGGTAACCCGATTTACCTACACCACATTGAATTTCATCGAAAACTAATAAAATACCGTGTTCATCGCAGATACGGCGTAGCTCACGCAGCCAGAATGCTGGGGCGGGAATGACGCCACCTTCACCTTGAACAGGTTCAACAATAATGGCCGCCGGTTTCATGATGCCTGCTTCGTCATCGTTCAGCAGACGTTCGATGTAGCGAATGCTCGCTTTGGCACCTTCATCGCCCCCTAAACCAAACGGACAGCGCAAGTTGTATGGGAATGGCATAAAATGCACATCCGACATTAATCCTGTGCGACGAGCTTTGGTATTCAGGTTGCCCATCATGCCCATCGTACCGTTGGTCATACCGTGGTAAGCACCGCGAAACGCAAACATGGTGTTACGACCCGTTGTCTGCTTCACCAGCTTGATAGCCGCTTCAACGGCATCCGCACCAGAAGGCCCACAAAATTGAATCGCGGAATTTTTTGCAAACTCTTCAGGCAAAAATGCTTTTACTTGCTTGATGAATTTGTCTTTAGCGTGCGTTGTCATATCCAATGTCTGATATGGCAGACCTGAATCTAACTGCTCTTTCAGTGCTTGGTTGATCTCTGGATGGTTATACCCAAGCGCCAACGTTCCCGCGCCCGCTAAGCAGTCGAGGAAAATTTGTCCGCGCGTATCTTCTACTAACGCACCATAAGCTTGCTTGATGGCAATCGGTAGACGACGTGGGTATGAACGAACTTCAGATTCATGCTCAATTTGATCGAGTAGAATTTGGTCCGGTGTGAGATCATAAATACCTTCAACAACAGGTACCTGAGATGAAAAAATGTTTGCGATAGTGTTATCGACTTCAAAGGCTGTGCTCATTTCCCTTCCCCTTGAATGTGAAAATTTCCGCCTATTTCCTTGGTTTGGTTTGAATATAAGGAAATATGACATAGCAATAAGCTCCGTATTAGCCAAAAGGCAAAAACGGAAATTGGTTCATCGTCTTCGATGAAAGATTACTAAATCAGAGAATCAAGGTTCGGTGATAGAACTGTCTTCAAGCACAGGGCATAGAGGAAGTACAAAGCTGATTAACGTCAGTGTGTTAAGTGATGATGAGTTCAATGTTGGGTTTCCCATTCACATGCAGCTCCCGCTGCAAGAGTATCCCGTCTATCAACAAAAGGACTTGCTGATACCTACCCTACGTAATGTCACAATCAGCCTGAATGGTCATTACGCGTGTCCCCCAGAAGCTACTGTCCGAGATTGGTGCGAAAAATATCAAAAAATAATTACGCTGGCAATAATTTTCAATAAATCGATAAAAACTTAAGTTTGCTATTGATTAATAATATTGATAAATCAAATAGTTAGTTTGTAAAATGAATCAGCCCTCACATGTCCGAGGGCTGATTATATTCTTATGCGTTTTTTGGCAAAGATAAACGGAGCAATGTATAACCGACAATCGCAGCAGTGGTTGAGCCCATTAATATACCGAGCCGTGCAAACGTATCAAATTCAGCATTGGTTGGTCCAAAAGCTAAAGACGATATAAAAATCGACATTGTAAAACCAATACCACATAGCACTGACACGGCAAAGATATGCTTGAAATTGATCCCTTCAGGCAATTTAGCGACACCGAGTTTCACCGCAGCCCAACTGAAGGTAAAAATACCCAATGGCTTACCAATAAATAAGCCAAGAGCCACACCTAAAGGCAACATTGACGTGAGGCTAGATACGGAGATCCCTTCCAATGAAATCCCGGCATTGGCAAATGCGAACAGTGGCAGAATACCAAAAGCGACGTACGGGTGTAATGCATGCTCTAGATGCTTTAGCGGAGAATATTCGCCTTTATCACCTTTCAGCGGAATAGCAAAACCAATCACTACACCAGCCAAGGTTGCATGAACACCAGATTTAAGTACGGCAAACCATAAAATTGCACCGACAATTAAATACAGGCTGATTTTAGTAACATGCTTGTTGTTTAGTACAAAAAGCACACCAGTCGTTAAGAACCCGACGGTTAACGCAATGGTCGAAAGATCACCGCTATAAAATAGCGCAATAATGACCACAACCCCTAAGTCATCAATAATCGCGAGCGCCAGTAAGAACACTTTTAAGCTGACCGGAACACGTTTACCTAATAGCGCCATAATACCTAGCGCAAACGCAATATCAGTGGCCGCTGGGATCGCCCAACCTTGAATCGCTTGTGCATCACCAGCCGTAAACAGCACGTAAATTAATGCCGGAGCAAGCATACCGCCGACGGCAGCAATAGCTGGGAAAATAGCCGTTTCTTTGGATTTAAGAGCACCTTCCAACAATTCACGTTTGACTTCTAAGCCAATCAACAAAAAGAATACGGCCATTAAGCCATCATTGATCCAATGCGACACTGACATTCCAAACACGTAGGAATGTAAAAAAGATTGGTACACATCATTTAACGGTGAGTTAGCAATCATCATTGCAATTGCAGCAGCAATAACCAGCAAAATACCACCTGCTGATTCCATCTTGAAAAAGTCGCGAATCACATCACTCATGATGTCGTCCTTATAATTATGTATGCTGATAAATACTTAATAAATTAATGTGGTAGAGCCTATACATTATATAGCAGAAGTGAAAATCGCTTGTTCAGATGTTAATTGTCGGGATTCCCGAACAAACTATAACAATATAACGTATATTCCTTACATTTGGTCGTTTTTTATGCTGTTGATTAACTTTCATCGCATTACAATTTTATAACAAAAAAAAAGCAGAGCACAAAAATGTAAAATGCTAAGCTTAATTGAATATTGAAATCCATCAGTACTTATGTTCCGTCCCCAGTGATTTGCATAAACCCTGTCACCTTGTGGCTACCATCTGTAATGATTGGGCCTTCCCAATAAGGGATCAGAAAGGATGACCACAGATCGCGATTCACCGCTGTCGTCACCAGATGAATATTATATTTAGGGATGTTTACCACCCATTGCAACGGGATCTCACGTCTATTCTCCGACGCGACAGGAACC
Organism: Vibrio qinghaiensis; assembly: GCF_002257545.1. Taxonomy (NCBI): domain Bacteria; kingdom Pseudomonadati; phylum Pseudomonadota; class Gammaproteobacteria; order Vibrionales; family Vibrionaceae; genus Vibrio; species Vibrio qinghaiensis. Next base: position 1,287,791 of record NZ_CP022741.1, on the reverse strand, counting down.
AAATCAATCTCATCAGCAGATAGTGCGATCGTGGTGCCCGAATCTTGCACAATTGCTCCAAACAAATAGGGCTCTTGCTGAAAATAACGATAACGATTAACCAATAAGGTTGTTTTGCTATCGAGTTTAACGAACAGCTTATCCCATCCCTGTTTAGCGTTAGGTAGTAGATTATTACCCCACTCCTTGCTCAGCCATGCATTACCTGTGACTTGAATGGGTTGAGAGTTAACGCCTAAGTTGAGCACACCTTTGACCTGCAAAAAAGGTGCTTGGAGACTATATGAGGCTAAAGAGAGTGAATCATGCTTTTTTTGGTATCCCTGCTGACCAGGCAATAAAAATGGCCCAGAGAGGTTATTTTTCAATGAGAGTGAAAACGTGTCCGTCGCGACATTCAACGCCCCAGGAAGTGGTGTCGTCCCCGGTGCGCGCCAGTTCCAATTATCAATCCACATTTTAAACGGCTTTAACTCTAAGCCGGCTTGACCAATTCCGCCCCGCGCAATCCGCTGTTCACGCCAGACTTCGTTGTTTGAAGAGATCACCACATAAGCAAGATAAAGCTGAGGGCTAAGCCATCCATTGGCATCTCGAGCTTCATTAGCGAGACGAAAATAACTCCACTGGATCCCATATTGCTGTCCATGTTCATCACTAACATTCGCAAAGTAATGCCACCACTCATGTTCAAAACCTTGATGGAAATTGAAATCTTGAGGAAGTCTTACCGGGCGATTAGGGAGCACGGACTCGAACGTATGCTCCTTCGATATTAATGATGTACCAATTTGCTTAGAGGCACGCTTAGCAGCGGTTTCAGAAACGGCATGCTCTGAAACCGTTTGCTGCGTCTGCCAATACTGGTGCCACGAATAGAGACCGAACAATACAGCAATCAACAAAGAGCAAAAAAGTACGAGGTATCGTTTCATCATTTATAACGCGTCTCTAAATGAGCTAATCGGTGGCCTTCTGACCAAACGAATAACCGGGATTGCACCTGCGCACATCAAGGTCACCATCGCCCACGCGGCGGTTTTCAAATACTCCCCTGGGATCAACTGCAATTGGATTGACCAACCAAAGGATTGTTTAATCACGATATCCACCACGAGGCGAGCAAGTGCAAGCCCTAACGGCATCGCAATCACAAGCGCTATCGCCCCAAACACACACAACTGCAAGCTGCCAATCACCACCAGCTCTTTACCAGATACGCCCAAACAACGCAGTAGCGAAACGTGTCGCTGGCGAGAAACCTCTCCGGCTAACGTAGCAAAGAAAATACCACACACGGCAATCAACAAAGTAATACGTCCGAGCGTATCGGCGATGGAAAAGGTTCGGTCAAATACTCGCATCGCTTGATTGTGGATGTGGTTGTTATCAAATACTCGTTCATCACCAAGCCTAAATACCGACTCTAAGCGATTTTTCAAGCCTTGATCATTCACACCATCACGCAAAATGACCCCTAGCGCCACATTCCCTTTCCCTGCAAATGCAAATAGCCAATTTTGATGTGACAATAAAACTTGATGGTAAGGGTTACCATAATCGTAATAAACCCCCGCGACTTGCCACTTTTGACCTAAAGGCTCAGAAAGGTCGATAAAATCACCAGGCTTAATGCCTAATTTAAGCGCCATCGATTCACTGATCATCAAACTCTTTGAATGGTGTAAATCATACCAATAGTTAGGAACAGCAAGTTTAACCGTCAACGAGTCTAACTCACCATCGGAGATACCCGTGCTGACTACTTGCAATGCACCTTTGTCGGTGACGAAATCTTTTTCCCAACGCCACCAAACATCACTGACATCAGGTTGCGCTTTCAACCAACTGCTCATTCTTGATGCAGAGCTATTAGTAGGATAAACATATATGTCCGCGGCCAAACGTTGATTTAACCATTTTTCAGTAGTATCGCGAAAGCTACCAACCATGGTTTCAATGCCAATATTCGCCGCCATAGCAATCATAAATGCCATCGTTGCGACACCGCGATAGCTCATACTGGCAGCTGCATCGGCAAAGAACCACCGCGCTTTTACCCAAGCGAGTGAGTAGGAAAAACTGTTGAACAGCGTCCAAATAAGATAAGGCGTAAACAGCGCAACACTGAGTAACATCAACGCAATAATTGCAAAACCAGAAAGTTGCGTTTGTGGAACTTGATACACGGCAATCGCCGCGACAGTCAATGCGCAAGCAACAAGAGCTTGCAGGCGAAATTCTGTGCCAGCAAATCGAAGCAAAGAGAGACGAGCCGAAAGACGAATAGGTTGCGATTTTAGCAATCGGACGAGGGGCCAAGCACACGCCGCAAATGCACCAATCAACGCCATGGCTAAGCTGTAACTACTCCACTGCCAATTCCAGCTAATCGATAAACCAACATTAGCATCATACAAGTCACCCAAGCTGGCTGAAACCGCTGGAATAAGTTGATTGGCCAATAATAACCCCAATCCGTTACCGCATATCCAGCTAAGCAGGACCATGCCAAACAACTCAATCACCAATGCTTGGGTAAGCTGCCAGCCAGAAACGCCCGCTTGGCGTAATAACCCAACCAAAGGTTGGCGCTGGATTAAAGATAAAGACATGGCTTGGTAGAATATGAATAACCCGACCAAAAATGCCAACATACCCATGGCATTGAGGTTGAGATGAAAAGCACGCGTGAGTGATTCCAGCTCAGTGCGAGAACTACGGACTAGCGTCAAACCATTAGGCAAATTATCTTTTAGTCTTTTCAGTTTCTCTGGCGGCATATCGCCACAAGCAATAACAGATAAGCCCGAATTTTTCTTGAGCATTCGCACCAAGGATAGATCCGCAATAACGCGCGTACCGTTGATCAGATCTTGTTGATCGATCTGAATAGGACCTAACTTTGATTCATCATCAAGTACTATAAAATCACCCGTTTGCCAACCTTGGAGACGGGCGAGGTCGACACTCACCAAAATAGGATACGGCGGATTCATCAATGATAATGTCGAAAATTCTGACAACGCTAGACCACTATCAATTGGTAACATGGCGATAGGGTCAAGCCCAATCAATGAAATATCCGCGCCATTTTTTGTCGTCAAGCGATAGTTTTCAAAAGGAGCACACTGCGAAAATCCATCACGGCGCAACTGAATATAGAAACCTTGGGGGATTTTATTGGCAATATGCTTGGAGCGAATACGATAAGGTAATGGATTAGAAAACAGCTTTTCGCCATGTTCATAACTTTGACGAGCATGCTGGTTGATGGCCGTCACTCCCACCAACAATGAAACGCCAAGCGTTAAACCCAGCCATACTAGAATGATTTGTAAAGGATAACGCCGATAATGACCAAGTAGCGCCTTAACTACGGGCCATGACATGCAGCAACCCTCCTTGTAAACGTACGCGACCATCCATATGCTGCGCGACTTTTTCACTGTGGGTCACCAATAATAACGTGCAATCTAACTGGCGAGTTAAGGTCGTCAACAAACGCATCACCGCCTCGGCATTACGTTCATCAAGGCTACCGGTTGGTTCATCTGCTAATAAAATCTTAGGCTCCATATACAAGGAGCGCGCGATCGCAGCACGCTGCTGCTGCCCACCAGAAACCTCTTCAGGGTATCGGCCTAGCAATGGCATTAAATCAAGCGAAGAAAGAATTTGACGCAGTAAACCTTGGTCTTCCGGCATTCCTTTCAACTGACGACAAAAGCGAATATTATCCGCGAGATTGAGGGTGGGAAGAAGATTAAACTGCTGAAAGATATGACCAATGTTATTTCGGCGATAAGCGGTACGCTTATTTTCTGACGTGTCATGCATGGCAAAACTTGGAAACCAAATTTCGCCAGAATCGACAATATCTAATCCGGCAATGAGGTTGAGTAATGTACTCTTACCCGAACCACTTTCACCCATCAATGCGATTTGGTCACCTCGATTTAATGTTAACTCTGCCCCCTGTAGCACGGGATGAAATTCATCACCATCTAGATAGCCTTTACACAGGTTGGTCAGCTGTAACATCAAATCGCTCGCAATTGACTAAAATTGGATTGTGAATCTACACTAATTCTCCTGCAGTAGAAAGCATTTTGGATACCGGATCACATTATGTGCATCAAATTGCACCACCTAACTGCGTTGTGTCTAATTTTCAATCAAATTTCGCATCCACTTCTTGCTTTTCATTCGATATAGAGAACCGCCCCATTTAATCAACTCTTCAACGAGAAACAATAGATAGATGACTTCAGGCTTAGCCCCAAGCACAATCGCACAAAATGCGGCTAACGGAATACCTATCAACCACTGCGCGACTAAATCTTGATAAAGACAAAACTTTACGTCACCGCCAGCTCGCAACACGCCAACAATCACCGTCATTGGAATGGAGCGTAAAATGATGCCAAGGCTCAGTATAACGATAAACTCTTCAGATAAAGCACGGGTTTCATCCGTCAAGGCAGTAAAAGAGTTCAGGATAGGGATCTGCACCACATACAAAGCGGCAGCGACAACCACGCCCACAAAAAAGCTGATGATCGTTAAACCCAAGGCTTGATAATAAACGGCATCGTACTGCTTAGCGCCAATTTGGTTACCGACTAAAACCGCGGCTGCATTCGACATCCCAATCAGTAAACTCAATGAAATCGATTCTACTGGCGTCATTACCGATAGCGCCGCTAAGCCTTGCACACCACTCTGCCCCATGATGGCATGGTAGACAAATAAACCACCTGCCCATGCCAGGAAATTAAAGGTGGTTGGCAACGAAAGCTTCAAAAAACGAGAAATGGTAGGCCATTCAATGATGGCTCGGATATCGTCAACGCCAAACGCTAACAGATGTTTCTTGGCATAGAGGTAACCGTATAAACAGGCGACTTCAATAAAACCACTGAGCACGGTAGCAATCGCCGCACCTTCGATTCCCATCGCGGGAAAACCCAATTTGCCGAAAATCAGCACCCAGTTTAAAAACACGTTTGAAACAATACCAATACCGCTAAAAAACGTACTGAGCCCTGGTTTATGCATCGCTCGTAGCCCTACTGCCGTACTACTGACGCAAGCTACAGCAAACATACTGAGTGAGGTAATAACCAAATATTGGCTACCTAGCGCATTAACGGTCTCGGAATCCGTGGTTAGTGCCATGATTTGACTTGGAAACAGTAAAAATAGTGCCACCGTCATGACAGCAAATAGGTTAGCGACTAACCACGTAAGTGCGGTACTTTCTCGCACGCCCTGTTTGTTTCCTGCGCCCCAATACTGAGCCGTTAACAGTGCGCCTCCCGTTGTCACGCCCACTAGCATGATGGTGGTGACAAAAGTTGCTCTAGCGGCAACGCCTACCGCAGCAATTTCCGCCTCACCTAATTGCCCTAGCATCAAAACATCCACTAGACCGCGGCTAGAAAACATAATACTTTGCAAGGTGATCGGCAGAGCGATAGCCATTAAGCGACGGAAAAAATCGCCTCTTGTATGTAGCATGATTTGCGAAAAAACAGACAACCGATCACCTCAAATTCAACACATTGATAGCACAGAAAAAATGAAGTCGCCATTATACGGCTGTGAGCATAATCTAACCATCTTATTTGAAGGGACCGTCATGAAAAAAGTGTTAGTACTCGGCGCATCAGGCTATGTCGGCTCACAATTGTTACCTTTGCTATTAGCGCAAGGTTTTCAAGTAACAGCCGCAGCTAGGCACATTGACTACTTAACCTCACGTGCCATATCTCATCCCAACCTTACCTTACGTTATTTAGACCTTGCCGATAAAGAGGCAACACTCGCGCTTATCCCACAATTTGAACTGGTTTATTTTTTAGTGCACGGTATGGCGCAAGGACATGATTTCGTCGACTATGAATTGTCGTTAGCAGAAAACGTTAAACAAGCCCTTAAGGGTAGCCAGGTCAAACACCTGATCTACTTAAGTGCGATTCAGCCACAAACCGGAAACTCAGAACACCTCAAAGCGCGGAAAATGACGGGCGATCTACTCAGGAAAAGTCCCGTCCCAGTCACCGAATTAAGAGCTGGTGTCATTCTTGGACCGGGATCAGCCGCATTTGAAATCATGCGTGATTTTGTTTACAACTTACCGATGCTCATCACTCCCAAATGGGTTGATTCCAAAGCAAATCCGATAGCGCTGGAAAACCTCAATCATTATCTACTTGAATTAGCCAAGGAACAGCCCGTTGCCCACCAATTGTTTGAAGTCGGTGGGCCTGACACCCTCTCCTACCGAGAACAATTTGCCATTATTTGTCAGGCAACGCAGAAACCTTTTCGGTTATGGTCTACCCCACTATTAACCCCAAAAATGGCTTCTTACTGGCTAGGTCTTGTCACCTCCGTCCCCTCTAATATTGGCAGAGCACTACTTGCCGGTTTAGATCATGATTACATTGCCGACTCACAAGCCATTGAAGCACGCTATCCTCAAAGCCTGATTTCATATCGTGACGTTGTCACTAATATAATTGAGCATGAAGGGGAATTTACACGCTCGCAAGTGTGGGGATTTGATCCAAGTGCCCTACAGCGTTGGCAACCCGGTTTTGGCTACTATCCTAAACAAGCAGGAGCAACAATTCAGACCAGCGCCTCTGCTGAGGCTTTATGGGATGTTATCCGAACCATAGGCAGCCGCCAAGAAGGCTATTTTTTTGCCAATGCACTATGGCGTACACGCGAATGGCTCGATCTTTTATTCGGTGGTGGCAAACCTGTGCGCCGCTCCCCTTGTGGCCCGGAACTGCAAGTTGGCGATTTTATTGATTCGTGGAAAGTGATCCGCTGCCAACCTCAACAGTTTTTGTCACTTCTTTTTGGGATGAAAGGCCCAGGGTTAGGGCGATTGGAATTTACCATTAAGGATCTAGGCGAAACGCGAGAACTCAATGTAACCGCATGGTGGCACCCCAAAGGATTCTTAGGGTTACTTTACTGGTTCGCGATGATGCCTGCCCACCTTTTTATTTTTAACGGCATGGTCAAAGCCATCGTCAAAAAGGCACAAAAAAAGAGCTAGCGAAATCGCTAGCTCTGCAACTTATTGGGTTTCAATTCCATACTAATCAATAGGAAAGCCTAATGGAATTTCAGCCAATTGCACGCCATGGTTGGTTGGGTATATCAAATACTCACCATGATATTTCACATTCGACTTATAATCGGTACGTTTGTGCACCATAAAGCCAGCATTGCTGGCTTTTTCGACGAAATCGGCATGATGGCCGCGCACAAACCAGTTCATCGGCTTCACGAGCAGTTCACCATCAAAACATGATTCACACTGATTTGCACACAAAGCTAATGAGTTCTGCCCATCGGTAAAAAGCTGTAATTTGCCTTCATTCACCAATGGATCACACGTTGTCACTTCCCAGTGAGCTGCTTCCATGAGTTCTACAAACGCATCAATTTTCTTGTCGGTAATGATGTTATCTGCGCCTTGCGCAAAAAACTTACCGTAAAATGCCGCAATGCGTTTAAAGGTAAACAGTAATTCAGATTGGTTGCCTTTCGAACGCCCAGCTTTCTGCCAACGATTTAAATCATCCACCACACAGCGATGGAATCGTTGTGCTTTCAATGCCTTACTGACCCAATGCACTAAAAAGTGATTATTAGCTAAAGGCGCATTCACCAGCTTATTCGCTTGGTGTTCTGCTGCTAACTCTTGCAGCGCTGTATTCACTACACGTTGAATTTCGAGGTAATACTCTGACATTACGCCTTTCTTCCTAATGTCCAATAAAAAAGAGATGAAAGTACCGAGCACGCCGTCATGACCACAATCATCGGCCACTCAACATCGCTAGGCATCATCGCGACAATCGCTGCAACCACTGAGCCTGTGCCAAAACGCAACGTTCCAGCCAGTGAAGAAGCGGTACCCGCCATTTTTGGATAACCACTTAGCAATAATCCCATCGAATTACTGCCTATCGTTGACAATGTACCAATAAAAAGCACCACAAAAGGCACAATGCCCCATAAGCCAAGGTTGAGTAACCACGCGATAAATAAGCCAATACCAGCGCACAACTGAATCAACAAACCAAAGCGCAGCATCGCGTGGGAACCGACTCGTTTCACCATTCGACCATTCAAGCTGGTCATGATAATCATCGCAACGATATTGAGGCCAAACAGGTAACCAAATTGATCAGGGTCGACTCCATAAATATCAATATAGACAAAGGAGCCTGCGGTCAAAAAGGCAAACATACCAGCAAAAGAGAAAGCACCAGAAAAAACAAGCCCCATCGCGACTGGGTTACGGCTTAACTGCACATAGTTGCGAATGGTATTTCGAAAGCGCAGCGGTTGACGATTTTCTGCACTGAGTGTTTCTGGAATTTTCCAAACCACGAGAGCAATTACCACCGCGGCAAAAATAGCCAACACCCAAAATATCGAACGCCAACCAAACCAAATGGCTAAATGTCCGCCAATCATCGGCGCAGCTAACGGGGCAACAGTCATCACTAAGGTGACAAAAGACATGGCGCGGGCAAAATCTTCGCGATCAAACATATCACGCACTACCGCTTGAATAACCACAGCGGCCGCTGCTCCAGCAAAACCTTGCGCAGCGCGAACATACGTTAACGCTTCAATACCCTGGGTAGTCGCACTCACAATGGCAGCAATACCAAACAGTAATACGCCGATCAGCAGCACTGGGCGACGGCCATAACTGTCGGCCAGCGGGCCATGCAATAGTTGGCCTATCGCAAAACCAGCGGTATAGGCAGTCAGCGTCATTTGTACCGCTCCAGCACTCACACCGAGATCTTTAGCAATCGCTGGCATGGCTGGCAGATACATATCAATCGCCAGCGGCGTTAATGCGCCAATCGCGCCTAATACTAAGAAGAGTAAAAAACTGATGTGCGGCGTATTATTCGCTGTAACAGGCTGAGATGAAGTCATAGTTCTCCAAATAAATAAGGAATGAAGTTGCAGTAAAACTAGGCCGTTCAAGCCCCAATCGAAGCCACTTCTTGGTCAGTCAAATAACGGTATTCACCGGGCTCTAGTGCCTCATCTAGCACAATATGACCAATGCGCTCACGGTGAAGGCCAACCACTTTATTGCCTAAAGCAGCAAACATGCGTTTAACTTGATGGTATTTGCCTTCATGAATGGTCAGTAAACATTCATTCTCACCGACAACTTCCAATTGCGCAGGCAAGGTTAGCTCACGCTCATTACGCAGTTCAATACCCGTTAAGAATTGTTCGACATAGTTCGTTTCAATAGGGTCGGCAAGCCAGACACGGTAGGTTTTGTCGCATTTGTGTTTTGGCGAGGTAATGCGATGAGACCATTGGCCGTCATCGGTGATCAGAACCAAACCTGTGGTATCGACATCCAAACGTCCTGCAAAATGCAAGTCTTGAACATTCACTTCATCGAGCAAAATAAATGCCGTATGATTGAAGCCGTCTTCATGTGAGCAAACGTAGCCAGCGGGTTTGTGTAACATGATATAGCGCGGGCCATGCAAGATTAACTCACGACCTTGCCACTCCACCTCACACTCCTGCGTCACCTGCAATGAACCACTTTTTTGCGTCTTACCATTTACTGTGACATCACCACTTTTGATGATCTTGGTGGCTTCTTTACGTGTCGCACCTAACGCATCACACAAAAATTTATCTAACCGCATGATTACCTCATCTAAATCAAGTCAGGTATTATACGCAGCTAAAATGAAATAGTTGATCTATTTCACTGTTTTTATCCAGCGTTCAACAAGAGACAACGCGAGTTATGTACACACTTCGCCCTTATCAATCGGACTCGGTCAAAGCCGTGATCCACTATTTTCGTCATCACACTACGCCCGCCGTAATTGTACTACCGACGGGTGCAGGAAAAAGCTTGGTCATTGCTGAGCTGGCAAGGCTTGCCAAAGGACGAGTCTTAGTACTAGCGCACGTGAAAGAACTGGTAGAACAAAACCATGCCAAATACGAGGGCTACGGTTTGCAAGGCGCGGTATTTGCGGCAGGTTTAGGACGAAAAGAGACCGATCAACAGGTCGTCTTTGCTTCGGTACAGTCCGTAGTGCGTAATTTAGATGCCTTTAAAAATCAATTTTCATTACTGGTGATTGATGAATGCCACCGCGTACCGGATGAGAAAAGTAGTAGCTATCAAAAGGTGATCACCCATTTAAGCGAGCTTAACCCGGGGATTAAAGTGTTGGGGTTAACCGCTACGCCTTATCGTTTAGGCATGGGCTGGATTTATCAATACCATACTCGCGGCCAAGTGCGCAGTGAGGAGCCTCGCTTCTTCCGTGACTGTATTTTTGAGCTACCGATCCGTTATCTGCTCGATGAAGCTTTTTTAACGCCAGCGCGAATGGTTGATGCCCCCGTGCTCAGTTACGATTTTTCGCAGCTAAAACCCGCCAATACCGGGCGCTACAAAGAAGCCGAACTCGACATGGTGATTGAGCAATCGAAACGTGCCACACCACAGATTGTTCAACAAATCATCCAACTAGCACAGCAAAAACAGGGAGTAATGATCTTTGCGGCCACCGTTCGCCACGCCCAAGAAATTGTGCAATTACTGCCCAATAACGAAACTGCCATCGTCATTGGTGACACGCCGACCCCTGAGCGCGACACCATCATCAAGCAGTTTAAACAGCGCCAAATCAAATTCTTAGTTAACGTGTCGGTATTAACCACAGGTTTTGATGCTCCGCATGTTGACCTGATTGCGATTTTACGCCCCACCGAGTCCATCAGTTTATATCAGCAAATTGTCGGACGTGGGCTACGCTTATCTGCAGGAAAAACCGAATGTTTGGTATTGGATTATGCGGGCAATAACTATGATCTTTACCAACCAGAAGTCGGTGAGCCAAAGCCCGATCCCAACAGTGAAATTATTACCATTCCCTGTCCGGCCTGCGGTTTTAATAACAACTTTTGGGGTAAACTCGATGCCGCTGGTTTTTTGCTTGAACACTATGGTCGACGTTGCCAAGGCTATTTTACAGACAAAGAAAGTGGCGAACGAGAACACTGCGGTTACCGTTTTAGAGCAAAATATTGCGGTGAGTGTGGCGCTGACAACGATATCGCCGCACGTATCTGCCATGAATGTGACGCAACACTGGTTGACCCTGATAAAAAGCTCAAAGAGGCACTCAACCTCAAAGATGCATTGGTTTTTGAATGTATCGAAATGGATTTGAATGTACATAAAGATGCAAGTGGAAAAGCGCAACTGCGCGTTACCTATCGTGGTGAGAACGATGCGCAAGTCCACGAATTTTGGCCACTAACCACCAAGAAACAGAAACAGGTGTTCCACGACCAATTTGTGCGACCACACCTAGCCGATAAGCATCGCCCTTTTGATCAATCTTCACCAAGCAAAGTGGTAGCTCATCGACACCGTTTTCGTCCACCACAATTTGTCATTGCGCGAAAAGTGGGACGATTTTGGAAAATGCGCGATAAGATCTTTGAAGATGAGCTACAAAACCGATGATTCACTTTCTATTCATGTAAGGTTATTTATACTCTGTTCATCTTATTACAAGGGGGCGCAACATGTTGTTCAAAAAGGGTAAAGCTTTCGCACGCTTACTGCTGCTCTCGTCATTATCCTTACCCACTTTAGCTGCGAGCAGTGATGTACACGATTGGGTTCAAGACACTTATAAGCCAGGAACCAAGGTAGAGATTGATGAGGATCAAGATGAGGTCTACGCGGCAGTTCAAAAAGGTTTAATTCATCCATTGTCTGAGCTTTATGCCACGATAGATAAAGAACTCAATGGCCGAGTTATCAAGGTAGAGTTAGATGAAGATGATGGTGAATGGGTCTACGAACTAAAACTGATGCATGACAACCGAGTTATCCGCGTAGAATATAATGCAAGCACATTAGAACTAATGGCTATTCGTGGCAGGAACCTACGCGACATCATCAAAAAATAGAGAATAACCATGAAAATATTGGTAGTCGAAGACGATCCTCGTCTTGGGGAACAAATTGTAGAAGCGCTTGAACAGACCGGCTGGGTGCCTGAATTATCACAAGATGGCATTGATGCACTCTATCGCGCTACATCAGAAGAGTGGGATGTGATTGTGCTCGACCTCGGTTTACCCAAGCTCGATGGGCTCACCGTATTGAAAGGCATTCGAGATGAAAACATTAATACGCCCATTGTGATCCTCAGTGCAAGAGACGGTTTGACTCAACGAGTCGAGGGCTTAAATGCAGGAGCGGATGATTACCTCACCAAACCATTTGAGATGGTGGAATTAACCGCTCGTATCCGCGCACAACTGCGCCGAGCATCAGGTAACGCTTCCCCTGTGATGCAAATCGGTGACTTAAGCCTTGATACTCGAACCTCTAAAGTGATGTGGCAAGGTCAAGCGGTGAGCTTGACGGCACTGGAATACAAAGTGGTTGCCTACTTCATGCACAATGCCGACAAAGTCATTTCACGGACTGAACTGGTGGAACACATCTACAAACAAGATTTCGATAGAGACTCCAACACCATCGAAGTGTTTATTGGCCGCATCCGTAAAAAAATCAATAACAACATTATCAAAACCGTGAGAGGACTGGGATACCAGCTTAATGCAAAATAAAACCTCGGCCTTAAAGCGCCTCAGTTTAAAAAGTCGTTTACTGCTCGCGGCAACGTTTTGGTTAGGTACCATGATTTTAGCGGCGGGAATTGGCATTCCCACACTGATCAAAGACTACCTAGTCAATGATGTGCAAGGCCAGCTACGTTTAGCGATGGATGAAATCACGGCGAACTTGGAAGCGACACCGCAAGGGAACCTAGTACTGTCGTCGCGCCTTTCCGACCCTCGTTTTAGCCAACCCTACAGCGGCCTTTATTGGACGGCCTCAAGCGATGATCAATCGCTTCGTTCTCGCTCATTGTGGGATAAGCGCCTTCTCAGCGAAAAACATGGCTTGAAAAGTATCATCAAAGGCGCAAGAGATGAAAAACTGATCGTCATTGAACAAATCATCTACTTACCAGACTTTGCTTCTCCTATCACCATTACCATCGGTCTTGATGAAGCGCCATTACAAGACACTTTAAACAGTGTAATTAGCCAATTATGGATGATACTAGGCCTGCTCTTTAGTGGTGTATTGGTGCTGATTGGCTTGCAAGTCAGTTGGTCATTACGGCCGTTAGGGAAAATGCAAAAAGAGCTGGCCGCATTGCGCAAAGGTCAACAAGCCAGTCTCAGTGACGAGTACCCAAAAGAAGTTTTTCCGTTAGTCAATGATTTGAATGCACTGTTATTCCACTATCAAGAATTGCTTGAGCGCGCACGCAATCATGCAGGCAATCTCTCTCACGCTTTAAAAACGCCGATTTCTGTACTGCGTAATGAGATCGATCATCTTGATTTCGCACAACAGCAGACACTCAGAACACCAATTGAACAGTTACAAAAGCAGATTGACTACCATCTAGGGCGCGCGCGCATGGCTGGCTCAATGAATATTCTTGCGGTAAAAGCCAATCCAAGCGAACGGGTAGATGCTATTTCTATGGCATTTGACAAAATTTACATACAGCGTGAAATCACGTTAGTTAATGAGTTGGATTCTGATCTAGAGGTTGCCGTTGACCCAGCCGATCTCGACGAGATGCTCGGCAACCTACTGGAAAATAGCTACAAATGGGCAGCTTCTTTAGTTCGAGTTCACGCAAAAAATCGAGAAGAAGGCTGGGTAGAAATCCACATCGAAGACGATGGCCCAGGTATTGCTGAGCAAGATCTGGCTAAAGCGGTACAGCGTGGCGTGCGCTTAGACGAAACAACCTCTGGATCTGGGCTTGGGTTGAATATTGTCAGTGAAATGGCGCACAGTTATCGCGGCACGCTAACCCTATCGACTAGCACTATGGGGGGCTTAAAAGCGGTGCTAACTTTTCGTTCGCTTTAATGGACGAAATCGAACTCGACATTAAGCAATAAAGACTGTCACGGTCCTTCGTAACAAGCTGCAATAAATCGATGCTGCAAGGGATTTTCTATTGCCCCATCTTAGATAGAGTGCTAGTATCCGCGCTCGTTTTGTTAGTAATCATTGATTCACTATCAAAGCTATACCACATCAGCAAGGTCGCATTGCAGATGTGAAGTTTATTTTTACTAATTTGAGTGTAAAAACTATGAAATTCGAAGCAGTAGTACGTACTGAACTAGGTAAAGGTGCGAGCCGCCGCCTACGTCACGCGGGCCAATTCCCAGCAGTTGTTTACGGTGGTGAAGCAGCACCAGTTGCTATCGCACTGGATCATTCTGACGTGATCAACCAAATGGACAAACCAGAATTCTACGAAGCAATTACTCTAGTAATTGATGGCGCAGAAGTAAAAGTTAAGCCACAAGACGTTCAACGTCACGTGTTCAAGCCAAAAGTTGAGCACATGGACTTCATCCGCATCTAATTTCCTACCAAGGAATTAGTTGGATAAAATCCAACCTTTTGCATAAAGATGATCGGCCTTACCATCCGAGAAATCTAAAAATTCGAAACCCCGATAGCTACCAACTATCGGGGTTTCACCGTTTTATAAAACCAAGCAAGCGTTTTATAAAACCAAGATAGTTTTTTGAGCACCGATAGTTTTTGATTTAAGCCGAACGTGATAGTTTTTGATTTAAGCAGAACGTAAAGACGAGAAGTAAGACGGGTATCTTTGGCAAATATAACGCTGCTCTTCAACCATGTGCTTAAAAGCAGGACCATTGGATAGTTGAACCACCACTTCATCTTGTTGGAAACGCAATACTTGACCCGCAATTTTGACCGTGTTGTTGCTGCGTAGCTGCACCGTACCAGACATCGATAGACCACAATATAAGGTAGTCACTCTCGGCATTGAAATACGAATGCCTTGCTCTGATATTTCACAGACATGGAATAGCTGATCATCAATTTTTACGGTAGGTCTCACCCGCTTTGGATACTTTAAGCGGTAATATTGCCGTTTCTGTACAAAATCTGCATTGTCCATGGGTCTATGCATCCTTTATCAAGGTTAATTACTTCTGCGTCATCATGATGCTACGCAAGTGTTGAGAGTCTACCATTTATTATCGGCTTCTGAAGTAAAAACATAATAGAAAGATAGGCAACCGCTATGAATCACCAATTCATCTCATTTGTGAACTCAAATACAATTGGTCAATAATGTAGGAAATTTATCACTGATCACGATAAACGTGAGATAAATCACTCTAAATCCTATATAGTGCACGGCTAAAATTAACAACTGTAGGCTGTCTGCTTAAGGAACCCGTTAAATGTCATTTTCATCTCAAGGTTTTGCACCTGAACTTGTTAAAGCGCTTACTGAATGCGGCTATGAAAAACTTACCCCCATTCAGCGACAAGCCATTCCCGAGGCTCGTAAAGGGCATGATATTTTTGCAACGGCGCAAACTGGCACAGGCAAAACCGCAGCATTCGCACTGCCCGTTATTCAACATCTGTTAGATAGCGGCAAGCAACCTTCGCCTAAAACAGCGCGAGGCTTAATTTTGGCACCCACGCGTGAATTAGTGGCGCAAATTGCCCAGAACATTAAAGACTACGTCAAGTACACCAAACTCAGTGTCGCTGCTGTTTACGGTGGAAATAAAATGTCTTCTCAAGTTCGTCAGCTTGAAATGGGTGTGGACATTTTGGTCGCGACCCCTGGCCGATTAGAAGAGCATTTAAGTGAAGGTAATGTTTCACTCGCCAACCTTGAGTTTTTGGTTTTCGACGAAGCAGATCGAATTTTAGATATGGGGTTCATCAATCCCGTGCGTAAAATCATGCTGGAAGTGGAAACCTCACCACAAATCATGATGTTCTCGGCCACTACATCCACTCAGCTTAACCAACTGGCAGGCGATATTTTACGCAAACCCAAACGCATTAATGCCGATCGTGCTAATACCACGGCCGCAACAGTGGCGCATGTGGTTTACCCTGTCGATCAAGAGCGTAAAACGGAACTGCTGTCTGAACTGATTGGCCGCAAAAATTGGCAACAAGTCTTAGTGTTTGTGAACTATAAAGAGACGGCTAATGAAGTGGTTAAAGAGCTGAAACTGGATGGCATCAAGGCCGTGCTATGTCATGGCGATAAAGCACAAAGTGCACGTCGACGCGCTCTTGAAGAATTTAAAGAAGGCAAAGTGCGTGTCATGGTTGCGACCGATGTGGCTGCACGTGGTTTAGATATCGTCGACCTGCCACACGTGGTTAACTATGACATGCCATTTCTCGCCGAAGATTATGTACACCGCATAGGTCGTACTGGTCGTGCTGGCAAACAGGGACATGCTGTCTCATTTGTCAGCCGCGAAGAAGAGTTGACTGTTGTTCAGGTTGAAAACCTTATCCAGCAACGCATCCGCCGTGTTGAACAGCCTGGTTATGAGCCTAAACAGCGTGATGCCTACATTGAAAAGCTTCACACAAAAGCGGCGTACAAAGATCGCCAAGGCCGTCGTAACAACCCAAATGACGAAAAGCCGGATCAAGCCTCAGCAGAACGTCGTTTGAACATGATGAATCGACTAAAAAATCGTAAGAAGTAAGTCATAACAACGAAAGAGCTGCAGCAATGCGGCTTTTTCCATCTCTGTGCACCCTATCTATGCTTCATCATCCCAAACGGTCATCTTTATTGGTTTCAATCCGTAAGTAGCACTGTCGTCAATTGCACAGCAAAGTGAAATAGTGAAGATTGTAATTAATGTGTATGCTAGAGCTCTTGTCTCTCAACACGGATTGATTAATGAGCAGTACTTTACTTCTGGCATTTATACCAACATTCTTTTTTGTTTCGATTACTCCAGGTATGTGCATGACATTGGCACTGAGTCTTGGGATGAGTATTGGTTATCGCCGAACTTTATGGATGATGATGGGAGAGATCGTCGGTGTGGCGTTCGTTTCCATCGCAGCCGTTTTGGGGATGGCTTCGATTATGCTCAATTACCCTTGGCTCTTTACCGGATTCAAAACCATCGGTGCCATCTATCTTGGCTATATAGGCATTCAGATGTGGCGCTCAAAAGGCAAGCTTGCCCTCAGTAGCGACTCACAAGTCACTCCCCATAACAAAGACTGGGATCTTGTCATGCAAGGTTTTGTGACCGCGATTGCTAACCCTAAAGGCTGGGCGTTTATGGTCTCCCTACTTCCGCCTTTTATTAATAGTGAAGCACCACTTGCACCTCAACTATTACTGCTGGTGTCCATTATTATGGTCTCAGAATTTGTCTGTATGACACTTTACGCAACAGGTGGCAAGGGGTTAAAACGAGCTCTAGGGCATTCAAAAAATGTGCGTCTAATGAACCGTATTTCAGGCTCATTGATGATAGGTGTTGGATTCTGGTTATTGATGAGTTAAACAGAAAAATCTGGGGAAAATGACTTAATTACACCCATTTTTACAGACAAAATTACGCGATGTGAATAAACGTTTTCACGGTAATCATTTTAATGAGCATGCTGGTGGTTGGGTCAGTGATTTTGGGGAATGAAGTCATTGATTAAAATAGATCGCGCTGCGGATTCGTTTCTGGATCGGAATCTGCTTGGTTTTGTGCTTGTTGTTTCTGTTTTTTCCGCTTATAGCGCTGTTGGCATAACTTTATGACATACAGTTGCTGCGCAGCGTTCATTGAGAGCCAGTTAAAACGCTCTTCCCTTTTACGCATACAGCCTTGGCAATAACCTTTGTCATCAACTGAACATACACCGATACAAGGGCTCAGCACTTTAAAAAATTCGAGTTGCTCCATGGTTAATCAATTATTTTTCCAATTTAACGTCCGCCACATAAGAGTAACGTGTGTCACTTCCTGATTGCAAACTGTGACGCATATAAAACAATCACTTTATACTGACAAAAACGGTACTCAATTTTATATACTGTACGTGTTTTCCAAATTCTGGGGTCTAATACGATGAAGTTTAGTTCAAAAAAATGGCTAGCCGCAATTTCTCTACCTGTATTGGTGAGTGCCTGTGCAAGTAATGGTGATGTAGAAAGCATCACCGCTCAAGATTTGCAGCATCACAATTGGCAACTGGTGCAAATTGATGGCAAGGACGTGGTCAATAATGACAAACAAAAAGCACCGCGATTAGAAATCAGCGAAAAGATGATGGCTAGCGGTAACGCAGGTTGCAATAACTTTTTTGGGCAAGCCGAGCTAAAAGACAACCAATTCCGCATCGAAAAAATGGGCATGACCATGATGATGTGTATCGGTGATGTCATGGATACCGAGCAGGCGTTTTCTCAAACATTGTCAGATTGGAGCGAGATCAATCTGACCAAAGATAGCCTAACACTTAAAAATGAGGTTCACACGCTCACCTTTACTTTGCGTGATTGGGTAAATTAATTTCAGTCATTCTTCTCATGGCAGTCTTTTCTATCAGGCTGCCATTTCCGTAGACCACCTCACACATCATTCACCTATCTGCAACTTCTGCTTTTTCTCACCAATTCAGATCTTTTGTTTTTTTTCGTTCATAATGAATGAACATGGAAATATCTCCGGTCTATTCACTAAGTCACTGAATAAAGCGATCTTTAAGGATAATTATGAAAAAGCTGATCACCTTTCTCTTAACAGGTGCGTTTGCGTTTTACGCGTCGGCGCAAACTTGGCAACAAACCTCAGATGCAGCCAAAGGACAAACCGTTTACTTTCACGCGTGGGGAGGAAGCCAAGAGATTAATGAGTACATCCGCTGGGCAGGCAACGAGCTGCAAGATCGTTACGGTATCGAGTTAAAACAGGTGAAAGTGACCGATATTGCCGAGACAACAACACGGCTTATTGCAGAAAAGGCGGCCGCTAAAAATAATAATGGCAGTGTCGATCTAGTATGGATTAATGGTGAAAACTTTAAGTCCATGAAAAATAATGGTTTACTGTATGGTCCATTTACGGAGAGTTTACCTAACTGGCAATATGTTGATTCCTCACTGCCGATCGATCAAGATTTTTCAGAGCCGACTCTCGGCCTTGAAGCGCCTTGGGGTGTAGGACAACTGGTGTTTATTTACGATCAGGAAAAGCTCAATAATCCTCCCCGTTCATTTTCAGAAATGTTGAGTTACGCAAAAGCGTTTCCAAATCGTGTTAGTTACCCTCGTCCTCCTGAATTTCATGGCACCAGTTTCCTTAAAGCCTTATTGATTGAGCTGACAGATAACGATGTTGCACTGTCTAAGCCTGTGGATGAACAAAATTTTGCCATAGTGACAGCGCCTCTTTGGCGCTATCTTGATGAATTTCATCCTGTGGCCTGGCGTCAAGGCAAGCAGTTTCCCAGCGGCTCTGCTCAAATGCTGCAATTGCTTGATGATGGTCAGCTTGATCTTTCCATCAACTTTAACCCAAATGCTGTTTTTTCCGCTCAAGCAAATGGAACGCTAGCGGCGTCTACCCGCTCCTACGCGTTTGAAACAGGGGCTCTTTCTAACATTCATTTTCTCGCCATTCCCTGGAATGCGAGTGCCAAAGAAGGCGCATTGGTTGCGATCAATTTCTTACTCAGTCCGGAAGCACAATCTCGTAAAGGGGATCTTTCCATTTGGGGAGATCCATCGGTATTACAAAATGAGTTCTTAAGTGGCAGCGCCAAGAAAACTCAGCTGTTTAAATCAATCGCCGAGCCACACCCAAGCTGGCAAACGGCGCTTGAAGCCGAATGGCAAAAACGCTACGGCCACTAAAGAGACTGAGATAAAGCCCGATGTTTAGAGCAAGCTATTTGCTGATTATTGTCATCTGTATTGCCCCAGTTGTTCCCGGCCTACTTGGGGTCATACTCTCCTCATTGGGCTATATTCCTCCCGTTGGCTTGCACCACTTTTCTCTAGATGGCTACATCGCCATCTTACAATGGTCGGGAGTCGGGCAATCTCTACTACTCAGCATAGGTTCTGCGTTAATCAGTACCTATCTCGCCGCAGCGATCTGCTTTGTGATATTGCAATCATTATGGCACAGCCGTCACTGGTCAAAAGTAGAGAACGCTTTGTCACCGCTACTGGCTATGCCTCACGTCGCTTTTGCCATTGGTTTTGCTTTTTTATTCTCGCCAAGCGGCATGACGGATCGCCTTTTGTATCATCTGTTTGGAACCTCATTCATGGGAGATGGCGCTTCGCTTTTAGTGCGCAACCCTTACGCAGTCGGGTTAACCTTAGCGTTAGCACTTAAAGAAGTTCCTTTTTTACTGCTGATGAGCATCCCCATTTTGCAGCAATTAAACATTGATAAACTGCAACAAGCAGCGGCTTCGCTGGGTTATTCTCAACCCCAACTATGGCTAAAAGTGATCTTCCCACAGTGGTTAAATAAACTGCGGTTTGCCCTCTTTGCCGTGATTGCCTACGGCGTATCCGTTGTCGATTTGGCGCTCATTTTAGGTCCCAATAATCCACCAACGTTTGCAGTATTGGTATGGCAGTGGTTTAGTGACCCTAACTTAGCCTTAATTCCTCGCGCCGCCGCTGGCGCCGTTCTGTTGTTTATACTTGCCAGCGCCATGTTATTGACCGTTCTCTTCATCGAAAAGTGTTCCACGCAACACTACAAACGCTGGCAATACTCAGGCCGCTATGCACTTTCCTTGCCAGGAAAATCACTGTTTTTATTCATCATTACCTTATCTCTGCTGATGTTGCCTTTAATGGTGGTTTGGAGTTTTGCACAACGTTGGCGCTTTCCAGACTTATGGCCCAGTCAGTTCAGTGCCCGTTTTTGGGACAACGAATGGTTGAATATCGCACCAACCATATATCAAAGCGTACAATTAGCGCTATTCAGCACTGTGATTGCGCTGGTGTTATCTCTACTCGCTCATGAGTATAAGCTCAAATATCAGCGCCATTTACCCAGTTATTTGATCGCCTTGCCGATGCTCATTCCTCAGCTTTCACTGTTATTTGGCATGCAGATCGCCACACTCTTTTTAGCCAGCGATCAGTATTGGCTTTGGGTTACATGGTCACATGTATTTTTCGCCTTTCCTTTTGTTTACCTTGTGTTGGATGGCCCGTGGAAAAGCTACAATCAAAACCTGACTAAAGCAGCGTTAAGTTTAGGAAAAACGCCGTGGCAAGTATTTTGGCAAATTAAAACGCCGCAACTCTTGCCAGCCATCGTTTACGCGGCAGCAATTGGAATGAGTGTGAGCTTAGCGCAATATTTGCCGACTTTGATGCTCGGCGCAGGAAGGATCGCCACTATTACTACCGAAGCCGTTGCACTCTCAAGTGGCTTTGACCGCAGAGTCACCGCTATCTATGCCATTTGGCAAGCCCTACTGCCTTTGATTTTTTTCACCTTGGCGATTGTGATCAGCCGACTACAAATTCATCGCCGTACCATCAACCCTATCGTTAAAAAAACTGCCCGCAAGGAAGCCATTACTCATGATGTTCTGCCTCGAAAACCTCGCCATCCATAAACAAAATGGTGAAGTTCTCTTATCGGATTTAAATATCACCATCTCCCCTGGTGAAATTGTTAGCTTAATGGGGCCGAGCGGCTGCGGAAAGTCAACGCTACTTAATGCAATTGCGGGTCATTTGGGGAGGGATTTTAGCTTCCAAGGCAGAGTCATACTGGACGATGTCGACATCACTTTGCGGCCTGCACATCAGCGGCAAGTCGGTATTTTATTTCAAGATGATCTGCTCTTCCCACATCTGACGGTTTGGCAAAATTTAGCTTTTGCCTTGCCCAACTCGGTAAAAGGCCATGAACGGCAGTCTCAAGCAGAAAAAGCATTACAGAAAATTTCTCTCGAACATCTTGCCAATGCTTACCCAGAACAGATATCTGGGGGGCAGCGAGCACGTATTAGCTTGGCTCGCATGCTACTGGCTCAACCTAAACTGGCACTATTGGATGAACCATTTAGCAAGTTAGATAAAGCACTGCGGATCCAATTTAGGGATTGGGTGTTCAATCAACTGGTCGCCGAAGGCATTCCGACCTTGATGGTCACGCACGATAAAGACGATGTTCCGCCTAACAGCCGCATTTTAACCTGCTCATGGGAGAGCGCACATGCTTGATCGATTTAGTGTCAAAATCATTCGTTGGCCACTAGAGAAAACAGCTCAAGGGCTTCATCGCTTAGGCATTACAGCGAACCAAACGACACTCTGGGGTTTTGCTTTAGGTTGCTGTGCACTTCCTGCACTTGCTTTCTCACAATACACGCTAGCATTAGTTTTCATCATACTAAACCGAATAGCGGATGGTCTTGATGGTGCGTTGGCAAGAATTCAAGGGGTCAGCGATGCGGGAGGATTTCTCGATATCAGTTTAGATTTTCTGTTTTACTCGCTCATCCCGTTTGGTTTTGTGCTGGCTTCACCTGAGCACAATGCGGTAGCTGGCGCCTTTTTGATCTTTTCTTTTATCGGTACGGGAAGCAGCTTTCTTGCCTTCGCCGTGATGGCCAGCAAGCGAAACATCCACAGCCCTATCTACAAGAATAAATCACTGTATTACATGTCAGGCTTGACTGAGGGTACGGAAACGATTGCTTGTTTCGTCCTGTTTTGTCTTTTTCCTCAACATTTTGCCTTGATAGCTTATCTATTCGGCTGCGCATGCTGGTTCACCACCATTACCCGCATTTATTCTGGATTTCAAACACTCGCTAACACTCACTCACGTCATGAATACAACCATGATTAACGCTATCACTTTTGGCTTCGAACTACGGCTTCAAATCCAGATAATGCAATACATTGGATTATCGTAGAACTCTTCAAAATTCTCATCAATTGAACCAGTGGCATGCTAAACTGCGCACTTACTAACGCAGTGGCATAACGATGCCTAAGGTTGCATTTATGACTTTGACCAGACCCGTTAAAATAGCGATCTTACTCTTTCTGATCCCGACTCTTATTTTTTCGTTAACCATCCCGATATTAATCAATCCGTTGACACGCTATGTACTGGAAAGCAAACTCGATACCGTCAATCTTTACTTGGCCAATAGAGCCAGCAACTTAAATGCTCTGATTTTAGAGCAAGTCGCTCAAATAAATTATGAATGCCAAGCAAGTGATATGTCATTAATTCGTGATTCCAAGCACTACAATCGATTTATCAGAATGATCGCAGTTGTCAACAAAGATGGGCGTAGCTGCTCGACTGTGGGTTTCCCATTACAACTTTCTGATGAGTTGAAAGCCTATGACCTCTCTTCAGGATTTTACATATCCACCACTCCCGCACTTTTTGATACAGAAAAAGAACTGCTTATTTATTATCAAAAAGAGGGTAATCGAATTTTTTGGATATTAGACAGTAGTTGGCAAGAAGAGGCGCTAATAGGTGATTGTATAAATTGCTTTTTATTAAATTTCCATTATTTATCGCCTAGCTTAAATGGGCTGGGAATGAATCGAGGAAATAAAGAGATTGCTTACCAAGATGACATTATAACCATTAGCCGCACCGTAAAAGAGTTTGATATTCAAGAAACACTCTCTGCTGGTAAAGAATTCAACCAATATCTTTACTACCAATTAATGTATTGGGGTTATCCCATTGCGCTAGCAATTGGTATCTTATTATCTATTTTTTATTTAAAGTTCAGAAATTATAAAAACTCAATTCAAGGATTAATTCTTAAAGGCATTAAAGATAAACAATTCATCCCTTACTACCAAGCCATTCTTGATAGCCGAGAAGAGAGAGTCGTTGGCTATGAGATCTTAGTTCGTTGGTGCAAAGGCAAGGAGATGGTTCCACCAAATGAGTTCGTTGGTCCGGCGGAAACATCCGGTTTAATCATCCAGATAACGAATCAAATCATAAGAAAAGTAATTGATGATTTAGAACAATTCGACGTGCAGCAATGGGTGAGTATCAATATCGTGCCAGCCCACATTGAAAGTGGTGGCTTAGCAGAAACACTAAAAGAACTCAATTGGCCGACCACCAAACAGATTCATTTTGAAATAACAGAAAGAACGCCATTTATTAATATTGAAAATGCAGGTAGGGCACTATCTCATCTTATGGCAAAAGGCTATAAGTTCAAAATTGATGATTTTGGGACAGGCTACGGTGGTTACTCATATATACAAAATCTTGGTATTTCTTGTATTAAAATAGACAAGATGTTTATTGATACGATTGGAACTGACGACTTAAAAATAAAGGTACTCAATTCCATTATTCTTTCAGCACAAGAAGCTAATATTGAAATTATTGCTGAAGGCGTTGAACGCGGAGACCAAGTTGATTATCTTGCTACTCGTGCTGTGTATCTTATCCAAGGATTCATCTATTCTAAACCCTCACCGATTGAACATATTTTGCAAAATTAATAATTCCTGAAGTCGGGAGCAATCACACCATAACCAACTTTATTATGGCGTGATCTTACCTGATCTCCATTCTACTTAGGAGAAAATCAGTGCTTTCAGGCTCGCTTGCGGATCAATATCTTCAAACTCTGGTGGGTTTTCTAGGCGAGCTTGAAAAGTAAGTGATGGCGCTTCTACCTTCATCCCTTCGATTAAAAAGTCGCAGGTTATGGCTGGTGAATTAACGCATGCAAGCACTTCGCCGCCTTGTTCTAACAGCTCAGGTAAGCGGCGTAAGATACGTTGATAATCTTTAGTTAGCGCAAAGCTGCCTTTTTGAAACGAAGGGGGATCAATAATAATCAGATCATATGGCCCTGATTTTTTGATTTTTCCCCAAGACTTGAAAATATCATGTCCAAGAAACTTCACTGAATTGAGATTGTGGCCATTTAATTGATGGTTTTCACGACCTTTAGCCAGTGATGCTTTGGCCATATCGACATTCACAACTTGGTCAGCACCACCAGCAATAGCCGCTACTGAAAAACCGCAAGTATAGGCAAATAGATTCAGTACATTTTTATGTTTAGCGTGAGATGAAACCCACTCACGGCCGTAACGCATATCCAAAAACAGCCCGAAATTCTGGTTACGCCCAATGCTCAATTGGTACTTTAAGCCATTTTCGACCACCACAGGGAAAGGCTCTAATTCTCCCCATACTGTTTCTGAAGGCGCGCCATCGGCATATCGATGCTGAAGTAAGACACAACGACCTTGCTTTTCTAGCCATAACGGACGGGTTGTTAGGTGCGACAAACCCGCTTTTAACTCCGCGAGAAAATCTTCTTCGACATTTTTAAATAAGTTGACGACTAACTGCCGTTGCAACCAGTCACAGGTGAGCTGTTCTAGACCTGGCCATTGACGACCTCGGCCATGAAATAAGCGGCGAATTTCACCGGTATTACAAGAGAGCTGCTGCTCAATATAGGTAAAAAAGTGAGGAAGCGCTGAACGTTGCATTGTTTGTTCTGTCATTTGTTTACTTTCGGCCAAACTAGATTCCAAGGTGTTAACCAAGATTCAATCCCTTGGCTAACAATGTCTGAGTTCCACTTCTGCCCCATCGCTACTTGATTGCGTGGGTCGCAGATAAATTGATACCACTGATCCTGATAGCAAAAACGTAACGCAAAAGCGTGTAGATAGCCTCTATCAGAATCATCATGAGAATGATAAATCGGGTCACCGACAATCGCAGAGCCGAGTGATTTCAAAGCAACCCTAATTTGGTGGGTTTTTCCGGTAAAAGGTTTACATAAAAAGAGACGTTCACCCGGCTCAGCAGAGCAGGAAAAAAACTGCGTTACTGCAGGGTTATTTTGTGTCGCTACTAACTTCCACGACGAGCGTCGAGAGCGTTCCATATCACCGCTGATCAAACCCTGTTTCTTTTTAGGCTTTTTACTGCCAATGGCAAGATAGAATTTCTCGACTTCCCTTGCTGCAAAGTTTTTAGATAACTCACTAGCCGCAGCTTGGTGGCGGGCAAGCAATAAAATGCCGGACGTCATTTTATCCAACCGATGAACTAAGTAGAGCTTGTCATCGCCTGAAACCTTACCCACTTCTTGCAGCAGCATTGTATCCCCATCATCTTTGTGCACAGAAACATTGGGATGCTTGTTGATGATGAGAAAATCGTTGTGAGTATAAAGAATATCAAACATGTGAATCACTAACTGCAGAATAGGCGGCTGAGTATAGCGTTAAACAACGCAGATACCAATAAATGCAAGGTTCAAGGCCGTAGGAGGATAAAAAGGCTCTCGGATGAGAGCCTTAGGAATGCGCTAAATTAATGAATAACCAAACACCATTAAAATCGCCACGGGGCAAACAAAACGCACGTACCATGGCCAAATTTTCCAAAATAGGCTTTGTGCAATCTCTGGGTTACCTTGTTTGATCTCATCAAGCAATTTATTACGATGCCAAACCCAACCCACCACAATAGCCCAAACCACACCTAATAAAGGTTGCATATAGACGGTTGAGACGTTAGCCACTAGGTTAAATAACGCCCCAAAGTTAAGGGAAATGATGATGCTCAGCAGCGCAATGGCTCCACCGATCATCCATGTTGCTTGGCTACGAGTCATTTTTAGTTCATCTTGCGCGCAAGATACTGGTACTTCTAGCATAGAAATTGAAGAAGTTAGCGCTGCGATAACCATCAAAATAAAGAAACCAAAGCCGAGCAACACCCCTGCACTGCCCATATTATCAAACATCGCAGGCAGCACGGTGAAAACTAAATCGCCCGAACTCATCAAGTTGCCTGCAGCATCAAAAATTTCGACACCATGATTTTTAGCCACAAACATTGCTGGGAGAATCAAAAGGCCAGCGGCAAACGCCACTCCCGTATCAATCGCCGCGACTTGCGCCGCTGTTTTTGGCAAATTAACATCTTTCTTAAGATATGAGCCATAAACGATCATCGCCCCCACGCCTAAAGAGAGAGAGAAGAAAGCTTGCCCCATTGCGTCTACTAATAAACTGGGAGTGATGTGCGCAATATCAGGGATCAAATACATCTTCAGCCCTTCCATTGCCCCATCTTGGGTAAAGATATAAGCAATCATGACGCCAAAGAGAATGAAAAGCACCGGCATCAAACGGGTAGACCATTTTTCAATGCCGTCCGCGACACCTTTTCGCACAACATAAATAGTGAGTAAAGAAAATGCGAGCGCCAGTAAAACATTGCGTAAATCGCTAAAATTCACTAGCCAGTCGGCCGCCGTCTGTAAGCCCAACATACCTAATATAGGGGATGCCGCAAAACCCATAAGCCATCCGGCAAGGATGGAGTAGAAACTGAGGATCATCGATGAGGCAATCATCGCGATAATGCCAAACAGTGCCGCCGCCGCACGATTTTTGGTCCAGATACTTCTTAAAGAAGCGATGGGGTTAGATTGTCCATGTCGCCCAATCGTCAATT
This sequence comes from Vibrio qinghaiensis, assembly GCF_002257545.1. NCBI lineage: Bacteria > Pseudomonadati > Pseudomonadota > Gammaproteobacteria > Vibrionales > Vibrionaceae > Vibrio > Vibrio qinghaiensis. The sequence goes on along the minus strand of NZ_CP022741.1, from coordinate 1,260,311 downwards.
CCGCAACCAGCATTGGAAACGCCAGCAAGAATACCATCGCCAAATAAATCACTAAAAATGCCGCGCCACCATTACTTGCCGCTTTGGTCGGAAAACCCCACACGTTCCCTAGGCCAACCGCAGAACCTGCAGCCGCCATAATAAAACCAAGTCTCGATGAGAAATGACCTCTTGAACTACTTGCCATAAACTATTTACCAATGTTGTGTTTGTTAGGCAGTGCTAAAAGCGTGTGTAAACTTTTAATTACACAAGTTGTGATTTTTTGTCGCACTGAGATGGTGGCAAGTAAAACAGTTTGAGATTAAAATTGGAAGCCCGAACGATATAAATTACGGATAACGCCGTAGTTTTATAGTTCAACTGTTGCTTTTTTATCCTCAGATCATTTTTTTAAACTGCCATGATCACTCTAGTAACACGATTCATCTGTTACTATTTTCATATTATTCACGCGATAACCTTCCTTAGTTTTCCCTTTCCCTTTACTATCGTGACTTATTCTATCGACAAGATTAATAGCATGGACAAGGTTTACCACGTTCTTACTTTAGCAGGCATCGCTCTCTATTGGTTTTTGGTCGCCGCAGTCACGCTACGCGTTGTATTGAAACGCCGAGCGGTGAGTGTTTCTCTGGCTTGGCTGATGGTGATTTATATCATTCCGATTGTGGGAGTGATCTGCTATTTTCTTTTTGGTGAGCTAAATTTAGGACGCAAGCGTGCAGAGCGTGCGAAGGAAATGTTTGCTCCATTTGGTGATTGGTTTAGACAGCTTAACGATTGCCAAGCTCATGCCCCTGAGGGAATGGGCGCCCAAATTTATAAAATTGATGAGCTGTGTAACCACCGCATGGGGATTCCGGCCTTAAGTGGTAATACGTTATCATTGCAAACCTCCCCTAACGAAATTCTGCACTCTATCATTGCTGACATAGAACAAGCTCACACTAGCATCCAAATGGTCTTTTATATTTGGCACCCGGGTGGATTGGCGGATTCGGTTGCTTCCGCGTTGATCCAAGCAGCTAAACGTGATGTGCATGTGAAATTACTGCTTGATTCCGCGGGCAGCCCACGTTTCTTCAAAAGTCACTGGTACAAAATGATGAAAGACGCAGGAATTGAAGTCGTCCAAGCGTTAGAAGTGAGCCCGTGGCGGATGTTCTTACGCCGCTTAGATCTACGTCAACATCGTAAAATCATTGTTATCGACGATAAAATTGCCTACACAGGCTCGATGAATTTAGTTGATCCAGCCTATTTCAAGCAAAATTCCGGTGTAGGTCAATGGGTCGATATTATGGTTCGTATTACCGGGCCTGCGGTCAATGTGCTGTCCGCAGTACATTGCTGGGACTGGGAAGTGGAAACAGGAACACGTATGTTGCCAGCACAACCAGAATGCACTATCGGTCCAGATCAGCCCCATCATCCAGTACAGGTTGTCCCCTCAGGCCCCGGCATGCCGGAGAACTTAATCTCCCAAGTGTTAACGCTCGCGATGAATCAATCCAATCAATCTGTCAGGATCACAACACCTTACTTTGTTCCCAGTGCAGACCTTGTTGCTACTTTAAAAATGACCGCTCAACGCGGTATCAATGTTGAAGTCATTATTCCACATAAAAATGACTCATTGATGGTTAAATGGGCCTCTCGCGCCTTTTATGGTGAGTTGCTCGAAGCCGGTGTGAAAATATACGAATTCTACGGTGGCTTGCTGCACACTAAATCCGTCGTGATCGATAACCAGTTCTGTCTTGTCGGTACGGTGAATATTGACATGCGCAGCTTATGGCTCAATTTTGAAGTCACGTTAGCAATTGAAGATCAATCCTTCACTCAAGAAATGAACTGGCTGCAACAGCGTTATATAGAACAATCTCACTTGGTTGAGCTAGCAATATGGGAGCAACGCCCGCTGTATCATAGGTTTTTTGAACGATTGTTCTATCTGTTTAATCCGCTGCTGTAAACTTTTTATCTGACTGGGGTTGCCAAGCTAGGCAACTCCATGTTTTAAATAGTGAACACTCTCCCAGACAAGGATTTCGGATGCCAGAAGGTAAAAAAACACAGTTGGTCAATGCGGGTCGTAGTAAAAAGTGGACCAATGGTGTTGTCAATCCTCCTATTCAACGAGCCTCTACGGTTGTGTTTGATAGTGTGGCTGAAAAAAATCACGCCACTGTCAATCGGGCTAATAAAACACTCTTTTATGGACGCCGTGGTACTCATACGCACTTTGCGTTCCAAGAAGCAATGGTGGAAATTGAAGGTGGCGTCGGTTGCGCGCTTTTCCCTTGCGGTGCGGCCGCCATTGCCAATAGTATTCTTTCCTTTGTGCAAACGGGTGACCATATTCTGATGGTCGACACTTGCTATGAACCTACTCGTGATTTTTGTGAAAAAATCATGAAAAAAATGGGCATAGAAACGACCTACTACCCACCGACCATAGGTGAAGGGATCCGCGCTTTGATCCAGCCCAATACCAAAGTGTTGTTCACTGAATCACCCGGTTCGATCACGATGGAAGTGCAAGATATCCCAACCTTAGCGCGGGTTGCACATGAACATGACATCATTGTCATGCTGGATAACACTTGGGCGGCGGGCGTGAACTTTTCACCTTTTGAACATGGTGTTGATATTTCGATCCAAGCGGCGACGAAATACATTGTTGGCCACTCAGACGTGATGTTAGGAACAGCGATTGCCAATGAAAAATGCTGGGATCAATTGCGAGAGCAAAGCTATTTGATGGGACAATGTGTCTCACCTGATGACGCTTATTTAGGACTACGAGGGCTAAGAACCTTAGATGTTCGCTTACGTCAACATGCTCAAAATAGCTTAGCCATTGCGCACTGGTTAGCAGAACAGCCTGAAGTGGATCACGTTCGCCATCCGGCGTTAGAGACTTGTCCTGGACATGAATTTTATCAGCGTGATTTCACTGGTGGTAACGGACTGTTTTCATTTGTATTAAAGAGCAGTGATGCAAAAGCTACGACCGCTTTGCTCGATGGCATGCAACATTTTAGTATGGGCTTTTCATGGGGTGGATTTGAAAGCTTGATTTTAGCTAATGAGCCCAAAAGCTTTGATAGTTTAAGAACCGTCGCACACCCGCACTTTGCAGGTACACTGATTCGAGTGCATATTGGTCTTGAAGATGTAGACGATCTGATCGCTGATCTAAAAGCGGGATTAGAACGCTACAGTGCACAGCTTGCTCTACATGCATAACGTGAGTAAAAGACTAAAAGACCGCTGAATCTTCAGCGGCCTTTTTTCTTTTCTATATTAAGGTCACAAGGTCGCATTAAAAAATTAACGCTTGGGGCAATCAACCAAATGGTCGTTCACCATACCCACCGCCTGCATAAAAGCATAACAAATCGTTTCGCCAATAAACTTGAAGCCTTTTTTCTTTAGAAATTGGCTCATCGCCTTAGACGTGGGCGTCGATGTAGAGATATCAATCATCTGCTGCCAATGATTGAGCACTGGTTGACCATCCACAAACTGCCACAATGCTTTGGACAAAGAGCCATACTCTTGCTGCAACAGTAAAGCCGCTCGTGCATTGGAATAGACAGAGGCAATTTTTCCTTTGTGCTTCACCACATCGAAATGTTCGATAATATAAGGTGCTCGCGTTTCGTCGTACTGAGCCAGTTTTTCAAGATCATAACCGTCAAAGGCTAAGCGATAACCTTCTCTCTTTTTCAAAATTGTTATCCAGCTCAGCCCAGCTTGCGCACCTTCTAACGTCAAAAATTCGAACAACTTGACATCATCGTAAACGGGGACGCCCCACTCATTATCGTGATAATCGCGCTCTAAAGGGTGATTCATCGCCCATGCGCATACCGTGTCCATCTGATGCATATGCCTTCCTTAATCAATACCCAATCAATGTTGAGGTATCGCTTTGCCTTATTGCGGTACGTTAATTTTATGGAATAAACGATACAACACTGGTACAACAATCAATGTCAGTATGGTCGCAAAGCCCAAACCGAACATGATAGTGACGGCCATAGGTTTAAAGAAAATATCCGGTAATAAGGGTATCATCCCCAAAATCGTCGTAATTGCAGCCATGCATACTGGGCGTACACGGCTCAAAGAAGCATCAACGATCGCCAAGTAAGGATCTTTACCCGAGTGTATTTCAATTTCTATTTGATCAAGCAGTACAATGCCATTTTTCAACAACATTCCTGATAAACTTAAAAAACCAAGTAATGCCATAAAACCAAAGGGGGTATTGAGCATCAGTAAACCCGTAGTCACCCCAATCAGAGCAAGAGGTACCGTTAGCCATACTATCAACGATTTTTTCACAGAATTGAATAGAAATACCGTAATTAAAAACATGAAAAGATAGCCCAAAGGCATGGTTTTAAACAATGATTCCTTCGCATCCTGTGAAGATTCGAACTCGCCTCCCCATTCCAGTGAATAGCCCGCTGGCATTGCGATAGCTTCAATTTTCGGCTGTAGCCGTTTTTGCAATGTTGAAGCTGTCTCTTGGCCCAAAATATCTGGGTCTGCCATCACCGTTAACATTCGTTTCCGGTTCTTACGCACAATGAGAGGATCTTCCCAACGCATTTCATAACCTAGAGTAACTTGTTGCAGTGGGATATAGCTTTCCACCACTGGGCTCCAAAGCTTCATACTTTTAATATTGCGTATATCCGTCCGCTCATCTTCTGGTAAGCGAGCGATAATAGGCATGAGCGTACTGCCATCACGATATACACCGATCGCTTTTCCTGAAAATGACATCGCTAAAAACTCGTCTACGTCGGATTTAGTGACACCATAACGCCTAGCTTGACTTTCATTGAATTGCGGCTCTAACACTTTTGTGCGTTCACGCCAGTCGTGACGAATGTTGTAAGCTCCTGGATCTGCATACATGATATCCATCACTTGTGAGGCAAGCGACCTTAATATAGTGGGATCCGAACCAACAATTCGAGCTTCTATTTTTGCACCACCACCAGGACCTAACTCTATCTGTTTCAGTTTATAGTTGATCTCAGGATAGTGCTCATCAAGATGCAGCCTAAAACGATCCATTACCTGAGTGAGCATTTCATCACTTTTCACCCGAGTGATAATTTCACCATAAGCCGCGTAACTTTTCTCTGGCGTGTAGGTCAGCATAAAACGCTGAAGCCCTTTGCCTGCTGTCGTTGTGATATGTTCCACTTCTTCTTGGGCTGACAACCAACGCTCTAGCTTACGAAGTTGATCATTGGTGGCCCGGATATCCGTTCCTTCAGGTAACCAAACATCGACCATGAATATAGGAGTCGTTGAAGATGGAAAAAAAGCTTGTTTCACTTTAGTAAAACCGTACACACTAATGACCAAGCCAAAAACTAAAACCACCATGGTTAACCATGCACGCTTCATACAAAAGTCTAGGAAGCTTTTATATAAGACAAAAACCATTCCGTTATATGGATCGTGGTGCTCTCCAGCCGTATTTACTTTTTGTCCCTTGAAGAAAATATCAGCAAAAAATGGGGTGAGTGAGATTGCTGTAAACCAACTCAGCATCAAAGAAATCAACAACACCGTAAATAGTGTTCTGCAATATTCGCCCGTCGCATCTTCTGACAAACCAATAGGGGCAAATGCGGTCACCGCTATCACGGTCGCTCCCAACAATGGCCATTTCGTTTGTGTGACAATATCGGTTGCCGCTTGCAGCCTCGTTCGTCCTTTTTGGGTTCCGATTAAAATACCTTCGACCACTACAATTGCATTATCCACCAGCATACCAAGCGCGATGACTAAAGCTCCCAACGAGATCCTTTGTAGATCGATTTTCAGGTACTGCATGAAAATGAAGGTTCCCAAAACGGTCAGCAGTAAAATCAATCCAATCAATAAACCAGAGCGCAAACCCATAAAAAACAGTAGTACAATGATAACGATCGCTACCGCTTGGCCAAGGCTAACGACAAAACCACTGACCGACTTATTCACCTCTTTGGGTTGGCTGTATACTTCCGAAATATCAATACCAATCGGCTGCTGGTATTTCAATTCTGCTAAACGTCGGTCAAAACGCTGTCCAACGTCCACCACATTGACACCTTGAGCAAAAGAGATGCCCATATTCAAAGCAAGCTTGCCATTGAAATTGATAACATTACTGGGCACATCAATATAGCCTCGATTTACTTGTGCCACATCACGTAAGTAAATCAATCCTTGTGCTCCACCTTCGGTTAAAATCAAATCACCGAGTTTATCGACATTCTCAAATTCACCTGTCGGTTGAATACGAATATACTCATCGCCAATACGAATTGCTCCAGCATCTGACACGATATTTTGAGTAGCTAATAGATTGAAAACGGTTTGAGGTGAAATACCGAGTGAACTGATACGCTTCATCGAGATTTCAATAAATACCTGCTGCTGTTGCTGCCCCGAAACAGATACTTTGCTTACACCGTCAACCAGTTCTAACTCCCGACGCAGGTAATCAACATAATCAAGCAGCTCTTTATAACTGTATCCATCACCGGTAATAGCCAATAAAATGCCATATACGTCACCAAAATCATCGATAACTTGAGGCTCATGAACGCCCGGTGGCAGTTGGTTTTTTAGATCATTGACTTTACGTCGTAGTTCATCCCATATCTGCGGTAAATCATCAGGCCCATAGTTATTTTTCATGGAAACGGTAATTTGTGACAAACCACGACTAGAGATCGAGTTCACCTCATTCACATAGGTCAGTTGCTGAATAGCCTTCTCTAAAGGGTAAGTCACCTCTTCTTCTACTTGTTGAGGTGTGGCCCCCGGATAAGCGGTGACAACCATAGCATCTTTAATGGTAAAGGCTGGGTCTTCCAACCTTCCGAGGCCAAAAAACGCCGATACGCCACCAATCAAGAAAATCAGCGACAACATCCAGCTGATGACTCTATTTTTTATGAAGTAGGCTGCAACCCCTCTCACTTTTTGATCATTTTGCGACTCTGGGGTTTGATTACTCATTACCCACCTCCTGCTTCACGACTTCCACTTTCATTCCTTCACGCAGTTTTGTTAGGCCTGCAGTAACGATCTTATCCATTGGATTTAACCCATCTAACACTTGGAGGGTGCTTTTCGAGGCTTGTCCAATAACGATTTGTCGCTTGGTCACGGTGAGATCAGGCCTCACAAGCCAAACGAATTTGTTTGCACGATCAATATCATCACCATCAGCATTAAACACAGCCGTGATAGGCACATTAACTCCTTGATTGAGGTTTACCCCCACTTGCGCCGATTTTGAAGTCACATCGACAGCCATACCATCTAAGATGATCTCATTACTAGGCATAGGCAGCATTAATGTCACCGTAAAAGTACCGGTATTAGGATTGGGTTCGGTGGTAAACTCTTTGACTTTCGCTAAATATTGATTGCCACTGGGTAATCGTACCCACGCATCCACTTTCTCAAGATCTGACGTTGTTGGCTGACGGGTATAAAGACGATCGGGTAATTGGATTAATACTTCAACACTATCAATACTATGGATATTGACAATTTGCTGACCCACTCGAACATTTTCAAATTGCTCGGCATTAATACGAGAGATAACACCATCCATGGGCGCTTTTAACTCAGTAAACGACAGTCGCAATTTAGCCAGCTCTAGCTCTGAGTGGGCGATTTTCCGCTGCGCCGCGATTTCATCGAACTGCGACTTCGCCAACAGCCCTTTATCTACTAATGGCTGAGAACGCTTAAACTGGCTGTCGATTACCACAAATCGTGCCGATGCATTATCGACATCCAACTGATAATCCGTTGGTTCTAAGATAGCCAGAACTTGACCCTTTTTCACTCGATTCCCCTCTTTAACGAGAAATCGACTAATTTCGCCATTAACACGAAAGCTCAGTTGAGAGCGTTCCGCCGCATTCGCGATCGCAGGAAAGTAGAGAGTATCTTTCACTTCCTGTACATTGAGCTCAATCACTTTCACACGGGCAACTGGCTCTCTAACAGCTCTCTGTGGTTCACTGCAACCTGCGATGAAAAAAATTGCAGAGGCTAAGCATAACGTTACTAATTGCTTCATATTACAATCCCCGCTCTTTAATCCATTCACGGACTTTCATTCCGGGTGAAATGCGATTAACACCGGAGATAACAATGCGATCGCCATCTTTAAGGCCCGATATCACTTGCTCTTTATCATTTAGTTCTACTTGCGATTTTTCGACAATCCCCTGCTCATTGACTCGCCAAACCGATATTTTACCCTCTTCGACCAATAATGCGGACCTAGGTATATGGGTTGCACTGACTTGTACAGAAGCGACTCGCACCGTTCCAACCATTCCGGGCAAAATACCAATATCACTAGGTCTATCCATAATCATAGAAACACGGTAAGAGCCTGTTTTGGGATCCGCTTCTGTATCTATTTCTTGAAATTGAAGCTCAAATTCTCGATCTGGAAAGGAATCAAATTGGATGCTAGCCACAAAACGGGCGCCATTGGCAAAGCGACTCAGTAAGTGATCTGGAAGTTGAAAAACCACTTTCAAAATCTGGTTTGTTTGGATGTTCATTACCCCTTGTTTTGCAGCAATGTACTCATGATTTTCTGCAGGGATAATCGAAATAGTACCGTCATAGGGAGCGATAAGCTGCGTATAACGTAAGTTTGCTTTTGCTTGCTCCCACATTGCTCTCGCTGAGTTATGGTTCGCTTGGGCTTGATCAAAATCTTGCTCGGATACCACTTTATCTTTACGCAATTTTTTATATCGCTCAAATTGGACATTAGCGAGCATAAAATTAGCTTGGGCTTGCTTTTCTAATAATGCATATTCATCTGGATTCAAACTCGCCAACACGTCACCTCGCGCAACTTGCCGACCAGCCGTGACATCAATCGACTGTAACTGCCCCGGCACCCGAAATGCCAGCACCGCTTTATCCCCTGCTTCAGTCGTAGCCGGAAACTGACGTTCATCTTGTGTATTACCGACAAGGACAGTGAATAGTTTCGCAGGTCTTGATTCTGGTTCTGGAATATCCAAAGGCGCTTTACCGCACGCAACCAAAACTGGTAACGAAAACCAGCACAGTACTAATAATTTATTCATACCCTATAATCCAACGCCATGATTTCTTTTAAAATAGATGAAGCCGTCATTGACGGCTAGATTTATATATTAAAAATCTAACACAGAGAGTGCTTTCACTAAGAAGAAATCATGTAAGAAGAAATTATGTATTTTGGAAGTTCAGGCTCTTTAAGTTCATCTTCCTCACATAAATAAGCCGGAGCTCTGTCCGGCTTATTCAATTTATCCATCGGTTATACTTTCTTCTGTTAAAGCTGATTAAACTCACGATTGACTTTAAATGCTTCAGAGGTGACATAAGCCTCCATTTTACGGATTTTCTGATCCACTAGAGTTAAATCTTGATCCAATGTCACCAGCAAGGCTTCGGCAGTTTGTCCTTGCTCCCAAGGCTTATTTTTCAATGTATGTTCGCGTTGGGCTTTTAGCGTTTCAACATACTGAGTAGGCTGCTTTTCTAACATCAGCATCAAAGCCATATAAGCTAAAAGCACTAAAAAACCGCCACCGAGTAGTGCAGCCGAGATGACCAATATACGCACCAACCAAACTTCTAACCCAAGATAATTAGCAAGCCCAGCGCATACGCCAGCTATTTTACCGTTGACCGGATCTTTATAGAGCTCGCGGCTAGCCATGATTTTGTCTCCAAGTCGGTGATTCAGCATCTAAAATGCGTTCAAGGGTTTCAACCCGGCTTTGCAGTTTTTCCGCTTTTGCAGATAACGCTTTAATCCGCTCTAAATCCTCTTGCGACAATGAGTTGCTACTATGTCGCTTACCTCTGTAATGTAAAAAGAGCCAGATCGGTGCAACAAAAATCAAAAAGACAATCAGTGGACCTGCGATAAAAAATGATGACATGTATGCCACTCCTCGTTATTGGTTTTTGTCCATTTGCTGTTTCAGTTTTGCTAGCTCTTGTTCAATTTCATCTTGCGCTTGCAGTTCAGCAAATTCTTGGTCGAGTGACTTAGCGTTACCGGACATAGCGTAGAGATCGGCTTCAGCTTCAAGTTCATCGACTTTACGCGAGTACTGTTCAAACTTCGCCATCGCTTCATCAGTACGGCTAGTATGCAAATGACGTTGCACATCACGACGGTTGTGCGCGGTTTGGCTACGAAGTGCCAAAGCTTGTTGCTTGACCCGTGTTTCGGCAATTTTGGCCTCTAGCTTACCGATTTCACCTGTCAATTTATCGATAGTTTCTTCTACCAAGGTTTGTTCAGTGTGCAAACCTTTCATCATCTCTTGCAATTTCTTTTTTTCAATCAAGGCAGCGCGAGCGAGATCTTCACGCTGCTTAGCGAGCGCCAAAGTCGCTTTTTGTTGCCAATCTTCAATATGAGAGACCATAGAATCGACTTTACGTGCGAGCTCTTTCTTATCCGCAATAGCTTTGGCCGAATTGGTGCGAACTTCCACCAAAGTATCTTCCATCTCTTGGATAATTAAGCGGATCATCTTTTCAGGATCTTCCGCTTTATCTAACAGTGCACTAATGTTCGAGTTTACGATATCGGCAAAACGAGAAAAAATACCCATGTTCAATCTCCTGACTAGTTCTCAATAGTAATGTGGTTAGTAGTGGACCGCTTTACATCGTTAAAAGCGTTTGACAACAAGAGATAACCAAGTTTCGTGCCAAGTATAAATTTATTGATAATCAACAAATTACACAAAAGTTCATTTAATACACAGCTATGCTATGATGATTTTTACCAAGGGTTGGTAAATTTAACCAACTCTTTCAATCACGGTGTGGAGAGTGAATATGCAACAAAACCTAATTGGTGAAGCCCCCCCATTTTTGTCCGTGCTCGATAAAGTCTCTAAGCTTGCACCGATTGATAGACCAGTATTGATTATTGGCGAACGAGGAACGGGCAAAGAGTTAATCGCTCAGCGCTTGCATTATCTTTCCAAACGTTGGGACCAACCACTGGTTTCGTTAAACTGTTCAACCTTGAGTGAAGGGTTAATGGACTCTGAGCTCTTTGGTCATGAATCAGGCTCGTTTACCGGAGCCAAAGGACGTCACCAAGGACGATTTGAACGGGCAGAAGGGGGAACTCTTTTTTTGGACGAGCTCGCCACCGCACCGCTTGCCGTACAAGAGAAACTGCTTCGAGTGATTGAATATGGACATTACGAACGTGTCGGCGGTAGCCAACGGCTTAATGCGAATGTCCGTATCGTCTGTGCAACCAACGCTAATCTTCCACAATTAGCTGAAATTGGAAAGTTTCGAGCTGACTTACTCGACCGACTGGCCTTTGATGTGATTCAGCTTCCACCGCTAAGAGAGCGAAAAGAAGACATCATGCCACTTGCTGAGTATTACGCGATTAAGATGTGCCGTGAACTGAACTTAGCGCTCTTTGTCGGGTTTAGTACAGAAGCGGCAGAGCAGCTTCAACACTACTTGTGGCCGGGAAATGTGCGTGAACTTAAAAATGTCGTGGAGCGGGCTGTCTATCAACACGGAACGGCCTCTCATCCCATTGAAAACTTGGTTTTTAACCCTTTTGCTAATCAATGGCACAAACCAGATGACCTTACTGGCAATCTCTCCACAGATCACCATACTGACACGACTGGCTTTGAATTTCCGATGGATTACAAAACGTGGCAGGACGATCAGGACAGACAACTACTGAGTGCCGCGCTCAATGCCAGTAAGTTTAATCAAAGACAAGCCGCCGAATTACTCGGCTTGAGCTACCACCAATTGAGAGGTATGGTGAGAAAATATCAACTCGTTGGCAGTAATGGCGATTAACCCTAGGTTTAGAGCAACAAAAAATGGTAGATTATCAGGATTTTGAGGCATAATGATTGGCTTTGTTTGCCCTACTTCTCACAGTTATTTCTCTTTATGAAAACATTGATACGATTCGCACTAGGAATATGCAGCTTTAGCCTACTGATAGGCTGTAGCGAACAAATTGACCATAGTAAAATTCGCCAGAGCGGATTCGTATATTGTGGTCACGGTAACCCCACCACTTTTAACCCACAATTGGTTGAGGGCGGTATTACGTCTGAAGCTCTCAGCCCACAGATTTACGACACACTGTTACAATTGGACTCAGAAACCTTACAACCGATACCAAACTTAGCCACAAGTTGGACGGTGAATCCACAAGGTACCGAGTATACATTCAAGCTAAACGATGGCGTTCAATTTCAATCAACCGCTTGGTTTACACCGACTCGCGCTCTTAATGCCGATGATGTGGTCTTCAGCTTTCGCCGAATCATTGACCCAACCAACCCGTTTCATTACGTCAATAGTGGCGTCTACCCATGGTTTGCGGGTATTGATTTCAAAAACTTGCTGATCGATGTTCACGCTCTGGATGATCTCACGGTTAAATTTATCCTCAGTCGTCCCGACAACTCTTTTTTATCCAATATCGCCACCAGTCACGCCGTCATACTCTCTTATGAGTATGCTAATCAATTAGTGATTAAGGATGAAAAAAGCATGATTGACAGTCATCCTGTTGGCTCAGGCCCTTTTTATCTCGACGAATTTAAAGTCAATGACCTTATCCGCCTTCGTCGTCATGGTGCTTATTGGAATGGCGTGGCGAAGATGGAGCAAGTCGTATTTGATGTGTCAAACCGAGGCACAGGGACACTCGCCAAACTACTACGCTATGAGTGTGACGTACTTAGCTCGCCGATTTCAAGTCAGATCCCGATCATCAAACAGCAAGCAGAAATCAAACTGAATGCCAAACCAGCAATGAACGTCTCGTTTATTGCTGTAAACACATCTCATCCTGCACTTAGTGATGTTCGCGTGCGTAAAGCGCTTAATTTCGCGATCAACCGCCAAAATATTTTGGACTCGGTCTATTACGGTACAGGGAGTATTGCTTATAACCTACTGCCGCCGTCATCTTGGGCTTACCAAAAAGACAACGTTCACATTCGCTATGATCGTAATTACGCGATCGCATTACTTAAAGAGGCCGGCTATTACGCCAATTTGGAATTGACGATGTCAGTCCCTTCAGAGCCTCATGCCTATAATCCAAGCCCACGTAAAACTGCTGAGCTAATTAATGCGAACTTGGCCGACATTGGTATTACATTGCATATCATCACCCAAGACCGTCTCGATCGCTCAAATTTGATCCAGCACGCTAACGCTGATCTGATTTTAACCGGTTGGAATGGAGATACCGCAGACCCAAATAACTTTTTGCGTCCACTGCTCTCTTGTAATTCCGAGCGTTCGGGGCTCAATGCCTCTATGTGGTGTAATAGTGATTTCGATTTTCTACTCGATTTGGCCTTGGAAGTAGACAAGCCGCGCTATCGCCTTAACTTATACAAACAGGCGCAAAATATTTTGAACGAAGAGTTTCCGGTTATCCCACTGGCACACGGCATGCAATTTAAAGCGTACAATAAAACGCTAACAGGCTTTAAACTCAGTCCGTTTAATGTACAGCCATTCAATACGGTTGAGAGGATCGAATAGTGTTTTTATATACGGTACGCAGACTCAACTTATTTATTATCACATTACTCATTTTGACTATGGTCGGGTTTGCTCTGTTGCGCTTAGATCCCCACTCGCCTCTAATGGACCATGGTTTCTGGTCGGGTTGGTCAACCTATTTAGGGCAACTACTGCAACTCAATTTTGGCGTCAATCACAGTGGTGTCCCGATTGTGGACGAGTTACTCATCGTCTTCCCAGCAACGTTGGAACTGTGCCTCATCGCATTTACTCTCTCTTTGTTAATTGGTCTCCCTATTGGTACGCTCGCAGGAATGAAGCAAGGTAAATGGATTGATACCGTCATCTCCTTCACGTCAATGTCTGGCTATTCAGCCCCGCTATTTTGGGTGGCTCTACTGATGATCATGGTCTTTTCTCTTCACTATGAATGGCTTCCCGTATCAGGACGTTATGATCTACTCTATCAAGTAGAACACGTAACTGGTTTTGCGTTAATCGATGCTTTTTTCGCTGAAGGCACCTACCGTGCCCATGCTTTGCAAAGTGTTATTGAACATATGATTTTGCCCTGTTTGGTGCTGGCTCTAGCACCGACGACGCAAGTGGTAAGCCTGATGCGCTCTTCGGTAGCCGATGTGATGGCTCAAAACTATATACGCGCCGCTCGAATTAAGGGCTTAAGTCACTACGAAATTGTGACTGCTCATGTGCTGAGAAATGCAATTCCACCGATTATTCCTAAATTCGGGGTTCAGCTATCAAGTATGTTAACGCTCGCCATTATTACTGAGTCCATCTTCAACTGGCCGGGAATTGGCCGTTGGCTGCTCGATGCCTTATCTAACCAAGATTATGTCTCCATTCAAGCCGGCGTGATCGTAGTTGGTACGCTCGTTCTCACAGCAAACATTCTGTCTGATTTGATTGGCGCTATGGTTAACCCGCTGGTAAGAAAGGAATGGTATGCTAACAAATAACATTTATCAGGAAGAGCATATTCCGACTCAGTTTGAGCGGTTTTGGCGCAGCTATCGCAATAACAGTTTGGCAATGTTTGGCTTGTGGTGCTTAGGGCTCATTGTGTTGATTACCCTCACCTCTCCTTGGATAGCCCCTCATGATCCACAGTTGCAAACGAGCAACCTGTTAATACCGCCTTCTTGGGATCCTGCAGGTACTGTCGAATTTTTCTTAGGTACCGACGATTTAGGCCGAGATATCTTGTCACGGTTGATTGATGGTACCCAATACACCTTCGCTGCCGCTATTTTAATCACCGCTATCGCGGCTGTGATCGGCTGTTTTATCGGTATCATGGCAGGCATGACCAAAGGATTATTGTCCAGTACATTGAACCACTTACTCGACACCGTCATGTCGATTCCATCATTGCTGCTTGCCATTATTTTTGTGGCACTGCTCGGTTTTGGCGAGTTCAATATTTTGCTTGCGATTGGTTTGGCACTTATCCCTCGCTTTGTTCGTTCGGTGTATATTGCCGTACACAACGAAGTAGAAAAAGACTATATCCTCGCCGCACGTTTAGATGGTGCCAATGACTTTTATCTGTTGTGGAACTCCATTTTACCCAATGTACTTGCTGTCATCGCCAACGAAATAACACTCGCGTTATCCATTGCTATCTTAGACATCACCGCTTTGGGCTTTCTTGGTTTGGGTGCTCAAACACCAAGCACCGAATGGGGCACCATCTTAGGTGATTCAGTTGAGCTGATTTACCTCGCACCGTGGACAGTCACTCTCCCCGGTTTAGCGATTATGTTTACGGTGATCATCATCAACTTAGTCGGTGAAGGTGTACGACAAGCTCTGAATGCAGGGGTGGAATAATGCCATTATTAGATATTCGCCATCTCACCATCGAAATTGATACGCCACAAGGCATGGTCAAAGCAGTCGATCGCATGAGCTTAACCATGAACGAAGGCGAAATTCGCGGATTGGTGGGAGAATCTGGATCAGGAAAAAGCTTGGTGGCTAAAGCCATCGTAGGAATATGCAAAGATAATTGGACCATCACCGCCGACCGCATGCGCTTAGGTAACATTGATCTACTTCAGCTGACGCCGCGCGAACGCCGGCGAGTGATTGCCCGCGACATCGCGATGATTTTTCAAGAACCGTCAACCTGCTTAGACCCTTCAGATGAAGTGGGAAAACAGCTGATTGAATCTATTCCATCGCGCACATTTGAAGGCAAATGGTGGCAGCGTTTTACATGGCGTAAAAAACAAGCCATTGCCCTTTTACATAAAGTAGGAATCAAAGAGCACGCGCGCATCATGAGTAGCTACCCCTATGAGCTAACTGATGGTGAATGCCAAAAGGTAATGATTGCGATGGCTATCGCAACCAAACCAAAAATTTTGATTGCTGATGAACCAACGAACGATTTGGACCCCATTACCCAATCGCAGATATTGCGCTTGCTCAGCCGGATGAATCAGGTCAATAACACCACGATTCTATTGATTGGCCACGACTTAACCACCATTACCCAGTGGGCTAACCGTATTACAGTGATGTACTGCGGTCAGTCTGTTGAGTCAGCCGATACCCAGAAAATATTGAGTGAACCCAAACACCCTTATACGGCTGCACTACTGAAAGCGATGCCTGATTTTAGTGATTGGATCCCGCATAAAGAAAAATTGCAATCCTTACCGGGTTCCATTCCACCCTTGCAACATTTACCGATTGGTTGCCGGTTGGGGCCTCGCTGCCCCTATGCTCAGCGCCAATGCGTTGAAATACCGTATCCACAACGTATTAAAAATCATAAGTTTGCCTGTCATTTCCCACTCAATATGGAGCAACAGTCATGAGTGCATCATTATTAGAAGTGAACGGGTTAACTAAAGATTTCATTACCCGTTCAGGTCTGTTTCGCAAGAAAATTCAGCATGCAGTCAAACCGGTTAGCTTTACGTTAGAAGCAGGGCAAACCATTGGTTTTATTGGCCAAAATGGTTCTGGTAAATCGACATTGGCACGAATGCTTGCAGGGATGGTTGAACCCTCTGCTGGCGAGATACGCGTTAATGGAGAGTTATTGGAACACAAGGATTACTCCACGCGCTGTAAGCTGATTCGAATGATTTTTCAAGATCCGAACACATCGCTCAACCCAAGAATTCAAATTGGTCATATTCTAGAAGGGCCGCTCAAAAGAAATACCAATATGCCACCTGAAGCTCGCATGAAGCGCGTAAAAGATACGCTATTGCGCGTTGGGTTATTGCCAGAGCACGCCTACTTCTACCCGCAAATGCTCGCCACCGGGCAAAAACAGCGGATTTGCTTGGCACGAGCACTGATTCTACAACCGTCGATCATTGTGGCTGATGAAGCATTAAACGGGTTAGACATGGCAATGCGATCACAGATGATTAACTTGTTTCTAGAACTGCAAGAAGAGATGGGTGTCTCGTTTGTGTATGTATCGCAGCATATCGGGGTGATCAAGCACATCACTGACAAAATCATCGTCATGCATGAAGGAGACGTGGTCGAAGCGGGGGAAACTCACGAAGTGTTGGCGGATCCTCAGCATCCCATCACCCAACGTATGATTGAGAGCCACTTTACCAAGGCTCCAACCTTTAAGTGAAATCAAGTTCGAAAGCTGCACCAAGCCAAACTCAAGCAGTACCAATCACAAGGTATATTAGAAAATGCGGTGCAAGAAGCACGTTCTTCACCGCTGAGTGGTTGCCCACGCTTGTGGAAACTCACGATGCGGCCATACCGGAACACACTCTTCCTCTTCCGTATTGAGCATTACGCAGCCGTGCTCATCTTTTAAAATCGACACTTGCTGGTTAGCCACAATCTCTTTCAGGCAGTAGTTGAATCGTTGCTCTTGGTCATATTGGTTGATGAGCGCCCAATCATGGGCGCTTCGTTAAATCAGAAGTTAGTTTTAATCGATGGGCAGATCTGGGGCAATCCATTCTCCATCAGCATCCAGCTCAATACGCAACAATTGATCGCTTGCTGGCGTTCTTAAGTAATCCTCCCCATCCTGCCTGGTCACTTGATAGTAGTAATGGCCTACTCGCACAACACGGATGAAACGACTTAACCATTGTCCACCAAAATAAGTTTTAATGGTGGCTTGATGTATCCCGTTAATGCCTGCACCAATATTAACTATTTGATCTCTGACCCGATACATTTCAATTTTTTGCGCGGGAATTTTTCCTTTCGGCAAGGTTTCATCAAACGGTTTCGGACGATAAAACTCAATTTTTGCTGCATCAATATTGCCAAATAACAGCTGATCCACTTGTTCGCGAGCATTCAAATAAGCGTGGGAAAGCCGATTTTTCCGTGCTAATTGGGCATAGTTTTCTGACCACTTAGTGTTGAGCGCACCAGTAAAGTGCACATTGGTCATCAACTGATGGAAATTCGCAAAGTCATCGACATTTTGCAAAATAATGGCGCCATTCTCATCAACTTGGAAGAAATCACGCAACCCTCCCTGACCAGGCCCGAAAGCATCATCGTTCAAATACTGTTTGGGCACAAAATAGGTGGCAGGGAAGTTATCGTTAATCACCGCGCCAGGGTTGGCATCATCCGCACCGTGGTGCACTAACTCCATGCCATTGCTTCTGCCTAAGCGATCATTGATTTTATCTTTTAAGCCGATAACCCGATCTGAAATAATCCCAAGCTGCATATTGTGTACTTTGTTGTACAAATCTTCATTTTCATACAACTCCTTAATCTTTGGATCTAGCTTTTCAGGATCCTTGATGGACTTTTTCCAATCCGCCCACGGCTCCGGCATTTTGAACATATCCGGTGCACCGTAATCTGAAATATGCGTCATCACACTAAACAAGTCATAGTCGGCCGTCATCGGTTTTCGGCTGGTAGGATTGCCCATCACCATCAAAGGTGTTGGAACGGTAGTATTGCCATTCTCAACCACAAACACCATCCACAATCCCTGCTCATCTTTTTGGTAGTGAAGCTCGACATCATTGGAAACCCCGTAATACATACCAGTCTTAGAGCTATATTCAAGCTCAGGGATTAATGGGTTATCACCACTTTGTAACTCTTTTAAGCGCTTGTCATCAATGGTCAAATGTACGGGCGTAGCAGCACCACTATTGATCGCATTGTCAGAGTAGTGGTTAAAACGCTCCACTTGTGTACGAGCTGAGGCTTTCGCGTATTTTTGATCCACAGGAATAAAGCCCGCGTGGGGTCCCCAATCCGAACTTTTGGATTTAATCAATAAGCTCTTACTGCTGTACAGCCCCGATTCCAACAAACTGCGGTTGTTCGGATCCACCGCCCTAACACCGATCACCACATTCTCTTCATCGGCAATGCTCGCCATCACTTTGCGGTCTGCACTTGGGATACCGACTACTTTATCCGGATCAAAATCTGGGCGATCTTTGGATGAGATACGAAAATCGCGAGACTGATAGACTTTCGGTGCATAAGGATCGGTATTTCTTCGTTTGACCTTCTGAACCCGCTGTTTGATTTTTAATGAAGCGGATTTGGCACCTTTAACAATATCGGTGACAGGCAGCACATTCATTTGATCAAAGACGGTTTTAGGTAAACTTATCCACGCCTCTTTGGCCTGCTTTCTTGCCGCTTTCAAATCAATATCAAATGCTTCACCCACCACGCGTTTATTGCTACCGATCTCAAGAATATTCTGCTTAGAGCTGACCTTGTACTTTCTTGGTAAAGATTTCGCAATCACTTTACCCGTCATTTTGGCCGATGAGAGTGCCGCTTTACCAATCGGTAGGAAGAAACCAACATCAGAGAACAACCCTAACGTTGCCATGCCATGATTGCCATTCTGGAAATCTTCCACAGTAGCCCAAACCGGGACAATCGCCTGCATCACTCCCTTCGCATAATCCCAAGCAGTAGTAGTGGTTTTCAGCTGATCTCGATTATCAATTAAATGCTGAGTGAGTAAGCTCGCCAGTAACTCCTTATCAGTACCCGAGGAAAGCCCCGTTTGGGTATAACCTGACTTACAGTAGTTATAGGCCCAAAACATCGAATCCATATCCTCCCAAACACACTTAGCAGCCATATCAGCATTCATTTCACCAAAAAGAGGCGTATCGTCTTTGATGTCATGATAATCCAGATTTTCGTGTCTAAATCTGATCAGGTCGGTATTAAAGAAATCCACAATCGAATTGGGTAAAAATGTGGTATAGCCCAAACTTGTACTAGTCAAAACATACTGATGCACGTCTTCATTAGTTATAGTTGTCCCAATACCGTTACCAGTGACGGTCTGCTGGTTATGGTACAGCTTGAGAGTGTAGTGTAACCGAGCTTCTCCGCGTTGTTTGGCGAAGGTGAATTCCTTCTTACCCATGAGCTTGGCTTTAGAATCAATCATTGCCCCCAAAAATGCGCCCAGTTTTTGCGATAGCACTTGGTGATTCTTATGCCATTCGTTTTGCACCGTGTTTGTGATGCTCCCTAGCTCTTTTTTATCCTTTTCGATCAACCAAGAAGGGACCTCATAACCATAACCGGGCAGCAGATTGAGTCGGCCATGAATTAAATACGGCTTCCAGAGATCCTCAACTAGATAAGGCTGTGCACCATAACTATAGAGCCTTGCTTTGGTGTACATTTCATCGGTTAACGGATAGTTAAAGATATGTTCTTTTGCTGTGTAGTCGTATTCAAGGGCAACCAACATGCTTTGTAGATCTTGATAGGCGTTATGCCATGACAACAAAGAATCCACCACCGCATCTTTTCGTTGCTCGTCACTCATATTGCCAGCAAATTTAAGTGGCAAGTTTGAATTAGTGAACGTTGAGTAGACCAGTTCACGAAACGCTTGTTTCACATCCAGTTGAGTCAAACCCACCGATTGTAGCTCGTCAAACAGCGCTGGCTCCAACCCACTACCGATGTAAGCCTCTAAGGCCTTTTCGGTCAATTTCAACGACAAACGATGCAGCAAACTAGATTTAATGTTATTAGGTGACCCATAAGCGTAAACCGTGTCGATACCCACTGCATCCAGTGCGGCTTTCACGCTGAGCATCTCCCAATCTTCTAAATCATCCGCTTCTTTTTGGTAAATAGTCGCCGCAATTTGTACGAAGTTTTTACCTAAAAATCCACCTTCAACGCCTCGGTTATTAATCGTACCCGCTTCAATATCAATACTCACATCGGGGTTGTTTGAGGAAAATACCGCTTGCGCTAACTCTACCCCATCCAAATCAGGATAACGCATCGTAATTTGCATATGTAAATACGCATCGGTCGGATGAATATTCAGTTCATGATCCAAACTTTCTTGAGGAGGACGAAAATCCCACGGTGGAATTGCTACGAGAGAAATGGGTTTAAAGGAAAACTCGCTATTCCAAAACATGGGTAAATTGCCGCGAAACGGCCCTTCAACGATTTTCTTATTGGGCCCAACGAATGAGTAGTAGTCTGAAATACCAAATCGCCAATCTTTCGGAATATAAGCTGAGAGTGGCTCGAAAGGATTATCATGAAAGTCAAGAAATGTAACATCAAGGTGATGGCTGACGTACATATCGTATTCTTTCAATTTACGGATAGAAACAGCTTCCCCTTTTTGATCTGGTTTTGAGTAGATGATTGGAAAACCAATATCGAGAGAATCCTCTGACATCTGATCATATTTCTCTTCAATATATGACCATTCTTTTATTAAGTGCTCATTGAGGAACTCCGCATTATTGAGCAACTGCATACTGGAAGTGATGGTTGGGGAATACTGAAATGCGAGCGATGCCTGAATTTGCTGTTCACTACCGTATTCAAAATGAGAGTCTTGTTCTAACTCAGCCATAATATGTAAACGAAGCAAAGCTGACAGACGTGACTTATCAATATGTTCTGATACAAGCCCATGTTTGATGGCAGGCTCAACCAAGCTTGTCTGCAAAAACCGTTCAATATTTTCCTTGGATTTTTCTTCAAGGAAATTACGCGACAAGCCGTTATTGTACGAACCTTTCACGCCCGTTTTACCCGCTAAAACCTCTTTGACAAAGATCGCGTAATTTTCAACATTACTGGTGTTTTTGAGTCGGTAATCCTCTTCACCAACCGAGATGGGTAACAAATCGACAAAGTCAGGACTCAAATCTTGCTGCAAGCTAATGATAAACGGCACACTGAGAAGATCGGTCAAAATTGACAGGTTGGAAATTGGCCCAGCCTGCACGGCTTGCTGCTCATAGAGCGCAACGCCAGATTGTAAATCGTAACTTTGTTGTACTAATTCACTACGTACATGACCGGGAAACGCCACATTGGTAACAATACATTGGGCATCAGGGTCATTATCCCCTGTAGTCATTGCATCACGCTGAAATGACAATATTCCTGCCTGATCGTCGAGCACACCGAAATAGACTTCTTTCGAGAGGTAGGGTCGTTCTAGCGCCTTGTTATATCGCATCACTTCAACGTTGATTATGGTGCCTTTGGCTATCTTATAATCTTGTTGAAACTCTGTATCTACCGAGACTTGGCAAGCGTACTTTCCTGTATCAGGATAATAGACATTTTGCGCAGAATACCTTACTGGTAAAGCACTATAGGCTATATTAGGCAAAATAATCAACACTGGAAGCATGGCTGAAAAAATCAAGCTATGCCTAAGCGATTTCTCTTTTTTCATAAGTAAGAAAATTCCTATTTATATTTTAATCAGAACCCCATATCCAAATTTTATTAAGTTAACATATCATTCCATGATGCTTAGGGATAGTTTGAGTCTTTTAAGACAGCATGAAAATAACAAATTTGTTATTTACCTATACTTAAAATAGCCTAACATTGATTCTCAATACAAAAAAGAGTCAGAGTTAGCATGCCATAATAAAAATAAAACACTCAATATATGAGATTGAAAAACGAGGGAACATTTAAGAAAAATGATTGAAACATTAAGTCCACAAAATAATCAATTAACAATGTAGTAAATTAAAAATCATTACCGTGAGATATTAAACCTACCTAATTATTAACATGAAATTAAAAACAAAATTATCAAACTTATCTTTCCTTTATTTTCCGTTAACTCTATAGGCTTTATTATCACTAAGAGTGAACAGAGATTAATTATTGATATGAAAATCAAATGATTTAAATTTTTGATAAACTGTAAGGAATAAGATAGTGGATATAGAACGGGTACAACGGATTAGCTGTTGCTTCGTATCAATGAAGTGCCAGACTTTTTTACCATATTAGGGATATTGATGATCATACTACCTTTATTTCCTTGGCAAATATTGTTTAAAGAAAATCGGTTAAATCAATCATCCGAACAAACCAACAAGACATAGGAAAAAGTGAATTAGAAAATATATTGATGACATCTATCATGAATATTCATCTAAAAACGTTCTAATTTAAAAAGGTTAAATTAGCTAAATAGCCACATAACAAGCTAAGTCAATAGGACAATTTAAGCTGGTGTCTGGCACTTCGTTTCTTATTTATGCCAGATTAAAAGTAATAGACGTTCTCCACCCGAAAATAGCACAAAATACGCGTCCGCCCTAACTCAAAATTGTCCAAAAATGATCTAGAAATTGATCAAACTATATTGCCATTTAACATTTAATCGTGTTAGTAAAAGAGCTTCTATCAGAAGCTCTTTGAGTTAGCGCGTTTTACTGGCTTGCTTTTTCAATTCAAAATCAAATTCGTCGGGAAATAACACAACGCCTTCTTCATTCTCATTGGGGAACACCACCACCGACAGTTCATCTTCTTCCAAGCCCGAAGTCCAACGGCTGTGCCATTTGTTCAAAGAGATCGCTTCCGCTTCACACGCTTGCCACTCGCCTGTTGCCCATGCCTTGGCAAACTCTTGGTTAGGCCACACAGGAACACAATCATCTTCTTCTGTGTTGAGCATGACACAACCGTGCTCATCTTTTAGTATCCAAACTTCACGGTTTGCAACAATGGCTTTAATGCAGTATTTAAAACGTTCTTCTTCATTATAGCGATTGATTGTTTCTATCTGTTCTGTGGTTAATGCGTCTGCCATAGCCCGGCTCCATGCGAAAGTTGGGGAATATAAAAACGCCTACAGTGTAGCACTGCAGGCGTTACATTTAGAATCTTAAACAATAAGATGATAAAAAGGATTAAGCCAATTCAGCTTGCAGCCAAGGCCAACCTTGTTTCTTACGGCTTAAGGTATTTTCCATCATCAACATGCCATCTTGTTCGTGTTTAGTCAGTTTTTCAGCCCATTCACCGGTGTATAGAAGACGAGTCTGCGCGGTGGTAATGTCGGTCAACATCACGGCGGCAAACGCAAGGCCTTCCTCTTCACAGCGACGAACTAGATCTGCTTGAATGGCGTCAATCATGCCATCGACTTGTTCAAGCGTTGCCAATTCCACTTGACCAACCACCACATCACGGCCGTTGAATGGGTAAGCTTTCAAATCTTTCTCAACAAGTTGAGCGGCAGATAAACCTTCAATGTCTGTTTTCGCAATCAAAAGCGCTTTAATAAAGGCATCAAGGTCTTCAACCTCAGCAATTTCAGCCAGTGCAAGCACAGCTTCTTTATCTTTTGGTGTGCACGTTGGAGACGCAAAACCGACCGTGTCAGACAAAATCGCAGACATCATCAATATGGCTAAAGGACGTGTGATTGTTGCATTTTCCATCTTGAATAGGTTGAACAAGATAGTACAGGTACAACCGACTGGCCAAATCCACGCTTCTAGCGGATTCACTGTCATTACGTCGCCTAGGCGATGATGGTCAACAATACCGAGAATTTCCGCTTGGTTGATGTCATCAGGTGCTTGCGCAAGATCGGTATAGTCCACAAGCCATACTTTTTCGCCCGCGACGCTAGTGCGAAGTTCAGGTTGATCAACACTGGCTGTTGCAAGAATGTGTTGAGTTTCACGGTTAATTTCACCCTGACGAACAGGCTTTGCTTCTAGACCACGTGCTTTAAGTAATTCAGCAGCAACTAATGCACCACAAATGCTATCACTATCTGGGTTTTTATGACCGACAACGAAAATCATCTTTCTTCCTATTTTAATGCTATTTGATGGCCTATCGAAGGTGATAGGCGAGATTGCTCACAAAGGCCGATACTTTACCTGATTTTCAGAATTTGTCATGGCTTGTGGCTAAGAAATTATGGCTAATTTATCTTGCTTACCACGATGAACTTCAAGGTCGAGCACCTGCGAGCGATTAGTACCTCGAGTGATCTCTTTAAGCTTCTTCCCTTTTAGCTTAGATAAATGCCGATCCTGACCATTTCTCGCTTCAATAAGGTTAAGATTCATGGATTTGGTTCCGCGGAAAATATAGAAGCCACCATAATGCTCAAGAGCGGTAAAGAACAGGAAACCAGGGTAACCTGCATTCGACTACGGCAGAGTTACGCTTAAATAGACTCGGATTAGACTCGGATAAACGTCATCGACTTCACGGTTGATGTAGGTGGTTTGTTTGGCGACGATTATCTGATCATAAATGAGGCCTTTTTTCTATCTAAATAAACCGCTTAGCTCTTAAGATCCTGTCTATGATGGGGGACTACAACCCCGCCTCCTTTTGGTGAAGAGGTTTGAAAACTTTACTCAAGCCTCTCACCCCAAATCGATGCCATTTCCTAAAAATTCTGCTCTCAACACATCATCAATCCTGCGTTTTATTTTTGTTCTCAAATTGAGATAAGAAAAATAATTCACTTAAAAACAATAGCTTAATTTTGGCTTGTTTTTTGCTGATTTACCTTATCAACCTTCCACAAAAAACTAGGTGACGGTATGCACTTAAAATTATGGTGTTTCATCGTGTTGGTATTGGTTTCTATTCGAACTATCGCTGCACCTTTTGAAACTTGTCCAAGCCAAGCGTATTTATTCCAAGCTTCTCCGGTACAGGTTTATGGTGTGAACTTAGTGACGGGGCAAACCGCTCTGCTGCAAAGCAACACAGGGCTAAACGGAAACATCAATGCTGTAGGCTTTGATTTTCAAGATCGCTATATCTACGGTTACGATACCAACAACAAGCGATTAGTTCGGTTAGGCTCTGATTTTCAGGTAGAAACTCTTAATACCCTTGGACTGCCGCAAGACTACAACTTCTTTGTTGGGGATGTTTATAACCATATTTTTTATCTTTACCGCCAAGGTAAAGGGTTATTTAAAATCGACCTAAGCCCTTTAGACAGTGACCCGAATGCGGTACTCATCGTCGAACAAATCTCAGCAACAGCGACCGTCAAACTCACCGATTTCGCTTTTCATCCCGCTGATGGCAGCTTATACGGTGTCGATAACTCAACCGGAGGCTTGTATCTGTTTGATACGGATACGGGTGTCAGTAGTTATATTGGTAACGTCGGCCAAACAGGCACTTTTGGCGCCGGCTACTTTGATGTGGATGGCTATTACTACATCTCACGTAACAGTGATGGAAAGATATTCCGGATTAATCTCTCAAACCCTGATTTGATCGCGCAAGGCAATGTGCCTGCCGTGCACTTTGCTGACGGCCCTTCCTCAAACCAAAATGATGGTGCGCGTTGTGCGAATGCTCCTGTGATCGATGAAGACTCAACCATTGATTTTGGTGATGCTCCAGATAGCTACCGTACCACATTAGCGTCCAATGGCCCGCGTCATCAGATGGATGGGATGACATGGTTAGGCTCAGCGCCAGACGGTGAACAGTCAGGTCAGCCTTTTCCTGCCAGTGACGACAAAGCCGGCATTGATGACGAGGATGGGGTTGGCTTTGTCACTGCGTTAGAAGCGGGTCTGGAAGCATTAATCACAGTGAATGCTTCCACTTCGGGTTATCTTTCTGCTTGGTTTGACTGGAATCGCGATGGCGATTTTGATGATGTAGGAGAGCAGGTCTTTACCGACCAACTACTGCACAGCGGGCAAAATGTGCTGATTTTTACGGTCGCCCAACAAGCGAATATGGGGTCAAGTTGGAGCCGTTTTCGCTTTAGCCAACAAAAAGGGTTGAATTCGTACGGAGGTTCAACATCTGGAGAAGTAGAAGACCACCCTATTACCATCTCCGCGAATGGGGTCGCGATACGCTATTTCCCTAGTGAAACCACTTACGCTACGGTCGCCTTTGAGGACAACTGGCCGCATTTAGCCGACTATGACATGAACGATGTGGTGATCCGTTTCCGAGTTACCGAAACGCTGCAAGATAGCCAAGTCGCACAGATTCGGATTGATGGCTACCTTGCAGCTTATGGTGCGAGTTATCACAACGGTTTTGCCATTCGCTTATCTGGCCTTTCTCGCAGTGCTATTAATACCAACTTAACCCGTCAGTATCACAATGATGTGTTGCAACCAAGCAGCGGCTTGGAGATGGATTCAAATGAAGCAATCTTCATCATTTCCGAGGATCTTTCGCGCGCCTTCCCACGGCTTTGTACTTACTTCCGTACCGACAATCAATGCATGGAAGACATTGGCTTTAACTTTAGTCTCGTTATTGCTATTGAGCGCGGTAGTGATGTGAGTCAACTGATCGCAATGCCTTATGATCCTTTCATTTTTGCCACTCCCGGTATTTATCATGGCGAAGGGATAACCTTCCAACCAGGTCGCAAATGGGAAGTTCACCTTGCTGATTACCCTGCCACTGAGAAGTTTGATGCCGCTAATTTATATGGCGCTGGCGCCGATACCAGCGACCCAGCTCAACAACGTTTTTTCAAAAATGCGAACAATCTGCCATGGGCCTTACTGATCACCGATGAATGGCAATGGCCCTATGAACGCAGCGATTTATTGCGTACTTACCCGCAGTTCAGTAATTATTCCCAATCAGCAGGCCAACAGAAACAGAGTTGGTTCAACAACGCCTTCAACAACTGCGCATACTGCTATAACCCTTAGGAGGACACCATGAAAAACGCATTTCTATTAATCACTTCATGTTTGCTGCTCTACGGTTGTGGAGGCGATGGCGATGGCGATGGCGGTGGCGGTGGTTCAGGTGATACAGCATCGATTAACGTGACTTCTCCAACGCAACCGACTTCCGAAGAGGCCGCAATCGTCGCCAAGGATTTCACCCCTGTGATGATGAGCTTTATAACGCAGCTCTCCTCAACAACAGCAAACACCAGCAATGATTATTCCCAACAAGATTTTGGTAGTGACAGCAGCGTAACGACTTCACAATTGAATGTGCCCGCTGAATTTAGCTTTAACCCGGTCGCGCAAATTGAGATCAAAGCTGATATTAGCGCCTATCGTACTGACCGAGCCTTTGTTACCTTCTATAGTCAATATACGTCCAGTGGCAATGGAACTGACCAAGCGATTTATGAAAGCCGGATTGCTTCATCAGCGTTAACTCTTGGTGTCGCAACCCTTAGCTTCAGTTATCCACGCTCTCAATCCAGCTTGCTGGCCGAGATATGGTTTTATGATGGTTCCGCCCCACTGCAGCAGGTATTTACACCAACACAACCGTAAAAAGGATTCGCTCTCATGTTCAACAAAGGGCTTGGTGGTTTACTCATTGGGGTAAACTTACTTTGGTTGACCAGTTTGTATTATCCCATGCCCATATGGTGGTTAGATAATCTTTTTAGCTATCCAATTGGGCTAATGGCTTTTAATGCTCTTTTAATAGTAATTGCGCTTTTAATGAGCTACCGAGTCTTATTTGTTGGTAGCACACTGTGTGCATTGGCTCTGATCTGGTTCATACCAAATAGTAAAAGTGAAGTAGTACTGCAGACTCAAAAAAAGGGCGAGGTTTCACAAGATCAGAGTGCAGCGCATTGTTCCTCTTCGCTGAAAATCATTCAGTTTAATGCGCTCTACGAAAATACCGACTACAACCGACTGCTCAACCTTTTACTGCAAGAGCAAGCCGATTTAGTGGTACTGCAGGAAGTGGCTCCCGCGCTTGAAGATAAGCTCAGCACTTTGGACGATATCTACCCGCACATTTACGGTGGTAAAACCCATGCAAAAGTGCCCTCAAGCCAGTTTATTCTCAGCAAAGAAGTTATCCTTCATTTTTCTGTCAAACCTTTTACAGAGAAAAATAAAATCCTACAGGGCGATTGGCAAATTACCCCTCAAACCTCCTTGCGTTTGATTGCCACCCACTTACCTTCTCCAAGAAATTCGACGCTTTGGGAAGAGCGTAATGCCATGCTTACTCATGTAAAAACACTGGCAAACGAAAGCGAGATGGCAAACACCATAGTGTTAGGGGATTTCAACCTCTCAAGTATGAATGCACGTTTTAGAAGCCATTTTGAAGGCTTTGAAACTCGGCCTGTGGCTTCATGGCCAGAATGGTCAACTCATTACCCTACCCCAGCTTTTACCATGATCAGCATTGATCATTTGTGGCTTAAGTCAGCGCAATTTTCTCTTTGCAGCCGACAAGGGGTTCTTCCCTCTTTAGGTTCAGATCACCGCATGATTATCACGAAAATTGCCCAGCAATAACCTTGTCTCAAAATGATTTCCAAAATGACAATGCTCTTTAAACTGAAAAGTCAGCACATAAAATAAAACGTAATCCATTGATATCTAATCATAATTAAATTGGCACACTTACTGCTCTATTACCTACATGCAACCCAAAGATGCTGACAGATTCATGAACGCATCAAAAGATTGGTAAACAGTAAGGAGACACCCATGGAACTCAGAACCATTATTGATAGCGATATCCAAGTCACACTTCTTATAGAGGGCAATCTAGATGCGGAAGGTAGCCGTTTTCTTCAGCCTATAATTGATGATGTGATCTGGAAAGATGTTCACCAAGAAGTTGAGTTGGACTTTCGCAATGTCACCTTTTTAGATTCGTCAGGTGTTGGTGCTTTGGTCTATCTTTATAAGCGACTCGTTGAATCTGAACGAAAAATGCGCATTGAGAACGCCACTGGTCAGCCGCTTGAAATTATTAAACTGCTCCGTATCGGCCAGGCCATTCCCGTGAATTCTCGCACTTATTAGCCCACCTGAGGAGGTGAGCATGAAGTTAGCTATCGTCAGTATTGGTTTGTTCACCTTACTTGGTACCGCTGGGTGCACCTCGTACCCAGAAGAAGGCCGCGGTGGAATCGCAGAAGCTTACATGAATGGGGAGTTCGCCCCCGTGATGCCGGATGAACCGCTCGGCCCTGAACATGGGCTACGTTTTGACTGGCAACTAAGCAAATTACATTTGGGGAGCCTGATCCGCGAAGGCGCTAAATGGTGTTTTCCTGCGGCGGTTGTACAGGCTTTAGAAAAGCAAAATCGGATCGCTCGGCAGCTTGATGGCGGCTTGCTGCTGGATGCCGCGAATGATCTGGTTATTCAGCGTAAACGCTTGAATCAGTTAGAACAGCAACTTGATTATGTCACTTCACAAACACGCTGCGTTCCACCTCAAAATGAACAGTCGTTTGTGAATTCGCTCTCGCTGATTGAAGAGTTAAATCGGCGGCTCAATGTGGATAATCAATTTGCGATTAACTCTACCGAGATCAACCCGAAATACATGGGCAATTTAGCCATCGCAGCCGACAAACTGAAAGCTCACCAGGACTTAACACTTTCGGTAACAGGCCATGCTGATTCATCCGGCAACGTGGAATTCAATGAAAAATTGGCCATGGGACGAGCAGAACAAGTGAAACGCTACTTGACGATTTTCGGCCTTGCGCCAGAGCGAATCACCACCCATTCCCTGGGTGAGTCGCTCCCTTTGTACGTCGGCGAAACAACGGGAGTGAAATTAACCAACCGACGCGTCAGCATTGAAATTATTACGGCAGATAGTCCAAACCTCTCTAAACAAGGAGGGAAGCTCTATGAGCAAGAATAGTTTTAAAGCTCTGCTGCTGTGCTGCGCTCTGCTGCTGAGTGGCCTTAGCTTCGCGGAAGAAACCGTAAGAATTGGTGATTTAGTACAAGTTGACCTGCCCGGTGAACCTTCATTCAATAACGGATTTCAGGTTGATAAACGGGGGCGAATTACGCTCCCGGAAGTCGGCCCACTTTATGTGGCAGGCTACGATGAAATCCAACTTCAGCGAGCGGTTTCTGACGCTTTGAGCCGAGTGTTTCGCGACATCAGCACGCTCCAAGTGTTTATTGCCGAGCAGCAACTGCTGATTTCAGTGCAAGGCTATGTCGCCTCTCCCGGTGAATATACATTATCGAGTAACGCGGATATTCAAATGGCGTTGCATGCCGCAGGTGGTGCTCGCCAAGGGGGGCAACTTGATAAGCTTCAACTCAAACGTAAAGACGAAAAAATCGTTTTCAACTACAAAGCTTTTCTCGAAAGCGGCGATGAAAGCATTCTCCCCCAGCTCGAATCCACTGATGTACTTTTTGTGCCAGCTTCACCGATCGTTGGCAATATCGAACAGGAATTTGATGCAGCTAAACTGGCCAATGCGGGGGACAGTGCGGATTCCAAAATGGCCATCAAAGTCTTCGGTGAAGTGAATGCTCCCGGCTCCTTCTCCTATCAAGCCAACACGAACTTGGTGGATGTTTTGATGCGTTCAGGCGGTGTGACACGTTATGCGGCGGTTGAGCAGATCCGTGTGATTAGCGATAACAACCCTAAACTGTTCAACCTTAAGCAATACCTTGATTCGGGTAATGAATCTTTACTCCCGATCCTCTCTCCAGGAACGACCGTGTTTGTCCCAAAACAGGAGGAAGAAATTAAGGCGGGAGCCAATATGGTGTATGTGATGGGAGAAGTCGCCAGACCGGGCGCTTTTGAAGGCAAACCGGGCGCAACCTTTATGGATATTTTAGCCAATGCAGGTGGCCCAACCCGTTTTGCCGAAGCTCGAAGAATTCGAGTCATCAAAGCCAATGGCCAAGTAACCCGTTTCGATTTAACCGCTTTCACAGAAGGACTCACCAGCACAGCACCGCCCGCCATTCAATCCGGTGACGCGATTTTTGTACCGGAAAAAACCGATATGAATGAAAAGTCGTGGCTAAAAGTGGCACCGGACCAAGCAGTTAATGTGATTGGTGAAGTGGTTAGGCCGGGGCGCATTGAGTGGTCAGATGAAATGAATCTGATGGATCTGCTTGCTCATGTCGGTGGGCCGACTTTGAGAGCGGACACCACTCGCATTAAGATTGCGATTGATGGCCAACAAATGCAGGTGTTTGATTTGGATGCTTTCATTCAAAACGGTGCGCCGCGTAGCCAACTGCCTCACATTCAAGCAGGCACCATCATTCGCATACACGATCTTCCTCAAGACCCTTCAGATAACAAATCACAATGGGTTCGCCAATCATCGGATGCTTCCATCTATGTGTTGGGGCAAGTCAATGCTCCCGGTCGCTATCGTTTCAACAACGATATGCATTTTCTGGACATTCTTTCAGCCGCAGATGGCCCAACCAAGGATGCGGATCTGCACAACTTGCGCGTGACCCATCGAGACAAGTCTTACGCCAGAGTGAGTAAGCTCAACCTCGCCTTATATTTTGAAACGGGAGATGAGAACTTGCTGCCCGACATCAAAACCGGAGACACAATTTACATCCCTGAAAAGAACCGGAACTGGCTCGACAACACCAAAGAATCCACAGTGAGAGTGCTAGGCGCAATCAATAAACCGGGTCGTTACGTGTTCAGTGACACCATGACGATTCTCGATATTTTGGCCGAAGCGGGTGGCCCGAGCCAATCGGCCTATCTTGAAAAAATTTCCATAGTGAATATGTCTTGCTGTCAGGGGCAGGCACGTACCTTCGACCTGATTCAATTTAGCAAAACTGCGAACCTTTATGCCCTGCCAGTATTACGCGCGGGAGACACCATTTACATTCCAGATCGCAGTGAAAGCCTATTGGAGAAAGCTCGCGAAAGTATTGATGATATTTTACGCATCACCACCACTATCCTACTGATAGGAGCGCTGTAGCATGATTCCCGCCACACACGCCGAAATTGAGCAAATTTACCTTGCCGCAGAGTTAGCCGACTGCCGATCACTGTGCATTACTTCATGCCAGTCCGGTGAAGGAGTCACGTCGATCGCCAGTGCGCTGACCGAGCGTTACCTGCTGGCAGGACACGATGCCTTGTTAGTTGACCTCAATATGTTTAAACCCGCATTTAAAGAGGTAGAAATGCTCAACGCACCCGATGGGCGGCAATGGGTTGAAAACCGAGAAACCCACCAGCTTTTTACTGGGTTGAGCATACCGCGCGAAAGGTCACTGCAGCTCAGTTATAAAGATCCCAATACCCTGTCACGAGCGGTTCAGCAATGGCTGAACCAGTATGAACGGATCATTATTGATACTTCTCCTATCCTCAATTTAAACAAAAACAATATCCCCGCTCAAAGCGTAGCGAGCGCTTGTGACAAAACCGTTCTGGTGGTGATGAGCGGCACAACCACCACTCAACAAGTGCAAAAAGCGATTGAGTTACTGGGTTCAGAACAGATCTCCCTACTGGGCACCATTTTAAATGCCCGTGACCAGCCACCTCTGCGTTTAGAGCTGATTCGAGAGATCAATCGACTCTCTTTTATCCCTAAGCAGTGGCGAGAACGTTGGATTCGCAGCGTACTCGGTAACGATATGCTCTCAAATTACACCTGATTTCCATAACGGTTTGCTAGAGGACTCCCCATGTACGACCCTATCCATGATCTCGATGCTGCAGAATGGATTGATGAAACCATCATCCAAGAAGTGATCCACGACACCGACATCAGCATAATGCCCATGCTGCTGACTAGCTATATTGAAGAGAGCCAAATACGCTTGCAGCACATAGAAAAAGCCATACAACTCACCGATCACGCTGCCTTAGAGTTTGAGCTGCATACTCTCGGCAGTGCTTCTCTTGCATTGGGTAACCGCCATTTATCGCGCTGTACTCGTGAAATGGAGCGCCATTGCCAAAAACAGCAATGGAATGAGGCAATTGCTCTGTATCCGAAATTGGTTCGCATCGCGTACTGGTCGCTCATTGCCAGCCAAGAACGTTTAGAACTGGGATTTGAGGTTTAAGTAGCACTTTCGCAATTTGAGAATCTGTACTATACCAATAGAGACATCTTGCATATCAATCCTCAAACACCATAGTGGTCTGATAGCGAAAAATAAGCGCCCTATTTTCTGAAATGCAGTTGTACAGATGCTGGCCTGCTATGAACGCCAATGAGAAAGGTAAATAAAAACTAAGGATAAGAGATGAAATCTAAAGTGCTGTTAGTGGAAGATTCCACCTCGTTAGCCATTTTATATAAGCAGTATGTTAAAGATGAACCTTTTGATCTCTTTCATGTAGAAACTGGGCGCGATGCCATTCAATTTTTACAAAGAACGCCGCCTGAGTTGATTATTCTCGATTTGAAACTGCCGGACATGTCTGGCGAGGAGATCCTCGACTGGATTAATCAGCACGAAATCCCAACGACAGTGATCATCGCTACCGCCCATGGCTCAGTCGATATTGCGGTCAATTTACTCCAGAAAGGGGCGGAAGATTTCCTCGAAAAACCGATCAAAGCCGAGCGCTTAAAAACCTCGATCAATCTTCATCTTCAACGCTCCAAACTCGCTTCCCTCGTCGAGAATTTCGAACACCGCTTAGAGCGTGAAAAGTTCCACGGCTTTATTGGTGCTTCGCTGCCCATGCAATCCGTCTACAACATGATTGAATCCGTCGCCCCTACCAACGCAAGCGTATTTATTATTGGTGAAAGCGGTACGGGTAAAGAAGTGTGCGCGCAAGCCATTCACAACCAAAGCCAACGCCGTGAAAAAACCTTTGTTGCCCTGAACTGCGGAGCGATTCCCCGAGATTTATTAGAAAGTGAGATTTTCGGGCACACCCGCGGAGCATTCACTGGCGCAACCAAAGATCGCAAAGGTGCAGCCTCTCAAGCGGACGGTGGTACTCTGTTTCTGGATGAGCTGTGTGAAATGGAGTTGGAGATGCAAAAGAAACTGCTGCGTTTCCTGCAAACAGGCACCTTTACTCCACTCGGCTCTGATAAAGAGCAAAAAGTGGATGTGCGCATTATCGCCGCAACCAATCGCCAGCCATTAGAAGAGGTGCAAGCGGGACGTTTTCGTGAGGATCTTTACTACCGTGTCCATGTCATCCCTATCGAGATGCCTCCATTACGCGAAAGAAGCACTGACATTGTGGTTCTGGCCAACCACTTTTTAACCCAGTATGCCAAACAAGATAAAAAACGCTTCACCGAGATTAGCCGTGATGCGCAAAAAATCCTCAAAAGCTATTCATGGCCGGGCAACGTGCGCCAATTGCAGAACGTGATCCGCAATATCGTCGTACTCAATAACGAAAAAACCATCAAACCTGAGCATCTGCCCAACCAAATACTCGCTAAAAATAGTGTTCCTGCGGCCCCTATCACCCCTGTTAATAATGTCGCGGCTGAATCTATCGTCCATAAAGCCGCCGCATTACATGAACCAGAAAATGAGCTGCCACTTCAAACGGCCGCACCCGAGAGATTTATCTCTTCACCCGCAGAAAGTGTGCCGCGTGAAAGCAGCACACCGACTCATAATAATCCTGTGGTCATTCGCCCTATGTGGCAGGTAGAGAGAGAGGCGATTCAGCAAGCCATTGATTTTTGCGATGGTAATGTCATCAATGCTGCCGTGCTGCTCGAACTGAGCCCCTCCACGGTTTACCGTAAAAAATTGGCGTGGGAACAGGATGAAGCTAGCCACTCTTAACTCGTTGCCGCCTTGTGTTGCGCTCGAACATCACCTTTGGCTGTTGATCGACAGCCGCGTGTTTGGCGGCATAGAGAGCCATGTTCTGCAATTAGCTCAAGGATTGCAGTTGCATCAACAGTCCGTCGTGGTGGTGATCCTTCGGCGTTATCAAAGCGATACACCTTTGCTGCAAAAACTCAGCGAAACCGACATTCCATTTTGTATTTTGGCTGACGCTGCACCTCAGCGCTCACTCAACCAAGCATTACTCGCAGCGCTTCGTCACTACCAACCTCATCTTGTGCATGCTCACGGCTATAAGGCGAGCTTACTCAGTCGATTAGCGGTCAAACGTTCTGGTTTGCCCATACGTCAGTTCACCACCTATCACGCCGGTGAAACGCCAGCAGGCCGCGTTAAGCTGTATGACTGGTGTGATCGCTATACGGCCTTTCTCTCACATCACTCGCTTTCTGTCAGTAACGATATTGCACGCAAAGTGCCTTTTCACACCACTCGACTGAATAACTTTGTTGATACGGATAAGCTCACGTTCAAGTATGGTGAACAAATCGCATTTGTTGGGCGTTTAAGCCCAGAAAAAGGTCCCGACCGCATGATTGCCATCGCCGCATCTCTGCCAGAGATGATGTTTGATGTGTATGGAGATGGCGTTTGCTATACCGATTTGCTTGCTCAATCACCAAGCAATATCCGTTGGCATGGGCACCAAACTCATATGCACACGATATGGCCAAACATTGGTATTCTGATTCTCTGCTCGCGAGCCGAAGGGCTACCATTGGCAGCCTTGGAAGCCATGGCTCAAGGCATTTTGGTGATCGCCTCTCCCGTTGGCGAATTACCCACGCTGATC
Source organism: Vibrio qinghaiensis (assembly GCF_002257545.1). NCBI lineage: Bacteria > Pseudomonadati > Pseudomonadota > Gammaproteobacteria > Vibrionales > Vibrionaceae > Vibrio > Vibrio qinghaiensis. The sequence goes on along the minus strand of NZ_CP022741.1, from coordinate 1,224,014 downwards.
CAACATGGCTTAAATGGTTTTCTGGCAGACAGTGAACAAGCCTTTTGCGATGTACTGCAGCACTGGCAAACACTCCCCCAAACCAAGCAACAAACTCTACGCTTAGCTGCACGAGAAAGCGTACTGGCTCATTACTCTTCTTCCGCGGTAATACCTCAACTCCTCACCCATTATCAAAAACCGATTTGATTCTCATATTGAGAACTTCAAGAACCATTAAAATTACTGCTTATTTTTCATTGAGTTAATTATGATTCTTTTTGGCATCCCCTTTGCTTTACCTCTCTTGAGGTTCCATTTTGGACTGCGCTAGCCAAGTCTCGTTATGTAGCCAAGTCTCGTTGTGATTGACGAAATCTCTATTTAGCAACGTCACACGACTTTTCAACCATTTTCGAATCATAAGGAAAGCACTATGGCAGTTAGAAAAAATGTCCTGTTTGTGCACTACGGGGATAACTGGATTCGCGGCAGTGAGCGCTGCTTGATCGATCACTTGCTCAATCTGGATCGCAGCCGCTTTTTACCTTTCCTGTGGACCAATAACGCCATGCTGCATGAAGAGATTAGCAAAATGGGGATTCACAGTGTGCTTAGCCCTTTTCCGATTTTGCTGGGATGGAAAGCTCCGCGCTTTCAACTGTTCGGCTGGTGGAATTTGGTTAATACCGCAAAAACCTTGATTAAAGATTGCAAGATCGACCTAATCCATGCCAACAGTGCTGGGCCGTGCCAATGGATTGGGAAAGCCGCGAACGAGACAGGAACTCCGTGGCTCGCTCAACTGCATTCGGATTATCCAGCTCGTGATCGGCTCACTCTTGCTCTCCATCGCGTTCCGAACATCATTGCCGTCAGCTATGCCATTATCGATAAATTAATGAGTGACGGCTACCCAGCTGAGCGAATTCATGTCATCCATAATGGAATTGATACTGAGCGACTTGAGCTATTGCCTGCAATGGATCTTCGCCAACGACTACAATTGGATGATGATGCCTTTTTATTCATCTCTGTCGGTTCACTCATCAAACGCAAAGGTATGGATCGCCTTTTACAAGCGATGCGTTTCTTCGTGTTGGAACACCCCAATGCCCATCTAATCATTGTCGGAGATGGCCCTGAGCGAAAATCGCTTGAGCAGATGAGTGACTACCTCAAGCTCTCACAACACATTCATTTTGTAGGTGAGCAGCACAATGTCATGGGCTGGCTCAAAGGCGCGAATGCATTTATCAGTGGCGCACGAAGAGAACCATTTGGTTTGGTGATTGCCGAAGCGGCATTAGCCGAACTCCCCATTATTGCTCCCGACACTGGCGGCATACCTGAAATCCTACGCCACCAAACTCACGGCCAGCTCTACCCTAAAGAGAGTACGAAGGCAATGCATGAAGCCATGCGTTGGATGATGAAAAACCCAATTGATGCCAAGATGATGGCGGTGAAAGCTCACGCTCATATTCTTCTCGCCCATACGCTTGAAAAAAATCGCACTGCAATTGAAGCGCTTTACGAGCAAATCCTCTCAAGCCCTGCAACCTATAAAGACTCATTTTGGGCGACTTGGCGTCCGGTCAAAACCTATGTTTCTCAACGCTTTTCTTTAGGGGGTTGATATGGCTGCTATTCATTGTCTGATTTTTGATCCTATCGCCTTTCAAGGCGGCTCAAAAATCGCAACCCGTATGGCACTCCAACAAGTGGCGGCCAATCAGGCTCAATTTACTATCGTGACTCGCCACCCAGAGAGTTGGCAGCACTCTGCTTTCAACTCAAAACACAGTGTAGAGTTCATCACACTCCCTAGTTGTGGCAATTTGGGGTTAGCGACTCAAGGGTTGAGTTATTGGTTGAAACACGGCGTTTATTTCCTCTGGCTATGCTGGTTTGCCCTACGCTGTCAGCGCTTTCATCTCCTTCTGGCCAGTTCTGGCCCTGGGGTCGATATGGCGCTGCACTTATTCGCGCGAGTCACTCGCATCCCCTTGATTCAATTGGTACACGGCCCGGTTGGACAATCTCGCGCCACGGGTTATTGCTTAAGTAAAGCGAATAAGCTGTTTTATCTGCCTTCAAGTAAACCAAGTTTGCTCAAGGCGTTGAGCCACTACTACGCTTTCTCATTCGGTAGTGACAATGCCCAAACCCTCGCTGCATTTACTTTAGCAAGTCGCCACAGCCAAGAATTTGTGAATGGCCTACCTATCGAGCAGTGGCCCACTCAGTGCCAGTATCATTCACCCTGCATTTTTTGGGCGGCTTCCTTACTCAAATGGAAAGGCTTGGATTTGCTGCTTGAGTCCCTTGATCAACTGGTCAAACGGGTTCCTTCAACCACCCACATTTGCTATATCAAACCGCAGCAAACACACCTGTCCACCAGTCACGCTCCGCGGTCTCTGCCTCACGTCAATTGGCATGAAGACCCTCAAGATTTGGATGCCATCCGCAGTCAATGCAATCTGTTTGTTTCCACCAGCCAGCAAGAGCCTTTTGGATTATCGATACTGGAAGCCTTAGCGGCGGGAATGTGCGTGATTATTCCTGAAGATAATGCGTATTGGGATTCACTGCTAACTCATGAACTGAACTGCCTAAAGTACGCTGCCAATGATGTCAACAGCTTGGCCGAAACACTGCACCGCGCCATCACCGAGCCTCATCTCGCCCAAAGGCTCGGCAATCAAGCTCTAGATATTGCTCAACACTATCATGCTGAAGAGTGTTATTGGCAAATAGCGCAAAGTGTTCAACAGGGAGCAGCACCTTCTCACTCCCGCCAATCTTCTTAACCATTTTTTGTGAGGCAAGATTATGAGTAACCCGAGCCCAGCCATGCCTTCTGCTTTATCTCACTTCGCTTTGTACGGGATAAGCCTGGTCTTGATTAAAGGTATTTCTCTGATCATGTTGCCCGTGATTGCACGTTATTTAAGTGTGGAGCAGATCGGTCGCCTAGAGTTACTTGCCACTTGTGGTGCCTTACTTGGCATCATCAGCACGGCCTCCATGCACGAAAGCCTGTATCGTTTCACAGCTAATTTAACGTCTGAGGAGCAGCGTCAACATCAAGCATCACATATCGCCACACTTTCGCTGCTTTTTTCAATGCTGGTGTGTGGTTTGGGGCTTGGGCTGCTCATGCTTTTCCCTGAGCTGTTAAGCGCCATCCCACTCAGCCGCTTTGAATTAACTTTACTGCTGCTGGCACTGCTGTTTGAAGGTCCGGTGTCACTGCATTTAACTTGGTTACGTATGCAAGAAAAAGCCAAGCTCTTTTTCCTGATCAGTGTGGGCAGTAGCGCATTGCAAATTACGCTTATTTTGTTTGTTCTCATGACACAACCTAGCGTATGGGGAGTGCTTGCCGCAGGTACGTTTACTCGGGTTTGTCAGTTTGCCGCTTTAACCTTCATTAATCGCTTTCGTTTGGTTTACCCAGCGCACACCTCTCAGCTATTACGCTACAGCTTACCTCTGATGCTTTCTGCTATGGTAGCTTACGGCTTAAATGGCGCTGAGCGCTGGTTCATTAGTAGCACAACCACACTTGAAACCTTGGGTTACTACGCTATTGCTGCAAAATTTGCCCTTGCAATGTGTTTACTCGTTCAACCTTTTGGCATGTGGTGGATGCCAAAACGTTTTGCCATGCTCAAACAGCAAGGTGATGACGCGGTAGCACGCTATACTCGAATCGGCATGGCTTATGTGTTGCTGCTGTCTCTGTGCATGGCGTTTTGGGGGCAATGGTTTATCGCATTTGCACTGCCTGCCACTTATCTCCCTGCGCAAAAAATATTGCTGATCATTCTACTCAGCGCAGCTTGCAAAGAGTGGGCTGAACTACTGAATATCGGGGTGCTCTACCAAAAACGCAGTGCTCTACTTTTTACAATCAATTTGTTCAGTGCCTTGTTGGCAATCGTATTGTGTGGGTTGTTCAGTCAATGGGGTGTGATGGGTATCGCCAGTGCCATTACTTTCGCTCAATGCCTGCGTTTATTGGCAATCAGCTATTTCAGCCAGCGTATACAACCTATTCCACTACAACTGCTGCGCTTTATCCCCCAACTTGCTTTTATGCTTGCCAGTTTTGGCCTTGCTATGCAGATCAATAGCCTGATTGGGCTAGTATTTTGGGGAACTCTGCTGCCGATTTTGGGTTTACTGCTAAGCTGTAAATTGGGTTGGGTTAGCTTTCCTTTCTCCATGAAACAATGGGGAATCGATTGGGTTCAAAGCCACTTAACTCGCCGGACTAGGAAGGCGACATGAATGTCAAAATAATCGTGATCATCTTGTGCATCTTTCTCAGTGCAGCTTGGTATGTCATACCAAACCCTGCGCTGCCTTTGGTGATCGCGTTATTACCGCTGGGTGCACTGTTTGTACTAAACCAAACCTTCTGGTTAGTAACACTGTTTGTCGCCTTCTCTTTCTTCCGTCTGCATGAAGCTATTCCCATGCTTTATTCGCTGAAAATTCCGCTGTTACTTTCGGTTGGTGCACTGTCGGCATTACTGTGGCACAGCCTCATTAGTCGAACTTTAAACCTCTACTGGCACCCTTGTTTAACTTGGCTTTCACTGTTCTGGTTAGTAGTCTGTATCGGTCTTGTTTTAGCTTCAAACCGCGGTATCGCGATTGAGTATTTTAAGAATATTTACTGGAAAATCATGGTGATGTCTTTGGCGATTGTCTGGCTGGTGAACAGCGCCGCCAATCTCAAGAAAGTGATGCTGACTATTGTGATCTCCGGTGCCATCGTCGCGTTTGCGGCGCTGAGTAATTCAATCAACGGTATTGGGTTAGTTGAAGGTAGCCGTGTCACGGTTGGGCGGGAACTCGGTTCTATGCTGGGCGATCCCAATGATCTGTCACTGGTATTGATGTTTCCGCTCGCGTTTTCCGTTGCTTTAGTCACCACCCGAGGCATGCCATTCGTGTTAAGGCTGCTGGGTATCATTGTGACTGTCATGCTGATGGCCGCCGTGATTGCAACACAAAGTCGCGGCGGATTACTTGGTTCACTCGCCGTATTTGCCCTTTTTGCGTTACGTCTGATCAAAAACAAAACACTGTTGATCGCCATAGGCGGTATCGGCGCTTTGCTACTGTATAGCGTGGCAGGCATTTCTGATCGTGCCTCTGGCGGTAATGCAGAAGAAGGGATCGATGCTTCAGCTATGGGTCGGCTTTACGCATGGCAGGCCGCTTTTCGTATGGCGTTAGGTCACCCCTTTTTTGGAGTCGGACTCGATAACTTTTACTATAACTACTATTTCTACAGCTCGCACTGGGATGGACTCAATCACGCCGTGCACAGCACTTGGTTTGGGGTATTAGCGGAAACCGGCTTTTTGGGGCTCATCCTGTTTATTGTTTTTATCATCTCTTTGCTCAAAACGGCACAACACACCATCAGTTTGCTGACGCCTTCCGCACCACTGTTTGTTTTTGCCAACGCCCACGCAATCTTTGCTGCGTTAGTCGGTACGATTGTGTCTGGAACCTTCCTGACCCAAGGTTTTAACTGGCCTATTTACATTTTGGCGGCGTTAACGGTGGCCGTTGCACACATTACGCAAAACCATTCTCAAATTGAGAATAAGGCTTCCAATTCGACAGACAAGATGACAACCCATTGATTTCCTTTTATTAAAAATCAGGCACAACTTTTGATGTAAAAGATCTACTCAACCAATACAAGGGGTAGATTATGTGGATTGCAAAAACGGCGCAGACTAAACAGTGGCTCAAACAGCACCCAGACCCACGCATGCAAACGCTCTTTCGTACGCTCAAACAAATCAGAAGTTGCGAGCTGCGTTTTCCTTCTTTTATCAATTTTCTGATCCGTGTGGTTTATCTTACCCTACACAATCTGCTGAGCAGTGTAATGCGAACTTTGGTGTACACCCCAACCTTTCGTGCCCGAGCCAAAAAATGTGGCAATAAACTCTGGCTTTATGGTGGCACACCCTACATTTCAGGCCCGTTAGAACTGCACATTGGCCATGGTTGCCGCATTTCAGGGCAAACCACTTTTTCTGGCCGTAGCCAAAGCCTCAACCCTACATTAATCATCGGAAATAATGTAGGGATTGGCTGGCAAACCACCATCGCGGTCGGCACACAAGTGATCTTGGAAGACAATGTACGCATTGCAGGTCGAGCATTTTTGTGTGGTTACCCCGGTCACCCAGTCGATCCAGAAGCCAGAGCTCGCGGCGAAGCAGAAACCGATGATCAGATTGGCCTGATACATCTTAAACGTGATGTGTGGTTAGGAACCAATGTGTGCGTGATGCGTAACGTCACCATTGGTGAAGGCACCATTGTAGCGGCAGGCAGTGTGGTCACTCATGATCTTCCTGCGTTTGTGTTGGCCACTGGTAGCCCTGCTCGAGTCGTAAAAAGCTTAAAACTAGGGGAAAGCCATGCGTGATTTGATTGTTTTTGGTGAGGATTTTGGCGGTTTGCCTTCCAGTACTCAGCATCTAATTCTGCAACTCTCTCGCGAGCGAAAAGTCCTTTGGATCAATTCGATTGGCCTTCGCCAGCCTAAATTGAATTGGCGAGATATGGCTCGAGTGTGGCAAAAACTGCGCGGTCAAACTCGCCAAACCTATTCCACTCAAGTTACTCTGCCCGCGCAAATACAGGTCGTCAATTTGCGAACCATTCCCGCTCCTCGCTCACCATGGGCAAGAGCGCTGGCCAAAACCGCAATGCTGACTCAACTGAAACCCATTCTGCGTCGAGCACAACTTAACCGGCCTATTTTATGGAGTTCACTGCCCACAGCTGCGGATTTATGTGGCGAATTGGGCGAATCCGCGGTGGTGTATTATTGCGGTGATGATTTTGCAGCTTTAGAAGGCGTCGATCACGACACAGTCGCCCAGCATGAAGATCGTCTGGTCAACCATGCACAATTAATCTTGGCTGCCAGCCAAGAGTTGCAGCAGAAGTTTCCTGCTCAGAAAACCCATTTTCTACCGCATGGTGTCGACCTCAAACTCTTTACCACGCCAGCAGAACGTGCCCATGATTTACCCGATAATGGTCGGCCAATTGCCGGATTCTACGGTAGCCTTTCTGAATGGTTAGATTGCAAGATGCTCAATCATGTAACCGCCGCCTTACCCGATTGGAATTTTGTGTTTATCGGCCCTAATAAGCTGGAAAAAGAAGCCCTAGTTCTAAGAGAAAACGTCTATTTGTTGGGGAGTCGTCCACACCATCAGCTACCAAGCTATTGCCAACATTGGGATATTAGTCTATTACCATTTAAGCTTAATGAACAAATTCGCGCTTGCAGCCCGCTTAAATTGATGGAATATCTCGCGATAGGTAAACCTATTTTGTCGAGCCCGTACCCAGCGGCATTACGCTATCAGGACCAGCTCCATTTGGTATCCAATGCGCAACAGATGATCACGGCATTATCACGCTATCGTTCATTAAGCCCGTCTTCTCCTCAGCGTGTCACGCAAGACAGTTGGCATTCGCGGAGTGTGTGGTTATCCGACCTGCTGGAGCAGCTATGAACGATCTCAAGTTTCGTCTGATGGTTCTGTTAGGTGCTGCATGGCGACAACGCTACGTCATCGCCATTCCCCTACTCATTTTACCCATCATTGGTGGGATTATTGGCAGCTTGGCGCCTCCGCGTTATCAAGCTCACACCAGCATGCTGATTCAAGAAACGGCCAAGATGAACCCTTTTTTGGAAGATTTGGCCGTTTCGGCCATGCTCAACGACCGTATGAATGCGCTAACCACCTTACTCAAAAGTCGTCACGTCTTAAAATCAGTCGCAGAAAGCCGCGGCTTAATCACCCCTGAGATGTCGGAACGCGATGCCGAGAGTGTGATTCGCAGCTTATCCAACAATATCTCTATCTCGCAGTTGGGTAAGGATTTCATCAAAATAGAACTTTCAGCAAATAAGCCCCAAGGAATGAAAGAGACTCTGCAAGCCGTCAGCAATCAATTCATTGAGCAGTTACTCGCGCCAGAACGTTCATCCATTCGTGATTCCATTGATTTCTTAACCATTCATATTGATCAGCGCAAACAAGAACTGGAACTTGCCGAAAGCGCCCTCGCTCAATTTAGAAATAAACACATCTCTTCGGCACCTGAGCTACAAACCCAAGTGCTGAATCAGTTGGCAAGCTTAAAACAAAGCCTCTCTGAAAAAGAAGCGGAGCTGGCAGGAGTTGAAAAGAGTTTGGGTTCTTTGGATCAGCAGCTTTCTAAAACTGACCCTGTGGTGGGTAAAATTGAAGAGCAGATTATTGCGATACGCAGCGAACTTACTTTACTGCAAGCTCACTACACGGATTCACACAGTGCTGTGCAAGCCAAAAAGCGCGAACTGGAGCGTTTAGAAGCAGAACGCCATCAAATGCTTCAACAAGAGAGAAAACTGATGGGCAGCGATCAATTATGGGAGATGGCCAGTCGTCTTCCCGGTGCGGAAAAAGGTGAGGTCCAGCCCCTGCTGATTACCCAGTTGCAAAACCTCCAGACTAGACGTGGGCGATATGAGGCCCTTACTGAAGAGACTCGAAGTTTGCGAACCATGATTGTCCAACTGGAGCAACAAGCTTACAGCTTCGGGGATGATGCCAAGCAACTGCAAACCTTACAGCGTGAAGCCGATATAAAACGCCAACTTTATGATCAGTTGATGGTGCGTTACGAAATGGCTCAATTAACTGGCTCATTAGGTATCTTCGAGCAAAACAAGCGAGTGAAAATTATTGATATCCCATATACCCCAGCCACTACAGCCAACCTACCTGTGTGGGTATTTGTTCTTGCGGGTTGTTTTGCAGGCGTATTTTTAGGTTCTGGCCTTGCCATTATATTTGAATTGTTTGATACCACCATTCGTCGCCAAGATGAGTTAGAACTCATCACTAAAGTGCCTGTTTTAACCGTTCTGCCGCGTATTCGTTCCTAAGCGCGCAACTCAAATTCATTCTCAAAATAAAATCCGAGTTTCACCAATTACAAAATTAAAATAACCAATTGAATTTTAAAGACTTTTAAAATTGGCACAGCTCATGCAATTACCTCATAAGAATCCCATTATGAGGCCCTGTGTATGCACTCTCCTCTTCAGAATGAAAAAGTCATCATCCATGTTGTCCAACACTTGGCACCCGGAGGCTTAGAATGCCTTGTTCTTGATTTCCTGCGCTTTGCTGAACCCAACCATAGTGTATTGGTCGTGAGCTTAGAAGGGACAAAGAACGAAGCTTTGGCACACTGGCCCAAACTCGCTCAATACCAAAATCAATTGCTGTTTCTGAATAAACCCGCAGGGCGTTCCCTGTCGACGCTGTGGAAACTGTTCAGACTGTTTTCAGCAATAAAACCTCATGTTGTCCATACTCACCACATTGGACCACTGCTCTACGCAGGGATTACTGCTCGTTGCAGTGCAACGCCAGTACGCATTCATACCGAACATGATGTATGGCATCTCTCTAACCGGATTCATCGTTACTTGCAGTACGTGGCTTTACGTTGGATTCAGCCACACTTGGTTGGGGATGCTCATCAAGTCACGCAAGTACTGGCGCGCTACTTTCATTATCCACGCACCCGAACCATCAAAAATGGCATTGATTGCGCTCGTTTTACTCCCGGCAACCAAACTCGGGCTCGTCAACAGTTCAACTTACCAGAAGGTGTACCTCTGATCGGTTGTGCTGGTCGCCTTGAATGGGTGAAAGGGCAAGATCAACTGCTCCGCGCATTGTCTCATTTACCCAGCCATATCCATTTAGCTGTTGCGGGCAAAGGCTCTCAGCTCGATTCTCTTTCAGCCCTTTGCCGAGAACTGAGGCTCACTGAACGAGTCCATTTTCTTGGGTTAATAGACAACATGCCCGAGTTCTACCGCGCTTTGGATATTTTCTGTCTGCCTTCACGCTCGGAAGGCTTCCCTTTATCACCGTTAGAAGCGCAAGCGTGTGGCATTCCCGTGGTTCTGACGGATGTAGGTTCAGCCAAAGAGACATTATGCCCTCACACTGGAAGTGCAGTTGAAAGCGATGACCCACTGAAACTGAAAATGGCAAGCCGCTTACTGCACGCCCTCCAACATAAAACCGAGATTTCACCTCGTCATTTTGTACAAGAACACGGTGATATTCATCAAATGCTCAAAGCCTACAATGCTTTATCAGAAGGGGAATTAGCATGATAACTTGGGCCCTCACTCTGCTGTTTTCTGTCGCCAGTGGATTAATTGTTTACCACCATTTTGGTTACCCAGTGTTGCTGCGTTGGTATGCTGGTCGGCACCCTTTGCCAGAAAGCCAAGTGCCATCTCGCGGTTATCAAGCCAGCCAAACCGACCTGCATTTCCCCAGCATCACCATTTTGGTGCCTGCTTACAACGAACAACGCTGGATTGCAGAGAAAATTCGTAACCTGAGTGCATTAGATTATCCACGAGACAAGCTGCGTATTGTCATTGCTTGTGATGGATGCCAAGACAAAACAGCGGAAATCGCGCAAGAAACCATTCAGGAAGCCATCTGTGACGATACCTTATTTGAAATACATATCTACCCACAAAATCGAGGCAAAGTTGCCGTCATCAACCAGTTAATGAACATGGTGGACAGTGACATTACCGCATTGAGTGATGTTAGCGCCCTGATTTCGATTGATGCCATGCTGATTGGGGCACAGCACTTTATTGATGCTCAAGTTGGCGTCGTGAATGCAACCTATCAAGGTTTACCTAACGCCTCTAACCAGGAAAAAGCCTATTGGCACTATCAAAACCAAATCAAACTGCATGAATCCAGCTTCGGAAGCACACTCGGTTCTCATGGTGCGTTATACCTATTTCGCACCTCATTGTTTACTCCTCTGCCAGCCAATACCATCAATGACGATTTTATTCTGCCTATGCAGATTGTTGAGCAAGGTTATCAAACACGTTATGACCTGAATATGCTGGCGATTGAAATGGAACCGACAGGTCAGTCTGAAGATTTTCGGCGTCGGCTTCGTATCTCCGCAGGCAATATGCAGCAGGCAATTACCCTATTTCGACTCTTTAGTCCCAAATACGGCAAAGTTGCTTTTGCTTTCCTATCCGGCAAAGGGCTGCGCCTGCTTACTCCTTATTTGATGCTGACCTGCTTGTTCAGCAGCGCTCTACTCGCGATTCACAACCCACTCTTTGTGGTACTTCTCGGTGGACAAATCAGCCTCTACTTAATTGCTACATGCAGTCATTGGATGCCAGAACAACACAAACCAAGCCTATTACGCTGGCTGCATTATTTGGTGTTTGGACATCTTGCCAATTTTATCGGCGGTCTTCGCTATCTTTGTGGATACGAAAAAGGCCGTTGGATCAAAGTGAACCATTAAGGAACCCTATTATGAATCGCCATCAACCCACTCAAATATCAATTACCGTGTTCAAACGCACTATGGATTTACTGGGTGCTATCGTAGGTTTAATCCTACTTTCCCCCTTATTTCCGATTATTGCCTTTGCCATTAAAATTAACTCTTCAGGCCCTGTGTTTTATAAACAATGGCGAGTAGGCAAATCACTCCCCGACCGGGTTATGCTTTTTGAAATTATTAAGTTTCGTACCATGTACCAAGATGCCGAAAGTCGCTCAGGAGCCGTTTGGGCAACCGATAATGACCCACGTATCACGCCTGTAGGACGCTTTTTACGCAAAACACGTTTGGATGAAATTCCTCAACTCTTCAATGTGTTAAAAGGCGATATGTCGATTGTCGGCCCACGCCCAGAACGCCCTGGATTCTACAAAAAGCTTGAAGATGCCATCCCTTACTTTGCTGAACGTACCTATGGCCTATTGCCCGGCATCACTGGCTTAGCTCAAGTTAACCAAGGTTATGACACCTGTATTGATGATGTGAGACGTAAAGTGGCTTTTGATCATAGCTATGCTCTGTCCATGTACTCTCTGTACTCATGGTTCAATACAGATATCAGGATTATGCTCAAAACCGTGATGGTGATGGTGGGCAGCCGAGGCCAGTAAATGAAATAACAGAATGGAAAAGTTTGGCGAAAATTAGGGGGAGCACATTAACTGGCTCCCATCCTCTCACTTGCGTACATTAGTTTTCTCCACCATGCTTAAAAGTATGGGCATCACTATTCACCCCAAAGGGAGAACCCACGATGAAGGGTATCGTATTTAGTCTATTTTTCGACATTATCGAACAGCGGTTTGGCATGGAGACATTAGAAACTATGCTCGAACGGACTGGATTAACTCACCCATTCACCTCGGTTGGAGACTATAAACACCATGAACTGATCGCAATGATACAAGCCATACACCAACTGACGGGTGAAAGTGTTGACAACCTGCAACGGGAAGTGGGCAAAGCCATGTTTAGCTCTCTATATCAAACGTTACCCATCCCGATTCAGCACGATCTTCCTTTCGTTGAATTTCTCAAAAAGGTGGAAGATGAAATTCATGCGGAAGTTAAAAAACTGTACCCCAATGCGCGTCCGCCCAAATTCATTTTTATTGAACAGAGTGGAGAAGCTACCGTTTTTGAATATCAAAGCCACCGATGTTTGTCGTCACTCTGTTTAGGACTGCTGGAGGGATGTGCCGCATACTTTTCCCAACCGATAACGATTACTAGCCACTACCTAAAACCTGATGGTAGTGCTGTCCGTTTTACGATTATCAAAAGTGAAAGCTGATCATGACTAAAGCCTCTTCTGTCTGGGAACAACGTTTACTGCGTGAAAAAGCGGCGCGAATTGCCGCAGAACAATTGCTTGAGCAGAAAAGCCGGGAAATCTATGAAATAAACCAATACTTGCAGCAAGCACTTGAAGCGCAAAAATTAAAATCCATGGTGGATATATTCAAATTAGAATTGAAAGAACACATTGATGCTATTTTGATTCGTTTTGGAAGACGGTTTTTATTTACCGAACTCAACGAAGCTTTGATTAATACCTTTATAGACAGCATTCCAGACAGAAAAAACATCCTTCAATGTGAGTTGATATTACAGGCAGATTTATTCCCCACTTATAGTCAGTTTCATTTCAGTAACTGTTGGCTTCCTAAGAAAGAAAAAATGACATCACAGAAAGAAATTCTGCTCCCTATTTATTCGAACACGCAACAGGTCGGAGAGTTAATCTTTACTTATCAAACCCATCCAATTGAGTTCGAGTTCATCGTCAAACAGGTCAACATGCTGTTCGATTTGCTAAGTGGTGCACTGAGCAAACATCTTGATATCCAGAGCAAAGAGCTTTCCCGAAAACAAGCCGAAGATTCAGAAAAAGCAACGAAAGAGTTTGTTACTATGGTCAACCATGAAATACGCACACCATTGGTGGGCATACTGGGTAGCGCAGATCTACTTGAAACGACATACTTAACCGATGAACAGAAAAAGTACCTTGCGGATATCCAACATTCAGGAGAGATGCTCAATTTCGTCATCAATGACCTTCTTGATTTTAATAAACTCCACTCAGGCTTATTACGCATCAATGATCAACCTTTTGAGTGGTTACAACTTCACAATTATGTTTATAACTTAGTCTCTATAAAAAAGAAAAATACTACGCTGAACTTCATTTACAAAGATACACTTCCCGAATACGTCTATGGTGATAAAAAACGTATTCAGCAAATACTGTTAAATTTGATTGGCAACAGTTTGAAATTCACCCTTAAAGGAGAAATTAATATTTATATTTCTTGGGCTGATGACAAACTGAAAATCGATGTGAAAGATACAGGCATCGGCATTCCTGAATATGCGCAGAAAAAAATCTTTGATGCCTTTTATCAAGTTGATCGTTCTTCCACGCGCCAGTTTGAAGGTTTAGGTATGGGATTAGCTATCTGCTTAAGTTTAACCAAACTCATGAATGGATTATTAAGCGTTAAGAGCTCAGAAGGAGAAGGCAGCGAATTTTCCGTTGTTCTTCCGCTTCCTGCCGCAAATAAACCTAACACAAAAACAATGACGAATACTCTCGTCAGTGAATGGAATGATAGAAAACTGGCCATTCTGGTAGCCGATGATATAGAGATGAACCGGATTATTATTCAAGGCATGTTAGGAAAACTCGGTATCTCTCCCGATTTTAGCCACAATGGCGTAGAAGCATTGGATGCCGTCCAACATACACAGTACGACTTGATCTTTATGGATTGCCGAATGCCAGAAATGGATGGTTTTGAAGCAAGCCAACACCTACGTGAGCAAGGTTACAATAAGCCCATCATTGCGCTCACCGCAGGCACGACCATGCATAAAAAGCAGCACTGCATAGCATGTGGTATGGACGATGTGCTGAGTAAGCCCTACCGTTTAGAAGATTTGAAAACCATTCTACAAAAGTGGCTGTCGGCCGCGGATGACTCAGCCTGAAATGCAATAAACCAACATGCAGTCGAAATTATACTCCGACCGCATGCTTAGAAAAGAAACTAAATCAGCTTTTGTGGCTAAGAAATTATGGCTAATTTAGCGCAGCATTCCGCTACCCCGAATCATTCAGTTAACCTGAGCACTCTTAACAAGGGCACTCCATTAACAAGAGGTAATCACTGCTCGGCTGGTTAAGCCACTTGCCAAGGAGACTTCAAATACTTTGACTGGCTCTGGTGAAAGCTTGTCTCCTGTCCAGTAGTCATACCAATTCACTGGCTGGCTCGCTGTTAAGGTATAGTCACACGCCTTACCTTGGTAATTGAATAAGCAGTGCAGATCATTGCGTTCTGTTAACTTTAAAAATAGGTGATTGAGAGCCAATGAAGTTGGCTTAGCCGCATCTTGGTTGTGTTTGCGCCTAATCATTAACTTATTTAGGCTCTGCTTAGCAAAAGAGGTCAATTCTGGGAGTGGATCACCTGAAAGCAATAAACCACCACACGCAAGCAATACATTGCGATGAAATTCATAGCTGACGCGATCGGTCGATTGATTCGCAAGCGACGTCAGTGTTGCGCAATCAGGATCAATTTGCCATAACTTGCGATGCTGCCAACTGCGATAAAAAGTCTCTTTAGCGATTTGTTCAAAGCGCTGTGGCGAACGCTCGACATCGTCCGAAACACGCATGGCATCCACCAGCCCCAGTGACGGCCACATCGGCGCATTGCATCCAAGTAACAATGCCTCTCCCGCGCCTTCTGCGATCGCCTGCATCCCTAAACGGTACGCTTCAACCCCCGTCACTCCCGACTGATAACGCCGTCCTTTGAGTGCTCCCCAATAGTTCGCATCCAATTTAAACAGCTCAACACCCCACTCTTCTTTCATGGTTTTGATCACATGGGTTAAGTATTCCTGCACGTCAGGATGAGAGCCATCCAGCACATACCAAGGTGTACAGCGCCAACCTCCGTAGGTTACTTCTTCAGCTTTCAGTGGCTGTCTTTGAGCATTTTGTACAAACCAATCTGGATGTTGCTTAAACAATTGAGATTCAGCTTGTGCAATGAAGGGAGCGAGCCAAATTGCAGGTTTTTTGCCCGCTTGTTTGATCTCTTGGATCAGCGCTTTAACACCACGAGAAAACTTATCGGACGGCGTCAACCAATCGCCCATAAACGCCTGATAGCCATCATCCAGCAGCACCCATTCTAGCCCCGAAAGTTCTCCTTGCATTGCCGCAAGGTTGGTTAGGATGTGCTGTTCATTAACATCGGCATAATAGGCATACCATGAACACCATCCAACGGGCGCAGGTTTTGCCACACCAGCACGCGGCGTATGATGACAACTAATATATTGCGCATACTGTTGATACAAACCTGATAATGAATCACCTTGCAAAATAACGACGGACTCTAAACTGTTATTTGTCCAATCTTGTGGATGGGTCTGCTCACCATCAATGGAAGCGACTAAATAGGTGCCCGTCCTTTCCTCAAGAATTTCAAAATAGCCAGCAAAACGGTGGCAAGAGGTAAAACCAAACAGTTGGTATCCGGTGGATTGTTCAATCACCAGCGTGTTGTAATAACGTTGGCTGTCTTGCTGTGGGTAAATCCGGTAGCTCAAGCTATTGTCAGGACAACGCCCCACATCCACCGGATGATGCGGCGAACCTGCAGTTTGCGCTAGCATTTGAAAACCGTCACCAATCACTCGTGCGTCCGATTCAACGTCAAATAGAGTGCGAAACAGCGAGTAGTGATCGGAAATGGGCGAGTTATGTATTCCTGAATAGGAAAAACTGATCTCATCGGCTTGTAATTGGGTAATCAAATCCGGCTGAAGTAACTCAACTTCTCGATGACATGGCAGAGTGATCGTTGTCATAACACCTCAGTACAAATTGTTGTTCTGGCAGTGTCTAATGAATTCGCGTTACATGTAAGTTATTTTGATCACGTTTTCCCTTTGACGTCGATTCATATGCTGTTTTATTCAACAATGAGAACGCCCAAGGCGCAGGTTTGGGTATAACAAGTAAAACGCCAGCATGTTTGCTGGCGTTTCGTTGAGCTAATGACGGAATTACGCCACTTCGATTGGTCCACCGAATGACGTCACTGGTGGTACTTTACCAGTAAATTTCTCGAAATCGACAATGCAAGTATTGGCTGAAGTGGCTTGCGCCAGCTCAGATGAACCGACATCGAGTGTGAGTGTATTTGGATCGCCATAGGTGCAAATAGCTCCCTCTTTCTCATTCAACGGGCCATACCACGCCCCCTCTTCGATGCGGATCACGCCACGCGGGTAGTAGTCACTTAAGACTGCACCGGCCAATAACTGGCCGCGATCATTAAATACGCGAACTAAATCCCCTGCTTTAATGCCTTTTTGTTTCGCATCGATTGGGTTGATATACACGGGCTCACGGCCATTGACAGCATAGGTCGCGCGATACTCTTCTGACTCACACATTTGTGAGTGCAAACGCTTATCTGGGTGGCAAGATTGTAACCAATATGGATGCTTATCTGAACCCGGACCGCCGTGCGAACGCTCGGTTTTTTCAAACCACATCGGGTGATCTTGGCAATGTTCATAGCCATAACGCCCAATCTTACGTGACGTAATCTCGATAAAGCCAGACGGTGTACCCAGTGCGTTTATCTCAGGGTCTTTACGGAAATCGGCATGGCGAACCCAAGGTTGGCCTTCACCAAAATCCAGTACACTCTGCTGCCAAAACTGTTCAAATTCTGGTAAATCAAATTTACCCGCGTTGGCTTTTTTACACTCGTCATAGAGCGAACGGACCCACTCCATCTCATCCATGCCGCGTGTGAACTCTTCATGGCGGCCAAAGCGACGCGTCAATTCAGTGAAAATCTCAAAGTCAGTACGCGATTGGAACAAAGGATCAACCAAACGGTGCATGGCAATCAAACCCTTGCCAGAATAAGAACCGTACACATCGATATCATTGCGCTCAAACTGAGTACAGGCAGGAAGAACGATGTCGGAGAAACGGCAAGTCGCCGTCCAAGCAAAATCGATCGTGACGACGGTTTGAAGCTTGCGGAACGCCTTCTTCATTCGGTTACGATCTTGGTGATGATGCCACGGGTTATTGCCTGAAATCACCATCATTTTGTAATCAGGTAATTTTACGCTAGAACCGTTGTAGCGGATCTCTTTACCCGGCTCTAGCAAGCAATCGACCCAACGGGCAACAGGAATTGTTTTACTGTAGCCGTTGTAGTTTTCGTTGTCCCATTTCGGTTTTGAACCCGTATCTAGGTTACGTGGAAAGCCGCCGGGCGAGGCAAAACCGGTTGATGGAACCCCAATGCCAGAATAGTGATGTCCGTAGGAGATCCCCCCGCCTGGCAGGCCAATTTGACCAACCATCGCCGCCACAACCGCACCAGCCCAGTAAGGCTGTTCGCCATGCTCTTGACGCTGGATACACCAACCAAACAGTAACTGAGTTCGGCCATTAACGAGCATACGTGCAAATTCGCGGATCTTATCGGCTGTTACGCCACAAATCTCGGCGGCCCATTCTGGCGACTTAACAATCTTATCTTTCGTTTCGCCTTGAACGTACTGAATAAAAGGTTCAAATCCTAAGCAATAGGTTTTGATGAACGCCTTGTCATACAGATCTTCGTTATACAACACATGTGCCACCGCCAGCATAAATGCTACGTCGGTCTGTGGGTTAATGTACCAATGGTCACTGTTTAGGAAGTGCTGAGTTTTATTCTTGACTGGATCAACAGAAATAACATTGATCTCTCCTTTCGCCACTTTTTCTTTCAACTGATCAAGGTAAGGAAAGGATTGGTGCGTTTCACAGTTCCAGCCAACTTGCAGGTTTTTTACCGGGTCGGTCGCCCACAAAACAATGTTGTCTGAGTGCTCAAGAATTTCCGACCAAGAGGTGCCTTGAGCATACACTTCTGTCGAACCTAACACGTAAGGAAGAATGGTTTGGCCTGCACCTGTTGAGTAATCACCCACTTTGGTGATGAAGTTACCGTGCATACCTACAGCGCGTTGCATCATCGCTGTACAGTTGTGAAATGACCCCGTTTGGTTCCAACCCGTTTGTCCTGCATGCAGCGCCCAAGGGCCATACTCTTTTTGTACGCGCTCAAGTTCACGATAAAACAGATCCAACGCTTCATCCCAAGTGACGCGGATAAAACGGTTGTTGCCACGTGTTTCGCCGCTGTATTTATGTTTTTTGAGCCAATCAAGGCGAACCATTGGGTAACGCACTCGTGATGGGCTATAGATAATGCCTTTGATTCCATTGAGCATATCAGTGGGGTGCGTGTCTGATTCTAGCGGCTTGACCGATTGTACTTTTCCGCCATACACATGTGCGCGAAATGCGCCCCAATGAGAGCCTGATACTTTCCAACTGCCTGTGGTTTCTGCCGCGTTAGCCGATGTCGAGACCAATAAACTTGGCCCAATAACCGACGCCGCACTGGTGGTTGCTACACCTTTAAGAAAACTTCTTCGTGTAATCGCCATATTTAAAACTCCGTTTGACGTGGATTAATGGTGACCTTCAGCAAAATCTGAAGAGTGTTTTTGTAGATACTTCAAGACTAACGCTTCGCTGTCTGTGTCGAAGTTGACGAATGCCATCATGCCGTTAAACATGCCCGGCCAAGTATTCGCATCAAAATGCGCTTCATCTGGTTGGCTATGGCAGACAGAACAGTTCGTTTTATAGGCCTCACCCGCTTTTTGCCAAATTGGATCCACGCTATCGAGCATGGCTTGTTTTTTCATCCACACTTTCGCGTTTACTTTTTCCCAAGGTAGACCGGTGAGATCATCGACACGCTTTTCACCAACCGTGACGATTGCATCATTTTGTGCCGCTTCTTTCATCAAGGAGCCCACAGCGATGTTCATACCAAAATCTTCTTGGATCACACGACCAAAGCCTTTTGCTTTGCGCCAGCCATCAATTTCGATTTGAATCATCTCTCCTTTCTCATCCAATACCGTGACTGCCGATGCTGGGTTCAGAAGGCCTGCTTCGACTTTGGCTTGTGCATCTTCATAAATAGGTAAGAAGCGAACGCTCACCACTTGCTTGCCGACCGAGTAATCGGTGTTAGATGCCAACTGCTCTAGCTCGCCAATCAGCCCGCCTGAACTCTCCATATTTTTAGGCAGGTTATGGGCGATCCCTTTATGGCAATCTAGGCAACTTTGATCTTTTTCCGCGGCTTGTTTCATCTGAATACGCGCGGTTGCCGACATCTGTTCGAAATCCATCGAATCGTAATTGTGGCAATTTTTACATTCCAATGAGTTGTTGGCTGAAAAGCGCTCCCACTCATGCTTGGCCAATTCAATACGGCGCTCTTCGAATTTTTCAGGGGTACCTAAATCACCAAAAACTTGCGCAAATACCTCCTTAGAGGCTTGCATCTTACGCGCAATTTTAGCGGTCCATTCGTGTGGTACGTGGCAGTCTGGGCAAGTGGCACGTACGCCCGAATGGTTTTTCCAGTGCACGGTTTCTTGCAGCTCAACATAAACGTTGTCGCGCATTGTGTGGCAGCTGATACAGAATGCTTCGGTGTTGGTGGCTTCCAGTGCAGTATTAAAACCGCCCCAGAAAATCACACCGGCGATAAAACCGCCCATCGTGA
This sequence comes from Vibrio qinghaiensis, assembly GCF_002257545.1. Lineage (NCBI taxonomy): Bacteria > Pseudomonadati > Pseudomonadota > Gammaproteobacteria > Vibrionales > Vibrionaceae > Vibrio > Vibrio qinghaiensis. The sequence goes on along the minus strand of NZ_CP022741.1, from coordinate 1,203,858 downwards.
GCACACCAAGGCTGATGTGCACGGCTGGACGAGTCATAGTGCGCCAAATTTTGACTAACAATGATTTCATGATTCGCTCTCTTAAATTTTCGATCAAAAGGATTACGGGTGAACCGTGGAATTAACCGTGCGCACCAGGAGGACCAAAGAGGAACACTTGCAGCATCCAAACAATAAATCCATAACCGCCGACAAAGGCGATACTTAAGATCGGAAAGAGAACCACTGTGATTAAGAGGAAAGACTTCCACTCAAGCGAACGTTTCTCATTACTCTCTATTTTATTAACATCACTCATACATTTGCCTGTTTTGTATTTCAGTCATTTTGAGCAGCTCGACGACAGAGCTCAGCTTATTACCATTTCTGATACGAAATGTTAGACCATACTCTTTATAGGGTTCAATCGATTCTTACCTTATGTAGCAAGGAATCCACTACTTTTTTGAGCTCGCACGGAGTTGTGTTTGATTAAGAATTTATGTATAGAAATATGAGTGATTGTGTCAACTTAATTTCTTTTCACAAACGTTAAAAAAGAAACAAAAAACAAACAAAATGAATTACAAGATAGGATTGAAGTGCGCATTTGTTCCCGCTAAACACTCAAATGGCAACCGAAATGTAACGATATTATTAATAAAATGAGGAATGGTTAGATGACGATCATCACTCAGGAATCGCTGTTATATTCGCCCCACTTCAGTGCATAATACACTGCCAATGCTGGGTTTTTGTGCACTTCTTGATAGAATTCATCTTACACACTGGCTTTAAAACAGCTTATCCACAGAAAATGTGGATAAGCTGTTTTAAAGGTATAAATAGTGAACAAACACTAGCAGAAGCAGTCAACACCACCTAAGGCGATGGTTTAGAGATGACAACAAAAAACGGCCCTTAAAGCCGCTTCTAAAATCATCTCTTCAATAAGGAGTTATTCGTGAGATCCATCTCGAAGGTAAATTAACCAATACCAAATGCCAACAAAAACACCCCCACCGATGATATTGCCAATCGTCACGGGTAATAGGTTATTCATCAAGAAACCGATTAAGTTAAGGTCTGCGTAGTCGGCAATATTGGCACCCGTCATCTGCCAAAACTCAGCGGGTGCAAAATATTTGATCCCAATTGCCATCGGAACTTGGAACATATTAGCGATGCAGTGCTCAAAACCCGCGGTGACAAACATGGCGACAGGTAAAATCATCACCATAATTTTGTCAGTCAAGGTGCGACCACTGAAAGTCATCCAGACCGCCACGCACACCAACACGTTACACATAATGCCAAGCGCTACTGCCTGCATAAACTCGTGGTGCAACTTATGCTGAGAAATGGCCATCGCATTGAGGCCAACTTGTCCACCATCAAACATATATTGTTTGGAAACGAGCATACAAGCGACAAGCATCAGCGCACCAGCAAGGTTGCCAAAATAGACGATGACCCAGTTTTTAATCAGCATGCTCCAAGAAATTTTGCCACTCGCACGTGCAACCAACGTTAGCACTGAACTAGTGAATAACTCACCACCGGTGACCACCACCAGAATAAGACCTAAGCTAAACGCAAAGCCGCCGATAAAACGACTCAGACCCCAAGCCATATCGCCCGTGCCTGTCGTCACTGTAGTGTAAAAAACGAAAGCAATACCGATATGAATGCCAGCAGAAATGGCAAGAAGGAAAGACTTCATCGGATCTTTCGTTGCTTTTCCAACCCCCGTTTCAGCGGCGCGCTCTGCCATTTGCGGTGGCAATAGGGAATCAAATTGGTTTAAGTTCATGGCAAGTAACATTTTGAAACAAGTGATAGAAGGCGCGGATAATCGCCCCATTCCGATGACAATTCAAGAGCTATTTTCTATGTTTATAAAAAATGTGTTTAGTTTACAAAAAATGTGTTTAGCGTGATGAAAATCATAAAAATTTATTGATAGCCCATACCTACCGTCTATGGATAGCTACTCCCTTGCAAACCAATGATGAATATATACCCAAACAACTTGGAGTTGCAGGTAGGCGGCAAGTGAGTGAGTCCCCATGAGCATAGGCAAACTATGTGATTGGGGTGAACGAACGTAGCCAACACCGCTGCAGCTTCAAGTAGGAAGGGTATAACTGTGTGAAATATCCCCAATTTGGTTGCAGATAACATTTCTTACAACAACTGATTGCAGCCAACAGCGCTGCCATCTATGGTGACAAAAAATCATTCACTATATAGGTGTCGAGATGAAATTTACTCAACAAAATATCGCCGAGCTCAATCTACTCCTCCAATTTGATTTAAGCAGCGCTGCGACTGGCATTAAAGTCCGTAATGATGCGTCTGACGACATGCAATCCGCCGTTCAACGTCTTTACGAAAAAGGTCTGTGTACATTACCTGATGGTGGCTATTTGACGGATGAAGGTATCGAAGTGGCCGAGCATGCAGAGCGCGTGCTGCGCGTTTTGAACTCTTAATCTAGCCTGCAAAGGCAGCCGTGACTCTACTGGCTGCCTTGTCCCCTTAAAAAACCGCCCTTCTTTATTTGGCCATTCGCTCAATCCAACGTTGATAGGGCTGAATTCGATCATATACCCAGTTAAACAGTGTGGTGTAGATAAAGAAAAAGGTCAGAAACCCAGCTTCCAAAATCAATGCATCCCACATCGATACGTCTAAAACCCAAGCGATCACCGGAATAGAAATAAAGACGAGCCCACCTTCAAAACCGGTCGTGTGTAACAAGCGTAAGCTAACCGTACGCGCTAATCGGTTGGTACCAAACACTCGGTCGAACAAAACGTTGTATAGATAGTTCCACGCTACGGCAAATAGGCTCAAACCAATACCTATCATGGCTAAATCCCCCGTTCCCTGCCCTGTCACCAATGCGGAGATTGGAATAATTAACGCTAATGCGGTCACTTCAAACGTTATTGCATGGAAAAGGCGCTCTTTCATCGACAACTCTCTCATTGACATCATTTTTCTCCTCTTTATTCTTCGTCTGAGGTGTTGAATGGACTCATTTTCATCTATATTGAAGATACTAAAAAGTTAGATAGTATCGGTAAATGAGATATGTTGAGTATTGATCAGTTGCAAGCCTTCACCGCAACCGTTGAGAGTGGATCTTTCTCCGGCGCGGCAAGACAGTTGGGCAAAGTTCAATCGGCCGTTAGCCAACACATCATCAATTTAGAAATTGATTGCGGTGTAGAACTGTTTGATCGCTCCGGCCGTTATCCACGATTAACCGCGCAAGGCGAGCGACTTCTACCGTATGCGCAAGCGACGTTGCAGCAACATCAACGCTTAGCGCAACAAGCACAACTGCTTGCTTCATCACCCAATCAACAGCTTTCGCTCGCGATGGATGAAGGGATCCCGTTACAAGGGTTAACCCATTTATTCAAACAGTTAGCCACACAGTTTCCACACATTGAAATTGAATGTTTAAGTGCATCAAGTACCGATGTGATTGAGATGGTGGAACAAGGTCGCGCTAGCTGTGGGATCATCTTCAGTGAATTGGCCTTACCGAATAACCTTGATTTTGAAAATGTCGGTTCAATCCGTTTTGATGTTTATGTGGCCGCAGAGCATGAATTGGCTCAGCATCAAGCGCCCCATATCGATATGCTAAGATTGCATCGCCAACTCGTTATCCGCTCACGCAGCCATAAAACCAGCAGTTTCCATCAAGCCTTTAGCCCCGAGATATGGTACGCCGATAACTACTATCTATTATTAGAGATGGCGTTAAGCGGTTTAGGATGGTGTTTGCTGCCAAGCTATTTAGCCGAAAGTGAACAAGCGATGGGGAAATTAGTGCGTGTCCCTGTTGAGTTTGAACAGCTGGCTTGGTATACCAACATTGATGTCATTCAGCACCAGCGCATGAGCGCCGATCCTATCCATAAAATGGTCAGGCAGTTGTTGCGCCAGCTTAGCCCACTCACCGATGCCTGATCGGCATACAATCAATACAGGATGTAGATTTTATGAGCACCATTACCCTCATTGGCGCAGGTTGGCTAGGCCTTCCTCTAGCGCAAGCTCTTACCGAAAACCACCAAGTCTACGCCAGCCGCACCCAAACGGCAGGAATGCTTGAGTTAACGCAACATGGCATCACAGGCTTTGTATGCGATCTTTCTCTGCGCGACCAAAGCTTATCGCAGCACTTTATTGCTCAAAAAAGTGAGATTGTGATAGGCAGCTTTCCACCCGGTTTTCGCAAGGGAAGAGGACAAGAGTATGCGCAGCAGTGGCAGTATTTAGTCGCGCAAGCAAAGCTGGCTAATGTGCGTAAAATCATCATGGTCAGCTCAACCAGCGTCTATCCTGACATTGCACAACCAATGAGTGAACATGATGCCTCCTTGTCACTGGCGCAAAGTGACTCAAACTTCAGTGAAGGAGCACGAATTATGTTGCAAGCCGAGCAACACGTTATCGATTCAGGGCTGGATTATGTCATTGTACGCTGTAGTGGCTTGATCGGACCAAAGCGTCATCCCTCACGATTTGCAGCGCGTTTGGCGCAAGTCAGCCGGCTTGCACCAGCTAATATGTTGCATCAAAAAGACGCCATTAGTGCACTGATTTTTGCCAGCGAGAAACTCTCCAAACAGGTCGTCAACGCCACCACACCACAAACCGTGAGTAAAGCTGAGTTTTATCAAGCCGCGTTGGCGGCCGCCGAGCTAGACTCACCATTACCGCCAATTGTCGATATTGCAGACAAGCGTATCTTAAGCGACAAGCTGATCCAATTGGGCTATCAATTTCATTATTCACACACGTTAGAGGCACTGGCACTGAATGAGTAAACATCTCTACCAACACATTGAAACCTTGTGGCAGTACATGCAGATGAAGCATGATCTCGTCGCAGCCGATATCATTATGGTGTTTTGCAGCAATGATTTGCGCGTGGCTGAGTATGCTGCACATTTGTACCAACAAAATTTGGCCCCCTACCTTCTTTTCTCTGGCGGACAAGGGCGTTTTACTGAGGGTAAATTTGCTAAAAGCGAAGCAGAAACCTTTGCTGACATAGCCAAAGATTGTGGCGTACCAACCCACGCGATTTTACTGGAAAAAGAGGCGACTCACTCTGGAGAAAATGTACGATTTAGTCACCATCTATTGGCAGAAAAATCGATCACTGCGCAACGTATTATTGTGGTTCAAAAACCCTTCATGGAACGTCGTGCCTACGCCACATTTGTTAAGCAGTGGCCCGCCCCATTTGAGTCATTAATGGTGACCTCTAGCGGAGAGACATTTTTCGATTATCTTGATGAGGATTTCACCGTTGATGTTGTACTGAGTGCGCTGTTAGACGATTTTGTGCGAGTCCGCGACTACCCAGCACAAGGATTTCAGATTGAGCAACCGATCCCAGACGATGTGACACTTGCTTACCAAGTTCTGAGTCAATTTAAGTGGTAACACCAATTGTGGGGCATAATCGAGTAGGAGGAGGCCTCACGGCCTTCCCCATCCTGCTGACTTCTTATTGCCCATCACACACCATAAGCCGTGCGTGGAATTACTGTTTGGCAAGTACTGATAGAGTAATGATAATGTGCTCAAGAGATTGGATTGAACGGACCAGTTAATCTTATAGATCGGTATAATACTACTTTGTATGCTGTAGATATAACAAAGCCCGCACATGGCGGGCTTTGTTTGAATTTGGTGGGTCTTATTGGATTCGAACCAACGACCTTCTGGATGTCGACCAGACGCTCTAACCAACTGAGCTAAAGACCCAAAATTTTATTCTTGATTATGTTCCAGTTTCACTGAAATGGTGCGTCCGAGTGAACTCGAATCACCGACCCCCACCATGTCAAGGTGGTGCTCTAACCAACTGAGCTACGGACGCATATCTTCAGAACGGTGTGGATATTAACGGCTGTTTTTGCTGTGTGCAAGTCTATTTTCTTTGTTTTTGAGCCAGTTGGCTTATCTATAACCAGCTTGTCTGTTTTTTATTCATAACTCAGGATTTAAGCACAATAAACTGAACAACAATAGCTGTAAGATGTCGCATTTATTTCATTGTATAAGTTATGTGAAATTATCCATTGATTCGGAACGATTATCTCGTACTATAATCTTTATCAATACCTTCGATATGCAATGCGGTTACTTAACATGGATGCACGATTATTCAACCACTCTCACTATTTGAGAACCACTGTACTTTGTGGGTTAAGCTTACTGCTGACCGCTATTGCATTTTTCTTGGTCCTATTTAACGTTTTTTACACGCAAAGCTACGGTCTAGCAGCATTAGAATTTATCTTCATGTGCTACTCCTCTTACGTTTACTTCATTGCAAAACAGCAAACATATTCAGCTACTCACATTCGTGTCTACGTTTATTTTCTGATCTTTATTATCAGCGCAGGGACTTTTATCCAGCCTTTAGATAATGGTCTATTTTTATGGACAACTTTTTTTCCAGTACTTTTCTATCTATTAATGGGAGTTAAGCATGGCCGCCTCGCAACGAGCATTGCGTTAATTCCTCAGCTATTCAATATTTATTATCAAGCTTCATGGAATGAAGCTTATGATCCAATTCCGTTGATGATCAATCTGCTTCTTTGCTATTGCGGAATTTGGACAGTGGCTCATATTTTTGAATCTAGCCGTAAAAAAACTGAAAACTCACTGCGCTATCTCGCTTCCCGTGATGCGCTGACAGGTTCTCACAATCGTTTAGCACTTACTCATGCCTTCGCTCACTTTGTGCAAAATAGGGGGGATATGACATTGTGCCTTTTAGTGATTGACCTTGATTATTTTAAGCAAGTGAATGACACCTATGGGCATGATGCCGGTGACAAGGTTCTAATCGATACGGTACAAGTGATGTCTCAAATTGTGGGCGACGATAACCTCTACCGTATTGGTGGCGAGGAGTTTTGTGTGACTTTATTTGATCACAGCATCGCACAAGCTGAACATGTGGGAGAAAAATTACGCGAGGTGATTGACCAACATTTGTACGCTTATGACTCTAAACAAATCCAGTTGACTTTAAGTGTCGGTATTTGTGAGTACCGTGAAGGTGACAAGTTGGATATGCTACTGAAATTAGCTGATGTAGAGCTTTATAATGCAAAGAAGAATGGACGTAATCAAGTTCGCATTTGCCAAATCAATGACAGCAAAAATGATGCGACACTTTGGGCTTCTTAGAGTTCTTGATCCTCTCCTAATTCATACACCACATTATAATTTTCGGTATAGGTACACTGCGGTTGACGGCTACAAGTGAAGAATCGTCGGCCTTTGAAGTCGCCTTGGCTGGCAATTTTTATCACCATTGGGCTACCGCATTTTTTGCAAAAACGCACTTCTTTATCGGTTTCAATCAAATCGATATGTGCAGCCAGTAACCTTCTAAGTTTGCTCACTTGGTAGCTGTGTTTGATGTTCGCACCAATCAATGGAATGTTGGCAGACTTACACACATGCATCAGCAGTTTTTCACGCTCAACCTTGCCTTTATGCAGTTCTTTTCCATTATCCAACTCGATGATCACTCGCGGCTCTAAGGTTCTTGCATCGCACACCACAAAATCAAAATAGTTTTTGGCGATTCGGTTATTGGCGATAAACCACTGCTTTTTATTCAAGTTCGCCGCTGGGGTAACCACGTTGGCCATTGAAACTTTAGCCAACACCACACCGTGTTCCCCTACTGCAGATTTCAGCGCGTTATGAAAGGCGCCTTCCGACATATTGAGTAACGCCCCTTTCTTCTTATAAGCGTAGTCTTTGGTATCGTCGTGTTTGATCACGTACTTTTGGATAAAGACAAAAAACAGCACCAGCAGTGCAACAATGATAAAAATGTTGGTCATACGATAAAAACCATTTTGAAGTAATTAGCTAACTCGCTAATTAATAAACGAAGTACCGCCCAAAGGCCAGTTTATTACTATGGATTTGTTGAAGAGGGTGACCTAATCCACATGGCAGCAGGCTCTCTTGTAAGCTGAATCTAGAATGTGTACCAGAGTGTCATTCAGGTTGATAAGCTACGCCAATGAGTGAAATGTCGCAACTTGTGTTTTCTGTCAATGGACAATGACCAAACGAGAGGCTCATTAATGAGAGTCTTAGTAGGAAAAAGTAGAGAAGGAAAAAGCTCGCCGCAGCGAGCTTTTATTGCTTTAACGATTAATCCAGTCGAAGTAAGCGACCAGTTAAAGCCGGAACGATGATTGTCGTTGTGCCGATTTGCGTGGCGATCGTCTCATCAGTCATTAAATCCTTCAATTGAGTCGCAGCTTTTACGCTTCCCATATCAAGAGATAATCTCCGCTCCGCAGTGCTGGTGTTCAGCACATAGAGGATCTGCTCATCACCGTACACTTTGAGATCCGCGTACAAACTCTCGTCAATCCACACATTACGCCGCTCCCCTTTAGCCAGGGACGGGTATTGGCTGCGCAGTAGCATTAATTGACTGACGCTGTTTTTCAGCGCTTGCTGTTGTGGTGATAAGCTTGAACCATCTACTTTGCCACTAGAACGAGCAACGTGATCATCACACAAACCAACGGCAGCACAATTTTGTGTCACTTGCGCTGCAAAGTTTTCGACTTCATCCCCAATCTCTTCACCATAGTAAAGCGTGATTGGCCCAGAATAAGCAGCAAGAAAACTGAACGCGGCAAGATGTCGCGCATAATAATCGCCTAAATTACCTCGTTGGATCAGGTCACCAAAACGAACCAAATCATGGTTGCCTAACATTAGATTTGGCATGGCGTGATAAGGCGATTTCGCTCGGTTATTCCAACTGGCTTCTAGACTCAGAGCATTGCCGCTTGCGCCAGATTCTTCCACTGCTAATGCTTGCATCACACCATAGCGTAAAGGAAAGTTGAAGGCTGAGGAGAGCGCTGGGTTTGCATCACTGCCATACGCAGTTAGGGTAATGTCATCAGCCCCTTGCCACACTTCACCGACCATATAGCCTAATGTACCCCATGATTTCCCTGCATTGAGGTTATCTTGCGATGCTTGTTCAACCGCCGCGCGCAACGAACGCCAACTCTCAAGCGGGACTTGATACGCTTGGTCTAAACGCCAGCCATCAATGCCAAACTCACGGATCCAGTAGCTGGCAACTTCAGTGAAAAATGCCTCACTCGCTTGGCTAGGATAAGTGACCAACTTGCCCGGATAACCACTTTCCCCGTCATGAAGCTGAGGCAACTTGCCGCTCGGTGACGCTTTCACGCCAACAGAGCTTGTGTGACCAAATACGCCATCCAATAACACGTACAGCCCTTTGTCATGCGCACTATCAATCAGCTCTTTTAGCTTAGCGTTGCTGCCAAAGTTAGGATCTACGTTGAAATAATCACACGCAAAATAGCCAGTAGCGTCAAGCTTATCATCGCCATTTTGACCCGCGCAGGAATCAAATACTGGCGTTAACCACAACGCATTAACGTTCAAGCTAGCAATGTAATCCAAGCTATTGATGATGCCTTGCAAATCACCACTGTGATGCGAGTTGCCGTAACCAACACCGTAATCAGCGTTTGAATCTCCATCAACAAAGGATTCCACCATCACTTGATAAATTCGCAAATCACAAGCGGGGTTATTGTCTTGATAACACGCGTAGTCAACACCCGTATCCACAACGCCAACCACCCGTTGCGATGGGTTAGATGCATCCAGTGTAAACTTCCAAACTCCTTGCTCTGTTACGGTAAGCTTGATATTGCCATTTCCTGCATTTTCCAATGTCGCGGAACCGCTAGCGATACTAAAGCCACCAAAACCCAGGTTTAGTGTGCTCCAATCTTCAGAAGCAATTTTGAATTCATACACTCCGGGAGTCAGATAACCTTCAAACGTGTAGAGACCATTTTGCTGATAGGATAATGGATTTGAAACTCCCCAACCGTTCATCGAACCACGCACGTACACCGTGGTTGAACCATAAGGTGCCACATCAATTGGTGGCGCATCAATGCTTAAGCCAGCACCCTGCTCACCCTGTTGTGGCATCACAAACACTGCCGCCGTTAAGGCTGGAACGGTAAAACGACCATTGTGAAACTGGCTCTCTTTGACGCGCACATCTTGTGCTGTGCGTAAAACAGGATGTAATTCAAAGCGCTGCGCGTTCGGAATAACCACACTTTGCTCAACGCTATTGGCGTTGATGGCGACAACGATGACCTCAACATTAGGGTCAAGATCCGTTCCAGCTGAAACACCATCATTAACCGACATCACTATCATGCCAGGCTGCGCATTTGGCCCCGTATTATGGAAACGAACACGATTTAACACTTCTTGCTCAGAGATGAGCTTGAGCAACGGTGTTTGCGCACGAATCGCCAGCAAAGCTTTGAAGGCATTATCTGTCCATACAATATCTTGCGCGGAAGCCACCGTATTGGGGTTGGCTATCACACTTTGAATCGCACTCCAGTTGGCCTGATCTTTATCTGCTCTTGGCAAGCCGACATTCCAGTTGTTGGTCTGCTTGCTAAAGTCAACACGGTTGTACCAATCACCACTGTCGTAACTGTCGCGCGCCATCGATTTTGAGCGAAGTAGTTCTGACCCCATATGGAAAAAAGGAACACCTTGCCCAAGCATTACTGGCGCAAGGCCAATGATCTGCATGCGCGCTCTATCCTCTGAGCTGGTTTCTGCTTTTGCTTTATATTGGTTGAAATCCCACAGGGTTTGATTGTCGTGTTTAGAGACGTAGTTAATCGACTCTTGTGGGTCAAGTGTATAGGCCGCGCCTTGACCACCGTATTGGAAATCACGGCCAAGCACTGTCATGCCGCTGGCGGTTTGCAATGGATAGGCTTGTAAATTGCCAGCCATGCCATAGCGAATTAAGTCCATTTTCGATTTCAGCTCATCACTAAATCGATCACCTGCATTAGCAAAACCCGGAGTGGTTAATAACGCCTCACCGCTATCAAATGGACCACCGCCACGCACACCGTCACGTAAGCGATCGTTATAAGTCCCTATTCCCGTTCCAGCCATTGGCCATTGCGTGGCATTTTCACCTCTGGCACCGTTGGCGACTTCACCAAAGTTCCAGCCTTCACCATAGAACCAAGTGTCAGGATCAACCGTTTTCGCCGCCTCATAAATCTTGAGCATGCTTGATTTCATCAAGTGTCCCATCAGATCGAAACGGAAACCGTCGATTTTGTAATCTTGCGCCCACATCGTGACGCTATCGGCCACCAGTTTCTCGAACATACGGTTTTCTGAAGCGGTATTGTCACAGCAGCTAGAATTTTCAACCGCACCTGTGATGGGGTTCAAGCGGTGGTAATAACCGGGCACGGTTTTATCCAGTACTGATTTGTCATACAAACCTGACGAGTAGGTATGGTTGTAGACCACATCTTGCACGACTCGAAAACCAAGCTGATGCAGTTTTTGCACCATTTGGCGGTACTCTTTCACCCGTGACACACCATCACTTTGCACTGCATAACTGCCTTCTGGCGCGCTGTAATGGAATGGATCATAACCCCAGTTGAAGCTGTCAAGCGGCCGCACATCCGCCAATAATGCTTGTGCTTGCGGTGTATTCGGGTCGGTTTTTTCCAACAGAGAAAGTATGGTCGCGCTCATCGACGTGCCATCAGAACAGAGCGACGCTTGCGGGTTAATACCACACAGTTTTGCGACCGTATCATTAAGATCGACCCGCTTTTGCTCATCTTCCGGAATCGACGCTAAATCATAGCTTGGCAGTAAGTGAATGGTGGTTAAACCCGCTTGTTTTAAACTTTTCAGGTGCGTAACACTGTCACGTTCTTCTTCCAAGAAGGCGAGGTACTTACCGTTGTATTCCGCTGTTCCTTTGCTATCACTGTTGCTGAAGTCACGAATGTGTACTTCATAAAGAATGTTATCTTCAGGATGACTCAGTTCAGGAATAATTTGAGCATCCCAACCGTCCGGTTTTGACTCTGCTGCGGTTAAGTCTACCAATTGAGAATAAAGGCTGGATGTGCTGAGTGATTGCGAATACGGATCAGTCGTCATCATCCATTCAAGTTGCGCCGTTTTAGGATGGTAGGCGTGCACACGGTAACGATAGAAACTGTTTTTCAGCGAGCGCTCACCTTGATAGTGCCAAACTCCGGTGTTTGGATCTTCAACCATCATCTGCGGTGAGGTACTGCGAAGGGTTTTATCTTGATCATACAGATACAGCTCCACTTGCTGCGCGGTCGGAGCCCATAGCGCAAAATGCGCGCTATCACCGTCTATCCAAGCGCCAAGTTTCGCTTCATCGGCATCATCGCTGCCCACCGTGTAAAGATTATCGACTATTCCTGGGATCTGCACTTTTGTTGCAACCAGTACTTTGCCTTCAGCATCTCTCGCCACTGTCAGTAGCTGAGTTTTCAACAGCGCTTTAGCTTGTTCATTGCTCACATCCAATGTGAAGGCTGTTCGAGCCGCTAAATGTGGGAAATGCGCATTATTGGTCACGCCTGACAAGGCTAATGGATAATGGATGAATTGTTCAGGATGGGCGATATCACCATTGCCTTGCGCGCGGCTCCAAAGCTCATAGCTTACCGCTTCGCTGTGATCGAACCACGCCAGTTGATTTACCGCAAGCCAATGTGCAGCTGCGCCCTCAATGGCAACTTGAATTTGCTCATTCGGAGAGTAGTTCAACACCGCACTACCGTGGCGCGTATAAAGCGTATTGCCTTTGACAAAATCCAGCACTAAATCATCGCCGCCCAGCGCTTTATCATTGCCACTGTGCACAATAAAGTTCATGCAGTTGCCATGTTCTGCTTTAAGTGGAATGCGATATATCGCCCCATAAATCGGGTCGATTTCTGAGGCTAAGTAAGGATTTCCCCAATCCACACCATTAAGCGCAGATTCAGAAACAGAATCACAGCTACCGTTGTTCCAAAGGTGTAGTCCCCAGCCGTCATAATTATTGTCATCACGCAGGTAGTAAATGATCGCTTCTTGATAAGTTGGGGTCGGCTCGGTTGTCGAGTTATCCGCCTGTTTCGGTTGTGGATCAATGCTGTCGGGGATGCCATCACCGTCATCGTCGCTTGAGGCAAAATCCCCTAGCCCATCGTTATTGGTATCAAGGCTTTCTAAGCGATCTCGTGGGAATACATCCTGCGCGTTGCTCACGCCGTCACCATCAATATCGTCATCTTCGCTATCGGCAATACCGTCACTATCAAGGTCAGCAGGAACGCTTGAAACATCATGGGCGTCCGTTCCTAAACGCGCTTCATCGGCGTTGCTCCACCCATCACCATCAATATCATCATCTTCGACATCCGCAATGCCATCGCCATCGAGATCGGCAGCAAAGCTTAAGGCGTCATAAGGATCTGTCCCTAATCGCCATTCAGTTTCATCAGGCCAGCCATCATTGTCATCGTCTAGGTCTGCGTGATCGCCAATGCCATCATTATCGGAGTCAATACTCTCTTGGATGTCGTAAGGAAAGTGGTCAATCAAATCGGCTACGCCATCTCTATCGCTATCAAAGCCAATAACAGGCTCACCATGTTCAAGCATCAGTGTTTTATCGCGAATATCGCTCTTTTCTCGCTGCGCTTTTTTGATCTCATCGCCAAACAGCTTACTGGCTTTTTTCAAGGTATTGGCCAATTCAGGCAAGCTGGAGTCATCGATAGTAGCAGGTAGCAGTTGCGCTAGCGCTTTAGCAGATTGAGCAACCAAGATGTGGTTATCGACATAATCCGCTTTGATATCCAGAGTTGGAATACGCAGCGCCTTTTTCAGCTCAGCCAGTGCTTTACTCTCTCGCTTACCATTTTGCATCTGCACGCTGAGGTAAGTCGTAAAAGGGCTGATCACCGGATAATTTGCTGGCGCCATCATTAAATAATTGCGCGCCGCTTTGACGGTGGGAATATCTTGGTCAACGGTTTTTCCCTTGATGACAGAAGCCATCAGATAATAATTTTTTACGTCACCACGCAGCCCCGCCACGTTAATTTTTGCGATACCTTTTTGGTCGGTATACGCTTGAGGTTCGTTTTGTTCAAATTGACGATTGCCGTTCACATCTAGCCAAACTTGGGCATTGGTTAAGTACCCATCCATGACTTGAACGTCTAACGAGTCATTACAACCCGCTAGCATACCAATTGAAGCAAACGCTAAAGTCATTCTCGTTAGGTTTGTTTTCATTGTTGTAATCCGTTTTATAACGTTAGTGCCTGTCCTGCTCTAACTGCTGGCAGAAAACCGGTAAATCAGTAGTTAAGTGGTTAAGCAGCTATATGCCTATATCTACCTAAGCTAACGTTATAATTTTGACACCACCAATCACCTCCCCCTTGCAATTTTGCTCTTAGGGCGTAGAACCGAGGGAGGAGAAGAAAAATACAGAGTTCACTCACGCTCAGGGCAAATGAGATGAAAGGAAAATAGCGAGAGCAAGATAAAAACGTGATCGGAAAGACAAAGCGTAGAATGAGGAATGATAAAGTGTGAAAGAATATTACATTTTGACCAATCTAATAGAGTTTGATCTTAGTCCCATAGCTGAGGCCTGGCCTAGAAAGATAACCAAGCCTTGAACCTAAAAATAGCTTATCAAGGGATATCTAAATGAATGATGGTACGACTTTCAGGGTGCAGTGCCTCTAAACTGCTACCCCAATGTTTTTCAATCAATTTGTCCATTAAATCACCAGTTTGAGCTTTGCGTAGGGCACGCTCAATGATCGGCTGATATCGCTTTGTTTCTTGGCTAAGATAAAAAATGAAATCGCTTTGATATTGCAATATCAAGCGCTGTTCAATGGCCAGATAAGGAAGTGACTTGGCTTCATCGGAAACTTCATTCATGCCTCTTGGAAAATAGTGAATCGGCCCTTCTGCAGATAATTTTTGATAGAGATTTCGCCAGTCACCATCTTGTTGGTACACTTTTAGGTCATTATTACGCCAGACCTCAACATCGTACCAATTAACGCCTAATCCAGCGGTTAACCCCGCCTTTTGTAAATCACTGAGCGAATGAATAGTATCAAATGTGGGTTGTAATTGAGGTGGAATCAACAAAATACGTTTACCAATCAGTCCTTTGGTCAATGGGATATTTATGCCCGCATACCGCTCATCTCGTTCTTGAGTTTGTAAAAACCACATCAATGATAATTGATTGTTTTCAACCATTTTACTAATTCGTTTTTGAGGTACATGGTCCGATGTAATAATAATATTAACCTCAACCCCCTGCTCCTCAAGCGATTTTTGCAATAACTCATGATAATAAACATGAGTATTATTTTGTAGTGTTGGCAAATGTAAGGTTAACGACATTTCTGATGCAAATGCTTGGGTGTGTAACGCAATAGAACCCAAGAAAATCAGCATAGTCACTCGCATATTACTTGTTCGCTTCATAGTGCCTACCTCCAAAATATTTTCTTATTTAAACTATAGCCCCTTTGATTGGTTTATGGGCAGTGGCATTCGATTTCAAATAAAGATGTGCTGGTGATAAATAAAAAGAGCCTTAGATGAGGCTCTTTTTTGCTGACTAAAAATAGGCTACTCTAACATCAAGCAAACACATACTTATCCATAGTCGTGACCATCTTACCTATTTCTGGCTTAGTTAAGGTATCATTAGCACCGAGTGCCAGTGCTTTTCCTCGGTTATCATCACTCATAATGGAGGAGAACATCACAATAGGCGTTGTTTTATAGGTTTCACCCTCACGCAAACGCTTCAATAAGTGCATACCGTCCATGCGAGGCATTTCTACATCAGTCACAATCGCGTTGACTAATTCTGCCACAGGTACGTTTTCAGACTTAGCAGCTTGTTCAATTTCCATTAATTTCTCATAGGCTTCACCGCCGTCTTTACACGCGATAATGTTATAGCCGGCAGAACTTAATGTATCTTGAATCAAACTACGAATGAAGGCTGAGTCATCGACCACCATAATGGTTTTCGCATTACGTTTACTGACCATTTTTTGGTTAAGATCAACGGTTCTATCTACCGTGACATCGTATTTTTCCATACTCAATTCAGGGTTGATGTCAGCGATGATTTTCTCAAAATCCAAAATCATGATCAGGTTGCCATCTTTGCGCACAACAGCCACCACGCAATCTTGCTCACCCGCTTCTAAGAACTGGCTTGGCGATTCTACATCGTTCCAAGAAATACGGTGAATACGACTGATGCTATCAATCAAAAAACCATTGGTCATGCGGTTAAAATCAGTCACGATAACAAACTTTCGCTCAAGGCTTGGATTAGTAGGTACACCAAGCCAACCGGCAAGATCAACTAACGGCGTCAGTACATCACGTGATGAAAACACACCGATCATATGCGGCTGAGCATTAGGATAATCAGTGGTATCAGGAACTTGTATCACTTCCCTAACTTTCGCAACGTTAATGCCGTAATAGCAGGTTTTCGTGCGTCCATCTGGCAGTACCTTTTCTAAATGAAACTCGATAATCTCAAGTTCGTTGGTACCACTCTCTGTCAAAATTGTACTACTTGGGTTGCTCATACTGGTCACTAATCTTCAGAATGGTTATTGGTATTTGTTTAATATGGCTTGATATCGATTAACACCGTCTTCATTAACTGTGTTCTTTACTTTATCAATACCCATTTGTAAATCGTCTAGTAGGGCTTGGTCTACATTTTTGTTAAAAGCATAGTAAAGTAATCCCTGCTTTAACACATAAATCGTTTCAAATTGATCGGGTACATACCCTGCTTGCTTTATCCACCAATGAGCTGAGCGCTCATCGTAAGCGATCAAATCAATACGTTTTTTCACTAACTGCTCTGCAAGCATAGTGACATCGGTCGCTTCTTGCATGGAATCTCTTGGGACACCATACTGCAATAGCATCTGTTCACCGACATCGTCTTTTATTACCCCAATTTTATAAGAGGTAATTTCTAAAGGCTCTCCAAGTTTGATATTACTACCTTTACGAGCAATTACCGCCACTTTAATCTCATCAATTGGACCTACCCAATGAAATAACTCTTCTCTATGTGACGTCCTTGTTGTTGAGAAAAGTACCCCGTCTTTTTTCAAGATGGCAGAACGGTAAGAACGCGCCCACGGTTGCAATACGATTTGGCTCAATAACACCTCATGCCCTGAGAATGTAGCGGCTTCTTGAAGTAAATCAACCGAAATTCCAGTGACTTGGTCTTGCTCGATAAAATTAAAAGGCGGGTATGCCTCTGTATAATAAGTCAATGTCTCAAGGCTACTTGGATAAGCGGGTGAGGATACAAATACAGTGACTAACCATATAGGTAGTATTGTACGCACATATTTGATTACGTTCATCCTCTCTCCTAAATGATGTTATCTGCCTTTTGTTCTTAAACTTTAGATGGGGTTTGAAAGTCCGTCTAGTTCATCGCAAGTATTCATCTTCAAGCACAACTCATAGTGAGGAGCAGTATCATTTAAATTCAAAGGGTTGATAGATAAAACATCAATTATTGGCGGGGGATTTTTTTATAGCTACGCTCAGGACGGCCAACGGTTCCGTAGTTTAAATCAGCAGCCAATTCACCGCTACTAATTAAATACTCAAGGTAACGCCTTGCTGTAGTTCGACTTGCGCCAATGTTTTCCCCTGCCTCGTCGGCTGTTAAAATGCATTTTGTATCAAAAAGATGGCGTATTTTATCTAGTGTTACTGCATCGATTCCTTTTGGAAGGCGCAGATGGATAGAGAGTTCATTGCTATTCGGCATCAACATTTTATCAACCACGTGTTGGTCAACATCAGCCACAGATCCCAATTCTAACTGTCGGGTCAGGTATTTTTTCAAGGCAGCCTCTAATCGAGGAAACATGACCGGTTTGAGTAAGTAATCCACTACACCGCCGCGCATTGCCTGTTGCAGCGTCTCAACATCGCGCGCTGCAGTAATCAAAATGACATCACAGCCTTGGTTGTTGCCTCGAACTTTCTGTAAGAGATCGAGCCCCGTACCATCCGGTAGATAAACATCAAGTAACACTAAATCGGGTTTGAGAATATCTAACTGCAATTGCGCATCGGCGTGAGTCGTTGCAATACCAATAACCTCAAATCCCTCAATTTGTGTCAGGTAACGATGATGTAATTGCGCAATCGCGATATCATCTTCAATGATCATGACACGAGTATTCATACTTGTTCTTCCTTAGGCAGATAAACCGTTACTCTTGTTCCAACCTCTTGATTACTTTTCATTTCCAGCTGCCCTTGATAGCGATCAGCTAACTGTTTTACCAGGTGTAAACCCACACCTCGGTTGTGTTTCGCTTTGCTAGAGACCCCTTTTTGCCATAATTGCTGTGGCAAAATGTGTTCAGGTAAACCACACCCTTTATCGTCTACCTCCAGAATAATTTCGGCACCATAATCACTGAGCGACACTTCAATGATGCGTCGTTCTTGTGTTACCCGTTTTTCATTGCGGATCATCGTGAGTGTTGCATCAAATGCATTGTCAATCAGGTTACCCAAGATAGTGACGATATCTTCAGCATTAATACGCGGCGGCAAAGGTTCTAAATGCGCTCCCTCTTCAACGACTAGCTCCAAACCAAGCTCACGAGCACGCTCAGTTTTGCCAAGCAGCATTCCGGCAATGAGTGGATCTCTAACTGTCTCGCGTAGAAATTCAATTAACGCTTGGTAATGAGCCGTTTCTTGACCGATTAAATGCTGAACCGCCTCCAACTCTCCCATCTGTACAAGCCCACTGATGGTGTTGAGTTTGTTGCGATGTTCGTGAGTTTGAGAGCGCAACATTTCCGCATACTCTTTGGTTTGAGAAAGTTGCTCGGTTAATTCGTTGATTTCATCTCGGAGGCGGAAACTGGACACCGCTCCAACCACTTTACCGTCAACAATAATCGGGCTTCGATTGGCAATTAGACGTTGTTGATTGAGGTACAGCTCGATGTCGTGATCAGGCGTACCGCTCTCTATGACGCTCATAAGATCACTATCAGGTAAAAAAAGGGAAAGTGGTCGATTGAGCGCCATGTCTCGGTTAATCGCCAAAATATCGCAAGCACTCTTATTAATAGAACGAAGAATACCTGCATCATCAATGCTTAAAATACCTTCTTTCAAAGTACTCATGGTGACATCAAGTTCAACATATAAACGACCAATCTCTTCTGGCTCAAAGCCGAGTATCGCTTTTTGAAAACGACGTGATACATAACTAGAAACCAGTGCATTCGCTGCCACGACTAAGAGCGCCATACCAATTAAATAAATCAGGAAAGGTTCAATTTTATCTTGCAGCCGCTCGATCAAGTACCCGACAGAGACTACCCCAACGATGTCACCATTTGCACTAATCACAGCCGCTTTACCACGTACCGATTGACCAAGCGAACCTTGCGCGAAAGAGACGTAAGATTCACCATAAAGTAAGGCTCGGTCGTTGTCCCCACCTTTCATAGGCAGACCAATTCGTTCATCGACAGGATGTACTAGACGGATACCGCGCCGATCCCCGATCACAATAAAGGCAGCGCCGATTAATGTTGTTAGCTCTCGGTAGCGTTGTTGGTGATCGACTCCACTACCGGACTCAAGCATATCAACCACTGATGGAGTTTGTGCAAGAAATGAAGCCACCCCCAAGGCTTTTAGCCCCATTTCTTCTTCTTGAGAGTGTTTTATGTACATAAAACCAGCGGCAACCAGCAACAGTAATTCAATCACCCCTGAAAGGGTCATTATGATCAGCATACGCTTACGAAAACTAATACGACTCCACACCATAAATCCCTCTTTAACTCTGCATACAAGCTAACACTTATTTAACATTTGAGCGAAGAGAGAAACGAATAACTGTGAACAATACTACGCATTCCACGCACCATTTTGGTTCATTTTATTGCAATCTATTTCGAAGGCTTGCCAAGCAGAATATGCATTAGGTTTTATAAAAAATTATCATGACTATTTCTTGAACTGGATCACATCTATTTTAGGAAATTTTTATCTCATTATACGAAAGCATTTGTATACTTATTGTGCAGTAAAGACGATGAGGAAACCTCACGAAGAGATAGCCCTATAATAACCATACCAATTGCTATCGAATACATTCATAACATCTGTCAGAAGGATACTTACAATGAAACGCGATGCCTTTGGAATTTGCCTTTCACGAGATATGCTGTTTAATCATTTACAGTCAACCTTTACTCATGTTCGGGCTTATGAAGAGATAACGACGGAGTCAAATGATGACCTGAGAGTGCTGCTCGCTTTCCCTCAGATGTCAGGCAAAGACGTGCTCACCACGATGCAAGGGAGTAAAAAGCTCGTTTGGCGAGCGGATTATTTCTGCCCTTCGCATCATAAGTATTAAATAATAAGTCTTGAATATTAAGGACATGCGCTTCATGCTAGCGCATGATACTTGTGTGTGCCGTTTTCTGGCATTTTAACCCACGTTGCTGTTGACTTACGCAGTGAAAAAATAGAGCATTAGCTCTAAATTTAAAATAATTCGAGCTTAGCATGAAAGCGAAAACACTCAGCCTATTCGTCTGTACTCTGCTTGGTGCAGCCCCTTCTTTCGCCGCGCCGATTTCCTTTCAACAAGCATGGGATCTTTTGCAACAGAGCAATAATTCACTTGCTGCTGGGCGGGCGAATGTCGAACGTTATCAGCATATTGAAAATTCCACAGACAGTCTTAATTTGCCTGCTGTTTCTATTGGTGCAAACTACACGCGTTTAGACCAAGATGTTACTTTGTCAGGAAAGCAGATATTCGATAGCACTGGGCAATCTGTCCCATCATCTTTGGGGCCAAATTTAGGGCCGATACTCGCCAGCGCTGGCTCCATCACTTCAACCATCACCGAACGTGATATTTTCAGCTCTTCGATTCGCGCTATTTGGCCTATTTTTACAGGCGGACGGATCAGCGCCGCACAAGCGGCAGCGGAAGGTAAAAAAGAAGAAGCGCAAAACCAGCTCGCAATGGAAACACAAGCGCGCTATGAAGACTTGAGCAAATATTACTTTAGTGTTCTTTTGGCAAAAGAGGTTTTAGTGACTCGCCAAGCCGTTGAGCAAGGGTTAACCAAGCACCGTGATAATGCACTAAAGTTAGAGCAACAAGGGCAAATTGCCCATGTGGAACGGCTACAAGCTGAAGCCTCAGTAGATAAAGCAACGGTTGAACGCAAAAAAGCACAAAAAACCTTAGATATTGCCCAAAGCGCACTGACTCAAATTCTAGGTCAAACAGAAAAAGTCGAGCCAAGTGGTTCACTGTTTGTCAACGACCGTTTACCGCCGCTCTCTATTTTTGTGGAGCAAACGCTCAATACCTATCCGGGCTTGGCACTACTTGAAGCAAAAGAAAAGCAAGCAAGCAGCTTGATCAAAGCTGAACAAGGCAAATACTATCCAGAAGTCTACCTTTACGGTGATTACAGCCTACATGAAGACGATTCGCTGGCCAGCCAAATGAAGCCGGATTGGTTAGTGGGTGTTGGGGTCAACATTCCGTTAATTGAAACATCGGGTCGCAGCGATCAAGTCAAAGCAGCGCACAGCGCGGTCTCACAAGTACGTTACTTAAAGGCGCAAGCTAAGCAAGATTTGAGCGTGTTGGTGGAAAAAACCTATTTGGAAGCCGAACAAGCATTGGAAGAAGTGATGGGGCTAAACTCGAGCCTAGCACTGGCGAATGAAAACCTGAGCCTACGCCAAAAAGCATTCAGTCAGGGTTTAGCAACGTCTTTAGATGTAGTGGATGCAGAGCTCTACCTTGCTAGTATCAAAACTCAGCAGTCATTAGCCAGCTTCAACTACTTACTTTCTTTAAATAAGTTACTGGCATTGACCAGTGAAATGAATACTTTCCCTATCTACACACAATCAGCGATTTTGTTGCACTCATCAATGACTCACGAATCACCTGCTCAAAAGGATGCCTTATGAAAGCTGTAAAACCAACACTGATTGCTCTTGCTGCTGTGGTGGCGATCTCTTGGGTAGGCTATCGCTTTTACCAAGCATCGCAACCTAAACCTGTCCGCTTACAAGGTCAAATTGAATCTCAGCAATACAGTATCTCTTCGAAAGTTCCCGGCCGTATTGATCAGGTACTGGTGCGCAAAGGCGATAGCGTTGAACGCGGCCAGCTCATTTTCACTCTGCACAGCCCTGAAATTGAAGCTAAATTAGATCAAGCGATTGCGGGTCAAAAAGCGGCGGGCGCACTGGCTAAAGAAGCAGAAACAGGCGCACGCGATCAGCAGATCCAAGCGGCAAAAGATCAATGGCTTAAAGCTAAAGCCGCAGCGGATTTAATGGAAAAAACCTATTTGCGTGTCAATAATCTTTACCGTGATGGTGTCGTCGCTGAACAAAAACGTGATGAAGCCAATACCCAATGGCAGGCCGCTAAATATACTGAAAGCGCCGCTTTTCAGATGTATCAAATGACCAAAGAAGGCGCACGCTCTGAAACTAAACTCGCTGCCGCGGAAAAAGAACGTATGGCTGCAGGTGCCGTAGCGGAAGTTGAAGCTTATGCCGCGGATACTAAAATTGAGAGTTGGTTTGACGGTGAAGTGTCCCAAGTACTGCTACAAAGTGGCGAACTGGCTCCACAGGGCTTCCCTGTCGTCACTGTCGTGGATACCCAAGACTCATGGGCGGTGCTCAACGTACGCGAAGATCAACTCAAGCATTTTACGAAAGGCACCACATTTACGGCTTACTTACCTGCTTTAGAAGCCAAAGTAGAATTTATCGTTTCCCACATTGCAGTGATGGGTGATTTCGCCACATGGCGATCAACAGACGCCTCACAAGGGTTTGATTTGCGCACCTTTGAAATCGAAGCTCGCCCTACCACACCTGTCGAAGGTTTGCGTATGGGAATGAGTTTAGTGGTTGAGCTGTAAGCCTTATGTCAATTCAGGTTCGCCCTCAATGGCCTCTGCTGCGCCATGATCCTTGGCTATTGTCTAGCCTAAGCTGGATACCCATAGTATTGGCATTCAGTATTTGGTGGATTTTCTCACAAGGGATAGTGCGCGATCTGCCGATTGGCGTGGTCGATTTGTCTCACAGCCAATTGTCACGTCAATTGATAAGAGATTTCGATGCAACCTCGACCATGGCCGTCACGCACCAGTTCCAAGATGTCAATCAAGCCAAAACTGCGTTGATTGAAAGTGACATTTACGCGTACGTTGTCATTCCGTATCAATTTGATAAATCAATATTTCGTGGTGAGCAGCCACAAGTATCGACCTTCTTTAATAGCCAATACATTTTGGTTGGACGATTGATCAACGCTGCCATTGTTCAAGCACAAAGTACGTTCAATGCCCACGTGGATGTCGTAAAAAACCTAGCGACTAGCCAACAAACCACATTGAGTGCGATGGGGCGAGCCGTACCAATCAGGACACAGATTACGCCCCTGTTTAATCTCAATACAAACTATGCGCAATTTTTAGTCTCGGCGGTTGTACCCGCTCTTTGGCAAATCGTTGTCGTGGTCAGTACCATTATGATTTTGGCTGCAAACCATCGTCACTTTGGTTTGCAAACGTGGCTTGGAGAAAAGCCATTACGAATTTTAACGCTAACATTGATGCGTTATCTGCCGATTTTTATGTTGCAAGGGATTGGTTTTTTAATCTGGTTTTATCAAATATTAATGTGGCCAATGCACGGCAGTTTTGCTCTATTGATTATCGCACAACTTGCAATGACGCTCGCCTGTATGATCATGGGCGCACTCTTTTTCTTTCTAACACTCGATCCGGCAAGAGCGATGAGTTTTGCTGGCGCTTTTACCGCACCAAGTTTTGCGTTTATGGGTATTACGTTCCCAGTGACGGATATGAATACTCTAGCGCAGTGGTGGCGAAGCCTGCTACCAGTGAGTCACTACATTGAAGTGCAAGTAAGCCAAGTGAGTTATAACGCTGAGCTGTTGTCATCACTGAAGTATTTAGTGCCAATGCTGGGCTATGCATTGCCGCTGCTGCTCACTTTGATTCTTATCCGTAAACACAAGCAAGCCGAGCGAATCAACCATGACTGAAACTACGCGATTCATTGCTCTACTTAAAGCAGAGCTAAAAGCGCTATTCACTAACCCTGTAGTGCTGTTGACTGTCTTTGGTGGCGTGGTTTTTTACTCCTTTTTATACCCTTTGCCTTATACGCAGCAAACTCCACGCGATCAGACACTCTCGATAGTCAATCTCGATAAAAGCCAAGCCAGTTACCAACTAGAACGCATGGTTGACGCAACGCCACAAGTCAAAGTGATTCAACGAGACAGTACCATTGAAGATGCCAAGCAGGCGTTTCTTAACCGCAAAGTTAGCGGTATTTTAGTGATTCCTGAACATTTTTATAAAGACCTACTGCTTGGGAAAAGTCCAACACTGGCCTACGCTGGCGATGCCTCTTACTTTCTAGTGTACGGCACCATCGTTGAGGGCTTATCGCAAGCTGGTGGAACCTTAGCCGCGAAAAGTAAAGTGTCACGTTTAGTGATGGAAGGAGAACCGCTTTCTCTGGCCGCTCAGCACTATTCCGCCACAAGCATCAACTTAAAACCGACCTTTAACCCACGCATGGGTTATGTTGATTACGTTGTCCCAGCGGTGTTTGTTTTGATCTTACAACAAACCATGATCATGGCGGCAGGATTAATGGGCGGAACACAAAAGCACGGAAATGGCTATTGGAGTCATACCACACCGCTACGATTAATATTGGTACGCAGCATTGTCCTGGTTGCTGTTTATTATCTACTCAGCATGTACTACTTTGGTGCCAGTTTTACCTCACATGGTGTCAACACCCTCGCCAGTGCGGGGCATTTATTGCTACTTCTACTGCCTTTCTTACTGGCCTCTTGCCTATGCGGCATTTGGCTTGGTTCAGTTACACCGCGGCGAGAATTGGTGACGTTAGTGGTATTAATCAGCTCAATGCCACTGATTTTTTCAGCTGGTTTTATTTGGCCTTTAGAAGCAATTCCACGCCCTATCATTTGGATCTCCAACCTCTTTCCCAGTACGCCTGCCATTCAGGGATTTCTTAGTTTGAACCAAATGGGCGCATCATGGGATCAAATCAGCACTCAGTGGGGGATCTTGTGGGTGCAAGTGTTTGGTTGGGGAGCCCTTGCCTTTTACCAACTCCAGCGGAAGCGTTAATCAATCATTCCTGCCACTGCTGACGCATACGCTCAACAGTGGCATCATCGATACCATGAACATTCTGGTACTGCGCACGACAAACATTAATCACTAAGGTTGCATGGTAACGTTTAGCCAACTGCCGGTAAGCTCGCATCTCCCACTGTCGAACAAAAGTATTCGCCACAACAACGTCCTCACCTTGCGCTAAACAGCGCTCCACTTGCTGTTGACACCACCGATGAGCTTGCTCGATTTTATCTGGCTGATAACAATAGCTGCCTTGCTCATTGATAAAATACATATCCGCTTCAAAATGCTTTGCATGTAGCGTCCTTGCTAAGGTGCTTTTGCCTGAGCCGGGTAATCCCCTGATCAAAGTTAAGGTTAGCGCCATGTGTATCCAACAGGTAAGTAAACGGATATCCAATAGTAACCAATTTCACAGCAAGATCCATTTTGCTATCGACATCTGGTTTTGATTGAGTTAAGTTCGGCAGTATAGACGTCCAAAAATAGCTTAGGGAGAAAGCTGTGCCGATTAAGATCCCAGACCAACTGCCTGCCGGTGATGTACTGCGTCATGAGAACATTTTCGTGATGTCAGAAACACGTGCCGCCACACAGGGCATCCGTCCACTGAAAGTTTTGATTTTGAATTTAATGCCGAAGAAAATCGAAACCGAGACTCAGTTTTTACGCCTGTTATCCAATACTCCGCTGCAAGTGGATATTGAATTACTGAGAATTGATGAGCGCCCAAGTAAAAATACCCCCACTGAGCATTTGGAGAACTTTTACCGTCAATTTGAGATGGTAAAAAATCGCAACTTCGACGGGCTCATCATCACTGGAGCGCCTTTGGGGTTGGTTCAATTTGAAGATGTGATTTATTGGGAACACTTAAAAAGCGTGATGGAATGGGCTAAAAATCACGTCACTTCCACACTCTACGTTTGCTGGGCAGCGCAAGCGGGGCTAAAACTGCTCTACAATCTGCCCAAACGAACTCGCAAAGAAAAATTATCGGGCGTTTATCATCATGAAATCCACCATCCCTTTCATCCGATATTACGCGGCTTTGACGACACCTTTTTAGCGCCCCATTCTCGTTATGCTGATTTTTCACCAGAATACTTAGCCGAACATACGAATTTAGATATTCTCGCCACCTCCGATGTGGCGGGTGTGTACTTAGCCTCAACCAAAGACAAACGTAACGTGTTTGTCACAGGTCACCCTGAATACGACGCACATACACTGCATGGTGAATATATTCGAGATTTAGGTGAAGGGATGGAACCCGCAATCCCAGTCAACTACTACCCCAATGACAACCCAGATAATAAGCCAGTCGCCAGCTGGCGAAGCCACGGTCACTTGCTGTTTGCAAACTGGTTAAACTACTGTGTTTACCAACAAACACCTTACGACCTTGAACACTTTAGCGAAGATAAATTTACCAAAGACGATTAGTGTTTCATGCCTGATCATCTCAGTAATGAGGTGTTCAGGTTTTCATCAAACATAGTGCATACTGACTCAAACATAGTGCATACTGACTCGCATTCTTCTCTCCTCTTTCTCCCTCAATCTTCTGATTTCCTTATCATGCGTCTAAGCGATTTAGGAGCTGCAGATAATGAAAAAAGTACTGATGATATTGATAATGTTCACGTTATCGGCCTGTGTCACCGTGAACGAAAAGGGTGAGCCTGAAGTAAAAGCGGATCCGGTTGAAATGGCTGAATCTCGCATTGCGCTCGGCCTAGGCTATTTAGAAAATGGCAACATGAGCAAAGCACGTGAGAACTTAGAAAAAGCCACACAACATGCGCCGACTTACTATCGCTCGCAACTTGCGATGGCTCACTACTACCAAACTGTCGGTGAAACAGAGGCCGCACGTAAAACCTATCAAACCGCGCTTCGCGCCCATCCCAAAAACGGCAATATTCTCAATAACTACGGTACATTTTTGTGTAAGCAGGGCGAATATCAAAAAGCCGATCAATATTTTAACCGCGCCATTGCCCAACCCTATTATTACCTTGTCCCAGCAAGCTATGAGAACGCAGCCTTTTGCGCGTTAAAATCTGGCGATAAAGAACAAGCGCGCTACTATTTTGCAAAAACATTAGACCATGACCCTAATCGAGCTCGTTCATTGCTGCAATTAGCTAAATTGGAAATTGGCGCTCAACAATACACGCAAGCTCGCATCCGCTTGATGCAATTTAATCAGCGCTACGGTAACCAAAAAACATCGCTTCAATTATTGGTAGAGTTAGAGAAAAAGGCAGGAAATAAAGCGTTAGAGAAAAAATATCAAGCGGCGCTCGATACCTTTTCCTAACATCGTATTACTAGGGCAAGGGTTATTTGATATTGGTGGGTCTACCGTCTTTGCCACCATTACGGTCACGATAGTGGATACGGCGAAGACGTCTGACTTTCTGAGCGCGCTGAATTTTTTGATATTCGCGATAGATAATACGAATAAAAAACCCAAGCCCAATCATCGCAAGCAAAGCAAACAGATAAGCGAAGGGCTGGCAGATCCAGTCAGGTTGGCAAGGTAAATAAAGGTCAAAGTCCATACCTTACTC
Organism: Vibrio qinghaiensis; assembly: GCF_002257545.1. Lineage (NCBI taxonomy): Bacteria > Pseudomonadati > Pseudomonadota > Gammaproteobacteria > Vibrionales > Vibrionaceae > Vibrio > Vibrio qinghaiensis. Next base: position 1,175,963 of record NZ_CP022741.1, on the reverse strand, counting down.
CTTCTATTGCTATCTCAACTCACTGACCAATATAGTCAATCAACGAAGTCAGCCTAGCACTTTGCCGCTAACCATTGTTTGCGTTGGCTGTCATTTTGGAAACTCCATGCGATGAATCGACTCACTTTTTGCCCTTGTTGCATTTCAACAACCCTCACCACTGCAGCACCGACTTTATCTAACTGTTTTTGCATCCAACGTACATTCTCTTTTTTAGAGATCAATGTGGTGAACCACAGCACTTGCTGAGCGTAGTGTTGACTTTCAAAGGCCATGTTTTTAATAAAGGCAGCTTCACCACCGGGGCACCATAACTCAGCTTTTTGTCCACCAAAGTTGAGCGTAACCGCCTTACTTCTGTTAGCGTCTTGCCCCGCAATTTCTTGACCTTTTTTGACTCGATTACGCTGTAAATTTTTCAACTTACGTTCGCTGCCTTGCTGCGCCTGTAGTTGTGATGCATGAAAAGGCGGGTTGCACGTGGTGAGATCGTAACGCTCATTTTCTTGAATAATCTGCTTAAAAATGTGTTTTGCATCACTCTGCAAACGGCATTCAATACGCCCATTGAGTGAAGCATTGCCATTAACCACCAGATTGGCGGATTTAATAGAGATAGGATCAATATCGCTACCAACATAGCGCCAGCCGTACTCTGCCACGCCCACTATCGGATAAATACAGTTAGCTCCGACCCCAATATCAAGTGCTTGAACCTTTTCATGCTTGATGGATGGGCACTCATCTAGCAGCAGATCGGCCACGCGATGGATATAATCAGCTCGACCGGGGATCGGCGGGCACAAATACCCAGCGGGAATATCCCAATGGGCCACATGATAATGATGTGCCAATAACGCTTTGTTGAGCATTTTCACCGCCATCGCATCGGAGAAATTGATGCTCGGTTCACCACTCGGGTTGCGAATAACAAAGGGCTTCAAAGCAGGCAGTGTATTAATCAGCGCGGGGAAATCGTATTGTCCTTGATGCTGATTACGAAGATGTAACCCCTGCTTTGCTTTTAACGCAGGTTTTTTATGGCTCGCTTCAGGTTGGCTTTTCTGCGACTTCGCTTTGGCTGACATTACTGCTCCTCTTTTAAATCGAGATACATCATAAACAATCGTGCATCAAACTCGAGCTGATGATAATTCGGTTCCATATGGCAACACAGTTGATAGAAGGCCTTGTTGTGCTCTTTCTCTTTGATGTGAGCCAGCTCATGTACCACTAGCATGCGCAACAGCGGCTCCGGTGCTTCTTTAAACATGCTCGCTATGCGGATCTCATTTTTAGATTTGATTTTCCCACCATGCACTTTGGCAACATAACTGTGCAACCCTAGTGCGTTATTGATAATGTGGATTTTATTGTCGTACACCACTTTACTGATCGGCGCCGTTTTCTTCATGTATTGATTTTTGAGATCAATCGCGTAGTTAAACAACGCTTTTTCACTTTGAATCGAATGGCGCTGTGGGTAGCGTTGCTCAAACCAACTAACGAATTTACCGGCCGTGATCAACTGTCCAACTTGTGAAACGAGATGAGGCGGATAGTTTTGTATGTAACGAAAAGATGGATGCATAGCCCAGCAACTGACTCATAAAAAAGGCGCTAAGTGTAACTGAATCAAGCCTGCGTTTCATCTTTCCAATCACAAGGAGCAAGGCTTCGCATCCGAGAGAGTTGAAACTCAGCGCCTCGGTGGGTAAACTTGCCGCCCTTTATGTTCGGTTAATGAGTGAATTGGATGAAACGTATTGTGCTCTACGTCAAAGATAAATGCCCGCACTGTAAAGATGCTCAGCGCTATCTTGACGCCAAACAGATCCCCTACCGCTTATGTAACGCAAAAATGCAACGCGGCCGGAAGGAACTGGATGCGATCGGCGCGCGCAGTGTACCGGCTTTAAAAATTGGTGATCGAATTATGATTGGCTGGAACCCAAACAACTTTGAAAAAATCTATCAAAGTTAATCGAACGATACACATCGCCCCTTTCACACATACTGTTTCACAAATTCAATAAAAGTACGGTCGGCATTAGACAAATAGCCCTCTTTGCGCCATGCGAGGGCTAAATCTAACCAGACTGGCGGTTCAAAAGGGATCGCTCGTACATCCGGTTCATGCTCCGTTACAAGCTCTAATAACGCAGTCACTGCGTACTCATGTTTGACAATACTTAAAATCATTGGCAACAGATTGGTTTCAAAAGAGAAATGTGCGCTGAGCTTATACTCTTTACACACTTTATCAATGAAGTCGCGGTGGAAATAACCGGGCTTAAACATTACCAATTCATGCTCAAAAAAGGTCTTAAAATCTATCGATTCTCGTTGTGCTAACTCATGTTCTTTCCCCACTACCGCCACCATTTGCGATGATAAGAGGGGATCAACCTCTAAATCCGGAGGAAGATCATGATTGAGGATCACACCAATATCTAGCTCACCACTGAGCAACATTTTCCGAATCGACTGAGTTCCCGCTTCTATCACCGTCATTTTTAGCAAGGGAAAGTGACTTTTAAAAGCCATTACAATTTCTGGAAAGAAATAGGATCCCATCATGCTCGGCGCGCCGAGCCTCACTTCGCCTTTGACTAGCCCTTTAAGCTCATCCATCGCCAATTGTGCATCTTCAAGTTGCTGCAAAATACGCGTGGCGTGTTCATATAACACTTGCCCTTCATGGGTCAGCGTCACTTTTCGCTCATCTCTTTTTAACAAAACAACCCCTAATTGCTGTTCAAATTTCTTAATCGAAATACTGAGCGCTGGCTGCGCAATGTGCAGTTGCTGGGCTGCCAAAGTAAAGCTGCCGCACTGAACCACAGCCGAAAAATGTTTTAGATGGCGAGTATCCATAGCGTTATGGTTCCACAGAATCAAACAAAGCGAGATTCGTCCAATGGGGTTTGGATATATTTTATATATCACAACGATATTTTTAATATATTTTATTAATCACCAAGCCACTGCTACTGTGATCACAGATACATAACGTAAGTGAAGCGTAATCATGATCGAAATTGGCAGTAAAGAATACCGAAAAGTCACTTGGGGACTTGCGCTCGGCTCGTTCTTAGTCTTTTGTAATCTCTATCTTTTTCAGCCAATGTTGCCCTACCTTGCTACGCATTTTGCGGTTTCGGAAACTCAAATTAACTGGTTATTTGCCGCATCAACTCTCGCACTCTCCGTCAGTTTAGTCCCTTGGGCAATCAGCTCTGAATCCTTTGGCCGCCGCAAAGTGATGTTATTGGGGCTATTCATGATGCCCTTGATCGGCAGCTTGATGCTGATCAGCCAACAACTGTGGGTGCTGGTTTTAACTCGTGCACTAATGGGCGTCGCATTGGCCGCCTTTGCTTCGGTTGCCGTGGCTTACATGGCTGAGGAGCTTTCACCTCAAGCTTTTAGCCAAGCGATTGGCGGTTATATTGCTGCCAATTCATTAGGTGGCATCAGCGGCCGAATTTTAGGCGGTATATTGACCGATGCTTTTGGCTGGCAACAAGCGGTGATTGTGATTGCCTTGCTTACTTTCGTATGCGCTATCATTGTGCTGTGGTTGCTGCCCATTCAACGCAATTTCACGCCGCAACGAGGCTTATTCTTTCACCACAATCGTGCGCTAGTAAAACATCTTTCTAACCGCACACTGTGGCTAGCGATGCTGATTGGTGGTACTAACTTCGCGCTGTTTGTTAACCTTTACTCAGTGATGGGCTTTCGGCTTGTCGCCGAACCCTACTCGCTACCGATTGGCTTAGCATCATTGATCTTCCTATGTTATTTGGCGGGAACACTCAGCTCGAAACTGACCGCCAACTGGACAAAACGCTACAATGCCATTTCGGGCATGATGTTGGGAGCCTTACTCAGTTTGTCGGGGATGTGGCTAGCCTTGGTTGAATCAATCCCGTTTATGCTGATCGGTTTAATGCTGATCAGTTTCGGCGCGTTTTTTACTCATACGCTTGCCTATTCATGGGTGAGCCAAAAGGCCAGCAGCGCAAAAGCAACCGCGACCGCTCTGTATTTGGTTCATTACTATGTGGGTGGCAGCCTCGGCGGGTTTTTCCTACTCTATTGCTGGCAAAATGGCGGTTGGGCGGTGGTGGTTTCGGGTGGAATGGTGTTGTATGTGGCGATGTTTTTTCTCTGTTGGAAATTGCGCCATGATGACCGCGCCCTTGCGCACCGCAAACCGCTGCATGAATTGATCAAGTAGTGTTATCCACTCACTTTATCAAAAGAGTCATGCTATGCTTGCGCCAAATTGACTGTTTTAATAAGTATTATGAGCGTAACGATAAATAAAACCGCCATCACAACTGAAGTCGAACAGTGGCTTAACGATGTGGTGATTGGCTTAAATCTCTGCCCTTTCGCCGCAAAACCACAACGTAACCAACAGATCAAAATTTTCGTCAGTGAAGCCGATACTGAAGAACAATTGCTGCAAGATATTTTGCAGCAATTGCTAGAGTTAGAAGGCAGCTCGGCACAGTCTCTTGAGACCACCTTAGTGGTGGTGCCAAACATGCTCGAAGATTTTTTTGAGTACAACTTTTTTATCGATTGGGTCGAAGCATTAATTACGCAACAAGATTGGCAAGGCATCTTCCAAGTCGCTACTTTTCACCCTCACTACTGTTTTGGCGGCACACGCCCCGAAGATGACGAAAACCTAACTAACCGTTCGCCGTACCCGATTTTCCATCTTATTCGTGAAGAGAGCATGGAAAAAGTACTCAAGCACTACCCTAACCCAGAAGCGATTCCCGATACCAATATCGCTCGTGTTAGTGCTCTAAGTGACCAAGAACGCCGCCAACTGTTTCCTTATTTGTTTCTCAATAAGTAACCTTGTTCTTTGAACAAACTGATGGCATGGGTCGCAGCTTTGCCATCAGTTTGTTACTATCCGTTTTCTTACTATCCGTTTTCTTACTATCAGTTTATTACTATCAGTTTATTATTATCAGTTTATTACTATCAATTTGTTACTACGCGTCACAATCCCTGTTAACCAAACCAATGGACCGAGATAATGCATTTATCCAAGCTTACTCAAGAGATTTACGATCATCTTTACCGCGATATTACCGAGTTTCGTAGCACCTTTGATCTCCCCGTTGCTGATGCCAGCAGCTTAAACGATCAAGCTGACACGTTGCATACTTCGCTCGCGATTGAAGAGTTGACTGAACTTGCTGAAGCTGACAATAAAACAGAACAAGCGGATGCGATCATCGATACTGTGTACGTTTTGATGGGTCGCTTAGTCCACCTAGGGCATAGCCAAGTGAGTGACAACTTAGCGATCAGCTATTTGATTGATCTTCTGCTCAATGTTGCCGTGAATCGTGGCATCGAATTTATTCCATGCTGGGATGAAGTACACAGCTCGAACATGAGTAAAGTATGTCGCAATGAAAAAGAGTATGCTGATACCCAAGCCTACTATGCTGAACAAGGTATTGAGCTGATGGCCGTACAAAAAGGCGACTACATTATTGCTAAATGCGCACAAGATTTTGTCTCTGAAGGCAAAACGATTCGCCAAGGTAAAGTGCTCAAATCAGTCTATTACCGTCCTGCTGACCTTGCTTCATTGACGCAATAACCTTGCAAAGACTCAGATAAAAAAAACCACCTTGTGGGTGCAAGGTGGTTAAGAGACTTATAAAAAGCCTAACAAGAACGAGAATGTATCGATTCTATTAATGCGATTGGCGTGCCAACTTTCACATAAAACCTAACCATTTGTTTTTAATAGACTTACTATTTTTATCATTCTATCTTCAGCACATTGATGCGCTAAAAGTGTGCTTACTGCACGACAGTTGTGCTTTTAATCAAAGATAAGGTAAGGCTTTCCTTCAACAACAACCTGCTTCACCTGAGTCTGAAACGCTGCACTTAACGCTTGGCTCTCTAATACTTGTTCAACCGAGCCGTAACTTTGCAATACGCCATCTTGCAGTAACAGAGCGCGATCGGCATGGCGCAATGTTCGATTGAGATCGTGATTGGCCATCACTACCGCTATCCCTTGCTGTGCAACCTCTTCAATCAAACGATAAAGCAACCCTTCTTGAGCAATATCAAGAGGCGCCGCAGGTTCATCTAATATCAATAACTGCGCGTAAGGGTTTAAGGTTGGCCAAATTTGCAAGCAAATACCGGCCAAGCGGACACGTTGCCATTCGCCGCCTGACAGTTGGTGAATGGATCGATGCAATTTGTCTTGAATATTCAATCGTTGAGTGAGATGAAGCACGGCTTGATTAACAGCCTGAGAATGTAAATCGGCGCAACTGGGGATCGCTAAGGCAAGATATTGATAAACATCGACATTAAAAACAGGCTTGTCGTTTTGCGACAGATAAGCTCGGTGCAGTGACAGCGCCTCTAACGATGCGCTTGAGAGCTGAAGCTCACCAATATGAACCTCACCTTGGCTCTCTGTCACGCCAGCTAACGCCGAGAGTAAAGTGCTTTTTCCGCTGCCATTAGGCCCAATAACATGCAACACCTCTCCCGCTTGGCAGCTAAAAGAGAGTGGCAATAAGCGTGATGAAACCTGCAGGCTATTAACGTGAATCATGGTTTTTCAACAACATCCAAATAAAAATCGGCGCACCAATGGTGGTAGTGACGACACCAAGTGGAAGCTCAGCAGCATTAAGCGCCGTTCTGGCAACGATATCCGCGCAGACCAGTAAGAGTGCGCCGAACAGAGCCGACATAGGTAAAAGGTAGCGGTTTTCAGAACCAAACGCCAAGCGCAATAAATGCGGAACAACCAACCCAACAAAACTGATCACACCGCCCAATGCCACCGCAGCTCCTACCAGCAGCGACACGGCAAAAATCAATTTCCAACGTAGTCGATGTACATCCACACCTAACTGCTTTGCATGAGTTTCGCCCAGCATCAGTTTGTCTAACGTTTTTCCTTGCAGAGCAAGCCAGATAATAACCGGAAGCGCTGCTAATGAAAGCGTATGTTGATACCAGCTTGCACCACCAATACTGCCCATCAACCAGTAAACCAGTTGCCTTAAACTGAGATCATTACTGAAATAAAACGCCCATGTCACCACAGCACCAGATAAAATACCCAGCGCCACACCGACCAACAGTAAGCGGGTTGTGCTTAAACGCATCGCTTTAGCCATGCTGACCAGTAAAAGAGTAAACACCATCGCACCGACTACGGCACAAAGCATGAAAATTTCAGGTGAGGCCAAGGCAGGGAAGAAAAACAGCACCACTACCATCGCCACACTGGCTCCACCAGAAATACCAAGCACGCCCGGTTCTGCCAAAACATTCCCTAATAACACTTGCAGCGCCGCGCCTGATACGGCTAGTGAAGCACCAATGATGACGGCAGAGAGCAGACGAGGAGCACGAAGTTCAGTCACTAACTGCCATTCCAGTGGTGACCAAGTGTGAAATGGGCTGATAAAGAGTTCACCCACCATCAAATAAAACGCACTCATCGTAATCAACAATGCCAGCATAGCGTAGAGGGCGTAATGCCAGCGACGCTGTTTTTTTAAGAGTAACTGATTGAACGTCATGCGCTTATATGTAAGTAAGAGAAACAATAATGGCCTAACCTTACCGTTAAGCCATTTAAATAGAAAGTGATATACAAAAGCAATCGCCTGTATTGCACACCTTGTTAACAGGCCAAAAGGTTAACAGGTCAAAAGATTAACAAGCCAAAAGTAGCATCGATTAATCGTATACCAATTGATCGTCTTCATAGCGTGTCGCTACTTTGCACACCATCAATGCAGCGCGCTGGCCTAATGCCACTTTCCGGTTAGGAAATACGATCGCTTCATCTTCATTTTTCGCCATGAGTGGCTTTTCACCATCATGACCAAATACCTCACCATGTTTAAACGCAGTAAAGTTTTCGACGTTATCATCAAACATGAAATCAAAATCGTCATGCAAACGGACGATGGTACGGCTGACACGATAAATAGTTGGCTTTCTTGGCAAGTGTTCAGGTGTCGCATTGGCTACCAAATCGCGCATGGCTAAGTCAAACGCGACTAATCGCTCTAGGTTGTTTTGACCAAGAGGTGCGACTTGCCCCAGCTCAAGCGTTAAAGCTTGCGCGGCAAAATTCTCAGCACTGTACCAACTGAAGGTACTTGAGGGGGAATTTGAAAGCAGCACCGCTTCGATATGGGCGTTTTCAACAAATGCCATCAATTCTCGGCTGCGGACAGGATGGCGGGATTTAGGGCTGACGGCAAACGAATAATGTTTGGAGTGACGAATCGCACAGTGCAAATCAAGATGCCACCGATTTTGCTCAGCGGTGTGTTCGAAAAAGTCTTTCACTGTCTGTTTGAGGTGCTGCGCAATCTCTCTTTCTAGCGAGTTATTGCCATTTTTATCATCAAATAAACGGTTCAAATTCTCTTGCACAAAACGGGTATGTTGATTCGTCGCCTGAGGATGAGCCACAATCAATAAGCAGCGGTGTTGGACCGCTTGAAAACCTGACTGAATATCATCCACCAGCTTATTGACTAATTCCATTGGCGCAGTTTCGTCACCATGAATACCGCAAGAAATAATGATGTGCTTACTCTCATCGTTGAGATGAGCGGGAATCACTTCGAGTACTCCACGCGAGAGCACTTTAAGCGTAATACCAGCTGCCGTTTGGATTTCGCCACTGACCATTTCTTGGTCTAAATCCAAACTATCAAATAGGAAAGATTGGCGGAAAAGGGACTTCGTCATGCGTTACTCCTTTATTGCACAGCGGTATGTTAATGAATTGTAGAAGCAATTTATGTTGAGGCGATCCCACTTATCAAGATGGATAAGGGTAAATGAAGCTCATCAACGATCGTCTCAATACCTTATACAAAAATACGCTTAACCAGAGGCTCGGCGTTAATGGCCGGGAATTCTACCATTAAATCTGATAGTTACTCCATACTCTACTGCATACTCACCCGGTGCTAAATTTGAATTCCGATGCTCTTCACAGTCACATTCTTAGCGTTATCTTTTCCTATTTGGATATGAGTTAATGATTGATAGTCGATATTTAACACGCTATACCAATGTGGGTTTTGCCAGTCAGTGCCTAGAACATCGGCAAGTATCATTCTGATTGTTCCGCCATGAGCGATGATCAAAGTGTCTTGTTTAATCTCTTTAACTCGCGCCTCCCAAGCACGAGTTACACGCTGATGAAAATCGGCCAAGTTTTCTGCATTCGGTAGTTGATGTTGGGCCGGATTGATCCACAAAGTTTCCACTACTGGCCACATCGATTGCAGTTCATCAAAGGCCACGCCATCGACGTCACCAAAATCCATCTCTTGGAAATCAGGCTCAATTTGGTAATCCAATTTCGGCTGCTGTAAAACCAGTTGCTGCGCTAAATCATGGCAACGGCGTAGCGGCGAAGTAATGATGTTTGAGAAGGAGTAAGGGGACCTCAGCAAAGTGTGAGCGATCTGCTCTTGCCGATGCGCTTCAACGAGCACATCTGTTTTACCATTGAGTGCAGGCCGACCGACGGTTTTACTGTGGCGCATCAAATAGAGATTGATCATTGTGAGCCTTTTAAAGCGATGTCGTTTAGAGCAGTGTCTTTTAAAACAATGTCTTTTAAAACGATGTCTTTTAAAACAATATCTTTTAAAACAATATCTTTTAAAACAATCGGCAAGCCCGCCGCAATAAAGCTCACTCGGGTTGCTAACTTGGCTAGCGCTTGGTTAAGCCAGCCCGCATTATCGACAAATAAGCGCGAAACCTCCCCCATCGGGATCACGCCAAGGCCCACTTCGTTAGCGACGATAACCAAAGTGGCGGGCGTTTGCTCAACGGCAAAACAGAGTTGCTCGACTCGCTTTTTTATCTCCGCTTCGTGAGCTTGCTGGCCATGGTTGTAGATAACGTTATTCAGCCACAGCGTTAAGCAGTCCACTAATACCACATCATGTGCTGAAAAAGTGGCCATTAACTCAGGCAGTTGTTCAGGGCATTCGTGCTCTTGCCATTCCGACGTTCTTTGCTGCTGGTGGTGGGCAATCCTTGCCTGCATTTCATCATCAAACGCAATCGCGGTGGCAACATAGTTAAGCTGAGCCTGCGGCAGCCGCATTAACAGGGCTTGGTGTGCTTGCTTTGCGGCCTGTTCAGCGAAACAAGACTTACCGCTACGCGCGCCACCCAAAATCAAATGCACCATTATTCAATCGCTCCCATGCTCAAATAACCCAGCCCAGCGAATACAATAAGCAGCAGATAGATCAGCAGTTCCATGATCTGTTGTGCAGCGCCAAGGCAATCTCCGGTGAAGCCACCAATACGTGCCATCAACCAAGCTTTGAAGAAAATACGAAAAACCACAGCAACCAATACTAGGCTCAGGCTTACCTGCCAACCAAACCATACCGCAGGCGCTAAGCCGCACAGCAGTAGAAAAATGAGCTCTGGAAGGGTTTGTTTATTAGCTAGCGGCTTACTTTTACTGCTATCGAGATCGCTCACATACGGCATGTCGAAAATCAACGATGCCGCTATCGCACGGCTAAAACTGTAGCCTAGCACCCACACCATCAATACATTGCCATAACCAAGTAGCGCCTCTAGAAAGAGAAACTTACACAGTAGCGCCATCACTAAACTGGCCGCACCATAGGTGCCAATACGGCTATCTTTCATGATGCTCAAACGGCGCTCAACCGTCATTCCTCCGCCAATGCCGTCCGCCATATCGGTTAAGCCATCTTCATGAAATGCTCCCGTTAATAACAAACTGGCCACCATCGTCAGTGCGATGCTCACCTCGTTCGGTAAAATCAGGATCAGCACACTGTAGATGGCACCGCAGATCGCGCCGAGTAATAGACCAACCAAGGAAAAATAGCGCCCAGATCGGTTCATTCGTTCACTGCAATAGGGCGTATTGTTAGGAATAGGAAGGCGCGAGAAAAAACTCAGCGCCAACCAGAACAGCTCTAATTGATAAGCGAAAGCGCGCAGCATTACACTGTCACTCCTGCGTCGGCAAAACTGGCCATGGTGTTGTAAAACTCGGCGGCTGCTTTGACCAAAGGTACGGCTAATGCAGCACCCGTTCCCTCACCCAACCTCAACCCTAAATTAAGCAGTGGTGTCGCGTTTAACTGTTCAAGTACGCGTTGGTGGCCCGATTCATGGGACTGATGAGCAAAAATCATCAACTCGCGGCAATCCGGTTCAATAAGTGTGGCCACATACGCGGCTACCGTGACGATAAATCCATCCACCAGAATCGGCGTTTGCTGCTGGTAAGCGCCTAAAAATGCTCCGACCATTTGCACAATTTCAAAGCCGCCTACTTCCGCAAGGACCGTTTCTGGATCCAAACCACGGCAGCGTGTTACGCCTTGCTTCACTAACTGTATTTTTTTCTGATATTGCTGTGTTGAAATGCCAGTGCCGTAACCAACGCACTGTTCAACAGAATGTTCAGAAAGTGCCGCTAATATCGCAGAAGCACTACTGGTATTGCCAATGCCCATTTCACCAAACATCACCATATTGGACCCCGCACGGATCACCTGCTGCACGGCCTGATTGCCTAGCAATAGCCCTTGTTTCACTTGCTCTACAGACATCGCTGCTTGGCGAGCAAAGTTCTCCGTTCGGCTACCTAAGCGCTGCACAAGAAAGTGCGGATTGTCGCTTTCTACAGGGAGTAAAATCCCGCAATCTATTACTTTCATCTCGACTTGATTGCTGCGACAAAAACAGTTGATGGCCGCACCACCCGCCAGAAAGTTAAGCACCATTTGCTGAGTCACCGCGCTTGGCGCAATGCTAATGCCTTCATCTGCAATGCCGTGATCGCCAGCAAAGACCAGTACGGTAGGCTTATGAATGGTGATCTGCTGAGTGGGCTGAGGCTGATTTTGACTTTGGATTAAGGCGAGCTGGTGTGCTAATGACTCAAGTTGGCCCAGCGCCCCCAAGGGTTTGGTTTTTTGATCGATCCTTTGTTGTATCGCTTGGCTATGATCTTGTTTTAACATTGCTTCTGGGCTCTTCCATGAAAAGAGAAGAGTTTACTCGTATTCGCTAGTATCGGCTAGGTTTTGCCAGTTTGAGCCTAAAAAAACACCCCCTGTTTTCTACAAAATCAGGAGGCGTTTTCAGGTTTATATGGGCGCTATTGTCAAACAGACACGCCCACAAAGGCTGGTTTTAACCCGTGAAAGACATGATTACGACAAGCTAAACTTCCCGGTATTCACATCCGACCATGCGGCTATAATCGCTTGCTGAGGCTGAGAAGCTAATCCATCCATAAAGTTGCTTTCTCCCACCTTAGGCGCGAAGGAACTCATCGCTTGAATGAGGTTGTCTAACGCATTATCAGTCAAACAGGTATATTCCTGCTCGCCTTGAGCGTCTTTTTCACCTAAACCGATAATAAGTTTGGCTCGATTATTTGCAAAATAATCGTTGAAAGTCACACAACCTAACGCATCAAATAGCGTTTGATCGGAAGAGGTATCAGTATGGCGTGCCATAGAGATTTTCAGATCGTAACCACTACGCTCAAACCATAAACGGTTCCAATCAATACCGTTGAAGATGATGTTTTCACCTTGGCGAATATCTTCAACCACGTTATCGATCACCTCACCACTGACCACAAAACTGTCTACGCCAGCACCGCCTTTGAACGTATTTTGGTAACCCCCAAGCACCATGACATCGTTACCTTCACCACCGTTTAATGTGCTGAATTTTGAGATGGCGGCGGCAATTAAGTAATCCTCGCCCTCGCTAGCATTAATCGAAGCATGGTAACCCATCAGTTTGACTTCATCGTTTCCTTGTCCAGCATCAATTCGGTTGTAATTGCCAAAGACTTTCGCAAAGTCGTTGCCTGCACCAAGATCAAGTTGGTTGTTATTGCCAATCATCACTGCAAAGTCTTGATCGTCTCCCATGTCCACACGGTTGAAGTTACCTGAAGTGACCGCATAGTCATTACCTGACCCCATGGTGATCTCACCACCTTCGCCAAAGACAAAGGATTGATCATCACCCGCGCCCATAAAGACGTGGTTAATGCGTCCGGCCACAACCGCCGTATCATTACCATCACCGCCGAACATCATGTTCTCGCGACCCATTAAAACGCCCATATCGTGGCCTTCACCGCCGGTGAAAATATTGGAGACTCCCGTTGCGTAGAACACATCGTCTCCACGTCCTCCCCAGAAGTTATTATTGTCACCGAGATAAGCGCCGAGATCTTTACCGTCACCACCCCAGTTGAAGTTGTAATTGCCCAGAGAAACGTTCATATCGCCATCCCCTTGCAAATGCCCACTGTTACGAAGGAAATCAAACGTTTTATCCTTCATATTGAGCAAATCGGCGGTGAGATTCTGCTTCAGATTACTGACCAATGATGCCATCTCTGTCTGCTTATCTTTGCTAAACATAGTGGCAAATACATTGGGTAAATTGAGCGCATTAAAACCAAATGCGCGCTCTGGTTTGGTTTCTTCAACAGTGGCTGATACGTTTTCCGTTGCCGCAGGTGCGCCATTGAGAGTCACTTGCGCTGTATCGTTTTCCTCTGGTGCTTTCTCTTTCAGTCCATGACTTTCAGCAAAGGATTGAAGACCATCAGCCCCCATATCGATTCCCGCTTTGAGGCTATCTAGCAATTTTTCTGGGTCAGTAAATGCGCTGAGCTGCTCACCACCAAACTCGCCAATCACTTCTAGCATCTCTTTTAAAATGGCAACGCCATCTACCGCTTCATCAGTACGAGAGACTATTTTGCCATCAGCGGTGTAATTGACACCGAAGATATCACCTAAAGTCGTCTCTGCACCGACCTCAGCAAATTTACCCAGCAGCTTATTCTTAAGCTGACGAGGCAAATCTTGCGGATTATAGGTAAAGGTCGTTTGAGCCATTCCCGTTGCTGAGAATTGCTGGGTTAATACGCCAAACAATGAACCGAGATTGGTATCCAAAATCGCTTGGATGTTGTCTCCGAACATAAAGTTCCAGTTGCCCGTGGTGACCTGAATATCGGCTCCTTGACCACCGACCGCGAAGTTAAAGGCCAACTTCTCGTTCATTTGACGGAACTTATCCGCGCGGCTCATCTTGCCAGTATCATGATTACTATTGCCACTTAACCACTGGTTGTACTTTTTATTCAACGTGGCTTCAGCGTCAGACTTCAAGCCGCGGCTGCTGCGCTCATTCTGAGAGTCCAAATCAACCAAACTGGTGTAGTCAACACTGCTGGTTTGATCGAGACCGGACATCTCTTTAACAAATTTTTTCGCACCAGAGAGTGTCCACTGCTGTTCTTGAGCCGCTAGCCAATCAGCACCCTTGCCTGATTGTGCGATGCTTTGTAATACTCCTGAAATACGTGATGCACCATCAAATGGATTGACCAGTGGCGGTGTCGGGATCGACTTATCCATCATCACGATAAGGTCATTACTGTGACCCATATTGAAACTTACGTTGCGGTTACCCATAAACATTTGAGCACCTTCAAGCGCCTGATAACCAGCGATGTCGACACTATGTTTGCTGTCACCATTACCAATATGAACCATGACATTGTTGTCACCAAAGGCCAGCGACTTAAAGCCTCCCGTACCCACTTTAATACCAACATTTGACGTACCCCAGTTAACTGCGGTGAACTCACCGTCACCGACGTTGACCTGAATATTGCCCGAGTAGCTGAGCTTATTGTCACTGCCAGCCGATGCCGTAGTATCCGTTTCCGGTTTACGCTTTTCAGGTGCTTCAAACACCTCACTGTTGTCGCCGATGGCACCACGTGCTGGCTCATTAACCTCACTCGCACCAACACGAGAAAGATGGATATCCCCTTCCGCCACACCGTTACGAATGATCTCGTCACGTGCGGTAACTTCGCCTTGCGTATTCCAAGTCAGTGAGACTTTATTGTTTGCAGCCTTTTTTACCCAATTTCCATTGGCATCTTGAGTATGTTTGCGCCCTGTTGTGTCTACCGCTACATCAGAGTTGCGAACAGACACATCCACGCGAAGACCATTGGCATCCATGGCATTGATAAATTGATGGCCAAAGCCTTTCTGCTTGTCATCACTCACTAAAGAGCAACCGACAATACTGATATGGTCAGGCTTGTTGCTGATATTTTCCGCTTGGCCGAATGCCTGCTGGAACTTCGCCAATTTCACTGCAAGTTCATCGGCACTGTAGCCACTTAAGCGAGTGTTGTTGTGTTCTGAATCATCACGCCCATGGCCAACCAATTGCCAGCGCAGCTTTCCATCCAGTTTCGATGGGTCACCATACACCACGCGATAATTCCCCTCAGAATCGAGCTGAACGACCACACTGTTTTCAGCATGCTTGCCAGCTAGATTTGCCGCCGCTTTTGCGACGACTGGATCGTTCTCCATTTGTACGATCACTTGGCCATCAAAGCGAGTGTCTCCGCCGTCAACTACCGCAACTTCAGCCGTATGCCAGTCTTGTACATTATGGTTTTGAATATGATTATCAGCACCCAATGTGTTTTCTAAATGAGTACTGTCCAGTAAGGATTTTGTTTTTAGTATTGCGGTGATGTCATCATGATCAAACGAAGTAATTACACTTTCATTGATGGTTGAAGTGTTTAGGTTGATCGCCATACCAATCGTTTTACCATCAAATAAATTACGTATCGTTTCACCCGCATGAAACTCTTCGGTGTACTTAGCAACGATGTGTAAATTTTGATCCGTTTCTTTCACCGCTTCAATGCGTAGATGAGCACCTGGTTTGAGTAAGACTTCCGCTTGATTTAACTGCGCAAGCCCAGCAACGTTAGTTCCTTTGGCATCAAGAATGGTCAGAATAACTGTATCTTTCCCACCTCGGAAACTTTTAGCCAATTCAGTACTGGTTGATGTAGAGGTAAAACCTTGATCGCTAAATAACTGGCCAGGAGTCACTTGTGAAGCAAGATCGCTCAAGCTTACTCCTGGCATGAAAGCTCTATAAACGGTACCTTCAAATGTCTCAAGTTTATTTAAACCTTTAACAGCATTAACAGCATTGTCTTTGACAAAATAGGTCAGCTTCTCTTCTTTTCTTAAAGCTTCATTTACATATTGGAAGCCTTCACTGGTATACCATTTAATCCCTTTTATCTCGTCATCCGACAGTTGTACGTTATTAACTACCGCTTCACCGGTCTCTCTTCCTTGTACTAGTTGTTGGTCTTGCAGCTCTTTATTAAAAGGAACCTCTTGTTTCGAAAGCACAGCTAAGCTCTCTTGGCTGCTGTATTTTGTTCCATCGGCAAGATGTTTAATATCAACAACGGAAGACACCTTGTTGGTGCTAGAACGCAGCCGATGCAATAGATCCGCCGCTAAATCAATGCGAGTAGCAGACAATTTTGCGATTTCGACTCTCGTTTCTTGCGCAACGTTATTATAAAGGCTTTCACTCACGCGATTTTTGAGGCTCAGTAAAGCGGTATTACGACCTGATTTTTCATGGTGTGATACATAGTCATCAACTAAGTTATTAAGTCTTAATGCTGCTTCTATTTGCTTATCACCTTGCGTGGTATGCAGTAAATCCAATTGGTCTAAGATCTTTTGATAAGATTCACCAATAGGTTTAGCAAAGACTTTCGCTTCATTTTTCAGTTCGTCTTTAGTAGACACCGATGATAAATCGAGCGTTGTTTGCTTACCTTCGCCGAGGCTCTGCAGGACGTCAATTACTGGCTTATGAGCTTCCATTTCCAACGATAGCTCTTCATCATCAGTTGCAACCGTTTTAGAGATCAAGGTTGTGATAACTTGTTGCACATATTGGCTCATCAAGCGGTTGCTTGCTTCGTGAGCATAGAATGTCTGCTCACCAGTGACGTTGTAACCCGAAGCGGTGAGTTTGGTACGAAGTTTTTCACCTTCGTTACCCAAACCTTCGTTATCGGTCAACAGCAGAATGGATGTCTCTTTTGGCAAACCTTCGAGATTTTTCTCTACAGAGAACTGACCATTCACCGCCTTAGAGATTGCACCTACAATACCAGCAGGATTTACCACTTCATGTGCAGTGATTGCTTTAGTCATACTTGGCATAGGGCGGTCGAGCAACAAACCTGAAACTGCTTGACCATTTTGCGCAGCAAAACGCGCGAGATCAGCAGCAATCGGCCCACCCATTGAGTAGCCATGAATGATGATATTACTTGGGTCAATACCCTTGTCATTCACTAGGTAGTTGAACATGGTGCGAGCGTCTTGGTACAAGCCTTTTTCGCTTGGTCCGCCGTCGCTTTCACCATAGCCACGCAGGTTGACTGCGAGCATATCGATACCTTGCTTCTGGTAGTGATTGCGAATCGCGCTCGCTTGCTCTTCAGCAGAAGAACCAGAACCGTGCAGGAACAACACGACTTTGCCGCTGGTCGCGCTCGTTTCACCTTCGTTTGCTACAGCCCCCTGATGGTAATACCCCGTTAGACGGCCCACTTCCCCTTTGAGGGTGACTTTCTGCGATTCTCCATTTTCTACCGCATGGTCAAGTAGGGTTTGCGTGATTTCGCCAATCTTACGACGCGCGTCTTTCTCACCATACAACTCGTTATTGAGGAATCGAGTCAATGGACTCAGAGATTCTTTATCGCGCGGTGGCGTACCATCATTTTCAATCGCCACGTTTTCTTTGTGCTTCTCATTGCCTGACAAGGCATCAAGGAGATCAGTGACTTGATGATTTTGCTTCTTCGCAGCAATTTCAAGCTGATCATATAATCGGCTAAAGCTGTCTTGAGATTGGATATTTGGCCCAGCCACGGCAAAAACAGAAACCTCCTCTAGACGCGTATTCACCTGATTTAACAGTGAATTCATCGCTTCAATACGCCCTGAGTCTGGATGCCCCAGCACATAGCCTTCAATTTTTTTACGCAGACTGAGCAATTTTTCTATTGATTCCTGCTCGTAATCAGAGAATTCAGTGACGCTGGAGTGGTATTCGGCTAATGCATCAATCACCTGCTGATAGCTTTCACCGCGGATCTTACCCGTTACATGCGCCGCATCCAGAAGCTCAGTGACTGACATCAGCTCCACTTTGGCGTTGTATTGCCATGCACCATCGACTTTCTGCGCCAAAACATGAGTAATGCCTTCATGATGTGAGATAACCGTGTTATCCACTAAGAAGAGCTTATCGGGCATTTGTTCAAAGTTATCGAAGTTGGCCAGAATCAAGCGTTCGATAGTTTTTTTCTGAGCCTCGTCTTCAGGATTATCCAGAATAATGGTTTTACTCTTGTCATCGTTTCCTGGCCATGCACGTACTTTGAAGCCTTCATCCCCTTCTTGCACCAGTAGATTTCGTTCGGTACGCAGTGAGTAAAATGGCAAGGCGTCACGCAGCATGCTGTCAATAGCGCTTAATTTCACATCGAGTTCTATCAGAGAATCAGCTTTGTAACCTTCTGGATTTTTGGCCAGAAGCTCTGCTTGTTGCGCTGCACTTAGTGCATCAAAACGGACTTTAACACCGACACCAGCATCGGTAAGTTTGTGCCCAATCTCGTTGACTGGCACATCTTTGTATTCTGAAACAGGCTTATCGAGTAGGCGTATTTCACCGACCAGTCCTTCACGTTGCAATTGACGTAGCAAAGGCAGTTCAACGTTCCAGAAATAGTTTCCAAGACGCATTCCACCTTCAGCGATAACATAAACATCGTCTTTTGCACCTGCTGCATAAACTGAACTCCAGAATCCTGTATTGCTGAACGTTGCCGCATCAATCGATGATTGCAAGTGATTCTGCTCAGTTGTATCTGAATCAAGGAATAGATCTCCCCAGCGCATCAACTGCTTATTCAGATCTATCGCGAAAGCATTACCTTTGACATCAATGTCATAAACCACCTTCTTACCGTCCGGTTGGGCGTTATCCAGAACATTTCGGTATTCTTTGAAGTTTCTACCTGACCAGAACGATACAATACTGTTCTCACCATGTGGCGCTTCAAAGCTATAACCGTAGCTCTCAAGCTTGGTAAGAAACTCAACCCGTTTATCCCAATCATAATCGAGCGTGGCTTCAACAAACAAAGTGGCTAATGCCTGAGCTTGATCTTTCGGTACTTGGTTGTCGGTATGTTCGATGTAGCCACCAACAAATTGAATCATACGCTGCTTAGTCTCATCAGAAACATTCGCATCAATACCTTCAAAACCTGGGACGGGGAGATATTTGTCCGTCGCCACGCCATTATCGGTGTCTAGCCAACGATAAAGATTAGCCACTTTTTCTGCGCGAGCCGCCACAAGCGATACAGCAGAGTCATGCGAAGCTTCACCAAGCCCTTCTAAGTTCACCCCTGAAATGCGGATCTCTTTTCGAACCACATCCTGAGACGCAGTGGTTGGCACCACAATACTGTCGGTGTTTGTTTCTTTGAACATTGATGTGATTGTGCTAACGCTGTTCTTACCGCGAATACCTGCGTTAATTTGCAGACGGTTGACTGCGTTGGTCGCACCTTCTAGCGCTTCTTGTTCTTGTTCGCTCAAACCTTCACTGAATCGGCCATCAGCGTTTGTTTGACTATCAGCGTTGATATGGCGGCCCGCAGCACCAGCGGCTTCGACGCTATGTGCTTGACCCGCAAGGCCGCTGCCCGCAACACCTTGACGATCAGGGCGATCGCTTTCGTTTTGCTTAGCCCCTTTCGCATCATTCTGCACTTGGTTGGCTTTATTTTCCGCGTTCATCGCATCGCGATCACCACGCGATTGCGCATCGTTTGCGGCACTGTGTGCATCAGATTCCGCTTGTTGCGTATCCTTACCTTTTGCTAAAGCATCGGCTTTACGTTTTTCAGCATCAGTTTTAGCATCGGCAATGTCTTGCTCTGCACCCGCTAGGTTCTGCTCACCTTTTGCAACGCCCGCTTCCGATTGTGCAACCGCATCTTTGACTTTATTTTGATTGTCCGTGTGCGTCTGTTTCGCGGCAGCAATCTGCTCACGAGAAACCTGTGTTGCCTTGTCCAATTGACTTTGAACACCATCAAGCAAGCCACCGGCAAAATTGTTGCGCCATTGGTCGCCCGACTCACCCGTATGCGTGGCTTTGTCATCGAGCACATCGAGACCTTGTGCCAGTTCGGTCAACTCAGCCGTCACGGCTTCCGACTCTTCTTTCACCGCATCGCGTTGAACTTGGCCATTATTTTCCAAGGCTTGTTGGTCGGTAGATTCCAACTGGCTTTGCGAACCTGCGACAGCATCGAGCTGTTTCTGCTTTTCTTGTTCTAAACGTTGGCGATCCGTTTCTGCGCGATCTTTGTCTGATAGAGCATTCTGCGACGCTTGATTTTGCGTTGCATGCTCACTCACCGCATTAGTTTGCTGTGGCGTTTCTGATTTCGCCACTACGTTATCTAAGATATAGCCCAACCCATCATCGTGGCCTGTGCCTTTGAATTCGATACGGTTACTGCCAGCATGAGCGGTCAGTTTTAAGGTTTTTTGCTGCCAAGCAGATTCGTCACCAGACGATGAGAAAACCACTTCGCCGTTCCAGAGAACGTCAATGCCTTCGTTATTAGAAATGCCTGCACGTTTTGCAAAATCAAAGCTCACAGCAATGACCTCGCCTTCCGTCAGGTTCTGAATATCTTGGTAGATAGTCGTGCTTTGATCTGTTGCCAATTCAGACACATTGTTACCGTGCCCATCCCGCTCCAAACCATATGAACTTGCAGAAACATAAGCTTCGACACCATACGTAGAACTCCAACCGAAATCACTCTGCTCAAAATCGCCATTAACAATGAGATTTGGCCCTTGAACTTGGTCCGAAGAGTCGTCAACGCTGAGCGCATTTTGCATTTGATTGAGATCAGGTGCGTCTACCTTGGTCACACTCCCTGTGAGGCTATCACCCAAGTCCGAGCCCACTTCTTCAATCGCCTCCATTTGGAAGCCATCCAGCTTGGTGATTTCAGGTGTCGCAATCGCACCACGGCCTTTATGCGTACCGGATGATGATGCTTCATCGCCTTGGACTAAGTAGTTGATGGCTTGGCTACCACCTACACCAAGTACGGTTTGCTTGATGTTATCAAACAGGGCGGAGAGCTTGTTGCTACTGGTGTTGCTCGACGCGACCGCCAAACTGTAGAAATCACCATTACCGATTTTGATCGCCACGTTGTTTTGAGCGTAAGAAGCATTAACCCCTAAACCATCACCAACATGAATATTGGTGTTGGCTTTACCTTTCATAACCGCGACGTTCAAACCATCGCCGATTTTGGTATTGACGTTGTATTGGCCCCAAGCAACATTGACCGAAATACCGTCACCAACCACGGTGTTAATATTGGCATCACCATAAGCGGCGATGACGTTTAGGCCATCTCCCACTCGAGTCGTTACGTTCGCTTTACCTTTCGCGGCGGTCACCTGCATACCATCACCGACTTTGGTGACGATGTTGCCTTTACTCCAAAGTGCGTTAAAGCTATCGCCATCACCCACTTGAGTCACGATGTTGGCTTCACCTTTGGCTAGCACAACATTTCGGCCATTACCTACTTTGGTGATAACGTTAGCTTTGCCCCAAGCGCCGGTATAATCATCACCATCACCCACATGGGTAATGATATTGGCTTGACCTTGAACGACAGAGACTTGTTGACCATCGCCCACTTTGCTGATGACGTTGGCTTCGCCTTTGGCAAAATTATAGCGATCTCCATCACCTACATGAGTAAACACGTTTGCTTGACCCCAAGCCACGTTAACACCCAAACCATCACCGACTTTGGTAATGATGTTTGCCTTGCCCTTGGCAATACCAATAGTCGTGCCATCTCCGACATGAGTCATCACGTTGCCGATATCGGAAATCAACAACCCTACCGTGGTGCCTTCGCCCACTTTTGTGAGGATATTGCCTTTACCAGCCAATACCGCTGCGGTGGTTGCATCACCGACATGGGTCACGACGTTGGCTTTTGCTGCCGCCACAACACCCATGAAATCATCACCCACTTTGGTGACGATATTGGCTTCGCCCAGTGCTAACACGCCCGTTAGACCATCGCCGACGTGTGTCATGATGTTGGCTTTACCGAACATCGCAGCCAAGGTTGTGCCGTTACCAACCTTAGTCATCACGTTCACTTCGCCTGCGAATATTCCTAGGCTGGTTCCGCCACCGACATGAGTGTAGATGTTGGCTTTACCGACCATCAGCGCAGCGGTGAGATCATCGCCCACTTTGGTCATGATGTTGGCTTGGCCAATCATCGCCGCAAACGTGCTGCCGCTACCTACATGGGTAAAGATATTAGCGTTACCCACCATAGCCGCAAGTGTGGTTCCATTACCGACTTTAGTTGCTATGTTGCCTTTGGCTAACATAAGCGCCACCGACATGCCATCACCGATATGGGTGAAGACGTTAGCTTCGGCCACCATTAACGCGAGAGCATCACCGTTGCCTACTTTGGTGAAGACGTTACCAAGGCCGCCCATCAGCGCCCAAGCATTGCCTTCGCCCACATGGGTAAAGATATTGCCAGCACCCATCATGACTGCAATGGATGTTCCATCGCCCACTTTAGTGAAGATGTTACCCGCCGCGCCCATTACGCCAAGGGTTTGGCCATCACCAACATGCGTTAGCACGTTGCCAACACCAAGCATAATGCCGGTCGTATCGCCATTCCCGACTTTCGTTAGAATGTTCGCGCCACCGACCATGACACCCGTTGTGGTGCCATCACCGACATGGGTGAGCACGTTAGCGCCTCCGCCCATCACAGCAAGGGTGTTGCCTTTGCCTTTTTTGGTGAGAATGTTTGCGCCGCCGAGTGCCACCGCCGTGGTATTCGATAATTGATCATCACTGCTGATATGGGTAATCACGTTCGCACCACCCAGCATGCCCGCCGTGAGTTCACCATCACCCATTTTGGTCAGTACGTTTGCGCCACCAGCCAGTACCGAAGCCACATCGCCTTGACCGACTTGCGTCATGACATTGAAACCGCCAGCCGCTAGCCATAGTGCATCACCACTACCGATTTGCGTGTGCGTGTTATAGCCGCCCAGTAGAGTAACTCGACTATTGCCTTGGCCTTTCTGTACCGAGATGTTGCCGTAAGCCAATAAGTGAGCCAGATAGTCACCGTTACCGACACGAACCAGCACGTTCAACGCACCACCAGCGTAAACATCCATCTTGCCTTGCTGACTTTGGTGCACTAATACGTTTGCCAAACCTGCGCCGCGGAAGGTGAGATCCCCTTCTTCGCCACTTTTGACAATCACGTTCGCTGCGCCAGCACCGTTAAATTCAGTGTTACCGAACTGAGAGCTATGCAGGATCAGGTTGGCAAGACCGCCACCGTTAAAGTAAACATGACCGCGTGTTACATTAGATTTAATAACGTTACCGCCACCGACACCATTGAAATGAATATCGCCAGAGCTTTCGCCGCTATCACTTACGGGTTTGAATAAGGTTTGATCCGTGTATTCGTCGATATCAGCCACGGTTTCGCTGGTGCTTCTAACGGCGTTTACACTGTAATGCAAGTCACTGAGCGAATAGTCACCTTTGCCCATTGGGTTATACCCAGTTGCAGACGAAATATCTTGGTTGGCTATATTGGCTGTGTGATCACCTTCTTTATACCAAGAGCGGGCTTGATATTTCAGCGCCCCAGTCTCGGCATCGTTAGCCAGTTCAACCACAACGATTTTCGTGTGTTGTCCCAGCATTTTAGCGTAAACATAAGTGTTGGGTTTGCGGTTTGATTTCACCGCTTTGACATCAACCTTAGTACCATCAGCATCAATCGCATGACCGCCCATTTTGGCATCCGACAATGACACCTCTTTCGCATCAACCACCGCACCATTGGCGTAAGTCACCCACTCATATTCAGTCAGATTTTTCTCAACCGCATGAACTGTCACTGATTGCTGATGTTCAATGGCAATATTAGAAAGGGTGTAACCACCGTTGACTGGATTGGACTCAAAGCCACCTGAAGAAGAAACATCGGAATGAGCAAGATCGGTTAAGTGATTACCCTGCTTGAACCACGCCTCTGAGTAGTACTTGAGTTTGCCGGATTCAGCATCATTATAGAGACGGATTTTGTTGATTTTGGTGTAATGACCATCTGCAATAGCAAACAAATAGGTATTGGGCTCTCGCTCTGATTTTACGGCGTTAACCGCATGGAACTTGTTGCCGTTATCAATCGATAAACCGTGCATCTGTGCGGTAGTGAGAACGATCTCATCCGCTTTGGCATATTCCATACCTTGAGCATCAAAATCGCCGCCACTACCTTTACGAGTAATGGTGTTATAAGCACCGCCACCCGAGAAATGAATGTCACCATGGGCCACATCAGAATAAAGGCTGTTGTAACCACCCGCACCTTTAAAGGTGACGTTGCCACTCACCCCTTTGCGACTAATACCATTATAGGCTGCTGCTCCACCATAGCTGACGTCGCCATGATGACCTAAGTGATCAATCGAGACACCACCAGCAGCACCTGAGAATGACACATTGCCATCGCCACTCTTATTAATGTCGGCATATCCAGCCGCGCCTTTGACAGTGAGATGACCTGTTGTGTCATTCACTCTTAAATATGCGGAACCGCCTACAACGGTATCATTGCCACTTCCCGTATGCACGGTAGCGCCAATCGATCCCACACTAACATGGTCGTCACCACCATAAGCATGAATTTCGCCGCCAAAACCGATAGCAACAATATTGTTATTTCCATCGTCGGCGGAATAGTTTCCGGTGAAGAAGTATTCGACACTTCTCCAAAATGGTTTTCCCATAGACTGTGGCTCTTATTATTATTTAAATAGAAAACCACTGTACCTTACGGATACAGCGGTCGTTTTGCGTGTCGATTTTGCCGCGGACAGTACACACTTTTTGCCCTTTCCACGGCAAAAAAACACGCTGTCGTAAGTCATTGACGATTTGACGTCCGTGACCAAAAGGAGCAAGCATTTCAGGAATGTAGATATGATCACCAGAGCGCCAGTCAGCGGCTTCGATTTCTCGTTCACCGGACAATAGCAACGCTCTCACTTGCTCAGACAAAAACGCCCAATTACAAAATGCAATTGGACGTCCTTGTTCATCTTCGTAATAGCAAAACTGATTTAACTCAAATGATGGCATAATCCGTTGCTGCCATTCACTGATAAGATACCGCTGATGCAGAGGAGAATATTGGCTGAGCAGAAGAATCCCACCCATCATTTTCTGCATCATTGCACGATCCAGTTTCGCCGCGTGATGTTGAATCAACATACGCTAAGCCACCTTTTATTTTTTCGTGCGTGTCACGCGTTTTTTAGCAGGCTCAATACCACTCTCGTTCTCTTGAGGTGCTTCACTCGGTGATGGTAGAAAACCAGCAGCAATTAATTTTTCTAACTCTTCGTTCATACGAGGATCTTCAAGCATATTCTTAACCATCGAAACCATATACATAAAACCAGAAGCAGGCATATGAATCACTTCTTTTAGCTCTAAGTCAGTATCGCTTTCCGCCATAATACCGTTCGCCATGTTGGACTGATTCTGCCCAACGAAATAGAGAGAGAACACACCTTTATTATAATTAACACTTGATACGGTTTGGACGAATTTCTCAGACATAAATAAATCACCTCATAATCTAAATAAGAAAACAAAAAGGCTCAAGGCCCTTATAAAAACACGGTTATAACACCGAAAATTATTTTTGATGTTATATAGCATTTTAAAAGCATGCAACCATCCAATAACGGCAAATTATGAATAACTTAGCAAAGTTTAAACCTTTAAAAACACAACTCATTGATAATAAAAACTTTTAAAGACCAAAAAAAACTAGTCAGACCAGATAATATTTGAGCATTCATTGATATTAATGATATGATCCATCCCCTTTTCTTTTTTGCCCTTTGAAAAATCAAAATACATGACTGATTTAAATGAAAAAAAAGCCATGCTGCATTGCTTATCAGTCTACTTACCGCTGATCGGAATTCGTGAAATAAAATTAGACACCTCTAATAAAACACCATCCAATGCACTTGATTCAATAATAAAAGATCTAAAAGGGAAAAATTATTTAGTTACTGCTAATAAAGTAAAATCTTTTTCTGGCATTACTAAAATAAAGAAACCGATCATTTTATTTAACAAAAATAATCACCCATTTATTTTAGCTAAAGTTGAACAGGATAAATGTTTAATTCATCCATGCGATTCAGACACCCCAAAAGTAGTAGATGCAAGCTATTTAAAACAGAATTGGAATGGAAAAACGCTAGATATCAAAAAAAAGCAATCCTCTTTTGATATTCGTTGGTTCTTACCTGAATTATCGCAACATAAACATTTAATCGCAGAGATTGTTTTATTCTCTTTCGTACTGCAAGTTATTGCACTTATTACACCGCTATTTTTCCAAGTCGTGATGGACAAAGTATTAGTGCATCAAGCCCACTCGACACTCGATGTTTTAGTGTTCGTCTTAGTTATTTCTGGAATAGCAGAGGTCTTACTGCGCGGTTTGCGCGAATATCAATATGCTCATACTGCTAACCGCATTGATATTAAGCTTGGCATTAAATTGGTTCACCATCTGTTTGGTTTGCCGCTGCTGTTTTTCAAATCAAGGCAAGTTGGGGCGATTGTGACTCGAGTAAGAGAGCTCGATACCATTCGTGAGTTCATCACAGGTTCGATGTTTACCCTTACGATTGATCTCGTTTTTCTCGTGATCTTTTTCTATGTGATGAGCTTACTTTCTGGCGGGCTAACCTTATTGGTATTAGCCACACTGCCGTGTTATCTCTTTTTGGCTTGGTGGTTAACCCCAAGGCTGCAACAAGCGATTGAACAACAATTTACCCATATGGCGCACAACACTTCGTTTCTAACTGAAACCGTCGCGGGGAGTGATACCATTAAAAGCTTAGCGACTGAACCTCGCTTTATTCGACGTTGGGATACTCAAACCGAACAGATGATATCGAGCAACTATGTGGTTCAGCAGTGGAATAACCGCTCTAGCCACGCAGTGCAGTTCATCCAAAAAATAGCGAGCGTCTTTCTACTATGGATTGGCGCATCCGAAGTGCTCGCGTTACAAATGACCATAGGCCAACTGATCGCTTTTAACATGCTCGCCGGCCATGTTGCACAAACTCTTGCCCGGCTCGTCGAGCTGTGGGGACAATTTATACAAGCGCAAATTGCAGTCGATAAACTTTCCGACCTACTCAATTTGCCCACCGAGCAGCAGCAAGCTAGCCATCCCCTACAACTGCGAGGTGCGATCACTCTCAGTAAAGTGAATTTCCGTTATCAACCCGATTTACCGCTGACCATCAATCGGCTTTCACTCAATATCCAAGCGGGTGAGAAAATTGGTGTGGTCGGTGGCTCGGGGTCGGGAAAAAGCACCTTGGCTCGGCTTTTACTCAAGCTGTACAGCCCTGAATCAGGCCAAATCATGTTCGATAACACTTCACTCAAACAGATCGGTGTTCATGAATTGCGTCGCCAGTTGGGGGTGGTATCACAAGAGAACTTTCTCTTTAGTAAAAGTGTTAGTGACAACATTGCCCATTCAAAGCCACAAGCCAACTTGGATGAGATTGTGCAAGCAGCAAAATTAGCGGGCGCTCATGAGTTTATTTTAAAACTGCCACTGGGTTACGACACGATTTTAGCTGAAGGGGGGCAGTCACTTTCAGGCGGGCAACGACAACGTTTAGCCATTGCCCGCACACTGCTTGCAGACCCTAAGATTTTGATTCTTGATGAAGCCACCAGCGCTTTAGATGATGAATCACAAGCCATCATTCAAACCAATATGGAGCAAATTGCCGCTGGGCGCACCGTTATTACCATCGCACACCGCCTCTCTACGGTAAGAGAGTGTGACCGAATTATCGTGCTGGAAAAAGGCGAGATTGCAGAGCAAGGCACACACCTACAACTTCTCGCAGAGCAAGGCAAATATTTCCAGCTATGGCAACTGCAACAAGCATTAAAACAAGAGGATGAGCGAGCATGATCTCTCAGTTAAAGAAGCTTCGCTCTAAGCGCTCGAAGACGAACGGCTACTTTGAGTTTTTACCCGGCCATCTTGCTCTACAGCAGAGCCCGCCCTCTCCGTTTGCTCGCATCACCGCCATCACGCTAAGTGTAGGGTTACTGCTCACCTTACTTTGGACCTATTGGGGGAAATTGGATATCCAAGCGACCGCAAACGGGCGGCTGTTAGTCCCTGGGCGCTCGCAAGTGATTCAGTCTTACGAACAAAGCCGAGTAGCACAAATCCATATAGCAGACGGCGAACGTGTCGAAAAAGGGATGCCCTTACTGACTCTGGACACGTTAGGCGTTAGCCAAGATATTGAACGTTTACGTCATCAAATACGCTATCAAACCCATGAATTTCTCAAGTATCAAGCTTTGCGTGGTAAGGCTGATCTAGCTCAACATCCCCTGTATTTGGCATTGGCACCTTCGGCACAGCAAGAGGTCATCGACAGCTTTGATACTGAAAAGAACGAATTCACATCAGTGTTGGAAAACTTGCGTGCTGAAATGCAGGTCAATCTTGCTTCCCAGTCATCACTTGAGGTCGATATCAGAGGCTTAAAACAGTTAGTGAGTAATATTACTCAGCGCCTTGATGCTCAAAAAAAGCTCAAGCAACAGCGTTTAATCGGTCAAGTACAGTATCTGGAGCAGGAAAAAGAGTTATTAGAATCCGAACGAGCGTTAGCCCAGCAAACATCACAACAACATGTGCTGCAAAAACAATATCTCAACCTAGAAGAGCGTTTAAAAGCGCTGCGTGCGCAAAAGGCCAGAGAGTGGCAAGACAAAAGTCAGCAAGCACACCTACAACTCTCAGCGCTGCAACATGAACTGGACAAAGTGCGTGAACATGAAGGATTACAAGTGGTTCGCTCTCCTGTCACTGGCACTGTACAGCAACTGAGCGTTCACACCCTTGGGGCAGTCTTACAACCAGCACAAAACTTGATGATTATTGTGCCTGACGATTCGGTACAAGTCGCCGAAGTTAAAATTCTCAATAAAGACATTGGCTTTATTTATGCTGGCCAACCCGTGACGTTGAAAATTGATGCCTTTCCCTATACGCGTTACGGCACCTTATCGGCAACATTGGTCCACGTTTCTAGAGACTCGACAATGGATGAGCAACTTGGGTTGGTTTTTCCCGCTCAAGTGCAATTGTTAAACCATACAATTGAAGTCGATGGTACCTCTGTTGCCTTATTGCCCGGTATGTCTGTCGTGGCTGAGATTAAAACCGACCAACGTCGGATCATCGATTATCTACTCAGCCCAATCCGAGAATATCAAGCTGAAGCATTGCGAGAAAAATAGAGTGGATGCCTTAACTAACACCGTCTCAACGGTTCATGATCAAGAAAGCCATGGCGCATTAGCGGCCCTCTCGTTTGCCAGCCTTTCGTTTGATAAGAAAGTCACGCCATCACAACTGATTCATACGCTAGGCGTTGCCGAAAATGAGCTCAGTGCTCTCGACATTCAGCGGGCCGCTCAATCTATTGGTCTGAAAAGCCGAATGATCACCGTCAGAGGAAGCGAGCCGATCCCGCTACCTGCATTGGTCAAAATCCGTCAGCAATGGCATGTCATTCATGCGCTAAACGAGTATGGTTGGACCTTGTACGATCCCATTAAACAGCGCTATTTCGAGTTTCCGTTGGCGCAAGGATCTTCAAGTTCCTGTTATGAGGTCTTATTACTGATTGAGCAGAGTATAGAGCCAAGCGATGTCGCTTTGGGCCTCCGCTGGTTTATGCCTTCGGTACTTCGTCAGTCAAAACAGCTGCGTGATGTGTTTCTGTATTCGATTGTGCTGCAACTGTTTGCCCTGTTTGGTCCCAAACTTTTTGAAACCGTTATTGATAAGGTTCTTGTGGGGCGAAGTTTGTCGAGTTTGCACGTTTTAGCGCTGGCTATGCTTGCGCTGGCCATTGCTGAACCTCTTTACAGTTATTTGCGCAATACGGTTTTTGGTCATCTTTCTAGTCAAGTCAATGCAGAACTATCAGGGCGATTGTATCGGCATTTGATTAATCTTCCATTAAGTTATTTCAAGCAGCGTCAAACGGGGCAAATCATCGCCCGCGTACGGGAAATGGGGCAAATACGTCAGTTTTTGACGGGCTCAACCTTAATGCTGCTCTTGGATCTCATTTTTATCACCCTCTTTATTGGTGTGATGTTTCATTATGCGCCAGCGCTCACCGGGTTGATTATCGGTTCATTAGTGATTTACTTTCTGCTGTGGTTAGGTATTGGACCTTGGGTTCGTCACAAGGTAACGACAGAGTATGACGCAGAAGCAGAGACAACTACCTTCCTGACTGAATCTATAACGGGTATCGAAACAATCAAGACAACCGCAACGGAAGCTCGATTTTTAGAACGGTGGCAGCAAATACTCAGTCGACAAATTGAATGCGCGTTTTCAGCCCAAAAAGCCAGTTTAATTGCTGGGCAATTGATTGCCTTAGTGCAGAAAATAGCCGCTGCCATTTTACTTTGGTGGGGAGTCAATTTAGTGCTCAATGGGCAGCTCACCCCCGGTGAATTGGTCGCCTTCAATATGCTAGCAGGGCATGTTACTCAACCCGTTTTGCGACTTGCGCAAGTGTGGCAAGATTTCCAGCACACCTTAGTAGCCTTGCGTCGCGTAGGCGACATTCTTAACGAACCGGCTGAAAATAGTAAAGATGGCCTTGCTTCCATCCCTTCTGTTCAAGGAGGCATTGAGTTTAAAAATGTTCGCTTCCGTTATCATATCGATGCACCGGAAGTCTTAGCGAATCTCTCGTTGACCATCGCTCCGGGGCAATTTATTGGTATTACTGGGCCTTCCGGATCTGGAAAAAGTACATTAACGAAACTGCTACAGCGTCTTTATGTACCTTTGCATGGGCAAGTCTTGGTCGATGGTATGGATCTCGCCATTGCAGATCCGGTCTCATTAAGGCGCAGCATGAGTGTGGTGCTACAAGAAAGCATGCTATTTGCAGGCAGCGTTGCCGACAATATTCGTCTTTGTAAACCCGATGCAAGCGATGCAGATCTGATAAACGTTGCAAAGCTTGCTGGTGCGTTAAACTTTATTGAAGCGCTGCCACAAGGGTTTGAACAACAAGTAGGAGAAAGAGGTGCCAACTTATCTGGCGGGCAACGTCAACGCATTGCACTGGCTCGCGCATTGTTAGTTAACCCAAAAATCTTACTGCTTGATGAAGCGACTTCAGCGCTCGATTATCAGTCAGAGGCGGCCATCATGAGCAACATGGAAACCATTTGCCATGATCGAACGGTGATCAGTATTGCACATCGGTTATCGACAATTCGTCATGCCGATAACATCATCGTCATCGAAGATGGGCAAGTGGCCGAGCAAGGTACTCACGAAGCGTTGCTCGCACGCGCAGGACTTTACGCACGTTTATGGAAACAGCAAGTCAGTGGTTAATACATGCTCTTTGATATTAACTAGGCATTAAATAAAACGCATAAAAAACCAACTTATATAGGAAAAATCACACCAATGCGCATAAGTTTCAATCAATCCCTCTGGATTGATAACCATTTGTTCTAAATCATGCTGATTTTGTCTTTGGATTAACCTACGTTAAAAGATATGGTTGCGTTTCATCGCTTTTATTCCCCTTTTACCTAGCATTATCGACTACATCGCTCATCGGCGATCAACGTAATCATGGGTACACAACTTTTAAGGTGTCGCATCATGTCAGTTGCAGCCATTGCCGCACTCGCAGTATTTATTGGCATTCTGTTTTTTCTCTTCGGACAGCAGAAAAAGTCTCACACTCTTTCACGCTTAGTGCTACTTGGGTTGATCCTAGGCAGCGCATTTGGCCTTGCTCTACAAGTGGTTCTTGGTGAAGGACATGTGGCCATCAAGGAAACATTAGGCTGGGTCAACGTCGTCGGTAACGGCTATGTGGGTTTGCTCAAAATGGTGATTATGCCTTTGGTGCTGGTGTCGATGATCGCCGCGGTTGTGAAGCTCGACAAAGGGGGCTCGCTGGGTAAAATCTCTGGCCTGACCATTTCTATCTTACTGCTGACGACCGCTGTCTCTGCATTGATCGGTATTTTTGTCACCCAAGCTTTTGGTTTAACAGCAGACGGCCTCGTTGAAGGCAGCCGTGAAACGGCGCGTATTGCTGTACTAGAAAGCAGCGCCGCTACTGTGAGTGATTTAACTATTCCTCAAATGCTATTAAGCTTTATTCCGACCAATCCTTTTGCCGACTTAACTGGTGCTCGCTCAACCTCGATCATCGCTGTGGTTATTTTTGGCGTACTAACGGGTATTGCGGCGCGTAAAGTAATGTCAGAGAAAGCCGAGCTAGAAACGCCAATCCGCACCTTTGTCGAAGCAATACAGTCGATTGTGATGCGCCTCGTGAAAATGGTGATGGCACTAACCCCTTACGGTATTGCGGCGTTGATGGCGAAAGTTGTCGCTACCTCAAGCGCGGGCGATATTCTGAGTTTGCTCGGTTTTATTGTCGCCTCTTATGTCGCCATTGCATTGATGTTTGTGGTGCACGGTATCTTGGTTTCTTTTGTAGGCGTTAGCCCTAAAGAGTATTTTCAAAAAATTTGGCCCGTGTTGACCTTCGCGTTTACCTCACGTAGCTCAGCGGCAACCATTCCTCTTAATGTAGAAGCGCAAATCACTAAGCTGAACGTACCACCAGCCATTGCCAACCTATCGGCTTCATTCGGTGCCACTATTGGTCAAAACGGCTGCGCTGGTATTTACCCTGCCATGCTCGCTGTGATGGTTGCGCCTACCGTCGGTATTAATCCAATGGACGTGCACTTTATTTTGTCGCTAGTGGCTATTATCGCAATCAGCTCATTTGGTATTGCCGGCGTCGGTGGCGGTGCCACTTTTGCAGCCTTAATCGTGCTACCAGCGATGGGCCTACCAGTGACGATTGCAGCGCTGCTTATCTCCATTGAACCCTTGATTGATATGGCCCGCACCGCGTTGAACGTTTCAGGTTCAATGACGGCAGGTACCATTACCAGCCGCTTATTGAACGGTAAACAGGTACAAGTTCAAGAACAGCAAGCCTAGAAAGTATCGAACGTTCTCGTTTTTCTCCAAGCCGGTGCCAATGCGCCGGCTTTTTCATTTCAAATCCTCATCAGAGCATGCTTCGCACATTGCTATGTCACACGGGCAATGGTCTAATAAACCTTAAATTTCAGCGACTGGATACTATCGAATGCGACAAGAGCACCCGCCTACTTTCTTTTTCCTCGACTATGAGACGTGGGGAGTCAACCCTGCGAAAGATCGTCCGAGCCAATTTGCGGGCGTTCGCACCGATATGGATTTTAATATTATTGGCGAACCACTGGTCATCTATTGCCAACCACCAGCGGACTATTTGCCTTCTCCAGAAGCGGCGCTTATTACGGGTATCACACCACAAAAAGCGGTGGCCCAAGGCTTGCCAGAGCCTGAATTTATCGCCAAAATTCATCAACAACTCGCCACACCCAACACCACCAGTCTTGGTTACAACAGTATTCGTTTTGATGATGAAGTAACGCGTTACACTTGCTATCGTAATTTCATTGATCCGTATGCTTGGAGCTGGCAAAACGGCAATTCACGCTGGGATTTACTTGATGTGATGCGCGCCTGCCATGCGCTACGCCCAGAAGGCATCAACTGGCCCGAAAATGACGAAGGCTTTACCAGTTTTAAGCTGGAGCATCTCTCAGTTGCCAATGGCATCGAACATGCGAATGCCCACGATGCTATGGCCGATGTTATCGCCACCATTGAGCTAGCCAAAAAAGTAAAAGCCGCCCAACCCAAGTTGTTTGATTACTTTTTTAACATGCGCCATAAACGCAAACTCAATGATCTGATTGATATCGTCAACATGACACCTTTAATGCACGTATCGGGTATGTTAGGCCGAGAATGCCAATATACCAGTTGGATCGTGCCGATTGCTTGGCATCCCACCAATCAAAATGCGGTTATTGTTGTGGACCTTGCCAAAAACCCTCAACCTCTGATCGATTTAAGCAGCGAAGAACTGCATCAACGTCTATATACCAAACGCGAAGAGTTGGCAGAAGATGAATTGCCAGTGCCCATCAAATTAGTGCATCTCAATAAATGCCCTATCCTTGCGCCGGCCAAAACATTAACGGCCGAAAATGCACACCATATCGGGGTCGATAGAAACCTGTGCCTTGAACACTTAGCGCTCATCAAGCAGTACCCTGAGATCAGAGAAAAGCTGATTGGCATCTACACAATTGAGCGAGAATATAAGCACAGTGACGATGTCGATACTCAACTCTACGACGGTTTCTTCTCTCCAGCCGACAAAGCGGCGATGGAGATCATTCGCCAAGCTGACCCAGTCAATCTCGCCGCATTAGACATTAGTTTTAGCGATAAGCGCATCGAACCCTTGCTGTTTCGCTACCGCGCTCGAAATTACCCATTGACATTAAGTGACGAAGAGCAAAGACGTTGGGCAACTCACTGTCGTGATTATTTCGAAAGCCACCTTGGAGAGTACATGCTCAATTTAGAGAACTTAGTTCACACCCACAGCAGTGACGAAAAGAAAATGGCTATTTTAAAATCCGTTTACCGTTATGTGGAAGACATCGCAAGTTAATGTACGAGGTTTTCGCGCTGTCAGGTTTCAAACCAACACGCTGCGATCCCATTTCCGAAAATAGTTTAGGCACAACAAGGCACCGACTTTTATTGTGAATACCATTGCAAAATATTTGGTCTCTATGGGGCTGATTTTCCTTTGCCTGATGGCAGGTATCAATCTTCAACATTGGCTTGGCATCACCATTCCGGGCAGTATTATCGGAATGCTAATTCTGTTTAGTTTATTGGCAAGTGGGCTCGTGCCTGTCGAATGGGTAAAACCCAGTGCCAGTCTTTTTATCCGTTATATGGTCATTTTATTTGTCCCTATCAGTGTCGGATTAATCGAGCATTTTGATTTATTGATGAGTAACGCCATCCCGATTCTTGCCAGCGCGGTGGGCGGTACGCTGATCGTATTAGTTTGTCTGGGTTTAGGGCTGGATCGTTTTTTGAAAAAGGGGAATAAGTGATGTGGTTATTGCTCACGATTGCGGTCTTTTTCCTGACACGTTGGATCAGCAAAAAATGCAAAACGGCCATAATGAATCCGTTACTGCTCAGCCTTGTGATCATCATTCCTATCTTGCTATTTTTTAACATCCCTTATGCCAGTTACTATGCTGATAACCAGTGGCTTAGCTTTCTGTTGCAACCGGCCGTGGTGGCGCTGGCTTATCCTCTCTATGAACAACTGCCTCAGATCCGCTCAAATTGGCGCATCATTGCCCTCGCCTGCGGGGTGGGCAGTGCTATGTCAATGCTCACGGCCAGCTTAATTGCTGTTTATCTTCAAACGGATATACATTTAATCGCCAGCCTACTGGGTAAATCAGTTACCACACCGATTGCGATGGAAGTCTCCAGCAACCTCGGTGGAGAGCCAGCCATTGCCGCCGTTTTAGTGGTCATTGTAGGGCTGTTTGGCGCGATTCTCGCCTACCCTATCTATAACCTTCTCAACATTACGCATCCCATTGCTAAAGGCTTAACCATGGGCACCGTCTCTCATGCGCTAGGCACAGCAACCTGCGCTGAAAAAGATCCACGTGACGCAGCATTTAGTTCACTGGCATTAGTCGTGTGCGGCGTAATCACATCAATACTTGCTCCAAGTTTTTTTGCTTTTTCAATGTGGTTGTCCACGCTATAGAGTGCCAACAGAAATCAAAGATACGTCTGCTCATGGATTTTGATTGTAGACGTGTCTCACTTTAAGGCTGACTGTAATCGATTTCATGTGTGACCTCACTCTAAATGTGAAAACCAAAATTACGTTACATTAAATTACGTGATTTAAATCTCAGTAAAATTTCATTCTTCGCCTAGAATATTCCTCAATACATAGATAAGGACTCATTATGAAAAGCCGTATTGAACAGGCGCTAGCGGATACGCCAAAACCCGTTGCAGAATTTTTGTCGTCTATTCTGCTATCAGACGATTTTGACGCAACCCTATCACCAGAACAGTTCAACCAACTGCTTTCTCTTTCTGGCTTAGATGATGCGGAATTGCGCGTTGCACTGCTGCCTTTTGCGGCCGCCTATGCTTACGTACCGATTTCAAACTTTTACGTGGGAGCCATCGTCAGAGGTTTATCGGGCCGTTTGTACTTTGGCGCGAATATGGAGTTTTCCGGTGCGCAATTGGGCCAAACCGTACACGCCGAGCAATGCGCCATCAGCCATGCGTGGATGAAAGGTGAACAAGGCGTTGCGGACATCACCATCAACTTCAGCCCTTGTGGACACTGCCGTCAGTTTATGAATGAGCTTACGACCGCAGACTCGCTTGCCATTCAGCTACCACAGCGTGATGAGAAGTCACTGCAAGAGTACTTACCTGAATCATTTGGTCCTGCCGATTTAGGTGTTGATTCTGGTCTAATGGCAGACGCTAACCACGGCAAAAAAACTACCGAAGATGACCCACTCATTGGCTTAGCTCTTAATGGCCTAAACCGCAGTTACGCACCCTATACCAACAATCTCAGTGGTGTTGCCCTGCAAGTTGAGAATGGTAAAACCTACGTCGGTGCGTATGCTGAAAATGCCGCATTCAACCCAAGCTTACCACCATTGCAAGTTGCTCTTGTTCAGTTAATGATGGATGGCCAACACTTTGATAATATTGTCGCAGCCGCATTAGTTGAGATGTCTGATGGCAGCATTAGCCACTTAGCGGATACCCAAGCCACCTTGGAAGTAATTAACCCAGATATTCCTCTTTCCTATCTTGTGGTTTAACTTTATTTACGCCTCTTAAGCCGAGAGGCGTACCCATCCTTTCCAGAACTTGTTCTTTACCCCAAGGCAAACGTTTGCTTTTATTCTTAATTTCAGTATGATTTTGGCTGTTTTCGCTATTACCTATTGCTTGAATGTAAGGATTCACTATGTTTGGTACTGCTACACGTGAAAATGCCACCCGCGTTTTACTGCTTGGTTCCGGAGAATTGGGCAAAGAGGTGGCAATTGAATGCCAACGCCTTGGTTTAGAAGTGATTGCCTGTGATCGCTACGCCAACGCTCCAGCAATGCAGGTGGCGCATCGTAGCCACGTATTGGATATGCTCGATGGCGATGCGCTACAAGCCATTATCGAACTCGAAAAACCTGACTACGTGGTGCCAGAAATTGAAGCAATTGCCACTCACAAGCTGGTTGAACTGGAAGCGCAAGGCTTAAACGTGGTCCCCACCGCAACGGCCACTCAATTGACGATGAACCGTGAAGGCATTCGCCGTTTAGCCGCAGAAACTCTTGCCTTACCTACCTCTCCTTATCAGTTTGCTGATGACTATAATGATTTTGTACTGGCGATTGAGCATGTCGGTATACCTTGCGTAGTTAAGCCTGTGATGAGTTCATCAGGTAAAGGCCAAAGTGTGATTAAGACGCAAGAGGATATTAGCCGCGCTTGGGCATACGCTCAAGAAGGTGGCCGCAGTGGAGCTGGGAGAGTGATCGTCGAAGGCTTTATCGATTTCGACTACGAAATTACTCTCTTGACGATTCGAGCAGTTGATGGTGTCCATTTCTGCGCTCCCATTGGCCATCGACAAGAGGAAGGGGATTATCGCGAATCATGGCAACCACAAGTGATGTCAGCTAACGCGATTAAAGCCGCTGAATATGTAGCAGAACAAGTGGTTAATGCACTCGGTGGTTACGGCTTATTTGGTGTTGAACTGTTTATAAAAGGCGATAATGTTATCTTCAATGAAGTGTCCCCTCGCCCACATGATACGGGAATGGTCACCCTCATTTCGCAAGAGATGTCTGAATTTGCGCTACACGTGCGCGCGTTCACGGGTATGCCAATCAATAGTATTACCCAATATGGGCCATCGGCATCTGCGGTTATCTTAGGTCAGGGCTCCTCAGCTAATATCAAGTTTGATGGGGTGAATGAAGCGCTGTCCATCCCGCACACTCAACTTCGTCTGTTTGGTAAACCAGACATTGATGGACGCCGTCGGCTTGGAGTTGCTCTGGCAAAAGATAAAGAACTCAAACAGGCCTTGCACAACGCGATTCAATGCGCTAAAAGCGTGCAAGTTATTCTGTAAAAAAGCAAAGCGAGCCACTAGGCTCGCTTTCATTTTCGCCAACAACACTCGCTTCAGAGCAGTCGCTTCAGAGCTTTAATCTTTAATCAGCTCACTAACCGTGCCAACAACACTGTCCGCTGCCTTTCTCATTTCATCAATCAGCTTTTGCGCCTCTTCCAACTTACTGTTGCAAGCTGTTGCTTGCCCCTGAATTGCCCCCATCATCGATGTCGAACTATTGGTCAACTCACTATTTAGCTTAACAATATTACCAATTTCATCCGTTGCTTTGGTGGTATTAGAAGCTAATGAACGCACTTCATCAGCAACCACCGCAAAACCTCTTCCATACTCCCCGGCACGCGCGGCCTCAATGGCGGCGTTGAGGGCCAGTAAGTTAGTCTGCTCTGCAATGCCTGTAATGGTGGTTACGATTTTGGTGATTTGCTGCGACTGGTTAGCCAGTTGCGTCATCGAGGTATTCGCCTGAGTTATCGCGTTATCAATCTCTTTAGCAATGGAAGCGGCTTCGGCTAAAGTGGTGGTGCCTAGTTGAGCTATATTAACCGTTTCCTGTGAAGTATGATGCGCAGCCGCTGCTGCCTCTTTAATCGTCCGTGCTTGCAGTACTCGTTGCGTGACATCGGAAGCAAACTTAGTCACACCAATCACTTTATGCTTTTCGTTAAAGATGGGGTTATAAGTCGCTTCTAGCCAGATTTCATCACCATGTTTGGTAAAACGTTTAAACAATCCCGTTTTGAAATGACCACTGGCAAGCGACGCCCAAAAATTAGGATCTTTTTTATAAAATTCATCATCACAAAAAAGTCGATGATGCTTACCAACGATTTCTGCCAATTTGTATCCAACACAGGACAAAAAGTTTTGATTCGCCTCAACAACAGTCCCATCGGGGGTGAAAGAAATCACCGCCATTGACTTATCGACAGCTTCAAATACGGATACTTGCCTATCCAATTTCTCTTTTACAGCAGTCATATCACTGGCAATCTTCACCACCTTAATCACTTTTCCCTGCTCATCTTTTACAGGGATATAAGAGGCTTCAAGCCACACTTTATTATGGCTTTTAGTTAAACGACAAAACGTACCCGCATGAGGTTTACCTTGCGCTAAATTTTGCCAAAGCTGCCCATATTGTGGGGTATTCACAAATTCATTTTCACAAAACATTCGATGATGTTGACCCACAACTTCAGATAGTGAATAACCCATCACCTGTAAAAAGGAGAGGCTAGCCGTTAGAATATGTCCTTTTGGATCAAACTCAATATAAGCCATCGTACTTTTTATCGAATCGATGACCAATTCATCACCGCTCTTCTTTAGCGGCTGATTATCGCTTGGCTTCCGGCTAAACAAACCCATAATTTTCCCTTAGTATTAGAGCGGCTGATATAGGCGTGCTGACTTAATCTCATCAAACGCCTAAAACTTATCTATTTATTATTTATGTAGGAGTTAATAAACGATCTAAGCATAGTCTGCTACTTCTCAATTAACCACACGACTTCTGCAAAACGGCTCAATCCTCGTTGGCTGATCTTAGGGTGATGTTGATCGGCGTCATCACGAAACAGACACGTCACTTTGCAGTCAGTGAATAGCGACTCAACTTCATTTTTGGCGACACAGAATGGAGGGCCCGCCATTTCACCTTGAACGTAATCCAGCGTCACAAGCAGCACCCTTCCGCCCTCTTTCAACAATGAAAGCAAGTGAGTAACGTACTCCTCTCGCATTTCAGGGGGCAGCGCAACTAACGCCGCTCGATCGTAAATAAGCTCAACCGCTTTTAGCGGCGCACTAAAGACATCTCCGGTATAAATCATCAACTCATCAAACTGATACAGTTCATGTGCTCCATTTACGCGAGTGACTGTTGGCGTATAAAAATGCTCGGCAAAAAAGGAACGAACGGCAATTTCACTCAGCTCTACACCCTGAACCTCTTCATGCTGGGAGGCAAGCCATATCAGATCTTCACTTTTTCCGCACAATGGCACAAATACACTTTCATTTCGTTGAGGTGAGAGACGAGGCCAATATTGAATCAGTAACGGATTCACATCTTGTAAGTGAAATCCTATTTGGTTGGAGGCCCATTTCTGGTGCCAAAACTCGGGATCTTTCATTATTTTTGTTCTCTACAATTAAAATCTACTGCCAAACAAGCTGCATACTACTGACTAATAAACAAACATCCGCAAGTTCAACAAGCTGTCTAGAGACAGATATTCATATTTGGTTCATTCTCATTAGATACACTTGGTAACACATCAAATCGAACAGATAACCTAGTGGGATGTCTGAAGATAAGACTTGTGATAAAGCGCAAAATTATCGATTAATTGTTCCACGAGCTATTGAGTTCACTTTGTTTAGCCCAAGATCTCGTAGCAGGTAAGTCTGTTTTATTATGCGTTCAGGTTTCTTTTAATCGTTCCACCTTTTACCTAGAAACGCTAAGTTAAGGAGAATGGATGAGCTTATTTCTACGTACGACAGCATTGATGCTATTAGTACTCAGCAGAGCCCCTGCTTTTGCAGCTGTGCCGTTCAATTCAGAAAGTGATGCTAAGGTCGGGGAGTCGAAAAATCAACTCTCATCGAAATTATTCAAACACAGTTTGAGTGGTTTATACGGTATTCAATCCACTAATAACCAAGCTTTGCAATCCCACAGCGATTTTGACATTCTTTACAGTAAAGCTCATCAAGCTCAGTTCGAATTAGAGACGCTATGTAAAAGTGCAGCGCTGTTCACTTCAACAGAGGCTCATTTTTCTGGTATTAAATCCCGCGAGCGTGCCTTGGCCAAAATTGATCATGAGTTAGAGGGACGTGTGGAGAGAATCACTGATTTAGCCAGAGCAACGATTATCGCTCATGATGTGCCAAGCTTAGTCCAAGCATATGAAGTATTAAGCCAAGAAGCTAGCATTGTAAAAGTAAAGAACCGCTTTAAATCGCCTGCCGCATCGGGATATCGTGATTTAAACTTACTGGTTCAACTTCCTAAAACCAATGTCATTGCAGAAGTACAATTACATCTTAAAGCCATTGCAGATGTAAAAAGTGGCCCAGAACATCGTTTCTATGAACAGATCCAGAAGTTTGAACGTGTCGCCGCATTAGAGAAGCGTGCGTTACATGATATTGAAAAGGCGCAAATTAACCACTTTCGCCGCCAATCAGTCGAGCTCTACCAAAACGCCTGGCAGCCGTATATCACCACTCATATTCAAGCAGCCTAATACGTTCAGAACCCTTAACTCACCATAAACAGAAAAAAAAGACCACGCATAGCGTGGTCTATTGCTCGGTCTATTTTTCGACATTAATGTTCTCGACTCG
The DNA here is from genome assembly GCF_002257545.1 of Vibrio qinghaiensis. Taxonomy (NCBI): domain Bacteria; kingdom Pseudomonadati; phylum Pseudomonadota; class Gammaproteobacteria; order Vibrionales; family Vibrionaceae; genus Vibrio; species Vibrio qinghaiensis. Next base: position 1,134,114 of record NZ_CP022741.1, on the reverse strand, counting down.
GGCTTTTAATTTCTGCCCTGGGCGGAACGTTACGACACGTCGAGCGGAGATAGGAATATCCTCACCTGTTTTTGGGTTTCGACCCGGACGCTCGTTTTTGTCTCGTAGATCAAAATTACCAAAACCAGATAGTTTTACCTGTTCGCCACTTTCAAGCGCCTTGCGAATTTCTTCGAAAAACACTTCAACCGTTTCCTTGGCATCCCGTTTACTGTATCCAAGCTTTTCAAACAGGTTTTCAGCCAATTCGGCCTTTGTGAGCGCCATAAAACTTCCCTCAAAGCTATGTTAAACCTTGCTGCCTCTAAGCAGCGCCAAAGCATTTTCGCTTAGCCAATCAATAAGATATCGGCTTTACCTGAAAAGTGTATGCCAAGCTTCTGATTTTCGCCAACTTTTTTATTCGCAATAATATTAATAGTTTCATCAAAATAAGCATATATACTGACTGGACTTATAATATTAGGCATTGAAGATTCAGAAAAAACACTGACAATTTAGTTAGTTATATCAGCCCGGCTAACATTTTCAGCATTTAATGCTATTTTGAACGAGTATCAATTTCTGATAAAAAAATTTATAACCTGTTAAATCATAGACTTGTTTAACACTAACTTGTCACTAAATTGCATATAAAAAAGCAGGCTCAACTTGAACCTGCCCAAATAAACTTTTATTTATGCTACTTTTTAAGTTAGTCGCGTAGGGCTGCACCAAACTGCAGTGTCACGGAATTCACAATCAATTCAACCGCGCTTGCAATATCCGCTTCTTCTAAAGTACGTTCAGTAGATTGAAGCATCAACGCAATCGCTAAACTCTTCTTGCCCTCTTCAACCCCTTTGCCTACATAAACGTCAAACAGCTTAACCTCTTTTAGAAGCTCACCACCAGCGTTACGACATGCATCGACAATATCACCTGAAGCAATAGCGCCATCAACAACCAGTGCTATATCACGGCGGTTCGCTGGGAACTTAGACAGTGATGCAGCTTCTGGAATTACACGGGTGTTCACCGCTGACCATTCAAGTTCAAATACGATGGTGCGGCCATTCAAGCCAAACTTACGCTCAAGCTCTGGATGAACAGTGCCTATCACCCCCATAATCTCACCATCGAGAACGATAGCGGCCGATTGCCCTGGGTGCAGCGCTGGGTGTGCAACAGAAGTAAAGCTGTAAGCTTTGCCGTTGGCGGTTAAATCAAGAATGGCTTCCAAGTCACCTTTTAGATCGAAGAAATCTACCGTTGCGGTGTCCATGTTCCAGTGCTCTTCACCACGAGTACCGGATATTACACCCGCGAGCATAGGCTCTTGGCGCATACCGTTCTCTGCCGAGGCATCAGGAATAAAACGCAAACCATATTCAAACAAACGAACGCGTGGCTGCTGGCGTTTCTGGTTATGAACCACGGTATTTAATAGACCTTGGATTAAGCCCAAACGCATCGCTGACATATCAGCAGAAATAGGATTAGGTAGAATGAGTGGTTCAACATCTGGAACAATCAGTTTTTGCTGCTCTGGCTCAACGAAGCTGTAGGTGATCGCTTCATGGTAACCACGGTCAACTAACAAATGACGAACACGCTTAAGTGGCAAGTTTGCTTCTTGGTGGTCATTCATGCTCAATGCTGCGACGGGAGCTTGATTAGGGATATTGTTGTAACCGTAAATACGGCCAATTTCCTCAATCAAGTCTTGCTCAATCGCGATATCAAAACGCCACGTTGGCGCGGTAGCAACCCAACTTTCTGCGCAACTCTCAACACTCATACCTAAACGCTTTAGGATTTCAACCACATCAGCATCAGCGATGTGATGACCAAGCAAACTGTCCAGCTTAGTGCGACGAAGTGTGACTTGATTTGGTTTAGGTAAATCCGTTTCAGACTCAACACTAACCACAGGTGCAACTTCACCGCCACAAATATCAACCAACAGCTGCGTCGCTCGTTCCATCGCACTGGCTTGCAACGCGTAGTCAACACCGCGCTCAAAACGCATGGATGAATCAGTATGCAGACCATAGCTACGAGCACGACCTCGGATATGGTCTGGTGCAAAGAAAGCACACTCAAGCAGTACATCTTGAGTTTCTGAGCTAACGCCTGAACCTTCACCACCAAAAATGCCCGCAATGGCTAATGCTTTATTGTGATCGGCAACAACCAGCGTATCGACATTCAACTTAGCTTCTGTACCATCGAGCAGCGTAAGTTTTTCATCCTGCTCGGCCATACGAACAACAATACCGCCTTCGATCTTAGCAAGATCAAAGGCATGCATCGGTTGGCCTTGTTCAAGCAAGATATAGTTAGTGATATCAACCACTGGATCAATTGAACGTAGACCACAGCGGCGTAACTTCTCTTGCATCCAAAGCGGTGTTTGGGCTTGAACATTAATGTTTTTAACCACGCGGCCAAGATAACGCGGACAAGCGGCCGGTGCTTTCACTTCAATAGAGACTTTATCTTCAATTGAAGTAGGAATAGCGATGACCGATGGCTCAGTGACATCAATGCGGTTCAATACACCTACTTCACGAGCAAGGCCACGAATACTAAAGCAATCTGCGCGGTTCGCGGTCAAATCAACATCAATAGTCACATCATCTAAGCTTAGGAATTCGCGGAAATCAGTACCAACGATGGCATCTTCTGCAAGCTCCATAATGCCAGCGGATTCAACATCAATCCCTAGCTCACTGAATGAACAAAGCATGCCGTGAGAAGGCTGACCACGTAATTTTGCTTTTTTAATCTTGAAATCGCCGGGCAGTACCGCACCAACCGTCGCTACCGCCACTTTTAAGCCTTGGCGGCAGTTTGCTGCTCCACAAACGATATCAAGCAGTTCTTCTTCACCTACGTCAACTTTCGTTACACGCAGTTTGTCGGCATCTGGATGTTGACCACATTCCACAACGTGACCCACTTTGACGCCAGTAAATTCACCGGCGACAGCAAGAACGTCATCGACTTCCAAGCCTGCCATTGTAATTTGATGTGTAAGTTCGTCAGTCGTAACCGCAGGGTTAACCCACTCACGAAGCCATGATTCGCTGAATTTCATTGTGTTTACCCTTGAATTACTTGAATTGTTTGAGGAAGCGCAGATCGTTCTCAAAGAACGCGCGTAGGTCGTTGACGCCATAACGAAGCATCGTTAAACGCTCAACACCCATACCAAATGCAAAGCCAGAATATTTTTCAGGGTCAATACCAACACTGCGCAAAACGTTCGGGTGAACCATGCCGCAGCCTAGAACTTCAAGCCATTTACCATTTTTACCCTTCACATCCACTTCCGCAGAAGGTTCTGTAAATGGGAAATAAGAAGGACGGAAACGCACTTCAACTTCTTCTTCAAAGAAGTTACATAAGAAATCGTTCAAAATACCTTTAAGCTGAGCAAAATTGACGTGCTCATCAACCAACATTCCTTCAACTTGGTGGAACATTGGTGTGTGTGTTTGGTCGTAGTCATTACGATATACGCGGCCCGGCGCAATAAAACGAAACGGCGGTTGACCATTTTCCATAGTGCGAATTTGCACACCTGACGTGTGTGTACGCAACATTAAATCTGGATTAAAGAAGAAGGTATCGTGATCAGTACGTGCTGGGTGATCGGCAGCGATATTCAACGCATCAAAGTTGTGGAAGGCGTCTTCAATTTCAGGGCCAGATTCAACATGAAAACCAAGCTCACCAAAGAACTGCTCAATGCGTTCAACTGTGCGAGTCACTGGGTGTAAGCCACCATTTTCAATGCGGCGTCCAGGCAAAGTAACGTCAATCATTTCAGCCGCTAGTTTGGCTTCTAACTCTGCTCGCTGCAAAGCATCTTTACGCGTAGCAATGGCGTGTTGCACTGTTTCTTTCGCAACGTTAATCTCTTGACCTGCAGCGCGGCGTTCTTCGGGTGGCAATTTACCTAGGCTCTGTAGCTGAGTGGTTAACTCACCTTTTTTACCCAAGTACTGAACACGCACTTCATCAAGTGCGACTAGCGAATCGGCAGCATTAATCGCTGCGGTCGCATTAGCAATAATCTCTTCTAGATGTTGCATCGTTTCCTCATCTACCCGCTGGTAGTGTCCGTATAGGATGTTTTTGTATTTTTCAGATAGCTGCACATAGTATCGAAAGCCACCTCTAAAGCCAAATTGAAATGATACTGACGCTTGCTCTTGAGTAAAAAAACGGCATTATTTTTGCCATAAACATAAAAAATGCCTACTGAATGGTAGGCATCAAAAGCAGTTGAGATTTAATGCTTAAAGCTTTAAAACTTAGAAGAAATATTTTAGACGAATACGCATGCCTAGATCTTTGTTTTCTGTGTCGTCTACTTTCGAGTAGTAAGTACCTAGATAAACAGAGAAATCTTCCACATCCATCACATTAGCAAATTGGTAAGAAGCATAAGTGGTATTTACCTTCTCGCTAGTACCTTTATCAACATCACCATAGACATGACCTAGACCAAAGCCTTTAAACAGTAAGTTAGCACCGATGGTCGTATCTTCTTGTTTAGTTTTGTCGAAATCACGGAACGCATAGTTCACGTTGATAGAAAGATCGTTAGCAGAATAGTTAACTGTCGCGCCATAACCAAGGAAATCATTCGCAGCATCTTTATCATCTGCTGTCAGATTGGCTTCTAAACCAGCAGCAACACGAACTGAGTCAACGATTTGGTACGCAACAACTGGGCGTACAAATACCGCATTCTGATCCGCTGCAGACTCGTTCTCAAATTTAGTTGAGAGTTCAAAATAAAGGTTATCTGCCGTTTTGCTAAAGCCAATTTGTCCGTTATCACCACGGCCACGGGCCTTATTCGCACGGTATACATCTTTATCTGCATTTGCGTATTCAAGCATAGTATCTTGACCAACAGGGAACAAATCAAACGCTTCATAGCGGCCTACTTTCAGTTCCCAGTTATTCGCTTGACCAAATGCAATCCACGCATCATCAAGTTCAACTTTACCCGTTGTTTTAAGTAAAGGTTGTGCTTGCGCTTTGATATAACGGTCACCACTCACACTGCGCTCACCAGCGATTTGAACCAAAAGGCGGCCATCTTGATTTAGATGTTGCTTATCAGTGGCATTTTTATCACGAAGGTTGATATCGAACTCAACATCACCGCCGATTGAGAAAACACCTTGTTCACCTTCAACACTGATACCTGCGTTTGCTTGTAGTGCGGCTGAAATTAGAATTGCGGCAAGAGAAAGTTTACCAGAGGTAGCAAAATTCATTTTTTATACTCCATCGACCTTATGGTCATCATTATCATTATGTTGGTGCTTGACACCTTGAATCTCATCCTGAGATATAGACAATAAAATTAATGAGTTAGGCTCACATTCACCGGGGGAAGTAGCACGCTACTTTGGTAATCATGAATAACTCAATCTCTTTATTGCTCAGCAACCACTGCTTATGTATTCCCTTAACGTTGCTGACGGGGATGGAGTTTACATTCACTGAATCAATGTAAAAATAGATCAATGTCACATTGGGGATCGTTCCCATGAATGGGTTATTGATAAGTTTATATAAATCACGCTTTTGCAAATAATTCACACCAAGAATTAAATGTTGGCATGAAAATTATGTGAAGTAGGCCGAAATTTTGCTTAACAAAATAATAACAACTCAAGATAAAAGTTGCTTTATCAAATTATTAACATTCTAGAATTGAGGATGGAGAGTAAAAACGAAGCGATATTTGACCATAAATTGAAGCATTACGGTTTAATGGTGATGGCTTTACTTAAAATATTTTAATTTCACGTCCGAAACCGTCAACGAATATAGTGAACGTAGGGGGGATTTACCCAATTTCTGCTAGGGCTTTAATTTGGAGCGACACACGAGGTTCGCTTTCTTTTGAACTAAAAGCGTGACCTCAACCTTGGCAAGGTTGCTCTAAAACGATATCGTTGGTTGTAAACTGGCAGTGAGACAGAGATGAAAAAGCCCCAGCATTTCTGCTAGGGCTTTAATTTGGAGCGACACACGAGGTTCGAACTCGTGACCTCAACCTTGGCAAGGTTGCGCTCTACCAACTGAGCTAGTGTCGCATACTGCATAAGCAGTAAAAAGATGGTGCCCCGGGCCGGACTTGAACCGGCACGACTCGAAAGTCGAGGGATTTTAAATCCCTTGTGTCTACCAATTTCACCACCAGGGCACGCAATTCTGCATTGCGATGCTGTTTACAAAATTTAGTAACACCATCTTTAGATACTGAACGTTAAGTTCAACACCTCAAAATTTGGAGCGACACACGAGGTTCGAACTCGTGACCTCAACCTTGGCAAGGTTGCGCTCTACCAACTGAGCTAGTGTCGCAATGGAGGCGCGTCCCGGAGTCGAACCGAGGTCCACGGATTTGCAATCCGCTGCATAGCCCCTCTGCCAACGCGCCCCTGTAACATCAAGGGGTTGGGTTGTTTCTTCCGTTCCTCTCAAGTACGGGATGCATTCTACGCATTCGATTCGATGAGTCAATATTATTTTTTTAGTTTTTAAACCGTTTGGCTATTTTGCATTCAAAAAGGACGGATTTGGTTAATTTGATAGCAAAATTCACCACCTTTCACACGAGATAACTGTGCTTTAACTGAAGCAATAATGCATGTTGTGAAAGGGATTGTAGAAATTGGAGGAACAAAAAACGGGCCTAAGCCCGTTTCTTAATGATGTTCTGCATTGAGGAGGTCGTCTTTAGCTGCCGCCAAGTATTGAACCATTGACCAATAGGTCAAAATGGTTGCGATGTATAACGCTGCATAGCCGACCCACACCATCCAATCATCATGACGCCAAATCAATACCCACAATGCAAACATTTGGGTGAGCGTCTTAACCTTCCCAACCCATGAAACGGCCACACTGGCTCTTTTACCAATTTCCGCCATCCATTCTCGCAACGCAGAAATGATGATTTCACGTGCAATCATTGTCACGGCTGGAATCGTTATCCAGAGACTGTGGTAATGGTCGGTGATCAAGATAAGAGCCGTCGCAACGAGCACTTTATCCGCTACTGGGTCGATAAAAGCACCAAAGCGAGAGGTTTGCCCAAGTTTTCGCGCAAGCATGCCATCTAACCAATCGGTAAAACCCGCTACCCAAAACACCATTGCCGCAGCAAAAGGGCCCCAGCCGTAAGGCAGATAGAAAACAACGACAAATACTGGGATAAGGAAAAGTCGTAATAAAGACAAAATATTAGGAATATTCAAACGCATATTTATAGGCTCTTATCGATTGCGCGGTTATGTTGCGTTATTTTTCTTATTGTTTCAATGCTTGATAAATGTTTTCAGCTAAAGAATGGCTAATACCGGGCACTTTGGCGATTTCTTCAACAGTGGCTCTTTTTAGCTCTTGCAGCCCTCCCATATATTTCAGCAGTGCTTGCCGGCGTTTAGGCCCAACCCCTTCTATGCCTTCCAATGTACTGGTACGCCGTGTTTTACCCCGTTTGGCTCTATGCCCAGCAATAGCGTGATTATGACTTTCATCGCGAATATGCTGAATCAAATGCAAAGCTGGCGCATCACTTGGCAGGTTAAATTCATCGCCATCGGTTGTAATCAACGTTTCTAGCCCCGGTTTGCGGGTAACACCTTTGGCGATACCAATCATCACCGGCCTTTTCGGCCAATCTTGCCAATGGCTAGAGATGATCTGCAAAGCTCGATTCAATTGCCCTTTACCACCATCAATGAAAATGACATCGGGGATTTTTTCCACATCAAGCTGCTTTGAATACCGCTTATCTAACACTTGCCCCATTGCGGCGTAATCATCCCCACCAGTAATTCCCGTGATGTTATAACGGCGGTATTCTGGTTTAACAGGCCCTTCTTGGTTAAATATCACGCATGAGGCGATCGTGCTCTCTCCCATGGTGTGCGAAATATCAAAACACTCCATACGCTCTATGCTATCCAACCCTAAAACAGATTGAAGTGCTTTAAAGCGCTGGTTGATCGTCATTCTATGGTTAATCTTAGCCGTTATTGCACTCAATGCATTGGTATTAGCCAATTTTAAATATTGGGCACGCACACCTGTTGGGCTGATGTGGAAAGAAACTTTACGTCCGACCAAGGTCTGTAAGGCTGCTTGCAGCGGCTTTTCATCCTCTAGCAGACCCGCATTTAAGATCACTCTACTTGGGATCGTACGCGCTTCATTGTGACTTAAATAATACTGCCCTAAAAAGCCATCAAACACCTCTTCTTGAGTCGTGTTAGCCGGAATTTTAGGAAAATGACTACGACTACCCAATATTTTACCTTGGCGGATCATCAAAATATGGATGCAAGCGATGCCATTTTCTTGGGCAAATCCCAATACATCCATATCATCCATCGTCTCTTCAGAAACAAACTGTTGTTCTTGGACTCTTCGAATGGCTTGGATCTGGTCTCTAAATTTAGCGGCATTTTCAAACTGCAGTGCTTGGCTGGCTTGTTCCATTTTTTGCACTAATGTTTCAAGTACTTGGTTATCTTTGCCTTGCAAAAACAATCGAACATAATTAACCAATTCAGCATACTCTTCATCCGCAATGATATGACTCACACAAGGTGCAGCGCAGCGGCCAATTTGATACATCAGGCAAGGACGAGTCCGGTTGCTATAGACGGTATCTTCACATTGTCTTACCGGAAATATTTTTTGGATGAGGTGTAACGACTCTCGAACCGCACCAGAATCAGGATATGGACCAAAATACTCACCTTTGCGCTTTTTCGCTCCACGGTGCAACGACAAACGAGGGTGCTTATGCCCACTAATAAAAATATACGGGTAAGATTTATCGTCTCGCAGCAGCACATTGTATTTAGGCAAATATTGCTTGATGTAATTGTGTTCAAGGATCAACGCTTCCGTTTCAGTGTGAGTAACGGTGACATCAATTTTATCGATATGGCTGACTAACGCGCGCGTTTTCTCACTGTCGATTGTTTTTCGAAAGTAACTAGAAAGGCGTTTTTTGAGGTCTTTGGCTTTGCCAACATAGATGATATCAGCCTCGGCATTATACATTCGATAAACGCCGGGCTGATGGGTAACGGTTTTAAGAAAAGCGACCGAGTCGAACAAAGAAGTCACTAAAGCGTCTCGGTGTCTAACATTCCGTGTCGAATAGCTAAATGGGTCAGTTCAACATCACCGCTGATCGCTAACTTACTAAACAGTCGATAGCGATAGCTATTTACTGTTTTGGGGCTAAGACTAAGTTGCTCGGAAATATCCGTCACTTTTTGCCCTTTGGTAATCATCATCATGATCTGCAGCTCTCTTTCCGAGAGATCAGCAAATGGATTGTCAGAAGCTGGCGAGAATTGGCTTAATGCCATTTGCTGTGCGATTTCAGGCGAGATATAACGCTGCCCGCTATTCACAATGCGAATCGCGTTGACCATTTCATCTGGGCCTGCACCTTTGGTTAAATAACCCGCGGCTCCAGCTTGCATCACTTTGGTCGGAAATGGATTTTCCGTATGAACCGTTAACACGATGATTTTCACATCTGGATTAAAGCGCAGAATTTTTTTTGTCGCTTCCAAACCGCCGATACCAGGCATGTTCATATCCATTAAAACAACGTCGACATGATTACTGCGACACCATTTTACTGCTTCTTCACCGCTGTCAGCTTCCCCTACTACGTTCATTCCACGGACGTCTTCAATAATACGTCGTATCCCTGTGCGAACCAGCTCGTGATCATCTACAAGGAAAACACTTATCAAACTTGTATCTCCACACTCATCTATTGGCTCTGCACCCACTGAATCGTGGATAGCAGCATCGCGGCCCACATTAATTAGCTCACAATTGGAAATTAACTCACAATCGGGTAATTAACTTAACATTGGTTTTTACTCACACTGAATATGTGCTCAAACCCCAAATTTGGCAAGTACTTATTTGTTCGGCTAATCATCCAATGAGAATCCATTAACAAATCAAAAGCTTAATTATATTAGCAGAGATGCCGCACGACTTTTACATGATTTTTTGACAAATTTGAACCTAAACATAAAAATGCAACCAGCCTCATAAAAATACAAAACCAAAACAAATCATAAGGTTAAAATACATACACCATACTAATTAACGGTTATTTCATCTCCATCGCCCGCTTACTCGCCTCACTGAAATTCGTTATTTAACTCATAGCTCTGATATGATGCCCTCCCCCAAGGTTACGACTATTTGGATTTATTACGCTTGGTTATTCAACACGGTTTTTTACTTACTCGCCATGCAAGAGACCTTCATGGCTCGACTCATATTGAGTTGTGGTTGAGTACGCCTCAAGGTCCAACCCAACTGATTATCCGTGGTGAAAAACCCGTTTTCTTCATACCACAGAAAGATGTGCCACAAGCGCAAAAATTAGCGTTAGAGCGACAGCTCTCTATCGAATTGAAAGCATTGGATTTGGAAGATTTTGAACATACCCCCCTAGCGGGTTGTTATTGTCAAACAATTCAAACGCATGCTGAGTTTTCGGCACTACTAAAGCAACATCATATTCTGATGTTAGAAGATGATATTAAGCTTGCCGACCGCTTTCTTATGGAGCGTTTTCTTAAAGGCAGCATTGAATTCACTGGACGGCTTACCCAGGCGTTTTCCCACTCAAAAATAGAACAGGCGAAATGTCGACCGGGCAACTATCTTCCTCATCTGAAAGTGGTTTCGCTGGATTTAGAGTGTTCTGAAAAAGGCATTCTCTACTCGATTGGTTTTGATAGCCCAATGGACAGCCGCGTAATCATGATTGGTGAGCCCGAGCCTTGCGATACCCCAATTCAGTGGGTGAAAGACGAATACGCATTGCTCAACGCTCTCATCGATTGGTTCACTGAGTTCGACCCTGATGTAATAATTGGCTGGAGCGTGATTGATTTTGATTTTCGCTTACTCCATAAAAGAGCCGAGTGGCATAAGTTAAAACTTGCGATTGGTCGCGGCAAACAGCACAGTTTTTTTCGTAGTTCAAACCAGAGTCAGCAAGGGTTTATTACCATTCCCGGGCGAGTCGTGTTGGATGGAATTGATACATTAAAAACAGCCACTTACCAATTTCGTTCTTGGTCATTGGAATCAGTATCAAGGGAGCTCTTAGGCGAAGGAAAAGCGATTCATAACGCCCATGATCGGATGAATGAAATCAACCGTATGTTTCAAAAAGACAAACCATCACTAGCGAAATACAACCTGCAAGATTGTGTGTTAGTGAATAAAATCTTTGAACATACCCATTTGCTGGATTTCGCCATTGAACGTTCCCGTCTCACGGGTGTGGAGCTAGATCGCGTCGGCGGTTCTGTCGCCGCCTTTACCAATCTCTATTTACCTCAATTGCATCGCGCGGGTTACATCGCGCCTAACTTACACTCCGAAAATTGGGTCGCAAGCCCCGGAGGCTATGTGATGGACTCCATCCCTAACCTCTACGACTCTGTGTTACTTCTTGATTTTAAAAGCTTATATCCCTCGATCATTCGTTCATTTTTAATTGACCCACTTGGCTTGATTGAAGGGCTAAAAATTCCGATTGGCAAAGAGGATAATCAAGCGGTAACGGGATTTCGTGGCGGTCAATTTCACCGCACCAAACATTTTCTTCCAGAAATGATCGAGAAATTGTGGGCTGCGCGTGATGTGGCGAAAAAGAACAATAACAAAGCCTTTTCACAAGCGATAAAAATCATCATGAACTCTTTCTACGGGGTGCTTGGATCGTCAGGTTGTCGTTTTTTTGATACTCGTTTGGCGTCCAGTATTACCATGCGCGGACACGAGATCATGAAGCAAACTAAAAAGTTAATTGAGGCGCAAGGCTATCAAGTGATTTATGGTGATACCGACTCAACCTTTGTCTCTTTAGGTGGTCAATATTCACAGCAGCAAGCGGATCGCGTAGGAAAACAACTGGTTGAACACATCAATCAATGGTGGACGACCCACTTGCGTGAAGAGTACCGATTGGAATCGATGCTGGAATTGGAATACGAAACCCACTACCGAAAGTTTCTGATGCCAACCATCCGAGGTTCAGAAACAGGATCAAAAAAACGCTATGCGGGATTGATCGGTGAAGGCGAAAACGAGCGGCTAATTTTTAAAGGGCTTGAGAGTGCAAGAACGGACTGGACTCCGCTCTCACAACGCTTTCAGCACCAACTTTATTCGATGATTTTTAATGGTGAAGACCCTGCGGCGTTTATTCGTGAAATCGTTGAGCAAACTCAAACCGGTCAACTCGACCATGAGCTCGTGTACCAAAAACGGTTGCGGCGCAAGCTGCATGAATACCAAAAAAACGTACCGCCACAAGTAAGAGCTGCGCGACTTGCTGATACGATAAACCAGCAGTTAGGCCGACCATTACAATATCAAAATCGAGGTCGTATCGAATATCTCATCACACTGAATGGCCCTGAGCCTAAAGAGTATTTAAAAAGTCCTATCGATTATCAGCACTATATCGATAAACAATTGCAGCCAGTCGCAGAAGCCATTTTGCCTTTTGTTGGCTTGAGTTTCGAACAGCTCAGCCAGCCACAACTTGGGCTATTTTAAGAAGTACGACGATCTAGCCAGCGGTTAACCAATCCGAAACTCTGTTTTTTGGTACTGCTTTGCCAGCCATTGACCATAACTGTCTAGAATCCCAATCACTGAACGTTTGGCGATCACTCGTCCAGAGAGCAAAATACCCAATCTCTCAATGTCGATTTTTTTCTCCGGGTGATAACGTAAAAACTGCTGCCCGCATTCGATAGGATCATCAAACCAATTTTTGTCACGATACATAATCAAAGCATAGCTGGCGCGCAGCAATTTCTTGGCAATGGCTACTTGCGCCTTGCTCTGTTCGCTTTCAGAACTGGTTTTTGCAATTTTATCACGGTAAAAAAAGACCCAATCTGCGATGTCCATATTCCAGTGTTTAGCTATTTCCCAACTGGGTTCGAAATCGCCAAAGCATTGCGCCAGATCATCACCCAAGATGCAAACGCTGCAATGGCGCAACATAAATCCCCACGTAAAAATGCTCTCTAAAGTGGCTACTTCGCTCACGAGTGCAGTTTTGATCGAGACTTCGGTGATATGTGGAAAACTTTTCTGAAATCGCCATTTTATCGTATTCAGCAGAGTTGCTCGTTGCTCGGAGAAATCACGGTGCGTCACCAACACTACATCCAAATTGGAGCGCCCATAACGCGCAGTTCTGCGCGCCACACTGCCATAAAGGTAAAGACTATGTAGATTGTCACCTAACCCGGCACGCAGAAACTTGATGAGATCATCGATAGCCGCTTGATATTCAGCCTGAAAGGGTTGTTTTGGGTCAATAACCGATAAATACATAGCAAAAAGCGTTAGTTAATTTAAGAAAAAGTACACGCGGTCATGTTCTACTATGCAAAGCAATCAATCAAGATATTCCTTTTCGAAAACGGCAAGGTATAATGCGCCGAAACTAAGTATGAAGGAAAAATTCCATGCCAAAGGCGAATGAATTAAAAAAAGGGTTTGCTATTATTTCTGATGGCAAGACGCTATTGATCAAAGATATCGAAGTGACCACTCCTGGTGGCCGCGGTGGTTCTAAAATCTACAAACTACGTTGTACTGATTTGAACACTGGCGCTCGCGTTGATGAGCGTTTAAAAGCCGATGACTTTGTCGACACCGTTGACATGAACCGCCGTGCGGTTTCGTTTTCTTATGTTGATGGCGATGAGTACATCTTCATGGATAACGAAGATTACACTCAATTTACGTTTAAACAGGCGGATATCGAAGATGAGCTGCTGTTCATCACTGAAGAAATCCAAGGTATGTATGTGGTTGTCGTCGACGGTGTTGCGGTAGCACTAGATGTCCCTTCATCTGTTGAGCTTGTGATTGAAGAGACTGATCCTTCCATCAAAGGTGCTTCAGCTTCTGCGCGTTCAAAACCAGCACGTTTAAGCACTGGCCTTGTCGTGCAAGTTCCTGAATATGTGGCAACTGGTGACCGTATTATCGTCAACACCGCTGAACGCAAATACATGAGCCGAGCATAATAATGTCTGATTTGATTTCTTACGACGATGCCATTGATGCGGCTTACGACATCTTTCTTGAAATGGCACCCGATAATCTAGAACCTGTTGATGTGATCCTGTTTACGGCACAATTTGAAGACCGTGGCGCAGCTGAACTGGTTGAGGTAGGTGATGATTGGGTTCAACACGTGGGTTTTGACGTCGATAAGGAAGCTTACGCGGAAGTATTGATCGGTCTTGTCAATGAAGAGGACGACGTACTAGACGATGTGTTTGCAAGAATGCTCGTTAGCCGCGACCCAGACCAAAAGTTCTGCCACATTCTATGGAAGCGTGACTAACCTCATTACTGTTGCTGCGTTTTATAATGAAATCGTCGTGACACTGTCTTGAGACAAACAGCAATAACGCCAATCATGATTGATTGGCGTTATTATTTTTAAGCGTGATCTTTTTCCAGAGCTTTCTCTTCAACCAGTTGATAGTGAATAACATACAACTGTTCAATATTGGGATAAATGTCTTGAATCACCTCTTTCAGTGTCGTGAGTGACATATTTTCCTGCTCTGCATGGTAGTGACTTAATTCGCTAAATAGGATCGGTTCAACCTTATTGATTAACAAGCGGCAGAACTTTCGCCCCTCTTCCAACGTACTCACCTCAACAATAGAGCCAACTTGGTAGTGCTTTTCGCTCTCATCACGAATGGTGATCACTTTCTTTTTCGCCAAAATATCCGCTTCAAAACGAGCGAAAAAAGTCATTTCTGTTGGAGCTGTCATCGCATTTTCTCTTTATTATTTAAACCACAAGTTACTATTTACAACACAGGTTATTATTTACAACACAGGTTACTATTGACAACACAAGTTACGGCGCCATCTTACCGTGACACTGACCCTTTGTCGTCGATAGCGGCTTCACCAATTCACCGTTTTGGCCGATGATGATCGCAAAGCCTTATCTAAATATTGCATTTCCCAGCGACTTCGTTAATTATTTGTATATTCAAATGAAACTCATCATGCCCATGTCAAGCTCACCACTTTATAGACAAATAAAACAATTTATTTTAGATAACATTGACTCCGGACACTGGCCTGTCGGCCAACGCATAAGCACCGAGCTAGAACTGACCGAGCAATTTAATGTGAGTCGGATGACGGTGAATAAAGCGATACGGGATCTGGTGGCTGATGGAAAACTGCAGCGCCGACCAAGGCTAGGTACTTTTGTTTGCGCTGTAGAAGACAAAGCGGAATCACCGCTACTTGATATTCGTAATATTGCTGACGAGGTCGCTAGCCGAGGAAAGCAATATCGCAGTAAAGTCTTAAAGCAACTTGCGTTAGCAGCAGATGAAAGTGTCGCTATCAAACTCGGCGTCATGCTAGGATCTTCTGTTTTTTATAGTGAAATCATTCACTTTGCTAATGACACTCCGATACAACTGGAAGTGCGTTGGGTCAATAGCCGCTACGCGCCCCACTATCTTGAACAAAACTTCGCCTTCATGACGCCCAATCAATATCTTTCACAAAACTGCCCATTGAGTGCAATTGAGCACACTGTTGAAGCCATTATTGCCGATCATCACATCAAACAATTGTTGCAGTTGGCCGTCAATGAACCCTGTTTACTACTCAATCGCCGTACTTGGAGTGGCGATAAGTTAGTCAGCTCTGCACTGCTTTATCACCCGGGCTCGAAATACAAATTAACCTCTAAAGTGATGCTCGATTAACGCTACACATTTCAACATTCGATCACAGTTCTGCAACATTCACCTTGCGCAACCTGCTTTTTTGTCTTATTTATTTGTATATACATTTAAATCAGTGAAGTAATTAAGCCATAACGGTGACAATAAAGATGGATCTAATACTGACCAACGCGCGTATCGTCAGCATGGAACAAGGAGATCTTGGCTATCAGCCTAGCTCTCCTAAAACTGTGGTGATAAAAGCGGGCAAAATTGACGCCTGCCTTGATAGCCACATTCCCATCGCCGCCGCGCCAGAACACAAAGTCATAGATTGCCAAGGCAAGCTTATCACTCCGGGGTTGATAGATTGCCATACTCACCTTATCTATGCCGGTAACCGCGCCAATGAGTTTGAAATGCACTTGCAAGGTGTTCCCTACCCAGCGATCGCCAAGCAAGGCGGCGGTATTTTATCAACCGTCCACGCCACCCGCACCGCATCCATTGACCAATTGGTTGAGTTGGCACTACCAAGGTTAGAGGGATTGCTGCGTTCCGGTGTCACATCCGTTGAGATCAAATCGGGCTACGGTTTAACGCTCCATGATGAGATAAAAATGCTCAAAGCGGCTAAGCACCTTGAGGATCATCGCCGCATTAAAGTCGTCACAACACTGCTCGCCGCTCACGCCATTCCACCAGAATATCAACACCGATCAGACGATTATGTTGAGCATATTTGTCAGGAAATCATCCCTCTGGTGGCCGAACAAAAACTCGCTTCGAGCGTCGATGTGTTTTGTGAATCGATTGGTTTTACGCTGGCACAAACAGAAAAAGTGTTCCAAGCCGCAATTGCGCATGGGCTGCAAGTGAAAGGTCATACCGAGCAATTATCAAACCTAGGGGGAAGCGCTTTAACCGCCCATTACCAAGGTTTGTCTGCCGATCATATCGAATATTTAGATGAGCAAGGTGTGTTTGCACTCGCCCGTTCCAATACCGTGGCAACCTTACTGCCCGGTGCTTTTTATTTCTTACGTGAAACCCAACGCCCACCGATTGATTTACTGCGTCAGCATCATATTCCAATGGCCATCGCAAGTGATTTCAACCCCGGTACATCGCCGTTTGCTGACCTCACTCTTATGATGAATATGGCGTGCACACTGTTTGGCTTAACCCCCCAAGAAGCCTTACGAGGTGTGACTCAACATGCTGCGCAAGCGTTAGGTTTTGCTGATTCTCGCGGCAAAATTGCCACTGGCTATGATGCCGATCTCGCCATTTGGAATATTAGCCACCCAGCCGATTTAAGTTATCAAGTGGGCGTACCGCGTTTGCATGCACGCGTAGTTGACGGAGCATTTACCTATGAATAACCCTATTTTTAGCAACACTCAGCACAGCTTCGAGTGGCAAGGCCGTGACGATGCCGAAGATGGCGAGTTAGGTACACGCGTTCACCATCAAACTCAACGTTGCACCGTCAATACGCTTCCCATTCAACCAAGCCAAGATGAGAAAGCCATTGCCATTATCGGTTTTGAATGCGATGCAGGGGTGGCACGCAACAAAGGGCGCATTGGCGCAAAACAGGCTCCCGATGCCATTCGCCAAGCGCTGGCCAACATGGCTTGGCATAAGCACTCTCGCTTTTTTGATCTGGGCAATATTCGCTGTATTGATGATGAGCTTGAGCTGGCTCAGCAACAGTGCGCTGATGTGATTGCCCATACGCTTAAACAAACGCCCGTTATCGTACTGGGTGGCGGTCATGAAGTCGCTTGGGCCACGTTTCAAGGCGCAGCGCAATATCTGAGTCAACAAACTATCAGCCAACCACGGATTGGGATCATCAATTTTGACGCACATTTCGATTTGCGTGCTTTTGAGTCAGAGATCGCTTCGGTGCGACCTAGCTCGGGCACGCCCTTTAATCAAATTCATCAATGGTGCGAGCAAAATCAATGGCCATTTCATTACGCTTGCTTAGGTGTGAGCCGAGCAAGTAATACGGCGGCACTGTTTCAACGAGCCGATGAACTGGGCGTTTGGTATATGCAAGATAATCAGTTTTCAGCACTGAGCCCGATTGATCATCTGCGTGAACTGCAGCACTTCATTGACCAGTGTGACTATCTCTATTTGACAATTGACTTAGATGTCTTTCCAGCTGCAACGGCGCCGGGAGTCAGCGCCCCAGCAGCACGTGGCGTCAGTTATGAAGCGCTCGCCCCTTATTTTGACAAAATTTTCTACCACAAAAACAAACTGTTAATTGCCGACATTGCCGAATACAACCCGCAATTTGACCAAGACAATCAAACCGCTCGTCTTGCGGCAAGGTTGTGTTGGGATATCGCCAATGCCATGACCGACGATTAATCGCTACACCTCACTTAACCCGATACTGGCACCATAACAACAATAGCGCCACATTGTGAAATACAAGGAGTCTCAACATGACGCAACCCCATACTCAAGAGCAACGTCTTGATACCACGCGCACCATTCGCGCCCCTCACGGCACAACACTTCGAGCCAAATCGTGGTTAACCGAAGCGCCACTGCGCATGCTCATGAACAACCTTGACCCAGACGTTGCAGAGCACCCACATGCACTTGTGGTGTATGGTGGCATTGGCCGCGCGGCCCGAAATTGGCCGTGCTTTGATAAAATTGTTGAAGTGCTTGAACGCCTTGAAGAGGATCAAACGCTCTTGGTTCAATCAGGCAAACCTGTCGGCGTTTTCCCGACGCACAAAAATGCACCACGTGTGCTGATTGCCAACTCAAACCTTGTGCCGCACTGGGCCAACTGGGAGCACTTTAATGAGCTCGATAAGCAGGGGTTGATGATGTACGGTCAAATGACGGCGGGCTCATGGATCTACATCGGCTCACAAGGCATTGTACAAGGTACTTACGAAACCTTCGTCGCCATCGCTAGACAGCATTTTGCAGGTAACGCAAAAGGCCGCTGGGTGTTGACTGGTGGCTTGGGTGGCATGGGCGGCGCTCAGCCATTAGCGGCAACCATGGCTGGGTTTTCCATGATTGCGGTCGAGTGTGATGAATCGCGCATCAACTACCGTTTACGCACTGGTTATGTCGATAAAAAAGCCACCAGTTTAGATGAAGCCTTGGCGATGATCGATAGCTCGGAGACACCGATTTCTGTCGGTTTGTTAGGTAATGCCGCTGATATTTTTCCACAGCTAGTTGAGCGTAATATCACCCCCGATGTGGTGACAGACCAAACCTCGGCCCATGACCCACTCAATGGTTATTTACCCTTAAATTGGAGCATGGCACACGCCGCTCAAATGCGCACTCAAGATGAAAGCCAGGTGGTCAAGGCGGCCAAAGCATCGATGGCCGTCCAAGTTCAAGCGATGTTAACGCTGCAAAAACGCGGCGCTGCCACACTCGACTACGGCAACAACATCCGCCAAATGGCTCTCGAAGAAGGAGTAGCGAACGCTTTTGACTTCCCAGGATTCGTGCCAGCCTACATTCGCCCGCTATTTTGTGAGGGGATTGGACCTTTTCGCTGGGTCGCCCTGTCTGGCGATCCCGAAGACATTTATAAAACCGACCAAAAAGTGAAAGAGTTAATCCCTGATAACCCCCATCTACATAACTGGCTAGACATGGCGCGCGAACGCATTCAATTCCAAGGCCTACCAGCTCGCATCTGCTGGGTGGGTTTGAAAGATCGCGAACGTTTAGGCCAAGCCTTTAACGCGATGGTGAAAAGTGGCGAGTTAAAAGCGCCAGTCGTGATTGGTCGCGACCATTTAGATTCCGGCTCGGTAGCAAGCCCAAACCGTGAAACTGAAGGTATGCTAGATGGCTCAGACGCTGTTTCCGATTGGCCGCTGCTCAACGCACTGCTCAATACCGCCGGTGGCGCAACTTGGGTGTCACTTCACCACGGCGGTGGCGTAGGTATGGGCTTTTCTCAGCACTCTGGCATGGTGATCTGCTGCGATGGTTCAGATGACGCAGCACAACGTATTGCGCGTGTTTTGCATAACGACCCAGCCACAGGTGTCATGCGCCATGCTGATGCAGGTTATGACATTGCGAAACGCTGTGCTAAAGAACAAAAGCTCGACCTGCCAATGCTCAACCATGAACTCGCGCAACTGAAGTAAGGACAAAAAAACATGTTAAATCTTGTTATTAAACCGGGCCAATTGAGCTTAAAAGCACTGCGTCAAGTCAGCCGAAAGCCGGTCACCGTATCACTCGACTCCAGCGCGATAGCGGGTATTGAAGCAAGCACACAAGTCGTTGAGCAGGTGATTGCCGAAAATCGTACTGTTTATGGTATCAACACGGGGTTTGGCCTACTTGCCAATACTAAAATTGCCCCTGAAGATTTAGAAACCTTGCAGCGCAGCATCGTGCTTTCACACGCTGCGGGCATTGGTAAATTCATGGCGGATGAAACCGTTCGCTTGATGATGGTACTCAAAATTAATAGCCTTTCCCGTGGGTATTCTGGTATTCGACTTGAGGTGATCAACGCCTTGATGGCGTTAGTTAATCACCAGGTCTACCCCTGTGTTCCGCAAAAGGGATCGGTTGGCGCATCGGGTGATTTAGCGCCTTTAGCACACATGAGTACGGTACTGCTCGGCGAAGGGCAAGCTCGCCACAACGGCGAAATTATCTCTGGACTGGACGCGTTGAAAATCGCAGGGCTAACTCCTATTACTTTAGCGCCAAAAGAGGGGCTCGCGCTACTCAATGGCACACAAGCCTCTACCGCATTTGCACTAGAGGGGTTATTTGCCGCAGAAGACTTATTTGCCTCCGCCATTGTATGTGGTTCAATGTCGGTCGAAGCGGCGCTGGGCAGTCGCCGCCCGTTTGATCCGCGCATTCATCGCGTTCGCGGCCATCGCGCGCAAATGGATGCCGCCAGCGCTTATCGCCATGTACTTGACAGCCGCAGCGAGATTGGTGAATCCCACACCGCATGTGAAAAAGTACAAGATCCGTATTCACTGCGTTGCCAACCACAAGTGATGGGCGCGTGCTTACAGCAAATTCGCAATTCGGCTGAAACGCTAGAAGTGGAAGCCAATGCCGTTTCCGACAACCCTCTGGTGTTTGCAGATGATGGCGACATCATCTCTGGCGGTAATTTCCATGCAGAGCCCGTCGCGATGGCTGCGGATAACTTGGCGCTAGCAATTGCCGAAATCGGCAGTTTGTCAGAACGACGCATGGCACTCTTGATTGACAGCGCGCTCAGCAAGCTTCCGCCATTTTTAGTGGACAACGGTGGCGTTAACTCTGGCTTTATGATTGCGCAAGTGACGGCGGCAGCGCTAGCCAGTGAAAATAAAACGCTCGCCCATCCGGCTTCGGTTGACAGCTTACCCACTTCAGCCAACCAAGAAGATCACGTGTCGATGGCAACGTTTGCTGGTCGTCGTCTGCGTGATATGAGCGAAAACACGCGTGGTATTTTAGCGGTCGAGTATCTCTCTGCCGTGCAGGGGCTCGATTTCAGAGCGCCCAATAAATCCTCCGCATTAGTCGAAGAAGCGAAACAAATCCTGCGTAAAAAAGTTTCGTTTTACGATAAGGATCGCTACTTCTCGCCAGATATTGAACAAGCTAATACCTTGCTAGAACTGGCGGTACATAACTCGCTCATGCCGGAAAGTCTTCTCCCTAGCTTATAATATTACGCTATTGAGCCTCGCTCTCTGTGAGGCTCTTTTTACTGATTGGACCATTCATCGAGTGGAGTTGACTTATAATCGCGTCAGTTTTGGCCATACAGCGTACATTATGTCTCTTACATCTTATTTCACTCATCAAGATCAAAAATTCCAGTTCACTCGCCAACAAGCGAGTCACTTTGCTAAAAAAGTGGCGGGAGATTTCAACCCAATCCACGACGAAGACAGCAAGCGTTTCTGTGTTCCGGGCGATTTGCTCTTTGCAGTATTGCTGCAAAAAGAAGGCATTAGCCAAAAGATGCGTTTTGATTTTTCAGGCATGGTCAGCGATGGCATTGCACTGCACATTGAAAATAAGTGTATGAAAGAGAGCGCTCTTGTCGATACTGCCGGCAAAGAGTATCTACACATGAGCCGTGAAGGGCAAGTAAGCCACAACTCCGCATTTATCGAACACGTTGTAACGAACTATGTGCAGTTTTCTGGTATGAACTTCCCGCACATCATGGTGCCATTGATGGAGGAAGCGCAAATGATGATTAACTGCCAGCGCCCATTAGTCATCTATGAAAGCATGGAAGTGGAATTTGAACGCTTAGACCTCACTTCACCTGAAGTTAAGTTTTCTGGTGCGACGTTTGATGTTGACGGTAAACGTGGCATTGTCACGCTTAACTTTGCCTTTAAAGAAAATGGTCAAATTGTAGGGAAAGGGGTGAAGCGCATGGTAGCCAGTGGCCTGAAACCTTATGACCAAGAAGCAGTAGATGACTTGGTTAATCGCTTCAATGAACGTAAAGAGATGTTTTTAGCTCAAGTTTCAAAAGCAGCCTAACCGTATTATTTTCACTATGGCTTGAGCTCTTTTGCCCATTATCTAGAACCATGTTCGTTGTCTAGAACCATGTTCGTTGTATAGATTGTCGCCCCGCTATTCTCGCGGGGCTTTTGATTTCGAATGTCTTACGATATTCAACTATATCCAGCGCCTAACACGCTGCTTGTAATCGACATACTCTTCGCCAAAACGCGCTTCCAGCACTCGCTCTTCTGGATAAATCTGAAAACGATTCATAAACCACACAAATAAAAATGCGACCACGAGGCTCAACCCATTGTTTTGCCAGTATGCCACGCCAAACAACAGCAAAAAGAGCCCAAGATACATCGGATTACGCGAATAACGGTAGATACCGCTATCGACAATGCACGATGTTGTTTCTGGTTTGGTTGGATTGACCGTGGTTTTCTTGCGGCGAAATTCGTAAATCCCCAGTAAACCAACGATGCCAGATAAAACAAAGCAAATCGCAAAGACCACTCGAGGCGCAGGTAAAGCGAGGCTTGCAAACTCAAAACTGTATGAGATACGATGCATTAACAGTAGCGCCACGATGAATATCGCCACTGGGGGTATTTTCAGTTCAAATTTTTCCATGCTGCTCCACCTGACTGTACTTCGCTCCAAACCAATATCGACAGTATAGTAAAAAGCCCAGTAAGGTCTGGGCTTAGGGTTTACAACAATGCCAGTAAAGCCTGTAACGGATGCTTTGGTTTTACCTGTTCAAATCGTTTCACTTGACTGCGGCAGGAATACCCTGTGATCAAGCAACGCTCTTTGGGCAGTTTTCCTAAACTTGGCTTCCAACTTAAGCCATAAATATCTTTCGACATCTCCAGCTTATCCTGTTCGTGGCCAAAGGTTCCGGCCATACCACAACAACCGACTGGCACCGTTTTTAACTGAGAACCAAAATGGCTAAATATCGCGCCCCACTCTTTTTCTGCATTCGGTAGCTTGGTTTTTTCCGTGCAATGAGCAAACAGATACCAAGGCACTTCACTGCGGGTCTGATGATTAAACTCTGTTAAACGTGGCAACAGCCACTCATGAACGGTCAGCACATCAAACTCACCGCGCTTATCGCCAAGAATTTCGTTGTACTCATCACGGTAGCAAAGCACTAACGCTGGATCGACACCGACCATCGGAATGTTGAGATCCGCTACCTGCGACAAAAACGCAGCGGTGTTTTTCGCAGTGGCTGTGAATTGCTTTAAAAATCCTTTGATATGCTGCGCTTTACCATTGGGTTTGAATGGCAACAGTATCGGATTTTTGCCTAATTTGATCAGCAATTGTACGAAATCTTCAACCACCTCAGCATCGTAATAACTGGTAAATGGGTCTTGGACGATAATCACATGTTGAGCGCGATCTTGCTGTGACAGCCCAGCGAGGCGCTGCATATCAAATTTCACCACTTGGCCTGCGACACGCTTTGCCAACGTCGGCACCGAAAGTAAGGGCGCATCAACGTAGCCAACGGTTGAAGCGGTGAGGCTTTGTACCCATTTCTGAGCCAACACCCCGTTCACCACTTGCGGTGCCTTTGCCATGACCGGCAAAAGCGTTTCAATATTCGCGACAAGATAATCCTTAGCCGGACGCTGATAACGTGAGTAGTAGATATTTAAAAAACGAGAGCGAAAACTCGGCACATCGACTTTGATTGGGCATTGGCTGGCACACGCTTTACACGCCAAGCAGCCGTTCATCGCTTCATACACTTCATGTGAAAAATCGTACTCGTGCGATTTATTGAAAGAGTTACGCACGCGATCAATCATGGTTTTGATGGTTGGGTTCGACTCCAACACTTGCTTCTCTAGGTCGAGAATATCCACACCCTGCTCGGTAAGTTGGCGTAACCATTCACGCACCAAACCGGCGCGGCCTTTCGGTGAGTGACGACGATCCGCCGTGACTTTCATCGACGGGCACATCGGCGAACTGGTGTCATAGTTAAAGCATAAACCGTTACCATTACACTCCATCGCCTGTTTGAAACTGTCACGGACCTTCACATCGATTTGACGATCAAAATAGCCGCGTTTGGTGTCCGTGACTTTGACCAATTCAAAATTGGTCTCAAGTGGCGTACATATTTTGCCGGGGTTCATTTTATTGTGCGGGTCAAAGGCTGCTTTAACGCGTCGTAATTCAGTAAATAGCTCCTCACCAAAAAACGCGGGGCCATATTCGGAGCGATAACCTTTGCCATGTTCGCCCCACATTAAACCGCCATATTTTGCCACCAGTTTGACCACATCATCAGACACTTCATGCATCAGAAGCTCTTGCTGTGGGTCACACAAATCCAAAGCAGGGCGCACATGCAACACGCCGGCATCCACGTGGCCAAACATGCCATAACTGAGATTTTTACTATCCAGCAAGGTACGGAATTCGCTAATAAAATCAGCCAAGTGTTGCGGCGGAACACAAGTATCTTCAGCAAAAGCAACAGGTTTAGCCTTGCCTTTGGCCGCCCCTAATAATCCCACCGCTTTTTTGCGCATGTTGTAAATCAGGTTAATGCTCGCCAAATCACTGCACACTTGATAGCCAATGATGCCCGCTTGTTCTTGCTCAAGCATCTGATCAAGACGCTGCGTCAATGAAGCGACCTGAGCGGCGACCTCTTGCTCGCTTTGGCCTGCGTATTCGACCATGTTGATGCCTTGCATCTCTTTGCCCGGAACATCCGCTAATAACTCGCTGACGCTATGCCAAACAATATCTTGCTTAGCTAAATTTAATACTTTGGAATCAACGGTTTCAACCGATAAAGCACTGGCTTCTACCATCAAAGGTGCATTACGCAGTGCTGAATCAAAGCTGTTGTACTTCACATTGACTAAGGTGCGAGCTTGGGGGATAGGCGTCAGATTCAAGGTTGCTTCTGTGATGAAGACCAAAGAGCCTTCTGCGCCACAAAGTACCCGAGTGAGATTAAAGTGATCACGTTCTTCATCAAGCGCATTTTTAAGATCATAGCCCGTCAGAAAGCGGTTAAGAGGTGGAAATTTCGCCACAATTTGTTCGCGCTTGTCACGGCATACCGCTTCGGTCACTTGCAACGCGTTTGCAGCAAAAGTACCACTTTCAGGCAAGCCTAATGAGAGATCCGATTCAAGTACCGAGCCATCGGCAAAAACGGCTTGCAGAGACAAGACATGATCCGACGTTTTGCCATATTTTAAAGAGCCCTGCCCTGACGCATCGGTATTAATCATGCCACCAAGTGTGGCTCGGTTACTGGTCGAAAGATCCGGTGAGAAAAAATAACCCAATGGTCTGACCGCATCATTTAATTGGTCTTTTACCACGCCAGCTTGTACCCTTACCCAACCTTTATCAGCATTGATTTCAAGTACTTGGTTCATATGACGAGATAAATCAACCACAATACCTTTGGTTAGTGATTGGCCATTAGTGCCAGTGCCGCCGCCTCGCGGTGAAAAAGTGACTCTCTCAAATTCTGGTTTTGAGCTAATCTTACCAATAAGTGCTACGTCATGAGTTGATTTGGGATGCACGACGGCTTGGGGCAATTGCTGATAAACACTGTTGTCAGTCGCAACAGCAAGTCGGCTAGAGTATTGTGATTCGATATCGCCGCTAAATCCTTGATTTTCGAGTTGTTGTAAAAAGCTCAAAACGACGGGATCGACGTCCGTTTGGTGATGAAGTCTTGGTAACATTTGCTTCCTGCCCCTACTGCGCTGATCCAATCAGCTGTGGGTTAATGGTTATTTTGATATTAATCTTTGAATTTCGTCACTTTACAACATTTAAAAAGGTGATCAAATCAGAATCTCAATGCAAGAATGAATCTAGCGAAAAAGTCATTAATACAATATTTTTCCTGTACACAACATTTTAGCTATATATAGTTAAATAACGCTTTATGCTTTATATGTCGATATAGAAAGTTAAACACCGCTTTTAAACTGCAATGCACATTACGGATATCAGAATGAAAAAAAACAAGATTGTTACCACTGAAGATATTTTGCTTAAGCTTTGTCAATCAGTGTCAGGAGTGCTCAGTTCTGCAACGGCGACCAACATTGCTTATTCAGCGATGGTGCAAAAAATCAATAAAACGTCACTGAAGCCAGATTTCGGCTGTTTCGTTTTGTTTGATGGTGGCTTCTCTGGGCTCGTTGTTATCAACTTTACCGCCAAGGCTGCACTGGAAATTTACACCAGTTACATGCGCAATATGGGAATGCCAGAAGAAGAGCTAGCCGTGCTGCATACTTCTGACGAAGTGGGCGACGTACTGGGCGAATTGATGAACCAGCTCGTAGGCGATTTTACAAATAAAATCCGCAAGGAGTTACAAACTAACATTACCCAAAACCAACCGAAGATGTTATCACTCAACAAACAGGTGATTTTGTCGGTGGATACCAATTTAGACCGTCCACAAGCACGCCGAGTCACCTTCTCGACAGAAAGTAATAATATTTTCTATCTTGAACTGGCAATGGATAAAACCGAATTCATCCAACTTGAAGAATTTGAAGTTCAAGAAGATGAAAGCCCTGATTCAATTTTAGAAGCAGCTCAGCAACAATTGTCTGCCAAAGACAAAAATGACAAGCAAAACAACAGTGATGATAATGTAACAACAGACCTATTGGATGAACTTGGTATTTAAACCACCAGCTTCCTCTCGACTCGCTGCCTGATTTTGGGCAGCGATTCTCCACTTCGCTTTCACTTCCCGCATAAAACCGCTAAAATGTCGGACTTTTCTGAAGTTGTAGAATTGTATTTGCGAATTAATGGATAAACAGAAAGCTCTAAAGAAGATCGCTAAATGTCTTGAACTTGGTAATTCCGCGAATGTGAATGAAGCGGCCAATGCCATCAAGATGGCGCATAGCCTGATGCTAAAGTATGGACTTGATAAAGATGACATCGAATTTATCAAGATGGGCAAAACCCAATCAACCCATTTACTCCCCGCATCCATCACCTCATCACTACTGCGAGTGATCCGCGGTATCAATACTAAGTTTGGTGTAGAAGCGGTGCTACTCAATCATAAAGGACTCAAACGTGTTGAGTTTATTGGTGAGGCCGATCGCGCTATTTTTGCCGCATTCGCTTTTGATATCATTTACCGAGAAATGAACGAGCACACAGGCCAATTTAGAAACAGTTTCGCGGGCAGTGGCACTTCCAGTACGGAGGTTACACGACGGGTCAATTCGTTCGTTTCGGGTTGGATTGAAGGGGCATTAGAGAAGCTTCCAGTGATCACCGCTGATGATGAATCCAATAACAAAATCAATAATTACATTGATAAAGAGTTTCAAAATATTGACCGTGAAACCTTCAAGCAGCAGCTGCGTGATGCCATGAAAAATATTACCGCGGATTATGAGACTGGGTTAAAAAAAGGCCGTAAAGTATCTGTAAATCGACCGATTGATGGTGCTCCTGCTCCAAAACGTCTTAGATAGCCATTCGTCTTAGGTAACCATTCGTCTTAGATAGCCATTAATGCGCTATTCTGCTCTGTGCATTCGATAGAAATGCGCTACTATTTGAACAGAAATTAGCCCCACAAAACATGGTGAGAATTTGAGAGTTGTCCTTAGTTTATACCTGCTTTTCTCCTCATTAGTACTGGCCTCTCCTGTTGCTGAGCTAACTGCCCAAGCTCAGCAACAAAACTCAAATGCACAATATCAATTGGCGCTGGCTTATCAGCAAGGGGATAAAGTTGCTGTTAACCTAAACAATGCGTTTTATTGGTTTCAGCAAGCGGCACAGAACGGACACCCCTTAGCCAAATCCAGGCTAGCCAATCTCTATTTAAAGGGACAAGGAACTCCAAAAGAGATCCCTCAAGCTCTATTTTGGCTGACCGACTTAGCCACTAGCGGTGATGTGAATGCTCAATTACAACTCGCTAGAACTTACGAAACACTCCCTTCGCCACCCTCTGCGTTAGAATTGTCAGAAGTGTGGTATCGCATTGCGGCAGATAAGAGTAGCCAAGCCGAAGAGGGTTATGAGCGTGTATTGCAAGAAAAATTCAATCAACAACGTGCAAAGCAAGTCTCCTCTATCAGTCAATTAGACAGCGCTTTTGACAACAGCGATGAAGCTGACATGGTGGCCGGCACTGCACCCGTTGATCGCGACTCGACAAGCTCTATCATGACGGATTACTTATCTCTGTTGCTGCTGATGTTACTCCTTTTGATGCTTATCTATCTTTTCCGCTTCTGGAGCCGAAAACGTAAGACCCAACAACACGATAAAAATAGTCAACACCGACAGGAAATCGAATCGCAGGCCTTTATAATCAAACAGCAAAAAAGGCAGCTTGAAAGCTTATTCAAAGAGATCAAAAGACTGCAAAACAATCATGTGGCCCAGTCTCAGGATCAAAAATTACTATTAGCCTGCGCATTATTTGGCTTTAAACCCAGTGAACTTCCCGATGAAAAAAGCATCAAGCTTCGCTACAAACAACTGTGTAAAATATACCACCCAGATCTTCAAGGCTCACAAGAAGAAATGAAGCGACTCAATGGTGCGTTAAAAATCATCCTGCCTCACGTTAAGTAAATGTTATTTTTAATGCAGAATATTACCGCTCGCGGTTAAAACACTTGCTAAAGATAGGCAACGCAATCGATCTCCATCTCACTTAAAGTAACAAATAGTTAACTTAATTCTCTTTTATATGGGATAATGCGCCGCGAAAATTACACCTAAATCTTCTAGGTGGGGAGAAAACATGTTTACGATTGAAGGTATTTGCGATTGGTGTAAACAACCAAAGCTATTAATAAAACACGAATATATTGATGGGAAATCGCATCACTCATGCGAAAGTTGCAATGAGTTTGCGCGCATGGATGTCAGGCAGTTTAATATTGCAGAGCAAGCATTTCGAGATCGACAGTCACTGTCACATTAGGCATCAATAGCTATACATGAAAAAGCGCCAACACGGCGCTTTTTTACTGCCTATTTTTGAAGCACACCCATTTCAGCGACTATGATAACTTATCTAATTAGTGGCGAGACACTGTTACTAGGATACTTACATTGATCACAAAACAGACAATGGCGCTTTATCTTTGAACAATTTGATTTTTTGCTAAAAATCATTATTAATCAATAAATTAAAACAAAATCTAACGAATTCAAGCTTGGTTATGCTGATAAATTCAGCAAAAAAAACTTGATCAGTATCTACAACTCAAATACTGTATACACATACAGCATGTATGAAAGGACAGTGTTATGCTTCAAGTAAATTTCGCTTCTCAACGATCAGCTCAGTACCCTTTGGCTAATGCCCATCGCTCAGTAAATACGATTGAACAAGCCATGATGTCAAAGCTTGCTCAGCTATCCCAGTATCAACAGCAGTGGATCTTATTCACCTCTGAATGTCCTCGACCACAGTATGAACAGTTTGCTTCTTTCAATATACATTGCGACAGAGTGATCCACATGAAACCCTCTCAAACCTTATCGGAATTAGAGATTGTGATTAAAGCTATCCGCTCGGGAAATGCCAGTGCGGTAATTGCGTCAAATACTATTGAGCCTATCAACCAACACCTACTCAAGCAATTAGCGGCCGAGCACCACTGTGATGTGTTTTTTGTTGCAGGGAAACAGCAACCGTTTCATTGATCGAGAAAATGCTGTTGAGGGTGAATAATGCTGTATTACCCTCCATAACAGCAAAGGCCTAGCACTGTGGCTAGACCTTTGAGATTAGAACATCTTATTGTGTCACGGTGACACCAATAGATTAGATATCAATTACATCGAATGCCACTTCAGTATCGACATCGGCTTCGTAATCAACGCCATCAACACCAAAACCGAATAACTTCAAGAATTCTTCTTTGTATTCAACGTAATCCGTCAGCTCTTTTAGGTTTTCAGTAGTGATCTGTGGCCAAAGCTCACGGCAATGCTTTTGAATATCTTCACGCAGTTCCCAGTCATCCAAACGCAGACGATTTTGCTCATCTACTTCCGGCGCACTACCGTCTTCTTTATAAAGACGTTGGCTAAACATGCGATAGATCTGTTCAATACATCCTTCATGTACACCTTGCTCACGCATTTTCTTAAACACCATTGCGATGTAAAGAGGCATAACAGGAATAGCTGAACTGGCTTGAGTAACAACCGATTTAAGAACGGCCACATTAGCCGTACCGCCTAATACAGAAAGCTGTTCATTCAGTGCCGATGCGGCGCGGTCTAAATCCATCTTCGCTTTACCTAGCGCACCATCCCAATAGATTGGCCAAGTTAGCTCAGTACCGATATAGCTATAAGCCACGGTTTTACACCCTTGGGCCAATACGCCAGCTTCAGCAAGTGCATGGATCCATAGCTCCCAATCTTGACCGCCCATAACCGTTACCGTGTCTGCAATTTCCTGCTCAGTTGCAGGTTCAACACTGGCTTCAATGATGATGTCTTTATTGGTATCAACCGCTGTCGCGGTGTATGTTTGGCCAATCGGTTTCAATGATGAGCGAATCAGTTCGCCAGTTTCAGGTAACTTACGCACTGGTGAAGCAAGCGAGTAAACCACCATATCAATTTGACCTAAGTCTTGTTTGATTAGCTCGATCGCTTTCTGTTTTGCTTGGTGAGAAAATGCATCACCATTTAGGCTTTTAGCATACAAACCCGCCTCGTGAGCAAGCTTGTCAAACGCGGCTGCGTTATAAAAACCGGCGGTGCCTGGTTTTTTATCCGTGCCCGGTTTTTCAAAGAAAACACCGATGGTCGCAGCACCGCCACCAAAAGCGGCGGTAATACGAGACGAAAGGCCATAGCCACTGGATGAGCCTACAACAAGTACACGTTTCGGTGCATTTTTGATAGGGCCTTGTGCTTTGGTGTAAGCAATTTGTTCTTTTACATTAGCTTCACAACCCACAGGGTGCGTTGTCGTACAGATAAATCCACGAATTTTAGGTTTGATGATCATATTCAACTTCCTTCAAAAATCTCCGCTAGGATAAAAGTTTCGCTCGAAGATCTCACCCTATTTCTTTAAAAACAGGCAGAAATTGCAAGTGGTTGGATCTCTCGTGGCTCAAACAATCAGAGCACCCGACTAGGATGCCCTGAAATATGGTTACACTTTTAGTGTCGATATTCGCGACTAGGCGACATGATTAAGCTTGGGCTTTCCCGGCTTATTGGTCATCACCTCGCTCAAGTCATGGCTAAAGTGGTCAACTTGAATCGCTTTATAACGCAGTTTGTCTGCGGCCAAAATTTGGTCCACTTCAGTTTGAGTCAACACATTTTCGCTTAAAGCTTGAGCCAATCGCTCAGTCAGGGCACCTTTACGCGCAATTTTACCCTCTTTGACCGCGCGGAACAGCTTGCGCTCAAGTGTACTGATACCGTACATCGCCAAAAACGCTTTTTCCATCAAGCCAACGCTATCGTCTTCCTCTGGCCCAATGTAGCAAAGATGAGTGAGACGATCTCGATGTGCTCCAGGAGTCATTAAGCTTTCCGCCAGTTTGACCGACAGCTCATCGCTAGGTTTGTCATAATGGTTGCCCAAAGGGAAGACCAACACTTTAAGTAAGCGCCCAACCACTTTGTTAGGGAAGTTGCTGTACGCCTCTTGCAAAGATTTAGCGGCGTGGTACAGACAGTATTGCACCGCGTAGTGCACGTAATCTAAATCGGTTTGTTGGCGGCCTTCATCTTCATACTTTTTCAAGGTCGCTGAAGCCATGTACAGATAACTCAAGCCATCACCTAAACGCGCTGAGATCATCTCTTTACGTTTAAGATCGCCACCTAACGTCAACATAGCGAAATCGGCACTCACGGCAAGTGCTCGGCTAATGCGCGTTAACTGTTGGTAATACGCTTTTGTTGGGCCGCTCATCTGCGCTTTGACAAAGCGTGAACCCGTTAATGCAGCACCGAGCGCCCCAAAGGTATTTTTGGTCGCGTGGCTAATGTGCTTAAACAACAGCTTATCGAAATCTTTCGCGCCTTGCTCTGTATCAGGATTAGCCGCCGCTTCCATCTCTTTCAAAACATAAGGGTGACAACGAGTGGCACCTTGGCCAAAGATCATCAAATTGCGAGTTAAGATATTGGCCCCTTCAACCGTAATTGCGACCGGGATACCGAGATAATGTGTTCCGAGGTAGTTCATTGGCCCATCTTGAATCGCTCGACCTGAGTGAATATCCATCGAATCATTTAAAATTGTGCGCGCAATTTCTGTCATATGGTATTTGGCAATGGCGGTCACTATACCCGGTTTTTCTTTCAAATCGAGCGAGGTCGTGGTTAAGGTTCGTGTCGCTTCAAGCAAATAAGTTAAGCCACCGATACGGCCCAGTGCTTCAGCTACCCCTTCAAATTTACCAATCGACATGCCAAATTGCTTGCGCACATAAGCGTATGCGCCGGTTGTGCGCGAAGTTAAGTGACCAATCGCCGTACCAAGTGCGGGTAATGAAATACCACGCCCCGCCGACAAACATTCCACCAGCATACGCCAGCCTTTACCCGCATAGTCAGCACCACCGATGAGCCAATCCATCGGGATGAAAACATCTTGACCACGCGTTGGGCCGTTCATAAACGCAAGGCCGAGTGGATCGTGTCGCTCGCCAATTTCCACGCCTTTGTGATTAGCAGGGATCAGCGCGCAGGTAATACCTATATCGAGCTTATCGCCTAGAAGTTTGTCAGGATCACTGAGTTTGAAAGCTAGGCCTAGCACAGTTGCAACTGGAGCAAGCGTGATATAACGCTTATTCCAACTGAGTTTAATCCCAAGGACTTCTTTGCCCTCGTGCTTGCCGTAACACACCACGCCTTGATCAGGAATGCCGCCAGCATCGGAGCCTGCTTCAGGTCCTGTCAGCGCAAAACAAGGGATATCCGTGCCGTCGGCTAAACGAGGAAGCCAATAATCTTTCTGTTGTTGTGTACCGTAGTGAGAGAGGAGCTCTCCCGGGCCAAGCGAGTTTGGCACCATCACTGTAACAGCGGTACTGATACTGCGCGTCGCAATCCGTGACACTATGGTGGAGTTGGCGAGTGCGGAAAATTCACGACCACCGTAGGCCTTTGAAATAATCAAAGAGAAGAAACGCTCTTTACGCAGAAACGTCCACACTTCCGCTGGCAAGTCGCGATCTTGTTTCACGATTTTATGGTCATCTAACATGGACAGCAGCGTTTCCAACTCATTATCAATGAAAGATTGCTCTTCATCTGACAAGGTTGGTTTTGGGTAATGATGCAGCTTGGTAAAGTCTGGACGACCTGAAAACAGTTCACCATCCCACCAAACGCTGCCCGCTTCCATCGCCTCTTTTTCTGTCTCCGATAACGGAGGCAAAACTTGTTTAAACAGTTTAAAGGCGGGGTCGCTTATCCATTTTCTTCGTAGAGAGCTCATGATCAGATCCTTTTGTTCGCTTGGATTGTTACTTCTTATAATAGATTTAATTGGGTTAATCAGCCGCAACGCCGGCGGCTAAATAAGGAATAAGTAAGTCGACGACGGCTTTGGCATCCACTTGGTTGCCAAAATCACTTTCGGCAATCTCAGCCAATGCTTGGCTCGACGCCATGGTAAAAACACACGTGCCTAGCGTGAAGTGCAAACGCCAGAATAGAGTTTCAGGCGTCAGTTTTGGGTTCGCCTTCATCACTGACTGAGTAAACAGTGACAATACATCGCTATAGCGTGTGGTGATAAACCAACGCAAATGACCTTGCACATCGGTATAGCCGCGACCAATCAACAACATAAAACGGCTGGTACCGTTGGGCCTAACATCATTCAACGCACGCAATGGTGTACGCAATGACTCAAACACCTCTGCCATTTGATATTCATCTTGGGAGTTTAACTCCTGCAGTGCTTGTTGAACGGCTGGCATAAATGCTTCTAAATAACGATTCAACACTGCACGCACTAACGTTTTCTTATCACCAAAATGGTAGTTAACCGAGGCTAGATTTACTCCAGCTTTGCTGGTGATAGCTCGTAACGATGTATCGTTGAAGCCATGTTCAGCAAACAATCCTTCTGCAACATCTAGGATTTTTTCTTTGGTACTACTTCTTGGTGCCATTTCAATCACTCGTATCAAACAGGTGTTTGAAATATACTATCGACACAATTGATTAACAAGCAATTAACATCACATTTTTACGAAATGATCGGAGCTGAAGAGCAAAATAGAAGTAAGCTAATGAAAGATAAATATTTTAAAAATAAATTGAAAAAAATGGCTTTGAGATGGAACTGATTGTGAAATGCTCAGTCTCAATAAGTGTAGTTAGCAGAGCATTAAGAATTTTACAGGCCGTCAAATTTTTCTTCTTACTGTAACTACCGATATGCTGCTTTTTCTTATTAACTCCTATGTTTATTTGTATCCGCCCAGCGCCTTTTGCTCTGGGCTTTTTTTTGCCGCATGAGAGGCAAAGCAGTAACTG
Source organism: Vibrio qinghaiensis (assembly GCF_002257545.1). Lineage (NCBI taxonomy): Bacteria > Pseudomonadati > Pseudomonadota > Gammaproteobacteria > Vibrionales > Vibrionaceae > Vibrio > Vibrio qinghaiensis. The sequence goes on along the minus strand of NZ_CP022741.1, from coordinate 1,099,213 downwards.
ACGAGCGATAAAATCGGCCAACACTGCAATTTTTACTCAGGTCAGTATATACTACGGCCCTTTTCTGCTCGAAAATCATCATGAAACTGTCTGACACCCCCATAACGCAACATACTTTTGCCAATAACCGCTTCTATTTAAAACGTGATGATCAACTTCACAGCCATTTTTCCGGAAATAAAGCGCGTAAGTTCATGGCGTTATTGGATAGCGATCTCCCCGGCATCAGCACTTTAATCAGCTATGGTTCGGCGCAGTCGAATGCTCTCTATTCTCTGGCAGCTCTTGCACTCATTAAAGGGTGGAAATTTGAGTTTTATGTAGACCACATTCCAACGTGGCTACAACAAAGACCGATTGGCAACTATCGAGGTGCAATGGATTTAGGAGCGCACATCATCGAAGTTAGCCCCATCAATATAATGCCCCCGAGCAGTATATTAATACGATCCGACAGCCTGATGCTTCATGCTTAGTCGTACCGGAAGGCGGTCGCTCAAAGATGGCCGAAAAAGGCATTAAGCAGCTGGCTCTAGAAATTCTCAACTGGATGAGAATGGAGACAAAAACGCAATTCGTCGTTGCGTTGCCCTCCGGGACAGGAACCACTGCGATCTACCTGCAAAAATATCTAAAACCGCACGGCATTGAGGTTCTGACCTGTGCTTGTGTAGGGGGAAATGACTACCTCATCCAACAATTTGACGAGCTTGAAGAGCGCCAGTACCCTACGATTATATCTACAGAGAAAAAGCATCACTTTGGACGATTGTACGAAGCCGATTATCGGATGTGGCAAAATCTACTTGAGCAGACTCATGTGGAATTTGATCTGTTGTATGACCCTATGATGTGGCAATGTTTGTTACCTTGGATGGAAGCTCATCCAGAAAAAACGGTGATTTATATTCATCAAGGTGGGTTACTGGGCAATGAAAGTATGCTGCCCCGCTACCAGCGGCAATTTGATTAACTACCTCACTATAAATAGGAGATACACCATGCTGAAGTACTGTGTTTGGTTATTATTGATTGCTCCTAGCTTTGGCTACACGAAAGTAATCAATACCGCTTCGCTACCGGTTGTGGTAGCTACAGAAGGTAAAGCTTTGCAACGTGTTTGCTATTATAAGGACCAAGCTTATTCTATCGGTGCAGTGATTCAAGTCGGTGAGCTGTATATGATCTGCCAAGAGGCTAATGATTTTGAAACCAATGGCCCCTTAAGATGGGTGTTACTGACTCAACAAAAATAGTGAGAGGAAGGTTAGTTTAAGCCTCCCATTAGGGTCTATTTCACTGCAAAATATTCGTCTAGCCCCTGCTTTGTTCCCTCGCGGCCAAGACCTGACTCTTTGATGGCGCAAAACGGCGCAACTGCAGTTGAGATAAGCGAGTTTGATGCATCATTCATAATGGATATAACAAATTGGGGATTCACCAAGCTGAATGGCGATGCACCTAGCAATTTATTGAGAGAAGAAGCGCAGGGGAAAGGAAACGGATTTAGATTCAATGAATTGAAAATACAACTCAACAACTGCTTACAATAAACTCGGCCTCTCATGAGTAAGAAACTTGAGTCAAACCCAGTCATTTGTATACTAAACACTGAATTAATAAAGGACTCTTTTACATGAAATCCAATAAAAACTTACTCAGTAATGTATTGGTCAATATTATTATCCCAGTGATTATTTTGAGTAAAATGAGTGGCGAAGATAACCTTGGCCCAACTTGGGCGCTAGTAGCGGCATTGGCGTTTCCACTATTATTTGGCCTAGTCAGTTTTATCCAAGAGCGTAAAATCAATTTCTACTCCGCCCTTGGGATGATTAGCGTATTACTGACAGGCGGCATTGGCTTGATGCAATTGGATCCTGCCTACATTGCTATTAAAGAGGCGGCTATCCCTGGGTTGATTTTCGTGATCATCATAGTGAGCAACCTTATTGGCTACCCGTTGGTGCGCAAAATGCTGCTTAATGAGGATATTATCGATCATAGCAAGCTAAAGGGTGCTTTGGACAGTGAGCAAAAACAGACGGAATTTGAGCGTAGGTTGAAATTTGGCTCTTATCTGATCGCCTTTTCATTTTTTATCTCGGCGGTACTGAACTATGTGCTAGCAAAGTGGATAGTAACTAGCCCAGCAGGAACCGAAGCATTCAATGAAGAAATAGGCAAAATGACGGCATTGAGTTTCCCAGTCATTTCCATTCCTGTCACCTTGATCATGATGGGAGCTCTTCTTTATTTATTCAAAAGTCTCTCCGCTATTACTGGCCACAAAATAGAATATTTCTTACGCTAAAAAAACGTGCTTAAGAGTCACAATATCGCTTCTGTGTAGGTTAGACACCTAATTCGGCAGTATAATTAACCTTTACCGATAGTGAATTTACTAAAGCAAGCCAAGTGTTTTTGGGTGAACTATAACTATTAAACACAGCTGCCTCTCAATGGCTTTCCAGCGTAGTAATAGCGATCAGCCATCAAGTTAAAATAGAGAATCCAACCCTAGCCGCCAATTCAGGCGGCTTTTTAATAATGCTAAATTTCGTCGTATTAAAGCGATGGATGCAGGATCTTTGTTCCATCGATTGAAGCAACAAGTCACACAAATACAGAGAAAAATCATGGCTAAATTTAGCGCAAATTGACCAGCCTTATTCTTCTTGTCTCTCAAAGAGTAAGGTTTGCAACACTGCGCCTTTTTTCACAAATTGGCTCTCTAGCCAGTAAACACCCGATGACAGAGAGATGGCTCGACCTTCCACTTTGACACTCTGCCCGTTGGTGCCATTGATCGGCAGTGACATGGCAAACTCACCATTGATACTCAAACTGCAAGAAGATTGCGCCAATGCTTCTCGATCGTAAGCCATTTGAGCAAAGCAGACGTAGGTGCCACTTTGTTCTACCTGCAACAAACATTGGCTGGATGTTTGGCTGTTGAGCTCGATGGTTTGATCCGCAAAGCAGATTGGTGCCGATTCAGGAACAGCTTGACGCGCCTGAACCGCTAGCTGTACAAAAGGCTTCACCGCTTGATACGCCTGCAGCGGCCTTTGCATCACTGGCGCTTGCAAAATAAAGCGGCAGATGTTCATCGCGCTGCGCTGCAACTCGCCGAGCGTCAGATCGCCTTGTGCTAACGCGCGCAAGGTGTCGTCTTCCATCGGGTTGCGCTCAGCGGCGTCGTTTTCCACCACCATGTAGAGATCGTTTTGCGCTCGCAGCATATAGCCAGTAAAGCGCTTACTCTCTTCACCCCCGTCCACGGGATGATTCATTTTCGCCCACCAGTCGGTCATCACGATGCCGGTGTAACCCCATTCACCACGCAAAATGGTGGTGTTGAGATCGTAGTTAGACGCCGCCCAATGGCCGTTGACCGGATTGTAGGAAGTCATGATGGTGGAAGCCTGACCATACTTCACCGCCATTTCAAACGGCTTGATGTGGATTTCACGCAGCGCACGCTGCGACATCACGCTATCTACATCCACTCGCGCGGTTTCTTGGTCGTTGGCCGAAAAGTGTTTGATGGTGCCGGAAACACCCGCTTGTTTTAAGCCTGTGGTTTGCGCAGCCGCAATCCAACCGGTTAACAGTGGATCTTCCGAGAAATATTCGAAATTACGGCCATTGAGTGGATGGCGATGAATGTTGATGCCCGGACCGAGCAAGGTGTCGATTTGGTAGGCTTGCAACTCTTGGCCCAGCAAATAATACAGCTGTTGATTGAGCTCGGTGTTCCACGTGCAGGCGAGCAGTGTGCCAATTGGCACTTGGGTCGCTTGATGGCCACTGTCCATGCGAATGCCCGATGGGCCATCGGCCGCCGCGGCCACCGGAATACCAAACTCAAACAGTGAAGTGCATACCCCACCAAACGCCGCGGCGGTACCCGGCGTCACTTTCGGGCTGCACATGCCTTCACCACGCACCAGAATGGCCAGTTGTTCAGCTGTGAGTTGGGCAACAAACGCTTCTAGGCTGGCGCGGCCTTGGGCGACATCGGCCAGCTTAATGCCTTGATCGCCCGTGAACGCATAGGTTGGCGGCAAATTCGCTTCGATTCGCTGCGCCAGATCCACCGTACGCAATGGCACAGGCTGATAGCGGGGTTGATAGACGCCATTGGCTTGGCGCTCGGCCGGCACTAGGCGTTCAAACTGACGGGTTGGCGCGCAGGCTTCACTGAGTGTTTCCAGCGAGGCGGTGTGCTCAACCCACCATGTCGTGTCGATTTTCTGCGCTTGGCGCACGCTGCCGCCAAGGTAGAAATGATACTGCCCTGCTTCAAGCACATAACTGTTTGGGTAGCCACTCGCGCCGCTATCATCAAACGACGCCAGCAAAGCCACCGGCACACAGATGCGTACCACTTCGCTGCCGTTTGGCGCTAGCTCGCTGGTTTTTGCAAACCCACACAGCGCTCTGGCGGGTTTGCCAAGTTGGCCTTGTGGCGCTTCAACATACAGCTGCACCACTTCTTTGCTGCTAAATTGCTGGCCGATGTTGCGCACTTCAATCTCAAAATAGAGCGACTTGGCGTTGGTGAGATCGCCGCCAGCATCAACCACGTCACTCGAGCACTGCAGCAAACGGCGCTCAAATTGGCTATAGGATAAGCCCGCACCAAATTCAAACTGCACCGCTTCTGGGGCAAAGGTTTCAAAGTAGCGATAGCCAACGTAAATATCTTCTGCATAGAGATTGAAATCTTTGCGGCCAAAATGGGCGGAAGAGGGGTAATCTTGCAAACGATGGGCGATGGTATCGGTCAAACGGCCACTGGGTGAGACAGCCCCAGACAACACATCGGCCAGCGCATGACCACCTTCCATCCCCGCCGCCCAACTATAGAGTACCGCTTTGATCGCGTGATGGTTTTCAAGGCGAGTTAACCACGACATATCGATAATGTTGGTGACGTTCATCACCACGATCACACAGGAGAAATGGCGGCACACTTTGGTTAGCATGTCCGTTTCCAATTCCGTTAAGCGGTAGCTGCCTGCTTCATCGGCGTAATCTTTATCTTCACCGGCGGTGCGGCCAATAAACACCAGCGCTTTGTCTGACTGCGCTGCGGCCTGCGCCACCACCTCATCGGTCAGTGGCATTTCATGTTGAAACCACGGCTCTGCCGCCCAGCCACCGCCGCCATCATCAAACGGATGGTGGGCTAGCCAATCTTGATACAGAGCGACTAACGAAGTATTAAGTTGAATAGTCGGATTGGCTTGCAAACCTTGCAATGCATTCACTGCATAAGGCACGTTCACCGCGCCGCCAGAACCTGTGCCGCTGCGATAGGTATTTATCTGGCAACGGCCAAACAAGGAGAGCACCTGCGATGGCTGAATCGGTAGGGCTTGGTCATCATTTTTCAGCAGGACGATGCCTTCTGCCGCGGCTTGTCGGCTCACTGACACCAGTGCTTGCTGCGCTTTTTCTATCGCTGGATTTCTCATCGCTTTATCGCCCTCTTTTGCCCTATCTTGGCCTTATTTTTGCCTGCGGCATTCTCATTGATTGAGCTTCAGTGTAAGCTTGCCAAGTGCGCAATTCTACCAATATTCCGACCAATAAAAGGAAAATAGCGACATGAGCATCACCTATCAGTTGCAACATCATCTTCGCTATCCCCACTTCAAATTTGCTTACGTTGATGGCCACCATCACAGCGATTTTGGCCTGCATAAACACGATTTTTCTGAGCTGTTTTTGGTGGTGAGTGGCAAAGGTAACCACCTTGTTGCTTCTCATGTCTATCCGCTCACTGCTGGGGATGTGTTTGTGATCAACGGCGATATTGAGCACGCCTTTCAGGATGTTGATCGGCTGGAAATCATCAATTTGATGTTTGAAGCGGGTACGCCGTTTTTCGAAACGCCCTCATTGAGAAAACTCTCTGGTTATCAGGCGATGTTTAAGGTTGAGCCGATTGCCCGCCAAACTGGCGAATACCGCGCTAAGCTCACGCTCAATGATGAACAACAGCCATTGATCACGCAGTTGATTGAGGCGATTAGCCACGAATATCAACAAGGGGAAAGCGGCTTTGAAACCATGCTCACCAGTTTGATGCAGCAATTGGTCATCACCCTTGCGCGTATGTATCAGCAGCAAACGCACGAACTGCCCAACACCACGCTGGCGCTCAGCCGCGCACTGATTTTTATTGAGCAGCATTTTGCCGACGGCGACATCCACAGTGGCGATGTCGCTCAAGCGGCGTTTGTCAGCCAGCGCCAATTGGAGCGGCTGTTTAAGCAGTTTCTCAACACCTCCCCCAACTTATATTTGCGTGAAATGCAGCTCAATTACGGGCGCGATCTCTTGAATAACGAACCTGGCATGTCGATTCAACAGGTGGCGGATCAGTGTGGATTCAGTGATAGCAACTATTTTTCCAAGTGCTTTAAGCAGAAGTTTGGCCTAAGCCCTCGCCAATACGATCGGCAGCCGAAATGAAAAAAGCCGCTGTTGTCAGCGGCGTAATGAATGGCAGTGGCATGCATTCATACAACAAAAACAAGTTCCCCCGTGTAGCCCGACTTGCCTGTTGCCAAACTGGGAGTGGCGGTCCCTTAAAGTGCCACTCCCTACTGGGTAATCTCTCCCATTACCCTACAGGTGGCTTACCACCACATGTCTGCTTGGATACCCACAAGGATGTCCGCTTTATCACGCATTGATCCGTCTAGGTATGTTGCAAGGAAACGGATTTCAGGTGCAGGACCAAAACCGGTTGGGACGATAATAGTTGGTGCAACCGTCAGTTTGTAGTTAGTGGCATCGTCACCCACGCCGTTTGCATCTTCCCATTTGTTGTACTGGAAGCCTGCTTCTGTCGCGATGAAGAAGTTTTGCGCCACTGGGAACGATGGACGAATCATCGCCGACGCCCAGCTGTCTTTGCCGCCGTTGTCGAGATCGTTGTATTGACCTTGGATAGAGTGGAAGATGCTGACGCCGTTTTCAAAGAAGTAGCCACCCCATACCAATGCACGAGCAGAGACATCACCGCTTTCCACTTTCTTCATTTTTGAAGGGCCTTCCAACGAGCCATTGCCTGGCTTGTACGCATTGTAAGTGGTCAGTGTGCCGCCCAGTAGCTGACCAGAACCGAGGCCTTTACCTGCCTGAGCGATGTACTTAGTAAAGCCTTTGTCTGATAAACCGAATACTTTGTCTGAGTGGACAATCACGGTCATCTCAACACCGTTGCTGGCGTATTCTGTACCATCGACCAAGTTGTCTGGTAGGTATTTGCCCATGGCGTGCAGTTCCACACCATTTAAATCAACGCCGACGTGCACAGAGTGCATGGGGTTGTTCGAGTTGGTTGCCCAGAATGAATCTTCTGCGTTATCACTGGCGATATACGCAAAATCCCACTTGTAATCACCCAGTTGAACACCTTCGATACCCACACCGGTACCCGACATGTCGGTGTAGAAGAAGTCGGTCATGAAGATGTAGTTGTCTTTGCCGTAGAAGCGCGTACCGCCCCAAAGTGTGCCAGTTTCAGTAACACCATCAAACTCAACGAAGGTTTCCACCATACCGATGCTGCTATTCGCCGCATCTGCGTTGGTGCCAAGCTGGTTGTTGCCAGCTGACTGTGCGTTATCGGCACCAACACGCGTTTTGATGCGAATTTTTTGGCCGTCATCGTTTTCAAAGTTTTTCTGTAGCGCAAGCTCAAAATGGTTGTCCGATTCAATGCCCAAGCGGCCTAGGCGCTCTTTAGACGCTGGGAATTTTGAACGTTTAAAATCGTCATTCTTGCTGTACAGTGCGCCCGCACGGAAGTAACCGTGGAACTCAAAACCATCTGATTTTTCAGCATGAACAACGGGTGCAGCGGATAGGCCCGCAGTCGCAACGAGACAAGCGAGGGTAAGCTTAGAAAGTTTCATATTAACTCCATGTTCCATCATTAGCCCTTAAAAGAAAGCGCTTTCTTTATTCTTTATAAAAAAACTGAACATTGGTGACGAACGCAAACTAAGTATTCACGTTCAACTATGCAATGAAGCTTATAAATTAATAGCCTCAACCGCCTTGTTCAGTGCAAGAGAAGTATAAAAGGATCTTCTAAGATAAAACCGTGATCAGCCTCATCAAAGAAAGCGCTTTCTTGGTTATTCGTCACAAATTGATATTTAGCTTATCAATGAAAGAAAGAAAGAAAGAAAGAAAGAAAGAAAGAAAGAAAGAAAGAAAGAAAGAAAGAAAGAAAGAAAGAAAGAAAGAAAGAAAGAAACACTTTCAAGCCGTTTTGTACCTTAAAAAATAAAAAGAGCCTTAAAAAACGAAAAGGCCCGTGATTTTCACCACGAGCTTGATAGAGTGCGCATTGATCAGCGTTTTTCGAAACGAATGTTATCTAAACTGAATGTCATCGCAGCCGTAGGTTCAAATACCAATAAGTTATTGATCATGGTTGGATCCGCTTGATTACCTGCAACAAAGCGGTTTGACTGAGCGAGTAAATCCGCCAGCTTAATACGCACTTCGCCCCATTCACCCATCGCTGGTAGCGTCACCGTCATGTCACTGGTCTTTGGCCAGCCACTGTCGATCTTCACCATCAACTCACTGCCCTCAGTCATCGACTCGACTTTGATATCAAAAATCAGCTCGCCACTCTCTAACCAATGGCTCACGTCGGTGGTCGGCGAGCGGAAATAGAGATTACCTGCGCCATTTTGCTTGGTGATCTTCAGCACTTGACCATGCTCGCCATCGGCCACTTCTTGGTGTGAAATAATGTCCATTGGGTCGTAACTGCCATACGCCAAGTTACTGTTGAGGCTTTCGGAGAAAATATCTAGGTTTGGCCCCTCAGCGTAGCGATCATCTTGCGCCAAAATCGCAGGGGCTTGATGCCCTTTGACCTTCACCGCTTGCTCACCAATGGTTGCACAGCCTTTGCCTTTCCAGCGATCCACCGAGCAGCGGTACACTTTGACGTAATCGACCAGCATGGTTTTCGGGAAGTCCGATTTATCAATACCTTTTTGGTTAGCATTGGCCGACCAAGAGCCGCCCACGGCAAGGTTGAGCAGCAAATGGAAACGTTCATCAAACGGTGCTGCGCCTTTGGCGTTGACCAGAGCACCATCGACTTTGTATTGGCTGTACCACTCATCTTGCGTTTGTGTCGCGTAGTGAATGTTGTCGACGTACCAACGAATTTCCCCTTCTTCCCACTCAATCGCGTAGGTATGGAAGTCATCAGCAGGGTTGATGTTGTTCGGCAGTGACGCGCTTTGCCCACTGTAGACATTATCTGGCCATGCTTTGCCATAATGCAGGCTGCCGTAAATGCGATTTTCACCATCACCCGCTTGTGCTCCTGGCGCATCGGATTGCGCTTTCAGGTTAACCGCTTCCATGATGTCGATTTCACCAGAGGCCGCCCAAGTGCCGTATTTGCTGTCGGTCGGCAGCATCCAAATCGCTGGCCACGTTCCCTGCCCTGATGGCAGTTTGGCGCGAATTTCAAAGCGGCCATATTTGTGGTCGCGCTTATCTTTAGAGCGCAAACGTGCCGAAGTAAACGGCAACGTTTTGTTCATCCCCGGCTTACCCTCAGCATCATCCGGGCCTGTGAAACTCTCTTTGTGCGCCACAATGTGCAAGTAACCATCTTGAACAAAAGCATTGCGACTGCGCTTGGTATAACACTGCTGCTCGTTGTTACCACCGCCCCAACAGTTTTGTTCAAGGCTCCAATTGCGCTTGTTGATTTCACTGCCGTCAAACTCATCGGCCCACACCAGTTGCCACTGTGCGCTCGGTGGCGTAGGTTGATCCAGTAGCATCACTGGCTTTTTGGTTTGGACAAGATCGGTTCCGGATGCGCTGTCGCCGGTTTGGCTGCAGCCCGCCAAAAGGCCAAGGGAAACGGCCAAAGCAAGCTGGTTAATTCGATTACGATTGTGTAATTTCATCGTTCCTCCATCGGCAGTAATTCATCGCCACACTGCTATCAAAATTTATTAGATTCGTAGACACCAGACTTCACTCGTTGGTCAAAGTAACCAAATAATGAAGCACTATAGAAGCTCATCATGAGATTCACGTTATAAGTCCTAGCGTTATAGATAACAAAAAGAAAGCGATTTCTTTTTGTTTAAAAAAAGAGCGAGAAAATTGACTATAGTCCGAAGTTCTCTCTCGCTAAGCAACAGAAATAACATTGACAAACACGCAGCTCGCAATGCTCTCAGTCGATAAAACCATTCTAGAAAAAAATAAGGGAGAAAAACGTGAGCGCCACCAATAAGCAAGCGCTTTCTTTATGCATAGATCACATTATAATCGCTTCTACCACGTTTTAATTGTGATTGGATTTGACGCAGATGCGCTGAACCTTGTTCAGTTCCAAATTTTTTAATCTCGATGTCAAGAGCGCTAGGTGCTGTGAGAACACGAGGTTACACTGTCGACTTGAACTCAAAAGGCAACATAAGGGGAGTTCCATTGATCACCATTAAAGAAGTATCCGAGCTGGCGAATGTCTCTCAATCAACGGTTTCAAGAGCACTCAATAACCATCCAACGGTCAAAGAAGCCAATCGTAAGAAAGTCTTCGAAGCGATTGAAAAGCTCGGTTACAAACCGAATGCCTTTGCACAGGCGCTCGCTTCAAGCCGTTCCAACAGCATTGGCATGTTGGTCGGCTCGCTAGACGGCCCATTTTATGGCCCACTGATGCACCACGCGGAAAATACCGTAAGACAAAACAACATTCACTTGATCGTCACCAGTGGTCAGGAGTCTCACACCAAAGAGCAAGATTCGATCAACTTCCTGCGCTCAAAGCAGGTGGACGGTTTGATTGTCCATTCTGATACTCTTTCTGACGATGAACTGATTGACGTGGTTGAGCGTCAAAACGCCACGATTGTTTTGAACCGCTACATTCCTGAAATTGCCAATCACTGCATTTTTATTGATAACGAACTCGGCGGCTATTTGGCGACCAAGCACCTGCTGGAACATGGCCACAGCAAAGTGGCGTGCATTACTGGTCAGCTAAGCAAAGGTGATAGCCGCGATCGCTTACAAGGTTATCGCAATGCACTGGCTGAGTTTGGTATTGCCTACGATACCAATTTGATTGTCGAAGGGCGTTTTGACCATCAAGGCAACCACGAAGCGGCGCGCCGTCTGCTCGATCGCGATCCACAAATCACCGCCATTTTCTGCCAAAACGACAACATTGCTCTCGCAGTTTATGACGTGGCCGCAGAACGCGGATTTGCGATTGGCGACGATCTCTCTGTGGTAGGTTTTGATAACGATACCCACAGCCAGCACATTCGCCCACGCTTAACCACGGTGAACTTCCCAGTGATGGAAATGGGCTGCGAAGCTGCCAAAGGGGTATTGGCCTTGGTCAACAAGCAAAACTATCCATTAAAGCACAAGCTGACGCCAGAGCTGGTGGTGCGAGATTCGGTGAAAGCCTGCCAATAAATGACGGCGGTTCGATGAAGAAACAACGAGATCCCTATGCCTTAGCCTCTCGTTGTGAAAAGCAAAATGGCCTCATATGATGAGGCCATCGTTTTTTCAGCTTGATTGACTTAGCAATTAACCGCGATACAGCATCGACTCTGGCAAACTCACCACCACTTTTTCCACTTCACCCGTGCGAGCAAAAATCGCTTGGCTGATGCGCTCATCGAGCTCAAGTTGCTCAAACAACTGCACGCTGTCGTCACTCATCATCACTTCAATATGCCCTTTATCCTGCTCGCTGAGCTGGTAAATAAACGGCACTTGGCAGTAAGTGAAGGCTAACTGACCGGCTTCCACCACGTAGCTGCGTTTTTCACCCGAGACGCTCAAACAGCTAAAGGGGGTTGCTTGAATGAGGAACTCTTGCTTTCTCAATAGCGTTGGCTGAAGACCAATGCGCTGCACGTTAACCTCAATACCGAGCTCGGCAAAGCGGGTCAGCACTTCCTCTTTCACTTGGCCCGTCATGCCAGGCTGCTGAGCGCCAGCGTGTTTTGGCGTATGCGAGTATGGGTCGGTTGGGAACGCGCCGTAATTTTGTGGCGTTTTGTTAAAACCAATACCCTGACGAACGCGGTAGTAGTAGTGCGCCAACTGCTTAGTCTCTTCGCTGTTTGCATCTTGCTCCCAAGCGTGTTGGTAGTTCTCTTGTACCGCCAGCAGCAGCTTTGAAACCATGTGCCAGTAGATGCAGCCCAAGCCTTCGTAACCAAACATAGTGCCAGAGCGACCAGTAAAGGCGCGATGGTTGAACACTTGCTCGTAAAGCGCATCCAGCTCGTCCCACTGCTCTTTGCCAAGCTCAGGATAATCTGCTTTCACCTGTGCGACCGCCTTGCGCAGCCCATCGACATTTTCAAACGCAGCGTGGAAATGGCAATCGCCTTGGATATCACGCTGCACAATGCGCTGATCGCCCTTGGCTAGCATCTCGCTAATGACACGAGTTGCTTCAACTTGTGCAGGCGCGATGCGATTGCGCTCAACAAACGCGGGCAACTGGCGATCTGGATAGAGCATAAAGCTTTGCTGATCGTCACGGTACATTTCGCTGCTAAACAGTTTGTCTAACAACTCAACGGCTTGTTTCGGTGTCAGCACGCCCGCGCTCAATACCGCCACTTGCCCTTCCAGCATTGGGTAGAGATTTTCGATATTTAAGCTTTCACCCGAGTAAGTCAGGATGTTATAGGCATTGTACAAACCGTCTTCACGCAAGTTGTTCTCGATGCTGGCATCAAGCACCACAAGGCTGGTTTCCAGCAGTTTCTCTAGCGCGCTTTTCTCTACTTTGGTTTTGCCTGAGAAACCGTTCATGCGGTAAACGCGCTGTCTATAGTCGTCAGCCGATTTTTCGAGCAGGGTCAAAGTCGCTTTGCGTGTTTGACGGTTCACCGTGCCTTGGCGGATCTCTTTGGTCGCGTCTTGCAAAATACGGGTGATGGCGAGCATCCAATCAAACACTTCTTTCGACATCGAGACCGATGACGGCAGTTCGCTCATCAATCCCTGCAAGAAGGCCACATAACGACGCATGTAGTACAAAGTCACCATCGAGAGGCCATTGCCGACAATCGCGTTGTTGGCATCGTTCCATTCCGGGCGCTGAGTGTTAAGCCAAATCCCCCCATCCAGCACCAAATTACTCAGTTTCGACAGCAAAGGCACCAGCACTTTTTCGCACAAGTTCACCATGTAAACGCTGCCTTCGCCTTCGAGGATCAAACGGCCATCACTGCCCAGTTGCGCGACTTTTTCTTCGATACGCTGTTGCAGTTCGTGATTAAACGCCACCGTGTCTTTTGGATTGGTGAACAACTTGTCCACGCCACACAGTTCGTACGGCACATTGGCGTAGCTAAATAGATCGCCAGTGAGCAACTCCTTGAGCTCTTCACGTTGATATTTCTTCGCCAACTCGAGGAACTTCAGCAAATAGATGATCTGGTGATCGCCCCAGTAACCGATGTTGCTCCAAGGGTCATCCGCTTCAAGCAGTTCCCAGTCGATGCCCTCTTTGGTAATGCGATAGGGGTTGTAGCCATCCATGGTCGAGGCGTTAACAAACTTCGCCATGAATGAAGAGATGAACCCCGGATAGCTCAGCGCCAGCGCTTCCCAGTTTTGGAAAATATCGCGCCAGTTGCCTTGGTAAGAGAGTAAACGCTCACCTTTTTCATCTTTGAGTTTGATTTCGTAGTGGTTCCACGGGCGGCTTGGGTCACCATGGCGACGGCCAAAGGTTAATGGCAAGTATTCGTAGCTCAAACGCAGCAACTGTGCATCGCCAGTGAGCTTTGCCAGACGAACTAATTCTGCATGAGTGAAGCTCTCAGGCAGGTCGGCAAAGAAGGTTCGCTGGCGTGCCACCACCTGTTGGTTGGTTTTGCGCATGGTTTTCAGCACATCTTGTTTGTCGAGTTGGTAGTTGTTTTCAATCACGCCGCCGCGCATGCTGTTGAACAGCACGTTAGCGTAGTGGTGCACAAACGTGGTTTCCTCTGCGGTCACTTGCCAAGCATCCCCGCCCGACATCAGGGCAATCAGCTCTTGCTGATTTTGCGCGATGCTCGCCTCGATCTGCTGTTCCACATTGGCTGGCGTCGCAAGCTGCTGCTCTAAAGCGCGCACATCACAATGATTTTTGTCGATATCGGCGACAATCAGCCAGTGCTTGCTCTGCCCTGCTGGCAGCTTGATGGTTTTGTTGATCAAGTAGCTGCCGCGCACGCCACGCGTCAATGGCTCATTGGCAATCGGTTCACCACAACGGAAAGCACCTAACTGTTCGCTGCTGAGCAAAATCTGCCCGTAGTCGTTATCGATGCTAAACACCGTGGTCGCTAACAGTGATTCGGCAGGCTCTGCGCGGTCACTTAACTTGGCATACATGGTGTAGAGCGCCAGTGAAGTGCCTGCAACTTGCTCATTCCACTTGTAGGCATCCACCAAGGCACTGCGTGTTTGCAACGCTACCAATGGCGCGCCCGATGGCAATAGGTTTTGTAAACCGTCGAGAATATCGAGTTCACGCTCTTGGCCAGCGAGATCGCTAATTTGCGCGCGGCGCACAAAGCCAAATTCTTCGCTGCTGGCCCAAGTGTATTGGAATTTCAACTTTAACGTGTGGTTAAGCTCTTCAAAAACGATTTTGTCACCAATGCTGTTTTTGTAGAGATTGCGCTCGACTTGGTACAAGCCATCGTGGAAACGGTTGAACGGTTCCCACAGTACCCAACGGCCATCTTGCTGCACACGGACAATAGTTTTTGAGCCAGTGTTTTCCGCACTTTCATGGATATGATCCACCGACTTGTAGGGAAAAAGGGCATTTTCAGGACGAATGCGCCCCGCCGACAAACTGCCTGTTGAGGAGATAAACAGCCAATGATCGCTGGACGAAACCACACTAATGAAAAATGGGGCCATTTTATCTAGGTTGGCGATTTTGTAGTAACGCTCGCCAAGTAAATCAACAAAAGAACCTGTGACCGTTTGATTTTTAACCTGTGTAAGATTCATAATTTCATTCCGACTAAAAGAAAGCGCTTTCTCTTTGCGCTTTTTTAAATAGAGAAGCTAACCATCACCCAGCCAGGTGATGGCAACGAGCAAAGTGGTTTTCTGCAATTTGGGTGGCTTCTGGCAGCGAACGCGTACACAATTCGGTGGCTTTCAAGCAACGAGCCACAAATGGGCAGCCAACACTGCTGGGTTTCCACAGTGGAATCTCGCCTTTTTTCGCTTGCAGTTCCCGTCGCCCCGCTCTGCCGACTTCCGGCACTGCCGAAAGCAGCAACTGCGAATACGGATGCTGCGGGTTTTGCGTCACACTATCACTGTCACCCCACTCCACCATATGGCCGACGTACATCACCGCGGTTTTTTCTGCAAAGTAACGCGCGGTTGCTATGTCGTGGGTAATGTACATAAATGAGATGCCGTGTTTGTCTTTCAGATCCGCCATCAAGTTCAAAATGCCTAAACGGACCGACACATCCAGCATCGAGATCGGCTCATCGGCCAAAATCACTTCCGGGTCAACAGCGATGGCACGCGCAATCGCGACGCGCTGACGCTGACCGCCGCTGAGCTCGTGCGGGTATTTTTCCGCCGTCTCTTTGGCTGGCGACAGACCCACCAGCTCAAGCAGTTCAAACACCAGTTTGGGAATAGCGGCGTTATCGGCTCGTTTGTGGATCTGCAACGGACGCGCAATGTGGTGATAGATGGTGTGCACCGGATTGAGTGAGCCAAAGGGGTCTTGGAAAATCATCTGCACTTGGCGTGCGTATTCCAACTCACCATTTTCTTTGATGTAATCAGCCAGCGGTTGGCCTTTGAAGCTGACTTCCCCTGCGGTTTTATCGTAGATGCGGGTTAAAATACGTGCTCCGGTACTTTTACCGGAGCCCGACTCACCAACAATCGCCAACGCTTCGCCTTTGCGCAGTTCAAACGACACGTCGTTCACCGCGCGCATCAGATTACTTTTCACCGATTGACCCAGAGGAAAATCTTTCACCAGATTCTTAACCGAAAGAATCACCTCAGGTGTGTTTACTTGTTGCATATTTCCCCCAACTACGCTGAATGACAAGAGACTAAGCTGCCGTTGCCGACACGTTTGAGATGTGGATCTTGCTGCTTACATACAGATGCACACACTCCGCAACGCTCTTGGAAATTACATCCTGTTGGGATGTTGAGCAGATTGACCGGGTTACCCGGAATACCGTAAAGACGCTCTTTTGGCCCGTGAATGGTCGGGAATGACGAGATCAATCCTTTGGTATAAGGGTGCTGCGGATTGCCAAACACTTGCTGCGCTTCACCCAGCTCAATCAGGTTGCCGGCGTACATCACGCCAATGCGGTCAGCGATTTCACCCATCAGACTCAAATCGTGACTGATGAACAGAATCGAGAAGCCAAACTTGCTCTTGAGTTCGTACAGCTCGTTGAGGATTTCACGCTCAACCACCACATCCAGCGCCGTGGTTGGCTCATCCATGATGATCAGTTTGGGCTCAAGGGCGAGTGCCACCGCAATCACCACACGCTGTCTCATCCCGCCGCTCAACTGATGCGGAAAGCTGCTCATACGATCGCCATGAATACCAACGATTTTCAGCAATTCTACCGCTCGCTCATGGGCTTGTGTGTAAGGCACTTTACGGTGCGCCAAAATCACATCCGTCAGTTGCTCGCCAATGGTGATCACCGGGTTGAGCGAGTTCATCGCGCTTTGGAACACCACCGAAACATCGTTCCAACGGAAATCGCGCAGTTGGCGATCGTTCATCTTCAGCACGTCTTGTCCTTTGTAGAGGATTTCCCCCTCCGAGATCAGCGCTGGTGCTTTATGCAGACGCGAGATGGCAAACGCTAAGGTGCTTTTACCACAGCCCGATTCGCCAGCCAGTCCGAGCGTTTCACCAGGTGCGATGGAAAGACTAACGTTATTCACTGCGCGCGCCACGCCATTGGGTGAGACGTAATCTACGCACAAGTTATTGATTTCAAGTAACTGACTCATAGTAGGCCTCGACGTTTATCGGCTTGCTTTTTCAATTGATGCCACAGTTTGATGTGTGGGCCAGTGCGCAGTTTCGGATTACTCACTTGGTCGATCGACATGTTGATCAGCGCCAATGCGCCGCCGGTAATAGCCAGTGCCGACGCTGGTACCAGCATCTCCCACCATGCGCCAGTGTAGAGAGACGAGGAGGTTTGCGCCCAGTAAAGCATTGAGCCCCAGCTCACCTCGGTTGCGTCACCTAAGCCAAGAATACCTAGGCCCGCTTCCGCGCCCATGGCGTAAATCACGGTGCCCAAGAAGCCACCGAATACGATGGAAACAAGGTTTGGCAGGATCTCCACTAAGAGGATGCGAATTTTTGACTCGCCCATTACTTCCGCCGAAATGATGAACTCTTTATTGCGAATCGCCATGGTTTGCGAGCGGATGACCCGAGCGCCCCAAGGCCACGACGTTATTCCGAGCAAAACGGTGATCACCAAGGATCCCACCTGACCAAGAAAGGCGGCGAGCACAATCAGCAAGGGCAGTTGTGGGAACACCAGAAAGACGTTGGTCAGAAAGTTAAGGCGCTCATCAATTTTGCCGCCAAAGTAGCCGGATGAAACACCAATGATCACCGCTAGGCTCATGGCAATGACACCCGCAGCGATGGCTACGGTGAGTGATTTGCGCGCGCCATGCAGCACTTGGCTGTAAACATCGCGGCCACTGCGCGTGGTACCAAGCACGTATTCTGCATTTGGCGCGACGTGCGGGCGAGCCACGCGTTTTTCTGGGTTGTGCGTCGCCAATACTGGCGCAAACAGCGCACCGCAGAGGATGATAGTCAGTAACAAACCACCAATAATCCCTGGCGGGTTGCCATAGAAAAATGCGTAAATTTTACCTAGTGTTTTTTTGGTCTTTTTCCACGAGAAACGAGGCTCACGAGCGATCATTTCAACGGGTTCGGACGCTTTATTAGTATTGATTGTCTTGTCCATGGTACACCTTAATTTGAAATGCGGGGGTCAAGCCAGACGTAGAGCAGATCGGCAATAAAGTTCGCCGTTAAAACTGCCGTCACGAGAATCAACAAGATGGCTTGGATCAGCGGGTAGTCACGCGCAACAATCCCTTTCAGCAGAATGTTGCCCAGCCCTTGGTAGTTGAATACTACTTCAGTCATGATAGAACCAGCGAAGGAGAAACCGATCGCCATGGCAATTGCGGTCGCCACTGGCAAAATCGCGTTGCGGCCAGCATAGCGATACATCACGCGGAAACTGCTCAATCCTTTCGCTTCGGCCATGGTGACGTAATCTTCACCGAGCACGTTGATCATCGCGTTGCGCATGTTAAACACCCACGTCGCGATGCCGACCACCACCATCGAACCCACTGGAAGCACCGCGTGTTTCGCTACGCTGCCAATAAATTCCAGGTTAAAGCCCGGTTCTAACGCTGGGTCGTAGGTGTACGCCAGCGGCAGCAATTCCAACTTCAACCCAAAGAAGTAGAACAGCAGCAGCGCGGTGACGACATAAGGGAAGTTACTAATGAAGGCCAACACCGGTGGCACCACTTGGCCAAACAGTCCTTCACGACGATAAGACGCATAGGTACCAATGCTGACACCGATGATCAATGCGACAATCAAAGAGCCCAGCGCAAGAAACATGGTCCATGGCAGCGCCATGGCAATCACATCCGATACGCTTACAGGGAACATCAGTACCGAAGGGCCAAGCTCAAGCGTAAACACGCTTTTCATGTAAGCCAGATACTGCTCGAACAGGTTGCCATCGACAAAACCATACATCTCACGAACTGCGTCCATCTGAGCCGGATCCATTCGACCTTGGGCTGCCGCAAACAGAGCATCCACCGGATCTCCAGGCATCAAGCGCGGCAACATAAAGTTGAATGAAATCGCAATCAGGAAGGCAGTAAAATAAAAGCCAAAACGGCGAAGTAAAAACGACATAACACACCTTTTAACCTAGGAGCCACCACCGTGGCGGTGACTCCTAACAATTGAAAACACAAACCACTTATTTCAGGTGTAAGTTGTTGAGGATGATCACTCGCTTACCGCCGTCATACCACACTGGCTGTACATATGGGTTTTCTGCATTTGGCCAACCAACAATCTTCTTGGTGCTGTATTGGAACCAAGTTGGGTTAGAGAACAGAGGAATAAATGGTAGGTTTTCTGCGGTGTATTTCTGCAATTGAGAAAGGATTGCTTCTTGCTTTTTCGCATCGCCGATTTTGCCGAAGCTTTCAATCAACTTGTCGATCTCTGGCGAGTTCACACCGTGGCCCGCGTGCCATGTTTTGCCGATACGCGATGTCGAGAAATACTCTTGGTAGGCCAAAATTGGGTTGGTGGCGACCATCGACCAGTTGATCGACATGGTGTACTTGCTCTCTTTCAAGTTAGCGTCATACACCGCCCAGTCCACGGTTTTCACGTTGGCTTTGATGCCGATTTCGTCAAAGTATTCCGTGACCATCTGCACCACTTGGATCCAGTCGGTCCAGCCATTCACCACTTCGATATCAAACTGAACCGTTGAGCCATCTTTGTTGTCACGTAAACCATCACCATTGCGATCCACAATGCCCGCTTCTTCTAGCAACTGTTTCGCTTTCTCTGGGTTATATTGGGTCAAATAACCATATTTTTGCGCAATCTTAGGGTCGATATGCGTTTTGTACAGCTCACCAATGCCGCCAACGTTGTAGTTTGGCGTTGGGTAGCCATAAGCAGCGATATCGACAATCTCTTGGCGATCCAAAGCCATTGACAATGCCTGACGCACACGCAAGTCATCAAAAGGCGCTTTCTTGGTGTTGACGTATAGGTGAATCGCATCGTTGGCTGGGTACCAGAAGTGGTTGTTGGCTTTATCTTGCGCGACAAACGTCGATTCCACATCCGCAATGAAGTTTGATCCCCAGTCGATTTCTCCTTTGATCAACGCTGGTTGAATTTGCGAGTTGTCGTTGTAAGAGCGGAAGTTGACGCAATCAAGATATGGACGACCTTCAAGGTAGTAGTTCGGGTTACGGCACAATTCCATTTGTTGCGGTTTAACGTATTTCACCACCGTCATCGGGCCGCTACCCACTGGATTTGGGTTGGTAAAGGTGGTTAAGTCTGCCACTTTT
Organism: Vibrio qinghaiensis; assembly: GCF_002257545.1. Taxonomy (NCBI): domain Bacteria; kingdom Pseudomonadati; phylum Pseudomonadota; class Gammaproteobacteria; order Vibrionales; family Vibrionaceae; genus Vibrio; species Vibrio qinghaiensis. The sequence goes on along the minus strand of NZ_CP022741.1, from coordinate 1,078,957 downwards.
GACCAGATGTGCTTAGGAACAATGTGGTAACGCTCTAGGTTCCAAACGAAGGTAGAGTCCGCTTCATTCAGGTTAAATACCACCGTTGTGGCGTCTTTGGCAGTGATGGTTTGCAGGTTCTTAGCAGACCAAATCCCTTTTTGGTCAAACGCTGGCGCGTCTTTGGTGAGCATAAAGCTATAGACCACGTCGTCTGCCGTGAGCGGTGAGCCATCAGACCATTTCAAGCCGTCACGCAGTGTCAGAGTGAGGGTTTTCAAGTCGTCCGAGTAAGCAACCGATTTTGCCAAACGGAAATCCGTTTTCCCCGTCATGTTATTGAATACCAACAGAGATTCAAACATCACTCCGTGCAACAGATCTTTAGTGGTATATGGGTTGAAGTTATCAACAAACCCCGTGTTGATGATTGGCACTGTCAACGTACCGCCTTGTTTAACCTCAGCCGCAGTGGTCGCGGTTGCAGTTAACATAAGGCCGGCAGCGAGAGTAGCGAGCAGAGTTTTCTTTTGCATCACATTATCCTTGTTTTAGTTACACCCCATGAAAGCGATTTCTTATTATTTTTCGATGCACTTCCCATTGTGCGTACAATAACGGTTTTATTGATGGCAAAACGAGAAAGAAAGCGCTTTCTTTTTATGGATTCTTCCCCTTTGCAGGCAACTATTCAAATGGAGATGGATAAAACCGACCAGAGATCACAGATTCAGTTAACTCATACTTATCAATAAGTTAACATCACCCCCCGTTAAGCTAAAATAATAGAAGTCATTAAAATCAATTGGTTACAACATAAAAACAGTCATGAATTTTGTGACATAACAAACGTTTATTCTCCGATAAGAGTGTGAATCATCATGGCTGTCCATTTTTTGAACAATTCTCCATACAATTAAGAAAGCGCTTTCTTGTTTAAATATTCTGTGAAATGATAAGGTTAGATTACAAGTTGGAGTTACTTACTATGCTCAATTTCTGGAATGGTAACAAATCATGGATACGACAAGAGCACGAACTCGATGTGCTGCGTGCGGTCCTGCAAGCACAGCAACTGCCTTGTGACATCGTCCATGATGCCACGGACTATCCTCTCGCCTCCGATGAAGCCAGCATTTTTACATTCGGTACCGATCTCACTACCACGGTCGCCGGCAACCGTAAATTTGCCAAAGGAACATACCTGATGGTGCCTCACGCCATTTGCGGCGGCATCTTGGGTTGCCGTGTCTTGATTGTACGCCGTAGTGAACAAGATCAGTTTACTCACTTATCGCTCTCTGAGTTGCAACAGCGAATCGCTGGCATTCCCGGCACTTGGGCAGACGCCGAACTCTTGCGGCAAAATGGTTTTCAGGTCTTGGAACGTGGCACACTGGCACAACAGTTTTTACTGCTACAAGAAGGGTTGTGTGATTTTATCCCGCTCGGTATCAACGAAGCACAGAGCCTGCTAGATGAGTATCCACATGAGACGGCTAGGCTCGCCATAGAGCCGAGCCTGATGCTTTTCTACCCTTTGCCTATCGTCTTTTATGTGAATCCGAGCCAAGCCAAACTGCAAAAATACCTTGAGCAAGGGTTACAAAAACTCGAACAACATGGAGTGTTAGAGCACATCTACCGCAAACATTACGGCTCTGCGGTTCACCATATTTCTCCAAAAACACGAAAAGTATTTCGCTTAGTTAACTCTCAGTTACCTGAAGAGTGGCATGATTTCGCACCCGTGTATCTTTGAAATTAGCTCACCGACTCTTCGAAGGCCACAAAAACGCACTTAGTCTCCGATGCGGCTTTGGGACCAGTAACAGAAAGTGAAATTTCTTATGCACAACAACTTCTCGGCTCTGCGCCAGATACCAAACTCGTTGGTCATTAGCTCTATTGTCAGTAGTTAATGTCCGTTACTAGCGTCATGTTTTACATAAATTGATTAAGAAACACTTCTTAATCCCGTTTTTCGACAGGACGAAGAGCTGCAATCGCAATCGGTGCGGAAATCTTAGTGACTGGAATCGACCCCAGTTTTGGAAATGCGTAAAGTTCAAGCTTGCGCCAATTACCCAGAAGTGTCTTTTCTTTGATTCTCCCCTCTTTCGTCGCTTTCCATTGTTCAGCAACAAACTGGAAAATCGCATTTTGCTCGAGAATCGCTTGGGCTTTTTGTTCTTCTCTCGTTAACTGAGGACGATGCCTTCTGCACGCATCTTTCTTGACTCTAAGGCTTTATCTCGCGCTTCCGCCAAACTCATATCTGGGTAAGTGCCGACAGACAGGTAAGTCACTTTATCTTGTCCTGGCCTTGTATAGCGAAACTGCCAAGATCTCGAATTATTGAGCCGTAGACAAAAGTACAAATTACCTCCATCCGATAATCGATAAACCTTGTCCTTAGGTTTTGCGCTTTGTACCTGTCTTACCGTCAATTTATAGGCCATCATCTATCCCTCAAGTAAGACCTGAACAACGCCGAAGAACCTCAAAATCATGGTATTACTTACACCCAACATTGTTAAATAAAAACAAAGACATCATGATTTAATATCAGCATAAGAAAGGGCAAAAAGTAATACTCACATCAGAAAAACGCCTTTGTATTGCTTTGGGTATTACTTGAAACAATGGATTTGGCTAGACGAATACGGAAGAATACGGAAGAATACGGAAGAATACGGAAGAATACGGGCTATAATTTATTGATTTTAAGAAGTTTTAAATAAGAAAAAAGACGCCCTAAGACGTCTTTTTTCAATAAGATGGCGGTGAGCAAGAGATTCGAACTCTCGATACGTTGCCGTATACACACTTTCCAGGCGTGCTCCTTAAGCCACTCGGACAACTCACCAAATTATATTGTGGTTAGCGCATTTGGCTAACGAGGCGCTAATTTAATGATTCTATAGGATTAGGTCAAGCCAAAATAATAAAAAAGCCCACCACTTTGGTTCGTTTGACTACTTATTGACTTATTTGATGAAATTCAATACAAGCCTTTCTTCAGTGAGTGTCACGATTAGGCGCTACGATGATAGCCAGGGACACGGAACCAACGGCGGCACATATCTAAAAAATAGCCATAGAGAACACCCATTCCACACGACACAATGGCATTGCTTGATACTGCAGTTATGATCTGCTCTGTCGATGCGCCTACAGCCCATAGAATGGCGGCATAGACAGGAGATTGAAATAGAACGTAAGCAACCAAATCCGAGACATTCTTCATTAAGCCAGTCTCAGACCATTGACGTCCCTGGCGCAGAATAAAGTCACGAAATACGCCATAAGGCCATGCTATTGCGATATTAACTGGGATAGACAGTGTACGTGATGCTAGCGACTGCTCGAAAGTCATTCCTGAGATAAAAATTTCAATGAGCATTCCTGAGATAAAGCAAAAAACAACCATTGCGAATGTGTCCGCCGCAGCATGACGAATACAAAATGGGCCACGAGCTTTCATTACTTCCCTCTACACAATAGATATAACTAGCCAATACACCAATAAGCGGTACAGATACCTAGAAAACAGCATTAAGATAGATGATGAGGGAATTAGAACATATATTTTGTAGATTTAGTGACCAAATTCAACTGACTTAGGTAAATTTATAACCAATTTTAAATTGCAAACTAGAATCTAACGCTATTCTTTAAATTTTTGTTACAACGCATTCTTGCTAAATCTCAAAATGGTTATTTAATTGCAAAAATCGGTAAGCAACACCGTTAGCAGATCGACTTGTTGCTGTGTAGGTAAGTTCTGCTTTTCTAAGCTCGTTTTGGTGTCGAGTAACACTTGATGAATATGAGTGTTTTCAATCTCCGGCAACTGCTGTATCAAACGTTGAATCATGGCTAATGCAAGTTCTATATTTTGATTTTCTACGGCCATATAAAACGTCACTAATGATTCCTCTGCAGAGCCTATCTTTAGCGGCATCGAGGACTCTGGATGATATTGATACAGTTTTTCGACAAATTGGAAAAGAGCATCATCTAATTCATTGTCATCAATGGGTTTGGTGACAATATAATCAGCGCCGGCCGACAGCATTCGCTCACGTGTTTCTTTGAAAACATCAGCAGTACAACCAAAAATGAGCACATTACGTTGCTCCCCAACTAAGATCCGAATCGCAGACACCGCTTCTACACCATCCATTACGGGCATATGGTTATCCATCAATATCAGGTCATAATTCCCGCCAACAACCGCTTGAATTGCCAATTCACCATTCTCAACACAATCGCATGTAAACCCTTTATTCTTCATAAAGGTTTCGATGATGATAGAGTTGGTCCGGTTATCTTCCACGATAAGGGCTTTCAGCCCTTGGTAATTAAGCTTGCGGTGTGGCTTGACTTCAATGGTCCCAGGCGCCGTTGTTTCTATCGCCAGCATAACGTGAAAACTGGTACCAATTCCTAACTCACTGGTTACCGTGACTGTCCCATCCATTAGCTCTACAATTTGTTTTACAATCGCTAAGCCCAACCCCGTTCCACCAAAACGCCTTGTCGTCGATGATTCGGCCTGCTCAAATGGGCGGAATATTTTTTCCTGAGCCTCTTTTGCTATACCAATCCCTGAATCTCGTACACGAATAGAAAGATACCGTTTATCTTCCATCTGCTGCTCTTTTAGAGTCACTTCGACAAAGCCGTGAGAGGTAAACTTGACCGCATTATTCAGTAAATTAAACAGAATCTGTCTCAATCGTGCTTTATCTGAGTAATACCAGCGATCGTGAACAATATCGCTGTAAATCCTAAACTGCAGTCCTTTTTCATTGCATAAGGTATGGTAAACACTGTTAATACTACCAATCAGTGAATCCAAGGGGAAACGGGTGTTATCAAGTTCTAATCGCCCTTGTTCAATCTTGGAGAAATCGAGAATTTCGTTAAGCAGCACCATCATGTGCTCACCCGATTCATACAAACTATTGAGGTGTTGTCTCTGCTCTGGGGAAAGCTCTGTTTTCAATAAGATTTGCGCGGTTCCTAAAACACCATTCATTGGAGTTCTGATTTCGTGTGACAGGGTCGCTAAGAAGGCACTTTTGGCTTGAGTCGAAGCTTGAGCTTTCACTTTTTCCGCTTCAAGATAAACGGTTTTTTGGTTAAAGGAATCGATAAGCTGGCGGATCTCATCTTGGCTTCGATACGGCATATCAATAATACCGCCTTGTTTAGAATCACTCACTTTTTTGGCGATGATGGTAATCGGTTTGATCACATATTGATTGATCAAGTAATAACCGATCATAACGCAAACTAAAAGGATTGGAATGATACTCCGTTCGATATTCATCACCAGATCAAACACTTCGTCATTCACTAACCGATGGGCATTAATAACATCAACTCGCCATTCAAAATCACCAAAACCGAAATGACTTACGTTAGCTTCTTCACGTATTATAAAATTATGTTCAGTGATCAGGGATCCCCCCGAATCACTTAAGGATACGCCAAGGTTATAAAGCTCCGCTTGACTGGCAATAAATGTGGCTAACCCCGCCAATGACAGATCGACTGTTGCTACTCCAGCAAATTCACCGTTAACGTAATAGGGCGATGAAGCCGTGATCATTTGAACATGCGTGTACGCATCTACATAGACTTCTGACCATGCAACACTACCAACAGGCTTCTCTTTTACTGCGTTGTACCACTCTTCGTTATCGTAGCCATGTGCTTCTGGATTGTTCCAAGAGTGTAGTTTGTCGACTTGACCATCAGCGGCTCGGTTATAAAACAGACCACTGTATCGCTGCGATGCATTAATACTATAGGGTTTCGGCCATAGTCCACCACTGACGACAACATCATCAAGTATAGTGAACAGCGAATAGAGCATTCTGTCTTGCTCAGCTTGGTTGGCTGCAGCTTGTCCAAGGCTCACTATGCTTTGGAGCACGCCAATAGAACGATTGAGAGGTTCGCGGATTTGAGCTGATAGTACTTCCGCACGAAGATCTAAATTCTGATTTAATTCAGCTCGTAGTGGCGCTTCGACCACCCAATAAGTGACGCTACCTGTGATCGCAATAAAAAAGCAGAGATACAAAGCAAGAGCGATAATGCTCTTTCTCTTCAATGAAATAAGTGCTCTCATAAATCCTTTCAACTTTTTCTTTTGTGCAAATTATAGTGAACAATCTTAGCGAGCAATATGTTGATTGTTGTAAAACCTCACTAAAGCCAACAAATTATCAGCAAAATTCGCACATCGCATCGCTTTAACGTTAAAATGAACGCAAATACACTCGGCAACTGATGGGATCTGCTGTGAATTTACAAGAACTCCTTACCCAACCCGAACTAGAAGATAAATTGCTTAATGAGGCCAAAACTCAAGGTTTTGTCGCATCCATGGCGTCAGCGCCTAACTTGCTCCCACCAGAGGAATGGCTCCCTTTTCTATGGGGAGGAGAAGAGATCGCGCCATTTAGCGAAGGCAAACAGCTAGAAACCTATTTCCAACTGATCGTTGAAATGTGGAATGACTATCGCCCTGCTTTGCTCGAAAATCAATGGAGCTGGCCTGTGGGTTGCTCACTCGATGAACAAGAAATAGTGACTGAACGTGTCCGTGATTTTTGTGAAGGTTTTCTTCAAGGTTGGCAACTTACGCGTGATGATTGGGAAACGTTAATGCCTGAAGATAGCCAAGACAATGCGCTACTTGGGGGCGTACTCCTTTCGCTGAGTATGCTTTATGATCCGGAGACGTCCTTGGCAACACTTTCCCAACAAGGTATGCAAGGACTCGACCAGTTTGAAGAAATCTATCAGGCCATACCGGTGATGTTGTGTGGCTTAACGCAACGCGGCGCTCAGTTGGCGCTAGAGCAATAACTGTGTTTTTGAATAGTTTTATTTTCGAATAACGTTAATTTCACATCAATTTGCTTGCGATAAAAAAGGCTCTGAATAAGAGCCTTTTTTCATCCACTACCGCCGAAAGGAATTAGGCATTCCCTTTGACTTGCAAATTTAACTGTTCCGCAAAATCCAACATACGGTTCAATGGGATGAGTGATTTCACTCTCACGGCTTCATCGACGAAGATTTCGTGATCTTTACCGCCTTCCATAAGAGCTGACTCAATCGCTCGCAGACCATTCATCGCCATCCAAGGACAATGCGCGCAGCTTCTGCATGTTGCCCCAGCTCCTGCCGTCGGTGCTTCAATTAATTCTTTCTCAGGGACTAACTGCTGCATCTTAAAAAAGATGCCTTTATCGGTCGCCACAATCATTTTCTGTTGAGGTAAGGATTTTGCTGCCTTAATCAACTGGCTGGTAGAGCCTACAGCATCCGCAAGTTCTACCACACTGGCTGGTGATTCTGGATGTACAAGGATGGCCGCATCGGGATACAGTGCTTTCATCTTACGCAATGCATCGGCAGAGAACTCGTCGTGAACGACGCATTCACCTTGCCAGAGCAACATCTTTGCACCTGTTTTTTTCTCGATGTATGAGCCTAAATGGCGATCTGGCCCCCAAATAATCGGTTTATCTTCCGCATCTAAGTGTTCGACAATATCCAGCGCGATACTTGATGTCACCACCCAATCGGCACGAGCTTTGACCGCCGCCGATGTGTTTGCATACACAACAACGGTATGATCTGGGTGTGCATCACAAAATTCTGTGAATTTATCGGCAGGGCACCCTAGATCCAAAGAGCATTCTGCTTTTAACGTTGGCATTAAAATGCGTTTTTCAGGGGTTAAGATTTTTGCTGATTCGCCCATAAAGCGCACACCAGCGATGATCAATGTACTGGCAGGATGGCGATTACCAAACTTGGCCATCTCTAATGAATCACCAACAAAACCACCAGTTTCTTCAGCAAGAGCTTGAATTTCAGGGTCGGTATAGTAATGCGCAATCAGTACTGCATCTTTTTCTTTTAAGAGTTGTTTGATACTTGCTGTATAGGCTTGTTTTTGCTCAACCGTCAGTGGAATGGGCTTTGGCGGAAATGGATAAATAGTTTCAATCGTATCTAATATGTGGCTCATTGCTCTTGCTCTACGCAACTTCCAAGAATCCGAGCATTGTACACCGCACCTAACGAAGGATCAAAAGTGATTCATAAATTGCATATTTGAAAAGAGGCCTTACGGCCTCTGATTTAATAACTCAAATTACTATTAATTCAAATTCTCTTTAGCTACCTTTGCCGATGCACTACTAGGATATTCATCGACAACTTGCTGATAGTACTTATTGGCTTGTGCCAAGTTATTATTGCGCTTGGCAATATCACCCAACTTAACCAGCGCATCAGCACGCTTGTTAGAATCACTGTAAGTGATCACCGCAGCAAAACTTTGCGCCGCTTCTTTATCTTGCTTTTTCGCAAAATAGAGCTGCCCTAGCCAATAATGGGCATTAGAGGCAAAATTAGAATCCGGGTAATCTTTTTGGAACTGCTGAAACGCAGCAATAGCACCGCTGTAATCCCTTTTCTTTAGGATCAAATCAACCGCATTTTGATAAGCGGTTTGCTCATCAACATTGCTGCTAAACGTTCCTGCAATATCAGTGTCAACTGTCGGCTGTGACGAACTTGTGGTTTTATTCTTCATTTCGCCACGTACGCGATCTAACTCGATAAAGAGTTCACGTTGACGCTGCAACATTTGCTGCATATCGTAACTGTTACGTTCTAGCTGACCACGTAGTTCACTGACTTCAAGTGCCATATCATCGAGCTGCTGCTGCATTTTAAGTTGAACACTATTACGGTTTTCAAGCAGACGTTCAAGACGTTGCACATCAGATTCAGATGATGGTTTTTTAGCGCGAGATGTGCTGACTGAAACGCTGTTGCTAAGATCGGCTACTGGAGCTGGTGCAGCGGGCACTTGACCCGCTGCACTTGCCAGTAACGTAAGCGTTACAATTCGCTTAAAGTTACTGAACATGAGGCAATTCCTCGATTAGTATACGAGAACCGCGCGGCGGTTCTTCGCATACACTTCTTCAGATTGCCCAAGAAGAAGTGGCTTCTCTTCACCGTAACTAACGATCGAGATTTGGTCAGCTTGTACACCTAGCGCTTGTAGATATTTTGCTACAGCTTGTGCACGACGCTCACCTAGCGCGATGTTATATTCAGGCGTACCACGTTCGTCAGCATGGCCTTCGATGGTAACTTTCATTGCTGAATTTTTGCTTAGGTAAGCCGCGTGTGCAGCAAGCATATCTTCGTAATCACCAGCAATTGTCGCGTTGTCAAATGCGAAATAGATGGTTTGGGTTTCACGAAGAGCTTGTTCCTTTAGCTCTTGTTCAGCGAGTTGGCCATTCGCATCAATTGGAGAAACTACGGTTGTATCGACGCTGTTTGCTGAACCTGAAGTAGACTGGTTAGTTTGAGTACCAGAAGCGTTAGTCGCTTCATCGCTTGAACTACATGCAGTTACTGCAAGTACTGGTAGCGCAATCAGCAGCCCTTTAAGAACTTTATTAAGTTGCATTTTTTTTCCTTACTTTTTGATACTTACTTGCTATAAAAACGGAGACCACGCAGGAGCCCTAACGCGACCATTTGTTGCCGGTAATCTAGCTTTGAAACGCCCATCTATAGACACCATCGAAAGTACATTCGCTTTGTTATAAATAGAACTGTATATGACCATACCACCATTGGGTGCAATACTTGGAGATTCATCGAGCAAAGTCTTTGTTAGAATTTGCACTGAACCTGTTTCCAAATCCTGTTTCGCCAGATTAAAACCCGAATTACTTCGGTTTACCATAACAAGGAATCGGCCATCAGGTGTGATTTGACCACCTAAGTTCTGAGTGCCTTGCCATGTCAGACGATTGGTAGAACCGCCAAATAAATTTACTTGATATATCTGTGGTTTACCACCCCGATCCGAAGTAAATATTAGCGATTTACCATCAGGATGCCAGAACGGTTCTGTATTATTTGATCTGCCACTCGTTATTTGTTTCAGCTTCTTGGTTGCCAAGTCCAGAGTATAAACCTGTAAGCTGCCCGTTTTAGACAACACCAAGGCGAGGGTTTTCCCATCTGGCGAGAACCTTGGTGCCCCATTATGGCGTGGGTACGAGGTCACTTTCTCTCTTTCACCAGTATAAATATTCATGATGAATATTTCCGCTTGGCCGTTTTGGAAGCTCACGTACGCCAGTTGCTTGCCATCAGGTGACCAAGTCGGCGACATCAAAGGCTGCTTTGAACGAAGTACCAACCGTTCATTGTAACCGTCATAGTCGGCAACTCTTAGCTGGTAAGGATATTGCTCATCGTCATTGACCACCACGTAGGCAATGCGAGTAAGAAAGGCACCCTTATCGCCCGTAAGTTCTTGGTAGACTAAATCTGAAATTCGGTGCGCATACTCACGCATACGATTGGCGGGTACGGTAGCAACTTTATTAAATAACACGTGATCTTTAGAGAGTACCAACTGCCCATCATTACTTAATGCCTTACTTTGCCCTTGCGTCAATTGCCCACGGACCACATCCACTAACTGATAGTTGATGACATAGTTACCTTCAGCATTTTGCGTAATGCTACCCGTGAGCAAAGCATCAACGCCGATGCTGGTCCAAGCATCAAACTTGACATCGGTTTCATTGTAAGGGGTTTGTGGCATTTTATTAGTATCGATTGGACTGAATTTACCACTACGCTGTAAGTCTGACGCGATCACCGCAGAAATATCCTGTGGTAATTTTGTTTTACCTTCCCACTTAAACGGTACGATAGCAATCGGCCTTGCTGAATTGATACCGTCGGTTATCACAAGCTCCAATGCGGCGTTGGCGAGCTGTACGCTACTTATAATGGTAAGTAGGCATCCTAACATCAATCGCTTTAACACAAGCTTTTCCTTTTAATTTGGGTCTACAGTTAAATTAATGTTTTTCAATTTATTGACTACATCAAGATCATCTTTAGGAAGTGGAAATGTGCCCACCTGCGCAACAGCACGTTTTGTCGCCGCGCATAGCCTAGAGTCTCCCTCAATAATGCTTAGATTCCCGAGTACCGCTCCCGCTCCCGTTCCCGTAGGAATAAGCCGCAGGTTCACTTTGCACTGTTTGCTTTTAAAACTCTCTTCAAGCAGCAAATTTTGTTGAATGAGCTGCACATAAATTGCTCCATATCGCTGAGCTTCACTCATTACAAATTGAGAACGAGCTGAGCTATTTTGCTCGGCTTCTGATTCTAACCCGGAAAAAATGTTGTTCAGTGCCGCTTCTTGTTCTTTGCGTTCGCGTTCCAATCTCTCCAAGCGTGCTTTCTCTTTTTTTGCATTCTCGGCCGCTTTTTTCGCTTCTTGTTCTTTGGCTATTCGCTCTTTCTCGGCTCGCTCTGCGGCTTCACGCTCTTTACGAGCTTTCTCTTTGGCCTGCTCAGCTTCTTTTTCGCGGACAATGCGTTCTTTTTCCGCTTTCGCAATTTCAGCCTCTTTAACAATGCGCTCCTGTTCCGCTTTTTTAACTGCTTCTTCTTTTATCTTGCGTTCCGTTTCTGCTTTTAATGCTCGATCTTTTTCTTTACGGGCTCGCTCTTCTGCTACTTTACGCTCTTGTTCTTTTGCGGCACGTTGCTTTTCAGCTTCTCTGGCCGCTTTGGCTTCCTGAGCTTGTTGCTCTTTTAATTGGCGAATATTCTCTTCTTCCGCTTTGCGGCTTTTTTCCAACTGCTCACTTTCGCGGCGTAACTTATCCAGCCGATCCTGCTCTTTTTTGGCGACGGCCTCACGCTGATTACGAATTTGCTGTGCCTGTTTTTGTACCAATTGTGGGTCAATCACCACGGCTTGAACCATCGGCCCTACAGGCTCGGGCTTAGTTAGGTTAAAATCCGATCCCCATAACAAAGCAGTGATCAACACTATATGCAAAGCAGCCGAGATAATGATGGGCTTTTTGTAATCGCTTTTTTTGGATTTATGATCTTTCATGAACAGTACAAACTATCCTTTAATTTCGGTTAGCAAACCTACTTTTGAAATACCCGCACGATTCAATTCATCCAGAACCAGTATCACTTCTGCATAAGGCGTTGCTGCATCACCACCAACCGCAACCGGTGAATCCGGTTTCAACGACAATTCAGCTTTAACTCTGATAATGACATCTTGTAGCGAAAGACCCCGCTCGACCTCATCATCATTTACGCTCAGCCCGAGGCGGCCTTCTTTATCGATCTCCACAATGATAAAGCTGCTATCACTATCACCTTTCAGATCCGACGTCGACTTTGCCGTAGTGGTTTTAGGAAGTTCTACATCAACTCCTTGGGTCACAAACGGCGATGTCACCATAAAAATAATCAGCAACACGAGCATAACGTCGATATAGGGAACAACGTTAATCTCGGCTGTTAACTTGCGCTTTTTACGCTGGTAACCAACCATTGTCTATTCCCTACCGGCCATCGCTTGGCGATGAAGAATACTATGAAACTCTTCAGAGAATGTGGCGTAATTATGCTCTAATTTACTGACTTTGTTGCTTAAACTGTTATAAGCCATTACAGCAGGAATCGCCGCAAACAAACCCATTGCCGTCGCAATCAGCGCCTCCGCAATACCTGGAGCCACCATTGCTAATGTTGCTTGCTTCACTGCACCTAATGCAATAAAAGAGTGCATGATACCCCATACCGTACCAAATAATCCAATGTACGGGCTGATAGACCCCACAGTCGCTAGAAATGGCAAACTGGTTTCTAACTCGTCCACCTCTCTTGCAACGGCAACTCGCATCGCACGTCCCGTGCCTTCCATGATGAAATCGGGTGAAGTGGCGTTAGTCTTGCGTAAACGTGCAAATTCGGTAAAACCAGAATAAAAAATCTCTTCTGTACCCAAAAGTTCATCTTTACGCTTTTTTACGTCTTGATAAATAACAGATAAGTCAGTACCAGACCAAAACTTATCTTCGAAAGCTTCAGCATTTTTTTCCGCTAAGGAAAGTACTTTGCTGCGTTTGATGATCATCGCCCATGAAACGATAGACATCCCCAAAAGGATTAGCATCACCATCTTGACCAATAAGCTGGCTTGCAAAAACAGATCGAGAATTGAGATATCAGCAGTCACTATGGGTTAACTCCAAAATAATTGATTGAGGCATCGCTTTTGGTCTCATGTTTTTATTGTCGATGCATGCTACCTTAACTATTGCTTTACACAATACTTTGCCTTCAGGATTGACGAGCTCTTGACAGAAGAGCAAAGAAGCTTTTTTCAAAGCCGAAATTACGGTTTTTACCGTCAGCATATCGTCTAAACGTGCAGCTTGTAGAAAATCGATGTCAACGTGTCTGACCACAAAGCCGATGTTCTGCTGCAAAAGCGTCTGCTGAGACACTCCAACTGCACGTAACATTTCGGTTCGGGCTCGTTCAAAGAATTTAAGATAGTTTGAGTGATAGACGACACCGCCAGCATCCGTATCTTCATAGTAAATCGTCACAGGCCAATAAAAGGAAAAGGCTGAAGCTGTATTTTGCACAAAGGTTCCAACATACATACAGATTTAGGTAAGTACTATAACGCAACTCATTGGCGTTAGTACAAGCATTGAGTGGACTTTTACAAAACTTGAAACAAAAAATTAGTGCTGTCTCAAAGAGGCAGCACTAATGTGGGTCCTTAATCAACCTTCGATAGGCTATTCATACATAGTAAATATCAAACTAGTCGAATAGTCGTTAGATAAATTAAGATCGATAATGAAATGTAGGGGCTAAACAATAATTGCCAAAACCATTTGCGTGGTCTAAAACCAACACCAAAAACCATACTTGCACACAGCGCCCATATCATGAGTGGTGAAATAACCACGTTAAAACCACCAATGCTCTGAGAATAAAGCTCAGGATCCCACATAATCATGGCAACATGATAAAAACCAAGCACAAGCGATAAGACTCTGAACAGAGTCTTATCAAGCGGTTTATGGTATTCAGTGACTTGCAAAGCAAGTTTACTCACGGTCTTTGTCCATCATTTCAGAATGCTCTAACCAAAGAGCGTTGATAATGCCAAATGCACACGCTAAAAGCACACCTAGAATCCATGCGAAATACCACATATCTATGCTCCTTAGTAAAGTGAGTTTTTGTTTTCTTCAATAAACTTGCTATCAAGACGACCAAACATCTTGTAGTAAGTCCAAGTGGTGTAACCAAGAATGATAGGTACCATTACAAAAGCAACTACTGTCATTAAGTTCAACGTCAATTCACTCGATGTTGAGTCCCACATGGTCAAACTGTTACTTGGTACTAAGCTTGAAGGCATGATAAATGGGAACATAGCAAAACCAGCGGTGAAAATTACACCCGCATTGGCTAAGCTAGAAGCCAAGAATGCGAGACCTCCTTTTTCAAAACGCGACGCCAACACAGCAATTAGTGGCATGACAACACCCAAAGCTGGCGCTATCCATAGTAATGGATAAGCGTTGAAATTAGCCATCCATGCCCCTGCTTCACGTATCACTTCTTTATTGAGTGGGTTTGATGCCGCATGTGTATCAATGACGCTGGTAATCACATAACCATCGATATTTTGGATCCAAAAACCTGCGGCGACAAAAGTAACAGTAACCAACAAACCCATCAGTTGAGCAACACCACGAGCGCGTGTATGCAGCTCATCGGTGGTTTTCATCTGTAGCCAAGCGGCACCTTGTAAAATAATCATAAACAAGCTAACTAAGCCACAAAGCAGAGCAAATGGGTTCAACAGACCAAAAAATGAACCGTGATACGTTGGCATCAAGAAATCACTAAGTTGGAATGGTACGCCTTGTAGTAAGTTGCCAAAGGCAACACCAAAGATGACTGGTGGTACAAAACCACTAATTGAAATACAGATATCCCAAGTATTACGCCACTTTGGATCTTCAATTTTTGAACGGTAATCCAAACCAATCGGACGAAGCCATAATGCAGCCAATGTAACAATCATCGCCAAATAAAATCCGGAAAATGATGTCGCATAGACTAACGGCCAAGCCGCAAACAGTGCGCCACCTGCCGTGATAAGCCAAACTTGGTTACCATCCCAGTGTGGGGCAATCGAGTTGATCATGACACGACGTTCACTGTCATTTTTACCAATGACAGGAACAAGAGCACCAACGCCCATATCAAAACCATCCGTGATTGCAAAACCAACCAGCAGTACGCCGATCAGCACCCACCAAATTAGTCGCAAGATTTCGTAATCAAACATTATTCTATCTCCCTGCCTTATGCTTCAACTTGACGGCTAACTTTGTCTTCAACAGAGTTTGCGTTTTGCTCAAAGTGATAACGACCAGTTTTCAGGCTGCTAGGCCCTTTACGAGCAAATTTAACCATCAAGTAAACTTCAGCAATCAAGAACACAGTGTACAGTGCAAGAATCGCGAACAGTGAAGTCCATAATTCGCCAAGAGTTAGTGCAGAAGCGGCAACATTGGTCGGTAATATTTCACCAACCGCCCATGGCTGACGGCCATATTCAGCAACAAACCAACCCGCTTCAATCGCAATCCACGGCAGAGGAATACTGAATAATGCCGCTTTAAGAACCCATGGTTTCTGCTCGATTTTTTGACGGCAGGTTTGAACAAATGCCGCACCAAATACAAACAACATCACAAAACCGACACCGACCATCAAACGGAATGACCAGAATAGCGGCCATACGGTTGGAATTGAATCATCAGCGGCGGCTTGAATTTGCTCTTCCGTTGCATCAGTCACTTTGTCGGTATAGCGCTTCAGAAGTAAACCATAACCTAAGTCACCTTTCACTTCGTCAAATGCATCCATATTTGCTTGAGATTTTTCACCCGCACGAAGTTTTTCTAGTAAACCATA
The DNA here is from genome assembly GCF_002257545.1 of Vibrio qinghaiensis. Classification (NCBI taxonomy): domain Bacteria; kingdom Pseudomonadati; phylum Pseudomonadota; class Gammaproteobacteria; order Vibrionales; family Vibrionaceae; genus Vibrio; species Vibrio qinghaiensis. The sequence continues at coordinate 1,063,057 of NZ_CP022741.1, read as the reverse complement.
GGCATACATACCGTTACGGATGCGATCGACGTGATCATCGCGCAAATCACGCAACCCTGTGACTTCGGTGTCGAGAGAGCGCGTAGCGATAATCCCCATTAAATAAGGAATTTTGATCGCATAGTCGGTGTGCATCTCATCTTGATTTGGCAAACCAAACAAGGTGAAAGCAGCGGGTGCGGGTTCTGTGTGCCACTCTGCTTCAATCGCCGCAAGTTTTACTTTTTGAACTTCGCCGACTTCATAACCTGATTCATCACCAAGTACAATTACAGACAAAATGGCAGCCATACCGAATGACGCGGCAATAGCAAATGAACGACGGGCAAAAGCGATATCGCGACCTTTCAGTAGGTAGTAAGAACTAATTCCTAAAATAAACATCGCACCCGTGGTATAGCCAGAAGCGACGGTATGCACAAATTTCACTTGAGCAACTGGGTTGAAAACGACTTCAGCAAAACTGACCATTTCCATACGCATGGTTTCAAAATTGAATTCTGCGCCGACTGGGTTTTGCATCCAACCATTCGCAATCAAAATCCAAAGTGCCGAGAAATTAGACCCCAGCGCAACTAGCCAAGTCACGCCCAAGTGCTGGCGTTTTGATAGTCTATCCCAGCCAAAGAAGAACAAACCGACAAAGGTTGATTCTAAAAAGAAGGCTACAAGTGCTTCAATCGCAAGAGGGGCGCCAAAAATGTCACCTACATAGTGGGAATAGTATGACCAGTTTGTACCGAACTGGAACTCCATAGTGAGGCCTGTGGCCACACCAAGGGCAAAGTTAATACCAAAAAGCTTACCCCAGAACTTTGTCATGTCCTTATAGATTTGCTTATCAGTCATTACATACAAAGATTCCATGATGGCTAAAAGAAAAGCCATACCTAGAGTCAATGGAACGAACAGGAAGTGATACATCGCTGTCAGTGCAAACTGCAACCGCGATAGATCAACGACGTCAATCATGGTAACTCCTTTGTGCCGGCTGAATGACACTTTTGACATGCTGAGCTGGTTAAAACCCTTAAATTCATCAGTGATAAAAACTCACCAAATGTTGGAAAATTTCGGATTTTTGTTGCGAGCATGTACCGTTATGGTTAGTTAATTGTTAAGCATCAGCTAATATAGCTAGGGCTAATACTACTGCTAATTACAAGTTGTTTCAAAAGGTTTATAGGAGAAAAATACCTTGATTTATATCAATTTTTACACGGCAAACCTGAACAAAAAAAGAACAAAATGATCTACATCAAAGGAAGAATGAAATTATTGTAAGCATTTAGTGAAGGAGCTAGAGGTTAGGACAACGAATCACACAGAGAGTTAACAACGCACTCCATATTATTAACTCTTCGGTGGTAAAAAAATGCCATAAAGAAGACATGGGTCACACTTTGTAACTATCGAGAAAAAGCAACAATGAACTGCAAACTTATTTTTCAATTCCGAAGTGAAGGTAAGCGCGATCGGTCGCCATTCGCCCCCTTGGGGTCCGTTGTAAATAACCTTGTTGGATAAGAAAGGGTTCTAACACATCTTCAATGGTATCTTTTTCTTCACCGATTGCAGCGGCTAGGTTATCGAGACCAACAGGACCACCGCCAAATTTGTCCATGATCGCTAGCAATAGCTTTCTATCCATATAGTCAAAACCTTGGCTATCAACATCCAACATATTTAGCGCTTTATCTGCAGTCTCTATACATATGTGCCCGTTGCCTTTCACTTCAGCGTAATCTCGAACTCGACGCAGTAAACGGTTTGCAATCCGAGGGGTACCTCTTGCACGCCTTGCTACCTCAAGTGCACCATCCGCTTCCATCGACAATCCTAAACAGTCCGCGCTTCTTTGGACTATGTACTGTAGATCATCAATTTTGTAATACTCAAGACGCTGCACGATACCAAAACGATCTCGCAAGGGAGAGGTTAACGAGCCAGCGCGAGTTGTTGCCCCAATCAGCGTAAAAGGAGGTAAATCGATTTTAATGGAACGAGCGGCTGGGCCTTCGCCAATCATAATATCGAGCTGGTAATCTTCCATTGCGGGATAGAGAATTTCTTCAACCACCGGACTTAAACGATGAATTTCATCAATAAAAAGAACGTCGTTCTCTTCAAGGTTGGTCAGTAATGCCGCTAAATCTCCTGCTTTTTCCAATACCGGGCCGGAAGTTGTGCGGATATTCACTTCCATCTCATTGGCAACGATATTAGCTAATGTTGTTTTTCCAAGCCCTGGAGGGCCAAAAATCAGGAGGTGGTCGAGTGGCTCGCTGCGCATTTGTGCCGCTTTAATAAAGATTTCCATCTGATTGCGCACATGATCTTGACCACGATAATCCGCTAATTTTTTGGGACGAATCGCGCGATCAATAATATCTTCATCTTTAAAAATAGGACTATCAGGGGCAATTAAGCGATCAGCTTCAATCATACCATTGCTCTCAGGGCTTCTTTAATCAGCGCTTCGCTGGTCATGCCAGCTTTCATTACTTGCGCCACTACTTTAGAAGCCTGTTGAGGCTTATAACCCAAAGAAAGTAACGCACTGATCGCTTCTTCTTCCGCATTGCTCGTGAGCGCTTCCAAGGAATTGTTATCGACTGGCGCAGCGTCAGTAGCGGGAGTGAAAAGGTCGCCAGCTCCCCAACCTTTCAACCTATCTTTCATCTCAACAACCAAACGTTCAGCGGTTTTTTTACCCACCCCAGGAAGCTTAACTAATGTGGAGATATCTTCACGCTCAACGCATGAAACAAATTGTCCGGCCGTCATTCCGGACAAAATACCCAAGCCTAATTTTGGCCCGACGCCATTCGCTTTAATCACTTCACGAAATAAAGCTCGCTCTTTTACCGTGTTGAAACCATATAAAAGCTGCGCATCTTCTCGAACCACAAAATGGGTATAAATGACCGCTTCTTCGCCTAATTTAGGGAGTTCATAGAAGCAACTCATTGGCATTTGGACTTCATAACCAATGCCAGCGACTTCAATCAGTAGCTCTGGAGGTTGCTTTTCAATCAGAATGCCGCGAAGACGTCCAATCACAGGAAATTCCTTAGAGAAATGAGGTTATTTGACTTGGATGATAATAAATAACTGGATGTATAGCCAGTAGAAAAAATACCACCTCGCTCGAGATCGGTTTTTCAGCGATATCGGCCTTTTTTAGCACTGCTTGCCCGCCCAGCTAAGGCAATCAAGGTTTTATTGGTATTCGCATGACAAATTGCCACACCCAAAGCATCGGCGGCATCCGCTTGTGGCTTAGCCGATAATTTAAGCATTTGCTGGACCATATGTTGCACCTGCGCTTTATCAGCACTACCCGTACCAACTACAGATTGTTTAACCAGTCGAGCGGCATATTCATAGACTGGAAGATCTGCATTAACCGCCGCCACAATAGCACTGCCCCTTGCTTGCCCGAGTTTGAGTGCTGAGTCCGCATTCTTTGCCATAAAGACTTGCTCGATGGCAAAAGCATCAGGCTGAAATTGTGTGATGATTTCCGTCACACCAGCGTAAATTTGCTTGAGCCGACCAGGTAACTCTTTTTCGGATGTACGAATACATCCACTACCAAGATAGTACAAATATCGTCCATGCTGCCTGATCACACCATAACCTGTGATTCGCGAGCCGGGATCTATACCTAAAATAATTGACATGAAAACCTTAATCGTAGACGAAAAACAAAATGGGCTTAACCAATAAAGTTCAAGCCCATCATCGACAAGTTCACTGCCTGATTATTTACGACGCCAAGTAGTTCCGCTTGGGCCATCTTCTAAAATGATGCCGAGTTCGTTCAACTTATCGCGTGCCACGTCAGCATTAGCCCAATCTTTCGCTGCACGTGAGTCATTACGCAGTTTGATCAAAGCTTCAATTTCAGCCACTTGGTCATCACCATTAGTGTCCCCTTTAAGAAACGCTTCTGGATCTTGATGCAAAATACCAATCACATCGGCAAGCTCACGCATAAGTGCGCCAAGCGCGCTGGCTTGCTGAAGATTTTCTGTCTTCAGCTTGTTGATATCACGTGCCATATCAAACAATACGGAATAAGCCTCTGGCGTATTAAAGTCATCATTCATCGCTATCGTAAAGCGACTGACATACTCTTCACCGCCTGCAACTGGAACGGTTAAATCCAACCCTCTCAACGCAGTGTATAGACGCTCTAGCGAGGCACGCGCTTGTTTTAGGTTATCTTCGCTGTAATTTAATTGGCTGCGATAATGCCCCGACATCAAGAAATAGCGCACCGTTTCCGCATCATAGTGAGCAAGTACATCGCGGATTGTGAAAAAATTCCCTAATGATTTAGACATTTTTTCTCTATCCACCATCACCATGCCACTGTGCATCCATGTGTTCACATAGGGAGTGTCATGTGCGCAGCACGATTGAGCAATTTCATTTTCATGGTGAGGAAATTGCAAATCAGAGCCTCCACCATGAATATCAAAGTGGTTACCCAAAATCGCTGAATTCATCGCCGAACATTCGATGTGCCAACCCGGGCGTCCTTCTCCCCATGGGGATTCCCAAGTGGGCTCGCCCGGCTTCGACATTTTCCACAACACAAAATCAAGTGGGCTACGCTTAGCAAGATCAACATCAACACGAGCGCCCGCTTGAAGCTGATCGAGATCTTGTTTGGATAACTTGCCGTATTCGTCAAATTTGCTGACTTCAAACATCACATCACCATTAGAAGCAACGTAAGCAAAACCGCGTTCAATCAGTCGTTGCACCAAGCCTATGATTTCTTGGATATAAGCGGTTGCACGAGGCTCGACATCTGGACGTTTCATATTCAATGCATCGAAATCTGCATGCATGTCTGCGATTAAGCGCTCGGTTAGCGAATCGCAAGATTCACCATTTTCGGCAGCACGTTTAATGATTTTGTCATCAATATCAGTGATGTTACGCACAAATGTAAGGTCATAGCCTAAGTAGCGCAAGTAGCGAGAAATTACATCAAAAGAAACGAAGGTGCGACCATGGCCAATATGACAGAGATCATAAATGGTGACTCCACAGACATACATACCCACTTTGTTGGCATGAATTGGTTTGAATTCTTCTTTTTGTCTAGTGATTGAGTTATATATTTTCAGCATGATCTCTATCTAATAACTGTTTGAACTAAAATGGCTTCACAGTATAACAACTCTAGCCTAGCTTGGTCATCCTTATTCTCTCGCAATAATACGGCCCCTAAAGACATTTGTTGATTTGAATGTGTCCAAAGTTCAGTTAAAATCCGGGCCTCAACGAAAAATAGATAAAGGTAACTATCATGATCATCCTTCACACGAATTTTGGTGATATTAAAATTCAACTTAATGAAGAAAAAGCACCAGAAACAAGCGCAAACTTTCTACAGTACTGCCGTGACGGTTTTTACGATAACACTCTGTTCCACCGCGTTATCGATGGATTCATGATTCAAGGCGGCGGCATGACCTCTGGCCTAAAAGAAAAAACAACTCGCGCAACGATTAAAAACGAAGCCAACAATGGCCTAAGCAATAAGATCGGTACTCTTGCCATGGCGCGCACTATGGACCCACACTCGGCCAGTTCTCAGTTTTTCATCAACGTGAACAACAACACATTCCTAGATTTTCGTTCAGAAAGCCGAGATGGCTGGGGCTACTGCGTGTTCGCTGAAGTGATCGAAGGTATGGATATTGTGAACAAAATAAAAGCAGTAAGCACAGGCTCTATGGGCATGCATCAAGATGTTCCACTAGAAGAAGTGTTCATTTCTGGCACAACCATCGAAGAGTAACGGTAAAAGGAGCGCATAGCGCTCCTTATTTTTATTATGCATACACTATTTATTTCTGATTTACACCTAAGCCCTTCTCGACCAGATATCACCGAGTGTTTTATCCGTTTCATGCGCGAAGAAGCCATTCATGCCGATGCGCTGTACGTGCTTGGCGATCTTTTCGAATTTTGGATAGGTGACGATGATAACTCACCTTTCGCCAACCAAATAAAATCGGAATTTAAGCAACTGACTCGCGAAGGGGTTCCTTGCTATTTTACTCAAGGAAACCGCGACTTCTTGCTTGGCAAACGATTTGCGAAAGAAACCGGGATCACCCTTCTCCAAGAAGAACAAGTAATTGACCTTTATGGAAAAAAAACCGTGGTATTGCATGGTGACACACTCTGTATTGACGATATAAAGTATCAAGCCTATCGAAAGAAGGTTCACCAGCCTTGGCTACAATGGGTATTTAATCGGCTGCCATTTTTTGTAAAGGTTCGTATTGTGGGTAAAGTACAGTCGGGCATCCATAACGATAAACAAATGAAAGCTATGGATATTATGGATGTCACACAAAGTGAAGTGGATAAGGTTCTTGCAAAATATGAGGTTGACTTAATGATTCATGGCCATACTCATCGACCAGAGATTCATCACAAAAATCAACTTCATGGCACCGCAACGCGAATTGTTTTGGGTGACTGGTACACCCAAGGCTCAGTCTTGGTCTATGCTAATGATGGTTACGAACTGCAGACTCGGCCATTTAGTTCTAAAAACTGACGTCAAGTCGCATTCTGGTACTATTGGTTTAAGTGGTCGTATCACAAGTTAAGCTATAATAAGTAATATCAATGATATCAATAACTAGATAAGAGTCTTGCCTTGAAATACTCCTATATCGCCAGACAGCCGATACTCGATCGTGACCGAAAAACCATCGGCTACGAGCTGCTATTTCGAGACGGCCCTAAGAACACCTTTCCAGATATAGACCCAGACTTAGCAACGAGCCGGTTACTCTCTGATCATTTTTTATCTACTCATTACAATACGCTGGGTAAGCATTTAGGGTTTGTCAATTTCCCTTATCAAAGCCTGATTAACCTCGTTCCGACGCTTTTTCCTGCACAAAGTCTGGTTGTTGAGGTTTTGGAAGATTGCGAACCAACCCAAGAGCTATTAGAAGCAATAAAAAAGATGGCACAGCTTGGCTACAGAATTGCGCTTGATGACTTTGTACCCAGTTCCGGCTGGCTCGCTTTCCTCCCTTATGTATCAATTATCAAATTTGACATCCGCATTATTTCTCTTGAAAAAGCCACTCGCTTCATTAAAAAACTTGGCGCGACGAAAATTGAGTTCCTTGCAGAAAAAGTAGAAACCTATGAAGAATTTAAACAAGCCAGAAAGGCGGGCTTTACCTATTTTCAAGGCTACTTTTTTAGCAAACCAGAGATGTTACAGCGCAAAGCGTTAGAGCCGTCATTTCTTACTGTGGTGCAACTGTTTAAAGAAGTAGCCAAATCTAACCTCGATTACAAAGCCATTGAGGAGCTTGTCGCTACAGACCTTACCTTGTCTTATAAACTGTTAACCTTCGTTAACTCATCCGCGACCGTAAGTTCAAAGATCCACTCATTTAAACAAGCACTGATTTATCTCGGTGAACAACGATTGAGAAAGTTTATTTCCTTGGTTGCGATTGCTTCGACGCAAGAATCTAAACCGGATTATTTGTATGGCTTGTCTATTCAAAGGGCAAGATATTGCGAACTGATCGGTGTAACAGCAAAAATTAATGTTGAACCCGGCTCGGCCTTCCTGACAGGAATGTTTTCGTTACTCGATAGCCTACTTGATCAACCTTTAGAAAGTATCATGGAAGAGATGCCTATCGACGAATACGTTAAACTTGCACTAATAGAGGGGAAAGGAGAATTAGGTCTGGTACTTGAATTAACTCGAGCTTATGAACAGGCTGACTGGCAAAATGTTGAGAAAATTGCTCATACATTAAGTATCGAAGAACCCGTGGTAAAAGAGTGTTACAACGAAGCTGTGAAATGGACAGCTGATTTACTGGGTGTCCACTCCTGAGTAGACATCGAGTTTAGATCCCCTTAAACTTCCCCGTCTTATCTGCATGGGCAATTTGAGAGGATTTATGAACCAATGCTATTGTGGTAGCCATTTAGATTACCAACACTGCTGTGAACCAATCCACAGTGATTCAGCCTTAGCCATCTATCCAGAACAACTGATGAGAGCCCGCTATAGTGCCCATGTTCTGGGCTTGGTTGATTTCGTCATCAATACCTATCATCCGAGTTGCAATGCACCACAGCAACGCGACGCAATTGAAGAATCAATCAACAGCCAATGGTGTGGGCTAGACGTCATCTCCGCAAGTATCCGCAACAACGAAAATGAAGGCTTCGTTCATTTCAAAGCCTATTACACACAGAATCAACAGCAATTTTGTCTGCAAGAGCGTTCACGATTTATACGAGAAGATGGTATCTGGTTCTACATTGATGGTGAATTTCCACAGGAGAACACACCAACGAAGCTAGGACGAAATGACCCATGTCATTGCAGTAGCGGCAAGAAATTTAAGAAGTGTTGTGGGTAGAAGATTAAAACCATATTTCACAATGACCATAATTATCACCCTATTGATTATTAAGCCATAACTTAAACTGGTTTTGTTCTTTAGGAGATGCCTTCAAATAGATCATTTTCATCAAATCTACTGACTGATTTTCTTGAGATGTAGATTTAGTACTTTGTGATTGTTCAGGTAAAAAACTTTCCGTTCCACTGCCGATTGTAATGTAGCTCACAGGTATGGCGGCTACACCACCTTTTATATTGTAGTCTCTAGCTTCTTGCACATAATTACGACCAATCTGTACCCCATTCTCAATCAAGGTGTCCTGTACTATGTCTATGTACTCACCTTTTTTTGTATCCTTCAACTTCCAATCAAGCGGTGAAATTTCCCTTTGTGCTTCTCGATAGGATTTAAATGTTGGAAGTTCAAATATCATTTCTGCTGAAGAAGCTTTGAACTTAGCAATAATCACATCTCCATACACCGTTTTTATCAAATCCTTACCAACAAATTCAGGTTGATATTTAAAAACAATTTGATTTATCCCTTCTTTTAAGAAGATTCGATTACCTTTCGCGCTATAGCTTTTATCAAAATCTGGTTTTTCCATATTGATAGCTAATACCTTAACATCTTCATCTACCAGTAAGATATTTGCCAAAGCAGCACTCATAGTAAAGCAAGCCGCAAGAATAATAATTATTGACGGAAAAATTTTCATTAGTATGTTCCTCTACTGGAAAATACAAGACCCAGCAAAAGCCGGGTCTTACAATTAGGAATTAAATTCTAGCTATTACCAGTAGAAACGTGCACCGACACCGAAGTTAGTTTTATCGTCAGTCTTAGCATCTGCTGTTGTAGTACCTTCAAAGTTATAACCTAGCTCAGTAAAGACACGAGCCCATTTAGAGAATTTATACTCAACACCAACATACGATAGAGAAGCGTCCGAATCAACCGTTCCAGATTCGTTAGAAGAGCCTAGTACTAACTCATAGCCAGCATAAAGGGTCGTCTTATCAGCCACAGCAAACTTACCTGCTAAAGAAATCCCATGAGAATCAACTGTCTTATTAGCTGCTTTATCTTCAGCTTCATTGTAGTAGTAAGTCACACCTAAAGTGTGCTCGCCAAGTGCGTATTCTCCGGTCACTTCGAAAGATAGGTTTTCAGTATTGTGAGCTACGCTGCCAACTGCAATTTTGTTTACAGAAGAAAGAACGCCTGCGTGCATAGATAGATCACCGAAAGATTTACCTACAAATACCTCGCGAATTTCTTCATTTTTATCTTTCTCACCTAACGCGTAACCTGCTTTTAGCCAAAAAGAGTCATTTTCGAAAGCGTATTTGATTTGAGAGTCATTGTTCCATGCATGTCCGTAAAGAAGCGCAGAACCACCAAAGAAGTAAGAGTAATCTGCACCATATACATCATCAGCAAACGTACCTTCTTTACCAATTCGAACAACACCATATTCACCCATATCAAAACCAAATATATGGCGACGTACAAAAACAGTATCATCAGTACGCTCACTTGAATCAGCACCAGCGCCATAGTTATCACCTAATGCTACGCCGATTTCAACTTCACCCAGAATTTTTAAGTTATCGTTTACAACGTAGACACCATTGACACCGACACGTGAAGAGCTAGTGTTTAGCTCTGCGGTATGGTCTGTCTTGTCTAGGAATAGCATAGTCGGACGCAATTGGCCGTAGAAATCTACCGAACCTTCTTCAGATTTGAATACTTCTGCTGCGTTAACTGAGCTTGCTGCCGCAAGCACTGCTAGTGCTAATAGAGTCTTTTTCATAATTAATCCACTGCCTTTTCTTATGTATGGGAATTCCTTATCCGGTTCCCTTTGTTTTTGCTGGCAACTTCCAAATTTAAACTCGGTTCGTTGCCGCCATTAAATCTCAAGGATTAGATTGCAAAAGATTATCCTGCATGTCAAATATCCTAAAAAACAAACAAAAATAAAGGTAAAGACAATTAAAAACATATGGTTACATGAAATTTTCATAAAATTACGGGCGACTTCCAAGCAAAAACATCATATAATCTAAAAAACAACAATCATGCAACATTAGCATTAAATGCCATAAGAATCGCATTAAACGGCACTAAACCGACATTAATATCATCATTCTGCAATCAGGATAGTTTTATATTTTTCATAATAAGAATTAAATATAAGTTCCTGAAGGTTCAGTTTTTTTTTGTGAACAAGATCTAGATTTGTTCTAAAAGCATACGATTTCGTGAACTGCGTATCCTTTAGTGAACTGTGCTAGACTCGGCACTCTGCTATTTAGGTCTGTGTATGCTTACAACAAAAATCCAAAAATCCATTCGGGATAGTTATCAAAATCTGCAATTTCAGCTCGAAAACTTCATTCCTCGTCGAGGACAAAACTATCTTGTTGCTGAGATTGCAAAAACATTGTGTGGTTCATATCACAAGTCCAACCGAATCTTGATTGCTGAAGCGGGTACAGGAATAGGGAAATCACTCTCCTATTTAATGGCAGCGGTTCCTGTTGCAGTGTTGAATAATAGAAAGGTTGTTGTTTCGACAGCCACAGTGGCACTTCAAGAACAGCTGATCAGCAAAGATTTGCCTTTATTTAGACGCATCACTGATCGTCAATTCTCTTTTATCCTTGCCAAAGGACGTCAACGGTACTGTTGCACCGAAAAACTCGCGGCGGCGTGTGGGGTGGATGGCTCACAAATTGCCCTGTTCGAATCAAAACCACAAAAAAAAGACGTTGAATTGTTCACCACCATGTATGAAAAACTGGCTCAAGGAAAATGGAACGGTGATCGCGACTCGTGGCCAAAAGCGATTAAAGATGAGTTATGGCAACTGATTGTTAGTGATAAGCATAGTTGTAATGGTAGCTTTTCTGGCCACAGAGATTGTCCTTTTCAAAAGGCGCGTTCGGAACTGGATAAAGCCGATGTCATTATTGCCAACCACAGCTTGGTCATGGCGGATGCTGACCTTGGCGGTGGTGTCATTCTGCCTGAGCCCGAAAACACCATTTACATTTTTGATGAAGCACACCACTTACCTCATGTCGCACGAGATCACGCTTCAGCGTCCGCAAGCTTGAAAGGCGCAGCAAGTTGGTTAGAAAAACTCAATCAATCCGTAACCAAGTTTTCAAGCTTAGCCGAAGAAAAACGAGTGGCACGTTTTCGTAACGAACTGCAGGAGACACTGCAACAGCTTATCCCAAGCTTGAGCCAACTGACAAAGCAGTTTGTGCCCGAACAATTTGAAGAAAAGCGATACCGTTTTGAGCATGGCGAACTGCCACAATGGCTTGAAGAAGAATCTAAAACCCTGAAGCGGCTCTCTCAAAAAGCCAATCAATCCGTCGCTAAAATTGCGGACTTGATTGCTGAGCGAGTTAAGGAAGGCGAACTCGCCGCTCGGTTGGCAGAACCAGCACTGACTGAATTAGGCTTTTATATTCAGCGTTTAGAGAACCTTGCCCAAGTATGGTTGCTGATGGCGGAGCCCAAGCGAGAAAAAGGAGCCCCTTTGGCACGTTGGCTTGAAATTCACCCTGAACGTGAAGGTGATTTCATTGTTAACGTTTCACCGCTAGAAATTGGTTGGCAACTTGATCAACAGATCTGGAGCCGCTGCATAGGCGCAATCTTAGTCTCCGCGACGATGCGAGCTCTTAACTCGTTCAGCTACTTTTGCTCGCAAGCAGGGATCAGTGAAAAGGCAGAAGATGGCACACGTTTCCTAGCACTCGCTTCACCGTTTGATTATCAAAATCAGGCCGAGTTACTCATTCCAGCAATGCGTTTTGAACCGCAAGCGAAAGAGTATACTGATTATCTGGTAGAGCGGCTCGCTGAGTTTATTCAGCCAAACAAAGCTAATTTAGTGCTGTTTGCTTCTTACTGGCAAATGCGCGAAGTGGCTGAAAAAATATCAACAGATTTTGTTAAACGAGGCTGGGCGCTGCAAGTCCAAGGTGAAATATCACGCACAGAAATTCTAAATAAACATAAAATGCTAGTGCAGTGTGGTAAAACGAGCGTGATGTTTGGCACCAGTAGCTTTTCGGAAGGGCTAGACTTACCAGGAGAACTTTTGGAGAATCTGGTGATCACAAAAATTCCGTTTGCCGTACCAACCTCTCCAGTTGAGCAAGCTCACGCCGAATACATAGAGAAGCGAGGCGGAAACTCTTTTATTCAGATAACCGTTCCTGAAGCCAGCAAAAAGCTGATCCAAGCCGTCGGGAGATTGCTGCGCAAAGAGCGTGATTCTGGTAGAGTCGTAATTCTCGATCGCCGAATCGTTTCAAAACGCTACGGAAAATCATTATTGGACTCGCTTCCTCCATTTAAAAGAACAATAGAATATTAGCTAGGGGCTTAACGCTGCGCCCTTTCATCTCATTACTCAGGGCCGATTTTATTCATGGAATTTGTTGAGCCAACCACTTTGATTGTGTTGGCGCTTGTTGCTTTTATTGCTGGCTTTATCGATGCCGTCGCTGGCGGCGGTGGCATGCTTACTGTACCCGCGTTATTATCAATCGGTCTTCCGCCGCACATCGCACTAGGAACGAATAAGCTGGCAGCAACATTTGCCTCATCAACTGCCGCATTAACCTACTATCAGAAGAAGCTGTTTCAACCAAGTTGCTGGGGCAGAGCTTTCATTGCCACCTTGATTGGCGCAACCATAGGTACTTTTGCTGTCGATGCGATCAGCACCGATTGGCTACAAAAAGTGCTGCCGCTTATTATTCTAGCTGCCGCTATCTATACGATATGGCATAAAACACCACATGCACACCAGAATGTCAGCCCGCCCCCCAGCCCTGTACTTCACAAAAAGCAGTATGCGCAAGGCTTGATACTTGGATTTTATGACGGACTGGCAGGGCCAGGGACTGGCGCATTTTGGACAGTCAGTTCGATGGCGTTATACCGACTCAACATTTTATTGGCCTCTGGCCTTGCTAAAGCGATGAATTTTACCAGTAATGTAACGTCATTGGTTACCTTTGCCATTTTGGGGCATATTGACTGGGTGTTGGGACTGACTATGGGAGTTTGTTTGATGGTTGGAGCTTTTGTTGGCGCACATTCAGCGATTCGTTTCGGCGCTAAATTTATTCGTCCGGTGTTTGTGAGTGTGGTCAGTGTGCTTGCAATTAAGCTGACTTATGATGCATGGTTTGCAGGCTTATGAACCATTTTTCTCAATTGAAGTCCTTAATTGAAGAGTTGAAGCAACAAGCCGCCAGTGTTGACCGAACTCGTGGTGAACACCATCAGGCTCTGTTTGATGAGCGCCTGTTCCACTGTAAAGCGCACTTATTAATCCCTTGTGTTATGGAAGCAAAAGCGACCTTTGATTCCATCGTGCGCGAACAAGAGAGCCAACGGCTAACCAGTCAACGAGCTCAATATCTAACCGATCGACTGCTTGCACAAATTGCGGCAATCCAACGCGAAATATCGACAGTATCGATCAGAAAAAGTGAGCCCAAGCATCGCAGCTATTATCGCAAACCGATCAATGCGTTATATCAAGAGCTGGCCCAGCACCAAGAATGGGAGCGGAGGCTGATGGATATGGTGAGAGAAAAAGAACTCGGGCTCAAGCAAAATTCTGCTGTTAGTCAGCAGCAAGCACAAAAAGCGTTATTGACCGTAGAGCAGCGGCTCAAGCGTTGCCAAGAAGCCAAAGCCAAAATTGAGAAACAAATTACGTTCAGGGAGAAAAACCAATAAAATGAATGATCCTACTGTACCGCTAGACGGTGCGTCTGAAGAGATAAAGCTCGCTGTCGATCTCATCTACTTATTAGAAACCAATCAGATTGAACCACACACCGCACTTGAAGCGCTGAAAATCGTACAGCAGGATTTATTGCGTAAATTGGATGATACTGCGAGAGAGTAAGAAGCAAACATCGACTTCTTACTCTTTCAGCCGTTAGACTTTAAATTGCCCAACCAACTGTTGCTGCTTGGCCGAGAGTTGGCTTATCTGAGCTCCAACCGATTCTGATTCACCGACCAGTGTCAATATCTGCGCGCTAAGATCACGAATATTGGATAGGTTGAGGTTGACTTCACCAGAGACGGCTTGCTGTTCTTGGGCCGCTTTCACAATCTGGCTATTCATATCGTTAATTGCTGAGATGGATTCAAACACTATTTCTAATTCAGCAACGGCCTTTTGAACTTGCATCGCAGTTCCATTTGCTAACGCGTTTCCTTGCTGGACCTTTTCAATCACTTTGCGTATTTCATCCATTGACTTCTCAATCTGCTGGACTAAATTACGAACCTCATCGGCTACAACAGCAAATCCTCGACCTTAGTCTCCTGCCCGAGCCGCTTCTATAGCCGCATTTAATGCGGGCAAATTTTTTTGCTGTGAAATCCCCTCAATGACCGTTAGGATTTCGGTAATATTGACATTGAGCCACAACGGACAATATTCTTTGGTGGGAATCAGGGAGGAAAATCGCATGAGTATGACCACAGCAACTGCAATGCTTCGCGCGTTGCCATTTCATGTAGAGCAACCATATTGATCATGGGTGTTTCTTTCGCTTTCCCTTTGGTTTTAATAAGAAGTTTGCCTTCTGCCACCCAATCCATGATGGTGCATTTTGGCATACCAGAAAGCTGCGAATACTGCTCGTAAGTCATAAAAGACGCATTAAGTGCTATTTGATATGAAAGCATGGTGCTATCCTTGTAAGTCGTTGATTGTTTAATAACGGACGATAGAGGTACAACTCATACCGTTCGATTTCATTTTGAATGATTGATCGCAGATGGAAACATGCCAGTTCCCAATTCGACCGCCAAAGTATGTTGGAGGGAAGGAAGTTATTGAAATATTGATGCAAAGCCACAAAAACCACGTCAAATCAGGCTTTAGCTATTAGCTTTAATGGCTCAACGATTACTGTTGATGAAGGTGATGTGAAGGTTGTGGATAGAGTTGCTTTGACACTTTTGAAGAATTAGTTTGGGGACTAAGCAAAAATGGATCAAAAGGACATTATAGATTTAATCGAATATATAAAAGTCAATTTTAACCGACAAATGATAGCGTCGGAACAAATTGCTAATGGTCAAGTAATTCAAAGCATAGATGAACTAAGACTCTGGATGGAAGAATTATCATCAGAAGTAAATGACCCATTAAGTTTGTTTACTGATCATTCACATCCATCTGAATATATTGATAAAATACTGTCAATAGCCAAAGATTTATCATTAAATTTCAGTTCAAAGCAAAACAAAATTAAAGCAAGAACATTAATAAGAAAATGTCAAAAGCTAATGAATGAGCAAGAACAAAGTGACAGTAACATTTTAAAAGAGTTTTCAGACAAACTAGATCGGAAGACTGGTCAGCATGAAAAACACTTAGAACGGATAAAGTCGGACGCAATAAACGATATCAGATCCGAAACCTCCGAGCTGAAAGAGCAATTACAAGATGAACTCAAGCGATTATTTGAAGATCGCTATAGTGATTTTCGCTCATCTGTAAACTCTCAGCGAAATGAGATACGCAAAAATTCAGATGAGTTAGTAAATCAATTACACAATGAATTCAGGGCTAAAATAGACGATTTAAATGACCGATTTGACATTACTGTCGGCGAACGAATTGAACATTTCGAAAGACGATTTTCACAGCTGCAAACTCGCAATACAGAGATAACTACCTCAATAACGAATATCGAAAGTTCTATTTCAGAAGCAATAAGTGAAAGCAAAGATTCGATACTAAAAGATGTTTACAAACTTCAAGATGAAGCACAGCTTTTAAAAATTGAGATATCTAACGCGAGCAAACAACTTACTAGAGAGCTGAAAATCGCTGAAGAAAAAGCCAAAGAAAAGATTGTTGAAGCTATAAATGAAGAAATCGCACAGTACAAAAAAGTAAAAGAACTACTAAATATTCAGGTTACAAGAGCTACTGATATAGTGGGAACATTGTCTAAAAAAGCAATGGCTCACGAACACATCATACAGGCCAATAGAGAGTTCAAGACTTTCTTAGTTCACCAAATTCTTGGTGTAATCTTCTTACTGGGTGCGGTTGCAATGAGTATCGCTATTTTTAGCAATTCTCTTGGTATAAACGTACCGTGGCTTAGCTGGCTTGTCAGTGTTCCAACACAAACAGTTATAGATCCAACTACTGAAAAGATAATTGCTACAACTAACTTACTAGCATCTGAAGAAGCGGGTAGTCTATGGTTCTTCAAGAGAATATCAATACTTATACTGCTTACCGCACCAGGAATCTACTTTCTAAAAGAAGCTGCCGTGCACCGTTCAAAAGAGAACGTTTATCGTCAACGAGGTGTTCAATTGGCGGCAATTGCCCCATATCTAAACGAACTAGAACCATGTGAACGTCAAGGTATTAAGAAGGATTTGGTTAAAACGTTTTTCTCGTTTCATGATGGCAAAGCAGATACCAAAAATGTGCCTGACTTTTTACGCGACCTAAAGGAAACAATGAAAATAGTTCGTTCTATCGACAAACTTGACCCGCATAACCGCGTTAGAAAAGTAAAACGAAGTACTGAAGAGTCTTAGGAGGTTTCGTGGAAAATTTGAAGATCCAAAAATTTTCAGAGATAAATCTGGAAGACCCTTTTTTTGATACGCTAAAAGAAGACTATGCAGGCTTCAATGAATGGGTTTTAAAAAAGGCAACCAATAACGCACTTGTACTTTACAACGACAGCGGACTTATCGAAGGCTTCCTGTACTGTAAATATGAAAATGGTCCCGGCGATGACACTACTCCATTGTTGCCAGACACACAGCACATGAAAGTTGGTACATTTAAATTCAATCCAAAGCAAACCCGCCGTGGTGACAGATATTTAAAGAAAATCTTCGACTACGCGTTAGCTTCTCCATCGCGAGTTGAAGACATTTATGTCACTGTTTTTGCAGAAAAGCATAGCTATCTAGTTGAGCTTTTCAAACGTTATGGTTTTGAAAAATACGGTACTAAAGGTGGCGAAACCGTTCTGCTTCGCGATTTGAACAAGATAACGGGCGACGTTGACAAGGACTATCCTTTTGTTCAAACGAAAGGCAACGATAAGTACATGCTTAGTATTTATCCGATGTTCCATACAAGGCTGTTTCCTGACTCAAAACTCCACTCTGAAGCTCCAAACGTAGTGCGTGACATCTCACACTCTAACAGCATCCATAAGATATATATCTGTGCAATGGATAGAGTGTTAGATTTCAAACGCGGAGATACAATCGTTATCTATCGAACGGGGGATGGTCAAGGACCAGCTGAATTTAGATCGGTAGCCACTTCTCTTTGCGTTGTCGAAGGCGTGCGCCATATAGATAGCTTTGAATCGGAAGAAGAATTTGTTAAGTACTGCCTAAAATTCAGCATATTTGATGAACCAGAACTGACTAATATCTATAGACAGAAAAAGTATCCTTTTATTATCAACTTTACTTACAACGTCGCGTTTAACAAGCGCCCTAATAGACAACAATTAGCGGATATTGCTGGCTTAAATAGAAGTGATTACTGGGGAGTGATGAAGCTCTCAGATAGACAATTCGATATCATCACAGAACTTGGCGAAGTTGATAGTCGATTCTTATTGAAATGACAAAAAGCACCACATTAGTGGTGCTTTTTTATTTAGTTTTGAAAAAATGCTCAATGTTGTCATATCGATACATATGCTCAACACACTCATCGAGAACAAATCCTTTAGCCGCGAGCACTGGGTATAATTCAGCTATCCTTTCATTCGAGACTGAGATTAATACATCTTTTCCCTGAAAGTAATCTAGTGATTTGTCCATCAACTGACTACCAAGTGCTTTACCTTGAAACTCAGGCATAACATAGAAAGTACAAATCTTATTTTCTTCTGGTGACCTTTTAAGCAAGCTAAGACCGCAAAGCTTATCGCCATTATGGGCTAGAAGTATGTCCCGCTTACCTTTGTAGAAACTTGATAGAAACTTATCTTTAAACCAACTATTAAATTCAGGATACAAGGGAGCAACAGACTCTAACGCTGGAACTATCTTTGTTACATCGAAATTAGGACCCGCTAACTCGATTTTAAATGATGGTTTTATAATAATATCTGTCACTTCAATTTCCTGTTTATTCTACTAGAGGCCAATACATTCTACATGTGAATTGAGGGGTAAGTTTTGGTAGCTTATTAACATCACAAGAATTTCCTTCATCGTCTGTTGGCAAAAAGCCATTCGTAGTGGAAGGCTTTGCATACTCCCAGAGCGTATTAGTTGCGAGGCCAGAAGCAACACCAATTAAAATAGAGAATACTACGGCAATAACGATAGCCTTCCAAGGTATCGTGTTTGACGAAAACTTAGCAAAAGCAGAAAAGTGATTTATGAATAAATCTGATTTATCACCTTTCCGATTTTTCTCATTTAATTCATCTTCGGTAGGATTCCCAGGCGTTTTTTGTTTCCAGTGATAAATTAACTTTTGAGACTTAGTATTATCAATATCTAGATATTTATCCCAAAGTTCCGTTTCTAATACTCTACATCTCTCATAATTGGAATGCGAAACTTTAAATTCAGATATAGCTTCTCTAATTAAAAAGAAATGAATAACATTAATAGATTCAAAATCGATAATTTTTTCTCTTATCTTGTAAGGTAAATTTCTAGCTTCATTAATTCTAAAATCTATCACTTCTATCTTAGAAAAATCACCGAATAAAGTCGGAACTTTGGTCTTAGTAATATTGGATATACGGCTTAAAGCTTTTATATTTAATAGTTTTATTCTAAATCTAAAGTAAGTAGGTATATCTTCGTCAATCGCTCGAGTAAATAACTTTATGGGAAAGAACAGTTTAACACCAACTTCTCTTTTATCTTTTAATTCCCCGATTTTTACCCCAGACTCCCCATCACCATTTTCTTCATCAATTTGAGTAAAAAAATTCATATCTTTGCCGCCCGGCAAAGTGATCTTATAAATACCCGAACCGGCAACATATGAGATATCTGTCACATAACTATTAAAAATAGCTGACAACAGTTCGCTATCTTTACAAACTATAGTTCCCAACTCACCATCATATTCAACATATTTCTTTTCAAAAGGTAAGTAAAAATAAACGCCCGTTATCTTAGAAGATAGCTGATCATCCTTAAATACGTTGTTTAATTTAACACCTATATCTATATAATGAATATTTTCGTCGGGAAGAGCCCAGTAATTTATATGCAATTCTGAATTGATACCTAAAGGCTTATTCTGAAAAGAGTCTTGTTTTTCCAACCAAAATCCGAAACTACTAGCCATTAAACATCCTCAGTTAATTATAAATTTTCTATTTCATCAACAATGTTCGATGTTTCATCTATTCCAGAATGAAACTTAACTAGTGGTATATTCCTGTCTAGACAGAAGCTGTGAGCGTGTTCATATTCAGTATTCTGAAATGAACGCAGCAAATCAACTGAAAAATCGGCACCATCTCTCGTCATCAGACGTCGGCTTAACTCTACTGGTTCACATTCAACATAAACCACTAAAGAAAGTTCCATTGCATCAAAGACAGAATAGTCCAACTTAACGATTTCTTTGCTTTTGTTGAGTAAACAAAAGTGCCCGTCAAGCAGCAATTTATCATCAGTTAGCTTTGAAAGCCCTAGAATCAGAGCGGCTTGATTTTTATCTGCGGAATCGATGAATTTGCTGTCTTCAATGTAATCTGAATTGCTTTTAATCAGGCTGCTCGCTGAATAGCTGTTAATACCTAATAAGTTGTTTAACGCATGGCACAAAGTACCCTTACCTGAACCGTGTACTCCCGATACAAACACCACTTTTTTCATGGTTTCCTTACCAACATCATCAGTTCTAGCCATATCAACTGATACATAACTCAGATGATGGTTCTATGTATTTAAATGATTGAGGGGCCTTAAAGCCAGCTTCTATTTCGTAAGGATTAATCGGTGTTTCGTATCTTTTAAACTCCTTGATCTCAATAGCATAAGCTACTTCTCGGTCTAAAAAATATTCATCAAAAAATTGTTTATTGATTCCTGATGCGTCTTTGGTTTGCTCCCATAAATCTTCTGGGTGCTTTGCCAAAATCTCTCCAATTTCAAACTCACCTACGATTAAACCTTCTGGCATCGTTGAGTAAATGACAACTGACTTAACTTCTGGACGCTTGAAAATAGCTTTTCTGTATTCGAATAACTTCTCACCCGAAAGAATTTTTTCAACAAACTCAGGTTTTATCGAAAGAAGTGCCTTCATATGTAACTCTCAAGAAATTTCATAACCGTGAATATTAAACCGTTCAGTATCAAATAGCATTACAAAATAGGACTTTGTTTGAAACATCTGACATTGAACATTGAAATAATGCAACAAAATTAATACTGTCCAAATACACAAAATTCCTCGAAGTTTTCCATGTCTATCCGAAACTTAAAAGATGGTTCCAAAAAGCCTTGGTTATGTGAATGCTACCCAAACAGGCGCAGAGGTAAGCCCGTGCGTAAGTCGTTCGCCACCAAAGGCGAAGCTGCCGCTTTTGAAAAGTTCACCATGCGAAATGTGGACGATAAGCCTTGGCTGGGTGATAAACCTGATCATAGGAGATTAAGTGACATGCTAGATTTATGGTTCAATCTCCATGGGAAAGGCCTTAAATCGGGCTCTCACACATACCAACGGATGACTGACATCATAAACGCTCTTAATGAACCAATCGCTTCACAACTCACTCAGCGAGATTTTGCACATTACCGTGCAAATCGAGTTGGTATAGATCGTGGGCGTGGAAACAACGAATGGCTATAAGTTCAAACAATCACGATTTCATGCGTAAAGATGGTAATATTCTTGACTTGAAACAAGCGCTAGGACATTCGAAGATTGAACTCACGATGATTTATGCTCACTTTTCTCCAAATCATCTGTCAGAAGTAATACGCTTAAATCCGATTGCAGATAGGAAAATATAGCGCCTAAAAATGGCGACGGCGGTCAGATTAGATCGTTAAATAACGAGTAATTCCGCATATTAAAAAGAATTAAAACCTATAAATTACAACAAATTACCAGACACACCAAGAGGTTCAGAATTATATGAAAGTCATCAGTTTTAACATCAACGGGTTGAGAGCTCGCCTTCATCAACTGCAAGCGATTATTGATAAGCATCAACCTGATGTCATTGGACTTCAAGAAATCAAAGTACACGATGACGCTTTTCCTCTTGAGGAGGTTGAAGCCATGGGCTACCACGTCTATTTTCATGGTCAAAAAGCACATTATGGCGTCGCCATGTTGTGCAAAAAGGAACCCATTTCAGTACAGAAAGGCTTTCCTAGCGATAATGAAGATCATCAAAAACGCATGATTATGGCCGCTTTTGAAGATGACAACGGCCAAAAAACAACCATACTCAACGGCTATTTTCCTCAAGGGGAGAATATTTCCCATGAAACAAAATACCCCTATAAGCGTCAGTTTTATAAAGATCTAATGGGTTACTTAACGACACATCATTCCCCTGACGAACAAATAATTGTGATGGGAGACATTAACATCAGCCCTATCGACTTGGATATTGGGATTGGTGAAGCCAATAGAAAACGCTGGTTGCAAACGGGAAAATGCTCTTTCCAACCTGAAGAGCGCGAATGGTTACAAACTTTAATCGGCTGGGGTTTTGTTGACACATTCCGTCAGTTAAATCCGGATGTAAATGATCAATTTTCGTGGTTTGATTATCGCTCACGCGGCTTTGATGATAACCGTGGGCTGCGAATCGACGTCATTTTAGCGACCCCGAACCTAGCAGAAAAATGCCAAGAGGTCGGCATCGACTATGAGCTTCGTGGAATAGAAAAACCTTCTGATCACGCGCCAATTTGGTCCAGTTTTTCTTTGTAGGAACAGAAAGTAAAGTGCCAATAAGAAGCGCGCATTCAGCGCGCTTCTTATTTTAATCTATGCCTTGATTATAGAAACAAACTCGCACGTGCTACTCGCAGCCCTTCAGCTTAATGGGCGCAAATAAGCTAAGAAGCGTTTTTCAGCCTGTTTGAAGCAGAACAAAATAATGAAGGTCAAGCCCATATAGAACAAACCTGCGGTTAAAAATGACTCGAATGGGGCATAATAACGAGAATTCACTAAACGCGCAGCTCCCGTTAAATCCATAATGGTAACAATACCAGCAACCGCAGAGCCGTGGAGCATGAAGATAACTTCATTACTATAAGCGGGCAGTGCGCGCCTTAACGCACTCGGTAGAATAATTCGTCGATACGTTTTCCAAGTACTCATTCCGTATGCTTTCGCCGCTTCAACTTCGCCTTTCGGCAATCCATTGATCGCGCCGCGAATAATTTCAGCCGTGTAGGCGGACGTATTGAGAACAAAAGCAACCAACGCGCAAAACCAAGCGTTTTCCCACAAGGTATCTTTCACCGGGAAAAATTGATCCATTCCATAGTAGATGAGATAAAGCTGGACCAATAACGGTGTACCACGAAAAAAGTAGGTATAAGCCCATGCTGGAGTACGAATAAAATAGTTGTGGTTATTTCTAGCAATCGCTAAGGGGATGGCAAGGCTCAAACCGATGATTAACGACAACCCCACCAGCCAAACCGTTGTCCACAGCCCACTAAAATAAATTGGTAGGCTTTGAGTAATAAGGGAAAAATCCATATTTACCTCGTGTGAATGCTGAACTTGCGCTCAACCAATTTGAGAAGACCAGTTGATACACTGGTAAAGAAAAGGAAGATCACTGCAACAGCCATATAAAAGGTGAATGGCATTTTTGTCGAACCCGCCGCGAGTGAGCTGACTCTGACCATATCTTCTAATCCAATAATGGAAACAAGTGCCGTCGTTTTGAGCAATACTAACCAGTTGTTACCAAATCCTGGTAACGCATGACGGACCATTTGAGGAAGCAAAATGCGTCTAAATGCTAACGTGGAACTCATACCATACGCTTTCGCCGCTTCCATCTCCCCTTTATCAACCGCCATAATAGCGCCACGAAAGGTTTCAGCCATATAGGCACCGAAAATGAAACCTATGGTTAGCACCCCTGCAATGAAAGGGCTAACATCAATATAATCGGGGAGATAAGCGGTCCATTCATGGCTCGGGTCACTTGCCATAAACCAACTGTTTAGCCATTCGTTGATTGAATAAAGGCTATTATTCAACAAAATTTGACCGCCAAAGAAAATAAGCATCATTAACACAAGGTCTGGAATACCGCGAATGATGGTCGTATAAAGGGTGGCAATGGCTCTTGCCCAACGGTAAGGTGCAAGCTTGGCTAGTGCACCTAGCATGCCAAGTAACATGGCAAGTAATAAAGAGAGCACGGCAACTTCAATGGTCAGCACCGCTCCCTTCAAAATTGAGGCTTCATAGCCGTGTAGGTCCAACATAATTCATCCCTAGTCCCTGGAGAATTTAACGACTGGGTACTTCTGGAACTAGGATCCAGCCGTTAAGAATCAATGGATTCCCATCATAATTGAGAAGGTGGAGTCAACTGAGCTAACCAGTCCTAATTACAGAGAGATCGATAAACATATTCATATGCTCGGCCCACTCTCACCTTCTAATTATATGGGTAAGATATGATGTTACAGCTTATTCACCGTAGACATCGTAATCAAAGTATTTGGCCGCAATTTGTTGGTAGATCCCTTGTTGACGAAGAGATTTAATCGCCATATCAAGTTTTTGAGTGAGATCTTTGTCTTGCTTACGAACCGCAATACCAAAACCATCGCCAAACCATTTCGGATCGGTTAATGATGGGCCGACGAACTCATACGCTTCGCCGCCCGCTTTGTTAAGCACACCCTCTTCCAATGCAGAGGCATCACCCAATACTGCCGCAATACGGCCATTGGCTAGGTCAAGATAGGCTTCATCAAATGAACCATAGCGGACAATTTCAACTGCATCGCCATAATTATCAGTAAGATACTTATCGTGCGTTGTTGCACGTTGTACACCAATTTTCACCCCTTTTAGACCTTCTTTAGAAAAATCCAACGCAGCTCCCTTCTTGGCGATAAATTTATTGGGAATTAATGCGTACTTACCAGTGAAATCGACTTTTTTCTTGCGCTCGTCGGTAATCGACATGGCTGCAATAATCGCGTCATATTTACGTGCGAGCAGTGATGGGATAATGCCATCCCAATCTTGTGGAACGATGTTACATTCCACTTTCATCTCCTTGCACAACGCATTGGCCATATCAACATCAAAGCCTTTGAGAGATCCATCAGCCTCTGTCCAGCTAAAAGGAGGATAAGCCCCTTCTATACCAAAACGAACCGTCTTCCATTCTTTCGCTTGGGCCATGCCAGTCATTGCACTAGCGGCAACGGCTGCAACTAATAACCACTTTTTCATTTCCATACTCCTGTGATTGAGATCTTATTTATTTATCATGTTGTGTTTGTGTTGGTTTTGCTTAATATTTATGTCGTGGTGAACACCACAACGCAATGAATACATTAATAAATAGAGGATATAAATTGTTTTAAACGTTCAGATTTAGGCTGGATGAACAGGATGGCAGGGTCTCCTTGCTCTTCCACTAAACCTTGGTGCAAGAACATCACATGGTTTGAAACGTCGCGAGCAAAGGCCATTTCATGAGTCACTACCAGCATAGTACGGCCTTCTTCTGCCAAGTCTCTCATAACACCCAACACTTCACCGACCAATTCAGGATCAAGTGCGGAAGTGGGCTCATCAAACAGCATAACTTCTGGCTCTACGGCTAACGCTCTAGCAATCGCCGCACGTTGTTGTTGCCCACCAGAAAGGTGTCCAGGATAATAGTCTTTACGTTCATACAGGCCGACTTTTTTTAGCAGCACCTCAGCACTCTCGATGGCTCGTGCTTTCGGTACTCCTAACACATGAATTGGTGCTTCAATAACGTTTTCTAACACCGTCATGTGCGACCAAAGGTTAAATCCCTGAAATACCATAGCAAGGCGTGAGCGAATTCGTTGCACCTGCTTTTCACTCACAGGTGAAGCTTCACCTTGCCGATTTTTTTTCATTTGAATGAGTTCACCATTGACCCAAATATCACCAGAGGTTGGTGTTTCAAGTAAATTGATGCATCTAAGAAAGGTACTTTTTCCCGAACCAGAAGAACCAATAATGGAGATCACATCACCCTTACGAGCTTCTAGTGAGATTCCTTTTAGTACTTGGTTTTGACCAAAGGTTTTGTGCAGCTCTTTAATATTCAGCGCCAGTACATCAGTCATGCGCTTAACTCCCTGTATTTGCTACTGCAGAGTATTCCAACTCCCATTTTTGATACAAACTAGCATTCACACCAAAAACATGCAACAAATTATTAACCTATAAAATAAGGATATTTAGTTATTTTATCTGATTAAAAATTCACATTTTAGCCAATACTTCTCCATATGGCGCATATAAATGGCACACCAAGCGATTAACACTTAATTCATTCTATTAACATAAACTTAAAAATCGACAACCTATGCAGGCATAAAGTACACCTAGATTCATAGGATATTTAAGGTCATTAATATCATTGAAACTCTTTTACAAACATCACAATATGAAACATTATTTCAAGTAAGTAACGCCTCAACCTCCTGTTTTCATTAGGCTGCTGTAGTTTTCTTTCACATTTATTCTTAAAGTGATCAAGATCAATCACCCTAAAGGATAAGCAAGATAAACTCGCGAGCAAAGATAAGGTTGTATAAATAACCACACACTTTTTTTAGTTGTTGTTATGCAAGCACATATGAGATGTGCTACATATTCAATTAAAAACATTACCGCTTCTTCGCGGATTACTAGGATTCAGTACGAATTACTAACTTTTACAAATATGAGGAATCTATGCCAGACGTAGTCAACAATGAGCGCTCAGAAATCGAGACGAAAAGCTATAAAGAGCTGCATCGTCCAGCATCTGAGTTTGCAAGCCGTTCAGATTACCTAGACCACGAACTGCAGATCATGAAGCCCCGTCGCTTTGGTTTGAACTTACCTGGTCGTGACTTCCGTTTTGAACTTGAAGATTTTGTACCAGCTATCGCGGGTACAATCGGCATTATCGCCATGTACTCAGCGGTAATGATGTCTTGGGCTGATGGCCTAACCCAAGCATGGGATCACATTCATCTAGGTAAAGACTTCGCGATTGAAGTTGCACGTGTAGAGATGTTATTTCCTGCCCTCTTCTTCTGTGTTATTGCCTCTGGTTTCTTAAACCCAAAAGCCAACTTAGCTGGCAACCATGGCCCAATGATCCCTCTTATCGGCTCAATCGCATTAGCTGGTGCACACCCTTTGGCATTGGCAATTTTGCTTGGCGTTTTTGGTCTTCTCTTAAGTTACTTTAAAGGAGGCTCGAAACTGGTCAATCTAACCTCCGAGGGAACCGCAGGCGGGTTGCTTATCTTCCTCGGCTTTACCGGAACAATGAGTCAAATTGGTTCTATCCAAACTTGGGCTACCAGTTTGCAATCGGCCGATGTCGCCGCAGGCAGCTTAGGTTACGTTGGCCTAGTGGTTTTAGGTGTCAATATTGTGTTGTATGCATTTCTTGCAAAAATCAACATGCGTTGGTTGGCAATTCCTGTCTGTGCAATGACAGGCCTTGCGATTGCACTTTTATTCGGTACTGGCTTTGATCTTCAATTTGAAACTCAGATGGGCTTACCTAACCTTAATCCTGTTTACTGGTGGGGCTCAACCACTGAAGGTTGGATGCTTGGTTTGCCAACAGTAGAACACTTTATCGCTTCATTGCCCTTTGCTATTTTGGCCGTTGCGATGTGGTCACCAGATTTCCTTGGTCACCGAATTTTCCAAGAGTTGAACTATCCGAAGAGAACTGAAAAAGTACTGATGGATGTTGATGACACAATGACCATGTGTTCAATTCGTCAAATGGTAGGTACAGCACTTGGTGGTGGTAATATCACATCGTCATGGGGAACGTATATGATCCCAGCGGCGATTGCTAAACGCCCAATTCCTGGTGGTGCCATCATTTTAGGCTTATTGGTCATGACTATTGCTATCCTTGGCTTCCCAATGGACGTAGCGGTTTGGCCGCCAGTAATGCGTATTGCTCTATTAGTAGGGGTATTTCTTCCTTTACTAGAAGCGGGTATGCAAATGGTAAGAAACACAAAAGATTCACAAGCAGCGGGCATTTGTATCTTTGGTAGCGCTGTGGTGAACCCTGTTCTGGCTTGGGCATTGACCATGCTACTGGACAATAATGGCCTGATTGGCGACAAAGAACGTGCATCAAAGCTGTCTTTTGTCGACAAAATCATCATTCCAGGTGGTGTGCTGATCATCTGTTTAATTGCTATGCTTGCGGTTGGTATGCTTGAAAACCAATACGGTTTAAAAGCTTGGCTATAATGAGATTCGACTAATACTAATTTGGGTAGTGCTCGCACTACCCAAACTTTATTTGAAAAGTTTAACTTTTATTGATTTAGTTTAAGGTTTACAAAAAAATTTTAGCCTAATCTTGTATTCAAGGCTTCAAAGCACAATATCTATATTCAGATAATTGAATAGTGTGAATATAGATATTGTATTAATAGAGTGTACTGCTCCTTTCGAGGATAACTGGCTCAACAGTGAAGACAGTGCGTGTTTTTTCTACTAAAAAGGTAGGTATGTCATGGCAGAGCAATTTGCTAAAGCTTGGGAAAGTTTTGCTGCAGGTGAGTGGCAAAATGAAGTTAACGTTCGTGATTTTATTCAAAAGAACTATACGCCGTATGAAGGTGACGAATCTTTCCTAGTTTCTGAAGGTACTGAAGCGACAAACAAGCTTTGGGCTAAAGTAATGGAAGGTATCAAACAGGAAAACGCGACTAAGGCCCCTGTCGATTTCGATACTGACGTTATTTCTACCATCACTGCTCACGATGCAGGCTATATCGAAAAAGATCTTGAAACTATCGTTGGTCTACAAACTGAGAAGCCACTTAAGCGCGCTATCATCCCTAACGGTGGTGTGCGTATGGTGGAAGGCTCTTGCAAAGCATACGGTAGAACTCTTGACCCTATGATTTCAAAAATCTACTCAGAATACCGTAAAACTCACAACGCTGGCGTTTTCGACATCTACACTCCTGATATCCTAGCGTGTCGTAAGTCTGGTGTTCTGACTGGCCTTCCTGATGCTTATGGCCGTGGCCGTATCATTGGTGACTACCGCCGCGTAGCACTTTACGGTGTTGATTTCCTAATGAAGGATAAGCTTGCTCAATTCACTTCGCTACAAGAGCGTTTTGAGAACGGCGAAGACCTAACGGCAACGATGCAACTTCGTGAAGAAATTGCCGAACAACACCGTGCACTTGGCCAAATGAAAAAAATGGCTGAAAAATACGGTTTTGATATCTCTCGCCCAGCAGAAACCGCACAAGAAGCTATTCAGTGGACTTACTTCGGCTACCTAGCTGCTGTTAAGTCACAAAACGGTGCAGCAATGTCGCTAGGCCGTACTTCGACTTTCCTAGATATCTTCATCCAACGTGATCTAGAAGCGGGTAAAATCACTGAAGTACAAGCTCAAGAAATGATCGACCACTTCGTAATGAAGCTGCGTATGGTTCGTTTCCTACGCACTCCTGAATACGATGAACTATTCTCTGGTGACCCAATTTGGGCAACAGAATCAATGGGTGGTATGGGTCTTGACGGCCGTACACTCGTTACACGTTCTAACTTCCGTTTCCTAAACAGCCTATACACTATGGGTCCTTCTCCAGAGCCAAATATCACTGTACTTTGGTCTGAGCAGCTACCTGATGGCTTTAAACGTTTCTGTGCAAAAGTATCTATCGATACTTCATCTATCCAGTACGAAAACGACGATTTAATGCGTCCAGACATGAACTCTGACGACTATGCTATCGCATGTTGTGTATCGCCAATGGTTGTAGGTAAACAAATGCAGTTCTTCGGAGCGCGTGCAAACCTTGCCAAAACAATGCTTTACACTATCAACGGTGGTGTTGATGAGAAGTTGAAAATCCAAGTTGGTCCTAAAATGGACAAGATCGCAGGTGAGTATCTTGACTATGACGAACTATGGACAAAATTGGACCACTTCATGGATTGGTTGGCGAAGCAATATGTGACTGCACTAAACAGCATTCACTACATGCACGACAAATACAGCTATGAAGCAGCGCTAATGGCACTGCATGATCGTGACGTTAAACGTACGATGGCATGTGGTATTGCTGGCCTGTCTGTTGCTGCTGACTCTCTATCAGCAATCAAATACGCAAAAGTTAAGCCAATTCGTGACGAAGATGGCCTAGCGATCGATTTCGAAATCGAAGGTGATTATCCTAAATTTGGTAACAATGACGCCCGCGTTGATGACATTGCATGTGAACTTGTTTCTACCTTTATGGGCAAAATCCGTAAACTTAAGATGTACCGTGATGCAATCCCAACTCAGTCTATCCTGACTATCACTTCAAACGTGGTATATGGTAAGAAAACAGGTAACACACCTGACGGTCGTCGTGCTGGCATGCCTTTCGCACCGGGTGCGAACCCAATGCATGGTCGTGATGAAAAAGGTGCAGTAGCATCATTGACTTCAGTAGCGAAACTACCGTTTGCTGATGCGCAAGATGGTATTTCTTATACTTTCTCTATCGTTCCAAATGCGTTAGGCAAAGAAGAAGCAAGTCAACGTGCAAACCTTGCAGGCCTTATGGATGGTTACTTCCACCATGAAGCGGGCATTGAAGGTGGTCAACACTTAAACGTGAATGTGCTTAATCGCGAAACTCTTGAAGATGCGGTTAAACACCCTGAGAAATACCCTCAGCTAACCATTCGTGTATCTGGCTATGCTGTGCGTTTTAACTCACTGACTGCAGAACAACAAGCTGACGTTATTGCGCGTACTTTCACTGAATCTCTATAATTTCAGTTAAATTACTAGCAAAGTAGTTAAGCCCCGCTCGGTGAGTGGGGTTTTTTTTATTCTCAGAGATCAAAAATGTGTAATCCATCGGTCACAAATGTTACGGCTACCACATTTATTTTGATTCAATTGCCCATTAATCAACTAAATAGCGATTCTTTCCTATATGATTAGAGCTTGTCTATATTCTGCAGTGTCCGTATGAAGTTATTTCACATTATTCCATTGACGTTACTCAGTGCTTCTGCGCTGGCCTCTCAACACGCAACCGTTGCTTTTAACCTCGACAACGATGGTGTGTTTGGCGTAGATCGCGACTACACCAATGGTTTATTTTTAAGCTACACCTCAGAGGCGATTACTCCATATTGGTGGGCTAAACCACTCAGCCTTTCGATCTGGGGAACAGCTCCGTTAGATAAATGGGAAATCACTATCGGTCACAAAATGTGGACTCCTTCGGAGATTTCTCTTACCAAACCAGAGCCGAATGAACGACCTTACGCTGGGTATTTACACACCGAGCTTAACTATATTAGTTTGCATCCCCAACAAGCCACGCGGGCAAATTTAACTATTGGAACCATTGGCGATGCTGCGCTTTCTGAAAAAGCGCAAAAGTTAGTGCACAGCATCACTAAATCTGACGAACCTAACGGATGGGCCTACCAGGTAGAAGACAAAATCGTCGGTAGTATTGGCTACCAATCGCATTTTAATTTGACACGCTATCGCAGCTACGCTGGTACTGACGCTGAGTTTTCTAACGTTTCAAAGGTCAATGTTGGTAACTTTCGTAGTGATGTTTCGACAGGTTTCATGATGCGTTGGGGGACCGATCTTGCAGGCAACTTTGGCAGTGCTCAAATCAGTGCAGAAAACCCTTTTTCCGCAGGGATGATTGGTGCTTCGGATACTGGATGGTTTCTCTTCGGAGGTGTAGAAGGACGCTATCGCTTCAATGACATCACCATCGAAGGAGATAGGCCTTTAAACGGATTGGATCACCCAGCAGAATATTACCAAGTTAACTTGCAAAATCTCCAAGCGACCGCTGTAGTTGGTGCGGCTTGGTATATTCAACAAGTTGGCGCGAGTTTAACGTTCATCGCAAATACACCTGAGTATAAGGAGGACAAAAGCTCCATTCACGGTGTTGGTAGCATTTCTCTTTTTGCCTTCTTCTAACATTGAAAAACTGAAATCATATGGTAAAGCTTTGGCAGTCCGCACTTAGACAGCTAGAGCGTTTATCTACAATCTTGCTTGTTGCTCTTAAGTGTTCATTGTTCTCTTCCAAGGCTCTCATGGCTCGAGATATTTGCGTCATGTTATCCGCCATTGAGTGACTAGTTTTCGCCAAATCTCGGATCGATGCAAAAATGGCTTCTGTTTTATTCGCCGCTTCATCTGCTTTTTTGATAATTTTCGCTATCGCTTGGATTGCTTGATTACCTTTTTCTTGCGCATTCTGCATAGACTGCTCGGATTGCGCAATATAAGTGATTACTTCGGCACTTTCCTTTTGCATAGTTTCAATAGTGCCGGAAATTTCGGCCACGGCATTGACCGTTCTTACCGCTAAACTTCGCACTTCATCTGCAACAACAGCAAAGCCACGACCTTGTTCCCCAGCTCTCGCCGCTTCAATGGCGGCATTGAGTGCCAATAAATTAGTCTGCTCAGCAATACTATTAATCGTGTCCATCACCGAGTCTACTTTTACAGAAGCTTGTTCAAGTTGATGAATATGCCCCGAGGCCGAACTTAGGATTTTTCCCACCTCAGCCAGTGACGTAATAGCAACGGAAATTACTTTCCCCCCCTCTTCTGCGCTTTGCATAGAAGATTGGCTGAGTTTCGCAACAAATTCTAATGAGTTGGAGACTTGTTGCGTCATCACGCTAACCTCTTCCGTTGCCGATGCCAATAATTGAGTCTGACCCAAAACGTCAGATTGATTTGTTACCAAAGTATCCAAGCCAATATTCAACGATGTGGCATCGCCAGACAAAGCTTCACTACTTTTCTGCACCCCACTGACCAATTTGCCTAAATTTTCACAACTTTGGTTAATGGCTAATGCCAGTTGATTGAATTCGTCCTTTTCGTTATTCGTCATCGGCATACGGCGTGACAAATCACCACGCGAGATATTGTTCAATACCTGAATAGCTTGCGACAAAGAACGAGAAAGAGAAAAACTAAAGGTAAGGAAAATAGCAATGGTCAATATGGCAAGTAACGCACAGGCCGCCAATACAGACCACTGTGTTTGCGATGCGGTCATATTGGCGGCCAACTGATATTGTTCGCTCAACGCAGAAAGCTTGGTTGAAATATCTTGAATCACCGACTTCACTTGCGCCTCTGTAGCGACTCTTTGTTTCTCCATCATTTTTAACTGCTGGGACAGCTCACTCAATCGTAAAAATGCCTGTTTAAATTGTTGTATCTCTTTTTCATATAGATCCAGCATCGAATAAGAATCAGACATATTGACAAAACTGGTCATAGCACGATTAAACAGCCTTAAGTTTTGCTCAGAGGGTTCTAATAAATAATTTTGCTGCGCCTTAACCATTACTTGAAAATCCGAGTTGATTGTAACCATCCCCGTCTCATCTATCTTTTTCTCTATTGTGATAGCCAACGTTTTCAGCTCGCCCAACTTACCTTCGTTCACATTGAAACCCACTTCCGATTTCACCTGCAACCAAGGACGCAAAAAATGATCAAATTGTTTAGCTGCCTTGAGCAACACTTCCCCTTCTTGAGCAAAATTGGTCTTTTGTAGGAAAGCCACATTAACATTCACCTCTCCCATTAACAGATCCAATTTCTTCAAAACAGAATTGATTTGATTGCCTTGCATGCTGTTTAGCTCAGATGCAATCGATAACAAATTTGCTTGAGTAGTAAATATCGCCACAGAACCAGATGCCACGTCTCCACTAGACCGATACTGATCATCCATTCCCATTAGGCTTTTTGCGGTATAAATCCCTAAACCTAAAAAACCAACACAAAGGATGAGCAAAAATAGACTGATTTTTTGTTTTTGAGAACACTGTACATCCATGAGCTATTCCTTATTTAAACTCTATCGTATTCAACGAGTTTTTATTTCTATACAGTGTAGTCAATGCGCAGGATGTCATGGCATTCATTTTGAGCCACAGCATGTGGTCCAGGATATGCGGCAGCAATTGCACATTAACCCTACTTAATCCCTACCATTTGTAATAAAATAACGGGCAAATAACCTATTCGAGATGAACTGATGTCAACAACTGGTCGTATTCATTCTTTTGAGTCTTGTGGCACAGTAGATGGCCCTGGAATTCGCTTCATTATTTTTATGCAAGGCTGCCTAATGCGTTGTATGTATTGTCATAATCGTGACACATGGGACACCCATGAAGGCAAGGAAGTGACTGTCGAAGAAATCATTACCGAAGCAAAATCTTATCGCCATTTTATGAAAGCCTCTGGCGGCGGAATTACCTGCTCAGGCGGTGAAGCTATGCTTCAACCTGAATTTGTTCGTGATTTATTCAGCGCGGCGCAAGCCGAAGGTATTCACACTTGCTTAGATACCAACGGTTATGTTCGCAAACACACAGATGCTATTGATGAAGTGCTCGATGCCACTGATTTAGTAATGTTAGACATCAAACACATGAAAGATGAGATCCACCATGATTTTATTGGTGTGTCGAATAAGCGAACCTTAGATTTCGCGCGCTACTTGCACACCATTGGTAAAAAAACTTGGATCCGTTATGTGATTGTTCCTGGCTACACTGATGACGAAGAAGCCGCTCATATGCTTGGTGATTTTATCAAAGATATGGATAATATCGAGAAAGTAGAGCTGTTGCCTTATCACAAATTGGGCGCTCATAAATGGGAAGCCATGGGATTAAAATATCCATTAGAAGGTGTGAATCCACCGTCAAAAGAGACCATGGACAAAATCGTCGAGATCTTGGCTCAATATCACTCAAACATAAAATATTGATTACTTGATCTAACAACCATAAAAATACCAGCATAACGCTGGTATTTTTATAGAGAGGCTAGCCATGCAACAGGAACAACTTGCGGTGCTCCTGCTGCTGATTGGGTCAACTACGCGATTTTAAATACTCATTTTGGACAAAGTTATATCTATAACCACTTACATAAAAAGTAACAAGAATTGCGCACATTTTATACTTTCCATATTAAATCCGTGTTGAGATCATGTTTCATTGCCGATAATTGCTGTTAATCTTATGCCATCAAATAGAACATAAATTTTAGTGAGGCTACTTCCATGGAAATGACCAATGCTCAACGACTGATTCTATCTAATCAGTATTTTTTGATGTCACAAATGGATCCAAACAATGCCGAAAAATATAAGCGGTTACAAACGATTGTTGAACGCGGTTATGAACTGCAAATGCGAGAACTCAACAAAGAATTTGGTTGCTTGACCGAAGCAGAATGCCGCGAAGTAATCGATATTATGGAGATGTATCACGCCATGCAAGAATCACACAAAATGCTCTCCGATTCTGAAAGCAAAAATGTGGATCAACGTCGCCTACACTTTTTAGGGTTTGATATCGCCAGAGAATCACAACGCGTTCACTACGTGCGTTTCTTGGTTGAATCTGAAGGACTTTACCCACAATTTGAGAAAGCCGATCACCATTTCAACAGCCAAATGCCAATGTTGGACAAATACCGCCGCATGTTAACTGCTTGGCGTAATTGCCCTCGTCAATACCATTTATCAACCGCAGAATTTACACAAATTTTTAATGCCTAGATTTTAATGCCTAAAAAGGCAGGCTGACGAAAAACGAAAAGACGCAGACACTGCGTCTTTTTGCATTCCACCTCACAGTTATTAAGCCCCAAACCAACTTATCCCTCAGATCATTGATATTCAGACACTAAATAACTCAACCTCACCGACGTTATTAGTGTCACGAAATTTAAATAAACACATAATTGTTAAGCAAAATTGCCAAACTCGGACTAATCTTAAATTGTTATTAATTTGTGTTTTTAAGCGGTGTTGTCAGTTAGACAGTTTTCAGAGGGGAATTCACTATGAGTATTTTTGACCACTTTCAGGCACGCTATGAAGCCGCCAAGGATGAAGAGTTATCACTGCAAGAGTTTTTAGCTCTGTGTAAAGAAGATAAAAGTGCGTATGCCAATGCCGCCGAGCGGCTGTTAATGGCGATTGGTGAGCCAGAGCTGATAGACACAGCGAAACACCCACGATTGAGCCGCATTTTCTCTAACCGAGTGATTTCTCGTTATAAAACTTTTGAGGATTTCTATGGTATGGAAGAAGCCATAGAACAGATTGTTTCCTACCTCAAACACTCTGCCCAAGGTTTAGAAGAAAGAAAACAGATCCTCTATCTACTCGGCCCAGTCGGTGGCGGTAAATCTTCACTTGCTGAGAAACTCAAAGCCTTGATGCAGCAAATGCCTATTTATGTTTTGTCTGCAAATGGTGTTCGTAGCCCAGTGAATGACCACCCATTTTGTCTGTTCGATGTGGTTGAAGATGGCGAAATCCTCAAGCAGGAATATGGGATAGAAAAACGCTATTTACGCTCGATTACATCACCTTGGGCGGCCAAACGATTACACGAGTTTGGCGGCGATATTTCCAAATTCAAAGTCGTCAAAGTACGGCCTTCTATTCTCGATCAAATTGCGGTCGCGAAAACCGAGCCCGGTGATGAAAACAACCAAGATATTTCATCACTGGTTGGCAAAGTGGATATTCGGAAACTGGAACATTTCTCGCAAGATGACCCCGATGCATATAGCTATTCCGGTGCACTCTGTAAAGCCAACCAAGGGTTAATGGAGTTTGTTGAGATGTTCAAAGCGCCAATTAAGGTGCTTCATCCGCTTTTAACCGCCACACAAGAAGGAAACTTCAACGGCACCGAAGGATTATCTGCCCTACCCTTTGATGGCATGATTTTAGCGCACTCAAACGAATCCGAGTGGCAGACATTCCGTAACAACAAAAACAACGAAGCGTTTTTGGACCGAGTTTATATCGTTAAAGTTCCTTACTGTTTACGCGTCTCGGAAGAGGTGAAAATTTACCAAAAACTGCTTGAGCACAGCGAACTATCCAAAGCGCCATGCTCACCAAGTACATTAGAATTGCTTGGTCAATTTAGTATCCTATCGCGCCTAAAAGTGCCCGAAAACTCGTCACTTTTCTCCAAAATGCGTGTCTACGACGGTGAAACACTAAAAGATACCGATCCAAAAGCAAAAAGCTATCAAGAGTATCGCGACTATGCTGGTGTCGATGAAGGGATGTCCGGTTTGTCGACTCGCTTTGCTTTTAAAATATTGTCACGCGTCTTCAACTTTGATCAAACGGAAGTCGCGGCGAACCCCGTTCATCTATTCTATGTCATCGAACAGCAAGTTGAACGCGAGCAGTTCCCTCAAGAAACTGCTGAGCGGTACATGGAGTTTTTGAAAGGCTACTTAGTACCTCGTTATGTCGAGTTCATTGGTAAAGAGATTCAAACAGCTTATTTGGAATCTTATTCTGAATATGGCCAAAATATTTTTGATCGCTATGTTACTTACGCTGATTTCTGGATCCAAGATCAAGAGTATCGAGACCCAGAAACTGGCCAACTCTTCGATCGCTCATCGCTCAATAGCGAGTTAGAGAAAATCGAGAAAACGGCTGGTATTAGCAATCCGAAAGATTTCCGAAATGAAATCGTCAATTTTGTGTTGCGCGCAAAAGCTAATAACAATGGGCAAAATCCGGTTTGGACCAGCTACGAGAAACTGCGTACTGTTATTGAGAAAAAAATGTTCTCAAATACCGAGGAGTTGCTTCCTGTTATCTCATTTAATGCCAAAACTTCATCTGATGATCAGAAAAAACACGATGATTTTGTCGCTCGTATGATGGAGAAAGGTTATACCGAAAAACAAGTAAGGCTGCTGTCTGAGTGGTATTTACGTGTCCGTAAATCTTCTTAACTTCAAGCAAATCAAACCTGTACATGCGTTAGTCATAAGAACAATGGCTAACGCAAAGGTGACGTTTCAAGGGGATAATCATGGCGCAATTTATCGATAGAAGATTGAACGGTAAAAACAAAAGCGCGGTCAATAGACAACGCTTTTTACGCCGTCATAAAGAGCAGATCAAAGAATCTGTTGCAGACGCAGTGAACCGTCGCTCGATCACTAACACCGAGTCAGGCGAAGATGTGTCGATCCCAAATCACGACATTAAAGAACCCGTGTTTCACCAAGGAAAAGGCGGCCTAAAAGAGCGAGTTCACCCGGGTAATGATCAGTTTATTACCGGTGATAAAATTGAGAGACCTAAAGGTGGTGGACAAGGTAATGGTTCAGGACAGGGTGATGCGAGTTCTGACGGTGAAGGCCAAGATGAATTTATTTTCCAGATCTCTAAAGATGAATATTTGGATCTGCTGTTTGAAGATTTGGAATTACCTAATCTCGAAAAAAATCAAATCAATAAGATTACAGAATGGAAAACTCATCGTGCGGGCTTCAAAACCGCAGGTGTACCGTCCAATATTGCGGTAGTACGTTCTTTGCAGCAATCATTAGCTCGTCGCACTGCAATGACTGCTGGAAAACGCCGCTTAATGGGTGAATTGGAAGAAGAGTTGCTACGCATTCAGAATAGAGAGCCAGCTCAAGCATTAGAAGAGAAGCGACTTAAACAAGAAATTGAAGCGCTACGCAAAAAGATCGAAAGTGTGCCGTTCATCGATACATTTGACCTGCGTTTCAAAAATTTTGAGAAGCGGCCTATTCCATCGAGCCAAGCCGTTATGTTTTGTCTAATGGATGTATCCGGTTCGATGGATCAAGCCACCAAAGATATTGCTAAACGTTTTTACGTGTTGCTGTATCTGTTTTTAACTCGCACTTATGAAAACGTTGAAGTGGTATTTATTCGTCACCACACACAAGCCAAAGAAGTCGATGAACACGAGTTCTTTTACTCTCAAGAAACGGGGGGCACGATTGTCTCTAGCGCCCTGAAGTTAATGCATGAAATCATTGAGCAGCGCTATCCACTCGGTGAATGGAATATCTACGCAGCTCAAGCGTCCGATGGTGACAACTGGGCTGACGATTCACCTCGGT
Source organism: Vibrio qinghaiensis (assembly GCF_002257545.1). NCBI lineage: Bacteria > Pseudomonadati > Pseudomonadota > Gammaproteobacteria > Vibrionales > Vibrionaceae > Vibrio > Vibrio qinghaiensis. The sequence goes on along the minus strand of NZ_CP022741.1, from coordinate 1,024,341 downwards.
GTAAAGAGCTCCTCACCAAGAAGCTACTGCCATATTGTCAGTATTACGCTTATATTGAAATCACTCGCCGCTCACACCAAACCTTATGGCATGAGTACGAAAAATTACAACCCTCATTTGGTAATTTTGCCATTAAAAACATTCGCACCGTGGATGATATATTCCCTGTATTTAGGGAGCTATTCCAAAAGGAAACAGCTTAGGGAGGCATGATAATGACAACAAAAGCGAAGGGAACTTCAAAGCGAAAAAGTAAATTATTACCAGACGGGCCAGACTGGACATTTGAGCTTTTAGAGAAATACCATACTGAAATACGTCGGGTAGCTGAGTTTTACCGTCTTGACACCTATCCTAATCAAATCGAGGTCATTACCTCAGAGCAGATGATGGATGCCTACTCTAGCATCGGCATGCCTATCAATTACAGCCACTGGTCATTTGGCAAAAAATTTATTCAAACCGAACAAGGCTACAAACATGGTCAAATGGGGCTCGCGTATGAAATCGTCATTAACTCAGACCCGTGCATCGCCTATTTGATGGAAGAAAATACCGTCACTATGCAAGCCTTAGTGATGGCGCACGCTTGCTATGGGCACAACTCGTTTTTCAAAGGCAACTACCTTTTCCAAACTTGGACGGATGCGAGCTCCATCATTGACTATCTCTTATTTGCCAAAAACTACATTTCAGAATGCGAAGAAAAATATGGCGTGCCCGAAGTCGAATCGCTGCTCGACTCATGCCACGCGTTAATGAATTATGGCGTTGACCGCTATAAACGACCTGAAAAAATATCGATAGCAGAAGAGAAAGCACGTCAAGAAGAGCGTGAAGCTTATCTACAATCGCAAGTCAATGAACTGTGGCGCACCGTACCCAAAGCAAAAACCAAAGAAGAAGATCTTAAGGTTCGCTTTCCAAGTGAGCCACAGGAAAACATTCTTTATTTCATTGAGAAACATGCGCCACTGCTTGAACCATGGCAGCGAGAAATTGTGCGCATTGTGAGGAAAATAAGCCAATATTTTTACCCACAAAAACAGACACAAGTGATGAATGAAGGCTGGGCCACATTCTGGCATTACACTATCTTAAATCATCTTTATGACGAAGGCTTTGTCTCTGATAAATTCATTCTTGAATTTCTACATAGCCACACCAGTGTCGTTGCGCAACCGTCTTACAATAGCCCCTATTTTAGTGGCATCAATCCATATGCGCTTGGCTTTGCTATGTTCAGAGATATTAAACGTATTTGTGAAGAACCAACCGATGAAGATAGGGAATGGTTTCCTGAGCTTGCTGGAACAGAATGGTTAGATGCGGTTCATTTTGCTATGCGCAACTTCAAGGACGAGAGCTTTATTAGCCAGTATCTCTCACCTAAAGTAATGCGCGATTTCAAGCTGTTTGCCATTGTGGATGACGATCGTAAAAATTTCATTGAAGTTAGTGCAATTCACAATGATATTGGCTATCACGCCATCCGTGAAAAGCTTGCAGCACAATATAATCTCAGTAATTTAGAACCTAATATTCAAGTCTATAACGTCGATGTGCGCGGTGATCGTTCTTTAACACTGCAACACGTTCCACACGATAGAATTCCTTTAGATCAGAGCTGTCATGAGGTACTAAAACATCTTTACCGTTTATGGGGGTTTGATGTGATTTTAGAGGAAGTCAAAGAGAGTGGCCGACGTGAAATTTTAGCGACTTGCCCACCACAAAATGAAACTCGCTCTTAGTTATAAGCTTCTGAAAACAGGTTATAAGCTTCTGAAAAAAGGTTATAAGCCTCTGAAAAAAGGTTATAAGCCTCTGAAAACAGGTTATAAACCGCTGAAAACGGAGAGAGAAAGGAGCACAATTGCTCCTTTCTTTTAACTAACGTTGGCTTACTATCGCTCTCACTAACTCTAAATCTTCTGGTGTATCAACCCCTGCAGGCGGAGCTTCTTTGGCAACGGCAACGTGAATTTTTTCACCATACCACAGTACTCGAAGCTGCTCTAAACACTCAATTTTCTCAAGTACACTGGGTTGCCAGTTGATATAAGTATTGATAAAACCAGCCCGATACGCGTAAATACCAATATGACGCAGCACTGGCTGAATCACTGTTTGACCACCAGCTGCAAAGTGATCTCTATCCCAAGGAATCGTTGCACGGCTGAAATACAGCGCGTAACCCTCTTGATCTGTTACCACTTTAACCGCGTTAGGGTTAAACACTTCAGCTTGATCAGTAATTTCAACCGCTAAAGTCGCCATCGGCGCGCTACTGTTGGCTAAATTGTTAGCGACCTGCTTGATGATGATCGGTGGAATGAGTGGCTCGTCACCTTGTACGTTAACAATAATGTGGTCATCGGCAATGCCCATTAATTTCACCACTTCGGCTAAACGCTCAGTACCGGACTCATGATGTGATGATGTCATGCAAACATTGCCACCAAACGCATGGACAGCCGCTTCAACACGAGCATCATCAGTAGCAATCACGACCTGCTCAGCACCCGATTGCAGCGCTTGCTCATAAACCCACTGAATCATAGGTTTACCGCCAATATCAGCCAAAGGCTTACCAGGTAAACGCGTCGACTGATAACGAGCAGGGATAACAACGCTGAAAGCCATTATCGTCCCTCATCCATCGTCATGCTGCGCGCTTCTGGTTCAAGCAACACTGGGATCCCTTCTTTTATTGGATAGGCCAAACGATCTAACTTACAAATAAGCTCTTGGTTTTCTTTATCATAAGTCAGCTTACCTTTACATACTGGGCAAGCTACAATTTCAAGCAGACGGTGATCCATATGGCTCCATTACCTCTTTTATTTTGTCCAAAATACGCTGTTCATCTGGCGAACTAAATTGCGCAGAAACAGGAAGATACCACCAGTTTTCTTGCGCAAACGCTGCACATTTTACTGCGTCTTTTTCTGTCATGATGACGTTTGCTCCATGTTGCGCAAGCGCCTCTAATTCTGAATATTGATACTCTTGATGATCAGCAAAACCTTGAGTTAATACCGTCTTCGCGCCTAAAGCTTCTAGTGTATTAAAAAAGCGTGCGGGGTAACCAATACCAGCAAACGCGACTAGCGCATGCAGTTGACTCACTGACACTTGCTGACCGGTCACCAAATTAACGGCTAAGCTAGGTGAAAGGTGCATCGCCAATTCGCCGTATTGAGCTTGACCGCCATTAGTCACAATAAAATCGACTTCCGATAACCGAGAGAGTGGCTCTCTTAACGGACCTAAAGGCATAAACTGCTCATTACCGAAGCGACGAACGCCGTCCACGACTGCAAATTCAATATCGCGCTCTAATGCATAGTGCTGGAGGCCATCGTCAGTGATAATGACATCAACACCTAACGGAAGCAGGGCTTGCACGGCTTGTGAGCGCTTTGGTGCAACAGCAACCGGAGCACCCGTGCGCTGGTGAATCAATTTAGGTTCATCGCCGCAGTGAGCGGTTGGCGTATCACTTTGCAGCACCAATGGATAAACCGGGGCCTTACCACCATACCCACGCGAAACAACTCCCGGTTTGAAGCCTTGTTTCTGTAAAGCTTCGACTAACCATACAACCAACGGCGTTTTGCCATTACCACCCGCGGTAATATTACCCACCATAACTACAGGAATGGGAGCCTTATAACGCTTTTTTTGGCCCGCTTGAAATGCTCGCTTACGTGCTTGACTGACTAACCGAAACAAGACACTCAGTGGCCACAATAGTGGCCACAACAAAAAACGCACGGGATGATGCCCGAACCAGATTTTTTCAATCACTGATTAGTCACCAAATTGGATCCGGTGCAATTGGGCATATGCCCCATCCTGTGCAATTAACTGAGCATGATGACCACGTTCGATAATTTCCCCCTCATCGACCACCAGAATTTCATCAGCTTCTTCAATCGTCGACAAGCGGTGCGCAATAACCAATACCGTTTTATTCTTTTGTAGCTCTTCAAGCGCTGATTGAATCGCTCTTTCAGATTCCGTATCTAACGCCGAAGTTGCCTCATCTAGGATAAGAACGGGGGCATCACGTAATAACGCTCGCGCAATCGCTACTCGTTGACGTTGGCCTCCGGATAAACTGGCCCCATTTTCACCAATCATAGTGTCCAAACCATCAGGCATATTGTCGATAAACTCCATGGCATGAGCGAGCTTAGCCGCGTGCTCAATTTGCTCACGCGTGTACTCATTTTCTGCCGCGTAAGCAATATTATTGGCAATGGTATCGTTGAAGAGGTGAACATTTTGCGAAACCAGCGCAAAGTGGGTGCGCAAGTTCTTCAGTTTATAATCGCGAATATCATGATCATCTAGATAGATAGCGCCTGAATCGACATCATAAAAACGAGTCAAGAGGCTCGCGATAGTACTTTTTCCTGAGCCGGAACGCCCAACAAGTGCGACAGTTTTACCTTGAGGAATATCAAAACTCACATGAGACAGCGCTGGTTTTTCTTTACCTTGGTAGGTAAAGGTCACATCCTGAACTCTAACGTCACCACGTATTTTTTCGGCTTCAAACTGGCCAGTATCTCGCTCGGTTTCTAAATCAATTAGCTCAAATAACGTTTGGCTGGCCGCCATACCACGCTGAAAATCAGAGGTGACGCTTGTTAACGCTTTCAATGGACGCATCAAGCCAAACATTGCCGAGAAGACCACTGTAAAGGTACCCGGTGTTAATTCAGCACGAATAGAATCAACGCTGGCTAAAAATAGCACGGTAACCAATGCTAATGACGCAATCATTTGAATAATAGGGTCAGCAATAGACTGTGCGGCCACTAGTTTCATCGTTTGTTGACGCATTTGATTACTGACATGGTCAAAACGTTTACGTTCTACGTTTTGACCACCATAGCTCAGTACCACTTTATGCCCTTTTAGCATCTGCTCTGCTGAAGAGGTCACATCACCCATGGTGGTCTGCATCCCTTTTGAGATCTTGCGAAAACGTTTAGAGACAATGCCAATCCCCATCGCAACCACTGGTGCAACAACGATTAAGACCAGTGATAGCTGCCAACTATTCCAAAACATCAAGGTCAATAGGCCGATGATACTCGCACCTTCACGAACAATACTTACCAGCGCACGGCTGGTCGCCCCAGCCACTTGCTCTGAATCATAGGTAATGCGTGATAACAAGCCACCCGTGGATTCCTTATCAAAGAAACTGACAGGCATATGCATGAATTGGTTAAAGATTTTTCGACGCATTAGCATCACGACATTGCCAGAAACCCAGCTCAAACAGTATGAGGAGACAAAGCCACTGAAGCCACGCAGCGCCATCATCCCCAAGATGATAAAAGGCAGCACGCGCAAGAAATCAGATTCCGCATTCCCAAACCCTTCATCGAGAAGAGGCTTAAGTAACGACACCATATACGTGTCAGAAACCGCATTGATGATTAATGCGACAACCGCAACCGCTAGGCCAGATTTGTAAAGGCGGATATAGGTCCACAGGCGTTTGAAGGTTTGCCAAGTGGTTTCGTCAGTATTGAGTGACATAGACATGTTTTGTTCTTAAGAAAATATTGCGCTCATTCTACCTCGTTACGGAGCATCTGCCTATACCAAGGCTGAGAGCGAGAGGTACGCAGGCTGTTGACTTGATAGTTCTGCATGCCAAAAATAACGCTAATTTGCCCGTCTTCACCCGTATCCAACCAGTTTGTTCCATGTTGCAGGTAGCGTTGAACAACCTGTGCGGAAGGTAATTGCCAGCGTCCACCTTTGGCAAGCGAGGCAATAGCGACCTCAGGATTGACCTTATTAATCAAAGCGACAGTAGAAGATGTTCTGCTACCGTGGTGTGGTACAAGCAGGATATGACTTTGTAAGGATTGCTCTGTTCGCGCAAGTAACCACTCACTCATGGCATCCACATCCCCGGGCAGAAGCACTGAAAAACCGGTATTTGGGTCAAAGATCCGGATCACGCAAGAGTGAGGATTGTAAGCCCGCGCTACAGTTTTAGGTGGCCAGATAACGTCAAAAAAGAGCTGTTGCCACTGCCATTGTTCGCCAGCAATACAAGGTTGATAACCCGCTATCGTTTGACTAGCACGTTTCCATTTGGGCTGCCAAACACGCTCAACTTCCGATCTTCCGCCTGCATGATCGTTATCCAAGTGACTTAAAATCAACCCGTCTAATTGTTTCGCTCCTCGCTTGGTTAACACAGGGGCAACCGTAGTTTGGATATGATCGCCACCTTGCCAACTTGCACCAGTATCATAAAGCACGTAGCGCCCTTCTTTTTCGATCAACACCGCCAACCCATGCCCAACGTCTAACACATCAATCCGCCAACCTGTTTTGATTGGAATGGTGACCCAGGAAGCCATCATAATTAAGCCACAGACAGCAAGCGCAAAACGCGAGATCAACGGTGAAAACACAAACAACAACAGAGCACTGCTCAACAGAACCAAAACAGCACCAGAAATAGGAAACCAACTGAGACTTGAATAATGTATTGACCAATCAACGGGAATGAGTAATTTAGCCACCCAATGCCACACCATAGGTGCGCCATCAAAAGTCAAAACCGTACACCCTAAAGCAACAAAGAGCGCCGGAACCACCACAAAACTGAACCAAGGAATAAACACTAAGTTATAGAGCGCCGCACTGGTACTCACCCCACCGAAAAAATAAGCGGTTACCGGAAGCATACACAGCACTAACCCAATCTGCATCGTCAATAAACGCCATAAAAAAAATCGCTGAGTTTGAGGTAGCGAAAGTTGGTAAAACACCACTGAGACAGCAATAAAGGACATCCAAAAGCTACTGGATAGCGCAGCAAAAGGATCGATGAGCAGCACCGCCGATAACGTCATAAGTAGTCGCTGCAACGTATTGATACGGACATTGAGGATAATCATCGCCACATTAAGCAAACACATGATGAGCGCGCGTTGAGTGGGCAAGGTAAAGCCAGCCAACCAAGCATAGCCTAGTGCGCACAAGCTTCCTACGACGAATGGCGACCACCCCATACGGTGATGCAAACGCATCAATACGAGCCCAAGGCTATAACCAAAACCAAATGCGATGCCAATGTGCAGACCAGAAATGGCAACCAAATGAATCAGGCCACTGTCTCGTAATGCTTGCCATTGTGCTGCTGAAATATCACTGCGTTCTCCAAATGTGAGCGCCATTAAAATACCAAGATTAGGATCATCCGCGAGCCAAGTTTTGATTTTCTGATACCATTGTGTTCGCCGCTCTGGCAAGGGTTCAATACGATAAGGCTGCCCATTACTCACGGTTGCTCGAGCCACAATACCTTGGCTCAAAGAGTACGACTCTACATCAAATCCCGTCTCATTTAACCGGCCAAAGATAGGTTTTACAGTAATGGTAAATTCAACCACATCGCCCTTTTTCAACAGCAAAGGCGCAACTAATCGTACTTTGGGTCGCAAAAAAATGTTTAAGGTTTGACCATTGATTGATCGAATCGAAATTGTTCCTTCGTAACCATGACTAATTTGTCTAAAAAAGCTGTTAACCTGGCCATTTATGGTAATATCCGGACCTGCCTGGAACAGAGTGTTGGACTGCTCACGCAATAGGTTCCCGCTGATCACAATGACGACTACAGCCATTGTTACTCCTGAGAGAAAGCGCAGTTTTCTATAACCGACAGAGAGTATAAGAATGGCGAATAGAGGCATACTCCATTTCCAATCTGGCATCCAAGGCCAATAAGAAGCAGAAATGGCGGTTAGCGAAAACGAAGCTAGAGTCCAGTAATTAGATAAGAGAGTCATGTCACGATGCCAAGAAAGTTCATCAAACGTTTTATGCCTAACCATGAAGTGATTAAGCGTCAGAAGGCATTAAAAATTTTTGGCAATGTGCTGTACAACCCCAATTTATGGTGTTTGAACCGCCGCTCAGCAGCGGGCGCCTTCGCCGTAGGTTTGTTCATGGCTTTTGTTCCACTTCCGAGTCAAATGATCATGTCCGCTGGCCTTGCCATTATGTGCGGCGTCAATTTACCGCTCTCTGTAGCCTTGGTCTGGATTAGCAACCCCATCACCATGCCAGTGCTGTTCTACTTCGCCTACAAACTTGGGGCATGGGTAATGCAAACACCACCACAACCATTTCACTTTGAACTCTCTTGGCATTTTATCATGCAACAAATGAGTACCATTGGTCCGCCATTCCTTTTGGGTTGCATGATGTGCGGAGTGATCTCCGCCATAATCGGCTACTTCGGCATTCACGGTTTATGGCGCTATTCTGTCGTAAGAAGCTGGCAAAAGCGCCAAGCGAGATAAAAGCTTCAAGAGATTGAGACTGGCTATACAACTGAGCATGTAAAACGATGTCGCATGATGTTGAAAAAGGACCAAATGGTCCTTTTTGTTTGCTAAAACTTTGTTTGCTAAAAACTTTGTTTGCTAAAAATAGCTCAATGCTGATGAACGAAAAGAATCCGAGTTGAGATTATTTAGCGCTAAGCACAGACGCCGGGTTCAGTTGACTGGCCCTAGAGGCAGGATACCAAGTAGCTAGTAGGCTCAACACAATCGCCGTCGAAGAGACAAGCACCACATCCGATAGGTTCACTTGTGATGGCAAAAAGTCGACAAAATAGATATCACCAGACAAAAACTGATGGCCGACTAACCGTTCTAATCCTTTGATTAACGCTGTTAAATTCCACGCAATCAACACACCTAACACGCCACCTATCACACTGCCTAATACACCAGAGAAAACACCCTGCCAGACAAAAATTCGTTTCACTAATCCATCAGTCGCGCCCATAGTGCGCAAAATGGCAATTTCAGCCGCACGATCTTTTACCGCCATCATAAGTGTTGAAACGATGTTGAAGCTCGCCACACCAATCACCAGCACCATCACCAAATACATCATGGTTCTGACCAACTGAATATCACGGTACAAAAAGCCAAACTTTTGCTGCCAACTGCGTAGATAGACGTATTGATCAAGCGTATTGCCGACCTCTCTTACAATTTGAGTCGCATTTAATACCTCTGAGACCTTGATAGCAACGCCCGTCACTCGCTCTCCTAATTTGGCGTAAGCTTGTGCATCTGCCAATGGCACTAACGCAAGGCTGTGATCAATTTGGCCGTTGAGCTCCAAAAGCCCTGAGACCTTGACGCGCACGCGCTTTGGCGCTTGAACTTTAGCGCTCTCATTCGCAGAGGGGATCATCAAAGTGACATAGTCACCGACTGCCGCGCCCAATTTATCCGCCACTCCTTTGCCTAAAATGACCTGTTGCTGACCTGCGACAAAACCTTGCCATGCATCGGAAGAGACAAATTGAGATAAACGCGACACGGCGCGCTCCATTTGCGGATCAATTCCACGCACCTCAATCGCTTTCAGTTGCGCGCCTTTCTCCGCTAATGCCGTCAATTTTACATAAGGAGCAGCCGCTTCCACTTTTGGATGCTGCACGGCTTGCTTGACTAATGACGACCAGTTCGCGATGGGTTGTTGAACCCCTTCGAACTCGCCGTGCGCTATCACAGATAACACTCGATTCTGCAGTTCGCGCTCAAAGCCATTCATCGCCGACAAGCCAACAATGATCACCGCAACGCCCACGGCGATACCGATAATGGAAGAGAGCGAGATAAACGACACCATTTTATTACGCTGCTTTGCCAGGCTAAAACGACGACCAATCACTAAAGAGAGCGAGGTGAACATCTACAGTGCCTCCACATTAATCAGCAAACCATCTTGCATGTGCATCTGTCTGTCCATTTTTTCAGCAAGTTCGCTATCATGCGTTACCACTAAAAATGCCGTGCCAAACTCTTGATTCATTTGACGCATCAAATCATAAATCGCCAGCGCCGTTTTGTGATCAAGGTTGCCCGTAGGCTCATCGGCTAACACCAAATCGGGTTGATTGACCAGCGCTCGCGCAATCGCTACCCGCTGCCGCTCTCCACCAGAGAGCTCAGAGGGTCGATGAGATAAGCGATGCCCCAACCCCACTTTTTCTAGCAATGCTTGCGCGGCCTGTTTAGCACGCGATGCTTTTTGGCCACCAATAAGCAACGGCATGGCAACATTCTCAAGAGCGGTGAAATCGGCTAATAAATGGTGGAACTGGTACACAAAACCCAAATGTTGATTGCGAATGTTCGCTTGTTTATTGGAGCTTAAGCTCGATAAATCCTGACCTAAAAACGACACTGAACCTTCGGTTGCCTCATCCAGTGCACCCAGAATGTGTAATAACGTACTTTTCCCAGATCCAGAAGTCCCAATAATTGAGACTAACTCGCCCGCTTGAATGCCAAAACTGACGCCTTTTAGCACTTGAGTCCGTAGCTCCCCTTCTTGGTAGGTTTTGCATACGTTATGGCATTGTAAAAGGTTATTCATATCTTAAAGCCTCGGCAGGTTTTACGGATGACGCGCGGTAGGAAGGAAACAGTGTCGCGAATAAGCTGAGCGTGATGGCTGCTATCACCACCAACATAATTTGCATAGGGTTAATCACTACGGGCAGCGTTCCCCCCACAGAGAACAGCGCGACCCCCATGCTTTCTAATAATCCATTGAGGTTATTGGCAAGCAATACGCCTAACACACCACCGACAAGCGCACCAATCACTCCACTACTCGCACCTTGAACCATAAAAATGGCCAGTACTTGTTGATCTGTCATGCCTTGCGTTTTCAAAATCGCGACCTCAGCTTGTTTTTCCATCACCACCATGATCAACGCGGAAATGATATTGAAAGCCGCCACGCCAACAATCAAGCCAAGCATCAAACCCATCATATTTTTTTCCATGCGAACAGCTTGGAACAACTCGCCACGCTGATCTCGCCAGTCACTCCATTGCCACCCCTCAGGCAAAGGTGCGCTAGCTAGGTCTGCGACCACAAAAGGATCATCAAAAAAGAGCCGCCATCCCGACACCGTATTTGATGGTAAACGAAGCAATCGCGCTGCATCTTTGATGTGCGTCAGCATCAGTTGTCCATCAACGTCAGACCCCGTATTGAAGATGCCTGCGACTGTAAAATTACGTTGTGCAGGGATACGACCTAAGGGGGTATATTGGCTAGCCGAAGTCACCATCAAGCGCACTTTATCGCCAATTGTCACGTTAAGTGCCCGCGCCAGTGAATGGCCAAGCAACAGTTGATAATCACCCGGATTAAGTGCGCTCACTTGACCTTCAATCAAGTGCGCCGCAATCGGATCATGTTGATTTGGTTCAATTCCCACCAACAAACCAGCTGCAAGTTGCGATGAGCTTTGCACCACAGCTTCACTGCGCACAATCGGTTCAGCCGCTCTGGCGCTAGAGAGCTGGTTAATAAATTGAGGCACATCTTGCGTGAGCAAAGTGTGATCGCCGTTTTGTGAAACTACCGCTTGAGGCAACACGCCCAAAATTCTATTTTTGAGCTGAGATTCAAAGCCATTCATGACAGAAAGTACCGTCACCAATGACATCACGCCAATGGTTATCCCCGCCGTAGACATGTAAGAAACAAATCGACTGAATCTATCACCGGATCGCCCACGTAGATAACGTAAGCCGATAAACGCCGAAATAGGATGAAACATAACAAAAACCGCCTAAAAGTGATGCTCAGTACTGTAACGAGAAACGATGCAAGGTTGTAGCTTTAATTTGCCAATTATCGGTTAAATAGGCTCGATAACAATGACATACCTTGATTAGTTCGCCGGTATGATGATAATCAACAAAGTAATGAGAAGGACGCCTTTATGACCGAGCAAGAATTTTTTACGGTTCACTATGGACTGACAGCCAATATTGAACTTTTAGACAGCGCATTTATGCTACCTTCCAAGTCGATATTTGAAGCGGAAATTCCCGCCCCATTTATTGTGGCTAGTGAGTTTAGCCAGTTGGATGCACTCACCGAAAGTGCACGGCTAGAGCTGAAGAGTAGCGATTTCAAGCATGTCGTTCAGTTACTTGATACTCAAAATTCGAAACTGAATTTGTTACTGACCTTTATGTTATCACAGCAAGATGAACCGCATTCACGCTTCATCACCAGCACATTTGGCGCCAGCCGCTTCTCTTTTCGTTATCCAAGCGCACTAGAAATTGGCACCCAAGCCCGCAGTAAACTGTTTTTAGATCATCCGGCGGCTGCCATTTATTGCTATAGTTCGGTGATTGATTGCCAAGCGGACGATCAACACTATCTCATCACGATGAAATACGATTTACTGCGAGATACTGACCAAGATCTCTTAATTAAAGCCGCACTGTACCAGCAGCAAAAATTGCTGCGTCAACGCTCTTTAGACCGAAATAAACCATAAGCGTTCTCATGACTACACACTCTTTACTGACTCTGATTAAACCTGCTGGCGCGGGCGACAAAAAACACATTGGTAACCTACGTGGTGCAAGCCTAGCATTGGCAATTGCAGAACTGGCCAACCAGCATAATAGCCACACCTTATTGGCTGTACCTGATCCTCAAACCGCCTTAAAGCTGCAGCACGAAATTGAGCAGTTTAGTGACACCGAAGTAGCGCTGTTCCCTGATTGGGAAACTTTGCCTTATGATAATTTTTCGCCTCATCAAGAGATCATTTCTGATCGCATCGCACGCCTGTATCAATTACCGAGCTTGAAAACAGGCATTACCATTGTGCCTGTGAGCACCATATTACAGCGTCAAACGCCGCGAGAATTTCTGCTACAGCATACTTTAATGGTCAAAATCGGTGATCAATTTTCCTTAGATAAATTACGTCTTCAACTGGAAAAATCGGGCTATCGTCATGTTGATCAAGTGTTTGGCCCAGGCGAATATGCCAGCCGAGGTTCGATTCTTGATTTATTTCCAATGGGCAGCAGCGATCCTTATCGCATTGATTTTTTTGATGATGAAATCGACACCATACGCACCTTCGATCCTGAGAATCAACGCTCAATTGAAGAGATCAGCGAGATACGCTTACTGCCTGCTCATGAATTTCCCACCACAGAAAGTGCCATTGAAGATTTTCGCACCCGCTGGCGTCAACGATTTGAAGCGCGTCGCGAACCAGAATCAGTCTATATGCAAGTCTCAAAGGGGATTTGGCCCGCAGGTATTGAATACTGGCAACCGCTATTTTTTGAACACACCGAAACCTTGTTCGATTATATCGCGCCAGAAAGCCAACTGATTGTCGTAGGAAACATCGAAACAGCGATTGACCAGTTTTTAACCGACGTCGAATATCGTTACCAGCAGCGTAAAGTTGACCCTCTTCGCCCATTACTGCCACCTCACGAATTGTGGCTTAAAAAAGATGAGCTTTTTAGTCTTTTCAAAAACGTGGCTCAAATACAACTCAGCATCGAGCCGATTACCGAAAAGCAAGGACGAATCAATTTAGCGGTCAGTGCATTACCCGACTTGGCGGTTATGCATCAAAATAAAGAGCCTTTAGCCGCCATCCGGCAATTTAGTGAAAGTTTTAATGGGAAAATCATTTTTTCCGTCGAATCGGAAGGCCGTCGCGAAGCATTACTAGAACTATTGCAACGCGTAAAGCTGCGCCCTATCGAAAAAGAAACCTTCCACCAAGCGTGCCAAGCAAAAGAAAAGCTATGCCTAGTATTAGGAGCATCTGAGCACGGCTTTATTGATAACAATGCTAACTTAGCGTTTATCTGCGAAAGTGATTTACTCGGTGATCGTGTCATTCTTCGTCGTAAGAAAGATCGTAAAGTCACCAATAGTGACGCTATCATTCGTAACTTAGCCGAACTCAAACCAGGACAACCCGTCGTTCATATTGATCATGGTATCGGCCGTTATATCGGGCTACAGACACTTGAAGCGGGTGGCATGATGACCGAATACGTCACTCTTGAGTATCAAAATGAAGCCAAACTTTATGTTCCTGTCGCTTCACTAAATCTCATCAGCCGTTACTCTGGCGGCGCGGAAGAAAGCGCACCATTGCATAAACTCGGGGGTGAAGCATGGACTAAAGCACGACGAAAAGCGGCCGAAAGAGTCCGTGATGTCGCAGCAGAACTGCTGGATGTTTACGCTAAACGAGAGCTCAAACCGGGCTATAAGTTCGCTCTGGATCGTGGTCAATACGCGACCTTTAAAGCAGGTTTCCCATTTGAAGAAACTGATGATCAAAACACAGCCATCAATGCCGTACTCTCAGACATGTGTCAGAAAAAAGCGATGGACCGATTAGTGTGTGGTGACGTTGGATTTGGCAAAACAGAAGTCGCCATGCGCGCCGCCTTTGTGTGTACCGACAACAATAAACAAGTGGCTGTATTAGTGCCGACAACCTTACTCGCGCAGCAGCATTTTGAGAACTTTCGAGACCGATTTGCTAACCTGCCGATCCGTGTTGAAGTTTTATCACGCTTCAAATCAGCGAAAGAGCAAAAGCAGATCCTACAAGATGTCGCCGACGGCAAAGTCGACATTTTGGTTGGCACGCACAAACTGCTTTCCAGCGAGCTAAAATTTAGCGATCTTGGTCTTTTGATCGTTGATGAAGAACACCGTTTTGGCGTTCGCCAAAAAGAAAAAGTGAAAGCGATGCGTGCTGATGTGGATATTCTCACGCTGACGGCAACGCCGATTCCGCGTACATTAAACATGGCGATGAGCGGAATGCGCGATCTATCGATTATCGCCACACCACCCGCACGACGCTTAGCCATCAAAACCTTTGTGCGCCAACATGATGAGAGCACTATTCGAGAGGCTCTATTACGTGAAATCATGCGCGGTGGACAGGTTTATTTTCTACATAACCAAGTAGAAACTATCGACAAAGTCGCCGCCGATTTAGAAAAGCTGGTCCCTGAAGCTCGAATTACCGTCGCCCATGGACAAATGCGTGAACGTGAGCTGGAAAAAGTGATGAACGACTTTTATCACCAACGATTCAATGTATTGGTTTGCACAACCATCATTGAAACCGGGATTGATGTCCCAACCGCGAACACCATCATTATGGACCGAGCAGACAACCTTGGTTTAGCGCAGCTACACCAACTTCGTGGCCGAGTAGGACGCTCTCATCACCAAGCTTATGCTTACTTACTCACTCCACACCCTAAAGCCATGACTAAAGATGCCGTGAAACGTTTAGAAGCGATTGCATCTCTTGAAGATCTTGGCGCCGGTTTTACTCTAGCAACGCACGATTTAGAAATCCGTGGGGCAGGTGAATTATTGGGCGATGAACAGAGTGGTCAGATCCAATCAATTGGTTTTACTCTCTATATGGAGATGCTAGAGCAAGCGGTTGAAGCGCTAAAAAATGGCAAAGAGCCTTCCCTTGACGATTTGCTTCGTGAGCAAACTGAAGTGGAAATGCGTTTGCCAGCGCTATTACCCGATGATTACATTCCTGATGTAAATACTCGCCTCTCGATGTATAAACAGATAGCAAGTGTCGCTAGCCGGGATGAGCTCGCCGAGCTCAAAGTTGAGTTGATTGATCGCTTTGGTAAATTACCTGATGCTGCAAATAACTTACTCGGCGTAGCTGAAGTCAAAATTGATGCTGCACGAATAAAAGTGAAGAAAATCGAAGCACATGAAAAAGGCGGCTACATTGAGTTCTATCCAGATGCTGACATTAATCCCGTATTTTTGGTTAGACTTCTGCAATCACAACCGAAAAAATTTGCAATGGAAGGGCCAACTAAGTTTAAGTTTGCTGTACCATTAGCCGATAGACGTGAACGAATTCAATTTGTGTCGAGTATGCTCGGCGAATTCCAACAAAATCTAATGCCTAGAGCATAAATTACGCACAAAAAATGATGGAGCCATAATGAAAAAACTGATCCCACTCCTACTTTTGCTTATTTCGCTGCCAAGTCTGGCACAACGGCAATTTGACATAGAAGTGATCATTTTTAAGCGTGCAATTGATGCAGAGAAGGTCAGTGAGTCTTGGCCTAACTCACTACCAGAAATCAATATTCAACGCGCGGGTAGTTTTGGTGACTTAAGCTATCGCCAAGAAAAAGGCGTGAAAATGCTGCCTTTTTCAGACTACCAACTTAACGACCAAGCACAAAAACTGAAAAACCACGCCGGCTTTGAAGTGCTATTGCATACGGCTTGGCGTCAAGGTGATCAAGGCAGAGCTTCCGCACCGATTTTCCATATTCAGGCAGGTAAAGATTACTCGGCTAAATTCAATGCTGACGGTAGTGAAAAAGTGGCTGTACTAGAAGAATCGCCAGTGAACGGTGTACTAGAACAAAACATCGCGGGTCCTCTTTATGAACTCGACGGTAAATTGCAAATCTATGTGCAGCACTATCTTTATGCTGAAACTACGATCGACCTTAAAGCCCCGAGTGTGCGAGAAATCGTGCTCCAAAGTAAACCATTGGAGTTAGACATTACACCTGAAGAGCAAAATGCCGATGTTCAGCTTGGAAACCTAGAAGCCATCTCCCCAACGGTGGAAAAGGAAGAGTTTTTAAAGAGCTATCGGATGGACCAAAAACGCCGTATGCGCAGCAACGAAACCCACTATCTAGACCATCCATTAATGGGAATGATCATTCAAGTTCGCCGCGTTGCAGAATAAGGCCGAACAAAGCGCCCTGCTTGGGCGTTTTGTCTTCATCAACCACAAACATACAACTCACTAAATTTCTTCTCCTCGCCATTTATCTATGCATTGATTATTTTTATCCACTTTAATCATTGATCTCTCGATCATCGTTCTTTTTCTCGCCAATAAGGACTTCTTCTGATTTGAGCATAGTCAGTGCTCATTTATTTCATTAATGAGCGTTTCATTTTTAAGACCTCTCATTTATGAGAACCATATTGGATTGAATACCTTTAATTAAGCCTTGATAATCACTCCTAACTTGTGATGTGCAATATTCAATCCAAATTTCTGCAAAATTTCCGTAAAGCATGGCACTAGTTAACAACATCAATTTAAATCCGAATTTACACAAACATACATACTGAGAGAGATGTTAACTGATGACTTCTAATTTTTCGTTATGCGCGGTAGGGCTACTGTCAATAAGCAGTCTTGCTGTTGGCAGTATTGCAACCGCATCAAACCCTAATGAGATAAACACCCAATTAAAATGGTCTTGGCAAGGCAGTTCATTTAAACCTGAGTCTAACCAAGTTATGGCGGCACCTATCGTTGCTCAGTTAAATGATGATAATGGCGATGGCAAAATCGACGAGAATGATATCGCTGATATTATCGTTATTACTTTTGAAGGTAATAAATATACACAAGGTGGATTAGTTAGGGCATTAAGTGGTGTCGATGGCTCTGAGCTTTGGTCGTATGACAATGGTGGCATTATAGCCGATGCTCGCTATTCTCCTGCGGTTGCAGATCTTGATGGTAATGGTGTGGTTGAAATTGTCACAACGAGCACAATCAGCCCCTACATCAATATATTAGATAATGAAGGCCAAATAAAAAAACAAATCCTAAAGAGTGCTTCTGGATGGCGCTCGGTTGGCGCAATTTCACTATCTGATTTAAACAATGATGGTTCAATTGATATTCTCTCTGCCGATGGTGTTTATAATTACGATACTGGGCTGCAATTTAGTTTAGAGTGGGCTCCATCACCAATCAGTTTTGATGCCGATGGCGATGGTATCCAAGAAGTATTTTCAAACGGCGCTCTTTATAAAAGCGATGGCTCATTTACTTGGCAATATCAAGCGAATGATACGGTTTGGTTTTCTTCCGTTGCCAACCTAGATAGCGACAATAAACCAGAAATTGTGGTATCAGTTCCAGCCTCGAAAGGCTCTGCACAAAATAGTAGCTTTGCCGTATTAGAGCATGACGGCTCAGTAAAATGGGAGGTTAATAACCTTGAAAACCCTGGCGGTGGTGTACAAGCTATCTCTGATTTCCTTGGTAATGCAGCAACAAACTCTACCAATGAAATAGCTAAGTCCCCTGTTTATGGATATACCCATCTACATCACAGTCATCCAGTAAAAATAGCAGATGACAACCAACTTAAAATCCGCTCAGGAGATCTGATTGACGCTATTGGATCAACAGCCAGTAATATGGTGGGTGGTCAAGGCGGTTCACTGCATACTATTGATGCAAGCAAAGTCCGCTCTATCGATGTAACCTACGGCAAATATAAAACGTGGTGGACATATGGCGTACTCGAGATGGAATTCACTCTCAATGATGGTTCGAAAATAACGTTAGGTTCAAAAGACTCAGCCTTTAAATACCCAGCATTAGAGTGGCGAACCAAAGAAGTTCCATATCTTGGATTGGAGTGGAGAACAAAACAAGTTTCTTACTGGTTCTTTGGCTGGCATACCAAAACAGTTTCTTACCTAGCTCCTGTTTGGAAAACTAAAACGATTCCTTATGCTGTTGCCGTCATGAAGAGCAAAGCAACGACTGAACGATACACAGTCCCAAGCAATACCCAATTGGTAGGCTTAAATGTTTGGAGCAAACCAAAACCTATCTTTACCTTCAAAAAACACGTTAATGCAGTTCAGTTTGTTGTTGGGGAAAGCATTAATGATAGTTACCTGAACACCGGTATTGTCTATGCAGGTTATCATGCTGTCGATATGTATAATGCACAAGGTAGCAAAGTTTGGTCTGTAGCAAATGATGACTATAACAGCGGTAAAATTGGTGTTTCGGCTTACGATTTCACTGGTGATGGCATTGATGAAGTTATCGTACAAGATCTTCTGAGAGTCCGTATTCTTGATGGGCGCACAGGAGCAGTATTAGCAACGATTGCTAACTCATCGAACACCTTGTGGGAATACCCTGTTGTAGCTGATCTCGAAGGCAACAACAATGCATCGCTTATTGTGGTCGCAAATGATTATGCAAAAGAAAGCGCAATCAACCACGGTGTCTATGTTTATGAATCAGCCGATGCTCATAAACCATGGAGAAATGCAACGAGAATTTGGAACCAACATTCATTCCATTTCTCAAACATTAACCAAGATGGCTCAGTACCAACCAATGCTCAGCCTAGTTGGTTAACACATAACACCTATCGATCAAGTACCATTAAATAACTTGAATTTGATATAACATCCACCACCGCCCAAGGCGGTGGTTTAGGGATGATAACAAAAAGCCTCGCCTTTTAACAAAGGCGAGGCTTTTTTATGGCCAATACGCGGGGAAGATTAGTGAAGCTTTAGGTTTGGACGCAACACACGATTAATACGGCCAACTAACATCATCAACCCTGTTTTGAACATGCCGTGCAACGCCATTTGGTGCATGCGATACAAAGAAATGTACACTATGCGCGCAATACGACCTTCAACCATCATCGAGCCTTTGGTTAAATTACCCATTAGGCTACCAACGGTAGAAAAACGACTTAATGAAACCAACGAACCGTGATCTTTATAAACATACGGTTTGAGTTCACGCCCATTAAGCTTAGCGACAATATTCTTAAACGCTTGACTTGCCATTTGGTGCGCTGCTTGTGCACGAGGTGGCACAAAAGAACCATCGGCTTGCGTACATTGCGCTAAATCACCGATCACAAAAATATCGTCATCTCTTGTGGTTTGTAAGGTGTTTCTAACCACTAACTGATTAATGCGGTTTGTTTCCAAGCCAGCAATCTCTTTCATGAAATCCGGAGCTTTAATGCCAGCAGCCCACACCATAATATGAGCAGGAATCTTTTCGCCATCTTTAGTTGTTAGGCCATCCTTATCCGCTCGCGTGACCATAGTCGCAGTACGAACGTTGACACCTAATTTCGTTAATTCGCTGTGCGCAGCACTAGAAATACGAGGTGGAAGAGCGGGCAGAATCCGCTCACCCGCTTCCACAAGGTTAACATTCAGTTTGCTTGAATCAAGATCGCCAAAACCATAAGTCCGCAGCTCTTTTACTGCATTATGTAGCTCTGCAGATAATTCAACACCCGTTGCACCTGCGCCAACAATCGCAATATCAACTGTACCGTTACCATTTTTCGCATGAAGTTTTAGAAACTCATTGTTCATTTCAGTACGAAAACGATTTGCCTGTTCAGGGCTATCCAAGAAGATACAATGCTCACGAACTCCTGGGGTATTAAAATCATTAGATGTTGAGCCAATGGCCAGAACAAGAATGTCATATTCCAATTCACGGCTTGGCATTAACAGTTCACCGTGCTCATCTTGCAATTCACTAAGAACAATCACTTTGCGTTCACGATCGATATCTGCAAGGCTACCCATTTGGAAATCAAAACGATGATTTTTTGCGTGAGCGCGATAGCTTAGCGCATCAACTCCTTCATCTAATGAACCCGTTGCCACTTCATGCAATAACGGTTTCCATAAGTGGCTTGCTTTACGATCTACTAACGTAATTGCTGCGCGATTTTTACGGCCAAGAGTGCGACCAAGCTTAGTCGCGAGCTCTAAACCACCCGCGCCACCACCGACTACGATAATTCGTGTCACAACAATAATCCTCAAAAAAGAAATAAACATGATTCAGTGTGAAATCTCACACTGAAGGAATTCTCAGCAATGCGCTTGCTTCAGATAAAGCTTGTTCAGTAAATAGAGCTATCTTCGCAACACGTTTTATTAGGATAAATGCATATAACTACACACAAATTAGGCAAATTTAAGATTTGCTCTCAATTTTTTTTGATATTTATCAAAATATTTATAATTCAGTCATTATATAGGGCAAAACTCGCCATGCAACCAAAGAATACCGTAAATTCATTATCACTGACGGGCAGATAGACCATGAAAAAACGGCTTACATTGGTAAGCCGTTTTTTGATTGAGTAGATAAGCGGATGCTTAGTTTGATTCTTTAAATTCCTTAATCGCTTGCAAGTGCTGCGAGATTTTTTTGAACTTATGACTTTGGGTTTCATCCCAAATGATGGGATAGTAGTTTTCCAGCGCTATTGCTGTTTTACTATTGTCATGAATTTCATCCTCTTTAGACAAAATCACCAAACAGCGACCTTTATTTTTTACCCGGTATTGCTCCACACATTTAGTCGCAATATCTTCGTACTCTTCAGGGCGGTCGATGCGTCCAGTCATATTCGTTTCCGGGTGCAAGTTAGGATTAAACACCACTTGCTTAATTCCGCATAAGAATCCAATCCGCTCAGACCAGAAGCCACCAAGGCCAACGCCACAAATGATAGGATGTGGATCATCACACTGTTCTATCACTTTATGCACCTCTTTCAGCAGATGCTGCATATCATGCTTTGGGTGTTGTGTACTGTAGCTAATAAAACGGACATCGCTGTCAATGAATTGCAACTGCAGTATTTTTTCATGGTTTCCTGGGCTTGTTGAATCAAAACCGTGCAGATAGATAATCATAATAATTTCCCCATTCCTTGAGGTTTTTAATCTACCACGAAGATTGTGGTTTAAAAGAATTTAACCTTAATTTACTGCAACAAAACGACGAAACAGTGATCCTAGCTACATAATGTGTTTTTTAGTTGCTCGGCTTGTTGATGATAATAATCATCACCCCATAATTGATGCGCAAGAAGATACCACAACATGGCCATCATCGTTGCTCTTGGATGCCAAGCCATTACGCCTTCCACCCAATCATCAACTCCTGAAATCTCACGCAATTGACAATAGCGATAGACCGCTTCTAGTGGCTTTTCTTTTGTAATATCAATACTTAAAGCCAGATCGAGCCGAGGGTCTGCTATTGAAGCGTATTCCCAATCAATCACGCGGTTACCTTCATCGGTTTTGACCATATTGTAACCAGCCAAATCAAAGTGACACAACGCCTGACCAACATCAGCAAGGTTAGGTGCGGTGCGCCAACGTTGGTATAACGCTAAAAAGTCATCACTTTTGTACTCAGTTTTGAGCTGTAGCCAATAATGATCAACACGAGCGATAAAACTAAAAGGAGCAACAGGAATACGTGCAGTAATAAGATTGTGGATCTTTATCTGTGTTTTAAGCAGTGAATCGAAAGCTAACCCGCCCGTCAGCGGCTCCCCCTCAATCCATTCAACCAATAAGCCTTGATCATTAATAGAAAGTGGTTTGGGACCTAAATGGGATGATTCGATAGCAGATAAGATTTGATATTCTTGGAAACGTGAAATAGAAAAGGCTTGAGTGATCGGCGTATTAGGCCGCCAAACGAAGTTCTGCTCCCCACTCACGATCTTCCAGCAACGGTTAGTTAACCCACCAGTTAATGTTTGAGCATAGTCAGGAGGAGCGGAGAAGAAGCCTTCTAACGAGGTTAACGTAGGATCAAGCTGACAAGCTTCGCGCCAAGACATTCTCGCCATAAGGGCCTCTTCTCTTCATTACTCTGCTTTATGATTAAAATCCGAGCAAACTTTTAGACTGTTGCTTACGAATTTCGGTTTCATCTGCCCATTCTATAAGACCTGTTTGCAAATCCATTAAACGCATCGTCATTTTGTAATAGACGTCTTTATCGCTACCGGCATTTTTTACAATACTCGACAAGTTGCCATACAGCATATATTGCGCGCCAACCATTTTACCAAACTGAATAGCAGTACTTTGATTGACCAACTCATCGTTATTTTGGAAATTAAGCTGTTCGCGAACAGCCTCAACACGATCCATATCCACAAAACGGAACTTGCCTGAGTTCAACATTTTAGTACTAATGGTATCGGTAATGGATTCCGTATCAATGTGCTCACTGGTTTTATTTTTGATTCGCTCGACAAACACAATAGGACGCGAATCACGAGTGATGGCAGCAACCGAGCCGGACATCATCATGCTATCAACCATTTCCCCGGCAATTTTTTGTAAGTCTGTTGACCCGAAATCAACTGTCGTCGTTTCAACGGATTGTGCATCTCCGTAGCTGACTTTATTTGAACAGCCGCCCAAAATGACAGCGAGTCCTAGCAATGCGATAATACTTTTGTTCATATTGGTTCCTTACTTTCCCAATTTAATTATTTGACCCACGGATCTGTACGCGAAACTGTTTTCCATTTGGATTGACCGAAATCTCCGACAACGACAGCGTCTCCATTCCACTGATGATTTTTTGCTTCCAAGGACTTTGTCTATTATTGACTTCCAGTCCATCGTCGTCGTACCAAGAAAAACGATACTCGATCATTTGGTCACCTTGGTAATGACTCACTAAACGAACAAGCCCCCTTGTATGGCCATCCACTTGGTTAGTTGCAATGTCTTCAACAACTAAGCGATTACCCAATACATTGTCACCAAACAGCACTTTCTGCGAAGCACCATCAACTCTTAATCCTGCGGTATTTTCAGCACATCCAATCAATGAGAATGTGACTAACAACCCCAATATCCACTTTTTCATTACAATCTTCCTAGTTGTTTATGCCAGATGGTTGAATGACGTCCTTGACGAGAAATCCACACCAAAGTAGTTCCTTTTTCCGGTACAGAAAACTGATATTCTTGCTCTCCCACCCTTATCCGTTGCTCGCCTGCATTGACTTGCAGACTGGCCGTTTGCACCAGCCCTGGCAGCGTTAGCCAACTGCGCGTATCGGGCTGCTCTGTTAGCAGATTCCAAACGTTGAAGACTAAATTACCAACATTGTCATCTTTGGCCGCTTCCTTGCGCAATTGATCTTTCGCCAGCACCCTCAACGCTTGCCTTATTACTATAGAGGGCATTTTCTCCGACAAGTTTCGGCTTGCCATTAAATTCACATCCGCCAATAAATGAGACGTAAGTACTTTGTCATTCATCTTTAGCGATGAAAATGATTCAACGGATGTATTAGGATAATAAGGTAAGGCGAGAGAATACAATGCGCCATTTCCTCTGCTGTCATACAAGGGTAAAGATTGACGCCAGCTATCTAAGGCTTTCACCACACTCTGCTCTTCTATTATAAGCACACGACCTTGAGAAGCCGTCAGTGAATGAGATTTCCCGTAGCGTTTCTCTAATTGGATTAGGTCTTCTCTCATCCCTAATCGTTTCGCAACGCGTAATGTCCCCTCTATAACCTCGATATTATCGGGAGTGACGGCCAAAGCGCGTCGGTAGTCGACATAAGCACTGTTAACATCACCAGAGGCTTCATAAAGTAAAGCAGAAAGGTAAAAAAGGTAACCATTCTGCACCGCCTGCAAAGCTTTTCCTGCATCAGGGTAGTTTGCTAATACGCTGCCTAAGTTTGGTGTCACACCTTGTGATTTTAGCTCTTTTTGCGCCTTTTCAAGTTCCGCTTCTCTAGCCTGCCTTGCTTGCTCTTGTACCTGATTCGCTCGCCGAACTTCAACCAGAGCACCATCCAAATCATTCTGCTGTAGATAATTCAGACTGAGATAAAGATGTAAAAAACCAAGTTCATAATCAGCGGGAACGTATTCCATTAAATTATCATTAACCGCTAACGCGCCAATACTGGTTGCCGTATCACTCAATGAAATCAAAGCTTTGTCTTGTTGGACTTTAACCGCAGAGTCAGTCAATTCGAAGCTACGCTTGCTCTCTACATAGTGCTGATTAAGAAAATAGACACGACCTTTTTCTAAGTTATCCAGAATGTCACCCGCGACAAACTCTGCAAGCTCATCCTGAGCTTCCTGATATTGGCCTGATTTAACCGATTGATAAACACTACCATTTTGAGCACTATAATGGCTAAACAGGTTCCCCGCTGAAAAATTGGCGCAGGCATTGAGAAAAAAGGGCGATAACAAAACGGTAATATGTCGCACGTAACGCTTCACTCAATACTCCATATGTAAATCAGTAATGTGAATCGAGCGCCCAATGGTCGCTGGGCGCCCCGTGCATTAGCTCATCAAAAGCGGCCCCAATGGGCGACCGCCAACTAAATGCATATGAATATGGTAAACCTCTTGGCCGCCATGAGCGTTGCAATTCACGATCAAGCGATAGCCATCTTGTGCAATGCCTTCTTGTTGAGCGATTTTTTTTGCCACTGTAAACATACGTCCCATAGCCGCTTCATGTTCAGGTTCAACATCGTTGGTCGTCGGAATAAACGCATTGGGAATGATAAGAATATGGCTAGGTGCTCTAGGGTGAATGTCCCGAAAGGCGGTAACTAAATCATCTTGATAGAGGATATCTGCAGGAATTTCTTTACGGATAATTTTACTAAAAATGGTTTCTTCAGCCATGAAATACTCCACTAGTGAATAGGCCTACGCAGTCACATCAAAGTACATGAGATCGAGATAAGTGGTTCGAGGCCAATACCTAAATGGCCCACGACAACATATCGACAACCGATAGAACTGACACTAATTTGACCTTAATGCTACTGAATATAATAGGCGTGTAGTTGGATTTGAGTATGCGTTAACCCTGTCAAAAGCTCAATAAAAAACACCATACGCGTAGCATAAATGACAGAATACTAATATAAAAAATGCGTTTTGCCAGATCCGTCATAAAATGCACGTCTCACATTCAATACAATGCTGATTATTTTGTTATTTTTTAAAACAAAACACTATTTTTCTAGGGAGAGGATTATGAAGGGTTCAGTGATTAGGCGAATGTACGCTGGTTTCACACTGATCATCATCATGTTTGCAGTAACGACCGCCATTATGATGGGAGGAATGAATCAAATTCATTCTAATTTTGAAAGTGTATCAACTACCGCCTTACCGCTCGTTTCTTTGTCAAACAAAACAAGTGTTCAACTGCTTTCTGCCGATAAATCTTTTAAGGATTTTTTGACGACACAAAACCAAGATCGCATGAATGTGATGCGTTCAGAATTTGCTAAAGCAAAACAAGATTTTGCTGACGTGCTAAACCAGCTCCAACAAGCAAGTAGAATGAACCCCTCTCTTGAAGAGCGGATAAGCCAACTTAAACAGATGGAACTCCGCTACTTTTCCGAAGCAGAGCAAGCCATGAATAATTATCAGGCGATGTTTGAGGCGCAAGCTCAAGTGCAAAAATCAACTCGTGAATTTCAAAGACTTCATGCTGATTTAAGCACAGGAATGAAAGATTTTGTCGATGGACAAAATAGTATTTCCATTAAAGTCATGGCGAAAAGTTATTTCATTAAATTGAAAGATGCGGAATTAATCACTTCAGACGCCTTGGCCAGTTCGGATGTCGCCTTTGTTGACAAAGCCGTCACCATGAATAAAAAAGCGGTCACGCACCTCAACTACGCTTACCGAGGCTTATCGACCCAGCTACCTGAACTGAAAAACTCATTTGATGATCTCGTCCAAAAGTTCTCTCAAGATATTGGGCAAAAGGGTGGTGTGCTTGATCAACACAATAGTTACTTACTAGCAAAAAAAGCCCTTTATGAAAACATTGCGAATTTGGCCATCGAGATCGATAAGGCAATGACAATTTTAGACTCTTTTAACGATACTGCGACCGACGGTTTAAATGCATCTCTGCGAGAAGCGGGAGAAGTCTATAAGCAAGGAGTTATTAAGGCGATCGTGATTGGTATTGCGGTTGTGTTAGTGGCTACGGGTATTGGTTACCACATTGCGCAAAGTGTTCGTGAGCCGTTACATCGTATACTCAAAACTCTAGAAGGGCTGACAAAAGGGGATATGACACAACGCATTGAAATTCGTTACAACAATGAGTTTAGTCGCTTAAGTGGCCACATCAATTCGCTAGCAGATAATTTGCACCATATTTTGGTACAGTTGAATGATGCTTCTGAAAATTTAACCAACACAGCAAGCCATAACCAAACTACCTCTTCAAAAGCGCAGTCACAACTCAGCACCCAACGTGAGCAAACTGCAAGCGTGGCAACCGCAATGACGGAAATGGCTCATTCAGTACAAGAAGTAGCGCAAAGTGCTCAGAGCTCGCTAGCGATGGTGCAGAAAGTTGAATCGGCTTCTGAATCTGGCCGTAAAATTATGAGTGACAATATCACCACCATTAATCAACTTGAGACTCGCTTAAATCAATCGGTTGATGCCGTCGGTGAGTTAAAAAAGATGAGCAGCCAAATTGGTTCTATCTTGGATGTAATTCGTAACATTGCAGAACAAACCAACTTATTGGCGCTCAATGCCGCGATCGAAGCTGCTCGAGCCGGAGAGCAAGGCCGCGGGTTTGCAGTCGTAGCTGACGAAGTTCGAGTGCTCGCAAAACGTACGACAGATTCAACGTCTGAAATTGAAAGCATGATCAGCAACTTGCAATCTAGCTCATCTTCTGCGAGTACTGTTATTGAAAGCTGCATGACTGATATGGAACTTTCTGTCGAGCAAGCATCAACGGCGAATAGCGCAATGGAGGAAATCCAAGCGTTAATTCTAGAAATCAGCCAGATGAGTACTCATATTACACAGGCGGCTGCCGAACAAAGTGAAACAACCGGTGACATTGCGCATAATATTGAGGATATCAATTTGATCGCAGACCACAGCTATCAAGCTATGTCTCAAATTGCACAGGCAAGCGTCAATCTAACTCAGCTTGCTAATCAGCAGAATGAATTGGTGCATCGCTTTAAATTGTGAGTAAGCGTTAACGAGCTCAATTCCACTTGTTAGTAGCGTGTGAATTATTACCCAAGGGCGACTTTTTATTTAAAGTCGCCCTTGTTTTTTCTATGTCGCATCGTTATATGATAACTATCGGCTTGCGCATTATTATCTATCTCCTACTCTTTGCAAGCCAAACATGAGGATGATCTATGGCTGTTCATGTTGGCATTATCGACCAAGACCCTATTCGCTTGGTTACTCCCCTGCTTGATAATCGAACGGTAAGTTCACACATTGTCTTCATCGGTGATCAAGGCCAGGAGTCAATGTATTTACGCTTACACTCTGTGTTGAGTCAGCGTGATATCACTTCTGAGTTTTTTGAAATCCCATCGGGTTCCAATACCTCAGCAATCAAACAAGCTATCCAGCTTTTAGCAGAAGATTTGAAAGTCAGATACGACGAAGTCAAACTGAACGCAAGTTGTGGTTTGAGACATCGTTTATTATCCGTTTATGAGGTTTTCCGTAGCTACCAGTGGCCTATTTTTGTCGTCGAACCAAATAGTGATCAACTGTGTTGGCTTTATCCAGACGGCCAAAATGATACCCAAGTGCAAGACCACATCACCATTTCAGACTACTTAACCATTTTTGGTGCACGGGGTGAATTTATTGAACATCATATTCCGCCACAGCTTGACCAAAAACTTTACGAACTCGGCGAGCGTTGGGCAAGTCATGCATTAGAGTTGGGCCCAGGTTTAGCCACATTAAACTATTTAGCAACGACGTGCCGCAAAGAACAACGACTAGATGTTGCTCTTTCAGAAAAACAACAAGGCTATCGTGAACTTCATATTCTGTTGACCGATCTGGTCGAAGCACAAATCGCCACCTATCAAAATGGCATTTTAACCTTCGCCAACGAAGATGCGCGCCGATTTTCCAATGGAGAATGGTTAGAAACATTAGTGCACAGTACAATAAGACAGATCCAAGATGATATGCCAACCATTCAAGATCGCTCTTTAAATGTTCAAGTCTACCGTCAATTAGGTGAGCGAGAAGTCAGAAATGAACTCGATGTCGCTACAGTGGTGAATAACAAACTGCATATTATTGAATGTAAAACGAAAGGTATGCGTGATGACGGCGATGATACGCTTTATAAGCTAGAATCATTACGTGATTTGCTTGGTGGACTACAAGCTCGCGCTATGCTCGTGAGCTTTCGTCCACTCCGACATAATGACATTACGCGTGCAGAAGATTTAGGGTTAGCCTTAATCGGCCCAGATGAACTGAAAGATTTAAAATTACATTTAACCGCTTGGTTTAAAGAAGCGGGTGGTAACGAAGATATCTAACCTACAAAAAAAGCCCGTTTCATACGGGCTTTTTTACAGTAAAACGAATTTTCTAATGATCATCTTCTGTAAAATTTGTCGGTAACGTAGTTTTCATTTGATTCCATATGTGAGCGCTGTCAATGCCGTAATGACGGATCACAATCGGCAACTGCTCACGATTGCCACTTTCACATACTGCTAATAATTCACGGTAAAACTGCAAGGCTAACTCGCGTGCTTCTGGATTAGAAAAATAATAGCTGCCAACTCGGTCATATAATTTCTTTAGCCCATTAAAAATCAAACCATAAATTTGATTTCCTGAGTGAAACGCTAAACGCTGAAATAACATGTAATCGTAAAAGTTAAAGGTTTTCGCAATCAATATTTGCTGACGTTTATATTCGTCTTTTTCACCATCATCTTTAATATGCTGTTGGATTTTCTGTGCATAAGGAGATAACTCCATAAAAGAATCCCAAGATTTGGCACTTAATAGTGCTTCACAGCTTTCGATAACATTAGTAATAGTGCGTTCGGCAGGCTCTTTGTTCACTTTAAATGCATAACGCATAAATATGGGGCTAATATTTGTCCGAGCCGCAAGTAAGTCTTCCACAATACTGGTAGCATTTTCAGCATCGAGCGTCATTAATGTATCTAAGATGTGTAAGCCGGAAGTTTCCATAAATTGGTTTACTTTTGTTGGTTTGCCATGTTGTATAGTCAACCAACCATCACGGGCTAAGCGTTGTAATACTTCTCGAAGCGTTGTACGTGTTACACCAATTAATTCTGAAAGTTCGCGCTCTGCTGGTAAGATAGAACCTGGTGCAAAGCGACCATTCCAAATGCTCTCAATTATGTATTTTTCAGCAAAACCTGCTGGGCTTTTTGCCTTAATAACCATTAAGTACTTATCCAGTTTTCTATTTATTTGGGTCGAATGGGACTCATCATACCACTAGTTGAACGTTATCGGAAACAAACCATCCGCGAAGTTATTACAGACAAAATAGAGTTTTAACTCGAATTAAGAGTTCTTGTTTATGGACAATACCTAATCAATGAAATGGTGATTTTTATCAACTTACCCAAAAAAATCATTCATAACTATATATAAAATAAAGAGATTCAAGTCACATTAATAAACTTAAAACAGTCAATTTAAGCTTGCAAAATTGGCTCTTTTTAGTCATTTAGATGCCAATTACCTTAACCCCACTTCGAAATACGACTCAGAGTGAATTTTTCACAACTCTTATGCTATACTTACCCAACTTTGATCGCGTTTTTGACCAAAAAATCGGTAAGTGTTTTATCAATAACCTGATTGTTATTGACTAAAAAAGCTTGCGGAGTAGAGTGACGGTCGAAGTAAGGATTGCTTGTCTCACTCAAGGAGTGTCTTGGTAAAACCATAATCCCTAAACGGCTTATTGTTTCACTATAACATTGCCGATAGATACTATCTTCGTGTTTAACACGTTCTATTTGGCCACTTCACATAATGAATTAAAGATAAGCTGACAGCGTCTATCATCTCAACAGTAAGAGAACTACCCATGCCGATGTCCCTCGGAAGCGCTTTTCTCAAGAACTTTCTTGGTAAAGCCCCTGACTGGTACAAAGTTGCCATTATTGCTTTTCTCATTATCAACCCGATTGTTTTCTTTTTGATCGACCCATTTATTGCGGGTTGGCTACTTGTGGTTGAATTCATTTTCACCCTAGCGATGGCTCTCAAATGTTATCCGCTACAACCTGGCGGCTTACTGGCTATCGAAGCTATCGCCATTGGGATGACCAGTGCAGAGCAAGTAAAACATGAACTTGTGAATAATATCGAAGTTCTATTGCTACTGGTATTTATGGTCGCTGGTATCTATTTCATGAAACAGCTATTGCTGTTCATTTTTACCAAAATACTTCTCGGAATACGTTCAAAAGCGATGCTTTCAGTCGCCTTTTGCATTACCGCGGCCTTCCTGTCCGCCTTTTTAGACGCATTAACGGTTATCGCAGTGGTCATCAGTGTCGCTGTTGGCTTTTACTCGATTTATCACAAAGTCGCATCAGGCCAAGTGACACCCGCTTATGATCATACTCAAGATGAGCACATTTCAGAGCTAACACGTGACGACCTAGAAAATTATCGTGCGTTTTTGCGCTCACTACTGATGCATGCTGGTGTGGGTACGGCTTTAGGCGGAGTAATGACTATGGTCGGTGAGCCACAAAACTTGATCATCGCCGATCAAGCAGGTTGGCTTTTTGGCGAGTTTATCATTCGTATGTCTCCAGTAACCGTACCTGTTTTCCTTTGCGGTATTGTGACCTGTGTACTGGTCGAGAAACTAAAGTTATTTGGCTATGGTGCTGAATTGCCTGCTAACGTTCGTCAAATTCTAGTCGATTTTGATGCGGTTGAGCGTAAGAACCGAACCAACCAAGATGTTGCAAAGCTTTGGATTCAAGGTGCGATTGCAGTCTGGTTAATTGTTGGTTTGGCACTGCACTTAGCCGCAGTAGGCTTAATTGGCCTTTCCGTTATTATCTTAGCGACAGCCTTTACCGGTGTGATAGAAGAACATTCACTAGGTAAGGCATTTGAAGAAGCCCTACCCTTTACGGCGCTGCTGGCGGTTTTCTTTTCCATCGTAGCCGTAATTATCGATCAACACCTATTTAAACCTGTGATTGACTCTGTATTACATGTCGAAGATAAAGGGGCTCAGCTTGCTCTCTTCTATGTCGCCAACGGGCTTTTGTCGATGGTTTCTGATAACGTTTTTGTCGGCACTGTCTACATTAATGAAGTCAAAACGGCTCTATTGGAAGGTGTTATCACGCGTGAACAATTCGATTTACTAGCTGTTGCGATTAATACCGGCACTAACTTACCTTCAGTAGCAACACCAAACGGTCAAGCCGCTTTCTTATTTTTGTTAACGTCAGCACTTGCACCATTGATCCGCCTCTCTTATGGCAAAATGGTCATTATGGCTCTGCCCTATACGATCGTGTTGGCCTTAGTTGGCCTGTTTGGCATTGTCTTCTTAGTTGAACCCATGACTGCGCATTTTTATGACTTAGGGTGGATTACGCACCATTCAGCCAAAGCGGTTCAAGTCATCTCTGCCGGGCATTAAAATATTCGGTTGATAATGAAACTTATCTAAGTTAAAAAGCTCTGAACTATCAGGGCTTTTTACTCTTTAACAGGTATTGAATGTGACTTTTTTTACTACTCTGAAGCTATTCTCCCAATCGAGAAAATCTTGGACTTTATTGCTCCTTTTTGTGGTTTTTTTTGAGGCTTGTGCGCTTTTCTTTCAGCACATCATGATGCTCGCACCGTGTGTGATGTGCATTTATGAACGTGTGGCGATGCTAGGAATTGGCGGAGCCGCTCTGTTTGGCTTAATCGCACCCAATAATCCGATTGTGCGTTGGATTGGGCTCGTTGCTTGGGGAGCCAGTGCTTATAAAGGTTTGACCTTAGCTCTGCAACATGTGGATTACCAATTCAACCCTTCTCCTTTTGCCACTTGTGATTTGTTTGTCACTTTCCCAAGCTGGGCACCACTCAATCAATGGGCACCTTGGATGTTCGAAGCTTACGGTGACTGTTCGAAAGTGGTATGGCAATTTTTAACGCTTTCAATGCCACAGTGGCTAGTGGTCATCTATGCTGCTAACTTGCTGGTGCTCGCTTTTATTGTTTTAGCTCAGTTCGCGAAAACCCCCGTCAATAAGCTGCGGTAATAACCTGCTTGATCAAAAAAGGCATCTCGCTAAAAGATGCCTTTTGGCTGATTCACATCGCTCACTCTAACGCAAGCAGCGGATCAACATTAATATACTTACCAATTTGTTGCCGTTTTACCGTTGGCACATAGGGTATTTCACCAAGCTTAGGCGCTGGAATGCGCGATTCCAACATTGCAATAATTTCAGCGTAATGCTCAGTTCCTGGGTTCACTCGGTTGGCTACCCAGCCAACAATCTTCAACCCGTCGGCAATAATACTTTCCGCTGTTAAAATTGCATGGCTTAAGCAACCTAGCTTAATCCCTACCACTAATACCACGGGTAGTTGTTCTTGTTTAACCCAAGTAGACAAGCAGTCGGTATCAGAGATCGGAACGCGCCAACCACCAGCACCTTCGATCAACACAATGTCAGCATTCGCTTTATGCTTAGCTAATTTGCTACTGAGTACGTCATAATCAATCTCGACGTGTTCATGTTTTGCGGCGATATGTGGTGATGTAGGGAGCGCTAAAGAATATGGATTCACATCACCATAGGGCATCTCTTTGGTTGCCGCTTTCATCAGATGTAATGCATCTGAGTTGCGTAAGCCAAATTCGGTTTTTTCGCTACCAGCGGCAACCGGTTTATAGCCAATAGTCACCAAATCCTTGGCGGCTAATGCTTGTAGAATCGCTTTTGAAGCGACCGTTTTTCCAACGTCGGTGTCCGTACCCGCAATAAAAAATGCATCAATCATCGATGTATAACCCCTAAACAAACCTGATAAGTTGCAGGTAGAAGACCTTGATGGTTTTGAAATGCTTGGTATGCCTGCTCAACTTGCAGTAGAGCCTTGCGGCTTGTTAACCCTTGTGAGCGTCCACTTACGTGATTTGCACCAATTCCTTTAAGATCTCTCATCAAGGACAAGGCTTTGTCATACCAAACTGTGATCGAAGGCAAGTCTAATTGATGGTGGCAACAGTGAGATTGCGCTAACGCAATTTTTACCTGATTGAGTGTGATGAAATCATTGACGTGTTGATGTGTATCAATTTTTGTCCACGCTTGTTTCAGTTCAAACAGCGAACCGTCCAATAATGTCGCAAAATAAGCCATCCCTTGTGGTTTCAATACGCGGTGAGTTTGTCGCAGTGGTAGAACAAGGTCATCACACCACTGCAGCGCTAAGCTAGAAAAAACGTAATCAAAAGAGCCGCTGGCGAAAGGAAGCGCCTCAGCATCTGCTTGATAGTAGGTGATACCAACATCACCACAACGTATTTTAGCTTGTACTAGCATCTCACTGGAGAGGTCAGCACATACCACATACGCCCCTCTACGTCGCAGTTGCTCTGAAAAATAGCCCGTACCACAACCAAGATCGAGCACTCTTTTTCCCACTAGATTGCGCGGCATTTTGTCCAACAAACGGTGTCCTACGTCACGTTGAAAAGCGGCATGTACATCATAATGCTTTGCCGCGCGGCTAAAAGAGTGGGCAATGGCGGCTTTGTCATGCAGCGTATTTATCTCTATCGCATGAGTTTGTGACATATTCAGCTCTCCTCTAGCGCACGTTGCAGTTGTGTGGTTAGTTGCTCTATGTCAGCAATAGTGTGGTTGGCGGTTAGAGTGATACGCAATCGGGCACTGCCTTGAGCCACCGTTGGTGGGCGAATCGCGGTCAACCAACACCCGTGATGTCGCAATTGTTCGGCGATGTTCAATGCCGTTTGTGCCTCACCAACAAGGTAGGGTTTGATTGGCGTTAGCGTTTCAACATAGCCATCGAAACCTTGCATAGATTCAGCGTAATAAGCTTGCAGCTCAGTTAGTTTTTCTCTGCGCCAAGACTGCTGAGTGACCATTGAAATGGCATGAGTGACTGCATAAGCTTGCGCTGGCGGCATGGCTGTAGAATAGACGTGGTGACGAGCAAACTGCGTAAGAAAGTCACCCACCTCTTGATTGCATAAGATAGCTGCACCCGATAACCCCAAGGCTTTGCCAAAGGTCACCACTAAGAGCTGTGGTTTTATTCCTGCCGCACTGCAACTGCCTGCCCCACCCTCGCCCAACACACCGATGCCGTGTGCATCATCGACTGCCAACCAAGCTTCACCTTGCAGTGCATCCGTGATTTCGCACAGCGGTGCACAATCACCATCCATGCTAAAGACCCCTTCAGTCACCACTAACGTATGACTATCACGGTTAAGTTGCTTCTTAAGATGAGCAACATCGTTGTGCCGAAAACGCTTCATACTGGCGGCGCAAAGCATTCCTGCTTCCATCAAAGAGGCGTGGTTAAGTTTATCTTGCAGCAGCAAATCATCTTTGTTGAGCAAGCTAAACAGCAGTGCCTGATTGGCACTAAAACCTGAGCCAAACAAAACGGCCCGCTCATAACCTAGCCACTCACACAATTTGGCTTCAAGGTTGCGATGGGCTGAGCTAAAGCCTGTGACCAAAGGAGATGCACCACTACCGCAACCGTACATACTCAGCCCTTGCTGCCAAGCGGCAATCAATTCTGAGTCGTGCGCAAGGCCAAGGTAATCGTTACTGGAAAAGTTAAGATACTGGCGGCCATCTTTGCACAATCGAACCTGGTTACCCCCCTCAAGCTCGATAAGAGAGCGAGAAAGCCCAAGATCGCGACGAGCACAGAGCGCCGCTGAAATACGTGAATTAAACGCTGGCATCGTAGAAAAGATCATCTTTAGTAGGACGAGCTGCCACCCGTTTTACGACACGCTCAAGCAGCTCACTTTCTGCAATTTCATCCGGTTTTTGGCTCACTTGTTGGCTATTGATACCCAGTTTTTTAAACAACTGCATATCGCTATCTTCATCAGGATTAGGAGTCGTTAGCAGCTTGCAACCGTAGAAAATGGAGTTTGCACCTGCCATAAAGCACAGCGCTTGCATCTGCTCATTCATATTTTCACGTCCAGCGGATAAACGTACTGCCGATTGTGGCATCATGATGCGAGCAACGGCAATCAGACGAATAAAATCAAACGCTTCGACATCTTCGGCTTGCTCTAACGGTGTGCCTTTCACTTTGACCAGCATATTAATCGGTACACTTTCAGGATGGGTTGGTAAGTTCGCTAATTCCACCAACAGGCCAGCGCGATCATTGGCGCTCTCTCCCATACCGATAATTCCCCCAGAGCAGATCTTCATTCCTGCATCGCGCACGTGCGATAAGGTATCAAGGCGATCTTGATAGGTTCGGGTGGTGATAATGTTGCCATAGTATTCAGGTGAGGTATCTAGGTTGTGGTTGTAATAATCAAGCCCTGCACTGGCCAACTCGCTTGCTTGATCAGGCGTTAGCATGCCCAGCGTCATACACGTTTCCAAGCCCATCTCTTTTACGCCACTGATCATCTCTTTCAAGAGAGGCATATCACGCGCTTTCGGGTTTTTCCACGCCGCTCCCATGCAAAAGCGGGTCGACCCAGAACGCTTCGCTTTTTGCGCCGCGTCTAACACCCGCTCGACTTCCATCAACCGTTCTTTATCAACATCAGTCCGGTAATGCGCACTCTGCGGGCAATATTTACAATCTTCAGGACACGCCCCCGTCTTAATAGAAAGTAACGTGCTGACCTGGACATAATTTTTGGGATGGTATTGACGATGTACTTGCTGCGCTTCAAACAGTAGATCCATAAACGGCTTTTCGACCAGTGCGTTCACCTCAGCAACGGTCCAGTTATGACGAACTTCCACATCTCTTCCTTATTCAGTTTTATTATTTTGTTGCTTGGCTAGTCTACTGACAAGCGATAAACTGTCAACAACCAAAGAAAACGCAAGTTTACGTTTGATTAATTTTTATACAAACCCAGCAATATGGACTGACCATGGATTTACTCTTCGACCGCCAACATATCTGGCATCCCTACACTTCAACGCTGACGCCATTGACTTGTTATCCCGTCACTCACGCTCAAGGTGTCGATCTTTATTTGGAAGATGGGCGACGCTTGATTGATGGAATGTCCTCTTGGTGGGCAACCATTCATGGTTATAACCATCCACACCTTAATTACGCTGCGCATCAGCAAATTGATAAAATGTCACACGTGATGTTTGGCGGTATCACACATCAACCCGCCATTACGCTTTGTAAAAAATTACTGGCATTAGCGCCAAGCAATCTTGAGCACGTATTTTTAGCCGATTCTGGCTCTGTCGCCGTGGAAGTCAGCTTAAAAATGGCGCTGCAATACTGGCATGCAAAAGGTCAACCACGAGCGAAATTTCTCACCTTACGTCATGGCTATCACGGCGATACCTTTGCCGCGATGTCAGTCACTGACCCAGAAAACTCGATGCATTCGCTCTACAAAGGTTTTTTGCCGCAGCATATTTTTGCCGATTCGCCAACTTGCGGTTTTTGGGATGAGTGGGATGAACGCGATCTCGATGATTTTCGAGAGAAAATAATGCACGCTCATCAAGAGCTTGCGGCGGTGATTTTAGAACCAATTGTGCAGGGTGCTGGCGGTATGCGTATCTATCATCCTCAGTTTTTAAAAGGCGTGCGTGCACTTTGCGATCAATATGGTTTGCTACTGATTGCCGATGAGATTGCAACTGGATTTGGCCGTACTGGAAAGCTCTTCGCCTGCGAGCACGCTAATATCGCGCCTGATATTTTATGTGTCGGCAAGGCCTTAACGGGTGGCTATATGACGCTTTCGGCCACACTGGCGACCAAGCAAGTCGCCGATACGGTTTGTGCTGGCGAAGCGGGCTGCTTTATGCATGGGCCAACCTTTATGGCTAACCCATTGGCGTGCGCCGTCGCCTGCGCTAGCTTAGAGCTCATCGAACAGGGCGATTGGCAACAGCAAACCCAGCATATTGAAGCGCAATTTGCTCATTTACTGCCCATGCTTAACCGTTTTGAGATGGTAAAAGAGACGCGCTGGCTGGGCGCTATCGGCGTGATTGAAACGCATCGCCCTGTCAATATGGAGGTCATTCAAGCGCTATTTGTTGAGCAAGGGGTCTGGATCCGTCCTTTTGGCTGTTTAATCTATGTGATGCCACCGTTTATTAGCCAAGTAGATGACATTGAAAAACTGATCAACGCTGTAGTGGTGGCATTGCAAAATTCGCAATGCTTTCAACTCGATGGGGCTTAAATAGAACCAACAGATGATATTAGATGCATAAAAAAACCGACTCGTAAGTCGGTTTTTTACTGTGTTCAACACATCATGATTAACCGATGTGCGTTGCGCCACCCATGTATGGTTGCAGTACGCTAGGAACGGCAATACGGCCATCGGCTTGTTGGTTGTTTTCCAAAATGGCTACCATAGTACGGCCCACAGCAAGGCCTGAACCGTTCAGCGTGTGCACAAGCTCAGGTTTATTACCGCCTTTGCGACGGAAACGGGCTTGCATACGACGCGCTTGGAAATCCCACATGTTTGAGCAAGAGGAGATCTCACGGTATGTACCTTGTGCAGGAACCCACACTTCAAGATCGTAAGTTTTGCGAGAGCCAAAGCCCATGTCACCGGCACACAGCACCACTTTACGGTACGGTAGTTCAAGCAATTTCAGCACTTTTTCCGCATGACCGGTTAACTCTTCCAGCGCCGCCATTGAATCTTCTGGGCGCGTGATCTGAACCAATTCGACTTTATCAAATTGGTGCATACGGATAAGACCACGTGTATCGCGACCATACGATCCCGCCTCAGAACGGAAACAAGGTGTATGAGCCGTCATTTTCAGTGGCAGATCGGCTTCGTCAGAAATGGTGTCACGCACTAAGTTCGTTACCGGTACTTCAGCGGTAGGAATCAACGAAAGTTTACGCGGCTCTTCATCATTCACTTTTTCAGTTAGTGGCTCAGTATGGAAGAGGTCTTGACCAAATTTAGGTAGCTGACCAGTACCAAACAGACTGTCAGCATTGACAAGATAAGGGACATACATTTCAGTATAACCATGCTCTTGTGTGTGCAAGTCCAGCATGAACTGAGCAATCGCACGGTGCAGACGAGCAAATTGGCCTTTCATTACGATAAAGCGAGCACCAGTAATTTTAGTCGCACTAGCAAAATCTAAACCACCGGCCATTTCGCCAAGGTCAACATGATCTCTGAGCTCAAAATCGTAAGTTTTAGGTTCGCCCCAACGAGAAACTTCTACGTTGTCATTTTCATCTTTACCGTCAGGAACCGATTCATCTGGTACGTTGGGTACAGACAGAGTAATCGCATCCAATTGTGCTTGGATGTCATTCAACTGCGCTTTTTTCGCGTCTAAGTCACTGCCTAGAGAGCCGATTTGTAGCTTGACTGCTTCTGCGCCCGCTTTGTCGCCGGCGGCCATTTTTTGGCCAATTTCTTTGGAGATGGAGTTGCGCGAGGATTGTAAATTTTCAACTTCTACTTGAATGGACTTACGTTGTTCTTCAAGTTGACGAATTGTCTCAACGTCGAGTTTGAAACCGCGACGCGCTAATTTTGCAGCTGTTTCATCCAGCTCAGTGCGAAGTAATTTAGAATCCAGCATTGCTAATCCTATGCTTTTAGTTATGAAAAACGCGCCTGCATCCCTTTCTAATCAGAGCGACGCGTAGAGAAAATTGAACCCGACAAAGATAACGAAAAGAGACTATTTTTCATAGCGCTTTTGTGGGCTTTTTGCATCTAAACTAGCCAAGTAATCTAACTTTTCACCAATTTTGGTTTCTAAACCTCGATTTGTTGGCTGGTAGTAGCGTGTATCGCTCATTTCAGGCGGCAAATAACTTTCGCCAGCCGCGTAAGCTCCCGGTTCATCGTGGGCATAGCGATATTGTGCTCCATAACCAAGATCTTTCATCAAACTGGTTGGTGCATTACGCAAATGAGGCGGCACCTCATACTCTGGCAAATTATGCGCATCAGCTAAGGCTTGCTTCCACGCGCTATACACGGCATTACTTTTGGGCGCGCACGCTAAATAGACAATCGCTTGTGCAATCGCACGTTCACCTTCCGCAGGGCCAACGCGGGTAAAACAGTCCCAAGCGGCGAGCGCCACCTGCATGCCTCTTGGGTCGGCGTTGCCGACATCTTCCGAAGCTATCGCCAATAAACGGCGAGCGATATAAAGTGGATCGCAGCCTGCTGCGATCATTCTGGCCGACCAATACAGCGCCGCATCGGGGTTGGAACCACGAATCGATTTATGCACCGCAGAGATAAGGTCGTACCAAATATCGCCTTTATTATCAAAGCGCGACACTTTTTCACCTGCAACTTCGGCCAACAGTTTGAGCGTAATAAGCTTTTCACCTTGCGCATTCTCTTCGGCCATGTCGTACAGTAGCTCAAGATAATTGAGCGACATGCGCGCATCACCATTGACTAATTCAGCCAAACGTTCGAGCACGTTATCCATAAACTGCGCTGCGACTTTACCTAAACCGCGATCGTCATCGTTGATTGCTTGATTGAGCGCCAGCAAAATTTCATCGCTAGCCAGCGAGGTTAATTTGTACACCCGAGCACGAGATAGCAAAGCGTTGTTGAGTTCAAAAGAGGGATTCTCTGTCGTGGCACCAATGAAAGTCACAGTGCCATCTTCAATGTGTGGCAAAAAGGCATCTTGTTGAGATTTATTAAAACGATGCACTTCGTCTACAAACAAAATAGTACGTCGACCCGCCATTTTATTTTCGCGCGCTTTTTCAATGGCAGCACGGATCTCTTTAACGCCAGAAGTCACCGCAGAAACACGTTCAACCTCTGCATTGGCGTAATTCGCCGCCACTTCAGCTAAGGTCGTTTTGCCCGTACCGGGCGGCCCCCACAAGATCATCGAATGAATATGACCAGCCTCTAATGCACGCCGTAGCGGTTTACCCACGCCTAAAATGTGCTGCTGGCCAATATACTGCTCAACCGTCTGCGGGCGCATTCTCGCGGCCAACGGACGGAAATCTTCATCACCCGAAAAATCTAAGCTGTAGTTACCCACACTGCTGTAGTTACCCACACTATAGTTACTCACGCCTTAGTCCCTATCTCAATTACGTTGATCATCAACCTCAACACCTTGCGGGATCTGGAACGTGAAACGCGCTTTAGCGGCCGGTGTTAGTTGTACATTGCTAAACGTAAACAGACTCTTCTGTCCATCTTGTTCAATCACGTTAAAACCTTTCACGATCCCTTTCTCATCAATCGCTATCTGAAACTGCCCTTGGTTTGAATCTACCGCGGTTGGCGTTAGGGTGAAATCATCACCGTTTTGTGCAACTTTGTAGTGATCCCAATCACTGGCGCGATTACGGGTCAGCAACACAAAAGGAGTTTGTTCCGTCGCTTGTTCTTGATTATAAATACTCACTTGTTCGATAAATGGGCTGTAATACCACAAGGTTTTACCATCAGACACCAGTAAGTTTTCATCAGGAGCGGTCGTTTGCCAACGGAAAAGACTTGGCCGGACAATATCAACGTTCCCCTGACCTTCCATCACAATATCACCTTCAGGGCTGATCACTTGCTGGGAAAAGGTCGCGCTAAAACCAGCGTTCAGCGCGAGGCGTTGACTCAACTCCTCTTTTGGCGCAGCCAAAACAGCGACAGAAAAACTACACAACAACAGGGCTAACACTCTTTTCATGATTACCACACTCCATGGATAACAATTTTTTGTCTATACCCTTCCTACTTGAAGCCGCAGCGGTGTTGGCTACGTTCGTTCACCCCAATCACATAGTTTGCCTATGCTCATGGGGACTCACTCACTTGCCGCCTACCTGCAACTCCAAGTTGTTTGGGTATATAACGTTTTCTATAACGTTTATTGATAAGGCCCTATTCTCTTAAGAAGCGTTCGCTTATCAGAATAACTTATTTATCAGGATAACTCGTTTATAAGGGCTTATTTGCTTGGGTTTGTCAGCGTTTTGTTGAGATTCAACCTCAGGCGGCGTACTTTACTGGCCACAGCACTGTTTGAATTTTTTGCCACTGGCGCACGGACAAGGATCATTGCGGCCAATCTCTTTAAATGGGTTAACGCGCTGCGTTTTCATGCCGAGCATTAATTCATCAGCCATTAACGCGACTTCTGTGATCATGACATCCAACTGCTCAGCAAAATCACTCAAACTGGGTGGTGTTGCAAAACCCGCTTCGCTCATCTGCTGCTGTGTTTGTGTTTCATCGATGGCTAACATGAAGGTGGTCAACAAAGCTTGTAGCATGCGCAGGCTACCATCACCAATTTGAGTCTCTAACCATTGCGGTTCAACGACTGGCCAGACGCTCATAAACCCTTCAGCAAAATCAGCCCACTGAGTCGCATTATCTAGCAAGGCT
The DNA here is from genome assembly GCF_002257545.1 of Vibrio qinghaiensis. Taxonomy (NCBI): domain Bacteria; kingdom Pseudomonadati; phylum Pseudomonadota; class Gammaproteobacteria; order Vibrionales; family Vibrionaceae; genus Vibrio; species Vibrio qinghaiensis. The sequence continues at coordinate 982,310 of NZ_CP022741.1, read as the reverse complement.
AACGCCGAATATTCGCTACGTTTGAGCAAGTTATATTGCAGATTAATTTGCGCCATCACCATAGGTTCAAGTGCTTTGACTTGCTCCCCCACTAAAGGTTCTAACCAAGTTGTGGGTTCTAACGGCTTAGTGGCGAAATTGGATGCCAAAATAGCCCCTTCAAAAAAATGAGCGGATTGAGGAGCTGATTGAGGAAGAGAGAGCAATGAGTAAGTCATGAAAATCTGTACAGTTAAAATGGTTGACCAAGGATTATATACCAACTCTTGCGTTTAGTGACTTTTGATTCGGTAACCACTACAATCTCGCCTCGAATTTTTAAGGCGAAATGATGATGCGTGTAATTTTGGGCCCGATGGAGGGTGTGCTAGACCACTTGATGCGTGAACTACTCACCCAGATGAATGATTACGATCTGTGCGTGACTGAATTTGTGCGTGTCGTTGACCAATTATTGCCTGACCACGTTTTTTATCGCCTTTGTCCTGAACTGAAAACTGGCTCAAAAACGCAAGCAGGTGTTCCCGTGCACGTTCAACTGCTCGGCCAAGAGCCACATTGGATGGCAGAAAATGCCGCACGAGTTGCTGAATTAGGCGCGCACGGCATTGATTTGAATTTTGGTTGCCCAGCGAAAACGGTCAACAAACACAAAGGCGGTGCGGCGCTGTTACAACATCCGGAATTGATTTATCAAGTGGTAAAATCATGCCGAGATGCGGTACCGAAAGCGGTCCCTGTTTCGGCTAAAATTCGCTTAGGTTGGGAAGACCCTAACGACTGCTTTGAAATTGTCGATGCGATTGAACAAGCTGGAGCAAACGAGCTCACAGTTCATGCCCGAACAAAAGCGGGCGGTTATCGCGCCAGTGAAATTAAGTGGGATTACATTAATCAGATACGCCAGAAGACGTCCCTGCCTCTGATCGCTAATGGCGAAATTTGGAACTATGACGATGGTCAAGCCTGTATTAAAGCGACGGGCGTAGAGTCATTAATGGTTTGTCGAGGCGCATTCAACGTTCCCAATTTAGGCAATGTGGTCAAACATAACCATAAAGTGATGCCTTGGCATGAAGTGGTTGATCTGCTCCTGCGCTATTCGCAATTTGAAATTAGAGGCGATAAAGGCTTTTACTATCCCAATCGAGTCAAGCAATGGTTTACCTACTTGCGTCAAGAATATCCTCAAGCTAACGAGCTCTTTCGCGAAATCAGGACCTTCACCAAATCGGAACCTATTGTGGAGCACATTCAGCGTTACCGTGATCGGTTACAAAACACGTTATAATGCGTTTTCATCAGGCTTTCTCAACCTCACGCCGAGAAAGCCTGTCGCTGCTTAGTCAACCACTGTGATAACTAACTCACTGTATTAACTAACCCACTGTGATAACGAAATAAAACCATTAACTGAGCAGAAGGCTATCATCTGCCAGCTCTTCGCCTCGAACTTTCGAAAACATTTCCAGTAGATCAGGCACTTTCATATTGGCACGCTGCTCACCAGACACATCAAGAACAATTTCACCTTGGTGAAGCATCACAGTGCGATCACCACACGCTAAGGCATCTTTCATCGAGTGCGTTACCATCATCACCGTCAAGTTAAATTCTTTGACGATTGTTTTGGTCAAATCAATGATAAAAGCCGCCATTCTAGGGTCCAGAGCCGCAGTGTGCTCATCAAGCAGTAACAATTTACTGTCAGATAAGGTTGCCATCACTAAGCTAACCGCTTGACGCTGCCCACCAGACAGTAAGCCGATGTTATCGCCTAAACGATCTTCTAATCCCAAACCAAGGATAGCGATTCGCTCTTGAAACAACTTGCGACGTGATGAAGAAAGTGACAGCCCCCACCCTCGGCGCTTGCCGCGCATGTAGGCTAAAGCCATATTCTCTTCAATGGTTAAATCGCCACATGTACCGGCAAGTGGGTCTTGGAACACGCGAGCGCATAAACGTGCGCGCTGATCCACGCTCTGACGCGTGACATCGACTTCATCGATGAGTACTTTGCCTGCCATCATGGGCGTTTCGCCCGTTACAGCACCTAGTAAGGTCGATTTCCCTGCACCATTTGAGCCAATCACAGTTAAAAATTGATGTTCAGTTACTTCGAGGTGAACACCTCTTAACGCTCTATTTTCTAAAATTGTGCCAGGGTTAAACGTGACTTGAATATCTTCTAAACGAATCATAATGTTTCTCCTGACGCTTTATCCTGCTTAGCAACAACCGACCTCTGAGCAGGAGAATTACCCTTTTTTACTTTGAAGTTCCTTTTCATTTTTGGCGCAATCAGTGCAATGGCCACCAGCACAGCAGTAACTAAGTTGAGATCTGATGCCTGCAAACCGAACATACCCGAGCTCAAAGCAAAGGCGACCGCTAAACGGTACAGCACTGAACCGACGATGACCGCCAGCACTGCAACCCAGATCCGACGACCGGGGATCAACGTCTGCCCCAAAATCACAGCAGCAAGGCCAACTACAATCGTCCCTACGCCCGAAGTTACATCAGCAAAACTGTTGGTTTGCGCAAACAGTGCCCCAGCAAAACCGACAAAACCATTCGATAACGCAAGAGCAAAATAGGTATAAAACGAGGTGCTTCCGCCTTGTGCTCTCACCATGCGGGCATTAACGCCCGTAGCACGCAGCCCAAGTCCAAAGTCACTGTTTAATAATCGCACCACAAACCAGGCCGAAATCAAGACCAATACACCCACGACCAACGGGCGAATGTAAACCGAATCACCCATGGCTTCAAAAGGCGTAAGAATGGTCTCCTCGCCAAGCAGAGCAATATTGGGGCGTCCCATAATGCGAATATTGATGGAGAAGGCGGCAATCATGGTGAGAATCGACGCCAATAGATGCAAAATACCGCAGCGAACCGCAAGAAATGCAGTCACCCAACCAGTAAAGGCACCCGCAAGTATTGCCATTCCTGTAGCAACCCAAGGGTTAATACCTGCCACAATCGCCGTGGCGGCCACCGCAGCGCCCATCGGGAAACTGCCGTCAACGCTTAAATCGGGGAAATCAAGGACACGGAAAGTGAGGTAAACACCCAATGCCACCAATCCGTACAGCAGCCCTATCTCTAGAGCGCCAAAAAAAGCAAAAGCAGACATAACAACTCCTTTCTCTGCTTAAACAGAGCTAAAGCCTTCGCTCTAGCTCTGAATGGTCTTTATTTTACGCTCGTAGCACGATCAAGTACTGACTGAGGAATAGTTACGCCCAGTTTTTCCGCTGCGGTTTTGTTGATCATTAAATCAGACCCTTTGGCCACTTTAACATCCAGTTTACCCGGTGCTTGGCCTTCCAAGATAGCGACAACATAGTCTGCGGTTTGTACGCCAATTTGGTAATAATCAAAACCAAGGCTCGCAACCGCGCCGCGTTCAACATAAGAGGTTGCTGCGCCAAATACTGGGGTCTTAGCTTGGTTAGCCGAAACAATCATCCCTTCAATCGCACTGGCGACGGTATTATCAATTAAGGCGTAAAGGATGTCTGATTTTGAGGCGATCGCTTGTGTCGCGGTTTGTACGTCTGCGCTTTTTAAGGCTGTCGCTTCAATAAGTTTAATGCCATGTTTTTGAGTGCTCGATTTAAGCAGTTCCATCAAGCTCACTGCATTGGCCTCACCGGGGTTATACACTACGCCGATAGATTTCACATTTGGCATGATCTCTTTGATCAGCTCAACGTGTTGTTCAACTGGCGATAGATCAGAAAGCCCGGTCACGTTCTTGCCCGGTTGCTCAAGTTTTTTCACCAATTTAGCACCGACAGGATCGGTCACCGCCGTGAACACGACAGGAATAGTTTTGGTTGCAGAAACGAGCGCTTGCGCCGTGGGGGTTGCGATGCCGACTAACACATCAGGATTTTCCCCGACAAATTGGCGCGCAATTTGAACAGCAATAGCTGGGTTGCCTTGCGCGGTTTTAAAATCAAAATCTAGATTTTTACCTTGTTCATAACCTTTTGCTTTTAAACCATCAAGTAAACCTTGTCTGGTTGCGTCTAAAGCTGGGTGCTCAACAATTTGCGATACGGCGACTTTCGCTGTTTTGGCCATAATGCTAGTTGAAGAGAGTAATACTGCTCCTGCAAAAACGGCGGTAACAATGGCTTTGCCTGCTTTCATCTTAACTCCTTGATTTAAGCATTATACCCTTCCTAGTCAAAGCGGTAGCAGTGCTAGCAAATGCGCTCATCCCGTTAAACACAGTTAACCTGTGCCACATTAGGATTTATCCCATTGCAGATTGCTTACCGCTTCATATCGTTTGGGTATAGATGTTGGATGTTGTGTTTTTATATTTTTATGTACGCGCACTGAGCGTCACTGACAACATTATTACCAGTAACTCAGGCCAAAGGGAAGTGAGGTTTAACAGTAAAGTAACAAAAAGAGAGCTAAGAATAAGGCGAACGTTGAATAACAAAGAGGAGTTCACTGCGGAAGCCCTCTTTGTCTTTTATTAACCAGCTAACCGGCGGGCTAGAACCAGCGTTCTAACGCGGCTTCATCTAACTGGCGGAATGCTCGGTTAAGGATAACCGCCAGCTCTTTGTATCTCGGCTTCGCTTTGATTGGCTCTAAAGCAAAACCGGTATCGACAATCTTCTGGTACAGCTCTCTGTACCACCCAGCAAGCGAAGGTGGAAGTTGGGTATTGGCGCGATTTCCCAGCCACCACATACCTTGTAGCGGTAAGCTTATGGCAAAGAGTGCCACTACCACTGCTTGGGGCATCGCCTGTGTATTTTCAAAAACCATCTGTGTCAGGACACTGATTGCGGCGATAGCTGGCATAGCCTTCACGCCAAAACGCGTGGCTTTAATGATCCGTTGCTCAGGGAAAATGAGGCCTAGTTCTTTGCGCACAGGCCAAACATCCATATATTTCTGACCATCTTTCAGGCTGTGAACGATTCCAACTTTGTTATTCATAGCGCGCCCTCACTCTCAATGCTGCCCATCAAACTAAAAAATAGTTTAATGATTCAACTAATCTAGTAAAAAATTGATAGAAGTTAATATTATTTCAATTTTTTTTTGTTATATTGGCCCATTATCGCTATTCTTTGCCAGCCCTCAATCTCATTGTTGCCGTTATTTACAATTTAGGCAACTCCGAGATGAAATCTGCAAGGAATGCACGACGACTTTACGTTAAAAGCCCCGTCTCATGATACGGAAATTCAAGTTTTATTAACCGAGAATAGTAGCGCTCCACAACGCTTCTACTATTCTTGAGATTGATTTTTATCTTAAACGATTATTACAGGTAGTCACACATGTCTAAGCTAGTTTTAGTTTTAAACTGCGGTAGTTCTTCTCTTAAATTTGCTGTTGTTGATGCAGAAACAGGTGCTGAGCACCTATCAGGTCTTGCTGAATGTCTTCACCTTCCTGAGGCACGTATCAAGTGGAAACTTGACGGTAAACACGAAGCGCAACTAGGCGAAGGTGCAGCGCACGAAGAAGCACTCGCGTTTATGGTTGAAACTATTCTTGCTTCTAAGCCAGAGCTTAAAGCTGACCTTGGCGCTATCGGTCACCGTATCGTACACGGTGGTGAGCAGTTCACTCAATCTGCACTTATCTCTGATGATGTACTAAAAGGTATTCAAGACGCTGCAACCTTTGCACCGCTTCACAACCCAGCACACATCATCGGTATCGAAGCCGCTAAGAAAAACTTCCCTGAGCTTCAAAACGTAGCTGTGTTTGATACTGCGTTCCATCAAACTATGCCTGAAGAGTCTTTCCTATACGCTCTTCCGTACAATCTGTACAAAGAGCACGGTATCCGTCGTTATGGCATGCATGGTACTTCACACCTATTCATCACTCGTGAAGTTGCAGGCCTACTCAACAAGCCAGTGGAAGAAGTTAACATCATCAACTGTCACCTAGGCAATGGTGCTTCTGTTTGTGCGATCAAAAACGGTCAATCAGTTGATACCTCAATGGGTCTAACTCCTCTTGAAGGTTTGGTGATGGGTACACGTTGTGGTGACATCGACCCTGCAATCATCTTCCACCTGCACGATGCACTGGGTTACTCTGTTGATCAAATCAACACTATGCTAACCAAAGAGTCTGGCCTACAAGGCTTAACTCAAGTGACTTCGGATTGCCGTTTTGTTGAAGATAACTACGGTGAGAAAGAAGAAGCGACTCGTGCAATGGACGTGTTCTGCCACCGCCTAGCGAAATACGTGGCTGGCTACACAGCAAGCCTTGACGGTCGCCTAGACGCTATCGTCTTCACTGGTGGTATCGGTGAGAACTCAGGCCCTATCCGTGAAATGGTACTAAACCGTTTGGCTATCTTCGGTATCGAAGTCGACAGCGCAGCAAACCTAAAAGCACGTTTTGGCGGCGAAGGTGTGATCACAACGGCAAACAGCCGTATTCCAGCTATGGTTATCTCGACCAATGAAGAGCTAGTGATTGCTGAAGATACTGCTCGTCTGGCAGGTCTTTAATTGACTTTCTGGCTAACTCTCTGAGTTAGCCAGTTTTTTACCGGGGCTCAACCCTTAGTTTCTAGCGATTTAGGTCAGCAGGCTTATTTCCGAAGAAGGTCATGTTGGGCTTTGTTCCTTTTTCAATCTAGTTTCGGTTAGATTGATTTCAATAGTTTGAGGTACTCTACTCATGTCCCGTACTATTATGCTTATCCCTATCAGCGCTGGTGTTGGTCTTACCAGCGTGAGCATGGGTGTCCTTCGCGCCATGGAGCGTAAAGGTGTTAGCGTTTCTTTTTATAAGCCTATTGCACAACCTCGCTCGGGTGGCGATCAACCTGATCTCACTTCAACGATTATCGGTCGCAACAGCGACATCAGCATTGCAGAACCGATGATGATGTCAGCGGCAGAAACGTTGATCGGTAGCGAAAAGATGGATGTGTTGCTTGAAACCGTCGTTGAGCGTTACAACCACATCAATCAAGATTCTGAAGTAACGCTGATTGAAGGCCTTGTGCCAACACGTAAACACCCATTCGCGAACCAAGTGAACGCAGAAATTGCCAAAACTCTGGGCGCAGAAATTGTGTTTGTCGCGACACCGGGAACGGACAACCCAACTCAGTTGAAAGAGCGTATTGAAGTTGCGTGCTCAAACTTTGGTGGAACAAAAAATAAAAACATTTCAGGTGTTATTATCAACAAGCTTAATGCCCCTGTTGATGAAGCAGGCCGCACTCGCCCTGACTTATCAGAAATTTTTGATGATGCAGATAGCGCGAAACAAGCCAATTTAGAAGTGATGCAGATCTTCAACACCAGCCCAATTCGTGTGTTAGGTTGCGTGCCTTGGAGTATCGATCTTATCGCGACTCGTGCTATTGATATGGCCAAACACCTGAAAGCTGAAATCATTAATGAAGGTGAAATTAAGTCTCGCCGTATTAAAAGCATCACTTTCTGTGCGCGTTCTTTGCCACATATGATTGAGCACTTTAAGCCAGGGTCACTCTTAGTGACATCGGCCGATCGTCCTGACGTGATTGTTGCCGCCTCTCTGGCCGCAATGAATGGCGTTGAAATTGGTGCGGTGCTGCTGACTGGCGGTTACGATATGCCACAAGAGATTGTGAACCTATGTAAACCAGCCTTTGAAAGCGGCTTGCCTATTTTTAAAGCGCAAGGTAACACTTGGCAAACGTCACTCAACCTACAAAGCTTTAGCCTAGAAGTTCCAGCTGACGATAAAGAGCGTATCGAGTTCATTAGCGATCACGTTGCTAGCCACATCGATGGTCCTTGGATTAATTCGCTCACTGAAGGCACGCAAGGTATTCGTCGCCTTAGCCCGCCAGCATTCCGTTATCAGTTAACTGAATATGCTCGTCGTGCAGGTAAACGTATTGTGCTTCCTGAAGGGGATGAGCCACGCACGGTTAAAGCGGCGTCTATTTGTGCAGAGCGCGGTATTGCGACTTGTGTTCTGCTTGGTAACCCTGATGAAATCCGCCGCGTTGCTGCGCAACAAGGTGTTGAGTTAGGTGCTGGCGTTGAAATTATCGATGCTGACTCAGTGCGCGAAAACTACGTCGCTCGCTTGGTTGAACTGCGTGGTTCAAAAGGCATGACCGAAGTTGTGGCTCGTGAAAAACTGCAAGATTCAGTCTTCTTAGGCACCATGATGCTAGAAGCGGGTGAAGTTGATGGTTTGGTTTCTGGTGCAGTTCATACCACAGCCAACACCATTGTTCCTCCATTCCAAATCATTAAGACCGCGCCAAATGCCTCGATTGTATCCTCTATCTTCTTCATGCTATTGCCTGATCAAGTGTTGGTATACGGTGATTGCGCCATCAACCCAGATCCAAATGCTGAACAGCTCGCTGAAATCGCAATTCAATCGGCCGATTCTGCAGCAGCATTCGGTATTGACCCACGCGTGGCGATGATCTCTTACTCGACCGGTGAATCAGGTAAAGGTGCTGATGTAGATAAAGTGCGTGAAGCGACGCGCATTGCTCAAGAGAAACGTCCAGATCTTATTATCGACGGTCCTCTGCAATACGATGCTGCAATCATGGAAAACGTGGCGGCTTCTAAAGCACCAAACTCTCCAGTCGCTGGTAAAGCAACGGTATTTGTCTTCCCTGACCTAAACACAGGTAATACAACTTACAAAGCGGTACAACGCTCAGCAGACCTTGTTTCTATCGGTCCAATGCTGCAAGGCATGCGTAAACCAGTAAACGATTTGTCTCGCGGTGCATTGGTTGACGACATTGTTTACACAATCGCGTTGACGGCGATTCAAGCAAGCCAAGAAACAAAATAACATTCTTAGCTTAACTTGCTGATTAAAAGGCTCTTATGTATCACATAAGAGCCTTTTTTATAGCACAATTCCACCCTCGTTATAGCCCAATAAAGCCGCGCTCATGGAGAGTATCAAGATCAAGATCCGGCCCTTTAGGTACCACTTGAGTTGGGTTAATGCCGATATGGCTGAAATAATAGTGGCGTTTGATGTGGTAAAAATCGGTCGTTTGTTTGATACCGTCGATTTGGTAAAGCTCTTTTAAGTAACCGCTTAAGTTCTCATAATCGGCGATACGCTGTTTATTGCATTTAAAATGCCCGACGTAAACAGCATCAAAACGGATAAGTGTCGTGAATAAACGCCAATCTGCCTCAGTGATCTGGTTACCAACCAGGTAGCGATGCGTCGCTAGATGATTGTTGACCTTATCTAACGCCGTAAAAAGTGCATCATAAGCATCGTCATAGGCCTCTTGCGTGGTCGCAAAGCCACATCGATAGACGCCATTATTAATATTAGGGTAGATATACGCATTCCATTCATCGATAGCTTTGCTGAGTGTTTGCGGATAGTAGTCGTGCTGGTTACCCGTTAACTCATTAAATGCACTGTTAAACATGCGAATAATCTCAGCAGATTCATTGCTAACAATGGTATTGGTCTTCTTATCCCACAGCACAGGTACAGTTACTCGCCCTGAATAATCTACCTTTGCTTTGGTGTAGATTTGATGGAGCTTGGTATAGCCGAACAGAGGTTCAGGAATACCAAAAGACCAACCTTCACTCAGCATATCAGGGCAAACGACAGTAACATCAATGTGTTCGGTGAGTGATTTAAGCTGGCGAAAAATCAATGTACGGTGAGCCCAAGGGCATGCCAAAGAGACATACAGATGATAACGGTCCGATTCTGGTTGAAATCGTGCATCTGGCTGGCTGTCGACCCAGTGTCTGAATCCTGCGTCTTCGCGTACAAAATGCCCAGCGCTGCTTTTGGTGTCATACCAAACATCGTGCCAGACGCCTTCAACTAATTTTCCCATGATCTCCACTCCTCATTCCGATGACTTTTTTATTATAAGTAGGAGAGAAAATGGTAAAACCGGAGGAAGTTGTCCTTGTTATTCAGAAATTTTGAACAGTGCGATTTATCTATACCCGATTTGTCTATACCTAAGCGCACAGATAAAAAAAGCGCGACCCAGAAATGCGTCGCGCTTAAACCTGTCACAGGCTAAATTTAGAGTTCGACATGCAAACAAGACACAGCATGTTCATCACTGCCTTTAATCTGCGGTTTTTGCTGTGCACAGATTTCCGTCGCTTGAGGACAGCGGGTACGGAAAACACATCCTGAAGGCGGGTTGATTGGCGAAGGTAAATCCCCTTCTAGCATCTGAATTTTCTTAGCACGCTCCAGTTTCGGATCTGGAATTGGCACAGCCGACATCAAAGCTTTGGTGTAAGGGTGTGATGGATTCGCAAACAACGCCTCAGAGGTGCCAAGCTCGACCGCATTGCCTAAATACATCACGAGTACACGATCAGAGATGTGTTTCACTACCGATAAATCATGGGCAATAAAAACCAAACTTAAACCAAGCTCATTTTGCAACTCTTTGAGCAGGTTAACCACCTGCGCTTGGATTGAAACATCCAAAGCAGAAACTGGCTCATCACAGATGATCATTTTCGGTTTTAAAATGAGCGCACGGGCAATACCAATACGTTGACACTGACCACCAGAGAATTCATGGGGATAGCGGTTAATGACGTTCGGCAATAAACCAACTTTTGTCATCATCTCTTTTACACGGTCCTTTACTTCTTGCTTCGAAAGTTCTGGATAAAAGGTCTGAAGTGGCTCTGCAATAATATCGCCAACCGACATTCTTGGGTTCAATGACGCCAGTGGGTCTTGGAAAATCATCTGAATTTGCTTACGGGTTTTGCGACGCTCAACCTCATGCATTTTCGTCAAATCATTTCCTAGCCACACCACTTCACCCTCGGTGGCTTCGACTAAACCAATGATCGCTCGCGCAAAAGTAGACTTTCCGCAGCCTGATTCGCCTACGACGCCGAGAGTTTCACCCTCATATAGGCGCACATTAACGCCATCTACGGCTTTTAGGTTGGATGGTTTAGACCACGGCCATGCGGATTTAGAGGCAATGTTGAAGTGAACTTTGAGGTTCTTTACATCCAGTAATAATGGTTTTTGTTCGCTCATTTAACCCAAGCCTCCCAATCAGAAAAACAGGCACGTTGGCGGCCATCGGCAAATGGCAATAAAATAGGTGCTTCACGTTTACAGCGTTCAGTCACTCGGTGGCAGCGCTCTTGATAAGGACAACCCGGTGGCAATCGTAGCAAGTTAGGTGGGTTGCCAGGAATTGTTGGTAATATTTCACCTTCCGTATCCAAACGAGGAATGGCTTTTAATAAACCTTCAGCGTAAGGGTGACTCGGGTTGTAGAAAATTTCATCCACAGAGCCATATTCCATCGTACGCCCAGCATACATTACCAATACTTTGTCACATGAACCCGCAACCACACCCAGATCATGGGTGATCATGATAATGGCGGTATTGAATTCGCTTTTAAGTTCATTCAACAAATCCATAATTTGGGCTTGCACCGTTACGTCCAATGCAGTGGTGGGTTCATCGGCAATCAGTAACTTAGGCCGGCATAACAATGCCATTGCAATCATAACGCGTTGACGCATACCGCCAGAAAACTCATGCGGATACATGGTAATTCGCTTACGCGCTTCGGGGATTTTAACCGCCTCTAGCATACGTACCGACTCTTCAAATGCGGCCGACTTGCTCATTCCTTTGTGCAGCATCAGCACTTCCATCAACTGCTCGCTGACCTTCATATAAGGATTCAGTGACGTCATTGGGTCTTGGAAGATCATCGCAATTTGTTCAGCACGCACTTTGTTCAAGGCTTTTTCTGGCAAATTGAGGATCTCTTTCCCTTCAAATTTTGCGCTGCCCGTGATAATACCGTTTTTGGCAAGTAGGCCCATAATAGCGAACACGGTTTGCGATTTACCAGAGCCAGACTCCCCTATGATACCGAGGGTTTCGCCTTGCTCCAGTGAAAAAGTTAAATCGTTAACAGCAGTGACAATACCATCTTGAGTGGTAAATTCGACCCGCAGATCTTTGACATCTAATAAGCTCATTATTGCTTCCTTAATCTTTTAATTATCGGTCTTTAGGATCAAGCGCATCACGCAGACCATCACCGACATAGTTAAAGCAAAACAGGGTGACCACCATGAACGCGGCTGGGAAAGCAAGTTGCCAAATAGCGACTTCCATTGTTTGTGAACCTTCTTGTAGAAGTGCTCCCCAGCTTGTCATCGGCTCTTGAACACCAAGACCAAGGAAAGATAAAAATGACTCTGTCAAAATCATACTTGGGATCAATAGCGTCGAATAGACCGCTACAATACCCAACACGTTTGGCACAATATGACGTGTAATAATTTTCCAGTTGCTGACGCCACACACATGCGCCGCTTCAATAAACTCTTTGCTGCGTAGGCTCAAGGTTTGGCCACGCACAATTCGCGCCATATCAAGCCATGCAATTGCACCGATAGCGACGAAGATAAGTACGATATTGCGGCCGAAGAACGTGACCAAAACAATCACAAGGAACATGAAAGGAACAGCGTATAGAATCTCCAAAATACGCATCATAATGCGGTCTACTTTACCGCCGATGAAGCCCGACGCCGCACCATAAAGTGTGCCGATCAGAACAGCAACCAACGCGCCCATTACGCCAACCATCAGCGAGATTCGTCCACCCACTAAGGTACGCACATACAAATCACGCCCAAGGCTATCGGTGCCAAACCAGTGATCCGCATTGGGCCCAACGTGCATTGAATACCAGTCCGTATCGTCATAGGTATACGGGGCCATCATCGGTAGTACGATCACCGCAAGGGTCATCATCGTCAGAATACACAAACTGACCATTGCCGCTCTGTTACGCATAAAGCGAATTCGCGCATCTTGCCATAAGCTGCGGCCCGCTATTTCTAAGTTTTCAGAAAACTTCTCAACCGCGGCTAGGTTTTCTCTTTTCGTTAACATAACCATACGTCCCTGTTAGTAGCGAATTTTCGGGTCAATGACCGCAAGCAAAATATCAACAATGGCGTTGAAAAGAATAAATAGGAAACCAATTAAAATGGTCACACCCATCACCAATGAGTAATCGCGGTTAAATGCAGCGTTAACAAACAGCTTACCGATACCCGGTAGACCGAAAATCGTTTCAATCACCACAGACCCCGTAATAATACCGACAAACGCAGGCCCCATATACGACACAACAGGCAGTAAAGCTGGCTTCAACGCATGGTTAACAACGATATAGGGATAACTCAATCCTTTCGCGCGTGCCGTGCGAATAAAGTTACTGTTGAGTGTTTCAATCATTGAGCCACGGGTGATGCGGGCAAAGGTGGCAATATAGAGCATCGACATACCCAGCACTGGCAGCACTAAATATTGGAAACTTCCATCTAACCAACCACCAGCCGGGAATATTTTCCAATGCAAGGAGAAGAGATAAATTAAAGCTGGGGCGAGAACAAACGACGGCATCACCACGCCAATCATTGCCGTCGACATGATGGTGTAGTCAATCCATGTGTTGTGTTTTAGTGCGGCAATAGTACCGATAGAAACACCCGCGATAACAGTAAAAATAAACGCGATAAAGCCGACTTTGGCCGAGACAGGCAAGGCAACGGCGATCAATTCATTCACCGTATAATCTTGGTATTTGAATGATGGGCCAAAATCACCTTGTAAAATATTGGTCAAGTAGGTGAAGTATTGCTCAGACACAGGTTTGTCTAAGCCATATTTGGCCTCAATGTTGGCCATTACTTCCGGTGGTAAAGGGCGCTCGCTTGAGAATGGGTTACCCGGAGCGAAACGCATGAGAAAGAAAGATACCGTGATCAACACCAACATGGTTGGTATCGCTTCCAATATCCTTTTTGCGATGAATTTAAGCATAAACTCACTCTTTCAGTCTGTGACAATGAAAATTAGAAAGACGCTGCATGTAAATTACTATCTGAAAATAGCTACATGCAGTGTCTAAGTCGTTATATTTTTATCAGCGTAAGGAGCTTACTTTGCTTTGATATAGAGATCTTTTGAGTAGATCTTCTCTTCCGCGTTATTCATCGGGAAGCCGCCTACATTAGGAGATAATAAACGAGATTTAACATACTGATAGATAGGGGCAATCGGCATATCTTTGGTTAATAGTTTTTCAGCATCCAGATATAGCTTAGTGCGCTCTTCTTCAGAGGTTGATTTCAACGCTTTATCAATAATTGCATCGTATTCAGCGCTTTGATAGTGCAAACCACCGGTGGTGTTATTGCTCACCATTAAGGTTAGGAATGAAGATGCTTCATTATAGTCACCACACCAACCAGCACGTGCCACTTCAAAGTTACCTTGATCTTTAGAATCTAGATACGTTTTCCACTCTTGGTTCTCTAATACGACATTAATACCGAGCGTTTTTTTCCACATAGAACCCAATGCTACAGCGATTTTCTTGTGGTTTTCCGATGTATTGTAGAGGAGGCTAAATTTCAGAGGGTTGTCTTCATTAAAGCCCGCTTCAGCCAACAATTTTGCCGCTTCTGCATCGCGCTCTTTTTGCGTCATCTTGCCATATGCTGGCATTTGAGGATTAAAGCCAGCCGTAATTTCAGGTGTTAAGAAATAAGCTGGTTTTTGGCCTTGACCTAAAATCGCATCACTCACAATGTTACGGTCGATAGCGTAAGAAATCGCTTTGCGTACGCGAACGTCGTCAAATGGTGCCTTTTTGGTATTGAACAGATAGTAATAGGTACACAAGTTACCCTGAATCGATACTGATTCCGGGTGTTCTTTCTTCAGACGCTTAAAATGCTCGGTGGGTAATTCATAAGAGATATCGATTTCGCCTGCTAGGAAACGGTTCATTTCTGATACTTGGTTTTCTATGGGCAAAAAGGTGACTTTGTTAATGACTGTTTTGTCATTGTCCCAATATTGCTCGTTACGTTTTAATACTAAACGCTCATTCACAACCCATTGATCAACAACATAAGCACCGTTGCCAACAAAATGCTCAGGCTTGGTCCATTGGTCACCAAACTTTTCTACGGTTGCTTTATGAACGGGTTTCACGGTTGTGTGGCCCATCATCATGACGAAATAAGGCACAGCATCTTCAAGTTCAACAACGAGTGTATGGTCATCTTTAGCTTTAACGCCAAGTTCACTTTTGTCTTTCGTTCCTGCGATAATCTCTTTGGCATTTTTCATCTTGGTATATTCCATATACCAAGAGTAAGGAGAAGCCGTTACAGGGTCGACTGCACGTTGGAAGCTGAAAACAAAATCACCAGCCGTGACAGGATCGCCATTTGACCATTTTGCATTTTTGCGCAAATGGAAAATAAAGGTTTTGTTGTCCGTCGTTTCCCAACTTTCTGCGACACCAGGAATAGTTTTACCATCAGCGTCTTGGTTCACAAGCCCTTCCAATAAGTCGCGAATAACGTGCGACTCAGGAACACCTTGAGATTTGTGAGGATCGAGTGTGGCGACTTCAGTACCGTTACCACGAACGATTTCCTGAACTTTAGCCAACTTAGTGCCCGCTGGAACATCAGCGGCGAGAGAAAAAGTAGAAGTGGCAGCAACGGCCATACCCGCCCCTAGAAGAAGGGCTTGGGTGATTTTATTTTTATACATGCATAAACTCCAAGTTTTTATTTTTGCATCCATGACTTCCTTAAGAGTTTTCTAGTAACACTAGAACTTTAGATTTATTTAGCGCAAAAACTAAGCAGAAAAATCTAAAAACTCATAAGGATAGCGGCACACATTAGCAACCATTGAAGTAAGTTGCCATAAAATCGCAGCAAAAAAATGCATAATTCTATGGTTTACCCAATGAAATAGATGAATAGCCCAACAATTAACTCAAACTCAGTGAATTAAAGTTATCAAGAATCATCTGGTCAGACCATAGTACCGAATCATCTAGTGTTGAGTGTTTTTTCAGCACATCACGCTGGATAATCAGCCTTTTTTTAACATCTTAGTTACGTTAGATCTAACTTAAAGGGATAATCCTGTCATCTGGAAATAAAATCCGTGAAGGGTGTCACTAAAATCAACCGACAATAAATTAACAATAAATTAACACGGCGCTGATTGGTAATAATAAATAAACACTTTGACCGAAAATGTAACCTAATGCTTACGCAGGCTGCTGGCACTCAGTTTAGCAATGCTCAAACGGGCACTAAGATGATCGAGCTCAATTAAGATGATCGAGCTCAATGTAGCGAATTAACTCCATGGCCGAACGAATGCCCAATTTACTTTGAATTCTCGCTTTGTAAGTACTGACTGTTTTCTGATTAATATCCAGTTGATTAGCTATCTGCTTATTGGTCAAACCTTGAATCAACAAATTTGCCACACTCAACTCTCTGCTGGATAGCCTTTCATTGAGTCGAAAACTCGGCTGAAAACTAACAGTTTGTCCAACCTCTCCCATCAAGCTCTGAATGGTGTCAGTCAGTGCAGCTGATTTGACAATGTGTCGAGCCTGGGTCAAACCTGCGGCTATTGTTGCATGATATTCGTTGAGAAAAATAAGTCTTCCCTTAAAATTTATCGACTCTATATGCTGATACAACTCTAAACGCGCATCGTGACTATAATAGCTATCCACCACGACTAAATTAAAAGGTAAATCACGTAATTTTTTAGTAGTGCAATCGAGATCATTGGCAAGAGCAACTTGTGTCACGCGCTCTTCTCTCATCAACATTTTTCTTAGGGCATTAGCGCTGATCGAATTTTCGCCAACTAATAAGCAATGCACGCCATCATCAATACTTTGGTGACTTAACTGCTTACTGATGTTTTTGCTATACAGTTCAGCAAGATCGCCAATCGGCATCGGCCTAGCCGAATAATAGCCTTGGCAAGTATCAACGCCTAAATGACGTAAATATTGCCATGTATCTTCATCCTCGACGCCTTCGACAACACAGTGTAAACCCAAGGATTGAGCGAGTAATAAACACATGTTGGTCAGTTGCTGATTCTTATAATTGGTGGAGAGATCGCGAACAAAACTTTGGTCCACTTTAAGTTCAGTAAAAGGCAGCTTCGAAAGCTGACTTAAGGAGGCATAACCAGTACCGAAATCATCAATGGATAGACCAACACCATGCATCCTTAAACGCGCAAGATTAGCCAGTGATGCTGTCGTACCGTTATAGACATGATCTTCCGTGAGCTCGAGTGTGAGTTTATCAGTGGGAAACGCGTATTTGTGACAGAGAGTAAGAATGGGGTCACAGATCAGCTGTTGTAAATTACTCTGGGAGATATTGATTGATAGCTGGAGATCGGCTGACAAACGGCCTAAAGCCGATAATGCTTTATCCAAAACAATTAAAAACAGCTTATCCATCAAATTAAGCTCTTCAATGAGAGACAGGAAGTGCGCAGGGCTCAGCACTCCGTGAATTGGGTGATCAAGTCGAACAAGTGCCTCAACGCCAACCATGGCTCCCGTTTTGAAATCAAACTGAGGTTGATAATAATTGAACAACCAATCCTCATTAAAGGCTGTTTCTATCTCTTTATCACTTAATGAGATCGGTACAATACTTGCCGCCTGCTGATCATATTTTAGATGGTAGGACTGGATCAGACTTTCAAGCTGCTCAACAGAGTAAGGTTTTCGTAAAACATCAACAAAATTAAAATCCGCTAAACAGCACATGTTATAGGTGAGATCTAAAACAGCATCATCAACCGCACTCAGTATGATGATACCAAGTGAGGGGTATTTCTCTCCTAGCATCGACAAGAGCGTTACCCCATCCATTTCTGGCATATGAATATCACAGAAAACCAGTGATATATTCTTCTCTAAACATAGAGTCAATGCTTGATGGCCATTCGTTGCAATATCGACGTTATTCAACCCGAGTTGTCTGAGTTTCAGTTTCAAACTCGTCGCTTGAATTCGATCATCTTCGACAATCAAAATGTTCATTCGTCATCTGCCTGCTGTCGTGTATTTAACCATTCTTGCGCTTGTGTAATCACGAGTTTCATTTCCGTTATTAATTTTTGTCTTGCTGATATCATAGCTTGTGGTTCTAATTCGCGCTCCAAGCTCACCGCTAGACTCGCGAGATAATCCAATTGAAGTGCTCCTGCAGAGCCTTTAACACGATGAGCTATCATTTTGTAATCAGAATCATGCTTTTCAAGTGCATCGACTTCGGCAGCCAAAGCTTCTGCCACAACAGAAGCAATTTCACTTTTTTCACCCGGTAAAAAGCTCTCAAGCCAGCTTTTTGAGTCAGCATTTACTAAAGGATATATAGAAAGATAACCACTCAACATAGTGTACAGAGACGCCAACGTGTAAGGCTTATACAACACATGTTCCATACCCGACTGGTATGCCTTCTCTGCAATCAAACGTGAGTCTTCAGCCGTACAACCAATAATAACCTTGTACCTTTCTTTGGGAATATGGTTCGTTACATACCTTGTGAGAGCAAAACCATCCATTTTAGGCATATGACAGTCCGTTAGTAATAAATCGAACTGGCTGTCTTCACTTTGTAAAAGATGGCATGCCTCTTCTCCATCACCAGCGATCGTTGCTTGCACACCAAGTTCGTGCAGCTGTTTTTTTAATAACAAACGATTAATCGCGTCATCATCAACCACTAAAACATGCCCACAAAGTTTCATTTTTTTCGGTTGAACAAGCACTTGTTCACTATCTTTTACCTTGCCAATAAGCAAGTCAGGGTAGAGGTTGTTTTTGGTCATTATCATGTCAAAATCGAACAATGATGCATCGCTTTGACTGTCTGATACTTGCCAACACCTTAGCCACTCTTTAACCCGTTCATCACGGCATCGATAACCACGTTGGGTCAAGGGTTCAGAAGTGAGTTCACCACAAATAGGGATCACTATCGTCACTTCAGTTCCTTGTTGTAATTCACTAGAGACCGTAATCTTGCCGCCCATAAGATTAACCAAGTTCCAGACTATCGACATACCAAGTCCAGTGCCACCATACCGCCGTGTAATGGTTTTATCGGCTTGTATGAAAGGCTTAAATAGCGAATCCAAATGAGATTCACTCATCCCACACCCTGTATCTTTCACAGCAAACACAACCTTTTCTTCAGTCATTTCAACGCGAACTGAAACCCTACCTGACGTGGTAAATTTGACAGCATTTTCCAGTACATTGGAAATCACTTGATTTAAACGTAATGCATCAAACTTGGCGTAAATAATGTTTGTCGGCACCCAATCAACAGCAAACTCTATCCCTTTTAGTAAGGCACTCGCTTCGAAACTTCTGATAGTTGGACATAGCTCGTCTAAAATATTATGTCGTCGCATATCAAGTTGTAACTGCTGAGCTTCCATTTTTGAAAAATCTAAAATGTCATTGACATGATGCTTAATTCTCTCAGCAGAACGAATTGCATTCGTGAGTAGTAAATGACTCTCCTCGTTTTTAATTCGAGTCGATAAAATTTCCATCAACCCTAGCATAGCGGCGATCGGCGTTCTAAGCTCATGACTCATAACCGCTAAAAAATGATTCCTCGCATCTACTGCTTCTAGCGCCTTATTATTAGAGTCACGTAGTGCTAATTCTGATAACTTGAGTTCAGTGATATCACTGCAAACGGTCAAATAATAGGTATCCCCACTCTTGGGATGCGCAATCGATTCATGATTGATGACATAATACTTCTCATCAATCTGATAGTGTTTATTCGACAGATCCACAGATCCGATTCCAGCACATATGAAACCATTCACGTCATTACTAATTAAAGAAGCCTTACTACATTGATTATATGAGCGGTTAGATAACACTACTTTCCCATTCACATCTGAAATAAAGATCATGCTGGGTATTTTATCGAGCAAATCTGTCAGCCATTGCACTTGAACTTCTGAAAGTTTTGAACTGATTTGACTGTATTTTAAGGAGCTTTTTAACTTATAGAAAATAATTATTCCAAATAATAACAAAAACAAAAAAATGCACATTGCAACCAAGGAATAGATTATAACTTGCTGCTTATCATAGCCATAATTCACATTCACTTTCTTATGGCGTGATTTTAGTTCATTGATCTCAGACTCAGTTACCATAGTTAAAGATCGGCTGAGCATTTCAGACAATATCGACTCATCCTTTCGAAAAACCATACCTATATTAATAGAATAACCTTCACTATCTGTTGCTGGAAGTATCAAAAACCTATCACCAAAATATGCCATTTGCTGATTTATAATATCTTGATTCATTAAGGCATGAGTGATTTTACCAGATTTCAAATCTAGAATAACCTTTTTAATATCTCTATAAACTTTAACTTTTTTATTATCTTCATAGCTTTTTAAGTGGCTATATAAGTAACCAGTACGATCTAATATCGCTAATTTCTTCTGTTGAAAAGGCTTTTTAGTGACCACATAACCAAATTGTAAATTAGTGTAAGGTTGAGTCGCTAGAAAATCACGATTATCGATATCATCAACATTTAATGAAGGCAATAAATCGACTTCATTATCGATAAGCATCTGTCTAATATCTCTGCCATTAGCAGGCACATACTGAAATTGAAGAAAACTTTTTGACTCAATGAGCTTCAGTAAATCATGAACATATCCTTTTACCTGATTATCACCTTCATCACAATAAGAGAGTGGGTATATATCTTCTTCTATGGTGTATCTGACAATTTGATTGCCATTTTCTTGGCTTAGTAATTCTAAGCTATCTTGGTTATTTAGAAAATATATATTAGTCGAATCTATCTTATTATCGGTATTACCTGTAGCTTCAGCTAGAATGAGTTTGTCAAAAATATTTTTTAGTTGATCATTTATTATTGGTAAAATAATTCTATTTCTTTCGATACCTAATCGACCATCTGAAATAATATCTCCATCAAACCCAGAGTTAGGGCTGATATAATGATTGAGTGATATATAGTTAGTTATCGTTGCATCGGCTAAGCCTTGCTTTATCATTTCGGCCGATTCTAAGAAACTTTGTGCTAGCAATATATGTGGATAATGGCTCTGCTCCAGTATGTCGCAGTAGGCAGAACCTTGTACACAGACCCATTTCAAATTATTTATATCTTGCTGTTTTAGTTTCTTATCTCTTAACCAAATCACTCGTAGGTTATCGTATAACGGTAAGGTGAATAAAAGATTTTTTTCTCTCTCTTCTGTTTTACTAAAACCAATAGCGAAGTCTACATCGCCATTATGCACAGCTGTGATAAGCGTCGTTATCGATTGGTAGCTTCGATATTCAATTTTTATCCCCAGATCTTTCTCTATGCCTACCGCATAATCATGCTGAATGCCGGTTTTATTCTCAATTCCGCCCCAATAAGGTAACCAAGGTTCAGACAGCACCCCCATTACAATAGTTTCTTTTGTTTTTAAATAGATACGGTCTGAATCTGACAAATAATCAGCGGCATAAGCATGATTAAAAAGTAAGTAAAACGCTAAAACTAACGGCAAGTAAATACGCAACAAATTTATTCTCGTGATATTGATTCCAATATATAACTAGTTTAACGGGACTGCTCGCCATTGCCAATGGATACCGCGTTAGAACATCATTGATTAAAATATATATTTATCAACACCTTGATGCAAGGTAGGAATAATCCTACAAAAGAATAAACCAGTACTTTTCGCAAGCATTCCGAGGATCTGCGGTATGAAAATGAACAACACCGATAAGGTGATCATTTCTTGCAATATTTTCAATTGCCCAAGGTTTAATACCGTATGGCCAATACGGTTAGCAGGCACTTGGAAGAGATATTGAAACAGGGCAACAGACTAACGCTGCAACGAGTAGGGCAAGTATAAGCCGCTTTGACGAAAGTCAGACATAGCCATACAAACTATTGATATTATCCTCTCTATCGATTTTGTACAGTGTTCATATCCAAACATAAGCCCTTAAATGGAAGGACATAATGAAAAAGATCGCACTATTTATTACAGCATCGCTTATCGCGGGCAACACTTTAGCTGCCCAAACGTACATTCGTAACGGCAATATCTATACCCACGAAGGTCAATGGGTTGCGGAAGTGGGTGCTTTTGGCAGCACTGACCTACTCAAGGATCAAGACAAGTCTTATGGTGCTTTGCTGAACTTTGGCTACCACGGTGAAGATTTGAATGCAGACCTCACCGGTATTAACTACCGCTTCTTTGGTAACACAGGGGATGTCCTTAATCTAAGTACTTACCTGACGGGCAGCGGCATTACTTATGACCAAGATTCAGCAAACAGCGTTAAAGGAATGGATAAGCGTAAAGCCACGGTTGATCTGGGTTTAAACGCCGATATCGCGCTGGGTGACGGTACCGTATCGACCTACTTCCAACACGATATTCTCAACGAAAATAAAGGCTACAAAACTGGCGTTAACTACTTCCATATCATCGATTTAGGTGCTGTTGATTTGGTACCTTTTGCGGGCATTAGTTACCAGAGTTCGGATTACAACAACTACTATTTCGGTGTGAAAGACAAAGAAGCGACCGCACAGCGTAAAGCTTACCATGCAGGTGGCGACTTCTCTTACAACCTAGGTTACAAACTGGTTTATCCAATTAATGACCGTTGGGAAATCACCCAAACCAGTGCTTACACCCGTTTAGGCTCGGATGTCGCCCATTCGCCAATCGTAGAAAGCGCGAACCAATGGCTCGTTGGCGCAACCGTCGCTTACCACTTCTAAGCTGTACCGCCCTCAGGCAGGAGCCGCATCCCCTGCCTGATTTTTCTACTTGAACTGCCCTTCTCGATCAAAATAGCGTCGATATGAACCCACGCATTGATTCTCTATGAATCTTGCCTTTTGCCTGTCTGAGTTTTCCATGCCTGAGGTAATTCATGGAGTACAAATCTACGATCCCATGAAACTCAATTTTGTCCCATTATTGGCTACGACCGATTAGCAACTCAGGTCACTGAAGTATAATTTGACCTACATTTAATAATTCCAAAAATACGGAAGTAAAGTCAGATTATACCTCTATCTAAGTGACCAAATTCAGCCTGTCACTGCACTATTTAGCTGTTGTTTATCTGAGGGTTAAAGAGGAGGGAGACGTTCAGGTTGTTTCACTAAACTCGATGAAATAATGGTAGCGCTTATGTGTGCGAATTTTGGTATTTGGTATGCTATTGTATGCTTGCTTGTTGGTTTGGATTAGGAAAGTGGTGTGCATAAAGCAGTAGGTAAAGCGATTAGTGATACAGTTGTTGAACGACTAAAAACACCTTTGATAGCTACTTTCATCTTCTCTTGGTTAGTGGTCAATCACTCAGTTGTACTTCAATTCACATTTGAAACCTTACCCAATAAGGTTGCACTAGCTAAAAGTCTACAAGTTGGTTGGTGGTATGGGCTGTTCCTACCTGCAATTGTATCTCTTGGTTACATACTCCTTATACCTGCCTTACAACTAGGTTTAGATTTGTTAGTTCTTAATACTCTTGGTGAATCACGTAAGAAGCATGATGTTAAAGATGCTAGGAATAAACTTGAATCTACACAAGAACACCAGATTAAGTTACGTGATAAAGAGTTAGAGAGCTGGGAGCAGGAAAGAAAGGAACTAAATGATGAAGTTGAGAAAGTACACAATGGTATGGCTAAGGTGTTGGCTCAGCTTAATTCGGCTCAAGAAATGAATGAATCCTTAGAATCAGCAAGGCTAGAGATTGATTCAGATAGACAAAAGTTAGAGGATGCTATTAATAGAGCTGTCGAATCATTAGAGAAGCCAGCAATGAACGCTGGTTCGGGTTACGATGACGAAAGAAGTCCTGAAGAAGTTTATAAAGAAACAATTGAAATCCTGAGAGAAGTAGTATTTGACCCAGAAGGCCTCCCTTTCTGACGCTTCTAAATAACTAGATTATGATATGCACCATCAATACTAAACACCAAGCTAAGCGGCTTTCCATACCTTTATTTATTGATGATTTGCTAAATTAGCAAATGCACTGACAAAGTTTTGTCCAAAAACGACTTACCAGACTCAATAAAACGTGATGGCCCTACGTCATAAACGTGCGTAATGTCTGTTTTCTTCCTAAAAGGTATAAGGAACTCAATGCTTCTTAGAGCTCTCTAGCAACTTAATTTCGCTTCACGTTTTGGCTCTTTTAGCGATGACGAAAATGGCCCATTCGATAGAAAAGAAGCGAACAGAGCAGCAAGCCGCAGCCGAAAATCTTATTCTCTGGCATCGATTCATCATAAATCAGCACGCTCAGAACCAGTGTCCAGATTGGCTCAAGCAGCATTAATATCGCCGCATTAGTGGGGTTGGCGTGCTTTTGACCTACGGTTTGCATCAAATACCGCAAACTGGTGGCGAGTAATACGCTCAGAGCAAGCCACTTCCATGTCATCAAACTTATTTGATCTGGCCATGACTCAAACAGTAAAGAGAGTAATACACCAAGGCAGCCGCCAACAAACAGTTGTAATGTAGTGAGCAACATCGGCGGCAGATTAGCCGAAAAACGACTGTTAAAGTTAAAATGTAATGCCAAGCTAAAGGCCGCAGCCATAAACCACAGCTGACTGGTCGCGACGACCCACTCCCCATTCCACGACAGTAAAAAAAGCCCAATCAGTGCAATGGGTAGCGACAACCAAAATGCGCGCGCCGGTTTAGTGCCAAACAGCGGCCATGCTAATAACGGAACAAACAGCATAGAGAGGCTCATGATGAATGCGCCCTCGCCTAGCGTGTCGCTAATGGAAATCGCGTGGATCCAGCAAAAAATCGAGCCACCTAGCAACACGCCCACACCCATCGATTTTAAACAATCGTGCAGTGAGGCTTGGCGCAGCGCTTTAAGACAAAATGGCAGTAGGCACAGCGACGCCAAAAGAAAGCGCACGCCAATAAAGCCAAAAGGCGGTAGGCCTTGAATGGCTTGTTTGGAAAACACCCAGCCCGCAGCGGCCAATAAGGTCGTGATAACTAAAATTAATTCTGCGCGTCGGTTTGCGTACATAGCTTGGCTTATCGTGAAATGAGTAGAGGAACGATTGTAACGAGATTTTTGATCGCGCGTTACTCTCGATTACTTTTATCGTTAATGGTCGGAGGTGCGCATAAAAGGAAAAGACGGCTTACCGAAAGTAAGCCGTTGTTCTTAAAGAAAATAGAACGGTTTATAGCGCTTTCACCAATTCTGCAATTCCCTGCCAATCACCTTTATCCATCAGATCTGTCGGTACCATCCACGTACCGCCACACGCCACTACGGATTTAATCGACAAATACTCTTGAACGTTACTTGGGCTAACGCCACCTGTTGGCATGAAATTGACCGGATAAACCGCCGTCAATGCTTTGAGCATGGCCACGCCACCGGAAGGCTCAGCTGGGAAGAATTTCAATGTGCGCAAACCCATCTCCATCGCTTGCTCAACCAAACTTGGGTTGTTGACGCCCGGAACAATTGCCACATGACGCTGTTGGCAATATCTCACCGTGGTTGGGTTAAAACCGGGGCTGACTACAAAGTCCACGCCCGCTTCAATGGCTTGGTCTACTTGTGCCGTGGTCAGTACTGTCCCTGCGCCAATCAGCATCTCTGGGTAGGCGGCACGCATCAAACGAATCGATTCTGCAGCCGCTTCTGTTCTAAAGGTCACTTCCGCGCATGGCAACCCATTTTCAACCAACACTTTGGCCAAAGGGACCGCTTGGCTAGCATCATTAATCGCAATCACAGGGACGATTTTGATTTCTTTCAATCGTTGTTCAAGAGTTTTCATTTCATAACCTTATAGTAAAACGCTTTTTATAATAAGAAGCTTAGGACAGCGACAATCACAAACGCGATGCTACCAAGCAGTGTTTCCATCACAGTCCAAGTTTTGAGTGTGGTTTTCTCATCCATTTCCATCAAGCGAGAAACCAGCCAGTGCGGTATACACACCAAATAATTATGCACCAAAACACCAATAGGAATGACAATTCTTATATCTAGGAATTTGAGAATAACTCTAGCCTCGTAACGGATTTAAGTGGCATACCTACCACTTAAATTTTGATAGTTGAATTAGCAAAAATATGATCACGCAGATATGAAGGAGGACATATGTCCTCCCTGCACTACCAATGCCTACTTTATTATCATCTCTTCGAAAACAATCACTCTTACAACAATAATAAAGGACATCAGCATGGAACTCTTTGCCCTACTGGATATCAATAATACGCTCGTTAATATTCCGATTAGTGGCGGTTATGCCATGAGCTGGATTGAAGCTTTCGGCACAGTATTCGGTCTATTATGTATTTGGTTTGCCAGTCAAGAAAAAACCATTAATTACCTTTTCGGTTTGTTGAACGTCACACTGTTTGCAGTGATTTTCTTCCAGATCCAATTGTATGGTTTACTTCTGCTACAACTCTTTTTCTTCTGTGCGAACGTTTACGGTTGGTACGCTTGGACAAGACCAAATGCTGATGGTGATACCTTGCAAGTTCGCTGGCTCAGTAAACCGAAGTTAATGATCACCACCGTATTAAGCGTTGTTGCCATTGCTTTGCTCACTCTCTATATAGACCCATTCTTTTTCGCATTAGCTAACATTGCAGTTGATAGCCTGAATATAGTTGGTGCAAATTTGGCACAACCAGTGTTAGAACCCGATGCATTCCCATTTTGGGATTCAGCCATGACCGTTTTGTCGATTGTTGCACAAATTTTGATGACACGTAAATACGTCGAAAACTGGGCACTGTGGGTTGTCATCAATATTATCAGTGTGGGTGTTTATGCCACTCAAGGTGTCTATGCTATGTCTGTACAATACGCCATTTTGATGTTCATTGCGGCCAACGGAACTCGCGAATGGGCACGTACAGCAAAAATGAACAACAAGAAGAAACAGAGGACTAGTGACAGTAAAGAGGCACTAGCATGAGCAAACAACCTCACATTTGTGTAGATGAGAGCCAAGTATCATCACATGTTATCGTGTGTGGAGAGCCAGACCGAGCCAATCGGATCGCCGCTTTAATCGATGATGCCGAGTTATTGGCTGAAAATCGCGAATACCGTTTATTTAACGGCCAATATAAAGGTAAACCAGTCACCATTTGTAGTACTGGAATTGGAGCTCCATCGATGATCATTGCGATTGAAGAACTTAAACAGTGCGGCGCTACACACATTGTGCGCGTCGGCTCCGCAGGTGCAATGCAAACTCAGATTCAATTAGGTGATTTAATTGTCGCTGAGGGTGCGGTACGCGATGAAGGGGGTTCTCAAGCATACATAAAGGCGGCTTACCCTGCCTATGCGAGCTTTTGTTTGCTCAAAGAATTGAATTGTTTTTTAGCTAACCAATCAACACCTTATCATTTAGGCGTGGTGCGTTCCCATGACAGTTTCTACACCGATGAAGAGCAACAAATCTCGCATTACTGGAATAAAAAAGGCGTGCTAGGTGCAGATATGGAAACCTCAGCATTACTGACTATAGGGCGTCTGCGTGGGCTTGAGGTCGCTTCAATTCTAAACAATGTAGTGCTGTATCAACAAGATGTGAAAGAAGGCGTTGAACAATATGTTAATGCTGACCACGCAATGATGGCTGGTGAAAAATTAGCGGCAACAGCGGCTTTAGAAGCACTCTATAAACAAATCTAACTCTTGATATTTCATCCAGATAAATAATATTAAGCGGTAACGTATGCGCCGCTTGTATTAAACACGATCTAAAGCACAGTCCATGGTCAAAATAATAGAATGTGTTGTAATAATGGCAAAGTCTGATTAGCTTTACCGCACCTATCCCTTGATGAGTTCACTATGAAGATTAGCCCTTATGCTTCAGGTCGGTTCCAATCATTCTTATCTGACAAAAATCGAGCGTTTAACGATCTGATTTATCAGTGCCAAGTTACTAGCAGTTACCTTGATGTAGGAAGTGAAATCCTTCGTCAAGGCGAAAAACTGGAGTATCTGTATATCGTCCCAATTGGTCGTGTATCGATGAGTATCATTGCCGCTAATGGACGGCGTTTTCAACTTGGTGAAACCAATTGTGATTATCACATTTTCGGTGAGATGGAGTATTTTACTCAAACGCCTTGCCAATGGACTGTGGTTGCTGATGAGCATTTACAAGTTGATACCATTTCCTTGACCTCACTCACCCAAGCACTGCATGCTCACCCTGAAATGATGTTTTTCTTTGCTGCGGGTCTAGCGGAAGATTACCAAGACTCAATGGATATTTATACCAACCGGCTGCTTCATCCTATTACTTACAATATTGCTTACGATTTACTGATACAAAAAGAAACCAGAGCCGCACTCGGCGGTTTTGAAAAAGTAAACCAAGAAGCGGAACGCTTTGGTACTTCTGGTCGAGTTTATCGGCGCGCCGTGAAAGATCTCATGAATAAAGGGTTAATTACCAAAACAGAACAAGGCTTAACCATTATCAATGAACACGAGTTAAGAGCATTCTTAAATAACCATGAATAAGCCGGATGTTATTGTTCAAGTGTGACCAACTCGCACAATTATCAACAAACTCATTAATAATCCCTAAAATGGGCTTGCTTTCTTGCCTCCTCACCCCAAAAAAGAGAGTAATGTGAGGCAGAAGCTCTCCTTTTCATGGATCTTTGATTCATCGCAAGGCGCTTTTCCCCCTGCCAGATTAATTAATAGCTTCTGATTTTGAAGCTGCATTCTAAGGAAATAATAATGTCTGATACACCTACTACCGTTGAATATACCGTTGAAACCCTAAAGCCTGTTGTTGAATCTTCCGGTTCTATTTGGGGTTATGTGGCGGGCGGTGTCGTGCTTGCAGTGGTTCTTGGTTACTTTGCTTTTAAAAAGCTCAACAAACCGGCCTTTGTCATTAAGCAAATGCGTAAACGTAACCGCAAAGAGATGAAAAAACATGGTGTGGAAAGTGCCGAAGCGATGGTCGATCTCGATCTTCTACTCGATGCAGTACAAGAGTACGCCACCCAACAAGCAATGAGTGGCACAGCTATGGTGCAGTTATTAGCGCCGTTAAATGACGCCAATAAAATGAAATCTGCAGGAGATTTCTATCATTCAATGGCCTACATTGCCAAAAGCATCAATAACCCGACGTTGGCTAAAACATTACAGAACAAATCAAAACAGGTTCGTTCAAGCTCGCCACTGATGGCTGGCCTGCTCAAGCGTGCTGGCGTTTAACTGGCACTACTGCAAAACCTGCGATGTGGGTGTATTACCATCACCCACATCTAAAAGTTTTCCCCTCAGTTAAGGCTGAAATGGCAGTGATGAATGGTGCAGAACAATTCGCAGTTGGCCCTGTTCATCTTTCTTAAATGCCCAGCTTTTATCCACCAAGGTTTGCTTTCCTTTATTGTCGATGAGCTTGACATGCCCCATGGTTAAGGCCACATCACCGTTGATGTAGACTGCTGCGTTATCAAAGCTGTACTCCTTCCAACCTTTTAGTGCAAAACCAGAATCTTGTGGGTATTGCTTATCACTGCCGACAAAATACGATAGCGCTCCGTCTACTTCTGTGCGAAAGGTTTGCTCCCCACTGGCAAGCGTAGGTTTGAAAAGCACCGCACCTTGTTGATAGCCATACGCTTGGTCTAATACTTGCTTTGCCAACTTCTTCGCTTCGGCATGACCTTTTTGCTCATAAGTCTGGCTGATCTTGATTAACGCTTCTCCCCAAGCTTGCTGGGCATCAAGCACCTCTTGATGGCTAATATTGTTATTAACCAATAAATTAGAAGCCTGAGCGGACAGCGGTAACAACCCGCAGAGTAATAATGCTGAAATGGAAATTCTTTTATGTGTACGTTGCATGATGAAGACCTTATCTAGTTGATGGAACTAATGTAGTTGATGGAACTAATGTAGTTGATGGGAGTAATTTACGCCCTCTCGATGAACCTAAACCATGCGCTTAGATTAACTTCAGATGAATATTCTTTACCCAATACCAACGGATCGCTTACTCTGCTCACCTATTGAATTTATGCGGCGATCATTATGTTTCGTTATCAATTATCTCTCGTACTGGCTCTGTTACTCACCCTAATCTTAGCCCAAGCTGGCACCTCTTTATGGTCAAATAACGTCGCTAATGAGCACATTCAGCGCGGGCAGATCTCCAATCAAATCTTGCAAAGCTTTATGCAGTTGAGCACGGAAAAACAGCAGTTGAAAATTTGGCTTGCCGAATATTTATTGACCAAAGATGGCAGCACGCTCAAACGAGACATGCGCTTTTCAAAGATTGAAGATTTGCTCAGCGAGCTCTATTTGCTAACCGAGCAAGCACAGCAACACGGTATCACCAACCAAGACTTTGCCGAGATCACTCAGCAAATCAAAGTCATCTCTCTCTTTGAAACTAACTTTGGACGATTAAAAACAGCGCTTCGATCCTGGGAAATCGCAAAAATCACAGACAATAATGATCGCTGGCTTTTACTCAGTGACACCTTTGATAAAGTGGATAATACCGACCTACGCCAGCTGCTGAATCAAGCTATTTCTCTACAGAAACAACGTACTGCACGCTATGAAGCGGCAGCGATGAAATCATTATCTGATGTAGAAAATGTCATTGTAACCTTATCATTACTGGGGGTAGTCTTTGGCTTGCTACTAGGAGGCTGGTTACTGCGCACCTTATCCAAACCGTTAGCGGAGCTGCTAAAAAGCACTTCAGCTTTAGAACAAGGCCATCTTAACCATCGAGTATCGGTCAGCGGGCCAAGTGAGCTCAGAACCCTAGCGCAGCATTTTAATTACATGGCACAAAGCCTTGAAAATGCGCAGCAAAAAGAGATCGCTTCGCGTCAACTCATTGAGCGAGAAGTTGCTGCACGCACCCAAGAACTCGCCAATGCACTCGAAACATTGGAGCAAGCTAAACGCCAGCAGAAAGAGTTTTTTGCGAACGTTAGCCATGAATTGCGTACTCCCGCAACGGCCATTTTAGGAGAAGCGCAAATTACCCTTCGCAGTCGTCAAAATAGTGATGAAGAGTATCGACAAACGCTACAGCGTATCAATGAATCGGCAACCCACCTTTCCTACCGGATCGACGATTTATTGCTGCTTATCCGTCAAGATGAAAAGCTGTTCCAACCGACTCTTATCCCTATCACCTTAGAGAGTCTATGGCAGTCGGTGACGAGACAAGCCACCCTTTTAACTCACGCGCATCAAGTGCAACTTGAATGTCTTCACCCACAACAGGCAAACTGGCAAGCTCGGATCTTTCATACTGATTTAGATAAGCTACTGATGACCGTGCGAATTATCGTCGATAATGCATTGCGCTATGATCCACATCACCAGCCTATTACGCTCACTCTGCTAGTTGAGCCCCAGCAATTTCATCTTCAATTGCAAGATCACGGTATTGGCATTGACCAAGAGGACCTCGCACAGATTTTCCAACGCTATTTTCGGTCCGAAAACGGCAAACGCTATCGCCCTGATGGCTTGGGGATTGGTTTAACGCTGGCTTATAACATTGTGCAACAGCAACGCGGAACCATCGCATTCCAAAGCCAACTGGCTCAAGGCACAACCGTTACACTTACCTTTGAACTGGAAGAGGAAGAATTATGAGAATTCTTTTAATTGAAGATGATGCCAGAATTGCCAACTTTATTGAGCGAGGGCTCAAAGCAGAAGGTCACCACATTCAGCGACTAAATGATGGGCAATACGCACTTGAAACACTCATAAGCGGCGAGCCCGATATTTTAATTTTAGATCGAATGCTTCCGCACACCGATGGATTAACTCTTTGTCAGCAAATACGTGAAGCCGGTATTGATGTGCGCATTTTGATGCTTTCTGCACTGGGCGAAGTTGAAGAACGGGTTCGGGGCCTACGCATTGGTGCGGATGATTATCTGGCAAAACCTTTTCATTTTGAAGAGTTACTGGCTCGCCTAGATGCGCTGCAACGTCGACATTCTGACTCTGCGCCAATGCCCACTCTACACATTGCAGACTTAACGCTCTGCTTATCAACCATGGCCGTAACACGGGCAGGACAAACCATTGAGTTAACCGCCAAAGAACTCGCCATATTAGAGCTATTGATGCATAAACCCGGTCATATTTTTAGCCGAGAACGGATTCTTGCTAATGTTTGGGGCCTCCATCAAGATCCCCTAACCAACGTAGTCGATGTGTATATGCGTCGTTTACGCAAAAAAATTGATGACCCTTTCTCATCAGCACTGATTAAAACTAAACGCGGTATGGGCTATTTTCTCGATAAAAATAGTGGTGAGTAAGGCACAGGAAATGGATAATTTAACCCTTATCTAACAAAATGGTTAGTTATCCAACAAAACAATCGGTTATCTAACGAAACAATCAGTTATCTAACAAAACAATCCGTTATCTAGAAAATTTAATATTCGTTCCGGTACACAAATTTGCATATCTATACCCAAACAACTTGGAGTTGCAGGTAGGCGGCAAGTGAGTGAGTCCCCATGAGCATAGGCAAACTATGTGATTGGGGTGAACGAACGTAGCCAACACCGCTGCAGCTTCAAGTAGGAAGGGTATATAGTGGATAGGGAATTGGCGCGTCTACGGCATTTCTATCCAATTAGAAATATCCTGCTAAAGTTATTATAGGTATTTGAAAAAATATCAAAACAAGTGGTAATACGATAAAAAGCATGTAATTAGCAGGGAAAAGTAATGGATCTATCAAAAGAAAAACAACCCAAAGCCACTTTGAAATTAAATAAAACCATCTTAAACGCACTTTGGCTGCCTTTGCTTATTCTTGTCTTTGGTTTATTTGCCGCAAGTCACTTTAATCAAATGCATAAAGCGGAGCGAATTGAACATGTACAGCATGACTTATCTTCACGATTACAGCAGATTAGTAATGGGGTAGCAGAAAAGGTTACGCTATATCAATACGGGCTACGTGGCTTTAGAGGCGCGGTGATAACAGCTGGAGTCGATGCATTTGATTATGAGCAGATGCTTCGCTATACCCAGACCCGTGACTATCCAAAAGAGTTTCCAGGAGCTCGTGGCTTTGGATTCATCCGTTTTGTTGAACCGGGGCAAAAAAAAGCCTTCATCGAACAAGCTCGTCGCGATAGACCCGATAAAACCTTCAATATTCGCTCGCTTTCAGAGCATAATAACAGCTTGTTTGTTATCCAATACATTGAACCCGAAGACCACAATAAACAGGCGGTCGGCTTAGACATTGGTTCAGAGGCAATGCGCCGAGCTGCCGCATTAGAGGCTGCCAAAAGTAACTCTGTACGCCTTACCGCTCCTATTACTCTCGTGCAAGCCGATAAAAAAACACAGCAAGGCTTTCTAATGCTAATGCCAGTGTACAACACCAATAAAATAGCGGATTCATCTTCTATAGAAGAGCGATTAAGTCAGCTGAGAGGCTGGAGCTATTCGCCTATTTTGATAGATGAAGTATTAAGTGTTGTGGCTGGCCTCAATGACGAGGTTATTCTAACCATCAGTGACATTAATGACGATAATTCAAAGCATTTTTTCACCCGTGGCTTAATTCAAGATAAGACCTCTTATCAAGTAACCCAAACTATTGATTTGTTTGGACGTCAATGGGAACTCAATCTGATTGCTACCAACAAGTTTATTGAATCTCTACCATTAGATGCTTACAACCAAACTTATCAAGAGATCTTAACGGCCACATTGTTGCTTATGTTGACTGTTTTTATCATTCAAATGATGCGTTCCCGTCGAGCTCAGTTCGCCAAGCACAAAATAGAGATCGCTCAAGCAAGGGAAGCCGTACTGACAGAAACCAATCTTCAACTAGAAAAATTGGTCAACCAAAGAACAGAGGAGATTTCGCAAGCGAATGCTCTACAGCGCAGCATTTTGAGCAGTGCTGGTTACGCTATTATCGCGACGGATCTAGATGGATTAATCACTATATTTAACCCCTCTGCAGAAAAACTGATCGGTTACAGTGCCAGTGAACTGGTGGGAAAAAAAACACCAGCGATATTTCACCTATCTGAAGAGGTAGCTCGACGAGCAAAAGATCTATCGTTAGAACTAGGAGAAACTGTAGAAGTCGGGTTTGATGCTTTTGTCGCTAAAGCAAAATTAGGCAAATCCGATATTAATCACTGGACTTACATCAGTAAAAACGGCCAACACATTCCGGTTAAACTTTATGTCGGTGGATTAATAGATGACTACGGTCAGTTAGTCGGCTTCTTAGGTATTGCTTATGACTTAACGGAACAGCTACAAAAAGAGAAAGAACTCGCGGAAGCCAAAGAGCAAGCGGAGTACGCAAACCGAACTAAGTCTGATTTTTTGGCGAATATGAGCCATGAAATTCGAACCCCAATGAATGCTATTTTGGGGTTATTACAGATGACTCTCAATACCAATTTAAGTAGCCAACAAATAGACTACTTAAGTAAAACACAAAGTGCAGCCAAGTCTCTACTCGTTCTTTTAAACGATATTTTAGACTTTTCTAAAGTGGAGGCAGGAAAGCTCGAATTAGAGCAATATTCATTTTCACTGCCAGATCTGTTGCAAGAAACGGCGGTACTACTGTCGTCAAGCCTTCAAGAGAAAGACATCGAGATCATCTATGATGTTGCGCCTGATGTTCCAACCATCTTGATCGGCGATAGCCTGCGCTTACGACAAATATTATTAAATTTAGCCGGTAATGCCATTAAATTCACCAATAGTGGTGAAATCAAAATATCCATAGAAACACAGCACATATCAGATAATAACTGTACCTTACTTTTTAAAGTATCTGACACTGGCATTGGGATGACTCAAGAACAGAAAGCCATTATTTTTAATGGATTTAGCCAAGCTGAGTCGTCAATTAGCCGAAAGTATGGTGGTACAGGATTAGGTTTATCGATCGTAAAACGGTTAGTGAGCCTGATGCAAGGTGACATTAGCGTGACAAGCCAACTTGATAAGGGGAGTGAATTTATGTTCACCATCACATTAAACTTCTCACCTGTTTGTAATGACACTTACTCGCATCTGACACAGGGTTTAAAAATATTAGTGGTAGAAGATAATGAAACCGCACGTTTAATTCTTCAAGACATACTCCAAAAACTAGGCTGCCAAGTGTTTTCTGCGCCCAACGCCGATGAAGCTTTAGCACAACTACACCACTTAGCTCAACAAAACGAAGTGATTGATCTCGCATTTGTTGACTGGAAACTTCCTGATATGGATGGCTTGGCTCTTACTCGATCCATCAAAAACCAGAAAAATCTCAAAAAAATACCGTTAGTCATCATGATTACGGCTTTTGGCCTAGAAATTCTCGACAAACATTTAGAAGACACCCATGAACTTTTAGAAACCGTGCTGATAAAGCCAGTAACGCCAGAGCTAATCAAACAAACCATTATCAATACACGGCAAAGTAAAGATGCCGTATTTGCAGAAACATTCCATCGAATAAATTCAAACGATAGCTTATCTGGTATCAGCATATTGCTGGTTGAAGATAATCCGACCAATCGCTTGGTCGCAACCGAATTACTCCGCCAATGTGGCGCAACAATTATCGAAGCTGAGGACGGCTTTAAAGCACTAGATATACTGGAAAATCAGCAGTTTTCCCTAGTACTGATGGATATTCAAATGCCCGGTATGGATGGTTATGAAACGACTCGTAAGATCCGACAAGAGATGAAGTTTCATCAACTTCCAATATTAGCAATGACAGCTAATGCTCGCCCTGAAGACAAAGCCACCTCTTTAGCTGCTGGTATGAATGGCCATATTGCGAAACCTTTCGAGATCACTGATGTGGTAAAAAAAATTCAACACTTCGTCACTCAAAAAACCCTCCCAGCAAAACAACAAGTTGTAGCTCCCCATAATCAAAAAATATCGACACAAGCTCAAGAATATGCAGATAAACATGGCATTAAACTCAATCAAGCGATAAATCGAATCGGCGATTTATCCTTTTATCTAAAAGTAATCAATCAATTTGTCATTGATATGCAAGATGCTATATCACAACTGCAATCTACTGAAATTGCTACTGATGTCGCATTGCGTATCTACCACAGTTTAAAAAGTGGCTCAGAAAGCTGTGGACTTACACAATTGTCGGGAAAGTTAGCAAAAGCGGAATTCGAATGTTCAATCGCAACCACAGAGACGATGAGCAGAAATAGTGGCTTATTGGCTGACGTACTATTTGCCCAATCACACCTCAGATCATTGATGAATTTACTCAGCAACGAGCAACCAACGACTACAACACCAGTTGCCATGGATAAAGCAATATTTAGAGAAAAACTGCTCATGCTCGGGAGATGTTTCAATACTTCAAATATGGAAGCAACGACATTATTTGAAGAAATCTCAGCACAATTAAATATGATTGATGAAGAGTTAACAAAACAACTTGCAGAACAAGTGCAAAGTTTGGCGTTTGAACAAGCAACTGCAATACTAAAAGAAATCATGAAAAACAAAGAGTTTTCCGATGCTATCTAATTACGGTTTACCAAACTTCAGCAAGAAAACTAACTTCACGGTACTCATCGTTGATGATCAACCGACTAATATTCAGCTCATATATCAATTATTGAAAGATGACTATCAGATATTGATGGCGACATCTGGAACGCAAGCGATCAACGTTTGCAAAGAAAGTCAGCCCGACTTGGTGCTACTCGATGTCATCATGCCAGAAATGGATGGTTTACAAACCTGCCGCTTGATCAAAAATGACCCTACTATCGCTGATATACCTGTTATTTTTATTACCGGATTAACCGCCCAAGAAGACCAAGATGCATGCTGGGAAGCCGGCGGCGTTGATTTTCTAAAAAAACAATTTAATATCAATACATTAAAAAATAGAATCAAGGTTCATTTAACTCTAAAGTACCAAGCAGACCTACTGAGATCATTGGCATATTTAGACGGCCTTACTGGTCTTAATAATCGCCGCTATTTCGATCAACACTTAAAGTCTCACCTAGCACAAGCTTACCGAAAAAAACAGCCTCTCTCTTTATTGCTGATCGATATTGATTATTTTAAACAATACAACGACACATTTGGTCACCTTGAAGGTGATGATTGTTTAAAAAAAGTCGCCACTACTTTGCATCAATGCTGTCGAAGGCCAACCGACATCGCTGCACGGTATGGTGGTGAAGAATTCGCCATGATTCTTCCTGAGACGGACCAAGAAGGTATTTGGTACGTTGCTAACCTTGTTCAAGATGAGATCAAAACACTGTGTATAGACCATCCAGCGGCTGAAAACGGTTTTTTAACCATCAGTATTGGAGGCGCAGTCGACCTAGAAGGTTCCCATTCACCAGAGCAGTTAATTAAATTGGCTGACAACATGCTCTATCAAGCTAAAAGCACCGGACGAAACCAAACGAATATCACTAGTGAAAAGAGTACAGACTAGACTAACGTTGCGATTAAAAACCCAAACTTAAATGGTCTGCTCTTAAAAGACATTCCCGCGCTCAGTGATGGCGATATTGTCTGCTCGCGCCCCAAACGTGGTGAACACCTTTCAGTGCCCAAACCCGATTCACGAGTTGAAGTGAATGATTTGCTTCATCTGACCGGCGATAAAAAAAGCGTTAGAAAAAGCACGCTTGGTGATTGATAAAGAGGTCGATGCATCACTTTCGACACGCGGCACGGAGCTGCGAGTACAGCGCTTAGTCGTCACCAACGAGATTGTGCTTGGTAAAAAGCTGCGTGAAAACAGTGGCGCCTCTGCATTGGCATACGCCACTGTCTATCCGTTAGTGATGTGCCTGCGCATACTCTGACCGCAAATATTGGCGTTAATTTTATCGGCAATATAGCGAACGGTTAACGTCAGGCTAACTAGACAAACAAAGTGGGTCGCTCAGTACCCACTTTCTTTTGCTGCGTTGATAATGCTCCCACACAGCAACGTCTCACCAAATCTCTACAGCATAGGAACAACGGACAGTAACAGCAACGCGCCCATCACACCGTTAAACCAGCGGACATAACTTGGGTGATTCATCCAATGGCTCAACTGTTTACCCGCCGCAGTCCAAACACTGACCGACGGAATGTTCACCAAAGCAAACACCAATGAAATCAGCATTAACTGCGCCCAGCTCGCACTTTGGTTAAATACACTCACCGCAGTCAGCGCCATCGACCAACCTTTGGGGTTGACCCACTGAAACAGTACAGCCGAAAAAAATGACATCGGTTGATACTGTTTCTCTCCCTGCGAAGGATTACTCAACGCAATTTTTATCGCCAAATAGACCAAATAAATGGTGCAGGCAATTTGCAAGCCTTGTTGCAACATAGGATAACGATGGAATAAACCCGTTAACCCAACACCAACCAACAGCACCATAATGCTAAAACCAAACGTTACACCAAGCATGTGCGGAATAGTGCGCATAAAGCCCACATTTGCACCTGATGTCATCAGCATGATGTTGTTTGGACCCGGTGAAAAGGTCGAAACAAAAGCAAAAGCCACCAGTGGCCACCATTGTGTGTAATCCATCTTCTTTCTCTATTTAATAATGATGAACAAATAATAATGGTATCGGCTGGCAATATTGTGCTTATATTGGTCAATATCACCAATATTGAGCAATAAAAAGCAGCCATGGACAGATTTGACGAAAGAATATTGCAAGAACTACAACTTGATGGGCGCGTCTCGAATGTCGAGCTGGCTGAACGTGTCGGCTTATCGCCCTCAGCCACGTTGCGTCGCGTGCAGGATCTCGAGCGTAAACAGATCATTAAAGGCTATCGAGCGGTCTTAAATAAAACCCAACTTGATGTCGGGTTTGTCGCTTATGTGGCGATTGGCTTAAACAGCCACACTAAAAAGGCACAACTCAGTTTCGAAGAACATGTGCGCTACGCCAAGGAGGTGGTCGAATGCCACAATATTACCGGGATGAACGAATATCTACTGCGCGTCGAAAGCAAAGATCTCAGCGCCTATAAACGTTTTCACGCCGATGTGCTTGGTGAGTGTTTAACCGTGAAATCGATCACCACCATGGTGGTCATGGATTCTCCTAAAGATGAACGACAATAAAGTATTGACCAGCATTTGTTACAGATCAGATACTGAGTGTATGGTTTTCATCGGTATTTCCTTTTTACTTACTCTCTAAACAAAAATAACGGGCGTAACTTAAGACTTCATTCCTTAGCAGCGATCTTTTCCGACACAGAAAACGATCAATCAATAAAAAATGCAAGCTTAGCGCTGAGCCTTGCCTGCATAATCGTAAGGATGGTTCTAGGCTTCAAACTAAAAAGGCGAGCATTTCGCCTTTTAGGTTATGAATATTGGATCAGTATGAATCGGAAGCAGTATAGTAGTTTTCTTTGAACGCTAAACTTCCCCACATCGCATTAGCATGGGCACGTTTAACCACTTCTGGATCCAACTCTTTTTCTGTCAAAGTATCTGATTTAAAATCATATTGATAAGTCGAAATACCTTGCTCTGGTCGGATTACAACCAGTTGGTTGTCTGCCGTCATGTAACCATAGTTCTTATCTCGTTGCATCATTACACGCTGTTTATCGGCAGGGACCTCATGAGTTAAATCGTGCCCGATCATCGGATTTTGGCTGCTGATACCGGCCAAGGAAAGCAGTGTGGGCGCAAGGTCAATTTGGCTAACGAGGCGATCATCAAGTCGGTGCTCAATGCCACCACCAAAAATCACCGCAGGAATTCGGAAATAATCAACTGGAACGGGCTGGTTACCCTGAGTTCTGGCATCATGATCCGCGACAGCAACGAATACAGTATTATCCCAATAAGGTGATTTTTTCGCTTTCTCAATGAATTCTCCAAGCGCATAGTCTGCATATTTCACTGCATTTTCAACTGTCTGCTTTGGCTCATTATACGGTTCAATCACATTATCAGGATATTCAAATGGGCTGTGATTCGATGAGCTAAAAACTAGGCTAAAGAACGGCTTACCTTCACGACTCATCTTGGTAAATTGCTCATCTGCCTTATTGTAGAGATCTTGATCCGACGCGCCCCAAGAACCAACATATTTAGGAGACTCAAAAGTTGGGAAGTCTTGCATATCGACAAAACCGTTGCCCAAGAAGAAACTCTTCATATTGTCAAAGTGGCTTTCACCACCGTAGATAAATTGTGTGTGGTAATTTCGAGACTTTAATAAATCAGCAATTGAAAAGAAGTTTGTTTGGCTTTTACCTAACTTGACTACTGAACGTGCTGGAGTCGGAGAAAAACCAGTAGTCATAGCTTCAATACCACGAACGGAACGTGTCCCAGTTGCGTAGAAACGGGTGAATGCCCATCCCTCATCAATCAATTTATCGATATTGGGTGACGTATCAATACCACCAAGACGGCTAACATAACGTGCTCCGTGGCTTTCAAGCAGTAGGATTACAATATTTTTAGGTTGACCTTGATAGGTGGCTTGGTGCGTGGCCATGCTAGGTTGCTGTAAGGAAACAAAATCTTTGTTGTCGACATTCATGGACGCACGAATTTCTTGGACGATCTCCTGCTTATCCATTTTCGGGTAAAACTCGAAAGCACTCGCTTCAGATTTCATCTGTTTGGCAGCAAAAATCGCTGAAAATGAGGAATTTAGCGTTAAATCATTAACCAAAGGATCGCTAGAAAAAGCCACCATCGCCGGATTTAACGGACGATGACCCAGTGAAGAACGCGCTCCCAAAACACCAATAGCCACCACACAAATAGCAATCACTGGACGCCAGTACCATTTAGGAAAACTTAAGTTCGAAACAAGCTGCTTACTCCATTTCCAACCAACAAAAAGCGTGAATGCGGAAACCACACCACCAAGGAAAAGTTCAAATTTATAGCCACTCCAAAGCATGCTAAATACTTCTTTGGGATAAATAAGGTATTCAACAAATATTCGATTTGGTCGCAGGTCATATTCGGTAATAAATGACGGCGTTGCTGCTTCCATGTAAACAATCAACCATAAACCACCGGTGATCCAAACGCGTAAAAGCCAATGCCAGCAACGACCGACAGCGTGATCTCCAGATAATAGGCTAGACAACAACGCTGGCAAAATGAGCAAGTAGCAAAGAGACACAATGTCAACTCGCAAGCCACTTAAGAAAATGGCCAGCCACCCATTGGCATCACTCACCCGGTCAAAATGCCAGATAGCAAGCCCCAAACGAGAAATAAAAAAGATAGCAATCCCCGCAAGGAAAACAGCAAAAATCGGATAAAGAGGCCCGAGGTAAGACTTGATTTTATTGAGCATAAATTTCAACGACTCTTAAGGTTAAAAGCATCATGAGATAGTAGATTAAGGCATGAATAAAAATAAATTCCATCCTATTGGGAAGTATTATAAATAACTTTATTTTAATTTTAATGCACTAAGTTTCTTAAGAATAATAGAGAACACCAACCCATAAAATATAGAAAGGGCATAACTTGGTGTTTCTGATCTAACTAAAGCATTTAAATTCAGATTATTCAATATTAATGACAAAAAATTACACTCCCAAGACAATAAATTACAATTATTTCTATCAATAGTATTTTATAATTTAAAATATTCGAATGTTCAATACTCTGAATAAAAGTAATCGACGCTTTTATTCAGAGTATTATTAATAGGTTATTAAGTTTATGAAACCAGGCCGTACAGGAATGAGTCGTTTATTTTACGCTACCGGTTATTCAATAAAAGGGCTTCAAGCTGCATGGAAAAATGAAGCCGCATTTAGGCAAGAGATCATCACCTCTGCCATTCTAATTTCGGTTACTTTTACCTTACCTATCAACAAATTAGAACAGTTAATAATGATAGGCAGTCTAGTGCTAATCGTTATCGTGGAACTGATAAATTCAGCCATTGAAGCTGTAGTTGACCGCGTGGGTAGTGAGTGGCATGAACTCAGTGGCAGAGCCAAAGATATAGGGTCTGCCGCTGTTTTGATTGCGCTACTTTTTGCTGTGTTTACATGGTTTTTTATCTTGGTATGTTGAATGAAATTATTGTTTAAAAATTATTCGTTTTCTTATGTAGGTATTAGTTTCTTCCTAGCACTGTATTTTGTTGTTATAGTCAACCTACCTGTTTACTCAGCACTCAACGAAATATTTTCTCGGCTTGATGGAGTAAAAATAGGCTTTGTTATTTCTATACCCATTTTCTTTTTGGCAACTTTTAACTTCCTGTTTAATCTAATCAGTTGGCCATGGATCACCAAACCGTTTTTTGCCATTTTAATTTTGCTCTCTGCGGCGGTGAGTTATGCGGGCTTTAATTACGGTACGCTGTTTGATTCAGATATGGTCACTAACATCATAGAAACTGACTCGAGTGAAGCAAGTTCTTACCTAAGCCTTTACTCCGTACTGTGGATTACTGGAATGGGCATTATTCCTGCGTTAGTACTGCTGGCAACGCCAATAAAAAAAGCTAAGTCGGTGGTTAGTCTTATTAGTAAAAAATTAATATCCATGGTTCTATCTCTCGTTGTAATTGGCACTGTTGCTATGATGTATTATCAGGATTATGCATCTGTAGGGCGGAATAATAGTCATCTAAACCAATTGATTATCCCTACCCACCTTGTTTACAGCATCGCTAAATATGTCAATCGCACCTATTTAGAGGCCCCCATCATCTATAAAGAAATAGGGTTAGATGCAACACAGACACCGGAAGCGCTT
Source organism: Vibrio qinghaiensis (assembly GCF_002257545.1). Taxonomy (NCBI): domain Bacteria; kingdom Pseudomonadati; phylum Pseudomonadota; class Gammaproteobacteria; order Vibrionales; family Vibrionaceae; genus Vibrio; species Vibrio qinghaiensis. The sequence continues at coordinate 939,477 of NZ_CP022741.1, read as the reverse complement.
GCGACTGCACAGAATAAACCCACTTTAATGGTATTTGTGTTGGGTGAAACCGCTCGTTCACAAAACTATGAGCTTAACGGTTATGCTCGCCCAACTAATCAATATACAAAAGAGTTGGATATCATCTCATTTCAAGATGTCAGATCTTGCGGAACATCTACTGCAGTTTCAGTCCCCTGCATGTTTTCGTCTTTAACTAAAGATAACTATAAGCGCCAAGTCGCTGACAACCAAGATAACGTTTTAGACATACTGAAGCGGGCTGGAATCGATTTATTTTGGATAGAAAATGATGGTGGCGATAAAGACGTCGCTAAAAATATCAACAAATTCGAAATTAATCGCAACCGTATTGATGGAATGTGTAATGGAAATACCTGCTTCGACATGGCGATGTTAGAAAATTTTGAGCAACACAGTGAAAATATGGACGGCAACCGGATGTTGCTTATGCATTTAATTGGTAGCCATGGCCCCACTTATTTCCAGCGTTATCCGAAAGAAATGGCCGTATTTCAACCTGATTGTCCACGCGCTGATATCGAAAACTGCAGCGTAGAACAAATTGTAAATAGCTATGATAATACGATTTTATATACTGACTTTTTCATGGCACAAACCATTGAAAAGCTAAAAAACTTGGAAGGAAAATACAATACCGCGCTTTTCTATATTTCTGATCACGGTGAGTCATTAGGTGAAAATGGACTGTTCTTACATGGTATGCCTTATGCTCTGGCGCCCATTACTCAAACTCAAGTACCGATGATGGTGTGGATGTCTCAAGGTTTTAAACAAGGAAAATCCATTGATACTGACTGCATAAAAAAACACGCTCAAGAGAAAAGCTACTCACAAGATCATGTGTTCCACTCCATGCTTGGCATAATGGATGTCAAAACTGAAGCTTACGACTCTAATCTGGATTTATTCCAAAGCTGCCGTCACTAACATAATATGCGCCCCATGATCCCACGGGGCGTTTTAGTATGAGAAGTTCCAAGGAAGCAGTGAGTTGATATCAGGCTCTGGCTTTGCCAGTTCTTTCATACATTTGACCATGTAATCGTAGAGTATCAGTCCGTTCGCTTTCGCCGTCTCGATGATGCTATACAGCAAAGCACTCGCATCAGCACCAAGTGGATTCGTCGAGAATAACCAATTTTTTCTGCCAATGACCAGCGATTTGATTGCGCGTTCCGCTCGGTTGTTGTCGATAGATAAATGCCCATCTTCAACATAGCGTATCAGCTTAGGCCACTGACCCAAGGTGTACTTGATGGCTTTACCAAGAGGACTCGATTCGATGACTTTCTGCGTGGTTAACCAGTCATAGAAGTCATCCAACATCGGTTTAGCCTGCGCTTGTCTTTCTGCCCAACGCTCTTCGACCGAAGCCAGTTTTAATCGAGATTCAAGTGCGTACAACTTTTGGATTTTGGCTAACGCCACATCCGCTTTACCTGTTTTACCCTTACCCTGAAGCTTCTTCGCTTCCATGAACTTACGACGTGCATGAGCGAAGCAACCGACATTGGTGACGTTGGTTAATCCATCATAAGCCGCGTAACCATCACTTTGCAGATAGCCTGAGTAATCACCCAAGAAGTTCACGGGGCACACTCTCGCGCGACTGTTTTGATAGTCGAACAAGACGATATTTTTCATGTCAGGGAGTTTAGCTTCAGGGGAGTCGGCTCCCGAGCAGTACAACCACATGTAACATTGCTTGTCTTCCTTGAGCACATTGAGCGGCGTTTCATCGGCCTGAACCACCACTTGTTCGAGTAAGTGAGCCTTCAGTGCCTGATAAAGCGGTTTGAACTTTTCACTCACCTGGATTACCCACCTTGCCATGGTCGTTCTCGATAACTCGATACCTGATTGGGTGAACAAGGTTTCCTGACGATAACTTTCGCCGCTTCACATTCCGCTTCATTGAAGAGGTCACCCTGTGCTTCGTTATACGGCTTTAACGCTTCCGAGCGTTTGGCGAATTGACGGTCAAGGGCCAGTTTAAACTGCTCAATTAAGGATTGGCGCTCTTGTTGCCACTCTTTTTTCTCCGACATCAACGCTTTCACCATAGCTTGAAGCTCGGCGATGTCTTGGCTTTCTGGGTTAATATCGGGCGTCTTTTTCATGGCATTGATTATACTAAAAACACCACGTCAAGGCTTGGTATAACTGACTTTTATCGAGATTAACTCATTGTGAAATTGTCTATTTTCATCGGTTTATGGCCGATTATTGTGAAGCCAGATAATAGTCTATCTAAGTCAAATTGAGTCAGGGTGTAGACCTGTTTTTTCTCTTGAGTGGGCCATTTGAATTTGGCTTTTTCGAGCCGTTTGTACCACAGGGCAAAACCCGTTTTATCCCAATACAACACTTTGACTTTATCGCGTTGTTTATTGGTAAATAGGAACAGTGCGCCCGTGCCGAGCGGCAAATCGGTTTCGGACTCGATAATCGCCGCCAGACCATTGATAGACTTTCTAAAATCCACGAACTCCCGATACAGGTAAACATTCGGGGCGCTCAACATTCGTTTCATGATAGTGCTCCGATTAACTCTGCCAGATACGAGGCAGGTGTACCCTGTGGAATGCTGAGTTCAGCGTCATTAATAAATAATGTCATGTTGGCGACGGGTGTTTGAGTTACTTGGTAGCGAGTCGTTTTTTCGATAACTTCTGCTTTGATAAAGCCACCAGTTTGAGATTGCCCAAAGCACTGCAATTGTTGACGCTTTGCATAAAAGGTCGAAAGACTCAGACTATGGCGCTCGCAGAAAACACGCTGGGATAGTTGACTGGATTGGTATTTTTCAAACAGGGTTTGCCATTCTTTGTTGGTGCGCCGTTTTGCCATTTCAGATCTCCTTGTGGTTGGAGATTTGATCTTATGGCGGACTGAGGATGATTAGAATGTGGGGTTTATGACGCGCTTACGGAACGACTGCATAGGTACTGGGTGATTGGCAGCAGTAGCTTGAACTACAAGACATATTAGGTTGAAAGTGAAGACTCTATTCAGGTTAGGGGGCCTTCGTTGTACTTTTTAGAGAACAACAGGAGATAGCTTTTGGTAAGGTAAAATCGTATTACTAGAATGTGTATGAGTATTTGCCCTGAACGCGCAAGAAATGAGCCCGCTGACACGCCTTTAGACAACTATTCGTTTTTTTATTCGGAAGTGTAATTTCGTCCAATAGCTAGACCAAGATGACACTGAAATTATCAGATGCACTGCTTGTCAATTCTGGCAGCATTTTATCAATTATTTCTACATTGAGAACCGGAGTCTCTTCAAGATCCACCTCTACATATGACCAAAAGCCGTCACTACATAGCAACATGCACTGGGGGGCTGAATTGTCCAACGAGAATACCTTTAGGCTTTCTCTTCTAAAGGCTGGTTTAATCTTACAAGAAACCAAGTGTCGTGCTTTCAGGTACATCTCACTATCCAACACTCCTCGGTGATACAATTGATGGTGAGGAACGTCATCCTTTGTTTGCCAATCAACACCTTCAGGCGTTAAGAATCCTAAGCGACAATCACCACAGTGCGCAACGACTAACCGATCCTGTAATTTCAATGCTGCGGTCATACAAAATGCAAAACTGGCTCTCCTATGCTCAAGTGACCTTACAGCATTTATGATTGCATTCTCGAGAGTAATTTCATCACCAATGATGCTCGCTGAAAACTCATCTTTTAACAGCTCACAAAACTCACTAACAGCAGCAACAGTGTTCTCGTTATGATCGATGCCATCGCAAACAACATAGAAGTGTCCACCCTGAGCTGGCCAATAATCTGCATAATCAGCATTGACTTGCTCAAAGCCACCTGCTTCACAAGCTAAAATGCTAGGGGTCAAAGAAGAAACTCCTTAGATGAGAAATTATTAAAACGCTCTTCAATTATTTCGATTCTTTCCTCTTCTTCACCATCCAATGCATTCATCAACAAGTAATCAAAGTCAGAGTTCGCTTTGAATTCTGACATTGCCTTTTGAATAAATTCCCTAAGATCAATGGGAGATTCTTTTACTTCGTCAAGCAACGAGTCTCTGCCATTGACAAGCACGACAATATCTTCAGCATCTTTACTGCTCAGCATATCCTGTGCACGGGTGGCGAATGCCACAAGTTTTGTAGCCAATAGATGTTTAGCTTGTGCTATTTTTATCTCTAACCCATCAGGCAATGTGTACGGGACAGACTCTTTGAGCCCAACTTGAAACCAAGGATTTGAAAACCCTAGAACGTCCTCTTTATCAGGCATCACATCAACTAAAATACCTTCACATTCGAATCTGCACATTGGTGCTTCATCGCCTTTTTCGGGTATAGACAATTTGAATCCTCTGCGACCTAACTCTTCTGACAATTGCTGATAACCATAATAACTAGAAACAGAAACAATAAAGTCCACGTCTTTAGTACTACTGATATCAATAGGCTGTGCATCATCTAAGTGAAGAGATACTGTGGCCCCACCAACAAATGCAACCTGCTTCAATAAGTCCTCACCCAAAGAATGAGCAATGGGTAGTATTAACGCTTCGTGTTCTGTCATAAATTTTCCTTCAACTTGAGTAGGTAAGGTAGCATTTCCTCTTTTTCCCTCGCACTACCAATTCTAAAAATATCTAATAATGCCAGATGCTTATATAGCCAAGGGTCAATCATAACCGCTTTAGGTACTGATTTATAGATAGGGTCTATTGCGATTCCCTTAACCGTCCCTCGGGCACAAGGCCAGACGGTAGGAAACTCAGCGGAAGAGGCAAATATGTTTTCAAATGATGAAGCAGCATTAGCAGTTGGGATACCTCGCACAACTTTCCCACGCTCGACAAAAAAGCTAACACCAGCGCCAAAACGGACATAATCAATGAGTACAGTCTTATTTACCCGGACACCTTTGTTCCCTCTTTTTATCAATAACCCTGCTTTACTCGCTCTTTTGATTGCTTGGCTTACCTCACTAAGGGACATAAAAAGTTGTTGCGCCAACTTTCTATAAGTCCAACTAGCTCGTTCTTCTGCTGACTCTCCATCGAGGATGAACTGTTCAATTAGTTCTAGATCTGCAACCTCAAAGTCATCTGGTTCATCAGAAACGATAACCTCATCCTTTTCCCTGTCGTAAACACTTATTGATTCAAATATTACCCATGGAACTTTCTTTAAGTCGTGATTTCTGTTCTCTACTGATGAATAACCTATTTCAAAACTCAAAATTTTAAAAGTAACTAATAGATCTTGTGGTTTTAGCATAACCCTGCTCCATATCGTTCGCTGTTCGCGAACAGCAAACGCATTCAAGCAAACGATAGGGTCTTTTGCAAGTAATTTGCGGTAATTAGATAAAAATGAATGTTGAACCTGATGAACTAAAATGTTTTCGTCAGATTAGGTAATGTATAGCATGATGAGTTATCAGCAAAACGCTGTAAACCACTCGATAACAAGGTTTGGGGCAAAAACTTGCTAAGAGAGCGGTTAGTCGAATGCCCGACCTCGCCCCCAAATCGCATCCACCTTCAGATATATGTTATCTAGAAAAACGCAAATAACAGGCAATAGCGGCTTGTTGGATTATGCTGACAAACCGCATTGTTACATCAATCGATATTGCTTCTAGCGGCATCAACGGCTAGCGAATCGGCTATTTCATTCGCTCTTACACCAGAATGAGCTCTAACCTTTTCGACTTCGATATATTTGTCAGAGCGCAGCTCATCGAACTGTCTACCACAAGCGTCGATTCTTAATCTGTTTTTTATCGGCTCTACGCCAGCATTTCTTCTTCCAACCATCACAATGCCGAAGGCAGTGAAGCCATCAAAGAAAAGTAATGCCACCAGCAGCGGTAAAAACGACAATGGGGAGCAATCATGCTCCCCATTATTTTTGTCTCAATACACCAGTTTGAAGGTATATGTTATCGATAAAAAACACTCTTGACCTTGGCAGAGCCAACCTCATATAAGACTTGAATAGCATGACCATTCACAGACTTGTACTTGTCCCAAGCTCCGACAACACCAAGTACTGGTACTTTTTTCTCTAACATCGACTCAACAGGTTTCCCCATCATCTGATGAACTAGTTCCTTGGATGAGATATTCTTTAAGTCGCCCATAAAGAAGTTAGGATTCGTGGCAACAATCAATTTTAGAACGCTGCTGTTTGCGTCAAATTGAAACTCCAGCCCATTATCAAAAGTTCGAATGTAAAATTCTTCAGTGTAGCCATCCATCGTCGATGGCACATTACCTGTTATTAACGCTGCAAACTTAGGGTTTTTCACAAGGTCTTGATAAGTGCAGCCAATAAAATCTAAATAGTTCATCTAATACCATCCATTTGCTTTATCTAAGCGGTGGAGCTCTTCTCTAGCGTCCTCAAGTTGCTCATCAGTGTAGCCATTTTCTTTTAAACATGTCTTAATCGCATCAAAATTCGAATTTACTGCCGCTTCTAGATCACCTGAATCAACTTGCTGCTTTTCAAGTTTATTTCTTCCACCATATGTTTCACTACACTTTTGATGAATCTCTCTCGGGATCGCTACTCCAGCACCTGAGTTAATAATTTCTTTCTTTTCATCAGCAGTTAAAGGACGTCCAAGCATTTCTTCGGCAGCTCTTAACAATGCCGCCTGAGATGGAATATGATCTATATCCATTCCATCCTTTTTGCTTCTTGGCGCTAAGTCGCCATAAGTGCCTACTTCCAGTGGTTTTACCATAGTAATTCCAGCACTACGCTTATTAAATACTAAGTACAAGGGGGACACGCCAGAATCCGCAGGGAAAGTCACAATATACTCAGCAAGCTCTTCCTCGGGGTAGAGAGCCGTGCATATCTCTTGTTGATGTTCTTCAATCGGGCGCACCCAAATGTTGTGTACATCGAGCTGATCATTTTCGGGTAATACAGTATCAGGTGTCAGTACATCCGTTGAACCATCCGGTGTCCATGTAATGGTAATCCCATTATCTAGCTCAGCAACAAAGTGCTGTCCTTTCTGTACCGCTTCACGCTTCGCAACTCGCTCACCATAGGCACTACCCTCTCCCGTTTTGATGCCGACCACTTGCTGTTTACCATTTTCGTCCGTATACATATTGAAACGTACACGCATCGTCGTAGTGTCATTGGCCGCAAAATCTGGATTTCCGTCTAAGGTACCATCCGCAAGCTGAGACGGCCATAAGGCGGCGACTAGAAAGCCCCCCATTCGCGCAAAGCCTGCTAACGCTTCTCCTGAAATCGACCATGTGCCTATAGTATTTGTCGTACTGGAGCTCAGAATACCAAGGTTTGTTGCTGCGCCATTTGCGGGGATCGCAAGGAGTGCCGTTTTACCATAATCGGTTGCTTTAGAAGCCGTGGTGATGGTGGTTAAGTTCGTGACGGGCAATTCTTTCTCAAACAGACTATCGCTGTTTATCGCCTTAAACTGGGTTCCTGAGATAAGCGAGTCAGAATAATCATAATGCGTATTCGCCAAGCAGCTATAGATACAAGGAGAGAGCGGAGGTAAATCGGTCGCTTTTTCTGGAGTGTCTGGTCTTGTTCGACGGCCTTAATGGTCAGCGTATCCCCGACTTTCAACGACATCGGATCGGCATTGTACTTTGGATTCAAATCAAGTAACTGTTTCGCCGACAAACCATATTGTTCTGCAATGGCTCCCCATGATTCTCGTTGGTTGGTTTTAGAATCCGTCCCAACAGTATGCGTTTCTGGTTTACTCTCTGCTTTCTGCGTTTCCGCTGGTTGAGTGTTTTGCCTTTCAGCGACAGATTGTTTGGGTGCAGCAAGCAATTCGTTGATATCAAGCTGGATACCATGTTGAGCCAACCAGTCATCATTGAGGTTGTCGAGCTCTTCTCGGGTAATTGGCTGTTCAAGATAAATCAGATGTTGGTTTTCAACGTCTTTACCTTCGAGCTTCCAGTAAACCAGAATGGCGCTTTGATAGATGTTATAGCCTTGCTCATCATTGAGCTGCTCGTGGGTTGAACGTGTCGCGTAGAATGCCCACTTGCCATTGCCAAGCAGCTTGTACTCTTGAACTAAGCGGCCATTGTAAAAATGGTAGTAGTAGCCTTCTGTCGGCAACCCCAAACGCTCACCAAGCTGCACCGAAGGGACGACTGGAATAAAGGCTTCTCGTACTACACCAGAGCCTATAGGCTTGACCTGTACGTTTTCTGGAACACTAATACCCATAGAGCTAGAAGCCACTTTGCAAAGTGGCACATTTATATCAAAGAAAAGGACACAGTTTGTTATTCCATCCATTCTTCCTTCAATTTCATTTTCTACCCAAACAACGCCCCTTATACCGAGCATTCCTCTCTCAGGTCTTCTCTCAAGCGATTCGGGGTATCCGACATAAATTTGTAGATAATTAAATGAGTTAGCTCTGTCAGTCACATAGCATCCTTTAGCCGGAGAATTTCATGGAAATTATCTACTGCGGTATGCCACAGCTATGCATTTTAATCACTCACTGCTCGCCTGAATTCGCCTGAATAAAGTCCAGCACTTTGACTACATAGGGCTCGGTATCAAAGATCGGGTCACCATGGTGAGCCCCCTCAACCAAATAAAGATGATTCTCTACGTTATAATTATCAAGCACACTTTTTAAATACTCACTTTGGCTATACGGTACTGTCGTATCATTGAGGCCATGAAAGAGAATAAAAGGTGGCGTTGTGTTATCAATATAAGTTGTTGGAGAAGCCCATTTAGCAAAATCAGCATCTTCTCTTGGGGATTTACCCAGCATTTTGGCTTGTGATGAGTCTGGCGCGTCATGATCGATTTCCCCGCTGTTTCCTTTCAACTCAACAAGATCGCTCGGTCCAAAAAAATCCACAACCGCGGATACTTTATAACGCGGCTCATGCCCTGCTAGGTAAAAACCACTGTCATGAGCATTAGACGTCGCCACTAACATCGCTAAATGCGCACCCGCAGAGCGGCCCATCATCACAACGCTATCGCTCTTTAAAGAGTATTGCTGATGGTGATCGATCAGATAATTGATCGCATCGTTAATATCCGCTACAGGTGCAGGAAACGTAGCTTCGCTGCTTAAGCGATAATTCACCGCCGCGACAGCGTAGCCATGGTTTAATAACGTGTTCGCTAATTGCCCATTTTTAGTGACAAATTCATCTTTCGATCCGCGCATCCATGCCCCACCATGAACCCATACGAGTAAAGGTGTAGCTTGTTTCTGATTGGGTAGATAAAGATCCAACGCCAACTCTTTTCCGTTCACGGTCTTATAAACGATCGTTTGTTTTTGAACAGGGAGTTGTGTGGTCTCATTCCTATTTCTCGCGCTACAACCAACTAGTATGACAATACTGATAAGGGTTGTTAGCACCACTGTTGCTATTTTCATTACAATGACCTCTTAATATCGTACACGAGCTAATGTTAAAGTAATGAAACTACTTCTCCATTCATTTTGCATTTATTTACATTTCACTCTGTCACCAATAATAATTGACAATTGACTTCAATTATTTACCGGTAAATAGTGTTGGATAAAAGTAATAACGGCAGGCACATATTTCTCCGTATCAAAGACTTTCGCACTGTGGCCCACATCTGGTTCAATCAAAAGTTGGTTCTCAATTCCATGTTGATCAAGCTGTTTTTGAAACTCAATACTTTGCACTATCGGTACTTGTTTATCCTTGTTGCCATGCAGCAAAAGAAACGGTGGAGTTTGGGCTGAAACATAGCTGATCGGAGAGGCTTGTTTCGCCAGCTCCGGAGCTTGAGCTGGAATAGCGCCGAGAAATTTAGAAACCGATGAATTTTGAGTAGTTTTGTCGCCTTTCGCATTGCCTAGAGCTAATAAATCCATCGGCCCAAAGAAACTCACCACTGCCGCGACTTGGTATTTTGGCTCAAACGGAAAGCCCAACTCGCGATGAGCGTTGAGCGTCCCTATTAGCCCAGCGAGATGCCCACCAGCAGAGCGGCCCATCAGCACTACTTGTTTAGCATCAAAATGGTACTCATCTGACCTTTGATGCAAAAAATTGATCGCGTCATTAATATCGATCACCGGTTGAGGAAAGCTCGCTTGCCCGCTTAACCGATAATCAACAGCTGCAAGGGCATAGCCTTGATCAAGTACCGAATCAAGCAGTCGCCGATTATCCGTTTCGATCGCCTCTTTACTGCCTCTCTTCCATGCTCCACCATGAATCCAAATCAGTAACGGTGGACGCTCAGCGCTGGACGTCTTAGGAAAATAGACATTGAGCTTAAGATCTTGTCCATCAATGGTTTTATAGACAATATCTTTGCTCACTCTCGCATTAACGTCTGCACTTAAACTTGGTGATGTAAAGACACACAGCAGCAGGAAATAAATAACTTTTCTCATGATCAATTCTCAACTCTTCTGGCGATCATTTATCACCAGAAGAGTGTTGTTTAAAAGGGATATTAGAATGACGTGTTGATGGCAAGCCAGTAACGGCGCCCACCTTCCACGTATCCGTATTCTTGATAAGTAGTTTCTTGATCAAACAGATTGTAGATGCCCGCCATGAGCTTGACATTGGCGTTCAGTTGCCAATTGCTACCAAGATCAAAATAGGTGATAGAAGGGGCTAAAACGTTACTCGAATCTTTGGTGATAGCTTGTTTTTCTTCACCTCGATAAGAGATCCGAGCCCATAAATTGAGATCATCTGCCACAGACCAATCGGTATTAATGGTCACTAGATGATTAGGCATCTGAGTGAGTGGTAATCCTTTATCCTCACCGGACTGTTTCTCACTCTCGGTATAGGTATAGGTTGCCGCCGCATTCAGCGTCTGCGTAATATTTTTCGAGATAGAGACTTCCGCTCCATACGTCTTAGCATCTTCGATATTGATGTAGGTTGCATCACAAGCTCGGCCAGTGCAGTTTGCATCAAGATTGACCGTATCTATTTTATTCTCGAAGCGGTTGTAAAAGAGCGTGACGTTCGACGTGAGCGTGTCATCGCCAACAAAATAGAGCCCAACTTCCGTATTGACGGATGTTTCAGCTTTCAGATCTGGGTTGCCAAAGACCTCGCAGCGACCATTGCAGCTTTCTTGTACCCAATCGCCTTCCATCTCCGTCAAACTGGGTGCACGATACCCTGTCGAGAGCCCACCTTTTACCGTCCAATGGTGATTTAAGGTATAAACGCCGTACAAACGTGGACTCAGTTGAGTATTAAATTGGTCATTATCATCCAAACGAAGCCCTGCCGTTAGTGCTAACAAGTCTGTTAAATACCATTCATCTTCTGCATACAAAGACCACTGGGTGTTTTTAAACAAAAACTGGCGATTATCCAGTTGCTGTTTTTCGTAAGCGGCCCCCACCGTCAGATAATGCTCGCCAACAGGTATCGACCATTGTGTATTGACGCTGGTATTTTCTACTTCCAGTTGACGACCCACATTTTCTACCTTTTCATGGGTCCAATACGATTGGCCCTGTCCCCACTTATAAGTACCAGAATGAGCCAAGCCGAAAGAGCGACGATGGTTATTGGTTTCTGCATTTGCCTTTCGAGACTTATTTTCAGTATTGATGCGTTGCTGATCATGATAGGTATAATCGAAGGTCAGCGTATCGTTATCCGTTGGCGTGAGATAAAACGATGCGCGATAACTTTGCAGCTCTTTACCACCATTGGCATACAAGATCTCATCTTCTTTACGCTCTTGATACAAACCTGACAGTGAAGCGCTGAGTAAATTATCCACAAGCGGACCGGCAGCATAGAGCTCTCCTTGATAGAAGTCACCTGATTGCGTATTTTCTTGTAGTGTCGCTTCAGCGCGAAGGCTACCGTGCCACTGCTGATAATCTTTGCGGGTAATGATGTTGATAACACCACCGATCGCATCAGAACCATATAATGTCGACATCGGGCCACGGACCACTTCGATACGCTCAATGGCATTGAGTGGTGGCAACCAGTCCTGCTCAAAACCGCCCCCACTACTTACTTGTGTTTCACGACCTGACTGTTTGCGTCCATCGACAAGAATAACGGTATATTCAGAAGGCATCCCTCGTAACGAAATTTCCTGACGCGACCCACCCCCCGTGATCACCACACCCGGTAGATCTTTCAGGGCATCGGTTAAGTCTTTGTAGGAACGGCTGTCAAGTCGCTCACGGTCAATCACACTGATCGATGCAGGTGCCTCCGTGACGACCTTGTCATAACCCGAGGCGGTAACAACCAAGGTCTCCATTGTTTGTTTGGCAATCTCTTCTGCCTGAACTGGGGCCTGCACACCGACGCTTAACCCCATGATACTGAGTTTAACTGCAATCGTAGATAAAGAATGACGAGTAAAGAGGGCAGATTGCATAATGGCACATCCATATCGCTATTGATAATTGTTATCAATTAGATGTGTAGTAATAATAATTAGCAACTAGAATCGTATTTGGGAATGCGAATATCACTATCCGCATATTGCATAACGCTACTGCAAGTTATGCAATTATCAGATTTTCCGTATGATCTTCTACATAGTATTGTTTGAAAATCGAACGCACCCATTCACACATCGCATCATCATGAAATCGCTTGTGCCAATAGAGATATACCGAGGTAAATTCTAAGCGGAGTTCGCTCGGGACTTCTCTTGTGATTAAGCGACTATCTAGACATGCCTCGTCGGCGTAAGCGGCTGGCAGGTGGAAGATGATATCGCTTGTCGCTGCGATATTCGCAGCAGAACTGAAATGACTGAGCAAGACAGGGACCGATAGGCGATTCTTTTTATCGACTAAGCCAAGCTCAATAAATTTATGTTCAAACGAGAGGGTTTTTTCTCCCTGCAAAGAAATTTGTCCGAAGCAGCAATGGAGTAATTTGTCCGCCGAGAGAGTTTGCTCGGCAAGCGGATGCTCCCGACTCATGAGCAGTTTAAACTCACGTTTGGCTACTGTCATTCGGTATAAATTTTGATCGGAACTGGGGGGCTGGTGAGCGGATAGAACAAAATGCACATCACCCGCAATCAAGGCTTCGAAGTGCCGTTTAGCTGTAGTATCAATACTAATGGTCATTTTCGGCGCTTGACAGCGAATCTCACTAATCACCGTGGGCATTAAGGTATTGATCTGCGGCTGGAGTCCAAAAAATCGTACAGTACTTGTCGTCGTTTGGGGAGTAAAGGACTGTTTGTTAACCAATACTTCTAAACTATTGATCACCAAATTGATGTCTTGCTTAATATTCGAGGCTTTCGGCGTTAACTCATAGCCTGAATGGGTTCGGACCAAAAGTTCATCGGAAAATAGCGTGCGCATCTTTTGCAGTGCACGACTGACTGACGATTGGCTAACATTCATTCTCAGTGCTGTATTCGAGACATGCTTTTCTTCGAGTAAACTCTTAAGAATCAGTAGAGAATTGATATCAACCTGAGATATGTCCATAGTGAAATCTCTTTGATAAAAATATGTATATACAAGAATACCAGCCAAATGGGCATAAAAAAGCACAATCATCACAAACATATTAGTGATTGATCATTGCTACCAGCTCATTTTAAACGCGTTCCCCCATTTTGATTTAAATCTGTTTACATATTGACAATTGTACAAATGTTTCACACTATCGAAAATAATTAATGATAATAATTATCATTACATCGTAATGTTTATGCGGATAGTGCCCATGAAATCTCTACATAATGTGATGAACGCTTCATCAATCACTCCTTTACCCAATCTCTACCTTCTAGACCAATCATCAGAAACCGATAATCAACGATCAATGGCCGTTCACCAACACAGACAAGATATTCAAAATATCTTGGCGGGTCGTGACTCAAGGATGTTGGTGATTATTGGGCCATGTTCAATCCACGACCCTGAGGCTGCAATTGACTATGCACAACGACTCGCAAAGGCACAAAAACAGTTCAGCAGCACTCTCAAGTTGGTGATGCGAACCTATTTTGAAAAACCGAGAACGCGGACTGGCTGGAAAGGATACATGGTTGACCCTGATCTCAACGGTCAATTTAACTTACTCAAAGGGCTCAACTCTAGCCGTGAATTACTCAAGTCAGTCTTAGCACTAGGTGTACCAACAGCGACTGAGTTTTTAGATACGCATATCGCTCCGTATATCGCGGACCTTATTTGTTGGGGTGCGGTTGGCGCAAGAACCACTGAATCACAACCGCATCGCCAACTCGCGTCAGCATTGCACTGCCCTATTGGTTTTAAAAATGGTACTGACGGCAATACGACAATTGCAATCGATGCGATTCATGCCGCTAACGATTCACATCTGTTGATTATGGCGGGTGAGAATGGACAACCGGTTGCGGTGCAAACTCAAGGTAATCCATATTGCCATATTATTTTGCGTGGTGGTGTCACGCCAAACTATGCAAGTCACAGTGTTAAAAGTGCGGCTTATCAATTACACCATAGCCAACTCAGTAGTAGGCTAGTGGTTGACTGCAGCCACGGCAATAGTGGAAAAATCGCTAAGAATCAATTGGATGTAATAAACAACATAGCCCAGCAACTGCTGTCTGGAGAGCGCCACATTGCGGGGGTAATGTGCGAAAGCTTTTTGCAAGGCGGTAGCCAAGCTTTGGATAAAGGCCCGCTCTGCTACGGTCAATCGATCACTGATGAGTGCTTAAGTTGGGAGGATACAATGTGCTTTTTAAATACGCTCGATGATGCGGTCGCAACACTTCAACAGCAGCAATATTGTCAGCCCGCTCCAGTGTAAACGACCACTAAGGTGAAGCTCCTACTTGCTTCACCTTGCCTACCGTCAGCGGCCTTCACCTAATTATCGAGCGTAGCGCCGCCATCCACTCTCAAATCATGCATGGTGATTTGACTTGCTGCATTGGACATCAAAAACATAACAACCCCAGCAATGTCTTCGGGCTCCGCCATTTTGCCAAGGGGTATCCCCAAACGGTACTGTTCAAGATTACCTTTTATCACTTCTCTTTCACCATATTCGCTGTTCCATAACTGCGTTTGCATTTCGGTGCGTGTTGAGCCTGGGCTAACGATATTGCATCGAATTCCATCGTTTGCAAGCTCAAGAGCTGCGCACTTGACCAACATATGCAAAGCCGATTTAGATGCCGCATATGCTCCAATATTGAGCCGAGGCGTATTCGCTGAATTAGAGCCAATCACAATAACATTGCCACGCTTGCGCGCTTTCATTCCTATCGCTACCCCTTGCAAAGCGGCTAAGGTGCCAAACGTATTGACATCAAACATCGCTTTGACCTCTGACATCGATAATTCGGTTATTGAACCAAGGTGCAATATGCCCGCGCAACTGATGAAATGATTAAACTGATAGCGCTCATTCAGTTCTTGTACCCTTTTTTTTACGTCGTCATGATGCTGTAAATCAAGCTCATAGCAATGAAGCTGCTCGGTATAGCGCTCGTTCAAACTCGCTAATTGCTGAGTTAATTGGGGGTGATTTCTATCCGTCGCTACAACTCGATAACCGCTCGCCAGTAAAGATTCCAATACCGCATAACCAATCCCCTGTCCGGCTCCAGTCAATAAAACCGTTTCGTCTAATTTCATCATTTTCCTAACTTTACTCCGTTAAATCCACACTAAACCATAGCCATAACCGAATCTCATCCTCAGTTAATAACATTAATTATCATTTGTTATTGATAATTATTATCATATATAATCTGCGTACTTTAGTGGTTTGTAAAATAATAAGCAATTAGGCGTAACACGTTATTAATGGAGTTTTGGTGATGAAACGTGAAGTTATTGGGTTTTCAAAAATGGCTAATCAGCTATTGGATGAGCACTTAAAAGAATCTCCCTTCTTTTTTGCTTCGCCTCACAACACCATGCTTGGCGTGGGAATTGCTCATCAGTTCAATCAGGCGATCCCATTCTGTGAGCTGGCGGATCAAGCAACCAAGATGCTAGAAGCAGCAAAAACAGATGAGTACGATAATCCTATTTTATTTGCGACGATTCCTTTTAATGAAGAGACGGCGACGCGTTTCTTTATTCCAGAAAAGCTCTATGTTTCTGGTAGCCCGCGGGCCAGTGAAAAAGAGGAGCAGCAGAGCCACAAAGCGACCATTGTTTCACCGCCAACAGGCAACGACTACAAACAAGGAGTCACAACCTTACTTGAGCTGTTTAATACCACCGAACTATCAAAAGTGGTGCTATCACGTTTAGTGAAACTCTCGACTCCACAACACATCGATCAAACTCGTTTATTGCGTAATCTGTTGTCCATCAATCGCAATGGCTACACTTTTTCTACTGAAATTGGCCCTAACGCCAAGTTAATGGGAGCCAGTCCCGAGTTGTTGTTGGCGAAGAAAGGCGGGTTTATCGTTTCTAACCCCCTAGCGGGCTCGCGGCCTAAATCAAACAACGCGGTGCAAAACCAACAACGCTCCGCTTCATTACTTGATACGCAAAAAGATCTGAATGAACATGCCTTCGTCGTCGAGGAAGTTGAGAAAGTACTCAGCCGCTACTGCCATAACTTATTTACCCCTATGGTCCCGTCAGTGATTGAAACCGAAACGATGCTGCATTTATCAACAGTGCTTGAAGGACAAGCCGATGATCCGATGATTAACTCGCTACGCATTGCAGCAGAGTTACACCCAACACCCGCAGTGTGTGGTTATCCAAGATTATCGGCTTACCAAGCGATTAAGCAGATCGAAACCTTCGACCGCGGCTACTTCACTGGCATGATCGGTTGGTGCGACGCTCGGGGGAATGGCGAGTGGGTTGTCACGATACGCTGCGCGGAAGTGAGCCAAAATGAGATGAGTGTGTTCGCTGGAGCTGGCATTGTGAATGAATCCTCACCGCAGAGTGAACTCGATGAAACAGGGGCAAAAATGAGCACCATTTTGAAAGCCGCTGGTATTGAAATTGATGAATTACTTACCGCCTAAGGAGTGGTCATGAATAATCTTAACCCGACCGATTTTACCCCTTGGCCTGAGCAATTCAGCCAGCGCTATCGTGAACAAGGCTACTGGCAACAAAGAACCTTATTTGATTATTTCAGTGATTCCGTCAAAAAAAGCCCTGACGCCATCGCACTGATTGATGAGTTCGGCCAGTACAGCTATCAAAATTTATATCAGAAAATGATAAGCCTTGCGGCTGGCTTGAGCTCCCTAGGTTTGCAGCGGGGTGATAATGTCGTACTACAAATGGCCAATCGTGCTGAATTCTATCTCTGCTTTTTTGCCTTGACCATGCGGGGCATTAAACCGGTTCTAGCTCTGCCAGCACACCGCTATCTAGAGCTGAGCTATTTTTGCCAACATACTCACGCCAAAGCCTATATTTTTTCAGACGATATCGTGGGCTTTGACGCGCAGCAGACCGCGCAGAAACTACGAAGTAGTTGCCCTTCTCTCTTGCATACCATTGTTTGCGGTCAATCCTCACACGAGCAAATTCAGGAATTAGATACGCTTTACCACTGCGCGGGAGACGATCCTGTTACTGATTCGGTTTTTGCTGATCAAGTGGCTTTTTTCCAGCTTTCCGGCGGAACGACCGGTACTCCCAAATTGATCCCTCGTACGCACAATGACTACGCTTATAGCGTACTTGGTAGCATTCAAATTTGTCAGTTTGGCCCACACACGAGGTATTTGTGTGTTCTTCCCGTTGCGCATAACTTTCCACTCAGCTCGCCCGGTGCACTGGGCGTCTTTTACGCTGGCGGTTGTGTCGTGCTCGCTTCCGATACCACACCGCACACCGCTTTCCGTTTAATTGAGAAGCACCACATTACTGTCGCAGCGCTAGTGCCACCGTTAGCGCTACTGTGGATGAAATACGCCGAGTCCGCTACAGAAAACATCGCGAGCCTCACTCTGCTACAAGTCGGCGGGGCGAAGTTTAGTGAGGCCGCAGCAATGCGCTTACCGACGACTCTCCACTGTCAATTACAGCAAGTGTTTGGAATGGCTGAAGGGTTGGTTAATTACACACGACTTGATGACCCACTCAGCGTGATTGTTACTACTCAAGGACGTCCAATTTCAGCTGATGATGAAGTGATGATAATCAACGATGAGGGTGAGCCCGCCGCCATGGGTGAGGAAGGCTTGCTCATGACCAGAGGCCCTTATACGATTCGAGGTTATTACCGAGCTCCAGAACATAACCAGCGCTCATTCACCGACCAAGGCTTCTATATCACAGGTGACAGAGTGCGTAGGACGGCTGAAGGAAATATTATCGTCACGGGACGAGAGAAAGATCAGATCAATCGTGGTGGAGAAAAAATCGCAGCCGAAGAGGTTGAAAACCTGCTACTTCAACATCAGGATGTTCATGATGTGGCTTTGGTTGCTATTGCTGATGAGTTTCTTGGTGAACGCAGTTGCGCCATTGTCGTTCCAGATAATGGTAAAACGCTTAAACCCATTACTCTGAAACGATTTTTACACGCTCAAGGATTAGCAGAATTTAAGATCCCTGATCACATCCATTTCGTCGATGAATTACCCAAAACCCCCGTGGGCAAAGTCAACAAGAAATGGTTAAGAACGCAATACTCTCACTAATCATGGCAATACAGGCGCTCAAAATAACGTGAAGATGAAAAAGCCGATATCGTCGATATCGGCTTTTTCTGGGCGATGCGTTCTCTTTCGCTAGTCTAGTCGCCCAGTATACTCAAACCGGTTGCTCTTCAGTGGAACGCGTGTCCGTGACTTGATGTGACGACTGAGCAACAACACTAGGCTCCATCACATGCCACCACTCTCTTAAAGTTGAATATTTAATCATCTCTGAAAAGGCGCACTCTATGCCCATCTTGCGCCATGATTCAAATAAGGTAACCGCACGGATAGAATCTAAGCCAAGAAAAGTGAGCTTCTCATCTACATCCACTTCATCTAAATCGAGATCCAATAGCTCAGCCACTTGCTGACGCATCTGTTCAAGGCTCAATAATCTGGTCTCTTGTCTGTGGATCATTTGTGGTTTTAGTGCCTCAAGCGAAGTCACGCAGCCAACACGCTCTGTGATGTATTTCAACGTATGATGATGATCTTCCAAAGAGAAATCAGCCACAGCATCACCGACCACAAAAGGCTGTATATCCAACATAAAAGCATCTAACGCCGTTGATAAGATACCTATATGTGCATAGACACCCACAATGATCAACTGGTCACGCTGTGTCTCTTTCATCCACTCCAGCAGCGGCGTTTTCTTAAACGCGCTATAACGCCATTTGGTGTATTGAATATCCCCGTCTTCAGGTGAAAGCTCAGACACAATCTCGGTATCTTTTGTCAGCCCTGTTCCCCAAAAATCAGTCAGTAACGCTCTCTCTACAGGGTCTTGGTTAGGAGGTTGTGCTGTGTACACCACGGGGATATTGGCCTGACGAGCCAGTGATTTCAGCTCTGAAATATTCGCTAATAACTCAGGAACGGGTGCCTGAGACTGATCAAAAAAGTTAATAAAATACTTTTGCATATCGTGAATGAGCAGTACCGCTCTATCGGCTTGGACATGCCAATGAACTTTATTTTTCGGAAATGTTTCAGCCAACGGAATGGAGTAGCTGGCTATTTTGGGAATCGCCATAAATATAATCCTTGTTAAAAGAGGCTTTTCTCGTTCGTGATGCCTTAAAGCCAATAACGACTTCAGAAATAAGAGACTCGTATTCGTCGACAATTGCCACTCAAATGGTAACAATTATCATTTCATTAATACTAAAGCAGTCTACACATAAAAATCAATTGCTAATGAGATTAATTCTCAATCATATGTAAAATATCGCTCTCGACTCACGACAACACAACGAGAGCCCACCACAAAACGAATAGCTAATTCATCGTTTGCGCCGCAGGTTGGGAAGTGACCTCATCTGAGGAGACGTTAGGTTCTGAGCTTGTGTTAACGATAAGCGCTGGATCAAACAGAGTCGCTTGGCGTAATGAGCGAAATGCCATCACCATCAACGCACCAATTCCCGTTGCACCCAAGCCAAAAGTGAGGATCGACATCGTTGGCGCTAACACTTTACCCAACGCCCCTAAACCGAGTGATCCAATCGAGTCTCCCGACACATCTTGCGCCGTCCATAGGCTACTTACGCGGCCTAGCAGGTGATCTGGAGTGTGTCCTTGTACGATCGAATATTGAATCAGAGAAGCGACCGAACCCAAATAACCATAGCCAACTAAGATGAGAGCAAACCACCAAAAATTATTCACAAGCCCCATAGCCACAATCGCTAAAAATGAGCCTAACGTCGCGTAGATTAAGACCATTCCTGGCTTTTGCGACTGTTTTACCCAACCTGAAGTCAGTGCGCCACACATCGCCCCCAACGGAATGGCCGAATACATCACACCTGCGTTAGCGGCGGTACCCTGAAATGAGACTAAAGCTAACGCAGGGAACATCACTCTAATCGCAGTTGCTAATGTTTCGAGTGTGCCAAACAGCACCACACAACCAACCACTTTGTTTGAAAATAGAAATTGAACACCTTCATACAGTGATTGAAATGGATTCTCTGGCGTATGATGTTGCGGCTTCATCGAAGGTAATCTAAACAGTGGGATCAGCGTACAGAGCGTTCCAACAGAAGCCGCAATATAATTCCAACTGACATCACCGACAGTGATCAGTAAGCCGCCAATCACTGGCGAAAGAACCATACCCAATCGAACCGTTAGCATGCTCAATGCGGCAGCTTCAGGTAATTTTTGTCGCCCAACAATGGTCGGTAAAGCAGCCATCAAGGCCGTCATACCCATAGCGCCAAAAAAACCATCCCACACCGAGAGTATATAGAGAGCCGCTAAGGAGGATTGCGCGACTATGCTATTGAATGCTAATGCAGCAAACCCAATGCCACAGGTCGCGCGCGCAAACAAAATCAATCGACGGCGATCGTACTTATCGGCCAGTATGCCTCCAAGCAACAGGCCAACAAACATCCCGATACCATCCAATGCCATGATAAGACCTACCTGCAAGGTCGAACCGGTCATTTGATGTATCTGTATCGGCACCGCGACCGTCATCATGCCAAGAGCAAGCACTGACATCATGCGGGCCATAAAGACCATTCGGAAATGTGGGTTGTTTTTCAGTAGGCTAAAATCTAAAAATATATTCTTTATATTCATACTATTGTCTATTCAAACCAGAATGTAATGCTTTCAAAACATCGCGAAAATTAAGACGAAACCAGCCTTGATACGCACTGGTTTCGTCGATGGTGGTTTTTGTTATTTTTTCAGTGCAGCCTTCGACTCCAGCAGCGTATTTAAACATTCGCCAATCTGGCGTACATTTTCTGGGGCCAAGATATCTTCATGTGAACAATCAAACTGATGTTTAATCAACTGGCCGACAAAAGATTGCCAATGATCATCAATATCATAACCATCTGGCACTGTGCGCTGCGCCACGAAAAGGTGGGCCGGACCTTGATAATCAGACGTTTGTGCCTGTGCAAGTAGACGTACCGCATCTTCATAGTTAGCGGTAATCTCATTGAACATCGCCAAACGTTGCTCATCTAATTCAATATCGGTTAGCTCATTGATGGCCAGAAACTGCTCTTTTTCACGCTCAATTTCGTACTGCTCTTCTTCATCCATCGGGCCATCCCAGTTCTGACCTTCCGGTGGATAGGTATCCAGTAACCCTAAAAAGTGCACCTCTTCACCTTGTTGTTGAAGTTTCGCGGCCAATTTTTGTGCCACAATCCCGCCAAATGAATAGCCTAATAGATGGTAAGGTCCAAATGGCTGTATCTCTCTTAAGACGGGTAATAAACGATCACACACTTCTTCCATCGTTTCACTGGTCGCCATCGCTCCGCCGGGCCGAGGTGATTGCAAACCATAAATGGGATAATGTCCTGTCAGATATTTAGGTAGCCCTGTGTATTGCCAAGCAAAGCCAGAAGCAGAGTTGACGCAAAAAAGTGCTGAGCCACTTCCGGCACGGATAGGTAGCACTTCGCCAAAACCAGCTAAGGTGGGGTCGTTAAAAGCATCGTCATCCAGCAGCAAACTCGCCAGTTTCTCCACCGTAGGATTGACCATGATTTGACCCACTGTGACAGGTAGGTTTAGCGCTCTTCGAATATCTGCCGCTAGTTTCATCGCCAGCAGTGAATGCCCGCCGAGCGTAAAGAAGTCATCATCAGCAAACAGTGTTTCGACAGCCAATACTTGAGCAAATAAGCTCACCAATTGTGTTTCAAGGCCCGGATGAGCCTTGCGCCCTACCCGTACTGCGACGTCATTTGGCCGCGGTAATGCTTTTTTATCTAGCTTACCGTTGGCGCTAAGCGGATAGTGATCCAGTAACACGATAGCCGCGGGAACCATATGGGCTGGTAAATGTTCGGAAAGTTCAGCGCGTAGCTTCTCGCCATTCGTTACGCTCATATCATGCGCGATGACGTAACCGATAATTTGCCGTTCATCAGCGCCTAACATACCTGAATGAGTAGCGAGCGTCTGAGCACAGACCACCGCTTGTTTTACCGCAGGAAGTGCCTGTAATGCGCTTTCAATTTCACCCAGTTCCACACGCTGCCCGCGAATTTTTATCTGATCATCACTGCGTCCTAAATACTCAATCGAGCCACACGCTAACCAACGTACGACATCACCAGTGCGGTACATTCGCTCGCCACAAGTAAACGGATTGGCGATAAACCGATCCGCCGTTAACGCACTGCGATTAAAGTAACCGATGGCTAATTGCTCGCCAGCAAGATAGAGCTCGCCCGGCACACCGATTGGTACCGCTCTTAAAAAGCTATCGAGCACATAAACTTGGGTGTTCCATACCGGTAAACCAATCGGTGCACTACGGCCAACGCTTGCGTTTAATGCCTCGCCGTAAGCTGGATAGTAAGTCACGTCAACCGCCGCTTCCGTCGGGCCGTACAAGTTATGCAGCGGTGCATTAATTCTACGTGCGTACTGATGGCAGAGCTCTTTCGCAAGCGCTTCACCTGAGCAAAATACTTGCTTGAGGCTTGGTGCTACGGTGAAACCCGTTGGGTGAGTTGCTTCAATTGAGGCCATGAAAGCTGCCAGCATTGAAGGTACAAAGTGCATCGTGGTCACGTGATAATCGTCAATTATTTGCAATAACCATTCAGGGTCTTTATGCGCTTCAGCCGGAGCCATCACTAAGCTCGCCCCTTCCAGTAAGGGCCAGAAAAACTCCCACACGGAGACATCAAAACTGCACGGCGTTTTTTGCAATACCACATCATCAGAGCTCAAGGGATATTGGTGCTGCATCCACTTCAATCGGTTGACAATCGCTTGATGAGAAACCAACACCCCTTTGGGGTTACCCGTTGAACCTGAAGTGTAAAGCAAGTAGGCCGCATTTGAGGGGGTAAGCCCATCTGCGCGGTTCTGCCGCTCTGCGCGCACGGGGGCTGGTAACTTATCCAACAACAATAGCGCCGCTAAACCTTCAAAACGTGAGGTGAATGAAGAGCAAGTGATGATCAGCGCAGGCTTAGCATCATTGATCATGTAGGCCAAGCGCTCATCCGGGTAGCCAACATCCAACGGTAAATAAGCCGCACCACATTCAATAATACTGTAGATCGCCAAGCTCAAGGTTGCGCTGCGTGGCAAGGCAACAGCAACAATATCCCCGGCCTTAACACCTTGCTGAAGCAGCAAATCGGCAATGGCGGCCACCTGCTCAGCCAGTGCTTGATAGGTAAAACGGTGCTCACTATCAATTAAAGCCAACTGATGTGGAGAACGTTGTTGCTGCGTGATCATCAAATCACGCAGTGTCATGCGTTCAACGGCGGTTTTGGTCTGGTTGACGCGTTGCTGCAATTCAATTTCGCCACTTAACCGCAGATCCCATTCAGCGAAAGGCTTATCACTCGAAACCATAAACTCATCCAGCATTTGTTCAAATCGTTGTACGATCTGTTTTGCTACGCCGACTCGGTCTCGATATTCAAACAGGATATGCAGTTGCTCTCCCGGTAAGACGAGAATGGTTAATGGATAATGGGTATAGCCACGATTGTGGATAGCCATTAATTTCGCGCCGCTAAAATCTTGCTGGTACCAACCGCTATGATCTGGATAGTTTTCGACCACCAGCAAAGTATCAAAGAGTGTTTTTCCGCCCACCAGTTGCTGGATCTCACCCAAGCCAAGTTCATCGTGCTCCAGTAATTGGATTTGGATCGCTTGGTGCGCTTTTAATTGTTCACTCAAACTAAGGTGAGGTTGCAGTGTCACACGCACCGGCACGGTATTACTGAATAACCCTATCTGTTCATCAATACCGGCAATACGGCTGAACCGACCAGAGATTGGCGTACCAAAAACCACCTCTTCGCGGCCCGTCATGCTGGCGAGAATACTCGCCCAAAGGCCTTGCATTAAGGTGCTCATGGTTAAGCCATGATGTCGTAAACACTGATTTAACTGATCCGTTTTATGCTTTGATAGCCATAACTGATGCTCGTTAACTTCCTCACTAAGCGGAATATCATCAAAAGCCAGACTCGGCTGAACATCAGCTAATACTTTGCGCCAAAGCTCGGTCGCAACGGTTTTATCACGCTGCGTTAGCTGGCTCACAACATGAGCATAGCCGACGGTTACAGGAGGTAAGTTCGAGACCCCTTGGGCGTATGCACTAAGAAAATCATTCAATAAAATCGGCGTTGACCAGCCATCGACTACCAGATGATGTGCTGAAAGGAGCAGTGTGCTTTGCTGATCACCACTCATGTTTGTTATGCCATAACGTGTCAGTGGCCAGCTTGGATTAACCTGCGTCATCACCTGTATGGTGCGCCCCAATATCGAACTATCAAATCGAGCGAGCAACTGCGGATGACGCCTAATCACCGCATTAAGCGCTTCGCTCACGCGATGCTCAGACAGTTGACCTTGGAAAGTAAGACGCGTGGTGGAGTTATAACTGCTATTTTTATCCCCTAATTGAGATTGGAACAGCAATCCTTCTTGCAAAGGCAATGCTGGCAGTACATCCGCTAACTTGCCATGGTGGTGTTGCAATAGGCTCGCTTGTCGCAATGTGATTCCCGGCTCGGTATAGTCAGCAGGCACAGAGAGGTCCAACTCAGCACTATCGCCAACTTGTAGCGCTTGCTGTATTTTGAGCAGCTCACTTTCAATCTGTTGGCTCAGCGACACCATTTCCTGTTGGCTGAGCAGATGAGCATTCCAAGACCAGTTGAGCACCAATCGCGGCGTTACCGATTCTTCGACGAAAATATTTAGCTCTAAGGGATGCTGCAATGCCCGTTCACTGTTTAAGGTGACAGCAAATGTATCGGCAAACTGCCCACTATATTGCTGTGGTGACCACTGACCATCGCTGCTTTGGAAACGGCCAAGGTAATTAAACAGCAGTGACGGTTGGCGTGTATTCGCCAGCGTGCGTAATTCATCTCGATACGGATTATCAAGATAGCGCAGCACCATATAACCTAGCCCTTTATCTTTCACACTGCGCTTACTTTGCTTCACTTCACGTAACCGTTCGCGGTAATCACCCTGCTTTGGCACGCTAATGATCAACGGATATTCAGTGGTAAACCACCCTAGGGTTTGATTGAGATCGATCCCCTCTTTACACTCTTCACGGCCATGAGATTCGACGTTCACTTTAATCTCTTCACACCCATAAAGTCTTGCGATCGCCCCCGTGACCGCCGCTAATAGCATCTCTTCAATATCGAGATTCGTCTGGTGTGTGGGTAATTCCAATAACGGCTGCGTAACGGCATGAGAGAGTGGCGTACGCCAATGCGCCATGCGTATTTTATCGACAGGATCCTTGATGGGAGCAACAGCACGCTGTGCCTGCGCTCGCCAAAATGGCATTTGCGCAGCAGCGACCGCTAAATGTTGATACAGCGCTTTTGACCAACAATGGATACCGGTAACCTCCTCAGAAATCACCGCCACTTCACCTGTGACTTGTGCTTGAGTTAATGCCTGCAACTGCGGAAGCAATATTCGCCAAGAGACACCATCGATAAGGAAATGGTGAGCAAGGATCATGAGACTTTTACGCCCACTGCGCTCCGTTATCATCATCAAGCGTAATAGCTGACCCGATGATATTGACATCGACTGACTGCGCTGGCTAAACAGACTGTCCAACACGTTGCCATCTAGCCTCTCAACCGAAACCGATTCAACCCAGTTTTTTACATCAAGATTTTGCAGCGCCTCAATATGGTATTGCTGTTCTTTTTGGACCAAGCGACACACGGAATGGTTGGCGACCAGTTGCACTAAACTGGCTTGTAAGTGCGCTAATTGGGTGTCGCTTTCCACCTCAACAAGCACACTTTGCACATAACTGGTTGTATTAGAAAATGTCTCCTCAAACCATTGCCACATAGGTAGAGGCCGAATAATACCTTCTTGTTTCTCGCGCTGTTGTTGCTGTAGTGGCGCCATTTGGCTCGCCATCATACCCAGTTGACGGGCTGCAAAAATAGCTTTGGGTCGTAGATCATAGCCCGCCGTGCGCAATCGCGTCCCAAGGCTCATCGCCGAAATACTGTCTCCACCTAGATTAAAGAAGTCATCTGACATTCCTACGTCACTGACACCGAGTAGCTCGGTGATCGCATCACATAACAGCTGCTCTGGTTGGGTTATTGGGGCCACGCGTTCGCTACGCGTGCCTGCCGAGTACTTAGGGAGCGCTTTTCTATCGATTTTCCCATTCACATTCAAAGAGAAAGCATCCAAGATCATCACATTGGCTGGCTGCATATAGTCAGGCAGCGCCTGTGCGATAAGACTTTGCAGTCTTTGATCTGTGAACGTGGGTTGAACTGACTCACCCGGAGCCTCTTTTTCCAAAGTACAGTAAGCCAATAAACGATGAGTATCGCCAACAGGCTCTGCTACGACTACCGTCGTATTAACACCATCAATCGCATTAATAGCACTTTCTACATCGCCCAATTCAATACGAAAACCGCGAATTTTGATTTGGTGATCACACCGGCCAACAAAATCCAGTAGCCCATTGTCTCGCCACTTCACCAAATCACCAGTGCGGTACATTATCTTGCCATACGCAAAGGGGTTCGCCACAAAACGTTCTGCTGTCATACTTGGCTGGTTGAGGTAGCCCTTTGCTAACCCCGCACCCGATAAATAAAGCTCACCCACCTCACCAATAGCGACAGGCTCTAAATTTTCATCAAGCACGTAAACACAAGCACCGGCAATGGGTCGACCAATGACAGGCGATGCATCTGCATCAAGCGAAGCGCTGATCGCATCAACCGTAAATTCGGTTGGTCCATAAAAATTTTCCACCAGCAGTTCGGGAAACTCACTCACACGTGACCAAAGCTTTTGTGGTATGGCTTCACTACCAATCAAAACTAACGTCGGCACGTGAGCGCTCGTCATTAATCCACTATCGAGCATTTGATCAAACAGTAAAGGCGGTAAATCAAGAGCATCGATATTATCTTCAGCAACATACTGAACCAGTTCGTAGGCGTCTTTCCGTTGTTCATCGTCATACAAATACATAGTATGGCCAGACAACATCCAGAGTACTTGCTCCCAAGAAGCATCGAAGGAGAATGACGTCGTATGCGCCGCACGAACAGTAATAGCTTGTTCTGGTAACTGACGACGTGTCGCCAGTTTGCTGATGGCCGCAGAAAAAATCGAACCTTGATGAGAGCGCAGTAAATTCAACAGCGCTCCATGTGTGTTCATGACTCCTTTGGGGTGGCCAGTCGAACCTGAAGTAAAGATGATATAAGCCACATCGCCGTGGCTGATCGTCGGTTTGGGTTGTGGCGCTGTGTGAATGCGAGCCAATTCAGGAAGAGCAATAAACCTAGGAACGTAGCTTATCGATGAATAAGCCATGTTTTGCTCATTCTCCTCCACAACTAAGCACCAAGGGCGTGCTTGTTCAACAATCGATTCAATACGTTCTATGGGATAATCAAGATCGATAGGCAGGTAAATCGCACCCGCTCGCAAAATCGCTAGCATAGTCACGACGCTTTCAGGCCCACGTCGTAACGCGACACCGGCAATATCACCTTGGCGCAAGCCCGCGGTAATCAGTTGATCCGCTCGAGTTTCAATGAGGTGATTGAAGGCATCAAATGTCCAACGCTGCTGTTTAAACACCAAGGCATCTTCGTTTGGCTTGCTCTCAACCGTCTGCTGCCATACATCCAGCACAGTTTGCTCTGTTTCATGTTCATGTTGTGGCCCCACCGACCACAAAGTAATCTGCTGCTTCTCGCTCGGCGGGATTAACTCTACCAAATCAAGTGGCTGTGTTGGATGGTTGGCAATCTGCTCTACCATCGCAACGAAACGAGCGGCATGAAGTTCTAATGACTCTTGGCTATATTTGGTGCTGTTGGCCGTGATATTAACACTCAGTGTCTGACCATCGAGCACTGGCGAAAATTCAATCTCATCAATCGGACCTGCCGAGAGGATATGTGTCTCAGTCTCTACGCCAGATAAACTCAATGCAGCTTCAAAGGGTTTAAAGTTGAGTATCGGGCCATAGAGCGGCTGGCCTACTAATCCCAAATCACGTTGGATCTGCTCAGCGTCATACATCTGGTGGCGACGAACTTGGCGGATGGTTTTATTCATCTCTCGCGCCACATCAATAATGCTCATTTGTGGATGAAGTGACAGCGCCATCGGCAGTACATTCACTACCGCACCAGCGGCACAAGTGGCGGCATTGCCCATTCGGCGCATAAAGGGGACACCAACACACACTTGCTCTTGCCCAGAATGTAAATGGAGATAAGCAAATACCATCGCCATCGCAAGCTCGGCGGGTAACAACTGTGGACTATAGCGAGTTAACCACTCTCCACCGATTAATGGCACGGTGTGAGTGATCGTGCTCGATGATGTATTGGCTGCGCTACCTGTGGTGAGCGAAATAACATTGGGTAAATGATCCGCTTGCGTTTGCCAAAAGTCGTACGCCTGCTGGCGCGCTGCTGAGTCTAAAAATTGCTGATATTCTTGAATTACATTACTAAAAGCGCTGAACTCTTGAGGTTTCGCAGCGCCAATCCGCCAATGGTTATAAAGTTGGCAGATGTATTGACTGATGGCATTCACACTGAACCCATCCACATCAATATGATGGTAACGTTGATACCAAAACCATTGCGGTGCATTGCTTGAACCAACATCAATTAAACAGTGTCGGAAACGTCTCTTTCTTGATGAAATGTCCAACCGCTGCGCAAGATCGTGCTTCATCCACTCCCGAGCCGACTCTTCTGGCAAGGCGGCTTGTGAAAAGTCGAGGATTTCAAGCCACTGCCCTTCTTCATCCGCAGGATAAAACTGCTGCCTCACGCTGCCATCGCTCTCTAAATAATGGCAGTGGAGGGAATCAACGCCTTGCAAGCCGATGGCTACCGCGTTTGAAAATAACTCAATATCGATTTGACCTTGAATTACCACGTAGTGGGCAACATTAAATTGCTCTGGATTGGGCATCATCTGCTCGGCAAACCAAATACCTTGCTGTGTGCCGATAAGAGGCCACTGATCCTCTTGCACTGATGAGTTGTGCATCTCTTTATTCCTAACAAAAGTCATTGCCTATGTCCCTTTTTGTTACCCCGCTTAACAAGCATGAATGAACAGCGCCGCTATTGCAGGAGTCAAAACTCGTTTGGTTTAAGCTCGAATATCTAACCACTGAGCTTCGATGTAGTTGCAACACTCTTGTTTTGACCTCGGTCCAAGGATGGCTTGCCAACCAGCGGGAATGGCTTTGAATTCTGGCCATAAACTGTATTGATTATGCGAATTGATCAGCACTAAAAATTGATGCTTAGATTCATCAAAAGGGTTGGTGTATTTTTCTGACATATTTCTCTCTACCGCTGAAAATTAAAGATAAGGTTCTAAAACATATGACAAGCCATCGATGATCCCGCCGCGCCAACAGAGTCGATCGTGACCGCCGTCAAACAGACGAAATTGAATTCGATGCTGTTGTGAAGCCAATTGTTGGTATAGATCTCGACTTAAATCGATCATGATGTCTTCGCCACTACCCACTTCGAGGAAAAGCGCAAGACGTGAATTGGCACCTAAACCTTGATGTACCTCTTGGCTCATTTTGCTGAATCGCGAGTCGCTTTTCGGTGGACAATATTCACTGGGGGGTTTAACGATCGAGAAATCGGGCCACCAAAACGAACCCGATTGACAAACCACAGAACCGAATCGCTGCGGCCAGTGTAATGCCGCGTACATTGCCGCTAAGCCCCCTAAACTCTGGCCTACGATCACCGTTTGGTCTGCATCGCGGGTTACTCTGACGCGCTCGTTAATCGAGGGGAGTAACTCCTCCATCACGGCTTGCCAAAACAGCGGATTACAACTGAGATCATCACTGCGTTGTTGAGCGCTAATTTCATCAATCAACACATAGAGCGCCGCTGGAAGCTTTCCACTGTGGGTCGCCTGTGACAGAGCCTCATAAACTGGCATCGATTGAGACCAAAAACGGCCATCGAGCATCAATACCAAGGGTAACGGCTCAGTGGTGGGTCTTTGCGCGGTCGAATAAAGCCAAATCTCGCGCGATGTACCGAGCAAAGTGCTGCGCCAAGTAAAGGTCGAATCAGCACTTTTGAAGCACTGACCTTGCGCCGAATCGAAACCGAGCCACTCTGTTTGCGTAAGCGCTTTAGGCATATGACAAGGTGTTTTCGCGCGCCCCCACTCGCATTTTGACAAATCATTTTGAGCCAGTGGATCAGCGCAACTCAGTGGAAAAATGGAACGTAGCCATTGCCGATGTTGGTGGCGCATTGCATCGTATGAACCTTGGTAACTCGGCTGCACTAACGCTTCTGGGACAGGAATAAAAGAGTACCCTCCTCGCCAACTCTGTTTGACGCTATCGATATAAAACCACACATCGGTATTATCGATATGAGTAAACTTCGCCATCGAAAAACTGTGATGATCGGTGACACCATTAATATCAACGTAGATCGCTTTATTTGCGGCCACACTCTGCTTCGGCTCACGCCATAAAAAAAGCAACTTTGCATATTCGCCATTTATTTCAATTACATAAGGCATGCCGATCGATTGCACATGTGCCCACCAAAACTCGTCACCAATAGAGCCGCCCTCTTGAATAAAACGGGCCAACACCTCATTGAGCTCAGCCCTCTCTTGTAAGCTCTCCTGATTAACAGCCATCACTAAAACCACCCCATATCAAGCCTAGTATTTTTGAAACATAGAAGCTAAGTAGCATAAAACCGCATTGATGATATTGCAAATAATAACAATTATCATTAACATTACAACCAGCAACAGTTGATTTGATAATGGTTGCAGTAACATCATTTTTTCTATTAAGGAACTTTTAGGTCATGAAGCCCATGGATATGAATAACGGTAGTGGTAAGGCAGTCAGAAATATCAATAAGACTCAACTCGCCACACTGATTGGCATCCTCTGCGTTAGTACTAGCGCAAATGTTGTCGCGGAACAGCTCGAAAAAAAAGAGCCGCAGAGAAAGCAAGATACTGTGGTTGTGGTGGGTGAGAAATTGGGAGGAACACTGGCCGAAAACACCAGTTCGCTCACCCTATTCACCGATGAAATGGATGATGGTGAAAGCCGAGATTACTACGATCTGCTCGACCGCGTACCCAACGTACTCAATGCACCTTCGGGCATTCCACACATTCGTGGGGTCGATGGACGTGGCCCCGGCGAAGGTTTTCTGACCTTCATGACAGGCGCAACACCTCGCGTCAATACCACGGTAGACGGCGTGTCTGAATCTTGGTCTGGAGAAGCGTTTGGTAAAGCTGGACTGTGGGATACAGAACAAGTGGAAGTCTATAAAGGGCCGCAATCCACCAACCAAGGCCGAAATAGTATTGCCGGTGCGGTTGTGATCAAAACTAAGGATCCAACGTTCCACCGTGAGGGTAAAGTTCGCGCTGGTTATGAAAATGAAGACAGTAAATATCATCTCGCAGGGGTCGTGTCGGCACCTCTGGTTGAAGATACTTTAGCGTTTCGTCTTGCCGCCGAAGGTACCAAAGGCAATACCCCTATCGATTACTCTCTGCCTAACGGCGATCAGTACCCTTGGGATCCTTCCGAGCTCGAATCCTATAATGTCCGTGGTAAATTATTGTGGAAACCTCAAGGAAATGACAAGCTAACAGCCAAGCTAACGGTTGGTAGCCGTAATGAAGAGGGGCAATATACCAACTTCGTTACCAAGCCGGGCACACTTGAACTGCATAGCAAAAGTGGCACGCGTCGCCAAGAAACCAAAAGCTGGAATATCAACCTAGACGTCAATTATGTGATTAATGATGAACTGACAACGGATATTTTAGTCGCCCATCGTAACTACACCACCAAGTTCAAAGCTTATCCTGATACTAATTGGTATGGTGATGTGGATGAAGATAACTACACCGCAGAAGCAAAGCTTACATATCAATCACTTGATGAAAGGTACAATGCGATTCTAGGCCTAGCCAGCTTCTTCAAAGATCAATACACCGAAACAGATTCATTAAAACGTAAAGATGAAGTTTTAACCAACTCAATCTACTTTGACTCAAGAATTCGTTTGGATAATCGCTGGCAGCTATTATTAGGTGCACGTTATGAAAGAGATGAACTGAAGCGAGATTTCGATCACGCTACCCTACCACTCGATTTTAAAGCCGATGAAGATGACGGCATCCTATTGCCTAAGATTGGTCTATTACTTGATGTCTCAGATCACTCCACCCTCGGTCTTACGGCCCGTAAAGGCTACAATGCTGGTGGATTAGGCTATAACGAGTACAAAGAAGAAGTTTTTGTTTTTGAACAAGAAAAAGTCTGGAGCTACGAGCTAAGTTCTCGTTCAAGCTTCCTGGATGACAAGCTGGATCTTACTGCTAACCTGTTCTACAACGACTACAAAAATTATCAAACTTCGGTCTCTGGTGAGAGCGGAAAACGCTTCGACACCTATATCACCAATATACCGAAAGGGAAAACTTACGGTACGGAAGTTGAAGCCTCTTACTGGTTTGATTCTGGGCTCGACCTGTTTGCGTTTGTCGGTCTTCTTAAAACGGACATCAGCGAAGGACCAACCGGTACCTCCACCAATCTCTCAGGCAATGAGTTCAGTTACGCTCCTAAACTGTCTGCAGGTGCGGGCTTTACTCAACACTTAGATTCTGGTCTATTTTTTGGTGCTCGTGTTAACCACGTTTCCGATTACTATACCGATTTAGCCAACACAGAGAGTAAAACGGCTGGCGATTACACCGTGTTCAATCTGAATGCAGGTTACACTCTCAACGATTTGACTATTCGCGCTTACGTGAAAAACGTCACTGATGAAGAGTACGTGATTCGCCAGAAAAGTGATCTCTACGAAGTCGGTGGTCCACGCACCTTTGGCATAGTCGCTGATTACCAGTTCTAGTTAGTCACTCTGACTCACTCTCCTAGACATCAACACTTTGTTTTTGACTGGGGGAGTGATTTTTCACTCAATCTGAGATAAACGTCACCACGCAGGCGACGCATCGAACAAGTTCACTCACTCGATAGGTAAAATAGGCATGCTCATCATTCCAAACTGGCCATCTTTCATCCAATACCACCAGCTTGAAGTGAAGTATCTACCTGAATACAAAAATAAACTTGAAGAGCAAGGGATCTCCCTGCCCTCTTCTTTAAACCAAGCCGTGCTAAAACGCCATTGTGAATTTTTAGCTGGCAGGATGTGTGCAAAACACTGCCTAACCAAACTGGATCAATCACAGTCGCTAACGTTAGAGATTGGCAAGGGGAATCAAGCGGTTTGGCCGCAAAATATCGTAGGCTCAATATCCCATTGCCATGGCTACGCTATCGCAGCCGCCACTCACCAGACTCAAGCGTGTGCCGCTCTTGGTATTGATATTGAACAACTCATACGAGATGAATGGCTCTGTGATATTCGCCAGCAAGTAATGACACCCGCAGAGCACATTTTTGCTCATCACTTTGCCCAATTAGCGAGCTTTATTACGCTGATTTTTTCCGCGAAGGAATCGATTTATAAAGCCATTTATCCATGGGTTGAACAGGTTCTTGATTTTCACGTGGTAGAGCTGATCCACGTTGACAAACACGCCAAGCGGCTCATTTTTCAGATTCACACTGATCTTCACCCTTTTTTAAACCCGTCATACACAATCAGCGTTGGTTACCACTGGCCTGACAGTGAGTATGTACTGACTTGGTGTTATTTAAGTCAAGCCCATTTTTCGACACATAAAAAATAGCCGGCTGACACTGCTTTATAACGCCCCATATCAACCTAATACTGGCGTAGCAGCGTACAAAATTCCGTCAAAGGTATAAAACCTTATCTTTCCTTGGTTGTTATTCGCTTGGCAAAGCACGATAATCACCAGATCGGAACTTAAGACTTATATAACTATGACCGAATATTTTTTGTTATTAATCGGCACTGTGCTGGTCAATAACTTTGTACTGGTAAAGTTTCTAGGGCTATGTCCTTTTATGGGCGTATCAAAAAAACTAGAAACCGCAATAGGGATGGGGTTAGCGACGACTTTCGTGCTAACTCTAGCGTCAGTGTGTGCGTATTTAGTAGAAAGCTATGTCCTTAAACCGTTAGGTATTGAGTACTTACGCACCATGAGCTTTATTTTAGTGATCGCCGTGGTGGTGCAGTTCACCGAAATGGTGGTACACAAAACCAGCCCAACGTTATATCGCCTGCTCGGGATTTTCCTTCCTCTTATCACCACCAACTGTGCGGTACTTGGGGTTGCGCTTCTCAACATCAACGAAAATCATAACTTCATTCAATCCATTATTTATGGTTTTGGTGCCGCGGTTGGGTTCTCATTGGTATTGATTCTGTTTGCTTCCATGCGCGAACGCATCGGCGTAGCCGACGTACCAACGCCCTTCAAAGGGGCATCCATTGCTATGATAACCGCAGGTCTTATGTCACTCGCCTTCATGGGTTTTACAGGATTGGTGAAGTTGTAATATGAGCACAATACTCATCGCTATTCTTGCACTTGTCGCATTGGCCGCTGTGTTTGGCGCTATCTTAGGTTTTGCCTCTATTCGCTTTAAAGTAGAAGCCGATCCTATCGTCGATCAGATTGATGCGATTTTACCGCAGACACAATGCGGTCAATGTGGCTATCCGGGCTGTCGCCCTTATGCACAAGCCATTGCCAATGGCGATAAAATCAATAAATGCCCGCCCGGCGGCCAAGCAACCATTGAAAAATTGGCTGACTTAATGGGCGTTGAAGCCGAAGAGTCTGCGCATGATCTTGATAATAAGGTCAAAACCGTTGCCTTCATTCATGAAGATATGTGCATCGGTTGTACAAAATGCATTCAAGCTTGTCCCGTAGATGCCATTGTTGGTGGAACTAAGGCTCTGCATACCGTGATCAAGTCAGAATGTACTGGCTGTGATCTGTGTGTTGCTCCCTGCCCAACGGACTGTATTGAAATGATCCCGGTAGAAACTACGACCGATACTTGGAAGTGGCAAATGAACGCGATTGCTGTTGTTGATGTTACCGACTCTGCCTCACGTGCGCAGAAAAGCGTGAATTAAGGATTGGTATGTTGTCATTAATAGAACAAATCAAAGCTGGCACTCTCTGGAACTTCCCTGGAGGCATTCACCCGCCAGAAAATAAACAACAATCAAATCAAACGGCACTCACTCATGCCAGTATACCGCAAGAAATTGTCTTGCCACTCAAACAGCATATTGGCCGAGCCGGTGATTTACTGGTCAGTGTTGGCGATAAAGTACTCAAAGGCCAACCACTGACACAATACACCTCAACCTTCATGTTGCCTGTACACGCTTCAACCTCTGGCATCATTACCGCCATTGAACCGCGCACCACGGCGCACCCTTCTGGGTTAAGTGAAATGTGTATTGTCATCACACCTGATCAGCAAGATGAGTGGGCAGTGCGCGCACCACTGGCTGATTATCGACAACACTCCCCAGAGCAATTGATTGAAATCATTCGTCAAGCTGGCATCTCAGGGTTGGGCGGCGCCGGCTTTCCTACTGCAAAAAAAATGCAATCAGGCCTCGCTCATACTGATATTTTGATCATCAACGCCGCCGAATGTGAACCTTACATCACGGCCGATGATGTACTCATGCAGCACCATGCCGCAGAGATCATCGATGGGATCAGTATTGTAGAGCACATTCTTAAGCCCAAATTAACCATCATCGGTATTGAAGATAACAAACCTGAAGCAATTCAAGCGTTAGAAGCCGCCGCAATACATAAAGACATCGTGATCCGCGTGATCCCAACCAAATACCCTTCTGGTGGTGAAAAGCAGTTAATTAAATTGCTGACCAACCAAGAAGTGCCTGCGGGTAAAATTCCAGCCGATATTGGCTTGATGGTACAAAATGTTGGCTCTATCTACGCGATTAAACGCGCCGTCATGGATGGCGAACCCCTGATTAACCGCGTAGTCACCTTAACGGGCAATACGTTTAAACAGCCCCGGAATGTCTGGGTTTTATTAGGCACACCCGTACAATATTTACTCGAACAATTTGGCTATAAGGCAGATAAAAAATTACCGCGTCTTATCATGGGCGGCCCGATGATGGGGTTCACCCTGCCTCATTCACAAGTTCCGATCACCAAAACCACCAACTGCATTCTGGCACCCACTCGTAAAGAGATTGCCTCTTCACAACATGAAATGGCCTGCATTCGCTGTGGTCAGTGCGCGGAAGCCTGCCCGGCCTCCTTATTGCCTCAGCAATTGTTCTGGCACGCGAAAGCGGAAGAATATGATAAGTGTGAAGAACTGAACCTCAAAGATTGCATTGAGTGCGGGGCTTGTGCTTATGTTTGCCCCAGTGAAATTCCATTGGTGCAATACTATCGTCAAGCCAAGGCCGAGATAAAAACTCGCCAACAAGAATCAGAAGCCGCTGAACGTGCCAGAGTACGTTTCGAAGAGAAAAAAGCACGTTTAGAACGCGATAAAGCCGATCGCGAGAATCGTTTCAAAAAAGCAGCCGATGAACGTCGTCAAGAGATGAAACACACAGGCGGCGACGATGCGATTGCGGCGGCCATCGCTCGCGTTCAAGCGCAAAAAGCACAAACAGAAAACAACCCAAGCGCCGTAAAACCCGCTGTTGCTGCGGCTATTGCACGCGCTAAAGCCAAGCAAGCCGAAGCACTGCAAGCAGGTCAAGTCGAGCCAGATAACGCTGAAATGGTTAAATTGCGCGAAGAGCGCAAACGTCAAGCTCGCGAGAAAAAAGCGCAGCAAACCAGTGCTGATGCGCCACCAGCAGAAACTGGTGATGCCAAAAAAGCGGCAGTCGCGGCTGCTATTGCTCGCGCCAAAGCGCGCAAAGCAGAACAGCAAACGGCGCCAAGTGATCGCCAGCCAACGCTTGAAGCTGCACCAACTCAACCTGAGGATGCCAAAAAAGCGGCAGTCGCTGCCGCCATTGCTCGCGCCAAAGCGCGCAAAGCAGAACAGCAAACGGCGCCGAGTGAACCTCAGCCAACGCTTGAACCTGTGCCTGCTCAACCTGAGGATGCCAAAAAAGCGGCAGTCGCTGCCGCCATTGCTCGCGCCAAAGCACGCAAGGCCGAGCAGCAAACGGCACAAGCGAAAAACAATCATAATTCTGAGGAGAATAATTAGTGGCCTTTTTTATTGCCAGCTCCCCCCATGCACACAGCAAACGCAGCACATCAGAACTGATGAAGTGGGTCGCCTTGTGCGCCTTACCGGGGCTTATCGCGCAAAGCTACTTCTTTGGTTGGGGTACTCTCATTCAACTGATGCTCGCTATCATCATCGCTTTGGCTTTTGAATCTGCGGTTATGCTACTGCGTAAGCGCTCACCACTGTTGGCAATCAAAGATTACAGCGCCGTGGTCACGGCTTGGCTTCTGGCCATTGCCATTCCTCCGATGTCCCCTTGGTGGGTTATCTTTATTGGCCTTATTTTTGCCATCATTATTGCAAAACACTTATACGGCGGACTAGGACAAAACCCATTCAACCCCGCCATGATTGCTTATGTGGTTTTGCTTATCTCTTTCCCTGTGCAAATGACCAGTTGGATTGCTCCAACGGAATTAGCACCGGATCCTAGCTCGTTTAGTGATGCATTTTCACTTATTTTCAGTGGCTTCAACGTAGAAGGTTTATCACTACAACAAATCCGAACGGGTATCGATGGTGTCACTATGGCCACCCCATTGGACGCCGTAAAAACCGGATTACATAACGGTGAGACTCTGCATGAAGCGATGAGCCAGCCTCAATTTAGTGGGTTAGCTGGGGTTGGCTGGGAATGGGTTAACCTTGCCTATTTAGCTGGCGGCTTATTATTGATCAAACTGCGTGTGATCAACTGGCACATCCCGATTGCGGTGCTGTGTGGTTTAGTAATGGCAAGTGCTTTCACTGCGCTTATTGAGCCGGGAGCGACCGCCTCGCCCTTGTTTCATTTGCTCTCGGGCGCGACCATGCTCGGCGCTTTTTTTATCGCAACCGATCCTGTCACCGCTTCCACAACCGTCAAAGGTCGCTTAATTTACGGCGCATTTATTGGCATGATGATTTTCATTATCCGCAGTTGGGGGGCTTCCCTGACGGAGTAGCCTTCGCTGTATTACTTGCCAACATGTGTGTCCCACTGATTGATTACTACACTAAACCTCGAACCTACGGGCATTAAGGAGCGCTATGTTAACCGCCATTCGCAATAACGGTTTGATTCTCGCTATCTTTGCCTGTGCTTCAACAGGTGTTGTAGCGTTAACCCAATACCTAACAAAAGATCAAATAACCAAGCAAGAGCAGATTCAACTGCAATCGATTTTAAACCAAGTGATCCCGCACAGTTTGCACGACAACGAACTGTACAAATCCTGTACACTGGTGACTGACCCTGCACTTGGTACAGACCAACCTATGCACGCTTATATTGCCACACAAAACGGTGAACCGAGTGGACTGGCTATTGAAGCCATCGCACCTGATGGCTATAACGGCGCGATCAAGGTAATTATTGGCATCAAGCACGATGGCACCATCACAGGGACTCGCGTTCTGTCTCATCAAGAAACACCGGGGTTAGGTGACAAAATAGATTTACGCGTCACTGATTGGATATTGAGCTTTACTGGCAAGCAAGTCACTGAGCAAAATATCGAGACTTGGAAAGTGCGAAAAGATGGGGGACAATTTGATCAGTTTACTGGAGCGACGATTACGCCGCGAGCCGTCGTCAAAGCGGTGAAAAATACCGCTCAGTTTGTGAATCAACATCGAGAAGCACTATTAGCACAACCTTTTGACTGTAAAGGAGCCAGCAATGAGTGATCATAAGACACTGATTAAAAATGGGATGTGGAGCAACAACCCTGCGCTCGTTCAACAACTTGGACTGTGCCCTTTACTAGCGGTTTCTTCCACTGTCACCAATGCGCTAGGTTTAGGCGTTGCGACATTGCTGGTTCTCGTTTGTTCAAATGTCACCATCTCATTAGTACGAGATTATGTCCCCAAAGAAGTTCGTATCCCTGTGTTTGTGATGATCATCGCCGCACTAGTAACTTGCGTACAACTGTTAATGAATGCCTACGCTTACGGCCTGTACCTATCGCTAGGGATCTTCATTCCTCTGATTGTGACCAACTGTATCATCATCGGTCGCGCCGAAGCATTTGCCTCAAAAAATGCAGTATTGCCTTCAGCACAAGATGGATTTTGGATGGGCATGGGAATGACCACTATTCTGGTCATTTTGGGCGCACTGCGTGAAGTAATTGGCAATGGCACACTGTTTGATGGTGCTGATTTATTACTGGGTCATTGGGCAACCATTTTACGCATTGAGGTCTTCCATTTTGACAACAGCTTTTTGCTTGCGCTCCTGCCGCCTGGAGCGTTTATTGGTGTTGGCTTTTTGATTGCAGCTAAAAATATCATCGATAAAAATCTGGCTGCTCGCCAACCTAAAGAACAAAAGCCCGTCATAGAACGAGCACGCGTCACCAACGCTTAGCGAAATCATAAGGAAGTTTTCCAAACGATGAATAATGTCAAACGAGTCGAGATCCTCGAGCGCTTACGGGCCAATAACCCTAAGCCAGAAACCGAGCTAAAATGGAGCACACCGTTTGAGTTACTGATCTCAGTACTGCTTTCCGCTCAAGCGACTGACGTCAGCGTTAATAAGGCCACTGACAAACTTTACCCTATTGCTAATACGCCACAAGCCATCTTTGAGCTTGGCGTTGATGGGCTAAAGCAATACATCAAAACCATTGGTTTATTCAATTCTAAAGCAGAAAACGTCATCAAAACTTGCCGTATCTTATTGGATCAATACGCAGGAGAAGTGCCAGAGAGCCGTGAAGCATTAGAATCGCTGCCCGGCGTTGGCAGAAAGACAGCCAATGTGGTATTGAACACCGCTTTTGGGTGGCCAACCATCGCCGTTGACACGCATATTTTCCGTGTTTCAAATCGAACCAAGTTTGCACTGGGTAAAAATGTTGATGAAGTGGAACAAAAGCTGCTCAAAGTCGTCCCTAAAGAATTCAAAGTTGATGTTCATCACTGGTTGATCTTACATGGTCGCTACACCTGTGTCGCAAGAAAGCCGCGTTGTGGCAGTTGTATCATTGAAGATCTTTGCGAATTCTCTGATAAAACTGACCTATAAAATTTAACCAGATTCCCAAAAGACTCAACTCTGCAAGTAGGCAGTAAGTAAACAAATTCCTTTGAACATAGATAAACTCTGTGATTGGAGTGGGTGGACGTAAGCCAACATCATCGCCACAGTGGTCGGGTGGAGATAGATATTTCATCAGAAAGTTAGGAGCTCAACATGTCAAATAGTCGTATTTTGCACACCATGCTACGCGTAGGCGATTTAGAAAAATCGATCGCGTTTTACACCAAGGTCATGGGTATGCAACTGCTTCGTACTAATGAAAATACAGAATACAAATACACATTGGCATTTCTGGGTTATGGCGATGAATCTCAGGGTGCGGTGATCGAACTGACCTATAACTGGGGCACCACAAGCTATGACCTCGGTAGTGCTTTTGGCCACATCGCGATTGGTGTTGAAGATGTGTATACCACCTGTGACGCGATTAAAGCAGCTGGAGGTAATGTGACCCGTGAAGCTGGCCCAGTAAAAGGTGGCACCACGCATATCGCTTTTGTGAAAGATCCTGATGGTTACATGATTGAACTTATCCAAAACAAACAAGCATCAGCAGGTTTAGAAGGATAAGCCTCTTTGCAGCATCGGCTAGTTATATAAACTAGATGCGTAAGGTTTCCCGGATAACATCACAAAAAGCAGCCTTTAAAATGGGCTGCTTTTTTGCTCTAGCGTTATTAGATAATTGTTCGGCCCAATGAGATAACCACGCGACGGTTTTTATCTTTGCCGATGGGTGATGCGTTGTCGGCGATCGGTCTACGTTTACCATAGCCTTGCACTTGAATGCGATCCTCAGGTAACCCCAGTGATTTAAAGTAATCTCTTAATACCTCAGCCCTACGCTCAGAAAGATCCTGACTCACTCCTCGACTATCAACAGAGTCGGTATAGGTAGAAACCAGCACCAAATCAATATCTTGGTTATAGCGAATATAGTCGGCAATTTGCGCAAGCCGTTTTTGCGAAGCTTTATTGAGTTGCACATTATCGCGGTCATAATGCAGAATCGTAAATGAGATATCTTCAAAACTGTACGTCAGCAAATTGCTCACACAATCGCTAAACACATTGTACTTATCTTGAAACAGTACCGACGAGAGAGCCACTTCAATACGCTGATCTCGGCTTTGCCAATCTTGGTAGCTAAAGGTTGGATAGCGTCCTTTTTCCAACTCACTGAGCAGGCTCCAAGCTGTTTGACCACCGATGTAACCATCGAACTGTTTGAAGAATTGCAAATTGGTAATACGGTCTGCACTCTCACCCGGACGCCAACTCGGTGGTAATGACACTAAACTTACATTGCGAGTTTCGCCCATTGGACGACGCATTTTGAGTTCAAAATCGAGGTTAATCTTCTTATTCGCACGTGAAGAGAATTCAGCGTCACCGTAATTAGGGATCGGATGGACCAAACGGCACTCTAAAGGGGTATTCGTCACCATCTGCCACGTAGACTGCTGTGGTGTTGCCACATAACGCTTATCCATCGCCATAGGGGCAAAAGATGTCAGTATGCTGGTCATCACAATAGTGGCAGTAACCCATTTATTCATAACGATTTTATTCTCCGAGCGATACTACAACGATGGCGGAAAATTGCCGCTTCGCTTTCTATTGACTAAGTTAATGCAAAAATCTAGCCACATCACCGCACTATCCAACGCATAGTGAAACCTGCATTTATTAACGTGTTTGGTTTTTATCGTAGAAAGAATCTGTAATAATGCCAGCCCTCTCACACAACCAAGAGCTAGCATGACTGAAGTAAATGAAGCATTGACACTGAAAAAGCGTTTCCGCGGTTATTTTCCCGTCGTCATCGACGTCGAAACAGCCGGTTTCAATGCAAAGACCGATGCACTATTAGAAATCTGCGCGATTACGTTGCGTATGGATGAACAAGGTGATCTGCACCCAGCATCGACGATTCACTTTCATGTTGAGCCTTTTGAAGGTGCCAACCTTGAAAAAGAGGCGCTTGAGTTTAATGGCATTCGTGACCCATTTAGCCCATTACGCGGTGCCGTCAGCGAGGCCGAAGCACTCAGAGAAATTTATAAGCTAGTCCGAAAAGAGCAACGCGACAATGACTGTAGCCGCGCGATCATGGTGGCGCACAATGCTACCTTTGACTTGAATTTCGTGATGGCAGCCAGTGAACGCTGCAAGCTAAAACGAGTCCCTTTCCACCCTTTTGCGACTTTTGATACCGCTGCGCTAAGTGGTTTAGCCTATGGGCAAACCGTTTTGGCCAAAGCGTGCAAATCCGCTGGGATGGAATTTGACAATAGAGAAGCGCATTCAGCGCTATACGATACGCAAAAAACAGCCGAACTTTTTTGCGGTATCGTCAACAAATGGAAGGCCCTTGGCGGATGGCCACTTGTTGAACCTTCAGAAAACAATAACAAGTAAACACAACTAACCGAGAAATATATGAATCCTGTAGTAATTTCTG
Source organism: Vibrio qinghaiensis (assembly GCF_002257545.1). NCBI lineage: Bacteria > Pseudomonadati > Pseudomonadota > Gammaproteobacteria > Vibrionales > Vibrionaceae > Vibrio > Vibrio qinghaiensis. The sequence goes on along the minus strand of NZ_CP022741.1, from coordinate 896,038 downwards.
TATGCATCATGCTGCTTCTTGCGCTGATGCGGGTCAATGTCGTCGTCGCACTAACATTCAGTGCGATCGTCGGTGGTTTAGTTGCAGGGATGAGTTTAAATGACGCTGTTTCTGCATTTGAAAGTGGCTTAGGCGGCGGTGCAACCATCGCACTAAGTTATGCGATGCTAGGCACCTTTGCCGTCGCGATTTCTAAATCTGGTATTACTGACTTACTGGCGCAAAACGTGATTAAGCGTATCCATGGCAAAGAGCATGGCGCGGCCACCACAGGTTTGAAGTATGCGGTTCTGGTCGCGCTGGTTCTGGTTACCATGTCATCGCAAAATATCATTCCTGTCCATATCGCCTTTATTCCGATTTTAATTCCACCGCTATTGGGCGTCTTTGCCAAGCTGAAGCTTGACCGTCGCCTGATTGCTTGCGTGCTCACTTTTGGCCTTATCACGCCCTATATGGTCTTGCCTGTCGGCTTTGGTGGGATTTTCCTCAATAATATCTTGCTCAAGAATTTACGCGATAATGGCCTTGAAAACGTAACGGCAAGCCAAGTGCCGATTGCCATGCTGCTACCCGCCGCTGGGATGATTTTTGGCTTACTGGTCGCCATTTTCTTTACCTATCGTAAACCTCGCCAGTATCAAGAGACGGAACATACCGTCATTAATACCGAACCAAAAGCGATCAACAAAAAGCATATTTTGATTGCCGCGCTCGGTATTATCACGGCACTTGCCGTACAACTCTCCACAGGTTCAATGATCATCGGCGCACTGGCTGGTTTTATGGTCTTCACCTTTGGTGGTGTGATTGCGTGGAAAGAGACGCACGATGTGTTCACCAAAGGTGTACATATGATGGCCATGATTGGCTTTATTATGATTTCAGCGGCCGGATTTGCCGCCGTAATGAAAGCCACCGGTGGCGTTGAGTCGCTCGTCGAAGCCTTATCAGTAAGCATTGGCGACAACAAAGCGTTATCGGCTTTATTAATGCTGATCGTCGGTTTGTTGGTCACTATGGGCATTGGTTCATCCTTCTCAACGATTCCAATCATCGCAACCATTTACGTGCCCCTCGCCCTCGCCTTTGGCTTTTCGCCTATGGCGACCATTGCGCTAGTGGGTACCGCTGCTGCGTTGGGCGATGCTGGCTCTCCAGCGTCAGATTCCACCTTGGGGCCAACGTCAGGCCTAAATGCGGATGGCCAGCACGAACATATTTGGGAAACGGTGGTTCCAACCTTCATCCATTATAATATTCCACTGATTGTGTTTGGCTGGATTGCGGCAATGATCCTTTAGTCAAACCCTGTTAACGAGCACAAAAAAGGCTTCCTAGATGGAAGCCTTTTTCTTTGCAGCCTATTTGGAGAGATGCGCTCGATTACGCGCCTTCGTTATGAATCTCTAGGTTGGCGAGATCTTGCTGGATTTCTCGAACCGTTTTTGCATCGTCGCTACGCATCGATTCAAGAAAATCAAGATACTGCTGATCAATATCGCCCGTGACGTATTCTCCGTTAAATACCGACGCTTCAAATTTTGCAATATCGCGGTTACCCATGCCGACGGCATCGACTAAATCTTCCAGATTTTGGAAAATCAGAGCATCGGCACCAATTCGCTGCGCAATTTCATCGGCATCTCGACCATGAGCAATCAACTCGTTAGCACTTGGCATGTCAATGCCATAGACGTTAGGGAAACGGATCTCAGGCGCGGCTGACACCATGTACACCTTGTTTGCACCAGAATCACGAGCCATCTCAATAATTTGCTCTGACGTAGTTCCACGTACTATCGAGTCATCCACTAGCAACACGTTTTTGCCCTTAAATTCAGAACGAATCGCATTGAGTTTACGGCGCACCGACTTTTTACGCTGTTGCTGGCCCGGCATAATAAATGTGCGGCCAACGTAGCGGTTTTTGACAAAACCTTGGCGATATGGAATATCAATCGCTTGTGCAATTTGCAATGCGATATCGCACGAAGTCTCAGGAATGGGGATCACGACATCAATATCTAAGTCAGCAAATTCGTTCTTGATGCGCTCACCCAACTTTTTACCCATTTCTACGCGCGCGCTGTAAACCGAAATTTTGTCGATAAACGAATCTGGGCGGGCGAAGTAGACAAATTCAAAAATGCATGGGTTAAGTGTTGGATTATCGGCACATTGTTTAGTAAATAGCTGGCCATCAAAGGTCGCATACACCGCTTCCCCGGGGGCAAGGTCACGCACAAAATCAAAGCCGACAGCATCTAGCGCCACCGACTCCGAAGCGGCCATGTATTCGGTACGGCCATCGACTTCACGTTTACCTAAGCAGATAGGACGAATACCATGCGGGTCACGAAACGCGATCATCCCATGCCCAATGATCATCGCGACAACAGCATAAGCACCGCGAATGGTGCGATGTACATTGGCGACAGCACGAAACACATCTTCTGCGGTTACATTGCCTCTGACTGTATCAATTTCATGCGCCAAGACGTTAAGCAGCACTTCGGAATCTGAAGTGGTATTAATATGGCGACGATCTTTTTCAAACAACTTCTGGCGTACTTCGTTGGCATTGGTGAGGTTGCCGTTATGAGCAAGCGTGATACCGAACGGGGAGTTAACGTAGAAAGGTTGAGCTTCTGAGGCACTCGAACTACCCGCAGTAGGATAACGCACATGTCCAATACCCACCGTTCCTTGAAGACGCTGCATGTGTTTTGCTTCAAAGACATCTTTCACTAAACCGTTCGCCTTACGCAGACGGAAACGATTGCTTTCTATGGTACAAATACCAGCGGCATCTTGGCCACGATGCTGCAATACCGTTAACGCGTCATAAATTGACTGGTTTACCAGCGTTGTACCCACGATTCCAACAATACCACACATGTCCTGATCCTCGATTTGCGACAGTAACTGGCGCTAAATCGCGCCAGAGAGAAAACTTGATGTTGCTTGTAAGTGCTCAAAGAACGGCGCAATGATACGGCTAAATTCCGGTACCAATTGCGAGCTCTTCCACCACTCTGAATTTGGAAATGCGGTAAACGCATCCATAAAAAACAAGGCAGCTGAAACAATCAACACACCACGCAATGCTCCAAAAACAATGCCCAGTACCCGATCAGTTCCTGATAGGCCCGTTTTTTGTACCAATTGAGCAATCACATAGTTAATGATCGCTCCGACAATGAGTGTTGCAACAAACAGTGCTGCAATGGCCGCGCCATTACGAAACATGTCATCTTTGATATTTGAAAAATACACCGCAAGTTTTGCGTAGTATTGGCTGGCGACAAAAAATGCACCGAACCATATCACTAATGACAACGCTTCTTTAGCAAAGCCACGGACTAAACTGATCAATGCCGATAGGCCGATCACACTTAAAATGACAATATCTAACCAATTCATGAGTTCTACATCTTAAGTTGGCGCGCATTTTAACAGAAAAAAACGCGACGCAAACGTTTTCTTATGGGTTTAGTGGTTTAAATTTGAGCAATTGACCTTTTGCACCGGTAATTTTTTCCAGTTCTAAGAGTTGACGCTCAAGCTTGGTTTTGGAAACATCTGGGCCAATAATGATCCGAGTGAAGCCATTTTCTTGCTTAGTATGAGCTTGATAACCCCGTTTTTGCAGATCTTTAACCACGGTTTTTGCGTTTTCGGCATTCTTTAATGCCATCAACTGAATGAGCCAAGCACTATCTTGGTAATCATTTCTTTCCGCCGTTTCTTTCACTTTCACAGTGAGTGGCTTGCTCTGCGTTGCTGCATCGCTCTGGTTAGTTTGTGCGATCACTTCAACAGGCGAATCGGGCAACGCGACTTGATCTTCAACGGGGTCGAGAATTTCAAACTTCTCTACGTCGCTGTCTAATTCAGGCTTAATTGGAATGCTGGCAATATCTTCTTTGTAGTGAGTCTTTTTGCCATCTAATACATCAGGCAACACTATCACCCCTATCGCCACCAATATAATTGTTCCTACCAAGCGGCTCTGAAACTTACTTGCCATTTATACTCCTTTGTTCTGCCAGTGCTCTAATACTTCACCCACAGTATGAAACGACCCAACCACGATAATGACATCATTGCTATCGGCTTGTGTCATCGCGGCTTCAAAAGCGCTGACTGGGTTAGCAAACGGTTTAACGCCAGGCTCAAGGTACTGACACAGTTCATTCGCTTGCGCGGCTCTAGGGCCACTTAATGAAGCAGGATACCAAAGGTTAGCGATTGATTTCAGTTGATGAAGCGTGGCCTTCACATCTTTATCATGCAGCATGCCAATCACTACATGGACCTTTTTGTGTGCGTAACGCTGTTTGAGCTGCGCCACCAAATATTCAGCCGAATGGGGATTATGTGCAACATCAAGAATGATTTCGGGGCTATCACTGATTTTTTGCATCCGCCCAGCAAGTGTTGCGTTGCTCAGCCCATTGACGATATTGACATCACTCACAGCCAAACCGGAGCAGCCGAGTGCCATTAATGCCGTAGCCGCATTAGGCAAAGGCAAGCGAGGGAGCGGTAAATCAGATAACTCAAATGGACCACTTCGCCAATTCCACGTTGTTTCAGAGGCCAGTTCATAGGAAAACTGAATACCGACTTGGTACATCTCCGCACCAATATCATCGGCATGCGCTGCAACCGTTGGTGGTGGCTTAGGCTGGCCGCAAATCGCGGGTTTACCTGCGCGATAAATCCCCGCTTTCTCATAGCCAATAACATTGATGTCATCGCCGAGCCAATCCACGTGATCAATCGCCAAACTAGTAATCACAGAAACATCGTGATCCACGATATTGGTCGCATCAAGTCGGCCACCTAGCCCAACTTCCAATAAAATGACATCCACCGCTTGCGTTTGAAATAAACGCAGCGCCGCCAATGTACCGAACTCAAATAGGCTTAAACTGATGCCACCCCGTTGCGCTTCAACAAAAGCGAAGGCTTGCGTATGCAGTGCATCGCTGAGCTCAAGCCCATTAATACGCACGCGTTCATTATAACGGATAAGATGAGGTGAGCTATAAACGCCCACACGATAACCTGCATCCAATAAAATGGCTTCCATTAATGCACAGGTCGAGCCTTTACCATTCGTTCCAGCCACGGTAATTACGGTAGGTGCAGGTTTAATAAGATTCGCTTTTTGAGCCACAGCTTGAACGCGATCCAAGCCAAGGTCGATAGCGGAGGTATGAAGATTCGCTAAATAATCAAGCCACATCGCAAGAGAGGATGTGGCTTGTGGGATAAGGTTTTGAGTCATCTAACGTTTATAACCATTAAGCAGTTAGTGTTAGTGCCTACTTTACCCTTTTTCGTGCGCTTCTGGTACAGCGTAATCAGGTTCAATCGGTGAATCGTCAACAGAAACAACCAATGGTGAGCTATGATTGGTCAATTTAGCGATCAATCCAGCTACGCGTTGGCGCATTTCACGGCGATCGACAATCATATCAATCGCACCATGCTCAATCAGGAATTCGCTGCGTTGGAAACCTTCAGGTAAGTCTTCACGTACCGTTTGTTCGATGACTCGGCGACCTGCAAAACCAATCAGTGCTTTAGGTTCACCAATATTGATGTCGCCAAGCATCGCTAAGCTTGCTGATACACCACCCATGGTAGGGTCAGTCATGACCGAGATATAAGGTAATCCTTTGCTCGATAGACGTTCAAGCGCTGCACTGGTTTTTGCCATCTGCATCAATGACATCAACGCTTCTTGCATACGAGCGCCGCCACTGGCAGAAAAGCACACCAAACCACAGTTGTTTTCTATAGCGGCATCAACAGCTCGTACGAAACGCGCACCAACTACAGACCCCATTGAACCACCCATGAAAGAAAACTCAAAAGCACAAGCAACCAGAGGCATACCCAATAGTTCGCCCTGCATCACCACAAGAGCATCTTTCTCGCCACTGCTTTTTTGAGCGGCTGAAAGGCGTTCTTTATAACGTTTTGAGTCTTTAAACTTGAGTTTATCTTGCGGCTCTAACTCGTCACCAATCTCGACACGATTCTGCTCATCAAGAAAAGTCTCTAAGCGGCGACGTGCTTTCATGCGCATGTGATGATCACATTTAGGGCACACTTCCAAATTACGCTCAAGCTCAGCGTGATATAACACTTGCTCACAAGAAGTACATTTAGTCCAAACCCCTTCAGGGATGGATGCTTTACGCGAAGTTACGATATTGCTTTTTTCTAAAATCTTTTCAAGCCAACTCATGGAAGACCTTTACTCTTAACTCTCTCGCGTGATTGCGAAAGATACAAATTTGGGATTTATGCGTGAGGATTAAAACATATAAAATGCTTAGTGTAGACAAAAAACTGGTTGTACCTATTTTCTGGCTGTTATTTCGACACACACTGCGACTCTGCTTTGAACGCTTTACGCTCGATCAGCTCAAATGATCAGCTAAAAATAGTGGACCAAGCGATTCTTTGGGTAAAGAAAATTCTTCTGGATAATCAACAGCAACCAAATATAGTCCTTCGGCTTTGGCTGTTGCTCCTGCCAGTTTTCTATCTTTGGCTTCAAGCAGCCATTTTATCCATTCGGGAGGCTGCTCACCCCGGCCGACGACAATGAGGCTACCAGTGATATTTCTCACCATATGATGGACAAAGGCGTTGGCTTTAATGTCGATGACGACATAGTGGCCATGGCGAGTCACATTCAAATGCATGACGTTTCGCCAAGGACTATTAGATTGACAATGCACAGCGCGAAAAGAGGTGAAATCATTTTCGCCCAATAAAAGCTGCCCTGCTTGCTGCATTTTCTCAACGTCTAAATCGCCATGATAATGACTGACACCTGAAGATAATATGCCAGGGCGATAAGCATGATTATAAATGATGTAGCGATAACGGCGTGCTGTAGCCGAAAAGCGAGCGTGAAAATCGCTTGAAACCTCAGTTGCCCAACGAACAGCGATATCTTTTGGTAAATGAGCATTGACACCCATTGTCCAAGCGACCATTTTTCGGCAAGCCGTAGTATCAAAATGTATCACCTGCCCTGTGCCGTGAACCCCTGCATCGGTGCGCCCCGCACACAATACTTCAACCGGATGGTTCGCCACAACTGTGAGTGCTTTTTCTAATTCTTCTTGGACACTTTTAACGTCACGTTGTCGCTGCCAACCATAGTATTGAGAACCATTGTACTCAATACCTAAAGCGATTCTCATCATCTGATTCTCTTTGAAAATGGGTCGGGCAGTATAATCGCAATCAAAAAAAAATTCTAATCGGCAAGTCATCTACACCCCAACCACCGTCAATGTGAAGTTCAGATCATCGGCAAGTCAGAAAAGGCGATTCAATCACAACGAGGTCGTATATTCACGGCCTCGTTTGTTTTTAAGCTCGGCGATTAATGCTGTCAATCAAAGATTTCGCTTCTCGTCGAATATCATCACTACCATCAACAATGGCTTCCTCTAACAGTTTTATCGCCCCTTTATCATCGTTCATTTCGATGTAAATTTTGGCAAGATCCAGTTTACCCGCCGCCTCAGAGTTATTGTCTACATCGATATCACCAATGTCACCAATCACATCCGGAAATTCACTTAAACCAACATCTAACTTGAGTTCTTCATCTTCAGGGCTGATCCCCTCTTCACCCTCAACTTGAGCCATTAGTTCATCAATGGTCATGTACTGACTCTTTTGGGTTTCAAAATCATCAATCTCTTCTTGAATCTCCCAGTTTTCATCAAGAATTTGAGGCTCGTCGGTTTGAATATCATCACTCCAAACCGCTCGCTCTTCTTCAGGCACGTCATCTGGAATGGAAGCTTGTTGATCTGGCGTTAAATTAAAACCATTCCAATCTTCGCCACCAACCTCTAACATTGCATCAATATCCATACCCGCACTATCAATAGTGCGGGCATCGAGTGGGCGGTCAAACGTGAACGGAGCAGGGGATATGCTTTCTTCATCTAGCCAATCTTTTAAGGCTTTCTCATCAAACTCCTGCTTTGAAATACTCTGCAACTCGTTTGCGTCATCGTCTACTGAAAGCGGCTGTTGATCTGTTTCTAGTGCTGGTTCGTTAATTGAAGCAAGTGCATCTTCTTCACTGAATTCAGGCAAGGCTTGCTCATCAATCGCTTCAAAACTTTCTTGAGCAACAGGTTCTGACGCCGTTTCTTGAGGCTCGGCTATCGCATCCGCCAGCGCGTCTTCTTCTGTGTACTCTGGCAGCTCAAGATCCGTCAATTCGCTCTCTTCGCTCTCGTCTTCCTTTTCTTCTTCTAGAGGCGGCTCGTTAATTGAAGCAAGTGCATCTTCTTCACTGAATTCAGGCAAGGCTTGCTCATCAATCGCTTCAAAACTTTCTTGAGCAACAGGCTCTGACGCCGCTTCTTGAGGCTCGGCTATCGCATCCGCCAGCGCGTCTTCTTCTGTGTACTCTGGCAGCTCAAGATCCGTCAATTCGCTCTCTTCGCTCTCGTCTTTCTTTTCTTCTTCTAGAGGCGGCTCGTTAATTGAAGCAAGTGCATCTTCTTCACTGAATTCAGGCAAGGCGTGCTCATCAATCGCTTCAAAACTTTCTTGAGCAACAGGCTCTGACGCCGTTTCTTGAGGCTCGGCTATCGCATCCGCCAGCGCGTCTTCTTCTGTGTACTCTGGCAGCTCAAGATCCGTCAATTCGCTCTCGTCTTCCTTTTCTTCTTCTAGAGGCGGCTCGTTAATTGAAGCAAGTGCATCTTCTTCACTGAACTCAGGCAACGCCTCTTCATCAATTGCGGCAAAATTTTCTTGAGCAACAGGTTCTGACGCTGTTTCTTGAGGCTCGGCTATCGCATCCGCCAGCGCGTCTTCTTCTGTGTACTCTGGCAGCTTAAGATCCGTCAGTTCGCTCTCGTCTTCATTCTTTTCTTCCAGCGAAGGCTCGGTGAATGAGGCTAAGAGATCCTCCTCTTCGAACTCATCTATATCATTGTCTGGAAGTTTTAATTCCGTTAACTCATCCTGAGATAGATCAGCTTCCGCTTCAGTTGTACTGATAGACTTGGACTCACCCAGCTCCCAATCTTCATCTTGCGGTGTGCCGAACTCATTTGGTATCCCTTCCGGCTGAGTAATCGATTCTGTTTCTATCTTATTTTCTGACAATAGATTGTTTTCTGGAAATAGATTGTTTTCTGGAAATAGATTGTTTTCTGGAAATAGATTGTTTTCTGGTGGTGTTGGCTCAGCAAGTTCTGGGTAATTCGCGCCTTCAATTTCAGGATTGAAATCAAAGGAGTCGTCAACAAACTCTTCATTTATGTCGCCATCAACCACTCCCGTCTGCTCATCATCAAGTAGAGGATCTTTTTCGGGAGCAGCATTCAGTAGATCGTCAATGAAGATGTCACTGTTAAACTCGGAATCGTCTACGCTATTGTTTTGATTGTCTAACAACTCGCTATTTTGCTGTTCACTCTCTTCGATAGTCTGAGCATGCTGCTCGATTTCCAGCAACTCTTCAAATAATGCTGTGCCATCTTCTTCAATGGCACTATCCTTATCGTCAGTAGCTTCTTGATCTTGGTCCTCTTCAAGACCAAGTAATTCAGAACCATTGTCAGTAAATAGTTCGTCCAATAGCTCTGTACTATTATCACCCAGCTTGGTTTCAAGCTCGGATTCCGTATTTTCTTCACCCAATAACTCATACAGAGTTTGATCACCAGAGAAGTCAAGATCATCAACATCTTCTTCGCTCAAAGCTATGTCTTTATCGGGCTGCACAAGTTCTTCAAGTAAGTCGGTACTTTCCGATAAATCTGTCTCGATTTCTTCATCATCACCGAGCAACTCATCGAGCAACTCAACACTGTCGCCATCGATTGCTAGAATGTTTTCATCTTGCTCTTCTAGTAATTCATCCAGCAGCGCCGTATCGGAAGCTGGTTCAGGTGAAGTAAGGTCTGATTGTGCCTCAATCGTGGCAAACAGATCATCAAGCTCGCTGTCTGACGCAAGTTCTGCTTCTTTTAAATCAAAACTGCCGTCGGGTTTTGCCAACTCGGGCTCTTCTGAATCCAAGTTGAAATCACCTTCGGACTCATCCAGTAATGAATCAAAGTCAAAACTATCGTCATTATCGTCATTGCTATTGGTGGCAAATAAATCGTCCAGTAGAGATTGATCTAAAGTATCGCTTTCGAGATCTTCAGCTTGTCCATCTCCAGCCAATAAGGCGTCAATGTCATCTTCAGAAATGGCATCATCGTTATCGGATAAATCAAATTCTGTTTCGCCGTCATCTTCATCTAATAACACTTCGTCTAAAGCTCGGGCCATCTCATCGAGACCGACGGCTTTTTCATCAGCAGCGACACTGATGCCGTTACTGCTAGCGGTCAAATCTTCTAAATCCGCAGCAAGATCACCATCATCACCGATACTTGCAAATGGGTCTTCGCCATCTTCACCTTCGAGGTTGAAGTCTAAATCTGTATCGTCTAAATCGGCAAAAATGTCAGATTCTTGCCCTGCATTGTCATCGATTTCATCATCCAATGATGTATCATCACCAAATAACTTCTCACTATCATCAGACTCACCAAACAAGTCATCATTCAGCATTAAATCATCGTCGATATCTTCAACGCTGCCAACAGCCATCGGCGTTATGGGCTCTTGATTGCCTTGAGTGACAGCTGGCTGCTCTGTTGGTTTGGATCGGCGACCAAGCAACATCACGACCAATAAACCAATTAACAAGCCAGGAATAAGGGCGAGAGCGGCGACCAACCAGGAGTTGGAAAGCAGTTGATCAAGTGCACTTGGTGCAAGCTTTTGCGCCTCTAGTGCTTTTCTACGTTCTTCATCAAGTAGCTTCTCAACTTCAGAGCGAATGCGGTTTTCGTCGCCGAGTTCTCCTTTGAGTGCATCAACTTCAGATTGAACATCTGCCAGCATCAAACGTAACTTATGATTTTTCTCTTCAAGCGCCAGTAATTCAGTATCAGATTTGGCAACTTGTGTGCCAATCTCTTTTAGCACAGGTTCACTCTTCGCCTTTTCAACAACTGGTTGAGCGGCAGTAGAGGCAATTGTTTTTTCAGGCAAAGTTGTAGAAGCCGCAGTAACAGGCGTTGTTGGCTGCGCCGTATTAGCATTCAATTTGGCTTGATGCGCGGCCATGATATTGACCGCTTCTTGCGTGGATGCACTATTTGCCTGTGCCAATGATGGAACACGTAAGTTGCTACCCGGGATCAAACTGTGAATATTTTGATTTTCGAACGCTTGAGGGTTTAACCGATAAATAGCCAGTAGGGTTTGCTGAACGGTAACGTTATTCGATGGGCGTAGTCGAGTAGCAATAGACCACAAAGTGTCACTGTCTAAAGTTGGTCCAAAAAACGTCGATGGTTGGCTATTAGCCGACTGAAGATTACGAGTTTGAGTGAGATTTTCTGAGAATTGAGGAGAAGACTGGATCTCACCATTCGGCCCAACCAGGCGAATGCTCTCGGCACTAACGATAGAAGTCTGAGTCACGGCAACCATTGCTATCGGCAACAGTAGACGCTGAAAAATTTGACGCATATAAGGCTCAGCTATGTGCTTGGAATAAATAAATACGATGATCTGTTTAATATATCGGATAACGGTAGCAAAACTATAGGACGCAAGGTAAAAAATGTGTCACGACTACGATAATCGCAGGAATCTCACACATTTTTTCCCGTTAAGTGAGCTTGCTCAAACAAAAACAGTATCATGATAAAAAGAAAGGCCAGCACTGGCTGACCTTTTTAAATAGTACTTAAGCTTACTCTGCGTCTATTTTTGCCCAAGTGTCACGTAGGCCAACAGTGCGGTTAAAGACTAATGCTTCTGGTTTAGAATCTTTCGAGTCCGCACAGAAATAACCCATGCGCTCAAACTGATAACCTTGCTCCGCGTGTGCCGACACCAAACTAGGCTCAACAAAACCATTAATTTTAACCAATGAATCTGGGTTAATTGTTTCGGCAAAGTTGTCAGCCGCCGCCGGGTTGGGAACGGTAAATAGGCGATCATACAAACGAATTTCAGCTGGCAAGGCTTTATCGGCGGATACCCAGTGAATAACACCTTTCACTTTGCGTCCATCTGCCGGGTTTTTACCCAGAGTATCCATATCGTAAGTGCAGAATATTGTCGTAATATTGCCTTGTGCATCTTTTTCAATGCGTTCTGCTTTTATTACGTAAGCGCCGCGTAAGCGAACTTCTTTGCCTAGCACTAAACGTTTGTATTTCTTGTTGCCTTCTTCACGGAAATCTTCACGTTCGATCCATAACTCACGCGTAAAGGGTACTTCGCGCTCACCCATTTCCGGTTTATTTGGGTGATTAGCAAGCGTCAATGTTTCCACTTTATCGGCATCAAAGTTTTCGATCACCACTTTTAGAGGGTCAAGAACCGCCATGGCGCGAGGCGCATGTTCGTTTAAGTCTTCACGGATGCAAGACTCTAACGAACTGAATTCGATCATATTTTCCTGTTTTGTCACCCCAATGCGTTTGCAAAACTCACGAATCGATGCTGGTGTGAATCCACGGCGGCGTAGACCTGAAATCGTCGGCATACGTGGGTCATCCCAACCATCCACTAATTTTTCCGTAACCAGTTGGTTGAGTTTACGCTTAGACATCACTGTATATTCGAGGTTTAGGCGGCTAAACTCATACTGATGCGGTTGACAATCAATCGTGATATGTTCCAACACCCAATCGTACAAACGACGGTTATCTTGAAACTCTAGGGTACAAATTGAGTGCGTGATCCCTTCCAAGGCATCCGAGATGCAGTGAGTAAAATCGTACATTGGATAAATGCACCATTTGTTACCCGTTTGGTGATGCTCCGCGAAACGAACACGGTAAAGCACAGGATCGCGCATCACCATAAAGGATGACGCCATGTCAATCTTGGCACGTAAACACGCTTTGCCTTCTTCGAAACCACCCGCACGCATTTTCTCAAATAGCGCTAGGTTTTCTTCAACGCTGCGATCGCGGTACGGGCTTGGTTTACCAGCTTGAGTTAATGTGCCGCGATATTCACGGATCTCTTCAGGACTGAGCTCTTCAACATAAGCAAGACCTTTTTCGATCAGCTCAACCGCATATTGGTATAGTTTGTCAAAATAATCTGACGAGTAACAAACATCACCAGACCATTGGAAGCCGAGCCATTTCACGTCTGCTTTGATTGACTCAACGTACTCCATATCTTCTTTTTCAGGGTTTGTATCGTCAAAACGTAAATTACACTGTCCCTGATAGTCCTGAGCAATACCAAAGTTTAAGCAGATAGATTTAGCATGACCGATGTGCAGGTAGCCATTTGGTTCGGGTGGAAAACGAGTATGCACACTTGTGTGTTTGCCATCCGCTAAATCCTTATCAATGATTTGGCGAATAAAATTCGATGGACGAGCCTCAGCTTCACTCATCTATAGCACCTCAAAATTATTTAGTATCGTCAGAAGATTTTTCTGTATGTAACAGCAGCAATGCTTGCAGAAACAGAAAGTTTGTCGCTAATAATCCACAATTATCCGCTCTTACACAATAAAAAGTGGGTATTTCCTACGATTATTTCAAGACATTGCCTTTTGTCTGGTTAGACTAAGCAAAATTTCTGGCAAAGGGCATAAGAAATAGACAATAGACAAAAGATGACGGCCGTAAAACGCCTTCACAGTTGCGCTTATCCTATTAATGAGAAAAGCCTCTGCAACAAGCAGAGGCTTTAAAAATGACCTAATAACCAATTGTGATTAAGGAAGCTTTACGCTAGAAAGATCTTCATTCACGTTGATAGACTTCATCTCACCTGCAACGATTTCAGCTAGGGGACCTAGAATAACTTGCAGGTTGTTAGTGCCTAGTTTCACCACACCCATTGCACCCAATGCTTTTAATGTTTTCTCATCGATAACACTCATGTCATTAACAGATAAGCGTAAGCGAGTGATACAAGCATCGATGTTAGATAGGTTGCTATGGCCGCCTAAGGCTTTAAGGTACTGTTTAGCAAGCTCAGAAGACTCTTTCGCACCTGACACTTGGTTATCGCTATCATCATCTTCGCGGCCAGGTGTTTTAAGGCCAAATTTCAAAATGACCGTACGGAAAATCACATAGTACAGAGCAAAGAACACAATGCCTTGAACCACCAGCATGTACCAATTAACCGCCAGTGGGTTACGTGATGACAATACCATATCCACAAGGCCTGCAGAGAAACCGAAACCCGCAATCCATTGCATTGAAGCAGCAATAAATACTGATAGGCCAGTCAATGCCGCATGCAACACATATAGCGCAGGAGCAAGGAACATGAACGAGAATTCTAGAGGTTCAGTTACACCGGTAAAGAATGAAGCAAAACCAGCGGCAATCATGATAGAAGCAACTTTCTCTTTATTTTTCGCTGTCGATGTGTGGTAAATAGCCAATGCCGCACCAGGTAGGCCGAACATCATAATAGGGAAGAAGCCTGCTTGGTACATACCCGTTACGCCTGGGATGCCTGTACCTTCTGCAATAGATTTCGCACCACCTAAGAAGTTAGGAATATCGTTAATACCCGCAACGTCAAACCAGAATACTGAGTTCAGTGCGTGATGAAGACCAACAGGGATTAGCAAGCGGTTAAAGAACGCATAGATACCGGCACCCGCAGAACCTAGACCTTGAATCGATTCACCAAACGATACTAGACCGCCATAAACATGTGGCCATACATACATCAGAACGAAGGCAATAAAAATACCGGCAAATGAAGTCAAAATAGGGACTAAACGTTTACCAGAGAAGAAGGCTAATGCTTTATGCAGTTCTACAGTAGAGAAGCGATTGTAGATTTCAGCAGAAACAATACCCACTAAAATACCAACAAACTGGTTGTTGATTTTACCAAAAGCAGCAGGAACTACGCTTGGATCAATACCTTGGATCTGCGCAACGGCTCCTGGAGAAAGCAAAGTCGTCACGACTAAGAAACCAACAAAACCCGACAACGCAGCAGCACCGTCTTTATCTTTAGACATCCCGTAAGCCACACCAACAGCAAATAGCACAGACATGTTATCAATGATTGCAGCACCAGCTTTAATCAGGAATGCAGCTAAGGCACTGTTTGAACCCCACCCATTTGGGTCGATCCAATAACCAATACCCATTAGTATTGCGGCAGCTGGCAATGTGGCAACTGGTACCATCAACGCCTTGCCTACTTTTTGAAAGTATCCAAGAATATTCACCTTAAGTTCCCCCTATAGGATTTAGGATTTTTTGTATTTGGTTGAGCCACTTATTTTAGTCGCTCAATTTAGTCAAACTCAGTTTATGATATTAATTTTGCTCCGCAAATTAAAACCTTATCATTTGTGATCATAATCACCACAATCTGCCAAATACCAAGGTTTTTGCTAGCGAGATCATAAAACTTATTTTACAATTAAAAAAAATGGAAGTTAGGCGATAATATTTGCCTGTTTCATAGCCGAATAGCATGTAAGCTAAACAACCCCGACTGGCTTTTTTCGTATAAAATGCAAACTATAACCATCAAATAACCCAGTTAAAACGAGCACTTAATTTTAATGTCATCCAGCATTCGCTGTTTGCTAACAAGATAATTCGCGACCTAATTGAAGTAAGAAAAGAAAGCACTTGACTGACTCATTCCACCTTTTATTTCGTCGCCTAGCTAAATTCATAAGATATTGATAGATAAGGATTCTATAATTATGTACGCACTAACTAACTGTAAAATCTACACTGGCAGTGATGTGCTAGTTGACTATGCTGTGATTATCAACAACGAGTTGATTGAAGCGGTCTGTCCTATTGCGGATTTACCACAAGGTATAGCGACACAAGATTTAAATGGTGCAAACCTAAGCCCAGGCTTTATCGACCTGCAATTGAATGGTTGTGGCGGTGTGATGCTAAATGATGAAGTAACGGCGACTACGATGCAGATCATGCATAAAGCCAACCTAAAATCAGGATGCACAAGCTTTTTGCCAACGTTAATCACCTCTTCAGACGAAGACATGCGCAAAGCGATTTCTGCCGCACGTGAATATCACTCTCAATATAAAAACCAATCACTGGGTTTACACCTTGAAGGACCATATCTTAATGTGATGAAAAAGGGCATTCACAGTGTCGATTTCATCCGCCCTTCAGATGACAACATGATCACCACTATGTGTGAAAATAGCGATGTGATTGCTAAAGTGACATTGGCGCCAGAGCACAACAATCCAGAACACATTGAACGTTTGGTGAAAGCTGGCATTGTGGTATCGATTGGTCACACTAACGCAACTTATACTGAAGCACGTAAAAGCTTTGAATCAGGCATCACCTTTGCCACGCACTTATTTAATGCCATGACGCCGATGGTTGGACGTGAACCCGGTGTAGTCGGTGCAATTTATGACACCCCAGAGGTTTATGCTGGCGTTATTGCCGACGGCTTCCATGTTGATTATGCTAACATCAGAATTGCTCACAAAATCAAAGGTGAAAAGCTTGTATTAGTGACCGATGCCACAGCTCCTGCAGGTGCTAACATGGATTACTTTATTTTTGTTGGTAAGAAAGTATATTACCGTGATGGCAAGTGTGTTGATGAAAATGGCACACTAGGCGGCTCAGCACTCACTATGATTGAGGCAGTGCAAAACACTGTTGAGCACGTTGGTATCGCATTGGACGAAGCTCTACGGATGGCGACTCTATATCCGGCAAAAGCAATTGGTGTGGATCACAAACTAGGTCGAGTTAAAAAAGGCATGGTGGCGAACCTCACTGCATTTGATAGAGACTTCAATGTTCAGGCGACGGTTGTTAACGGACAATACGAGCACAATTGATAATGAATGGCGGACAAATAGGTAACGTAGATTTAGTCAAACAACTCAACAGCGCAGCAGTGTATCGATTGATCGACCTACAAGGTCCGATATCTCGAATTCAAGTTGCCGATGTGAGCCAACTTGCTCCAGCAAGTGTTACAAAAATAACCCGCCAACTTCTAGAACGCGGCCTCATTAAAGAGGTCGCACAACAAGCCTCTACTGGCGGACGCAGGGCTATCTCATTAACAACCGAAGTCGCCCCTTTTCACTCTGTTGCCGTACGTTTAGGTCGAGATTACATCCAGCTCAGTTTATATAATTTAGGTGGCAAAGAACTCGCGTCTGACTATCACGAGTTTCACTATTCTCACCAAACACAATTAATTGAGGGACTCCTTTTTTACCTCAATACTTTTATCAAACAACAGCAAGAGCGAATCGAACAATTCATTGCCATTGGTATTGCCCTACCCGGCTTAGTCAACCCAGAAACGGGTGTCGTAGAATACATGCCCAACATTGCTATTGATGCACTCGCTTTAGGTGACATCATTCGTGATAATTTTCATGTTGAATGTTTTGTCGGCAATGACGTGCGCGGTATGGCGCTTGCCGAACACTATTTCGGTGCCAGCAAAGATTGCCAAGACTCTATTCTGGTCAGCGTACACAGAGGAACTGGAGCTGGCATTATCGTCAATGGTCAAGTATTCCTAGGCTATAACCGTAACGTGGGTGAAATAGGTCATATCCAAATCGATCCACTCGGCGAACAGTGTCAATGTGGAAACTTCGGCTGTCTGGAAACGGTAGCCGCAAACCCGGCCATTATATCTCGCGTTAAAAAACTGATTGCTCAAGGCTATGAATCTAGCCTCTCGAATATCGAGAGCATTACCATCAATGATGTGTGTGAGCACGCCAATCTCGGTGATGAGCTCGCAAAACAGAGCTTAATTCGAGTGGGTAACCAACTAGGTAAAGCCATTGCAATGACAATCAACTTATTCAATCCACAAAAAGTAGTGATTGCAGGGCAAATTACATCAGCCCAAGAAATCATATTCCCAGCAATTCAGCGGAATGTTGAGAATCAATCCCTCAAAACTTTCCATTCCAATTTACCTATAGTCGCGTCGCAAATTGATAAACAACCAACTATCGGCGCATTTGCTATGATTAAACGAGCAATGTTAAATGGCGTCTTACTCCAAAAATTGCTTGGCGAATAAACTACCGAACGAATCACAATTGGAAGCTGTGTCGTCGTGATACGGCTTTTTTTACAACTCAAGCATTCTTTTTAAACCAAAGCACTACAAAGGAATCTATGGAACTTATCCTAATTTCAGCAGCTTTTTTCGCAGGATTTATTGCCTTGAAGTGCAACTTACCCCCATTGGTTGGATTTTTAGTTGCTGGGTTTGGCCTTAATGCTGCCGGCTACCACAGCAGCGACACCATTTTACTCCTAGCTGATTTAGGGGTGACCTTATTGCTGTTCACAATTGGACTTAAGCTGGAGATTAAAACCTTACTGGCTAGAGAGATTTGGGCTGGCGCCACAGTTCATAACCTCCTTTCTACAGGGATTTTCAGCATTGCTTTATTGATATTCAAATACTTAGGCGTTAGTAGTCTAGCCTCTATGTCAATTGAACAATTAGTTCTGCTTGGTTTTGCTTTGTCATTCTCCAGTACTGTTTTTGCGGTTAAATCACTGCAAGAGAAAGGAGAAATGAACGCGACATACGCTACTATCACCATCGGTATTCTTGTAATGCAAGATATCTTTGCTGTCATATTTTTAACTGTCTCGACTGGAAAACTTCCTCATTGGTACGCTGCCACTTTATTGATCCTGCCCTTTATGCGGCCACTATTTTACAAACTGCTCGACTGGGTTGGTCACGGTGAAATGCTTGTTCTATTTGGTATATTTTTTGCGTTAGTGGTCGGAGCAGGATCATTTGAATTGGTTGGGATGAAACCCGATCTTGGTGCTCTGATTTTAGGCATGCTGCTAGCAGGCCATCGCAAAGCATCTGAGTTGTCAAAATCACTCTTTAATCTAAAAGAGCTGTTTCTCGTCTGCTTTTTCCTCAACATTGGACTATCAGAACAACCCACAATGACTGGGTTTGCGCTCGCATTGTTGATCTTACTGCTGCTTCCAATCAAAGCAATTCTCTATTTCTGGGTACTCAACCGCTTTAAATTCCGAGTGAGGACTTCACTGTTGGCCACCTTGTCTTTATTCAATTTCAGTGAATTTGGGCTAATTGTGGGTGGTCTTGCTTTTAAAATGGGGTGGATGTCGGGTGACATATTAGTTGCGTTAGCCATTGCGGTATCCATTTCATTTGTGATCGCAGCACCAATAAGCCGTAAAGGCCATGAACTCTACCAACATTCACGGCAATGGTTGAAAGAACATGCCGCAGAAAAACTCAACACCAAAGATCAATTAATTAACCCGGGTCACGCTCAGGTACTTATATTAGGGATGGGCCGAATTGGTACAGGTGCATATGATGAATTGCACTCTCGTTATGGCAAAATAAGTTTAGGCATAGAAGTCCGGGAAGAGGTTGCTCATGATCATCGTTCACAAGGACGCAATGTTATTGCTGGTGATGCAACCGACCCTGATTTCTGGGAGCGCATTCTAGACACTGGTAATGTAAAACTCGTACTGCTTGCTATGCCGCATCATCAAGGTAACCAAATCGCGCTGTCTCAATTACAACACCGTAATTTTAAAGGACAAATCGCAGCCATCGCCGAATACCCAGACCAATTGGAATCGCTATTGGAAAGTGGTGTTGATGCGGCATTCAACATCTATAACGAAGCGGGTAGCGGTTTTGCCCGCCATGTATGTAAACAGCTCCAACCTAATTTTACTAAACCGTAATAATGTCTAGGTAAGCCATAGCAATTTTTAGATAAAACATTGTCATTTCTATGCCCAACTCAATACGGCCCCAGAGCTTAGTTGGGCATAATTTACCCATCAGCGCTCAAAAACAGAAAACAAATAGAAAAAATTCACATAAAATGCATTTTATTTAAATTAAATCCACCAGCATGCGTCTTATATGATATTAACAACACCATATGGTTGCTTTTTTTAACCAAAATGGCAAATTAGGCCCAACAGATTAAAAATCATCAAAAGGAAGTTGTATGTGTTCTATATTTGGCATTCTTGATATTAAAAGTGATGCAACAGCGTTACGCCCAATAGCGCTAGAGATGTCTAAAAAAATGCGTCACCGCGGCCCTGACTGGTCTGGCATCTATGCTTCAGAAAAAGCAATCTTGGCTCATGAGCGCCTTTCTATTGTCGGTTTAAACAGCGGCGCACAACCCCTTTATAGCCCAAATAAAAAGCACATATTAGCGGTCAATGGTGAGATTTATAACCACAAAGAAATTCGTGCTCGTTACCAAGGCAAATACGATTTTCAAACCGACTCTGACTGCGAAGTGATATTAGCGCTTTATGCAGACATGGGTGCCGCGCTGCTTGAAGAACTCAACGGTATCTTTGCCTTTGTGCTCTATGATGAAGAAAAAGATGAGTACCTTATCGGGCGTGATCACATTGGTATCATCCCTCTGTATCAAGGCCATGACGAACACGGTAACTACTATATCGCCTCCGAAATGAAAGCGTTGGTGAGCGTTTGTAAAACCATCAGTGAATTTCCTCCTGGTAGTTACTACAGCTCGAAAGAGGCTGGTCCGCAGCGCTACTATATTCGAGATTGGAATGAATACGCGGCAGTCCAAGGCAATAGCAGTAGTAAAGAAGATCTAAAACAAGCATTAGAAGCGGCCGTTAAGCGCCAACTGATGACAGACGTACCTTATGGTGTTTTGCTTTCTGGAGGATTGGACTCTTCAATTACGTCAGCCATTGCGAAACGTTACGCTGCCATGCGAATTGAAGATGATGAACAATCAGAAGCGTGGTGGCCACAGCTTCACTCTTTTGCGGTGGGTTTAGACGGTGCTCCAGACCTTAAAGCCGCCCGCGAAGTGGCTGAAAAAATTGGCACTGTACATCACGAAATGACTTATACCATCCAAGAGGGTTTAGATGCTATTCGTGATGTTATTTACCACATTGAAACGTATGACGTGACGACGATTCGAGCCTCTACTCCTATGTATTTGATGGGGCGAAAAATCAAAGCAATGGGTATCAAAATGGTCCTTTCTGGCGAAGGAGCGGATGAGATCTTCGGTGGTTACTTATACTTCCACAAAGCACCAAACGCGCAAGAATTCCACGAAGAAACTGTGCGTAAACTGCTGGCGTTGAACTTGTTTGACTGCGCTCGCGCTAATAAGTCTTTAGCAGCTTGGGGAGTGGAAGGACGCGTTCCTTTCCTAGACAAGGAGTTTATTGATGTGGCGATGAGGCTTAACCCTGCTGACAAAATGTGTGGTAATGGAAAAATGGAAAAACACATTCTACGTGAGTGCTTTGAAGATTATCTGCCAGCCTCGATTGCTTGGCGTCAAAAAGAGCAATTTTCCGATGGTGTGGGCTATAGCTGGATTGACACCCTAAAGAGTGTTGCTGAAGAAAAAATTACCGATCAGCAGATGGAAACAGCAAAATACCGCTTCCCATATAATACTCCAGCGACAAAAGAAGGGTATGTTTACCGCGAGATCTTTGAAGAGCTGTTCCCGTTAGAGTCGGCTGCGCAATGCGTTCCTGGAGGTCCTTCTGTGGCTTGTTCTTCCGCCAAAGCAATTGAGTGGGATGAATCCTTTAAAAATTGTATTGACCCATCAGGCCGAGCTGTCAAAGCGGTACACAATGAAGCGTACTGATCCAATCCTTGAGTGATACATAACATAAAAGGCGCTGAATGCGCCTTTTATGTGTCTAAATAGCTTACTGTAGAGAGCCAATCACGAATCCAATTCTAAATGCTTATTATCAATGCTCATCGGTATCACTTGGCTGATCATTTTAACCAACATAATCGAACGCATCTCGCCATCGGGTTCTTGATAAATGGCATCAATTCCTGAAAATTGCCCACTTTTAAGCCTAACCACCTGTCCTTTTTCAGGAATATTGAGCGATGTCATCGGTTTTTTGATTTGGTCAAGTGACTTTAACTCGCCGATCAAATCACCGTCTAACTCCTTAGGATGCGGACCAAATCGAATGAAATCGACTACACCACGAGTAGAGCGAACACTAGTAAAAGTTGGCCCAATTTCAAAATCAAAGTGAATGAACATGTAAGAAGGAAAAAGAGGTTCTGTAACAACTTGCCGCTTACCCCGAAGAATTCTCTCTAACTCAATTTCTGGGTAGAAACATTCGACACCTTGATTTTCAAGGTGTGCTTTAGCACGCCTCTGATCGCCACGTTTACAATACAACAAATACCAACGTTTCATTTTATTCCTAGCTACTGCTTTTCTTTTTCTTGAATCCTAACATCATCCATCTTCTCAATAAACGGCTAATAAACCAAACACAACAATAAACACTTTATGTCCGAGTAAGGAAAATTCAACAAATCAGTAATGAAAGATAAGTTTTCATGAGGCAACAAAACTTTACTGATAGACAAAACCACTATTAAAAAACAATAAGTTAATCAACACCACCAGAATGAAACACTGATTTTACTCATTGCGATACGCTAAAAGCCAATGTATATCTAAAGCACAATTTTTCTCATCTCAAATACTAATAATTCTTATGACAAACCAACATCAATACTTTGGGCACCCAAGGGGCCTATTTTTACTTTTTGGCACAGAGCTATGGGAACGTTTTTCGTATTATGCGATGCGCGCCATTTTGGTACTTTACATAACAGACGCGACTATAAATGGGGGGCTAGGTTGGTCAACCAAAGATGCTCTCGATCTTTACGGTACTTATACTGGGCTAGTCTATATAACACCTCTTATTGGCGGCTATCTTGCCGACAACTATCTTGGGCAACGTCGTTCAATTCTGATTGGTGGTGCGTTAATGGCTATTGGCCAATTTACTCTTGCACTACCTGCTGATGCATTGGGGATCGGTTCCCTACACACTTTCTATTTAGGCCTTGCATTGCTTATCTGCGGTAACGGTCTATTTAAGCCCAATATCTCAACAATGGTTGGTGACCTATATAATGAAGGTGATAACCGTCGTGATGGCGCATTCACCATCTTCTACATGGGGATCAATTTAGGTGCGCTACTTGCTGGTGTGATCTCTGGTTCTGTTACTAACTCATTTGGTTGGAAAGCAGGTTTTGTGGCGGCTGGTATTGGTATGCTGATCAGCCTTGTGATGCAAATGGCAATGGCTCAATCATGGCTTGGTGATATTGGCCGTGAACCAGCAGCGAAGCGTGATCTAAAGCTGAAAAAATCAGCAAATAAAGAACCACTAACAAAAGCAGAAGTAGATCGTATCAAAGTTATCCTTGTGATGAGTTTATTTACCATCGTTTTCTGGGCGGGTTTCGAACAAGCGGGTGGTTTAATGAACATTTATACGCAGCAATACACTGATCGTATGATCGGTGGTTTTGAGGTACCTGCGGCTTGGTTCCAATCGTTAAATCCATTTTTCATTATTACTCTTGCCCCTGTATTAGCCGTATTATGGGTAAAATTAGGTAAGCGTGAACCAAACTCGCCAATAAAGTTTGCATTAGCGATGTTCTTCTTAGCCCTAGGCTTCCTATGTATGGTTGGTGCGGTTATGGAGCAAGGTGGTGACACTACCGTAAAAACGTCAATGCTATGGCTTGTTGGTGCTTTCTTCTTTCATACCTTGGGTGAACTGTGCCTATCGCCAATCGGTCTATCGCTTGTCACTAAACTAGCTCCACTACGTCTTGCTTCATTAATGATGGGAGCATGGTTCGGTTGTAACGCAATCGCGAATTATGTAGCAGGCCATGTAGGTTCTCATGTGGGAGAGCTTGGTGCGATGGCTATCTTCAGTGGTATTGCAGTAACAGCAACCATTGGCGGCGTCATTTTACTGTTGTGCTCTAACACACTCGTTCGTTGGATGCACGGTGCAGAAAGAACCACAAGCTACGCTGAAGAAGTTGAAGAGCAACAAACTCAGTTAGTCTAGTATCAAATCTATCCCGCGCTTTTGGGTGAGTTCGGGAATAATGATAAGAAACGGTCACATATAGTGACCGTTTTTGCACTTGAAACAAATTCAACTCAGCATCGCTTTATCAGTGAAGCCATCATTTCTATATGTATTGCCGAATCATTTAGGCATTCAATGTAAGTAAACGCCTCACCACCAGCATGCATAAAGGTTTCTTTACCTTGCTCAGCTATCTCTTCTAGAGTTTCTAAACAATCTACCGAGAAGGCCGGAGTAATAATATCTAATTTCTTAATACCACGGCTTGGCAAAGCTTCTAATGTTTTATCCGTGTAAGGCTGTAACCACTCCTCACGTCCGAAAATAGACTGATAGGTCATACCTATTTGATCAGAATTCAAACCAAGTTCTTGCGCCAAAAGTTCTGTGGTTTTTTGGCAGTGCTGTGGGTAGATATCACCATTATCTGCATAACGCTTAGGGATACCATGGTAAGAACAAAGTAGATACTCCCCCTGCCCATTACGTTGCCAAGAGTCACGGACTTTACTCGCCAAAGATCGTATATAAGCAGGGTGATTATGATAATCACGAATAAAACGTAAATTGGGCGTCACAGGGATACGTTTCATCGCTTTGGCAAGGCCATCAAATACGGCAGCCGTAGTAGTACCAGAATATTGTGGGTACAGAGGCAGCACCACAATCTCTTCAACGCCACGATCTAATAATGCGTTGATACCCTCTAAAAGGCTTGGTGAGCCATAGGTCATACCAAGTTCCACTGGTGTACCGAGATACTGTTCTAACGCTTGCACTTGGCGTTTAGAGTACACCATCAAAGGGGAACCTTCTTCCATCCAGACAGATTGATATAACTTAGCAACCTTGGGGGCTCGCAGCGGAAGAATCACACCATGTAATAATGGACACCAGATCCAAC
The DNA here is from genome assembly GCF_002257545.1 of Vibrio qinghaiensis. Taxonomy (NCBI): domain Bacteria; kingdom Pseudomonadati; phylum Pseudomonadota; class Gammaproteobacteria; order Vibrionales; family Vibrionaceae; genus Vibrio; species Vibrio qinghaiensis. The sequence goes on along the minus strand of NZ_CP022741.1, from coordinate 871,048 downwards.
GACTCATATCAACCACACGCTGGTCATGTAAGAATTGGCTTAAAAATCGTTTTACTGCCGATGCCGTCGGTTCACTCGGCGTTCCCAAGTTAACCAATAGCACACCCTGTTTTTGATTATTTTGCATTACTTCCATTCATCCATTTCATTGTTAATTATTGAGTACGAATTTGCGGTAGGAAAGTTCATAAAAAAAGCGACCTTTAGTTTAGGTCGCTTTCACTATAACAAAGTTAACAAGCCTATACTGAGCCAATTATGCTAATGCTTTCTCAATATCAGCGCTAACTTGAGCAACTGGCTTAGTGCCATCAAATTTTAGGTATTTCGTATTACCCATTTGTGCTTCTTTACCGTAGTAAGTGATCAGTGGCGCTGTTTGCTCGTGGTAAACACCTAAACGAGCACGAACGGTCTCTTCTTTATCGTCATCACGAACGACGAGATCTTCACCAGTCACGTCATCTTTACCTTCCACTTTGGGCGGGTTGTAAATGGCGTGGTAGGTACGACCAGAAGCCAAGTGAGCTCGACGTCCAGCCATACGCTCAACAATCACGTCATCAGCGACATCAAATTCAATCACATAATCGATATTGATCCCCATTGCTTTTAAACCGTCAGCTTGGGGAATCGTGCGAGGGAAACCATCAAGTAAAAAGCCTTTTTCACAATCAGCTTGAGCAATGCGCTCTTTAATTAAACCTAGGATGATTTCATCAGAAACGAGTTGACCTGCATCGATGACTGACTTCGCTTGTTTACCAAGCTCAGTGCCGGCTTTAATCGCAGCACGTAGCATATCACCAGTAGAGATTTGTGGAATACCGTATTTCTCCATGATGAATTGAGCCTGAGTGCCTTTACCTGCACCTGGAGCACCTAGAAGAATGATGCGCATGTTTAATCCTCTTTAGAAAATTATGATTTATACCGAAGCTCACTGCCAGATGAGACTTAAAACCAACGGTAAGTTTCGGTATAACGGTAATGAAACGAGTGAATAATCATTCGGCGAGCGACATACGCAGCTTACCAATCGTATTCAAACAGTGCATTCTAACATACAAATTCAAGCCGCTAACCAGATTAAGACGAAAGAATGTAATCTGACCCAGCACTTTGCTGTAAGTTTACCTAAAATACCGCTTGTTCTCAGAAGATAGCCACAACTCAAAGCAAAAAGCTCGCAGTTGCGAGCTTTTTGTCAGCCAGTTAGCTATTCAACCTTAGTCAAAAGCTGATTAATTGCGGTCAGGAATTGTGACGGATCTTCCATCGAACCACGCTCAGCAAGTGTCGCTTGACCTAGTAAAACTTCAACCCAGCGCCCAAATGCTTGCTCATCCGCTTCATCAGCCATACGTTTCACTAACGCGTGTTCAGGGTTAAGTTCCAAAATATACTTCACCTCTGGTACCGCTTGACCAGCCGCAGCAAGCAATTTTGCCATCTGCGTACCCATCTCATAATCGTCGGTCACCACAACCGCTGGAGTACTTGCCAGTTTAAAGGTCGTTCGGACCTCTTTGACACGATCGCCAAGGTACTGCTGAGTACGTTCAACCACCGATTTAAACTCTTCTTCAGTCTCTTTATGCTTCTCTTTTTCTGCTTCATCTTCGAACTGGCTCAGATCTAGCCCTGCTTTGGTGATGGATTGGAACATTTTTCCATCAAACTCAGTGAGGTAGTTCATCAACCACTCATCAATGCGATCAAACATTAAAATAACTTCGATACCTTTGGCTTTAAACTGCTCTAGGTGCGGGCTATTTTTGGCCGCTGCATAGCTATCGGCGGTGAGGTAGTAGATTTTATCCTGCCCCTCTTTCATCCGTTCAACATAAGCCGCTAAACTAACCGTTTGCTCTGCTGAGTCAACATCGGTCGAGGCGAAGCGCAATAGGCTAGCGATCTTCTCTTTATTAGCAAAATCTTCTGCAGGCCCCTCTTTGAGTACCAAACCAAACTCTTTCCAGAAGGTTTGATATTTATCAGCATCATTGCTCGCCATGCGTTCAAGCATGGTCAATACACGCTTGGTACAAGCATTACGCAATGATTGAGTCACCTTGTTATCTTGTAAAATCTCACGTGAAACATTAAGCGGTAAATCGTTTGAGTCGATTAAACCACGTACAAAGCGCAAGTAGGACGGCATAAATTGCGCAGCATCATCCATGATAAATACACGCTGAACATAAAGTTTCAAGCCTGATTTATGATCACGATTCATCATATCCCAAGGTGCTTTCGCTGGAATATAAAGTAAGCTGGTATAATCGTTTTTACCTTCTACACGGTTATGGCTCCACACCAGTGGGTCAGCATAATCATGGGAAACGTGTTTATAGAACTCTTGATACTCTTCATCACTGATTTCTGACTTAGAACGCGTCCACAACGCCTGTGCTTTATTGATTTGTTCCCATTGGATCTCTTCAGTCTCATTACCTTCGTCATCACGAACCTTGGTTTGGATAGAAACTGGAATTCCAATGTGGTCTGAATATTTAGAAATCACATCACGCAGACGCCATTCAGAAAGGAACTCTTTGCCTTCCTCTCGCATGTGCAAAATGATATCGGTTCCACGAGACTCTTTATTAATGCTTTCTACTGTATATTCACCTTCACCTTGTGAATACCATTGAACCGCTTCGTTAGCGGGTAAACCCGCAGCGCGAGTTCTTACAGTGACCGCATCAGCGACGATGAAGGCCGAGTAAAAACCCACCCCAAACTGACCGATAAGCTGAGAGTCTTTAGATTGATCTTGGGATAGTTTAGAGAAAAACTCCGCTGTGCCGGATTTTGCAATCGTACCTAGATGTTCAATGACATCTTCGCGGCTCATACCAATACCGTTATCTGAAATGGTCAGCGTATTCGCTTGGGTATCAAACGATAATTTAACGCCTAAGTTGGCATCACCTTGATATAAATCGGCATTAGACAACGCTTGAAAACGAAGTTTATCCGCAGCATCAGAGGCATTTGAAATTAATTCGCGAAGGAAGATCTCTTTATTGGAATAAAGAGAGTGAATCATAAGATGAAGTAACTGTTTGACTTCAGATTGAAAACCACGAGTTTCTTTATTGGTAGTAGCCGTTTCGCTCATACTAGCTCCATAACATCTGAGTTATTTTCATTCACACACTGAGTGTGCAACCAAGGATGATTTGCTAGTAAGATGAGGCTGGCAATTGTAAATTCAAGGTCAATAATCATAAAAACACTGTTTTTTTATTTATTTTGATTATGCTTGCCATAATTTTTATCAAAAAAAATAAAAACCAGCATAATGTTTCATCAATTGCTTACCCAAGCAGGCTAGGTTGATGGACGGTTAAACATGCCAACAATAAGAAGATTATCATGAGTAACATAGGCACAAAATTTATCCTTGCTAACCGATTCACGTTTGATCCCAATAGTAACTCTTTGCTTGATCTAGAAAATGAACAGGACATTGTTCGCCTTGGTAGTAATGAAAGCAGAATTCTACTTCTGCTATGTGAACGTCCAAATGAGGTGATTACACGTCATGAATTGCATGAATTTGTTTGGCGTGAGCAAGGTTTTGAAGTCGATGATTCAAGCCTAACTCAAGCGATCTCAACACTTAGAAAGATGTTGAAAGATCAGACTAAATCACCAGAATTTGTCAAAACAGTGCCGAAACGAGGTTATCAGATGATTGCCTCTGTAACTCGAGCAACCCCTTACTCACAAAAAAATACAACTATCGATGTTGAAGAGGGATTGTCCAGTGCAAGTGAGTCAATTAAAGAAATTCAACCAGAGCCTAATTCACTATCCGATGAAGCGATGGCTCAAACAGCCGCAACAGCTCCACTAGCTAAAATAAAAATTGAGGGCGAAAAATTAACGCTACAAGGTAAGATAATGTTGGTCTTAGCGCTTTTTTTACCTATTTTGTCACTATTATTGACAAGCCCAGCACAATCTAAATTTAAGCAGATTGCTGTCTATAATAACATTGCGGTGAATACACCGCTCAATCATCCAGACCTTACCAACTGGCTACCTTCGATTGAAAAATGCGTTAAAAAATACAATGAATCACATACTGGAGAGCTTGCTCCTAAGCAGGTCATTGCTACTGGTGGGCAAAATAATCAGCTCGTACTAAATTACATCCATAGCTCTGAATTCTCAGGTGAAAATGTCACTTTGCGAATTTTAGCCAATCAAGATGACTTAACCAACGTGTGTAAATAGGGGCTTCAGTATGCAGATTAATCAAAAAATAGCAGCTGTTATCTTAGTCGTCTCGGCACTATTCAGTAGTTGGTTATACTGGGGCAGCGATTTAAAAATCGAGCAGATCCTAGCGGCGCAAGAGTGGCAATCAAAAATGGTCACTGTAGTAAAACGCAGTCAACAGAATGATTCTGTTGGGCCAATCCGTCGTGTTGATGTCACTTCAAATGTAAAATATTTACCCAATGGCACTTATATCCGAATGTCAAATGTGAAGTTATTTTCTGTCGGCGGTGAAGGTGAAAGCTTCATTAATATCTCAGAAAAAGGTACCTGGGATATCAGTGATAGTTATTTATTGATATCACCTACCGAGTTTAAAGACATCAGCTCGAGTCAAAGTAAAGACTTTACTCCTGAGCAACTGGATCTTATCACTCAGTTTTTTAAAATGGATGCTCAACAAAACCGACGTATTGATGTCGTCAATGAAAAAACATTATTGCTCACGAGCTTGAGTCATGGCTCAACCGTGCTATTTATCAATTAAATATCACTCATCAACGACGTCAAATAAAGGGCTACAAGGTCCTTTACTGTGCATTGATCTATTTCAGCCTAAAAGGGATATCATGGAAAAAGCCAATATTGAGATCTACTATTGCCGCCAGTGTAATTGGATGCTTCGGGCCACTTGGCTAAGCCAAGAGTTACTGCATACTTTTAGTGAAGAAATTGAATCTGTGCGTCTCTACCCTGATACGGGAGGACGATTTGAAATCATGTGCAATGGACAACGGATTTGGGAACGTAAACATGAGGGTGGTTTCCCTGAAGCAAAGGTTATTAAGCAACGAGTCAGAGATATCATTGACCCAGAGCGAGATCTGGGTCATTCAGACAACAGGTAAATAGGATAGCGACGGGTTTAAGAACTAGTCGCTAAACGATTAAACGATATTGCGCCAGTCGTTGCCCCCCTAGCCCCATAACTTGAAATAATCCATCCGTATAAATCGCGTAGCTTGGGGGAAATTCATTGCGTGGAAAGGTCGCGGACCCTGGGTTGACAATAATGACATCATCTTGACTTTGCGCCATGGGGATGTGCGAGTGGCCATGGATCAATACATCACCTTTTTTTAATGGTGGCCTATTTTGAGCATTATATTGATGTCCATGCGTTAAGAAAAAGCGAGTTCCTGACTCCAAAACTACCCAACAAAAATCCATCATCATCGGAAAGTCGAGCAGCATTTGGTCCACTTCGCTATCACAATTACCTCTGACCGCCACAATATGGGGCGCCCATCGATTCAAGCACTCCGCAACTGCGGTCGGATTATACCCATCAGGTATAGGATTACGCGGACCATGATTTAAAAGGTCTCCTAGCAGTACTAAAGTGTCTGCACCTGACTGTTCAAATAGACTGAGTACTTTTTCAGTAGCAGGCAGTGAACCGTGTAAATCCGAAGCAAAAAACAACTTCATACTTTTATCTCCGTATTTTGGAACTACAGATTGTACGAATTTCAGCACACTTCGTCATCTTTAGTTATGGATAAACATTGTCATTTATCACCACGAACAATTCACGTATGCTGAATAAGTTTCCTATATTAGATTAGATGACAAACAAGCATCGTCACTTAACTAAGATGGCTATCGTTCTCATCACCACCATTTAGGTGATATCGCACAAACCAATGAGGTAGAAACATGAAAATACTATTAACGGGAGGGACTGGCTTTATCGGTAAAGAGCTGATGAAACAGATTTTCACGCACAATATCTACCTCCTCACACGCGATATAGAGCGAGCTAAGCAGCAGCTCGCCCATGTAGACAAAGGTAGTATCACCTACCTGACTTCCCTAGCGAGTTTAAAAGACGCGAATCAATTTGACGCCATTATCAATCTTGCAGGAGAACCGATCGCCGACAAACGCTGGAGCAAACAGCAAAAAGCGACCATTTGTGCTAGCCGATGGGAAATAACAGAGCGGTTAGTTGAACTCATCCATGCCAGTACTGAACCACCCTCCGTTTTCATCAGTGGCTCGGCCGTCGGCTATTATGGTGACCAGCAGTCTCATCCGTTTGATGAAACACTACATGTGCACCAACAAAGTTTTCCTCATCAAGTTTGCGAAAAATGGGAGCGCATCGCACTCCAAGCGCAATCAGAAAAAACTCGGGTGTGTCTATTGCGTACCGGGATCGTGCTCGCTAGCGATGGTGGTGCTTTAAAGAAAATGCTGCCACCTTACCGTTTAGGCTTGGGCGGCCCTCTTGGTAAGGGTGAACAGTATATGCCATGGATCCACTTATTAGATATGGCACGTGCGATAGCCTATTTATTAGACACGCCGCATGCGCAAGGTGCTTTTAACCTCTGTGCTCCACATCCCGTACCTAATAAGCATTTTAGCCAGCTATTGGCGAAAACATTACGTCGGCCACACATACTATTCACTCCCAAATGGGTTCTAAACCTTGCAATGGGTGAAGCGGCTGTTTTACTGTTTGACAGTATTAGAGCAAAACCTAAAAAGCTAACCGAGCTAGGATTTCACTTCCAGTTTTCACACCTAGAACCTGCGTTGAAAAATATATTACAACATCGTGCTTAACCAAAACTGGCCTATATTTTTTGTGAATAGCAAGGTATACGATAATGACAAAAGTGATACCTATCGATAGCTAGACCAATGGCTGTACAAAGCAGCGCAACCAACCTGATTGTCATTAATTCGTAACATTCATGTGACATTATACAACTCTGGGTATCCCAGTTAATCCAACATCAAGCGTTACATGTGGTACGACGAATATGACATTACACCAATTAAATTGGCTCAGTGTCGGTGTTGCGCTGACACTATTCTTAATATTATAAACACCTTTGCTTGCCCTCTCTTTGAGAGATAAAAAACGCTACTTTAACGGTAGCGTTTTTCATTTGCCCTTGATATTCCAATTTTTACCCCTATTTCTAAGACTATAAACTTGATTATCGCAAGGAAAATATCATGCAATCACCTTACATCGTTGAGGTCAATCAGCACAACTTTCGAGAGGTGTTCGAACGCTCAGTTGAGGCTCCTATTCTCTTTTATTTTTGGGCCCCCATGAATCAAGAGAGCGTACAACTCATTCCTGAATTACAAAGCGTAGCGCAACAGCACAGTGGCGCATTCACATTGGCTCTTCTCAACTGCCAGCAAGAACAGCAAGTGGCAGCGCAATTTGGTGTTCAAACCCTGCCAACAATCGCTCTATTTATTAATGGTCAAGCGGTCGACGGTTTAGCAGGTGCTCAGACCATAGAAACGGTGAATGCAATGTTAAGAAAACATTTGCCAAGCCACGATGAAATTGCGCTACAGCAAGCCTTAACACTGATAGAGCAAACACAACATTCGCAAGCACTACCTTTGCTACTAAGTCTACCTGACGATATGAAAGCAAAAGCAGAGGTCAAACTGGCCCTCGCTGATGTGTTTCTGGAAACTCAGCAGTATGAAGCGGCAGAAACAGAACTGGAACGCATCCCACTAGAGTATCAAGATGGTTACTATAAAGGCTTAATCGCCAAATTGGAGCTGCACAAGCAAGCCGCTGACAGCCCAGAGATTCAAGCATTAGAAGAGATTTTTTCCGCTGAGCCAAACAACGCTCACATAGCAAGTGAGTTAGCGCTTCAATATCATCAAGTTAACCGTAATGAAGAAGCTCTCGAGCTGTTATGGTCATTTTTACAAAGCGACCTCAATTGCCTCGATGGCGGGCTCAAAAAAGTGTTTATGGACATATTAAGTGCGCTTGGACAAGGAAATAGTGTGGCAAATCTCTATCGCAGAAAGCTGTATTCACTATTATATTAATAATATCAAGTAATTAAAGTGGGAACGTTCTGCTTTGATTGTTAAAAAACCAGTATCAAATCTCATTATTTCATTTGTTCCATATCGATAACTGATAGAGAATGATCAATAGCAAAGCTCAAACGTTGATGAGAATCGCTCCTATATCCAAATGACTTGGAGATACCGGCAGTCGGCAAGTGAGTTCATCCCCATGAGCACAATAAGCTCTATGATTGGGGTGAACGAACTTAGCTAACACAGCGGCCGTTTCAATAGAGAAAGGAACATCAACATTAGGATTATTTAATACTTAAAAGGAACCGTTATGGCTATTGATTCACTCGTCGCCGTTGGCGTATTTGTATTCGTCGTTATTTCATTTATCTTTTCTGCAGTGAAAACCGTTTCACAAGGGAGCAATTGGACAGTAGAGCGTTTTGGACGTTACACACACACCCTACGCCCCGGTTTAAATATCATTATTCCATTCATTGATCGCGTCGGACAAAAAATCAATATGATGGAACAGGTGCTTGATATCCCAGCACAAGAAGTGATATCCAAAGATAACGCCAATGTTGTTATCGACGCGGTTTGCTTCGTGCAAGTGATTGATGCCGCAAAAGCCGCCTATGAAGTTAGCGAACTACAACACGCCATTCGCAACTTAACTCTAACCAATATGCGTACCGTACTGGGCTCGATGGAACTGGATGAAATGCTCAGCCAGCGTGACATGATCAACACTAAATTGTTATCGATAGTCGATCAGGCGACTAACCCTTGGGGTGTAAAAGTCACTCGTATCGAAATTAAAGATGTGCAACCACCAGCGGATTTAACCGCAGCGATGAATGCGCAAATGAAAGCGGAGAGAAATAAACGTGCTGAAGTGTTAGAAGCCGAAGGCGTACGTCAAGCACAAATTTTACGCGCCGAAGGCCAAAAGCAGTCTGAAATACTTAAAGCTGAAGGTGAAAAGCAGGCGGCAATTCTTCAAGCAGAAGCACGTGAACGCGCTGCTGAAGCAGAAGCTAAAGCGACAGAGATGGTTTCAAATGCGATTGCGCAAGGCGACATGCAAGCGGTTAACTACTTTATCGCTCAAGGATATACCGAAGCACTTAAAGCCATTGGTCAAGCAGAGAACAGCAAAATCATTATGCTGCCATTAGAAGCTACTGGGTTGATGGGTTCGGTTGCTGGCATTGCTGAAATGTTCAACCTAAAATCCTCACAAGATAAGTAGGCCCAACGTGATAGAGCTAATACAACAAATGAATTATTGGCACTGGCTCGTATTAGGCTTAGTGCTTGTTGCATTGGAACTGCTTGGAACTGCTGGGTATTTTCTTTGGTTAGGTATTTCCGCACTCATCGTTGGCCTTATCTTTGCGATGCTCCCCATCAGTTGGCAACTGCAGTGGATGGCTTTTGCAAGTTTATCACTCGTCACGACTTGGTTATGGTGGCGTAAACAATTTAAATCAGACCATGATGGTGACGAGACTCGTGATCTGAACCAGAAACAGAAACAGCTGATCGGACAAACAGCTCGTCTTAAAGAGAGCGTTCAAGAAGGGGCAACTTTTCGATTACAGCTCGGCGATACGACGTGGACAGCAAAATGCCAGCAAAACCTAGAAGCCGATGTTGTGGTTAAAGTCGTAAATGTCGAAGGAATTGTGTTGATTGTTGAGCCTAAAGAGAGCTAGCCTCATTGAGTAAACATCAGTAAGAAAGTACATAAAAACCAAAAGTGATACATTGCTTTTGGTTTTTTCACTTTTTCACTTTTTCACTTATAGGCAGCCAAATTGCAGTGAGTGCCTCCACAGCTCATTAGCTAATGAGCTCATTTTCACACTGACTTGTTCAAGTCGCTATGGCAACACTGCCCCTTCAAATTATCTATGATTGGGCATTCACTACCACCGTCGCCTGGACATTCGGTAATCCACTCTTCTAGTTGCAACTTAATCAATGAAAGCTCTGCCAGCTTCTGTGATACTTGTTTCAACTTCTCTTGCGCTTTCTCTTTGACTGCAAAACTGGTCCGGGACGGATCGTTGGCAAGAGCGAGTAAGGATTTACATTCCTCTAAACTAAAACCAACGCGCTTGCATCGCGCAATAAGTAAAAGATCATCAATATGCGCTTGTTGATAATGACGGTAACCATTCTCTGAACGAAGGGGCGGCGATATCAGCCCCTTCTCTTCATAAAGACGAATGGATTTAGCGGTAAGTGCTGTTAACTGAGAAACTTGGCTAATATTCATAGTAAGTGTAATACTTAAAAGGCATGGTTTAACCATGCCTTTTATAACGATAAATCGCAAGCTTGATTATTGATTTAGTAACCAGCTCAGAATCTGAGACTTCTCAGCTTTATTCGCTTTCTCATACCAGTACCCTAGCATATCTAGTGGTTTATTTTCTGCCGTCAGAGGTTGGCTAATGTTATCTCGATTGCTAAATGCCCAGTTTTCAAATATTTTCCGATCGTTAACATCAGCTTCAGCAAACCAATATTGAACCATTTCAATAGGTTTAGTCGCTTGCTCTTGCACTGAGTGCGTGATACTGGAAGGTATCGTTGAACTGCCTAAGGTGAAATTCGCCTCGTCAATCACGGCTAAGAAGTAGGCTTTAGGCACCGAAAATTCTACTTGGCTTTTGCCTGTTGATGAAGTCAGCGTAAACACAACCGAATCCGAGCTCAGCTGATGAATATATTCTTGAGATAATGGAAACTTAAACCATTGCGTAGTCGTACAATGCTCGGTACAAGTCTCAGCCAATGGACGATATGTTTCTACTTGAAACTTCTGTGATGAGTAAGTAACTGTGTCAAATTGGTCATAATTTTTAAAATAAGTGACATTCATATCAACATATGAATATTCAATATTTACCCCTTCAGATTTAGGGAAATTACCGACATAGCTTAGCTCAGATTTTACAATATCAGGTCCTAACATTGCCTTAGCTCCTGGTGTAATGTCTTTTGCTACAACTTGAACATAGTTGTGCCTTTCTTTGACATTCTTCGCCACATCATTGAACACACTAGAACTGTCTAAATTACTGCATCCAACGGCCATGGTGATGGTTGAAAATAATATGGTCGTTTTAAATAAATTCATCATTTATGTCCTTGTTTATGGAGTAAAAACACCGGCACAAGGCCGGCGTTTTATTAAAGAAAGGCGAGGTTTGTCAAATTAGAAGCCGTATTCCAAGCCTACACGTACAAATCCTTTCTTATCATCAGAGTTGTATGCATCGTGCTGACCAACACGAATGTATGGTACGAAACCATCTTTCACGTACATCAGCTGTGCAGACAATACTTCATCATCATCATTTTGCTCTACACCGTTCACTTCAGAATCAAGGTTAGCAGCGTAGCCTACTTTGAATCCCCATGGGCCGTTCCAGTATTGACCGATCAGAGAGTATTGACCTTGCTCACCTTCTTGACCAGCAACTGTCTTAGACTCACCTTCGCTGTATTTGTATGCACCAGCCAAGCCAAAGCCAGCAGGCAGAGGTAGCTCAAAACCTACGATGTATGCGTTAGAATCAAAGTTTGAACCATCATATTTTGAGTTAGACTCATAACCACCATGCAACGTTACGATATCAGCAACGTTGTAATGGACACCAAAACCTACGTGATCAGAATCTTTAACATCTGTTTTACCACGGCCAGCCGAAACGTTGAAAGTTAGACCACCGAAGGCTGGCGAATCGTAACGAGCGATATCACCTTTACGATCGTAGTGTGCTTTAACGTCGCCACCCCAATCGAATACACGACCTAAACCTGGGTTAGAGTATGGCCAGTCAACAATTTCGTATAGAGGGGTCAGCATACGACCGAAACGTACTTTACCCCAATCGCCTTGCAGGCCAATAAAGGTATCACGTGCACCAAGTGTGCTGCCTTTACCATCTTCACCAACGTAACCCGATTCGATCTGCATGAATACGTTGACATTATCAAACATATCTTTGCTAGCACGGAAACCAATACGAGATTCGTTTTCGTAGTCATAGCCATTATTGTCTTCTTGATAGAAAATAGAAATTGCTGCAACGCCGTACGCTTGCACGTTAAAATCAGATAGCACACCAATTGCACCTGTTTCAGACACTGCGAATGCACCAGTTGACGCCATAGCAACTGCAGCGCCTAAAAGAGTACGTTTAAACATTTTGTCCATGGAAAAACTCCTAAAAAAATAGATATAGCTGTTTTTTATTTCCCCCTTAAGTTGGCCGCCGAAGGGAGAAATCATTTCCTATGTTGAAAACCTAAATTAGTCATTAATTTTCTGATTTTCTCTTTTCCTGCATACACATCGTGTATCCATGCTCACTAGACTAACTTCGCAACAGAAAACATCAATGAGAACTTAATTTTTATCTAAAAAAATATGAGCTACGGCAAACTTTGACCAAGTAAGTGATCAAGGTCTAATAAGTCATAAAACAAAATATAAAAATAAAAAACTTATTAACTTTCAAAATGATACAAATAGATGTCACACTAATAGCTTGAAGTGCATCGCAATAATAAATTGAAAGAGAGTAACGTTCTGCTTGATTGGCATCTAAGCAAATGAAGGCTTTTTTTCTAATTACTGGACATTTTAATGTGGCGGTTTGAGATAAAAATAAAGCCTCAAAATTAATTTTGAGGCTTTATGAAGGAAGGGATGCTTAAAAAATTAGCTTTTCATTAACTCAAGTAAATCTTGTTCGCTGCGAATTTCGATCCCTAGTTCTTGCGCTTTTACTAATTTTGAACCGGCCGCTTCTCCGGCAAATAGTATATCGGTGTTTTTAGAGACGCTTCCCGTTACTTTTGCGCCAAGCTCTTGTAGCGCCGCTTTCGCATCACTTCTAGAGAGTTTCGACAAGCTCCCCGTCAAAACCACCACTTTACCAAGTAAAGGGAGAATCGCATCTTGGCTCGGCTTTTCGATATTAGGCCACTGGATACCGAGTTCGATCAATTCATTAATCACCCGTTGGTTTTTATCTTGCTCAAAAAAAGATGTGATATGACTCGCAACGATAACTCCAACATCTTGAACTTCAAGTAGTTCTTCATGAGTCGCTTGGCGAATTTTGTCTAATGACCCGAAATGGAGCGCAAGATTCGCCGCCGTCGCTTCCCCGACTTCACGTATGCCCAATGAATACAAAAAACGGGGTAATGTGGTCATTTTGGCGGCATTCAGTGCATTAACGATATTTTGTGCTGATTTTGGTCCCATACGCTCTAACACCGTTAGCTGGCCTGCTTTTAGACGGAAGAGGTCCGCGGGCGTGCTCACCATCTCTTTATCAACAAGCTGCTCAATCACTTTTTCGCCTAAACCATCCACGTCTAACGCTTTGCGAGAGACAAAGTGCTTTAATGCTTCTTTGCGCTGAGCTTGACACACTAACCCCCCTGTACAACGGGCGACAGCTTCACCTTCAACACGCTCAATGTCAGAGTTGCACACCGGGCAGTACTGCGGGAAAACAATATCGACCACTGCATCAGAGCGCCTGTCTAACAGCACCGAAACAATCTGTGGGATAACGTCGCCTGCTCGACGAATAATAACGCTATCACCAATTTTCACGCCTAGGCGCTCAATTTCATCAGCGTTGTGTAATGTCGCATTGCTGACGGTGACTCCCCCCACAAATACAGGTTCTAACTTCGCAACAGGTGTAATAGCCCCGGTACGGCCCACTTGAAATTCAACATCGTTCAGGAGCGTTATTTCTTCTTGGGCAGGAAATTTATAAGCAATCGCCCAGCGAGGTGCCCGCGCGACAAAACCGAGCTTTTGTTGCAATTCAATATCATCAATTTTAATCACCACGCCATCAATCTCATACGCGAGTTGGGCGCGACGAGTTAAGATACTTTGGTAGTACTCTTTCACTTCATCCATTGAAGAGACTAGACGTGTTTCAGGGCACATCGGCAGCCCCCACCCTTTTAACTGCAAAAAGCGCTGATAATGACTGCTTGCTAACTCAGCGCCTTCAATCACACCAACACTGTAAGCATAAAAATTCAACGGCCTTTGAGCTGTGATTTTTGAGTCGAGCTGTCTCAAGCTCCCTGCGGCCGCATTTCTTGGGTTAACAAAGGTTTTTTCACCTTTTTTGAGTGCTTGTTGGTTCAATCGCTCAAAACCGGCTTTAGGCATGAACACTTCACCACGAACTTCTAAACGAACGGGCCACCCTTTTCCCTGTAACTTCAGTGGAATAGCACTGATCGTTCGCACGTTTTCCGTAATATTTTCACCGACCGCGCCATCCCCACGCGTGGCGGCTTGTACTAACACACCATTTTCGTAAAGCAAACTCACGGCTAAACCATCAAGCTTAGGTTCGCAGCAAAAAGCGTTAAAGTGGGCACTCGGTATCCGGTCTTGCATCCGCTTGTGAAAGGCATCAAGCTCTTTCTCATCAAACACATTATCTAAAGAGAGCATTGGAATTTCATGATTCACCTGGGCAAAACCCTCTAAAGGCTTACCTCCAACACGCAAGCTGGGTGAATCCGCTGTGACTAACTCCGGATACTGCGATTCCAACTCAAGCAGCTCACGCATCAAACGATCATACTCAGCGTCAGGAATTTCAGGGTTATCTTCTACATAATAGCGCACAGCATGATAATGGAGCGTCTCACGAAGTTGGCTTAATTTGTGTTCTATTGTTTGCATCATAATTCTCTCGGATCATGAAAAAAGGCTCCGACGAGGAGCCCTTAATGGTCGATGTTTATTCTACGCGTCTACGCGTTGCGTGCGTTTTTAAATTCTTGAATTTGGCGCCGATAGGCTGCCAATCGATCAGGCGTCATTAAATTACGCGCATCATCCAGTACATTGCCACCTAAATCATCGGCAATTTGTTGGGCAGTTTTAAGCATTAATTTAAAATTTTGATCGGGCTCGCCGTAGCAAGGCAGTGTCATGAAGAATGAGATACCGCGAGTAGTAAACTCCGCAGGATCATGATGTGCCAATGTACCGGGTTGCATCATGTTGGCAACACTAAACAGCACTTTCCCTGTACCTGACAGATCGGCATGCCGGTGGAAAATATCCATCTCACCATAAAGAAGACCGTTTTGCTGCATACTGTCAAAAAGCTTGGTGCCGACAAAGGGATCATTTCCCGCACAATGCACATTCAGCACAATAACTTGCATTTCGGCTTCTTGAACGTCGGATTTTTGATTATCGTCAGCAACGACATCATCTTGCTCACTGAGGCTTGAGGATTCGGTTTTCATCGCTATTGAGGGCACATCATCGAGTTCATCAAGCACATTTTCAGGTTCAAAGCTTGGCGAATAACCGTCAATGAGAGGGTCAACCGCTTCACTGAAATCAGGCTCTTTACGTACTTTGCGAATAATTTCGAAATCATCTTCCGGAGCAAATGAACGCTGGGCTACAGGTTGGGTATCGTCGTGGTCAACATCAATTTTACCAAGGGGCTTATCCTCAAACTTGGACTTCCCTTCTTTCTTACTGGTCCAAAGACCATGAAATAGCAGCGCCGCTATCGCTAGTGCGCCAACAATTATGAGTACGAATCGCAATTCCTGCATGTTTCACTCTCAGTTTTTCGATGCATGGTTATTCTCAGCTTTACCAGCTTGAATTGAACGTGTCACCAACGTGGGTTATATCAGCTTATTGGGGTACTTTACCAAAAGTTTGTACCGATTTAGAACAACTTAATGTGATAAGTTCAATACATGATGTGATTTTCAGCACGCTTTTCTTCTTCAGCAGGTTGAGTAGAATAGCTTTTTAGCATTGATTAACAGATATTCACATGGATAACGATATGACATTTAAGCAACGTTCAGGTTTTGGATACTTCTTTTTTGGCCTAGAGTTAGCGCTCACCCCCGGCATTCGACGCTTTGTTATTCTACCGTTACTCATCAACGTCATTCTCGTCGGCAGTGCCCTTTTTTACCTATTCAATCATCTCAATACATGGATAGAACAGTTGATTGGACAAATCCCTGATTTTTTATCTTGGCTAAGCTACGTTTTATGGCCATTGCTCGCGATCACTATCTTGGCCACCTTCTCCTATTTCTTCAGTACGCTGGCTAACTTCGTCGCTGCACCATTTAATGGGCTGCTCGCAGAAAAAGTGGAAGAAAGATTAATTGGCGCTCCAATCAACAGCGATGGCATCTGGTCTATGGTCAAAGACATCCCACGTATCCTCGCAAGAGAGTGGCGAAAATTAATCTATACCTTACCCAAAGCAATCGGTTTGTTCTTATTGCTCCTAATTCCTGCCTTAGGACAAACCTTAGGCCCTTTGCTGTGGTTCATTTTCACTGCATGGATGTTAGCCATCCAATACTGTGACTACCCATTTGACAACCACAAAGTGAGCTTTAACCAGATGAGACACAATTTGAAACAAAAACAGACCAAGGCGTATGGCTTTGGTGTTTTAGTGTCGATTTTCACCACCATACCTATTATTAACTTAATCGTCATGCCGGTTGCTGTATGCGGTGCAACAGCCATGTGGGTTGGTGAATTTAAGAACAAACTGCAGTAGTGATGGCAAGGAAATTTAATCTGCATATCCCTCTATAAGTTATAACTTTTTAATCCTTTTACGTTTTAAGGTTAACACCTATTCTGCATCTGTATCCACTCACGTGTCTTATCACACAGCCAGACACGCATAACGTGTGTAATAAAGGAATATCGCAATGAGCAAAATCTACGAAGACAACACCCTGACTATTGGTAACACTCCTCTAGTTCGCTTAAATAAGGTTAGCAAAGGCAAGGTGCTAGCGAAAATTGAAGCGCGCAACCCAAGCTTTAGCGTGAAGTGCCGTATCGGTGCCAACATGATTTGGGAAGCAGAAAAAGCTGGCACACTGAAATCTGGCATTGAACTCGTAGAACCAACCAGTGGTAATACGGGAGTTGCTCTCGCCTTTGTGGCGGCAGCGCGCGGTTATAAACTGACTCTGACAATGCCTGAATCGATGAGTTTAGAGCGCCGTAAACTGCTTAAAGCTTTAGGAGCCAACCTTGAACTCACCGAAGCGGCGAAAGGCATGAAAGGCGCAATTGCTAAAGCAGAAGAAATTGTTGCTAGCAACCCTGAAAAATACTTGTTGCTGCAGCAGTTCAATAACCCAGCCAACCCACAAATCCACGAAAAAACCACAGGGCCCGAAATCTGGGACGCAACGGATGGTGAGATTGACGTGTTCGTTGCAGGCGTCGGAACCGGTGGTACTTTAACGGGAACAAGCCGCTACATTAAGGGCCAAAAAGGCAAGGCTATCATCTCGGTTGCCGTCGAACCTGCGGAGTCGCCAGTCATTGCTCAAGCACTTGCTGGGGATGAAATTAAGCCTGCACCACACAAAATCCAAGGTATAGGAGCAGGATTTATTCCTGGCAACCTCGATTTATCCCTCATTGATCGTGTAGAAGCCGTCACATCAGAAGAAGCGATTAAAATGGCAAGACGCCTCATGGAAGAGGAAGGAATCTTGGCTGGAATTTCATCAGGCGCAGCGATTGTAGCCGCGAATAGATTAGCAGAACTACCTGAATTTGAAGGGAAAACAATTGTAGCTGTACTACCAAGCTCAGGTGAGCGTTATCTGAGCACAGCGTTATTTTCTGACCTATTTACCGAGAAAGAGAACCAACAGTAATAGGTGGTTAAATCAAATTTTCGTTTAAAAAAGCCCCATGCAGGGGCTTTTTTGTTGATCCTTGCCTCACCTTTGGTAATATCACCTCGTTTTATTTTAAGCTTCAAAATAAAGAAGTCAGAAACGTATTAACTATAATGGCGAATGACGACATAGATTGAAATCGCGATTATGAACTTTAAATCAGTATCAGCTATGACACTAAAACGGCATTACTCTGCTAGCAGAATGGTCGTTTAGCGGTTAAGCTATTCTGGTTAAGAAACTAACAAAAATAAATCAATTGGGGTATATAACATGTACGAGAAGCAAGTAGAAATCACTGCAGAAAACGGCCTTCACACTCGTCCTGCTGCGCAGTTCGTTAAAGAAGCAAAAGTATTCGACGCGGACATCACTGTGACTTCTAACGGCAAAAGCGCAAGTGCTAAGAGCCTATTCAAACTTCAAACTCTTGGCCTAGTAAAAGGTACCGTTGTGACTATTTCTGCTGAAGGTCCGCAAGCACAGCAAGCAGTAGATCACCTAGTTGCTCTCATGGACCAACTACATTAATCCGGTCCACTATTTCAAAGCCATTTTGTGAAAACAAAATGGCTTTGTTGGAAATAGTCTACATTTTGAGCTACTAATTACCGTTAGTACAATAGCCCATATTTTCCCGTTTACAGTTGACCAATTTAAGGTAACGCTATGATTTCAGGCATCCTAGCATCTCCAGGCATTGCTTTTGGTAAAGCACTGCTACTTCAAGAAGATGAAATTGTCCTAAATACTCACTCTATTTCAGATGATCAAGTAGAAGCAGAAGTTCAGTGTTTTTATGAAGCTCGTAACAAATCTTCTGCTCAGCTAGAAGTGATCAAACAAAAAGCACTTGAAACATTTGGTGAAGAAAAAGAAGCCATCTTTGAAGGCCATATCATGTTGCTTGAAGATGAAGAGCTAGAAGAAGAAATTTTAGCACTCATCAAAAATGACAAAATGCATGCAGACAACGCGATCTATACCGTTATCGAAGAGCAGGCTGCAGCTCTGGAATCTCTCGATGATGAGTATCTAAAAGAACGTGCGACAGACATCCGCGATATCGGTACGCGCTTTGTTAAAAATGCACTCGGCATTAATATCGTTTCACTGAGTGATATTAACGAACGGGTGATTCTTGTTGCTTACGATTTAACGCCTTCTGAAACTGCACAAATCAATCTTGATTACGTGCTGGGTTTTGCTTGTGATATCGGTGGCCGTACATCTCATACTTCAATCATGGCCCGCTCTCTGGAGCTTCCAGCGATTGTTGGTACTAACGACATCACTAAGAAAGTAAAGAATGGCGACATGCTTGTTCTTGATGCCATGAACAACAAAATTATCATTAATCCTTCAGAAGCACAGCTTGAAGAAGCGAAAAAAATTCGTGATGATTTTGCCGCAGAAAAAGAAGAGCTCACAAAACTAAAAGACCTACCTGCTATCACACTTGATGGTCACCAAGTTGAAGTATGCGGTAACATCGGCACAGTAAAAGACTGCGATGGTATTTTACGCAATGGTGGTGAAGGCGTCGGTTTATATCGTACTGAGTTCTTATTCATGGACCGCAGTGCGCTACCAACTGAAGATGAGCAATACCAAGCTTATAAAGAGGTTGCCGAAGCGATGAGTGGTGAAGCGGTAATTATCCGTACCATGGACATCGGTGGTGATAAAGATCTCCCGTACATGGATCTGCCAAAAGAAATGAACCCATTCTTAGGCTGGCGCGCGATTCGCATCAGCTTAGACCGTCGTGATATCTTACGTGATCAGCTTCGTGGCATTCTGCGTGCATCTGCGCATGGTAAACTGCGTATCATGTTCCCGATGATCATCTCTGTAGAAGAAATTCGTGAGCTTAAAAACGCCATTGAAGAATACAAAGCAGAACTTCGCACGGAAGGCTTAGCGTTCGATGAAAATATCGAAATTGGTGTTATGGTTGAAACACCTGCGGCAGCCGCTATTGCACACCACTTAGCAAAAGAAGTGTCATTCTTCTCTATTGGTACCAATGATTTGACCCAATACACTCTTGCGGTTGACCGTGGTAACGAGATGATTTCACACCTGTATAACCCACTTTCTCCAGCAGTTTTAACCGTGATTAAGCAAGTGATTGACGCTTCACACGCTGCAGGTAAATGGACGGGTATGTGTGGCGAGTTAGCGGGTGATGAACGTGCAACGCTACTTCTACTTGGTATGGGACTCGATGAATTCTCTATGAGTGGTATCTCTATCCCTAAAGTGAAGAAAGTGATCCGTAACTCAAACTTCGCCGAAGTTAAAGCGATGGCAGAAGAAGCACTCTCTTTCCCAACCGCAGCTGAAATCGAAGCTTGTGTGGAAAAATTCATCGCAAAGAAAACGCAATAATTCGCTAATACCAATGAGATAGACGACTAAAAATAGGTCGTCTATTGTTGGCGATTGGTATACTATAATTCGACAGAATAAAATTAAACGTTAGGAGCATGACACAATGGGTCTGTTTGATAAACTTAAGAAGCTAGTATCTGACGACAGTTCAGATGCAGGTGCGATTGAAATTATTGCCCCTCTTTCTGGTGAAATCGTCAATATCGAAGATGTGCCAGATGTTGTTTTCGCTGAGAAAATTGTTGGTGATGGTATTGCGATCAAACCATCAGGCAACAAAATGGTAGCTCCAGTTAACGGCACTATCGGTAAGATTTTCGAAACTAACCATGCGTTTTCAATCGAGTCTGATGACGGTGTTGAGTTATTCGTTCACTTTGGTATCGACACCGTTGAGCTAAAAGGCGAAGGTTTTACTCGTATCGCTCAAGAAGGCCAAGCGGTTAAAGCAGGCGATACTGTTATCGAATTCGACCTAGCGCTTCTTGAAGAGAAAGCAAAATCAACACTAACACCTGTTGTTATCTCTAACATGGACGAAATCAAAGAGCTGAACAAGCTTTCTGGCACCGTTGTTGTTGGTGAAACACCGGTTCTACGTGTAACTAAGTAATTCGTTAGACTTTTTATTACTTAAAAAAACGCTGCTGATTCGCAGCGTTTTTTTCTATAAAAACAGCTCAAATCGCACTACAAACCTAACGCGTATTTTAACAGTTTTTCCTTCACTGGGCCTGAATGTTCGGCCAACTTCAATACCGCGTTGCGTACCAACTTTGCTGGCAAAATCTCGTTGCTGAACGTTTTATAAAACAGATCCATTCCTGATTGCATCACTAAGTTATCCGGCCTTCTGCTTGTTTCATAACTCCGCAATTGCGCTTGTGTTAAAGCTTCTTGATTTTGTGTCACAGCTAATAACGCTTTTACATCTTTAAACCCTAAATTAACCCCTTGTCCAGCCAGAGGATTAATCGTGTGTGCTGAATCGCCAACCAAAACACATTGCCGTTTCGCATACGTCTGTGCATGGCGGCGAGTGAGTGGAAAAGCTCCCCACTGCAATACATGAATATCACCCAGCTCCTCAGGAAAAGAGGCCAATACTTGCTCCTTTAACTGCTGCTTGTTCATCGCACACAATTGGCGAATTCGTTTTGGTGAGTCATACCATACCAAAGAAGCTTGATTACCCGGCAAAGGAAGAAACGAGCGCGGGCCGGATGGAAAAAATTGCTGCCAAGTAATATCTTGCTGAGGTTGATGAGTTTCGACATTGATCAACATGCAATGGTGTCGATAATCCCACGCGGTAATACCAATTCCCGCCAGTTGCCGCACAAGAGAATTTGCACCATCCGCACCAATCACCCAAGTTGCAGTAAGAGTTGCGCCTGACTCTAAAAGCACGCTATTTTGTTGGCCAAACACAATGTGTTTGAGCTTATCAGGACAAAAAACCTGCAAATTCGGATAGTGCGCAAATTGCCCCCACAATCCGATCTGAATAAGACGATTTTCGACCATATACCCCAGCTGAGGGAGGCCGAGTGCATCGCTATGAAAACGAGTACGGCACTCTGGGTGCTCCCAGGTTTCTAGGCGGCGATAAGGGCAAACACGCATTTGTGCAATTTCATTCCATGCACCTAAGTCAGTAAGTAACTGAACCGAAGTTTGCGAAATGGCTGATACGCGCAGATCCATTGCTTGGTCTATTGTAAACGCTTCAGGCTCTATACCCTCAACCAGAGCAACCGTGCGACCTTGCTTAGCAAAGCCTATAGCCACTGCCGCCCCAACCATGCCACCGCCAATCACCACCACGTCAAAATTGTTCATTGTTTATACTTAATCGTCTGAGTTTTGAGTCGATTTTCATTGTACGTTTTCAGCTCTTTTTTGCGAATTTTTTTACACAAAAACCCTGCACTTTCTATGGTAAAAATCTAGATATGACGGAACATGTGAGAGATTTTATTGGATGACTAGTCAGTGACTTTTTAAAGCAGTACAATACGCGGCTTACCGCCGAGATGGCGGCTACAATTTGAGCATTAGTTCAACCAATTTAGACCAATAAGACGAGCGAAAGTGAGATGAGTAAGAAACTGCTAATTAAAACCTGGGGCTGCCAGATGAACGAATACGATTCATCAAAAATGGCCGACCTGCTTAACGCTGCAAACGGCTACGAGCTAACGGAAGAGCCAGAGGAAGCAGATGTATTATTACTTAACACCTGTTCGATCCGTGAAAAAGCACAAGAGAAAGTCTTTCATCAGCTAGGTCGCTGGAAAACATTGAAAGATAAAAAACCAGGCGTCGTGATTGGCGTTGGCGGCTGTGTTGCAACCCAAGAAGGTGATCACATTCGTGAACGCGCTCCCTTTGTTGATGTTATTTTTGGCCCGCAAACCCTACACCGCTTGCCAGAAATGATAAAACAATCGCAAACCAACGATGCGCCAGTCATGGACATTTCGTTCCCAGAGATTGAAAAATTCGACCGTTTACCAGAACCAAAAGCAGACGGCGCAACCGCATTCGTCTCTATTATGGAAGGGTGTTCAAAATACTGCACTTACTGCGTAGTACCTTACACTCGTGGTGAAGAAGTCAGTCGCCCGATGGATGATGTGTTGTATGAAATCGCGCAACTCGCGGCGCAAGGTGTGCGCGAAGTCAATCTTTTGGGGCAAAATGTTAACGCATACCGTGGCCCTATGCACGATGGTGAAATCTGTTCATTTGCCAATCTGCTGCGCTTAGTCGCCTCCATTGATGGCATTGATCGCATTCGATTCACCACCAGCCATCCACTTGAATTTACCGACGATATCATTGCCGTTTATGAAGACACACCTGAACTGGTGAGTTTCCTGCATCTTCCGGTACAAAGTGGGTCAGATCGAATCTTAACCATGATGAAGCGCCCACACACCGCGATTGAGTACAAATCGATTATTCGCAAACTGCGTAAGGCACGCCCAGAGATCCAAATCAGTTCTGATTTTATTGTCGGTTTCCCCGGTGAAACAGATAAAGACTTTCAAGATACAATGAAGCTGATTAAAGACGTTGATTTTGATATGAGCTTCAGCTTTATCTTCTCCCCTCGCCCGGGTACGCCAGCCGCTGATTACCCATGTGATTTATCAGAAGACGCCAAAAAAGAGCGTTTATATGAACTGCAACAAACGATCAACGCACAAGCGATGCGTTACTCACGTTTGATGTTAGGTACAGAACAACGCGTATTAGTCGAAGGCCCATCTAAGAAAAATCTCATGGAGCTTCGCGCCCGTACCGAAAATAACCGTGTCGTTAACTTTGAAGGCTCCGCCGATCTGATTGGCCAATTTGTCGATGTGAAAATTGTCGATGTGTTTGCCAACTCACTGCGTGGTGAACTCGTTCGCACTGAACAAGAGATGGATCTTCGCACCGTGATTTCACCAACGCAAATGATGGCGAAAACACGTCGAGAAAATGAGCTAGGGGTAGCCACTTTTACACCTTAGGTTTAAGCATAATGTCATACGGTGCCCGGTCGTAATCGGGCATCGTACCATGGCAAACTGAGAGGCAACATTGAGCAATAAAATTGTTACGCTAGAGATAGATCTAGAACCTTCAGACAACCGCCGTCTTGCTAGCCTGTGCGGTCCATTCGATGACAACATCAAACAATTAGAACGCCGTCTTGGTGTCGAAATTAATCACCGCAGCCAGTTTTTCACCATAGTCGGTAAACCACACACTGCCGCTGCTGCGTTAGATATTATCAAATCTTTGTACGTCAATACTTCGCCCATACGTGGTCAAATTCCCGATATCGAACCAGAGCAAATTCATCTAGCCATCAAAGA
This sequence comes from Vibrio qinghaiensis, assembly GCF_002257545.1. Taxonomy (NCBI): domain Bacteria; kingdom Pseudomonadati; phylum Pseudomonadota; class Gammaproteobacteria; order Vibrionales; family Vibrionaceae; genus Vibrio; species Vibrio qinghaiensis. The sequence continues at coordinate 846,893 of NZ_CP022741.1, read as the reverse complement.
TTCAGGGATCCTTGAGCAGCCGTCTGAATCAAGTATTCAACATGGCAAAGAAGTCTTCATTAAAACCAAGAAAGGGCTGATAAAGCCGCGTACGCCTAACCAAGCTCAGTATCTCGTTAACATGGTGACGCACGACATCAGCTTTGGTATCGGCCCAGCAGGGACAGGTAAAACCTACCTAGCCGTTGCCGCTGCAGTTGATGCGCTAGAGCGCCAAGAAGTTCGTCGAATTTTGTTAACACGTCCGGCGGTTGAAGCAGGTGAAAAATTGGGCTTTCTACCCGGTGATTTAAGCCAAAAAGTCGACCCATACCTACGACCGCTTTATGACGCGTTGTTTGAAATGCTTGGCTTTGAGCGAGTAGAAAAGCTCATTGAACGCAATGTGATTGAAGTTGCGCCACTCGCCTACATGCGCGGACGTACGCTCAACGATGCTTTTATTATTTTAGATGAAAGTCAAAACACTACCGTTGAACAAATGAAAATGTTCCTGACACGGATTGGGTTTAATTCAAGAGCCGTAATTACGGGTGATGTGACACAAATCGATTTGCCGCGTGGCGCTCGTTCAGGTCTTCGCCATGCCATTGAAGTACTCAATGAAGTTGATGAAATCAGCTTCAACTTCTTTTTGTCTGATGATGTCGTACGTCATCCAGTGGTTGCTCGTATCGTCAACGCTTACGAAAAATGGGAAGCTCAGGACCAAAAAGAGCGTAAAGCTCAAGAGCAACGTCGTCGTGAAGAGCGAGAAGTAAAGTCTGTGGATGTTTCTACTGAAGTGAATACAGTAACCGCAACAAAAAACGTTGGTGAATAATGAGTATCGAACTAGATTTACAATTAGCGGTCAGAAATGAGCAAGGGTTACCTACTTTTGATGAGTTCAGCCATTGGTTAACTCACGCGGTGACCCCATTTCAGGAACAAGCGGAAGTCACTGTGCGAATTGTTGATTCCGAAGAGAGTCAACAGCTCAATCGCGATTACCGAGGAAAAGATAAGCCGACCAACGTGCTATCCTTCCCTTTTGAGATGCCTCCGGGCATAGAGTTGGACCTGCTCGGTGACCTTGTCATTTGCCGCCAAGTGGTGGAACAAGAAGCCGATGAGCAACAAAAACCGTTGATGGCACACTGGGCTCATATGGTTGTACACGGCAGTCTACATCTGCTAGGTTATGATCATATCGATGATGATGAAGCCGAAGAGATGGAATCTCTTGAAACTGAAATTCTGCAAAAAATGGGCTTTGAAGACCCGTATATTGCTGAGAAGGAATAGCTCCAGACAATGAAGCTAGTACCGCTAAAGTCGGTACGATACGTGTGCTATCACACATCTGATAGCGAGGAAAATTAGAGAAACAATGAACGAAGATAACCCCCAGAATTCTGAAGGTCCGAGTAGAAAGTCCTTCTTTGAACGCCTAGGCCAATTATTTCAAGGTGATCCGAGAGATCGCCAAGAGCTTGTGGATGTGATCCGCGACTCTGAAATCAATGACCTTATCGACCATGACACACGAGATATGCTTGAAGGTGTAATGGAGATTTCTGAGATGCGCGTGCGTGATATTATGATCCCACGCTCACAAATGGTCACTATCGATAAAAATGATGACTTGGATACCTTAATTGCGCTGATCACCGATGCTCAGCACTCACGTTACCCAGTGATCAGTGAAGATAAAGACCATGTAGAAGGCATTCTACTAGCGAAGGACTTACTCAAATATTTAGGCTCAGACAGTGCACCTTTTAACATTTTAGAAGTGATCCGCCCGGCAGTCGTGGTACCAGAAAGTAAACGGGTTGATCGCTTATTGAAGGAGTTCCGAGAGGAGCGTTACCACATGGCGATCGTCGTGGATGAATTCGGTGGCGTGTCTGGCTTAGTGACCATTGAAGATATTTTGGAAGAGATCGTTGGCGACATTGAAGACGAGTTCGATGATGAAGAACAATTGGATATCCGTAAGCTCAGCAAACATACTTTTGCAGTTAAAGCGCTGACCACCATCGAAGAGTTTAACGAAACCTTTGGTACTAAGTTCAGCGATGAAGAAGTAGATACTGTAGGGGGATTGGTGATGACGGCCTTTGGCCACCTGCCAAGCCGTGGCGAAGTTGTAGAGATCGACAAATACAGCTTTAAAGTCACCGCAGCAGATAACCGCCGAGTGGTTCAACTGCAAGTCACTATTCCTGATCTTGAATCACTTCCAGTGATAGCAGAAGAGTAACATAACCCCATTCACATCAGCAGAATGAGATAGATGATTAAAGCATTTTTTCATCGCCTAATGCGGCCGCTTGCGGCCGCTTTTGTTGGCGCATTAACCCCACTCGCTTTTGCTCCTTATCAGTTTTGGCCGCTGGCCATACTCACCCCCCTGTTGCTATTGTTGCTCATTCATCAGCAACCAGCTAAAAAAGCAGCATGGATCGGTTACTGCTGGGGCTTAGGTTTTTTTGCTTTTGGCATCAGTTGGGTGCACGTCAGTATTGATACCTTTGGTGGTATGCCCAAAATTGCCAGCCTGTTCCTGATGTCATTACTGGTCGGTTATTTAGCCCTTTATACTGGGCTTTTCGCTGGCTTACTCAACCGTTTTTTCCGTCATGACACCATCAGCCATTTTTTATTAGCCACCCCTGCGCTTTGGCTAATTACCGATTGGCTTCGAGGTTGGGTGATGACCGGCTTTCCTTGGTTATGGCTTGGTTATAGTCAAATTGATAGCCCGCTTGCCAGTTTCGCACCACTGGGAGGCGTTGAGCTAGTCACCTTCTTCACGCTCCTCTGTTCTAGCGCTCTGGCCATGGCGTGGCTCAAGCGCTCTTGGATACTCGTGCTCATTCCTCTGACCATATTGGCGACGGGGTTTGGACTACGCAATTTCGATTGGGTCACTCCCGATCCCAGCACACAAACTCGCGTCGCACTGATTCAAGGTAATATTAAGCAAGCGGAAAAATGGCTTCCCAATCAGCGCTGGCCAACCATCATGACCTACACCGATCTCAGTCGAGAAAACTGGGACGCAGATATTATCGTATGGCCAGAGGCGGCGATTCCCGCATTTGAATTTGAGATCCCTTCTTATTTAAGTAACTTAGATTCTGCAGCCAAAATGAACGATAGCTCGATTGTCACAGGTGTGCTCAACCAAAGCCCTGAGCGATCTTTTTACAACAGCATTCTGGTACTTGGCACCAACCCTTATGGCGACTACCGTTATGACTCTGACGCTCGCTACCATAAGCATCATTTATTGCCATTTGGTGAGTTTGTGCCATTTGAAGATTGGCTCAGGCCCATCGCACCCTTTTTCAACTTGCCGATGTCTTCATTTAGCCGTGGGGACTATATTCAACCGAATCTGATTGCCAAGGGTAGACACCTAGCCGCGGCACTGTGCTATGAAATTATCTTCAATGAACAAGTCAGAGCGAATGTTACTGATGAAACTGATTTTATCTTAACCCTCTCTAACGATGCGTGGTTTGGGCATTCAAATGGCCCATTGCAACATATGGAGATCGCTCGGATGAGAGCTTTAGAGCTAGGTAAACCGCTCATTCGTTCAACCAATAATGGCGTGACCGCGGTGACTGATCACAAAGGTAAAATAACGCAGCAGATCCCGCAATTCGAAACGGCCGTATTGAAAGCGACCATCACGTCGACCAAAGGAGAGACGCCGTATCACGCTGTCGGCACTTGGCCGCTCTACATCTGGGTGTTGCTCAGTTTAATCGTCGGATGGACCAGACGTCACTCAGATTACTCTTAAACTCAAAAAGGCGCATTTCAGCGCCTTTTTTTCCTACCAGCAACACTTAAGGTTTTAATGGCTGACGAGCAAAAGCCGTTTGTCCACATTGAATACAAGGCATAACTTCAGTTGGATGATTATACTGGGTTTTATGCCCGCAATGGTCACACACTAACATCCCAAGGCCTATCATCTCCCCCGCTTGATATAAACCTTGTCGTTCTAAATCTTGAAACAACTCCACCCATTCCACTTTCGTTTTATCGGTGATTTCAAAAAGCCCCTGCCAAATTGAATTGGTAATCATCAATGAAAATGGGCTGCTTTTACTCTCTTCAAAACTATCCGCGAACTCTTTAAGATCCGCTTTTACATAGGCAGAAATAAGCGCCAATTCATCTTTGGTGAGATCGTTAGCAGCATCTACAAATTTACCTGACGTTTGCAAAACTTGGGACATTTCATCAGGACTATGTTTGAGCGTTTCAATCACGTCATCCACAATCTCTTCGTAACTCGTTTTACGTTTTGGCATCACCCACCTCCATCAAACCAGATTGGCTATTGTTGTGTACCCCTGCTTTAGGTATTCTATGTCGATCTATTAGACTCTGTTCTAACCGAACTCACAAATTCCAAGATAACCGGATATCATCGATGCAAGAGCAATATAACCCGCAAGATATTGAACAAAAAGTTCAACAGCACTGGGATGACAACAAGACCTTCGTTGTAAGTGAAGACCCAAATAAAGAAAAATTCTACTGTCTTTCTATGTTCCCATACCCAAGTGGCCGACTGCACATGGGTCACGTGCGTAACTATACTATCGGTGATGTAGTCTCTCGTTTTCAACGTCTGCAAGGCAAAAACGTCATGCAGCCCATTGGTTGGGACGCATTTGGCCTACCGGCTGAAAATGCGGCTGTAAAAAACAAAACGGCACCAGCGCCTTGGACCTACGAAAACATTCAGTACATGAAAAACCAGTTAAAACTGCTGGGTTTTGGCTACGATTGGAGCCGTGAATTCGCCACTTGCACGCCAGAATATTACCGCTGGGAACAAGAGTTCTTCACTAAGCTGTATCAAAAAGGCTTAGTCTACAAGAAAACCTCTTCCGTTAACTGGTGTCCAAACGACCAAACCGTTCTCGCTAACGAGCAAGTTGAAGATGGCTGCTGCTGGCGTTGTGATACACCAGTAGAACAAAAAGAGATCCCACAATGGTTTATTAAGATCACCGCCTACGCACAAGAACTGTTGGACGATTTAGAAAACTTAGATGGCTGGCCTGAAATGGTCAAAACCATGCAGCGTAACTGGATTGGTCGCTCAGAAGGCGTAGAGCTCAAGTTTGGTGTCAACGGTCATTCAGATCTCGACGTCTATACCACTCGCCCTGATACCTTGATGGGTGTCACTTATGTGGGCATTGCGGCTGGTCATCCATTAGCGACCATTGCAGCGCAAAATAACCCTGCTTTAGCTTCTTTTATTGACGAATGTAAGAACACCAAAGTTGCAGAAGCTGAGCTGGCGACCATGGAAAAGAAAGGCATGGATACAGGCTTAACGGCCATTCATCCTTTAAATGGTCGTGAAGTGCCTATTTATATCGCCAACTTTGTGCTGATGGATTACGGTACAGGCGCGGTGATGGCCGTACCTGCTCATGACCAACGTGATTTTGAGTTCGCCACCAAATATGGCCTAGACATCATTCCAGTCATCAAACCAGAAGATGGCTCTGAAGTCGATGTGTCTAGCGCTGCGTACACTGAAAAAGGAGTCCTGTTTGGTTCTGGCGAATTTGATGGTTTAGCCTTCCAAGCAGCATTTGATGCTATTGCAGCCAAGCTGGAGGCTGAAGGTAAAGGCAAGAAAACCGTTAATTTCCGTCTACGTGACTGGGGGGTTTCTCGCCAACGTTACTGGGGCGCGCCGATTCCTATGGTGACCACCAAAGATGGCCAAGTTCACCCTGTGCCAATTGATCAACTGCCCGTCATTCTACCAGAAGATGTTGTGATGGATGGTGTGACAAGCCCAATCAAAGCCGACAAAGAGTGGGCCAAAACCACCTTTAATGGCGATCCTGCACTGCGTGAAACCGATACCTTCGATACGTTTATGGAATCGTCTTGGTATTACGCTCGTTACTGTTCACCACAAGCGGACGATATTTTAGACCCAGCGAAGGCAAACTACTGGTTACCAGTAGACCAATACATTGGTGGTATTGAGCATGCTTGTATGCACCTGCTCTACTCACGCTTCTTCCATAAGCTATTGCGTGATGCAGGCTATGTCACTTCAGATGAACCTTTCAAGCAACTACTTTGCCAAGGCATGGTATTGGCCGATGCGTTCTACCACACGAACGAGAAAGGCACCAAAGAGTGGATAGCGCCAACTGACGTAAAAGTGGAACGCGACGGTAAAGGCCGCATCACTCAAGCCGTAGACAACCAAGGCCGCAACGTTGAGCACTCAGGCATGATCAAAATGTCTAAGTCGAAAAACAACGGTATCGACCCGCAAGAGATGGTTGATAAGTATGGCGCCGATACGGTTCGTCTATTCATGATGTTTGCCTCTCCGGCTGACATGACGCTTGAATGGCAAGAGTCTGGTGTAGAAGGTGCTAACCGCTTCCTAAAACGCGTCTGGAAACTGGTTGCAGAACATAGCGCTAAAGGTGTGGCTGAAGCGGTAGATAGCGCCTCTCTGACTGGTGAACAAAAAGCGCTGCGTCGTGATGTGCATAAAACCATCGCCAAAGTGACTGACGATATTGCACGCCGCCAGACGTTCAATACCGCCATTGCTGCGATTATGGAGTTGATGAATAAACTCACTAAAGCGCCACAAGAATCCGTGCAAGATCGGGCCATTCTCGACGAGGCTTTAAAAGCGGTTGTCAGCATGCTTTACCCAATCACTCCTCATATCAGCTTTGAACTGTGGAATGCACTGGGTGAGAGTGATGTAGATAATACCGTGTGGCCGACCTACGACGAATCGGCCCTAGTGGAAGATGAAAAACTGATCGTCCTACAAGTTAACGGAAAACTTCGTGGTAAGCTGACCGTAGCCGCTGATGCAAGTAAAGATCAGGTTGAAGCACTCGGTTTAGCGGACGAGAACGTCATGAAATTTACGGATGGCTTAACCGTGCGTAAAGTTATTTATGTACCAGGTAAGTTACTGAACATCGTGGCGAACTAATATCGTGGCCTAATGTCGTAATAACTGGTTTATCAGCAGGGTGGCTCGCTGCCCTGTTGATTTATCTTAGCGTTCTTACCCACAGAGCGATAGAGCGCTAAGATAAGTCACCTAAATATATGAGAACTTAACCCCAATGCGCCAAATTTCGTCTTACTCTCTGAAATTATCGTTAATTGTTATTATGAGCAGCCTACTCTCAGCTTGTGGCTTTCATCTGCGTGGCGATTACTCCGTTCCTGAAGAGCTCAATCGAGTCTCTGTCACCAGCTATGACCAATACAGCACCTTTACTCGTATGGTAAAAAATCAATTACGAATGAGTGACATTGAAATTGTTCCCCCTGCCGAAACGGTGCCGAACATCCATCTGACAGGTGAGAGTGTTGGTGAGCGGACCCTTTCGCTTTATCAAAATACTCGTGCAGCAGAAAAAGAACTCACTTTTAATGCATCGTATCGCGTCACTCTACCTGAAGTAGGGATAAAAACGTTCTCAACCAGTGTCACTCGTAGCTATCTTGATAACCCATTAACCGCTCTCGCTAAATCGGTAGAGCGAGACATGATTGAAGATGAAATGCGCAAACTGGCTGCGACTCAAATTTTACGCCAAATGGCACGTTTAAAAGCCGATATTGCAACCAATGAACATCAACTTGAACAACAAGAAAATCAACAGCAAGCAGACCAACAACACTATGAGATCAACACCGTTGAAGGCGAAACGTCACAATTCACGGCTCCTGCGGCAAACTAAAGGCGAATAATGAGAATATTTGCTGACAAACTCACCGAACACCTAAAAAAGCCTTTGATGGGGCTTTACTTACTGTTCGGTAATGAGCCGTTATTGTTGCAAGAATCACGCGTAGCGATAGAAAAAAAAGCACTAGAGCAAGGGTTTGAAGAACGCCACCGTTTTAGTGCCGATGCCCATTTAAACTGGGATCAAGTCTATGACTGCTGCCAGGCTTTAAGTTTATTTTCCAGCAAAAAAATCATTGAAATTGAATTACCTGAAACGGGTGCAAATGCAGCCGCTGCAAAAGAACTACTCGCGCTAGGCCAATCACTTCATCCTGACGTGCTGCTTGTGGTTATCGGCGAGAAATTAACCAAAGCGCAAGAGAGCGCTAAATGGTTTAAAACACTCTCAAGCCTAGGATGTTGGGTGAGTTGCTTAACCCCGGATATCAACAAACTGCCACAATTTGTCATGATTCGCTGCCGCACATTGGGACTAAAACCAGATCAAGAAGCAGTGCAGATGCTAGCGCAATGGCATGAAGGCAATCTATTCGCACTATCTCAAAGCTTAGAAAAACTCGCACTACTCTATCCAGATGGCTTACTGACGCTGATCCGCTTAGAAGAATCATTAAGCCGACATAACCACTTCACCGTCTTTCACTGGGTCGATGCGCTGCTCGAAGGGCAAGCGAATCGGTCACAACGTATTTTACGCCAGCTCATTACCGAAGGCACTGAGCCTGTGATTCTGATACGCAGCCTACAAAAAGAGCTGCTGCTGCTGCTGCAAATGCATCAAGATGTAACCCAGATGCCGATTGGCTCAACCTTTGATAAATACCGAATTTGGCAATCCAAGCGACCTTGGTACGCGGCAAGCTTAAAAAGACTATCGAGAGATAGACTCAAACAGCTGATTGCATTACTCACCCAAGCCGAAAGAGTAACTAAAACTCAGTATGAAACCTCTCCTTGGCCAATATTGCAGCAAATCAGTGTCGAATTTTGCTTGCCACAGTCCGTTGTATCAAAGTTGGCTTGAAGGCGTGTTATACTCCGCGCCATTTTGTCAGTAACCAGACCAATTTTTAAAGGAGATGACGCTTGCTACACCATGAATTAAAAGATTTTCTTGCCGATAAAGCCGACGATATGAAAGCCATTGATATCAAAACCTTAGATGTTAAGGGAAAATCTAATATCACTGATTACATGATCATCTGCACAGGCACATCAAAACGACATGTAGCCTCGATTGCCGAACATGTCGCAACTGAAGTCAAAAAAGTGGGCATGGAACCACTGGGTATGGATGGCGAAAGTGAAGGTGAATGGGTCGTGCTAGACATGGGCAGCAGCATGTTGCATGTTATGCAAGAAGAGCACCGTGATCTGTACCAGCTTGAAAAACTTTGGAGTTAAGTTTTGAAAATTCAGTTGATTGCCGTTGGTACCAAAATGCCGAAATGGGTAGAAGAAGGCTTTCAAGAGTACCGCCGACGTTTTCCACACGATATGCCACTTGAATTAGTGGAGATACAAGCGGGCAAACGTGGCAAAAATGCGGATATTGCAAGAATTTTGCAAAAAGAAGGTGAAGCCATGCTCGCGGCCGTGCCAAAAGGCAACAGAATTGTTACTCTCGATATTCCAGGCAAGCGTTGGGATACCGAACAACTGGCGGAACAACTTGAAAGTTGGAAGCTTGATGCCCGTGATGTATCGATTTTAATTGGTGGCCCTGAAGGGCTTTCTCCGGCATGTAAAGCCGCCGCAGAGCAGAGCTGGTCTCTTTCGCCGTTAACACTACCTCACCCTTTGGTTCGAGTGGTCATGGCAGAAAGTTTGTACCGCGCTTGGAGTATTACGGCGAATCACCCTTATCACCGAGAATAACTATTCATGTTACGTAAGCGTAGCCAAATTCGTGACTACCAATCAGAAGCTCGGCTGTTTCGCAACCGAGCAATTGTCTCTTTTATTGCGATCATAATGCTGGTGGGTGTCCTGCTTACCAATTTGTACCATATTCAAATTAACCAATATCAAGATTACAAAACGCGATCCAACGATAATCGAATCAAAATCGTCCCGATTGCGCCTAATCGAGGGTTAATTTATGACCGCAATGGTGTGCTACTCGCGGAAAACCGCCCAGTATTCAACTTAGAGATCACGCCTGAGCAAGTGCGCGATATGGATGATACGATCACGCGCTTACAGCAATACCTAACCATCTCACCAGAAAAAATTGCTGCCTTTGAAAAAGAGCGTCGTCAGACACGCCGATTTAATTCAGTGCCGCTTTTGACACAGTTAACACCACAAGAAGTGGCTATTTTTTCGGTCAATCAGCACAAATTTCCCGGTGTATCAGTAAGCGCAAGCCTAAAACGCTACTACCCCTATGGCGAAGTTCTCACTCATGTCATCGGTTATGTATCCAGGATCAATGACCGAGATATGGAACGTCTAGAACGCGAAGAGCGCTCAGCCAATTACCAAGCCACTCGTGATATTGGAAAACTGGGGATTGAACGCTTTTATGAGGATGTGCTGCACGGGACGGCAGGCTACCAAGAAGTTGAGGTCAATAGCCGAGGACGCATCATTCGCACCTTAAAATACGTCCCTCCCGTGGCAGGAAAAGACATTGTCTTAAGCTTAGATATTGACCTGCAGCTTTATGTGCACAAGTTGTTAGATGGCCGTCGAGGTTCAATTGTAGTGCTCGATCCAAAAGATAACGGTGTCCTTACCATGGCATCAAGTCCAAGCTACGATCCAAACCCATTCGTACATGGTATTTCTAGCGCCGCCTACAACGAACTTCTCAATGACCCAGACCGCCCGTTAGTCAATCGAGCGACACTTGGTATTTACCCTCCCGGCTCAACGATTAAACCTTTTATTGCCGTCGCTGCACTTCAAGAGGGGGTTATAACCCCAACAACAACACGTAATGATCCTGGTTATTGGGTGATACCAAACTCCAAAACGCGCCCCTTCCGAGACTGGTTGCGCTGGGGGCATGGTCGAGTGGACATTAATAAGGCGCTCGAAGAGTCTGTCGATACTTTCTTCTATCAGATAGCCTACGACTTAGGAATTGATCGCCTCTCTAGCTGGATGATGAAATTTGGCTTTGGTGACTATACGGGCTTGGATATTTACGAGGAAGGTAAAGCGAACATGCCAACGCGTGAGTGGAAAATGGCAAGACACCGAACGCCTTGGTATCAAGGTGATACGATTCCGGTCGGCATTGGCCAAGGGTATTGGACATCAACACCGATGCAGATAGCCAAAGCCACTTCTGTACTGGTTAATCATGGTACAGTCATTGCGCCACATTTATTGCGTTCGACGCTCAAAAATGGTGAAGAGTTCAGCAGACAAGAGCTTTCAGAACTAGAAACATCGCCACCGATCGAAGGGGTGCCAAAACGCTATTGGGATATTGCAATCAATGGTATGCGCCTCGTAAATCACGGTAGTAAAGGAACCGCACGACGCTCATTTACCAATATGAAATATGTCAGCGCTGGAAAATCTGGGACTGCACAAGTATTTGGTTTGGCAGAAAACCAAGTATATAACGCTGAAGAGTTAGCCGAGCACCTTCGTGACCATGCCCTATTCACTGGTTTTGCTCCCGTAGACAATCCAAAGCTCATTGTCACTCTGGTACTCGAAAACGCCGGCGGAGGCTCAGGCAATGGCGGCCCCGTTGTGAGGAAAATATTTGACCGCGCTATTTTAGGTAAAGAGGCTGAACAATAATGGAACTGGATCCTTCAACAGGACAAAATCGAGCGCTTTTTGAGCGCTTGCACATCGACTTGCCATTACTGCTGGGTATTTTGTTATTGATGGGATTTGGGCTGATCGTGATGTACAGCGCTAGCGGTCAAAGCCTAAACATGATGGATCGTCAAGCTATGCGAATGGCACTGGCTTTAGGTGTGATGATCTTTCTTGCACAAATTTCCCCAAGAACTTATGAGTCTCTTGCGCCATTTATGTTTTTCTGTGGCGTACTACTACTGCTCGGTGTGCTGTTTTTTGGCGAATCATCCAAGGGAGCTCAGCGCTGGTTAAATCTAGGCTTTGTTCGTTTTCAGCCCTCAGAATTGCTCAAACTCGCAGTGCCTCTCATGGTCGCTCGCTACATAGGCAAACGTTCTCTTCCACCAACCATCCAGACCTTAGTTGTTTCGTTATTGATGGTGTTCATTCCTACCGTGTTAATTGCGAAGCAGCCCGATCTTGGCACTTCAATATTGATTGCAGCCTCCGGCATTTTTGTCATTTTCTTATCTGGCATAAGCTGGCGAATCATTTTTTCTGCTGCCGTTGCTTTAGGTGCGTTTATACCCGTACTTTGGTTCTTTTTGATGCGTGAATATCAAAAAACCCGCGTCAGAACACTTTTCAATCCAGAATCCGATCCACTCGGTGCAGGTTATCATATCATTCAAAGTAAAATAGCTATTGGCTCAGGAGGCTTGTCAGGAAAAGGCTGGCTACACGGGACACAATCACAACTTGAGTTCTTACCAGAGCGCCATACTGACTTCATTTTTGCCGTCATTGCAGAAGAATGGGGCATGATTGGCATTTTGTGCTTACTCGCTATTTATCTCTTTATCATCGGACGCGGACTCTACCTCGCGAGCAACGCACAAACGGCTTTTGGGCGAATGATGGCAGGAAGTATTGTGCTCAGTTTTTTTGTTTACGTTTTCGTCAACATTGGTATGGTCAGTGGTATTTTACCTGTGGTTGGTGTTCCCTTGGCTCTCATCAGCTATGGTGGCACATCCATGGTCACTCTCATGGCTGGCTTTGGTATACTGATGTCTATCCACACTCACCGAAAAGCATTTTCTAAGGCAACCTAAGCATGAGAAACTCCCTATTTATCTTTATATTAACGAGTCTATTTCTCATCGGTTGTAGCTCTTCAAGCCGCTATTCAATAACAGATGACGTGGCCCCTAACACGCCACTTTCGGTTGAGCATATTGAAGATGCACATCCGCAATACGAACCCTATAGTTTGGGTGGCAACAAGAATTACACTTTGAGAGGCATAAACTACACCATTGTCAAAGAGGCCAAAGGATTTACAGAAAAGGGCCAAGCCTCGTGGTATGGAAAAAAGTTTCATGGACATCTGACATCCAACGGTGAAATCTACGACATGTATTCGATGACGGCCGCCCATAAAACGTTGCCGTTACCCAGCTACGTTAAAGTAACGAATTTAGATAACAAAAAAACTGCGATCGTTCGGGTAAACGATCGCGGTCCTTTTCATGAGGGTCGAGTTATTGATTTAAGTTACGCTGCCGCTTACAAATTGGGTGTGGTTCAAGCCGGGACTGCGAATGTGGCTATCGAAGTCATCACCATCGATAAACCGATCACGACGTCACCACAGAAAAAGAAGGCTCAATACATTATCCAAGTTGCCTCCTCAAAATCAGAGCAAAGAATACGAACTTTATCAGATCAATTAGGTCAAACTTTGACGGTTGAAAGCTTTGTAGATAGTGTAAATAGCATTCATCGCGTATTTTTAGGGCCATTTAATGACGATGCGCTGACTCAACAAACGCTAGAAAAAGTTAAATTGCTCGGTTACGAGACCGCCTTCATCAAAGCGCAACCCGTCACTCAGTGACTCATCAAATCCAGTGTTCTTGCTTCAAGCTCTGGTTTGATAGGTCGTTTCTGTTAAGATATGGACAGTTAATAAGAAAATTTGCATTCCTCATGAAAAAACACACATTCTTAAAACCGATTTTAGCGTCTTCTATTGCGCTTTCTGCAACCTTTACTAGCTCAGTATTTTCTGCGCCGATCGTCATACCCGATGCTCCTCAGATTGCCGCTAAAGGCTATGTATTGATGGACTTCCACTCAGGTAAAGTGCTGGCAGAAAAAGAGATGGACACCAAGCTTTCTCCAGCAAGTTTGACGAAAATGATGACCAGCTACGTGATTGGCCAAGAACTGAAACGTGGCAATATCTCTCCGCAAGATAAAGTGGTGGTCAGTAAAAATGCGTGGGCGAAGAATTATCCTGACTCTTCAAAAATGTTCATTGAAGTCGGCACCACAGTTACCGTAGAAGAACTGAACAAAGGCATTATCATTCAGTCTGGCAATGATGCGTGCGTGGCCATGGCTGAACACATTGCAGGTTCTGAAGACGCCTTTGTTGACCTAATGAATGCGTGGGCAAGTTCACTAAAAATGAGTAATACGCACTTTGCTAACGTGCACGGCTTAGATAATCCAAATCTGTACTCAACACCTTATGATATGGCGCTACTAGGCCAAGCATTGATTCGTGATGTCCCAAACGAGTATCGTATTTATTCAGAGCAGAAGTATACTTATAACGGGATTACCCAGTATAACCGTAATGGTTTACTGTGGGATAAAAGTATGAACGTAGATGGCATTAAAACTGGCCATACGAGCAATGCTGGATACAGTTTAGTTAGCTCAGCAACTGAAGGGAAAATGCGCCTCGTTGCTGTGGTTATGGGTACCAAAGATGAAAATGCTCGTAAATCAGAAAGCAAAAAACTTCTGAGCTATGGCTTTAGATTCTTCGAAACCGTCGCACCACACAAAGCAGGCGCAACATTCGTTGAAGAAAAAATCTGGATGGGTGACAAAGATAAAGTGGCGCTTGGCGTCAGTGAAGATACCTACGTCACACTGCCTCGCGGTCAAGCGAAAGATCTTAGTGCGAGCTTTGTGCTTGAAAAAGAACTGCGAGCGCCAATAAGCAAAGGTGATGTGGTCGGTAAGCTGTACTACCAGCTTGATGGCAAAGACGTGGCTGAATACCCTCTTTTGGCATTAGAAAATGTGGATGAAGGCAGCATATTTAGCCGTCTTTGGGACTACATCATTCTGCTTTTCAAAGGGTTATTCTGATCTCCCTGAGAAAAGGTAAAATAAAGCCGCCATACCGCGGCTTTATGATTATTGAGTTCCATCAACATTCGCTGTAGTATTCGCCACCGCAAATCGAATTATCAACGGGAGCTTCCATTATGCTGACTATCAACTCTGATGCAAAACTCAAAGACTTACTCGAGTTTCCTTGTTCATTTACTTACAAGGTGATGGGCCATGCAAAGCCTGAACTTCCAGAGAAGGTTCTTGAAGTTATCCAACGTCACGCTCCAGGCGATTACAGCCCACGGGTTAAACCCAGTGCAAAAGGGACTTATCACTCCTTATCGATTAACATTACCGCCACCTCTATCGAACAAGTTGAGATACTGTATAAAGAGCTAGGCGAGATTGACATAGTGCGTATGGTTCTGTAACCCAAAAATCGTAATCGAGATGTCTAACCTCTCATATATTTGATTTATTCAATTTTTTTTGAAAGCAGCTTTGGCTGCTTTTTTAATATAAATCATACCGCTAGAATACACCCCATCACACTAAGGACAAATTTATCGCCTTCATCGGTAGTTCATTCGCTGGAAGATGTTTATAATGCAAAAACTTTATTTATACGGTAGATGAGTCACGTTGATGCTGAATTTGCTTGTTGTAAAACGTCTGGGTCGCCAAGAATACCTTCCTGTCTGGGAAGCTATGCATATATTTACCGATACAAGAACTGAAACCACACCTGATCAGGTTTGGCTTGTCGAACATCAACCAGTCTTTACCCAAGGTCAAGCAGGTAAAGCTGAGCATCTTCTCGATACTGGTGATATTCCTGTGGTACAAAGTGACCGAGGCGGCCAAGTTACCTACCATGGTCCAGGCCAACTGGTGGCTTATTTCTTGATCGATTTGCGCCGCAAAAAATTAGGTGTAAGAGAGTTAGTGACCAAAATTGAACAGATCGTGATCAATACCTTGCAAGCATACCGTATTGACTCAGCCGCAAGACCAGATGCCCCTGGCGTCTATGTCAAAGGGAAAAAAATCTGCTCTCTTGGGCTACGGATCCGTAAAGGTTGCTCGTTTCATGGTTTAGCATTGAACGTCAATATGGATCTCTCTCCTTTCCTACGCATTAACCCCTGCGGCTACCAGGGATTGGAAATGGCTCAAGTCAGTGAACTGGGCGGCCCAACAGAACTGAAAACCATAGAAAAACAACTAATAAAAGAACTCGTTAACATATTGGCTTACGAGCAAGTAGAATTCAGCACAGAAGCACCTCTTCAAAGGTAAAAAGCATGAGCAAACCAATACAAATGGAAAAAGGCGTTAAGTACCGCGACGCTGACAAAATGGCATTAATTCCTGTAAAAAATATGCCTGCCGCCGAACAGAAAGAAGTTTTGCGTAAGCCCGAGTGGATGAAAATCAAGCTACCCAGTGATAGCCAGCGCATTCAAGAGATCAAATCGGCCATGCGTAAGAACAATCTTCATTCGGTGTGTGAGGAAGCGTCTTGCCCCAACCTAGCAGAATGCTTTAACCACGGAACTGCCACCTTTATGATTTTAGGCGCCATTTGCACAAGACGGTGCCCATTCTGTGACGTTGCTCATGGAAGGCCAAATGCGCCAGAAACAAATGAACCACAAAAACTGGCGCAAACCATTAAGGATATGAAGTTGAAATACGTGGTTATCACCTCAGTTGACCGTGATGACCTACGTGATGGTGGTGCCCAACATTTTGCCGACTGTAATCGTGAAATTAGAGCATTAAACCCAGAGATCCGTATCGAAACGTTAGTACCGGATTTTCGTGGCCGGATGGACATCGCCCTTGAACTACTCAAAGATAACCCACCGGATGTGTTTAACCACAACTTAGAAACCGCACCACGCCTATATCGTAAAGCGCGTCCTGGGGCAAACTATAAATGGTCGCTGGAACTGTTGAAGAAATTCAAGCAACAACATCCAACTATCCCAACCAAATCAGGCATCATGATGGGGCTTGGTGAAACAAAAGAAGAGATAGTGGAAGTATTGAAAGATCTTCGAGCTCACGACGTCACTATGCTCACTCTGGGTCAGTATTTGGCTCCGAGCCGTCATCATCTACCAGTTGAACGCTATGTCCCACCGTCTGAATTTGACGAACTTAAAGAGATCGCACTAGAGCTTGGATTTACTCATGCAGCTTGCGGCCCGTTCGTGCGTTCCTCCTATCATGCGGATATGCAAGCCAAAGGGCTAGAAGTGAAGTAACCACACGCTAACCATTGGGTAAAGCCGATGTTCACTCATCGGCTTGTAGGACTCAGTTCGGTTGGTAGTGATTGAAGCTTGAATATTGATTCTATGTTCTATAGGCTAACGACATAGAAAATAGACAATAAAGCTAAGGATTTATTAACATGAAAACGATCAGTACATTAGCCCTTGCTGCCGCTACTTTAATGACCGGTTGCGCGTCTAATACTCAGCAAGATAACTATCGTGAAGCCTCCTTTGAGCTTTGTAATACTGAAGTCAACATTTACTCGGTGAGTGACGATGGTCGTGTTCGTATTGTCTGCGCTGACGGCTCTAAGTTTGCCTTAAATAGCGAAAAAACACTTGATACGATGCGCAATATTAATATTGAGTATTGTGATGGTGAGGGCTTAGGTAAATTTAACGAGAGCACGAAATATTACTCTTTTCAATGTAAGTCTGGCACATTGCTCAGCATTGCAAAATAGTTCTGTAAAGCGCATTAAATTAAACAGTGAGAACCCACTATTCTTATTGCTGATAATAAATAGTGACCAAACAAAAAAGCTCCTGAATATCAGGAGCTTTTTTGTTTGTGCGTAAAACTACGCGTATACAGGCAAACGCTTACAAATTTCCAACACTTTTGCCTTCGTTGCTTGAATAACAGATTCATCACCCATGTTATCCAAAATATCACACATCCATCCAGCTAGTGCTTTTGCATCAGCCTCAGTAAAACCACGACGAGTAATTGATGGAGAACCCACACGGATACCAGAAGTCACAAATGGGCTACGCGGATCATTCGGCACCGAGTTTTTGTTCACTGTAATGTTAGCCGCACCCAATGCTGCATCAGCATCTTTACCTGTAATATTTTTATCGATCAAATCGACAAGGAATAGGTGATTTTCTGTGGAACCTGAAACAATGTTGTAACCACGATCTAAAAACTCAGCCACCATCGCTTTCGCATTAGCCACGACACGTTTTTGATACTCTTTAAACTCCGGTTCTAGTGCTTCTTTGAACGCGACCGCTTTACCTGCGATAACGTGCATTAAAGGACCACCTTGACCACCGGGGAACACCGCTGAGTTAAGCTTCTTATATAAGTCTTCACCTGCATTCGAAAGAATAAGGCCACCACGAGGACCTGCCAGTGTTTTGTGGGTAGTGGTCGTCACTACGTGGGCATGAGGAACTGGGTTAGGGTAAACACCCGCCGCAATCAAACCAGCTACATGCGCCATATCAACGAACAAGTACGCGCCTACTTTATCAGCAATTTCACGCATTCTTTTCCAATCGCAAACTTGCGAATAAGCAGAGAAGCCACCGATGATCATTTTTGGCTGATGCTCAACCGCTAATGCTTCCATCTCTTCGTAGTTAATTTGGCCTTTCTCATCAATTCCATAAGGAATGATGTTGTACAATTTACCGGAAAAGTTAACAGGAGAGCCGTGAGTCAAATGGCCACCGTGTGCCAAGCTCATTCCTAATACGGTATCACCTGCGTTAAGCAAAGCCATATAAACCGCGTTGTTTGCTTGTGAGCCTGAATGCGGCTGCACGTTCGCATAGTCTGCACCAAACAATTCACATGCACGTTCAATCGCCAGCGTTTCCACTTTGTCGACAAACTCACAACCACCGTAATAGCGTTTACCTGGGTAACCTTCAGCGTATTTATTAGTGAGCTGTGAACCTTGCGCTTCCATTACACGTGGGCTTGTATAGTTTTCCGAAGCGATAAGTTCAATGTGTTCTTCCTGACGAAGGGTTTCTTCTTGAATGGCTGCGAACAGGTCCGCATCGTAATCTGCGATGTTCATATCACGCTTAAGCATCTGTATCTCCTGACTCAGATTTTACTGAAAGTTTCAAAAAACCACACAACGACCAAAAGCAAACGTTTTCGTCACCGTAATATGTCGCATATTCTACATAATTTGATCTGGGTCATAAAGAACAAATTACAGAAATTATCATGCGGTTTTTTCATGATGGATGGTAAGGTAACTCATGCTAAACAGTAAGTTGGATAATGATAAGCCGAATGTCAACCATTCTGCTTTACACCTTGTAAAACGGCAATTACATAGGTTTACCTCAATTCTCACTCCCTATCTACCGAAAATATCGCTTTTTCTTTACTATGTTCGCCATTCTTAATTATTAAAATTTCATTATTGATGCGAGCACACGCACGTAAAGAAGATTGGGTTGCCCATTTTAACGGGAACCTTTTTAGTTGCACAAGGCGTCTTCTTTCGCCACTCCTCTATCTCAAATTGAAAAAACCCACATACAGTCATGCATTCTATATATCACACATCGCGTCTTATTTTTGATGCACCTGATCAGTTGAAGTCGTCGGTGCTTAATATGAGAATGGACTGCTAAAAAATAATTATCATTCGTTACCTTAATAATTGAGCGGTTAGGAGCTTCTACAATGGGTGAAAGAGGAAGGATCCGTATTTCTAACTATCAAGGTAAATTTTTCTACCGCCTGATAGATTGTTTAGTAATACTGATCACTATGTATATTACACTTAAGTTTCACTCACATATCGTTACCATGTCTTATATATCAGTGGGACTTTTAGGGGTTATTTTCTATTCCTTTATTGCTGAAAGCCTTGATATATATAGCGGTTGGCGAACCACAAAACTTAGAGTTTTAACTCTACATACTGCATTTTGTTGGGCTTCAACCGTTGGCTGCTTAACTTTAGTTGGTTATTTCACAAAAACAGGAAGCGATTTCTCACGCTTAATTTTAGGTTTCTGGTTTGTGGGTTCATTTACTTTATTACTGCTTTGGCGCTTCGTCGCATTTACAGTCATTTATTATCTGCATAAAAAAGGTTACCACACCACCAAAGCGGTCATTATAGGCATGACACCGCAAGGCCTAGAACTATCGAAAAATCTCATTAATAACCCTGAGTTAGGTATCCAACTTGCTGGTTTTTACGATGACAGAAGTGATGAACGTATTGCAGGAGATATTCCGGTGCTCGGTAAAGTTAATGATGCATTAACACTTGCCAAAAACGGTCAAGTAAAAAGTGTGTACATAGCACTACCAATGCAAGCCCAGCATCGAATCAGCAAGATTCTAGAGGCCTTTTCGGATAGCACAGTGAATACCTATATTGTGCCGGATTTTTTTACCTTCAATTTACTGCATTCGCGTTGGTATACCATCGGCGATGTTAATGCTTTTAGTATTTTTGATACACCATTCAATGGGTTAGGTACGTGGCTAAAACGTTTTGAAGATTTAGTCTTAAGTAGTCTTATCTTGATTTTAATCAGCCCTGTCCTTATTGCGGTTGCGGTAGGCGTGAAACTCAGCTCACCAGGCCCTATTATTTTCAAACAGATGCGCTATGGACTGGATGGAAAATCTATCAAAGTATGGAAATTCAGAAGCATGCGTGCCATGGACAATGGGAACAAGGTTACACAAGCAACAAAAAATGATCCCCGAGTGACTCCTTTTGGTGCGTTTATTAGGAAGACGTCATTAGATGAGCTACCACAGTTTATTAATGTGCTACAAGGTCGAATGTCAATTGTTGGTCCTCGCCCTCACGCCGTGGCACATAATGAACAGTATAGAACGATCGTTAACCGCTACATGCTAAGACATAAAGTAAAACCAGGAATCACTGGCTGGGCACAAATTAATGGCTGGCGTGGTGAAACCGATACGCTAGATAAAATGGAAAAACGTGTCCAATTTGATTTGGACTATATACACAGATGGTCGTTGTGGTTCGATATCAAAATCGTATTTCTCACCGTATTTAAAGGATTTGTAGGCAAGAATGCTTACTAGAATGGAAAAGCATACTCATATGAACACAACTAATTTAAATAGAATCGCGTCCTTTGGTTTGGCTTTTTTTGCGTTATCAGCCGTACAAGCAAAACCACAACCTAACCCAATTATGACTGAATCAGGGATTGCCATTGTACCTTTTTTAAATTTATCAACGGGTTATAACGACAACTTAGCAAAGGCGTCACAAGATCTCGAACATTCCCAATATTCAGTATTCGAGCCAGGTATCGGTTTAGCAATAGAGCCGACAAGTGGCCAGAAACATCGCGTAGGTTATCGACTACAAAGAGGCGATTTTTTCAGCTCTAGCAAAGATAGCTACACTGACCATTTCTTTGATTTAGCCAGTGACTGGGAACTCAATTCCAAGCATCGAGTTGACTTAAGTTATGCTCTTGCATTAACTCATGAACAGCGTGGCGATAACGATACGACACTCAATTTGTCCTACAACAAATACAACACCAATAACTTCAACCTCGGTTACGGTTTTGGTGGCGAAGACGCCAAAGGTCGAATAGAAACCAACCTTGGTTGGGGTAATTTGGACTACAAAAACAACCAAACTATTACTCAATACCAAAATTGGGATGAGTTACGATTCAACAGCTCTCTGTACTATAAAGCGCTGCCAAAAACGTCGCTAGTTTTCCAAATTATCGTTAATGATAGGCATTATAGTGATATAGCCCCTGGCTCAACTCTCAAAGACAGCACCCATTATATGGGGTATGTTGGTACCTCTTGGGACGCGACAGGAAAACTACAGGGAAATGCCAAGGTTGGTATGCAACATAAAGATTTTGAATCCTCTTCTAGAGAAAATTTTGACTCTTTTTCATGGGATATTGATGTCACTTATCTCATCCGCACATACTCTGCGGTGCAGTTGAAAACAAATCGTAAATCAACCGATACCGACGGTACCGGTGATTCAATCGATACCAAAGTGTATAACGCAAACTGGACACATAATTGGAGCGACATCATCTCCTCTAACGTCGATTATTCTCTATTGAGCGAGAATTACACTAGCACTGCTCGCGACGATGACACCAGTAAACTAACACTTTCGCTGAGCTATGATTTTCGTCGTTGGCTAACATTCAAAGTCGGCTATCAACTTGAATCGAGAGATTCCAATATCAGTTCGTTAAGCTACGATCAAAATGTGTATTATTTTGCTATTGAAGGGGTGATGTAACTTACGATGAAGTACTTCTTAGTCATTCTGTTAAGCTGTCTTTCCTGGTCAACATTGGCCAATGAGAGTTTTTATAAGTTAGGCGTTGGGGATCAAATTCGGATTCAAGTTTATGATGAACCAGAGTTATCTATTGAAACGCGTGTAGGTGACAGTGGTAACATTGATTACCCTTTTTTGGGACGAATTAAGCTGAAAGGAAAAACGATTGAGGAAGTAAAAACTGCTATCCACAATGGTTTAATCGATGGGTATCTGGTTAACCCCAATGTTTTTGTCAGCATAGTCGAATATCGTCCCTATTTTATCAACGGGCAAGTAAAGATATCCGGGAGTTACCCGTATCATCCGGGGTTAACCGTAAACAAAGCCATTACGATTGCGGGTGGATTCACAGAGCGAGCGTCTAAAACTAAGATCTATATATCATCAAGTGATGCTCCTGAGGCCAAGCCAGTAAAAGTAACATTACTTCATAAAATTCAGCCTGGTGACATTCTCACCGTAGAAGAAAGCTTTTTTTAGGTAACTTAGTTGTATGGAAAACTCTTTAATTAAAAATCACTTGAACTCAGATGAAGTTATTGATGTTCGTCAGTACGTCCATGTTCTTCTCAACTATAAATGGCGTATTCTACTTTTTTCTACGATGGTCACCGCTATCGCGGTATTGATTGCATTATCAATTCCTTCGCAATATACCGCTCGCGCCTCACTGATCATCGAATCAAAGCAAGCAAAAGCCGTTTCGATTGAAGACATCTATGGTTTAGATACCAAAAGCCAAGAATACTATTTGACTCAAATAGAGATTTTGAAATCAGACCGAGTCGCAGAGGAAGTCATTAAACGCCTTAACCTTGCCAGTCACCCAGAATTTGACCCTACTGTAGAAAATAATCAAAAAACTGGGTTTAAATTCGATGTATTGGAATGGTTTCCTGTTCTGAAATCGTTCAAGAAAAAGCCCGCAGAAATATCACAGGAAGACCAAAGCTATCGGACTAGCCGATTGGTTCTGGCTAAGTTTAAGCGTGGGCTAGAAGTTAGCCCAATAAGAAAAACTCAACTAGTGAATATTTTCTACACCAGTAAAGACCCTAAATTATCGGCTCAAATTGCCAATGAGATTGGTAACGTCTTTATGGATAGTCATATCGAAGACAAACTTCAAGTTGAACTGAAGGCGAATAGCTGGCTCAACAACCGCATGGGTGATTTGCGCGAGCAACTAAAAACGTCAGAAGCTCAACTACAAACATTTTTAAAATCTGAAGGACTCGTTGATATCCAAGGCGTTGAAAGCCTAGCATCCCAAGAACTTGAAGAACTGACCTCTCAATTGAATAAAACGAGAGACAGACGCGTTGCAGCTGAAACACTTTATTTGGTCGCTCAAACGTACAGCCGTCAAGATGGTGACCTCTCTGCCCTTGCATCTATCCCAGAGATCTCTAACCACCCGACGATACGAGATGTCAAATTGGCTGAAGTGCAAGCTGAAAAGAAAGTCTCAGAACTATCAAAACGTTATGGTGACAAACACCCAAAATTAAAATCAGCTCAAGCCGAGTTAGCCTCTGTAAAACGCAATTTAAATGCCGAACTAAAACAGTTATTAAATGGGATCAACAATGAGTTACAAGCAGCTAAGCAAGCTGAAAGCTCTTTGCATCGGGAACTTGAGAAACGCAAATCAGAGTTTCAAAGCCTATCCGTAAAAAATGCACGATATTCAGAGCTAAAGCGCGAAGTCCAAACAAACCGAGAGCTGTTTGATCTCTTTTTAAGTCGTCAAAAAGAGACCAGTGCATCGAGCGACTTTAATGCTACGATTGCTCGTTTTACCGATTTTGCCAATCCGCCCCTCGCACCAAGCAAACCGAATCGTAAACTGATTGTATTGCTAGCGTTTGTCGCTTCGTTTGGTTTGGCGTGTGTTGTTGCTTTCATTGCTGATGCGGTAAACGATACATTCCTTGATGTAAAACAGGTCGAAAAACAGTTATCACTAAGCTTGCTCGGTATTGTACCGGTAATAAAAACTCGAGGTCCTCTGACGCTCAAAACCTATTTTGATTCGAAACACCGAGAGCTAACAGAAGCGATTAGAACCGTTCGGACTAGCTATTTACTTGCCAACACCAACAAAGATCATCATGTAGTAATGGTTACGTCTTCACTGCCAGAGGAAGGAAAAACAACCTCGAGTATCAATTTGGCTTTTTCACTGGCACAAATGGAAAAAACAGTGCTGATAGACTGCGATTTGAGAAAACCATCGGTTGCACACCGTTTTGGCATCTCTGGTTCACAGCCAGGAATGAGCAACTTGCTCATAGGTACGCATACCATAGAAGAGTGTCTCTATACCGATGAAGAATCAGGGCTTGATGTTTTGACTGCTGGAGTCGTGACAGACAATCCTCTTGAACTTATCTCCTCGCCTAAGTTTGCCTCACTACTCGAAGAGCTAAAGACACGCTATAGCAGAATTGTGATTGATACACCTCCGTGTTTAGCCGTTAGTGATGCATTTATGCTGTCACAGTACGTGGACTCGACCATACTGGTGATCAATGCTCCACACACACGCACTAAAGTAGCTAGAGATGTGGTTGGACGCTTAACGCAGCAAGGAGCGAGAATTGATGGCGTCATATTGAACAAACTGAACACCAAAAAAGCCTCTAATTATAGCGGTTATCATCAATATCAATCCTATTACGGCCCAGAAAAATAACCATGAAGGTCGCGAATCACCCTTTTTTAGCCCATGCTTTGCGTTTGAGCATTGGGCTAACTGCACTCGTTACTCTCTATTTTGCATTTCATTTTTTGACGGCGTCCATTTACGCGCTAGCAACAGAAAGAAACATCGACCACTGGACAAAGCACAGTGATGGTGTAACTTTAGAGCAAGTGAATGAAACAAAGCTCATGATACTAAAGGCACTACAGCACCACAGAGACCATCCTCACTACCACAATTTACTGGGTAAGGTCTATGAGTGGGAAGCCTATTTGGGCGATGATGTAGATAAAGCAAGCCACTTGCTCAATGCAAAAAAGGCCTACTTGGAAAGTACTTTATTGAGACCCACTTGGCCAGACACATGGGCTGATTTATTGGTGATTGAAACTCAGTTGAAAGGGGGGAATATTGATCTCTATTTTGTACAAGCCGACCGATATGGGCCTTTTACACCCAAAGTGAACAACTCTCTTTCCCAGATTGGCCTTAACCATTGGTCTATTTTTTCAGCGCCGCAGCGAACTATCATTATTGATCACGCCGCAAGAGCATTAGCTCATCCGCAAAGCCGAGGGGAAGCCTACCAGTTTCTAAAATCAAATGGTCTCTTAAAATTTACCTGTGCAGCTATTATTTATAACCCTCAGCGTTATACTGAGAAAAATAGTCTCTGCAAGAGAGTGCTAGAGTGAGTTCAATGATAAAACATTATGCAATGAAACGGCCTATCACCTTGTTCATGTTAGCCTTGCTTTCTCTTGGTACGGCTTCGCTATCACTGGCAAAAACACTGAATATTCATGCTGAGATACCGAAATTTTTGGAAAAGTCACTCGGCGGTGATATTTATCTCCACTTTACACTTGCACTATTCATTACCTTGGTTTTTATCCGAGTCATTTCTGCCACTCTTTCCCCTATACAGAGCATCTTTCTCGCCATAGTTATCGTCTCGACCTGTTGCGTAATTGATGAAAGTTTACAAATGTTATCGAGTTCACGATCATTCTCTTTACTCGATTTGGGGGCAAGTTTACTTGGTATTATAATGGCCTCAACAATCTATTACGTCGCTAGCAGACTTCGATCTTCAAACTTATACTCCAGACTAAGACAACCTCGCGCATAAAAACGCCTTAAGAATGAGAATCGAACCCTTATTAACAGAAGTGCGATATCACTGGATGTACTACTTCACTTATAATCATCGCAACAGTAAATCGTAGGCTTTTAGGACTTACCAATGAAAAAATCACTATGGATATTTTGGATTGCTATTTCAGCTTTGCTGGCTAGTTCAAGGTTATATGCCGAAACAGAAATTACTTGTTCACTTTATAAAAACCATAAAGTGGCCACAGACACAATAAGAGCCAGCTTGGAACAAGCAGACGATGCCATTATTTCTCTGCAAGCTTTGATGAAACTATGCCCAAGCATGGCACTAGAAATGGCGGACCTAGCGTCTACTCTGCACCCACAACTAGCACTCGAGATCTTCAATACGATATTTGACCATATATCGAGTGACCAGGTCGCAGCTTTGACTGCAATACTCGTTAAAAATGCACCTCAAGAGATGCGTTTTCAAGTCATTCAACTTGCTGTCACTAAATCACCAGAGTCAGCTCAAGCTATCGTTGATGCTGTTATTGCAATGGATTTAATGGACTCAACTGATGTGATTGTTGCGGCAATCGCCGGTGGCGCTGACCCAGCGACCATTACGGAGCCGACAGCAGCAGGTACTCCATCGGCTTTACCTGGTGGATTACCTCCAGTCGCAACGGTGCCAGGCAACACGACAACACTTGGAACCGGCAATGGTAGTGGCGGTGGTACCGCTTCACCAAACTGATCGTTTAATTCGATACTTTCATCCAGTTTAGGGCAGGTATATTCCTGCCCTTCTTAATTGATATTAATAGTATGCGTCTAATAGAAAAATCCATTTTCCCAATATTTCTCATTTTTGTATTTTGGCTACCCATACCCTTAGGTAGTAATCGCCCGTTAGCATGGTCATTCAATGAAATCTGGATTGCATTGCTGCTTATTGCCTGTTTATTCAACTACTCTTTTGAGCACTGGAAAAACAGTCTAATAAGGGGAAAATTAGTCATCATTCCCATCGCGCTTATCACTTGCTGGTCATTCATCCAAAGTATTCCACAACTTGGTATAACTCAGGATCCTAGTTTAGTCTTTGTCTCTGCAATCAAATCGCTCCACTATTTCCAGTTTTGTCTTATTGCTCTTGTCCTTATCGACACACCTAAAAAATTAAAACTTCTCGCAGTAGTCATGGTCAGCAGTGGAATTTGCCAAGGCTTTTACGCTGGCGTGATTTTGCTACTCAATCTAGATCATTCGATAATTTTCAACCTACCACTAGGAAATAGAGCCTCTGGAAGTTTTGTCTATCACAACCATCTAGCCAATTTTCTAATGCTAAATCTCTGCATTGGCTTTGGCTTATTGATTGCCAAACTCGATAGCTCACACAAAACCGGATTGAGAAATATCACTAAACAGTTTTTAGCCGTGTTGCTGTCTGATAAAGCCTTTGTACGTTTAGGGCTCGTCATCATGTTGATTGCATTAGTCTTAACTCGATCTAGAATGGGTAATATGGCTTTTTTCATCGCCTTAACTATAGGTTGTGTGCTGTTATTATTTTTTTACAAACCAAAACCCAAAAGTGTTTATGTGCTCATCATCAGTTTATTCATCATTGATACGTTCATTGTGAGCCAATGGTTTGGATTAGAAAAAGTGAAACAACGTCTTATTGAAACTAGCTTGGAAAGTGAATCAAGAGATGATGTGGTCAGATATTCCCTAGTCGCAATACAAGAAAGGCCTCTGACTGGCTTTGGGGCCGGCACTTTCTACTCCACTTTCCCTTCCTACAATCAAGGAAAAGTAAAACTGTTTTACGATCATGCTCATAATGACTACATCCAATTCACATTAGAATCAGGCCTTGTGATGGTTTCGATATTGGGTGTAATGATCTTAGTCGCCACCCAACGCGCATTTTATGCGTTTAAAAACCGCAGAAATAAGTTAATGAAAGGGATCGGATTAGCGTCTTTAATGGCTATTATCGGTATGTTGATACATATGAGTGTTGATTTCCCACTTCAAGCTCCCGCAACAACACTTTATTTCTTGCTGTGTTTATTGATGGGACACTGGTCAAATTCAATGCCGAGTCTGGTCACTCGTTCAAAATATTCCTGATATATAAAAACGACTTTGAGTTGCAGGTAAACGAATGTATCCAACACCGCGCAGCTTCAAGTAGGAATGGTATACGTTTAGAGTGATTCCTACTCCATATCTGATTAATAAAAAAAATCCCTCGATTATCTCGAGGGATTCTCAATCATTGAATTAAAACGATATCAATTAATCGAATACAAACTGCAAGCCTTCAACTAACCAGCCACCAGTCCAAACATTGATCTGCTTGATGCGTTTACCTTGCGGCACAGTGTACGTTTCAACTTTTGTGTTGCTCGCATAGTGGGTTGAACCTAATAACACGCTAGAGCCATCCTTCATCGTGAACTTAATCGCCACTATGTGGTACCCCCCCCAGTTATAAAGACCAGAGGTAACTTCCACGGATTGCAATTGTTCAAGAGCAATCGGTGCTCTTAGCACACCACCGTTAGTACCTTGTACCGGGCCGCCAACCAAGTTATTGGCCGTCGTGCCGATCGCATCGATCGCAAAACCAGAACGCAGATACATCTGGTTATCCGCCGTCACGACACGTTGCGATTGCTGAGTATTTGAGTAACCAAAAATTGGAGACTCACCACCCACCGTTGCACGTAATGTACTCGAACGGTATGTATTATGACTCAACCAACTCGGTGTCGCATTTGTAGGCACTACACCATCTTGAGTAACATTCGTCAGATGGAAAGCATGCTGGTTCCAGATGCGAGTTGCATTGGCCCAAGGTTTGGATGCATCAGCAGATTCATAAACAAACACACCATGGTTACCCACATAATTTTTATCAAAATCATTAGCAACAACAATCAGTTCTGCATTGTTGTCACCTTCCAGATCGACCACGATAGGATATTCCCAAAGTGTCGCTGTGGAGTGCGCTAGCGATGCACGTTCTTTACCCGTTTTTCCATCTAATACACGCACATGAGCATGATCTTGTACGAGTACTTCATCGATACCATCATTATCAAAGTCATAGGCAGATACACCAATTTTACCGCTACCAGTATCGTCATTTGCCACAGACCAAACACGCTCGCCTTTGCTGTTATACATATCGACAGCAGCATAGCCTGCGTAAACAATCCCTTTTACATCCAGATCATTGGTACCATTTTGCGTAGCTAACTCAAACTGAACTCCGTCCAACAGCCAACCCGCGGTCCAAGCTTTGATGCCTTTAATGCGGCTACCTGCTGGCACAGTAAAGCGTTCGGTCTGCTTGGAATAAGCATAGTTTTTAGAGCCCATAGAAATCACGCTACCGTTGCTCATTCTAAAATCGAGCGCCAATAAATGATAACCGCCCCAATAGTATTTACCCCAAGTCAGATCAATCGCTTTAATATCTTTGACGTTAACTGCGGCATTAAGATTGCCTCCCGTACCACCGACTAAAGTCGAAGCAGAAGTACCAATCGCATCAATGGCCAACCCTGAGCGAACAGAGATTTTGCCATCGACCGCCAAAACAATAGAAGCAGGATTGCTATTAGGTTGATAACCGTAGATTTTTGAGAACTCAGTCGTTTCTACTGCTTGAGCTTTGCCTAAAAAGTTAGATACCGCCTGCACGCCACCGCCTGGATTGGCAGTGTTGTTGATTTCCCACTTAATGGTGCCATCGTGCTCTAGCACAGCAAAACGTGCGTTATGCCCAGTTGATGCAGAAGCAGGAACTGAAGCGATAATCTCTGGTTCAGCATCATTATCTAGGTTAACCAGCGAAGAGAACCAAACTGCATCATTGGCATGGTATTGCCAGTTGATCGCGCCGTTATTTTGAAACAGAGTACCACCCGAAAACACTTCTTGTTGCTGATCGCCATCGACATCGACATTGATCGATGAAGGGGCCCAAGGATGACTAAACACAAGACCTGTGTGGTAGTTATACACACCATCTGCAGCCAGAATTTCGACGCTGCCATCATGGTCTAAATCAGCCAACGTGATATCACCAACAATACGCCAGCCACTTTCTGTGGTTGGGATCTGTTTTTTGATGTTGCCTTGGTTATCCAAAATCGTGATGAATTGATCGCGATTGTTGGTTGTAACAATTTCAACGATTCCGTCACCATCCAGATCGGCTACAGCTGGAGAATAACGCGCATCCGCGACCACACCACCATTCGCATAACTCCACAACTCAGAACCATCCACACCACTTAAAGCACGCACTAAACCGCCATTGGCATATTTGTTTCCTTCAAATGTCACTACGATCAAATCTGCGACATCTTTTTCATCAATCTTGCCATCGCCATTGTCATCATTCAGTTGCGCGACAACCGGCGTAACCATCACTTGGTTAGAATTAGGTTGGAAAGCACTTCCTTGCCAAGACCACTTAAGCTTCATATTGAGTGCAGAGCTGTCACCTCCATAAGGAACAACTCGCATTGAACGAGGCTTTGAGAAATCAAGAGTTTCGCCATTGTAGGCTGTGACTGCTCGCATTTGCTCATTTTGAGTATGACCACCAAATACCGCTAAACGGTTATAAGAGAGGTTATCCCAATCACTCAGCATGACACCTAAACCTTGTGGCGCTTCCACATCCACTTCATGAGCATAGATATAAGCAGGTAATGAGTAGCCTGAGCGCTCACCCTCTTTCAAGCAGAAACGCTCACCCGTTTGGCGGCTAACGATACAAGCCTCAGGATAAGTTTCAGAAGCCAGCACTCGCATTGAGCGTGGTTTAGAAAAATCTAAATAAGCGCCGTTGTAGGCCTTAACGTTCTTAAGATCTTCGTTGCCAGTATAACGATTGAACACAGCCAAACGGTTATAAGACAGGTTGTCCCAATCACTCAGCATGACAGAGACACCACTCGGAGCCTGTACATCGACTGGATGAGCATAAATCCAGCTAGGTAGGGAGTATCCCGAGCGCTCTCCTACATTCAAACAATATTTTTCACCATTTAGGCGGCTGATAATACACCCTTCGGCTTCATTCGTTGTGGCTTGAGCTACGTTGCTACTTAACGACAAAAGGCCAACAGTAAGTGCAATATACTGAGACGTCATCTATAAGACTCCCTTTACTTTGGGTTAATTATTTCAAAGCCAGAAAACAATATGCATCTGGTTGATTTTATGTGATTATTATTTTTAAAACCTAGGAACTGGTGCTACAGATTACCGATATAGAACTTACAGAATCATAAATAATTGGAAGGGTTATCTCAATACTGTACACCTACTTTAACGCCTCAATAATGAGACATATCAAAATTGAGAAAAATAGACAGCAGAGAATATCTCTCCGTTTTTTTACTAACCATTTTATTTGTACTGTTATACTAAAACCAATTCCACAAAGAGGGTGACATCTTGCATTACATATTTATTTCACTTATTTTACTCAGCCTAAGCCCAGCCATTATCGCTGAAGTCGTTTCTCATAATGTAATAGAATATGGTGCCATTGCGAATGATGGACAAGATGATTCATCCGCATTTCAAAATGCGCTGAATCAATTAAATAATGGTGATACACTGATTATCCCCTCCGGCGAATATCAAATTTGCAAAACCCTTTATTTAAAGAAAAAGAATAACATTGAAATTATTGGCTCCATACACAGTAAATTAAAGAAATGTAGTCCATTTAATGGTGAGTATTTACTCAGTATCATGTACACACAAAATATCAAACTGCAAGGTCTCAGTTTTGAAGGGCTGAATAATGGTGACTTAAAACCTATATGGGGAGAACAAGGTGTCTACCTTGGCAGCACTAAAGGTACCTTAGTGGTTCAAAATAAATTCGCTCGCTTTGGTGACGCCGCATTGCGCATGACGACGGCAAGCAATGATCTCTCTATTCAACCAGGATCTATGGCAATCAGAGTTAGCCATAACCGCTTTGAACATTGTACTCAAGTGACCACAACGCAAGCGACTGTAGGAACAGAAATGCCAGGTACGCAAGATATTATCATTGACAATAATCAATTTAATGCGTGTAAATTAAAATTATCTGCACGAGCGGATACCAGAGGTGCAAAAATTATTAGTAATCACTTTGAAAATATTAATGGGACTTCAAATGAAGTCAGTTATTATTCTGACGTTTATTACTCAGGAAACACCTTCTCAAATATAAATGGGTTCGCTATCAATATTTACCCAAACTCTAGAACGGAACAAAATGTTCAGTGGGGAAACATCTCCATTATAGGTAACACTTTTGATGCCATTCAACAAGGTATACGTTTGCAAAGCTTTAGCATCAATGACCCAACCAACCAATCCATCAAAAACATTCAAATCAGCAATAATATATTTGAAAGAATTTACTTTGACTCTGAAATAGAAAATAAATATAAAGCCATCATCAGAACCAATAGCCAAGACAATCTCGTTTCATTTGAAAACGTCAATATTACAGGAAATCAGTATCAATTAACACCATATAGTAAATTCATCTCACTTGACAATAAAAGCAAATTTATTAACATTAAAAACAATGAACAACTTTATAATGAAAATTATCATATGCAGGATGTTACTAAAGATTGATAAGTGCGCACCACCTGCAAGATACAACTATTTGATTGAGCTCAAGAGTAAGTGACCACAATGCAATTCAACGTTAAGAATATATTGCTTATATCATTCAAAAAATACAATAAAAACCACCAAAGGCGGTTTTTATACATACAACTAAGTGACTAGGTAAAATTATTTTTTTACCACTGCCATTGACTGTTCCACTCGCTCACCAGAAACAGTGTCTACAACTTGAGCATTAATTGTGTATTCACCCGCTGGATAGCTTTTATCGAAATTAATTCCACGCACTTTTGAAAAAGTGTTTCCAGCGGTGATCATCCATTTTTCTCTGGAATGAACTGGAATAATCAAACCATCAGGACCTACCGCAGTCATCCAGAACTCGACCTTAGCTTCTCCCTCACGGCCATTATTTAAATCAATGGTGAATGGAACAAAACCGCCGGTACTTTCCACACTATTAATACCAAATTGATTTTTGATATCAATAGTCAAACCATTGAGTTCAGGTAGGCTATTTAAATCGACCCCTTTAACAAATTCTTGGTTGGCTTTAAATACTACTCCATTTTCTGCAACGACTTGAAGAGAAACAGTATATTTACCATCAGCCATATACTCTGGAACCCAGAAACCACGTGTAACATTCAACATACGACCATCAGTAAGATCATCAGACTCTTGCTGCGCTGTATCGACTCCAACTACCGCTTTGGCTGGGAAGTAGATACCTTCTGGACCTTTAATCGATAGCCAGTACTTGAACTTCACTGTTTCACAGCTTTCATTACGAATCCCTAGCTGACTAGAAATGTACCCACCGTTACTTGCCAACTGGTTTTGATTTAATGAAAGGTTTGCTTCAATCGCTGGCTGTAACTCACAATCCACTTCCGCATAAGAAGCAGTTGAAAATAACAATGCCAAGCATGAGACCAGATAATAATGACGTTTGTTCATGATAGATCCTTTAAAGTTAGACAACCATTTGTTTTTACAACTGACACTAAGGCTAATTCATAACTATAGAAAATACATCCGCTTTTTATTAAAGGATCCGCCTTTATCAAATCTAAGACAATCACATTGACTAAGTATTAATAATAATAAACAAATTTGATTCAACTAATAGATTCCCTGAAAATAAACTAAAGTTTACTTTCATTTGACCAATTTAATTCTTTCGCTTTATTTTTTCATTAAGTAGTAGCCAAGCATAACGACTATTAGTCACTAAATAACGCTTCCACATTCTTCTAGGTTCTTGTAATACACGATATAACCATTCCAACCCAGATTTTTGCATCCATAAGGGTGCACGAGAAACATGGCCTGCAACAACATCAAATGTTCCACCAACCCCCATCACAAACAAAACCCCCAACTGCTCTTGCCAGCGGTTGATAAAATTTTCCTTTTTCGGCGACGTGATCGCCACAAACAGTAGTTTCGCCCCTGATTGACGGATCTTTTCAACTATCGCGTGCTCATCATCCCAAAAATAGCCATGGTGATAACCCGCAATCACTAATTGTGGATGCTTTGCCTGCATGGCCGCAGCCGTTTTTTCAACAATCTCCGACTTTGCGCCTAGGTAGAACACTGGCATTTGTTCTTGTGCAGCCATCGCATTGAGCTCTAGAAACAAGTCAACACCCGCCACTCGTTCGGGAACTTGGTGACCTAAAAAGCGCGCGCCCCAAACCACACCCATACCATCGATATTGATAATGTCACACTCGGTCACGGACTGAGCCAATTCAGAATCCTTACGCATATTGACTAACTTAGCAACATTGACGACCACATGCTGGGTAAACTCTTGTCGCAAAATGCGATCGCGGATCAGAGCAACAGTTTCACTCATCGAAGCCACATCCATTGGGCTACCAAGAAAATTAATGCGTTTCAATCGGTTATTCCTCATTGGTAATTCTTAAATAAAAACGGAATGAAAAGTACATCCACGCCTGTGTCCAGCGCGCGTAGTGAATTCGATTAACCAAACGTTTGTTACGTTGATAAACAAACTGATCCCGCTCGGGCATGTACAGCGTTTGAATAGCACGCTGAATGACGCGTTTAACCAAAACAACATCACTCTCCTCACCTCCAACACTGAGTAAGGTAATAATTGCCTGTGATACTGAGTGCGGATCCAGTGGATAAGGATTGTTGTGGTAATATTTCGCTGTTCCATCGGTTTCAAATAGATGCTGCTTGTAAAAATAAAAACCGCGTGCAATCACCTCATCAAATTCCTTTGTCGCTAAAGTAGTTCGTATGAGGTGTAGTGCTTCTAAATTGTAGCCCGTATGAAATCCGTCAATAAACACATGATGATGACGAGTACCATAGGCCCAGCTGCCATCGGCAGCTTGAGCCTGAGCACTGTTACGCGCAATGCGTAATGCCAACTCAGTGTAGTCTGGGCGAGACGTTTCTCGACCGACCACGGCCAGCCAAGCTGCCGCCCACAAACTGGCGTTGTGCACAAACGCCGTTTCCCCGGGGATATACGCAAAAAACTCCCCGCTCTCATTTTGAGTCAATAAATGGCCAGCAATAAAATCACCACTGCGCAGCGCCAACTCGACCCAGTCAGCTCGCCCCGTCAGTTGCCCCAATTGGTGTAAGGCACGGCTGACATAGACTGTCGTGATCACATTTGGCTTCCCCTTAGGAACAAAGAATGCACGCGCTTTCCAATCAAAATGATACCCCCAACAGGCACCATGCCAGATTTGCTCATCACAACGCTGAGCCACTAGCCACAGCGCAAGTTGCTCCGCTTCTGTGAGCAAAGCGGGATCTTTGGTCACTTGATACTCTTCGATTAATCCGAGAATAAACAGAGCCACGCCTTTAGGGTTTCGCGCTTTGGGCACACCTAGCCATGGCCGAAGATTAAGGGGAGAGCGTTTGAACAACTGGATCCATGCTAAGCCGAAAGTCGAGTCTTTGCTTATCGGCAAGCGCTTGAACCAGCTTGAATTGAGTCCATCAAAAGGGTCATATCCAGCAAATTGTTCTGTACGAGCTTTATTCAATAAACATTGGCTAATGTCAGCTACAGTCGTCGATCTCATGATTTTAATAGCTCATCGTAGAGTGTTTGTAGACGCGGGATCACCGCCTGCAAAGAGAAGTTTTCAACAAACTTTTGCTTAGCCGCCGTGGCAATACGTTGATTTTCGGCACGCTGCTCAATCAAATCGCCAAGTGCTTGCGCTAAAGCAACCACATCGCCAGCCTCAATTAAACGCCCTTCTTCACCATTACTAATTGCATCAGGAATCCCGCCCGCTCGGCTTGCTACCACAGGAATGCCTGCCGACATGGCTTCTATCACTCCCATTGGAAAGCCTTCGTTATAGCTGGGTAAGCAATAAATATCCGTTTGAGTCAATAAGTTGGTCTTCGCCTCACCAGCAATCCAGCCTAAACAGTACACAGAGTCAGCGAGCCCCATTTTATTAGCCATAGCTTGATAAATTTCAATATCGCCATCGCCAGCGAGATAAAGCTGCGCCTCAGGACAACGCTGTTTGACTAACGCAAAAGCTTGAATCAGGTCACCCACACCTTTGCGCGTGCCTAAACGACCAAGGAAGGCAATACGACCAGGTTGAGCAAGATGGCGATCTAAAGCCAAACTGGGTACGGCGTTATACAGCACAGAAACACCTTGTGTTCGTCCTATCACCTCTTGTAGCCATGTCAGCCATTGAGTGGATAGTACCAGTACATGATCAGCTATAGCAAAAGTACGTCGAATGTGAGTTTGCTGATCCACATTGCACTCATCTCGATAGAAATCACGAAACTCAGCACCATGCAAATGTAAAATAACCTTACCTTTCAAAACATTAACCAGGCGCACAATCACAGATTTACGTCGATAGCTACCTCGTGATGACATGTGAATATGCACAAGGCCAACTCGGTAACGTACAAAGCAGTACAACAACTGGCAGAGAGCAAGCATAAAGCGTAATGTCATTCGCCATTTCTGTCCGTGGTCTAAACTTGAGTGTGAAGCAATCAACTTGATTTGGTTTTCCTCTAAAAAACCGCAATCAGCGTACGTTGAAACCACAGTTGCCACGCCACCTTGACCTTTCAGGTCAGTGGCGACCATTAGATTAATCGCTTTTCTCACAACACATCCTTGATAGTACAGATAGCTTGTCGAATCTTACCATTCCCGGTACGCTCAAGCGCTGCCACCATTTCTATGGTGACAATTAACGAGCTTCCTAAGCGAGCTTGAGTATTACCGATTAACTTTTGTTGCTGCTCTTCATTAAATTGCTCAGCATCCGCCACCACTTTCACCACAATCTGTCCACGTTCACTCTGAACAAATTGGCATGCTATAATCCCAGTGACACCTTTAGGTATATGGTTCAGGATATGCACTTTTTGACCATCTTCGCCGACGAGATAATCACCAACACGTCCCTTAATATGTTCAATTATTGGGTAGAATCTCCCACATGGACACTGCTTCTCGTCAGACAATACGACATGGTCACCAGTTTTGTACCTGACTAGAGGAAAGTAGCTATTATTGAAATTAGTGCCGACAATTTCATGAGTACTATTTCCCGCATCTAAAAACTCAACATGTGAGTAATCGGTGAGAACGTGATAACGACCATGCTCACAATTAGCAATTGCAGCAACCCTTTCAAATAGGCCATACCAATCAAACACTTTGCAGCCAAAGCGCGTCTCAATAACTTGGCGATCTTCTGCAGACAACGATTCTGATGAAGTAATAATGGATTTGAGCTTCGCCGGATAGTAACTTTGGTTAGCCTCTAAATAGCGGGCTAACGTAGCAATCGAAGAAGGATATGCTTGAATTATGTCCACTCCAAAATCAACCATTGCCTTAATGTATAGCGGCAAAGCTTGTTGAGCCATATGAAACGAAGATAGCATGAGCATATTTTCAAACCATGAATGACGCCAAAAAGGTGCTTCTTTTTGCTCCATTGGTACGATCATATCACCACGGATCCAAGCACGTCTGTCACCTTTTTTGTATCCAGCCCACTGAAGGTGCCTTGCGAAAAAGGCCTGCTCACGAATCACGGATTGCATATTTTGACTAATTGATAAAGGTGTACCAGTCGTCCCACTGGTTGCCCCTTTAATCGGTGCCGTTTTTTCTGTGGAATTAATGAAATCTTCAGCACAATGTCTAACTTCATTTTTATTAATCATTGGAAAATGTGTTAACCCTTCACTTTCTGAAGTGGTTTTTAGCTTTTCCTTATAAAACTTAGCTTTCATTGCATTTTTTAACGCTAACTCCAATTGAAGTTCACTATATTTTTTCAAAAGGTCTTTATTATAATCATGCTCTAATAAATCTCGAGTCAACGACTGTTGATGTTTATTCTCTCTAATAAACTTTCTAATAATAGCCCGGCAACTAAGAAGAAGATTTTGAATTAACAAAGGGGACTTTCTATATATTTTACTTAAAAACATAATATCAAAACCTCAAATTAGTTCATAAAAGGTGCAGTGTCATCTAAATAGCTTTCATTCTTCAAAATGTCATAATCTAAATCAGACACATTGCCAATAATTTTAGCTGGAATACCTGCAACAATAGCCCCCTTTGGTACACTTTTTGTGACAACAGAATTCGGCGCAACGACCACATTATCTTCAATAATCACGGGCCCAACAATCACACAACCTGGGCCTAAGAAAACATCATCTCCGATAACTGGAACCTTTTTATATGGACCTTTTCCAACGACTCGACAACCAATACCTATTCGACAGCGCTTGCCGATTTTTGCACCATTTATAATAACAACAGCAACACCTTTTACGACTAGAAATGATCCTTTGCCAATATCAGCATCTGGTGGAACTTTCGAGTTGTACAATATGAATATAACAAGTTGAAGAAACTTTGGTAAAAATGGAATTTTCTTAAGATAGAGCCACCTAGAAATTCGATAGAAAAAAATAGCATTAGGCATTAAAAGTCTAGCTCCTGATAATTTGATTATTAATAATTATTAGCCTGTGTTTTTCTAACAGAGATTAAATACAACACACTAAAAAGTAAGAGTAAAACTGGAGTTTTTGTTGTTAATGAATTATTTGTAAGACCGACAATCATAAATGTAACAACAGCAAGTCTAGATGCTATATCTCCATTTTTAGCAAAATAATATAATGTTAGAAAAACGCATATAGACAAAGGAATTGTCCCCATCAAACCAAATGTGAAAATCCAGCCTATAAAATAATTTTCAATAACACTTATGCCTATATATAATTCTATTGACTCTAGTAATCTATGGCTTGCACCAAATACCCATTCAGAAGCTGTCAATTGATCAAAAAGGAAAAATACATCTATACGTGCTGATGCGCTTCCATCAATATAAAGTTTAGACATAATTCTTTCAGTAATACCGGAACCAACGATGATAAATACAAAGAACACTAAAGCAAAATAGCCTAAAAACATGAATAGCGCTATCTTTCTTTTATCACCTCTAATCCCTGTCGTTATAAACTTCCAACCACTCGGGATGCAATATAAGAAAAACATGCATGAGAATATAATTAATGCTGCTCTCCCGCCAAAAGCAAACAACCCTAATAGAGTAATTAATATGTAAAGAAAACCCGGCAATAATGTCCGTTTAAATATTAACAACCCTAAGCTAGCCGTAATTAGTGCATTGTTAAGAGGATGAGTAAGTAAGGCACTTGACCGAAAAAATGAAAATGCCTGAAAATCAATATCAACGACACGAGAACTTGTTAAATATTCAAAAATGGCAATCACTGAGTTAAGCAATATCAAGTATGAGATCAATTTAATAACTTTATCTTTTTTAAGATCATCTAAACTAGAAAGCAAAGGAATAAATAACAAGGGTGCAAGAAAAGTATTGATGAGGTATGCCATTCCAGACGTTCCGTGTCTAAAATATCCATATATAATGACAAATGATAAAGAAAATATGGCAATCCACCATGTTTTATTAAATGAACCAAGTCGTTCACAAAACCATGCCGGTCCAAATTTCATTGCTAAAATAGCAAACATGGCGAAAATAACATATGTATATAAATGTATTTTAAGTAGCGCGGAACCACCATCCGAAACATAATTAACTCCTAAGTTTT
This sequence comes from Vibrio qinghaiensis, assembly GCF_002257545.1. Lineage (NCBI taxonomy): Bacteria > Pseudomonadati > Pseudomonadota > Gammaproteobacteria > Vibrionales > Vibrionaceae > Vibrio > Vibrio qinghaiensis. The sequence goes on along the minus strand of NZ_CP022741.1, from coordinate 807,155 downwards.
CAAGAAGATAGCCACCTAAAAACACAGAAGCCATGATCGCTATTAAAATAGGAACATAGGTATCAACACTTCGCACGTTTTCTTCTCCAATCACTGAAATGATCTCGAACAGAAAAGCTATTTAGTACGATATGAGTGCTAGTATATGATAAACAACTAACAGCAACGAGTAATAACAACTTAACTACTGGAATAAATTCAGCCACATAATACTTAGTACAAAAAATACTTAATGACATAATACTAGATGCAATGGCTGTTTGGAGTAAACATTGCGGTAATGGATAACGGTAGCCTAAGAATGTTCCCATGCAAAGACTGCATAGTGCGCCGATGAAAAATGCAATAGCTAAACTCCCTGCCGCACCTAATGCACCATATTGCGGAATCAGGACGAATGAGAGAACCATTTGAGTTACCAAAGTACAGAATGTCAAGAGTGGCATCCATTTTGTTTTCAATATAAATTGAAAACCATGGTCTAAAAAATGACCTCGAATATTTAGAAACCAAGCTGAAAATGCTAAAAGGTAAAATATTTTCAAATCCATCACATGATAGGACTCACCTAAAAACACTTCCACAAACGAAGACGCAAGTAAGCAAATTCCAATGGTTGCAGGCAGACTTAAGGCGCATAACACACCACCATAATAGCGGTGCTGTTGATAGAGTTTTTCTTTGTTATCAACAACCTTAGTTAACTCTGGAAATGATGGTAATGCAACAATCATAAAGACAAGGGCCATAATACCTAGCAGTAAATTGGCAATAGCTGCATATAAGCCTGCTTGCTCTAAATTGGCAAGGGTGGCTACCAATACTCTATCACTTCGAGATGCTAAAATACCAAGTAAACCTGAGACCATGAAAGGAATGCCATAGTTGAGCACTTCCTTACGCATCGTTTTATCTAATTTAAGAGTAAATTTCCCACTATAACCAGCAATAATAATTGAGACAAAATAACTCAACACTAATGAAAAAATTGCAGACAAAATGTGTGCATGCCAACTTAGAATAACAAAACTAGTGATCATAACTAGCATTGCCTGCAAGAATACTGTGCGACGGTATAGCGACACTCGATCTTCAACTCTGGCACACTCGATTAGATACATATAAATGCTTTTACTGATAAGTAATGCATAAATTGCAGAGAAATTGGCCCAAGAAAAATTAGAAAACACCTGCATACAACCAGCTATAACGACACTAGACATTAGTAAACTATAAATTAGCCACCGGGTGGTTTGAGATTGAAAACTGGGCTTAAGATCCACATCAGAAGTTGAATAAAATCTGATTAGGCAGCTATTTACCCATTGTATTAGTACGGCTCTAGCACCTTCGGAAAAAACAAGAAGCATGGCTAATAAGCCATACTCATTAGGGGTTAAAAAACGAGTTTGAATTGAAATTAAGACAAATAGACTTAGTGCTGATAGTATTTGTACAGGTGCGTATTTGAAAAGTTTGTTTATCACTTTTCTAACTCCTGATACACATTCTGATACTGCTGAACAATACTATTTGCAGAAAATCGATTGGCCAACAATTCTAGGTCAATATAATGTGGTTTATTTAAAAAAACCAAGCAATCTTTTACATAAGATGTGGTATTTTCTAGATCTAAAAACAATACACCGCTTTCTTTGAAAAATGCATATTGTTCATCTAAAATTCCGACTCTGGTCGAAATGAGTGGGAGACCTGTAGCTAGCATTTCTAACGGTGCTAATCCAAAAGTTTCTTCTTTAGATAAAAAAATGGCAGCATCAGACTTTTTATACTGTTCAAAAATCAAAGGTTGTGACATAGAACCTAACCAATGAATATTGTTATCAACCATCAAATCTGATGCTTTACGCTTTAATTCAGTCAAATATGTACTTACGCCGGGTCCTATGACAATAAGTTCTATCTCTATATGCTTAGATAGTTCGCTCATAAGCTCTATCATTTTATCAATTTGTTTCTTCGGAGTTATAATTGAGCACGTAACTAAACGGATAGTTGAATTTTTCACCTTCTTGTCATTACAACCTTTAAAAAACGCATCATCAATAGGATTACCTATCTTGATTATTTTATTTGGATATGTTTCTCTTATTGCATCGAAAATAATATCACCAACGCATGTGATCTTATTAGCCAAATGCAATGTTCTACATGGAAGTAGATATTCGAACAAGATATCATTCATTTTACCTCTTGGCGTTCTTCCAATTTTTCCATATGAATGAAGTGTTACTACAGATTTGATTCCAGGTTGTAGATACAGAGGTAAACTCAATAGATGGCTATGGACGATATCTGGCTTGAATCGATTACAGATTTTATTTAAATGATAATTTTGAAAAAGAAATCCAGGAAGCTTAATCCCGTTAACTTTACCTTTGTTAGGAATAAACGTTAATGTAACGCGTTCATGCAACTCTTGTTTTTTAAAAAATTCAACATCTGAGACTCCAACCTTAATGGCAAGTATTTCATAAATATAGCCGTCTGGGGGATTTTCAGCCAAAAAACGAATAATTTGCTGGCAAACACTATCAACACCACCAGCATTATCATTCCCCCATTTAACCGTACTGAGAGGAACTACAAGCAATATTTTCCTCATCATTCTTCCTTTTTCAGATATGGGTTTTGTATATAACGGCAAACACTTCCTTGATTGAGTACTCGGCCTGGATTACCGACAACAACGCCATATTCTGGTATATCTTTTACCACCACACTACCTGCACCGATTTCAACACCATTGGCAATATGCACTGATTCAACGATAGTAACGTGAGGGCCTATGTAAACATTATCACCAATTGTTGCCGCTTTACTGTGATTAGAGCCAACCACAGTAAAAGGACTCAAATTGCAATTGGCACCGATCTTCGCGGTACTGTTGATAATTATCCCAGTACCATGCCCTAGGTATAACCCTGGGCCAACATCGGTTTCTTTCGGTATTTGTATTTGGTACCTAATGGATAAATTTTTATGCATTAGCCTAGCAAATGAACGTAATAAACGATTTTCACTTCGGCATAATCGCAACCAAAACATATACTTAAAACCAGGGTTAAACATCAGATTCTTGATGAGTAACCCCGTCGACAACTTTCCTGTATGACGATACAGATCAGCTTTAATTAGATCGAATGCTGAACTCAAGCAACCACACCTCTAGTATCAATCACGACTTTCTTGGCAAACGCCGTTTTATCTGCTTCTTTAAAATCTCGATGATCAACCAGCACCACAACGATATTGGCTAACTCTAAAGCACGCTCTAGCGAGACTAGCTCAACATCATGTTCTGTTAACTTACCCGGTAGTTGGTGGATATTTGGCTCTACTGCTAAGATTTTTCCGATATTGTCTTGTGCTAAATGCAAAGTGATGTCTAAAGCTGGGCTCTCACGTAAATCATCAATATCGGCTTTAAAGGCCAAACCTAGGCAGGCAATGACTGGTTTTTTGAACTGATCTGCGGCTTGTTTTACCTGATCAACGACCCAGTGTGGTTTACCATCATTAACATGACGAGCAGCAGCAATCAGTTTTGCTTCTTCTGGGCAGCTGTTAACAATAAACCAAGGGTCAACTGCAATACAGTGCCCGCCAACACCTGGTCCTGGGTTTAATATGTTGACCCGAGGGTGGCGGTTGGCCAATTTAATTAATTCCCAAACATTGATTTTTAATTTCTCACAAATAAGGGAAAGTTCGTTCGCGAATGCAATATTGACGTCGCGAAAGGAGTTTTCTGTTAATTTCGCCATCTCCGCCGTACGAGAGTTGCTGATGATGCATTCGCCTTTAACAAAGGTTTTATACAGAGCCATCGCTTTCTCGCTACACGATTTACTCATACCACCAATCACTCGGTCATTGCTGACTAATTCTTGTAGTACATAACCCGGTAAAACTCGCTCTGGGCAATGCGCTACTTTAATGTCAGCGGTATCACCTTTATGCTGTGGGAAAGTTAAATCAGGGCGAGCCTCTGCTAACCATGCAGAAAGCTTTTCTGTCGCACCAACTGGGGAAGTACTTTCCAATACCACCAAGTTGCCTTTTTCCAGAACTGATGCAATCGCTTTAGCGGCCGCTTCGATATAGCTAAGATCGGGCTCGTGATTATCACCTTTAAATGGTGTGGGTACCGCCACTAAGAAAGCATCGGCTGGTTCAGCTGTCACGGTTGCTTTTAGTTTACCAGTCATCACTGCACTTCGAACTACGATATCTAAATCCGGTTCGACAATGTGAATTTCACCTTTGTTGATTGTATCGACAGCGTGTTGATTAACATCTACACCAATCACTTCAATACCACGAGAAGCAATAACGGCAGCCGTTGGCAGGCCGATATACCCTAAGCCAATCACAGAGACTTTATTAAACATCTTATTTTCCTTAAATCTTATCTTGCTAGAATGTCGGCGATACGTTGACAGGCTTTGCCATCACCGTATGGATTGTGTGCTTGACTCATGAGTTGGTAAGCGCGCTCATCACTAAGCAACCGGTCTAACTCTTCACAAATCAGTTGTGTGTTAGTCCCAACCAGTTTGACGGTACCCGCGCTTACCGCTTCAGGTCGTTCGGTGGTATCTCTCATCACTAATACAGGCTTACCTAGCGACGGTGCTTCTTCTTGAATACCACCGGAATCGGTTAAAATGATGTGTGCTCTGTCCATCAAATAGACAAAGGGCAAATACTGTTGTGGATCCACTAAGAAAATGTTTTCGATGCCTTTTAAAAGACGATTGACGGGCTCTTGAACATTCGGATTAAGGTGTACAGGATAAAGAATTTGACAGTTAGGGTGACGCTTTGCTGTGATGGATAAGGCTTCACAAATACGCTCAAATCCATCACCAAAACTTTCACGACGGTGGCCTGTAACAAGAATGAGCTTTTTATTGCTATCAAGCATCGGAAACTGATGAGCTAACTTAGCGTTGAGATCTTTTTCGTTGTGGATCTTGTTACGGATCATAAGCAAAGCATCAATGACAGTATTCCCCGTAATATGGATGTTCTCGAGGCAATAGTTCTCATCCAATAAATTTTGTTGAGATGTTGCCGTTGGTGCGAAATGGTAGTGAGTCAATGCACCCGTAAGCTTGCGGTTCGCTTCTTCAGGCCAAGGGGAATAAATATTGCCGGTGCGTAACCCAGCCTCAACGTGGCCGACTGCAATTTGCTGATAATAACAAGCAAGTGAAGTCGCAAACGTTGTAGCGGTATCGCCATGAACTAAGACGATGTCGGGTTGAAAGTCTTTTAGAACCGTTTCCATACCGTTCAGGATTTTAGTCGTTACTGTCGTCAGTGTTTGCCCTGGTTCCATGATATTAAGATCAAAATCAGGCACCACTTCAAACAACTCTAAAACCTGGTCAAGCATTTCCCTGTGCTGGCCAGTGACACATACTTTTGTATCGAAACGGTTATCTTGTTTAAGCTGATGAACTAGAGGCGCCATTTTTATTGCTTCAGGTCGTGTACCAAACGCAATGAGTATTTTTTTCACTTTATTTATTTCCTTGGGCTAAACTAAATGACTTTTAAGAACAAACTGCTCAACGCTATGTCTTCAAAAAAGGTAGATAAAATGGTGAATAGCAACGGTTAAATACGCTACCGCCACTAGATGTCGCCTCTAGAATGCGCATTTTCTTCACATTTTTTGCTTTATGTATATAAGATAAAACTTATTAACCACCCATATTTAATCATCTACCTACAAACGATGAGTAGAAATAAATTGTCAAACTGTTGCTTTGTTTTTTGGGTGGGTACTCAAAAAGTCATATAAAACTTTCTATGTGTTACACACAAAGTTTCATTGCACTTTCCTTTAATTGATATTGTTTAGATATATGTTCGATGATCCCTTGAGCCCCGCTCTCTATCAGTTCCAAAACCCGTTCAAACATATGAATATTTCCTTTGTAAGGATCAGGGACTTCCGTGACACCGATGTGACTATGCGATAGAAACAGTGAAAGTTTCTCTTTATGTCTAGCAGGACAAATGTCAATCAGATCCGCTAAGTTGGCTTTATCTAAGGCAAAAATAAGATCAAATTTTTCGAAATCCTCAGAACAAACCTGCCTTGCTCTTAAATTTGACATTGAATAGCCACGCTGCTCAGCAACAGATATTGCTTTGGGATCTGGCTTTCGGCCCACTTGATAATTCACAGTACCAGCGCTTTCAACAAACAAATTAATTCCTTGTTGTTGCGCTTTTTGGCTCAAAACAGCTTCAGAAAGCGGTGAACGGCATATATTTCCCATGCATACGATGAGGATAGAGAGTTTTTTATTTTCCATGGCCATTACTGATGCATTCACTTCATTTTGTCTCTGTATTAAAGAGGTGGATAGAGTATCGCAAGGTGCATTGCAATGGGTGTCTCAAAATTGAGTCTATCTATAATTAGTACCTAAGATTTAAATAGGAAAAAAGATCTGGCTATTTTGATAGATTATCGAATATGGCATTAACCACATTAACCATTTGATATCTTGCTTTTATATTCAAATAACTTGATGTGCTAACTCGACTGGTCGACCGTATGTGAGTTCATCTAATGGGCATAGATAACGGTGAATGGAATAGGTGTGAGCGGTGAACAAAGAAGAGCCTGCAGGGCGCAGGCTCTTGGTACATTAATCAGTGCACACTTCTGGATTTAACATCGTGCAGCAGTTCTTGGTTAAGTTCAGCTTCCACATGCCCAGGAGAGCGTGTTGATGCCGAGACCAAACGGTACATAGCAGGAATCACAAATAGAGTGACCAAAGTGGCAAAACCCATACCGAAGAAAATCACCGTACCCACCGCAACTCGGCTTTCATAGCCTGCTCCTGTCGAGATAATTAATGGGATTGAACCTGCTAAAGTAGTAAAGGCGGTCATCATGATTGGCCGTAAGCGCCTTGCTGAAGCATCAATAATTGCTTTTTCAAACTCAACCCCTCGGTCACGCAGCTGGTTGGCAAATTCAACGATCAAAATGCCATTTTTGGTCACCATACCGATCAGCATAATCATCCCAATCTGGCTATAGATGTTGATACCTTGTCCCATAATTGATAGACCAAGAAAGCCGCCAAATACACCCATCGGCACCGTCAACATCACCACTAACGGGTTGATAAAACTTTCAAATTGGGCGGCTAGTACCAAATAAGCGACAAGCAGCGCTAACGCAAATACAATGGCTACACTCGATTGGTTTTCTTTAAAATCTTTTGACTCACCTGAGTAACTAATGGAAATGTCACTAGGTAGCGTTTCAATGGCTTTCTGATCCAGAAAATCAAGCGCTTCGCCCAACGTGTAACCAGCCGATAAATTTGCAGTAACCGTGATCGCCTTTTGCTTATTGTAATGAGACAAGCGGATTGATGATGCCACTTCTTCCACTTTCGCAAGTGCATCGAGTGTAACAAGCTCACCGGATGCGGTTCTCATGTAGATCTGGCTTAAATCGGAGGCGTTATTGAAGCTATTTTCGTCGCCACGGAGATAAACATCATACTCTTCGCCACGCTCAACAAAGCTGGTTTCACTCTTCCCGCCGAGCATCACTTCTAACGTATCTGAAATATCCGTGACACTGATCCCCAATTCCGCGGCACGCTGCCTATCAATCGTCACCACCAGTTCAGGTGTCTTTTCGGAATAATTGGTGTCAGCACCTTCCATAAAGGGGGAATTTTCAGCTTCCGTTTTTAGCAATTCAGCCCATTTTTTGAGTTCAGGATAGTCTGACCCACCTAACACAAACTGAACAGGCTCGTTAGAGCCACCACGAAAGCCGGGCATAAAGGGCATAACTCGTACATCGGGAATTCCCGTTAGCGCTTTTTTTACCTGCCCTAATGCTTGTTGAGCGGTAATGCTTCGTTCGTTCCAGTCATCCAAAATCATGATAACAAAACCCGTCTGATCACCCGCTTGCCCACCGAACGCGGGCGATTGAATACTAAACGACTTGAGAAAACCTTTGCCAACCAAGGGCATTAACCGCTGCTCAACAAGATCCATATTAGCCGACATCCGGTTATAACTGGTCGCATCCGCTCCGCGCACAAAGGCAAAAATAACGCCGCGATCTTCTGAAGGCGTGAGCTGAGAAGGCACTTTCTGCATCAGAAAATAACTACCACCAACGCATGCAAGGATGATGAGCGGTGCAGCCCATTTCCAACGGATAGCAAAACGTAAAGAGGATTTGTAACCCGCTTCTAAACGGCCAAAAACACGATCAACAAAACGATTAAAACGGTTTGGTTTGACATTGACCTTTAAAATCTTACTACCGAGAACGGGCGTTAAAGTTAACGCTATTAGCGATGAAAAGAGAACCGACATGGCCAAAAGTACAGAGAACTCGGTGAACAACAGGCCGACCATACCGTCCATAAAAGAGATCGGTAAAAAGACCATCACTAATACCAATGTGGTGGCAATCACGGCAAAGCCGACTTCGCGCGTCCCTTTATAAGCTGCCAGTAGTGGCTTCTCTCCCTGTTCGATGTGATGAAATATATTTTCCACCACCACAATCGCATCATCAACAACCAAACCGATGGAAAGAATCAGCGCCATCAAGGTGATAAGGTTAATCGAGAATCCGAAATAATAAGCGGCCATAAAAGAAGAGATCAATGATACTGGCACAGTAACGGCTGGGATTAGCGTTGCCCGAACTTGGCCGATAAAAATGTACAGTACCAAAATTACTAAACCACCCGTGATAAAGAGTGTGCTATACACTTCCGAAATTGAGCGATCAATAAAGACGGTCGAGTCGTAGTCAATGGCCAAGCGCGTTCCTTTGGGTAGAAACTGCTGAATATTATCGACTTCTTGATGGACACGCTGCGCCACATCCAAGGGGTTAGCATCTGACTGTGGCACAATGCCCATACTCACATTAACCACACCGTCGCTTTTGAAGGTTGAGTTTTCGTTCTCAGCGCCGATGAAGACATCCGCGACATCTTTTAAGTAAATCGGCGAATTATCACTTGCGCGCTTCACCACTAAATAGTCAAAATCTTGCGCCGTTTTGTACGCTCGGTCGGTACGCACCGACATCACTGTCGAATCGTTGCGCACTTCCCCGCCAGGGCTTTCAATATTTTCACTGCGCAATGCACTTGATATATCAGAAGTCGTGACACCACGCCCAGCCATCAGATTCGGCTTGAGCTTGACATACATCACCTTATAAAGACCACCAGACACATCCACAGAACTGACGCCAGAGATTAAACTAAAGCGGTCAATCAAAGCTCGTTCGATATAATCGGTCAGTTGGGTTCGATCCATCTCTGAAGAGCTGAGATTAATGTACAAAGAAGCTTCACCAGAGCCATTATTTTTGAATACGGTTGGATCATCCGCTTCATCGGGTAATGAGCGCTGCGCTCTCGCAACGGCGTCGCGGATATCGCTCACACCAGTATTGAGATCGTAACCCAGTTCAAAGGTAACGGTAATCCGTGACATGCCATTACGCGTGGTGGATTCAATTTCATCAATCCCGCTAATGCCCGCCAGTTGATCTTCCAATACAGAAGTGATTTGGCTTTCAATGATAGTAGCTGAAGCCCCTGCATAGCGAGTACTGATTGAAACCACCGGGCTTTCAATATCGGGCATTTCCCGGACCGAAAGCTTAGAAAATGACACTAGACCAAAAACGCACAACAGTAAGCTTAGTACCACCGCCGCCACAGGGCGCTTCACTGAAACATCGGATAACCACATTACTTGTCATCCTTTTGTATCGGTGAGCCATCCACGTTGACTTCTGTGACGAGCACACCGTTTCTCATATTCACGATACCTTGCACCACAATCTTATCGCCAATGGCTAAACCTTTATCAATCACCACTTGATTGCCGATCCGCGCGCCAAGCCAAACTTCCGTGCGTATTACTTTATTATTGCTATCAATCACATAGACATAGCGTTTAGTGCCTGAATATTCGAGTGCTTGAACGGGGATAATGGGCGCTTCAATCGCTGGGAAATTCAACTTAGTAGAAAGCAACATCCCGGGTTTTAGCTTGCCATCTTGGTTATCGAAATGAATACGGACACGCAAATTCAAGGTTTCACGATTAATACGTGAATCAATACCCACAACTTTGCCAGTAAATTCGTTTTTTGCCCAAGCATTACTCTTCGCCGTCACCGTCATACCTTTACTGATTAACGAAAGGTAACGCTCTGGCACTTGGATATCGAGCTGCATCACCGATAGGTCATCTAAAGTCAACAATTCCGTCCCTGCACTGACCATTTTGCCCAAACTAAAATCAATAAAACCAACGGTGCCATTAAATGGCGCACTAATGTGCAGATCGTTTAAATTTGCGTTGGCTGCATCTAAACGTGCTTGAGCAATATCAACACTCGCTTTTTGCGCATCGATTTCCGTTTGGGTAATGGCGTTCCGTTTGACCAAACGTTCAAACTCTTTCAACTTACGCTGTTCATCGTTCAAATAGGCTTGAGCCTCTGAAAGTGCGGCTTTGGCTTTATCATCATTAAGCTGAATTAAGAGCTGACCTTTCTTGACCTCTTGATTGGCTTTAATCGCAATATGACTGACCTTTCCCGAAACTTCGGATGAGATCTCCACTGCGCGTTCAGCTTCTAATTTACCAATCAGAGAAAGGGACTGAGATACTTGATGAGTTGCCACCCGCTCTGCGACCACCGCAACGGCCTGCGAGGCTTGCGCAGCAAACGAACTTAACGGTGTGGTAAGCAAAGTAACCATCATTAAAGAAAGAATAGACGTGTTTTTCATGGTTTTTATTCAACAAGAAATAGACAGCTTGAATTGTAACTGCTTATACAACACTCGAACGTCAAGGAGTGTAAATCTTATTAAATATCTGTAATGTACGTCATAACTTAGCCTCCTCCGGCTGCTTTTTAGGCGTCACAAACAGGCTATACCCAAACAACTTGAAGTTGCAGGTAGGCGGCAAGTAAGTTCATCCCTATGAGCATAGATAAACTATGTGATTGGGGTGAGCGAACGTAGCCAACACCGCTGCAGCTTCAAGTGGGAAGAGTATAAATAGAGCAAAACTATCCATTCCTCACTCCTTTGCCCAAAAAGGCAGCATTCAATTCAAAATCATAAGAAAAAGGCTTTACAGAGAGAGCGAGTTTGCTATCATGCGCTCCGCACTTGAGCAATGCGTTGGGAAAACGTTGTTTAAGCATACTGTGAGCCAATAGTGTCGTTATAAACACTATAAGTCACATTGTATGAAAACCCTCTGGAGGGGTTCCCGAGTGGCCAAAGGGAGCAGACTGTAAATCTGCCGGCTCCGCCTTCGATGGTTCGAATCCGTCCCCCTCCACCATATTCTCTCGTAAGAGAAACCTTGATTGATATGTTGGGAAAACATCATTCAAGCCTATTTTTAGAATAGGAAAATACCCGGAGGGGTTCCCGAGTGGCCAAAGGGAGCAGACTGTAAATCTGCCGGCTCCGCCTTCGATGGTTCGAATCCGTCCCCCTCCACCATATTCTCTCGCAAGAGAAACCTTGATTGATACGTTGGGAAAACATCATTCAAGCCTATTTTTAGAATAGGAAAATACCCGGAGGGGTTCCCGAGTGGCCAAAGGGAGCAGACTGTAAATCTGCCGGCTCCGCCTTCGATGGTTCGAATCCGTCCCCCTCCACCATATTCTCTCGTAAGAGAAACCTTGACTGATATGTTGGGAAAACATCATTCAAGCCTATTTTTAGAATAGGAAAATACCCGGAGGGGTTCCCGAGTGGCCAAAGGGAGCAGACTGTAAATCTGCCGGCTCCGCCTTCGATGGTTCGAATCCGTCCCCCTCCACCATATTTTCTCGATTGAGAACGATAAAAAGCCAGCTTTCGAGCTGGCTTTTTCGTTTCTTTACATCATAGCTCTATAAACTGGCGTCACTAAGTAGTCTAGTTAATCCTTAAGCATAATAATTTTCCTGTGATTAAGAATTAGAAGAAGTAACTGATACTGGTGGAAAGAAAGGCTACTTCACTATCGTCCAAATACATTGCAGCATCTTGTTGTGGGTAATCCATCATCACATTCGATTGAGTATTGGTTTGGCTGAGCTGGTCATTTAAGCGGATCCCACCGCTGAAGGCAGATCTCCATTCCATCGGTTTAGTGGCACTGGTGGATGAGAAAAATACGCCGCTTAAAAACAGCGCTGTAAGATGGGAGAGAGTCGATAAAAAAGCCCCGAAAATTCGGGGCTGAAAAATGACTGAACCTATAGGGGTAGGACTCAATCAGGATACTAAATCGAACAAAATTACGCGTGTTTCATACGGACGAAGCACTTGATGTTCCAAAACTTTGAGTGGTTTTATATCTGTATAGTTACCTAACAGGTATTTTGCTTTCTCAATCGGTAACTCTTTTGGCAGCACGCATTCAGTGTCAACGCCATAATAGTTATTGATACAGATCAGCACCTGTTTCGCGTTGCGTCGCTGGTAGGCAAAAATCTCTTTATGATCGGGTAGCAAATCGGTGTAATCACCATCGGTAATTACACCGATTTTTTTGCGCAGCGCTATCAACTCTCGATAGAAATAGAACACCGATTGCTCATCAGCTAACGCGCATTGTGCATTCAATTCTTGATAGTTTTCTGCGATATCTAACCAAGGCTTACCTTGGCTAAAACCAGCAAAGCGCTCTGCATTCCACTGCATTGGCGTGCGAGAATTGTCACGGGATTTTTGTGCAAGAATGGCCATCATGGCTTCATGACTTACCCCTTGCTGGTTCACCATGATGTCGTAAATGTTAGTACTTTCCACATCTCGGTACTGTTCAATAGCGGTGTAGCCGGGATTGGTCATGCCAATTTCTTCACCTTGATAAACATAAGGCGTGCCTTGCATCATATGAATCGATGCTGCCAACATTTTTGCCGACTCAACGCGATAACGTTGATCATCCCCTAAACGGCTCACGATACGAGGTTGATCATGGTTACACCAAAAAAGTGCTCCCCACCCTTTACCATTTAAACCCGTTTGCCAATGGTTGAAAATCTGCTTCAATTGCAAGAAATCAAATGGCGCTTTCGTCCATTTTTCACCGTTCGGATAATCCACTTTTAAATGATGGAAGTTAAACACCATCGAAAGTTCTTTGCCATCCAAGCTTGAATATTGCTGGCAATGCTCAAGCGTTGTTGAGGACATTTCCCCCACGGTGACACTGCCGTACTGTTGGAAAACCGCTTGGCTGATCTCTTGTAAAAATTCATGCACGCGCGGGCCATCGGTATAAAAACGGCGGCCATCACCTTGGTGATCATCACTGAAATCCTGTGCTTTTGAGATTAAATTGATCACATCGAGACGAAAACCATCCACCCCTTTTTCAGCCCAGAAACGAATCACTTGCTTCACTTCTTCACGAACTTGAGGATTTTCCCAATTTAGATCCGCCTGCTCTTTGGCAAATAGGTGCAGATAATATTGCCCTGTTGTGTCATCTAACGCCCATGCACTACCACCAAACTTTGACTGCCAATTATTTGGAGCCTGACCATTAATCGGGTCTTGCCAAATGTAATAGTCACGATACGGGCTTGATTTATCACCCAACGCCGACTGAAACCAGGCGTGCTCGGTTGAGGTGTGGTTAACCACAATATCCATAATAATGCGGATACCTCTTTGATGAGCTTGAGCCAGCAGTTCATCAAAATCTTGCATGCTACCAAATTGAGGGTTTACGCCGTAATAATCTGAGATGTCATAACCGTTATCGATCATCGGAGACGAGTAAATCGGCGTCAGCCAAATGGCATCAATTCCCAAGCGGTGCAAGTAATCCAGTTTGGAGATGATCCCTTTGATATCTCCCGTTCCTTTAGCGCCGCTATCACAAAAACTTTTGGGATAAATCTGATAGATGGTGGCCGTTTTCCACCACTGACTATCGCTCTTGGTTATAACCATATTGACAACTCACTTACCAAAATAAAAATGAGTGGTGAAAACTCACCACTCGAATGAAAGGTTATGCACTTGCTGGCTCTAGTTCGCCTTTAGCTTGAGCTCGTTTGTATAAAAACAGAGTAAGCAGAATTGGGACGGCCATCGCCACCAGCATCGCGATGCCATAAATACCCCAGTATTGTGGTTGAATCGAAAGAATACCGGGTAAACCACCAACACCGATGCCATTCGCCATCACCCCGGCACTACCACAAATTGCGGCTGCAACAGCACTACCAATCATGGCGCTTAGCATTGGGAACTTATACTTTAAGTTGACACCATACATCGCTGGCTCTGTTACACCCAAGTAAGCCGAAATAGCCGCAGGAACAGAGATATCACGCTCACCCTGTTTTTTACTGATAATGATAATCCCAACAACGGCCGAAGCTTGTGCAATATTTGACAGTGCAATCAGTGGCCAAATTGGCGTACCACCCATTTCTTGCATCAACTGTAGATCCACTGCGTTGGTGGTGTGGTGAATCCCGGTAATGACCAGTGGCGCATACAATAAACCGAACACCATTGAGCCGATAACCGCAAAATCGCCAGTCATTGCAGCTTTAGCGGCAAACGCGACGCCATCACCCAATACGCGGCCAAATGGACCAATTAAAGCGTGAGCCAAAATAACGGACAATATGATAGAGATAAACGGCACAACAACGAGATAAAGATAAGAAGGGATGATGCGCTTTAAGTTTGTCTCAATAAACGCTAGAGCAACACCCGCCAACATGGCAGGAATTACCTGAGCTTGATAACCAACTTTTTCTATCACAAACAAGCCAAAATCCCAAACTTCAGGTACCTGCTTACCGATTAAATAAGCATTCATTAATTGAGGCGAAACCAAAGTCACACCCAAAGTAATACCCAGTATCGGTGTCCCACCCAACTTTTTCACCGTTGACCAACAAACGCCAACCGGTAGGAAGAAGAAAATAGCCTCACCAATTAACCATAAGAATGAATGGACGGTGGACCAAAATTGGCTAATTTCAACCAAGGTTTTGCCATCGAACATACGAATGTCGCCAATGACATTACGAAAACCGAGGATTAAACCGCCGGTGATGATCGCTGGCAACAAAGGAACAAAAATTTCCGCAAGATGCGAAATACCACGTTCTAAAAAGTTCATGTTTTGGCGAGCGGCTTTCTTCGCTTCATCTTTAGAAACGGCTTCTTTGCCTGAAAGCCCAATTAAGATGGCGTAAACTTCGTCCACCTCAGTACCAATCACAACTTGAAACTGCCCAGCATTGGTAAAACACCCTTTAACCATGCTCAGCTGTTCTAGCCCTTTTTTATCCGCCTTGTCTGTATCATTTAGAACAAAACGTAAACGAGTCAAACAATGACTCACACTGGCGATGTTCTCTTTACCACCTACCAGCTCGATAAGACGTATCACGTCTTGCTTCGCTATCTTGGCCATACTTTTGTCCACCCTATATTGGAATACTGTCTGTTTTTCTTTTTCAATGGGAACATTCCCAGATGCAAGTGCAATATTGACATAAATAATAAAAGGTAAAAATGGGAACAATCCCATTAATTGAATAAGATCACAGACTAATTGTAATTCACTTTAAGAAATAAGGAGTTATATTGTCAGCGGCTGTTGAGTGATGTGCGCAGGTTCCATGTCAGAATTTAATTGTAAAATCAAAAGATTAGCAGCTTTTTCTCCTGCTTGAGCATAACCAGGATCAATGCTGTAAATATTAGGAAAAAGAAAAGAGAACAGCTCATTACCACCCACACCAGTGACGGCAATATCATCTCGGCCCAATTCTTGGAGACGTTTAATCACGCCAAGCGCCAGAGTATCACTGGCACACACAATCGCTTGAGTCTGCTCATTCAGCACATCATCAACCAGTTGATAGGCACTTTCATGATGCAAACGTCCAGTACGATAGTTAGGAATGCACCCGCTTTGCTTGCACCAATCTAAGTACGAATCTAAACGTAATTTACCTGTCGTTTTATCTCTAGGATCAACTCCAATGTAGGCTATATTGGTTCGATTTTGCTCAGTTAAATGAGCAAGCGCGCCTTGAATAACACCATAATTGTCATAATTAATCGATGAGACCTTCTCGGCATCCATCGCAATCACAACCGCTCGCGATGCCCATAGGTTGAGTTGTGTGATATCGAGATCGGTAAAACCAAATACAATCACACCATCCACATGACGCTTATGTAAAACCTCAAGGTGCTCGTTCGTTTTAGTGCGATCAAACTGGCTTTCCATAATCACCACATCGTACCCATTTTGATACAACACCTGTAGCATTCGCCCCACGGCACGGTTTTCAGACGGTGACTCAAGGCGTGAGATAATCACGCCAATCACTTTCTCACTGCCACCACGCATTAACTGAGCGGATTTCAGTGGCACATACCCAGAATCTTGGATAACGCGTTCCACTTTTGCTCGTGTTTCAGGCTTCACTTTTGGGTCGTTCGTCAATACACGAGAAACCGTCGATTTACCAACACCCGACAGTTTTGCAATATCCAAGATAGTCAGTTTTCTGCTCATGCGAACCTATAGCGTAAATAAAAATGGAAGATAGCATGCGCTTATCTTAAATGAATTATTGAGTGGTACAGCCTTGATAAGTCGTTGATCCCACTTCGAGCAAAGCCTCATCGCCTTTCGTATGTAAAAGCACGGTTTGAGGCTGAGTTTGCTGGCTATCGTCGAGCCTATATTTTACGCCAGAGGCCGCTGGAATTTGTATTAATGGATATTCGCGACCAGCAATACGGAGCACGGCTGACTGTTGCTCAATATACGCAACATCAAAATGCTCACCAGAGCGACATTGATAATGCTGGAATTGGTTCTCACTTTCAACGCGCGAATCGTTCGCGTAATGTGGTGAGCATGCCGCTAAAAAAGCAACACTGAATCCAATAAAAAGACATGATTTATTCATATTGCCTTCCACAAAGGGGGAATTTTTACGGTGCAAGAAAAGCAGGGACATCGCGAATACTATCAAGTACCACGGTGGCGAGTAATTCACCTTGCTCAGTAACGGGTTTACCGGTACGCACTAACACTCGGGTACCAACACCTGCGGCTTGTGCAGCCATCATATCTTCAGCTTTATCGCCTATCATCACCGATTTTTCCATATCGATATCAAGAAAATCCCGTGCGGAGATAAACATACCAGGCTTGGGTTTGCGGCAATCACACTCTTCTTTATACTTACCTTCACCGTGCTCTGCATGGTGCGGGCAGTAATAAATACCATCAAACTCGACACCGTGATCGGCAAAATTCCAGTCCATCCATTGCGTTAAAGATAAAAAGCGCTCTTCACTAAATTTCCCACGAGCGATACCTGATTGGTTGGTCACCAAAACCAGCAAATACCCCATGTCTTGAAACTTCTTAGTGGCTTCAAATACACCATCAATAAACTCAAAATCATGCTCATCATGAACATAGCCATGATCAACGTTGATCACGCCATCGCGATCTAAAAACACTGCAGGTTTAGCCAAAATAACTCTCTCATATCACGCCAGATATGATGATTATTACACGCTTTATTTTTTTCATCACTACCTAATTCACCAAGGCGTTTAGACGTCTAGACGTAAAAATATCTATTGACTTAAATCAATTTAAGCCATAGCATCGTCCAATAAGTGAGAGAGAGTTCAACATTTTATTCTGTTATCCCTGCACAGGTTTTCCGATGATTCAAATTAATCAAGTAAATAAAGTTTTCTTTCAAGGCAATAAGGAAATTCAAGCCTTGAAAGAGATTAATCTTCACATTAAGCAAGGCACTATTTTTGGTGTGATTGGCTCGTCAGGTGCAGGGAAAAGTACGCTGATTCGTTGTGTCAACATGCTAGAGGCCCCAACAACAGGTTCCATTGTAGTTGATGGCGTTGATTTGACTCAACTAAGCAAATCAGAGCTCAGCCAAGCTCGTCGCAACATTGGCATGATCTTTCAACACTTCAATTTGCTTTCATCACGTACAGTATTTGGCAACATTGCTCTGCCACTTGAACTGGCTGGTGTCGAAAAAAATAGCATTGAAAAGAAAGTGTCAGAGCTGTTGCAACTGGTCGGCCTGACGGATAAGCGCGAAACGTATCCTGCCAATCTGAGTGGCGGCCAAAAGCAACGAGTTGCGATTGCGCGAGCGCTCGCCTCTGATCCGAGAGTATTGCTGTGTGACGAAGCCACCAGTGCGCTTGATCCTGCGACGACTCAATCGATTTTAGAGCTATTGAAAGAGATCAACCGCACGCTCAATATCACCATTTTGCTAATTACTCACGAAATGGATGTGGTAAAAAGTATTTGCCACGAAGTGGCCATTATTGGCGACGGTGAACTGGTTGAAAAAGGCACAGTTGGCGAGATTTTTGCTCACCCTAAAACCGCCTTGGCTCATCAATTTATTCGCTCAACGCTCGATTTATCAATTCCAGAAGATTACCAAACTCGCCTACAAGCCACTCGTGTAAAAGACAGCTACCCGCTGGTACGCTTAGAGTTTACAGGTGCGACGGTTGATGCGCCCTTGATGACACAAATTGCCCGAAAATTTAATATTGATGTCAGTATATTAAGTTCAGATCTTGATTACGCTGGTGGCGTTAAATTCGGCATGATGGTCGCTGAACTGTTTGGTAATGAGTCGGACGATAATGCCGCTCTTGAATTTCTTCGCGAAAACAACGTAAAAGTAGAGGTACTTGGTTATGTCCTTTAACACCATCACCGCTTGGTTAAGCCTGAATGGCGATCTTCTACTAATGGCAACTTGGCAAACACTCTACATGGTCGCTGTCGCGGGCATCGTCGGTTTCGTGGTTGGTATTCCACTAGGGGTTATTTTACATACCACCAAAAAAGGCGGCCTTCTCGAAAACACTCAGCTGAACCGCATTCTTGGTGCCATCGTTAACATTGGTCGCTCTGTGCCATTTTTGGTGCTCATGGTGGCCATTATTCCAGTGACAAAACTGCTTGTCGGTACATTTATTGGCACCACGGCGGCCATTGTGCCGCTGACGATTGGCGCAATTCCATTTGTCGCTCGTTTAATTGAAAGTGCATTGCTGGAAGTGCCCACTGGTTTGGTCGAAGCAGCGCAGTCAATGGGGGCTACGCCGATTCAAATTATTCGTAAAGTGTTGCTTCCTGAAGCGCTACCAACGATTGTCAACTCAGTCACCATTACTATGGTCACTCTAGTAAGTTACTCTGCCATGGCCGGAACCGTTGGCGGCGGTGGCTTGGGCGATGTCGCTATTCGTTACGGCTTTCATCGCTACGACTTAACCATTATGGCAGTCACAGTCGTGATGCTGATTGTCTTAGTACAAATTATTCAATCGATTGGCGATAAGTTTGTCCGCCGTGTCGACCACCGTTAAATCACAATAAAGTTAAAACACAGATTCGTTTTATAACAAGGAGTTAATCATGAAATTTAGCCTTAAAGCTCTACTTACCCTCGCCGTTAGCGCTTCAGCACTCGTGCTGGCAGGCTGTGGTGAAAAAGCGGTCGACAACAATAAAATCAAAGTGGGTGTCATTGCCGGTGCTGAAGCACAAGTTGCGGAAGTTGCAGCAAAAATTGCAAAAGGAAAATACAACCTAGATGTAGAACTCGTTACTTTTACCGACTATGTTACCCCTAATGCGGCACTGGATGATGGTTCGATTGACATCAATGCATTCCAACACAAGCCATACCTTGATCAACAGATCGCTGACCGCGGTTACAAATTAGCGATTGCAGGTAACACCTTTGTTTACCCAATTGCTGGCTATTCAAAACAAGTGAAATCGGTTGATGAGATTCAAGATGGCTCTCGCATTGCGGTACCTAACGACCCAACCAACCTTGGTCGCTCTTTACTGCTGCTAGAACAGCAAGGCCTAATTACTCTACGTGACGGTGCAGGTCTACTGGCAACGGTACGTGATGTGGTCGCCAACCCAAAAAACATCGCTATTGTTGAGTTAGATGCCGCGCAACTGCCTCGTTCACTTGACGATGTCACGCTCTCTATCATTAACACGACCTACGCCAGCTCAATTAATCTAACGCCTGAAAAAGATGGCGTGTTCGTTGAAGATAAAGAGTCACCTTATGTCAATATCATTGTTTCTCGTGCAGAAAATCTGAATGCTGAAAACGTAACTAACTTTGTTAAAGCCTACCAAACAGAAGAAGTATACCAAGCCGCTTCGAAAATTTTTGACGGTGGCGCAGTAAAAGGCTGGTAATTAATAAACCTATTACCTGTGCAAAAAAGCCTATAAAAACAGAAAAGCCGATACGCGATGTATCGGCTTTTTCGTATCAACAACACGCACCTGTTTACTTAATATGATCCCAAGACATGTTGGACACAATACGGCACGGGTCGCACTTAAAATGGAAAATATCGTGCAGCGGTTCATCGAGTAGCCACTCTCCCCCACATTTTGGGCATTTTCTGGCTTGTTCGTCCGCTAGGCTCTGGCCGCCAACTCGATACTGGTAGTAATAAGTAGGGATGTGGGTCAAAAACTCAATTCGTCCTCGTAAATCCCATCCTCTAATAAACAGCACACTGTCCACATCGCAAATCTCGTGCAGTGCAGCGTGTTCTGCTCGGCAACCACCCGCCATCTGAAGTTCATCACATGCCTGCCACTCTGTTTGCCATTTGATCACCGCTTTATGATCGCCATTTAAAGTCGCAGAATTACGATATAAAGGGATCGGCAGCAATGTGTCACCACTGCGCAGCGGGGAACAAGTGTGTACATAAGTGGTGTAAAGTATCTGCCAGCTAAGCAAGACATCATCAGCGGCTTGCTCGGAATTAAGATCGCGCCCCAACAAACGGACTTTCGGAGCCAGCAAACTAGCCTCCGTCAAGCGACTCAGGCACACCCTAACAAAATCAGAATGATACTTAGGGTGTAAGCTTTCTTGCTCTGGGCAAACCACCCGCACAAAGAACTCGCCCTCTCCCATAACGATGGGGAATTCACGCCCAAGCACTTGACCGTTATAGCGTAAGGCATCCATTAGGCCATTAATCGCTTTGTCTACCGCCGAGATAGTCGTGTTATCAAAACACTCAAACTGCAATTCAACCACGTACATCGTTATACCACAGGTTCTAAATTAGCGAAAAACTCGGCCACACTTTCGGCCAGCACGTCGCGTTTATCGGTACCTAAACGTTCTAAAATCACATGTCCAGAAAGGTTACAGATCGAAATTACATCCATCTCCGCATCGGTTGCACCAATAAACACGGTTGGTTTGAGTTTTAGTCGGCGCTGAGTCACCAAATGACCGAGGATATTTTCCTGCAAACGAACAAAATCATCCTCACTCCACACTTGCAATAGAGCGAGCTCGTTGCCTTGCCATTTAGCGGGCATGTCCGCACAAAACTGTACGCCATAAAAGGCTTTAATATCAGAATGTAGAGTCAATTCAATCGCTGCTTCTACGTTAGAAAAATCAGCTGCAACCGATCTGACGACGGGTTTCCACAGCACACTGTCTTGGTCGTTCATCACTGCGCAAGGGGAATCCAACTCAGCCAACTCATCATTACGAGGAGACTCGCCATGCTTTGTTTGGTAAGCGTCAAGATAACGTTGAGTAAATGAAAGTAAGGCTTGCTCGGCAGTTTGTGCCATGAAGTGCTCCAAAATTGATGAGTCGCTGCCTTGTGTGATGACAGCAACCCTAGGATTGCGTAAAATTCTGCTTATTCTAATCGAATTGACGTGAAAGTATGAGCAAATATTCCGATGCCAAAGCGCTGGCAGGGTTAACCCTTGGCAAAAAAACCGACTACGCAAAACAATACGATCCAAGCTTGCTACAACCGGTACCTCGCAGCCTGAACCGTGATGACTTACATTTGGGAGATAGCTTACCGTTCAAAGGTTGTGACATTTGGACTTTGTACGAACTCTCTTGGCTCAATGCAAAAGGGTTACCACAAGTGGCAATCGGCGAGGTTTCTATCCCTGCGACAAGTGCAAATTTGATTGAATCTAAATCCTTTAAGCTCTACCTCAATAGCTATAATCAAAGCAAAATAGCCAATTGGGATGAAGTAACGCAGCGCTTAACCCGCGATTTATCGGCCTGTGCTGGCGCGCCAGTCAGTGTCACTCTCAACCCGGTGAGCGATTATACTGACCAAGCGATTGTGACCATGCAAGGCGAATGCATTGATGAGCAAGATATTGAGATTGAAAGTTACCAATTTGATGCTAGCTTACTGAAAAGTGCCGCGCGTGGTGAGCAAGTCAATGAAACACTGCACAGCCATTTACTGAAATCGAACTGTTTAATCACCAATCAACCCGACTGGGGCAGCGTTGAAATTCATTATCAAGGTCAACAAATTGATCGAGAAGCACTGTTACGTTATCTCGTCTCATTTCGTGAACATAATGAGTTCCACGAACAGTGTGTAGAGCGTATCTTCACCGACATTATGCAATACTGCCAACCGACACAGTTAACGGTATACGCTCGATACACTCGCCGCGGCGGTTTGGATATCAACCCATTTCGCTCAACCGAACAAGAACGGCCAACACATAACCAACGTATGGCTCGTCAATAAAGGATTTACATTAGGATGATCAACGTGCGCTGGACACTTTTGCTCAGTTTAACTCTGGCTTTGTTTTCATTAGCTTCACAGGCCACCATCTACTCGTCGCCGATGTTAAATGAGGCCAATGGATTGATTGATATTTCGCCGAATCAAGCCAAGAGCCTAGCCACTGAGTATCTTGCTGAGCGAAAATTAGCCGAAAAAGCAGAAAAATCATCCTCTGTGATGGCGCGCGATGAAAGCGATAGTCTGATTAGAACTCCAGGTAGTAGCATTGATGCATTAAAGATCTTAGCCAAAGCAGAGTTCCAGTTGCACAATATGGATGCCGCACTGGCCGCGTTAAAACTTGCCGAACAGCTCACGCAACACTATCAATTGCCTTATTTAGCCATTGATGTACAAATACTCAAAACTCGTCTAATTTGGCTCAATAATAATGATGCAAGCACAGCTCGACAGGCGCTACGCGCGATCAGCATTCAATATGATGCCATCAAAAATGCGGATCAACTGGCAAAAGGTCTCGATTATAAAATTACCCTGCTCAAAGCAGAAATTGCCTCAAAAGCCAATGATATCGAACTGGCCAATAAGCTTTTTGCTGATCTAAAACCTTACATTGACTCGATCTCCTCACCGAAAACCGTGATTGAATATCAGATTATCATTGGTGAACATTTTCTCACTCATGGCTTTTACAATCGCGCTTTATCTGAGTTGCTAGTTGCCTATTGGGGCGCAATTGAAAACAACTCAAGCGCCCTGCTCGCTAAAACCAATACCTTACTGGCTCAGCTTTTTTTTGAACGAAAAGTGCTCGATAAAGCTTTAGAACATTTGTCTCAAGCGGCTGATTTTTATGATGGTTATAATAAATCTCCTGCATTAGCCAATGTACTACAGCGTATGGGCGATGTTTATTATCAACAAGGTAAATACAATCTAGCGCTCGTTCACTACTTCAACGTGATCGATCACGAAACGAGCCGCAATGATCTGGAAAAAGTCATTGAAGTGCGTATTAGTTTGGCGGCGACCTACCTTCATCTCTATAACTACCCATTAACTGACCAATATCTCACTCGCGCTGAAGACTTGCTTGAGCTGAAAGATTATCCTCGTTTAAAGGCACAGGCTTACTTACTGCATTCAGGATTAGCCTTTCACCAGAATCAAGCCGATGTGGTCATCAGCAACGCTCAACATGCCTTAAGTGTTGCTAAAACAATGCAAGATGACGAGATTGAAGAGCATGCCTATCGGTTACTGGCCTTCGGTTATGAGCAAAACGGTCAGTACGCACAAGCCTTAGAGAACATCAAGCGCAGTAATGCGCTGTCGAAAATACGCCAAGAGAAACTCAACCAGATAAGTGAAGATGCTTTTCGTCAGCAAAAAGAATTTGTAGAACAAACTCTACATTTGGTCGGACAAGAAAAAGCGCTGATCAAAACTCAAGAAGAGTATAATAAGTTCAAAAAGATCGCCTTTATTCTGTTTATCATCTCAATCATTTTATTTTTACTGCTACTGCGTAGAGGCTACCTTCTCCAGTTACAAAATGAAGAAATCGATGAACTCAACAGCACGCTCTTTACCCATTCTCGCTCTCGCTTGCGTAACCTGCGCATGCTCAATGCTAAGCTTCCTTCGGCATTGCAAAAAAGCAGCCGGCATTTTGAGCAGTGGTATATTGGTGAACTCATCCACGAGCCACTGAGTGACCGCCTTCGCTTTGTGATGATTGACATTCCCTTTCTGCGCAACATGTACTTAGAACATGGCTATTCGGCTGGCTTAGAATTGGAGCGCCAATTTGGTCAGTTTTTAAAATCGAAAATCAATGAGCCGAATCGGATTTATCACTTTTCCGATTCCAATCTGCTTTATATCGAGCCGAGCTCTGATCGCGATACTCCTCCGGAGATCACATTCGATCAAATTCAAGCATGGATAGAGGAATTCCAACCTGAACGCCGCTTAAATCGTACCATTCGCATGGGCATCGCCGACTACCCGTTTTTACCAAGAGCCTACATGGCGATTAATGATAAAGAGCTACTCGATATTCTGCTAATGGCCACTAACACGGCTCGTGAGCTAAGTATCAGGGACGAAGAAAGCCATTGGGTCTACTTAAAAGCGATCGATAACGCCCCAGCCGCTAGTTTTGCTTCCAGCAATATTCGCAAATCATGCAAGCACGCTATCAATCAAGGGCTAATAAAAGTGCATTCTTCTTACAAGAATGAGGAGAGTATCAAAAAACTATTAAAAGATGGGTAATTACTCGGCATTCAATGTGTTAAAGCAGTGACGTAGTCAATTTATTTGTTATTATCGATAAATCAATTAATAGGATCCTAACGATCCTCGCAGTTTAGTTTAGTTGTACATGGGCGCTCTCGAACAGGATATTCAAACACAGTTACAGCAGCTGAAAACTCAGTTGGAACAAGTTCGTTTGACACACAGGGATACTTCGTTCAAATTTAGACGAGAACACACTGTACTAAAACGGATTGTCGCATCATTAAGCTTGGCGTGTCTGGGGGATGATCATCAGCTAAATAGCCATTTATCGGATCTTCGTGAAGCGCTTGAACAACAAAAAGATGTTAGTACGCTCATACCTCGCTTAGCTGTATTGGAGCGCATGTTGAAACAACAGACTTTGGCTATAGAAAAAGAAAACTCTCATTTGGATTCTCAAATCAAACATAGTGGAGAAACATTACTTCGAGTTGCGGGCTTACCCGCCAAACTTAAGCGTGATTTGCGTGATCTGCTCAGCTTTTCAGAAGCACAACCTAAACCCAAAACCGAACGAGCGATTCAACTGCTTGGGATTTATGAGCGTGCAATCAAAATAATCACCGCAAACCCAAACACGGCCATCAGCGAACTGCATGTCGCAGATAGAGAGCTATTAACCAAGCTATCCGATGAACTGCAACACCTGATCACTGAATTGGATTTTGAAGGCGAATCAGGGGATCTGCTGGTAGATATCCGCGCCAAGCTATTGATTGGCGTATCGACATCAACGCTCTTAGAGTTGACGTTAGAGATTCTAAAACTGGTGATTGATGGCACGAATAGTGAGCGTAAAACGTCAGAAAAATTTTTAGAGCAGGTCAACTCATCGCTGGCCAAACACATCAAAAGCAGTGCACAAAACGCAAACCAAAGCCAGAGTTACTTTGAACACCGTCAAGAGATGAACACCGAGCTCACTACGCTAATCACTCAAAGTCAAAACATAATTAAAGACTCTTTGGCAGTTGACCAACTTAAGCTCTCTATTTCACCTATATTATGCGAAATGGAGTCACTTTCTGAACGCTTAAGTCATGCTGAGCAACGTGAGCAGGCACTGATTGAATGCTTAAATTATGGCAAAAATCAAATGGAAGCCCTGTTTGAGCTCACCCAAGATTATCGTCGTCGATTGGAAGATCAATCACAGCGTTTGCTGCTTGATCCACTGACAAAAGTCTATAATCGCACCGCCTTTAATGATCACCTTGAACTAGAGTATCGCCGCTGGATAAGAGCTCAGCATACGTTCCGAATCGTGATGTTTGATATTGATAAATTCAAAACTATCAACGATAGCTTTGGTTATACTGCAGGTGATAAAGCCCTTAAGATTATTGCCCGTACGATTTCGAAAGAGGCATCCGATACGGATACCGTGGCACGTTTCTCTGGTGAAGAGTTTATTATTTTACTTCCCGATCAAGAAGATAATCACTGTTTCAAGCTAGTACAAAATATTCAACGTAATGTGTCTAAACTGCCTTTCAAGTTCAGAGACAAAAGCATTACGATTACTCTTTCAGCCGCGAGTACCTGTTTTAAAGACTCCGATACGCCAGAGGAAGTACTTGAACGTTTACGCCGCTCCTTGCTTGAGGCCAAGAGTTTCGGCTCTAACCAAGTAGTTTGGAAATAACCAAGTAGTTTCGAAATAACCAAGTAGTTTGGAAATAACCAAAAGCACGGTTCGAACATCAACAAAAAGAACCCTAAAATAGCGGCCAAAAATGGTCGCTATTTAACCAACACTAAAACAAAACGTGCTACTTATCACACTCTACTTGTATAAACATTTCCTAATAATCACGAAAAGAACTAGATTGATACTGTAATTTCAATCAGTTATGTCTTCCTATCGCACATCCGCCACTAAACGAACTATGACCTATACTCCATGTAAGCGGATATATAAAAAATAAACTTTAGTCGTAGCGTGGACATTTTCCTTACCCTTCAATTAAGGAGGCCAGTATGATTACTCATATCAGCCCTACAGGCAGCATGGCTCTGCTTTCTCAACTCGAAGTAGAGCGTCTAAAAAAGACCGCTTCAAGCAATCTCTACCAGTTGTACCGCAATTGTACTTTGGCGGTATTAAACTCCGGCAGTCATACTGATAACTCGAAAGAACTTCTTGAAAAATATAAATCTTTTGATGTCACTGTCATGCGCCGAGAACGCGGTATCAAGCTAGAACTAACAAATCCACCAGAGCATGCCTTTGTAGATGGACAGATAATCAAAGGAATTCAAGAGCATCTGTTTTCGGTCCTGCGCGATATCGTTTATGTCAACATGCACTTAGCCGATAACCAGCGCTTAAATCTAACCAACGCCGCTCACATTACTAATCTTGTGTTTGGTATTTTACGCAATGCCGGAACGCTCATTCCCGGAGCAATCCCTAATCTTGTTGTCTGCTGGGGTGGTCACTCAATCAACCCCACCGAGTACCAATACACACGCGAAGTCGGCCATGAGCTGGGCTTGCGTGAACTGAATATTTGTACAGGCTGCGGGCCAGGCGCTATGGAAGGGCCAATGAAAGGGGCCGCAATTGGACACGCGAAACAGCGCTATACCGCACAACGCTATCTTGGCTTAACAGAACCGTCGATCATTGCCGCCGAGCCACCGAATCCGATTGTGAACGAATTGGTGATTATGCCGGATATTGAAAAACGCCTGGAAGCTTTTGTACGAATGGCGCATGGCATCATTATTTTTCCTGGGGGAGCAGGGACAGCGGAAGAACTGCTGTACATTTTGGGTATTATGATGCACCCGGATAACGCAAGCCAACCCATGCCAATTGTACTGACAGGGCCAAAAGAGAGCGAAGCCTATTTCCGTTCAATCGACACATTCATTGCCGAAACATTAGGTGAAAAAGCACGCCAGCATTACCAAATAGTCATTGATGACCCAGAAAAAGCGGCGCGTATCATGAGCCAAGCGATGCCGCTGGTTCGTCAGCATCGTAAAGATAGTGGTGATGCCTATAGTTTCAACTGGTCTCTCAAAATCGAGCCTGAGTTCCAACTGACTTTTGAACCAACTCACGACAGCATGGCCAATTTAGATTTACACCTAAACCAAAAACCAGAAGTACTTGCGGCCAATTTGCGTCGTGCATTTTCAGGTATTGTGGCCGGAAATGTGAAAGCGGAAGGCATCCGAGAAATTGAACGTCACGGCCCATTCATCATTGATGGCGATGCCCAATTAATGAAAAAAATGGATTTATTATTAAAAGACTTCGTCGCACAACACCGAATGAAGCTACCCGGTGGCAGTGCTTATGAACCTTGCTATAAAATTGCAACCAATAATCACAATCATTAAAGGCTAAACTGACTTATGCCATGATGAGTGGCAATATTAAGTGAGATCATTACAATAAGGGCTACTTTAGCCCTTATTTTTTGGTTGTTATGTCCTTACACCTTGTCATCATTGATGCTTTGAATCTGATCCGTCGGGTGCACTCCGCACAACCCGATCCTAACGATATGGTAAGAACCATAGAGACAACCTCGCGCACCTTGCAACGCATTATTAACGAAGCTCAACCGACTCATATCATCGCTGTGTTTGATCATCACTTACAAGAGCGAGGTTGGAGAGCACAACTTCTACCGACTTATAAGCAGAACCGAAAGCCGATGCCAGAAGCACTACAACTTGGCTTGGACGCCATTCAGCAAGCATGGTGGGAACTAGGGATTGACTCACTGCTCTCTGAAGGTGATGAAGCCGATGATTTAGTGGCTACCTTAGCCACTAAAGTGGCAAGCCACGCTGAAAAAGTAACGATCATTTCAACCGATAAAGGCTACTGCCAACTGCTCTCCCCCACTTTACAAATTCGTGACTACTTTCAGCATCGTTGGTTAGATCAACCCTTTATTGAACAGGAATTTGGCGTAAAGCCGAGCCAATTAACTGATTTTTGGGGATTAACGGGCATCAGTTCAAGCCAAGTTCCCGGCATTGCCGGCATTGGTCCCAAAGCGGCAAAAGAGATATTAACGCAATTTCCCGACATAGAAGAGGCCTACGCCAGTGCTGATTTGGCCAAGAAATACCGTAAAAAATTTGATGAGCAGATCGATATGGCGCGAGTCTGCAAACACATTGCCACACTAAAGACCGATATAGAGCTCGGTTTTAATTTGCAAGACATTCGCTTTTCAGCGCAAGTATCCCATCCAGAATAGCAAAACGCTCCTAGAAAGGAGCGTTAAATTAACCTATTAGAACATTAGTTAGAACATTAGTGCGGAGAGATGTTCGACAAGCATTGGACATGCACTGTGATCTCTTCACGATCATGATACAAATGCTTTGCCTGCATGCGGAACTTTACCTCATTTTTAATCAGAAAAACTTTCAGATTTTCAATATCTTGTAAAACTTCATCATAGCGCCCTTTCATTGGCAGCTTTAAGTTGAAGATGGCTTCTTTCGCCCAACCCTTGAGGATCCACTGCCCCATTAAATGCGCCACACGAGCTGGCTTTTCAATCATGTCACACACAATCCAAGTCACGTTCTTGCGTGGCGGCTCAAATTTAAAACCATCCTCGGCATGGTGTTTCACTTGTCCTGTGTCCATCAAACTTTCAGCCATTAGACCGTTGTCGATAGCATGAACAAACATCGAACGCTTCACCAGTTGGTAAGTCCAGCCCCCCGGGCATGCACCCAAGTCTACCGCCCACATTCCCGGAGCCAAACGTTCGTCCCACTCTTCACGAGGAATAAACACATGGAAAGCCTCTTCCAACTTCAGTGTGGAACGACTTGGCGCATCGGCTGGGAATTTCAAACGAGGAATGCCCATGAAAAAAGGCGAGTTATTGTTGGTGTACGAATACCCAACGAAGCAGTGTCCGGGTTGAATAAAGCAGACATGTAGCACAGGTCTCTTCGCCGACTCTTTGTTAGACAAAATCCCCTTGCCACGTAACGCTTGACGCAATGGCACGGTAAACTTACGACAAAATTTGAGCAACTCTTTCGCTTCATTGGTATCTGGCGTTTCAATGCGAATGTCACCACAACGCGGAAAACCCTCAAGTTCGGCGAGTTCAGATAAGATAGGCGAAATACGATCATCTTTAGGTAAATCGCTAAATTCCGCCGCTACCGCAAACATCTGACGAGCAAAAATAAGCGATTGGAAATCGATCTCTTTAACCAACTTATCAGCATCACCGGCCTGATAGCACTCAAACAAAACGTAACCCGTATTGTTTTTCACACGAGGAAAACCAAAAACCTCTAGCTTAGTCGCTTTATCTTGGATCTCTCCGGCACACTCTTTTTCAAAGCCTGCACGACAATAGAGCATTACGTGTTTCACTGGTCCACCTCTTGAATATTAAGTGCTGCATAGCCAAACACTCCCCACCCTAGCATAAAGAACACGCCACCAAATGGCGTGATCGGGCCAAACCACTTGATGCCCGTGAGTGCTAAAGCGTAAAGACTGCCGCTAAAACAAAGGACGCCGATGATAAAGCAAATTGCCGCAATGAAAAAATATTTTTGTGCTTTCGATCCCAAACGACAATGCAGCAAAATACCACACGCTAATATGGCTAAAGCGTGAATCGATTGATACTGCACTCCCGTTTCAAACACCGAAAGCAAGTAAGGGGTTAAATACGCTTTTAGGCCGTGCGCGGCAAAAGCCCCTAGAGCGACACCAACGCCCGCCATAAAAGCCGCGATAGCGAGCAATAACTTACTCTTCATCTAACAATACCTCTTGTTCACGTCTGGCTTTTTTGAGCATCCAATCACGGAAAGTAGCGATGCGCCCCATATCGGCCTGCTTCTCGTGACAGACCACATAGAAAGCATTTTTAGTCATCAGCACTTCGTCAAAAGGCGCAATCAAGCGACCCGCTTCCTGCTCTGGCTGAGCTAACACGTTATTCCCCAGAGCGATACCTTGCCCATGCGCCGCCGCTTGCAGCACCATGGTCGAATGGCTAAAGATGGGGCCGTGGTTGACATTCACCCCTTCAAGATCGTTCTCTTTAGCAAACTGTTTCCAATCTTTACGAGAAGTATCGTGTAGCAGAGTATGCCGTGTTAGATCGTCCAGTGTTGCTAAAGGCTTAGGACCTAACAGCAGAGAAGGAGAGCAGAGTGGGATCAAAAACTCTTGATACAACTTATCCGCACGCAATCCTGGCCAGTTACCTCGGCCATAATAAATCGCCACATCCACATCATCGGTTAACGAACCTTCATCCATATCAACCGCTTTGATACGCACATCAATATCCGGCTCTTGTTGATTAAAATCGGCCAAACGTGGCACTAACCACTGAATCGCAAAACTCGGCGGTAAACTAATGGTTAACGCCCCTTTTTCACTGCGCTCTAGTACCTTATCGGTCGCTTCAGAGAGCGCGGTAAAGATATCTTTAATGTCGAGAAAGTAACTTTGCCCTTCTTCTGTCAATAGCAGAGAACGATTACGACGGCGAAACAGCTTTAACCCTAAAAATTCCTCTAACGCTTTGATTTGATGACTGACTGCGGCTTGTGTCACAAATAGCTCTTCCGCAGCGCGAGTAAAACTCAGCTGGCGAGCTGCCGCTTCAAACACTTTCAGCGAGTTTAATGGTGGCAATCTTCTGGACATAGGTACACTCAAAAATTAGATTAGTTTTTTTAATCTGAAACATTATAAATTGTCCATTGCCGAGCGGCTAGAGAAATTCTATATTTCACCCCGCAACAAGGCCTGAACGGCTTGATTCAGTTATGAATCAATTGGCTTTTGTTGCGATGTTGTGTTTGCAAACTCGTATTTCGAGTTGGGTAGAATTCTACCACCCTGTTTTGTGCAGTTATCCCCTGCAACAAAGCAATACTTCCTGTATTTATTTTTTGACCTGTCTGTCAAATTTTTTAGCACCGCCTTAGGGCGGTGTTTTTTTATGGCTGTTATTGATAGATTTTCACTATAAAAAAACCGCCCACGAAAACGTGAGCGGTCTATTCCGTATCTAGAAAATGATTAAGGTCGATACACTTTGATGTTGTTAAAGCCTTGCTCTTTCAAATACAGAGCTTGGAGCCGACTCATCACACCGCGCGCGCAGTACAATAGATACGTTTTAGATTGATCTAAATCGCCAAACTGAGTCGATAGCTTGTAGAAAGGTAAGTGTTTCACTTCCACGCCTTCAATCAGCAGTGGCTTATCATCTTCCTCATCTGGACTACGAATATCGAGCACCACCGCATCTTTTTCGATTGCAGCCACTTGTTCAACTTCAGGTGCTTGCTCTTGGCTCTCTTTCTCAATATCACGAATATCCATTTGACGAGCGTTGTACACAACGTGCTCTAAAATTGAGAAATCAAACTTTGCTTCTTCGGCTTCTAATTTCGCTTTCACCGCTTTAACGGTTGGGCTTTTTGAAATAACCCCACAGTATTCCGGCATCGTTTTGGCGAAATCTTCTGTCCCAATCTCGCGCGCCACTTTAATAATCTCTTCTTTGTCCCAGTTGATGAGAGGACGCAAAATTAGAGTATCGGTCACGCCATCAATATGACGAAGATTAGTTAGAGTTTGGCTCGAAACTTGACCCAACGCTTCTCCGGTCACTAAAGCTTCAATATTTAACTTCTGGGCTATCATTCCAGCTGCGCGCATAAACATACGTTTTAGCACCACGCCCATTTGACCATCATCTACTTTTTCTAAGATTTCAGCCACCACAGGCTCGAAATCGACCGAGATAAAACGCACTTTGGCTGAAGAGCCGTATTTATTCCACAAATAGTGCGCCACTTGCTTTACACCAATTTCATGCGCTGGTCCGCCTAAATTGAAGAAGCAATAATGCACTTTTGAGCCACGTTTGATGTGTAAATAGCTTGATACACCCGAGTCAAAACCACCGGAGATTAAACTCAATAAATCTTCTTGAGTGCCAAGAGGGAAACCACCTAAACCTTTATAACGGGCAATCACTTGATTGAGCAATTCATCGGCTATTTCAATGTTGATGGTAACGTCTGGTTTTTTTAGTTGAACTTTTGCACTCTCAACCGCTTGGTTTAAACCACCACCGACATAACGCTCAACATCGATTGAGGTGAAATCATGCTTTCCTCGACGCTTAGCACGCACGACAAAGGTTTTCCCTTCGATGTTATTACGGCTGAGCGCTAACACTTGCTCGTAAATGTCATGCATATCCTTAAACTCAGATTGCTGCACTTCGAGTACTTGCTGGATGCCAGGAGTGTGAGTCAGAATTTCAAGGACTTCTTGATAATATTGGTCACTTTGTGCGGTCACTTCAATGTGATCACGGCGGTTAAATACCGCAACTGACTCAGTTCTTCGCTTGATGATAATACGAATATTGGACTCTAAAATCTTTGTGAAGCGCTTGCGTACTGAGTCACTTTTAACAAAAATTTCCGGATGGGGCTTAACAATAAATTTCATAGTTCTATTCGCAATCTAATTAGGCAATGTGGTGATTCAATGAGCCGCGCGTTTCTCTCGCTACTGATACACCGCTAAGGGCGCAAGATTATACACGAGGTGATAACCATAAAAAAGACGAGCCTTAGCGCTCGTCTATGTGTTTTTACATAATCCAACGTAAGCTACTGAACGGATGGAACTTCATCACTGTACAGCGGTTCACCTTGCATAATACTGATTTCTACCCGACGGTTACGTGATCGTTCACTTTCGGTATCATTAGGCCCTACAGGATCAGTATCCGCCATACCGCGCACCCTAAGTCGTTGATGAGAAAAGCCACGAACTTTTTCCATCTCTTGCGCAACAGAAACCGCTCGTTGAGCCGAAAGATCCCAGTTTGAACGATACAGCTCAGAATCGACTCTCTGATTGTCGGTATGGCCAGAAATTCGCACAATCCCCGGCACATCTTTAACCAAATCGGCAATTTGACGCACCAATGGACGAAACTTAGGTTGTAAAAATGCAGAACCTTCAGGAAACGCACCTCTTTCACGGATACGGATTACCAACTGCTGCCCCAAGTTTTCAACTTCAATTGCACCTTGTTCAATTTCTCTTGCTAACGCCTTTTTGATGGCTTGTTCGACGACTTCCATCTCTTGCGACATGGATTCCGCTTGCTGTTGTTGCATTTCCGATTCGGTATTTTGATTGCTCTGTGTTGAGGTTTCTGGGGATTGCCCCCCAGTCAATTGCCCTTCATCACGCTGCATACCACCAGAACGGTCAGAATCACCTTCTTGGAAATTTAATGTCTGCTGGGTGATATCAATGGTTTGTTGCATGATGACATCAATTGGTGTCGGTTCAGGACGGCCTGGGCGAAACTCTTGTGCAATGATGCTTGTCCCTTTGGGAATGTCTTTCACCTCCAAGCGATTTTGTACACCAAAAGCAAACTTCATAGAGCCTGCGATCTGTTTAAA
Organism: Vibrio qinghaiensis; assembly: GCF_002257545.1. Lineage (NCBI taxonomy): Bacteria > Pseudomonadati > Pseudomonadota > Gammaproteobacteria > Vibrionales > Vibrionaceae > Vibrio > Vibrio qinghaiensis. Next base: position 772,620 of record NZ_CP022741.1, on the reverse strand, counting down.
CTTCAGCACATCCATCTCGGAAAAAGAGAGCAGCAGTACGAAGAAACACATCAGCAGTGACATCAAGTCGGCAAAAGTACCCATCCACAACGGCAGACCGGGAGGGGGACATTTACAGCTTTCTTCATCATCCATTACAAGCTCCGTTATTCGCTATCAACATCAAGAACACGCTTACCTTCATTAATGTAGTTTTTCAGATAACTATCAATAACTCGTGGGTTTTGTCCATCTTGAATCGCCAGTACACCATCCATAATTAAACGACGGTTGAGCTTTTCTTGTTCACGACGTAAGGCAAGTTTGTCAGCAATAGGGAAAAACACCATGTTAGATAATATTGCACCATATAAAGTGGTTAACAACGCAACGGCCATCGCAGGGCCAATTGATTTAGGGTCATCCATGTTAGACAACATGGCAACCAAGCCCACTAAAGTACCGATCATCCCCATCGCAGGGGCTACATCACCAAAAGCGCGAAACACACTAGACCCTTTATCATGCCGTTCATCAGTCAAAGCGATGTCTTTTTGCAACGCAGAACGCACCACGTCAGCATCATGGCCATCCACCAGCAAATCGATCCCTTTTTGCATGAAACTATTGGTAATTTCCATCTCTTCTAGTGCAAGAAAACCGCCTTTACGTGCTGCATCCGCCATTTCCACGATTTTTGCGATCAAATCTTCAGGCTCATCAGCTTTAAACATAAACGCTTTACCTGCGATTTTTGCCGCGCCAAAAAATTGCCCCATCGTAAATTTCATTAAGACAACAAAAGTTGAGCCTCCAACAACAATCAATATCGAGATGACGTCGAAGAACATCATCAAGCTTCCGCCTAAGATCATTGCCATGATAACGAAAGCCATGCCCCCGATCAGTCCTAACAGCGTTGCTAAATCCACAAAGCACTCCTCATGCTACTCACCTGCGATAATGAGTTTAAACCCGTTATCGGCAATAGATTCAAAATTTTAAGTAAATTATTGGATCATACCGAAATTCTCTCTGTTCAGTTTATACCTAAACCAAGTAAAGATGCACTGTTGCCAGCACACTGATATGGCCAAGATTCTGAGTCACCGTCACTATTTCAGTAAATATCGGTCTGGTTGCTAAGTATCGTATTATTATTTTTATTATTTGTGATAGTGACAGTTCCAAAAGAGGGACTTTTCAGACAAAAATCGTTGGTTAAATTTGACCATCACTACGCCCTAAGGTAACTTTCGTGCATATTTACCAAGATAAAAAGATTATGGCGAGCAAGAAACCTGAAAATATGTCCTTTGAAGCAACTATCGAAGAACTTGATAGCTTAGTGGAACAGCTAGAAAATGGCGATTTAGCCTTAGATGATGCGCTAAAAAAATTCGAGCGCGGAATATCCCTTGCTCGTGCTGGACAAAGTAAGTTAAGTGAAGCGGAACAGCGAGTCAGTATTTTGCTCAGTGCGAGCGATGAAGCGCCACTCTCTGACTTTACTGAACTACCTGAGTAATAGGCACGTATTACTGATACATACTGATTACTGACTCATATTTATCGATCTCATCGCTCGCTATGTGACATGAACCTGTCAATTAAGTCACAGGGAAACGGTCGATCGTAACCTAGTAGATACCACAACTTAGTAGAAAGAGTGCCCTATGATTGAGGCTCTGAGCTCCTATCAGCAAAGAAATATTGACCAATTAAACCTTTGGTTATGCCGCTTACCGCATCAAAAACAATCCCTAATTGACGCGATGCGTTACGGTTTGTTACTTGGCGGTAAAAGGGCTCGACCTTATTTGGTGTATATCACAGGGCAAATGCTTGGTTGTACACAAAATGAACTCGACACCCCAGCCTGCGCAGTAGAATGTATTCACGCTTACTCATTGATCCACGATGACCTTCCCGCGATGGACGACGATGAATTGCGGCGCGGTCAAGCCACTTGTCACATCGAATTTGACGAAGCCATCGCGATTTTAGCGGGCGATGCCCTGCAAACACTGGCCTTTACTATTTTGGCAGAAGGTCAACTCGCCGAACATGCGCAAGTCAACCGCATTAAGATGGTCCAAATGTTGGCTCAAGCTTCCGGTGCTCAAGGTATGTGTATAGGCCAAGCGTTGGATCTGCAAGCGGAAAATCGTCTGGTTTCAGTGCAGGAATTAGAGGAGATCCATCGCAATAAAACGGGAGCCTTGATGCGTTGTGCAATCCGTTTAGGTGCGCTTGCGGCGGGTGAAAAAGGGCTTGCGGTACTACCACAATTAGATCGCTATGCCGATGCCGTTGGTCTCGCATTCCAAGTTCAAGATGATATTTTAGATATCGTTAGCGATACCGAGACATTAGGTAAACCTCAAGGCTCGGATCAACAACTCAATAAAAGTACCTACCCAGCGCTGCTAGGATTACAAGGTGCTATTGACAAAGCACAAAGTCTGTTACAGGAAGCTCTTCAAGCCTTGGAAGCAATACCCTACAATACAGAATCACTCGAAGAGTTCGCCCGATACGTCGTCGAGCGCAAGAACTAAACTATAAGCGCGCAAAATTATGACTCTTGATATTTCAAAATACCCAACACTGGCTTTAGCAAATTCACCCGATGAACTGCGCAGTCTACCGAAAGAGGTTCTGCCGGCATTGTGTGGTGAATTAAGAAACTATCTTCTTAATTCCGTCAGTCAGTCGAGTGGCCACCTTGCGTCAGGCTTAGGCACGGTTGAATTAACGGTTGCCCTGCACTACGTCTATAACACCCCTTTTGATCAGCTGATTTGGGATGTAGGCCACCAAGCTTACCCGCACAAAATCTTAACTGGTCGCCGCGAGCAAATGTCGACCATTCGTCAAAAAGATGGCCTGCACCCTTTTCCTTGGCGTGAAGAAAGTGAATATGACACGCTCTCTGTCGGCCACTCGTCCACTTCAATCAGTGCCGCCTTAGGGATGGCGATCAGTGCAGGTAAAGAAGGGAAAAATCGCAAAGTGGTGGGCGTGATTGGTGATGGTGCCATCACCGCGGGCATGGCCTTTGAAGCAATGAACCATGCTGGCGACGTTCACCCAGATATGTTAGTCGTGCTCAACGACAACGAAATGTCGATCTCTGAAAACGTGGGCGCACTGAATAATCATTTAGCGCAACTGCTTTCCGGTAGCCTTTATACCTCGATCCGTGAAGGGGGCAAAAAAGTGCTCTCTGGCATACCGCCTATCAAAGAGCTGGTACGTCGCACAGAAGAGCACTTGAAAGGCATGGTCGTACCCGGCACCTTGTTTGAAGAGCTTGGATTTAACTATATCGGCCCAGTAGATGGCCATGATGTGATTGAACTTATCAAGACATTACGCAACATGCGCGAGCTCAAAGGCCCGCAGTTTTTGCACATCATGACCAAAAAAGGCAAAGGTTATGAGCCCGCCGAAAAAGATCCGATTGGTTACCATGGCGTTCCTAAATTTGACCCGAGCCACACTAGCCTGCCAAAAAGCAGCAATGCTAAACCGACTTTTTCTAAAATCTTTGGCGATTTTTTATGCGACATGGCCGCGCAAGATCCAAAATTAATGGCGATTACACCCGCGATGCGTGAAGGTTCTGGCATGGTTCGCTTTTCAAAAGAGTTTCCACAACAATATTTTGATGTGGCGATTGCTGAGCAACATGCCGTCACCCTTGCGACAGGCATGGCGATTGCGGGAGATCATCCGATAGTGGCGATCTACTCAACCTTTTTACAACGGGGTTATGATCAGCTGATCCATGATGTTGCCATCATGAATTTACCGGTTATGTTTGCCATTGACCGCGCAGGGTTAGTCGGAGCTGATGGCCAAACTCACCAAGGTGCGTTTGATTTAAGCTTCATGCGCTGCATTCCCAACATGGTGATCATGGCACCCGCCGATGAAAATGAGTGCCGACAAATGCTCTATACCGGCCATAAACACACAGGGCCAAGCGCAGTGCGTTATCCTCGTGGCAATGGCATGGGAGTCGAAATCCAAACCCAATTTAGTGCGTTAGAGATTGGCAAAGGACGCATTATGCGCCAATGTGACACGGCTATCGCACATGAAAAAATCGCGATCCTCAACTTTGGCACTTTCCTACCAAACGCACTTGAAGCAGCCGATAAACTAAATGCAACGGTGGCTGACATGCGATTTGTTAAGCCCCTTGATGAAACACTCATTCGCCAACTGGCTGCGCAGCATGATGTGCTCGTGACCTTGGAAGAGAATGCGATTGCCGGTGGTGCGGGTGCTGGCGTCATTGAACTGATGATGAAAGAGAAAATCCTAAAACCGGTACTCAATCTAGGTTTGCCTGATCAATTCATCGCTCAAGGCACACAAGAAGAGCTGCATGCCGAATTAGGTTTAGATGCCAAAGGCATCGAGCGCTCCATTCAAGAATATTTAGCAAAGTAGCGAGCGTTTTATAAGCTGTCGGTTTTATGAACTGAAGGTTTTATTAACTGAAGGCTTTATTAACTGAAGGCTTTATGAACCGAATAGCTCGATAAGCTACACCACTTTCAGTTACATCCCAATACTCAAAACCCTCGCATCGCGAGGGTTTTGCTTTTATATCGGCTGGCTCCACTCAAACTGAGTAAACAGCCGTTGCCATATCTCATCAAAACCAGCTTTAAGCACTAATGTTTGGCCAGTAAACGGATGAGTAAAACGTAATTCAGAGGCATGGAGCATCAGACGCTGCGCGTCATAATGATCGCGAAATAGGCGGTTGTGCTTGCCATCACCATGAGTGGTATCACCAATAATCGGGTGACTCAAATGGTGCATATGACGACGCAGCTGATGTTTACGGCCTGTTTGCGGTTTCATTTCCACCAAACAGTAGCGGCTGGTTGGGAAACGCCCGGTTGAATACGGCACTTCTACTGTCGCTAATGGTTGATAAGCGGTGATCGCCTCTTGGGCTTCTTTATCTTGTTTGGCAAACTTATCGGCAATTTTATCTAGCTCGATTTTGAGTGGGTAATCAAGCACATCCCCTTGTTCAATCCAACCACGCACAATCGCATGGTACGTTTTTTCCATTTGATGGTTGGCAAACATCGGCATCATTTGCGCCGCTACTTCACTGGAGAGCGCAAACACGAGCACGCCAGAAGTTGGCCTATCTAATCGATGTAGGGGAAACACATGCTGGCCAATTTGATCGCGCAGCGTTTGCATCACAAATTGCGTTTCGTGTTTATCTAGCCATGAGCGATGCACCAGCATTCCTGCGGGTTTATTCACGGCGACCAAATCATCGTCCTGATACAGAATCTCTAACATGGTTGGCTTACCTCATCAATCAGGTGCAGCAGCGCAATCACTTCAGCCAATTCCGTTTGATGTTGCCATGCCTCTTCAAAATAAGGAGTGAGCGAAAACCCTTGAGGAAGCTCAGCTTGCTGCTCAATTGCCAATAACATTTTGGGGATGAAAATCCACTGCAGCCACTGCTCCGGAGTAAGGGTATCGATGGAGAAAGGCTCAGTGCTCATCAATGCGCTTTCGCTTGGCGGCTGGGATTGCCAGCGCTGAGAATTGCGTAACTGAGTTTCTAGTTGCTTCAACAGGTGGGTAAGTTTTGTGCTTACTGTCATTATTCACCAAGTTAATTTGCTAAGTGACCTTGAAAATGGGCTATAGAGTACCATTTATTGTTCAAAGAGAGTTATTGATCAAAGATAGTTATTCAAGAACACAAATTAGGGCCACTTTATCGATGGATACCATTCACACGCTTAGCCAATTGCTCACCAATAGTGGTAGCCAATATCGGATCTTTGATTTAGGAAGGCGCATCTGCCCGATTGAAAATACACACTTTTCTCAAGTAGAAAAAGGTCAGCAACCGTATCCCTATCCATTGCAGCGTCATGCTCATCTTGCCATCGCGTATTGGAACCAAGCCCAACAACCTTGGATCTGGTTTCTTAAATTCTCTTTGGATGAACGTGGCCTACTCAAACAAGCGGAGATAGGTAACTTCATTAAGTTTGTACTTGAAGCGATGGGGTCACGTTTACATCAAGATCTCAGTGATGAGCAACAGCAAAAGCTTGCCAATAACCCTTATACCTTTAAACCGAGCGACGACAAAATGGCGGTATTCCACAGTCAAATACGCGCCCAGTTGAACCTACCATCAAGTCAATATTATGAGTATGCGCAACACTATTTTAGTGGGGCTTTAGGGTGGGAAAACTGGCAGACGGTCGGCTTACAAGGCATTACTGATATTTGTGCTCGTTTAAGCAAAGAACAAAATAGCGTGCTGCTAAGAAAAGCACTAAACCACCTCCCCGCTCAGCCTTTGTATGCCCTGCTGGGGGCGCTCGAACATAGCGCACCGTTGAATGATAAGCTGGCGCTGCGTTTGCAAGAGATGGCAATGTTGCACATCGAAAGCCACGAACCTGATTTGTTCTTACTCTCTGCTTTAATACGAGCCTTATCAGGTGCGGATAATGCACTCACCGCGACCTTGGTTGAACGTATTCTGCAAAGCCCACGCTTGAGCCATCAAGAGATATTAATTGCCATTGCAGGGCGCACGTGGCATGTATTGTCTAACCCGTTGCTTGCCGAAACGTTTTTATTACGCTTGGCGCAAACAGGCAATCAAGCTCTCTTTAACCAGCTCTTTGCGGATTTAGTGATGCTGCCAGAACTGCGAATGGTACTGCTGCCACTGCTGCATTCTAGCCCTTCAATCGAATTAGCCGATGCCTTAATTCGCTTACAACAAACAACTAAAGCTCAATAACTGGAATGTTTATGCTAGGCGATCTATTGGCTATTTTATTACTCAGCTTGGGCTGCTTTCTTTTCTGGCAACAGCGTCGCCAAGCCGAATTGGCAAAAGCAGCGATCAGTCGAAAATGTGAACAACTCGACTTACAGCTGATCAGCGTTGCTTTTGGACGCCACAAATTCAAAACGCCAGAAGGACTCTGGCGTTGGCATACCGTTTATTGGTTTGAGTTTTCTGCGCTAGGTGATGACTGCTACCAAGGTGAATTACAAATGATAGGCTTTAGGCCATCTGCTTTTCATTTGCCGCCTCATCGGATGTAAACTCAAATTCCCAATAAGGGCCAAAAACATCTTCTTTCTCACCCAACAGCTCAAAGCCGAGTTTTTTGAGTACCGCAATAGAGGCATGGTGGCCAATATTAGCAGTGGCTGTAATTTTTTGTCGTTGCAATTGGTAGGCCGCTTTAGGTAAAAAAGCCTTCAATGCCTCAGTTGCAATACCTTTGCCCCAATACAATTTATCAAACAGAAAACCGAGTTCTGCTCGCTCTTCGTCAAATTCAATGAACAAATGTCCCATGTATTCGCGGTTATAATTATCTAACACCGCCATTGCGTACAAATGAGGATCATGAAGCACTCGTTGAAAAAGCTGTTTTGCTGAAGCGACCGTTTTAGGTCCATTCATCTGTGCCCGATTTTTGGCGCAACAATTGAGCATCAAAAAATCAGACTCTAACGAATCGGTGTAAGGGAGAAGAAGCGTTCTTCTTGTTACGGTTGTCACGTACAATCCTTGTTAGCCGCAAAATGATACCGAAATACTCAACTAGGCTCAGGGCAATACGCCTTAGCCCAGATAAAATCTGGTACTCTATTTTTGCAAAGAAGCCGAAAATTAAACCAACCGAACGATGAGGTAATTGATCTAGATTGTTTTTTTGTTGTTATTATTTTGCGGCACTTATCATATGATCTTTTTTTGAAGCAACAACACGCTAAAGCCAGAATGCAGGCAATAAGAAAAGCCTCAACACGCATGTGTCGAGGCTTAAAGTCTCACTCGCAGCAGTCCGGCTACTAAATCGTGTGCTCCATGCATCATCCATAATAGTGGCCAATTCTTCGGCTCATCCTGCATCGCCATCCTAGCGGTATCCAAACTTTCCATGGTACTAACACTCCGGTCAATACTCATCACTTGTTCCTTGAGCGGTGTCCATAACATCATCCCGATATTGTCCTGCCTTATCCACAAGGTGTCCATCGCCAATCCATGCAGCTCGCATCCTGCCAACTGTTGTATCCTTACGCTGTCCTAGCATCCTGCGTGATCATTCTTCGTGAATAACCTTGCCTTCTTCCTGAAGAGACCAAACCTTGGTGCTTTATTATTCCTTGTCAGAGTCCTTCCGACAGAGTTCAATTTACCCGTTTGACTTTAAGAAACAATCACCTAAAAATGTTATTTTTAACAATATGGCCTAAAGAAATAGATATTTTAATAAAAAACAGATAGTTATAAGAAAACCATCTTCCAAAACCTCCTTAAATACTGTGATTTCTTACAAACAATGTGCGAGATCTCTTACAACACTTCGCCACTTTTGCTCTTGGCAAATAAAAGGTAAGATCACGGCAACTCATCAAAAGGACAACCTATGCTCACAAAAGATGTCACTCAAGAACTAGACAGCATCTTGACTCTCTTACAAAAACAGGGAAAGGAACCGAGTGTGGCTTTGGTGAAATCGCGTCTTAGCACCTCAGTGCCAATGCCAGCCTTGATTGCAACCATCAAAAGCTGGAAGAATGCACACCGAGTACCCAAAGTGGAAGTGAGCGTTAGTACGGAAAATAGCGCGAACAAAATAGCCGAACTTGAAACACAACTAGCGGCTTTGTCAGCTCGAGTGGCAGCTCTTGAAGCACAACTAACCGAGAAATAATTAAATGATGAAAATTTGGGTGGACGCCGATGCATGTCCGAAAGTAATTCGTGAAACCATTGTCCGCGCAGCCGAAAGGACGGGCGTTGAATGTACTTTTGTGGCCAATCATGTCGTTCCGATTCCGCAAAGATCTAACATTCGTTCACTGCAAGTCCCCAGTGGTTTTGATGTTGCCGATAACGAAATCGTCAAACGGGTAGAAGTGGGCGATTTGGTCATTACTTCCGATATTCCGCTGGCCGATGAAGTGATAACCAAAGGTGGCTTGGCGCTCAATTCTCGTGGTGAGCTGTATACCAAAGAGACAATCAAGGCACGCCTCAATATTCGAGATTTTATGGATACGATGCGCTCAAGCGGTATCCAAACTGGCGGACCAAGTGCGCTTTCTCAAACAGAACGACGCGAATTTGCCAACCATTTGGATCGCATTTTGGCTAAAGCGAACAAATAACCACGTTTTGACGGTTGGACAATCACTAGCCTGTCCAACCGTTCCCCTTCATTAACGCTGAACCGCCTTAAATCTTGGATTGGTTTTACAAATCACATATAAACGACCGCGTCTTTTGACGATTTGACAATCTGGATGACGTGATTTTGCGCTTTTTAATGAACTTAATACTTTCATAGTTTACTCCTTACCAAACTGAGCAAAGCGACGATTGAAATTCGCCACTCGTCCTTCTTTTTGAACAACTCGCTGCTTACCGGTGTAATACGGATGCGATTCAGACGACACATCTAAGGTGAAATAAGGATAGGTGTTGCCATCTTCCCACTCTATCGTCCGATCAGTTTTTAGCGTTGAACCCACAATAAAATACTTATCCACACTGGTGTCGTGGAAAACCACTTTTTGGTACGGCGGATGAATTCCGTCTTTCATCAATTTCCTCTCACTTAAATTGTTATGTTATAACATGCCAATTAATAATCATTACCAAGAAGAAAAGCAAGCTTAAATGTGATATTTTTCTCAACCAACGTGAAAAAAGACGGGTACGGATATGCACACCATTGCTCCGATTGGCACTATTGAAACGCCTTATAAAGAAAAATTTGCCGTTCCTCGCCAACCTCGCCTAGTGGCGAGCGCAAGCGCGAGAGTCAAGCTCATCGGTCACGCTAATTGCTTAGAGTCGGTGCGAGGTATCGAACAATTTAGCCATGTCTGGTTACTTTTTCTGTTTGACCAAAACCTCGATGCCGGTTGGAAACCGACGGTGCGCCCACCGCGCTTAGGCGGAAATGAGCGGATCGGCGTATTTGCTTCACGGGCCACGTTTCGACCTAACGGCATCGGTATGTCTGCCGTTGAATTGAAAGGCGTCACTCAGCAAGGTGATCAGGTTTATTTGGAACTAGGCAGCGTAGATTTAGTCGATAACACACCGATCATTGACATCAAACCCTATATTCCCTATTCAGATTCGATAGCCACAGCCAGCGGTGGCTATGCCGAGAGCGAGCCCGACAAGATCGCAGTGACCTTTAGCCAAGCGGCGTTAACGGTACTGAATGCGCGAGCAGATCACGACATGGTTAAAGCCGTCATTGAGCAAGTGCTGGCTCAAGACCCTCGCCCAGCCTATAAAAAACATAAAATCGATCATAAAGAATATGCGGTAAATCTGTTCGATCTGAACGTAAAATTCACTATCGCAAACAACTTAGTCTCAGTAACCGCAATAGAACGCTTTTGACAAAGCCGATTGGCTGATATTATTAGCGGCTTAATTCTAGCCTCTCATTGGAGAGCGCTTTTAACTATCATGAAACGGATACCATAGAATGCGTACCAGTAAATATCTTCTTTCTACTTTGAAGGAGACTCCAAACGACGCAGAAGTCGTGAGCCATCAGCTCATGTTACGTGCAGGTATGATCCGTAAGCTGGCTTCAGGTCTTTATACCTGGCTGCCTACTGGTCTACGTGTGCTGCGTAAAGTCGAAAACATCGTTCGTCAAGAGATCGACAATGCCGGTGCAATCGAAACCTTGATGCCCGTTGTGCAACCGTTTGAACTGTGGGAAGAGACAGGCCGCTCTGAGAAAATGGGCCCTGAGCTACTTCGCTTTACTGACCGCCATACTCGTCCGTTTGTGCTTAGTCCAACAGCAGAAGAAGTGATCACCAGCTTGGTACGCAACGAAGTCAGCTCTTACAAGCAATTGCCGCTGAACCTGTACCAGATTCAAACCAAATTCCGTGATGAGAGACGTCCTCGTTTTGGTGTGATGCGTGCTCGTGAATTCTGCATGATGGATGCCTATAGCTTTGATATTGATAAAGCAGGCTTAGAGAAATCTTACCAAGCAATGCACGAAGCTTACTGTAAAGCCTTCGATCGCATGGGGCTTGATTACCGCCCAGTATTAGCCGACACCGGCGCTATCGGTGGTAACGGCTCGCATGAGTTCCATGTATTGGCTGAAAGTGGTGAAGACATCATCGCCTTCTCAACTGAATCGGATTACGCCGCCAACATCGAAAAAGCGGAAGCCATTGCGCCAGCCGTTGAGCGCGCCGCGCCAACTCAAGAGATGACGCAGGTTGATACGCCAAACGCCAAAACCATCGCTGAATTGGTTGAGCAGCATGGCCTACCGATTGAGAAAACAGTTAAAACACTGTTTGTAAAAGCCTCTGATGAGATCGATGCCTCTATCGTGGCACTGATCATCCGTGGTGATCATGAACTCAATGAAATCAAAGCCGAGAAACTCGCTGAAGTTGCCGCTCCGCTAGAAATGGCTAGCGAAGAAGAGATTCGCGCGCTGATTGGCGCAGGCCCAGGCTCTCTTGGCCCTGTTGGCCTTGAATTGCCATTTATCGTTGATCACAGCGTAGCCGTCATGAGCGATTTTGGCGCAGGAGCCAACATCGATGGCAAACACTACTTTGGCATCAACTGGGGCCGTGACGTTGAGCTAGCGAAAGTGGAAGATCTCCGTAACGTCGTTGAAGGCGACCCAAGCCCATGTGGCAAAGGGACACTAATGCTCAAACGCGGTATCGAAGTGGGTCATATTTTCCAATTGGGTACCAACTACTCTGAGAAAATGAACTGTGGCGTTCTTGATTCCAATGGTAAAAACACCATTTTAGAGATGGGTTGCTACGGCATTGGTGTATCACGCGTTGTGGCATCAGCCATCGAGCAAAACAACGATAAATACGGCATCATCTGGCCTGACGCGATCGCGCCTTTCCAAGTGGCGATTGTCCCCATGAACATGCACAAATCAGAGCGCGTCCAACAAGCTGCTGAAAAACTGTATGCGGAACTGACTGCTGCTGGTATTGAAGTGCTATTTGATGATCGTAAAGAGCGCCCGGGCGTAATGTTCTCAGATATGGAACTGATCGGTGTGCCACATACCATCATTATTGGCGATCGCAGTATGGATGAGGGCAACTTCGAATATAAACATCGCCGCAGTGGTGAGAAGTCGGCCGTTGCTATGAATGAAATAGTCTCCTTTATTAATGCTCAAATAGCCTAATAAAGTGTGCTATTGAAAAGGTTGCCTAAATGGCAACCTTTTTTATTTCTACAATTAGATCGGCAAGTGAACGCTTAAAGTTTCATCACCTGCAATCAGAGCTTGCGCAAACGCAAGTTCTGATTTTGTCTTTGCCAAACGTAATGTGTATATTGAGAGCCATTATCATTAGTTAGGATTTAATCTATGCAAGTTTACGGTTGTTGTGAATTAGTGCGCGAGCTTTATGCGCAGATAGGCAGTGGTGATCAAGCTTATATTCCTCAAGCAATCTCCTGCGCCATCAAAACCTTGAATGATGTCGCAGCAGACGAATCGCTGCCAAAAGCGGTTCGAGAGCAAGCAGCCTTTGCGGCAGCTAACTTGCTGATTTCTGATTTCGAGGATAAGTGATGAATTTAGCCAATTTTGCCTCGATGGATCCAATCATGCTGATGAGCATCATCAATATGAAGCTACGTGATGATTTTAATGGCGATCTCGATAAACTGGCGGATGACTTTGATATCGATCGCGCGGCATTAGAGGCTCGCTTAGCCAGTGCAGGCTTTGAGTTTTTACCGCAAATCGGTCAATTTCGTTAAGGCATAAAAAAACCCGCTAATTTAAAGCGGGTTTTCGTTCAAATAACCGTTCTTAAAGCACAGCACTCAGATTTTTTGCACTAAGCTTTTTTCTCTTTTCTTGCCAGAGCCTTACGCTCATTGCGTTTTGCTTGGTTCTCAATAAAGCCACTGAGCTCTTTTTCCGCCCAAGCTTGTGCTTGTGCTTCGCTTTCAAAACCCATTTCGCGCTTTGAAACAACACTTCTACGAGAGGTCACTTGACGTACGATTTCCGCCGCCCAACCATTGCGCTTTTCAGTCACTTTGATGGTAAATTTTTTACTTTCTGACATTTTCGTTTTCCTAAGGGAATAATAAGGGATTACTCATCAACGTTTGTCGCGCGCCATTATATTATATGGCGGCGGATGTTGAACACCATCCCTTGGTAAGCGCGGCATTAGAGCACAAATCACAATTTTTTTCTGCATTTTTTACAAAAAATTCATCCTCAAAGTAAACAAAAAAGCCGCTGAGTTGCAGCGGCTGGAATAACAAGACTAAGTCGTTTCTCTCACTGGCGACAAGGTGAGTTACCCTAAGTTCTTACGTGCATTTTGGAACATACGCATCCATGGGCTGTTTTCACCCCAAGAATCAGGATGCCAAGAGTTCGCTACCGTGCGGAACACGCGCTCTGGGTGCGGCATCATGATCGTCACGCGGCCATCTTGAGTCGTTAAGCCTGTAATCGCATTGGGTGAACCATTTGGGTTGTTCGGATATTGCTGCGTGGCATGGCCGTTGTTATCCACAAAACGCAGCGCAACGGTGCCCGATTGTTCAATCGCCGTTAAATGTGCCGTATCACGAACTTCAACGCGCCCTTCGCCGTGCGAAACCGCAATCGGCATGCGCGAGCCAGCCATCTCATTAAAAAACAGTGAATCAGATTGCTGCACTTCCACTAAGCTAAAGCGCGCTTCAAAACGCTCTGATTCATTGCGCACAAAACGCGGCCATAAATCCGCACCAGGGATTAACTCTTTCAAATTCGACAGCATTTGACAGCCGTTACACACTCCTAGCGAGAAAGTATCTTCACGTTGGAAGAAACGTTGGAACTGTTCACGAGCTTGTACATTAAACAGCACTGATTTCGCCCAGCCTTCGCCCGCGCCTAATACGTCACCATAAGAGAACCCACCACATGCGACGAGGCCTTGGTACTCTTCAAGCACCGCTTGACCCGTTAAGATGTCGCTCATGTGTATATCGGTTGTTTCAAAGCCTGCGCGATCAAACGCTGCCGCCATTTCAACGTGTGAGTTAACCCCTTGCTCGCGCAAAATAGCCATTTTTGGCTTCACGCCTTTAGCAATATACGGTGCCGCAACATCTTGTTGCACGTCAAAGCTCAAACTGACGTTAAGACCTTTATCACTGTTATCTTGTTTTGCTGCAAACTCTTGGTCCGCGCACTGCGGGTTATCGCGCAGCGCTTGCATCTTATGCGTGGTTTCAGCCCAAATGGTGCGAAGTTCGGTGCGGTTACGCACAACAATAGGTTGTTCACCAGCGGTAATGGCTAGCTCATCAGAAGCGTCAACACGACCGATAACGTGTGAACACGCTTGTAAACCATGCGCCGTTAGCGTCGAGATCACCGTCTCTAAATCGTGGTGACGAACTTGAATGACTGCGCCCAGCTCTTCATTAAATAACGCGGCCAATGCATCATCGCCTAGCGCGGCAATATCGGCTTTCACGCCACAATGACCAGCAAAGGCCATTTCAGCTAGAGTAACGAATAAACCACCGTCACCTTTATCGTGATAGGCGATAATCTGCTGATTCGCGACCAAGGTTTGGATCGCTTCATAGAAGGCTTTAAGCTGCGCCGCATTATCTACGTCTGCGGGTTTATCACCCAACTGTTTGTAAACTTGTGCTAACGCCGTTGCGCCCAAGCGATTCTTACCATTACCTAAATCAATCAAAACCAGTGAGGTTTCGCCCTTATCGGTTCTTAACTGAGGCGTAATGGTGTTACGCACATCTTCAACACGAGCAAATGCCGTAATCACCAAGGATAGCGGAGAGGTCACTTCTTTTTGTTCGCCATTCTCATCCCATTTGGTCTTCATCGACATCGAATCTTTACCCACTGGGATAGTCAGGCCGAGCGCAGGACAAAGCTCTTCACCGACCGCTTTTACTGCCTCATACAAACCAGCATCTTCACCTGGGTGACCCGCTGGTGACATCCAGTTCGCCGACAACTTAATGTGTTTGATATCACCGATATGGGTAGCGGCAATATTGGTAATCGCTTCGCCCACGGCTAAACGTGCCGATGCCCCAAAATCCAGCAAGGCAACTGGCGTGCGCTCACCCATCGACATCGCTTCGCCGTGGTAAGTATCATAACTTGCCGCAGTGACCGCGCAGTTTGCTACTGGCACTTGCCATGGACCAACCATTTGGTCACGAGCGACCAAACCAGTGACGGTTCTGTCACCAATGGTGATGAGGAAGGTTTTTTCTGCAACCGCAGGGAGACGCAGTATTCGATCAATCGCTTCGTTCAATTCGATATCACGGCGATCAAGTGCTGGATTATTAACTTTCAGCGTCTTCACATCACGATACATTTTAGGTGTTTTGCCAAGCAATACGTCCATCGGCATATCAATTGGCGTATTGTCGAAATGTGAATCTTCCAATTTCAGTTCACGCTCTTCAGTGGCAATGCCCACAACAGCATAAGGCGCGCGCTCACGTTGGCAAATGGCGTCAAAGCGCGCCATGTTTTCTGGCGCTACAGCCAGTACGTAACGCTCTTGTGATTCATTACACCAAATTTCAAGCGGGCTCATTCCCGGCTCATCGTTAGGTACATCACGCAGTTGGAAAATACCGCCACGTTCACCATCATCAACAAGCTCAGGCAATGCGTTTGAGATACCACCAGCGCCCACATCATGGATAAAGGCGATCGGATTCGCCTCACCGAGTTGCCAGCAGCGATCAATCACCTCTTGGCAGCGACGTTCCATCTCTGGGTTTTCACGCTGTACCGAGGCAAAATCAAGATCTTCCGCAGATTGACCAGATGCCATAGAAGAAGCGGCGCCCCCACCAAGGCCAATGTTCATTGCCGGACCACCGAGCACAATTAAGCTCGCGCCAACAGGGATCTCTTTTTTCTGCACATGCTCGTCGCAGATATTCCCCATCCCACCAGCAATCATGATTGGTTTGTGATAACCACGCACTTCTTCACCTGCGTGAGAATTGACTTTCTCTTCGTAAGTACGGAAGTAACCTAGCAGGTTGGGACGACCAAATTCGTTGTTAAAAGCCGCACCACCGAGCGGGCCTTCCAGCATAATATCGAGTGCCGTAACAATGCGCCCCGGTTTACCAAAATCCGTTTCCCAAGGTTGCACAAAATTCGGAATACGCAAGTTTGAAGTAGTAAAACCGACTAACCCAGCTTTAGGTTTTCCACCAATCCCCGTTGCGCCTTCATCACGAATTTCACCACCAGAACCCGTTGAAGCGCCCGGCCAAGGAGCAATCGCCGTTGGGTGGTTGTGTGTTTCCACTTTCATTAAAATATGCGCTTTTTCATGGTGATAACCATATTGGCGTGTCTCTGGATCAGGGAAAAAACGCCCAACTTCTGAACCCACCATGACGGCGGCATTATCTTTATAGGCAGACAGCACGTGATCAGGAGTTACTTCATAAGTGTTTTTGATCATCTTGAACAGCGATTTGTCTTGCTTAACGCCATCAATAGTCCAATCGGCATTGAAGATTTTATGGCGGCAATGCTCAGAGTTTGCTTGCGCAAACATCATTAATTCGATGTCGGTTGGATTACGTTCAAGCTTGGTGATGAAGCTTTCGAGCAAATAATCAATTTCGTCCTCAGCCAGTGCAAGCCCAAGGGTAACGTTTGCTTTTTCAAGCGCTGCACGTCCGCCATTCAGCAAGTCAACGTACGCCACTGGGGCAGGTTCTGCGACTTTGAACAGTGCTGTTACCGATTCGAAATCGGTAAACACGACTTCCATCATTCGGTCATGAATAATTGCTTGGATAGAGTTGATTTGCTCGGCAGAAAGCGCGACTTCGGATTCAATATAATAAGCCGTACCCCGCTCTAAACGCTTCACATCCACTAAACCACAATTGTGTGCAATATCTGTTGCTTTGGAAGACCAAGGAGAAATAGTGCCCGGACGAGGCGTCACAAGCAGAAGAAGACCTTGTGGCTCATGGTCTTGAATGGTTGGACCATAAGTGAGTAGTTTCTCTAATTTTTCAAGGGATTGAGCGTCTAAATCCGCAGAGAGATCAGCAAAATGCATAAACTCCGCGTAAATACTCGATACAGGCAGTTGCTGTTCACGACAAAGTTCAACGAGTTTGTTAACACGAAACTCAGAAAGCGCTGGGGAGCCACGCAAAATTCTCATGTGCTTAGGTCTCTTATACAGTGGGTTGAAGTGTAATTGGAATAAATTCAAAATCATTAAAATACAATAATTTAATAAAAGAAAACCGAATACATACCAATTTCACCTCGTCATTTCGGACGCATTATAAAGGAATTCTTTTTGTGACGTAACACCAAAAGCAACCGTTTGCGTCTTTTTTTGTCAAATTTGAAATACAACCACATTAGCGTGATCACCGACACTTTTTCATCCGTTTTTGATCTGAAACTTTGCCAATATGGCCGCCTTTGATATAAAGGTAGTAATTGATGTAAGAGATCGCTCATAAATGCCAAAGAATTATCTGACTCAGCTTCATCGCTCATTGTCCATTTTCCTACTCACTCTTTTTGTCGTCGGTTGCCAAATCGATTCCGATCCTAAAAGCGAGCTTGATCATATTCGTGAACGTGGCGTATTGCGAGTGGGCACGCTGAACAATCAGCTCTCCTACTACATTGGCCCTGATGGCCCCGCGGGGCTTGACTACGAGCTGGCGCGTGAATTTGCCAATCAGCTTGGGGTTAAATTGGAGATGAAACCCGCTTATCGGTTATCGAGTCTCTTTCCTGCACTGAAAAATGGGGAAATCGACGTTATTGCAGCAGGATTAAGCCAGTCCAACCAACATCTGAATGAGTTCAGAACAGGGCCCGCTTATTACTATGTCAGCCAACAAGTCGTCTATAAGAAAGGCAACTGGCGTCCAAGAAATTTAAAACAATTACTGGAAAAACAACCGGAACTGATTGCTGGTCATGAAGGTGACAGCGTTTTTGCTATCGTGAATGAATCCCACTTTGAAAATACGCTCAGCGACATTAAACAGATCCACCCAGAGTTTCAGTACAATGTGAATAATAACGCCGACGTTAACGACCTTTTAAAACAAGTTTCGAATGGCGAACTGCTGTTTACCATGGCTGATTCGGTCGAAGTCTCGCTATCGCAGCGAATCTACCCTGACTTAGCCATCGCCTTTGAATTAACTGAAGATCAGCCCATCGCTTGGTATATGCGTCGTTCTGAAGATGAAAGCTTATACGCCTTGATGATTGAGTTTTTTGGCAACCTTAAACAATCTGGCCAACTAGCAGCCTTGGAAGAGAAATATATTGGTCACGTCGGTACATTTGATTATGTCGATACGCGCGCCTTTATTAGAGCTCTCGATGTGCGCCTCCCCAAATGGTCGCCTCTTTTCCAACAATATTCTGACGAATTTGATTGGCGATTGATTGCCGCCTTAGCTTATCAAGAATCCCACTGGAATCCCTTGGCTAAATCTCCCACGGGAGTGCGCGGCATGATGATGCTAACCCTCCCAACGGCTAAAAGTGTTGGTGTAACCAATCGGCTCGATCCGGAACAATCGATCCGTGGTGGTGTCGAATACCTACGTCGGATGGTGCAACGTATACCAGACTCGATCCCAGAACATGAGAAAATTTGGTTTGCTCTTGCTTCCTATAACGTCGGCTATGGGCATATGATGGATGCAAGGCGCTTAACTAAACAGCAAGGTGCCAACCCTGATTCCTGGACCGAAGTCAAAGATCGCCTCCCCCAGTTGAGGCAGAAAAAATACTTCAGCCAAACCCGATATGGTTATGCACGAGGTGATGAAGCTAAAGCCTACGTTGAAAATATTCGTCGCTATTATCAAAGTATTATTGGCCATGTTGATCAACAAAAACGGATAGACAATAGTTCAGGTACTGATGATTTGGTTGTGATCAGTATTGAGGAGGAGGAAGCCGCGGTAGAAGCTATGCAATCGGCCGATGAGGCGCAGGATAATCAGTATCTCGACCCCGCAGCTCGATAAGCATAAGGATAGCTAAATCTTCCACATTGAACAAAAATTGCACACTTGATTTCCAAGTGTGCAGCCCATACATCAAAACGTGAAAAAGATCGTTTCCTAAGTTTCATATTATGGTAACAATCCAGAGCTATAAAGGCAGATTAAAATTGTCATAAGGCACCCTAAACCATTAGGGATCATTGTCAAAACTCAGTAGTAGGAGGTTGTTTATGCTGAAACGTAAAAAGCTATCAAAACACCTTAATAAAACGGTGGCAGCGAACCGTCGTAAACGTATGTTATCCAATAATAAAAAGAAAATTATCTGGCGTAACCGTGCGTTTATGCAATTAATCTCTGTTTAACCTTCAGCGGCAAACATCTACCCAAAGTGGATGTTTGCTAAAAACCCTCACTCTGTTGCTTATTCCGCTGTTTTTCCGCCTGTATCTCTGCGCGTCTTCGTCTAAAAAAGATTGCAGTTGCTCCCGACACTCCTCTTCTAACAATCCTTTATCGACCGTCACGTAATGATAGGAGGCTTGGCTTTCAAATAAATTCAGCACCGTACCGGCCGCCCCAGCTTTGAGATCTGGAGCGCCAAAGACAATCCTTTTGACTCGGCTATGCAGCAGTGCGCCTGCGCACATTGGGCAGGGCTCCAAAGTGACGTATAAGGTAGTATCAAGCAAACGATAATTTTGTAACCGTTGACCTGCTTGACGCAGAGCCTGAATTTCAGCGTGCGCTGTCGCATCATGTTGACCAATAGAGGTATTCCAACCTTCAGCAATAATTTCGCCATCTTTAACAAGCACAGCGCCCACAGGCACTTCACCTGCTTGTTCTGCAAGATTGGCAAGCGCGATGGCTCGGCGCATAAACTCTTGATCTTGAAAGGTAAACTGTGTATTCATATATCCTATTTTCTCTTTCACTAGCCTTTACCGTTAGCGGACGATAACTGTTCTGCCAGAAAATCCATCAGCAACCTAACTTTTGAAGACAAATGACGATTTTAATGCATAAAGGTTATGATCACAGTTATTTTTTCATTCAAAGTTTCATTGATGATCACTTAGCATTTCACGCGCAACATCTGCACAAATAAGATTGAAAAAGCCCGCGATACACTCGCGGGCTTTTAATTCAGACTCGATAAATAACGTTAACGCTACAAGCTGTATGTGTAAGGTGCTTGCACCCCTAGCGGAATACCAAAAGCCCAGTAAGCGAGCAGGAACAGCGTCCAACCAATCAGCATCGCGATGGAGAAAGGCATCATCATTGAAGCCAAGGTGCCAATGCCCGTCGATTTTACATAACGTTGACAATACACCACGACTAATGGGAAGAAAACCATCAGTGGAGAGATAATGTTAGAAACCGAATCGCCGACGCGGTAAGCCGCTTGCGATAGCTCGGGAGAAATCCCTACCGCCATCAACATAGGTACCAGAATTGGACCAATCAATGCCCATTTTGCCGAGGCCGAACCCACCAGCAAATTAACGCTAGCCGTGAGTAAAATCATCCCCACAATCGTTGCTTGGCCGGGTAAGTCCATCGCTTTTAGGCCTTCGGCGCCATACAATGCCAACATAGTACCAATATTAGACTGACCAAACGCCGATAAGAACTGAGCACAGAAGAACGACATCACTATGTATGCACCCATCGTAGCCATGGTGCCAGACATCGCTTTTATCACGTCATTACTGTTTTTAAAGGTGCCAGCCACTCGGCCATACACAATTCCAGGAATAATAAACAAGATAAAAATTAAAGGAACGATCGACTTCATCACTGGCGCAGAAAAGGCCGTTAGCTCACCATCAGGCGAACGCAGCGCTGAGTTTTCTGGGATCAAAGCCGCTACTAGTAATGCAATACCTACCACCATTGCCCAGCCAGCAAAACGAAATGCTCTCGATTCCGTTGCGCTGAATGTTCCTAGATCAGGCGCTACCTCTGCATCCTCATCAACAGGCATATTCGCTAGACGAGGTTCAATGATTTTCTCAGTCACATACCAACCAATCGCGACGATGATCACCGAAGAAAAACCCGTGAAGAAAATGTTCGCCAGCGGGTTCACTATGTATTGAGGATCCAAAATTTGTGCGGCGGTTTGTGTAAAACCAGCGAGTAAAGGATCAATACCAGAAGGGATAAAGTTCGCTGAAAAGCCACCAGAAACACCAGCAAATGCGGCTGCAATACCGGCCAGTGGATGACGCCCTGCCGCATGGAAAATAATCCCACCGAGAGGAATAACCAATACATAACCAGCATCAGCAGCCGTATGCGACACTATCGCCACCAAAATCAGCATCGGTGTCAATAGTTTTGCTGGCGTGAAATTTAGCATTTTCTTAAGGCCGGTGGTGATAAACCCAGAAGAATCAGCCACTCCCACACCGAGCATGGCAACCAGCACGATACCTAGCGGCGCAAAGCTGGTGAATGTGGTCACCATATTGGCTAGAAAACTCGCGAGCGCTTTACCTGTCAGCAAGTTATTCACTTGCAGTGCTTCACCCGTTCGAGGGTTGGTCAAATCAAACGTCACATTCGATAACAGTGCCGATGAAACCCAAACAATAATCAGTGCCCAGAAGAACAAAATCGCAGGGTCAGGAATTTTATTTCCTGCACGTTCAATAAAATTTAAAAAGCGATCCATACCGCTCGGCTTCGGAAATGGTGCTTGTTTTACGACTTGGTTACTCATTCGTAACTCCATATGTGATGTTGCTGCTGTAGGCCTATATCTGTTTATTTAGCCGGCCTATAAATCGTCGGTTATTCTATAAAAAAGCCACCACCAAAACACAAGCTTGCACATGTTTTTACAAAAACGGGGACATATTTTGCAAAAATAACCTTCCACCACAACAATCTAAACACATTAAAATGCTCTTTTTTTATACAACTTAGCAACCAATTTGCAAAGCCAAACATTTCATTTTTTCATAAGCATCGAGACACTAATCAAACTCACTGAACTGAGAAATCATGGTTTTCAGCTCAACCGACTGCTTATTTCCCTGACGATCATACCAATAAGACTCGATATAAATGGTTTTCAGTGAGCCAGATAGAGAGACCGTTGGTACTGACCAACTGAGGGTATAAAAAGGGTGTGAGTGATCTTGTCCGTTGACAATATCACTATCAAAATCCGCTGGCGTGAGAGTAGAAATCGCGGCAGAAGCGCCACGGGTACGAAACCATTCCAATTTTTGTTCGGCCAAATGTAGTGCTTCGATACTATGAACGGCAAAATCCGCTTTTTGCTCAACCAACACTTGTAATTTGACCAACCCCAGTGCCCCAACACCAATTAGAACAAACGATATCATTACTTCTATTAGGCTAAATCCTTGCTGTTTAGAGATCATTCCATGAACCTTTTTGCCATCTAGGTGGAACCGAAAAGGAAAAACTGCTTTCAATATCACTGTTATATTGCAAACTTAGCGAGTTATAAAATAGTGCTATCTGCCCTTGGGTATCAAAGGCCATTCCTCCGGTAAATTGAAAGGATCCCGACTGTAAGTAGGTAGCGTGCTTTGGTGTCAAAATGGTACTGCTGTCGTACAGTTTTTTTATCGGTGCATCAAAATTAGCATTGAGATCCGCGATGAATTCAGCATCAAATCCATTCCAATTTACCGTATCAGTGGCAAATCCACTATTAAAGTGAAAGAGCACCCCTTGAATGCTGCCACTCCCTCGAATCCCTAACACGCCATTATGCACCAACAAAAAAAGGTAAGTCCCAGGATGAGCATTTTGGATGGTTGAGATTGTATCAATCGATGCTTGGTTCAGTTGACAGCTGCCATCAATCCATACTTGGTTGGGCTGACCAAGAACCAAAGCACCTTTAAATTTCGAAACACAATCGACATCACCACTGGTCATCGTGTAACTCAAGAACTTAAATTCAGTATCGTCGCGTGCTTTTTCCCATTCTCCCCGTTCGTAACCAAAGAGATCTTTAAATGGGTTTAGCGTTTCATCTCGGTAAATATCATTTTTGACATCAACTGCTTCATAAAGACCGCTGCTATTTTTCCAAATACCGCTTT
Organism: Vibrio qinghaiensis; assembly: GCF_002257545.1. Taxonomy (NCBI): domain Bacteria; kingdom Pseudomonadati; phylum Pseudomonadota; class Gammaproteobacteria; order Vibrionales; family Vibrionaceae; genus Vibrio; species Vibrio qinghaiensis. The sequence goes on along the minus strand of NZ_CP022741.1, from coordinate 749,406 downwards.
GTACACTACTGCCCGTTTTATGCGTCGGCGCGCAGTCGGTACTATTGTCAAAAGCAGTGCTGGGTTTTTGAATAGCACTCCCAACGCCATTATTTGTCACTCCCGCCGTAGCAATAATATACTTAGCAACAGCGATAGCCGCGCATTCATATTTCCCATCACTATTTTTAGGCCCGGGATCTGGTGGAGAAATAAGTGTAGAGCCAAACACAATTAAATCTGAAGTAGAACGAATGGCTCCTGGACTTCTCTCACGTTGAAACAGAATATTTTTTTTCAACGTCGCCATTTGATACTGGGACATTAGTGTACTGGCGTTAGTAGGGTCTGCAGAGAGGTACGTTAACTCTAAATCTACACATAAGGTATTGAGGTTATTGGGAATTGAACTATTTTTATTGTTCACAATATGGCTATAACCACACTCAAGCCCCCCTTCAGCTCGCCAATGCTGTTGCCTCGCTTGCACCTCATTTTGTGCTCGTTTGATCTGAAAAAAGAGCGCACGGTAGGAGCCTAATGCCACCACTAAAGCGAGCACCAACAAAAGTGTGGTGATCAATAACGTTACAGCGCCTTGCTGAGCTTGCTTCATTACTGCCAATTCCTTTGTTTTATTGCCACTCCAAATGAGGTTGATACACGGCTATCCCCCACCAACTCTGCTGCGATAGAGATCGTCATGTAGGCTGAGCTCACACCATTCGCCGCTAATGATGATCGCTGGACTTGAAAATGAGTCACATTAATCTGGTTAGTATCAAAAATAGCAGAGCAACCAGCCGTCGCTTGAGAAACGGTTTTGGCCCCTGAAATCACAGACGTCGGCCTGTCACAGACACCCAACGCGCCAGAAGTCATGACAAACCCAACATTTCTGATCTGTTTCGTTGCCCCCGTATCATCAAGGTAGGCATACGCAAGCGTTGATTGGTCAGCCGAAACAAAAACGATATCATCGCTATCCAATAACGTGAGTGAATTACCATGGCCGCCATCGTAACCTGCACGTTGAATATCTTGTTTGAGGTATTGCAGCGCGCCCGTCACTTGTTGCAGTAGCAGTAGCTCCTTGCCTCTTTCGGTCGCTACCTTCTGCCCAGTGATGAATACAGAGCCAATAATGGCTATCGCAATCAAGCCAAGCATGGATGCCACCATGAACTCAATTAACGTTGCCCCCATTTGCTTGGTTTCAGCGATATGGGCTTTATAGGTATGCTTTTTTGCTCTCGGTATGTTAGCTGCACTGCTTAAAACCAAAATAGTCGCCTCCATTACCACATAGGCGCATTCGTCCTGAAGGTCTATAGGTCGTGAATTTTAGTGCACCTTGGTGCGTTGAAAAATCAAGGCTCCCATTTACAGCTCGGCCATTAATGGCATCAAAATGGATCTGATTTGATGGGTAATTCACCCCCAATTCAATATTGCGATAAGGTTGCCCCGATAGCGATGAAATCACTTGCCCGCCGGGATAGGTTCCTGAATTAGTCAGCACGATTTGCCATTCACCTTGGCTATTAACCGCACCCGACATGACAATATGTGCCCATAGCGGCTGCTTTCTCATTACGGCTTCCGAACGGGCGCTCATCATAAAGCCATTAATCTCACCCGCTAAACGTTGCATCTTTTGCCTATCACTGACTTGTTTGAAATTGGGAGCCGCTATCGTGAGTAAAATAGACAAAACGAAAACCGTGATAAGCAGCTCAAGTAAAGTAAACCCGCGAGCCATTTCCCAAATTCCTATGTAATTAAAATATGAAACAAAATTCACCTTGCGCGAATGCTATCACCTAATAAAAATAGCGGCTAAATCAGCAAGGAACTCCACGTGATGATTCGAAATTCTAAATGCAACAACCACAACCGGCGGTCGTTCGGGATGACATTGATCGAATTATTGATTGCGGTTGTGATTATTGGCGTACTGTCTGCAATCGCTTATCCAAGTTATACCAAGCACGTTTTAAAAGGACACCGAACCACCGCACTCGCCGATATGGGCAGAATTCAACTGGAACTGGAGCATCACTACGATAAGAGTTATGACTGGAGCGGGATCATTTCAGGGGCAAATTGCGTCATCTGTGAAAGCAATGCTGAACGCTATCAGTTTTCAGTCGCCAGCTCCGCAACCAATAGCTACACCATTACCGCGACGGCGCAGAGCACCAGAGGCCAAGACAAGGATGAATGTCTAACCAGCGATAAGGCCATGACATTGAAATCAACCAACGAATCAGCCCCAAGCGCATGTTGGAAATAGAACACCACAAAGGTTCAGTTTGTGAGGGGAGGACAAAGTCATCCTGTATCAGGAACGAATAAGGCCTGCAATGCAGGCCTTATTGAATAGAGAATAATTCAACAGTGAATTAGCTGGTTAAATCATCGAAGAACTTTTTCACGCCATTAAAGAAACCTTCCGATTTTGGCTTATGCTTATTTGCCGCTTCACCACCGCAAGTTTCTTCAAATTCACGTAATAGTTCTTTTTGACGCGCGCTCAGTTTCACTGGTGTTTCAACCACGAGTTTGACAACCAAATCACCGATCGCCCCACCGCGTACGCCTTTCACACCTTTACCACGCATACGGAACATGCGCCCTGTTTGCGTCTCTTCTGGCACTTTCAAGTTTACACGGCCATCGAGTGTTGGAACTTCAACTTCACCGCCAAGCGCTGCCATAGCAAAGCTTACAGGGACTTCACAATATAAGTTGTTGCCATCGCGTTCAAAAATGTGGTGCTCTTTGACGTGAACTTGCACGTACAAATCCCCCGCTGGAGCGCCCATTTCTCCCGCTTCACCTTCGCCAGATAAACGAATGCGATCGCCCGTATCCACACCGGCTGGAATTTTAACATTAAGCGTTTTGGTTTTTTGCTTACGCCCCTGTCCGTGACACACGTTACATGGGTCTTTAATGATCTTGCCTTTACCATGGCAAGTCGGACAGGTTTGCTGTACAGCAAAAAATCCTTGGCGCATCTGTACTTGGCCGTGACCATGACAGGTTCCACACGTTTGCGCAGACGAGCCTTTCTTCGCGCCAGTACCTTCACAAGAATCACAATGGACCAGTGTTGGCACTTCAATCTCTTTTGAACAACCACGAACGGCCTCTTCTAAAGACAGTTCCATGTTGTAACGCAAATCAGCACCACGTTGTGCACGCGCTTGACCACCGCCACGACGACCACCACCGAAAATGTCACCAAAGACATCACCGAAGATATCGCCAAAATCAGCACTGCCGCCGCCAAAACCACCACCGCCCATTCCGCCTTGTTCAAAAGCAGCGTGACCGTACTGATCATAAGCCGCTTTCTTTTGCGAATTGGTTAAAATTTCATACGCTTCTTTTACTTCTTTAAACTTGTCCGAAGCGCTGTCATCCCCTTGGTTTCTATCAGGGTGAAACTTCATTGCTAGGCGCTTGTACGCCTTTTTAATATCGCGCTCAGAGGCATCTCGGCCTACGCCTAATACTTCGTAAAAATCACGTTTTGACATCTTCTTCGTCACCAATTTGTTACCGCAAACGACACGCTGCCGCTTGGTGTTTATATCGACCTAACTAATGGCTCTAGATTCTAGTGAATTCAAACTAAAAAGACACTGTTAGTTAGATGGACACCAATGAGTTTTCATTAATTACAGACATACGGGCGTAAGAGTTACCCCAAACGCCCGCATCATACCGTTGATTTCATTCTTCTCTTAGAGAAGTTAGGGTGGGTTAAACTCGCGAGCCACCCAACCCTAGCCCTCCCCGTTTAAAAGGAGGGAACTCAATCAATTACTTTTTGTCTTCTTTGACTTCTTCAAACTCAGCGTCAACGACATCGTCTTCTGCAGACTGTTGTTGGCCTTCACCCGCTTGTTGTGCTTGAGCTTTTTGCTGAGCGATCTCCATCAGTTTTTGAGCAGCAGCCATAAGCGCTTGAACTTTAGCGTCGATCGCTTCTTTGTCTTCACCTTTCTTCGCTTCTTCAAGCTCAGTAATGGCCGCTTCAATCTTCACTTTATCGTCAGCAGGAAGCGCATCACCCGCTTCTTCAATTTGCTTACGAGTACCGTGAATCATTTGGTCTGCTTGGTTACGCACTGTTGCTAACTCTTCGAACTTTTTGTCCGCTTCTTTGTTAGCTTCAGCTTCTTGGACCATTTTCTCGATTTCAGCATCGCTCAAACCGCCAGACGCTTGGATAGTGATCTTCTGCTCTTTGCCTGTTTGTTTATCTTTCGCAGACACGTGTAAGATACCATCCGCATCCAAGTCAAACACAACTTCAATTTGTGGCATGCCACGTGGTGCAGCTTGAATGCCTTCTAGGTTAAATTGACCTAGCGATTTGTTGTACATGGCTTGCTTACGCTCACCTTGTAGAACATGGATCGTTACTGCATTTTGGTTGTCTTCAGCGGTAGAGAATACTTGATTCGCTTTAGTTGGAATCGTTGTGTTTTTCTCAACCAACTTAGTCATCACGCCACCCATTGTCTCGATACCAAGAGACAGAGGCGTTACGTCAAGTAGCAGTACGTCTTTTACTTCACCCGCAAGCACACCACCTTGAATGGCCGCACCAACAGCAACCGCTTCATCTGGGTTAACATCTTTACGCGCTTCTTTGCCAAAGAATTCAGCCACTTTCTTCTGAACCATAGGCATACGAGTCTGACCACCCACTAGGATAACGTCAGTGATGTCGCCGACAGACAAGTCTGCATCAGCCAGTGCCACTTTAAGTGGCTCAAGCGAACGTTGAACAAGGTCTTCCACTAGAGATTCTAGTTTCGCACGTGTCACTTTCACGTTCATGTGCTTAGGACCTGCGGCATCAGCGGTGATGTAAGGCAAGTTCACATCTGTTTGTTGCGCTGATGACAACTCGATTTTCGCTTTTTCTGCGGCTTCTTTTAGACGCTGCATCGCAAGTGGATCAGTTTTTAGGTTGATGCCTTGCTCTTTTTTGAACTCATCAACGAGATAGTTGATCATGCGGTTATCAAAGTCTTCACCACCAAGGTGTGTGTCACCGTTGGTTGCTAGAACTTCGAATGTTTTCTCGCCTTCAACTTCATCGATCTCGATGATTGAAATATCAAATGTACCACCACCAAGGTCGTATACCGCGATAACGCGATCGCCACCTTGTTTGTCCAAACCATAAGCAAGTGCAGCCGCTGTTGGTTCGTTGATGATACGTTTTACTTCAAGACCTGCAATACGACCTGCATCTTTCGTTGCTTGACGTTGTGCATCGTTAAAGTAAGCAGGGACTGTAATTACAGCGCCAGTCACTTCTTCACCTAAGAAGTCTTCTGCAGTTTTCTTCATTTTCTTCAGAACTTCTGCAGAAACTTGAGGTGCTGCCATTTTTTGGCCTCTTGCTTCAACCCAAGCATCGCCATTATCAGCCTTCACGATTTTGTAAGGCATGATCTCAATATCACGTTGAACTTCTTCGTCTTCAAAGCGACGACCGATCAAACGCTTAATTGCAAATAGCGTATTGGTTGGGTTTGTTACCGCTTGACGCTTCGCCGGCTGACCTACTAGCGTCTCACCACCGTCTGTATATGCAATGACCGATGCAGTTGTACGCTCACCTTCAGCATTTTCAATAACGCGAGGTTTGTCGCCATCTAAAACAGCAACACAAGAGTTAGTAGTACCTAAGTCAATACCAATGATTTTACCCATCAGGCTATCTCCAAATAAATTCTATTTTTGTTTTATGCTACCCCCTATGTGGGGGAGGGAGAACAGGGTTTCAACCCTTACTCACAAACTAAACAAGGATGTTTGTTTCTCGTATGCCCAATAAATAAGGTCACTCAACACCTTTTCAAGGGCAAAATTGAAAAAAGTTATGATATTTCGACTAAACAGTCCTAAATAAGGACTTTTTCAATCCCGAAATCACTTAATGAAGGTTTCTATCTCGACATTAATCGATTTCGACATAAATCGATTTCGACATAAAAGAGAGAGGCGACGTACACCCCTCTCTTTAATATTGAATAAATTAACGCCAATAAAGCACTTAGCTTATTTCGCAACTCTTTACTTTGATACCATGACCATCGCAGGGCGAATCACTCGGCCATTCAACTCATAGCCCTTTTGCATCACAAACATCACAGTGTTCGGTTCATGATCCGGGCTCTCTTGAATTGACATTGCTTGGTGCAATTCTGGATTGAACGTTTCGCCTTCAGGATTAATCTCTTTCAGGCCAAACTTTTCAACTACACCAATGAAAGTTTTGTGTGTCAGGTCCACACCTTCCACCAGCGGTTTTACTACTTCGTTTTCAGCGTCAGCAGCTTGAATCGTGCGCTCTAGGTTGTCTAACACTGGCAACAACTCTTCAGCAAAACGGCTCAACGCATATTTACGCGCTTTATCGATCTCTTGCTCTGAACGGCGGCGCATATTTTCAACTTCCGCTTTCGCTCTTAGCACTGAGTCTTTTTGCTCTTGAATTTTTGCTTCGCTCGACAGTAGCGCCGCTTCTAATTGCGCAATTTGAGACTCTTTCTCATCGACTTCAACCTGTTCGTTCCAATCGATATCCGCGTCAGTACCGACAACTTCAGCTTCTTGATCCACTACTTCTTGCTGTAGTTCTTCTTCTTTGATTTTGTTTTCTTCGTTGTTCATGATATCTCCAGAATCCAACTATTTTGCGCTTAACCTCCACAGTTCAAAAAGTTAAGCACACAAAAATTCGCACAAAGGCATAACTTGCCCTTATTATGGGGATGAACAATCCTGATTCAAGCCTAATTAGTTTGGAAAATTTATGAAAAAACCATTTGAAGTGATCGCGATCATTGGAAAACCAAGAGATCAACAAGCCATTCAAACACATAAAGAGCTTTACCAATGGTTAACTTCAATGGGATATCCAGTCTTTATTGATGATCGCCTCAGCGAAATATTGGACGGTGTACCTGCGGAACATTTCGCTAGCTTGCTTGAAATCGGCAAAAAAGCAGACCTTGCTGTAGTGGTTGGAGGAGATGGCAATATGCTCGGTGCCGCGCGCGTATTATCACGCTTCGACATTTCCGTGATTGGGGTGAATCGTGGCAATTTAGGATTTTTGACCGATCTCAACCCAGAAGATTTTCAACCAAGGCTACTTGCAGTACTCAATGGCGAATATTTAGAAGAGCAACGCTTCTTACTGGAAACAGAAATTCATCGCCACGGGCAAGTCAAAAGCCGTAATGCAGCGCTTAATGAAGCCGTATTACACCCCGGTAAAATTGCACACATGATTGAATTTGAAGTTTATATAGATAATAGCTTCGCTTTTTCTCAACGCTCTGATGGCCTCATCGTCTCTACCCCAACAGGCTCTACCGCTTATTCACTTTCTGGCGGCGGGCCGATTTTATCCCCCAGTTTAAACGCCATTACACTGGTCCCCATGTTCCCGCATACCCTTTCAAGCCGCCCCTTAGTTGTGGATGGCAACCGCCAGATAAAACTGCTGGTTTCACCTGATAATCGCGGGACACTGGAAGTCAGCTGCGATGGACAAGTATCCCTACCGGTTTCCCCCGGTGATGAAGTGCATATTTACCAAAGCCCAAATATTCTAAAGCTCATTCATCCTAAAGATTACAGCTACTATCACGTGCTAAGAAAGAAACTGGGTTGGTCGAGTAAATTGTTTTAAACCAACCACTTCACCCTCTATTGACTGTCGACCTCGATTAATAATGCCGAGGTCTTTTTATCGGAAATCATTAATATTTAATGGTTTTTTAATTTCTATTTATTTTCCATCATAAATTTACTTATCCATTTCACTCGAATTTTATCGCTAATCAATTCCTGCTCTAATTAAAAAGCCGTTTTTTTGCGATATCCGTCAAACTATTTAATGAACATTTAATAATCAATTCAAAACTAATTAACTCCATCGAATGAAGTAAAATCCACTCGAAAGCCAGAGCTACCAAGCAACATAAATCACTTCCTGTCGCATGCACTAAACTCAGCGCAGTTTACAATATTCATCGTTTTCTGACAGGCATCTTTACTGTATAAAAAAACAGTTTATACTGTTCACTTATACAGTGTTATTTGATTATATAGGTACAGAAATGCTGGCTCATTTAAGTGTGAATAATTTTGCTATTGTTAAATCATTGCAGTTAGAGCTTTCCAAAGGAATGACTACCATTACTGGCGAAACCGGTGCGGGTAAATCCATTGCAATTGACGCGCTCAGTTTATGTCTTGGTGGCCGTGCGGAAGCAGGAATGGTCAGGCAGGGTGAAGAAAAAACCGAAGTCAGCGCCGCCTTTATTTTGGACAATAACCTCAACGCCACGCGCTGGTTGGAAGACAATGACTTGCTCGACCAAAAAGAGTGTATTTTACGCCGAATCATCACCAAAGATGGCCGCTCTCGAGCCTTCATCAATGGCAGCCCTGTGCCTCTTTCACAACTCAAAGCTCTAGGTCAATTACTGATCAACATTCACGGTCAACACGCCCATCATCAACTGATGAAAAGTGAGTATCAAATGAGCATGCTGGACCAATACGCAGGTCACGTGAGTCTTGTCAAAGAGACACGCTCAGCCTACCAAATGTGGCGTCAAGCAGATAACCAGCTCAATCAACTCAAAGAAAATAGTCAACAAAACCAAGCTCAAGTTCAACTGCTGGAATATCAAATCAAAGAGCTCAATGAATTGGCGATTGGTGAAGAAGAGTTCACCGAACTCGAACAAGAACACAGACGTTTAGCCAACAGTGGCGAGCTTGCTACCACTTGCCAGCAAGCCATTGAACTTATTTATGAGGGGCAAGAAGTCAATGCGCTAAGTTTGCTGCAGTCAGCCAACCACGCCTTGCTTGAACTGGCCGAGTTAGATGAAAAACTTGCCACCTTACCCAACATGGTGGCTGAAGCTATCATCCAACTCGAAGAAGCCAACAGTGAATTGCGAAACTATTTGGACAGTATCGATGTCGATCCTGAACGTATGGCTTATGTAGAAGAACGTTACTCTAAAGTGATGTCCATATCGCGCAAGCACTACATCGCTCCTGAAACGCTTTACCACCACCACCAAGATCTGCTCAAACAAATAGCGCAACTTGACTGCTCTGAAGATAAATTACAAGAACTGGAAAGTAACGTTGCCAAACAGTATCAGCAGTTTGCAACCTGTGCCGACAAACTGCATAAGTCTCGTAGCCGTTACGCGAAAGAGCTAGATAAATTAATCACCAATAGCATGCACGAACTGAGCATGGAAAAAGCCAAGTTCTGCATCGAAGTTAATCATGAAACAACGCATCCATCACCACTGGGTTTTGACACAGTAACTTTCTTAGTCTCAACCAACCCAGGTCAACCGCTGCAGCCTATCGCTAAAGTCGCGTCAGGCGGAGAACTGTCACGGATATCTCTAGCAATCCAAGTGATCACCGCTCAAAAAGTAGACACTCCTAGCCTTATTTTTGATGAGGTCGATGTCGGTATCAGTGGCCCGACAGCCGCGGTAGTCGGAAAAATGTTAAGGACATTAGGCGAATCAACTCAAGTACTGTGTGTGACTCACTTACCACAAGTGGCAGGTTGCGGGCACCAACAACTGTTTGTCAGCAAGCAAGCCAAAGCAGGAAAGACAGAAACACAAATGAAACGATTAGACAATGAACAACGCGTCGCTGAGCTTGCTCGCCTTTTAGGGGGTAGCCAAATCACCGAATCAACCCTTGCTAATGCGAAAGAACTGCTGATCGCCGCCTAAGCTGACATTTTTCTTTTTAGGTTTGCAACCAAACTCAAAATTTGCAGTCTCAACTAGCTCGTAGCTCAGTCTATTTTTTACTTCTGCTGCGAGCTTGTTTATTATCAGTCCAGTTTTACGACCTATTGGCAAAGAATTTTGAATATGCAGTTAAAAAAGTGGTTAATCGCAGTCCCTTTAGCAATGACAATGCTGACTGGGTGCTCTTTATTAGAAAAACTCGTTTATCGTATTGATATTAACCAAGGCAACTACGTTGAACAGCAAGCCGTCGATCAACTCAAGTTCGGTATGAGCAAAGAACAGGTTAGGTTTGTCATGGGGTCGCCGATGCTTATTGAAAACGGTTATCCCGATACTTGGTATTACATTTATCACCACACGGAAGGCCACAAAGAATCGATACAGAAAAACCTGATTGCGACATTTAATACCGCAGGTGCTTTGATGGAAATCAGTGGTGACTACCCTCCTAGCGAACGGTTTTTTGAAGGCGTAAACTGAACGAAAACACGTTCAAACAAATGATACCCAAAGTGCACCTCACAATGAGTGACACTAACGGACAGGGCTCATAACGAGCCCTTTATCTTGCACCCAATACCGCAGCAACGTTTACTGTTGCGCTTTTGCCTGCTCGGCTCTCTTGCGACGGATCTCTTTAGGATCGGCCAATAACGGACGATAAATTTCAATGCGATCACGGTCTCTGACCGTCGAATCTAGCTTAACGTTACGACTAAAAATACCGACCTTATTTTTTGATAAATCAATCGCTGGGTAGAGCTCAAGCACACCGGACTGTTGAATTATCGTTTCGACGGTTGAGTTTTTGTCTACCACCAAATTCAGTACTCTTTGCTCATGAGGCAATGCATAGACTACCTCAACATGGATCATCTCAGATTCAATACTCATTACTGATACACCTGTTTCGCTCGTTTGGTAAATGCGTTAACCATATTACTGGTCAATTCATTGAATATCTTGCCAAAAGCCAACTCCACCATTTTGTTCGAAAATTCAAACTCCAGTTTAAGTTCAACCTTGCAGGCCTGTTCATCAAGTGCCGTAAAATACCAACCGCCTTTTAAAGCCTTAAAAGGACCATCGACCAAGTTCATCAAAATAGCTTCACTGCCCACCAACACATTCGACGTTGTGAACGTCTTACTTATCCCTGCCTTTGAAACATCCACCGAAGCCACCATCGACAAATCGGAAGATTCAATAACGCGAGAACCAGAACAACCTGGCAAAAATTCAGGATAACGAGCAACGTCATTCACGAGATTAAACATTTGTTCTGCACTAAAAGACACTAAAGCAGAGCGACTGACTTGCTTCATATTCTCTCCTCATCACCACCGAAACAGTCTGGTGTGTAACAATTTTACTTTTATTCTTATCCTACGCAAATAAAAGGATTTCCTAAGCTCAAACCAAGCCGTATAATGACGCCATTATGGTAAAGAAAAAATCAAACTCAAAAGCAGGTAGCAATACCATTGCTTTAAATAAAAAAGCTCGCCACGAATATTTCATCGAAGATGATGTAGAAGCAGGCTTGGAGCTTCAAGGCTGGGAAGTCAAATCTCTTCGTCAAGGCAAAGCGAATATCGCAGAAAGCTACGTTTTCATGCGAGACGGAGAAGCCTTTGTTTCCGGAATGACAATAACGCCACTGCAGCAAGCATCCACTCACGTGGTTGCCAACCCAACTCGCGTGCGCAAGCTGTTAATCAGCCGCCGTGAACTGGATAACCTTTTCGGGCGCATCAACCGTGAAGGCATGACACTTATCGCACTATCACTGTATTGGTCTCGCTCTTGGGTGAAAATCAAAATTGGTGTAGCGAAAGGTAAAAAGCTGCATGACAAACGTGATGATTTAAAAGAAAAAGATTGGGCAAGAGAGAAAGCACGCGTAATGAAGAGTTCATTGCGTTAATCTTGACCACTTAGATGCAGAAAGCTAGACAGACAAACGTTTTCTGGTAGTATGCGTCAACACACTTGGGGCTGATTCTGGATTCGACGGGAATTTTGCAGTCTGAGGTGCATGCCGTGGGGCGGTTTGCCACGTTAAAAGCCGCAAAAAAATAGTCGCAAACGACGACTCATACGGTTCTGTACGCCTCGCGGCGTAATTTAGTCTAATACACTAACAGACCACTCTTGCCCTAGCTTCCGCTTGTAAGACGGGGAACAACAAGAGTTCAAAACCAAACCAGCTCGTGCAGCGTCTCCCGCCTGAGAGACAAAGCATTAAAACTAATTCAGGATAGCCATTAGATAGCGTGTCGGTTCGCAGTTTGATGGTGAAATTAAAGACCGAATAAGCATGTAGTACCAATGATGAATGATTTTCGGACGCGGGTTCAAATCCCGCCAGCTCCACCAATCACTAGTAACGGGACGTCTCAGGACGTCCCGTTTTCTTTTCTAAACTCTTGTCCTATTTGGCTTTAAGTGGTTCAGGGCGTCTCATCAAGATTCACTTTGTTCATTTAAGGCAACTGTTCATTTATTATGAACAAGCTGCATCACTGAACAAACAATTAACGCCCCACTCCCTATCGCAGCTTTCATAGCTAAAACAATCCATTCTGCTCATCAACAATTTTGACTTACATTCTATGAGTAATCATTTACTCATAAATAGTCTTCCCACACATTAATGAGTAATTTTTTACTCATTACTTGAAAATAAACGACTTTACGAGTAAAGTTTTACTCATTAATAAGTAGAGGTGTTGTCAGTGGAAGAACTAACCGTACAAGCTTTTATCAGAGGTGAATGGATAAATATTGGTATTATCTCGTTCCCTAAAAGTAGCCAACATAATTTCCGAGTGACTGAACTCAACTACCTCAGCGACTATGCGCTAGAACATCACGATAAAGATGACTTTCACGCTGTTTCACTCAACCACCCTATCTCGTTCTTTTTTGATGATATGGGTAAACCTGGATGGCTAAAGTTTCTAGACGATATTATGCCTAGTGGCGCTAGTAGACGATACTGGGTCAAACACCTAGATATTGAAGATCTTAGTTCTGATGAACAAGACTATGTTTTGCTCAAATTTGGCACGATGTCGCCTATTGGTAACTTAAGAATAAAAGACTCCCTTCCTGAACGCTACGAAGTCGCAGACAACCTCTACTTCTCTGTTGATGATGTTAAAAATCGAGCTGGTGATTTCCTCGACTACGCACAGCAAAGAGGGGCAGCCGCAGGTGGTGCAACTGGAGCTGGAGGTGAAGCGCCAAAACTGATCCTCCGATGTGGTTTCGATCATGGATCTGGCAGCGAAAAAATATGGATTGATCCATACCAAGATGACAATAGCAACCACGACTTACATTACTTAGTAAAGTACCCTAGAGGCTCAAGAAGCACCATCGACTGTAATATTCTAAGAGCTGAGTTCTACTTCTACCACGAGCTAACTGAAATGGGAGTTGAAACGATCTCCACCGACGGTATGCGCTTGGAGGAAGGATTAAACTACCCTTCCTTGTGGCTTCCTCGATTTGACGTTCAAATTAATGAGCAACAAATAGAGAGATTTGGCATGGAATCTGTGTATTCCATTTTGAACAAAGGCGCTGGGGTCACACTTGATCACGAAACAACAATCCGAACTCTCATAGAAAAAATTACTGAAAGCAATATGGTTAAACACCAAGGGTATAGGTTCGATACCCAAGCTTTCGTTATTGAATGGGTGAAGAGAGATCTACTCAACATCTTGTTTGGTAATAGTGATAACCATGGCAGAAATACTTCATTCTTAAAGGGTGATGGAGTCATAAAGCTTGCTCCCATTTACGATTTCGCACCAATGAAAGCTGATCCTGAAGGAATTCCAAGAACAACAAAATGGAAAGCCCCACTAGAGGTTGGCGGAACTTACGACTTTGTCGGCATTGCAGACACCTTATCTGATATGGTGCCAAAGGAAGTGTTAATAAGAGAGCTAGCAATTACTGCAAGTAAATGCGTAGGCCTAAAGCAGAGACTCGCTTTACGAGGAGTACCAGAACAAATCTTGGAGATGCCAGCCGTTGGACTTAATTATATATCAGAAAAGCTGACTAAATGGGGGCTACTATGAAGCCAAGCAGTAAAGAATCAGTACAAGATACGGTAACTCGTCTAAGAGCAAAGCGAAATCAACAGCAGTCCAAGGTTGGGAAGAATGCAACTCATTCGATCAAAGAGCAAACACAACTTAATACCCCAACGAGATCGAAAGCCTCAAAAAACGCCAAAGCAGTAAGTGCAACAGAGCGCAAAACCGAGGCAAACAAAGTCATCAAACACTTATTGCTTGGAGAGCTAACACAGGGCCAAGCGCTGAAAAGTCTACGCATTAATATACTGGGACTCAAACAGGATGTATTCGCAAGACTTGTCGATGTCTCAAGAAAAACACTCTCAGACATAGAGAATGATCGGGGCAGCTACAATACAGAGATTCTCAACAAGGTATTCAAACCATTTAGCTTAAAAATAGGGCTACTTCCTTCTTCTCCCGATGCGTTAAAATCGCTATTAATAGATAGTGAGGATGGGTAAAATGCTCAGTATCAGCGTTATTGCTTTAGATTGAATTGCTATAACAAGCTAGCATTTTCAAATGATTTAGGAATACATGGACGCGGGTTCAGTTCCTTTTGAAGCAGGAAATTGATGTAACATTTGATGCAACACCAAATTGGTAACATCGATATAAGTTACTGAATTTACGAAAAGTGAGAAATCATTTCAACTCCCGCCAGCTCACCATTCTCAACCGCTTCATAAGCTTGTTACGTTCATTTACACTACTTTACGAGTCCAGAGCGCGAAACAAGGTAACCTAGCCACCGTTATGTTGTTTTCCTCTTTGATTTTGGGATGTAAATTATGAAAAATATCAAGTCTATAGTCTTTATTTCTGCAGCTTGCTTATCTTTTATGCCCCTGATAAGTCAGGCAACACCGGTTGTGGTTCCCAACCCTCCTCAGCTTTCTGCGAAAGGTTATGTTTTGATCGATTTCCATACAGGCACTGTTTTAGTGGAACATAACGCGCACACCAAGCTAAACCCGGCGAGCCTTACGAAATTGATGACCGCTTATGTGGCTGGGCAAGAGATGAAACTTGGCAATATCACGGCCAGCGACCAAGCGGTGATTAGCCAACGAGCTTGGGCTAAAAACTTTCCTGACTCTTCAAAAATGTTTATCGAAGTCGGCACTAAAGTGAACATGATGGATCTATACCGAGGCCTAATTGTTCAGTCTGGAAACGATGCAAGTGTAGCGATTGCGGAGCATATTGCTGGCTCAGAGAATGCCTTTGTCAATCTCATGAATTCTTGGGCTTCAACTCTTGGCTTAAAAAATACAGCGTTTACCAACCCTCATGGGCTAGACAGTTCAGGCTTACACAGCACGCCTTATGACATTGCGAAGCTTGCGCAAGCGATAATTCGTGACCTACCGGAAATATACCCGCTCTACAGTGAAACCGCGTTTACCTACAATGGGATAACGCAATACAACCGTAATGGGCTATTGCGCGACCGCAGTCTTAATGTTGATGGTATGAAAACTGGCTATACCAGCGGTGCGGGCTTTAGCCTGACTACATCAGCAACTCAGGGTGATATGCGATTAATCTCTGTCGTGATGGGTTCAAACAGTGCGAAAAGTCGTGAAGTGGATAGTAAACAGCTGCTGAGCTACGGCTTTCGGTTTTTTGAAACCGTTGCACCACACCAAGCTGGCATGCCTCTAGAACAGGCGCGTATTTGGATGGGAAAAAATGATCAGTTGGCCGTTGGCGTTGCTGAAACTCACTATTTGACGCTCACCAAAGGTGAAATATCATCACTTAAAGGATTGATTTCACTTAATGGCAATTTACAAGCGCCAATCGAAAAAAATGATGTAGTAGGTAAAGTGATTTATCAAGTGGGTGACCGCTCTGTGGGTGAAGTTCCTTTGGTTGCATTAGAGAGCGTTGATAAAGGCAGTTGGTTTAAACGTATGATCGATAGCCTTAAGCGTTTATGGGTAAGTTGGTTTTAAATACTCATCATGTAAGGCACCAGCGAGCCTTTCTCTGGTGTCACTTACTCGTTTAACTTGGAAAATTTGAATAGCCTCTAACCTGCCACTGACATCATCGCGACTTGTTTTTGTCACTCTGCACCACTACAAGCGCTGATAACAGAAAGAGGATAGACAATGGAGTTTAGCGAGGAAGATCGCCAAGCCTTATACAATGCGTGGATGTCACAAAAGGCCAAAATGCATTTAACTCAAATGGAAATGGCCAAGCGGCTTAACCTCACTCAACTTGAATTTTCCCATCTTTTACGCGGAGATAGCCCTTTATCAATGCCGTTTATTAGCCAATTTTGTCGTCATCTGCATATTGAGCCGCACAGGATATTGCCGAGTTTTAAACAGACCGCCACCAGCGAGGTAAAAGCGATCTGTTTAAAAAACCGGATAAGCGTTGATGGTGATATCCAGCATGTGTCGATAGAAGGTAATCAAGTGATCATTGAATACATTCATTATGCCTAATTACTGGCCACAGCAGCTTGTTACACACCCGCTGTTATAGTTTTGTTTATTGCTGATGGGCAGCGACTGCCGTGAGTTTATCGGCGCGGAAAAGCTTGTAAGCCATAATGCCAATAACCAACGCTTTGATGATCATCATTTGTGGGTTACCGAAATAGGCGGCCATACCAACAAACCCCGATAAGAACATGAGCAAACGGAACCTTTTCAGGTCAGTCATATACAGCGCCAACAAAATTAACGCGAGATCGCCAAACTGCAAGGCTTCGGCAAGTGTAGGGTTATTGATAAAGCTGCTTACGGCCACATAAGCAATATAAAGAATGCCGCTCGCCATCAAAGCCGCAGCAGAATTGATCACCATTTTGCTGGTGTTAGTAAAATCTTTCACATATCGATAGGCGTTAATGGCACCAACCGACAGGTTAAGGATCACTTTAGGCCACCAACCCATCAAAATTGACCAAGCAATGTCATTCGCAGCCGAAGCAAAAGCAGCATAGCGAGTAAACTTCATCGAATTAAAAATAGTGAGTGATATATAGAATGCGACAGATGTCCATCCTAATACTTCGCGTAATATATCAAGCAAAACATGGTCTCTTTTTACATAGAATCATCATCCACAACAATGAAACTATCTGCTACTAATAAGGCCTGTAGTGGTTTATAAACCCACCACATAGCCGTTGGGCGCAGGATAATATCACGGCATTCGGTATAAATCCTAGAAAAGACTCTTATCCTCTACACTTAACCGATTGGTTGCATCAAACGACGCTATTTTGAATATTTATAGCCAAACAACTTGGAGTTTTAGGTAGCAAGGGAATCGTTATTGTGCGAACTCTTTGAGTGCCGCCATCGCCTTTTCTGCCTTATCTTTTTGTACAAAAATATGGTCATGATAATAGCCCGCAATCACATTAGCGCTGATGCCATACGAAGCTAGCTTAGTTGCAAAAGCGGCCGTTAAACCCACTGCCTCTAAACTTGAATGAACCGTCAGTGTAATTAAGCTGAATACCGATTCAAAATCGAGCTGCGCCGCAACAGCCTTTTGCTGCTCAATGACCAAGGTCAGCCCTTCACGCTCTTGAAATGTCGCCACGGGTTCTAAATGCAAATAATCGGCTAATGCCCCTTGCACAGTACAAAACACATAGCTTCCGCCCACCAACTCGGGTGACATGGATTGCAGTAAAACCTCTAAATCAGTAATCGCTGTCATATTTTCTTTCTCATTCAAATTGAAGCCGAAGTGCAGAGTAAAGCCCTCGGTGGAATAAGTGAAATTAATAATATTAATGGTTAATTAGTCACTCTTATTGAATAGAACATCACTTGAGTTCTATGGCGACTTTAGGCTAGCTGTCTGCGCACGAAAAACTTAAAACAACTCAGTTGATCACACTTGTACTGCAATCAATTGAGCCTTTGGTATTAGATAGTTAGAATAGCGTTCACTTTGAGGAGCGATTATGTCTATCGAGTTCTACAACCAAAATGCCCAACTGTTTTTTGCATCAACCAAAGAAGTAGATACCCATTCGCTGATGGAACACTTTACGCCCCATATTCCAAAAGGGGGCATCATCCTTGATGCTGGTTGTGGTTCTGGCAGAGATGCAAAAAGTTTCATTGAGCAGGGTTATAAAGTGGTGGCATTTGACGCCAGTGAAGAATTAGCAAGCTTGGCATCTCAACTGCTTCAAATTCCGGTCACCGTTTCAACCTTTGCTGATTTTCAAAGTGATCAATCTTTTGATGGTATTTGGGCTTGCGCATCGTTACTGCATGTCGGTGAGTTGGATCTTCCAGATACCTTTACTCATTTAGCTTCTCAGCTAAAACCATTAGCCCCTCTATATTGTTCTTTTAAATATGGGACAGGGGAAGTCGAACGAGATGGCCGTCGATTTACCAACGGTGATGAACAGCGTTTAGCACAATGGATCGCTCATGCCCCATTGAATGTGGCAAAAATCTGGATAACCAATGATTTAAGAGCGGATCGCCAAAATGAACAATGGTTAAATGCCATTTTAATAAAAAGTGAAGAGCGATGAGCGCTCATAGAAACAAGGGTCTAGCCACTTTATATAGCGGTCCAAAATTAAGTGCGGGAGGGAAACAAGACCCGCTACTTCCTAAGTTAATCCAAGCCATTAACCATGCTAGTGAAATAGAGATCTCGGTTTCTTTCGTTCAACCTTCCGGATTGGATTTACTATTTGACCCTATTCTTGACGCTCTAAAAAGTGGAGCCTCACTCAAATTACTGACTTCGGACTATCTAGCAATAACCCACCCAGTCGCATTACGACGCCTTATGATATTGGCGGAACGTGGAGCGCAATGCCGTATTTTTACTTGTGAAAGTCAACATAGCTTTCATATGAAATCCTACATTTTTGTTAAAACAGAACAAGGGACCATCAGTGAAGGGTGTGCTTGGGTCGGTTCAAATAACATCAGTAAAACAGCATTACTACAAAGCTATGAGTGGGCTTTACGCCACGATTTTGAGCAACCAGCCACTTCACCCGCAGCGCAAGAATTTGAATATATTCGTGAGCAGTTTTCAGCTATTTTTTCTCATGAACAGAGTATGACTCTCTCCCATCACTGGATAGACGACTACTTACTGCGCTACAAAAAACTGTCAATGCAACGTTCATTAACACTGTTGGATGGAGCCGATAAAGCACCGGAGATACCTACCCCAAACTCAATGCAAGTGTTGGCTTTATCAGCGCTAAACCAGAGCCGTGAGCAAGGCTATGTACGTGGCTTGGTTGTCTTAGCGACTGGAATGGGAAAAACATGGTTAGCCGCTTTTGATGCTCAACAGATGCAAGCAAAACGCGTCTTGTTTGTTGCCCATCGAGAAGAGATTCTGACTCAAGCTGAAAGCACATTTAGTAAATTAATACCTAACGCTAAAACTGGCTTATACAACGGATCTGAAAAAACAGAGGAAGCTGATTATCTTTTTGCTTCAGTCGCCACCTTAGGTAAAAAAGCGCAGTTAGCGCGCTTCAAAGCCGATGATTTTGACTATATTATTGTCGATGAATTTCATCACGCAAGTGCGCGTAGTTACCGAGATTTACTCGCTTATTTCCAACCAGCGTTTCTTTTAGGCTTAACCGCAACACCCGAGCGCTCTGATCAAGCCGATATATTATCGCTTTGCGACAACAATTTAGTGTTTGAGCGTAACTTGGTGCATGGCATTGATGAGAAAATTTTAGTGCCATTTCATTACTACGGTATTTACGATCAATTCGTCGATTATCAAGAAATCCCTTGGCGCAATGGCAAATTTAACCCCACAGCTTTGGACAGTGCATTTGCAACCAAGCAGCGTGCCGAACATATTTATCAACATTGGTTTGACAGAAAACAACAGCGCACATTAGCTTTCTGTATTTCTAAACGTCATGCCGATTACATGGCGAAATACTTTTCCAAACAAGGCGTTCGCGCTATCGCTGTCTATAGTGACTCTCAAATACGTCGAAACGACGCCTTAAAACAGTTGAATGAAGGAAGCATCGACATTCTTTTTTCTGTCGACCTATTCAATGAAGGAACCGATCTACCAGCGATTGATACCATTTTGATGATTCGTCCCACCGAATCAAAAATACTCTTTTTACAGCAATTAGGCCGCGGTTTGCGCCAATCTCCGAGTACAGGTAAACAGCAATTACTGGTGTTAGATTTTATCGGTAATCACTCTTCATTTTTAAATAGGCCAGCAACCCTACTCAATGTGGGTTCACTGAAAGAAATAGTCAAAACGATCAACCAAACTACTTCGTTAGCGGCTGGTTGCTATGTCAACTTTGATCCACAACTGCTGCAATTTTGGCAAACCTTAGCAAAACAGATACGTTCAACTGCGGCTGAAGATTACCAAGATCTTAAGCATCAACTGGCACACCGACCGAGTGCCGCCGAGTTTTTCCACCATGGTTATGATCTCACTAAAGTACGCCGCTCGATGAAAAGTTGGTTTAGGTTCGTGGCAGACCAAGAAAGTGACTTAGCACTGACTCAACGACTGGCGAAATATGACGAGTTTTTGCTCAAAGCAGTCGAAATCACAGCGATGAGCAAATGCTTTAAAGCCGTTTTACTTGAAGCACTATTAGAGCTTGATGGTTTGCGAAAACCTCCAACATTGAATGAGCTAGCGATTCAAAGTCATAAAGTGCTATCACGTAGACCTGATTTAATGCGACGAGATCTCACCGAACAAGCCAAGCAATTTAGCACCACAGGATCAGAATGGCTAAATTACTGGAATCGAAACCCAGTCAAAGCGTTTACAAGCCCAGACTCTTCTGGCCATGCATGGTTTAAGGTGGATAATCACCGCTTTTTACCCACTTTTGCTGTAGACAATGCCGATTTGCCACAGCTTCATGATCTTATTCAAGAACTTGTCGATTTGCGTTTTGCCGAATACATACAGCGAGTCAGTAAGCAAGAAGCACACTCAAACTCGAAGCCAATCCAAACTTCGGCCAAGATCCTTCCGTTGCCAAGCCAAGCAAACGAAAAAGGTATCTATTTGCCCCTCTACCCCGATCTAAAAATTGCTTGCGGTCATTTCAAGCAAGGTACTCATGATACTCAAGAGCAATATTTAGTCGCCGCTGGTTACGGTAAGCTTGATCCAACAAGACATTTCATTGCCCCCGCTTCAGGTAACTCAATGAATGGAGGTAAAAACCCGATTCAAGATGGTGATTTACTACTACTTGAATGGGTCACACCAAAGAGCGCAGGTTCAATTTCTAATCTGGTCATGGCGATTGAAACTCAAGATGAAACGGGTGATAACCACTACTTGCTACGCGTAGTACGCAAAATAGGACCAAACCATTATCAGCTTGAGGCACAAAACGCTGACTACACTCCTATGCTTGCAACCGACAGCATGCGCACTTTTGCTCGGCTCAAAGCCATCCTCCGTTAATATTGCGTGCTTCCTGACGCCCGATTGGGAAAATAAACATAAAACTAAAATAACCACCCGTTGTTTTGTGACGGTTAGCAAATAAATAGACGATAAATTTGCGCTTGAAATAGCGATTCAAATCACCTTTTCAGCGCATTTATTCCCATAAATCTTCTTCACACATCACATAAAACCGCGCGAATGTTACTGGCCACGGTTTATTTCCATTTGGAAGTGGAAATAGGGCCTATCCACCCTTGCTCCCTTTTACGCTATTTTCTTCTCCAAGCTAAACATTTGGAGAATCCCACGGTGCAAAACTCTCAACCCATTAGCATGGATGATGCACAGATTATAGAGCTTGGTTTGTCGCTCACCGAACGAGCCATTGCCTTGCTTAATTCACACGCTATCTGCCCCGATTCGCTACAGAAAAAAATGCTCGAAACACACATCAAAGCGATGGTTTGGCGCTCATTTAGCGGTGAATCGTTGCCTGAACTCGATATGGAGATGTTTGATGAAATCTCTCCCATTTGTTTCACCTTGGCCGAGCAAGTGTGTCGTTGGATGGAGAACCTCGCTTATGAAGAAGCGCATCTGCTTTCGGTCCATTTTGAAGTAGCTAAAGAAAACGAATTAAACCCAACAGTAGGAGAAACAACATGTCCGTAATCAAAGTCGTTATTGGTGATCGCATGGGCAAAGGTCAGAAAGTAGGAGCCGGTGCTCAAGCGGCAGGCGCTGAAGTGACCGTTATTCCCGGCATGGCCGCAGACATGAAGTTAGGTGATGTCATGCATCAGCAGCAAGCCGATTTAGGGATCTCTTTTTGCGGCAGCGGCGGCGCTGGTGCTATAACAGCGCAAACAAAATATGGCTATCAATGTCGTTATGGAATGCGCTCTGTTGAGGAAGGGATAACCGCGATCAATGAAGGCTGCGTGGTTTTGGGTTTCGGCTTTATGGATAAAGAAGAGCTGGGCGAAAAACTGGTGAAGGCGTTTGTGGCTAAGCATGGCGTCAAAGCATGAAAGAGCAGTTAACCACTAAGGTAACCGTGAGTGGCAAAGGCGAAACAAAGCAGCAGGCTTTTGCCGCGGCTTTAAGCCAAGTGCAACCCACGTTACTTAAGAATAACGCAAAAGTGCTCCTCCGGATTGAGCCGTTAGACGTCAACGTTTTGCAAGCAGAAGAGAAAGTAAAGCGAGAGAAATTCCTTTTCTTCTTTCTTGCAAGAGATCGACGCCAATACAGCGTCAAGCTAGAGGTTACGGTCAGCCTGACCCACATCGATGTGGAACAGGTCGATTTCAAACGTTAACAGGTCACTATAAGGATCCCTGACATGTTTCTTATCATTCTCTTTAAGTCCATCATCATTGGTGGCTTAGTCGGTATCGGCGTTGGAGTAGGCGCGGCAAGGATGTTCCATGCTCCAACTATCCAAGGTATGGGCGCATTTCGTACTCTGGGAGAGTTGAACTCGTGTGAAGGCGACCCTGCCTCTCACTTCTCTTTTGGGCTTGGATTCTTCTTTAATGCTTGGGCCTCAACGGTTGCGGCAGGGGCATTCACTCAAGATGTTGACCACCGCATCATCCCGAACTGGGGCGCAGCGGCGCTGATGATAAAAAACCGCGACCTTGCCACTACCTTGCATGATCCAAAACGAATGGGCATTGCGTGCGCCATTATCGGTGCGATTGTGGTTGCGTTTCTTAACTCAACGGCGGCGGCCGTTCCTGCGGCGCTGCAAGTCACGGCGGTAAAGGTATTAGTACCTGCGGCAAACTTACTGGTGAATACCGTCATGCCGGTTATTTTCTGGCTAGCGGCAATTGAAGCGGGTAAGAAATCGGGCTTTTGGGCCACTATCTTTGGTGGTTTAGCGCAAATGATCATGGGCAACGCCGTTCCTGGTTTGGTGCTGGGTATTTTGATTGGTAAAGGTGTTGAAGAGAGTGGTTGGAACAGAGTAACTCAGATCATGATGACGGCGATTATTGCACTGTTTGCGTTAAGTGCTTTCTTCCGCGGGTTCGACATGAAATTTATCGAAGCTTTCCATATGCAAGTTCCTTTGTGGCTTGAAAATATCCATCTCATGATCAGTGGCAAATAAGGAGTTGACCATGGACGAAAAAATGAAAAACAACTTTTGGTATGCCGACTGGTCTTTCCCGATTTTCGTGGGCTTGCTTTCAGCCGGGGTTTTTGCCGGAACGCACATGTACTACTTATACGGTGTCGGTGCTTTTAACGAGGTGGCGTTTGTTTCCATGCTGCGAGCAGGGATGGATACAGGCGCGTACGGTGCGGTGGCCGCTTTTGGTGCAAGCTTTCTGTTTGCACGCATCATTGAAGGTTCGCTCGTGGGCATTTTGGATATCGGTGGCGCAGTGCAAACCGGTGTGGGTTTAGGGATTCCAGCTTTATTACTGGGTGCTGGCATTGTTTATCCTCTTGAAAATTTCACCGCTTCGTTAATCACAGGCATGCTCGCTGGTTTGGCGATTGGTGGCTTAATTGTGCTGGCACGTAAATTCACCATTAACCAAAGCGATTCAACCTACGGGGCAGATGTGATGATGGGAGCAGGCAATAGCTCCGGCCGTTTTCTTGGACCATTGATCATTTTATCTGCGATGGCCGCTTCTATCCCGATTGGGATCGGCTCTCTAGGTGGCGCATTGATTTTCTATGTGTGGGGTAAACCGATTACGGGTGGTGCAATTCTCGGAGCGATGGCGTTAGGAGCTCTTTTTCCTATCGCACTGTAAAACAAGCTGGGGTTTAAATTCTACTGATAATCGCTCTTCGCGCCGATGAGCGAAGAGCGTGAGATGCAAATTATGTATGACATCCTGATCAAAAATGCCCAACAAGCGGGTGGGTCTAGTATCGATATCGCCCTTCAGGGCAACAAAATAGCGGCGGTGGGCGATCTTGCTGGTTCATTGGCAAAACAGACCGTCGATTTAGATCATGACGTTTTTGTGAGTGCCGGTTGGATTGACGGCCACACTCACTGCTATCCGAACTCGCCGATTTATAACGACCACCCCGATAACGTTGGGGTGTCAGGTGGCGTGACAACTGTCATTGATGCGGGCAGCACAGGCGCAAATGATGTGGATGATTTTGCACAGCTTGCAGCGCAATGCACAACCCATGTGCGAGCTCTACTGAATATCTCGAAAATTGGCTTGTTGCGCCAAAATGAACTGGCCGATGCCAACGACATTGATCTGGATAGCGCAAAGCAAGCGCTGCTTCGTCATCCCGAATTTATTGTCGGTTTAAAAGCACGCATGAGCGGTAGTGTTGTCGGCCACAATGGCTTAATGCCACTTCATGCAGCCAAAGCATTACAGCAGCAATGCGGCTGCGTTCCATTGATGGTGCACGTCGGTAATGCACCGCCAGATTTGGATGAGATTGTCGCTCTGCTGGGCAAAGGCGATATTCTCACTCACTGCTTTAATGGCAAGCCTAATCGCATTCTTGATTGTCATGGGGAGATAAAAAGCAGCGTTCAGCAGGCCAGAGCTCGAGGCATGAAACTTGATATCGGCCACGGCAGTGCCAGTTTCAGTTTTGAAGTGGCTGAGCAGGCCATCGCACAAGGGATTTTGCCCGATACAATCAGTTCTGACATTTACTGTAAAAACCGGCTCAATGGCCCGGTTTACGGTCTTGCCCACCTGATGTCGATGTTTTTTACACTCGGATTATCCCATGAGCAGATCATTGAGCGCGTGACGAGTCAAGCAGCGCAAGCACTTCGCCTAGCGAAAAAAGGGCACTTAATTGCAGGCTATGATGCCGATTTAACGCTCTACACCATCAATAAAGCATCGGTTAACTACACCGATACTCATCACCAGCATCGAACTGGACAACAGAAATTTACACCTCTTGCTGCCATCATTGACGGCAAGCTTGTATTGACTGAACAAGGACAACAGCATTATGTCTTCCATTCTTGAAAAATATCACTTGAAACAGGTGATCAACGCATCTGGCCGTATGACAGCTCTTGGTGTTTCCACTCCGCAGCCCGAAGTGGAGCAGACTGTCTGTTTTGGGATGAACAACTACTTTGAAATGAGCGATTTGGTGAACAAAACTGGCCAATATATTGCTCGTTTGCTGCAAGTTGAAAATGCGGTCGTCGTCTCATGCGCTTCAGCGGGAATTGCGCAGAGTGTCGCGGCAGTCATTGTGCGTGGTAACCCTTATCTGCTTGAGCATCTGCATGCAAAAACGCACTCGATCGCAACGGATATTGTGATCCCCAAAGGGCATAACGTCAATTATGGTGCCCCGGTTGGCAGCATGGTAAATCTTGGCGGCGGTAACCTGATTGAGGCCGGTTGGGCTAATGAATGCAGCGCAGAACAATTAGCCGCGGCAATCACCCCCAATACCGCCGCCATTCTCTACATTAAATCGCACCATTGCGTGCAAAAAAGCATGTTAACCGTGGCACAAGCGGCCAAAGTGGCTCAAGACCACCAGCTTCCGTTGATTGTTGATGCAGCAGCAGAAGAGGATCTACAACTCTATTATCAGCAAGGGGCTGATCTGGTTATCTACAGTGGTGCGAAAGCGATTGAAGGCCCAACCAGCGGTTTAGTGATTGGGAAACATCAATATGTGGAATGGGTTAAGCAGCAATCTGCAGGGATTGGCCGTGCCATGAAAGTCGGTAAAGAAGGCATTTTAGGCCTAACGCATGCCATTGAGCTGTACTTAAGCCGCCAACCAGAAACCGGCCAACAAATGGTGGATAAAATGACGCCATTTATCGAGGGGTTAAACCGTATTGAAGGGATAAGCGCGCGCGTGGTTTGGGACAGTGCAGGCCGAGATATCGCACGTGCAGAAGTGAGTTTTGATGCCAAACAATTTGGTATCAGCGCTAATGAAGCCGTCACACGCCTCCAAAATGGTAACCCAGCAATTTACTGCCGCGCTTACAAATCCAATGAAGGTTCGGTGGAATTTGATGTCCGCAGTGTTTCATCTCATCAACTTGAACTTATCCTTAGCGCCATGAACCAACTGAATCAGGAGTCATTAGAATGTCTTTAAGCCCTAATTTTTACGCTGACCGTGTATGTCTCAATGTGCTGGCGGGCTCTCATCATAATGCGATTGAAGTCTACCAAGCCGCACAAGGCCATGTGTTGGTTGGTATGCTCTCGAAAGATTACCCAGATACGGCAAGCGCATCAGCTGATATGAAGGCGTGCGCTGAAAAAATCGAGAATGCTTTATCGATTGGCCTTGGCGCAGGGGATCCAAAACAATCGGATATGGTAACGGCTTTAGCCGGAATACTGCAGCCTCAGCATGTCAATCAAGTCTTTACTGGTGTCGGGGCTACGCGTCAAGCGCTAGGTCAAGATCACACTATCGTGAATGGTTTGATTTCACCATCAGGCACTGTTGGCTTGGTTAAAATCTCAACTGGCCCGAAAAGTTCCGGCATGGAAGAAGCGGTTGTTCCCGTTGATACGGCGATTGCCATGTTGCAAGATATGGGCTGCAGCTCAGTCAAATTCTTCCCAATGCAGGGGCTAAAATGCAAAGCTGAGTACCAAGAAGTTGCCAACGCCTGTGCTCGTCACCACTTTTGGTTAGAGCCAACGGGTGGTATTGATTTGGACAACTTTGAAGAGATTTTACGCATCGCTCTCGATGCGGGTGTCGAAAAAGTCATTCCACACATTTATAGCTCAATCATCGATGAGAAAACCGGACAGACTCGCCCCGAGGATGTGAAAACCCTGCTGGCCATGACTCAAAAACAGCTGGCACATTCATAACACCGACGCCGGAGCATGTGCTCCGGTATAACAAAGCGTTGGCTATCTATTGCCTTTAGTGCATTTTACCTTTTAGATAGCGCTGTTCATGCTGGAATGGGAATCGATGATGTACAAGCTACCGCACCCTCGCCTAATTCATTTGTTGGATGCTGTATCCGCCTCGCCTTTGACTCAGGACGAACTTGCGCAACGGCTTAATGTTTCGACACGCACCATACGCACCGATGTCGCGCTGCTCAATAATGTGATGGTCAACCATGGCGCGCATCTTCTCCACCAGCGCGGTTCCGGTTACCAACTCAATATTTACAACCCGTCAACTTTCGAGCATTTTTTGTCGAGGGTGCAAAATGCAGAAACGATTCCAAGGACCAGTAAAGAGCGCATCATTCAGATTCAAGTACTGCTATTAACGGCAGAACAAGGCGTAAAAATTGACGAATTGGCCGAGACATGGAATCTAAGCCGCACCGTTATTCAAAATGATATGGCCGATGTACGCAGCCAACTCGCCACGTTTGGTTTATCGATTGAAAGTAAACCTCGTTTGGGCATGCTGATCCAAGGCCCAGAAATGGCAATTCGCTCCCGTTTAACACAGCTTATCTACATCGAACAAAAAGAGACAAAACAAGCTCTGGGCTTTATTAGTACGATCTTCCCTGATAAATCTCAGCAAATTTTTGCAGCGCGCTTTCGTGAAGTGTTGACCAACCATACACTCTATATCAATGATATTGGGCTGCGTTGGTTAACCCTTTATGCTGCCGTCACTCTGCACAGGCTCGCGTGTGGCAAAGAGCTTACCGAATTTTCTAAAAACGATGTTCATGAAACGACGCTACCGATTGCCAAAGCGTTATTTTCTGCGCTACCGATGCTGCTACCCGCCAATAACCATGAAATTGCCGCCTTAGCGATTCACATTCAAGCGAGAATTGCGACGAATCAAGCACTCCTTAGCCAGGGTGTACAGCATGAGGCCGATGATCTAGTCACTCACATCTTTGATTATATCTATCAAAATTACCCTTACGATGTGCGTGACGATGCGCTATTACGCCGCGATCTCCACAACCACGTCTGCCATATGATCATTCGTGTCAAACATCATGTCGCGACAATTAACCCATTGGCCGAACATATCAAACAGCACTACCCACTCGCTTACAGTATTACCTTATCAGCCATCGCAGACTGGATCAGAGAGACGGGTTACTGCATGACGCAGCACGAAATAGGCTATCTTGTAATTCACATTGGTGTGGGGCTTGAACGTAATTATCATTTAGGTCACCGTACACCAAAAGCGCTCCTGTATTGCGACGCAGGTAATGCCGCGACACTTGGGCTAGAAGCGATCATCCGCCGCCAGTATCCGCAATTGGATATGAAAACGGTTTATTCCCCTGAACAGTTGATCACCGCTGATGCCACGCAAGCGGACCTCATTATTACCACCATGCCCTTAGCCAATAGAGAGATTCAGAGCTTTGTGGTTGACCCCTTCCCTACCCAACATCAATTGGAAGAGCTGGGCAAACAAGTGTTGGTTGATCGCACGCACTCTTATCTTTTGGACAAGTATTTTTCCAAGGCTCAATTTCTCTACCTTGATGACGTCATTGAGCAATCACACCTCTTTGAGCAGGTTTGCTCGCATCTTGAATCAACGGAGTTGGTAGAGGAAGGATACCGAGCTTCACTGCAAGAGCGAGAGAGTTTGGTTTCAACCATGATGGGTGAATACATTGCTCTACCTCACTCGATTGAACTCTTTGCTAAACGTTCGATGGTTTACACCGTCGCTGCACCGCGTGGAATTGAATGGGGTAATGGTGAAAAAGCCTATCTGATC
The DNA here is from genome assembly GCF_002257545.1 of Vibrio qinghaiensis. NCBI lineage: Bacteria > Pseudomonadati > Pseudomonadota > Gammaproteobacteria > Vibrionales > Vibrionaceae > Vibrio > Vibrio qinghaiensis. The sequence continues at coordinate 720,332 of NZ_CP022741.1, read as the reverse complement.
TTTTTCCTCGCCTTAAGTAAATGTGACTATGAAGAGGCGATGGGGCTGTATGATCTTTTCCAAGTGCTGATTAATAAAAAATTAGGCAAAAGTCTGTCGCAATGCGAAACCTTCAAGCACTTCAAAACACTGGCGCACTTGGAATTACAATAGAATAACTGATCCCTATAAGTATTTCTTTTAAAAACAATTCTCAATTCTTTTACAAATCAAAACTTTAGAGTAAAACCTAGCCACAACAAGGCCCTCGCTAAGAGGGCCTTAATATCAAGATTACTGAGTGGAGAGGGCTTACAACACGTCGAAGCGATCGGCGTTCATGACTTTGGTCCAAGCAGCGACAAAGTCTTTGACGAACTTCTCTTTGTTATCGTCCTGCGCGTAAATTTCAGCGTATGAGCGCAAAATGGAGTTTGAGCCAAACACCAGATCAACACGAGTCGCTGTCCATTTTGTTTTACCGCTCTTACGCTCAACCATATCGTAAGAATTACGGCCCGTTGGCTTCCAAGTGTAATTCATGTCGGTGAGGTTAACGAAGAAATCGTTAGTCAACGCCCCAACACGGTCTGTCAATACACCATGTTGACTGCCGCCGTAGTTTGTACCGAGCACTCGCAATCCACCAATCAATACGGTCATTTCTGGAGCAGTCAGGCGCAATAGTTGCGCTTTATCTAACAGCATCTCTTCTGGGTTAACCACGTAATGTTGCTTCTGCCAGTTACGGAAACCATCCGCCAGTGGCTCAAGCACATCAAACGATTCCACATCGGTTTGTTCAAGCGTTGCATCACCACGTCCTGCAGTAAAAGGCACAGTAATATTGACACCCGCCGCTTTGGCCGCTTGTTCAACACCGACGTTACCCGCCAAAACAATAGTATCGGCGATGCTAATACCCGCATCAGCGGCAATTTTCTCCAGAACAGCCAACACTTTGCTGAGTCTTTCTGGCTCATTACCTTGCCAATCTTTTTGAGGAGCCAAGCGAATGCGCGCACCGTTAGCGCCACCACGTTTATCGGAACCACGGAAAGTACGTGCACTATCCCATGCGGTGCTGACCATCTCACTGATGCTTAAGCCACTGGCCGCTATTTTTGCTTTTACCGCATCCACATCATAATCTTTACGACCTGCTGGAATGGGATCTTGCCAAATGAGATCTTCTACCGGAACATCAGGGCCAAAGTAGCGCGCTTTAGGCCCCATATCGCGGTGAGTGAGCTTAAACCAAGCACGAGCAAATACTTCAGAGAAATACGCTGGGTCTTTGTAGAAGCGCTCTGAGATCTTGCGATATTCAGGATCCATCTTCAGCGCCATATCGGCATCGGTCATCATGGGGTTATAACGAATGCTTGAGTCTTCCACATCAACCGGTTTATCTTCCTCTTTGATGTTGATTGGCTCCCACTGCCACGCACCGGCAGGGCTCTTCGTTAGTTGCCATTCGTAAGTAAATAGCAGGTGGAAGAAACCGTTATCCCACTGGGTTGGGTGTGTAGTCCATGCACCTTCAATACCACTGGTGACCGTATTACGGCCAATGCCGCGGCTGGTATGGTTATTCCAACCCAAGCCTTGTTCGTGCAAGTCCGCCCCTTCAGGATCTGGCCCTAAGTTCGCAGCGCTACCATTACCATGCGCTTTACCCACCGTATGCCCGCCCGCTGTCAGCGCCACGGTTTCTTCATCATTCATTGCCATCCGCTCAAAAGTAACGCGCATGTCATGTGCGGTTTTAAGCGGGTCTGGATTACCGTCAACGCCTTCAGGGTTTACATAAATCAGGCCCATCATCACGGCAGCAAGCGGATTTTCTAAATCACGCACACCGGAATAGCGGCTATTTTCTCCGCCACTTGGCGCTAGCCACTCTTTTTCTGAGCCCCAATAAGTGTCTTTTTCTGGGTGCCAAATATCTTCACGACCAAAAGCGAAACCAAAGGTTTTAAGCCCCATGGATTCATAAGCCATATTACCCGCCAAGATCATTAGATCCGCCCAACTGATTTTGTTGCCATATTTCTGCTTGATTGGCCACAATAAGCGACGTGCTTTATCTAAGTTGGCGTTATCGGGCCACGAGTTAAGCGGAGCAAAACGCTGGTTGCCAGTGCCCGCGCCACCGCGACCATCTGCAATTCGATAAGTACCTGCAGAATGCCATGCCATGCGGATCATCAAACCACCGTAATGCCCCCAGTCGGCAGGCCACCACTCTTGGCTATTGGTCATCAATGCTTTGAGATCTTTTTTCAAGGCATCAACATCCAATGCTTTTAGCGCATCGCGGTAATTAAAATCCGCACCCATTGGGTTGGTTTTCGCATCATGCTGGTGAAGGATGTCAAGATTCAGTGCTTTTGGCCACCAATCCATGTTGGACTTTTCAGCTGATGTTACTCCGCCGTGCATGACTGGGCATTTACCGCCCGAATTCATACCTTTGTTCTCCATTGCGTTCTCCTTGCTTCGCATTACTGCGGCTATTTAAGTGTGCTTGATTTATTCTAAAAACACTCAGCACAGTCGATATTGGCTGAACATTCACTGTGTTAAATTCAAATGCAACAAAACTTAGAACAAGATTATATATATGCAATAACAACGGGAGGTAATGTGCCTGCGATCACGACTTGGTCGGAAAACCTTTATCTTCAAAACCTTGCCACAATTATTGTGCTCTGTTGCTTCATGTACAGACTAGACAAGATGAGCATTAAACACTAATTCAATGTGGCTATTAATTCGATAGGCATCCTCTAACGCAATACAGCTAAGTTGACACCTAAAGCATCACCTAACCACAGAACTTGTCCCTCAGAATGGTCATACCTATCGTTTCCAGAAACCGGATGGATCAACACGCTAAGACCTTCCCGATGTTCATCTAACCACTCGATAAATCCGTGGCTATTGTCAGCAAGGTGTACTTCAAACATCGGCTTTAAGTGCGGGCCAACAAGCCGAGGTACCAAACCAAACATAGCTTGTACATCATGTCGTTGTTGGGCAATTTTTTGTTGTACGCGTTGTGCTTTCGCTTGCTCGGCGAGATCAAAATAAACATGGGCATGAAACATAAAATAACTCCTCTTGATTTTTAAGCAGTGTACTACGCCAAAAGAGCATAGAAACCACAACAAATTTGCTGATGATTTTCAGCTAATTTGAAGGTACTAACCGCTTTGAAGGTACTAACCGCTTTGAAGGTACTTACCGCAACACATTCTATTTTAAGCGCCAAGAAATGGGCATAATCACAGGATGACGTTGATTCAAACGAAGAACCAGCGTATTAAATAACATCAAACTTTCGATGGTGGATACTCGCTTTGCAACCTATCAATCAACTGCTCCTCTCAATGCAGCCGTTATTGGAACAGTACGGCTACCTAGCACTGATCATCAGCATCTTTTTCGAAGGGATTGGCATTCCAATGCCCGGCCAATCGCTCATGATTGCCGCGTCTATTTTGTCATCCAATGGCGTAATGAATTTCTCGCTGGTTATGATTGTATCGTGGCTAAGCTGCTTTATTGGTAACAGTTGCGGCTATCTGATCGGCTATTATTTTGAAGGTTGGTTGGATAGAAAAGGCTATATTTCCGGAGCGAAATTTCAAAAACTGCAAAGTGCTATTCAAAAATACGGCCCGATTTGCTTAATCATCAGTCGCTTTGTTGAGGGGATGAAACAATTCATGCCATTAGCCTGCGGAGTGGCGAAAATGCCCATCAGAGTATTTTTACTGGGTAACCTGCTTGCCACCACCGTTTGGGTCGCGGTCTTTGGTTTACTCACCCATTTTGCGTTTGAACATCTTCACCAAATCAGTGCTTTTTATTCCGCGCACCGTTACTGGATTTGGGTGGCCGCTGCGATTGCCTTTGCTTTAATGATTTATGCGGTTTTGAAGCACAAACATACTCAGCGCTGAGAGTTCACTTCGAGTGAGTTCTAACGCGTCATTTTTTTAACGAACACCACAACAAATAGTGCCATAGTAAAACTGCCTAAGAAGGCTTCCAATGCAGCAATAAATCGCGCAACACCTACTGGAGAGATATCGCCATAACCTAAAGTGGTAAAGGTGACGACACTAAAATAGATCGCGTTGAAAAACTCTAATAAGTAAAATGTCCACCCTGTTACATCATCATAGATCGGGTTTGCAGAGGTGGTACCTAAGAAAAAGTAAGCCGTTGCACTGGCCAGAATGACAAAAAGCGAAAATAACACCACTCTTAACGGCTCTTCCCCATAACCGCAAAACAAATCAACGGTTTTCGACAACATTCTCTGAAGACTAAACTTGGGCATTTGGTAACGTCTGAAACGCATCTCTTTTTTAAAAAACGTTCCGGCCATTTCGAACAAGCCTTGCTTTTCACACTGCTTACGAACTCCCCTGCTCACTTCCTCAGCTTCTTGCCATAGTGCACAAGCCTGCTTGTACTCTCCTTTTTTTAAGGCCACTTTAGCTTCTTGCTCTTGCTTCAACTCCTCTCCCCATTCAATATTTTCCAACCTAGCGCGAGAAAGATCAGCCCCCAGCAAATTGACTTTTTGCAATTTGGCGCAATGGAGGTTAGCACACACCAACTTGCTCTTCATCAAAGAAGAACCTCGTAAATCCAAACCAAAAAAGTGAGCATTGGTCAGATCTGCTCGATAAAAATCGGCGTTCCGACATTGATAGCCAGTTTTACGGCCCCGATTGACGAGGTTGAGATCGACTAAATTTGCTTTAGCCAACTGAAATCCATCTAAAGGTTTACCTGAGGCCGCCCATTGTTCAACCTGAGATTTGATGTCGTCATTACTTTTATCTATTTTGGGGTCATGCCAATAACAAAGGCCAGACTCACCACTAGGTTGATCACAACACCAACCATCAGGGTTTTTATAGCAGCATAGACCTGTCTCTGACTTCATTTACCGCCCCTTTTGTTATCGTGATATAAAAATAAGTGTAGGGGCTAGTGATGGTGTTGCCACTCAATTTGATGTTTGACGTTGATATTATGTGAACATTTATACTAACTCTGAATGTGCTCAGAGAACGAGAATGACTACGGTAGTTGATCGTCAATCACAAGCCGCAAAAGAAACAAGCTTTACTCACGAAGGGCACATATCTTATGGCGACTCTTCACCTAGGGCTGCACCCTGTATTCCACAAAAAGCATTAAAGTGGCGGTTTGAAGCGCATGGAACCACGCCGCTTCTTACTAAGATTATCAGTAAGCAAACTTGTACTTAGCCAATCCATGAGCTGAAATTTCAGTCAATTCTTATTAACCCACCAAAAATTTAACATTTCATTATCATTTGTGTTCTTCATCACGCTAACGATTATTTACTGACAAATAAATTAACAACTGAGTTACAAAAAGATTAATATGTTGCCCACAAAGCAAACACAACACTCATCAAAACTACTAAAACAGGGAAATGCATATGCAGTCATTTGTTGATTTTCTGAATGGAATAATCTGGAGCCCGGCGCTAATTTATTTATGCCTTGGTGCGGGTTTATTCTACTCAATTGTGACCCGATTCGTTCAGGTCCGTCACTTTTTTGAAATGTGGCGACTTCTTCTTTCCGGAAAAAGCTCAACCAAAGGGATATCCTCTTTCCAAGCTTTGGCCGTTTCACTTTCGGGACGCGTCGGTACCGGTAATATTGCAGGCGTAGCCGCGGCAATTGGCTTTGGTGGCCCTGGTGCTATTTTCTGGATGTGGGTAGTGGCCTTTTTTGGTGCCGCGACTGCTTATGCTGAGTCAACTCTGGCACAGATTTATAAAGAAGAAGATGAAGGTGAATTCCGTGGTGGTCCTGCTTATTACATCGAAAAAGCGATGGGGCAAAAATGGTATGCATGGATCTTCGCCATTTCCACTATTTTTGCTTGTGGTGTGCTTTTACCTGGCGTCCAGTCCAACAGTATTGGTAATGCTGTAGAGGCCGCTTTTGGTGCTGGCCCAACCATTGAAACCGCTATCGGTAGCTTCACTTTTGCTAAAATTTTTACCGGTACCGTAGTGTCGATCATTTTAGCGTTCATCATCTTTGGTGGTGTTAAGCGTATCGCTAACTTCACACAGGTCGTGGTGCCATTTATGGCTTTGGCCTATGTGATTACTGCGTTTGTTATCATCCTGCTTAACATCAGTGAAGTACCACGTATTTTTGCTATGATCATTGGTGATGCGTTCACACCAATGGCAGGCATTGGTGCTGCGATTGGTTGGGGGGTAAAACGAGGTGTTTACTCAAACGAAGCAGGCCAAGGTACTGGCCCGCACGCCGCGGCTGCCGCAAGTGTTGATCACCCAGCTCAGCAAGGTTTAGTGCAAGCATTTTCTATCTACATTGATACTCTGCTGGTCTGTTCCGCAACCGCGTTCATGATTCTGATCACTGGTGCTTATAACGTGCACGGCGGCGCAGAAGGTGCATTTTTAGTACAGAACATCGCGGCGGATATTAGTGCCAATGGCCCAGTATTTACTCAAATGGCGATTGAGAGCGCACTACCAGGCGTCGGTAAACCTTTTGTTGCGTTTGCTCTGTTCTTCTTCGCCTTTACCACGATTTTGGCATACTACTATATTGCTGAAACGAACATTGCTTACATTCGCCGCACCTTTAAAGTCGATGGCCTGATGTTTCTGCTTAAAGTAGTGATCGTTGCAACGGTATTCTACGGCACGGTGAAAACCGCAAACCTTGCTTGGGCAATGGGTGATGTGGGCGTGGGTTTGATGGCGTGGCTAAACATAGTCGGGATTTTGATCATCTTCTTTATGGCTAAACCAGCTATTGCAGCACTCAAAGATTATGAAGAGCAACAAAAACAAGGTGTCGATGAGTATCTTTTCAACCCAGTAAAACTCGGCATTAAGAATGCGACATATTGGGAAGGAAAATATAAACGCAAAACGGGACAAGAACCAACCGTAGAAGAGAGCTCCGTGGGTGTTGAACAACCATCATCCTAACGGATTAGCTAAACTCATCAGCAAAAAGCATTCAAGGTAAACGCAAAAAGGGTTAGCAAACGCTAACCCTTTTTCTTTTTCATCAACCCGTATTAGGCTGCGATTTCTTGTGTCGTCAACTTTTCGACAACAGCGTTTTGCGCTTTCTTTTCACCAATCGGCAAAATAACACGGCCGTATTCGTTATTCAGAACTTGAGCCATTGCAAAATAAATCGCACTTGCGCCACAGAAGATACCTTCAAAGCCGGCAATCGTGCCGATAAGCTCGCTACCAGTGAAATCACGCGCCGCTAGCAAAGCAAATAGAATGGTCAGTGAGCCGAATACCACTTGTTTAGCTCGTGGGTAGCACAATGAACCGATAAACATGAAACCAGTGAAAATACCCCACAACGCTAAGTACCAACCCATAAAATGAGCAGGGCTTGCTGGTAGTCCCATGTATGGCATGACAATCAGTCCAACCAATGTGAGCCAAAATAGACCGTAAGAGGTAAACGCTGTGGTGCCAAAAGTGTCACCACGTTTGAAACACATGATACCCACGATGACTTGACTTAAGCCGCCGTAGAAAATACCCATCGCCAAAATCATAGAGTCGATAGGGAAAAAGCCTGCGTTATGGATATTAAGCAGGATAGTCGTCATGCCAAAACCCATTAGGCCTAGCGGCGCTGGATTGGCCAATTTAGTAGACATTCGCGAGTACCTTAAAAAATGTTGATAAAAATTACGCGCGGATTTTAGTGGAGTAACACACAAAATGGAAAGAACGTTAACGGAAACTAAGATTGTAAATTTAGCTACTTGATTGTTCAAAAATAGAACAGCACGACCTAAATCGATCGTGCTGATATTTTTCTACCGAACATCACTCTCTATTGACAGTTTATTTCATCCCAAAACCAGTTACTTTGCGTGGGTGATTCCCATACTCCGGGGTTATTTTTAGCCATAAAACACTTTCCATTATGCGTAATTTTATCGCCATTTTTTGCAACAGTAACCCCTGCAACCCAGCTTGAAAAATCACTGCTTGGTGGCGTCGGCTCTGATGTGACGGGCGGTTCTGGCTCATTGACGACTGGCGGAGGCTCAACAGGGTCAGGCGTTGTGGGCGCTGTTGGTTCACCTGTAATAAGCTTCCAAGGATCACCTTGAGTGGGTTCATTACCTTGTGACCACCACTTAGCTTCATAAGTAGCGTCTTTATAGCTCACCTTATCGCCCGTGTTATATACCTTTGTCGCTTCCCAGCCGACGATGCCATCCACTGGCGGCTCTGGTGGCGTACCGGGATCAATCGCATCCACAACACGCACTTGTGGCCAGCTTGAATGTGAACCATAAAAGTTAGTCACACACTTTTCGTAATCACCAGCCACAAGGGCTGAATACGCGGTTTGGAAACCAACCAGTTCACATTCAAACGAGTAGCCACCTGGCCGATCAGAGTAATATTTCCAATTACCATCCCAGTTGGTATACAGCACATCTGTCGCACCGTTCAAATTTAAGCTGCCGTAAGGTGTTTGCTGCCAACAGGTGTTCTTTTCATCTGACTCAATCGGTATTTGATAATGATCCGCTAGCCCTTCCCAGTAGCGAATGCGATTAACCGGTTGACCTTTATCCTTATTCTGTTCACCGCACTCAATGCCGCCATTGATAACGTTAATTGTGGTGCCAAAACCATAGCCAATACCAGCATCGCTTTCACGTTGCGAAGGTGTCCATGTACGGTCAATTACATGCAACATTGCCGGTTTCGGTGCTTGAGGTGTTAAAAAAAACCAAATCGCTGAAGCTAAGTTCAACCAAGAATCAGCGACTAATCCGGGGTTATTGAGCAGTACTTTGGCATCACCATCAAACATCACTTCAGAAAAAGCGCCATAGTTGAAATGGTAAGAGAGCTGCTTCGCGCCTCGACCAAAATACCCTTGCCCGGCGGCGCACGGCCAACGAGCATTTTGCCAATCATTTTGGCCACAACCGGTTGTATAGCCACTTTGCCCTTCAGACCACCCCATTTCACGTACATGAACCAGTGCTTGCTGCCACTCTTCAAGCCCATTAGGGTTATCAGATACGTTGTCTTTCGCAATGTGGCCACCCGTTTCTTGTGAGAAATGAGCAAAAGCCGTCACGATGGATTTTTTACAAATTGCGTCTGAATCTCGGCCATCCGTATATTCGCCACAAAACGCGGGGAATTTGCCTATTGCCCGTAAGAAGCGCGTATAGGTGTATTCGGGAGCCGCCATTTGAGTTAAGAAATCCCACTCGTACTGTGGAAATACCCGTTCAACACGCTTGACGTTTTCAGGGTTAGAACTTAACCCCGGTACTATTGCTTCAACAATCGCATTCGAACGCGTTTCTAGTGCTTCCGACCAAATAGCATACATAGGATCCGCTGTTTTGGCTTTTTCTGCCGCTTGTAGCTCTACTTTAGAGACAATATAACCCGCAGAATTTTCAGGGTCAGGTAAGATATTTAACGCGTAACTGTTTGCGGCTAAAACACTGCTAATCAGCACGGCTAAATGCTTTGTTTTCAACATATCAATCCCTTATTTTTTGCTTAGTGGGTACCGCAAAATAGTATGGATAGTTGAGTCATTGTGGATAGTGAAACTTATCAATTAAATGTCAAAATGCGAGTAGTTTCATCATGATGTAAACCAATTATCGTACGGCGACATTGCCCTTTGAAGGCGAGTCGATAAATATGAAAAAGCTGCAAAAAAGTTTGAGGATTTTAGAGTCTAATCTATTTTCCATCAGGTTAAGTGAACAACCAATGTCTCAAATTTCTCAAACATCATCGCATCGGCAATGGCTTTAGCGCACATGAACGTGGCCTGTAAAAAAGTGATGAACTGGGCCGCGACCTTGGCCAACATCCAGCTCATCGGCATGGCCAATGGCTTGCGAGATATACTGTTTAGCCAAATACACGGATTTGTGCAGGTTATTTCCCTGAGCAAGGTAAGAAGCGATTGCAGAAGAGAGAGTGCAACCCGTCCCATGGGTATTTGGGGTTGGAAAACGCTTCGCACTGAGTAATTCTGACGAAGATTGCATGATCAAAAGATCGTTGCTGTTTTCATCTTGTTCTAAATGCCCACCTTTTAGCAGCACCGCCTTTGCACCCAACGCTCGTAAATCAGCCACCATACCGCTCATTTCGACTCCAGATTGAGGAACCGGCTTGCCAGTAAGTACTGCTCCCTCAAATAAATTGGGGGTAATGATGTCAGCCAAAGGGATCAACATTTCTTTTAATGTACTGATTGCCGATTGCTCAAGTAATAAATCACCACTGGTCGCCACCATCACGGGGTCTATCACAAGGCTCTTAGGTTGGTATTGCTGCATTTTTTTGGCAACGATCTTGATGATACTGGCATCGGCTAGCATGCCAATTTTAACGGCCACGATCTTCAAGTCGCTAAAGACGGCATCTAACTGGCTTTCGATATGATCAAGTGGAATAGGGAAAATGGCGGAAACGCCTTGAGTATTTTGTGAAGTAATGGCGGTAATAACGGAACACGCGAAACTGCCGGTTGCCGATATCGCTTTGATGTCGGCTTGAATGCCTGCCCCTCCACCGCTATCAGACCCTGCGATAGTAAGTACAACGGGTATGTTTAATCGCGTCGTTTCTTGAGTATGTTTCTGTATTGGGTGTGCCATGGTCGCTCCTATGACAGACATACAGGAACTGACTTTGACCGTGATTTGAAAAGTTCGGTAATCGAATTTACAAAGGTTAGCCGTTGTTATTCGGCTGGTGACAAAGTGCTCATAGTTCCCTACGTCAGTATTAACTGAATCAGGTTCGACGGGTCTCGAATTTCGATCTCAGCCGATGCAGAATCTGCATCGGCTCCCCGACTATTTCGCAGCAATCATAACAGGGCACTCACCGAAGGAGTACGCTTTTTTGGAGGATTATTCCCACTCAATCGTTGCTGGTGGCTTACCTGAAATATCGTAAACCACACGAGAAATACCATTCACTTCATTGATGATACGGTTAGAAACCTTACCCAAGAACTCATAAGGCAGGTGCGCCCAATGTGCTGTCATAAAGTCAATGGTTTCCACAGCGCGTAGTGATACAACCCAATCGTATTTACGTCCATCACCCATAACGCCTACTGAACGAACAGGTAAGAAAACCGTGAAAGCTTGTGACACTTTGTTATACAGATCAGCGGCATGCAGCTCTTCAATGAAAATAGCATCGGCGCGGCGCAGCAAATCACAGTACTCTTTCTTCACTTCGCCCAACACGCGTACGCCAAGGCCAGGACCAGGGAACGGATGGCGGTAAAGCATGTTGTAAGGCAGACCAAGCTCTAGGCCAATCTTGCGTACTTCATCTTTGAAAAGCTCACGCAGTGGTTCAACCAATCCCATTTCCATATCATCAGGCAAACCGCCAACGTTATGGTGAGATTTAATCACGTGCGCTTTGCCTGTTTTAGAGGCGGCCGATTCAATCACATCTGGGTAAATCGTGCCTTGCGCGAGCCATTTTGCATTTTTCAATTTCTTTGACTCTTCATCGAAGATATCAACAAACACATGGCCAATAATTTTGCGTTTCGCTTCCGGATCAGACTCACCTTGCAGTGCGTTGAGGAAACGATCTTCTGCATTAACATGAATGATGTTTAAGCCAAATTTGTTGCCAAACATATCCATTACTTGCTGAGCTTCATTCAGACGCAATAAGCCGTTATCAACGAACACACAGGTTAATTTATCACCAATCGCTCGGTGAGCCAGCATCGCCACAACTGACGAATCTACACCACCCGATAGGCCAAGGATCACTTCATCGTCGCCGACTTGCTCTTTAATACGAGCAACCGCATCTTCGATGATAGACTCAGCCGTCCATAGACGCTCACAACCACAAACATTGAGAACGAAATTCTCAAGCATTTTTAGACCGTTTTTGGTGTGCGTCACTTCTGGGTGAAACTGCACGCCATAATATTTTTTCTCTTCATTCGCCATTGCCGCATAAGGGCAAGTTTCCGTTTGCGCTGTTTTGACAAAATCAGCCGGAATTTGCACCACTTTATCACCGTGGCTCATCCAAACATCTTGCGTTAGCTCAAGGTCGCTAAACAGGGCCGATTCACCCATTAACTGTACGGCTGCATAACCAAATTCACGTTCCTCAGAACTGGCCACTTTTCCGCCCAACTGTTCAGCCATGGTTTGCATGCCATAACAAACACCAAATACAGGCACACCAGAGTCAAACACATATTGTGGCGCACGCGGAGAGTTGGCTTCAGTCACGCTTTCAGGGCCACCAGAGAGAATAATGCCATCTGGGTTGAATTCACGGATGTCCGCCTCTTCAACATCCCAGCTCCACAGCTCACAATAAACACCGATTTCGCGAACACGGCGGGCAACCAGTTGTGTGTACTGAGAGCCGAAATCTAAGATCAGAATACGTTGGTCATGGATATCTTTAGTCATTTAAGGTCAATCTCAATCATTAATGTAGTGGATGGGGAGCATCGCGCTCCCCTAAGCTTCAATCTATTAAGCTTCAATCTATTCGTGGTTCGTTAATTAACCCAAGCGGTAGTTTGGCGCTTCTTTGGTAATTTGAACGTCGTGCACGTGTGACTCTTTCATACCTGCACCAGAGATACGAACAAACTCGGCTTTAGTGCGCAGATCTTCGATGGTGGCAGAACCGGTTAGACCCATGCTTGAGCGTAAACCACCCATTTGTTGATGGACGATCTCTTTTAGACGGCCTCGATAAGCGATACGGCCTTCGATCCCTTCAGGTACAAGCTTGTCAGCTGCATTGTCAGATTGGAAATAACGATCAGAAGAGCCTTGAGACATTGCCCCCAGCGAGCCCATACCTCGGTAAGCTTTATATGAACGACCTTGGAACAAAATAACTTCACCCGGAGCTTCTTCAGTACCCGCAAACATGGAGCCGACCATCACGCAAGATGCACCAGCAGCAATCGCTTTACAAATATCGCCAGAAAAGCGAATACCGCCATCAGCAATCACAGGAATACCGTATTGATCAGCCACTTCAACTGCATCAGAAATCGCCGTAATTTGAGGAACACCAACGCCCGTAACAATACGCGTTGTGCAGATTGAGCCCGGGCCAATACCCACTTTGACCGCGCTTACGCCCGCCTCAATTAGAGCTTTCGCACCGGCACCCGTTGCAACATTACCGCCGATAATATCGAGATCAGGATAAGCGGCGCGCGTTTCACGAATACGGTTAAGTACACCTTCTGAATGGCCATGAGAAGAGTCAATCAATAGAACATCGACTCCCGCTTCCACTAATGCTTTTACGCGCTCTTCATTGCCAGCACCGGCACCAACAGCCGCACCAACACGTAAACGCCCTTGTTCATCTTTACAAGCATTCGGTTTGCGTTCTGCTTTATGGAAATCTTTCGCGGTGATCATACCAGTCAGTTTGAATTCATCATTCACTACCAAGACTTTTTCAACACGCGCTTTGTGCATGCGCTCTTGTACATCCTGACGAGATGCGCCCTCTTTAACTGTGGCTAAGCGATCTTTTGGTGTCATGACTGCTTCAACTTTTTTTGTTAAATCAGTAACAAAGCGAATATCGCGGCCGGTGATGATACCGACAAGCTCATTGTGATCGCTCACCACAGGGAAACCGGCAAAACCATGTTTCTCTGTCAAAGCAATCACATCTTGAATGGTTGCGTCAGGGCGAACTGTTACTGGCGCAGTCACTACACCCGCTTCAAAAATTTTGACAAGACGGACTTGTTCAGCCTGCTCTTCAATGGGCATATTTTTGTGGATAAAACCAATACCACCCTCTTGGGCAAGAGCGATCGCAAGGCGAGCCTCTGTCACTGTATCCATAGAAGCTGAGATCATCGGAATGTTCAGTGCGATATTTTTGGTCAGCTGAGTATGGAGATCGGCTGTGTTTGGGAGAACGGTGGAGTGTGCTGGTACGAGAAGAACATCATCGAATGTCAGCGCTTCTTTGGCAATTCTTAGCATTTGCAATATCTCACAATTAAGAGGAGTGAATAAAAGGTAAATCCAAGTTGTCTCAATTTGCCCTAATACACAATGAACAGGATAAATCGATTTGGATTTGATATTGCGGTCGGATTATACGCCCGAGGTAATCGCTTGACCACTCATTTTTTCATTTTTAATTTGCATTCCAACCCTTGATATGTATTATATTGCCGCTAATTTCCATACCCTCGTCTAGGGGATTAGCCTTGCCTTCTTTGACCAACGAAAACATCTACACTGTCTCTCGTCTCAATGCTGAAGTACGCCTGTTACTTGAAAATGAAATGGGCATTGTGTGGCTCGTTGGTGAAATATCGAACTTCTCCGCTCCGGTTTCTGGCCATTGGTATCTCTCACTCAAAGATTCTCGCGCGCAGGTAAAATGTGCGATGTTCAAAGGCAATAATCGCTTTGTGGCCTTCAAACCTAAAAATGGCCAGCAGGTACTTGTTAAAGCGCGTCTTTCTCTTTATGAACCCAGAGGTGACTACCAAGTCATTATCGAGAGTATGCAACCCGAAGGAGATGGTCGTCTCCAGCAAGAGTTTGAAAAGCTGAAGATGCAGTTGGCCGCGGAAGGGCTGTTTGCACAATCCAATAAGCGCCCCTTGCCGGAAAATCCTCAATGCGTCGGTGTTATTACTTCAAAAACTGGCGCAGCCCTGTTTGATATTCTTGATGTGCTCAAGCGGCGCGATCCAAGCTTGCCCGTCATCATTTATCCTACACTGGTTCAAGGCGAACAAGCGGCCATTCAAATTGCTCAAGCAATTGGTAGAGCAAATGCGAGGCAAGAGTGTGACGTATTGATTGTGGGTCGCGGTGGCGGTTCTTTAGAGGACTTATGGTGTTTTAACCACGAGATCGTAGCGCGCACAATTGCCGCTAGTCAGATCCCAATTATCAGTGCCGTCGGGCATGAAATCGATGTGACGATTGCTGATTTTGTGGCTGACGTACGTGCCCCAACCCCCTCCGCTGCTGCAGAATTAGTCAGCCGAGACAACAGTAATAAGCGGCAAGCTTTCGCCTCATACCAGCACAAGCTACAAAGTGCGATGCGCTATTACACCAGTCAACAAGCGCATCATTTACGCGCTTTGGTTCACGCGCTAGAGAAACAGCACCCCACTTATCGCTTGCAGCGTCAAAGCCAGCAACTTGATGACACAGAAATGCGCCTACAGCGGGCGATACAGCGCTATATTTCGACTCAGCGCGAGCACATTGGCCAGCAATACCATCAACTGCAGTTGCATTCTCCCGTACAAACCTTGGCGAAGCAGCAGCATCGACTAGCCAAAAGCGAGCAACGATTACTGGACGTAATGGAGAAAAAACTCCTGCGCACAGCACACCGTTTAACGCTAGCCGCAGAGAAGCTTGACGCAGTAAGCCCATTAGCGACACTAAAACGAGGCTATTCGATCACGCGAGATAGCTCAGGCAAAGTGATTCACCGCGCTCATGATCTAAAAACCGGCGATCAATTGATCACGCGAGTGGCGGATGGCGAAGTTTTCTCTACCGTCAATTAATCACTTAATCCTGTGCTTGAAACTCAAATCGAATCTTAGATTTTGATTTGAGCTCATTGCATGAATTACAGAAAAAATTTGCCGCGCCACACGCCTGCAATTTCTCCAGCTCCGAATCACACTCAGGGCAAAAACCAATTTTGTTAAAGTGATGTTTGCACTGAGCACAATGGTAACGCCCATCCCACACCAGTGGATTTTGGCAACAAGGGCAAAGATTTTCCTGCATATTGATCCCATCTCTCTTTGTGTCTTTCACATAACATCTTTCACATAGTGTGATTTTGGTAGATGTTTTATATCGTTCGTTTTAATAGATAGTTCGTTTTAATAGATAGCTCGTTTGCGTAGATAGTTCGTGCATGTGATAGCCGACACTTCATCAAACGGCACGTATGGTCTCGGATTATCGAGAGTTCAGCTTTGATCTCTATCACAATACCTTTAGGCTCACCAACCATCTCATACACATTAGGCTATGATCGATAAAAGATCTCAGCCTGATCATTTGCTTTATCTGCTCCGTTCAGCGATCTACTCTCAAAAGAACATTTATATAACCACACGCCGAAAGCATAAGTTACATATTCTGCATATGGATTTATAACGATATAAAACTCCACTTGATAGCTAATAAATCAAAAAAACCAGAATATATTAAAATGATCTTTTGGCGAAATGTTCTACTCATTTTGTTTGATACTTATACAAAGCAGCAACGTTGCCATGCTCTGTTTTTCACTCAATCATTTTGGCACTGCACTTCATTTTCAGACCGCCACGTTAGTGAAGTTCTATTGCCAATGATAAATTTTAGGCAAAAAAATACCCAAGCTTAGCTTGGGTATTTCAGTTATGAGGAAGGCTACTTGCTGCGTCCTTTCATCATCGTCATTAAGCGTTTACGTTTACGCTCTTGAGATAAGGTCAGCTTATTCACTTTTCCTTCAAATGGGTTATCACTGCTTTGGAACTGGATACGAATAGGCGTACCCATGATTTCTAAAGACTTACGGTAATAGTTCATCAAATAACGTTTGTAAGAATCTGGCAGCTCATTCACCAAGTTACCGTGTACAACGATAATCGGCGGGTTATAACCACCTGCGTGAGCGTATTTAAGTTTTACGCGGCGGCTACGAACCATAGGTGGCTGGTGATCATCGGTTGCCATTTTAAGAATGCGAGTCAATACCGATGTACCAACACGTGTTGTCGCCGATTTATACGCTTCTTGAACCGATTCAAATAGATGACCCACACCCGTGCCATGCAGTGCAGAGATAAAGTGGATACGAGCAAAATCGACAAAGCCTAAACGGCGATCGAGCTCTTTCTTGACACGTTCTTTGACGTCGTTATCGAGCCCATCCCACTTATTGACTGCAAGCACTATCGAACGTCCGGAGTTTAGTGCAAAACCTAACAGGCTAAGATCTTGATCTGAGATATTCTCACGAGCGTCAATAACTAACAGAACAACGTTTGCATCTTCAACTGCTTTTAAGGTTTTGACGACCGAGAATTTCTCAACCGTTTCGTTAATGCGAGTACGACGACGCACGCCAGCAGTATCAATCAATACATACTCGCGCTCATCACGCATCATCGGGATGTAGATGGAGTCACGCGTCGTTCCGGGCATATCGTAAACCACAACACGTTCTTCACCGAGAATACGGTTGGTGAGCGTGGATTTACCGACATTAGGACGGCCAATGATCGCCAGTTTTATCGGCTGATCTTGCAGACGTTTGTATTCAGCTTCGGCTTCTTCTTCGGTGTAATCTAACTTTTCTTCTTCGGCATCTTCAAAGTCGGTTAGATCTTCGATTTCGCCTTCGGCCTGCTCGATCATTTCTTCAGCAAGTGGATTCAAAGCTCGGTCGATAAGGATCCCAACACCACGGCCATGAGCGGCAGCAATTTGGTACATTTGATCAACGCCCAATTGCCAAAACTCAGCGCTTGCAGCATCAGCGTCAATGCCATCCACTTTATTCACGACCAAAATAGCTCGCTTTTCAATTTTACGCAGATGTTGGGCGATCATTTCATCAGCCGCCGTTAAACCAGCGCGACCATCAACCATAAATAGCACAACATCAGCTTCATCAATCGCGGCCAATGACTGTTGAGCCATTTTCGTTTCTACACCCTCTTCACTACCATCAATACCGCCGGTATCGATAACAATGAAGTCGTGCTCACCCAATTTAGCTTGGCCATATTTACGGTCACGCGTTAAACCGGGGAAATCCGCCACCAACGCATCGCGAGTGCGAGTTAATCGGTTAAACAACGTAGATTTACCGACATTGGGGCGCCCAACAAGAGCAACAACAGGAACCATACTAACCTCTACAATATTTTCTCTTATGTAGTTATAGGTAAACACTTGCTAGCAAGCATTAAATTTTTACCTATAACCACATCTATTTATTCAATAAAACGGCCCCTAACTGTTACCAGCCAGGAGCCGAATGTGAATTATATCACGATTTATTTTTTAATCGTCAGTTTCTTTACATTGCCATTACGGGTGATGCTGACATAGCCATCGTCGACAGCGAGAGGACTCACCGCAAAACCACTCTTATCAACCAATTGTTGGGCAACGAATTCGCCACTGCTACGATCAATCCAATGTAGATACCCTTCACTGTCACCTAGCACAAGGTAACCATTGATAATCGCTGGTGCAGTTAACAAACGATGTTCAAGCTGTTTGTTGCTCCAAAGTTCGGTACCGCTTCTTGTATCCACAGCCACCACATGATCTTTGTCGGTCACCACAAATAATCGGCCACCATCGCTAGCCATGTCTGTTGCTGAAGAGTAATTCCGCTTCCAAGCTGGTTTGCCCGAACGCAGATCAATGGCGATCAACTGGCCATTAAAACCAACCGCATACAGCATGCCGCCAATCACGATAGGTGAGGCATCAACATCGACTAGGCGGTCAATTTCAGTGGCACCTTTAGGCATGCCAATCGGTTGTTGCCAAATCAACTGACCACGCTCAACGATAGCGGCAGCAAGACGGCCACCTGAGGTTCCCCAAAAAACACCGCCCGATACCGCAACAGGTTTGCTGTCGCCTCTCAACGTTAAATTAGGAACTTCAGTACTGATGGTCCATTTTTGCTCACCCGTCGCTTGGTCTAAACTCACCAAAGTGCCACGACTGGTATTAACAATGATCATGTTCGCATCTGCAGCCGGAGCTGCTAGCACTTCACCGTCGACTTTAACTTGCCATACAAGCTCACCCGTAGCTTCATTAAGCGCAGTGACTAAACCGTTTTCACTACCAATGTAAATTTGGCTATAGGCCGCCGCTATACCGCCGGATAAACGCATGGTGCCATCTTGTTCAAGATCGGTTTTCCACAGCTCTTTACCCGTTTTAGGGTTCAAGGCTTTCACCAAACCATCACGGCTAGCAATAAATACTTTGTCGTAAGCGTATTCTGGAGATAACTTTGAGAAGTAATGCCCTACGCCATCACCAATCGATGTGCTCCACTGAGTTGTAGGCGTAAATTCACTGGTTACCATTGGCACAGGAGCCATGATAATGGTGTCTTCTTCACTGGCACACCCTGCAAGTGCTCCAAGCACAACGGCAGAAACGAGCACTTTGTTGAACAACTTTTTCATCAACTTGTGCCCTTATTTGGCAAGATCGTCCAGTTTCATCTGTAGCGTTTGGCTTGCATCGTCAGCTTGTTGTGCTTCCGTGTATGCCGTATAAGCCGCGTCCGTGTCGCCTTTACGCAATGAGATATCACCACGCAGTTCCGCAATGCGTCCCGCCCACCCTTTCTCTGTGATGGTCGTAAGATCAGCTAAGGCGGCATCAAACTGGCCTTGTTCCGCTTTAATGCGGGCCAGGCGATAGGTCGCTAACGGTAGAATAGCATCATCTTTGGTGTTTGCTTTTGCCCATTCAAGCTGTGCTAAAGCTTCATCAATTTGACCCGCTTCCACTTGAACTTTTGCAAGTTGTAGTGCGGCTAAAACAGCATATTCTGTGCCTTTATTACTGTCAATAAAGCTCTGAACAACCATCTCCGCTTCTGCGCCTTTTGCAGCTAACTGAGTTACCGCTTTGCTATAACTTTCAGAAGCGGCTTCTTGCGCAGCAATAACGTTATCTTGATAATAACGCCAACCAAACAAGCCACCAAGGCCAATTACAGCACCAAAGATCACGGCTTTACCGTTCTCTTTCCACCAATCTTTTATCGCTTCAACTTGTTGTTCTTCAGTATCGTAGAGTTCCACTTCCTGTCCTCTTTAATAGATGTCTCAAATGCGCTTGCTTACACAAGATGCGTCAGTTTGCTGGCGACTTCAGTTTGAGAAATCGTAATTTGTTCACCACCGATAAGATCTTTGAGAACTACTGTGCTTTCTGCGACTTCATCTTCGCCTAATACCAAAGCCACCGCAGCGCCCACTTTATCAGCACGTTTAAATTGTTTTTTGAAGTTACCACCACCAAAATGGTTCATAACACGCAGCCCCGGAACCCGTTCACGCAACTGCTCAGCAAGTTTCATTGCTGCCATCATAGTGCCTTCACCCGCACTGACCATGTACACATCGACACTGCGACGCACGTCGGTCAGTTCCAGTGTTTCCATCATGAGCACTAAGCGCTCTAACCCCATGGCAAAACCCACTGCCGGTGTCGCTTTGCCACCCAGTTGTTCTACCAAGCCATCATAACGTCCACCGCCACAAACCGTACCTTGAGCACCTAAGCTTTCGGTGATCCACTCAAATACAGTGCGGTTGTAGTAGTCTAGGCCGCGCACCAAGCGCTCATTAACTTGGTATTCGATACCCGCAGCGGTAAGAAGTTCACATAAGCCGGCAAAATGTTGCTTGGATTCTTCATCTAGATACTCAGACAATTTGGGTGCGTCACCCAAAATCGCTTGAATATCTGGATTTTTAGTATCGAGTACACGCAGTGGGTTGGTGTACATGCGACGTTTGGCATCTTCATCCAACACCTCTTGATGCTGCTCTAAATAGTCAATCAAGGCGGTGCGGTAATTGGCTCGCGCTTCAAGAGAACCAATTGAGTTCAGTTCCAAACGAACATGTTTGTCGATGCCCAATTCACGCCACAAACGCGCGGTCATCATAATCAGCTCGGCATCAACATCAGGACCATCCAGACCAAACACTTCAACCCCACATTGGTGGAATTGACGGTAGCGCCCTTTTTGCGGACGTTCATGACGGAACATCGGCCCCATGTACCATAAACGTTGCTCTTGGTTGTAGAGCAAACCATTTTCGATACCAGAACGGACACAACCTGCGGTACCCTCTGGACGAAGCGATAAACTGTCACCATTGCGATCTTCAAAAGAATACATCTCTTTTTCAACCACATCGGTCACTTCACCGATCGCACGGCTAAATAGATGTGTCATCTCAACGATAGGCATACGTACTTCATTGTAGCCATATGCACTAATCACGTTTTTCACTGTGCCTTCCACTTTTTGCCAAAGTGGAGACTGAGTTGGGAGGCAGTCGTTCATGCCTCGAATTGCTTGAATTGTTTTTGCCACAATACTTACCGTAAGGTCGTTGAGATTAATTTTGTTCGATTTGAGTCACGTTGATTCGGTTCTTCTCATCGAGAATAGAGGCCTTGGCGCGAATTTTCGCTTCGAGTTGGCTGACCAGATCATCGTTATCAAAACGCTCTTTCTGGCGGACGCCATCTTCGTAGAATGCACTTTTCTTGTTGCTGCCAGCCAAACCAAGATGAGAAGCTTCAGCTTCACCCGGGCCATTAACCACGCAACCGATGATCGAGACATCCATAGGTGTCAAAATGTCTTCCAAACGTTGCTCTAACGCATTGACTGTGGCGATCACATCAAACTCTTGACGTGAACAGCTTGGACAAGCGATGAAGTTAATGCCTCGCGAGCGAATACGCAGCGATTTAAGAATATCAAAGCCGACTTTGATCTCTTCGATCGGATCTGCAGCCAGTGAAATACGCAGCGTGTCGCCGATGCCTTCGGCAAGCAGCATACCTAAGCCCACTGCCGATTTAACTGCACCGGCTCTTGCGCCTCCTGCTTCCGTAATACCAAGATGCAGAGGTTGGGCAATCTGTTTAGCCAGTAAACGGTAGGAATCAACGGCGAGAAAAACATCCGATGCTTTGACGCTGACTTTGAATTGATCAAAGTTGAGTCTTTCAAGAATATCAACATGACGCATCGCTGACTCGACTAAAGCGGCCGGTGTTGGCTCACCATATTTCATTTGGATCTCTTTTTCGAGCGACCCACCATTCACGCCAATGCGAATGGGTATATTCTTGTCACGTGCGCAATCGACCACGGCGCGAATACGTTCTTCGTTGCCAATATTACCAGGGTTGATACGCAAGCAATCAACGCCATATTCGGCGACTTTCAACGCAATGCGGTAATCAAAATGGATGTCAGCCACCAGCGGAATGGATACTTGCTGCTTGATCAACTTGAACGCTTCTGCCGCGTCCATTGTCGGTACAGAAACTCGTACGATATCAGCCCCGACTTTTTCTAACGCTTTAATTTGGGCGACGGTTGCCGCAACATCGGTAGTGCGCGTGTTGGTCATAGATTGAACAGCAATAGGAGCACCATCACCGATGGGCACATTACCGACATAAATACGCGTCGATGAACGACGCTTAATTGGAGATTCGTGTTGCATAGTATTTTCTAAGGTAAGGTGAATCGAGCGACTTTACCGGAAGTATACCCAGAAAGGTCTACAGGTTCACTTGCAAATGTCATTGAAACGCTTTCAGGGGCGCCAAGAATGATTTGAAACGGAGCTTCACCTTCCAAAGTTACGGTTTGCCCTGATTTTTTAATCCCAGTGGAAAGGGTTTTACCTGACACATCTTTCACTTGAATCCAGCAGTCTGCGCTGAAGGTGAGTGTCAAAGGATCGTATGGATTGCTTGCATTCTGAGGCGGCATAATTTTATCTGGCGCAGGAATATCGATCACATTGGGCTCTGCTTCTGCTGCATCATCTTCAGGGGAAGGTATAAGCTCAGCCGCTTGAGTATTGACTTCTATCTGATTATCAACCTCAACATCAACGGGCATATCAGCGACGGCATCGACCTGAGGGGCACTATCTGTAGGAACGAATTCACTAACGGTTGTGAAATCTTCATCTTGTAAGCGTTCAACGGACGTCGAACTTATCGATGGAGAACTTTCAATGACAGCGTGCTCTTGTTCTTGATTCTGCCACCACCATAGCGATGAAATACCGATAATGACGGCAAAAATACCCCAAGTTAACGTCATAATACGGCTATCATGCAGCTCTCGCTTGGTCTTCTTAGAAAAACTTTGCATCGGTTGCTCTGCCGCAACAGTAGGATAGCAATCATCAAAAGAAGCTAAAATCACCGACTCTTTGATCCCAACCGCCTTAGCATAAGAACGGAAATAACCGCGAGTAAAGATCGCGACTTGATCTGAAGCGAAGTTATTCTCCTCTAAACTTTGAATGATAGAGAGACGTAACCGCAACCTATCGGCAACTTGCTTTTGCGTTAATCCCAACGCTTCGCGTTTTGCCTTTAATAAAGTGCCGGGTTGTACCGAGTCTGTTTTTACCTCTGCAATAATCTGTTCTTGTTCAGTAGTCATCCGTTTTATACATCTCATTATGTTATGGCTCGAATGGCACCGTCATCACTTTTATTGTTATTAGTTCGTAGTAATAAAATTGTGCATTCCAACGCGGTGAAAAAGCTGCATTCATTGATGCAGGCGGCAGTTAAAATTTAACATTACATCAATTAGCAATTCTAATTGATATTTGGCGTTAAACAACATGGCTTTAGCAAAGAAATTACCGCTAGGTCAATATTTTTCATAAAATTGACGTCAAAATCGAAGAAAATTATTTCAAATGGTAAAAATGTACAAAGCCAGAGGAATCTCTGGCTTTGTTTTATCGTCTAACTTAAACCGCTTTAATAGGAATGACATCGCCACCCATCTGTTTCATTTTGGTCCGTTTGGTTCTATCAATCACATCACCCACTAGCTGCCCACAAGCGGCATCAATATCATCACCACGAGTTTTGCGCACCGTCACTGTGTGTTCATACTGCATCAGTGTTTTTTGAAAACGGTCAATACGTGAATTACTCGGTTTTTTATAAGGTGAACCGGGATAAGGGTTAAATGGGATCAAGTTAATTTTGCACGGCGTGCCTTTCATTAACTTAGCCAATTCGTGTGCATGTTCCATATCGTCATTGACGTGATCCAGCAGCACGTATTCCACTGTAACCTTACCACGATTGGCGTTTGATGTAGCAATGTAACGGCGCACTGAGGCTAAGAAATCTTGAATATCCCAGCGATCATTGATCGGCATAATTTCGCTGCGTAATTTATCGTTAGGGGCATGCAATGAAATCGCTAATGCAACATCAATTTGCCCTGTCATTTGATCAAGACCAGAAACCACACCCGAAGTCGACACCGTCACGCGACGTTTTGATAGACCAAAACCCAAATCATCCAGCATGATCTCTAACGCTGGGATCAAGTTTTTCATGTTGAGTAGAGGCTCGCCCATCCCCATCATTACTACGTTAGTAATCGGACGACGACCCGTCTCTTTCTCAAGGCCAATTTCTCTCGCTGCGCGCCAAACTTGCCCGATAATTTCAGACACTTTGAGGTTACGGTTAAAACCTTGCTGAGCCGTTGAACAGAATTTGCATTCCAGAGCACAGCCAACTTGGGAAGAGACGCACAAAGTCGCTCGCTCTTCCTCTGGGATGTAAACCGTTTCAACATCTTGATCTCCTACACGCATC
Source organism: Vibrio qinghaiensis (assembly GCF_002257545.1). Classification (NCBI taxonomy): domain Bacteria; kingdom Pseudomonadati; phylum Pseudomonadota; class Gammaproteobacteria; order Vibrionales; family Vibrionaceae; genus Vibrio; species Vibrio qinghaiensis. The sequence goes on along the minus strand of NZ_CP022741.1, from coordinate 695,780 downwards.
GCCCACTTAATAGTACCATCAGACGAATGTTGTGCTTGTGAAACGATCGGCGCGCGAATTTCACAGCGTTGTTGCAGTTGCTCACGCAGTTTCTTGTTGATATTGGTCATTTGTTCGAAGTCATCACAACCAAAATGGTAGATCCACTTCATGACCTGATCAGCGCGGAACGCTTTTTCACTGAGCTCTTCAGCAAAAAATTTGCGCAGACCTTGGCGATCAAAATCAAGCAGATTGACTTTTTCAATAGTCATGTGGCCTCTCAACGACAGAAACAATAAATAAGGGCGCGAATTGTACAGCCTTTATGCAGTAACAACAAGGGCTGTAAAACCCTTAAATTGCTAGGTCATTCAATGCTTGAAGGATTAGTTTTTTCCTGCAGATTTCAATTATATAAACATAAAAAAGCCTCACAAAGTGAGGCCTTAATCGAAAGAATTTTGGATAGAAAATACCAAGATTAACGAGGGCAAATTTCTGATTCAGGGAAGAAAAAGGCGATTTCACGCGCAGCCGATTCAGGGCTATCACTGCCATGAACTGAGTTATAACGCATACTTAACGCATAATCAGCACGAATGGTTCCACATGCCGCTTCTTCTGGGTTCGTTTTACCCATTAATTCGCGGTAACGGACAATAGCACCTTCACCTTCAAGCACTTGAACCATTATAGGTCCTGACGTCATGAATTTTTTTAGTTCAGGAAAGAAGGATTTACCTTCATGCTCAGCATAAAAGCCGCTCGCTTGCTCTTCGCTCAAATGTACCATTTTCGCAGCGATAATACGCAATCCTGCTTTTTCGATACGATGATAGATTTCACCAATTAAGTTACGTTCTACCGCATCGGGTTTAATGATAGAAAATGTTCTCTCTAGAGCCATAAGGATATCCTTTTTCTTTTGTTTTTTTAGTTATAGCAAAGCGCCCAAAACAGAGATTTGAGCAGCTTTTCATTATTGGGCTTGGTCGGTCAAAATGCGCGCTAATGTACGCACCCCCATCGCCGTTGCACCTGCGGCCCATTTATCACTTGCTGACTTGCGGTAAGTACCGGCGCAGTCAAAGTGCAGCCACCCATTTTTGTAATCTTCAACAAAATAGGAGAGGAAAGCGGCTGCGGTACTTGCTCCTGGAGAATAGTCACCTGAGCTGATGTTAGAGAGATCCGCAAAGCTTGAAGGTAACATAGAGCGATGAAACTCAGCCAAAGGCAGAGGCCATAAGCCTTCTTTCTCTTGGTGAGCTGCCACCAATGCCTGCTGTGATAAGCGCTCATCAAAGCTGAGTAGTGCATGGTAATCATTGCCGAGTGCATTTTTAGCGGCACCCGTTAATGTCGCGCAATCAATAATAAGCTGCGGTTTTTGTTCGTTGGCATAAATCAAGCCATCGGCCAACACTAGGCGGCCTTCTGCATCGGTATTCATGATTTCAACTGTGGTGCCGTTTTTATAAGTGATGATATCACCCAGTTTCAAGGCGCGTCCGGAAACCATATTTTCTGCACAACATAAAATGAGTTTCACACGTTTATTAAAACCACGCATGATAGCCAAACCAAGGCCACCGGTGATCGTTGCAGCGCCCCCCATATCCGCTTTCATCGCCGACATAAAGTTGGACGTTTTTAAACTGTAACCACCAGAATCAAAAGTAATGCCTTTACCAATTAAGCAAGCAAAAACAGGAGCACTCTCTTTTCCTGTCGGATTGTAATCAAGTTGTAGCATGGCTGACGTGCGCTCTGAGCCGCGACCAACCGCATAAATACCTTCCCAACCTTCGGTGAGTAGATCTTTATCTTTGACAATGCGGTAGCTGACATGCTCAGGCGCTAGCGATTTGATGAACTCAGCCGCCATGGTCGCTAACTGACGCGGAGCGACTTCTTCGGCGCTTTTATTGATGATATCGCGCGTCCATTCCGTCGCTTTAATACGATATTCTAACTCGGCTTGATCTGACTCACTCAGCGGTTGCCATTCTAGTGTGTTGAGTTTTTTCGCTTCACGATAACCTTGGTAGAAAGCCCAAATATTTTCTAAGTGCCAACCGTCACCTTGTAGGCTGATAGCTCTGATAGCTTGCCCATCAAGCTTACGTGCCGCGCGCTGAACCGCGCTGAGTTCATGCTCACTCTCAATAGCATGAATTGTGGCACCATTTTCTGAAAACGAAACAATCGCCTTTTCGCCCCACTGAGGCTGGGCAGCTTGTTGGCTGATAAATACGGACATCTTTGTAGACATGGTTTCTCCTTGCCTGAATATGGCCTCACCTGTGCCATTACGATTAAATAACCAAGGGATGTTAGCATTTTGTAGGGTCAAAATGTCAACTTGATAAAAAAACGGACCATTCGGTCCGCTCTTTTTAGTTAAAATTGTTAACTCTGTGATGTTTTACTGAATAACCATCATGTTAGCAATAGTCTTAGTCGATCTCTTCCATCCAACATAGAATAATCGCTTCGAGAATTTTTTCGTTGGAACGGTTTGGCTCATCATCAAACTCTTCCAGTTCCATCACCCACTGGTGTAGATCCGTAAAACGTACATTTTTAGGATCTACGTCTGGGTATTGCTCACAAAGCTCGATCGCAATGTCACGAGAATCGGTCCATTTCATTTTGCTTTCCTTTTACAAACAGTGAACGGGCGTTAATACGCTCAATAGGATTAATGATCTTCAGAAGCCAGATTGAGTGTGTACTTTGGAATTTCAACCACTAAATCTTCGTTAGCGACTCTAGCTTGGCAGCCAAGGCGAGATTCAGGTTCAAGACCCCACGCTTTATCAAGCATGTCATCTTCCAACTCATCACTCTCATCAAGTGAGTCAAACCCTTCGCGAACGATAATATGGCAAGTCGTGCATGCGCAGGATTTTTCACACGCATGTTCAATAGCGATACCATTTTTCAGCGCCACATCCAGTACGGTTTCTCCTGCTTGCGCTTCCAGAACGGCACCTTCAGGACAAAGCTCTTGGTGAGGTAACACAATAATCTTAGGCATAATTTTTCTCTTTAAATATCATCTACCGATTGACCAGCAAGTGCACTGCGAATGGATTTATCCATACGGCGTGAAGCAAAATCTTGGCTGGCTTTGTCTGTCTCTTTAATTCCTTGCTCGATGGCATCGGCGCTATCACCATTACGCAGCACAATTAAATCTTCTATTGCATTCAGAAGGATCTGCTTTTCTGACTCAGATAACAATTCATCACCATCGGACTGTAAGGCAGAGATCAAACCTTCGATTACACGATCGGCTTCTACACGTTGCTCTGCCAGAGCGCGAGTCTGCATATCTTGTTTGGCAAACGTCATCGAATCTCGCAGCATATTGGCTACTTCATTATCACTCAGTCCATACGAGGGCTTAACTTGAATTTCCGCCTGAATTCCCGTACTTTTTTCCATCGCTGTCACAGAGAGTAAACCATCAGCATCAACTTGATAAGTTACGCGGATATGCGCGGCACCCGCCGTCATTGGTGGAATACCTTTTAGTGAAAAACGAGCCAATGAGCGGCAATCGTCTACCATCTCACGTTCGCCCTGCACCGTATGGATGCTCATGGCCGTTTGACCATCTTTGAAGGTGGTGAATTCTTGAGCTTTCGCAACAGGAATGGTGGTGTTACGTGGGATGATTTTTTCCACTAAGCCACCCATGGTTTCAATACCCAGCGACAGAGGAATGACATCCAGCAGGAGCATTTCTGAATCGGGTTTATTACCCACTAAAATATCGGCTTGAATCGCCGCGCCAATCGCGACAACTTCATCAGGGTTAATGCTAGTTAGTGGTGTGCGACCAAAAAACTCACCGACTAAATCTCGAACCAGTGGCGTACGAGTTGAACCGCCGACCATCACCACTTCCAACACTTCATCTGCAGTAATCTCGGCATCTTTGAGTGCTCGACGACACGATAGTAAGGTTTTCTTTACTAGTGGCGTGATGAGTTGGTTAAACTCATCGCGAGTTAAACGCCCTTGCCAACCCAGCACAGAAACCTCGACACTATCAGTATCAGATAAGGCAATTTTCGCTTCGGTGGCCGCATCAAGCAATGCTCGTTGCTGCTCTGCACTGAGCGGTTCAGCTAAGCCGATTTGGCTCAAAAAATAGTCAGCAATCAAATGGTCAAAATCATCACCACCGAGCGCAGAATCGCCACCAGTCGCGAGTACCTCAAACACGCCTTTCGACAGACGTAAGATAGAGATATCAAACGTACCGCCACCTAAATCATAAACCGCAATCACACCTTCTTGCGCTGAGTCTAAGCCATAGGCAATCGCTGCAGCGGTAGGTTCATTGAGTAAACGTAGTACGTGCAAGCCGGCAAGTTGAGCGGCATCTTTGGTGCCCACGCGCTGCGCATCATCAAAGTAAGCAGGTACGGTAATCACCACGCCCGCTAATTCACCACCTAACGACGCTTCGGCACGCTGAGCAAGAGATTGAAGAATATCGGCGGAAACTTGAATCGGATTCTTATCACCTTGAGCCGTTTGCAAAATAGGCAAACCGTTGTCACTGGCTTTGAAGCGATAAGGCAATGTGGGATAACGCGCCTGAATGTCAGCCAGTGAACGGCCGATCAAACGCTTCACAGAAATGATGGTATTAGCAGGATCAACTTGCGCGTGTGCTCTGGCATCAAAGCCTACGCAACGCTCTTGAGCCGAATAGTGGACCACCGAAGGGAGGATCGAGCGTCCTTGTTCATCAGCAAGCGTCGTCGCATTACCGCTTCGAACCGATGCGACTAATGAGTTGGTTGTCCCCAAGTCGATACCCGCTGCGAGTTTATGCTGATGCGGCGCAGAGCTTTGACCGGGTTCTGCAATTTGAAGTAATGCCATGGGTTGGTCCTTATTATCGAACTAGCCGAGTAACTGTTCTTCGACTCTTTCTATTTCATTTTTGAGCTTGGCAATAAATTTAAGCTTGCGAACGGTATCAGCCGCAAGGCTCCATTGAGCATGATTAAGTTGTTGCTCAACCAAAGTAAGATGCTGTTTATACATCTTGCTGACTCTGTTTTCAAAATCGAATAACGCACTTTCAACATCAGGCTGTGAGGCGATGGCTTCAAGCTCTTCTCGCAGCTCCATTTGCTCCATTAAAAACAGCGGATCTTGCATGGTTTGGGGTTCTACGCGTAACTCTATGCCTTGTTCGAGCAACAAGTATTCTGCACGACTGATCGGCGATTTTAATGTTTGATAAGCATCATTGATTTGCGAGGCGTTTTGCACAGCAAGCAGGCGATCTCGCTCAGACGCAGTGGCAAAATTGTCGGGATGAAACCGTTTTTGCAGCGCACGAAACTGAGAAGAAAGAAGGCTACCATCCAGTGCAAACTGACTTGGTAGCCCAAATAATTCAAAATAGTTCATTAACACATTGCTCCTAGTGCTCGGCACTAGGCTCAAGTGAGCCTAGTCACGCCGAAAGCCAATCCGTTACACGTTGAAGCTTTCACCACAACCACATTCGCTTTTTGCATTCGGGTTGTTGAACTCAAAACCTTCGTTTAGCCCTTCTTTGACATAGTCAAGCTGTGTGCCATCAAGGTAGACGAGGCTTTTCGAATCGATAATCACTTTGACACCATGATCTTCAAACACTTCGTCTTCTTCGTTAACGTCATCAACGAATTCAAGCACGTAAGCCATACCCGAGCAGCCTGTTGTTTTCACTCCAAGACGTAAACCTACGCCTTTGCCTCGGTTATCTAGGAATGCTCGAACGCGATGTGCTGCTGTTTCAGTTAAGGTAATGGCCATACTACAACCTTAGATTCTTAGTTTGAACTTATGGGAGTGAACCATCATTCACTCCCTTAATATTATTGTTGGTGTTTCTTTTTATAATCGGCAACGGCAGCTTTGATCGCATCTTCTGCCAAAATCGAACAGTGAACTTTCACTGGTGGAAGCTCTAGCTCTTCCGCGATTTCAGAGTTCTTGATGGCTGCCGCTTCGTCAATGCTCTTGCCTTTGACCCATTCAGTAACCAGTGAGCTCGAAGCAATCGCGCTACCACAACCGTAGGTTTTAAATTTTGCATCTTCAATGATGCCTTCTGGCGTCACTTTAATTTGTAGCTTCATTACGTCGCCACAAGCTGGAGCGCCAACCATACCACTACCAATGGTTGGATCTTCTTTATCAAAAGAGCCAACATTACGTGGGTTTTCATAGTGATCAATTACTTTTTCGCTGTATGCCATGATAGTTACCTCTAATCCTCTATTTCCTTGGGAATAAACCAGTGCCTTTTAAAGGACTAGTGATGTGCCCATTCAACGGTGTTTAAATCCACACCCTCTTGATACATATCCCATAGAGGAGACATGTCACGTAATTTGCTTACGGCTACGCGGATTTGTTCAACGGCGTAGTCCACTTCCTCTTCGGTCGTAAAACGGCCAAATGAGAAACGAATTGAACTGTGCGCCATTTCATCGTTCAAGCCAAGCGCACGTAGTACATATGACGGCTCTAAGCTGGCCGACGTACAAGCACTACCTGATGATACTGCTAAGTCTTTCAAAGACATCAGCAGCGATTCGCCTTCAACAAAGGCAAAACTAATATTCAGGTTGTGCGGAACACGCTGATCTAAATCGCCATTCACACTCACGGCGTCCATGTCTTGTACACCTGCGAGTAGACGATCACGCAATGCTTTTGCGTGGTCAAAATCTTTTTGCATGTCTTGCTTAGCAATGCGGAATGCCTCACCCATACCTACGATTTGGTGCGTTGGTAATGTGCCTGAGCGGAAACCACGTTCATGGCCGCCACCGTGCATTTGCGCTTCAAGACGAATACGAGGTTTACGGCGAACATATAATGCGCCAATCCCTTTAGGTCCATACGCTTTATGCGCTGAAAGGGAGATAAGATCCACTTTCATTTCTTGTACATCAAGGGGAACTTTACCGGCAGATTGCGCTGCATCTACGTGGAAAATTATCTTGCGTTCACGGCAAAGCTCACCGATCGCCATGATGTCCTGAATTACGCCAATTTCGTTATTCACGTGCATGATCGACACCAAAATTGTGTCATCACGCATTGCCGCTTCTAATTTTTTTAGATCAATCAAGCCATTCGTTCCTGGCTCAAGATAGGTCACTTCATAACCTTCACGCTCAAGCTGACGACATGGATCAAGCACCGCTTTATGCTCGGTTTTACAGGTAATGATATGCTTACCTTGCTTGGCATAGAAATGCGCCACACCTTTAATCGCAAGGTTATCTGACTCTGTCGCACCGGATGTGAATACGATTTCGCGAGGATCAGCATTAAGCAGCTCAGCAATTTGCTCACGCGCAGTGTCTACGGCTTCTTCTGCCTGCCAGCCATAACGATGCGATCGCGATGCTGGATTACCAAAAACACCATCCATCGTCATGTACTGAACCATCTTTTCAGCCACGCGAGGGTCAACTGGACAGGTAGCTGAATAGTCAAAATAAATAGGCAGTTTCATTTTCTACTCCAATGTAAACATTGCCGCTATGAGCGGGCATTAAGACCTACGGGCACCGAGCCGATAATCACGGTATTGGTATTTTTATTGGTTAACCCGTGGTTCACCGTCAGGCCCAAGCCTTGGCGGTCAGAAATTTCTAGTACTTCATTATCAATCATTAACTCGCCAAGAGTAATGTTGTTCAGAAAGTCACTAATGCGAGAGCTAAGATCTCGCCATAATGTATGAGTTAAGCAGCGAGTACCACCTTGGCAGTCGGCTCTTCCATTACATTTTGTTGCATCAACTGATTCATCAACAGCGGCAATCACAGTACCAATCGAAATTGAGCAGGCATCAGCCCCTAAGCGGTATCCACCACCTGGACCACGCACACTAGCAACTAGCCCCGCTTTACGCAGTTTAGAAAACAGCTGCTCAAGGTAAGAGAGCGAAATGCCTTGCCGTTCGGAAATATCCGCCAGTGGCACTGGGGTTTGCTGCGAATGCAGAGCCACATCTAACATGGCTGTAACCGCATATCTTCCTTTAGATGTAAGTCTCATATCACCGTATCCACATTGATTATGTGGTTGGAATTTTCCCATACCCGACTAAATAGGTCAAGTATTTATTTGACTAATTTAGTCAGGTATTTAACCCTATTATTAATCTGGATAATTATTGATTGCTGCGATGCTTCTCAATTGAGGTCAGAACGCCACGCAACATATTGATTTCTTGAGACTCAGGACGCGAACGAGTAAATAGCCGGCGGAGTTTGTTCATCACCTGACCAGGCTGATCCTTTGAAATAAACTGCGTCTCTATAACCACTTTTTCAAGATGCTGATAGAACATTTCTAATTCGTGATGCAGAGGATACGCTTCTTCTGGCTGGGCTTGATAAGCTTTTTTTTCATTATTTAGGTAAGCAACACGCACCTCATAACTCAATGTTTGTACGGCCATAGCCAGGTTTAACGAACTGTATTGAGGATTAGCCGGAATGCACACATGAAAATGGCACTTTTGCAGTTCATCATTGGTCAGCCCGGTTTTTTCTCGGCCAAACACCAAAGCAACAGGATAATGTAGCCCCTCTTGCGCAAATTTTTCGCCACATTCACGTGGTTCAAGCATTGGCCACTCCAAAGTTCGTGAGCGCGCACTTGACCCAACCACCAGGCCACAATCTGCGACAGCCTGCTCTAGCGTATCCACGATCTCCGCATTTAAAGCAATGTCGCTTGCCCCAGCAGCTAGAGCGATCGCTTGAGCGTCTACCTCACATTGAGGTGAAACCAAAATCATTTTACTTAGGCCCATGACCTTCATCGCTCGGGCAGCAGAACCAATATTTCCTGAATGAGATGTCCCTACTAAAATGATTTTTACATTGTCTAGCATTACGTTGTGCGCCACTCTATTTTAAACGACAGAATACTAACATAAAGCTGACTAAAATGGTCAGGTCCTTTAGCTACATATGAACAACCGAGCAAAAAATAGCCACTTCCTTTTTAATAAAACTTTGTTATACTGCTGCCCGCTTTTTCGTTCTTTAACATCCGTTGGGAAAACTGTATGCATCCAATGCTAAACATTGCTATTCGCGCTGCGCGAAAAGCTGGTAACCATATTGCTAAATCACTAGAAAATACTGAGAAAATCGAAACAACTCAGAAAGGGACTAATGACTTTGTTACTAACGTAGACAAAGAAGCAGAAACTATGATCATCGATACAATCAAAAGTTCTTACCCAGAACACAGTATCGTTGCTGAAGAAAACGGGCTTATCGACGGTAAAGATAAGGACGTTCAATGGATCATCGACCCACTGGATGGCACAACAAACTTCGTCAAAGGTTTACCCCACTTCGCCGTTTCTATCGCAGTTCGCATTAAAGGCAAAACGGAAGTTGCTTGTGTTTATGACCCAATGCGCAATGAGCTGTTTACCGCTCAACGTGGCGCTGGTGCGCAATTAAACAACTCACGCCTTCGTGTAAAACAGTTAAAAGATCTTCAAGGCACGATTCTCGCCACAGGTTTCCCATACAAACAAAAGCAACATGCCGAATCTTTCATGAAGATTATGTCTGCACTGTTTGTTGAATGTGCCGATTTCCGTCGTACTGGTTCTCCTGCGCTTGATTTATGTTACCTAGCTTCAAACCGTGTCGATGGTTACTTTGAACTGGGTTTAAGACCTTGGAATTTAGCCGCTGGCGAGCTGATCGCTCGTGAAGCAGGCGTTATTCTTACCGATTTCTCTGGCGGTACTGAATACATGAAATCGGGCAACATTGTAGGTTCAAGTGCCCGTGGTGTTAAAGCGATTTTGAAACACATTCGTGATAACGGTAACAGCGCTATTCTTAAATAGGTTGCACTAAATACCATCAACACCGTCAAAATTGATTCAAGCCTCGTATAGCAATATACGAGGCTTTTTTAGTTTCGTTTTATACTTTGCTACTTAGAGTGACCGCGGTGGGATGGTTAGAAAAAAGCCGCAGAATATTCTGCGGCTTTGGCTATTTAAGAAACTTTCAGGCTGCTAAGGAAGTTCGTCGAACTCCGCACCCTCTTTTTCCACTTGAGGTGGAAGTAGGTGCTCACGGGTAATTCCCAATTTCAATGCCAACGCTGATGCGACATAGATAGATGAATAAGTACCCACGGTGATACCGAGCAGTAAAGCGGTGGCAAAACCATGTATGTTCGCCCCACCTTGCACAAAGAGTGCGATCACCACCAGCAAGGTGGTTCCCGATGTAATCAAAGTCCGGCTCAAGGTTTGGGTAATTGAGCTGTTCATGATCTCGGCTGAATCACCTTTACGCAATTTACGGAAGTTTTCACGGATGCGGTCAAATACCACAATCGTATCGTTGAGCGAGTAACCGACAACGGTCAGCAAAGCGGCAACAATCGTTAAATCAACCTCAATTTGCATGATAGAGAAGATACCAAGCGTGATGATCACATCGTGTGCCAATGACATTACCGCACCCGCTGCGAGCCGCCATTCAAAACGAACAGAGACATAAAGCAAAATACAGATGAGCGAAGCTAAAATCGCTAAGCCTCCTGCTTCAGCTAATTCATCGCCCACATTCGGACCAACGAACTCAATGCGACGCATCTCGACACTTTTTCCTGTCCCCTCTTTAATAGCAGAAAGAATTTGATTGCCTAACGTCTCGCCAACCATGTCCGCACGTGGACGAAGGCGAACCATCACTTCACGCGCAGAACCAAAGTTCTGCACGGTTGCATCACCAAACCCTTTTGCTTCAAGTGCACCACGGATATCTTCAAGATTAGCTGGGTGTTCAAACCCAACTTCAATCAAAGTACCGCCGGTGAAGTCCAGTCCCCAGTTCAACCACTTGGTTGATAAAGTGAAAATAGACGCACCAATCATTAAAAGAGAGAATAAAAACGCAAATTTAGACCAACGCATAAAGTCGATCGTTTTATCTGCTTTTAGAATCTGAAACATAGTAATTCCTAGCCTTAGATCGACAATTTTTTAATGCGTTTACCACCGTATATCAAGTTCACGATACAGCGAGTCCCGATAATAGCGGTAAACATTGAGGTTAAAATACCGATGGAAAGTGTGACGGCAAACCCTTTGATGGCTCCAGTACCCACAGCAAATAGAATAATTGCCGTGATCAACGTAGTGATGTTGGCATCAGCAATGGTACTGAACGCGTTAGCATAGCCTTGGTGGATAGCTTGTTGTGGATTTCGGCCATCACGGAGCTCTTCACGAATACGCTCGAAGATCAGAACGTTAGCATCCACGGCCATACCGACCGTCAATACGATGCCCGCAATACCCGGCAAGGTCATTGTCGCACCGGGGATCATCGACATTACACCAATAATGAGCACAAGGTTCGCCATCAATGCAATATTGGCAATCAAGCCAAAACCACGGTAGTAAAGCAGCGTAAAGAGCATCACCGCAACCATACCCCAGATGCAGGCTTGAATGCCCATATCAATATTTTGCTGTCCCATTGATGGGCCAATGGTACGCTCTTCAACAATAGAGATTGGCGCAATTAACGCACCTGCACGCAGTAAAAGTGCAAGGTTTTGAGCTTCTGCAGCAGAGTCAATTCCCGTGATACGGAAGTTACGCCCAAGAGCCGACTGAATCGTTGCTTGGTTGATCACTTCTTCATGCTTATCGAGAATCACTTTGCCATCAGCTGTCCGACGGCCGCTGTCTTTGTACTCTGCAAATACCGTTGCCATAAGCTTGCCAATGTTCTTTTTAGAGAACGCCGACATCTTATTTCCGCCTTCGCTATCTAACGAAATGTTCACTTGCGGGCGACCATATTCATCCATGCTAGAGCTGGCATCCGTGATACTTTGACCACCTAGAATCACGCGTTTTTTCAAGACAACCGGGCGACCATTACGATCGGATTTGATTTCACTCCCAGCAGGAGCACGACCAGAAGCCGCGGCGGCTAAATCAGCCTTGTCATCAACTTCACGAAACTCAAGAGTCGCGGTTGCGCCAAGAATCTCTTTAGCACGAGCGGTATCTTGAACCCCCGGTAACTCAACCACAATGCGGCTGGCACCTTGACGTTGCACTAAGGGTTCAGCGACCCCTAATTCGTTAACACGGTTACGCAAAATCGTGATGTTCTGCTCAACGGCGTAATTTCGAACTTCCTGCAAACGCTGCTCGGTAAATAGAGCAATCAGCGCAAAGCGACCGTCAGCCTTAGACGTAGTAAAAATCATATCAGGATGTTTCGACGTTAATGCTTGCTGTGCTTGCGCTAATTGCTCATCGTCACGCAAAGTGACTTCCACTCGGTCGTTGCCCACTGAGCGAATGGCTCGGTAGCGAATTTTGTCATCACGCAGTTCGCTGCGAAACGCTTCTTCTTGCTGGCCAATCAATTTTTCCATCGCAGCGTCCATATCCACTTCCATTAAGAAGTGAACACCACCACGCAGATCAAGGCCAAGCTTCATCGGTGCCGCGCCAATCGATTCCAACCAAGAAGGCGTTGAAGGAGCAAGGTTAAGTGCAACAATTGTATCTTTGCCTAACGCTTCACTCACCACATCACGCGCACTGATTTGAGTATCGGTATCGTTAAATCGAACAAGAATTGATCCATTCTCTAGAGCAATGGATTTATGAGAAAGGCTCTCTTTATCAAGAGCTTTGGTGACAGCATCCAGCGTTGACATATCAACAGAGGCGCCACGCGCCCCTGTAATTTGAATTGCCGGATCTTCACCGTAAATATTTGGAAGTGCATATAAAGCAGAGAGAGTGATGGCGAACACCACTAACAAATACTTCCATAACGGATAACGGTTTAGCACAGCAAGGATCCTTTAGCTGTTATAAAGACTTAAGCGTACCTTTTGGTAGCACCGCTGTAATGAAATCTTTTTTGATCACAATTTCATTGTTCACATTCAGTTCGATAGAGATGTAATCGCTGTCTTCTGCGATTTTAGTGATTTTACCCACTAAACCGCCACTGGTTAACACTTCATCACCTTTAGTCATGGCGGCCATCAAACTTTTATGCTCTTTAACACGTTTGGCTTGTGGGCGGTAAATCATGAAGTAGAAAATAACCGCAAACATACCAAGCATGATCAGCATTTCATAACCGCCACCTTGTGATGCACCTTCACCTGCTGCGTGTGCTACAGAAATTAAACTCATTGAAAACGTCCTCTAAAATATTGTTGTGTAATGTGATTCTAATTGGGCTGCGTTGGCTTAATTTCAAGTTTATCACTTCACAAATTAAGCAAAACGCAGCAAAACCGTTATTGGCCCATTGGTGGAACTTCACGATTGCGACGAGCATAAAACTCCTCAACAAACGCGTCGAAGCGATCTTCTTCAATCGCTAAACGAATGCTTGCCATCAGGCGTTGGTAATAACGTAAGTTATGAATAGTATTTAAACGCGCACCCAGAATTTCGTTACAACGATCCAGATGGTGTAAATACGACTTCGAATAATTTTTGCAAGTGTAACAGTCACAATGCGGATCCAGCGCAGTTGTATCGGTTTTATGTACTGCATTACGGATCTTGATCACACCACCCGTCACAAATAGATGGCCATTACGTGCATTTCGCGTTGGCATCACACAGTCAAACATATCGATACCGCGACGTACCCCTTCTACTAAGTCTTCAGGTTTACCGACACCCATCAGGTAGCGTGGTTTGTCTTCTGGCAATTGTGGACAAGTGTGCTCAAGTACACGGTGCATGTCTTCTTTAGGTTCACCCACCGCTAAGCCACCAACCGCGTAGCCATCAAATCCGATCTCAGTTAAACCTTTCACGGAAACATCACGCAAATCTTCGTAAACACTGCCTTGCACGATACCAAATAGCGAGTTGGTGTTCTCTAATTTGTCGAAATGGTCACGTGAACGCTGCGCCCAACGTAAAGACATCTCCATTGATTTTTTCGCTTCGTCGTGCGTCGCAGGGTACGGCGTACACTCATCGAAAATCATTACAATGTCAGAGCCCAGATCTTTTTGAATTTCCATCGACTTTTCTGCGTCCATGAAAATCTTGTCACCATTTACTGGGTTACGAAAATGCACTCCTTCTTCCGTGATTTTGCGAATATCACCCAAGCTAAACACTTGGAAACCACCTGAATCGGTGAGGATCGGGCCTTGCCAGTTCATAAAATCATGCAAGTCGCCGTGCATTTTCATCACTTCTTGGCCAGGGCGCAGCCACAGGTGAAAAGTATTACCGAGCAAAATTTCTGCGCCCGTCTCTTTTACTTCTTCCGGTGTCATACCTTTTACTGTGCCGTAAGTACCTACAGGCATGAATGCCGGTGTTTGCACTGTGCCACGTTCAAAGGTTAATTGCCCACGGCGAGCATTTCCGTTTTTCTTTTTAAGTTCGAATGTTAACTTCACGAAGCCTCCAATGTCAGAGAAACAGTCTGACGTATCATGATTAGGTGCAAGCACCCCTCTAGAGCGGTCGCCAATTCCTAGCGAAAAACGAAGCGGAGCTTCTTCTCCTAGCGTAATGCTAGCACTCGTTAATTGGTGTTCTTGGTGATAAACATCGCATCACCATAACTAAAGAAACGATATTGATGTTTCACGGCATGCGCGTACGCGGCCATAGTATGCTCATAACCTGCAAAAGCGCTGACGAGCATAATCAGTGTCGACTCTGGCAAGTGGAAGTTGGTGATTAAGCAATCCACCAACTGATATTCATAACCAGGGAAGATGAAAATTTCAGTGTCACCGAAAAAAGGAACCAGCTCAGTGCCCTTTTTAAGCGCATCTTGCGCGGCACTTTCCAGTGAGCGCACCGACGTAGTTCCAACAGCGATCACTCGGCCACCACGCGCTTTCGTCGCGTTGACGGCATCGACTACCTCTTGTGGCACTTCAACATATTCTGCATGCATATGGTGATCGTGAATATTGTCGACTCGTACTGGCTGGAAGGTTCCAGCACCAACATGCAAGGTTACATAAGCAAATTCGACGCCTTTCGCTTTGATTTGTTCAAGCAGAGCCTCATCGAAATGCAAACCGGCGGTCGGTGCAGCGACAGCTCCCGGTTTTTGGTTGTATACGGTTTGATAACGCTCTTTATCAGCATCTTCATCAGGACGGTCAATGTAAGGCGGCAACGGCATATGACCAATCTCATTTAAGATCTCCAGTACCGTCTTTGACGCTGTAAAACGAATCTCGAACAACGCGTCATGGCGAGCCACCATCTGTGCATGATATTCGTCACGCTCTCCCAAATACAACTCACTGCCCGGTTTTGGCGGCTTAGATGAGCGAACATGAGCTAAAATCGTCTGTTCATCCAACATTCGTTCGACCAATACTTCCAGTTTGCCGCCTGAAGCTTTGCGCCCAAACATGCGAGCCGGGATGACACGTGTATTGTTAAAAACCAATAAATCGCCGGGCTGAACTCGGTCAAGAACATCTTTAAATGAGCCATCCGCCAGTTCACCGCTGTTACCGTCTAATTGCAGTAAGCGACTCGCCGTACGTTCAGCCATTGGGTAACGAGCAATCAGCTCATCGGGAAGTTCAAAGTGAAAGTCTGAAACTTGCATAGTTCTTATCTTGTTCGTTTTGAGTGGATGACGTAATTTTTTTAAGCGCCGTAGTATATACGCAAACTGCTTCGCTCGTCAGACCCAGATCTAAATTTAATGTAATTAAACATGAAAATGGCACCCAATCTTTACGCATCAATCAAAGTAAAAATAGCGGGAGCTCTCAGATCTTTTGCGCAGAAAAAACTATAGTTGAATCAGGTCAATAATAAAAAGGAGCTCGTTATGATCAAAATTGAAGACATGATGACTCGCAACCCCCATACCCTGTTGCGTACACACACGTTAGCCGATGCTAAGCACACTATGGAAGCGTTGGATATTCGCCATATCCCTATCGTCGATCCACACAAAAAACTGCTCGGTATCATTACTCATCGAGATATTCTTGCCGCGCAAGAGTCGAGCTTAAAAAACATCCCTGAAGATCAATCATATACACTGACAACGCCGTTATATGAGGTGATGCATACTGAAATTATGACGGTTGACCCACGAGCGGGCTTAAAAGAGAGTGCCATCTACATGCAAAAACATAAAGTAGGCTGCTTACCCGTTGTAGATAAAGGCCAACTAGTGGGCATTATTACTGACACGGACTTTATTGGAGTAGCTGTTACCTTACTTGAGCTACAAGAAGAGAGTGAACCGGACGAAGTCGATATTGATTAACGCTCACTCCCTATATAAGTACCTCACATAAAAAAGAGCGGCTTACGCCGCTCAAAGGTGTTACACAGATAATGATTGGGAAGTATAGCTAATTAAAATTGGTCTTCTTCGGTAGAGCCCGTTAACGCGGTCACGGAAGAGCTGCCACCTTGGATGGTATTGGTCATCCGGTCAAAGTAACCCGTTCCCACCTCTTGTTGGTGTGCAACAAAGGTATAACCTCTTGATGCTGCTTCAAACTCTGGACGCTGAACTTTCTCAACGTAATGACGCATACCTTCGCCTTGCGCGTAAGCGTGTGCTAACTCAAACATGTTGTACCACATGTTATGAATGCCCGCTAAGGTGATGAATTGATATTTGTACCCCATGTCCGACAACTCTTGCTGGAAACGAGCAATGGTGTCTGCGTCCAAGTTTTTCTCCCAGTTGAAAGAGGGAGAACAGTTATAAGCCAGCAGTTGATCTGGGTATTGCGCTAAAATTGCTTCGGCAAATTGGCGCGCTTCATCCAAATCAGGCTTAGCGGTTTCACACCACACGAGATCAGCATACGGCGCATAAGCGAGGCCGCGTGAAATCGCTTGCTCAATCCCAGCATTCACACGGTAGAAACCTTCTTGAGTACGCTCACCCTGAATGAAATCACGATCGTATTCATCACAATCAGAAGTCAGTAAATCGGCCGCATTTGCATCAGTACGAGCAATAACCAGTGTCGTTGTCCCCGCTACATCAGCAGCTAAACGAGCGGCAATCAATTTTTGAACCGCCTCTTGAGTCGGAACTAAAACCTTGCCGCCCATGTGTCCGCATTTTTTTACTGACGCCAACTGATCTTCAAAGTGCACACCGGCCGCTCCAGCTTCAATCATCGACTTCATCAACTCGTAAGCATTGAGTACGCCACCAAAACCGGCTTCAGCATCGGCCACAATCGGTAAGAAGTAATCAATACCACCTTCATCTTCCGGTGATTTTCCGGCCGCCCACTGAATTTGATCGGCACGACGAAACGAGTTGTTGATGCGCTTGACCACCGATGGAACAGAATCGACTGGATAGAGTGATTGGTCTGGGTACATGGTGGAAGCGGTGTTGTTGTCTGCCGCTACTTGCCAGCCGGAGAGATAAATCGCCTCAATTCCCGCTTTGGCTTGTTGTACCGCTTGGCCACCTGTCAATGCACCCAAACAGTTCACATAACCTTTTTTGGCACTGCCGTTAACCAGTGACCACAATTTATCAGCGCCACATTGGGCCAAGGTGTTGGCTGGAGTGATTGAACCGCGCAGGTCAACCACTTCAGCAGCAGTATAAGTACGCTTTACATTTTTCCAGCGTGGGTTGGTTGCCCAATCTTTTTCTAGAGCTTCGATTTGTTGGCGGCGAGTTAATGTCATGGTCTATCCCTCTTATTTTGATGCGCAAGCGCACTGTCATCCTTTTCTCAGCAGTACGACCTATTCTGCTTTCGAAAACAGCTTCACGTTATTGGTTGTCAGTAATTGGTTATTGGTTATTGGTTATTAGATATTGGTTATTAGATATTGGTTTTAAATCTCATCAATCTAGGTAGTCATAACCCGGAACGGTGAGAAAATGTGTCAGCTCATCGCTGGTAGTTAAGCGAGCCATCAATTGTGCCGCTTCGCTAAATCGTCCTTGTGTAAATCGCTGCGTGCCGATTTCCTGTTTCACGACTTCAATTTCTTGCGCAAGATACTGCTCAAAAAGCGCTTTGGTAACAATCAGACCGTTATCCAAGGCTTTTCCATGCTTGATCCATTGCCATATTGACGCTCGAGAAATCTCTGCGGTCGCCGCATCTTCCATCAAACCATAAATGGGGACACAGCCATTACCGGAGATCCATGCTTCGATGTACTGAAGTGCAACTCGAATATTATGACGCATGCCATGTTCGGTACGTTCCCCTTCACACGGGGTCAACAGCTCATTGGCATGAATCGGCGCATCAGACAGACGCGTAACATCTAATTGGTTACAACGTTCGCCAAGTACTTGGTCAAAGACCGCTTTTGCCGTATCCGCTAAACCGGGATGGGCAACCCAAGTACCGTCATGACCATTATTGGCTTCGAGTAATTTATCGTGATGAATTTTATCGAGAACCAACTGATTTTCTTGGGGATCTTTAGCTGGAATGAACGCGGCCATACCGCCCATCGCAAATGCGCCACGCTTATGACAGGTGTAGATCAGTAAGCGTGAATAGGCGTTAAGAAACGGCTTTTCCATTGTGAC
Source organism: Vibrio qinghaiensis (assembly GCF_002257545.1). Taxonomy (NCBI): domain Bacteria; kingdom Pseudomonadati; phylum Pseudomonadota; class Gammaproteobacteria; order Vibrionales; family Vibrionaceae; genus Vibrio; species Vibrio qinghaiensis. Next base: position 677,166 of record NZ_CP022741.1, on the reverse strand, counting down.
AACTTGGCGATCGGGTAGCACCCGATCCGGATAATTTTTCAATGTCTTGATATAACTGAAAATGTAATCCCAGCGGCCACAATTTAAGCCGACAATGTGTTCTTTAAGCGAGAACAATATTTCGTCCATCTCGAACACAGCAGGTAAGGTTTCAATCAATACGGTGGCTTTAATGGTGCCAGTTTCTAACCCAAAATACTCTTCGGTAAAATGGAAAACGTCACTCCACCACTTTGCTTCTTGATAGGCCTGAAGTTTTGGAAGATAAAAATAAGGGCCGCTGCCTTTTTTAAGCAATGATTTATAGTTGTTGTAAAAGTAGAGTGCAAAATCAAACAGCGAACCCGGAATACTTTGCCCTGCATATTTAACATGCTTTTCTTTAAGGTGCAGACCGCGCACCCGACAAATGAGCACCGCTGGGTTATCTTTAAGCTGGTAGCACTTACCATTGTCAGGGTTGGTATAGCTAATGGTTCCTTCAATGGCATCACGCAAATTGACTTGCCCATCCAGCACTTTATCCCATGCTGGTGACATCGAATCCTCAAAATCCGCCATGAACACTTTGACGTTAGCATTCAATGCATTGATCACCATTTTTCGGTCGGTTGGCCCCGTAATCTCCACTCGACGATCTTGTAAATCGTGTGGGATACCGAGAATTTTCCAGCTTCCTTCGCGAATATCTTGCGTATCCTTGAGAAAATCCGGCAGTTCTCCGTTATCAATACGTGTTTGTCGCTCTTCTCGAGCATCCAGCAGCGAATCAACACGGCTTGCAAATTTAGCACACAGAGTGGACAAGAAGATTTGGGCTTCTGAAGGGAAAATAGCGTGGTGATGTGAGCCAACGGCACCAACAACCTCAAGCTTGGCTTCGTGGTGTTCTTTACTGAGTACTAACTCTGTTTCTGGGGTCTGTGCAAACATAACGTTCTTCCTTAAACCATTCCAACTACATTTGTAATTTAAAAACCACAAATTCAAATGCTCATTTTTTGCTATCCACTGACTTATCTCTACCGATACTTTCTCTCAGCCAATCCAATATTTCAAGCCTAACCAAGCTAGACATAAGTCTTACAAAACCTTATTAAACCTTACATCAACTCATCATTCAGCAAAAGAGCCAAAGTTAATAAAAGGTTAAAAACAAAGTTTTATCCCGTTTCAAACCCATGTTTGATTTTCCTGCCAAATGTGAAAGTTATTACGTTATTTAATTACACAACTCAAAAAGGCAGATTTTAGTTTTAAACAGACGTTCGAAATGATGTCAGACGCAGTAAGGCTTGAATTTACGACTAACCGAGCGAGACAGATGCCTTATTTTTAAACGCAAGAGAAAATAGGATGTGTAAAATTGTGGCTGTAAATATTTTTTATTTTATGAAAACTTCATCAAGAATTGTTTGTAAAATTTTACAAGTTTAAAAACACTAACAGAATAAAAAACTAAAAAAAGCCACGTTTAAAGTGACTTTTTGATTTTTTAGGCCAAAGAAAGAGTAAGACTAATCGCTAAAGTAAACCAGAAACCACATCCGCTAACTGCTTAAAAGTGTGAGTTCGCGATGAACTTGGCCGCCAGACTAAACCAATCTCTCGATACGCTTGCTGGCCAGGAGGCTCGATGACCACTAAATTTTGGTTTTCAACTAAGCCATGATTGATTGCCATTTGTGGAATGAAAGTCGTCCCTAAACCATTGGCAACCATCTGCACTAAGGTGTGTAAACTGGTTGCGGTAAATGGATTAATTTTCTCTTTGGCGGTTAACTTGCAAGCCGACACAGCATGATCCGTTAAACAGTGCACATTTTCGAGCAAAAACACCGATTCATCAGGCAGGTCAGCATACTTGATTGGCATACGGATGCTATCCATTTGATGGCGGCTGATCACCATTTTGAATGGATCAATCCCCACGACTCGGCTCTCCATTTTGCCGATATCGACAGGCAAAGCCAAAATCAACACATCAAGCTCACCATGGCGCAGTGCAGCCAAAAGGTTCGTCGTCGTATCTTCTCGCAATAATAAGTTTAACTTAGGAAAGCGGACATTCACTTCTTGCACTAAATCACACAGTAAAAATGGAGCAATGGTTGGAATGCAACCTAACTTAAGTTGCCCCTGCATCTCATCGCCTTGACAAACCTTGCCGAGTTCCACTAAATCTTGCCCTTTGGCAAGCAATTCTCTTCCTTGGCTAACAACCAGCTCTCCTGCTTGAGTAAACACTAACGGAGCTTTCTTGTCCTTTTCATAAAGCGGGCAGCCTATTAATTCCTCTAAATTTTGGATCCCTTTACTTAGGGTAGATTGACTAACAAAACAACGTTCAGCGGCATCACTAAAATGTCGTGTTTCGTGGAGTGTTACTAAATAATGCAACTGCTTCAAACTAGGCCATTTATTCATCGTTCTACTATTATCTTATTTTGTGTGCCGTTTCTGATTTCGCCATTAGAACTCATCGTTTTTTTCGATGAGACTAATCTATTTATTTCGCTTTTTACTATCCTACAATCTGTACTATAGTTTGTCTCGTTCAAAAACGGACTAGGCCAGTACTCATCACTGGTTTGGAACTAAATCTCATTCTTAGGAGCAAAAAAATGGTACTAGTTGGTCGTAAAGCCCCTGATTTTACTGCAGCAGCTGTTCTTGGTAACGGTGAAATCGTTGATAGCTTCAACTTCGCAGAATTTACTAAAGGTAAGAAAGCGGTTGTTTTCTTCTACCCACTAGACTTCACTTTCGTTTGCCCATCAGAGCTTATCGCTTTTGACAAACGCTTCGAAGATTTCCAAGCGAAAGGCGTTGAAGTAATCGGTGTATCTATCGATTCTCAATTCTCTCACAACGCATGGCGTAATACCGCTATCGAAAACGGTGGCATTGGCCAAGTAAAATACCCGCTAATCGCTGACGTGAAGCACGAAATCTGTAAAGCGTACGATGTTGAGCACCCAGAAGCAGGCGTTGCTTTCCGTGGTTCTTTCCTCATCGACGAAGATGGTCTTGTACGTCACCAAGTTGTGAACGACCTACCACTAGGCCGTAACATCGACGAAATGCTACGTATGGTTGATGCGCTTAACTTCCACCAAAAGAATGGTGAAGTGTGCCCAGCACAGTGGGAAGAAGGCAAAGCCGGTATGGATGCATCTCCAAAAGGTGTTGCAGCATTCCTAGCTGAGCACTCAGACGACCTAGGCAAGAAATAATTCTCCTTAGCCCGCGCTCAACTCGGGTCAATGGTTGGACATATAATAAAGCGTAAAACGCATCGCCAATCAGTTAAGAAGTAAAGTCCTTATCCAAGCCCAAAGCTAACGCTTTGGGCTTTTTCGTTGCCGTTCATTTAGTGAAAATGAGGCAGCATTGGTTGGTAAACTTTACCCCTATTTCTTACCTCAATCACACAGACGTCACTACTCTAACTTGCTAACATTAACCAAATTTTTCCAGCAGGATTTTGCTATGAATATTCAAGTTGAAGTGTGTATTGATAATATTGAATCGCTACACAACGCCATTAAAGGCGGGGCTACTCGCATTGAATTGTGTTCGTCGCTCGCATTGGGTGGACTGACGCCCAGCTTTGGTTTAATGAAAAAGGCCGCACAAATATCGAGCGTTCCTGTTTACGCGATGATTCGTCCGCGTCAAGGCGACTTTCTTTATGATCAGGATGATCTCGATTCGATGTTGATCGATATCGAGATGGCAAAACAGGCGGGACTAGACGGCATCGTCTTTGGTATTTTGAATCCAAATCGCACCATCAACCTTGAAGCAAGCTTACTGATGATGCAAGCCGCGCAAGGGCTGGGTACCACTTTCCACCGTGCGATTGATCAATGCCACAGCTATGAACAAGCGATTGAAGACATTGCAAAATTAGGATGTGAGCGTGTACTTACTTCAGGTTTAGCGCCAGATGCCTATGCAGGACGAGCCGTAATTGCACACATGGTGAAACTGGCGAATGGTCGATTCTCTATTATGGCTGGGGCTGGCTTAAACGCATCAAACGTGACTGACATTATCCGTGAAACGGGCATCACTGAAGTGCATTTGTCCGGCAAAACCACGCGTGCAAGTAGCATGGATATGATCGCCAATGCGGTGAAAATGGGCCAAGAGTCTGTCGATGACACCCTCATCCCAATTACCGATCCGGCTAAAATCCAAGAGGTATTACGCCAGCTTTCTTAACTTCGGCGACCGTTATGTCTTGATGTAAGGTGAATCACTTTCCTTCACCTTACTTTACCCAAAAGGCTATTTGAGGATGTCATCAATCGATTGTTTACCTAAGTGGCGCACATCCTTACCTTTAACAAAATAGATGATGTATTCACAGATGTTCTGGCAGCGATCGCCCACGCGTTCGATGGCTCGTGCAGACCACATGACTTGTAATATATGTGGGATATTTTTAGGGTCTTCCATCATATAGGTCATCAGTTGGCGGATCACTGCTTCATATTCGGCATCCAGCTTGTCATCCAAGCGGTACACTTCAGCAGCCGATTCAAGATCCATCCGCGCAAACGCATCCAACACTTGGTGCAACATTGCAATGGCTTGCCGGCATAAGGGTTCAAGAGAAACTCGAAATTTGCTCTCTTTAGGTGAAGGGCTTTCGATAGTGACGTAGGCAATTTTGGTGGCAACATCACCAATTCGTTCAAGGTCGGTAATGGTTTTGATGATCGCCATGATCAAGCGCAGATCCTTGGCTGTCGGTTGTCGCTTAGCGATAATACGCGTGCAAGCCTCATCAATAGAGACTTCCATCGCATTCACTTTGTGATCATCCCGAACGACTTTTCTGGCCAGATCGGCATCATCTTTATGCAATGCTTGCATCGCAAAAGAGAGTTGTTGCTCCACCAGCCCGCCCATCGTCAATACATGAGTGCGAATCGATTCAAGTTCAACATTGAACTGTCCTGAAATGTGGCGACCTAGATGCATCATCGTTCCTTTTGAATATCGCTATTGACGAAAGTATTAACCATATCGACCAGTAATATAGTCTTCCGTTTGTTTTTTCAATGGGGAGGTGAAAATAGAATCAGTATCCGCATACTCAATCAATTTTCCCATATGGATAAAAGCCGTATGGTCGCTTACTCTTGCCGCTTGTTGCATGTTATGCGTCACAATCACCACTGTGTATTTGGTTTTGAGATCGTTAATCAACTCTTCGATGGTCAACGTAGAAATTGGGTCTAACGCAGAGGTTGGCTCATCAAGCAACAGCACCTCTGGCTCAATAGCAATCGCTCTGGCGATCACTAAGCGTTGCTGCTGCCCACCCGAAAGGCCAAATGCATTTTCATGTAGGCGATGCTTCACTTCATCCCATAACGCAGCGGCTCTTAAAGCTCGCTCAACGGAGTCATCTAAAGTACGGCTATTTTTAATTCCTTGTAGACGAAGCCCATACACTACGTTTTCATAAATGGATTTCGGAAATGGGTTGGGTCGTTGGAATACCATCCCCACTCGACGGCGCAACGTGGCAACATCCACATCTGGATGATAGACGTTTCTACCATGCAGTTTGACTTCACCTTCAACTCGACACCCTTCGACCAGATCGTTCATTCGGTTAATACAGCGCAGTAAGGTTGACTTACCACAACCGGAAGGGCCGATAAACGCCGTCACTTGTCCTTTGGGAATGCGCATTGAAATATGGCTCAGCGCACAAGTCTGTTTATAGAACAGATTCAGATCTTCAATTGCAATCGCCGTTTGTTGATCGCTCAGATTATTGACATCTAACGGGGCGTGATAACCCAAAGTTTGATTGATGGAAAACATAATTAATCTTGCCCTAACGTTCGATACTTCTCACGCAAGTTATTGCGGATACTGATGGCCGTTAAATTCAGTGCCACAATCACTGTCACCAATAAAAATGAAGTGGCGTACACCAGTGGCCTAGCCGCTTCGATGTTGGTCGTTTGGAAACCAACATCGTAAATATGAAAACCTAAGTGCATGAATTTTCGCTCAAGATGTACAAAGGGAAACTCGCCATCCACTGGTAAACTTGACGCCAGTTTGACCACACCCACCAGCATCAAAGGGGCAACCTCACCCGCGGCTCGCGCAATGGCGAGGATAAGCCCAGTAATAATCGCAGGGCTTGCCATCGGCAAGACTATGCGCCAAATCGTCTCAAAATGGGTAGCGCCCAATGCTAACGAGCCATGGCGTACTGCGCTGGGAATCCGTGTTAACCCTTCTTCCGTCGTCACAATCACTACGGGTAGAGTTAACACCGCTAATGTGAGCGCCGACCACAGTAAGCCAGGCGTACCAAAAGTGGGGGCCGGTAACCTTTCACTATAGAGTAGCGTATCAATCGATGAGCCGATGGTGTAAACAAAAAAACCAAGACCAAACACCCCATAAACAATCGATGGCACACCAGCAAGGTTGATAACCGCAACACGAATGATACGAGTAAACAGATTCTCTTTTGCGTATTCATGCAGATAAATAGCCGCCACAACACCAAGTGGCATGACGATAATCGACATCAACAACACCAACAGCACGGTACCAAAGATGGCTGGAAATACGCCGCCTTCAGAGTTCGATTCGCGGGGATCTTCTGATAGGAAGAGCCACACCTGCTTTCCCCACTGGACCAATTTTTGCGCCAAAGTCATATCATTGGGATACCAAATATCGAGAATTTGGCTAAGTGGAATCGCCACTCGTTGCCCACTCATCTCTTCAACAATCAACGACGGCCCATTCATTTGCTGGCGCAGCGCATCTAACTTTTGTTCGGCAATAGCTAATTGGCTATCCCAATCCTGCTTTTTATGAAAATAGTGCTCTAAATAGGTTCGTTCTAGCTTTCCATTGAGTTCTTTACGACGCTTCTCTAAACGTAATTTTTCGGCGGCAAAGCCAATGACTCGGATCTCTTGGTCAATCACATCGTCCATTTGCTCTCTCAATAACGTGACATCCTGCATTCCTGCAGCGAGCATGGTTTGAACATCCGAACTCTCGCTTCCATCGGTTTGCAAATAAGCAATCGGCTTGCCATAAAACTGTCCGTTACTCTTACGTTCTATTACCGCCCACCCGCTAGGCATTTGTTTATCCGACAGTTTAACATCCAGTATCGAGACAAAGTCCGCATGATTTCGCTCTCGGTTAGCGACTTTGATACTGAGCCGCTTCACTTGCCCAGCATCCAGTATGGCTTTGGGCCACGTAATATCTAACGCTCTTAAGTGTGTTAATGGCACATTTTCCTCAGAGTAGAGCTGACCAACCAGTGCTTGTCCCTCTTGAGTTTGCCATTGATAAAGTGGCGTCGGCCAAAAATAGGTTAATCCTTTCCAACCAATAAACAGGAGCAAGCCCAATACCGAAATCAGGCTGATGCTGACAGCACCGCCTGTTAACCATATCCAAGGTGAACCTGATTGAAACCACTTAAACATTTATGATGATTTTTCCCAATTGATTACAAAGCACCTTGATTACAAAGCGCGATATTTGGCACGCAACCTTTGTCTGACCCATTCAGCAATCGAGTTGACACAAAAGGTGAACATCAGTAGCAATAGTGCCGCTAAAAAAAGCAACCGATAATGGGAGCTCCCCACTTCCGACTCTGGTAACTCAACCGCAATCGTTGCCGATAGGGTGCGCATCCCTTCTAAAATATTCCAATCTAAAATAGGTGTATTACCCGTCGCCATAAGAACGATCATTGTTTCTCCGACGGCTCGCCCCAAACCCATCATGATCGCCGAGAATATGCCAGGACTTGCCGTTAACAACACCACTTTGGTTAATGTCTGCCAAGGTGTTGCGCCTAATGCTAATGACCCATCAGAAAGATGTTTAGGTACGGAAAAGATCGCATCTTCCGCAATAGTGAAAATGGTTGGAATGACGGCAAAGCCCATAGCAAAACCAACCACCAGCGCATTACGCTGATCAAAATCGATGCCGTTTTGCGCGAGATAAATCTGAATATCGCCATCAAATAGCCAAGCTTCAATTTGGCTGCTATGCGAAAAGATAACGACTGCACTAACGACTAATACGGGGATTAGTATCAATGCGTGCCACCCATTTGAAAAATTTCGCACCCACGCTCTCGGTAATAGGTGCCAACCTAGTCCAACGAGTAACATCACAATGGGTAAAAATAGCAGCAACGCTCCGACCGCCGCGAGATGGCTTTCAATTAATGGCGCAAACCACAACCCCGCTAAAAAACCAATAATGACGGTTGGTAACGCTTCCATCAATTCAATCGACGGCTTCACCACTCGGCGCATTCTCGGTGACATAAAATAAGCCGTGTAAATCGCGCCAAACACCGCAATCGGTATCGCAAATAACATTGCGTATGCTGCGGCCTTAAGAGTGCCAAAGGCTATCGGTACTAGGCTAAACTTAGGCTCAAATTCATCGTTCGCTGACGTCGATTGCCACACATATTGAGGCTCTGGATAACTTTCGTACCACACTTTTTGCCACAATGATGAGAGTGATATTTCAGGATAATCATTATCCACTTTTGCCACGCTGATCTTCTGCTCGCTCAACGTAGCGAGATAAAGCTCATTATTGGACATGGCGGCTAATTGAGGGGCTTTGTTGTACATCCTCTCAAACAACACCAGTTTTTCACTGGTCGTATAGTGACTTTGGATTGTGCCATTAGGGTAGAAACTGTAGAAACCTTTGCGATAAGTATCCGGCAGTAACAGCGTCACCTGCGGCGCTAATTTAAACTTACGAATCTGAGTCAGTTGACGTTCTTCATTTTGCAGCACATCAAACCATTGTGACACTAAGCCGTTACGGTGAGTCACCAGTAGCGAATAAGCACCGGACAATAAGTTGATTTGTGTCACGGCTCGATCAGAATTACCTTGGCTTAAATCAACCACTTCTCGCACGAAATAACCTTGACGACTCTTAACTGCAACAACCAATTCGGACCCTGAGCGAAGATAAAGCGTTTTACCATCTGGCGTAAAAAGCAATTGGTCCAAAGAAGGAAATGAGCCTTGAAACACAAAGCGCTGAATTGACTCGACGTTATCACTCGCCAAGGTTTGTACTATCACTTCATCATTATCGAGATAAGAAGCAAAGAAAATAAGCTCATCGGTAACGGAAAAGGCAAACTGGCGCAATGTTTGCGCTTTATGAGTCAGCCGAAAGGTAGAGGGTAAACTGACGCGCTCAAGATAAGGAGAAAACTGACGACCTTCCACGCTATGCAGATAACTGAATTTAGGGCGAGCAATAAAGACCTCTCCCGCCACATTGCTAGCGGCAAACCACCCATCCAGCGGGGGAGCTTGGCTAAAAAGATCAACGCGAATCGGGAGATGATCCGACCACAATGCGTGTTCCGTTTTGCCGTCCAAGGGCCAAAAGTTCATGCTGCCGTCAAGGTCAACAACAAAAGCATTCTCACCGTATTCATCTATGGCCAAAAATTGAGGATTGGATGTACTTACACTCACTTGCGCCACGTTACTTTCAATTTTTGCACTACCAAAAAGAGGGAAAACAACCATCGCAAGATAGACAAAAATCAGCACTAAAGCGCCAAGCACACTCACGCCACCAAAACTCACTGCAAGGCGAACCAAACGATCTTTTATAAGCCGTTTTCTGTCACGTTCCTTCAATGAAAATTCACTTGGTGCCATCAATCTCTCTACTCTTTTTTTTGTCTGCGTATAATATGTAATTTTCGTGACAAGTATATTACAACTCGCAATAAACGACTGAAAATAAAACAACTATACTCAAGTTCTGCGCTTGAAATAAAAATGTCACATAAAAGGCATAATTTGCATGAACATCAATACCCGAATTGATTGCTGTGCAGGATCGCACATCAACATGCAGAGGGTGAATCATTTAAAACGTCAATGAGTAAAAAGGTAACATGAATGAGTACGGACAAGTTGTATGTCGACAAGGAATTGAGCTGGCTTTCATTTAATGAACGCGTATTGCAAGAAGCCGCAGATAAGACCGTGCCTTTAATCGAAAGAATACGATTTTTAGGTATTTTTTCTAACAATTTGGATGAGTTCTATAAAGTTCGCTTTTCTGATGTAAAACGGCAAATTTTGATCAACCGCGAACGTGGTGGTAACGATACTACCAAGCATTTGCTGACACGAATGCAAAGTAAGGCGTTCAAACTCAACCAAGATTTCGACAATCTCTATAATGAGCTGATTTTAGAAATGGCACGTCGCCGTATCTTCTTGGTTAATGAAACGCAGTTGGATGAGACTCAAAAAAAATGGATCACTAAGTATTTCCATAAAGAAGTGCGCCCGCATATTACACCGCTGCTCATGACTGACGACATTGATGTCATGCAATTTTTGAAAGATGAATACGCCTACATTGCCGTTGAGCTCAAACACAATGACCGCAGCCAATATGCGCTGATTGAAATCCCGACAGACCACCTACCGCGCTTTGTCATGGTGCCGGAGCAAAAGGGCAAACGCCGCAAAACCATCATCTTATTGGACAACATCATTCGCCACTGTCTCGATGAGATTTTCCGCGGATTTTTTGACTATGAAGAGCTCACGGGTTACGCGATGAAAATGACACGTGATGCGGAATATGACTTGCGACGGGAAGTCGAATACAGTTTGTTAGAACAGATGTCAGAAGGGTTGAATCAACGCTTAAGTGCTATGCCCGTACGCTTTGTTTATGAACGTGAAATGCCGACAAAAATGCTTAAATTCTTGTGCGAAAAACTCAAAATATCGCACTATGATAGCCTGCTTCCTGGTGGTCGTTACCATAACTTTAAAGATTTTATTGGGTTCCCAAACGTGGGGCGTGACTATTTAGAAAACAAGCCGCTACCACCCATGCAATGTGCTGACTTTGAAGGTTTTGCCAATGCATTTGATGCGATTCGCGCTCAGGATATTCTACTTCACTATCCTTACCACTCATTTGAACACATTACCGAGTTGGTAAGGCAAGCCTCGTTTGATCCCAAAGTGATCAGCATCAAAATCAATATTTATCGTGTTGCCAAAGATTCTCGCTTAATGAATTCGCTCGTCGATGCAGTACACAATGGCAAACGAGTGGTGGTAGTGGTTGAGTTACAAGCACGGTTTGATGAAGAAGCCAACATTGAATGGTCCCGTATTTTAACCGAAGCGGGGGTCCAAGTAATTTTTGGTGCCCCCGGACTAAAAATTCACTCTAAGTTACTGCTGATTAGCCGTAAAGAACAGGATAGCATCGTTCGCTACGCACACATCGGCACGGGCAACTTCCATGAAAAAACCGCCCGTATCTATACGGACTTTTCACTACTAACCGCCGACAATGAAATTGCTACCGAAGTACGAAACGTGTTTGGCTATATTGAAAACCCTTACCGCCCAGTTAAATTTAGCCATCTCATTGTGTCGCCAAGAAACTCTCGTATTCAGCTTTATCGATTAATCGACAGTGAAATCGCCAATGTGAAACTTGGTAAAAAAGCCGCAATCACTTTAAAGTTAAATAACTTAGTGGATAAAGGGTTGATCAATAAACTGTATGGTGCGAGTAGCGCGGGCGTACAAATTAAGATGATCGTCCGGGGCATGTGTTCACTGGTTCCGGGAATTGAGGGCGTGAGTGACAATATCAAAATCATCAGCATCGTTGATCGCTTTTTGGAGCACCCTCGTGTCATTATTACGCACAATGATGGCAACCCGCTGGTGTATATCTCCTCTGCCGATTGGATGACGCGCAATATCGATCATCGTATCGAAGTAACCACACCAATTCGTGACCCACGTTTGAAACAGCGTATGATTGACATAATGAATTTACAATTTACCGATACAGTGAAAGCGCGCTGGATAGACAAAGAGATGAGCAATAATTATGTAGAACGTGGTAACCGTAAAAAAGTGCGTTCGCAATTTGCCATCTACGACTATCTTAAGAATGTAGAAAGACAGACCAGAAAGAGCAAAGAACCCTTACATGACAATCAACCCAACTAATACTATTCGCGATATTGCGGCCATCGATTTAGGCTCTAACAGCTTTCATATGGTGGTGGCCAAAGTCGTCGATCAAAATCTGCAACTGGTGAGCCGTCATAAGCAACGTGTACGCTTGGCGGCTGGGTTAGATGAACAAAAAAATTTGGATGCCGATGCCATAGAGCGAGGACTTGAATGCTTAGCAATGTTTGCCGAGCGGCTACAAGGTTTTGAACCTGAAAACGTTCGCATCGCGGCCACGCATACGCTGCGTCAAGCCAATAATGCTCATACATTCTTGCAACTAGCCAAACAGGTACTGCCTTTCCCTATTGAAATCATTCCCGGAGTCGAAGAGGCACGCTTAATTTATTTAGGCGTGGCGCATACTCAACCTCAAGCAGCGTCTATGTTGGTGGTGGATATCGGTGGCGGCAGTACCGAAATGGTGATTGGTCAAGGGTTTGAACCAGATCTAATCAACAGTAAACAAATGGGATGTGTCAGCTATACCAACCGTTATTTCGCGGATGGTAGGCTTTCAAGCAGAAACTTCGCTCATGCGATATTAGCCGCCGAGCAAAAAATCGAATCTATTGCGGCGAAATATCGCAAAAAAGGGTGGGAAGTCGCCTTCGGCTCGTCAGGAACCATCAAAGCCATTCACGAAGTACTGATTGGTTTGGGCTTTGATGATGGCATCATCACGCTTGAGCGAGTCAATAAACTCATTGAAAAACTCTGTGAATGGCAAAGTATTGATGAGATCGAACTCAGCGCGTTGACTGACGATAGAAAACCCGTTTTTGCTGCGGGAGTTGCCATTTTAAGCGCGGTTTTAAAATCGCTGCGTGTGAAAGAGATGCATTTTTCTGATGGTGCATTACGAGAAGGCTTACTTTATGAGATGGAAGATCGGTTCAAATATTCCGATATCCGTTTACGCACTACTGAAAACCTCGCGATGAAGCATCTGGTAGACTTGGAGCATGCCGCTAAAGTAAAAGGTCACGCGAAAGAGTTCCTACAAAATGTAGCCTCAGAGCTGGGATTAAAAAAAGGCAGCGAACTGTTTGATCTTTTGGAATGGGGAGCGTTATTGCATGAAGTGGGTTTGAGCATCAGCTTACAAGGCTTTCATCGGCACTCTGCTTATATCTTGCGTCACACCAACATGCCCGGTTTTAACAGCGAACAGCAACAGGTACTGTCGACCTTAGCGCGCTTTCAACGCAAATCCCTCAAGCTGCAAGAAATGAATGATTTCACCTTGTTTAAGAAAAAGCACATTATTGGCCTCATTCGCGTGCTGCGTTTAGCGATTGTTGTCAATAGCCAGCGTAATGATGATCCTCTTCCTGAGCTAACACTTAGCGCAAAGGATGATGAATGGAAGCTGGAATGTGAAGATGCCCACTGGTTGGAAAACAACAAATTATTACATGCGGATCTTATTTGTGAACAACAGCATTGGCGAAGTGTCGGTTGGCAACTCAATTTTTGATTTGAGCAGTTGGATTTGATAAAAAAATAGCGAGCGTTCAGCTCGCTATTTTATGCCCACTTTAGCGAGTTCTTGCAGAGCAAACTCGGCACTGACAGGCACATAACCATCTTTCCCAACAATCGCTTGTCCTTGCTTAGAAAAAATGAAACGGATAAATTCTCGCTGCATGGGTGGCAGATCCTGATTAGGGTGTTTATTCACATACACATACAAATAGCGAGATAACGGATAAGCACCTGATAGAATATTTTCATAACTTGCGGCAATAAACTGATCGCCTTGTTTGGCTATCGGAATCAATTTCACACCAGAAACCTGATAACCAACACCAGAATAACCGATAGTATTGATCGATGAAGCAACCGATTGTACAACCGATGCCGATCCCGGCTGCTCGTTTACTCCCTTTTTGAAATCGCCACCACACAGTGCGTTTTGTTTGAAATAGCCATAAGTTCCCGACACCGAATTTCGGCCAAACAGTTGAATTCCCCGCTTGGCCCAATCCTCATCAATGCCCAATTGCGCCCAAGTATTAGTCGGTTGTGTTGCACCGCAGCGTAACGTGGATGAGAAAATACTGTCTAATTGAGTAAAATTAAGCCCTTTGATTGAATTATCTCGATGTACAAAAATACCAATGGCATCTATCGCAACCCGCAATGCCGTCGGCTTATAACCGTGAGCGCGTTCAAATGCTTCAATCTCACGACCACGCATCGGGCGACTCATTGGGCCAAATTGCGCCGTTCCTTCAGTTAAAGCAGGAGGCGCAGTGGAAGAACCTGAGGCTTGTACTTGAGCATTGATATTTGGGTAAATCGTCTTAAACTCTTCAACCCACAGCGTCGTCATTCCTGCCAGTGTGTCTGACCCCACCGATAGCAGGCTACCTACAACACCGTTAGTTTTTGAGTAATCCACGAGTGGCTGAGCGCTCACGGCGTTCGTGGTAACCAGCAAATAAAAACAGAGAAAGGCTGTAAATATGCGATGTCTCATGACGGCACAACCAAACGTTTAGGCAAAATAAAAGAGAATTTGCTGCCAACGCCCACTTCACTGTGAATCTGCAAATGCGTGTCATGATGTGACAATGCATGCTTAACAATCGCGAGCCCAAGCCCACTTCCTCCGGTATCTCGCGAACGAGCTTTATCGACACGATAAAAACGTTCCGTTAAACGATGTAAATGCTGTGGCTCGATCCCTTCCCCTTTATCCACCACGTCTAAACAAGCACCTTGCGCGTTTTGATACCAACGCACATTAATTTCCGCTCCTGGAGGCGTATATTTGACAGCGTTATAAACAAGGTTTGATATAGCACTGCGTAGTTGATCTTCATCGGCTAATACTTTAAGTCGCTTATCGACATCAAAATGCAGTCGGTGATGATGATCACCACTTAAACTGATCGCTTCTTTTTCAAGTACTTCCAACATAGCCGGAACATCAACCACTTCATCCAGCTCATGCATCGGCGCCGCTTCAATTTTTGACAACGTCAGCAGTTGATTGACTAAACTGTTCATGCGGTTTAACTGTTCAGTCATCACTCCATGTGCCTTGGGCCACATCGGCCCTACCAGCATGTCAGGGTCTTCTGTCATCTCAAGATACCCTTGCAGCACCGTCATTGGGGTTCTCAGTTCATGAGAAACGTTAGCAAAGAAATTTCGGCGCATGCCTTCTAACTGTTTCAACTGAGTGACATCACGCACAACCATCAAATGCTCACCTTCTGTGTAAGGCACAATACGCAGCTCTAACATACGCTCAACATTAAGTGGAGAGCGCATTTCAAGTGGTTCTGTGAAATCATCTTTTTGCAGATATTTGATAAAATCAGGGGTGCGCAATAAATTTGAGATAGGTTGACCTGCATCGTCTGGCCAGCGAAAACCGAGTAGGTGCTGTGCAAGTCGGTTACACCAAACAATGTTCCCTTCATCACGAAACACCACCACCGCATCGGGTAGCGACTCAGCCCCGTTACGAAAGCGGCGGATCAAATTGGTCAGTTCTTTGCGTTTTTTACGTTGGCGTTGCTGTAAACGATAAATCCCATTAAACAGGTATTCCCAATTTCCAGTCCCAGAAGGCGGCGTTAAACGTTTTTCATCCCACAACCAAGCCGACAAGCGCATTTGGTTATGCAAATGCCAAATTAATTGCAACGCCGTAGCCGCTAGCAGCAGCCAAGCCATATGGCCAAAGATCCAGCCAACGACAATCCAAGGAGAGTAAAAAAAAGCCAGCTCCCAAGCCAGCCTTTTCCACGTTAAACGTTCAACCATTTCGTACCTTAATTAATCCTTTATGTTCTGGATGAAAAGCGATAGCCGGCACCACGCACTGTTTGAATTAATTTATCATGGCCAGCCTCTTCTAACGCTTTTCTCAGACGGCGTATATGAACATCGACAGTGCGGTCTTCAACATAAACGTTGGTACCCCACACATTGTTCAATAACTGTTCACGGCTATAGACGCGTTCTTGATGCGTCATAAAGAAGTGTAGCATTTTGAATTCCGTCGGCCCCATCTCTAAGGCATTATCATTAGCCGTTACTCGATGAGAGACAGGATCTAACTTCAATCCTTGCACGTCGATCGCATCTTCCAGTGCTGTCGGTGTGACGCGCCGGATAACTGCTTTCAAACGAGCGACCAACTCTTTAGGCGAAAAAGGTTTGGTTATGTAATCATCCGCACCCACTTCAAGGCCGCGAACTTTATCTTCTTCTTCACCACGGGCGGTTAACATCACAACCGGAATGTTGCGTGTTAATTCTTCACGCTTCATATGCTTAATAAAGTTGATACCACTCCCGCCGGGCAACATCCAATCTAATAACACAAGATCGGGAAAGGGTTCAGCCAGTTTACTCACCGCCGTGTCGTAATCTTCCGCTTCAACAGCTTGATAACCTTTTTGCTCAAGCACGAAACACAACATTTCGCGAATGGGTGCTTCGTCTTCAACAACCAGAATCCTTCTAGACATTTGAATAACCTTTCTATGTAATCAACGCTATGCATTATGGGAAACAATTATGACACTTTTGTGACCTTTGCAAACAATTTTTCATATAAGTTTCTTATCAAGTTCATGATTATATTTTGAAATTGATTTAAGACTTTAGCTTTCAAATCCCCTATCATGTTGCGTCTTCTAATTAAGTAAGAGAAAGAATATGTGGTTTAAAAACTGTATGGTTTATCGTGTTAATCGCGATGTAGAATTCAACGCCGATCAGCTCGAAAAACAACTGGCCGAATTTCGTTTTACGCCATGCGGCAGCCAAGATAAGCAAAAATTTGGTTGGGTTAACGCAATGGGTAAACACGGCGACATGATGACCCACGTTTCTGAAGACCGTATTCTGATCTGCGCGAAAAAAGAAGAAAAGATGTTACCTGCTTCGGTCATTAAAGATTCTTTGAATGCCAAAGTTGAAGCGATGGAAGTGGAAGAAGGGCGACCTCTCAAGAAAAAGGAGAAGGAAAGCCTCAAGGAAGATATTGTCATCGATCTCCTACCTAGAGCATTTAGCCGCAGCAATCTCACCTTTGTGCTTATCCTACCCAAGCAAGGCTTCATTTTAGTCGATGCCGCAAGCTACAAAAAAGCTGAAGACGTTTTGGCGCTGCTACGCAAAACCATGGGTAGCCTACCCGTAGTACCTGCGATCCCAGAACAAGCGGTAGAAACAACACTTACTCAGTGGGTTAAAAGTGGCGAACTACCACCAGGGTTTAGCTTGTTGGATGAAGCTGAATTAAAGTCGTTATTAGAAGATGGCGCAGTGATCCGTTGTAAGAAACAAGAACTAACAAGCGATGAGATCTTAAGCCATATTGAAGCCAATAAAGTTGTCACTAAACTGGCATTGAACTGGCAAGATCGCCTGAGCTTTATTCTGGCTGAAGATTGTAGCATTAAGCGTTTGGCATTTAGCGATGAGCTCAAAGAACAAAATGAAGATATTCCACGAGAAGAGCAAGCGGCTCGCTTTGATGCCGATTTCTCATTAATGTGTGGTGAAATGTCGGCATTTTTGCCTAACTTATTTGACGTTCTCGGCGGCCTTCCTCACCCGAACGCTTAACAAAAGCATCATGCAAAAGCCCAATACCCTTAAAAGTATTGGGCTTTTTTGTATCGCTTACGATCCCTACTAGGCATAAGGTTATTTTTAACGTAAAATTTGCGCCCCTCCAATACCATCAGGTGGTATTGGCCTGACTTGAGATCAGATTAGAGAAAAACAATGAGCACACATACCCCTTTTATCCCCGAGTTACTATCACCGGCAGGCAGCCTAAAAAACATGCGTTATGCGTTTGCCTATGGCGCAGATGCCGTTTATGCCGGCCAACCTCGTTATAGCCTTCGTGTACGCAACAACGAATTTAACCATGAAAACCTACAAATCGGCATCGATGAAGCACATGCTTTGGGTAAAAAATTGTACGTGGTTTGTAATATTCAACCCCACAACTCAAAACTTAAGACATTCATCCGAGATCTAAAGCCTGTGGTTGAAATGGGACCTGATGCGCTCATTATGTCTGACCCAGGGCTTATCATGATGGTTCGTGAAGCATTTCCTGAAATGCCTATTCACCTTTCAGTTCAAGCCAATGCTGTTAACTGGGCAACGGTTAAGTTCTGGGCATCCCAAGGCGTTGAACGAGTGATCCTATCACGCGAACTTTCGTTGGAAGAAATTGAAGAAATCCGTGAGCAATGTCCAACGACCGAACTCGAAATTTTTGTTCATGGCGCATTATGCATGGCTTATTCAGGTCGCTGTCTATTGTCTGGCTACATTAATAAACGTGATCCAAACCAAGGAACATGCACTAATGCATGTCGTTGGGAATACAAAGTTGAATCAGCCAAAGAAGACGAAACCGGTCAAATTGTCGAGAAATTTGATCCAGCATCAGTTCAAACTATCGAGATACAAGAAGAGCGCCCTGATAATACACTTGGTTTAGGCAAACCAATTGATGATGTGGTTTTGCTTTCAGAAAGCCATCGCCCAGAAGAGAAGATGGCCGCTTTTGAAGACGAACATGGCACCTACATTATGAACTCAAAAGATCTACGAGCCGTACAGCATGTAGAACGATTGACTAAAATGGGCGTGCATTCATTGAAAATAGAAGGTCGTACTAAATCTTTCTATTATTGCGCTCGCACAGCTCAAGTATACCGCAAAGCAATTGATGACGCAGTTTCAGGTAAACCATTTGATGAAAGCCTGATGGGCACTTTAGAAAGCCTTGCACACCGTGGCTATACCGAAGGTTTCTTGCGACGCCATACACACGATACTTATCAAAACTACGACTATGGCTATTCAGTCTCAGATTCACAGCAATTTGTTGGCGAATTTACGGGCAAACGTCGTGGTGCAATGGCTGAAGTTGAAGTTAAAAACAAATTTATCTTAGGTGATAGTTTAGAGCTGATGACCCCAAAAGGGAATGTTGTCTTCAGACTTGAGGCAATGGAAAACCGCAAAGGTGAAACTGTTGATGACGCAAAAGGAAACGGTCACTTTGTTTATATCCCGGTTCCTGAAGAGTTGGATTTAAACTTTGCTCTGCTAATGCGTAACTTGAATGCTGGACAAGATACTCGTAACCCCGTAGGTAAATAGTCATGGCATTATTGATCACCAGTAAATGCATTAACTGTGACATGTGTGATCCGGAATGCCCAAATGGCGCAATCTCTATGGGTAACCGGATCTATGAAATTGATCCTAATCTATGTACTGAATGCAAAGGACATTACGACAAGCCCACCTGTCAATCCGTATGCCCGATAACTAACTGCATCATTACCGATCCTGAACACATAGAAACTGAACATCAACTTCTTGAAAAATTCGTCGTTATTCAAGGTTTAACCTAATCATTGTAAAAGAGCCCAATCTTAACGATTGGGCTCTTTTTTTGACCATGGACAGCTTACACAATATCGACTTCAAAAAACTGGCGAACCAACAAAAATTTATCAAATGAAAACGAGATTACTCGCTCTCGCTCACTTTAAAGACGCCCACTCTCGCACCCAAATTGCCCACTTTCTTAAAGTGAGTCGTACCAGTTCAATAAGTGGGTGCAAACCTTCCTTGAAGAAGGCCTAGAGGAACTTAAGGAAATACTGTTTTACTCAAGCGGAAAAAGCCCTGCTATTACTAGCAGGGCTTCTTAATAAGTGGCGGAGCGGACGGGACTCGAACCCGCGACCCCCGGCGTGACAGGCCGGTATTCTAACCAACTGAACTACCGCTCCGCAGCGTGTCTGGTTAGACTTTTCGTCTACTTTTTTTGCCTTTAGATTTTTAAAAAAAATCTAAAAACAACAAGTCAAAGCCTGGCGATGTCCTACTCTCACATGGGGAGACCCCACACTACCATCGGCGCTGTTGTGTTTCACTTCTGAGTTCGGCATGGAGTCAGGTGGGTCCACAACGCTATGGTCGCCAAGCAAATTTCTTAATTCGGAAAGCTGTTTCATTCTCATTCACACATTCAATGTTCTTAAATTGAGCCCACAAAACCCCTTCGGTGTTGTATGGTTAAGCCTCACGGGCAATTAGTATTGGTTAGCTCAACGCCTCGCAGCGCTTACACACCCAACCTATCAACGTTCTAGTCTCGAACAACCCTTTAGGACACTTAAAGTGCCAGGGAAGACTCATCTCAGGGCTCGCTTCGCGCTTAGATGCTTTCAGCGCTTATCAATTCCGAACTTAGCTACCGGGCAATGCCATTGGCATGACAACCCGAACACCAGCGGTTCGTCCACTCCGGTCCTCTCGTACTAGGAGCAGCCCCCTTCAATCTTCCAACGCCCACGGCAGATAGGGACCGAACTGTCTCACGACGTTCTAAACCCAGCTCGCGTACCACTTTAAATGGCGAACAGCCATACCCTTGGGACCGACTTCAGCCCCAGGATGTGATGAGCCGACATCGAGGTGCCAAACACCGCCGTCGATATGAACTCTTGGGCGGTATCAGCCTGTTATCCCCGGAGTACCTTTTATCCGTTGAGCGATGGCCCTTCCATTCAGAACCACCGGATCACTATGACCTACTTTCGTACCTGCTCGAACCGTCATTCTCGCAGTTAAGCGGGCTTATGCCATTGCACTAACCTCACGATGTCCAACCGTGATTAGCCCACCTTCGTGCTCCTCCGTTACTCTTTGGGAGGAGACCGCCCCAGTCAAACTACCCACCAGGCACTGTCCGCAACCCCGATGAGGGGCCTACGTTAGAACATCAAAACGACAAGGGTGGTATTTCAAGGTCGACTCCACGCAATCTAGCGACTGCGCTTCTAAGTCTCCCACCTATCCTACACATGTAGGTTCAATGTTCAGTGCCAAGCTGTAGTAAAGGTTCACGGGGTCTTTCCGTCTAGCCGCGGGTACACTGCATCTTCACAGCGATTTCAATTTCACTGAGTCTCGGGTGGAGACAGCGTGGCCATCATTACGCCATTCGTGCAGGTCGGAACTTACCCGACAAGGAATTTCGCTACCTTAGGACCGTTATAGTTACGGCCGCCGTTTACCGGGGCTTCGATCAAGAGCTTCGACCTAAGTCTAACCCCATCAATTAACCTTCCGGCACCGGGCAGGCGTCACACCGTATACGTCATCTTGCGATTTTGCACAGTGCTGTGTTTTTAATAAACAGTTGCAGCCACCTGGTATCTGCGACTCTCGTCAGCTCCATCCGCAAGGGACTTCACCAATAAGAGCGTACCTTCTCCCGAAGTTACGGTACCATTTTGCCTAGTTCCTTCACCCGAGTTCTCTCAAGCGCCTTGGTATTCTCTACCCGACCACCTGTGTCGGTTTGGGGTACGATTGCTTATAATCTGAAGCTTAGAGGCTTTTCCTGGAAGCAGGGCATCAATGACTTCACTGCCGTAGCAGCTCGACGTCGTGTCTCAGCCTAACAAGAAACCGGATTTACCTAGTCTCTTAGCCTACGCACTTGAACCAGGACAACCGTCGCCTGGCCCACCTAGCCTTCTCCGTCCCCCCATCGCAATTATAAGCAGTACGGGAATATTAACCCGTTTCCCATCGACTACGCTTTTCAGCCTCGCCTTAGGGGTCGACTTACCCTGCCCCGATTAACGTTGGACAGGAACCCTTGGTCTTCCGGCGGGGAGGTTTTTCACCCCCCTTATCGTTACTCATGTCAGCATTCGCACTTCTGATACCTCCAGCATGCTTTACAACACACCTTCAACGGCTTACAGAACGCTCCCCTACCCAATACAGTAAACTGTATTGCCGCAGCTTCGGTTTACTACTTAGCCCCGTTACATCTTCCGCGCAGGCCGACTCGACCAGTGAGCTATTACGCTTTCTTTAAATGATGGCTGCTTCTAAGCCAACATCCTGGCTGTCTGAGCCTTCCCACATCGTTTCCCACTTAGTAGTAATTTGGGACCTTAGCTGGCGGTCTGGGTTGTTTCCCTCTCCACGACGGACGTTAGCACCCGCCGTGTGTCTCCCGGATAGTACTTACTGGTATTCGGAGTTTGCAAAGGGTTGGTAAGTCGGGATGACCCCCTAGCCTTAACAGTGCTCTACCCCCAGTAGTATTCGTCCGAGGCGCTACCTAAATAGCTTTCGGGGAGAACCAGCTATCTCCGAGTTTGATTGGCCTTTCACCCCTAGCCACAAGTCATCCGCTAATTTTTCAACATTAGTCGGTTCGGTCCTCCAGTTGATGTTACTCAACCTTCAACCTGCCCATGGCTAGATCACCCGGTTTCGGGTCTATATCCAGAGACTGAAGCGCCCAGTTAAGACTCGGTTTCCCTACGGCTCCCCTATTCGGTTAACCTTGCCACTGAATATAAGTCGCTGACCCATTATACAAAAGGTACGCAGTCACAGGACAATGCCTGCTCCTACTGCTTGTACGTACACGGTTTCAGGTTCTATTTCACTCCCCTCACAGGGGTTCTTTTCGCCTTTCCCTCACGGTACTGGTTCACTATCGGTCAGTCAGTAGTATTTAGCCTTGGAGGATGGTCCCCCCATGTTCAGACAGGATAACACGTGTCCCGCCTTACTCGATTTCACTTATAATGATGGAACAGTTACGGGGCTATCACCCTTTATTGCGCCACTTTCCAGAGGCTTCACCTGCATCATTAAAAGCTTAAGGGCTAGTCCAATTTCGCTCGCCGCTACTTTCGGAATCTCTGTTGATTTCTTCTCCTCGGGGTACTTAGATGTTTCAGTTCCCCCGGTTTGCCTCCTTACCCTATGTATTCAGGTAAGGATACGTGCTTATGCACGTGGGTTTCCCCATTCGGAAATCGTAGACTCAAGTGGCTGTTACTGCCTAATCTACGCTTATCGCAAGTTACTACGTCCTTCATCGCCTCTGACTGCCAAGGCATCCACCGTGTACGCTTAGTCACTTAACCATACAACCCGAAGAAGTTTCGTGTTGCAGACAAGTCACCAAGGTTGTCTCTCATTATTTGAATGAGCGAGAGACGTTTGATTTTGCCGGACTCAATTTTGAAAACTTACCGAAGTAAGCTTTCCCAAGAACACTTGAATGTGTTTGGTATCAATACGTTAAACGCATTGATGTTGAGAACTTTTATTTGATAACAACAAACACGTTCGTTGTTATCAGTCAGCTTTCCAAATTGTTAAAGAGCACGATTTTCTAATGAAAACCATTTTTAAAAACACTATTGCTAGTGCGCTTAAAGATGGTGGAGCTATGCGGGATCGAACCGCAGACCTCCTGCGTGCAAGGCAGGCGCTCTCCCAGCTGAGCTATAACCCCATCAGGTGCGTGATACTGTGTGCCAATCTTCTGGGAGGAAGAATTGGTGGGTCTGAGTGGACTTGAACCACCGACCTCTCGCTTATCAGGCGAACGCTCTAACCACCTGAGCTACAGACCCAGCATCGTCTCTTAAACTGTATAAACCATCAATCTGTGTGGACACTCATCAGTGTAATCTTCGTATAAGGAGGTGATCCAGCGCCAGGTTCCCCTAGCGCTACCTTGTTACGACTTCACCCCAGTCATGAACCACACCGTGGTGATCGTCCTCCACTCTCTCCGAAGAAAGTGCGGTTAAACTAACCACTTCTGGTGCAGCCCACTCCCATGGTGTGACGGGCGGTGTGTACAAGGCCCGGGAACGTATTCACCGTAGCATTCTGATCTACGATTACTAGCGATTCCGACTTCATGGAGTCGAGTTGCAGACTCCAATCCGGACTACGACGCACTTTTTGGGATTCGCTCACTATCGCTAGCTTGCTGCCCTCTGTATGCGCCATTGTAGCACGTGTGTAGCCCTACTCGTAAGGGCCATGATGACTTGACGTCGTCCCCACCTTCCTCCGGTTTATCACCGGCAGTCTCCCTGGAGTTCCCACCATTACGTGCTGGCAAACAAGGATAAGGGTTGCGCTCGTTGCGGGACTTAACCCAACATTTCACAACACGAGCTGACGACAGCCATGCAGCACCTGTCTCAGAGCTCCCGAAGGCACTCCAGCGTCTCCGCCAGATTCTCTGGATGTCAAGAGTAGGTAAGGTTCTTCGCGTTGCATCGAATTAAACCACATGCTCCACCGCTTGTGCGGGCCCCCGTCAATTCATTTGAGTTTTAATCTTGCGACCGTACTCCCCAGGCGGTCTACTTAACGCGTTAGCTCCGAAAGCCACGGCTCAAGGCCACAACCTCCAAGTAGACATCGTTTACGGCGTGGACTACCAGGGTATCTAATCCTGTTTGCTCCCCACGCTTTCGCATCTGAGTGTCAGTATCTGTCCAGGGGGCCGCCTTCGCCACCGGTATTCCTTCAGATCTCTACGCATTTCACCGCTACACCTGAAATTCTACCCCCCTCTACAGTACTCTAGTGAACCAGTTTCAAATGCGGTTCCGAGGTTGAGCCCCGGGCTTTCACATCTGACTTAATCCACCACCTGCATGCGCTTTACGCCCAGTAATTCCGATTAACGCTCGCACCCTCCGTATTACCGCGGCTGCTGGCACGGAGTTAGCCGGTGCTTCTTCTGTCGCTAACGTCAAATGATGCTGCTATTAACAACACCACCTTCCTCACGACTGAAAGTACTTTACAACCCGAAGGCCTTCTTCATACACGCGGCATGGCTGCATCAGGCTTGCGCCCATTGTGCAATATTCCCCACTGCTGCCTCCCGTAGGAGTCTGGACCGTGTCTCAGTTCCAGTGTGGCTGATCATCCTCTCAGACCAGCTAGGGATCGTCGCCTTGGTGAGCCATTACCTCACCAACTAGCTAATCCCACCTAGGCATATCCTGACGCGAGAGGCCCGAAGGTCCCCCTCTTTGGCCCGTAGGCATTATGCGGTATTAGCCATCGTTTCCAATGGTTATCCCCCACATCAGGGCAATTTCCTAGGCATTACTCACCCGTCCGCCGCTCGCCACCCAAGGAACAAGTTCCTCTGTGCTGCCGCTCGACTTGCATGTGTTAGGCCTGCCGCCAGCGTTCAATCTGAGCCATGATCAAACTCTTCAATTAAAGTTTTGTTGGTCCTAAGACCGGCTCAATGAATACTGACTTCAAAACTGCTCTTACTCGAAAGTAAGACGTAATTTTAAAGCTATTGTTGTTCCAACAGAACAACAATGAATTGACTGTGCCGCTTCTTGGTCTTCACTTTTTAAGAAAAAGTGAAATCAAAAAGCATTCGAACTATTGCTAGTTCAGGTCACTCAGTTCATTGATAAATCTTTTTTGATTATCATCAACGAGTGCCCACACAGATTGATAGGTTTATATTGTTAAAGAGCGTTCTTCGTTGGGTTGCCGAGGCTTCCTTTGAAGAGGCGGCCATTCTAGCGAGATAACGTTAAGTGTCAAACACTTTATCAATTATTTCTTTTAAAGAAATGCCCATCCATTACCAGCGCACTGCCCTGACAACGAGGCGAATTATAGGTAGTTTAGAGAAGGACACAAGTCTTAAAATGAAACTTTCTCATAAAAACGAACTGACAGCTCACAAAAGAACCAATGAGAGTAATCTTCAAGCAAAAAGGGCCATTTCTGGCCCTTTTGAATGTAGATGTTTAGTCTTGATGAGCAATAATTTGGTCATTGTTAACAACTAGCTTAACTTTTTTATCCGGTAGGATTCTTCCTGCCAATATTTCTTTCGCTAATGGATTTTCAACGCTTTGTTGAATAGCGCGTTTCAATGGTCTTGCTCCGTAAACAGGATCAAACCCAACTTGAGAAATCAGCTCTAACGCTTTTTCAGACACCTCAAGCAGATAACCTTTCTCTTCCATTCGTTTACCAAGACGGGCTAATTGAATAGAAGCGATCGATTTAATTTGTTCTTGCGCCAATGGATGGAATACGACACTTTCATCCACTCGGTTTAAGAACTCCGGTCTAAAATGTTTACCTACAATCTCCATTACCTCTTTTTTAATGCCTTCATAATCCAAGCTTGCGAATTTTTCTTGAATTTGCGAAGACCCTAAGTTTGAGGTCATGATTACCACTGTATTACGAAAATCAACTGTGCGTCCTTGCCCATCCGTTAAGCGCCCATCATCTAATACCTGTA
This sequence comes from Vibrio qinghaiensis, assembly GCF_002257545.1. Taxonomy (NCBI): domain Bacteria; kingdom Pseudomonadati; phylum Pseudomonadota; class Gammaproteobacteria; order Vibrionales; family Vibrionaceae; genus Vibrio; species Vibrio qinghaiensis. Next base: position 650,922 of record NZ_CP022741.1, on the reverse strand, counting down.
GCAGAATATTAAAGACATCAGGGTGTGCTTTCTCAACTTCATCCAACAAGATAACCGAGTACGGTTTACGGCGAATAGCCTCGGTCAAGTAGCCACCCTCTTCGTAGCCCACATAACCTGGAGGCGCGCCGACTAATCGCGCTACTGAGTGTTTTTCCATAAACTCAGACATGTCGATTCGCACCATGGCATCTTCACTATCAAACATAAAGTTTGCGAGTGTTTTGCACAATTCAGTTTTACCCACACCAGTTGGCCCTAAGAATAAGAAAGAGCCAATCGGTCTATTTGGATCAGATAACCCAGCCCGGCTACGGCGAATCGCATTTGATACCACTTCGACGGCTTCAACTTGTCCGATAACTCGTTGATGCAGCGCATCCTCCATTTGCAACAGTTTTTCTTTCTCCGCTTCCAGCATTTTAGAAACTGGAATGCCAGTTTGCTTTGAAAGCACTTCCGCAATTTCTACATCAGTTACTTTGTTGCGCAGCAAAGTCATCTCTTGCATTTCAGCTTGAGTTGCAAGGTCGAGCTGCTTTTCAAGCTCAGGAATTCGACCGTATTGAAGTTCTGACATACGGTTCAAGTCACCCGCTCTACGTGCGAAATCCATATCCATACGCGCTTGCTCTAATTCGGACTTAATATGCTGAGTACCCGAAAGAGCTGCTTTTTCCGCATTCCAAACTTCTTCCAGCTCGGCAAACTCACGCTCTTTCACTTTTAACTCTTCGTTTAGCACCTGTAAGCGTTTTTCACTCGCCTCATCGTGTTCATTCGTTAGCGCTTGTTGCTCAATTTTCAGCTGAATAATTTTGCGCTCAAGCTTATCTAAAGATTCTGGCTTTGAATCTATTTGCATTCGAATACTTGAAGCGGCTTCATCGATCAAGTCAATCGCTTTATCGGGCAACTGGCGATCAGAAATATAACGGTGCGATAAGCTCGCAGCAGCAACAATAGCCGGATCAGTGATCTCCACATGGTGATGGAGCTCATAACGCTCTTTCAAACCACGCAAAATAGCTACTGTGTCTTCTACGCTAGGTTCATCAACCAGTACCTTTTGGAAACGTCGCTCAAGTGCCGGATCTTTCTCTATATATTGACGATATTCGTCCAAAGTCGTCGCACCGACGCAGTGTAGATCTCCTCGAGCCAGAGCAGGCTTAAGCATATTCCCCGCATCCATTGCGCCTTCGCCTCGACCTGCACCGACCATAGTGTGCAACTCATCAATAAAGAGGATGACATTACCCTCTTCTTTCGCTAGCTCGTTAAGCACCGATTTTAAGCGTTCTTCAAATTCACCACGATACTTAGCCCCTGCGACCAAAGACCCCATGTCTAATGACAATACTCGACGACCACGTAGACCTTCTGGCACTTCATTATTAATAATGCGCTGCGCTAACCCTTCCACAATCGCTGTTTTACCAACACCGGGCTCACCAATGATCACTGGGTTGTTTTTGGTCCGGCGTTGCAATACTTGGATGGTGCGACGAATTTCATCATCACGCCCGATGACAGGATCAAGTTTTCCCTGCTCAGCTCGCTCAGTCAGATCGATTGTGAATTTCTCAAGCGCTTGTCTTAGCTCTTCTGCATTTGGATCATTCACTTTCTGACCTCCACGCACTTTTTCTATTGCTGCAGAAACTTTGGGCTCGGTAAGTCCTATTTCTTTGAGTAATTGACCAAGCGCATCCTTATCTTCTAGTGCGGCTAGTAAAAATACTTCCGAAGAAATGTAGGAATCTTGCCGTTTTTGCGCAAGTTTATCGCACAAATTGAACATAGTACCCATTGCGCTAGAAAGCTGAACATCACCACCGATACCGCTAACTTTTGGCAAACGGTCTAATATCTCACTGAGCTTCGATCTCAATTGCATAACGTCCACACTTAACATAGTAAGAAGTGGACGAATTGGACTGCCATTTTGATCGAGCAATGCCACCATCAAATGAACAGGCTCGATATATTGATGATCACGGCCTAATGCCAATGATTGAGCATCAGAAATGGCAATTTGAAATTTGCTTGTAAATCGATCAAGACGCATACCAACTTTCCTCACCTTAATTGAGAAACTAATCTTATGTAGCTAAAGATGGCTACGCACTAGTGCTTTTTCAAGGAGCAAGTTAAGGAAGATTGATCTTGCGTAAGTTACTCTTCGATCCAAATAAATGAAGCTTGGCGACCTGTGATTCCGTCGCGTCGATAGGAATAAAACTGGTGAGGATTATGGAAGGTACAAAGACCGCTAGTTGATATTTCTGAAACACCGCATTGATGCAACCTTAACGTGGCTAACTGTGCAATATTTGCTAGCCATTTTCCATTCTTTTGAAGACAAAATGCGGCCTTCGCTTTGGTATTTTGATCAACAAAGGCGTAGTATACATCATCACCGACTTCAAATGCCGTAGGACCGATAGCAGGACCGAGCCAAGCTAAGATATCACTAGAAAATTTGGCGAGCGCATTTTCGAGTATCCCATTAGCTAACCCGCGCCAACCAGCATGAACTGCAGCCACTTCGCTGCCTTTATGGTTGGTGAGTAGAACAGGTAAGCAATCAGCGGTCATTACAGAACAAACCACATTATGCTGATGGGTAAAAACGCCATCGGCACTCAGAATCTGCTGAGTAGGTTGAGTAACCCCTAGCACTTGTGTTGAATGCGTTTGTTCAAGCCAAATAGGTTCAGAGGGCATCGCCGCTTGCTGCGTTAGCCATTGGCGATTTTGTTCAACGAATAAAGGATCATCCCCAACATGCATGCCTAAATTCAGCCCCTGATAAGGAGCTAACGAAAAGCCACCGACTCTAGTCGAGGAGAAAGCTTTTACATGTTTAGGTGCATTCCAGTTAGGGATGATCTTCTGCATTAGAACTCGTCTTTTTTATTCAACTTAGTATCCACACGTAAAGCTTCCGCCATAATGATCATATCGTCAGGTACTGGCGCATGAAATTCTAGCATTTCACCAGTGACAGGATGCTCAAGTCGAAGCATAACGGCATGCAAAGCCTGACGATCAAAACCACGGATCATATCGGTCAGCTCTTGCGTCGCCCCTTTCGGAATGCGAGCGCGGCCGCCATAAGCGGTATCCCCAAGCAAAGGATGCTGTAAATATGACATATGCACACGGATTTGGTGAGTACGACCCGTTTCTAAACGCAAACGAAGTCGCGTATGTTCACGAAAATGCTCGGCCACACGATAGTGAGTTACCGCTGGTTTACCCATCGGGCTTACCGCCATCAATGTACGTTTTGTTGAGTGGCGGCCAATCGGCTTATCGATCATCCCACCAGCCGTCATGGTACCGATCACAATCGCTTCATATTCACGCGTAATCTTACGCTTTTGCAACGCTCGAACTAAGTGAGTTTGTGCTGGGACTGTTTTAGCGACCACCATTAAACCAGTCGTATCTTTATCCAAACGATGCACAATACCTGCACGTGGTACTTCAGCGATAGCTGGGTAATGGAACAAGAGTGCATTTAACACTGTGCCATCTGGAGTACCTGCCCCCGGATGCACGACAAAATCTCGTGGTTTATTGATGACCATAATATCGTCATCTTCATACACAATATTTAAAGGTATATCTTGCGCTTCCCAACGCTCTTCATCTTCAAGCTCGGCTTGGACTGTAATGATTTCTCCTCCCATGACTTTCATTCTTGGCTTAGTGATCACATCACCATTGACCTGAACTTTGCCTTCTAAAAGCCACTCTTTTAGGCGTGAACGAGAGAAATCTGCGAATAATTCAGCGACAGCTTGGTCTAAACGTTGACCTAACTGGCTATCTTTTACTGTATTTGTTAATTCAATCTGCTGAGCCATATCGAACTTTTTTAAAAACCGTGAGACTAATAGCGTCTAGTATGGATAAAATATGGCGTCATTGTATCTGTTACTGCTAAGAAAGTAACGAAACGATTTGTAAAGCGATTACGCACTCAATTAAGAAGCATTAATTCAAGGAAACGACTCCTGTCATGAAACACCACACTTTATCAGGCTTACTCGCATTATCACTGTTATTTGGCTGTTCAAGCAGCGAAGAGATTGTCCCTGATGTGCCGCCTTCTGAATTATACTCAGAAGCACAAACCTCACTGCAAAATGGTAACTGGTTAACGGCCATTCAAAAACTTGAGGCGTTAGATTCACGTTATCCCTTCGGTGCATATTCAGAACAAGTTCAACTTGATCTTATTTACGCTTACTACAAAAACGATGATCTTGCGTTAGGTTTAGCGACCATTGAGCGCTTTAGTCGTTTGAACCCAACCCATGAAAAAATGGATTGGGTACTCTACATGCGTGGTTTGACGCATATGGCGCAAGATCGCAACTTCATGCATGACCTATTTAATGTCGATCGCGCTGATCGTGACCCTGAACCGGTAAAAGCTGCGTTTGCTGATTTTAAGAAACTGCTGCAACGCTACCCAACAAGCCCTTATGCAGAAGATGCTCATAAACGTTTATTTGCGTTAAAAAATAGACTGGCTGAATACGACCTCGCCACCGCTGATTTTTACTTACGTCGTGAAGCTTGGATTGCAGCCATCAACCGTGCTCAGGAGCTACAAAAAACGTATCCAGACACAGAAGCTGCTCGCAAATCATTACACATTCAGTTGGAAGCATATAAACAGCTCAAACTGGACGATGCCATTGCCCGAACTCAAAAGTTAATTGCACTCAATCCACAATAGTTTGCAAATAAGCTTAGGTACACCATGAAAACCACTCGCTCTTTGAGTGGTTTTTTTATTTGGGGTCGTTCGGAATAATAACACGCAAGCAAAATACGATTGGAAAATGAGCCGTGCAGGTAAGTCAACCTACAACAAAGGGCTTCAAAGCATCATGAGAATAAAGATCACAAAAAGCACTTGAATAAGAAATGAGCAGTGCTCTTTTTAGGCCGTAAAGAGACCCTAAAAATGGAAAATTCTTAGCTTGACCTCTCAACTAATCTATCCAGATTGATAGGAATCACAAGCTTTTTCTTTACTCTTTGTCAGCACTTTTTGCGTAAGATCACGTTTAAACTCACCCTTTAAAATCACATCCAATAAAGTGATCTGAATCACATTACTTTGGTGTTAAATCAGTAATCTGAAGTTAACCCATGAGGGATGCAACAGAGGAAAACATCTATGAAAGTAACGATCACTGGTAAAAATATCGACATTACCTCTGCAATCCGCACTCACATTGAGAGCAAATTTAAAAAACTAGAGAAGTGGCAAGTGGATATCATAGGATGCCAAGCTAGCTTTAGTGAAGAGCCCAATAAACAGAAAAAATTTGAAGCGATTATCACGGTACCCAAAGGACAGCTAGTCGCTTCTGCAACCCATGAAGATCTTTACGCAGCTATTAATGAGGTAGAACAAAAATTAGAACGCCAACTCAACAAACTGCGCCATAAACCGGAAGCTCGTCGTACCGACAAACCGGAAGTAGAAGAAGAAATTGAATAAAGTTTTATATGATAAAAAATAGCGCTTTCAAGCGCTATTTTTTTGCTTGACGCTCTACGGTTGCTTGCTTATTGTGTCTTTACATTCAAAGAGAAATCACCTTCTTATGCACTTAACCTCACTGTTCTTTTTTGACTTCTTTTTTCTCCCATAGCGTTGGAGGCATGGTCGTTGGCAGAAGAGAAGATAAGTCAAAGACGAACAGAAAGCCTCCCACTGGGAGGCTTTTTTACAAGGACATTTTTATGACTGAAAAGCACTATTCACTTGAAGAGATCCGCTTGCGACTGAACGAGCTCGATGATCAACTGCTAAACCTACTGGCGGAGCGTAGAAAATTCAGCATTGAAGTCGCTAAAAGCAAAGTGGAAACCGCAAAGCCTGTGAGAGATGCCGTCCGAGAACAACAACTTTTGGTCAAATTGATTAATAATGGTAAAGAAAAATACAGTTTAGATGCTCAATACATTACCAGGCTGTTTCACACCATCATTGAAGACTCCGTCTTGCTACAACAAGCATACTTACAGAACCTAGCCAATCCGCAACTGAGCCGTAAACCACTAGCAAGAGTGGCTTTTTTAGGAGCCAAAGGATCTTACTCCCATCTCGCAACACGTGAGTACTTCAGTCGTAAAAATACAGAACTGATCGAACTTAATTGCGATCAGTTTAAAGAGGTCACCAAAACGGTTGAATCGGGTCATGCCGACTATGGGGTCTTGCCGATTGAAAATACCAGCTCAGGTTCAATTAATGAAGTGTATGATTTGCTGCAACATACTACTTTGTACATTGTCGGTGAGCTCACTTTACCAATTGAGCACTGTTTAGTTGCAACCTCAGAATTACGTTTAGAAGAGCTCAAAATCCTTTATTCACACCCACAACCCCACCAACAGTGCAGCGAATTTTTAAGCCGTCTAAAAGGTGTTTCGCTTGAAACCTGCGCAAGCACAGCAGATGCGATGCTAAAAGTACAGCAGCTTAATCGCAACGATGTTGCCGCGATTGGCAATGCTTCTAGCGGTAAACTGTACGGCCTACAATCAATCAAGTCTAATATCGCCAATCAAACAGAAAACCAGACTCGCTTTATTGTTGTTGCGAGAAAGCCAGTGGAAGTCTCTACTCAAATCCCAGCGAAGACAACATTAATTATGTCAACATCACAGCAAGCAGGCTCACTTGTTGAAACCTTATTAGTATTGCAACGCTATGGCATTAACATGACCAAATTAGAATCAAGGCCCATTATGGGAAATCCTTGGGAAGAGATGTTTTATGTTGATCTTGAATCACATCTTGATTCCATTGAAATGCAGCAAGCATTGAATGAGCTAACAAAAATCACGAAGCATTTAAAAGTATTAGGTTGCTACCCAAGTGAAAATGTTAAACCGACCCAAGTAAAACTTCAATAATCACATTTAAGTCAAATATTTGACAGAAGTCAGCTGACAGCCATCAACATAGTTCATATAATGCCCAATCATTTCACACATAATTAATCACTATGTTTTGGGCTGTCAGCCTACTTTGAATCCACGGAATATATTCCGCACGTCATAAGATATCTGTGACACTTTCATTGTGAACGATGCCCTTTTCCAATAAATAAGGTTCATCTACTTATATCATGATGAAAATCCATCCTTTGGCTTTAATGCTATTTCTGCTAGGCATTTCAGCGCACGTTCGAAGCTCAGAGCTCAATATTTATTTGTGGGAAGACACCATGTCACCGCAAATCGTTGATCAATGGCGGCAAAGTAGCGGCATCGTCATCAATTTATATCACTTTGATAATGATGATGAGCGAAGTCTATTGATGGTCAAAAGTGTCCAACTACCTTTTGATATTGTCGTACTCGATAACGTATCGGCGCTTATCTATTCTCGGCTCAACACCTTTGAAGACCTGAGCGCACTACCGAATAGAAAACATAATGATGCGAAATGGAATCAGGCATGTGGTAGCCACGCCGTCCCCTACTTTTGGGGAACCGTAGGTATCGTCTACAGAAAAAGTAAACTCCCAACCAAGCCCAGAAACTGGGCTGATCTCATCGACATGCCACCAGCACTCCAAGGTCATGTGGGGATGATTCACGATACAGTTGAAACCCTATTACCAGCATTGTATGTCCAACAACAATCACCCATCACCAATGATGATAATGCACTTAAACTGGCTTACCAAAAGATGCAGTCTGTGAACTCAAATATCTTAACCTATGAATATGTACTGAGTTACATCCGAAGCCACCCTGACAGTGATAATCTAGACATGGCACTGGCATACAGTGGTGACCAATTTTCTTTAAATAAGTATTTTGGCGGTGATGATTGGGATTTTATCACCCCACAAGGCCAACCCTATATTTGGGTTGATTGTTTAGCCATCAACAGTAATTCAAAAAATAAAGAGCAAGCAAAAGCATTTATAAATCACTTATTGAGTCCAGAAATTGCTGCAATCAATGCAAAAGATATTAAAGCTGCGACACCGAACTTAAGTGCCCTAAATTTAATGCCAGATAGTTACCTAAATGATGCATCATTATTTCCAGATCCTGCTTTGTTAGAACAAAGCATTATTGATAGCGAATTGCTCCCAGAAGACCTTAGTTTGAGAGCAAAAATCATTAACAGTATTTTGGAACAACATGAAGCTCAACAATAGAATTCTGTTGCTGGTAACACCGGTTATTCTTCTCAGTGCAGTGGCATCAAGTTACATTATCTACTCAAATCAGAAAGATGCTTTACTAAAAAGAGAGGAAAGCTATCTTCAACTGAGTATGGAAAAACTCGCAGGGCACTTTCGTCAAACTCAATACCTTGTGAATAGCTACGCTTACACTCTAACGAAAAGCGATATCATTCGTCATTACATCACACATGAGCGCAATCCTTATCGGGAATTAGAGTTGGTTGATAACTTCCAACAGACCTTAGATATCCTTCAAGCTCAAGAGAATCGTTTTATTGCATTGTCGATTTTAGATGGCAGTAAAAATGTGCTTTATTACGCTGAAAATAGCGGTGATCCTTTTGCAAAAATTGACACTAAAATACTTAGTCATATTCAAGATACTTTTTATAACACGCAAAAGACCTCTTATATTGACTATACGACAAATTCGAGTGGTGAAGACGTTCTCGTTCGCTATGATGTCTTAGATACACAGACACTCACCACTCCGCTGAGTTATAACCGCGATAAAATTTTCTTTGTGGTTGTTTTTGTCGCCTTAGAGCCCTTTAATCGACTGAAAACAAAAATAGAATTTGATAACCAAAGCTCCATATTTTTTACTGATAGGCCCGATATTAAAAAAGTAGGCTTGACGCAAACGGTTGAATTAAAATCTGATCTGTATGCCACGCTTGATCCTGCACAGTATCTAATTAACGACAAACTTTATGCAATTAAAAAACGATTGGCATTATCATTTGGAATATCGACATTAGTCACTGTATTGCTACTTTTGTATTTACTGTATCGATATGTCATTAAACCCATATCTCAATTAGATCAACAGCTAAAAGAGGTCGAAAATAAGCAACGTGACAATATCGAAACACTCAATAGCAACGATGAAATTGGTCGATTATCCTCTCGTTTTTACGATATGTATCAGGAGCTTGATACCACATATAAGAAAACGAAAGCGCTTGCTGAATACGATCATCTGACCAAACTGGCTAATCGTCACCACTTTCAGCAATCAGTAGAAAGAGTGCTATCCAAAGCAAAGCACACAGATAACATCTGGGTTCTATATATTGATTTAGATAATTTCAAATACGTTAATGACAAATACGGCCATCAGGTCGGTGATGCATTATTAGCCAACTTTGCACAGCATATTGGCTCATTGCGCAATTTTTTCTTTGAAAAGTATCAAGTAAAAAGCCTAGCAGCGCGACTATCAGGGGATGAGTTTTCAATTTTTATTTCTACACCTGATAGTAATTTTATACAAGCGGCAAGCGAATTTGCCACTCAGCTATTGATCCCATTACAAAACCAGCATAATTCACCGCTCGGAAATTTCCCGATCACAGCAAGTATTGGTATCGCTACCTACCCAACCGATGGCTATGCCTTAGAAAAATTATTATCTAATGCTGATACGGCCATGTATCAAGCAAAAAATGCTGGGAAGAACCAAATAGCTTACTACTCGCCAGAGCTCAATAAGGGTGTTCTGCGCAGAGCCAATATTGAGCAAGCATTACGCCGAGGTGATTTTGATCAGGAATTTAGCTTGGTCTATCAACCTTATTTAAATCGTGCAGGTAATATAGTCTCAGGATTTGAAGTTTTACTTCGTTGGGAATCCAAGCTGCTCGGTACGATTTCACCAAAAGAATTTATTCCGATAGCCGAACAAACCGGGTTATTTGGCAACATTGATCGCTGGGTCGTCCGTTCAGCTTTCGAGGATTTCCACGCACTGCAAGCGATATTTGAACACCCTGTTCAGTTATCAATTAACCTTTCATCAGCAGAATTAAACTCTTTGCAATTGGCTCATTATATTCATAAACACGCACAGGAGAATGCGGTTCCTCCTCATTTGATTGATTTTGAAATTACAGAAACTTTTTCAACCAATTCAAAAGGTTTTCCGCTACTTCACGAACTATCGCACCTGGGCTACGGCTTAGCAATTGATGATTTTGGTTCTGGTTACACCTCTATTACTCAATTGGTTCAGTATCCCGTACAAAAAATTAAGTTTGATCGTCTTTTTTTAGATACACTCATCACCACGAATAATCACAAAGTCATTAAACCTTTGATCGAACTTTGTCATTCTCAATCAATGCAAGTCACCGCCGAAGGTATTGAAAGTAAAGAGATGCATCATTGGCTTGCTGATTACCAATGTGATTTTATGCAAGGCTACTATTTCGCCAAACCGATGCCATTAAATGCGTTGGTTTCATGGCATCAACAACAAAAAGAGTTAAACGCTGTTTATGAAAAACGTGATCATTGCCTCTCTTAACCCGGCCAAAATCAATGCCGTCAAAAGTGCATTTGAAAATACCTTTCCACAGGGTATTTTCTCATTTAAAGGCGTGAGTGTGCCCAGTGGTGTCGCGGCTCAACCGATGACAGATGAAGAAACTCACCTAGGTGCACTTAATCGCGTACGAAATGCGAAAGAGCAAGATCCTACGGCAGATTACTACGTTGGATTAGAAGCTGGCATTGAGAATACCGTGACTTTTGCATGGATGGTGATTGAATCTACCACTCATAGAGGAGAATCTCGCTCAGCCAGCTTAATGCTACCACCTCAAGTATTGAAGCTGTTAAGCCATGAAAATGAGCTAGGCGATGTAATGGATAAACTGTTTGACTGCCAAAATATCAAACAGAAAGGTGGGGCAATAAGCGTGCTTACTCATAACCAGCTCACTCGCAGCTCGGTCTACCATCAAGCGTTGATTCTCGCACTAATCCCTTTTATCAACCCAGAGCATTTTCCTGCTAATTTGTAAAAAGCTGGCAAACTCAAGGGGTCACTAAGACACCTTGAGTAGCAAAGCAGCTAATTGCGACTTTTCTTGTTCTGATTTACTTTTGAGCTCATTTGAGCCGCGCGTAATGGTCGCAATTCCCACTCCGAGCAATTGGCTAATCTGCCGCTGTGATAACTCCCCTTTAAGTAGCTCACATAAGATGTTCGCACGCGCCACGAGCGCATCTCGCTCATCTGGGGTCATCATCATGGTGAGTAGCATGGTGTGCTGCTCTTGCTCTGTGGCAGATTTAACCAATTCCATTAACTGCTGCCAATCAGTGTACTCAGGTTGGTGTGGCATGAATGTACTCGCTAAGTGATACGTTCCGCTATTGTAGAACTTTCACTTTGTATTGGAATTAATATTTTGTATTGAGCTCATCTTGGTTGAGAAATTCACCTTCAATGCCCATCAAATCTCGGTAGTAAGTCTCAAACATCAAAATATTTTGCACATACCCACGTGTTTCTCGAAAAGGGATCGCTTCAATAAAAGCGTAGGCATCTAACTTGCCTTGTGTCTTCTCTCGCCACTGATTGACACGATTTGGCCCCGCATTATAAGCAGCCAATGCCAAAATACGGTTGTCTCCGTATTGTTTTAATAAGCCATTTAAGTAATGGCTGCCTATTTCGATATTTTTGCCCACCTCATATAACTCTTGCTCATCGTTATAGGCCAACTGATATTTTTTAGCTGTGTACTTAGCCGTACTCGGCATAACTTGCATGATGCCACGAGCACCTACGGGTGATTGAGCCTCGACATCCATTCCGCTTTCTTGGCGAGCAAGTGACATCAACATAATCGGATCAATACCATGTTTTTCGCCATAAAAATTAAACCACCATTGATGGGCTAACGGAAAACGCAATTGTATATTGTCCCACATCTGAGCCGCGATCGAGGCCGTTACGGTCAAACTATACCAGTGCTGAGAATCCGCGTAGGCCGCTAGCATCTCTTTTTCTTTTGTACCGACGCGCTCTAGTAGCCATTTCCATTCACTTTTTGCAGCCGCGATTTTATCTCGTTCAATCAGCTCTTGGATTCGTAATAACGTTTTTTTATGCGCTGTCAGTAGCTTGGGGTTTAAAGTAATTGATGAACTCGGATAATTAACAGACTGTTTCACCATATTGGCGGCCGCTACACTGTAAAAATTACGTTGTCCTACCATCGCACTTAAACGTTGTAATCCTTTGGCGTCATCCCCCAACGCAATATCCGCCCGCCCAAGCCAATACTGCCAGCGTAAGCTGGCTTTTTCATCGGCGGGGAGCTGTTCTGTCCAGAATTTCACTTCATCCCAATGACCTGCGGTCAGTGCCTTGCGGATCCTCAGCTCAAGTAAGAGACTGTTTGAGCTTTGTGCTATCACATTATCTCGCCAGTTTGCGAGTGCTTGCTCCTCGGTATCAAGTAATATTCTGGCTATATATTCTGCAATAGGACGCTGATAAGCATCCGCCAGTATTTTCTGATCGAAAAGAGTTTGATACACGCTTTGTGCAAACTTCGCATCTTGGCGTGCTAGTTTTTCTAGAGCAAATTGAATTGACTGCTGATTAAAATCACCATTGGAGTGTTGCTGGGCAAAAGCCAGTACATTATCTGGCGAGTTATAGAGCGCAATCATCGCTTGCGCCATTACTTGCGATTTTGGCTTGGTTAACTTTTTCTGTAAGAATTTCATTAGCGTCAAATTACGCCCCTCAAACGCCAGTAACATTCGCTTGAGTAGCAAATCATCACTTAACCCACCATGTTCACTCAATGCAGTAAAAAGTGGATCGCAAGCATCGGAAATGCTACTGCCACTGAGCCATAGTTTTTGCGCGCCTTTGAACGCAATCTCTCTATGGCCTGTTTGGTAGTGCGCGTTGTAATAGTGGCAACGATAAGACTCATCATTCGGCTCCGTTTTTTGAAAATCAAGCAAGGTGGCCCATTTCCCTTTCGCCGCCAACGCATCTAAATACGGTGCTCGAATGCGGTTTGAAAAGGGGAAATCTTGATGTGTATCGATAAAAACCTGAACCGCTAATGGCGGTTTATTACCAATATCGACCAGCAGAGATCGATAATCCAGATAAGGCGTCAATGGATAGTTTTTGATCTTATTTCTGATTTTTTTAGCTTCATCAACTTTATCTTCATCAAGCCACCTCTGCGCTTGATCGTACAGCTCTCGTTGACTATCCAAATCCTCTATTGCGCCTGAAAACGCGGTGCCGCACACCAAGGAGCTCAAGGCTAATATTGATGATAACAATCGCTGCGGTCTTATAAAATGCATGAGCGTCATGTGTGCTCTCGTCCTATCCAAAGCAAGGTGATTTCCGTTTCATTACGCTGATTCTAGATAAAAAAGTAAAGGCCATAGATGTAAATAATATTAAATTCATAAAAGTGCGACATATGAACTTAGTAACTTAATGTTTCGTTACTTTTTTATCGATGAAAAACACCATCTAAGCTCTAAAAATTAGGTACCTAGTAACAAATGCGATCGCTTTGGTATAAAATGACCACTTTCTTCTGTTACTAAGATTAGGAACAATCGGCAATGGCTGAATACGTATATACCATGTCGCGGGTGAGTAAAATTGTCCCGCCTAAGCGTCAAATTCTCAAAGACATCTCTCTGAGCTTTTTCCCTGGAGCTAAAATCGGTGTTTTAGGTCTCAATGGTTCAGGTAAATCCACCCTGTTACGTATCATGGCTGGCATCGATACTGATATTGATGGAGAAGCACGCCCGCAAGCAGGATTGAAAGTCGGCTACTTGCCTCAAGAACCAGTACTCGATGAATCAAAAACCGTGCGTGAAGTGGTTGAAGAAGCCGTTTCTGATGTGGCTGGCGCACTAACTCGCCTCGATGCTGTTTATGCGGCATATGCAGAACCCGACGCCGATTTTGATGCGTTAGCCAAAGAGCAAGGTGAGCTCGAGGCTCTGATTCAAGCTAAAGATGGCCATAATTTAGAGAACGCTTTAGAGCGTGCGGCCAATGCACTTCGTCTACCAGAATGGGATGCTAAAATCGCCGTTTTGTCTGGTGGTGAGCGCCGCCGTGTGGCGATCTGCCGTTTGCTACTTGAAAAGCCAGACATGCTACTGCTTGACGAACCAACCAACCACTTAGACGCGGAATCTGTTGCTTGGCTAGAGCACTTCCTTGTCGACTATTCAGGCACAGTCGTCGCCATCACCCACGACCGTTACTTCCTTGATAATGCTGCGGGTTGGATTTTAGAACTTGACCGCGGCGAAGGCATTCCTTGGCAAGGTAACTACACCTCGTGGCTCGAACAGAAAGATGAACGCTTAAAGCAAGAATCATCTCAAGAGAGTGCTCGCCAAAAAACGATTGAAAAAGAGCTGGAATGGGTTCGTAAAAACCCGAAAGGCCGCCAAGCAAAATCCAAAGCACGTATGGCACGCTTTGAAGAACTTAATAATACTGAACATCAAAAACGTAATGAAACCAACGAACTCTTCATCCCGCCGGGCGAACGTTTAGGTGACAAAGTATTGGAAGTTCGCAACTTAACCAAATCGTTTGGTGATCGTGTACTGATTGATAATTTATCATTTAGCATGCCGAAAGGAGCGATTGTCGGCATCATCGGTGCTAACGGTGCGGGTAAATCAACGCTGTTTAAAATGCTAAGTGGCGTAGAGCAACCAGATTCTGGTGAAATTGAATTGGGTGCAACCGTGAAACTAGCTTCGGTTGATCAGTTCCGTGACAGCATGAACGACAAAAATACCGTCTTCCAAGAGATCTCTGAAGGGGCGGATATTATCAAGATCAACAATTTTGAAATTCCTGCGCGTGCTTACTGCTCTCGCTTTAACTTCAAAGGCGTCGATCAACAAAAAGTGCTCGGTCAGCTATCGGGCGGTGAGCGCAACCGTGTTCATTTAGCCAAATTGCTTAAAGCTGGCGGTAACGTCCTATTACTCGACGAACCAACCAACGATCTGGATGTTGAAACGCTACGCGCATTGGAAGAGGCGCTGCTGGAGTTCCCTGGTTGCGCCATGGTTATCTCGCACGACCGCTGGTTCCTAGACCGTATCGCGACCCACATTCTGGACTACCGTGATGAAGGTGAAGTGAAATTCTATGAAGGCAACTACAGCGAATACACTGAGTGGTTAAAACAGACGTTGGGCGCTCAAGCAGCAGAACCACACCGCATTAAATACAAGCGTATGACCAAATAACTCTGTATTTGAAGTCTCTGGCCGCAATCTATTGCGGCCTTTTTGTTACTTGTACATCACCCATCACACAACAAAATGCTGGATCCGCGACACTGCCTTCAATTAGGTCTAAACTTAATGGGTATAATTTTTCAATGATCGATACAGAGCCGAAGCTGGCACAGGTCAACGCTCAACAAGAGAGAGTACCATGATTGAAAGACGTCGCTTTTCACGCATCATCTATCAGATGCCTGCCACCTTATTGCAAGGTAAACATACCGTCACCACGACGATTCAAGATTTATCGCTGCATGGGTTATTGCTCTCATGCCCTGACGCGGACAAATTGGTGCTCAATGAAATGGCACAAGTTCATTTCACACTTCCAGACAGCGATATCACTATTAATCTGGTCGCCAAGCTGATCCACATTCAAAACAACATTATTCGTATCAGCATCGATCACATTGATATTGAAAGTATTGGTCATTTGAAACGTTTAGTTGAATTGAATATGGGAGATGAAAGCTTGCTCCATCGCGAGCTGGAATACTTGTCTGATTTAGGGGATGAACCGGAAGAATGAGCGGCGGCCATATTCACAACCACCGCACTCGCCGTTCAGACAGCCTTAAGCACGATGAATGGCATCGTTCGCTTGTTTTAACAAGTTTTGACTTTCAAGCATAAATTGTTGTGAATAACTGCCAAACCATTCGCTCACTTTGCTAAAGTTTTCCACAAAAGCTTGCTTCTCACGCCCGTCAAGTAAGGTTAACGCTTCGCCAAAACAGGCATGAAAACGTTTTATCATCTCAACGTTCTCTTCCGATGAGAAAATGATATCGCCATACAAGTGAGGGTCTTGACCAAAAAGCCGTCCAACCATCGCCAGTTCTAAACGATAAATCGGTGAACTCAGCTGCAGTAATTTTTGGATATTCGGATTTTCTTTAGAAAGATGTAAACCGTATACAAACGAAGTGAAGTGACGCAATGCTTGGATCAAGGTCATGCCGTGATCGTGTTCTGCGGCATCAATCTGGCACAAACTCGCTCCCCATATCGAAAACTGTTTTAGCAACCACTGATAACTCTCTTCTCCTCGCCCATCGCAATAGACGATCACTTGCTTGGCCATGCTAGGGACATCTGGGCCAAACATTGGGTGTAACCCAACCACTGGGCCAGAGTGTGTTTTAAGCATCGCCTGTAGCGGCTTAGATTTAATCGATGTGAGGTCGCACAAAATACAATCGGCAGGCAAATGAGCGAGTTTTTCAATCACACCGACCGTTAAATGAATAGGAACCGTCACCACAACCAAACCAGCATCATGCAGTATCTCATCGGCTTGGTGCCAATCTTTACTGCCTAATACTTTCACCTGATAGCCCGACAGTTTGAACATACGGCCAAATAAGCCGCCAAGTTGACCATGACCGCCAATAATCACCACAGAGCGCAGCTCTGGGTTTAAGCACTTAAAGCCAGAATCCTTTTCACTGGCATAAGATTCACGCATAGTACGGCGCAAAATATCTTCAATCAGTTGCGGGGGTACGCCTTTTCTTTCCGCTTCAGCGCGGCGAGAAGCCAGCATCGCCGCTTCTCGATCAGGAGCATAAATCGGTAGACCATGTCGGCTCTTGACTTCCCCCACCTTTTCAACCAAAGCTAATCGGCGTGCAAGCAGCTCGACCATTTGTTTATCGACAGCATCAATTTGATCACGTAATTCGTTAAGTTCAACAGCCATGGCACTTCCCTTTATTCACCTTTTTTTAGGCGATTTTCTAAGAACGGAACGAGCTCTTGATGAGCATGTCGTAATAGTGCCTCAGTTGATGGCCAATTAATACAGGCATCCGTAATCGATACACCGTATTCCATTTCGTTGCGAGGAAGGTCAGAAGATTGATTACCTTCATTGAGGTGACTTTCAATCATCAAACCAATAATAGACTGATTTCCTTCACGAATTTGATGAATCACATCTTCAGCGACTAACGGCTGACGACGGTAATCTTTACGTGAATTAGCATGGCTGCAATCCACCATTAACGAGGCATCCAATTTATGTTTTGCCATCTCTTGCTCACACTCGGTGACCGACACTGAATCGTAGTTAGTTTGCTTACCGCCACGTAAAATGACATGCCCATTTGGGTTGCCTTGTGTGGTAAGCAAGGCAACTTGCCCTTCACTATTAATGCCCATAAAGCGGTGGCTGGATGATGCCGCCTGCATCGCATTGATTGCCGTTGCTAAATTGCCATCGGTGCCGTTTTTAAACCCAATCGGCATCGACAAACCACTGGCCATTTCTCGGTGTGTTTGAGATTCTGTGGTGCGCGCACCAATCGCCGCCCAACTGAATGTATCGGCTAAATATTGAGGGCTGATCGGATCAAGCGCTTCGGTCGCCAGAGGGATCTCCATCTCCGCTAGCTCAACTAACAATTGACGACCAACGTGTAAACCATGTTCGATATCAAAACTGCCATCAAGATGAGGATCGTTAATCAGCCCTTTCCAGCCAACCGTTGTACGCGGCTTTTCAAAGTAAACACGCATGACAATGTACAGTTGATCGCTCAACTGCTCTGAGAGTGATTTCAGGCGCTTTGCATACTCTTTTGCCGCATCAATATCATGAATAGAGCAAGGGCCGCACACCACCAGTAAACGGTGATCTTTTTTATGGATAATATTGGCAATTGTCTGACGAGAGTGTTGGATGAACTGGCGAGCTTGATGACTGAGCGGCAGCTTAGCTTTTAATTGTTCCGGAGTGATCAGCACTTGCTCATCACTGATATTAATGTTACTTAGTTCACTTTTTTGCATCTCATCACCTGTAATTATTTTCTTACACGAAATTTTATCGCATACCTAAACACCAATAAAAGACAAATTAACAGGCTTTAAAAACATTTCAAGTGTAAATTTAAAAAAACATCATGTGTAAAAATAAAATTACACACATATTTATCTTATCTTAAAACGAAAAATATAAGCTGACGCGTATTTTATTCTCTCTATCTCACCTAAAATAATGAGGATGAATCGTAAATCATACCCAAAAAGATTGGCGTTACAGTCGGGCCATCCGTACATAGATCCTAATGTATATAGAAAACTCTACGCTTAGGAAAATGAGCAAAGCCAATACCACTGTAGCTTCAAGTGAAAAGGGGATCACCAAACCAACGGGTTTTTGACATGGATTTAATTCTTTCCTTACTGCAACAGATGTGTGTTTACCTCGTTCTCGCTTATATGTTGAGTAAAACACCCATTTTCTTACCGCTGCTTAACATTTCCAGTCGAATTAGCCACAAAATCAGTACCTATGTTTTGTTTTCCCTCTTTTGCATCATGGGCACCTATTTTGGTTTGCAGATCAACGATGCGATTGCCAATACGCGGGCAATAGGTGCCGTCATGGGTGGGTTATTTGGTGGCCCTATTGTGGGCTTTGCGGTCGGATTTACTGGAGGTATGCATCGCTACACTTTAGGCGGTTTTACCGATGTGGCATGCGCCATTTCAACCACTGCAGAAGGTTTGATTGGTGGATTGCTGCACACCTATTTACTGAGAAAGGGCAAAGGACAACTCCTGTTTAGCCCCAGCATTGTCTTTGCCGTAACACTGTTTGCTGAAATAGTGCAAATGTTGGTGATTTTGTTAGTCGCTAAACCGTTTGTTGATGCATACGCCTTAGTCTCGACCATCGCCGCGCCCATGATCATCGCTAACTCAGTCGGCGCAGCGCTATTCATGAGCATTTTACAAGACAGAAAAACCATTTTTGAAGAGTACTCCGCCACCTTTTCTCGTCGCGCACTGAATATTGCTGAGCGTTCAGTTGGCATTTTGGCCAACGGTTTTAATCCACACAATGCAGGCAAAGTGGCTCGAATTGTTTATGAAATGACCAACGTAGGCGCGGTATCCATTACCGATAGAGAAAAAATACTCGCGTTTATCGGTATCGGTGATGACCACCACAAACCCAATACACCCATCTCATCACAAAGTACACTCGATGCGATCACCAAAAACCGCATTATTTATCTCGACGGAAAAGATTCCCCTTATCAATGCTCACTTTCTAAAAGCTGCAAACTCGGTTCAGCGTTAATCATTCCACTTCGAGCAGGTGATCGCGTAATTGGAACCATAAAGCTGTACGAGCCGAAACGTAAGCTTTTTTCAACCATTAACATGTCAATGGCGGAAGGGATTGCACAATTACTGTCAAGCCAAATTCTGTACGGTGAATACCAACAAAAACAGATGCTACTTTCCCGTGCCGAGATAAAACTGCTGCATGCTCAAGTCAACCCTCACTTTCTGTTTAATGCGCTCAATACCATTAGTGCCATCACCCGCCGTGATCCCGACAAAGCGCGAGAACTTATCCAGCATCTTTCGCACTTCTTTCGTAGTAACCTCAAACAAAATATTGAGACAGTAACTCTTAAAGAAGAGTTAGCACATGTCAAAGCTTACTTAACCATAGAGCAAGCGCGTTTTGCCGATCGCCTTGAAGTGGATATCGCCATCGATGATGCATTACTGCTTGAACGCAACGTACCCAGTTTTACCCTACAACCACTGGTAGAAAATGCGATAAAACATGGCACCTCTAACTTGTTAGAAGGCGGGCGGGTACGCATCTACAGCCAAGTGCAAACGGAAGGATACAAAATTGTAGTGGAAGATAATGCGGGCAGTTACCAAGCTCCGAATGAAGATTACGATGGTTTAGGTATGCAGATTGTCAATAAACGCTTAACCAATAAATTTGGTGAACAAGCCGCACTAAAAACGGAAGTATTGGCTAATCAATACACACGGATGAGCTTTCTCATTCCTCATCAAGGATTTTACTAAGGGAATAACATGTTATCGGCACTGGTTATTGATGACGAATTACTTGCTCGGGAAGAACTGACTGAGCTGCTAGAAGAGACGGGTGATGTTGATGTGGTTGGTCACGCCAGTAATGCGATCGAAGGGTTAAAAAAAATCAATCAGCTAAAGCCCGACGTGGTGTTTCTCGACATCCAAATGCCGCAAGTTACTGGTATTGAGTTGCTAGGGATGCTTGACCCAGATACGATGCCCAATGTGGTGTTTGTCACCGCTTATGATCAGTATGCGCTGCAAGCGTTTGAGGAAAATGCGTTTGATTACCTACTCAAGCCGGTTGACCCCGAGCGCTTAAAGAAAACACTGCAACGCTTAATTCGCCAAGGGCAAAAAAAGCAGGATTTTTCGATTTTATCGCCTGCAGGGTTAGATCAAGTTCCTTGCATTGGATTAAATCGGATTGTGATCATTGCCACCCAAGATATCGAGTTTGCTTTGAGCGACATCAGTGGTGTTCATGTGCAAACCCATTTACAACGAGCCACCAGCCAATTAACGCTCAAAATTTTGGAAGAAAGAACCGCACTGGTTCGCTGTCACCGCCAGTATCTAATCAACACTAAGGCCATTAAAGAGATCAAATTATTGGACAATGGGCTGGCGGAAATCATCACCCTTAGCAATCACAAAGTGCCCGTCAGCCGACGTTATCTGAAAAATTTAAAAGAAGTTCTAGGTTTTCACTAACCGCAACGAATAGGAAATAACGGCGCTGAAGCTCTGACGCGTAGCGCCATTTTTTTACTCACCAAGCAGTCGTTTCATCGCTTCTGAAGCTTGTTTCCACTGTTCAGTACTTTGCAGTTGAGACAGATTAAAAGCACGGCGTTTGAGAAGAGACTCGGCCGCTGGCACGTCCAAAATCGGCAAATTATCCAATACTTCAATTTGAGCTGCGCGTTGATTGCACACTAAAATCATGTCACATCCAGCGGCTAACGATTGATGCGCGCGCTCGGCAGGACCGCCCATGACAGATGCCCCTTCCATTGTTAAATCATCAGAAAAGACTAATCCTTTAAAGCCTAACTGCTGACGAAGTACTTGCTTCAACCAAAACCCAGAGCCGCTGGCCGGTTGATCATCATAGTGAGGATAAATCACATGCGCAGGCATCATGGCATCGAGCACTCCAGCTTCAATCTGCGCTTTGAATATAGCCATGTCTTCTTCCATCACCGTGCTGCGCTCATCATAGGGCGTCTCAAGATGCGAGTCAGCGATTACCCCGCCGTGACCGGGAAAGTGTTTACCTGTTGTTGCCATGCCAGCCTCTTTCATGCCTTGCATATAGGCTGAACTGTGGCGAATGATGCTCTGTACATCATCGCCAAAAGCACGATTGCCAATCGCTTTACACGCATGACCTTTATCCAGCACAGGAGCAAAGCTGAGATCAATATCATGAGCAATCAACTCCGCCGCCATCAGCCAGCCACCTTGGTGAGCTAATGCTTCACCATTATTCTGCTTGGCATACTGCTGCGCGGCGGGGATCAGCGAAAACCCATCACGAAAACGTTGTACTCGCCCACCTTCTTGATCGACACCAACTAAAATCGGACGTTTTGCTGCGTGGCGAATCGCTTTATTAAGCGCAACCAACTGCGCGTTATCGTGATAATTACGCGCAAAAAGAATAACCCCGCCGACAGTGGGATGCTCAAGAATCTCGTTGTCTTCAGCGCTCAATTCACAGCCTGCCACATCTAGCCACAACGGTCCCATGCTCACTCCAAAAATTTACTTAAACAGTTAATTTAACGAGGTTATTCGCTTTGAATTTCTATTACAATGATTTTGTTTTCGAGTTGAAGGAGAAGCGAATGAAGAGCATTGAACGCTACATTGGTGTGATGTCTGGCACCAGCATGGATGGTGTCGATACAGCGCTGGTCGAAATGGATGGCAACCAAATTCGTTTATTGGCTCACGCTGATTTCCCAATGCCAGAAGATCTCAAACAGCGTTTGCTGA
Organism: Vibrio qinghaiensis; assembly: GCF_002257545.1. Classification (NCBI taxonomy): domain Bacteria; kingdom Pseudomonadati; phylum Pseudomonadota; class Gammaproteobacteria; order Vibrionales; family Vibrionaceae; genus Vibrio; species Vibrio qinghaiensis. Next base: position 628,702 of record NZ_CP022741.1, on the reverse strand, counting down.
ATGTCTGTATTGGGCAATCAACCAATGTGCAAGAGATTGGCAAGTTAGACCACTTGCTCGGCCATCTGTTTGCAGATGCAGTCATTGCTTTACTGGCTCAATCAGGCTATCAAGCGTGCGATATTCGCGCGATTGGCTGCCATGGCCAAACGGTTTTTCATCAACCCAACGGCAATACGCCTTTTACGATGCAACTCGGTGATGCCAATATTATCAGCAGCAAAACTGGCATCGACACGGTGGCTGATTTTCGGCGCAAAGATATGGCGCTCGGCGGCCAAGGAGCTCCATTAGTCCCTGCATTTCACGACACCATTTTCAAATCAACCGATTCGAGCGTTGTAGTACTCAATATTGGCGGCATCGCTAATATTTCGGTACTGCGGCCGCAGCAAAAAGTATTAGGCTACGATACGGGCCCGGGCAATATGTTGATGGATGCGTGGTGCTTTGAACAGACAGGCCATAAATTTGATGATAATGGCATGTGGGCAAGATCGGGAAAGGTGTTTCAGCCACTACTCGAACGTCTCAATCAAGAGCCGTACCTTGCGTTGAATGCACCGAAAAGTACGGGCCGCGAGCTGTTTAATCTCCCTTGGCTTCAGCAGATATTGACTGAGTTTTCGTTAGCAGCAGAAGATGTTCAACGTACACTCTGTGAATACACAGCACTCACCATCGCCACGCAAGTCGCTCACTATCAATGTGGGCCTGCGCCGGAATTGCTGCTGTGTGGCGGCGGCGCCCGTAACCCGCTATTGGTTGAACGTCTGCAGGCCCATTTAGCACACTGGCGCATCATGCCCACCAGCGATAAAGGGGTGGATAGTGATTACATGGAAGCAATGGCTTTTGCTTGGCTTGCTCAACGTCGTCTGCATAATTTACCCAGCAATCTACCAGAAGTAACCGGAGCAAGCGCTCTTGCTTCGTTGGGTGTGGTCTATTTTACTCATTAATAAGTAAGGAATGGTATGACTAATGACGCGCTGCTCTCTGCGCTTTCTCACCTTATTTCCGAAGGTCGCAACCCTGACACAATGGATATTGACCTACTATCAGCACAAGAAATTGTAGAACGGCTCAATCAACAAGATAAACACGTTCCGCTGGCCGTCGAAAAAGTCCTTCCGGAGATCGCCTTAGCCGTGGATCGAATTACCTATGCCTTCAAACATGGTGGTCGATTAATCTATATCGGTGCAGGAACCAGTGGCCGATTAGGCGTTCTTGATGCGTCTGAGTGCCCTCCAACATTTGGGGTTAGCGATCAGATGGTGATTGGTTTGATTGCCGGTGGAAAAGAGGCCATGTTCAGTGCTCAAGAAGGGGCGGAAGATTGCGCAGAACTCGGCATTCAAGATCTCAAAAGTGTTCATTTTACGGATCAAGATGTGGTTGTTGGCATTGCCGCTAGTGGGCGCACACCTTATGTCATCGGTGCCTTGGAGTATGCTAATGATTTGGGCGCGACAACCATTGCCCTATCATGTAACCCGGATTCCCCGATTGCAGAATTGGCGCAAATAGCCATTAGCCCTGTCGTTGGGCCAGAAGCTCTGACCGGTTCAACGCGCTTAAAATCCGGTACAGCGCAGAAGCTGGTACTCAACATGCTCACCACCGCTAGCATGATCCGCCTTGGTAAGAGTTACCAAAATTTAATGGTCGATGTTAAGGCCACTAACAGAAAACTCATCGCCAGAGCGGTGCGAATTGTGATGCAAGCAACCGACTGTGAACGCGCTGAGGCTGAATACTTATTAGCCCAAAGCAACAACAATGTAAAAGTAGCGATATTGATGCACTTGACGGGGTTAAGTTATGCAGAAGCTATGGATAAATTGACTGAGTCTGATGGTTTTCTTCGCCGGGCAATGGAAAGCGAATAAGAGAGCCGCTAGCGGCTCTCAATCAAAAAGTCAGTTAGAAAACTCATTCCAACCCCGCTGCCATTCCATGCGAAAGCGCTGTGCTTGTTCGGTGCCTTCGCAGACACCTTCATAATATTGGCCTGACAACCCCATTTGATAAGCGAAATGGGGGTTACAATACTCGCTTAGCCCTTTAACGTATCCCGCTTCGTAATCGGCTTGTTGCACCGAACCCAGCTCAGAAAGCTTTTTATAGCTGCGCTCAGCGTGGCCGGTGACTCCATCTTGGTAACCAATTTGTTGCCAATCTCCGTTTTGCGCTAATTCAGCATCAGAGGCCGCACACCCAACCATCAATATAGCAGCGCACAGTACACTTAACTTTTTCATTGTTGTCCTTAAGTTCTTATTTTCATTCGATTAGCCTAGCAGATTGCTTGTAAGATGCCACTCATTGCCTCCCAGCAGCAAAGCATTATTGATCCAGATGATGAGACGAGCCCTAAACCACTTATTGTGTGAAATAGCCACTTAACTGGCTATAGTGCCGCTCACTGGAAAAGCAGATGTTTCTCGTCACAGAGCCCTTTATTATCCACTGTGAGCTTAATTCATTCATAAAGGACAATTGCTATGATGTGGTTTCTTACCTGTGTCGCAGCCCTACTGGCCGGATACTTTATCTACGGCGCTTTTGTAGAAAAAATATTTGGAATTAACGAGAACCGTAAAACACCCGCCCACACCATGAGTGATGGCGTGGACTATGTTCCCATGTCGACCAAAAAAGTCTACTTGGTACAATTACTTAATATTGCTGGTGTAGGCCCAATTTTCGGCCCAATCATGGGCGCACTCTATGGTCCTGCGGCGATGCTGTGGATTGTCGTCGGCTGTATTTTTGCTGGTGCCGTACATGACTATTTTTCAGGCATGTTGTCGGTACGCAATGGCGGCGCTTCAGTGCCCACCATTACTGGTCGTTACCTAGGCAATGGCGCCAAACATTTTATGAACATTTTTGCCATTGTACTGTTACTGCTTGTGGGGGTTGTTTTCGTTTCAGCGCCTGCGGGGATGATCACCAATCTGATTAACGAGCAAACAAGTCTAACGGTGAGCATGACCTCAATGGTGGTGATCATTTTCGCTTACTACATTCTTGCCACCATCGTTCCTGTCGATAAAATCATCGGCCGCTTCTACCCACTGTTCGGCGCATTGTTGATCTTTATGTCGGTTGGCTTAATGACCGCGATTGCGCTTTCCAGTGAACACACTGTGATGGGCGGTTTTGAAATGAGCGACATGTTCAGCAACATGAACCCGAACGACCTACCACTTTGGCCAGCGCTCTTTATCACGATTGCTTGCGGTGCTATCTCTGGTTTCCATGCAACTCAGTCGCCATTGATGGCTCGCTGTATGGAAAACGAAAAAAATGGCCGCTTCGTATTTTACGGTGCGATGATTGGTGAAGGCATTATCGCACTTATCTGGTGTGCGATTGCACTCTCTTTCTTTGGCTCATTGGAAGGATTATCAGAAGCAGTGAAAAACGGCGGCCCAGGTAACGTTGTGTACAGCGCATCCTTTGGCTTATTAGGTGTTTTTGGCGGCATCATTGCCTTCTTGGGTGTGGTTATCCTACCGATCACCTCAGGCGACACTGCATTTCGCTCTAGCCGTTTGATCTTGGCTGAATATTTCAATATGGAACAAAAAACGCTGCGTAATCGCTTGTTCATGGCACTGCCGCTGTTTGTTTTGGGTGCCATTCTCACTCAAGTGGATTTCGCTATTATTTGGCGCTACTTCGGTTTTGCCAACCAAACCACAGCAGTAATGATGCTTTGGACCGCTTCCGCCTATTTACTACGCCACAACAAACTGCATTGGATTGCGACTATACCCGCGATGTTTATGACCACGGTTTGCGCCACCTTTATTCTTAATAACAGTGCATTAGGCTTCGGCTTACCGATGCAAGCATCAACCATTGCCGGTATTTTGTTCTCACTGTCCGTAACCATATATGTAATTAGAATCTCCAAAGGTAAAGGCGACATCGAACTTACCGATGAAGAAAAACCGAAAGCAGTCACAGAAACTGCATAGTGTGAATGACGCTTCGCTTGCGTTATAGAAAAGGGCTTCCATTTGGAAGCCCCTCTTCTTTTATTGGTACGTCTAATTCAACTACTTTTTATTGACTAGTCGATTTGCTTGATTTGCAACTCTTTGGGCACTTCAAAAAACATGTTTTCTTCTCGCCCAAGCACTTCTTCAACCGATTGAGCACCAAGCTCTTTAATACGCTCTAGGATCTGATTTACTAATGCTTCGGGTGCCGATGCGCCGGCCGTGACGCCAACGGTTTTCTTACCATCAAACCACGTTGGATCAATATCTTCAGGGCAATCAATCAAGTAACCCGGCGTTCCGAGCTTTTCCGCCAATTCTTTTAAACGCGTAGAGTTTGATGAGTTTTTCGAGCCCACCACCACCACCAAATCAACATCCAATGCAAGTTGACGCACCGCATCTTGGCGGTTTTGTGTCGCGTAGCAGATATCATCTTTCCGTGGTCCCTGAATATCGGGAAACACTTCACGCAATTTATCAATCACATCGGCTGTTTCATCCACCGACAAGGTGGTTTGGCTAACATAATGTAAATTAGTCGGATCTTTAACGATAGCTTTTAGTGATTCAACATCTTCAGGTTTTTCAACCAAGTACATGCCGCCTTTTTTACTGGCGTATTGGCCCATGGTTCCTTCCACTTCAGGATGACCTGCATGGCCAATCAGCACTACTTCCATACTGCGGCGACTGGCTCGAGCCACTTCCATATGCACTTTAGTCACCAAAGGGCAAGTGGCATCAAACACGGTTAATGCACGTGCTTTCGCTTCAAGTCTCACCGCTTGCGAAACGCCATGAGCAGAAAAGATCACAATATTGTCATCAGGTACTTCGTGTAAGTCCTCAACAAAAATGGCCCCGCGCTGCTTCAGCCCTTCCACCACAAAGCGGTTATGCACCACTTCATGTCGTACATAAATCGGAGGCTGATACAGCTCAAGTGCGCGTTCAACGATGCTGATCGCACGATCAACACCGGCGCAAAAACCACGAGGGTTGGCTAACAATATTTTCATTTCATTGCTCATTGAATAGGGTTATCGCAAGTTGCCAATTATTCTACAGACAAAATTTCAACATCAAAAATGACATCTTGTCCTGCAAGTGGGTGGTTAAAATCAACCGTCACCGAATCGCCCGCAATAGCGGTGATAATACCAGGAATTTCTAAGCCATCGCGGCCACTAAACGCCATAATCGTGCCAACTTCCACTTCAGTATTACCGGCAAATTTGGCGCGATCCATATGGTGGATGTTATCTGGGTTAGACAAACCAAACGCGTCTTCAGCTTTTAACTCAATGGTTTTGGATTCTCCGGCACTCAGACCGATTAAGCACAACTCAAAATTGTCGCTTAGACTGCCATCACCAATAACCAATTTCGCTGGTTTGCCCATATTATGAGTGCTATCCGCAATAGAGCCATCTTTTAATTTAATGGTGAAGTGTAGGGTTACCGCACTGTTTGCTTTTATTGTCGTCACGTGATTTCTCTTTATTTATTTTTAGTATGGAGACAAGGCATCCATAACGACATAAAAATGCCCGTTTTTAGTACGCCTATCGCCACCGTATTTTTAGAGATGAAGAGTAAACAAAAAGCGCCACCTGAATCAACAGACAGCGCTTAGGGTTATTCAACTATTTTAGCCATTATGAGTGCGCATCGTCTTTTTTACGAAAGCCATCAAGGATAATCATTGCTGCACCAAGGCAAATGGCACTGTCAGCCAAGTTAAACGCTGGCCAGTGATAATTGCCCCAGTAGAAATCAAGATAATCAACCACAAAACCGTGCACGATACGATCAAACACGTTGCCGATTGCGCCACCAATAATCATGGCATAAGCGATATTATGCCACTTCTCTTGCGCAGGCAGCTTACTCATCCAGTAAGTGAGGAGCCCCGTCACCGCAAAGGCGATAGCGGTAAACAACCAGCGTTGCCAACCCGCTTGATCGCCTAAAAAGCTAAATGCTGCACCATAGTTGTGCACATAAAGTAGGTTAAAAAATGGCAGTACTTCGATGCGATTTGCCCAACCATACCCCATGTTATCCATGACCATCAGCTTTATGCCGACATCAAGGGTAAATACCAGAAGCGCTAGCCATAGCCAGCGGACTCCTGATTGTTTCCAAGTAAGCGTCTGCTCTGTCATATTGAATCCCAATATTATTAAGCGAACTTACGAACTTCGCCTTCACCATCGACGTTTGACACACAACGGCCACAAATAGTTTCATGACCAGTGATAGTGCCTACGTCAGGAGTATGATGCCAACAGCGATCGCACTTCTCTGCTTCCGTTGCGTTCACCAACACAAACAAACCTGCAGTTTCCGTCGCTTGTGCCACATCGCTTTTCTCAGCCAGAGGCTTCACTATCGCTTTTGATGTCAGCAGTACAAAACGCAGTTCATCTTCAAGCTTGTTCAACTGAGCCACTAAAGCATCATCAGCAAACAGCACCACTTCAGCTTGTAATGAGCCACCAATGATTTTTTCACTACGAGCAGTTTCAAGCAACTTGTTCACCGAGCTACGAACTTTTTGCATCTCTGCCCAAAATTCATTGTTCAACTCTTCGCCTTCAGTTAACCCAAACAGACCTTCGAACCACTCACCCGTGAAGACAAATTTTTCACGCGGCTCGCCGTTAGCTTGCATCGCTGGCATTTCGTTCCAAATTTCATCAGCCGTAAATGACATGATCGGTGCCATCCAACGAACCAAAGCCTCAACGATGTAATACAGCGCCGTTTGACAGCTACGCTGTGCATGTGCACCTTGTTTAGCCGTGTATTGGCGATCTTTAATCACATCAAGGTAGAACGAACCCATTTCAATTGAGCAGAAGTGCATCAAGCGTTGGATCACGCCATGCGTATTATACTCTTCATATGCTTTGACAATTTCTTGTTGCGCCGCAAAGGCACGGCCTACGGCCCAACGATCCAGCGACACCATCTCGTCTGCTGCAACCATATCCGTTGCCGGATTAAACCCATTGAGGTTGGCTAAGAAGAAACGTGCTGTGTTACGGATACGGCGATAAGCATCCGCCGAACGTTTTAGAATTTCGTCAGAAACCGCCACTTCGCCAGTGTAATCAGTCGATGCAACCCATAGACGCAGGATGTCTGCACCCAGTTTATTGGTGACATCTTTTGGCGCAACCACGTTGCCGATTGATTTTGACATCTTGCGGCCATGACCATCGACCACAAAGCCATGCGTCAATACTTGTTTGTAAGGAGCAGCACCTTTCATTGCTACCGATGAAATCAATGAAGATTGGAACCAACCACGATGCTGATCCGAACCTTCAAGGTACAGATCTGCACCGTGGCCATTGAACTCTTCGCGCTTATCAACAACGGCGTAGTGAGTCACACCAGAGTCGAACCATACATCCAGTGTATCGAGTACTTTTTCGTAATGCTTGGCGTCTTCTTCGCCCAAGATCTCAGCAGTGTCGACATCCCACCACGCTTGAATCCCTTTTTGTTCTACCAATTGCGCCACTGTTTCAATCAGCGCAGGGCTATTAGGATGAAGTTCTGCCGTCTCTTTATGCACAAATAGCGCAATCGGTACACCCCAAGTACGCTGACGAGAAATACACCATTCAGGACGACCTTCAATCATTGCTTCGATGCGGCTTTGACCCCATTCCGGCATCCATTGCACGCCCTTGATCGATTCTAGAGCTTGGGCGCGCAGACCGGCTTGCTCCATAGAGACAAACCATTGGGGTGTTGCACGGAAAATGATCGGGGTTTTATGACGCCAGCAATGAGGATAGCTATGCTCGTAGGCATGGTGGTGCAACAAAGCACCTTTTTCTTTCAGTACTTCAAGTACCGAGTCATTCGCTTTAAACACGTGTTGACCAGCAAATAGCTCAGTATCTGGTAGATAAACACCATTTGAACCGACAGGGTTAGCCACTTCAAGGCCATATTGTTTGCCAACCACGAAGTCTTCTTGACCATGGCCAGGTGCAGTATGAACAACACCAGTACCCGATTCAGTGGTTACGTGCTCACCTAAAATCGCAGGCACAGTAAATGCGTAAAATGGGTGATTAAAAGGCATGAGTTCAAGGTCTGCACCTTGGCAAAAACCAAGATTGTGGTAATGACTGATACCAGCACGATCCATGACACTTTTTGCAAGTTCTGAGGCAACGATAATGCGTTCAGCTGGGCGTTCACCATCGGCTTCAATTTGGATCAATACATATTCCAGATCATCACGTAAGCAGACTGCGCGGTTAGCTGGCAAGGTCCAAGGCGTGGTTGTCCAAATAACAATCGACACTTGACCGTGGCCGGCGTGATCAGCCGCGAGCGTGAACTTTTCAAGCAGCGCCGCTTCATCGGCCGCTTTGAATCGCACGTCAATTGAAGGAGACACTTTGTCTTTGTATTCCACTTCTGCTTCCGCTAATGCTGAACCACAGTCTGTACACCAATGAACCGGTTTGAAACCTTTCAACAAATGGCCTTTATCAGCAATTTTACCTAATGCGCGAATAATGTTGGCTTCAGTGGCAAAATCCATGGTGCGATAAGGTTTATCCCACTCACCCATAATGCCTAAACGCTTAAAGCTCTCTTTCTGGCCTTCCACTTGACCTGCTGCATATTCACGGCATTTTTCACGAAACTCAGCCGCGGTCACTTTCTGGCCCGGTTTGCCAACTTTTTTCTCTACCATCAATTCGATAGGTAGGCCGTGACAGTCCCAGCCTGGGATGTAAGGCGCGTCAAAACCAGATAAGGTTTTCGATTTGATAATAATGTCTTTAAGAATCTTATTCAGTGCGTGACCAATATGAATATCACCATTGGCATAAGGAGGGCCATCGTGCAATACGAAAGATTTTTTGCCTTTTTTGGCTTTACGGATTTCGCCGTAAAGATCTTCTTGATACCAACGCTTTAACATTTCTGGCTCACGTTTAGCCAGATCGCCACGCATTGGAAACCCTGTTTCAGGTAGGTTCAGGGTATCTTTATAATCACTCATCGATTCTTAATTCCGTTATATTGGGCGACGTTAGACATGATATTAATCGGTGGAATAATCCGACTAATTCTTTAGCTGATGCAACCACACCCTTGCCGCATCAGCATCCAATTCAATTTGTTGCTTTAGTGCTCCAAAAGATTCAAATTTCTTTTCATCTCGAAGCTTATGTAAAAGTGCCACTTCTAGCTGTTTGCCATATAAATTGGCATGAAAGTCAAACAAGTGCACTTCAAGTTGTTGGCGAACCCCGTTGACTGTTGGCCGATTACCAATATTGGCAATCCCTCCAATGGGCGAGTTATCAAGGCCAGAGACATTGACGACGTAAACACCAGAGACCGGAGAAACACAGCGCTTAAGCGGAATATTCGCTGTAGGGAAACCAATAGTTCGCCCTAATTTTTGGCCATGCGACACTCGACCACTGATACCGTAATCACGACCGAGCATCTGCTTAGCTAACACTAAGTCATCGCTTGCTAAAGCGTTACGAATAGCAGTACTACTCACTCGCTGTTGTTGCAAGCAAAAACTGTGGGTACTTACCACCTCAAAACCAAACTGTTGTCCAGCTTGCTGCAGCATACTGAAATTACCTTGGCGATTTTTACCAAAACAAAAATCATCACCAATCACCAGAAACTTAACACCCAACTGAGCGACCAACAAGTCACGAATAAAAGCTTCTGCCGTTAAATCAGCAAAGTGTTGGTTAAAATTCACACATAACAATCGGTCAACCGACTGTTTGTTCAGTTGCACAAATTTATCACGTAATCGAGTTAATCGAGCGGGTGCATTGTGCTTGACGAACAATTCTAATGGCTGCGGTTCAAACGTCATCACCACCGAAGGTAAGCTCAATAATTGCGCTTTCTTGGATACTTGCTCCAAAACTTGCTGATGCCCCAAATGAACACCATCAAAATTTCCGATGGTTAATACACAGCCATGATGCTGTGGCTTAATATTGTGAATGCCGCGGATCAATTCCATTAGAAAATGCTTAAAACCTTATAGTTCTCAATTAGCAAGGTGCGAAACCGACGGATTATATACTAATCACCGTTAATCTGTCGCCGCTTTTAAGTCTTTTAAACGCACGCCAAGCACGGTTAAGCAAAGTAAATAACTTACTGCACCGATACCGAGCAACATCACCAGCGATGTAGCTCGCTGTGTCAGGCTCCACTCTAGCCACGTTGACATTTCTTCCAATTGCCAAACAATGGCCGCAGTCATTACAATACTGGCCACCACTAAGCGAGCAATAAAACCAATGGTTTTGCGAGTGATCTGATACACCCCTTGCACATGTAACCCTCGATAAAGCAGTGCCATGTTGATAAAAGCAGACAATGAGGTAGCTAACGCCAAGCCAACATAACTTAAATGCCACGCTAAAAGCGCATTGAAGACCATATTAGAGATCATGGCGATAATGCCATAACGAACTGGCGTTTTGGTATCTTGCCGAGAGTAGTAACCCGGTGCGAGCACTTTGATCAGCATAAAACTGATCAAGCCCAAACCAAATGCATAGAGTGACAACGCCGTTTGATTGACATCATTCGGGGTAAACTCACCTCGCATGAACAGCACCATAAGCATCGGTTTTGCCAATACGATCAAGCCTAACATCGCAGGAAAACCGAGCAGACAAACCATACGAATACCCCAATCCATAGTTTGCGCAAATCCTTCGCTGTGGGCATCAACATGTTTACGAGACAACGCAGGTAAAATAACGGTCGCAATCGCAATACCAAATAAGCCAAGCGGGAATTCTAGCAAACGGTCTGAATAGTAAAGCCAGCTGATGGAGCCCGTTTGTAAGAAGCTGGCAATGAAGGTGTCCAGCAATAAGTTAATTTGACTAACCGATACCCCAAAGAGAGCAGGCAACATCAAAGTGCGAATTTTCACAACCCCCGGTTCATTCCAGCCCCATTGAGGCCAAACCAATAAACCTGCTTTGAGCAAAAATGGAATTTGGAATAGAAACTGGACCAATCCCCCAAGAAGGACACCAATCGCCAAGCCAATTTCCGGTTGCTGTAAGTGCGGCGACAAAAACCAAGCGCAACCGATGATCATCACATTCAAAAAGACAGGGGTAAAAGAAGAGACGGCAAATTTGCCTAAGGTATTAAGAATCGCTCCTGATAAAGCAACAAAAGTGATGAACCATAAGTAAGGAAAAGTGATTTTTAATAATAAACTCGCAAGCTCAAACTTATGCGCATCAGGACCATCATTAAGCCAATCTAAAAACCATCCGGCCCCAAACAGTGCCGTCACGGCACCAGAACATAAGATGCCAACGACCGTTACTAAGGTCACAATCACTCCGAGTGTGCCTGATGCTTTGGCGATGAGCTCACGTGTTTTATTGAGGTCTCCAGATGAATGATATTCGGTCAATACCGGTACAAATGCTTGAGAAAAGGCACCCTCAGCAAACAGCCGACGTAAGAAGTTAGGAATTTTATTGGCAAAGAAAAAAACATCAGCACTCGCGCCAGCCCCCATCAAATTCGCAACAACTACGTCACGAACTAGGCCCAACACACGAGAAATCAACGTCATAGCACTGACAATCAAGCCAGATTTGAGTAGGCGTTTGCTCACTATTACCTCGAAAAACAAGCCAAAACGTCATTATCCACAGCAACACATAAGGAATGTCAGTGCGAGATCAGATAAGTATTAGCATTGGAAAAAAAATACTGTTAGAATCCCCGCATCTTAACCGCGATGACCTTCCTATACCAAAATTTGTTTGGCCTAGAACGGTTTTTGCACAAATCATTTGACAATTGAGAGCAAATAAGGGATATTCCCCGCCCTTAAATTGTCACCGAACTAAGTTTTTGGGAGTTAGACCCTTGGCAAATAGTAAATCTGCTAAGAAGCGCGCTATCCAAGCTGAGAAACGTCGTCAGCATAATGCTAGCCGTCGTTCTATGATGCGCACTTACATGAAGAAAACCATCGCAGCTATCGCAGCTGGCGATAAAGAAGCTGCAACTGCTGCATTTGCTACAGTTACACCAATCCTTGACCGTATGTCGACTAAAGGTCTTGTTCACAAGAACAAAGCTGCTCGCCATAAGTCTCGTTTCGCTGCAGCAATCAAAGCTCTATAATTTAGACTTGGTTCCACGCGAAAATAAAAACCGGCTAAGGCCGGTTTTTTTATATCTGCAGCGTCAAGTAAAGTATTTACTCTAATTTCAATATAAAAAAATCCGAACTATGTTACTGAAACATAATTTCGGATTGTGTGTTTTTCAAAACACTAGCGGCAGTATAAACCGTGTAACAACTCAATCATCGCCTTGATCTCATGGCTGCTGAGTGTGTAGTAAACCGTCTGAGCTTCTTTTCTCGTATCCACTAACCCATCTCTTCTTAACCAAGCAAGATGCTGCGAAAGTGCCGATTGACTCAATTCTAATTTCCCACATAGCTCACCAACCGACAGTTCTTGGTTGTGTAATAAACACAATATTTGTAGGCGTCTTTCGTTAGCCATCGCTTTTAGCAGAACGACTGCTTTAGCGGAGTTTTTTTCCATTTCTTGTAGGTTCATAAGTAAGCTCCCTTGGAACAACTTCTTACATCAAACACATCACAAGTTTGCATCATCCCTAACCCAACAGGTTATGAGTTTATAAGTAAGGTTAGTACCCTTTTTTATGTCGTTTAATTTGTTATCCCGCTAACGACTGCAATCATTCAACCGAACGGCAAGAGAAGGCGTGAAACCATTTTGAATCAGTACTATTTAGCAAGTGATAATCAATAACATCAATAGATAATGCGATAGTAATCTATTTATAGTTAGTAATGAAAGTATCATACAAACAAATTACTAAAATCTGCATCACAAACATTTTTTACTGCCGGATGTTGAATCATCCTCTCAGCAAAAATGACATAGTACTCTTCTTTTAAATCATCAATCTGGCCGATTAATTGTAAAGGGAGATCATCGCCTACTTCAGTAACATAAATTGAAGGTGCCAAAAAAATTGCATCATGATGATAACGCGCAAAAGCTTTCATCAATGCCGCATCATCAAATTCTCCTAAAATATTCGGCTTCAGGCCTTGACGGTCAAACCATTGCAGTAGATTACGCCCCATCGCAGTTCGGCTGCCGGGTATCAACAATTTTCGATGCTCTAAAATAGCGGGAAAAGAGACATCATCGACATTACCCGAACAAAAAAAGCTCATATGACTCTCACCCAGTTTTTTACTGTACAGGCCAGGGCTTTGACTGGAGTCAACCGGGTAATCGGAGAGAATCATATCCAATTTATGTTGTGAAAGTTGCTCTAATAGCATTTCATGGGTCGATTCAAAGCAACGCAAGTGGATGCTGCTATCGGCCGGGACTGTCGTCATTAATATTTTACTGACAAGCCGTTTAGAGAGAGCATCAGCCACTCCCACATCAAACAGCAGATTAGAGCGCTGGCTGTAATTAACAATATCGAGCATCTCATAACTTAAACCGAACATTCGATCAGCATACTTAAAAACCAGTTGCCCAAGTTCTGTTGGTTCAATGCTACGGCCATTACGCTTGGTCAGCTTACCATCCATGCGCTCTTCAAAAGCTTTAATTTGCCCGGTAACCGTTTGTGGTGTTAAGAAGAGTGCTTCAGCCGCTTTAGTAACCGAGCCTTGCTTGCACACCATCCAGAAGTAATAGAGATGGTTATAGTTGAGGTGAAACATAATGATGGAGCTCAATTTGAACAATTTTCTGTTTATAACAAACCCAAGCCAAATGTTCAATTAGCTCGAAAAAACCGAACAATTCGATTTAAAACCACTTTATAAGCGAGCAATTGAAACCTGAAAATGACAACTTTGTCATAAAATATGTCATAAATAACTCATTACCCTAATTGCTACCGATACAACTAAAAAATAAAACCATTAAAAATCAATAATTAAATAATTTGCACTGATAGGAATACTGCGTTTAAAACCAAATTATTTGAAACAATCAATAGAAAAGGCACTGTCATATAAATGAAATAATCATCCTCTACTATCGCGCTCAGATTCAACAACAGACCAAATAACATCATAAAGGTCAATGGAGAAAAAATGAACCAAGCGACTACGGCTACAGCTCCCATTTCGAGTACCACTCGTTGGCTGCGTTGGGCGAACTTGGCATTCATGCTTTACTTACTGCTACTTGCAGTAGCAATGGTAGGTAGTGGATTCAAATGGGCGACAGGTGATCAGGCTAAAGTACTGTTTGAATTTGCCTCACACCCGATAGCAGGATTAATGATAGGGCTAGTCGCCACAGCATTAATTCAATCTTCAAGCACGGTTACATCGATTATTGTTGGCTTAGTTGCTGGCGGCTTACCTGTTGAAATGGCAATCCCAATGGTGATGGGCGCGAATATCGGCACCACAGTAACGAATACCCTCGTTAGCCTAGGCCACGTTCGCTGCCAAGTCGAATTTAAACGCGCTTTTGCAAGTGCAACGATTCACGACTTCTTTAATCTGTTAGCGGTTGTGATTTTCTTACCATTAGAGATGATGTTTGGTATTTTAGAGAAAATTTCTCATTGGCTTGTTTCACCGCTGCTTTCTACTGGTGACATGAGCATGAAAGGGCTTGATTTTATCGGACCTCTCACAAAACCTGTTGTCAGTGGATTAAAATCTCAGCTCTCTATTTTTGGAGACACCATTGGTGGTATCGCTCTGATTTCACTTGGAATATTTACCATATTTATCGCGATAACAGCCATGGGCAAACTAATGAAAAGTTTGATGGTCGGCCGTGCGAAGGAGTTACTCAAAAATGCAATTGGTCGTGGACCATTGCACGGTATTGCTTCAGGATCCATTGTGACGATATTAGTCCAATCTTCCTCAACGACGACTAGCCTAATGGTTCCACTTGTAGGATCTGGAGTCTTAAAAGTACGCGATATTTACCCATTCACTCTAGGTGCCAATATTGGTACTTGTATTACCGCCCTACTCGCTGCTACTGCGGTTTCTGGAGAATTTGCGGTTTTTGCCTTGCAAATTGCCTTAGTTCACTTAACGTTTAATTTACTCGCTACGCTACTAATCTATGGGGTTCCATTTTTACGCGAACTGCCAATTAAAGGCGCAGAAATGATTGCTGAGATGGCAACAAAGAATAAAGCGGTCGTTGCGGGTTATTTACTATCGGTCTTTATCATTATGCCTGGCGGTATACTGGCACTGACAGCTTAAGTAACGAACCAACCACACGCCAGATCAAAAAAAATCCCCGAGCAACGCTTCGGGGATTTTTTACAACTAGAAAACAGTACTTTTTAATAATGCGAGAGGGCAACTAAACCGAAAACGGGTACTGAATCGCATCATGGCATTGGTAGCCTTCAATCCAGAAATCATCCAAGGTAACCCAAGTTTCAAGATCTTCTAGCGTTTTAATTTTCGGGTTGATATGAAACTTCGCCATAGGGAGCGGTTCACGCTTAAGTTGTACATCTTTCATCAACGCCAGTTGGTCTTCATAGATATGCGCATTGACGATCTTATGGTAGGCCACGCCCGCTTTTTTGCCGGTAATTTGCGCCATAATTGCGAGGAACACGTAGACCTGAACCATATTAAAATTCAAGCCAAGCGGGACATCACACGAGCGTTGCGTACTATTGAGATACAAAGTATCGCCCAACAACGAAAAGTGATGACTGTACATGCAGGGGCGCAAGCAGCCCATATGAAACTCACCTGGGTTGTAAAAGTTTAGGATTTCGCCTCTATCATCAACGCCACGTGAAAGATCATCAACAATCTTACGCAGTTGATCAATCTGCCCACCATCAGCCTTGGCCCACGCACGTCCTTGAACGCCATACACGCGGCCCATATCATCCTCGCCTTTACGATAGGGATTATTGAGCCAAGCTGCATTTAAATTTGCATTCGCATCCCACGTTTTGGTTCCTAAAGCGCGAAAATCGGCTGCATTATCGTAGCCACGAATATAACCAAGTAGCTCAGCAACTGCCGCTTTCCAGAAGCTTTTACGCGTCGTCACCAACGGGAATTGATTTTGACCTACATCATAGCTGAGATCGGCGTTAACTACCGTTAGGCAGCGTTTGGCGGTACGTTCATTTTCGATCCAAACGCCCTCATCAACAATTCGCTGACAAAGTTCAAGATACTGTTTCACAAACTATCCTTAACACTATTGAGTCACTTTATGGTTAACCTTGTACGCCCATACCATCATCAATGCACCAACGATGATCATCGGTAACGACAGGATTTGCCCCATGGAGATATATCCAGCAAACAATCCTAATTGTGCATCAGGTTCACGAACATATTCGACAAGGAAACGGAATGTTCCGTAGCCTATCAAAAATAGCCCTGAGACTGAACCAATTGGCCGATTTTTGCGGATAAACAGGTTCAATATAATAAACAGCACAATCCCTTCTAAGAAAAACTCATAAAGCTGTGATGGATGGCGAGGTAAAGGCCCGCCGTTTGGAAAAATGATCGCCCATGGAACATCGGTTACTCGTCCCCATAATTCACTGTTCATGAAGTTGCCTAATCGTCCCATGCCTAAACCAAATGGAACCAAAGGAGCTACAAAGTCCGCTACACCCAAAAAGGGTCGGCTATTTTTCCGTGCATACCAAAACATTGCGCTGATCACGCCAAGTAGACCACCATGGAAAGACATCCCGCCTGTCCACACTTTAAAGAGATAGAGCGGGTCTTGGAGAAACAGATCAAAATTGTAAAACAACACATAACCGACGCGACCACCAATGACCACCCCTAAAAATCCAGCAAACAGAAGATCTGAGACTTGCTCACGACTCCAGCCACTGTTGGGCTTGTCCGCTCTGCGATTGGCAAGCCACATCGCAAAAACAAAACCAACTAAATACATTAAGCCGTACCAGCGAATGGATATAGGACCAATCGCAATCAGCACGGGATCAATATTTGGGAACTGTATAAAACCCTGAGACATAAACGTGTTCTCTTACTAAAAATGAGGTGAAGATAATAAGTGATTAAAACAGCATAGTTGCCGCTATAACCATCAGAAAAACGGAGAATATTTTTTTCAATACCACCGTCGGTAACTGAGTCGCGTAACGCGCTCCTAATCGAGTAGTGAGAATAGAGGTCGAAGCAATGGCGACCAACGCAGGTAAATAGACATAGCCAATGCTGTAAGGTGGTAAATTCTCCACTTGATAGCCGTGCAAAATAAAACCAATCATGCCAGAGATTGCGATCACACAGCCACAGACAGAAGAAGAACCGACGGCTTTACGCATTTCAACGCCATGGCGATTCAAAAAAGGAACGGAGAGTGAACCGCCACCAATTCCAGCTAAACTCGAAACAATACCAATACCACTGCCACATAGCATGGTCACCCACGCACCGGGCATCGATCTTTGTATTTGCGCTTTTATCGATAAAAACATTTGAATCGCTAGGCAAAAAACAATCACGCCAAATACTTTCGGTAGATATTGAGTCGGAATCACGTCTGCGATCATTGAGCCAACAAACCCACCGACGATAACGCCTGGCATGAGCCATTGGATGACAAACATATCCACATTGCCTAATTTAAGGTGATTTAATGCCGAAGACGCCGAAGTAACAATGATGGTCGCTAGCGATGTCGCTAACGCTAAATGCATACTCAGCTCGGGTGAAATACCCGCTTTGGGAAGCAAAAATAGTAGTGCTGGAACCACAATTAAACCACCACCAATACCCAACAAGCCAGCCATAAAACCAACGACTGAACCCAAGAATACTAGCAACACCATCAACTCAAAATTCACATTGGTTCCTATTTTTTTCCTGCGCGGATAAAGCCAGCAAAGCCTTTATCTTCAAAGTATGAGTGCATCATATTATAAATGTCGTTGCCGTAAGCTTGCATCAACGCTTTGTCAGCAAGTTGCCTTAGTTGTCTTAATTGAGAGTGCCTCACTAAATATTTGACCTTGGCTACGTTGGAGGTATTCATACTTAGCATGCGATAACCCAAACCGATTAATAGCAATGAGCCGATAGGGTCTCCAGCCAACTCACCACACACACACACAGGTATACGATGAGACTGACAAGTCTCTAAAATCTGTTTAAGCGCCATCACCACCGCTGGATGCATGGAGTCATAGACATCAGCAACATGTGCATTGTTCCGATCAACGGCCAACAAATATTGGGTTAAATCGTTGGTTCCAACCGAAACAAAGTCCACTTTGCTCGCAATCAATGGTAGAAGATAAATCATCGATGGAACTTCAATCATTATGCCAATCTTGGGCCTGGTAATCCGCTCGTCTAATTTAGAGACTTCCCGATAAGCTTGCTCTATCAATAGCACCGCATCATCCAACTCCTTAACACCAGAAATCATTGGCAATAAAATACTGAGATTTTGGTTATCGCCGCTGGCGCGCATCATCGCCCGCAGTTGAATCAAAAAAATATCAGGATGATCGAGCGTAAAACGAATGCCTCGCCAGCCAAGAAAGGGGTTGTCTTCTTCAATAGGTAGATAAGGCAGTGCTTTATCACCACCAATGTCTAACGTTCTCATCACCACCCGTTTATCAGGATAAGCGTTCAAAACGCTGCGATACTGCTGCACTTGTTCTTCTTCTGATGGAAAGCGATGTTGCAGCAAAAAGGAAATTTCGGTTCGATACAGCCCGACACCATCAACCCCTTGGTTAATTGCGATGTTAGTATCCGCACTTAACCCAGCATTGAGCATCACTTCAATACGTGTGCCATCTTGCGTAAAAGGAGCTTCTGCAATGGTTTCATTAACCATTTGAGAAAGTTCGCTTTCTTCATAAGCTAAAGCGCGATATTCCGCCAGAATTTGTCTATTTGGTGAGATAAAAACCTTGCCGCTATAACCATCGACAATGCCCTTTTTACCGTTGATCTCCTTGAGATTAAGTGAAATCCCCATCACTGCGGGAATGCCCAACGCCCGTGACAATATTGCTGCGTGGGAATTGGCAGCCCCTTCTAAAGAGACCACCGCCAGTAATTTATCTTTCGGAATAGCGGCGAGAATCGAAGCGGTAAGTTCGCGCACCACCAAAATGATCGGTTTATCAAGTTGCTGCTGATCATGCTCAGTGTTGTGCAAAAAAAATAGCAGTCGCTGACCTAGCTCACGAATATCCTGTGCACGCTCACGTAAGTAAACATCTGACATCTTCGCAAAACGGTTGGAATAACTCTCCACAACCTGCCGTAATGCCCAATCTGCACGATCGCCTTTTTGGATCTGGCTTTTCAGATCGTTGCGTAGCATCGGATCATTGAGTAGGTGAGTAAAGAGATCGAAGATGGCTAACGCATCTTTATTAATATCACTATCGAGTTTTTTTCTTAAACGACGAAAATCGTTCAAGGCGCTTTCTACCGCCAGCACTAGCCACTCTTGTTCTCGTTCAATATCGAGCGTTGAGGCGGGGTAAACATCCGACAGTTGAGGCTGGGTGTCATCCCACCAAAACTCACCAATCGCTATGCCAGATGATGCCGCAATGCCACTGGTGGATAACTGTTTTTTCGAAAGCAGCCACTGCCCTTGTGTTTGAGCATGAGCAATAATCACGGCCACTTGCGCCGCCAGAGTGACAATAAAAGACTCTTCCATCTCACTAAATAAGCGAGGTGTTTTTTGCTGCACGACCAAGACACCCAATACTCGCTTGCGATGAATAATCGGTGTGCCAAGAAAGCTTTGATACACCTCTTCACCAAGCTGTTTGAAGTATTTGAAATTAGGATGTTTCGACGCTTCAGCAATGTTGATTGGCTCAGCTGAACGTTTCACTAAGCCCACTAAACCTTCGTCAAAACCGATGTGGATTTTGTCGCCTTTGAACTTTAAGCCTTGCGTTGCCATCAGTTCTAGACGATGTTTTTCTTCGTTAGCAAGATAGACAGTGCAACACTCGGTACTCATCGCATTGCACGTTTGCTTAACCAAAATATCCAAGGCTTGGTGTACATCTTCTACCTTGGATACTTGTTCAACTATTTCCCTTAGCTGAGAGAGCATGTCTATCCTCTTTTATTTTTGCGCTTACCTTTGTTATTACGTTCTTTAAATGGCATCGCGAATGATGCAAACTCTTTCATCGCGCGACGATAAACATCTCGCTTGAAAGAGACTACTTGTCTCACTGGATACCAATAACTGACCCAACGCCAACCATCAAATTCAGGGGTACTGCCGCGCTGCATGTTGATTCTTGATTCATCACACTCTAAGCGCAGAAGAAACCATTTCTGTTTTTGCCCAATACAGACGGGTTGAGAATCCCAACGAACGAGCCGTTTTGGTAATTTATATCTTAACCAATGGCGGCTTGTCGCTATGATTTTCACATCTTTCTTTGTAAGCCCAACCTCTTCGTAAAGCTCTCTGAACATTGCTTGTTCAGGAGTTTCATCGTCGTCAATTCCACCTTGTGGAAACTGCCAAGAGTGTTGTCCGTATCGTTTCGCCCAGAATACCTGACCATGGTTGTTACAAATCACAATACCAACATTGAGTCGGTAACCATCGCCATCGATCACTGGCCAACCTCTAGTAAAATCTTAATTGCTTTGATTTTTCCACATATCCCCAATAGGAGCAAACTTACTAGTGTGATTAACACGAGATTTATGTGTTCCTAATCATTAATTGGATAACTTTTCATCAAATTTAAAGTTATCAACAAAATAATGCGACACCAGCCACATTTATTCACCTTTTCTGTGAGTAACTATGTGAAGAATCTCTAGATAGCGACTTACTTCCCCAAAAAGCAAAAGAATACCAACCAATACAAAAAAGATAATAATGAAATAAATAGATTAAAAACAATGAATTAATTTAAATTTCCATTTTTTGAATTACGTTGCCATTAACAAAAAATAAACCAGCCAATAACATGCTCAAAGATCCACCAATTTGCTCGTTATCCACACCCCTACTCTGGTGGAAATAAGATTTGCTGATTAAGAGGCCCACTCTCTCAAGCAAAATCCTGTAAATGCATACAGATAAACAAAAAATGGAATATTTTTCCGATCAACTTGTGGATAACTCGGATTGCGATGATCTTTTAAGCAAAAGAAACGACACACATTGTGTATAAGAATTTGCTACAATCGCGTTTTTATCATTCAAAGTATCATGAAACCTGCACCTAAAACTGAACATGAATTAATGCTTAGAGCCCAAGACATTGCAGGCTTAAGCTTTAGTCAACTGGCCGAAGAAGCCAAGATGGCCGTGCCCCCTGACTTAAAAAAAGATAAAGGATGGGTCGGTCAGCTATTAGAGTGGCATTTGGGTGCAACGGCAGGCAGCAAACCTCAGCAAGATTTCGAGCAATTAGGTATCGAGCTCAAAAGTATTCCAATCAGTTACACAGGAAAACCACTCGAAACAACCTTTGTGTGTGTAGCCCCACTCACCGGTGTCCATGGTTTAACATGGGAGCAAAGCCACGTGCGAAATAAACTCTCTCGGGTACTGTGGATCCCAATAGAGGGTGAGCGAGAGATCCCCCTAGCCCAGCGCCATGTCGGCTCGCCATTGCTATGGAGCCCTTCACCTGCACAAGAACAGCAGCTAAAAAATGATTGGGAAGAACTGATGGAGTTCATCGTTCTTGGCAAAGTTGAGCAGATCACCGCTAAGCACGGTGAAGTATTACAGCTCAGGCCAAAAGCGGCAAACGGGCGAGCATTAACCGAAGCCTACGGTGCTAATGGCAAACCTATCAAAACCCTGCCACGAGGCTTTTATCTTCGAACTCAATTTACCGCGAGCATTCTTGAGCAGCACTTTATTTAAAAGTGCTCGTTATTGCTTATGAAAAAACGTAACCGTTTGATCTTTCACTGCACAATTCGTTTCCGTTTCACTGCCATCTTCGCTTATAGTAAAAACGTCACACACTCCACCAGCGAGAGCATCAAGGAAGGAATATGCAATACACCAAACTGCCTCATTCCACACTGGAAGTGAGCAAGATCTGCTTAGGTACCATGACTTTTGGTGAACAAAATAGCCAACAACAAGCCTTTGAGCAGCTCGATTACGCCTTAGACCAAGGTGTGAATTTCATCGATACTGCGGAAATGTACCCAGTTCCCCCCAACGGTAAAACCCAAGGTCTGACCGAAAGCTATATTGGCAACTGGTTAGAAAAATCAGGTAAACGTGAAAAAGTGGTGTTAGCGACTAAAGTGGCAGGCCCGCGTAACGTGCCTCACATCCGCGAAAAGATGTCACTCGATAGACGCAACATTCATTTAGCGATTGATGATAGTTTAAGACGCTTAAAAACAGACTATGTCGATTTGTATCAATTACATTGGCCTCAACGCCAAACGAACATGTTCGGCCAACTTAACTACCCTTATCCTGATCAGCAAGAAGAAGTCACCTTAATCGAAACGCTCGAAGCGCTTAATGATCTCGTCAAGGCTGGAAAAGTGCGTTACATCGGTGTATCAAATGATACCCCGTGGGGTGTGATGACGTTGCTAAAATTGGCAGAAAAACACGATCTAGCAAGAATTGTCTCTATCCAAAACCCTTATAATTTACTGAATCGCAGCTTTGAAATTGGCTTATCTGAGATTAGCCACTTCGAAGGTGTTCAACTGCTGGCTTACTCGCCACTGGCGTTTGGTTGCCTGAGTGGTAAATATTTAAATGGCGCAAGACCTGACGGCGCTCGGTGCAGCCTATTTGAACGCTTTTCTCGCTATTTTACGGCGCAAGGTGTGCAGGCCACTCACGCTTATGTTGAGCTAGCTAACCAGTATGGCCTTGATCCAGCACAGATGGCGTTGGCGTTTGTCAATCAACGTCCGTTTGTCGCATCCAATATCATTGGCGCGACAAACCTAGAGCAGTTGAAAACAAATATCGATAGTTTAGATGTCGTACTCAGTAATGAATTGCTTCTTAAAATTCAAGAGATTGGGACGACTTACTCCAACCCTTGTCCGTAGATATCTTCGGGGCTAGCGAAGCCACTAGCCCCTCGTTTTACGTTGTTATTCGCATACTTAACACACGGCGAAGATGACGAATATGACGTTCAGCTTTAATTGAGTCAGGGACTGAAACGCCAATAGCGCGTCCATCACTTTCTAAGCCAATATCTTTAAGCAAGTGTTGGCTATTAAAAGGCAGCTCAAAAGCATGACGGCGAACATTTCGTTGCCATTGACGCTCTTCACGGCGTAAATCAGCACGGACCAGTAAAGTAGCAAGTTGTAAATAAATTGAATGACGCATGAGTATTCTCCAGTAGTAAACTAAACGTTGACGGCTGGAAAAATGGGGGCAAACAAGGTGGAGCAACACTTTGATAAGCTGCCATTTTTCCGCAGCCTATCTCAAGGTTACGGATTAACTAAAAATCGGTGCCTTTTTTATCATCAAACATACGACAGGCGTCTGTAGTAAGAGACGATTTAGGCGCAGTAAGATCGATAGAAACGCGAACAGTATGAACAAAAACGAAATGATTCATGTTGCGCCTCCAAGCAAATAGTTAATCCAAAGTGAAATGAGTGTGTGAGCACGGCTCACGGTTAAATTCTATGTAACTGAGGTGATTATTCAACTCTTAATTTTCAAACAATTAAAAAACAATGCATTAACCTAAAATGAAAGCCGATGACAGCAAATAAGTGACACATTCAGCTAGAAAATAACTTATTTGCAAAAGATATGATTATAAAAAATGGCCACATGGATTAAATGTGGCCATTTTTACTTGAAGAATCATCAAGTTAATAGGTATTTTCAGTGATTAAGTTATGTTTATTAAGCAAGCGATACATAGTAGCTCTAGATACACCTAGCTCTTTGGCGGCCATTGATACTTGCCCTGAGTTCGATTCTAAAACCAGTAATAGCGCATCTCGCTCTGAACGCTCACGAATGCTTTTTAGGCTGCGCTTACCATCACTGCGTTTTGGTAAGTCGAGTTGCAATTCATCCAACATGACTGAATCGGACATCAGCACCACTCGTTTGATCTGATTCATCAGCTCACGAACATTACCCGGCCAGTGATAACGAGTCAATGAGCGTGTCGCTTCTTCAGTAAAACTGCGCGCCTGCGCGTTAAACTCTTTAGAATATTCCTGCAAGAAGTGACGCGCTAATAATGCTATATCGCCAGCTCGCTCTTTTAAGCTCGGGACATTAATACGCAATACGTTAATGTAGTGGTACAGCTCTTCGTTAAAATTGCCATCAATCAGCGCTTTTTCAATATCGGAAGAGTTGGCGGCCAAAATACGCACATCCACCTCTTTGACACCCATTGAAGTTTCTATCGTTCCTTCTTGCAAAAAGCGCAAGAGGTTAGCTTGTTGGCTTTTAGGTAGCGTGAGAATATCTTTGAGTAGGATCGTCCCACCATCTGCCCGCTCCAATAATGAAGTTTGAGATGAGTCTTCACAACCAATACCAAACAGCTCACATTCAAAGCGGCTCTCCGATAAAGCTCGGCAATTCACTGAAATAAAAGGTTTTTGTGCACGAGATGAGGTTTTGTGTACCGCTCTAGCGACCGTCTCTTTGCCCGTTCCATTTTCCCCATAAATGAGGATACTGACATCCGTAGGGCCGATGCGCTTGATCTGATCACGCAGGCGCTTCATGGGAGTGGATTCACCAATTAAACCCATATCCCCTGTTGCTCCATAATGTGGCCATACTTTTTTCTCTAACTTAAGCATTCCAAGTTGGTGTCCAATGGTGCTCAGTAGCTGCGCATCGGGAATCGGCGCCGTAAAAAAGTCGATACAAAAGTTAACAATGAATTGGCAAATTGTATCCGAGCTCAACTGTGATTCGCGAATGAACGCTAACCAACGTACTTGTTTATGGTTGCTGACCAAATTTGCAATGCCATTGAGGCTGAATTCATCATGGCTCAAATCAACAATACCAATGCATGGGCCTGTTTCTGCAAACAAGGCATCCGCTTTACGTAAATCTGCGCATTGTGTACAACGCCAACCAACCTGTTCAAGTACAGATAACCAAGGCTCGTATGTCCCACCAACGACGACAAGCGAACCTGGGACAGAATCCATTCGGAATTGAGTGCCCATCTATTATTCCTTATCTTAAAATTTATATGCAGTGCTACTTTTGGCACATTAAACGGCTGTTACATTAACGAGACTTGGCGCTGTAGTCTGTCTCGATAATAAGACTAGACAACAAATAAGCGCTTTGCCATTTAATATAGGGAACTATTTCATAATCCTTTCGAAATTGTTGCCTGTTAGCCCATGCTAGTGAACAAAATTTTTCAAACTAATGCAAAAAAAAACCGCCTATTTAGGCGGTTTATCGGAACGAAAGTAGCAATTACTGCTGTGGGCGCATCGCAGGGAATAGGATAACGTCACGAATCGTATGGGTGTTGGTGAGTAACATCACCAAACGATCAATACCAATGCCTTGACCCGCCGTTGGTGGTAGACCGTGCTCTAACGCCACAACATAGTCAGCATCGTAGAACATGGCTTCATCGTCGCCAGCATCTTTGGCATTCACTTGCGCTAAGAAGCGCTCGTCTTGATCTTGAGCATCATTAAGCTCAGAGAAGCCATTGGCGACTTCACGACCACCGATGAAGAACTCAAAACGGTCGGTGAAGAATGGGTTGTTATCGCTACGACGCGCCAATGGTGAAATATCTGCAGGGTATCCAGTGATGAAGGTCGGTTGCATCAACTTAGGTTCAGCCGTTTCACCGAAGATCTCTTCAAGCAGTTGGCCACAAGTCCAGAAAGGTTCAACGTCTACATGAACCGATTTCGCGATAGATACCATCAGCTCACGGTTTTGCAGATCCTGTTCCGTTAACGCTTGGATTTGAGCGTGCTCTGGGTTGTAGTGTTTGATGGCTTCAAACATACTCATGCGAGCATATTGACCACCAAATTCTACCGTTTCATCACCATAAGGCATTGATGTTGAACCCAAAACTTCAAGTGCAACTGAACTCAATAGCTCCTCAGTAAAATCCATCAGATCATTGTAATCTGCGTACGCCATATAGAATTCCATCATGGTAAATTCAGGGTTATGGCGAGGAGAAAGACCTTCGTTACGGAAGTTACGGTTGATTTCAAACACGCGATCAAAGCCACCCACAACTAGACGCTTAAGGTAAAGCTCAGGTGCGATACGCAAGTACATTGGCATGTCGAGCGCATTGTGATGAGTGATGAATGGACGCGCACTAGCACCGCCAGGGATCACATGCATCATTGGCGTTTCTACTTCCATGAACTGTTTTGAGATCATGAAGTTACGAATTGCAGTCATGACTTTAGAGCGGACAATGAACGCATTACGTGAACTTTCATTAACAATCAAATCCACATAACGTTGGCGGTAGCGCATCTCTTGGTCAGTCAAACCGTGGAACTTCTCTGGTAACGGACGAAGTGCCTTTGTCAGCAATTCGTACTCTTCCATATTAACGTAGAGATCGCCTTTGCCAGATTTGTGCAACGCACCTTTCACGCCGATGATGTCACCAATGTCGAGTCCTTGGTATTTTTCCTTCAGCTCAGTTTGAACCTCTTTTGAAGCATAAGCTTGAATACGACCAGAGGTTTCTTGAATAACAAGGAAAGGACCACGTTTCGCCATGATACGACCCGCAATCGCCACAACATGGTTTAAGGCTTCTAACTCTTCTTTGCTCTTTTCACCGAATTGCTGTTGAAGATCGCCCGCAAGGCTGTCACGACGAAAGTCATTTGGGTGGCCATTCGCTTTACAGCTCTTACGGATGTGATCCAGCTTGCTGCGACGCTCTGCGATGAGTTTGTTCTCTTCTTGCGCAATTTGCTCTTGATTCATTTCGTTTTGAACAGCATCAGTCATTTTACATGTACCTTATATGTCGGTAAAAAAGCCTTAAAGACCTGATTTCAGGCTTGCTTCAATAAATTTGTCTAAATCACCATCTAATACCGCTTGGGTATTACGGTTCTCAACGCCAGTGCGTAAGTCTTTGATTCGGGAGTCATCCAATACATAAGATCGAATTTGGCTTCCCCAGCCAATGTCAGATTTTGCATCTTCATTGGCTTGCTTTTCTGCATTCTGCTTTTGTAACTCAAGTTCAAACAGTTTTGCACGTAATTGTTTCATCGCTTGGTCTTTGTTTTTATGCTGCGAACGATCGTTTTGGCATTGAACAACGGTATTGGTTGGAATGTGCGTAATACGCACCGCCGATTCGGTAGTGTTAACGTGCTGACCACCCGCTCCCGAAGCGCGATAAACATCGATACGAAGATCGGCTGGGTTGATGTCGATAGCAATATTTTCATCAATCTCAGGATAGATAAACGCAGAGGCAAAAGAGGTATGCCGGCGGCCACTCGAATCAAATGGCGATTTACGAACCAAGCGGTGTACGCCAGTTTCGGTGCGTAACCAACCATAAGCGTAATCACCGATAATGCGCACTGTTGCGCCTTTTAGACCAGCAACATCACCTTCAGACACTTCAATCACTTCAGTCTTAAAGCCTTTCGCTTCTGCCCAACGTAAATACATGCGTAGCAGGATTGATGTCCAGTCTTGAGCCTCGGTGCCGCCCGAACCAGACTGCAGATCAATATAGCAATCTGAAGAATCGTGATCACCAGAGAACATACGGCGAAACTCAAGCTGTTCAAGCTTAGTTTCCAGTTCATCCAGTTCAGGGCCAATTTCATCGAAGGTTTCTTGGTCTTCGGCTTCAATAGCCAGTTCCAGTAGCCCTTCCACATCATCCACACCTTGATCTAACTGATCAATGGTATCGACAATGGCTTCGAGCGAAGCGCGTTCTTTACCTAGCGCTTGTGCACGCTCAGGTTCGTTCCAGACATTAGGTTGCTCGAGTTCGGCATTCACTTCTTCTAAACGCTCTTTCTTAGCGTCGTAGTCAAAGATACCCCCTCAGGATATTTGTGCGCTCTGACACATCCTGAAGACGGTTTTTAATAGGATTGATTTCAAACATGTTTGCTCAACATTTATGAGTAGAATTTAACCGAAGAATTCTACTTAAAAATGTGATGAAGATACAGGAAAAATTAGTTTGAACTCTTGAAACAAAAGCTGGCACGCACTAAAAAAAAGGCCGAACAATCATGCTCAGCCTCTTCGATACTAACGGATAAAAACTCGATTATGCCGCGTTTTTAGCCACACTTTGCTGCACGTTAGTAGCGATAAAAAACATGCAAATCATCGCCGCAAGTGTTGGGAGTAACCACCCCATACCGACTTCAAACAGTGGCAGCATATTAAACGCAGACACATCCACGCCAGCCACTTTTGCCGCATCGATCAACGCAAAAAGAAACGCAATCAACAATACCACACGGTATGCCACTGCAGGATTTGGTAGTTTCCCACGTAAAAAGGTCAACACAATCAGGGCAATCGCAACCGGATACAGTGCAAATAACACAGGGATAGAAAGAGCGATCAATTCTGATAAACCAACGTTTGCCACGATAGCGCAAGCAACACCAATAATGATCACCCAAGATTTATAAGAAATTGGAGTCAATGTGCAAAAGTAGTCTGAGCATGCTGAAATCAAACCAATCGCTGTGGTTAGGCAAGCCAGCAAGACTATGGTGGAGAGAACAATCTGTCCATAAGGGCCAAATAGCGCTTGTACATATTGGCTAAGCACCACGCCACCATTTTCTGCGCCAAAAGCAACTACAGAGCTTGTCGCGCCAAGATAAAATAGTGAAATATAAACAAAAGCCAAACCAGCCGCCGCAATGCACGCCGCGCTGATTAAATACTTTGTGGTTGCCGCACGCTCAGTAATGCCTTTGCTGCGCAGTGCATCAACAATTAACATCCCAAACATCAGAGCACCAAACGTATCCATGGTGTTGTAACCTTCAAGGAAACCTTTCGTCAACGGCTGAGTCAAGTATTCACCTTGTGCAGCGACCATCTCACCTTGCGGATTAAGAAAAACAGCCACAGCGAGGACAAGCAAACCAATAAATAACGCTGGTGTTAACACTTTACCGATGACATCGATGAGTTTGCCTTGAGACCAGGCAAAAAACATCGCAACAACAAAAAAGAGAATAGAAAAGAGCGTCAAGTGCGATTGTTGGGCATCAATGAAAAACGGTTTCACTGCCATTTCATACGCCACAAGGCCAGTGCGAGGTGCTGCAAAAGCAGGGCCGATGATGATAAAAATCATCACCGCTATCATTGTCGCTGCCTGTTTGGGTAAATCTTTAGTTAGATGATCCCAAGAGCCACCAGCAACGGCAATAGCAATGATGGTCATTAGAGGTAGACCAACCGCAGTAATTAAGAAGCCAGTCATAGCGGGCAGCAAATGCTCTCCAGCAAGTTGGCCAGCGATTGGCGGAAAGATGATGTTACCAGCACCCAAGAAAAACGCGAAAAGCATAAAGCCGACCGCGATAATATCTGTTAGTTTTAACGTCTGCTTCACAGATAACCCTTAATTATTATTTAATAAATGTTGTGTATGCATTGTTGATGCAGTTTAAACCGCATCTAAATCTAAAAATTAAGGGCGAATAATGACGAAACACTCAAGACTTCGCAAGGGCAAAGCAAAAAACGCTACATTAATTTATAATATTGGTGAAAAACCAGTTTAAAACTCTAAATGTTAAAAAATAGAAAGAATGATGTGTTGATCATTTTCTCATACACTCTCATAACAGATAGAAGAATAATCCGAACAAATAGATAACAATAGTGGTTATCACTTAATTAGAGCCATGTTTTGAAATAATGATGAAAAGTCACACGCCCAAAAATAAGCGTTTCAAATTTAAACAATTTTCCATTGACAGTGGACAAGCGGGAATGCCTGTCAGCACCGATGGGGTTCTATTAGGCGCGTGGGCTTTCACGCACCATCCCAAAACCATTCTCGATATTGGCACAGGTACCGGGTTATTGGCATTAATGTGCGCGCAACGTTTTAGCGATGCACAAATTACGGCCATAGATATCGATGCCTTTGCTTTTGAAGCAGCCCAATACAACAGTGATACCTCTTTATGGGGACAGCGTATCCGCGTTATACAAGGTGATATTTTAGACACCTCTTTTGCACCGTCCTTTGATGCAATTATTTGTAACCCACCCTATTTCAACAGTGGTGAACTGTCTCATGATCCCCAGCGAGCTACTGCTAGGCACACCAATCAACTTGCTCATCACGCTTTATTAGTCAGAGCAAAAAGTCTTCTCAACGATGAGGGGCAAGCTTGTTTTATTTTGCCCGTGTATGAAGGGGAACAATTTATCGAGCAAGCACTCACGCTCGGCTGGCAGCTTAAGCGGCGCTGCACAGTACAACCCATAGCACACAAACCCGCTCATCGGCTATTGATTGAACTAAGTTTAGCCTCGGCTGCTGTGATTGATTCATCATTGGTCATTCACTCATCAAGCGGTTATAGCGAAGCCTTTATCGCCCTAACTCAAGATTTTTATCTCAAGATGTAGAAATAACATGTGATCCTAATCACCAATCCCCCTATAATGTTCGACCTTAATTTTATAGCCAAATAAGCCTAACGGCTTGTGGAGTACTCACTGTGATCAAAACCTTTGCTGACCTCGATCTTGACCCTTGCATCATTGCGGCCATTGAAGATATGGGCTTTGAACGTCCCACCCAAGTTCAAGCTGAAGCGATCCCACAAGCCCTAGATGGTCGAGATATTCTTGCCTCTGCGCCAACGGGAACCGGTAAAACCGCTGCATTTGTTTTACCGGCGCTGCAATATCTTTTGGATTTTCCGCGCAAGCGAGCTGGCCCTGCACGCGTCTTGATTCTGACCCCAACTCGTGAACTGGCGATGCAAGTGGCGGATCAAGCGCGTGAACTGGCGAAGAATACTCGTCTCAATATCGTCACCATCACCGGCGGCGTACAATATCAAGAGCACGCCGACATCTTAGCCAAAACGCAAGATATTGTGGTGGCAACGCCTGGTCGCTTGATGGAATACATTGAAGGCGAGCGTTTTGATTGTCGTGCGATTGAATGGCTTATTTTGGATGAAGCTGACCGCATGCTAGACATGGGCTTTGGCCCAATCGTCGATCGTCTCGCGGCGGAATGTCGCTGGCGTAAACAGACCTTGCTCTTCTCTGCAACACTGGAAGGCCATGGTGTGGAAGGTTTTACTGCCGATCTCTTAAAAGAACCGGCAACAATCAATGCCGATCCTTCTCGTCGTGAACGCAAAAAAATCACTCAATGGTATCACCGCGCCGATACCATGGTGCACAAAGTTGAGCTATTGAAGAAAATCCTCACCGAGCAAGCCGAACGTTCTATCGTGTTTATCAAAACTCGTGAGCGCTTAGCTGATTTGCGTACCGAGCTAGAAAAAGCGCAAATTCCTTGTGCTTGGATTCAAGGCGAAATGCCACAAGATCGTCGCAATAACGCCATTACGCGATTCCGTGAAGGCACTGTCAACGTGCTATTGGCTACTGACGTAGCGGCGCGTGGTATTGACTTACCAGACGTGAGTCACGTGATCAACTTTGATATGCCACGCTCAGCGGATGTGTACTTACACCGCATAGGTCGTACGGCTCGTGCTGGCAAAAAAGGCAATGCGATCTCTTTGGTTGAAGCCCATGATCAAGTGATGATGGACCGCGTCGCGCGTTATGTCGATGAGGAGATCAAAGAGCGCTTCATTAAAGATATGCGCCCGCAGCACAAAAAGCCGGTATTCAAAAAGAAAAAGAAAACCGATGACAAAAAAGTCAAAGTGGTTTCCAAGAAGAAGAAAGCGAGCAAAAAGAAAAAATAGCGTTCCGATACCACCCATAAAAAATGCCGATACTGAAATATCGGCATTTTTTATGTTTAACGTTTGAAGAGAGTGTCACTCTCTTCAAAATCACCAAGTTTTAATGTTCGCGTGTCGCACGGAACTCTACTTCAGGAAAACGCTCTTTGGCCAGATTCAAATTGACCATAGTCGGCGCGATGTAAGTCAGGTTATCCCCACCATCCAGTGCGATGTTACTTTGGTTTTTGCGCTTAAACTCTTCGAATTTTTTATCATCTGCGCACTCAATCCAACGTGCTGTTGCAACGTTAACACCTTCGTAAATCGCCTCGACGTTGTATTCAGATTTTAAACGAGATACCACCACATCAAACTGCAGCACACCCACAGCACCCACAATCAAATCGTTATTTTGTAGTGGGCGGAAGACTTGAACCGCTCCCTCTTCCGACAACTGCACTAAACCTTTAAGCAGTTGCTTCTGCTTCAGTGGATCGCGCAAGCGAATACGACGGAACAGCTCAGGAGCAAAGTTAGGAATACCTGAGAATTTCAACGATTCACCTTGGGTAAAGGTATCACCAATCTGAATCGTTCCATGGTTATGCAAACCGATAATATCGCCAGCATAAGCATTTTCAGCACGAGAGCGATCGCCCGCCATAAAGGTAACCGCATCAGAAATACTCACTTGCTTACCAATACGCACGTGGTTCATTTTCATGCCTTGGGTATAAGTACCCGACACAATACGCATAAACGCAATACGATCGCGGTGTTTAGGATCCATGTTCGCTTGGATTTTAAACACAAAGCCTGAAAATTTCTCTTCCGTGGCTTCAACAATACGCTCATTAGCTTGACGTGGCATCGGCGCCGGAGCCCATTCAGTTAAACCATGCAGCATATGGTCCACACCAAAGTTACCTAATGCCGTTCCGAAGAAAACAGGGGTCAACTCACCTTTTAAAAACAGCTCTTGATCAAATTCATGAGAAGCACCCAATACCAATTCAAGCTCATCACGCAGCTGAGCGGCAAGGTCATCACCCACGGCCTTATCCAGATCAGGGTTGTTGAGGCCCTTAACAATGCGCTCTTCTTGAATAGTGTGGCCTTGGCCGGTCGCGTACAGAATCGTCTCATCACGGTGAATGTGGTACACGCCTTTAAACTCTTTACCACAACCCACTGGCCATGAAATCGGTGCGCAGGCAATCTTCAGCTCATTCTCCACTTCATCAAGCAGTTCCATTGGGTCGCGGATCTCACGGTCCAATTTGTTCATGAAGGTTACAATCGGTGTATCACGTAAGCGAGTCACTTCCATCAGCTTACGTGTACGATCTTCAACACCTTTTGCTGCATCAATCACCATTAAGCACGAGTCAACCGCTGTCAATGTGCGGTAAGTATCTTCCGAGAAGTCTTCGTGCCCTGGAGTATCGAGCAAGTTAACCAAACAGTGATTGTAAGGAAATTGCATCACAGAGGTCGTGACCGAAATACCACGCTCTTTTTCCATTTCCATCCAATCTGATTTAGCATGCTGGTTAGAGCCACGCCCTTTTACCGTTCCCGCTTTTTGAATAGCGTTCCCAAATAGCAGAACTTTTTCAGTAATGGTGGTTTTACCCGCATCCGGGTGCGAAATAATAGCGAAGGTTCGACGTTTAGAAACTTCACCCAAAAAAGGAGTATTTGACATGAAACAGGTCTTCTCAATATGCTGATATAAGGGAGAGCCGAAGCGCTTACGCTGATCAGCAGTTCGATTCAAATTTGCGCGGTATTCTCCCCTATATTTGATCTGGGAGCAACTTTCGTCGCTACACAAATCAACAAGAAAATGACGACCTTTCTATTTGTAATTAAATTATCAATAAATATGAGCTATAACTAAAAAGGGCAAAGAGAATAAGCGAGTATTATGCTGATAACCAGACAAAGAAATTCTCTGGCATTTAAACAAGCCAAAACAGTGTTCCTAGTATCGGTGATACTTGGGATAGGCTTTAGTTTATACCATACTCTTCTCGATCTACACCAAGAGCAAACACGTATTGAAGATCACTACCGATTTAAGCTACTGCAAAATTATTCAAATGCCAGCCAGGCCGCTTATCACCTCAACAACTTATTGGCCAACCAAGTTGCATCTAGTTTAATGGTTGACAATGCTATTTATGATGTTGAAATCATAGATGATTTTGGTGATATATTGGCAAAAAAAAGCCGTAACATCCCTCCACAAACGGATTTCATTCGGCTCTTATCCAGCTATCTGACACCTGAAATACCGATCTTTAAAACTGAGTTGCATCAACCCAATTCTAGTGTGGTGGTAGGTAGCTTAAGTTTTTCCGTCAACGGCTCTTCCATTGCTAAAGAGTTTATTGCAAAAACCACACGAGTATTGCTGTTTGATCTCTTTCGAAATGTGTTGTTGACCTCGATCCTTTTAGTCTTTTTTTACTACAAGCTGTCAAAACCCATCACCACGTTAATTTCATGGGTCCGCTCATTGCAAAACAATCAACGCCCAACACGGCCACCATTGCAACAGCAAAAAAATGAA
The DNA here is from genome assembly GCF_002257545.1 of Vibrio qinghaiensis. Classification (NCBI taxonomy): domain Bacteria; kingdom Pseudomonadati; phylum Pseudomonadota; class Gammaproteobacteria; order Vibrionales; family Vibrionaceae; genus Vibrio; species Vibrio qinghaiensis. The sequence goes on along the minus strand of NZ_CP022741.1, from coordinate 594,081 downwards.
CTCAGTGAGTTAGCCGGTACTTTCGATACTCTATGGAAAGAGCGAGAGCTCGCGGATGCCAAACTTAATCAATTGGCCTACTACGACACGTTAACGGGTCTTGCTAATCGCAGCTTGCTGCTGCAACTGCTCACTGAAGCCATTGATAACAGTATTCGTACCCACACTTCTGGTGTGTTGTTTTATCTTGATCTCGACCGTTTCAAAACGATCAATGATTCACTTGGACACACAACAGGGGATAATTTAATCAAAGCCATCGCCATGCGCATGGATGGCTGGCTTAAACACGATTACACCGCCGCACGCATCGGTGGCGATGAGTTTGCGGTGTTGATTCCTCATCTCTCACGCCCGCAAGCAGAGAAGGTAGCTCAGCAGCTTCTGGCTCTGATTTCCAACCCTTACTCGATTGATGACCACCAGCTTTATTGTACTGTGAGTATCGGTATCTCCATTTTTCCATCAGTGGGTAAAACCAATATCGATGCCCTTAGGCAAGCCGATACAGCGCTATACCGAGCGAAAGCGAATGGGCGCAATAAATACATGTTTTATGAGCCAGAAATGCAGGCTCAAGTCGAATCGTTTCTGGAAATTGAAAAAGGCCTCCATGAAGCCCTCAATACCCAGCAGTTAGAACTCTATTACCAACCTCAAGTCGATGAGCGGCACAATATAGTCGGTGTAGAAGCCTTGATCCGCTGGAACCACCCAACCAAAGGTGTATTGCCACCGGGTGTGTTTATGACCATCGCAGAAGAAACGGGGCAAATTATTCCGATTGGCAATTGGATATTAGAGCAAGCGTGCTATCAATACGCCGCTTGGAAGCGCCAAGGAGTATTACCGCCCCATTTTCGCCGTTTAGCCATCAACATCAGTCCGTTGCAGTTTTCTCAAGATTCTTTTGTTGAACACGTTAACCATGCAATGCAACAAGCAGGTATTACGGGTGAACATCTTGAATTGGAGATTACTGAAGGGCTATTACTGGAAAATGTCGAAAGTGCGATTCAAAAAATGGTGCAACTTAAAAAAAGTAAGCTGAGCATCTCGATTGATGATTTTGGCACTGGTTATTCATCACTGCGTTACCTCAAACTTTTATCGGTGGATGTGCTCAAAATCGATCGTTCTTTTGTCACTCAATTGCATCTAGATGAGAGTGACCAAGCAATTGTGGATACGATTATTATGATTGCGAAACGTTTAAATTTGGAGGTAATAGCCGAAGGTGTGGAAGAGTGCCAAGAACTCGAAACTCTCAAACAATTGGGTTGTGATCAGTTCCAAGGTTACTTATTTGATAAGCCGTTAACCGCTAAGGAAGTCGTCAAGCGTTTTGCAAGCCCATGTTATCAACTCAATGAACATCAAAAAGACAAGGCGCACCAGAAATAGTTCCGAGACGCCTAACCATGAAAAAAACCTGAGTTTGCAAACGATCCGCTGATGGCAAATAAACTACAAAAAATAGTAGCTCATGATGATCGCATCTTCTGATCCTTTCGGAGTGGGATAGTAGTTCACTCGACGATCGAGCTCATTAAAACCCAGCGATTCGTACAAGCTATAAGCACGGATGTTACTTTCGCGAACTTCAAGCCACGCACTTTCAGCTTGCGCTTTTTCACAGTAAGTTAAGAAAAACTCCATCAACAATTTTCCGTAACCCTTACCTTGCTGCTGCGGATCGACAGCGATATTCAACAAGGTCACCTCTCCAACAATATTCTGTGCATAGAAATAACCGACAACTTTGCCATCAACCAACATAGCATGGTGGCATGCACCACGACTCGCCAAGTCGCGTACGAGTGATTCAGCCCAAGGGTAACTGTGAGCTTGCTGCTCAATGGACCAAATGGCATCAAGATAAGGAAGTGATAAAGGCACAACATCAATATTCATGGTTTTATGACTCATAAGAACAAATTTGCTGCCACAACGCCCGGCGCAGCTCGGTATTGCCATCTATCTCAACTAGCGGCGGTGACGTTAACACTTTCTGGGCCAACGGGCTTTCTTTCTTTTCACAGCCTGAAAACCACAACCATTCAATACTGGAGCCTGTGAGTTGGCTAAGAGAGTGAGGCTCAAGATGACACGCCTGACTGATTTCGAGCCCCATACTCTTCAATACTCTTGAAAACAGCAATAGAGAACCTTGTTGCGGGTATTGAGGGGAAACGAGTAATAAACGGCACGTGCTCGGCAGCGTCACCGGATCAGGTTGATAGCCAGCCAGCCGCTGTGGATGGATAAGCTCCCAACGCTGGATGCCCATTTCTTGTAAATATTGATTTTCGTGATGTGACATCTGTTTATGACCTCATTGAACATCGCAATCCTAACAAATCAGCGCCAAGACAGAAACCGTTAATCATCCAATGACCCAAGAGCTATACCCAAACAACTTGAAGTAGCAGGTAGGCGACAAGTGAATTCATCCCCATGAGCCTAGAGAAACGATGTGATTGGAGTGAGCGAACGTAGCCAACACCAAGGCAGCTTCAAGTGGTAAGGGCATAAAAGTAAACAGGGAGCACTGGGCTCCCTGTTTTGAATAGAAATACGGTGATTAAAGATCGTTGAACTCTGGGCAATATTCAATCAAACCAGCTCGCCCATTCAATTCACCGTCGACTAATGCAACGATCTGAAACACGCCGACGGGAACATCCCAACGACAACGAAAATCAGATTTCGCCGCCTCTTTAAAGCCAAAGCGTTGATAATAATCCGGGTTGCCCAAAACGACACAGGCTGGATAATCGAACTCAGCCAAACAGATTAACCCTTCTTTCACCAACGAGGTGGCGACACCTTGATTTCGCCACTCTTTTTTCACGGCCAACGGTGCAAGCCCTTGCCAATTTAAGTCTTCACTATTGAGTAAGACCGGGCTAAACATCACATGACCAACGACTTCGCCGTCATCATCACAAGCCACCAAAGAGAGTGTCAAATGGCTGTTTTCCCTTAATGTCATGACCAAATTAGCTTCAGCATCTGTCTCAAAGGCTGATTTTAATAAGCGGTCAATCGCTAAGATATCCGCTGGCGCTTCAGTTCGAATAAGCATTCATTACCTCATTTTGTGTCACTGGCGATTGTACGCCCTTATGCACAAAATCTGCTAGCTGATTTATTAACATCTGGAAGGGTTTTGGTAAAAGCTCTAGGTCAACACTGTCCATCAGGTTCTTCACCTCTAACCCCAGTTCGGTATCCCCTTCAATGGAGAGTCGACGTTGAAAGAACAGCGTATCAGGATCTTCTTTTCGACCAGCAATCAACACCATATCATTTAGGTTACCGCTAAAGCTGACATCTTCCACTTCTGTCTTATCAGACACAACAAGTTGTTCCGCTTGATAGCTGATATACCAATTCAAATTCAAATCACGAATTGAAACCTTTAACCATTTCCCATCAAGAAATTCAAAGTCACCTTCTTGCAAAGCCTCATGAAATATAGTTTTCAACCCTTCTAGCAAGGCTTTTTTTTGTACAACTTGCGGTAAGAAGTGGACTGGGGATCGCAAAATTGAAGCGGCGTTTTGAACTAGTTGAGTACGAATCTTGTGAATCACGAGCGTTATCCGTTACTTTGTAATGCAATAGTACCTAATCATAATGGATGTGGGGGTGCAAATTCCTGTGATGCATCAAAAAACGTACATTGTTTGAGAACCTTTTCTAGCTTAGTAATCAAAGTTATAGTTAATGTGTTACTTACGTTGTAACATCCTCATGAATATAAGTGCTCTGGAGAGTGGTAGTAGCTTGATGCCTTCGCAACATTTACAACATTGGTTTGCAAAAATCACGTCGAACAGTCCGTTTTTTTTTGCTGTCTTAAACGATCAACATAACTATGTGATGGTCAATGAGCGCTATTGTGATATTGCAGGTTTGAGCACGACCGAATTGGTTGGAATGAATGACTCACAAATTCTAGGAGAGCATTTCTACCGTCATCTAAAACCCTATTATGAACGAGCATTTCAAGGAGAAACGCTTGAAACTGAACTGACGCTTCACGAGATCGATTTAGAAACGAGTTTGCATTTCTCTTTATCGCCTATCATGGGTGATAAAAAAGTCGAAAATATTGTGTTTCACGCCATCGACACCTCCGAAAAACAGATCCTCATTCGCTCATTAGAAGAGTCGGAAAATAAGTTTTCAACCTTGACTAGCTTGCTTCCCGATGGATTGTTGCTGGTCGATGACGACTGCATTATCTCTGCTAACCCCGCATCGGCTCGTTTACTCGGTTTTGAAAATACCTCAGAGCTTCTTGGTGAAGAGTTATCGCGCTTGTTTGTTGATGAAAAAAGTAAAACCGTATTCAGCTCTCCACTCAGTTTATTACTCACAGGGGCTCCACTAGTCTGCCTCACTGGGCCAAAGTGTGGCTTTGAACGTAAAGTTCAACTGCACGCTGGAGCCACCGTCGTGCTGGGCAACAGCTCACAACTGATTTTGATTCAAGATGCAGAAGACGCACCTAAGCAGTTGTCTTCGACCATGCATGCTGATATCCACATTGACTCGCTGACAGGCTTGTACAATCGTTTTGGTTTTACTAAACGTTTAGAACAGTTCATTCAAAATGAAACACCCCTTGTTATGCTCTATTTAGACATTGATAACTTCAAAAACATCAATGACTCTTTAGGCCATCATATTGGCGATAAAGTCATTAAAGAGGTCTCAGCACGGCTGAAACGTTTACTACCGCAACAAGCCATTGTGGGCCACCTTGGCGGCGATGAATTTGGACTAATACTGCCTGATCCTGAAAATAGTCGCGCCGCTGAAATGTTGGCTGAACGCATCATTTCTTTGATTAACCAACCGTTTGATCTGCACCATTTCAGTAAACGTTTAGCCTGCTCCATAGGTAGTGTCGCCTACCCTGGTGACGGTAGCGATGCACGCGTATTACTGCAAAACGCCGATACGGCGATGTATGAAGCCAAAGATCGTGGTAGAAACCGTTTGATTAAGTTCAACGATCAAATGAACAAAGAAGCGCGCATGCGCTTATGGCTTGAAATTGAACTGCAAAAAGCGCTGCAGCAAAATGGCCTTGAAGTCTGGTATCAACCGAAAGTGAATGCTCGCGACTTCAGCATCAATGGTGCGGAAGCCTTGGTGCGCTGGAAACACCCTGTAGAAGGGTATATCAATCCGAGCGCTTTTATTCCTGTCGCGGAAAAAGCTGGGCTGATTGAACATTTAGGCCGAGTAGTGATGCGTGATGTCTTCTCAACCGTAAAACGTTGGAAGCTGCAAGGTATTTTACCAGGTCGCGTGGCGATCAATTTATCGCCCGAACAGTTTTGTAACCCGAAGTTGATTGATTATATGGAAAAACTGCTTCGCACCACAGAGCTTGATGCAAACTGCATCACATTTGAACTGACCGAAAGTGCCGTCATGAGCGACAGCGAGCACACCTTGCAAATGTTGAACGCAATCAAAAAACTGGGTTTTTCGCTGTCCATTGATGACTTTGGTACGGGGTATTCCTCGCTCTCTTATCTCGCTCGCTTCCCGATTGATGAACTTAAAATTGACCGCGCTTTTATAACGGATATCGATACGCTTCCTAAACAAATCACCGTCATTGAAAATATCATCAATTTAGGAAAATCACTCAACTTAACGGTCGTTGCCGAAGGTGTGGAAACTCAACAACAAGCCACACTGCTCTCTAATCTCAACTGTAACTCAATTCAAGGCTTCCATTTTTATCGGCCACAACCGAGGCAGGAAGTAGAAGAGTTATTCGTTCAAAATCGTCGTCATCGTTCTACTCCCAAATAAGTAAATCTCGTTTATTCGCCCCAAACCTGCCTTACATCAAATTTGCTATTCATAATGCTTCATAAAATACCACTACTTTCCCTTAGATATCGTATGGATCAATGGAACTTTTATGTCCTGCAGGTAACCTGCCTGCTCTAAAAACAGCGATCGATTGTGGTGCAGATGCGGTTTATATCGGCTTTAAAGATGATACTAATGCTCGCCACTTTGCTGGCCTTAATTTCGCAGGTAAGAAGTTAGATAAAGCGGTGCAATATGTTCATGATCACCATAAAAAAATTCATGTCGCGTTAAATACCTTCGCCCACCCTAATGGCTTCGAGCGTTGGACTCACGCCGTCGATAATGCCGCCAGTTTAGGCGTGGATGCGTTGATCATCGCCGATATCGCGGTATTGGATTATGCCGCTAATCGATATCCAGATCTCGAACTGCATCTTTCTGTGCAAGCCTCCGCCACCAACGTCGCCGCTATCGAGTTTTATAAGCAGAATTTCAATATTAAGCGGGTGGTGTTACCGCGAGTGCTATCAATCCATCAAGTCAAACAGCTCTCACGTAATATGATGAGTGACGTCGAACTTGAAGTATTTGCCTTTGGCAGCTTATGCATTATGTCTGAAGGGCGCTGTTATCTCTCTTCCTATATGACGGGAGAATCACCCAATACTGTCGGAGCCTGTTCGCCCGCGAAGTATGTCCGCTGGCAAGAAACGGACTCGGGTTTGGAATCTCGCTTAAACGAAATTTTGATTGATAAATACGCAGCCGGAGAAAATGCAGGCTACCCAACCTTGTGCAAAGGTCGTTTTGAAGCGCAGATCGATGGGCAACCTAAACGCTACCACGCACTGGAAGAGCCAACCAGTTTGAATACGTTATCACTATTGCCAGAACTGTTTGCAGCCAACGTTGCTTCCGTCAAAATTGAAGGTCGCCAACGTAGCCCTGCATATGTGGAGCAAGTGACGAAAACATGGCGCGCAGCGATTGATCGCTACCAAGCAAATCCACAAGCCTACCAAGTAGAAACGGCTTGGAACACCGCCTTAGCCAACGTATCTGAAGGCACGCAAACCACACTCGGCGCGTACCATCGCCAATGGCAATAAGAGAATGGAGAAGAGAATGAAATATGCGCTGGGTCCTTTACTCTATTTCTGGCCCAAACAAGAGGTAGAAAATTTTTATCAACAGGCAATCAATAGCCCTGCTGATGTGATCTATTTGGGTGAATCGGTCTGCTCCAAGCGACGTGAGATAAAACCACAACACTGGTTTGAGATCGCCAAAGCGCTTTCACAAGCGGGTAAACAGGTTGTGCTCTCAACCATGGCGCTACTGGAAGCGCCGAGCGAAATCAATGTGATGAAAAAGTATATTGAGAATGGCGATTTTGCGATTGAAGCCAATGACGTTTCGGCGATTCAACTCGCCAGTGAAAAACGCCTTCCTTTTGTGGTTGGGCCCGCCGTGAATGCTTACAACGCGCGCACACTGCAACTGTTCCTAAAGCAAGGGATGATCCGTTGGTGCATGCCTGTTGAACTCTCCCGTGATTGGCTAATCAATGTATTGCAACAATGTGAGGATCTTGGTATCAAAAACCAGTTTGAAGTAGAAGTTTTTAGCCACGGATACCTGCCACTGGCTTACTCCGCACGCTGCTTTACCGCACGGGCCGAAAACCGTGCGAAGGATGAATGTGAGACTTGCTGTATCAAGTATCCAACCGGAATTCAGGTTCACAGCCAAGAAGGCCAAGCGGTATTTAACCTCAACGGTATCCAAACCCAGTCGGGCTATTGCTATAACCTTGCTAATGATTTGCCAAGCATGGCGGGATTGGTCGATGTCGTTCGTTTAAGCCCACTAGGTCTTGAGACATTCGAACATCTGTCGCAGTTCAAGGCCAATGAAAAAGGAGAGCATCCCTCCCCTTTAACCAATCACCAGTGTAACGGCTATTGGCACCAATTACCGGGCCTAGCGATTCAACAAAGCTGAGCGTAGCCTCCCCTTAGAGACAAGGGGGAGGCTCTTGTTAAGCGAACACGGTTTGCTTGGCGTTATCACAAGGTAGTGCACGCAAATCTCGCCACAACATCAAACCCACCACCAAACTTAACGCAATATTGGAAATAGGGAAGGCAATCCACACACCAGTCACACCATATAACTTAGGTAACAAATACAAGAACGGTAGTTGGATCGCCATATTACCAATGGTGACAAACATCGCCTTACTGCCGCGATTGGTCGCTTGATAAAAGGCGGCGGCGACAACTAGAAATCCATCCAAAAACAGCGCGAACATATGCAGTTTTAAACCCAGTACAGCGCTTGCCATCAATTGCGGGTCAGTTGAATTAAAGATCGCCACAACCTGAGTGGAAAACAAGTTAAGCAGTACCACAAAACCCAGCCCGCCAAGCACGGCGATGCTCATTGCGATTTTAAGTAATTTTCTGATATTGCTATAGTTTCTTGCCCCGTAATTGAAGCTAGCTAACGGTTGCATACCGTTAGCGATACCCTCTGCCGTTAAGTAATAAACCGTGACGATATAGCCTAATATCGCGTATGCCCCAACAAGTGCCGCGCTGCCATAGTGAGCAAATAGGCTGTTGTGCACCGCCACCATCATCGAACCATAGGCATACATAAAAAAGCTTGAAGTACCAATAACAACAATTTGCGGTAATAAAGACCATTGAACTCGCATCACCGAAAGTGACAGCCGCAGCTTGGCACGTTTCGAAAAGAAATAGCCTATGCCTAATACCGTCACACTTAATTGTGCGAGTGCCGTTGCGATGGCGGCACCAGTAAGTTCCCAATGTAAAACGGCAATAAACAGATAATCGAAGAGAATATTGATTATCGCACCACTCACCATCAGCAATGTGGCTAAATTAGGGCTGTCGTCGTTTCGTAACAAGAAAGGCATCGCAATAGAGCCAAGCGTAAAGACACAAGCGATCACTAATACTTGCAAATATTGCAAGCCAAGTTCGTAGACTCGTCCTTCAACGCCTTGCCACGCAATGAAATCGTCCGCAAGAAACCATAGAATTGTCGCCACCGCAGGAGCTAGCATCACAAGCAACAATAGGCCAGTCGCAAGCACTTGCTTGGCTGCCGTCATGTTCCCTTCACCTTGCTTGATCGAAGCCAGAGCACCAGTTCCAACGCCCACCAACATGCCAAGCCCTAAAATAAAGCCAATAATAGGCCACGCAACGTTAATGCCCGCCAATCCCTCAGCACCAACATAATGACCAATAAAAATACCATCCACCACTTGATACAAGCCATTGACTAACATAGCTGCCACGGTCGGAATGGTATAGCGCCAAAATTGGCGGTAAATTGAATTTTTCATAACAGACACCATAGTTAGCAAGGCTAACTATATAAATAAATTAAAGTAATACTTTGGATAACAACATATTAAAGCACAGTGCTTCTTCTTCCGAGAGATGCTTAGTCACTTGCTCTGCGACAACAGCGTACACTTTCGCTTCATCCGCTAAATGCTCACGCGCAGTATCGGTGAGAGAAACTCGGTAAGAACGCGCATCATCTTGGCATTGTGCAGTCTGAACCAACCCTTTATTTTTAAGCCTTTTAACCATATTTGATACCGATGGTTTACTCACTTCCATCTCATTAGCTAAATCAGTTAAGCGCAGTGGCAAAGAAGAGCTTTGAATCACTTTAAGGTAATCATATTCATTAAAGCTCAATTGTGAAATGGGATCAGCTTTGCTATACCGACGCCAGATTTTGGCACTAAAACGCTCTAATTTTTCTAAGTTAGCTTCTAGTTTCACTGTTTTTCAAATTAAAATGGTTATCAAGGCTAACTATTTTATGGATCTTTAGATCGTTAAGCAACAAAAAAGCCGCTGAAAAAGTCAGCGGCTTTAAGGAAAAGGGTATAAATAAGGTACTTATTGCTGAGACTCTTGCTGCTCAGCTTTCGCCTTAGCTAAATAGTCAGCTCTTACTTGCTGGAAAATTTTCCCCAATTCAAGATAAGCGTATCGATGCTCAACATATTCGTAGACGTTAAATGACAACGCAAGCTTGTACAAGGCGATCGCGTGCGCGTAATTTCCCTCTTGCTGGTAACGCTTAGCGAGATAAAAATAGACCTCAGTTAAACGCTGTGCTTGTATCGCATTACCGCTGCCTTCTTCTAAGATCATCTTAAAAGCTTGCTCTTCCGATATCTCTTTAAGCGTTAACGCAACCAAGAGCCATCCCCATTGATCATCTCGAACTTGATAGCGATTGAAGAGATCCACACGTGCCTGCAAAGGCTCGCTTTCACTTTGAATAATGTATAGCCACAATGCACGAAAGGGATCGCTAGGATCATGTTGATAATGTGCGCGAATCTCTTCCAGCGCAAGTTCTGTACGGTCGCCGTAATAAAGTGCGATGGCTCGGTTACGCTCAGCGTAAAAATTGTCAGGTTCAAGTTCTAATGTCGAATCAAATGCCTCATAAGCGGCATCAAACTCTGCAACTTGCGTGTAATACACGCCTAATAAATTAAAGATATCAGGCTGCGCCGGGTTAAGCGCGAGTGACTGCTCAAAATCTAAACGTGCTAAAGTGCGTAGCCCAACACTGTCGTAGTTGTTACCACGCTCATAAAACATTTTTGCCCGCACATCATCAGGTAGATCAGTACGTTGTAGCAGTTGCGTTAAACGCGCTATCTGAACCTGTTGCTGTAATGAAGACTGCAATGGCACTGCCATCGGAGGGTATACCCATTGACTTTGATTGTCATTTTGAGTTGACGCGCAGCCCGACATCATCAGTATCAAAGCACTCAATGCGGCCGTTGGAAACCATTTCACAAATAAAACTCCTGTGTACCCCAAAGCCCAAGATAAGTCGGTGTATCGCATTAATCTAGGCATGAAAAAGGGAGCGAATAACGCTCCCTTTATATCATGCTTTATGTTGAAAAGGCGACTAAAGCGCCGTGCTTCTCAAGCTTAAAGTGGTCTTATTCAGCCGTTGGTGCTGCTACAACTTCTTCTGCTGGTTTCTCTACCGCTTCTTTCATGCTTAGACGAACACGGCCTTGGCGGTCGATTTCAAGTACTTTAACTTGAACTTCTTGGCCTTCTTTCAAGTAATCAGACACTTTCTCGATGCGTTGATCCGCGATTTGAGAAATGTGTACCAGACCATCTTTACCAGGAAGAATGTTAACGAACGCGCCAAAATCAGCCAGACGAGCGACCTTACCAGTATAGATAGCGCCGACTTCAACTTCAGCCGTGATCTCTTCAATGCGACGAATCGCTTCTTTAGCTTGAGCGCTATCGGTTGCCGCAATCTTGATTGTGCCGTCATCTTCGATTTCGATGGTTGTGCCCGTCTCTTCAGTTAGAGCACGGATCACCGCACCACCTTTACCGATCACGTCTTTGATTTTCTCAGAGCTGATCTTCATGGTGTAAATGCGTGGTGCAAATTCAGAAATCTCAGCACGAGCACCAGAGATCGCTTGATCCATCACAGAAAGGATATGCTTACGTGCACCTTGTGCTTGGTTTAGCGCAATTTGCATGATCTCTTTGGTGATACCTTCGATCTTAATGTCCATTTGCAGTGCAGTGATACCTTGGTTAGTACCCGCTACTTTAAAGTCCATGTCACCTAGGTGATCTTCATCACCAAGAATGTCAGAAAGAACAACGAAATCATCGCCTTCTTTAACAAGACCCATTGCAATACCTGCAACAGAAGACTTGATTGGTACACCTGCATCCATCAGAGCAAGAGAAGTGCCACATACCGAAGCCATTGAAGATGAACCGTTAGATTCTGTGATTTCTGATACGACACGAACTGTGTATGGGAACTCTTCCACTGAAGGCATAACGGCAGCGATACCACGCTTAGCCAGTTTACCGTGGCCGATTTCACGACGCTTAGGAGAGCCTACAAAACCAGTTTCGCCCACACAGTATGGAGGGAAGTTGTAGTGTAGTAGGAAGTTATCTTTACGCTCACCTGTTAGCTCATCGATGATTTGAGCATCACGCTGAGTACCAAGAGTAGCGGTTACGATTGCCTGAGTTTCACCACGAGTAAATAGTGCAGAACCGTGAGTACGAGGAAGAATACCAGTGCGTACGTCTAGCGCACGAACCATGTCTTTTTCACGACCGTCAATACGTGGGTTGCCAGCAATGATGCTACGACGTACAACCGTCTTCTCTAGATCGTGGAAGATAGTGTGGATTTCTTTCGCATTTGCTTCAGGATCTTCAGCAAGAATCACTTTGTTTACTTCAGCAGCAATTTCATGAATACGGTCGTAACGAGCCATTTTCTCAGTGATTTTGTAAGCTTCAACAAGCTTAGCTTCTGCTAGTTCAGCGATCTTGCTGTTAAGTACTGTGTTCTCTTGAGGAGCAACCCAATCCCAAGCTGGAGTGGCAACTTCAGCAGCAAATTCATTGATCGCTTTAATCACAGCTTGTTGTTGGTCGTGGCCGTAAACAACCGCTGCTAGCATTTCTTCTTCAGTTAGGTTATCCGCTTCTGACTCAACCATCAGTACCGCGTTGTCTGTACCTGCAACCACAAGATCAAGACGAGATATAGCAAGCTCGGTCATGCTTGGGTTAAGCACTAATTGACCATCAATGTGACCTACGCGTGCCGCGCCAATAGGACCATTGAATGGAATGCCAGAGATAGCAAGTGCTGCTGAAGTACCAATCATAGTCACGATATCAGGTTGAACGTCTGGGTTTACAGACATCACTGTCGCGATGACTTGAACTTCATTTTTAAATGCATTAGGGAAAAGAGGACGAATTGGGCGGTCAATCAGACGCGCAGTCAACGTTTCGCCTTCTGATGGACGACCTTCACGCTTGAAGAAGCCACCTGGAATTTTACCCGCGGCGTAAGTACGCTCTTGGTAGTTAACGGTAAGCGGGAAGAAGTCTTGGCCTTCTACTGCTTCTTTTTTACCAACAACAGACACGAATACCGCGGTATCGTTCATAGTGACCATAACGGCCGATGTAGCTTGGCGTGCGATAACGCCGGTTTCTAGAGTGACGGTATGATTACCGTATTGGAATGATTTCACTACTGGTTTATCAAACATTGTTTATCCTTGCTCTAGAGTTACCTCTAGATTGAATGAAATAACACTCAAGACATTACGAATCGCGACTAGTAAAAATAGGCTCTATATCACGGGAAACAAAGCGTTGGACTTTCCGCTCCCACTGGTATCTGAACGCTACTTTTAATAGCCGCGACCTGCTGGCCGACTTCGGTGACTGTAATGCTATGAGTATGAAGCGTTAAAGTACATACAACACACTTTAACGGCGGGTAGTATAGCGACTTAGGAGAGATTGTGCCAAATTTAGATAACAAAAAAGGGGCTAAAAGCCCCTTTTCTGAACAAACTGATCTTAGCGACGTAGCTCAAGACGTTTGATTAGGTCTTGGTAACGACCTAAATCTTTACCTTTTAGGTAGTCTAGAAGCTTACGACGGCTTGAAACCATGCGTAGTAGACCACGACGGCTGTGGTGATCGCCTTTGTGAGTTTTGAAGTGACCTTGTAGGTGGTTGATAGAAGCAGTTAGTAGTGCTACTTGTACTTCTGGTGAACCAGTGTCGCCTTCGCCACGTGCGTATTCAGCAACGATTGCCGCTTTAGTTTCTGCATTCAGAGACATAATGCTCTCCTAATAAGAGTAAGTTTAAAGGTGTAGCAGCCAATCTCTGATTCAGCCGCTACGCGAAGCCGGGATTATAGGGAAATCCCCAACGTTAAGCAATAGCTATTTACAGCGACTCTTCGTCTCTAAAAACGACCAATCGCTTAGGTGCAACACGACCATCTTGGTCAATTTCACCCACACCGATAAAGAGTTTCTCTTCACCCATGGTCATGCGCACTGTGCCATCAAGTGGCACACCCAACACTTGCACTGGTTGGCCATGTTGTACCATGTCTGCCAACTCAGGAATAAGGTTAACTTCCGGCAAATCTTGCACCGCACTGTCCATTGGCATCAATAACGAGTCCAGCACATTTTTCGGTGCGACATCATCACGCAGCGCCTGTTGCAGCAATGCATCAAGTTGCTCTAAAGTCACCATCTTCTCATATGGGTACTTCGCGACCGCAGTACGACGCAGCATGGTCACATGTGCACCACAACCAAGCATTTCACCTAAGTCATCCACGATAGTGCGGATATAAGTGCCTTTCGAACAGTGCACATCCATTTCAACTTCATCATCTTCGAAACGGATCAATTCAATTTCATAGACAGTGATTTTTCGAGACTCGCGCGGAATATCAATGCCTTCACGAGCGTATTCATATAGAGGACGGCCTTGATATTTCAGTGCAGAAAACATTGACGGAATTTGGTCGGTTTCACCACGAAAACGCTCGATACACTCTCGCAGGGTATTTAATTGCACATTGACAGGGCGTGTTTCCACTACCTCTCCGTCTGAATCAGAGGTATTGGTTCGCTCACCCAATTTTGCAATGACTCGATAACGCTTATCTGAATCAAGTAAAAACTGAGAGAATTTTGTCGCTTCACCAAGGCAAATAGGCAACATTCCTGTTGCCAAAGGATCGAGCGCGCCAGTGTGTCCGGCTTTTTCTGCAAAATAAATACGTTTTACTTTTTGTAAGGCATCATTCGAGGAGATACCCGTTGGCTTATCCAGTAAAATTACCCCGTTAATTGGGCGACCTTTACGACGACGAGCCATCTATTCATTCCCTTCTTCAGCAGACGCTTCATCTTCACGTCCTGCCTCTTTCTGTCTGCGCTTATCATTGCTGACCACTTCAGTCACCAAGTTGGACATGCGCATACCTTCAACCAAAGTATTGTCATAAGTGAAGCGAATTTCTGGTGTCAAACGTAAGCGAATACGTTTGCCAAGCATCATGCGGATATGAACTTCATGCTCTTTTAACGCAGCTAAGCAGCTTTCTGGGGTCTGCTCACCAACGCATAGAAACGTCACAAACACTTTTGCATAAGCAAGGTCACGTGACACTTCGACTTCTGAAATAGTCACCATACCTAAGCGTGAGTCACGGACTTCACGTTGTATGATCATGGCGAGTTCTTTTTGCAGCTGTTGGGATACGCGCTGCGTGCGGCTAAATTCTTTTGACATATCTTTTCTCACATATAGAAAGAATGGGGGGATGGTTCAACCCAGCCCCCCATGGTGTATTCAACAACCGATTACTGTCTATTTCAATACAGCAACGTCAGTCAATTAATCCAGTGTACGTTTAATTTCCACTGTTTCGAAGACTTCGATTTGGTCACCAACGCGAACATCATTGTAGTTCTTAACGCCGATACCACATTCGTAGCCATTCTTCACTTCTTGCACGTCATCTTTAAAGCGACGTAGCGACTCAAGCTCACCTTCGTAGATAACCACGTTATCACGTAGAACACGGATAGGGCTATTACGTTTGATAACGCCTTCAGTCACCATACAACCAGCAACTGCACCTAGTTTAGGTGATTTGAATACTTCACGAACCTGAGCAAGACCAATGATCTCTTGCTTAAACTCTGGTGCTAGCATGCCGCTCATGGCCGCTTTTACTTCATCAATCAATTGGTAAATGATTGAGTAGTATCGTAGGTCTAAGTTTTCAGATTCGATAGTACGACGAGCCGACGCATCAGCACGAACGTTAAAGCCAAGCACGATAGCGTTAGAAGCCGCTGCAAGTACTGCGTCAGTTTCTGTAATACCACCGACACCAGAACCTACAATGTTCACTTTCACTTCATCAGTTGAAAGGTTACGCAGTGAATCAGCAATGGCTTCAACCGAACCTTGAACGTCTGCTTTTAGTACCACGTTCAGTTCAGCCACTTCACCCGCGGTCATGTTAGAGAACATGTTTTCGAGCTTAGATTTCTGCTGACGAGCAAGCTTCACATCACGGAATTTACCTTGACGATAATTTGCCACTTCACGTGCTTTACGCTCATCACGAACTACTGTTGCTTCATCACCAGCAGCTGGAACACCAGACAAACCTAGAATTTCAACAGGGATTGATGGGCCCGCTTCCGTAACTTCGTTACCCGTTTCGTCGCGCATCGCACGAACACGGCCATATTCTTGACCACACAGTACGATGTCGCCTTTGCGTAGTGTTCCTGATTGAACAAGAACGGTTGCCACAGGGCCACGGCCTTTATCAAGGCGAGATTCAACTACCACACCAGACGCCATACCATCTTTAACAGCATGAAGTTCAAGAACTTCAGCTTGAAGTAGGATAGCTTCTAGTAGGCCTTCAATATTGGTTCCCTGTTTTGCAGAGATGTGAACAAACATGTTCTCACCGCCCCACTCTTCAGGAATGATGTTGTGTTGAGCAAGCTCATTTTTCACGCCATCTGGGTTTGCGCCATCTTTATCGATTTTGTTTACTGCAACGATAAGTGGCACACTCGCCGCTTTCGCATGTTGAATCGCTTCAACTGTTTGTGGCATCACGCCATCGTCTGCTGCAACAACCAATACAACGATATCTGTCGCTTGAGCACCACGAGCACGCATTGAAGTAAACGCAGCGTGTCCAGGAGTATCAAGGAAGGTAATCATACCGTTTGGTGTTTCAACATGGTAAGCACCAATGTGCTGAGTAATACCACCGGCCTCCCCTGAGGCAACGTGTGTGCGACGGATGTAATCAAGTGTTGATGTCTTACCGTGGTCAACGTGGCCCATGATAGTAACAACTGGCGCACGAGGCACTGCTTCAAACTTGTTATCACGGTCAGAAAGGATCGCTTCTTCCAGTTCATTCTCCTTACGGATAAGAACTTTATGGCCCATTTCTTCGGCAACTAATTGCGCGGTTTCCTGGTCGATCACTTGGTTGATGGTTGCCATAGCGCCCATCTTCATCATTACTTTGATAACTTCAGTTGCTTTCACTGACATTTTGCTTGCCAGTTCAGAAAGAACAATCGTTTCACCGATCACAACATCTTGCTTAGCGACAACCGCTGTTTTATCAAAACCATGTTGCATCGATGCAGGTTTAGCCATACGACCTTTACGAGCTTTGCCTCGGCGCGTACCGCGCTCTTGCTTATCATCCTGAGATGATATTTTGCTCTTATTAGCTTTCGTAGATTTACGGCTAGCACCTTCTTCACGGCGATCTGCTTCATCTTCGGCTTCACGTGCATACGTTGAAGTCGTAACATGGTAATCTGTATTTTCTTCCATACTACCCTTTTTCTCTTCTTCAGCAGACCAACGCTCTTTATTCTTCTCAGCCAATTCACGTGCTATTTCTAGCTGGCGCTGACTTTCCTCTTCAGCTTTACGTAATGCTTCGGCTTCTTGACGACGTTTAAGCTCTTCGGCTTCTTTTCGCGCTGCTTCTTGCTTCATTTTATTTTCAGCAGAAAGTTCTGGTTTCACTGCAGAACGTTTTGCTTTCTCATCCGCGTTAGCTGTTGCATTGCTTTGTGCTTCAACCTTCGCTTTCTCTTGTGCCTCACGCTTCGCTTTTTCTTCGGCTTCACGCTTTGCTTTTTCTTCGGCTTCACGCTTTGCTTTTTCTTGTGCTTCACGTGCTGCTAATTCTTGTGCTTCACGTTGCGCAGCTTCTTCCGCTTCACGTGTTGCTTCGTCATCTGCTGCGCTGCGCTTAACGTAAGTCCGTTTTTTACGCACTTCAACTTGAACATTCTTACTTTTGCCGCCACCGGCATTGACGCTTAGTGTACTGCGTGTTTTTCGCTGCAACGTCAAACGAGTCGGCTCGGAGTCACCCGTCGTGTCACCGTGCTCTTTTCTAAGATGCGACAATAGCTTGTGCTTTTCGTCATCAGAAACGTTATCAGAACTCGTTTTGTTCATGCCTGCATCAGCAAGTTGTTCTAACAAGCGGTCAACTGGCGTACCAATTTCTTCACTCAGTGCTTTAACTGTAAGTTGTGTCATGCCGCTCTCTCCCCTTGCTGAGAATTATTCTTCTTCGCTAAACCAACAAATATTGCGCGCTGCCATGATCAGTTGACCTGCGCGTTCTTCTGTTAGACCTTCAATATTTTCGAGGTCATCAATACCTTGGTCAGCAAGATCTTCTAATGTAACTACGCCTTTTGCTGCGAGTTTAAAGGCCATTTCACGCTCTAAACCTGCTAGTGCAAGCAGATCTTCCGCTGGCTCTAACCCTTCAAAAGACTCTTCTTGTGCTAATGCGATCGTAGTCAACGCATCCTTCGCACGAGTACGCAATGTTTCAATAATATCTTCATCAAGACCGTCAACTTCAAGTAGCTCTGCAACTGGTACATAAGCCACTTCTTCAAGCGTTGAGAAGCCTTCTTCAACCAATAACTCAGCGAAGTCTTGCTCAATATCAAGATACTTCATGAAGTTTTCAATAGAAGCCATCGACTCTTCTTGATGTTTTTTCTGTAGATCAGCAACCGTCATGACATTCAATTCCCAACCGGTCAGTTGAGAAGCGAGACGTACGTTTTGACCATTACGACCGATTGCTTGCGCTAGGTTATCCGCTTCAACAGCAATATCAATTGAGTGCGTATCTTCATCCATGATGATCGATGCAACATCTGCTGGTGCCATTGCATTGATAACAAATTGGGCTGGGTTATCATCCCAAAGAACGATATCAATGCGCTCACCGCCAAGTTCACTCGATACGGCTTGAACACGTGCTCCACGCATACCGACACACGCGCCCACAGGGTCAATGCGTTTGTCATTGGTTTTGACTGCAATTTTCGCACGCGAACCCGGATCACGAGCCGCGGCTTTCAATTCAATCAGCTCTTCACCGATTTCTGGCACTTCTACACGGAATAGCTCAGCGAGCATTTCTGGTTTTGAACGAGTAATGAAGAGTTGGAATCCGCGCGCTTCAGGACGTACCGCATATAGCAGACCACGCACTCGGTCACCTGGACGAAAGTTTTCACGCGGTAGCTGGTCATCACGTAAAATAACCGCTTCAGCGTTATTACCTAAATCCAGAATAACCGAATCACGGTTTACTTTCTTAACAACGCCAGTAACCAACTCACCTTCGTTATCAATAAACTGTTCGACGATTTGCGCACGTTCAGCTTCACGCACTTTTTGTACGATAACCTGTTTTGCTGTTTGTGTTGTAATACGGTCAAAGGTCACTGATTCAATTTGATCTTCAATATATTGACCAAGTTCAGCCGTTTCGTCGTCGTATTTAGCTGCATCGTATGAAATTTCTTTTGTTGGATGTTCAACATTTTCAACGATTAACCAACGGCGAAAAGTTTCAAACTCACCCGTTTTACGGTCGATAGCAACACGTACATCGACTTCAATTTCATGTTTCTTCTTTGTTGATGTGGCAAGCGCAGTTTCAAGCGCCTCAAAAATACGCTCACGAGGTACGGCCTTCTCGTTCGAAACCGCCTCAACTACCGCTAAAATTTCTTTACTCATTTAATCTAGCCTCTTAAGCTCTTTTCTCTAGGAGAACTAAAATTTAGGGATCAGGTTAGCTTTAGAAATATTGCTTAGCGCAAATAGTTCTTCTTTCCCATCAACGCTAATTGCAACGGTTTCGCCATCAATAGAATGGATAATTCCTTTCCATTTGCGACGGTTGCCGACACCCATTTTCAAAACGATGCTGACTTCGTGACCAATAAACTGTTCATAATGCGCTGCTTTAAAAAGTGGTCTCTCTAAACCTGGTGAAGAAACTTCTAGGTTGTAAGCCACAGAAATTGGATCTTCAACATCGAGCACAGCACTCACTTGATGGCTCACTTCTGCGCAATCATCAACGTTAATACCGTTTTCATGATCAATATAGATGCGTAATGTTGAGTGCTCTCCGGCACGAATAAATTCTAATCCAACTAACTCATAACCTGATGCCGCTACTGGAGCGTCAAGCATTTCAGTAAGTTGTCTTTCTAAACCAGTCATTTAAACCACTCCAGAAACAAAAAAAGGGCACAGAGCCCAATTTAAATTCCAAGCAACTATCTGAAAATCTCATACTTGAGAAACTCAGATAACAAAAAACCCCGATTAGTCGGGGTTTTTTGTTGCTGGACCCTGATGATTGAGAATCTAAATTCTCAATTGCAGTGAGGTTGACACTGCACAAACTTGCATCCAAAACCCAAAAAGAATTGGTTGCGGGGGCCGGATTTGAACCGACGACCTTCGGGTTATGAGCCCGACGAGCTACCAAGCTGCTCCACCCCGCGTCCGACTTGCGAGCATTATACGCTCTATCAAGTGATTTACAAGTTTGTAAATAATGGTGCCGAGAGAGGGACTCGAACCCTCACACCTAAGGCGCTAGCACCTCATGCTAGTGTGTCTACCAATTTCACCATCTCGGCAATTATTTGTACTTATCTAAGATAAGTTATTGCGGGATTTCGTCACCAGATTTTACTGGCACGTCACTCGCTGTATCCGTAGTTTGCTCAATCACTTGACCTTTAGTTGGGTCAATCCATTGTGATTCAGTTTTATGCGTAGACAAATTGCCCAATGCCAAACTAAGAATAAAGAATACGGTTGCAAAAATTGCAGTCATTCGGGTTAGGAAATTTCCTGAGCCACTAGCACCAAACACAGTGTTTGACGCGCCAGCACCGAAAGAGGCTCCCATATCTGCGCCTTTACCTTGTTGAATTAACACTAGGCCAATGATACCAAGCGCTGCCAACAGGTAAATCACAAGTAGAACTGTAAACATTACTTCCACCTATGTTCCAAATAGTTGAGCCAGCGCCGTTCTTATCAACTGACTTGAACAAGGCTAGCGACCTCCTCAACGAAGGCGGACGCAATACTAACGAATGCATCCCATGCTGACAAGGAGTATTTTATAAAAAAATGGAGTTTATGCTTCAAGCGGTTAAAAAAAGGGCAACAACACCCTATATGTATAGCTAACCATAAGATTTCAAGCCGAATTACGGTCATGAAATCCTAGGTTAACTCATATTATTTTTCTGGTTAGCAATTATCTTTAACCGCTTGCGCTATCTTTAATGCTGAATTTTTTACTAGCTCAGCATCTTCCCCTTCCACCATCACGCGCAATAAAGGTTCAGTACCTGATTTACGCAAGAGCACTCGACCTTGGTTACCAAGTTCCGCTTCTACGGCAGCTACAGCCGCTTTTACCGCTTCAGCTTCTAATGGGTTGGAATCACCACTAAAACGTACGTTTTCTAAAACCTGCGGGTAAAGCGTCATGCCTTTAGCCAGTTCATTGAGCGACATTTCACTGCCCACAACGGAAGCAAGAACTTGCAACGCCGCAACAATCGCATCACCCGTAGTCACTTTGTCTAGCAGTATGATGTGCCCTGAATTTTCCGCGCCAATTTTCCAACCTTTTGCCAGCAATTTTTCCATCACATAACGGTCGCCAACCGCCGCGCGCACAAAAGGGATACCTAACTGCTTTAAGCCGTTTTCCATACCAAGGTTTGTCATTAGCGTTCCAACAACACCACCTTTTAATTCTCCACGTCGCAGGGCATCACGGGCGATGATATAGGCAATTTGATCTCCATCCACTTTATTGCCAAGCTCATCAACCATAATTAAGCGATCGCCATCACCATCAAATGCCAGTCCTAAATCTGCTTTTTCTGCCACAACGCGCTGTTGCAACGCACGGACATCCGTTGCTCCAACTTCGTCATTAATATTCAGACCATCTGGCTCAACCCCCATTGCTATCACTTCAGCGCCAAGTTCCTTAAACACATTAGGCGCGATGTGATAGGTGGCACCATGAGCACAGTCAACGACGATTTTCAGCTTTGATAAATTCCATTGAGATGGAAAGGTACTTTTACAAAACTCAATATATCGCCCTGCAGCATCGACCATTCGTGAAGCCTTACCAAGTTCGGCAGACTCGACACACTCAATCGGTTTATCCAATTCAGCTTCGATCTCCAATTCAATTTCATCAGGTAATTTAGTCCCTTCGGATGAGAAGAATTTGATGCCGTTATCGTAATAAGGATTATGCGACGCTGAGATAACGATCCCCGCTTCCGCACGAAAGGTTTGAGTCAGGTAAGCAACCGCTGGCGTCGGCATAGGTCCGGTAAAAATTGCTTTTAATCCTGCGGCGGCTAAGCCCGCCTCTAAAGCCGACTCAAGCATATAGCCTGAAATACGCGTATCTTTACCAATAATGACTTTTTTCGTGCCTTGTTTTGCCAATACACGACCGGCCGCCCAGCCAAGCTTTAATACGAAATCGGGAGTGATAGGATACTGTCCAACCTTACCGCGGACACCATCTGTACCAAAGTAACGTCTTTTGTCAGACATGGTTTTTCCTTAATTATTATTGTTAACTATTTTGAATAATGGTTTGTACTATTTTCATTGCTTCAATGGTTTCGTTCACATCATGAACCCGAATAATGTGTGCACCTTTCATTGCAGCAACAGCTGCGCAGGTAACGCTCGCCACCATACATTCAGCTGGTTTTTTATTGAGTATTTTAAAAATCATTGACTTACGAGACATTCCAGCCAATATCGGCAAACCAAATTGATGAAAGGCATCTAAATGAGCAAGCAGATGATAATTATGCTCAACGGTTTTGCCAAATCCAAAACCAGGATCGAGAATAATATTTTCGCGCGCGATCCCCGCGCGCGTGCACGCTGCGACTCGATCTTCTAGAAAGAGCTTAACATCAGCTAACACATCTTGATAATGTGGGCTAGTTTGCATCGTTCGTGGCTGGCCTTGCATATGCATGATACAGACAGGCACTTGTGCTTTAGCCGCAACCTCTAATGCCCCCGGCTCTTGCAGTGCACGAACATCATTAATCAAGTCAGCACCAGCCTCAACCGCCTGACGCATCACCTCAGCTTTACTGGTGTCAATTGAAATCCAGACGTCATGCTTTGCACGAATAGCTTTAATAATAGGAATAACACGAGATAATTCGTCATCGAGAGTCACTTCTGGAGCGCCCGGCCGAGTTGACTCCCCTCCAATGTCAATAATACTGACACCTGCGGCAATCATTTTATCGGCATGCTCTAGTGCCAGATCTAGCGCGTTAAATTTCCCACCATCGGAAAATGAATCCGGTGTCATGTTCAAGATACCCATGACATGAGGACGATCGAGGATAAGTGTCTTTGTTGGGGTTTGAATCTTCATTTTGCTCTAAAACAGAAAAACCCCGAGAAAGCTCGGGGTTTAATTTGAATATTAACGATTACTCAGCATCTTTCTTTTCTGAAGACTCAGTGGTTACTTCGTCTTCTGCTGCTGGCTCTACTTTTGGCTCTTGAGCTTTTTCCGCTTCCGCTTTTTCTGCTTGAGCTTTGGCTTGATCAGCCCATCCTGCAGGTTCACGAATCTCGGTTTTACGCTCCATTAAGTCATCAATTTGGCCTGCATCAATCGTTTCGTATTTCATCAACGCATCTTTCATTGTGTGCATAATGTCCATGTTCTCTTCAAGGATTTTACGCGCACGATCATAGTTGCGATCAATAATTTTACGCACTTCGTCATCAATCAACTTAGCCGTATCTTCAGACACATGCTTAGTTTGAGTCACGCTGCGCCCTAAAAACACTTCACCTTCATCTTCTGCGTACAACAATGGGCCAAGTTTTTCCGAAAAGCCCCATTGAGTAACCATCTTACGAGCAATAGCTGTCGCACGTTCGATATCGTTTGATGCACCAGTTGAAACGTTTTCTGGGCCGTAAATTAACTCTTCCGCTAAACGACCGCCATACAAGCTTGAAATCATAGACTCAAGATGCAGCTTAGACATGCTGACTCGGTCTTGTTCAGGCAAGTACATCGTTACACCTAAAGCTCGACCACGTGGAATAATCGATACTTTATAAACAGGGTCATGTTCAGGCACCAAACGACCAACAATGGCGTGTCCTGCTTCATGATAAGCTGTCGATGCTTTCGTTTCTTCAGACATCACCATCGAACGACGTTCAGCACCCATCATGATTTTGTCTTTTGCTAACTCAAACTCAACCATTGAAACATTGCGTTTGTTACCGCGAGCAGAGAATAACGCCGCCTCGTTCACTAAGTTTGCCAAATCGGCACCAGAGAAACCCGGTGTTCCGCGAGCAATCAATGAAGGTTCAACATCACCAGCTAAAGGTACTTTGCGCATATGAACTTTCAAAATTTGTTCACGACCGCGAACATCAGGTAAACCGACCACCACTTGACGGTCAAAACGCCCCGGACGCAGCAATGCTGGGTCTAAAACGTCTGGACGGTTGGTTGCTGCAATGACGATAACGCCTTCATTGCCTTCAAAACCATCCATTTCAACCAACATTTGGTTTAACGTCTGCTCACGCTCATCGTGACCACCGCCGACACCAGCACCACGTTGGCGACCTACCGCATCAATCTCATCAATAAAGATGATACAAGGTGAAGCCTTTTTCGCTTGCTCGAACATGTCACGTACACGAGATGCACCGACACCAACAAACATTTCAACGAAATCAGAACCAGATATAGTGAAGAATGGAACTTTCGCCTCACCAGCAATCGCTTTTGCCAGTAATGTTTTACCTGTACCAGGAGGACCAACCATCAAAACACCGGTTGGAATTTTGCCACCCAGTTTTTGGAATCGGCTTGGGTCACGCAAGTAATCCACAAGCTCTTTCACATCTTCTTTAGCTTCGTCACAACCCGCTACATCACCAAACGTGGTTTTGATCTGCTCTTCACCCATCATACGAGCTTTGCTCTTACCAAATGACATGGCACCTTTGCCACCGCCACCTTGCATTTGACGCATGAAGAATATCCAAACACCGATCAGTAGGATCATCGGGAACCAAGAGATAAAAATGGTTCCGAGCAAACTTTGTTCTTCTGGTGGTGTGCCTTGTACTTTAACGTTTTGATTAATCAAATCATCAAGCAGTTTTTGATCATACACAGGCATATAAGTTACATAGCGAGTACCGCCTCCTCTACGAGTAAAGGAAATTTCACTATTGTTAAATTGAGCTTCTTGAATCTGGCCTTGGCCAACTTCCTGTACGAACGTGGTGTAATCCACCGCTTTGCCGTTACTATCTCCAGGGCCAAAGCTCTGGAATACCGACATTAAAACGACAGCAATAACTAGCCACAGAATTAAATTTTTTGCCATATCACTCAAGGTGTAAGCCTCGCGATAACTAATTGTAATTAAAGGTAGGGTACTACAGTTTGTAACCTGTAGCCATATGTTAACTTATGCCTTGTACGGCAAAAACGTTAACCTTTGTAACCAGTGGCTACAACAAAGACTTCTCTTGAGCGAGCTCGCGAAGAGTCTGGTTTTCTTATTTTCACGACTTTAAACAGGTTTCGAACTTCTTTGACATAGTCATCAAAGCCTTCTCCCTGAAAAACCTTGACCACAAAACTACCATTTGGAGTAAGAACTTGTCGACACATATCTAGAGCTAGTTCGACCAAATACATTGCCCTTGGCTGATCAACCGAATTATTTCCGGCGATGTTAGGTGCCATGTCTGACATCACTACATCAACCATATCAGGCTGTATACGATCTAATAGTGCTTCCAGCACGGCCTCTTCACGAAAATCGCCCTGTAAAAAAGCAACACCGACAATAGGATCCATAGGTAAAATATCACACGCGATCACTCGACCTTTATCACCGACGATACCCGCTGAATATTGAGACCAACCGCCGGGAGCCGCCCCTAAATCCACAACCGTCATTCCAGGTCTAAGCAGTTTATCTTTATTTTGAATCTCTTCTATTTTGAAAATAGCACGCGAACGATAACCTCTCTTTTTGGCTTCATTCACGTATTTATCATCAAAATGTTCTTTCAACCAGCGGCTGGAGCTGGCCGAATGCTTCTGTTTACTCATTCGATTCCTAACTGAAATGTTTCCATCCAAGAAAGTATGGTAGAAAATATAGTCTTCAGGGATAGATGGCGTTAAAATAGCTTTTTTCAACCCTTATATTAAATAAAATTGGCCGCATAATGAACCTAAGCACCAAACAAAAGCAGCACCTTAAAGGCCTAGCACACAGTTTGAAACCTGTTGTACTGATGGGCGCGAATGGACTCACTGAGGCTGTTCTAGCGGAAATCGAGATTGCCCTCAACCACCACGAACTGATCAAAGTGAAAGTCGCATCCGAAGATCGCGAAACTAAGCAGTTGATTATCGATGCTATCGTGCGTGAGACTGGCGCAGAAAAAGTACAAACCATTGGTAAGATTCTCGTACTATTTCGTCAAACAGAGCAACGTAAAATCGAGATCCCTCGCAAGTAATCAGTCGCGTCATTGACGCTCTGACTCTGATGGATACAGACAAAAAAGGTCGCACACTGCGACCTTTTTGATTGTTGTTGAAATGAATTAGAGGTATTCAACTTTATCGATTTCGAAATCTTTATCACCACCAGGGGTGGCGATAATCACCTCATCACCTTCCATTTTACCGATCAAACCGCGGGCAATCGGTGAGCTGACAGAAATGCGCCCAGATTTAATCTCAGCTTCATCTTCACCCACAATCTGGTAGCGTTTCACTTCATCAGTATTACTATCAATCAATGTCACTGTTGAACCAAAAATCACTTTACCTGTATTTTCCATTTTAGTGATATCAATCACCTGAGCCACAGATAGCTTATATTCGATATCACGGATTTGAGCCTCACAAATACCTTGCTCTTCTCGAGCTGCGTGATATTCCGCATTTTCTTTTAAATCGCCAAGTTCACGTGCGGTTGCAATTGCTTGGGTAATTTGAGGACGTAATTTTAACAGCCGATCTAACTCTTCACGCAGCAACTGTTCACCACGAACTGTCATTGGAACTTTTTCCATTGTATACCTCTAGTGCCAAAATTCGTATTTGGGCAAAACAAAACTACCCAACCACAAAGGTTAGGTAGTACATGGATTAACATAGTTGCTAAATAGTGTAATCAAACTTCGTGACTAAATCATCTTAAATCACAACTCATCAGTGTCAGATGTTCGTCAACGTGCCCATAAGAATATGATAATAAATAGACGCAAACCTCATTTAAGCCAATGTTTTTGTTTAAAAAAACGACCCACCTCGCTAAAAAAAAATAAAAATTGAACTATTCAGACCAGTTAATAAAAACAAAAAAAACACTTTAAAAACAAAATCTTGATATTTATTTACATGAAATAAAACGGTGTTCATAAACCTGTTTTATATCATTTTACTAACTAATTTCGGAACTTAAGAGTAAAAAGTAGAACACGAAATGCTAGTAACGTTTGGTTGTTCGTTAGTGAAGGTTTACAAAACCCAACCTATGCAACTCAATGTTCAAAAGCACTCGAAGGACGATATAGACGTCGCAAATAAAAATATTTATGGACAGTAAATTAGGACTAATAAGATGAACAAAACTCTGATTGCTTTAGCAGTATCAGCTGCTGCAGTAGTAACTGGTGTAAATGCTGGTGAGCTATACAACCAAGACGGTACATCTCTAGAAATGGGTGGCCGCGCAGAAGCACGTCTTTCTCTTAAAGATGGCAAAGCGGACGATGCATCACGCGTACGTCTAAACTTCCTAGGTAAAGTAGCAATCAACGACAGCCTATACGGTGTTGGTTTCTACGAAGGTGAATTCACTACTAACGACCAAGGTACAAACAAAACTAACAACAACCTAGACAACCGTTACACTTATGCAGGTATCGGCGGTAACTTCGGTGAAGTGACTTACGGTAAAAACGACGGCGCGCTAGGTGTTATCACTGACTTTACGGATATCATGGCTTACCACGGTAACTCTGCAGCAGACAAAATTGCTGTAGCGGACCGCGTAGACAACATGGTGGCTTATAAAGGCCAATTCGAAAACCTAGGCGTTAAAGCAAGCTATCGTTTTGCTGATGCTTCAGTTGATACTACCAACGATAAATATGTGGATAACGGTCAAGACGGCTACTCTCTATCGGCTATCTATGCAATCGGCGACACTGGCGTTAAGCTAGGTGCAGGTTATGCTGATCAAGATACTCAAAACGAGTACATGCTTGCTGCATCTTACGCTATCTCTGATTTCTACTTCGCAGGTGTATTCACTGACGGCGAAAAAGACACTAACGTTGATTACACTGGTTATGAACTAGCTGCAGCCTACACAATGGGTCAAGCAGTATTCACAACAACTTACAACAACGCTGAAACAAGTGATGTAACTTCAAAAGATAACTTTGCAGTTGATGCAACTTACTTCTTCAAACCTAACTTCCGTTCGTACATCTCTTACAACTTCAACCTACTTGATTCAGACAAAGTAGGTAAAGCTGCATCTGAAGACGAACTAGCACTAGGTCTACGTTACGACTTCTAATTCTTGGCTTAATGTCATAGATTTAAAACGCCTGCTTGCTAGCAGGCGTTTTTTTATCTCGCTATACTGTATGTACACTCCGCCCTGAAATGCCGTGTTATGCTCTTATTAAACCGCAGTGCTTTTTTATTCATCCTCTCCTTCTTCTTTCCTTTATCGACTTTGGCGTATACGCCTTTGCAAACACTGCCACAAGGTACTCGGGTGGGTTTATTCGTTCACTCTTTAGCCACTGAACAGGTTTTTCAAGATACTAATAACATACAAGCGCTTTTCCCTCCTGCCAGCACTTTAAAAATACTCACCGCGCTTGCCGCCACGCTAGAGCTTGGCGAACAATTTCGCTTCACGACTCAGCTAACTCAACATGGCGATGACATTGTTATTCACTTCTCTGGCGACCCTACGTTAACCAGCCAAGATATGAAGCAGCTACTCAGCGAGCTAAAAAAACAGGGCATCTCACAAATAAAAGGCAACCTTTGGTTAGATAATTCAGCCTTTTCAGGTTACGACCGCGCGGTTGGATCACCTTGGGATATTCTGGGGGTATGCTATAGCGCCCCATCAAGTGCAATCACACTGGATGGTAATTGTGTGCAAGCCTCTATTTATACGCAACCGAACGGGAAAACTCGGGTTTATGTGCCTGAGCACTATCCCATTCACGTGACCAGCTACGCAAGAAGTGTCACTAAGACTGAACAAGAGAGTGCTCGCTGTGATTTAGAACTGCGCACTTCAGAGCAGAACCATTACCAGCTCGACGGCTGTTTGGCCGAGCGAACACAACCTCTGCCACTAAAGTTTGCCGTGCAAGACCCAAACTTATACGCCACACGTATGCTTTATAAGCAACTCAAACAAGTGGGCATTGAATTGCTAGGCGAGGTTAAGCTGGGTGTAAAGCAAGATGAGCTGAGCATAGAAAAGGGTTCATTGATAGCAACACATCAATCTATACCACTGTACCCGTTGTTAGATATGATGCTTAAAGAGTCTGACAATTTGATTGCTGACAGTTTAACCAAAACACTTGGCCAGCATTTTTTTATTCAACCCGGCAGTTTTAGTAATGGCACCGAGGCGATCAAGCAGATCCTTTTTTCTCGAACAGGCATCAACTTGGCACAAGCTCAGTTGGCTGATGGTTCGGGTTTATCACGTAACAACCGCCTTTCAGTACAAAACATGGTGGATGTGCTGAATTACATTTGGATTAATAATCAAACCCTTAAGCTTATTGATATCATGCCTAAAGCAGGTGAATCCGGTACCTTACAGTACCGACGTAGTATGCGTGGCCAAGCTATACAAGGGCAGCTGATTGCCAAAAGTGGTTCGCTTTATGGAACGCATAACATGGCGGGCTTCGGTTTAGATAAACAAGGAAAACCGAGTACATTATTTGTTCAATTCATCACTGATTATTATCCGCAAGATCAAGGCAATAACACTAGTGTTACCGCCCCAATTGCTCAATTTGAGACGCTCTTCTTTGAAGATGTCGTTAAGTTCAGTCAGCTCAGTTCTAATGAATAGTTCACCACGTTAAAGTATATCCACATAGCCGAAATATCGACGATAGAAGGCAGTACTGGGCTAACTAATACCGCTGGTTCTAATTTAAAAAAGCGCCCTTGGGCGCTTTGATGAGCTTTGATGAATAACGGTTCACTTTATTGTGATTGTTACTTTACAGTAACTCGTGCGAACTTACGCTTGCCGACTTGGTAAACATAAGTCCCCGCGGCTGGTACATTTTTACTGTCGTCGATTTTTTCGCCATCTTGTTTGGCACCGCCTTGCTTGATCATTCGCATCGCATCAGACGTTGAAGCCACTAAACCCGCCTCTTTGAGCAGGTTAGTGATAGCAATACCCGCTGCAAATTCAAATTCTGGCATCTCTTCTGGCATCGCACCTTTTTGGAAGCGGTTGATGAACTCTTGCTCAGCCGCATCCGCCTCTTCTTTAGAGTGAAAACGTGCAATGATCTCTTTCGCCAGTAAGATTTTGAGATCGCGTGGGTTTGTGCCATTTTCAACATCAGCTTTGAACTGTGCGACTTCTTCCAATGGACGGAAAGAAAGCAGCTCGTAGTAGCTCCACATTAATGTGTCAGAAATCGACATGATTTTGCCAAACATTTCACTTGGCGATTCACTGACACCAATGTAGTTGTGCGCAGATTTGGACATTTTTTTCTCGCCATCCAAACCAACAAGCAGTGGCATCATCAAGACAACTTGTGGTTTTTGACCATGTGCTTTTTGCAGTTCACGGCCCATCAATAGGTTGAATTTTTGGTCAGTACCGCCAAGCTCAACATCTGTCTCCATCGCGACTGAATCATAACCCTGTAGGAGTGGATACATGAATTCATGAATGGCAATAGGCTGACCATTAGCGTAGCGCTTTTTGAAATCATCGCGCTCTAGCATGCGTGCCACCGTTTGGTTCGATGCAAGACGGATCATGCCTTCCGCGCCCAATAGAGACAACCATTCAGAGTTAAACTGAATTTTCGTTTTAGCCGGATCAAGAATCTTAAACACTTGTGTCTTATAGGTTTCAGCATTACGCAAAACATCGTCACGAGTGAGCGGTGGACGCGTGGTATTTTTACCGCTTGGGTCACCAACCATACCCGTGAAATCACCAATCAAAAAGGTGACTTCATGGCCCAAATCTTGAAATGCACGTAATTTATTGAGGATCACCGTATGTCCAAGATGGATATCAGGAGCCGTTGGATCAGCACCTAATTTAATACGCAGTGGACGGTTTTCTTTCAGTTTCGCAATCAATTCATCTTCTGGGATTAGCTCTTCAACGCCGCGTTTAATTTCAGCTAAAGCCGCTTCAATACTCGCCATTCTTGTTCACTCCTACAGATTTGGCAAAATTTAATAGTTGAACATCTTACTTGAATAGCGATGCTTTTTGAAACCAGTTAGACTAATGAACTGGCTAATTTCTTTATAATTGACTAAACGAACCTAGATATGCTTTCAATTTTTGCTCGTCTCCCTTGGGTGCATCGAACCCTCATCGCCTTTTTAAGCGCTCTCATGGTTTTCGCGCTGATATTTCTGCCAAATCCAGAAGAGCTTGCTAAAGATCCGAATCGTCTAGAAATCGGTCGTCACTATCCATTAACCATTAATGCTGAAGCCCTCTCCCCCGGGGTGCCCATATCTCCGTCGGCGATGTTACGTTGGGAAACTTATCAAGTTAAACCTGGCGAAAGTGCTGCGGTATTATTTCAGCGAATTGGGCTTTCGGCTCGCTTACTCTATCAACTCACGGCTACAAATCGTGATATTGACAGCCAGCTGTCACGACTTAAGCCAGGAGATGAGCTGCAATTTGGCTTTGATGAAAATAATGAACTTGTTCAACTCAATCGCATTATTAGCGCTTTTGAAAGCTTTCGCATCACTAAATCGGGCGATGGCTTTACTTCTGAGTTTGATAAAAAAGAGCTGATGTTCCAGTACAACTATGCTGAAGCGAGTATTACTTCAAATTTTTGGAACGCGGGGATAAGCGCGGGTTTAACTGCAAATCAAATTATGGAGCTGGCGGGGATATTTGGTTGGGATGTCGATTTTG
Source organism: Vibrio qinghaiensis (assembly GCF_002257545.1). Lineage (NCBI taxonomy): Bacteria > Pseudomonadati > Pseudomonadota > Gammaproteobacteria > Vibrionales > Vibrionaceae > Vibrio > Vibrio qinghaiensis. The sequence goes on along the minus strand of NZ_CP022741.1, from coordinate 562,099 downwards.
CGTTAGATATTCGTGAAGGTGACCAATTTAAGCTGCTATTCCAAGAAAAAGTGGTGGAAGGTGAAGTGATTGGCCGCGGAAATATTATTGCCGCCGCTTTTACCAACCAAGGAACGACGTTCACAGCAATATTGGACGATGCTACGGGTAATTACTATGACGAAAATGGCCGAGCCATGAAAAAGGCTTTTTTGCGCTCGCCGATCGATTTTCGTCGCGTAACATCGAATTTTAATCCTGTCCGTCGCCATCCCGTCACAGGAAAAGTCACTGCACACAGAGGAACCGATTACGCCGCGCCCGTTGGTACCCCGATTTGGGCTGCTGGCGATGGTGTGGTTGAAAAATCAAGTTACAACCAATTTAATGGTAATTATGTGTTTATACGTCACAGTAATACCTACATTACCAAATATTTGCACTTACAACGACGCATGGTTAAAACAGGTCAGCGAGTCAAACAAGGACAAACGATTGGTACATTAGGCGGGACGGGCAGAGTCACCGGCCCTCATCTTCACTATGAATTTTTGGTCAACGGTGTACACAAAAACCCTAGAACGGTCTCTTTACCGCAATCTAAATCCTTAACGGGCCAAGCAAAAACCACCTTTATCGCCAATGCTCAAATTAGGCTTGGGAAGCTAGAACGCTATAGCCAATTACTCTATGCCAATAAAGAATAAGAAAAGGCCCACCAATCATGTGGGCCTCATTGTGTAATGATTGAGCCGATTACTCTTCGAGAGTCCGTGTTGGTTCCTTACGCCCCAACATCAACAAGCAAGGCGTAAGTACTAACGTTAAGACAGTAGCAAAAGCAAGGCCTCCCGCAACGGCCGTGGCGAGTTGTGACCACCATTGCGTACTGGGAGCGCCAAACTCAATTTTCTGGTTAATTAAATCGATGTTCATCTCCAGCACCATTGGCAATAACCCTAAAATAGTCGTCACTGTGGTCAATAAAACGGGCCTTAAACGCTGAACACCAGTGCGTAAAATCGCCTCTTGTTTTGACAAGCCTCTGCGTATCAGTTGATTATAAGTATCTATTAATACGATATTGTTATTTACCACGATGCCGGCCAAGGCGATGACCCCAATACCTGACATAATAATGCCGAAAGGTTTTTGGAAAATCAGCAGACCAGCAAATACTCCGACCGTTGAAAACAGTACTGCACTTAAAATGAGGAATGCTTGGTAAAAACTATTAAATTGCGTAACCAAAATTAACCCCATAACCACCAGCGCAATCAAAAAGGCATTTTTTAGAAATTCTGAAGAATGTTCCTGCTCTTCATTTTGCCCTCGTAATTTAAACTCCACCCCATTAGGTAAATTCAGTTCCGACAATGCTTGAGTAACTTTCGGCAATTCAAGGGCCAGATTATACCCTTCCTTTAGATCCGCCATAATATCGATAACCCGTCGACCATCAATCCGTTTGATCGTATCTTGTTTGTGATCCGGTTTTATCTGCGCAAAATTGGTTATCGGCACCAGACCTGCGGGTGTGTTGACCCGTAACTGATCAAATCGACCAATATCCCGCTTATCCTCTGGATAACGCACCAAAATATCGACCTCTTCGTTTGCATCATCAGGCAAGTAGTCACCAATTTTTAGTCCATTAGTCACAAATTGCACTGTGTTACCTACCAATGTCGCATCGGCTGAAAATCGAGAAGCATCATCACGTCGAATATCAATTCGCCAGTCAATTCCTTCTTTATTTGAGGTGTCACTGATATTAGTCAACGCAAGATTGTTATCAGCCCACTTTCTGACCATTTTAGCGGCCGTATCAAGGTTTTCAGGAGTACGCGCCGACATTTCAATCACCAGATCATGTTCAACGGGTGGCCCTGCATCTGGAAACTTATACTCAATTTCTACCCCTGAAAATTGATCCGTAGTGCTTTTAAGCTCTTCAATAATCGCTTTGACGGTGCGGCGATATTGCCAATCAACAGGGGTAATTTGAATCTGGCCAATTTCATCCTCTCCCCCCGTTCGAGTATAGACGCTCTCAAATTCCTCATGACCAAGCATCACCTGCTCAATTTCTCGCATTAAGGTGTCTTTTTCTTGGATGGAAAGATCGCCATAAGAACGAACTTTAACGGTGAAATAAGGCGGATCAACCTCTGGGAAGAATTCGGCACCGAGCCCTGCTTTGGCATAAGCAAAGCCAATCACAATCGCGAGCACTATCGCACTGAACAGTATTTTAAGTGGGTGACGAATCGCAATGGCCAACGTGTGATAATAGAGCTTGGTGATGCCCGTCGCTTGGGAAAAATCACCTTCATGTAAAGCAATCATCCGTGCTTGACTGGCAGCCGAAGCATGTTGCGGTCGACCAATTAAGCCTCCCAGCACAGGTACGAAAAGCAGTGCCATGATCAGCGATGCGGCAAGAGTAGCGATAAGCGTGAGGGGCAAGTACTTCATAAACTCACCCGTGATGTCCGGCCAAAAAAGCAGAGGGGCAAAAGCAGCTAAAGTAGTAGCGGTTGATGCGGTAATCGGCCATGCCATCCGTTTTGCAGCATCACGGTACGCCTCTTTGCGAGGCATACCTTCTTGCATACGCCGATCGGCAAATTCAGTCACAACTATAGCACCGTCAACTAACATGCCAACCGCCATAATCAGAGCAAATAACACGATAATATTGACGGTCAAACCAAATACAGACAACACTAACAGCCCAGTTAGAAATGAACCCGGAATCGAAATTCCAACCAGCAAGGCGGTCCTCATTCCCAAAATAGCAATAATCACAATTACAACTAAGATGATTGCCGATAGGATATTGTTCTGCAGATCGTTGAGCATGATCTCAACGTCTTTCGACTCATCCCACGTGTATTTGACCAATAGATTACTTGGCCAATCTTCCCGTTTTTGCGCCTCTGTCATCACCGTTTTTACCAGCTCAACGGTTTCGATAATGTTTTCACCTGCACGCTTTTTAACATCTAACACCACCGCCGATTTACCATCTAAACGAGCAAAGCTTTCAGGGTCTCGAAATGCGCGTCTGACGGTCGCGATATCACCAAAAGTGATTACTTGCTTACCATCAACCTTCACCGGAAGCTCTAATACATCTTTCAAGGATTCAAAGACAGAAGGAACCTTTACGGAAAAACGTCCGTAGCCCGTATCGACAAAACCCGCCGCAACGACTTTATTATTCAGCGCGATTAAATTATAGATATCGCCTTGATCGAGCCCGTAACTTTCCATCAATAGGGGATCGACGATGATCTCAACAATATCTTCGCGATCGCCAGCAATATCAACTTCTAATACTTGTCGGTAGCTTTCTAATTTGTCTCTCAACTGCCTTGCAATTTGTACAATAGCTCGTTCTGGTAAAGTGCCATAAAGCACCACTGATAATACCGGTTGCTCTGATGCGAATGTCACTTCGTTCACAGTCGGCTCATCGCTGTCTGCTGGTAATTTTGGTTCAGCCAAATCAACCGCATCTCGGACATCTGCCATCGCTTTATCAAGATTGATGCCAACATTAAATTCCAAGACAACAGAAGCATGACCTTCAGAGGCATTTGACGTCATCTCTTTTACCCCTTCAATAGAGCGCATTTCTTGCTCTAGCGGGCGTACGATAAGGCGTTCAGCGTCACTCGGTGATATACCTTGATGGCTGACAGAGACATAAATGATAGGAATGGTAATGTCGGGGCTCGATTCTTTAGGGATCGACAAGTAAGTCGCCACACCAGCAAACAAGATAAAAATCAGCAGCGATAACATGGTGCGCGAACGAGATAGCGCCGCATCAATAATGGAAAACATAAAGCCCCCTACTGCGCTGAGTGGTTAGGTTTCTTGACCGCAATCACCTGATCACCATCTCGAACAAAACCTTGCCCAACGGTGATAATATCCACCGTCTCCCCTAGCCCAGTTAGCCACACGCCATCCTGTTCGGCTTTTACCAATGTTATCGGTATAAAACGAACACGATCTTGCTGCAGAGTTTTAACGCCTAAATTTCCTTGATCATCAAGCGCGAGCATGGCGGGCGTGATTTTCACCGCCAGTTGCGTTTCCAAACTCATCTCAACTTCAGCGCTCACACCCGCAGGGATAGACTGATTGGGATTGTCAAACTCGACTTCAATCGCAAACGTATTGGTGGCAGGCGATGAAACACGAGAGATATAGCGGACTTTACCATCGATGATAGTGCCATCAATAAAACGTATGCGAGCGGTTTGGTTTTGTTTGATTTTTTGGATGTGCCGTTCGCTGACATCCGCTTCTATCACTAATTTACTGAGATCAATAAAGGTGACCATCGGGTCACCCACTCCGACAAAATCGCCTTTTTCTATCAAGATGTCTTGAACAATGCCATCGAAAGGAGCCACAACTGACGTATTACGCAAAGCCAATTGAGCGCGGCTCTGTACAGCGCTGGCTTCCGCCAAAGCGGCTTGCGCCGAAGCAAAGGCCACTTCGCCTTGCAAACCTCGATTTTTTAACGACTCAGCGGCACTGAATTCTTTTTGTTTGAGTTTAAACAAAGCTTGCGCACTCTCTAATTGAGCCGCTAGATCAGCTTGATCAATTAAGACGATCTGTTGTCCTTTATTGACAGGCTGCCCTTTTGCTATCGATATCTGAGTAATTTTCCCTGCGATTTCAGCACCAATTTTAGCTTGACGATTAGGTGCGGTCCGACCGTAAAGATCGATATGCTTATCGGTCAATTCAGCCTCAAAAGATTGGTAAATCACTTTCGCAAGAGGAATGGTGTCATTGGTAGTTTGCCGGGGCTCTTCCGCTTTCAATGCCCCAAAACCTAACCAAAAACAGAGAAGTAGAATAAAAATCGTCGAGAGTAGCCAAGGTCGTTGCGAAAAAAAGCGGCCAATAGATGAACGGCTGATGTTGGTATCAGGCATAGATAGTCCTTTATGATGTTATTGCCTTTAACTAGGCAAAGCCCTACGAAATATCCTAATAGGTAGAGCTCTTAATCTTTAATCGGCAACGGCCACTTGATCGCACATCGAATTGATTTTAGTTAAACACTAAATGATGCACCACAACCGCATGTTGTTGTTGCATTAGGATTATTGACAAAAAAACGCGAGCCTTCTAAACCTTCCGTATAATCGACTATTCCACCCATCAAATATTGTAAACTCATTGGGTCAACGACTAAGGTCACGCCGCTATTAATAATGGTTGTATCGCCATCGTTTACATTCTCATCAAAAGTAAACCCATATTGGAAACCACTGCAACCACCACCGGTAATATAAACGCGCAGTTTCAGCGCTGGGTTCTCTTCTTCAGCAATCAACGCTTTTACGCGTTGTGCTGCAGTATCAGAAAATGACAAGGGTATATTGACTTCACTCACGATGGCCTCTCTCACTCGAGTTAATACCTGTCAGGCTTATTATGATGAACTTATGCCTGTAAAGGTGATTCTTTTAATAATGCGCTGATTATCTAATACCTGACCTATTCGTTCAAGTATTCACCGCCACTTAAGTTAAAACTCCAACTAACGAGGCATTATGCACTTAAAAAGCAGTCACTGTCGCGTAAGTTGTACACTATACGGCATTCATTGGGCTGTGAATGGACTCAGAAAATGAGTGAAAAAAAGTGCCTTTGGTGAGTTTGGGTATACAATGCGACACCAACTGGTCCGAACAAGCAAAAGAGGATAAATCCATGACCAAATCAGCAGAGCTTTATCAAAAGGCACAACGTGCAATTCCCGGTGGAGTGAACTCTCCTGTACGTGCTTTTAACGGAGTTGGTGGCTCGCCGATTTTTATCGACCGCGCAGACGGCCCGTTGATTTTTGATGCTGATGGCAAAGCTTATATTGATTATGTCGGCTCTTGGGGGCCAATGATACTTGGCCATAATCATGCGGTTATTCGTGAAGCTGTGATAGGCGCTGCGCAGCGTGGTCTCAGTTTTGGTGCGCCGACCGAGATGGAAATCGATATGGCGGAGTTGGTTTCTGAGCTGGTTCCATCGATGGAACAACTACGCATGGTCAGTTCCGGTACCGAAGCGACGATGAGCGCCATTCGTTTAGCTCGTGGATTCACTGGCCGCGATAAAATTTTAAAATTTGAAGGCTGCTATCACGGTCATGCAGACAGCTTGCTAGTGAAAGCAGGCTCTGGCGCCTTAACGTTAGGTCAACCAAGCTCTCCTGGTGTGCCTGCTGATTTTGCTAAACATACACTGACCGCCACTTTTAATGATTTAGAATCTGTACGCGAATTGTTCGCGGCCAATAAAGGCCAAATAGCCTGTATTATCGTTGAACCGGTCGCGGGCAACATGAACTGCATTCCACCAGTTGAAGGGTTCCATGAAGGCTTGCGTGACATCTGTGACCAAGAAGGTGCTCTGCTGATCTTTGATGAAGTAATGACAGGATTTCGTGTTGCACTAGGTGGTGCACAGGCTTACTACAACATCAAACCAGACTTAACAACACTGGGGAAAGTGATTGGCGGTGGTATGCCTGTTGGCGCTTTTGGTGGACGCCGTGATGTGATGCAATACATCGCTCCAACGGGTCCGGTGTACCAAGCTGGTACGCTATCAGGTAACCCTGTGGCTATGGCTGCGGGTTATGCTTGCTTGACGCTTCTAAAAGAAGAAGGCAATGAAAAACGTCTCGCGGCCAAAACAAAGCAATTGGCTGATGGATTCAAAGAACTTGCAGACAAACACGGTATTCCTTTGCTGGTGAACCAAGTTGGTGGCATGTTCGGCTTCTTTTTTACCGATCAAGAGCGCGTCACCTGTTATGAAGAAGTCGTAAAATGTGATGTTGAACGTTTCAAGCGCTTCTTCCACTTGATGCTTGAGCATGGTGTCTATTTAGCACCTTCAGCTTTTGAAGCAAGCTTTACCTCTTTGGCTCACGGCTCTAAAGAGATTGAAGCAACACTAGAAGCAGCCGATCGCTGTTTTGCGATGATGGCAGCTCAAGCGGGATAAGCACCATTAGGCAGACTCATCATAGTATAAAGGGCTGTAGATCAGCCCTTTATTCATTTCAGATTCAATAAACAGCCTATCATTGCCAGTAATAAATCACTAAAACGACCAACGCCATCATGCTGATGGCAAACCACGGTAGCTTCAACTTTTTTTTATGCTGGTTTTGACACCCTTTTTCATTATCACAACATCCCATCTCATCAGTTCCTCATTGATAACACGCTGATTTGCAGTCATTATAACCCCATTACTTTACAAGGTTGGATTAACAACGTGTCAGAAAAAGTGAAAATCACCTCTAGCCACTGGGTACTCATTGCCGCACTTATTATTGCGGCTATTGCTTGTTATCTGTTGATTGCACCTTATATCAACTCGATTGTTATGGCTTTCATCATCTCGTTATTGATGTTTCCCATTCATGAGTGGCTCGAACGAAAAATTCCCAAATACAAAAATACCGCCTCATTTCTCTCGTGCATCATTTTGACCTTTATTATTGTGATTCCACTGCTGTTTGTCTTTGCTGCTATTGTGCAGCAAGGGTCGGTATTTTCTCAGAACATGTATCAATGGGTGACTCATGGGGGCATTCAAACTGCCTTCGCGCATCCTTGGGTTGTCAAAGGGCTTTCCATTGCCAATCAATATTTGCCCTTTGATGAAATTCAGCCACAACAAATCGCACAAAAAGTGGGGCAATTTGCCAGCTCATTTGGTGCCAACTTAGTTAGTATCAGTGCAAAAGTGCTCGGTGATGCGACCAGTTTTTTGATGGATTTCTTCTTAATGCTGTTCGTGTTGTTTTTTCTACTGCGTGATCACGATAAACTCATCAGTGCTCTTAGGCATATCTTGCCGTTGTCGCGTAGTCAAGAAGACAGGTTGCTCTGCGAAATTGAGCAAGTCTCCAAATCGGCTGTCATGGGGTCATTTTTAACCGCAATAGCGCAAGGCTTTGCGGGCGGGTTTGGTATGTGGCTCGCAGGTTTCCCTGGGTTATTTTGGGGAACTATGATGGGATTTGCTTCTTTTATTCCGGTTATCGGTACAGCTCTGATATGGATTCCAGCCACTGTTTATCTCTTTCTAACCGGGGATAGCACATGGGGCATATTCTTGGCCCTCTGGAGCGTTATCGTTGTTGGCTCAATTGATAATTTATTGCGGCCCTTTTTAATGCAAGGGAGCGCGGGCATGAACACCTTAATGATCTTCTTCTCTCTGCTCGGTGGTATTCAGCTATTTGGCCTGATTGGGTTAATTTACGGACCACTTATTTTTGCCATCACTATGGTGCTGTTTAATATTTATGAGGAAGAGTTTAAAGGTTTTCTCAATCAACAAGATAATAGCTAACTTTTGACTTACTGACGATCAAGCTAGAAGCAAGGGGCAGACTGTGCGAGAATCTGCCCCTCTTTTTCAGCGCAGAGCCCACTATGTCCAGTTACACCGCACCAAGTCAAATTGCCCAACGTCAGCTTGCTTATTTCGAAGGAAAACATCTTTTAGTGGCTGGAGAAGCGGAGGATTTATTTCCTGTAGAGTTAGCCAATCATTGTCGCTCTGTTTCGGTGTTCACCACTCATTATGGTTACTACCGCCAACTCGAATCCTATTCGCAAATTACATGTCATTTTGGCGCTCAATTTGAGCAAAAAACCGATGCTGACATGATTTTGCTTTACTGGCCCAAAGCGAAGCAGGAAGCTCAATATCTGCTTGCGATGCTGTTGGCCAAACTGGGCAAAGAGACTGAGATTGTGGTGGTAGGTGAAAACCGCTCGGGCATAAAAAGCATTGAAAAAATGTTTGCAGCTTATGGGCTGGTTAAAAAGTATGATTCAGCTCGACGCTGTTCGTTCTATTGGGGGCAATGCACTCAGCAGCCACCGAGCTTCCAAATTGCAGACTGGTTCAAAACTTATCAGGTGCAGTATCAGCAACACTCACTGATTGTTAAAAGTTTACCTGGCGTATTTAGTCATGGTGAGTTTGACCTCGGCAGCCAACTGTTACTTGATACACTACCTAAACTGAGGGGTAAAGTTCTCGACTTTGGTTGTGGTGCTGGTGTCCTGGGTACAGTAATGGCTACATTAAACCCAGATATCGAGATTGAACTGTGCGATATCAGCGCGCTTGCGATTGAATCAACCAAAGCAACCTTGATAGCGAATAACATATCAGGGAATGTATTTGCCTCTGATGTCTACTCAGATACCGCTAAAGATTACCAATTTATCGTCTCAAACCCCCCTTTCCACTCCGGATTAGAGACCAGCTATAGTGCGACAGAAGCCTTACTGGCGAACGCACCAAGCCATCAAACCGCAAAAGGCGAACTTTTTATTGTGGCCAACAGTTTTCTTAAATATACCCCGCTGATTGAACAGGCTTATGGTCATTGCGAGGTGTTAAATAAAACTAACAAATTCATCATTTACCACGCAAAAAAAACATTACAAAAGTCGCAACAATAAGTGTAATCCACTCTCAACTGGTCACTAAACTGAATGATTTTTACCAATTTTGTGTTAGTGACCACGCTTTCCACAGGACTTACTTGTCAAAGTAAAAAAACTCGTTAATTTCGTCACTTTAGGTTTTCTTTGTTTTTTCATTCACTTTAACGACTACCTCATGCCGTTAAAACCTCACGGAAAGTAATGCCTTTTTCTATGTTTAGGTTCTCTCGTAAGCAAAAATTTAAGCGCCTGCAAAATACTCTTATGCTGGCTTTTCTCGTTTTGAGCATCACGCCTTTAACTGTGACTGCCATTTTTTTTCTACAATCACACACTAAAGATCTTCAAGAACAAAGCACGTCTCACTTATTGTCAGTCAGAGACACCAAGCAACAGCAAGTTCTCGATTACCTCGCGGCCAAAGAATCAGAAGTGATGGGGTTTGTTCGTTCAGAGTTAGCTTATGCCAGTGGAGGGCGCTTTTACGGCTTAGTCAATGCGTTCCAAAGACTTGGTCTGGATATTGACCAAGCTCGTGAGCATGCCCAGCAGCGTTATATTCCAGGCTCTGGTGATCAGATAAAAACGTCAATATTGCCACAATCGAGTAGCTATGTAGGCAGTGAACGGTATCGCCTACTGCACAAACGCTATCATTGGGCGTATTTAGAACTGCTTAAACGTTCTGATTTTGACGATATTTTACTGGTGGATCTCGGCGGTGATGTTGTTTATTCCGTTTATAAGCACGACAACTATGGGACCAATTTACTGACTGGAAAATACAAAGATAGTAATCTGGGTAAAACATTCCGCCAGTTAGAGCAGCAAGTTAGCGAACAACGAAAAACCAATGAAGAATATACACCAGTCATTATTTCTGACTTTTCACCACAAGAAGGGCAATCAGTTGCTTGGCTTGGCGCGCCCATTATTCAACAGGGCTACCTGCACAGCTACGCCATGTTCCGCCTACCAAACAATGGCATCACAAAACTCGTTGCTGACACCAATGCGACATCGCAAATAAGGACTTTACTGGTCGGGCAAGATCATCATTCTCGAATACTCTCTTACACGCAGCAAGAAATCGAGACTAGTCAAAAAGTGATCAATCTTGCGCTTTCTGGGTTGAGTGCCGTTGGTACTTACACCAATACATTGAATGAGAAAACCATTGCCGCCTATGCACCTGTTGCAAACAAAAATATCAATTGGGCTTTGGTGGTAGAGATACCAGAAAAAGAGGCTTATGCGCGAGTTCATCAACTTGAGAAATTATTTATTTTCGCCATGCTAACCGCGATTATTTTAGTCGTCATCGCTTCACATTATCTCTCTAATTTTATTACCTCTCCCCTACTGAAGCTCACTTGGGCGGCAGAAAAAGTCTCAGCTGGGGATTTAGATGAAAATGTTATCAATACCGATCGTAAAGATGAGATTGGTCGACTCGCAGTGAGTTTTGAGCGTATGCAGCGTTCAATCCGAGAAAAAATGCAGCTGATTAAAGCGCAAAATAAAGAGCTCGAAAGCAACATTCAATTAATCCGCAAACAGAACGATGAGTTGCATCTCGCTAACAAACTAAAAGATGAATTCCTAGCCACAACCTCACATGAATTAAGAACACCGCTGCACGGCATGGTCGGTATTGCAGAAGCACTGATCTCTGGGTCAAGTGGAACTATCACCGCCGATCACCGTTATCAATTGGGCATAATCATCAGCAGTGGACAACGGCTGACAAACTTGGTCGATGACCTACTCGATTACCATAAAATGCGCTATGGCAGCTTGGATATCAAACAGTGTGCCGTTGATCTATCCGGCGCAACACGCTTAGTGTTAGAGCTGTCGAATCATCTACTCAACAAAAAGCCCATTCGCGTAATAAACCAAATCCCTGACGAATGCATTTGGGTCTCTGCCGATCCACAACGATTAGAGCAAGTGCTTTATAACCTTGTAGGAAACGCCATTAAATATACGACTGAAGGGAAAATTGTCATTTCAGCCAATGTGGTTGATGACAAGATTCGCGTCCAAGTTGTCGATACGGGACAAGGCATTCCAGCAGAGCAACTTGAACACATCTTTGAACCACTGATTCAAGCAGGGCAAGATGCCAGTCGTTATCGACAAGGCGCTGGTTTAGGTCTTTCGATCAGCCGTCAATTGATCGAATTGATGCAAGGAACGCTTTATGTCAGTAGCCAACCTATGGTCGGTACAACATTCAGCTTTACCTTGCCATTAGCATCAAAAGCGGAAATTGAGTCGACAAGCTATATGGAAACCGGCCATTTCCAATCTCCGACCATTTCAGACATTGAACTGCCTGAAATGCATTCACTGCCTGAAAATAAAGAAGGCCCAGTGCTACTGATAGCCGATGATGAACCCGTCAATCTGCGTGTCCTAGACAGCTTCCTACGTTTAGAAGGCTATCAAGTCCGCACCGCTAAAGATGGCAATGAAGTCATTAGCGCGGTCGAAAAAGAAAAACCGGAACTTCTACTGCTCGACATTATGATGCCAGGATTAAGCGGCTACCAAGTCTGTGAAAAGTTAAGAGAAACATACGATCATGCCGAACTACCTATCATTATGTTGACGGCATTAAATCAAACTGACGATAGAGTTCGTGGTTTTGCAGCGGGAGCGAACGATTACTTATCGAAGCCGTTTAATAAGCAAGAGCTCGCTGCACGTATTACGGCGCATTTAACGGCCAGCAAAGCTGAACAAAGACGTATTGAGAACAACCAACTGCAACAAGAGCTGAAACGTAGAGCCATGGTAGAAGCCAGTTTATTGGAAACCCAAGGCCGCCTACTAGAGCAACTTGAATCTGCTCCTGAGGCGATTATTTGCATTCGAGACGATCATAAAATCCGCTTTGCAAATGAAGCTGCTGCTCGGTTATTTAAGCGTAGCCAAGAACAACTAAAGCGCTCAAATGCGGAAGAACTCATCGCTCCCAAATACTTAGTCGTCGAGCAAGAGCATTACTGCGGTAATATCGATATCTATGTCGAAGATTCACGTCAGCATATGTCTGCTGATGTGTTACGGCTACCGGATGGCTCTGGGTTGCAGGCTATGTACATCTTTAACGTAGGTGGAAACATCAATGCAGCGCGCATCAATAACCTTGAAACCGCTATTGAAGCGCTATCCAGTTACGCATTTGAAGGCGATAAAGAAAAACTGCAGCAGCTCAAAGAACTCGGTGGTGAGTTCACACGTATCGCCGACAAAGTATCGGGAGAGAGTCAATCTAAGCAAGATTTAATGCGCGAAGTACTGGTTGAAGCAATGACCAGTGCTTTAGATTACTGGGAACGGGTCAGTAACCAAAGCAAGTTTACCTTTGCAGAGCAGAGTGGGCTATGGCGAGTGTATCTCGATAGAAGCACATTACAGACTCGGACACTAGACAAGTACTTACGTATCGAGACATTGCCCAAGACACCTCGCTGGCGTACGGTTCTTAATTCGTTAGATTACATTCTTGAGCATTGTCAGGAGTACGGCCCAGAACGTACTCATATCGAAGCGCAGCGCGATAAGTTGCAAAAGCTACTGACCTCATCACTCTAAGCACATCAATACCATTAAGCCTGCACACTGCAGGCTTTTTTATCATTATATTTCGATTACCCTCAACGTGACAACCAACCCATTGATGCATCCAGAGTTATGACTAGTTAAATTTAATTCATGCTAACCTCAAGCATCCACTACTCTCGGAGTATCTTACTCATTGCATATTGCAATCCTTACTTCTCAATAGAAAAAAAGAGAGAGAATGACGAGAATAATTGGAAGTAAAAACTGATTTTCAGGCAAAAAAATCAGAACATTTTCAATTGAAGGTGAATAAAGATCCAGATTGCGAACCGAATCACAACAATTCGGCAGAATTAATTTAAGTGAAAAAATTAATGACAAAACGATAAGTGAGCAAGATCTCATGATACAAAAAAAACAAAAAAAACATTAAAAATAAAGGGATAAAAAGATAGCAAGCGCTTACAACCATAAGTTAGTCGAATTGAGTATGAGAGGTAGATCACTGACCTAAATGAGAGTAAAAATCAAACCAAAGATGGTAAATTGACGTTTATAACGGTCACTTTCTACAAATTGACGTTTTTAACGGGAATTCAAATTGATAATTTTCTCTCCAAGGTGTCTTCTTACTCCTGCCAAAGGTCTACAGGCCACTCATGTTGACCAACTCCTCCGGTTTGTTAACACGCAATGAGGTAGGCCTTGGAGAGTGTTTATCAATTGATGACATTCATATCCATTAGTGAAATGAAAGCAAATAGTAAGGAACAGCTATGCTTGCCAATATTAAAAAAACAGCGCTAGCCGCTGCAGTTATCGCCGCCGCCGCGAGCGTTTCAGCTCCAGCAGTCGCACGCAGTGAGCTAACGATCGTACCTGATTTCTACCCTACAATGGTGCGTAACTTTAACCCGTATCTAGCAACAAACCTACGTACGACCACTGATTTCATCTATGAACCACTGGTCATCTTCAACGAAATGCATGGTAATACACCCGTTATGCGTTTGGCTGAAGGCTTTAAAATGTCTGATGACCTAATGAGCGTCACTTTTGATATCCGTAAAGGTGTTAAATGGTCAGATGGTCAAGCATTTACAGCGGATGATGTCGTGTTCTCTTATGGCTTATTGGAAAATAAACCTGAACTTGACCAGCGCGGTATCAACAAATGGGTAACGAGCGTAGAAAAACTGAACGACTACCAAGTTCGTTTCCGTTTAACTGAAGCGAACTCAAACGTACCTTATGAGATTTCTTTGGTACCTATCGTTGCTGAACATGTATGGAAAGACGTGAAAGATCCAACGACTTTCACTAACGAGAAACCCGTAGGTACTGGTCCATTTACTGAAATCGACACCTTCACTCCACAGTTATACATTCAATGTCGTAACCCTAATTACTGGGATGCTGCAAACCTTGAGGTTGACTGTCTACGTGTGCCTCAAATTGCAAACAATGATCAGTTGCTCGGTAAAATTGTTAACTCTGAACTCGATTGGACCTCTTCATTCGTTCCAGATATTGACCGTACTTATGCCGCAGCAAGCCCTAGCCACCACTACTGGTATCCGCCATCAGGCACACAAGCATTTGTTGTTAACTTCAAAAATCCAGATGCAGTGAAAAATGAAGCGCTAAGCAACGTTGATTTCCGTCGTGCGTTCTCTATGGCTCTTGACCGTCAAACTATTATCGACATCGCTTTCTACGGCGGTGGTACCGTTAACGACTTCGCTTCAGGCCTCGGTTATGCGTTCCAAGCTTGGTCTGATGAAAACGTCCACAATAAGTACAAAGGCTACAACACGTACAATGTTGAAGGCGCGAAAAAACTGCTTGCTAAAGCGGGCTTCAAAGACGTGAACAAAGACGGCTTTGTTGATACTCCATCAGGTAAATCTTTTGAGTTACTGGTTCAATCACCCAATGGCTGGACTGACTTCAACAACACCGTACAACTTGCCGTTGAACAGCTTGCTGAAGTAGGTATCAAAGCACGTGCACGTACTCCAGAGTTTGCGGTTTATAACCAAGCAATGCTTGAAGGTACTTATGACGTCGCTTACACCAACTACTTCCACGGCGCAGACCCACATCTATATTGGAACAGTGCATACAACTCTGCACTACAGAAAGGTGACGGTATGCCTCGTTTTGCAATGCACTTCTACAAAAACGACAAGCTAGATACTTTGCTAGACAGCTTCTATAAAACAGCGGATAAAAACGAGCAGCTAGAAATCGCTCACGGAATTCAGCAAATCATTGCTGAAGACCAAGTTACCATCCCTGTAATGTCAGGTGCTTACATGTACCAATACAACACAGCACGCTTTAGCGGCTGGTGGAACGAAGAAAATCCTAAGGGTCGTCCAAATATTTGGGCTGGTATCCCTGAGCGTCTATTGCACGTACTGGACCTAAAACCAGTTAAGTAAGTAGAAGTTCATTCCTTGCGGCGTACTTCGTGCGCCGCTAAATAAAATCCCCTAACTACCTAGCAAAAGTATAACGCTCGTCGTTAGGGGATTTTTCGCTCTAAATTTCGCTAGGAGCGACCTGAAACCAGGTACAGGATAAAACTGGGTGAGTAAGGTGTGAGTTATGGGTTATTTTTTAAGACGTTTGTCATTTTATTTTATCGCGTTGCTGGTTGCAGCAACATTGAACTTCATTATTCCGCGAGCCATGCCTGGAGACCCAGTGACCATGATGTTCGCAAATGCAACAACACAAGTAACACCAGAACGAATCGAAGCGATGAAGCAGCTTCTCGGTTTCGTTGATGGCCCGTTGCCAGTGCAATATTTGACCTACTTAAAAAGCATTCTGAGTTGGGAATTAGGCACATCAATTAAGTTCTATCCGTTAAGTGTCAATGAATTACTGGGTAGTGCATTTGGTTGGTCGTTATTTCTAGCGGGTACTGCGGTTGTGATCTCGTTCTCAATCGGTTCTCTACTGGGTATTTTTGCCGCATGGAAAAGAGGTAGTCGTTACGATACGTTTATTACCCCGGGGATGTTGGTTATACAAGCCGTTCCGCAAGTAGTTATTGCGATGATCGCTATGTTTACTTTTGCTATCGGCTTGCAATGGTTCCCTACGGGTTATGCCTACACTGCTGGTACGATGCCAGATTGGACAAGTTGGACATTCATTAAAGATGTGGCTTACCACGCTTTCTTGCCTCTTGTCTGTGCGTCTCTAGTACAAATCGGTGGGTTTCTCGTCAACATGCGTAACAACATGATTAACTTGCTCGCTGAAGACTACATCACGATGGCGAAAGGGAAAGGGCTCAGCGAAAACCGTGTGGTTTTCCATTACGCCGCTCGTAATGCTTTATTGCCAAGTGTCACCGCTCTATCGATGTCTTTGGGTATGGCTATCGGTGGTCAGCTCATTATTGAAATTATCTTTAACTATCCAGGTCTTGGCAGTGTTTTATTCAATGCGATCAACGCTCGTGATTACCAAGTTCTGCAAGGGCAACTGCTGATTATGACGCTCTTTATGCTGTTCTTTAACCTGTTGGCGGACATGCTTTATGTCGTACTAGACCCTCGCCTACGCAAGGGAGGTAAATAATCATGAAAGATCTCATTAAACTCATTCGCGGTAATACCGTTGCCATGGTCGGTGTCATTATTTTGGGCCTATTTTTATTCATCGCCCTTGCTGCGCCACTGATCACTAAACATGCGCCAGATAAACGTACCGGAAATCCACACGAGTACCCATCGTTTGTCGTCAAAGCCGCTAAAGCAGATCCGAATGGCTGGATTGCTGAAAACTTGGCGACTGACCGCCGCACCTTACTACTCTCAAAAGGTGAAGACCATGTGCTAGGCACCTCTCGTATGGGACGCGATGTTTGGTCACAAGTAGTATATGGCGCACGAGTCTCGCTCGCCGTTGGTTTTGGCGCAGGGATTACGGTCTGTTTTCTGGCTACTGTGATCGGTGTTTCTGCTGGTTACTTTGGCGGTAAGGTCGATGACATTCTCACCGCCGCCATGAATATC
This sequence comes from Vibrio qinghaiensis, assembly GCF_002257545.1. Lineage (NCBI taxonomy): Bacteria > Pseudomonadati > Pseudomonadota > Gammaproteobacteria > Vibrionales > Vibrionaceae > Vibrio > Vibrio qinghaiensis. The sequence goes on along the minus strand of NZ_CP022741.1, from coordinate 544,983 downwards.
ATGCTGGTGATACCGCAATACCCCCTTTTATTCGTTGTTGCGGCATTTATTGGAGAGGCAGGCCCATTAACCATTGCACTCATCATTGGCTGTACCTCTTGGGCTTGGGGCGCAAGGGTCGTACGCTCACAAACACTCGCACTGCGTGAGAAAGAGTTTGTCAGAGCAGCGGAAGTCTTGGGTGAATCATCATGGCGTATCATTTTCGTTGAGATTCTACCTAACCTCATCTCTATCGTTGGCGCTAGCTTCATTGGTTCAGTGATGTACGCCATCATGATGGAAGCCACCATCTCTTTCCTTGGTCTTGGCGATCCAAACACCATCAGTTGGGGCATCATGTTGTACAACGTTCAAACGTCCTCTTCTATGCTGATTGGCGCTTGGTGGGAACTGCTTGCTCCCTGTATTGCTCTGACTCTGCTCGTTACTGGTTTGGCTTTACTGAACTTTGCGGTCGATGAAATTGCCAACCCACAACTGCGTTCACACAAAGGAATGAAACGTTGGAAAAAACTCGCAGAGCAAGACAAGAAAGAGCGTCAACCTGAACTGCCACCACAAAATGCACTTTGGAGCGGAGATAAATAATCATGACCAACCCACTTATTTCAATCCGTAACCTATGCGTGGACTACATCACCGATGCAGGTGATGTGCGAGCATGCAGTAACGTCAGCTTTGACATTGCACCTGGCGAAATATTTGGCCTTGCTGGCGAATCTGGCTGTGGTAAATCCACCATTGCATTTTCATTGATGCGTCTACATAAGCCGCCCGCATTTATTACTGGTGGAGAAGTGATCTTTAATGGTGAAAACATCATTAAATACAGCGATGAACGCATGCAATCCTTTCGCTGGAGCCAAATGTCGATGGTGTTTCAAAGTGCGATGAACGCTTTGAACCCAGTATTGACGATGGAAGAACAATTTTGTGACGTGATCATGCGCCATACCAACATGACTCGTGAACAAGCAAAACGACGCGCTGAAGGTTTGCTAGAAATTGTCGATATTCACCCAAGTCGCTTAAACGATTACCCACACCAATTCTCTGGCGGTATGCGTCAGCGCTTGGTGATTGCAATTGCTCTCGCGCTCAATCCTAAAATGATCATTATGGATGAGCCGACTACGGCACTTGATGTGGTTGTCCAGCGTGAAATATTGCAAAAAATCTATGCGCTGAAAGAAGAATTTGGCTTCTCTATCTTGTTCATCACCCATGATTTGTCCTTGATGGTCGAGTTCTCTGATCGGATTGGCATCATGTATTCCGGTGAATTAATTGAAGTGGCGCCTTCGAAACAGATTCTGGAAAGCCCTTTCCACCCTTATACCAAAGGGCTGGGTAGCTCTTTCCCTCCACTAACTGGCCCTAAAACGAAGTTAACTGGCATACCGGGTAACCCGTTGAACTTATTGGATATACCTCAGGGTTGCCGTTTCCAAGCTCGTTGCGACCGCGTACATGACGCTTGCACCAAAATTCCAACGAGTTTGCGCCAAATAGAGCTTGGACGCTTCTCCAGTTGCCACCTTTATGGTGACTCAATTGCTCAAGTGAAGCTATAGAACACAAGCTGTATTACACAAATTTCTGGAGACAATTATGAGCAAAATTTTCGGTGAATTACTGGTTGAGGGGAAAAATCTGGTTAAGGATTTTCCAATCAACAGTAACGCCCTAAAACAACCTATGATGCGAGCAATCAACGACGTATCGTTCAAAATGTTCAAAAGCCGCGGCTTGGCTGTCGTGGGTGAATCAGGCTCTGGCAAATCAACAACCGCTAAAATGATTGCCAAAATGTACGCCCCAACATCCGGTGTAATTGAATACAAAGGACGCGATATTTTAGACATCACTTCACGCAGTGACCTGATGCACTATCGCGAAGGCGTCCAGATGGTATGGCAAGATCCGTTTGGCTCACTCAACCCAACTCACACCATTTTTCATCATATTGCTCGTCCACTACTTATCCATAAAAAAGTGACGTCAGGTAATAAGAGAGAGTTAGAAGAACGCGTTCATGATTTACTGGAACAAGTCGGCCTTATTCCACCAAAAGAAACCGCCGCGAAATATCCGCACCAGTTGTCTGGTGGACAGCGCCAACGTGTCAACTTAGCGCGTAATATCGCGGTTGGTGCCGAAGTGGTACTGGCTGATGAACCAACCTCCATGTTGGATGTGTCGATTCGTGCGGGTGTTCTCAACCTGATGGAAGAGATGAAGTTTGAAAAGCAGATGTCGCTGCTTTACATCACGCACGACATCGCCACTGCCCGCTACATCGCCGAAGATTTAGCCGTCATGTACGTCGGACATATGGTGGAATGGGGCGATACCGAAGAGATCATTCACGATCCTCAGCACCCATATACTCAGCTATTGGTTTCCGCAGTACCCGATCCTAGTAAATCGATACACGAGAAGCTCAAAGGGAACAAAGGCGAAATTCCACTTTGGACCCCGGTATCAACAGGCTGCCCTTTTGCTGGTCGATGCATGCAGGCGAGTGACAAATGTCGTGAACAACTTCCAGCGGTGACTCAGTTGTCTGATAACCACTTTGTTCGTTGTTACTTATTTGAATAATCACTAACGCACACCTTAAGCGATTGAAGCCACTGACATGACCTCATCGGCTTCAATACCTTAGGTAAACCTATAAAACAAAGTCAGCACATGCCTCAACTGGTTAAGTGCTGACGAAAAATCAAAGTTCTGGCTTGGAGACGTTTAATGCTGCTACTGATTAACCATATTGGTTATGAGCCACAAGGGCCAAAACAGGCGATATTAATGAGTAACACGCTCCGTGTTTCTTCCGATATCGCTCTGCTTGTTTGTGCAAACAGCCATCAAACTGTGTCGACTTTCGTTGTTGAACCACAAGCTAAAGTCGCGCATTGGCATTTAGGTAGCTTTTATACGATCGACTTTTCCCAATACACTAGTTCAGGGCAGTATTACCTGCGTTTTGAAAATACCCACTCCCCTATTTTTGAAATTGGTGAAGGGATACTGATGAAAAAAACGTTTTCTGATGTATTGCACTACTTCAAATCACAACGGTGTGGTGGCATTTTCGACCAGCAAGATAAGCTCGTACCACTGCTTGGTACATCAACCACTGCCGATGTACACGGTGGCTGGTACGACGCTTCCGGTGACGTCAGTAAATATCTGAGTCACCTTTCTTACGCCAACTATTTAAACCCTCAACAAACCCCAATGGTGGTTTGGAATATGTTAAAGGGATTGGCACAACTAGAACATCACTCGAGTTTTGCTGCATTTTCTCGCACTCGCCTTAAGGAAGAGGCGTTATTTGGTGCTGATTTTCTGATCCGCATGCAAAACCCCGAGGGGTTCTTTTATACAACGGTCTTTGACAAATGGAGCAAGGACATTAAGCAGCGAGAGATCTGCGCCTATGCCACTCAATCCGGCCACAAGTCTGACGATTATCAAGCCGGATTTCGCCAAGGAGGTGGCGTTGCGATTGCCGCTCTTGCGGTGGCAGCACGTTTAGATGTTCACGGTGATTTCACCTCAGAACACTATTTAACAGCGGCGGAGCATGGTTACTGGCATTTAAAAGAAAATAACACGCGCTATCTCGACGATGGCCAAGAGAACATCATTGATGCCTATTGCGCTCTGCTTGCATCGGTTGAACTCTATCGCTCAACTCATCAAGCAAATTATCTGGTTGAGTGTCGTCTTTGGGCGCAAAGGTTATGCGCTTATCAACACAGCGACGCTAACATCGCTCATTATTGGGCAGCCAATAGTGATGCCAGTCGCCCTTATTATCACGCCGCCGAAGCTGGGCTACCTGTGATTGCACTGTGCGAATATCTCGAGATTGAAACGGAAGAACACCGCAAACAATCAGTCGTTCAAGTGATTGAGAATGCTTGCCGCTTTGAGCTCACCATTACTCATCAAGTCAGTAACCCATTTGGCTATCCACGCCAATATGTGAAACCGATAAATGGCGACAAACGCTGCGCATTTTTTGTCGCTCACGACAATGAATCCGGCTACTGGTGGCAAGGCGAAAATGCGCGTTTAGGATCACTCGCGTGTATGGCTTATCGCGCCCAAGCGTTCGTCAACGCAGATCTGCATGCCCCTTTAACCACCTTTGCACAAAATGCATTGAACTGGATTATCGGATTAAATCCATACGATATGTGCATGCTCGATGGGCACGGTCGCAACAATCCAGACTACCTACCCCATTTAGGCTTTTTTAACGCCAAAGGGGGAGTGTGTAATGGCATTACAGGCGGTTTTGAAGATGAAGAAGATATCGCTTTTAACCCAGCGAAACAGAAGGATGACATGCTGCAAAACTGGCGTTGGGCTGAGCAATGGATTCCTCATGGTGCTTGGTATCTGCTGGCCATCACAACCCAGTTTTGCCACTTCTCAACACCAGACTTAGAGAGGTAATCATGGCTTTTTATTATGTCGGTATTGATGGAGGCGGCACCTCATGTCGCGCACGCATCCGCAACGAGCAAGGCGCGCTGTTGGGTGAAGCGAAAAGCGGTAGCGCCAATATTTTATTGGGTGTGGAACTTGCCATGCAAGCGATCATTGATGCAATTACTCAAGCGGCCCACCAAAGCGGGCTGACGAAAGAGAATTTTGCTCAGATGCACGTGGGTCTTGCTCTGGCTGGCGCAGAACAAAAATCCGCATGGCATGCGTTTATGTCTCAGGCGCATCCTTTTGCTTCACTAACGCTCAACACAGATGCTTACGGTGCCTGTATTGGTGCTCATAATGGCGACGATGGCGCAATTATGATCGCGGGAACGGGCTCTTGTGGCCTATTTTTACACGCTGGGCAGCAGCATGTGGTGGGTGGACGAGAGTTTCCCATATCCGATCAAGGCAGTGGTGCCATCATGGGTTTACGCCTAATCCAGCGCGTGCTGCTCATTGAGGATGGTATCAGCGAGCCTTCATTATTAAGCGCTCATGTGATGCAACATTTTAACCACGATGTTGATCAGATTGTCGAATGGTCAAAAAACGCACTCCCACGCGACTATGGCCAGTTCTCTCCCGTTATTTTTTCTCTAGCGCAACAAGGTGATGCGCTGGCGATCGAGCTTCTCAAACAAACCGCGGCAGACATCGAAATGTTTCTTGTCGCTCTTCATAACAAAGGAGCCAAACGAATCTGCCTCATGGGTAGCATTGCTGAGCGTATCTTGTATTGGCTTTCTCCACCAGTACAGCAGTGGATTGTTCAACCTCAATTCGACGCTATCGAAGGCGCGATTATGTTTGCCGGCAAAGCCGAGCATAATTTGTATTAAGGAATCACTATGAGCTATCGAATTGACTTTGCGGTACTCTCAGAACAGAAGCAATTTTGCCGTTTTGGTTTAACGTTCCATAACTTAAGCGATCAAGACCTCAAAGACTGGTCGTTACATTTTGTGATTGATCGCTTCATTCAGCCAGACAGCATCACCCATGGCAACGTAGTGCAAATAGGCAGTTTCTGCTCATTAGCGCCAGATATGACCGTGCTTGCTGCAAACTCGCATTTTTACTGTGAATTTAGCATCAAAACCGCTCCTTTCCATTTTTACACTGATGGCGTAAAGCACGCCTTTGTTCAATGCAATGGCGAGCAACCGATCGAACGTCATGATGTGATCGTAACCCCGATTGCTCTCGCCTCGCCTTATCGTGAGCGCAGTGAAATACCTGTAGCAGAAGCTGCGAGCCTCAGCCTCATTCCATTACCAAACAAGATTGAATCCGGCACAGGGCATTACACCTTAACGACTTCGAGCCAGATTACCTTGCAATCCACGTGCGCTGAGCAAGCTGCGACTTGGTTACAACAGGAACTCAACCGTATATTTGATTTTCAGCCCAAACCCATTGGCAGCGCTGATATTATCTACCGCACTAACCCGACCTTTGACGAGGGCGCGTATCAACTCAACGTCGATCGTACCGGCATTCGCTTAGAGGCGAGTAGCCATCAAGGCTTTATGTATGCTAGCGCGACCCTGTTGCAGTTGATCCAAGTTCAAGATCAATCCTGGTTAGTCCCCTGCGTCAAAATCAGTGATGCGCCACGCTTTAAGTACCGAGGCATGATGCTCGATTGTGCGCGCCATTTCCATGGAATCGAGACAGTTAAGCGGCTTATTAACCAATTAGCGCATTACAAATTCAATACGTTCCATTGGCATTTGACCGATGACGAAGGATGGCGTATCGAAATTAAAGCATTGCCTCAACTCACCAACATCGGTGCATGGCGAGGGGTTGATGAAGTGCTCGAACCTCAATACAGCTTGTTAACGCAGCGCCACGGTGGTTTCTATACACAACAAGAGATCAAAGAGGTTATTGCATACGCTCAAGAGCGTGGTATCACAGTGATCCCAGAAATTGATGTTCCCGGACATTGCCGCGCCGCGATCAAATCGCTGCCTCATCTGCTGGCCGATAAAGAGGATCAATCACACTATCGCAGCATTCAATATTATAACGATAACGTCCTCTCCCCCGCCCTTGAAGGAACGTATGAGTTCTTAGATATCGTCTTGCAAGAAGTCTCTGAGCTATTTCCATCCCCCTTTATCCATATTGGTGCCGACGAAGTGCCCGATGGGGTCTGGATTAACAGCCCTAAATGTCAACAACTGATGGCTGACAATGGCTATACCGAGGCCAAAGAGTTGCAAGGACACTTGCTACGTTATGCCGAACAAAAACTGCGTACGCTTGGCAAACGCATGGTCGGCTGGGAAGAAGCACATCATGGCAATAAGGTCAGTAAAGATACCGTTATCTACTCTTGGCTTTCTGAAGCAGCGGCATTGAACTGCGCCAAACAAGGGTTTGATGTGATTTTACAACCCGGTCAGTACACCTATCTGGATATTGCTCAAGATTATGCGCCAGAAGAACCGGGCGTTGACTGGGCAGGTGTTACCCCATTAGAAAAAGCCTATCGCTATGAACCTTTAGCCGAAGTGCCCGAAAACGATCCACTCCGTAAGCGAATTCTCGGTATTCAGTGCGCTTTATGGTGTGAATTAATCAATAACCCACAGCGTATGGAATACATGCTTTATCCACGCTTAACTGCACTCGCCGAAGCAGGATGGACTCATAAAGTGCATCGTGATTGGCAAGATTATCTGTCACGGCTCAAAGGACATCTGCCTATGTTGGACAAGCAAGGCATCCGTTACCGAGCACCATGGAAATAAACACAACACTTGGAGTCGGCATTGCCTCTCCTTGGTTTTCACTAGCATAATTTTTGGCTGCAAAAGACGCAGTTTGTTTAAAAGGAAATGACAATGAAATACGGCTATTTCGATAACGACAATCGTGAATATGTCATCACACGCCCTGACGTTCCAGCGCCTTGGACCAACTACTTAGGGACAGAAAAATTCTGCACCGTGATCTCTCATAACGCGGGCGGTTACTCTTTTTACAATTCACCAGAATATAACCGTGTTACCAAATTTCGCCCGAACGCTTCTTTTGATCGCCCGGGGCACTATGTTTACTTACGTGACGATGCAACTGGCGACTATTGGTCTATTTCTTGGCAACCCGTAGCAAAAAGCTTAGAAGAAGCGAAGTATGAAGTCCGCCACGGCCTCTCTTACTCCAAATTCAAATGTGAATACAGCGGCATTACTGCCACTAAAACTCTGTTTGTACCGAAAGGCGAAGATGCTGAAATTTGGGATGTCGTCATTAAAAACGATTCCACTGAGACTCGCACTATCAGCGCTTTTTCGTTTGTTGAATTCTCTTTTAGTCACATTCAATCCGATAACCAAAACCATCAGATGTCGCTTTACTCTGCAGGTACCGCTTATCACGCGGGTGTGATTGAGTACGATCTTTACTACAACACCAATGATTTTGAAGGCTTTTACTACTTAGCCTCGACGTTTGATCCAGACTCTTATGATGGCCAACGCGATACTTTCCTTGGTTTGTATCGTGACGAAGCCAATCCCATTGCAGTAGAACGTGGTCACTGCTCGAACAGCGCGCAAACCTGCTACAACCATTGCGGTTCGCTGCACAAACAGTTTGTGATCCAACCGGGTGAGGAAGTTCGCTTTGCTTATATTTTGGGAGTTGGTAAAGGCAATGGCGCGCGTTTGCGGGCTAAGTACCAAGACTTGGTTAATGTCGATGCCGCTTTTGCTGGGATCAAAGCGCATTGGGATGAACGTTGTGCGAAATTCCAAGTAAAATCACCGAATGAAGGCCTTGATACCATGATCAACACTTGGACGCTTTATCAAGCGGAAACGTGTGTGGTGTGGTCTCGCTTTGCCTCTTTCATTGAAGTGGGCGGTCGTACTGGCCTTGGTTACCGTGATACGGCGCAAGATGCCATTTCAGTACCGCACGCAAACCCGAAGATGACTCGTAAACGCTTGGTTGATCTGCTTCGTGGTCAAGTCAAAGCAGGCTATGGCCTGCACCTATTTGATCCTGACTGGTTTGATCCAGAAAAAGCGGATGTCAAACCATCAAAATCGCCAACCGTTGTACCAACGCCAAGTGATGAAGATAAGATCCACGGCATTGAAGATACGTGTTCTGACGATCATCTCTGGCTCGTTCCAACCATCTGTAAATACGTGATGGAAACGGGTGAAACATCCTTCTTTGATGAAGTGATCCCTTACGCCGATGGTGGCAATGCAACGGTTTACGAACACATGAAGGCGGCGCTTAACTTCTCGGCAGAATACGTGGGGCAAACAGGTATCTGCAAAGGCTTACGCGCTGACTGGAACGACTGCTTGAACTTAGGTGGTGGCGAATCATCTATGGTTTCTTTCCTCCACTTTTGGGCGCTGCAAGAGTTTATCGACCTTGCAAAATACCGTGACAATGCAGAGGATGTTGCGAAATATAGCGAAATGGCGGCGAACGTACGTGAAGCTTGTGAAACTCACCTTTGGGATGAAGAAGGTGGCTGGTATATCCGTGGCCTGACGAAAAATGGCGACAAGATAGGAACCGCTCAGCAAACTGAAGGTCGAGTTCACCTTGAATCAAACACACTCGCCGTCTTATCGGGCGCAGTGTCGCAAGATCGTGGTGAAAAAGCGATGGATGCCGTTGATGAGAATCTATTCTCCGAATACGGCTTACATCTGAATGCACCGTCCTTCTCTACCCCTAATGATGATATCGGTTTCGTTACTCGTGTTTATCAAGGTGTTAAAGAAAATGGCGCTATTTTCTCACATCCAAACCCTTGGGCATGGGTTGCAGAAACGAAGCTCGGCCGTGGCGATCGAGCCATGAAGTTCTACGACGCATTAAACCCTTATAACCAAAATGACATCATTGAAAAACGCATTGCAGAACCTTACTCATACGTGCAGTTCATTATGGGACGTGATCACCAAGATCACGGCCGTGCGAACCATCCATGGTTAACAGGCACGTCTGGTTGGGCCTACTTTGCCGTCACCAACTTCATTTTGGGTGTTCGTGTCGGTTTTGATGGCCTCGTCGTCGACCCATGCATTCCTACCAATTGGCCTGGTTTTGAAGTCACTCGCCAATGGCGCGGCGCGACTTACAACATCACAGTGCAAAACCCGAACTCCGTCAGTAAAGGGGTGAAAACAATCACAGTGAATGGCGAAGCAGTAGAAGGCGTGATTCCTGTCATGGCACAAGGCAGTGTCAACGATGTAGTGGTTATTCTCGGTTAACGCGATTTGAGCCTCAGCGCGAAGGAGCTGAGGCTCAACATTCGTCCCACAAGGATTTTATTATGATCAAATTTGGTACAGGTGGCTGGCGCGCCTTTATTGGTGAAGAGTTTACCAAAGACAACGTCTGTCTAGTGGCTCAATCACTTGCCAACATCATTAACCACGAAAATGTGGCTAACAACGGGTTCGTTATCGGCTACGACCGCCGCTTTCTTTCTGACAAAGCCGCACGTTGGTTTGCGCAAGTCTTAGCCGCGAATGGCGTGGTGGTAAGTTTTATCGATAAGTTTGTTCCTACCCCTATTGTGATGTTCAAGGCTAAAGAGATGAATTGCGCCTATTCGGCGTGTATTACGGCATCCCACAACCCTGCGGACTACAACGGCATCAAAGTGTTCATTGAAGGTGGACGAGACGCTGATGAGGTGATCACACAAAAGATTGAACAACAAATCGCGTCACTGACGCTTGCCGATGTAAAACACGTCGAATTTGAACAAGCGCTGCAAGATAAATCGATCGTCATCATCAATCCAATGAATGAATTTGTCGATTCAATCATCAACTTTATCGATATTGAAGCGATCAAAAAAGCCAACCTGCGTGTGTTGATTGACCCTATGTTTGGCGTCGCGAAAAATGCATTGCAGACGGTTCTGATCAATGGCCGCTGCGATGTGGATGTGATCAATGATGGCAAAAACCCCGATTTTGGCGGTTTAATGCCTTCTCCTAATGCAGCGACGCTTTATCGTCTAAAACATTTAGTGGCCGCAGAAGGTTACGATATTGGGATAGGTACCGACGGCGATGCAGACCGACTTGGTATTATTGATGAGAAAGGCAACTTCATCCATCCTAATGAAGTACTGATCCTGCTTTACTACTACCTGCTTGAATATAAGGGTTGGAAAGGATCCGTGGTGCGTAACATCGCCACCACTCACCTGCTGGATAAAATTGCCGCTGACCACGATGAGAAAAGTTTTGAAGTCCCGGTTGGCTTTAAACACATCAGCTCACAAATGGAAGCGGATGATTCACTAATTGGTGGTGAAAGCTCCGGCGGTTTAACCATTCGTGGACACATCAAAGGTAAAGATGGGGTTTTTGCATCGAGTTTGTTGGTTGAAATGATCAGCGTGACAGGTAAAAAACTCTCCGAATTACTGGGGGAAATTTACGCGAAATACGGTTACGCTTACACCGCAGAAGGTGACTGTCAATTTAAAGCCGCGCAAAAAGAGTCGTTGTATAACAAAATCTACGTTGAGAAACAGTTGCCCCAATTTGAGTATGAGATTGAGAAAGTCAGTTACGAAGACGGAGCCAAAGTCTACTTTAAAAACGGCGGCTGGGTTATTGCTCGTTTCTCTGGTACCGAACCATTACTACGCATTTTTGCTGAAATGGCAGATAAAGACACTGCAGAACGTGTTCTTCAACAGGTGAAAGATTTTCTATCGTTATAGCTTTTACCTACTTCGACTCAAATTTGAGTCGCTATACCCGCACAGTATGTAGAGGTTGTAGGTGTATCGATGAAGAACACTTGCCCGGCGTCATGCCGGGCTTTTTTTTAAAAAGCCAACACACCTTGCGTATCAATGCTGACTGCAACACTTTGCCCAACACTCAACGGCTGTGAAGAACTCGCCAGCAACTTACTGCCATAAGCATCAATCACATAACGGCAGTGATCGCCCATAAATTGCTGCTCTAACACGCGGACCTTACTCTCTTGCTGCGCACAAATTTGAATGTGTTGTGGCCGCAGTAGTAATTCGCATTTGGCTTCAAGCTCAATGGGTTGCTGAGCTTTGGCGTCAACTACACCTAAATCGGTCTCAAATTGCCATTCTGAAATTCGTTTGGCGCTTAAATAACTTCCACCACCCAAGAAATCGGCCACAAATTTACTCGACGGTTGGTAGTACAGCTCTGATGCGGTGCCATATTGCTCAATCACACCGTGGTTCATTACCGCCATTTTATCAGCAAAAGCAAAAGCTTCTTCGCGGCTATGGGTCACAAAAATAGCCGTTACCCCCTGCTTTTTAAAAATGTTGCGAATTTCACCGATCAACTCATGGCGAACTTGGGTATCGATGTTGGAAAACGGCTCATCAAGCAGCAGTAGATCCGGTTTATACGCCAAGGAGCGAGCAATCGCCACTCGCTGCTGCTGTCCACCCGATAGTTGATGAGGATAACGATTTCCCAGCCCCACCAAATGCACTAATGACAACATCTCTTCGACTTTCGCTTTACGCTCGGTTTGAGAGAGTTGACGCAATCCAAACGCGATATTTTCCGCAACAGTTAAGTGAGGAAACAGCGCATAATCTTGGAAAATCATCCCTATGTTGCGCGCTTCCGGTGGCAACCAATGTTGACCATCATCAATCGTTACACAATTAAGGCTCATCACCCCTGAGCTGAGCGGCAGCAAACCCGCAATAGCTTTCAATAAGGTCGTTTTCCCACAACCACTTGCTCCTAATAAACAGACGATTTCTCCCTGTTTAACTTCCAGCGACAGTGATTGTAAAACCGTTTGGTTTTCATATTTGCAAGTCAAATCATGAATAGACAGCGCACAACTCATCAGTGATTTTGCTCCAGTGAACGGTTAACAACGATAAGCGGAATTAAACCAACCGCAACCAAGAGTATCGCAGGCAAAGCAGCCACTTCTAATTGTTCATCCGATGCGTAGTTATAAACATAGGTCGCCAAGGTTTCGAAATTGAACGGACGCAATAACAAAGCGGCATTCAGCTCTTTCATTGACTCAATAAACACCAACAACCCAGCGATCAGCGTACCACGGCGGATCAATGGCAGATGAACTCGCCACAGCATAGCGTTTGATCGATAACCCATAGTTCGAGCCGCCATATCCAAAGAAGGTGAGACTTTATTGAGGCTACTTTCAATACTACCAATCGCCACGGCCGAAAAACGCACCACTAAAGCAAAGATAATAGCAAACATCGAACCAGAAAAGATAAGACCCGGTCGCCCCCATTGCATCGCTTTAGCAACATCATTGACCCAATGATCCATAAACAGCACCGGAACCATCACACCAATCGCTAGCACGGTTCCGGGAACCGCATAACCCATAGAAGACAAGCGCATAAAGGCTAAAGTCACCCCATTGGCGTTCAACCGATGGCAAAAATTCACTACCAAAGCAATCAACACCGCCACCAGCGCGGCCGTCAACGAAACCATTAAGCTATTGATCGCAAAGTCTTGGAACTCCGAAGTCCAACTTTTCGCAAAATAATGATAAGCGAATGAGGCCAACTGCAATAAAGGCAGCAGAAACGCGAGCACAACTAGCCCCCAACACCAACACAAAGCGGCCCATTTTTTCCACCCTTGCAACTGATAGCGAAAATCTTCATGGCTGTTAAATTGGCTTTGAAACAATTTCTGTTTACGACGGCTATAGCGCTCTGCGCTCAGCAGTAATAATACAATCACCAACATGATGGCGGATATTTTCGCTGCCGCATTCAAATTAGAATAACCGAGCCAAGTGTCATACACCGCAGTCGTTAGGGTATTAACGGCAAAGTAACTCACCGTACCAAAATCACCCACCGTTTCCATCGCCACTAAGGAGAGGCCAACCGCCATCGCTGGCCGTGCAAGCGGTAGTGAAATAAGACGAAAACTCTGCCACGGAGAGCATTTTAATAGACGAGCGGATTGTAATAAGGAAACGTTTTGCTCCATAAATGCCGCGCGGCACAGTAGGTAAACATATGGATACAGCACCAGCGCAAGCACAATGCTTGCCCCGCCCAAACTGCGAATGTCGGGAAACCAGTAATCAGCTGCACCCCAGCCAGTAAGATCTCTAAGTAACACTTGCACTGGGCCTGCGTAGTCAAACCAACCGGTAAAGATGTAACCGATAATGTAGCCAGGCATCGCAAGTGGTAACACCAAAGCCCATTGTAAAATGCGTTCGGTAGGCAGCTTACACATCGCCATTAACCAAGCACTGGGAATGCCAAATAGCAAAGAAAGTCCCATCACACTGAACGTTAATACGACGGTATTAAAGGTATAGGTGGGCATCACGGTTGACATGAGATGAGCAAAAACCTCATCACTTTGTCCCGCAGCGGTAATAAAGATGGCTAAGATCGGCAAAACCAGTAGCACAGTGACACTGGCACTACTGGTTTTCCATAATGTATTTTTTTCTTTCATTGCCTAATTACAATAAGGCTTACTGACACATAAATGCGTTTGCAAATACATCTCATGCCCCTTCAATAGAATAGGGGCACTGTTATACCCCTAGAACCGATTAAAGGTCAAATTTCACTTCATCAAGCAGCTTAATTGCCGCGGCATGATTGTCGGCAATTTTTTCGAGCGGCAGTGGATCCGCTTTAAAATCACCCCATGAAGCGACTAGTGCAGAACGCTCAACACCTGCTTTTACTGGGTATTCAAAGTTGACGTCAGCGTACATGTGCTGTGCTTTATCGCTGGTCAAAAACTCCATCAGCTTAACTGCATTTTCTTTGTTAGGCGCGTACTTCGCCATCGCCATACCACTCACGTTAACATGCGTGCCTTGCGCATTCTGACCTGGGAAGTTGATGTAGACAGCTTCAGCCCATGATTTTTGCTTATCATCAGCTAACATTTTCCCTAAATAATAGCTATTACCCAATGAGACATCACACAAACCTTCTTTAATCGCTTTAACTTGGTCACGATCGTTACCTTGAGGCTTACGTGCTAAATTTGCTTTGACACCTTCAAGCCAAACTTTAGTGCTCGCTTCGCCTTGCTCTGCAATCATGGATGCAACCAGCGCCACGTTGTAAGGGTGCTTACCACTACGAGTACAGATTTTGCCTTTAAATTCAGGCTTCGCGAGGTCAGCGTAATTGAAGTCATCACCCAGCTTGCCTACGCGATCGCGTGATGAATAGACGCTACGGGTACGCACAGTCAGTGCAAACCACTCATCGGAGCTATCGCGATACTGGGCAGGAATGTTGGTTTCAATGGTTTTGTTATCCACCGCCTGGACTAAACCTTTTTCAGATAACTCAAAAAGACGGCTAAATTCTGAGGTTAAAATCACGTCTGCAGGGCTGTATTCACCCTCTTGTACCAATTTCTCAGCAATCCCTTCTTTCGCAAACTTCACATTCACTTTGATGCCCGTTTGTTGAGTGAACTCTTTAAACATCGGCTCAATCAAAAATGGTTGGCGGTATGAGTAAACGTTGACCTCTTCTGCCGCCATCGCACTCGGAGCAATAACACTGCATGCTATAGCAGAAAGAGTAAGCAGTTTCTTCATTTCTAGTTCCCTTTAAAATTGGTAATGATAATGTTTATCAGTTTCGTTATTATATTGATGATGGATTGAAAAACAATTCAATCAATAAAAAAACCTGCCTTAATCGGCAGGTTTTTAGGTAGGTTATCTGTAAGGAAATATTACTTTATTGTGACGAATTCTGGGTAGGCCCCCACCCCACAGTCGTGCATATCCATCCCTTCTAACTCTTCTTCTTCCGAAACTCGAATGCCTATCGTTGCCTTAAGGATGCCCCAAACCACAAGACTTGCACCAAATACCCAAGCGAAAATCACTGCGGCTCCAAGTAGTTGAGCGCCAAAAGTCGCATCAGTATTGCTGATTGGCACAACCATTAAACCGAACAAACCACATACGCCATGTACTGAAATTGCGCCGACAGGATCGTCAATTTTCACTTTATCAAGGGCAATAATGCTAAACACCACCAACACACCCGCTACGGCACCAATTGCTACCGCATACAGTGGTGATGGAGAGAGAGGATCAGCAGTAATAGCCACTAACCCGGCCAACGCACCGTTGAGTACCATGGTTAGATCCGCTTTACCCCAAGTGGTTTTACACACTAATAGAGCCGCGATAGAACCCGCTGCTGCAGCGGCATTGGTGTTGAGGAAGATCTGCCCCACCGCTGTCGCGTTTTCAAAATCAGACAGCATTAATTGTGAACCACCGTTAAAACCAAACCAGCCAAACCACAGGATAAATGTACCCAAAGTCGCAAGTGGCATGTTGGAGCCCGGAATAGGGTAAATTTCACCATTTTTACCGTATTTACCTTTACGTGCTCCCAACAAGATGACCCCAGCTAGCGCCGCCGATGCACCCGCTAAGTGAACAATACCAGAGCCTGCAAAATCACTGAAACCGGCAGCAGAAAGAAAGCCACCGCCCCAAGTCCAATAGCCTTCCATTGGGTAAATGAATGCGGTCAAAACGACGGAAAAAATAAGGAACGACCACAATTTCATTCGCTCAGCGACAGCGCCAGAAACCACCGACATCGCGGTTGCTACAAACACCACTTGGAAGAAAAAGTCTGATTCAAGGGAGTGATCCGCGCCTTCTGCTTGGCTACCTATCAAGGAGCCGAATGAAGGCAGCCAGCCTGCTTCTGCGTTATCAACATACATAATGTTGTAACCAACCACTAAATACGTGGTACAGGCAATCGCGTACAAACAAAAGTTTTTGGTTAAAATTTCAGTGGTGTTTTTAGAACGGACTAAACCCGCTTCTAACATGGCAAAGCCAGCTGCCATCCACATGACCAACGCACCCGAAATTAAGAAAAAAAACGTATCGAGTGCGTAACGTAGCTCTGTTACCGTTGCTGCTAATTCCATAATGGTTATCTCCAATCCTTTGAATCTTTACAGTGCTTCACTGTCCATTTCGCCAGTGCGAATACGCACAGCTTGGCTGAGGTCATACACAAAAATTTTTCCGTCACCAATTTTTCCGGTGTGCGCCGCTTTGATAATCGCTTCTATCACGCGATCGACATTTTCAGCTTGTGTCGCTATTTCTAATTTCACTTTAGGCAGAAAATCGACTTGATATTCCGCGCCTCGGTAGAGCTCGGTGTGCCCTTTTTGGCGACCAAAGCCTTTCACTTCGGAAACCGTCATCCCTTCGATGCCGACATCGGCCAAAGCTTCACGCACATCGTCTAACTTAAATGGTTTAATTATCGCGTTGATCAGTTTCATTGCATCCTCTCACAAGCAGTAGTCCGTTTACGATCAATACAATCCAAGCTGCGTGCCAACTTTTTAAATCAATGATTTTAAAAGATTTTTAACCATTTCCTATGCCAAAAAGAAAAGGGTTGCACAAATGAGGTGCAACCCTTTCCCAAAAATAAAGCGAAGTGGTTAATCTTCACCAGTTTTGTGCAGCGCTAAGTGAAGTCCGCAGGTGAGTAACGTACAAATTCGCACCACTGCTTGATCATCAAAGCAAAATCATCAATGCCGCAGCTTGCGGTGCTTTCACAATCGTAAAAATCAAACTCACTGTCACTATCAAGCGCTTCACCATGCGTCAAAACATTGGCCTGAACCGTGACCTCATCGGCAAGAATCATCACGCTGATTTCCTGCCCCTCAAGCGTCTGCTCTTGATTAAATGCACGTTTCGATGCTGCCATTAGCGCAATAACTTGATCTATTTTGGGAAGATCGTTGCTGATCTCCTCTTGTAGCCAACGGCCAATAATTTCGTGCCCCATCGAAAAAGAGCAGTAATAGCTGCCATCTAGGGTATTTTTTTTAAATTCGTAGTCCATCGGGTTCTCGATATTGGTGCTTGGGGATACGGATAACTTTGTTATTATCGGTGATTATGCGGTTCAAAGAAACTAGGGCGTTAATCTAACCTTGATATCAAGGTTTATACCCATCTATAGCAAGCTAGACCATTATTACTTTTACTCAATCTAGTTTGTTTGTTTAACGCAGCTAAGGTGTTAAAAATGAAAATTGTTATAGCTCCAGATTCTTATAAAGAGAGCCTAACGGCGATGGAAGTCGCCACTGCGATAGAGAATGGATTCAAACAAGTGTTGCCCGATGCGCACTACATTAAGTTACCGATGGCCGATGGCGGCGAAGGGACGGTCCAATCACTGGTTGATGCCACTAATGGATCGATTGTTACCACAACCGTAACGGCGCCGCTAGGTGAACAAGTCGAGGCTTTTTATGGCTTAATGGGTGATGGTAAAACAGCGATCATTGAGATGGCGGCCGCATCGGGCTTACACCTTGTGCCGCCAGAGCAACGCAACCCAATGAACACCACCAGCTACGGTACTGGTGAGCTGATTAAAACCGTGCTCGATCAAGGTGTTGAACACATCATCATCGGCATTGGTGGCAGTGCAACCAACGATGGTGGCCTCGGCATGGCGCAAGCCCTCGGCATTCAACTGCTTGATTCAGATGGCAATCCATTAGGCTTTGGGGGCGGTGAATTGTCGAAACTGGCCTCGATTGATCTCACACTACTGGACCCACGTTTAACCCGCATCAAACTGGAGGTCGCCTGCGATGTCGATAATCCACTGTGCGGCGTACAAGGCGCTTCGCATGTCTTTGGCCCACAAAAAGGAGCAACACCTGAGATGGTCGCGCAACTTGATGACAACCTTGCGCATTATGCAAACATCATCAAAACGCAATTAGGCCGTGATGTGAAAGAGATGCCGGGCGCTGGCGCGGCAGGCGGTTTAGGTGCGGCGCTGGTTGGTCTACTAGGAGCGAGCCTTCGTCCGGGCATTGAAATTGTGATGGATGCCGTGAACCTTAGCGATGTAGTAAAGGATGCCGATTTAGTCATCACCGGGGAAGGACGCATTGATAGCCAAACCATTCACGGTAAAACGCCAATCGGTGTTGCACGCACTGCCAAACGTTTTTCCGTGCCAGTGATCGGCATTGCAGGCTGCTTGTCAGCGGACTGCGCCATTGTTCACCCACATGGTATTGATGCGGTATTCAGTGTCGTTCCACGCTCGGTCGACTTGCCGACAGCCCTTGCCGAAGCGGCGCAAAATGTAGAAATGACCGCGCGTAATGTCGCGTGTGTTTTTAGCTTGTCTCGCAAGTAATACCCCTTTTTAAAACAGTAAGCCGAGCTAGAATGCTCGGCTTACTTTAAAACTATAAGTGATCAATTAAAGCGGCTAATTGTTCACAAACTCAATCACTACCAAGGGCATCAATCAAAAATTAGAAGCGCATATTGGCCGAGATCCAGAAATTACGTGACTGGTGGATCACGTTATAGTGATCTTGCTTACTACCGATATAGCTTCCATCACCGTTTTGCGTCCACTCCACATCATAGGTAGAAAAATCTTTATCAAACAAGTTGTTGATTCTTGCTGAAATCGTTAGATCCGATGAAAGATCCCACGTACTGCCTAAATGGAAGATTTCAAAATCTTTGTAGAAAAGATCATTGCCTTGGCTATCTTGACCTTGGTAACGATCAGAGTTCGCTTCCATCACAAGATAAAGTGCGAAGTCTTGATTCGCTTGCCAGTTCAAGGTGGTATTAAGCATGTGCTTCACCGGGTTGCTGGTTAATGGCTTGCCTTTGCTCACGCCACTCTTAATTTCAGAATCTGTGTAGGTATAATTGGCTTTCAACGAAAGTCCGTAAGGCATTACATAGCGACCCGCCAGCTCTAAACCTTTCACTTCAGCATCACCAACGTTATCTTTGTAGCTCAGCTTATAACCACTATTAAGTGCATTCCAACTCGCAGCATCGACATTTGTACAAGCCGAATTTGATGCATTCTCATAGCAGTTATGAATACTTTCTATTTTATCTTTAAACTCGCTATAAAATAGTGTGGCATTGAATGTGTGGCCTTGTGGCAAGCTGTAATAAACGGCAAATTCACTATTGACCGAGGTTTCTGGTTGCAGATCTGGGTTACCAACCCATGGGCTTGTTCCTTGTCCGCCAAAACCTGTGATCCCCGCATACAAATCGGAAGTTTTAGGTGTTTTATACCCCGTTGATACACCACCTTTTAGCGTCCAATCGGTAGTGAGGGCATAGACCGCATACAAACGAGGTGAAACATGACTACCAAAAGTGCTGTGATGATCATAACGTGCGCCACCTGTCAGTGACAATTCATCTGTCAACTGCCAGCTATCTTCAGCAAACAGTGAATACTGCTTATGTTCTTGCACTGCGCCTGCTTGATAACCACTGCTTAGCATACCAAACACGCCATCTTCCATTTCAGAGTCGATCAACTGTCCACCGACCACGACGAAGTGATCGCCGAACGGCATTTCTAATTTCGCATCTAAGGTGGTACTTGCACTTCTCAACTCACGTTGTGGACGAGGCAGCAATTCAGACTCAATCCAAGCTATCGTCTCATTTTTTGAAGATGAGGCTTTTTTACTCGCAAGCTCCTGACGCTGTTGTAAGCTCAGCGGCAAAGAACGACCTAAGTTTTCGGTCACAACATGTGAAAGACCCACTTCGGTACGGCCAAAATCCCATTTAGCAATATGAGTCAGCGAGATTTGATCACGTAATGTTCTTTGCGTTGGCGCATAACCAACACGTGCATTTTTATAAATCGTATCGGCAGAATCTGTCGTACCAAATTGTGATTCACTGTTATCGTACTTTTGACGAGAAGCATCATAGTCAAGCAACAGTTCATTGTTTTCATTAACTAGAAATGTCAGACCAAAACCCGCTGACCAATTTTGATTATCTGATGTTTTGCCACCACCACCAAAGGTGGTCGAGGGTTGGAAGGTGGAGCCATCTGGCGCAGTCGTAGCCGCATAACTGGGTGTCGATTCCGCTTTGTCGTAAATGCTACCGCGTAGTGAAAGGTACAGTTTATCTTCAATCAGAGGGCCAGAGCTGAAGAAATCAGTAGTGGTAACATCACCTAATGCAGAATTTTCTTGCAGTGTGCGACTATGAGAAATCGACCCGCCCCACTCGCTATTGGCACGTTTGGTGATGATATTAACGACGCCACCCATCGCATCCGCGCCGTATAATGTTGACATTGGACCGCGCACTACTTCAATCCGCTCAATCATATCAAGTGGCGGAATGTGCGCCATTTGGAAACCGACGAAGTTATTGGGATAGAGATCACCGCTATTGTTCTGACGCTTACCATCAATCAACACCAACGTATAGTCCGAACCCATGCCTCGAATGCTGATGGTACTTTGCCCACTCTTGTCCTGACTTTCACCAATGTCAACGCCTTCGACATTTCGCAACGCATCAAGCAAGTTAGTATAAGGCTGTGTACGCAACTCCTCTGAGGTGATCACAGTAACACTTGCAGGCGCATCAGTCAGTTTCTGCTCAAAACCAGCCGCAGTAACCACCATGACATCGTCAGATTGATTCTGCGCATGAGCAATAAAAGGCAAATGAGATAGTGATGCAATCGCAATCGCTAAGCTCGTTTTACGAGTCAACAACATCGGTTTATTCCTTTTTTATTCGATGAACCACCTCGATAGCCTTAAAGGCTTCAAAACGGTTAAGTAAAATAACTCGCAGAATTTAACTGATAACAATTATCAATTGTATTTACTTTACAATCTTTACACTGTTTTAGGGAACTTTTCTCAATGGAGGGATCGCTCACAAGGAAAGGTAAAGACAAGCTCAAGCCCCGACACACTATAGGCCTTGATCTTACCTTGCATTTTATCAATCGACTGGCAAACGATAGAGAGACCCAATCCATACCCAGAATCAGAAGAGGAGCTTTGCTTTGCTTGATAAAATGGCTCGAAAATATGCGCTAAATCGGCAGGTGCTACTCCCGGTCCATTGTCAGAAATGCTGATCTGTACATGCTGTTCATCAAGCGTTACTCGCACGACAATAGCGCACTGTGGTCCAGCATATTTGACCGCGTTGGTTAAGACATTATCCAGCGCGCTTCCAAGCAAGACCTTATCGGCTAAAATCCAAGGCGCTGATTGAGAGGCGATAAATGTTAAACGTTGCTCTGGCTGTAAATGGCATTCAAACTTCGCCGTTTGCTCAGCAAGGTAAGCGTTGACATCAAGTGGAGTCAATACAATATGTAGATGCTCACTATCTAGGTGGCTAAGCTCTAAGATCTTTTCAATCATCGAGTTCATCAGATGCGATTCATGCTCTAACTGATCAAGGAAGAGTTGAGCGCTCTCATCCCTGTGATCTTTTTTGAGCAAGTGCAACAAGAGTAGCTGGCGGGCAAGAGGGGTTTTCAACTCATGAGACAAGGTTCGCACTAACTTTTTTTGTTCGCCAATGAGTCCTTCAATACGTTCAGCCATACGATCAAAATCGTGTGCTAATTGCTGAAATTCAATCGATGAGCGACCAAGCTGCTGCGCGACTCTCACTGATGTTGCCCCTTGAGATAAACGGTGGCTAGCGGATCTTAAACGCGTCAGTGGCAATTGAAGTTGCTTGGTTAACACCCACGAGATAATACCTAAAATCAATAAACTGATCATGAGGTTCAACGCCCATAGATAATAAGCCGAACGCCGAGCTGGGTGCAGTTCCCAAGGCAGTTGAATCATCAATTGATGTGCATCGCGTAGAGGGATACCAATCATGGGGCGCGACACCTTATTGCCCATCGGCTCATCCATTCCCCTCTGGTAATGCATCTTTTTCTGTACGTGCGGGTGAACCTCTCGCCCGCCAATCGCCTGCAGATGCTCATCAACCACGTACAGTAGATACTTCTGTTTTTCTTCCCACCGAGCAAGATCCTGTGCATTGCTTTGCCGTAATAGTGTATCGGCCTCATCCGAGAGCACTTGAAACTCTCGATGTATCGCAGTGGGTAAACGTAAAAAGTGTTCTAATAACAGCACTTCTATCGCGGTGTACGAAGAGAGAAGCAGCACCACGCCAACCGATAAATGCATAAACAGTTTGACGACTAGGTGCTGTGATACGGTGCGAAAAATGCGTTTCGCCCTCGCCCAGTCCTTAACCATTAACCATTAACCATTAACCATTAACCATTAACCAGTTCAAATTGATAGCCAGAGCCTCTTGCGGTGCGAATGGTATTTTTTGAAAAACCCGCTTGGGTTAATTTACGGCGAATATTGCTGATGTGCATGTCTAAATTGCGATCAAATGGGCTTAACTCTTTGCGTAATACTGTATGTTGTAATTCAGCTTTCGATACCACTTTTTGCGGATGCGCCGCTAGGTAGGTCACTAAATCCAGTTCAGTCTGAGTGAAAGGTAAACGGCGTATTTGTATGACGTGTGAATCAAGTTCATCCACACACGCTTGCATACGGGGTTGGTAGCGCTGCTTTTCCAGCGCTACTCGTCTGAGAGTGGATTTAATTAACGTCAACAGCTTAACAATGCTGAAGGGTTTCGCTAGGTAGTGATCTGCGCCAGCATCATAGCCTTCAATTTTGGCTGATTCGTCACCGAATGCACTGATCATCACAATCGGTGTAGAAAATCGTTGGCAGATCCGCCTTGCGGTTTGTAATCCATTCAGCTTGGGCATCATAACATCAAGCAAAACCAGATCAAAAGGCTGCGATGCTAATAGCTCAAGGGCTTGCTCACCATTTTGCGCGCTCATCACTTGGTAGCCTTCCAAAAGCAGGACAGATTCGATCAACTGACACATTGCAGGATCATCATCGGCAACTAAGATATTGGGCATAATCAATAAACATATAAATAAGAATAGTTATTATTCTATTTATTATTAAGATGAATACAAGTCTAGTATGATCAATTCGCTAAAGTAAATTGCCAACGCTGCCAAGGTAAAGTGCGCTCAAAGCCGCGGTCAAAACGCTGAATGGGATCAACCAGTAAATAACGAGAAAACTGCGGCAGGATCTGCTTTAGCTGCTTGCTTTGAGCTCGCGTCGCAATAACCCAAGCACTAGGATCTTGCTCAACCCATTGTTTCAACTGATTTTTATCTTTTTGATTCCATTCTAATTCTGGCTTAAATAAATGACCGTGCACATACAAAGAGTAACCCGCAGCAAAGTCCAATAATGCGGGGTCGAGTAACACGACACTCTCGATCTCTTGGTCAAATAAAAATTGTTGATTCGCTAACATAAGCGCCGTAATCGCAGCCGCTGATTGACTTTGGTTATCCGCAATACGCTGTGCATGTTGCGGAAATAGTTGTTGCAAATCTTGGCTGATAATATTGAGCATTGTGGTTAAATTGACGGGATTGAGCCACACATACGGCGAAAGTGAGCCCTCTTTATCACGCAACGATGCAACCGCTTGCGCTCTGGGAGAAATGGCTTGCGCAGCATCAATCGGGACAATATGTACGTTAAATTGACGCACCTGAGGATAGATAGGATCTTGCGGCCAAATCGATGCAATGGTCACTGCAGCAAGCGCAGATCGTGCTTTTTCCGCGACCTCTTGCTGATGGCTTGTAAACCAACTGAGATGGCGATTCAAACTAAAACGCGGCGACGGTAGGTAAACTGCAGATTGATCAGTACCCTGCAGCAGTTGGCTGGTGAGCAAATAAGTCGCTGGCAGTGAAGTCAATACACTTTGATTCGCAGACGTATAACCACTCAAAGAGAGGCAGCAAACAAGTAGGCACAAACGGCGAAAAAAAACGCACCTAGTTTGAAAATACTGTGATAGAAAACATTGCTTGATAATCATCATCCGTTAGGCCTCGCCACGCGCCAAATTGTGGCCATCATAAAAAAGAGAGAAGAGAGTAAAATGATCGCCGCTCCAGAGGGGATCGGCCACTGATAAATCAGTGGTAAAATGGTGCCGCCAAGGCAAGCTGTGGTGGCCAATAAGGCTGACATCAGCACAAAACTGGCATTGTGGCGAGTCAGCAAACGGGCGGTTGCGCCGGGGATCAGCAGTAATGCCCCCACTAGCACCGCACCAATCACCTTGACTGCCACTATGGTAACCAGTGTTATCATAATGACGAAAAGATAATCATAACCATGCACAGACAAGCCCCGAACTTTTGCAATATCTGGACTTAAGCAAGAAAGAAGGAGGCGGTTGTAGGTCAAAAGCAGCACGACCAAGATCAAGGCGCAGATGGCAACCAGCAGCGTAATGTCTTGCCGTGTCACGGTTAAAATCGAGCCAAACAGAACATTTTCGAGTAAGTGAATATTAATTTTACGCGCCACATACATCAATAACGCAGCGCCAAGTGCTAACGCACCAGAAAGAAAAACACCGACTAAAGTGTCATAAGGCACTTGAGTGCGATTGCGTACATAATGCAGCAAAAGAGCAAAGATAAGACAAAAACTAAACAAACCTATCATAGGTGATTCAGGGCTTTCACCAAGTAAAATACCTATCGCAATACCCGTAATCGCCGCATGACCAACGGCTTCAGAAAAAAACGCTAAACGCTTAGCAATTACTAAAGTACCCAGCCCACCCAGTAGCGGCCCCAATACACAAGCAGCGACTAACGCATTGAGCATAAAGGCATAACCAAAGCTTTGCGCAAGCCATCCTTTGTCCACAGCCCACTGTAAAGCGTGTAACAGCGCGTCCATCATGCTGCCACCTTGGGATTCAATTTCGCGTGCTTGCTGTAATGCTGGAAAAGATGTTCAATTTTATCAGGGTGCAAGACAGCACTCACTGAACCACTGTCGACCAAACCGCGATTGATCACATGTACAACACCTTGCGTTTGGTTAAGAATGCGTTTTACTGCGTGAATATCATGATGTACCGCAAGCACTGTCACGCCTTGGTTCACTAGCTGCACGATCAACTGTTCAAGGTACTGAACTCCTTTCTCATCCATCCCCGTAGTCGGTTCGTCTAAAATCAGTAATTCAGGTTCATCTAATAATGCTTGTGCAAATAGCACCCGCTGCAACTCGCCACCGGACAATTGCCCCAAACGCAAATGCGCACGCTGCGCCATTCCAACGCGCTCTAAGCTGAGTAACACCTTACGCTTTGCAAGATGGCGTTGAGGTGATAACCACTGTAGAAACAGTGGAATACGGCTCATATTGAGTAACATAAAATCCAATACGCTAATGGGTAAACTGGACTCAAACAGCGCTTTTTGTGGCACATAACCCATACGTTGCCGCGCACCTTCTGGCCAGTGGATCTCTATCTGGCCGTCGAAGGGCGTTAATCCCATGATTGAGCGCAATAGCGATGTTTTTCCGCCGCCATTCGGTCCCATCACCATATGACACTGTCCCTGAGCAAAATGGTGATCCATCATTTCAATCACCGTTTGTGAGGCATAGCTCAGGCTCATCTTCGTAAGATCAATCGCTGGCCCTTTCATCACGAGCGTTCCCGAGCTAATTGACTGGCATACTGCACCGCTTGCACTAGAGTTTGAGTATTGTCATTCATCTCCTGTAACACTTTGTCACGGGTAAATTCACCGTGCGTCATGTGAGAGAAACGATAAAGCTGAACCCCAGTTTCTCGCTCGATAGTCTCGACAAATCGGTTGGGCATATCGAGCTCATAAAACAGGACGTTGATACCTGAACGGTGGATCTTTTCGATGGTCTCTTGCAATTGACTGGCACTCGGTTCAACACCGTGGGCCGGTTCAATGACGGCACTGACTTCAATGCCAAACTCTTGTAGGAGGTAATTATAAGCGTTGTGAGTGGTCGCCACTTTCAGTGTTTGAACGTTAGCGTTCAGTAGCTGCCGCATCGCTTGCTGTTTTATCTGCCGCATCTGTTTGGCAAATTTACGAGCATTAGCTTGATAAAACGGGCCATTTTGAGGGTCAATCTCCGACAAAGCTTGAGCAATGGTGTAGACCTTTTGAATAGAGGTTGCAATGCCAACAAAGGTATGAGGATTTCTCGCCCCATCGCCAACAGAAGCTCCCATTGCGGCAAGTAAGGGCACTTGTTGATTTGCATAAATGATCTTCAGGCTCGGCTGATCGGCTGCGGCTAATACCTTTATCGCATAATCATCGTGGCCGATACCATTTACGACGATCACATCCATCTTTTGTAGCCGCAGTAAGTCCGCAGGCTGCGGTTGGTAGTTATGAGCATTAAACCCAGCGTCGACCAATGGCAGCACATTCGCCCTATCTTGCACTATAGTACTGACATAGCTGTAATACGGATGCAGAGTAATACCAATAGTTAACTTCTCTTGTGCGTAGCTAAGGGTACAGACCAGCAGTGTGGAGATACAACCCAGCCAATGCCCTAACTTATAACGACCTATCATAACTGTCTCTTTTGATTTCAATGCAGAACAAAGCATTAGAAGGAACGCACTAATAACCAACGTTTCCAACCCACTTGTTGTAAATGATGGCTCTCTTGCAATGATTCGATAGCAACATGCGTCACCAAAGCTTGAGATGAGAACCACACTTCAGGAGAGTCCATCGAGTTCGGTGGATACCACAAAATCACGTGTCCTACCGCGTCAGGCTGTTGAGCTATACCAAGGTAACCATTCACCAGTCGATACCATTGATGTTCACCTAAATAGTGCCAACTGACATCGTTGACAAATGGCGCGATCGCCTCATCCTCTAGCCACTGGATCGACGGCAGTTGAGCGTCCATTTGATAGAAAAAAAGCAACTCTTGATGAGCAAGGCTAAGCTCCGTCAGTATGCTTTTTTGCTTTTCACTGAGAACCTGAGCACTTAAGTCACTCTGTAAAGTGGTGGTTTTCTGTGCCTTTTCCGATAAATGATTCCATTGAAACAACGCCCAAGCGAGCAACAAAATGCTCGCTATCGCCATGATGACCCAACCTGTTTCAGCGCTACCTTTATCCGCTTTCACCACCATACTCACGGCCGCTCTAGGTGGATTATCAGAGTTCAACGCCATCCACCTCAATCGCCGATTCATGGCCTGGATCAAATACTATGTAGTAATCCCCCTCTGGCTGCTCAAAAGTCACCTTCGACAATGCATCGGTTTTTTGGGCATCTAATAACACATCGTCATAATCAAACAGACGTATGGTTTCATTAAGGGCAGGACTACTGTCACTGTACCCGGCTTGGCAGGTTATGGTTGTTTCTTGCTTGCTGCACTCCATCACGGGGAAATGAGCCCAACTTGTCCCACTCACCAACAGCGCAGCAAACGCGCTTGCTCGGATTATTTGCACAATACAACCTCGTTATTTCAAAACCACTTCAAAGGTTAAATGAATACTAGAGCGCGCTTCGTCCGCTAAAGCATTATCGCTAAGTGCTCCACTAAAGCCTGCGATTAGCAAATAACGCCCCGCTTGTTCTGGAGTGAAACGAATCTTGCCTTCATTATCACTGTGGATGATCAGCGCCTGTTGTTGGTTACGATATAAGGTGCCATCTTGGCGAATTTCGGCTTCAACACCCGCTTGAGCTTGGCCGTTAAAGAAGAACTGCAACACAATCTCTTCACCTTCAACCATATCAGCTGGGTGTGTAACGGGAACCAATTCTAAAAGTTGATTTTCCAAAGCAAACACTTGCGCAGAAGGCTCATTCACCGTGATGTAAGCTTCTGTTCGGTTGAACATCAACACTGTTTTGACGTTTTGTGCACCTTCGGGCAACAAGGCTTGGCGCTCAACTGAATTCGCGGCAATGCGTCGCGCCGTATTACGCGCACCTACGGTGTAATTGGTCATATAAAATGGTGTTCCCACCAACGCAATTTTATGAGTGCCTTGCTCATAGAAAAAGAAATCAAAAGTCGATTTACGCTTATGCTTGGCACTAAAAGCAAAACGCTCTCGCTTGCCACTCGGAGTAAGGACATAACCTGAATCGACACTCAACGGCTTATCGAACACAAAAGTGCCATGTGATGCCGTAGCATCGGTAGTAACCCAATCACCCTCTTTGGCAGAAATGGTAAATTCACTTGGCAATAACCAACGAGGGTGCGCTTGCAATGACGCAGAAACAAAGGCCGAAGCAATCAACAAACTTTTACAGATAAAGCGATAAGACATAAGATCATTTCCTGTGAGTGGATAAGCTTGAACTACCAAGCTTGACTCCTTAGTAGAGCCTAAAATTAAGGTTGATAGTGCAAACGAATGACGCCCGTTTCATAAGTTGCAGCGAGGGAAAACTGCTGCGCAGAGTGAGTTAAGGACATCACTTGGCGCACTACATCTCGGCCACCATGTTCACGCACCACTTCAGCAAAAAAGACGTAATTTCCCTGCTCAAGTATCTCGCCTTGGTCATTTTTGCCATCCCAAAACATTTTATATTGGCCTGCCGGGCGGGTTGCCGAGGTGATCGCATCAACCAACTGACGATCGTAGCGTCCTACTTGACGCCACCAGCGACGAATATCCTTTAACCATGTGTCATCCTTTTGCCAAAGCGCGATGGTTCGCACTGGCTTTCCTTGGCTATCTTCAATCCAAACCGCAACATAAGGTCGCGCGTACATGCCAACTTCTAAACGTGGTAATTCAAATTCAATGTCCAATTTGCCCAGAGGATTCGCCGCCAGCTTGAAACTGGTCACCACACAGACGAATGCGATAGCATAAGGCTGGATCCACTTAATGATATTCATCACATTTCCTTTTAAATTGAGTAAGTAATGGCTAAGGAACCGCAAGCCAATAGACGCTGAAAGTGAGAAGCAAACCTAAACTGCACCAACGCAGCGCATAGCTTAGAGTACTTTTTTTAGGTAAAAGCAATGCAATACCAGACAGAATAAACACCAGCATCAATACAGAAGAGAGATCAATCACCCACTTCCAAACCTCACCGCTGTGACGCCCTTTGTGCAGATCATTAAACATAGCGACAAAGCCATAATCGGTCATATCCAGTTCAGCCTGAGCGGTGGTTAAATCAATATACAGAGCAGCGCTGTAGCCCGGAGCACTGAAACTGGCGCTCACTTCTCCTTGCTGTAACACACCATTTTGGTAATCAGTGTAAGTATCTAAACGAGACATTTCACCTCGCACCGAGCTATGCGCCGTCAGGTAATTGAGTAGAGTGTCAGCATTTAAAACCAAACGCTCATCTTCAAATAACAGAGATTGAGGCAAGGTGAATTGCAGTTGTTCACGACTGGGCTGGCTTTTTACAAACAAATCGGGTCGATTCAAGGTAATGCCAGTAATAGCAAAAAAGAGCATCAACCCGATAACACTCATCGATACATAGATATGTAGGCGTCTGGCCCAAAGTTGGAAAGTTCGCTGTTTATAAAACATGCCTTGCTATCATCAGATAAAATCACGCCTCATTCTATATGATAATCAAACTCATTTTGATTCAATTTACATTATTTACATTACAGAGTTCTGCACAGTGGATGACGTCATGCTTTGTTTGAGAATACCGCCGGTTCAAGCTTCATTTGAGGCTATTTCAGCTTCAGCATGAGTGAGAAGTAGACATAAGTGAGCAGCTAGAATGGTAAAAAGCCACCGAATCGGTGGCTTTTTTATTAGGAGGTTAGCTTGGATAGCTCTTACACCGCTTGCTGGACAATCACACTGTCTGCTTTTTTAGTGTATTGCGCCATACGATGGAAGTTGAGGTAGCGATAGGTGTCAGCTGCAGTTGCGTTGATCTGCTTCGCGTACTCTAGATACTCTTCCAGTGTCGGAATGCGGCCTAAAATGGCGCCCACGGCCGACAGCTCAGCCGAAGCAAGGTAAACATTCGCGCCGGTCCCTAAACGGTTCGGGAAGTTACGAGTCGACGTCGACATGACGGTCGCTTTATCGGCAACACGCGCTTGGTTACCCATGCATAACGAACATCCTGGAGTTTCAATGCGTACCCCAGCGCGACCAAAGATGCCGTAATAGCCCTCTTCGATAAGCTGATCTTTGTCCATCTTAGTCGGTGGCGCAACCCACAAACGCGTATCTAACTGACCATTGAACTTCTCAAGCAATTTACCTGCCGCACGGAAGTGACCAATGTTGGTCATACAAGAACCGATGAAGACTTCATCAATAGGCGTACCTTGTACATCAGAAAGTAAGCGCGCATCGTCTGGATCATTTGGCGCACATAAAATCGGCTCTTTAATCTCAGCAAGATCAATCTCAATCACATGTGCGTATTCTGCATCACTATCCGCTTGCATCAACTCAGGATTGGCTAGCCACGCTTCCATCGCTGTAATGCGGCGCTCGATAGTACGGCGGTCACCATAACCTTCGGCGATCATCCACTTCAACATAGTGATGTTAGAGTTGAGGTACTCTTCAATTGAGGCTTGTGACAATTTAACCGTACAACCCGCCGCACTACGTTCTGCCGAGGCATCAGAAAGTTCAAACGCTTGCTCAACTGTTAAGTGCTCAACCCCTTCGATTTCTAGCACACGGCCAGAGAATTCGTTAATTTTCCCCGCTTTCGCCACCGTGAGCAGGCCTTGCTTAATCCCGTAATAAGGAATCGCGTGCACTAGATCGCGCAACGTGATGCCCGGCTGCATTTCACCTTTGAAACGCACCAAGATAGATTCTGGCATATCCAGTGGCATCACACCCGTTGCGGCCGCAAAAGCAACCAAGCCAGAACCGGCTGGGAATGAAATGCCAAGCGGGAAGCGTGTATGCGAGTCACCACCAGTACCGACGGTATCAGGTAACAACATACGGTTTAGCCATGAGTGAATAACGCCATCACCCGGACGCAGTGAAACACCGCCACGGTTCATGATGAAATCAGGCAAGGTATGGTGGGTATTTACATCAACAGGCTTTGGATAAGCCGAGGTATGACAGAAAGATTGCATGACTAAGTCAGCAGAGAAACCAAGACACGCCAAATCTTTCAATTCATCACGTGTCATCGGGCCAGTGGTATCTTGCGATCCAACCGTGGTCATTTTAGGTTCGCAGTAAGTCCCCGGGCGAACACCCGTCACGCCGCATGCTTTACCGACCATTTTCTGAGCCAGTGTATAACCTTTACCTGTATCAGCCACTGCAACTGGGCGACGAAATACTGTTGACGCTTCTAAGCCTAGTGCTTCGCGTGCTTTATCCGTTAAACCACGGCCAACAATCAGTGGAATACGGCCGCCAGCGCGCACTTCATCAATCAATACGTCGGTTTTAAGCTTGAACGTGGCAAGCACTTCGCCAGTGTCATGGTTGCACACTTTGCCTTCAAATGGGTAAACGTCAATCACATCCCCCATGTTGAGCTTGGTAACGTCAACTTCAATCGGCAACGCGCCAGCATCCTCCATGGTGTTGAAGAAGATAGGTGCAATTTTACCGCCGAGCACGTAGCCACCCGCGCGTTTATTAGGCACAAATGGAATGTCGTCACCCATAAACCACAAAACAGAGTTAGTCGCGGATTTACGAGACGAGCCTGTACCGACCACATCACCCACGTAGACTAGCTGATGGCCTTTCTCTTTTAGCGCTTCGATTTGAGTGATAGGGCCAATGCTGCCTGCTTTATCGGGTTGAATGCCTTCACGTTCATTTTTCAACATAGCCAGTGCGTGCACTGGAATATCTGGCCGTGACCATGCATCTGGCGCTGGTGACAGATCATCAGTGTTGGTTTCGCCAGTAACTTTAAATACGGTTAGCGTGATCTTCTCTTGAAGCGCCGGTTTTGAAAGGAACCATTCCGCGTCTGCCCATGATTGCAACACTTTTTGTGCATGTGCATTACCCGCTTTTGCTTTCTCTTCAACGTCATAGAACGCATCAAACATCAGTAGAGTACGCGATAGTGCATCAGCCGCAATCGGTGCCAGCTCAGCATCATCAAGCAATGAGACTAGCGGCTCGATGTTATAACCGCCTTGCATAGTTCCGAGTAGTTGCGCCGCTTTTGCGCGGCTCACTAACGGTGAAGAGACCTCACCTTTAGTGATGGCGGTTAAAAAGCCCGCTTTAACATAAGCGGCCTCATCCACACCGGGAGGAATTCGATTTTCAAGGAGATCAAGCATGAACGCTTCTTCACCTTGAGGGGGATTTTTCAACAGTTCAACAAGTCCTGCGACTTGTTCAGCATTTAGGGGTCTAGGAACAACTCCTTCTGCAGCACGCTCTGCGACGTGTTTACGGTAGGCTTCAAGCACGACTTTTTCCTCTCATTGCGGTTTACCCCATTATTATTGACATGATGGGCAAACATCCTTGGAAACTTGGCTCTCCATTGCCAGATATTTTTATGTAATCAGCGGCAGAGAGGCCAAACTGTGGGACGAAGAATAGCAAATTTAACTTTAAATTAAAATCTTATCATTTTGACCAACATAGCAACTTAAGACTAAAGTTCTATGATTTTTGAGTCACTTACCGCCCACTTTTCAGCTCAATTCTCGCTAAAAGGTAGTGCCAATACTCAAGTATATCGAATCAAAATTATCTTCGGTTCGACCATAAGCAAACATAATCGGTCCAATCGGCGAATCAACTCCGGCAAACACTGACCCCGCGCCGTACAATGGAGCGGTATCAAAGCTTAGATTAGGATCAGACCATACACCGCCGTATTCTATCGATGCACCAACATAAAATGGAGAACTGAACAGGCCAAAGTCATTATCAAACCAGCGATAACGATACACCAAACTGGTGAACGCTTTATTCTGGCCAATTAAGCTGTTGCGAGGGATACCCGATAAATTTAAGAAACCACCAATCGATTTAGGATTGATCGGTTCACTGGAATTTTTACTTTGCACCACACCGTAATCTAGGTTGCCGACCAAAGTATGGCGACCAAAGCTGTAAGCGGCGATCAGTTCACCGGAAAATTCATACACGGTATCGTTTGATTCAGGTTCAGAAGGCACATTAGAAGCTCTATCGTGCGATGCAAGATACTCAAGATCAAGATAAACACCCTGGGTAGGCAAACTAAAGTCATCCAAAGTATCAATGCGGTAGTTAACAAACACCCCTACACGGGTGTAATCCATATTTCCCATGGATGGCCAATGTGACACTTCAGCCTCCCCATCGGTATAGCGGATCCCTAACTTAAACTCTCGCCATAATTTATCTTGATAACCAATCGATAACTCTCCAATCCATTCTAAATAGCTGATCAGCAAATAGTCTTTACTGGCTTTTAGACTGGTGTCATCAAACCCTTGCATTGGCTTATTACGTTTATCATTGCTAAAGGAAATCAAAGCTGAGGTGAACGCTTTTTGTCCAGAAAAAAGAGGCGAAAATAGCTCAGCTTCAATGATCTTATCGGTGCCCATTTCTAGGTTGAAACGCAATTCAGATCCGAATGAGTTTAAGTCAGTAAAATTGGAAGAAATGCCCAACGCGTATTGACTATCCGTATGAAAATCATCTTCTAAGAAAAAGCGAAAATTGAGGTAATTTGGCCCCCAAGATTTCTCTTTCACATCGATGACCAGTTGGTTCTTTCCTTCAAATTCTCGATATTCATAGGTCACTAACTCAAAGCGATCTAATGCATAGAGATTTTCGACCGTCGCTTCAATCTGCTCGGTTGATAGCGCTTGTCCTGTCTTTAAATGCAAACGGTTTTTCAATAATTGATCGCTGTAATGACTGCGGTTGTTGAGTACGATTTCATCAACATTAACATCATCGCCATAAATTAAAGCCCTGCGGCGAGTTTGTTTTACTTCTACATAATGTTGATAGTTTGCGCTAGATAAGGAGAGCGAAGCCAACACCGATTTATTTGCCATCGCAATCTCATACCCTTTTTCATAAGCGGTAGGCATTTTATCAAATTCAGTGGTTTCCATACTGCCGACATCAGGGCGCAAAAATACATCTCGCTCATTCAATAAACGTGCTTGTTTTTGAGTACTTCTTTGTACGAGATAGTTGGAAAGCTGATCGGCGACCGTCAAAAAGGTGGTGAAAGCTTCTTGGTTTTTGTAATCGGTGCTGATATCTATCGCGATAACAATATCAGCCCCTAAGGCCCGTGCAACATCAACAGGCATATTATTGGTCACACCACCATCGACTAACCAACGACCATCAACTTCGTAAGGCGGCAGTGCTCCGGGTACTGACATACTCGCCATCATCGCATCCACTAAATAGCCACGATCCAACACCACCTCCTCAAGAGCAATGATATCAGTGGCTACCGCGCGATAAGGAATAGGCAGTTGATCAAAGGAGTGAAATTCAGAGAGATTGCCCGACGTTTCTCGCAAAATACGCAACATATTCTGCCCTTGCACCACACCGCGTGGTGCGCGGATCTCGCCCCAACGCAGTCCAAGGTCGGTGGTCAGTTGATAGCGGTCTTCGTACTCTTTATCTCGAACACGACGTTGGCTACGGTTGACCCGGTCACGATAACCTTCATTCCAATCTACGCTGTAAATTAAACTTTCAATTTCATCGGCGCTCATGCCACTGGCATATAAACCGCCGACATAAGCGCCCATACTGGTACCAGTAATGAAATCAACGGGGATGTGCATCTCTTCCAATGCTTTGAGAACACCAATGTGCGCTGCACCTTTTGCTCCGCCACCAGCAAGTACCACAGCAATCTTGGGGCGCGCAGTACTGTTCAACATAGATTCTTTAGTTGGTGGCTCATCGGCCACCGCGAAAGTCGCAGCAAACATGAATACCAAGAACAATAAGTTACTTAAAAACCGTTTCACGACTTTTCCTTAAATCCCTTTAAAATCAATTTACTATAAACTCCCCCCGCTACCACTGAAAGAGATTTTTTAACCATTGCCCCGGTTGTTTATCACAGCCCTGTTTCAATGCGCCGTTTTTATCCCACATGGGCAGTTTAAATTCGTTGTGGCAGTCTTGGACTAATTCCCCTTCGGCACTGGTTTTAAAGCCAATTGTAGTAATGCCTTGCGGCCAAGGAAGAAGTAATTTTTCCGGGATCCGATGTTGTAAATATTCCGCGTACACCCGTAATGCACCACTCGAACCCGTAAGTTTGATCGGCTGATTATCATCGCGGCCAAGCCAAACCGTGGTAACTTCACGACCATCGACGCCGACAAACCAACTGTCGCGGCTATCGTTAGTGGTGCCAGTTTTCCCCGCCAATGCTGCCCAAGCGAACTGGTTATTGAGATAGCGCCCAGTCCCTTCAAGTACTCCTCGCTTCATCGCATAAGTGGTAAGCCACGCCGCTTGCTGCTCAACGGCTTGGGATACTTTGGGAATCGATTGATAGAGCACATTGCCCTCTAAATCCAATACCGAGCGCAGCGCCGATAAGGGCGCTTTTTTACCCGAGTTGGTTAAGGTTTGGTACATCTGCGCCACTTGATAAGGCGTCAGAGAGAACGCGCCAAGAAACATCGACGGTACAGGACGGATCTCCTCTTTGTTGACACCAAGCCGCACCAAAGTGTCAGAAACTTGTTCAATTCCAAGCTGCATGCCCAATTGTACCGTAGGCACATTCAGTGATTTGGCTAACGCGAGATACAGCGGCACTTCACCACGGAACTGACGATCAAAATTGCGCGGTGACCACACTTCGCCTTTGTTCCCTTTGAGTGTGATGGGTTTATCGATAAGCGTGCTGGCTAAGTTGTATTTATCTGGCTGTGCGAGTGCGGTGAGATAGACCGCTGGCTTGACTAACGAGCCGATAGGACGGCTTGCATTTAAAGCGCGGTTAAAGCCGTCATAACCGGTCTGTTTACCGCCAACCATAGCGCGGATCTCACCACTGGTTCGGTCAACAGCAATCGCCGCCGCTTCTAAGTTTTTCCCCGCTGTTTTGGAAAGCACTGGAATTTGTCGATCAATCGCCAGCTCCAATTTGGCTTGCGAAACAGGATCGAGCGAGGTAAAAACGCGCAAGCCAGTATCCGCTTTGAAGGCGTCGCCCACTTTCTCTTTCAGTTCAATTTTTAACTGCTGAAAATACGCTGGCTGGCGGCTGGCAATGTGAGGATGCTTTTGCACATCTAACGGTCGACTGGCCGCTTGTTCAAACTGTTTAGCCGTCAAAATATCTTGCTGCATCATCAGCTTTAAAACCAAGTCGCGACGCTCTTTAGCACGTTCAGGGTAACGCGCCGGGTTATAATAAGAAGGCCCTTTAACCATGCCCACCAACAACGCTAGTTGATCAATACGCAATTCTTGCAATGGTTGACCGAAATAAAGCCGTGAGGCGAGGCCGAAACCGTGAATCGCCTCACCGCCACTTTGCCCTAAATAGACCTCGTTTAAGTAGGCTTCTAAAATGCGATCTTTGCTGTAGCGATAGTCGATAATGAGCGCCATATAAGCTTCACGCACTTTACGCCATAAGGTTCGATCGCTGGATAAGAAAATATTTTTTGCCAGCTGTTGAGTTAACGTGCTGCCGCCTTGCACAGTGCGCCCAGCCTTAATGTTGGCCACTAAAGCACGGGCAATCGCAAATGGAGAGATGCCATCATGTTGATAAAAATAGCGATCTTCGGTCGCAAGCAACGCATCCACCATCACTTCAGGAAACTGATCACGACGTAAAAATAGCCGCTGCTCATCGTTGCCTTTTTCAAGCATGCCGAGCATTTTGGGCTCAATACGCAAGTAACCTAAATCCCCTTTTTGCTCAAGAGATTGAATACGAACTAAACCGCTGTCATTAAAATGGAGCATCACATGGCGGTCAGGCTCAGGGCCATCGGCAAACTCAAAAGGGCGGCGGATGATCTCAATTTTGCTTGATGATGAAGAGTACTCGCCAGCATAGCGTGGCTGGTTCACTTTGCGATAGTTGAGTACATCAAGCTCATTGCGCAGCTCTTGCAACGGGATGTCATCACCGGGTGCTAAATTCAAAATGCGCGCATACACGACGGTCGGTAAATCAAAAAGCTGGCCTTCGAAGCGTTGTTTGACCACGCTATTTAGGTAAATACCAACGAACAACAGCACCGCGGCCAGTGCAAGGCTCAGTTTCCAGCCAATACCCCACACAATTTTCCACCATGCTTTGCGTGGCGCTGAAGGCTTCTTAGCCGGGCGACGTGAAGGTTTTTTTACGCTATTTTTTTGAGTGCCCGTAGGCTTTTTCTGGGTTGTCATTGTGCTAATTGCCGCTTAGTTTTCGTCGTCGCGATGTGGTTGGCAGGATCATCAGGCCAAACGTGTTTTGGGTAACGCCCTTTCATCTCTTTTTGTACTTCTTTATAAGCACCCTGCCAGAAACCGGCGAGATCTTGAGTTACTTGCAAAGGCCGCTGCGCAGGTGAGAGCAGTTCCATCACCACTTTTTTGCGCCCTTGAGCGATGGTGGGGGAATCTTGCTCGCCAAACATCTCCTGCATACGAACCGACAACATCGGCTCCGCGCCCAGTTGATAGCGAATGGCGGCTCGATTACCTGTGGGTAGCGGGTGGTGAGTTGGAAGCCAGCGATCAATCTCTTGGTTTAATGGCCAACCTAAATAGGCATTGAGCGCATCAAAAATCGGTACTTTTGCTAACGCTTTGACCGATTTTACTCCGACTAAATAGGGGGCTAACCAAACCTCAAGATCATCAAGCAGCGCTTGTTCCTCGACAGCAGGCCACGCCGCTTCCGGTAGCCATTGCGCAGCGCAACGTATGCGCGTTAATAAAGCGCTCGCCGCTTCGCTCCACTGTAATACCGATAGCCCCTTGCGACGGACATAATTGAGCAAGGCTTGCGTCATTTTTTCATGAGCAGGCTCTGGCAGCGCTTCACGCTCAATGACCAATTTACCGCACAGGGTTAGCCTTTCCGCGCACAGTTTCCCTGCTTTCTCATCCCAATCGACTCGTTCTTGCGTACTAAATAGCTCCGAAAAATGGGCTTGCAGTGCATCAATATCCAACTCTGTCGCAACAAAGATTTGGCTCGCTTGTGAACCGCTGCGCATTAAATCCACCACCACTAAATAGTGCGCGCCCGCGAGGCGTTCATCGTCACGCATTTGCGCGCCGTGACCATTCGCCAGTAAAAACTGCCCCCGTTGCGACTCGCTGCGGCGCTGAGCAATGCGATCGGGAAAAGCCAAACTCAGCACTAACGCCAGCAATGATTCATCCACTTTTTTTAGCTGAAATTGGCCACCGAGGGCGCGCGCAAGCGTCGTGGCACGCTGATGTAAGTTTTGTGTTTTAGGGTGAGTCGCTTGCTGCCAACGCATTAAGCTATGTTGTAAATCCAGCACATTACGCTCAGGCTCTTCCAATAAAGCGGTCACAGCGAGCGCCGTATTTAGCATTGAAT
Source organism: Vibrio qinghaiensis (assembly GCF_002257545.1). Taxonomy (NCBI): domain Bacteria; kingdom Pseudomonadati; phylum Pseudomonadota; class Gammaproteobacteria; order Vibrionales; family Vibrionaceae; genus Vibrio; species Vibrio qinghaiensis. The sequence goes on along the minus strand of NZ_CP022741.1, from coordinate 506,108 downwards.
TACTCGTTTGATGGGCTTTGAGCAACATACTCACCAGCCTTGGTTCCACACCGAGTGACTGCGCTTTTTTACCCAATGCGCTGAGCTGCTGTTTGCTGTCCATCAAACCAAGCGTATGTAATAGACTCCAAGCTTGCTGCATCGCTGCTGGTGGTGGAGTATCCAGCCAAGGCAAATCGTTGACCGACACCACACCCCACTGCGCAAGCTCCATCGCCAAAGGCGCTAAGTCACTGTGCAATATTTCCGCGCTCGGTACATTGGGTTGCTGCTTATATTGTGCTTCGCTGTAAAGGCGCAAACAGATGCCGGGTTCTAGGCGTCCAGCGCGCCCCGTACGTTGCTGCGCCGATGACTGGGCAATTTTCACTTGCTCTAAACGAGTGATGCCCGTTTTAAGATCAAACTTCGCTATCCGCTCTAGCCCCGCATCCACCACTAAGCGTATCCCCTCAATGGTCAGCGATGTTTCGGCAATATTAGTCGCTAGCACAATTTTCCGTTTGCCTGCTACTGCAGGCGCAATCGCTTTTTGCTGCGCTTGTAGACTCAACTGCCCGTATAAAGGACAAATATCAAACTCATCGGCTAAGTGTGCGAGCTGCTGTTCAAGCTGTTTAATGGCTGAAACGCCAGGTAAAAAAGCCAGCAGAGAGCCACTTTCAGCTCGCATCAAGCCTTCAATCTGTTTGCTCATCGTCGGCACAAGATAATCATTGGCTCGCAGCGGTGCATAGCGCACTTCAACCGGATAAGCGCGTCCTTCAGATTGCACATAAAGCGCTTGGGGTAATAATGACTGCAGTGCCAGTTGATCTAAGGTTGCCGACATTACGACGATTTTAAGATCTTCTCGCAGCGCTGATTGCACTTCCAAACTGAGTGCGAGAGCCGTATCCGCGTGAATGCTCCGCTCGTGATACTCATCGAAGATCAAGAGATCGATTCCGCTTAACTCAGGATCGGTTTGGATCATACGTGTCATGATCCCTTCTGTCACAATTTCAAGCTGCGTCGCTGCGCTGACTTTACTCTCACCACGCATACGATAGCCGACGGTTTGCCCAACACTCTCACCTAATTGCTGCGCTAAATAGCAAGCAATACTGCGCGCCGCCAAACGACGCGGTTCAAGCATGATGATCTTACCCGTGAATAATTGCGCTTTTAATAGCTGTAACGGGAAATGGGTCGACTTACCCGCACCGGGAGCGGCTTTGACAATCATCTGTGGGTGAGCTTGTACTCCCGCCAGCAGCTCGGGCATCACAGCTTGAATGGGCAATTGTGACAATGTGCAATCCTTATGGTTAAATGGCGGCAACATTGTACATAAAAACAGTAGATAAATGCAGTTCAATCCTCCACTTCGATCCGCGACCTTACTCAAACGCTACAAGCGTTTTTTGGCCGACATTGAGTTTGCCGATGGTCAACAAGAGACTATTCACTGCGCCAATACTGGCGCGATGACGGGCTGCGCCGAGGCGGGTAATCGTGTCTGGTTCTCCACCTCAGACAACCCTAAACGTAAATACCCACACAGTTGGGAGCTGACTGAAACCCAGCAAGGCCACTGCATTTGCGTCAATACGGCTCGGGCGAATACGCTGGCGGTAGAAGCGATTCAAAACGGCATCATCAAAGAGCTGCAAGGCTATGAGCAATTACAAACTGAAGTGCGCTACGGCCAAGAAAATAGCCGAATTGATATCTTGCTCAAATCACCATCCAAACCTAAGTGCTATATAGAAGTAAAAAGCGTCACCTTATTGGATGAGCGCTACTCTCCACTCGACGATATCGCCTGCAATTCAGGACAAGGTTATTTCCCCGATACCGTCACAACGCGTGGACAAAAGCATTTGCGTGAATTAACGGAAATGGCAAAAAATGGAAGCAGAGCAGTACTTTTGTTTGCTGTTTTGCATTCAGGGATTGAAAAAGTCTCGCCTGCACTCCATATAGACGCAAACTATTCACTATTATTGAAACAAGCGCAAAAAGAAGGAGTGGAAGTACTGTGCTACAAGGCTGTACTTTCAAGGAATGAAATCAAGCTCGTTAACACTGTAGAATTCGCCCATTAGCGACAAAAAATTGATGGCGCCTTCACATTGACAATAAGTTTACGATTGAGTGTTTGCCTCCTATAGATCTTTTTGCTATAGATACCCGCCTAAAATTAGCTGCTCGCGCAGCTGACTAGGTGTTAGTAGGAGATGCTGCATGCCAGAATTGAAGAAAAAAGCGATAGGCATCCTAGCCATTGCAGGCGTTGAGCCGTATCAGGAAAAGCCAGGTGAAGAATATATGTCACCTGAGCAAATAACTCACTTTACAAAAATTTTAAGTGCTTGGCGCAACCAACTTCGTGAAGAAGTTGAACGTACCGTTCACCATATGCAAGATGAAGCGGCAAACTTTCCCGATCCCGTTGATCGCGCTTCTCAAGAAGAAGAATTCAGCTTGGAATTGCGTAACCGTGACCGTGAACGTCGTTTGATCAAGAAAATTGAAAAAACATTAAGCAAAATTGAAGAAGATGATTTTGGTTTTTGTGAATCTTGTGGCGTTGAAATCGGTGTTCGTCGATTAGAGGCTCGCCCAACGGCAGACCTTTGCATTGACTGCAAAACGCTAGCCGAACTTAAAGAAAAACAGATGCAAGGTTAATCTTAGCTTTTGTTTGTGTTAAAAAAGGGAGCTAAAGCTCCCTTTTTGTTTTCACTCGATACCCAAATAACTTGTAACTTGGATGAATCGCAATGCACTATATTGGCCGATTTGCCCCATCACCTTCAGGCCCACTTCATTTTGGTTCTTTGATCGCTGCACTTGGTAGCTACTTTCAAGCAAAATCACAGCAAGGTAAGTGGCTAGTTCGCATCGAAGATTTAGATCCTCCAAGAGAGATGCCGGGATCGGACACTCTGATCCTTCAAGCCATCGAAGTCTATGGTTTGCATTGGGATGGCGAGGTGGTTTATCAAAGCCAGCGCCACTCTTTATACCAAGATAAAATTGAGGCTTGGCTTGAATCAGGGCAAGCCTATTATTGTGATTGCACGCGTAAACAAATTAAACAGATGGGTGGCTTTTATCACGGTACATGCCGCTATAAAAAACCAACATTAACCGAAGATTGCGCGGTTAGGTTGCGTGTTGATACACCGGTAGAGTCATTTTTCGATCAAAAACATGGCGAAATTCACATTCCTAAAGCATTAGCACAGGAAGACTTCATCATTAAGCGACGTGACGGTTTATTTGCTTATAATCTTGCCGTAGTGCTTGATGATATCGATCAAGGAGTGACGGAAGTGGTGCGGGGAGCCGATTTAATTGAACCAACGGGACGACAAATCAGCTTGTATCATTGCTTACATAAAACTCCGGTAAGCTACCTTCACCTGCCGCTCGCGATGGATGGTAATGGCAATAAATTATCCAAACAGAATCATGCCACTGCCATTGATATTCAAAATCCTAAACCTACCTTGCTTAAGGCAATGCGCTTTTTAGGGTTTGAGATAAAACAAGAGATTAGTGACGCTTCCATCGATGAAATTATCTTTTGGGGCAGTCAGAATTGGCACGTTGAACAACTCCCTCGGGAGACCGAGATCACACCGTGATTCTCAAAAGGCTATCCTTACGCTATGATTAGCCGCAAAATCGTCCCGAACGGGCACTTTAAATAACCAAAGCAAGGTTGGCAAAAACCAATTATTGCCAGATGCACATGAATAAAAACGACTATACACCACGCGAAAATCGCGTTTACCAAGACTTAGCTCTAAATATTATCACTCGTGATGAACACAATATTTCGCGCAAGCAAATCAGCGATAATGCGCTCAAGGTGCTATACCGACTTCATGGCGCAGGTTTTGACGCCTATTTAGTCGGTGGTGGAGTACGCGACCTACTATTAGGTGAGACACCAAAAGATTTTGATATCGCCACTAATGCCACACCAGAGCAAATACGCCAACAGTTTCGCAATTGCCGCTTGATCGGCCGTCGCTTTCGCTTAGCGCACATCATGTTTGGCCGCGACGTAGTGGAAGTGGCGACTTTCCGTGGACACCATCAAGAGCCGAGCCAAAACGTCTCAGCACAATCTGAAGCGGGTATGCTGCTGCGTGACAACGTCTATGGCACCATTGATGAAGATGCAGAACGCCGGGACTTCACGATTAACGCCATGTATTACAACATCGGTGATTACAGCATTCATGATTATGCTGGCGGCATGGACGACTTAGAAGATAAGCTCATCCGCTTAATTGGCGATCCTGAAACGCGCTACCGTGAAGACCCAGTGCGCATGTTGCGTGCGATTCGTTTTGCGGCCAAGCTCGATTTCGATATCGAAGAAGAGACTGCCGACCCAATCGAACATCTTGCTCCTTTACTGCAAGATATTCCTGCGGCACGTTTGTACGAAGAATCGCTAAAGATGCTGCAAACCGGCCACGGTTTAGAAACCTACCACTTAATGCGTGAGTACAACCTGTTCCAGCAGTTGTTCCCTGTGATAGCTCAAGAGTTCACTCCAGACTACGACTCGCACACAGAACAGATGTTGGATCTGGTCTTAGATTCAACCGACCTGCGTATTGAAGAAGGTAAACGCATCAACCCAGCCTTCATGTTTGCTGCCATGTTCTGGTACCCGACGGTGAAACTGGCTGATGCGTTAATGCAGCAGCGTAATTTCGCCTATTACGACGCCGTCATGGAAGCGAGTAACCTCATCCTTGATCAAGTGGTGAAAACCCTTGCGATACCTCGTCGTCATACCGCGACAATTCGCGAAATTTGGCAATTGCAGTTGCGCTTACCACGTCGCAATGGGAAACGTGCCTTCCGCCTTATGGAGCTCAACAAATTCCGAGCGGGTTTTGATTTTCTACAAATGCGTGGCGAGATCGAAGGCGGAGAAACGAAGAAGCTGGCTGACTGGTGGACAACGTTTGAAAGCGCTGGACGAGATATGCGCCAAGCGATGGCAAATGATTTGGAAAGTGGCGCAAGTAACAAACCCAATGTACGCCGCCGCAGAAGCCCACGTAATAAAAAGAGCCGCCCAGAATCATGATTCTCGTTTATATTGCTGTTGGCAGTAATTTAGGCGACCCAATCGCGCAAGCTAAGCAGGCCATTGAAGCCTTGAAATGTTTGCCACACTCTCGATTTTTAAGCGCCTCATCCTTGTACAGTAGTACACCGATGGGGCCACAAAACCAGCCCGATTACATCAATGCGGTGGTTGCGATAGAAACCGATTTAACGCCACTTGAGCTGCTCGATTGCACCCAAAATATCGAGTTAGAGCAAGGGCGAGTTCGCAAAGAAGAACGTTGGGGGCCAAGAACGCTCGATCTGGATATTCTTCTTTACGGCAATGAGGTGATCGATTCCGAGCGATTGACCATTCCTCACTACGGAATGAAAGTACGTGAATTCGTGCTCTATCCGCTCGCCGAAATTGCACCAAGTTTACAACTCCCTGATGGGACTGAGCTCAATCAACTGTTACAGCTCGTCGAACGTAACGGGCTCGGTATTTGGCACTCGCCAGCGCCTCGTAAGGACATTTAATGAAAAAAATCACCATAAACGATCTGATCCAATGGAAACAACAAGGTCGTAAATTTGCAACCGTCACCGCGTATGACGCAAGCTTTGCTCAGCTTTTTGAAAGCCAAGAGATGCCTGTATTATTAGTGGGCGATTCTCTGGGCATGGTGCTACAAGGTCACACAGATACCCTACCCGTCACCGTCGAAGAGATTGCCTACCACACACGCAGCGTGCGTGCCGGTAGCCCTAACTGTTTATTGATGGCTGATATGCCTTTTATGAGCTATGCCACACCACAACAAGCCTGTGAAAGCGCCGCTAAATTGATGCAAGCGGGTGCAAATATGGTCAAAATCGAAGGTGGTGATTGGCTGGTCGAGACGGTGAAAATGCTGACTGAACGCGCGGTTCCGGTTTGCGCACACCTTGGTTTAACACCACAATCGGTCAATATTTTTGGTGGCTATAAAGTACAAGGCCGCGACCAAGAAAAAGCAGACCGAATGGTCAAAGACGCGTTGGCGCTCCAAGAAGCGGGCGCACAAATTGTGTTATTAGAGTGTGTACCGGCCAGCCTAGCAGCGCGCATTACCGAAGTGCTTGATGTGCCAGTGATTGGCATTGGCGCAGGTAACGTGACCGATGGACAAATTCTAGTAATGCACGATATGTTCGGAATTTCGGCGAATTACATGCCAAAATTCTCGAAAAACTTTCTTGCTGAAACAGGGGATATGCGTAAAGCCGTCGCAAAATACATCGCAGATGTAGAAAGTGCCGCTTTCCCTGATGACGCTCATACCATCGCCTAAAGGAGATATTCATGCAAACTTTTGCTGACATTTCAGCTCTTCGCGAGCAGATCAAACAGTATAAGCGTGAAGGCCGCCGAGTCGCTTTTGTGCCGACCATGGGCAATTTACATGAAGGCCACTTAACCCTAGTGCGTAAAGCACGTGAAGAGGGCAATGTGGTCGTGGTCAGTATTTTTGTTAACCCGATGCAATTTGACCGCGCGGATGACTTAAATAACTACCCGAGAACACTGGATGAAGACTTAAGTAAACTCAACGCGGAAGCGGTTGATTTGGTCTTTACCCCAACCCCAGAAATAATGTACCCGCAAGGATTAGAAAAACAGACCTTTGTTGAAGTACCGGGGCTTTCTCATATGCTCGAAGGCGCATCAAGACCAGGGCATTTCCGTGGCGTTGCAACCATAGTCGCTAAGCTGTTCAACATAGTGCAACCGAATGTTGCCTGTTTTGGTGAAAAAGATTTTCAACAGTTAGCGGTGATCCGCCAAATGGTCAGCGATCTTTGTATGGATATTGAGATTGTCGGCGTCCCTACCGTCCGTGAAATGGATGGCTTGGCGATGAGTTCACGTAACGGGCTGCTGACGTTAGATGAACGCCAACGTGCTCCTGTCCTTGCTCGCACCATGCGTTGGATAAGCAGTGCACTGCGTGGTGGCCGCGACGATTACGCGTCGATCATTGAAGATGCCAGTGATCAACTGCGCGCCGCAGGTCTGCACCCTGATGAGCTGTTTATTCGCGATGCGAAAACGCTGCAATTGATCTCGAAAGAGACCACACAAGCGGTGATCTTAGTATCTGCATTTCTGGGTAAAGTACGCTTAATCGACAACCAAGTGTTGGAATTTAGCGCCGAAACGAAAGCGGACCCTGAAGAAGAGTAATTGCTATTTCGAGTGATGAAGTGATGACTCATTCTCACTTCAAAACCCTATATTGCAAAGGTCGCCCATAAGGAGCGACCTTTTTTGTATCGTTATTTAACTGAGTCGAACGCGATTGTCGGAGAACAGATCGGAAATGTGCCTTTTTCAAGCTACCCGTAGCGATACGAGAGCTAAAATTTGATCATTTTTAGACAGAAACGTGCTAGACGTTTGAGGTCAAAGAAACAGGTAATATCAATACTAAGGATCTAAAATATCAGCTTTAAACTGAGAATAGTGCCATCGTAGGCTTTCTTCCGATAACGAATGTTTAATGAACTTATCTTGATAGTCATCCAACCCTTTACCTCGAATACTTGGCGCGAGTTCAAGTTTGCTGGTATCTGGATTGATACTGATAAGAAATCGGTCAAATAAACCATGCATGTTTTTGCTCAACAATAATGAGTTATCAACACGATCGTTGTCCCCATCTGCTGGTATCACGTGCGCAGCTTCCAATATAGCCGTTATAGCAATTTCTGTAATTGCACATTGATAGTTGTACTCGCAAAGAACTCTATCTCGAAAAGCAGCTTGGTTGAGGCGAACTCTCTGAATGCCTTCACGTATTTCAATAGTGCCTTTTCTCTCTGGAAGTTGGGGCGACGATGATCGAGCCTTTAGTTGTTTACGCAATTCAAGGCTTTGTTCCTCAGTTAAATTAATAGTGCTATCCCGCAGAACCTTACTTATACTCGTTGAAGTCCCTGTTTTAACTAAATCGTTCACTTGTTCATCTGTTAGCGTATAAATATACTCAGTTGATTTTTCTAAAAAAGGCTTTGTCTCTATAATGCGATGTAAGGGGAGAGGTGTTAGATCTAATAACTTAGATTTTTTGCTTGGAGGTGTAGCTAACACATCTTTGTTGTCACGGCGATAAGGTTTTACATATAGCAGTGGTTTACGATTAATTTGTGAATGTTTTATATCGCCGTCTTCCCATGGAAGTTCATCGTCTTCAAGTTCATTTTCTAATTGCCCTTTAGATATCAATTCTGCTACTAGCTTACTAATTTTAACGTCAAGAACTAGCAGACTATCAATTAAACCCTGTGTAAATGATGCTTTAATTTGAATTCTTGTATTCTTTTCAATACATTGCTTTACTTTTATAAATTCTTTGTTTTGCATGAATCTTAGAGCCAGAATCTGTTCTTTTGAAACAGATAAGCCATTTCTTTCAATTCTATCGACTATAGCTTTTACAGGGACAATTGGGTTCTGATGCATGTTTTCACTATTCATAACTGAGCAAGATATCTGCATATCAAAATATACCTGCTAAATAACGCAGTCAAAATTTTAGCTAATAAAAGCTCTAACTAAAATGAGACAAAACTGTTTTAGCAAACTGCATCCCTTGTCATTAATGGCATACTCTCAACGCTCACTAAACTAATTCCCTCCCCTTCAAGGGGAGGGTTAGGGTGGGGTAACCCCCTCCTAGCCTCCCCCTAAAAGGGGGAGGAACTATTAAGTCCTTAACCCGATACCACGCGAAACCAGATAATGCGCAACCCCATACAGGGCCACTACAAAAATACCAAGCACAGTGAACGAGGTAACAATCCCCACATCCGACACACCAAGAAAACCGTAGCGGAAGGCATTAACCATGTAGACGATTGGGTTGATTTTCGATACCGCTTGCCAAAAGTCAGGCAATAGGCTGATCGAATAAAACACCCCACCTAAGTAGGTTAATGGCGTCAATACAAAGGTAGGAATAATCGAAATGTCATCAAAGGTTTTAGCAAAAATGGCGTTAATCATGCCACCTAAAGCGAACACAACAGAGGTGAGAAAAACCGTCGCCGCAATAATCCCCCAATGATCCACCTTGAGATCAACAAAGAACAGCGACACAAGGGTTACTATCGTGCCCACCAGCAAGCCACGCACTACCCCGCCCATCACAAATCCGGTGATAATGACGTAGTTAGGGACAGGCGCAACTAACAACTCTTCGATGTTTTTCTGAAACTTCGCACTAAAGAAAGAAGAGGCGACGTTCGAGTATGAGTTAGTGATCACCGACATCATGATTAAGCCCGGGACAATATATTCCATATAGCTAAAGCCGTTCATCTGGCCAATACGCGAACCAATTAGGTTGCCAAAAATAATGAAATAGAGCGTCATGGTGATGGCTGGCGGTACTAAGGTTTGCACCCAAATACGCGTAAAACGGTTGATTTCTTTAGTCAGCAAACTGCAAAAAGCCGTCCAATATAAACGATACATTATGATTACCCTCGGCTTTGCTGTTGAACTATGCTGACAAACAACTCTTCAAGGCGGTTCGCTTTGTTACGCATCGAAAGCACCGTAATTCCCTGTTCAGTTAACTGTGAAAAGACTGAATTTAGCCCTTTGGTTTTCTCCAACTCAATTTGCAACGAGCCATTGAGCATGGTTTGCGAGATCACACCACTGAGTTGTGGCGCTGGCGGAGAATTCTCTGCGATATCTAAAATAAAGGTTTCGAGCTGTAATTTGGCCAGTAAATCCTTCATCGAGGTATTTTCAATAAGCTCACCTCGGTTAATAATGCCGATATTGCGGCACAGCATCTCCGCTTCTTCTAAATAGTGCGTGGTTAAGATAATGGTGATCCCTTGCGCGTTAATCTCGGTTAAGAACTCCCACATCGAACGACGCAGTTCAATATCCACACCGGCGGTTGGTTCATCTAAAATCAGCAACTTAGGCTCATGCATTAAGGCTCGAGCAATCATCAAACGGCGTTTCATACCACCAGAAAGATTACGCGCACGCTCTTTACGTTTTTCCCACAAATCGAGTTTTGAGAGGTACTTCTCTGCCCTTTCTTTCGCTAACGCTTTCGTCACGCCGTAATACCCAGCTTGCTGCAACACAATTTGCTCAACCGTTTCAAACTGGTTGAAGTTGAACTCCTGCGGCACTAAACCAATGTGCTGTTTGGCAAGCTCAAGATCTTTATCAATATCAAAACCAAACACTTTAACGGTGCCAGAGGTTTTATTGACCAGCGAAGAGATAATGCCAATGGTGGTTGATTTCCCGGCCCCATTGGGCCCAAGCAGTGCGTAAAAATCACCTTTTTCAACCTGTAAACTGACCCCTTTTAGGGCCTCAAACCCACCAGCGTAAGTTTTTCGTAATTGTTCTATTTCTAATGCGTACATTCCACGGATCACTCTTTGTGATGTTAACCTATCCAATGTGCTGCTAAGGCTCGCGTTTTTCAACCCAATATTAGAAATTGATAAAATAAAAAAACGCAGATCCAGCGATCTGCGTAATTCATTCTTGCACAAGCTTAACGCTTAACGATTTTGGGCTACCTGCTTAACCGCAGCATTGAGCGCTTCATAACGAAACGAAAAAGTCTGCTCGGTTGGCACCAAATCCAAAATATGAAACTTTTCCAGTTGCTGTTTGGTGTGCACATTTGGGCAAAGTAAGTAGACCGCGCAGTGGGCATCTAAGGCATCATTAATCGCGTTTTCTAAAGCAAGCCCAACCGTCACATCAATCATAGGTACATCAGTAAGATCTAAAATCATCGCTTCATAGTCACTGATGTGATTATGCTGGCGAGCGATCGCTTTAGATACACTAAAAATCATCGGCCCTGAGAGATAAAAAAACAGCACCTTACCATTGGCTTGATCCAATAAAGCTCGTTCGCTGTCAGTCAATGGCACATCGTTTTCATCAGCATCACTAATGGCTTTCACTTGGCGAGCTTGCTCGCGGCTCAAGCGTTCTATGATCAAAATATTTGAGATAAAAACGCCCAAACCAACCGCAACAATCAAATCGACAAAGACAGTTAACAGCATCACACCATACATGATGGCCATACCCTGCACACTCACTTTATGCGCGCGTTGGATAAAGCTCCAATCAAGAATATTGAAACCAACATACACCGCAATCCCTGCCAATACCGCCATTGGAATCGGTTCGGTTAAGCCTCCCGCCACCAACACCACTAAGGCTAATACTAAAGCACGAACTACACCCGACAGAGGAGAACGCGCGCCGACCTGAATATTGGTCACCGTACCCATAGTTGCGCCAGCACCCGGCAACGCCCCAAATAGCCCTGCTATCATATTGGCGAGCCCTTGCCCTCGCAGTTCTTTATCGGAATCATGCTCTTTACGCGTTAGAGAATCGCCAATTACCGCGGTGAGCAACGTATCAATGCAGCCGAGCGTACCGAGTACTAAAGCGTCAATCACCATGGTGGTGAACATCTCGGCATTAAAGGTTGGAATAACAAAAGAGGGTAAGCCAGCAGGGATCACACCAATACGGCGGATCTCATCGCTATCAAATAACAGTACTGAAACAAGCGTCACGCCGACTAAAGCGACCAATTGAACGGGCACTTGTTTGCGATATTGAGCCGGGAGAAAAAATAAAATGCCTAAGGTTAACAAACCAAGAAAGAGCTCACTGAACTTCATCTGGCTAATGATCTCGGGCAACGCGGTTAACGTGCCCATCACTCCCCCAGCGGGAGCTGCCTGACCAAGCAGCGGTGACAACTGCAGGATAATCAAAATCACCCCAATTCCTGACATAAAACCTGAAATCACGCTATAGGGCATTAAGGTGATGTATTTCCCAAGCTTTAGGGTACCGAGTAAAATCTGAAAAGCCCCAGCCATCATGACAACCGTAAAGCTGACTGCAAGCCCTGCCTCAGGATAACGCGCCACCATACTGGTTAAAATGGCCGTCATAATGACCGTCATTGGCCCAGTGGGTTCAGAAATTAATGTAGATGAACCACCAAACAAGGCAGCAAACAGCCCCACCAATATTGCTCCCCAAAGCCCTGCTTCTGCGCCAGCACCAGATGCCACACCAAAAGCCAAGGCAAGTGGCAGTGAAATAATCGCGGTCGTGACGCCACCAAATACGTCACCTTTTAGGTCGATATCGGCAAAACGGCCTCTAAACACAATGCTTTTCCTCATACTCAAAATAGGTTGTCTCACTGTAGCAAATCATCATTCTAATCATTAACCATTAGTTTACATGTGTTTGATTCTCTGTTGACCAGCAAAATAGAAATGGAAATAGTTTAATTTTTTTACAGCGAAAACTCGTCAGATGAGTGAGTGTTTTGTCATTTTATAAGAGAACAGAATTGTAACATTGTGTATAGTCAGGCCTATTCTTGCGCATTACCATTGATGCGATTGAACTATTTTTAAGGGAAGTGAGATGCCAGAACTGAAACAGCTTTTTGAAAATAACTCACGTTGGTCTGAATCGATTAAGGCTGAACGTCCTGAGTACTTTGCAAAACTCGCTCGCGGGCAAGACCCAGATTTTTTATGGATTGGTTGTTCTGATAGCCGAGTTCCAGCCGAGCGTTTGACTGGGCTTTATTCTGGTGAGCTGTTTGTACACCGCAACGTTGCAAACCAAGTGATTCACACTGACCTTAACTGCCTTTCTGTGGTGCAATACGCGGTTGACGTACTGAAGGTCAAGCACATCATCATCTGCGGGCACTATGACTGCGGTGGCGTCAACGCAGCGATTGATAACCCACCGCTGGGCTTGATCAACAACTGGTTACTGCACGTGCGTGACTTATACCTTAAGCACCGTACCTACTTAGATGCAATGCCAGAACAAGATAAAGCCGACAAATTGTGCGAAATCAACGTTGCCGAGCAAGTGTATAATTTAGGTAACTCAACCGTACTGCAAAACGCATGGGAGCGCGGCCAAGATGTCGAGTTGCATGGCGTGGTCTACGGTATTGAAGATGGACGTTTGGAATACTTAGGCGTTCGCTGCGATTCACGTGAGCGAGTCAACGACACCTATCAAAAAGCGATGGAAAAAATCCTTAATTCACAGCATAAATTACTGTGTCGATAACATCGCGTGTTAATTACCGTTAAAAGCAACACCTAAAAATGCACAATGCCCACTATTTTAGTGGGCATTCTATTATCGCTGGCAAAATTACGCTTGCGGCACAACTTTACCAATGTAAGGTAGGTGACGATATTTTTGCGCGTAGTCGATACCTACGCCCACAACAAATTCGTCTGGGATTTCAAAACCGATCCACTTGACCTCTACAGGTACTTCACGACGTGAAGGTTTATCCAGTAAAGTACAGATGTGAATCGATTTAGGTTCACGCAAAGACAAAATTTCTTTTACTTTGTTCAGCGTATTACCCGTATCAATAATGTCTTCTACCAGCAGCACATCTTTGCCTTTAATGTCATCATCCAGATCTTTCAGAATACGCACATCTCGTGAGCTTTGCATCGTGTTGCCATAGCTTGACGCGGTCATAAAATCGACTTGATGAACTAAATCGATCGCGCGAGCTAAGTCTGCCATGAAAACAAATGAGCCACGTAACAAGCCCACCAGCACCAGATCTTCACTACCTTGGTAATGCTCTGTGATTTGTTTGCCTAATTCACGAATTCGTTCCTGAACCACTTGCTCAGAAATCATCACTTCAACTGTATGTTTCATACTGTTCTCTTTTCGGGTGATGCGACACGCTACGATCATCGCAGTTTCATGATGGCGTCGCGTAACTAGCTTGGCGCGTATAGTACCACTGCCACACAGGATAGTTAAATAATTAGCAACACTCTGGATATGATGAAATAAAGCTCTTACTAGCGGCGAGGCCCACAACAAATACACCACATCAATAAAACGTACAATAAAACACATTGAATCCGATGGAATTTAACACGATCGCACAAAAAACAAACTAGAAACGTTGACCTCAACCATATGCAGCAGTACACTCATAAAGCTTTAAAGCAACTAACAAAATAATCATTAGAGTGAAAAACTCAATTCAACAGTCATTGGCAAGGATTAACAACTCATGGAAACATCGATAGAAAAACGCCACAGAACTCGCTTATCACCACAAAAACGCAAACTTCAACTGATGGAGATCGCTCTTGAAGTGTTTGCTACACGGGGAATAGGCCGAGGTGGTCACGCAGATATTGCTGAAATCGCCCAAGTTTCAGTAGCCACTGTCTTTAACTACTTTCCAACCCGCGAAGATTTAGTCGACGACGTCCTCACCCATGTTGTACGTCAGTTTTCAAATTTCCTCGCAGACAATATTGACCTAGATTTACATGCGAAAGATAACTTAACCAACCTAACCACTGAGATGATTTCTCTTGTGATTGAAGATTGTCACTGGTTAAAAGTATGGTTTGAATGGAGCGCTTCAACGCGCGAAGAAGTGTGGCCACTTTTTGTCTCCACCAACCGTACTAATCAACTTTTGGTGCAGAATATGTTCATCAAAGCGATTGAACGTGGCGAAGTGTGCGATCAACATGATCCAGAACATCTTGCTACGCTCTTTCTTGGCATCTTCTACTCGCTATTTGTACAAGCAAATCGCGTACGAGATGAAGATAGCATGAATGCTCTTGTGAAAAGCTACCTCAGCATGCTCTGCATCTATAAAAAGGATCACTAGGCTTAACTTCCTAGTCTTTGAATCATAAGCATAAAAAAACCGCTGAATTCAGCGGTTTTTACTATTTAACTAACTAGCAATTTAACGCATCAGCGTTGAAGTTACTTTTTCTTTTTCGCTTTTGCGTTTGGCAGATCAGTAATCGTGCCTTCAAACACTTCCGCAGCAAGGCCTACCGATTCATGTAACGTTGGGTGAGCATGAATCGTCAGTGCGATATCTTCTGCATCACAGCCCATCTCGATAGCAAGACCAATTTCACCAAGCAGTTCGCCGCCGTTAGTACCAACAATAGCGCCACCAATCACGCGGTGAGTCTCTTTATCAAAGATAAGCTTAGTCATACCATCAGCACAATCAGAAGCGATAGCACGGCCAGAAGCAGCCCATGGGAATGTCGCGACTTCGTAGTTAATGCCTTCTGCTTTGGCTTCTTTTTCAGTTTTACCAACCCAAGCCACTTCTGGCTCAGTGTACGCAATTGAAGGGATAACTTTAGGATCGAAGTAGTGCTTCTTACCAGAAATTACTTCTGCCGCTACGTGGCCTTCATGTACACCTTTGTGCGCCAACATAGGTTGACCAACGATATCGCCAATCGCAAAGATATGAGGAATGTTAGTACGCATTTGCTTATCAACATTGATAAAGCCACGCTCATCCACTTCAATACCTGCTTTTTCAGCATCCATCAGCTTACCATTTGGTACACGGCCGATAGCCACAAGAACGGCATCATAACGCTCAGCTTGCGCTGGTGCTTTTTTGCCTTCCATTGAAACGTAGATACCATCTTCTTTTGCTTCAACAGCGGTTACTTTGGTTTCAAGCATCAGGTTAAATTTGTCTTTGATACGTTTGGTGTAGACTTTAACCATGTCTTTATCCGCCGCTGGGATAAGTTGGTCAAACATCTCAACCACATCAATCTTAGAACCTAGCGAGTGGTAAACCGTCGCCATTTCTAGACCGATGATACCACCACCCATGATCAACAGTTTTCCAGGAACTTCTTTCAGTTCAAGTGCATCGGTTGAATCCCAAATGCGTGGGTCTTCATGAGGAATGAATGGCAGTTTAATTGGACGAGAGCCAGCTGCAACGATGGCGTTATCAAAGTTAACCACGGTTTTGCCGTCTTCACCTTCAACTTCAATGGCGTTAGGGCCAGTAAATTTGCCGAAACCGTTCACAACAGTCACTTTGCGCATCTTCGCCATGCCGCCAAGACCGCCCGTTAACTGGTTGATAACTTTTTCTTTCCAAAGGCGGATTTTATCGATGTCCGTTTGTGGTTCACCAAACACAATACCGTGCTGGGCCAATGCTTTCGCTTCTTCGATAACTTTTGCAACGTGCAGCAACGCTTTTGATGGGATACAACCCACGTTCAAACACACACCGCCAAGGGTGCTATAGCGTTCAACAATTACTGTTTCAAGACCTAAGTCTGCACAGCGGAATGCAGCGGAGTAACCAGCAGGACCGGCACCAAGTACGACGACTTGGGCTTTGATTTCTTTGCTCATTTTGACCTCTTGTAGTCATTATCCCTAACAGGCTGAGTGGGTGTTCTCGTTGTTTTTAGTGTTTAATCCAATGAATTAAACCCATGACTGAGCCAATTACTTAAAACAAATGAATTAAAACGAATTATTTTCAGACCGCAACAGTTTACAGAGATGTTAATGGTGTGAAAAGTAAATCCATTTAGCCTGTGAGCTAGACGACAATTCGATTAAGAAAAAACCCTTCATAATCCAATTGTTCAATTATTCGTGTTAACAAGGGCGGCTTTAACGGCCGCCCTCTCTTTCACTAAACTTGGCTTACAGAACCAGACGACGAATGTCTGATAGCGCGCCATTTAGGAATGTGATGAAACGCGCACCTTCCGCACCATCAATCACACGATGATCGTATGACAATGATAGTGGCAGTTGTAGGCGTGGTTCGAACTCTTTACCGTTCCACACTGGCTTAAACTCAGACTTAGATACCCCAAGGATACCGACTTCTGGCGCGTTAACGATAGGCGTAAACGCTGTACCGCCGATGCCACCTAAGCTAGAGATAGTGAAACAGCCACCTTGCATGTCTGCAGCGGTCAGTTTACCTGCACGGGCTTTCTTCGATACTTCAGCCAGCTCTCTTGATAGCTCATAAATGCCTTTTTTGTTCACATCTTTGAAGACAGGAACAACAAGACCATTTGGCGTATCAACAGCAATGCCCACGTTCACGTACTTCTTCAGAATCAAGCTTTCGCCATCTTCAGAAAGTGAAGAGTTAAACGATGGGAATGCTTCTAATGCTTTCGCTACCGCTTTCATGATGAACACCAGTGGGGTGATCTTCATGCCCGTATCGTTCTTCGCTTCAATCGCATTTTGCTCTTTACGGAAGTTCTCAAGCTCGGTGATATCCGCATTATCCCATTGGGTAACGTGTGGGATCATCACCCAGTTACGGTGCAAGTTAGCACCAGAGATCTTCTTAATGCGCGAAAGCGGTTGTACTTCGGTGTCACCAAACTTGCTGAAGTCCACTTTTGGCCAAGGTAGCAAGCCAAGCGCTGCGCCATCACCTTTGCCAGAAGCTACCGCGGCAGAACCCGATTCAAGACGCTTAAGCGCTTCTTTCACGTAGTTTTGCACGTCTTCTTTTAGGATGCGGCTCTTACGGCCAGAACCTTTGACTTTCGCTAGGTTAACACCAAATTCACGCGCAATACGGCGCACAACCGGTGATGCGTGAGAGTACTCATTGTTCTCTTCAAACTCGGCAGGTGCTGCCACAGCTGATTTTACCGCTTCCGCTTTTGGCGCTGATACGGCTGGAGCCGCGGCTTGCGCAGGGGCCGCTACGGCAACGGGCGCTGCACCGGCAACTTCAAACACCATGATAAGAGAGCCTGTTGACACCTTATCACCAGCCGCCACTTTAATTTCTTTCACAACACCAGCAAACGGCGCAGGAACTTCCATTGATGCTTTATCGCCTTCAACGGTGATAAGAGACTGCTCTTCACTCACAGTATCGCCAACCGCCACCATGATTTCAGTGACTTCGACTTCATCACCACCGATATCTGGTACGTGGATCTCTTTTGCTGCCGAAGCGGCTGGTGCTGCGGCAACAGGTGCTGCCACTTGAGCAGAAGCTGCCGCCGGAGCAGAACCCGCCACTTCAAAGATCATCACCAGTGAGCCTGTCGATACTTTATCGCCAGCGGCCACTTTGATCTCTTTCAGTACACCAGCAAATGGAGCAGGTACTTCCATTGAGGCTTTGTCACCTTCAACCGTCAGTAGAGATTGCTCTTCTGCGATTGAATCACCCACTGCAACCATGATTTCAGTGACTTCCACTTCGTCACCGCCGATATCTGGCACGTGAACTTCTTTAAGCTCAGCGACAGCCGCGGCAGCAGGAGCCACAACCGGTGCAGCTTCCACTGCTGGCGCTGCGACCGCTGCGCCTTCTGCTTCAAAAATCATGATAAGTGAACCGGTCGATACTTTATCGCCCGCGACTACTTTGATTTCTTTTACAATACCCGCTTGAGAAGCCGGTACTTCCATAGAAGCCTTATCACCTTCTACTGTAATGAGCGATTGATCTTCTTCAACCTTGTCGCCAACGCTGACAAGAATCTCAGTAACTTCAACCTCATCCGCACCAATATCCGGTACATTAATTTCGATTGCCATTATTCTTTCCTACCTTAATTAAGCGTATAGCGGGTTTGTTTTTTCAGTATCGATGTTGAATTTCTTAATCGCTTCAACCACAACTGATTTCTCAACATCACCACGTTTCGCTAGTTCGCTTAGCGCGGCAACCACCACGTAACCTGCGTTCACTTCGAAGTGACGACGTAGGTTTTCACGGCTATCAGAACGACCAAAACCATCAGTACCTAGTACTTTGTATGATTCAGCCGGGATAAACGCACGCGCTTGCTCAGCGTAGTTCTTCATGTAATCAGTTGCTGCGATGGCAGGCTCGCTACCCATTACCGTTTGGATATAAGGTACTTGCGGCTGCGCTTCAGGGTGAAGCATGTTGTAACGCTCACATGCTTGACCATCACGAGTCACTTCGTTGAATGATGTTACTGAGTAAACATCAGAAGCCACGCCGTACTCATCACTTAAGATTTGAGCCGCTTTGCGTACTTCGTTCATGATCGTACCTGAGCTCATTAACTGAACTTTACCTTTAGAGCCAGTCGTTCCTTGTGGAGCGTAGCTTTCTAATTTGTAGATACCTTTACGAATACCTTCTTCAGCGCCTTGTGGCATTTCAGGCATTGCGTAGTTCTCGTTCATCAGCGTTAGGTAGTAGAACACGTTCTCTTGATCGCCATACATGCGGCGAATACCGTCTTGCATGATGACTGCAACTTCGTAAGCAAATGTTGGATCGTAAGAAATACAGTTAGGAACCGTTGCTGCCAATATGTGCGAGTGACCATCTTCGTGCTGTAGACCTTCACCGTTCAGCGTCGTACGACCGGCTGTAGCGCCCAATAGGAAACCACGTGCTTGTTGGTCACCTGCCATCCATGCCATGTCGCCAACACGTTGGAAACCAAACATAGAGTAGTAGATGTAGAACGGAATCATTGGCAGATCGTTTGTCGAGTATGAAGTTGCAGCAGCAACCCATGAAGACATAGCACCCAGCTCATTGATCCCTTCTTGCAGCACCTGACCTGAAGTCGCTTCTTTATAGTAAGAAACGATGTCGCGGTCTTGAGGAGTATAGTTCTGACCGTGTGGGTTATAGATACCGATTTGACGGAACAGACCTTCCATACCGAAAGTACGTGCTTCATCTGCAATGATTGGCACAATATTTTTACCAATGCTCTTATCTTTGAGCAAAATGTTCAACGCACGGACAAACGCCATTGTGGTTGAGATTTCACGTTTTTGCTCTTCAAGCAGAGGCTTGAACTCTTCAACCGCTGGAATCACAAGTTCTTGAGTGAACTTAGGCAAGCGTTGAGGCGTGTAACCTTTTAGCGCTTTACGGCGAGCGTGTAAGTATTCGTGCTCTTTCGAGCCTTCTGCCAATGTTAGGTATGGCAACTCTTTCACAGCTTCATCTGTCAGAAGATCTTGCAGACCAAGACGATCACGCAGGTGCAGCACGTGAGTCATGTCCATTTTCTTCACTTGGTGAGCGATGTTCTTACCTTCTGCCGCTTCACCCATGCCGTAACCTTTAACAGTCTTCGCCAGAATCACGGTTGGCTTGCCTTTCGTGTCTTGAGCGTTAGTAAAGGCGGCGTACAGTTTAGAAGACTCGTGACCACCACGCTTGAGCGCGAAAATTTGATCGTCAGTCATGTCAGCAACAAGCGCCGCTGTTTCTGGGTATTTACCAAAGAAGTGTTTACGCACGTAAGCACCATCTTTCGCTTTAAATGTTTGGTAGTCACCATCGATGGTTTCGTTCATCAACTGAAGCAACTTACCTGTGGTGTCTTTCGCCAGTAGAGAATCCCAGTTGTTACCCCAAATCACTTTAACAACGTTCCAACCTGCGCCTTTAAATAGGCCTTCAAGTTCTTGGATGATCTTACCGTTACCCATGACAGGGCCGTCTAGACGTTGCAAGTTACAGTTAACAAGGAAACATAGGTTATCAAGCTTCTCACGAGCGGCGAATGAAATCGCACCGCGTGATTCTGGCTCATCCATTTCGCCATCACCTAGGAACGCGTATACACGCTGTTCAGAAGTGTCTTTCATGCCACGGCCATCAAGGTATTTGAGGAAACGCGCTTGATAGATTGCAGAAATTGGACCCAGACCCATAGATACGGTCGGGAATTGCCAGAATTCAGGCATCAATTTCGGGTGTGGGTAGGAAGGAATACCTTTGCCATCCACTTCTTGGCGGAAGTTGTCAAGTTGCTCAGCCGTTAGGCGGCCTTCAACGAACGCACGTGCGTAGATCCCTGGAGAGATGTGACCTTGATAATAAACCAAGTCACCGCCATCTTTTTCATTCGGCGCACGGAAGAAGTGGTTAAAACATGTTTCGTAGAACGAAGCAGAAGACTGGAATGACGCCATGTGGCCGCCAAGATCGAGGTCTTTTTTCGATGCACGTAGAACGATCATAATCGCGTTCCAACGGATGATTGAGCGAATGCGACGCTCAAGCGTTGTGTCACCTGGGTATGCTGGTTCTTGCGCAGCTGGAATGGTGTTGATGTAGTTGGTGGTAATACCGGTTGGCATATCAACACCGTCTAGACGTGCTTTATCTAGAATTTGCTCAAGTAAGAACTGAGCGCGTTCTACACCTTCTTCACGTACAACTGACTCAAGGGCGGCTAGCCATTCCTGAGTTTCCAGTGCATCTACGTCATGCTTCATGTCAGACATGGCGATCTATCCTTCTATTGGTTGGATCTATAAAACAAGCAATTCGCCGTAGGTTACGACTCATTACCCTGCTGAATTCGGCGCAACGAACGCTCACGACGAGACTCTTCTTTGGTCAAATCCAACAATGTTTCTTCGATATAAGCTAAGTGAGAATGGGACATTTCGCGCGCCTTTTCCGGCTGACCAGAAACGATCGCATCCACGATATTAGCTCGGTGTCTACTTACTTTCTCCACCACTTCATGGCGGCGGTGTAATAGTTTTAAATTCTGTAGAACATTTTGCTCAAGCAAAGGGGCAAGGCTGCGGACGATATGCAAAAGCACCACGTTATGAGCAGCTTCTGTAAGCGCGACTAAAAACGCGACTACAGCAGACGCTTCTGCTTCGACCTCTTTTTTTACTTGTTGTTCACCAATTCTCGCCAAACAGGCTTGAATGCGAGCAAAATCTTCCTCAGTACCACGCAATGCTGCGAAATACGCTGAAATACCTTCCATCGCGTGGCGCGATTCCAATAGATCGAGCTGGGTTTCAGAGTGGCTAGACAATAAATTTAGCAGAGGATCAGAAAAACTCTGCCAAATGTTCTCACTGACAAACGTACCTCCACCTTGACGGCGGGTTAATAAACGCTTGGCTTCGAGGCGTTGAATGGCTTCACGAATGGATGGACGAGACACCTCGAACTGTTTTGCCAGTTCTCGTTCTGGAGGCAATTGTTGCCCCGGAGAGAGTGTTCCTTCCACGATCAGCCTTTCTAACTCCTGTTCAATTACATCAGAGAGTTTTGGCTGACGAATCCTTTGATAAGCCATAATTTATTATTCTTCTACTCTTTGCAGTCAATTGGTAATACCAATTTCAAGTTGGTGCAGAAATTAACATAATTAAAACGTGGCTGTCCAGCCAAAAGTTGACCTAAATCATAGAACAGCCCACGCCTAAACACTCTGATAACAATAGTCGATTAAAACAGCAATATTATTGGTCAGACCAATTACAAAATTACTACAGATGGGGAAGAATAGGCTAGACATGCGGAAACATTGGTTGGGACCTCCCCTTTCTAGGGAAGGGAAGGTTGTGTTGCACATCGAAAGAAGAGAAATATCAAGCCGTTACTTCGCTTCGAGGTGATCAATCATCAATTGCAGTGACTGATTGCCGCGAAACTCATTAATATCAAGCTTATACGCAAGACGCACCGTTTTCACCGACGCATCTGGCCAGCGTCTTAAATCGACATTAAAAGCGATACCATCGATCATAATGTTGGTTGGGTGGCCTTTGAATAACGGCTCAAGCATCAGTTTCAAATGCTTTTCTCCCACCAGCTTTTGGTGCAATAGTTTGAACTCACCGTCAAAGAGAGGTTCAGGAAACGCCTGCCCCCATGGGCCGCCGGAACGCAAGGTTTCTGCGGTATGCATCGAGAACTCTTCAGGTGTTAACTCCCCGTCGGATAAAATCACGCCCTTGAGCGCGCTTTCATCTAACTCGCGACGTACAGCTTGATCAAACAGCTCAGCAAAACGCTCAAACTCTTTTTCGGCAATAGTTAAACCTGCCGCCATCGCGTGACCGCCAAATTTGGCGATTAAACCGGGGTTTTGTGTATCAATGCGATCCAGCACATCGCGCATGTGTAACCCAGCAACAGAGCGGCATGACCCTTTAATACTGCCATCGCCACCATCGGCAAACGCAATCACAGGGCGATGATATTTATCTTTAATACGTGAGGCTAAAATACCAATCACACCTTGGTGCCAATCGCGTTGAAACAGCACTAAACCGTGCGGCAATTCGCTATTTTCACTCAGTTGTAAGCGCTCACAAAAAGCCAGCGCCTCTTGCTTCATCCCCTCTTCAATCTCTTTACGAGTTTGGTTAAGGCCATCCAGCTCACTGGCCATTCTACGCGCAGCGTGAATGTCATTGCACATTAACAGCTCAACGCCAAATGACATATCATCCAAGCGCCCTGCCGCATTGATGCGTGGCCCTAACGCAAAGCCAAAATCCGAGGCAACTAAACGCCTCGCGTCACGTTTAGCAACCTCAATCAAAGCTTGAATACCCGGCCTTGCATGCCCGGCGCGAATGCGTTGCAAACCTTGATGCACTAAAATGCGGTTGTTTTCATCGAGCGGCACAACATCAGCGACAGTACCCAGTGCGACTAAGTCAATCAGCTCCATCAACTTAGGTTCACTCATGCCTTGTCGAGTAAACCAGCCGTTTTTTCGCATATGCACGCACAGCGCCATCATCAAATAGAAAGCCACCCCTACGCCGGCTAATGCCTTCGAGGGAAACGGGCAGTTAGCCAAATTGGGATTGACCATCGCATCAACCTCTGGCAACTCGTGTCCCGGTAAATGGTGATCCGTCACCAAGACGGTCAGTCCTTGCTGCTTGGCATAACGCACCCCGTCGATAGAGGAGACGCCGTTATCGACCGTCATGATCATCTGCGCGCCAAGCTCAATCGCTTGATCGACCACTTCAGGGCTTAAGCCATAACCATCTTCAAAACGGTTAGGCACGAGATAGTCCACATTGTGCGATCCCAACATTCGCAACGCCAAAACAGATAAGGCGCAACTGGTTGCACCATCAGCATCAAAATCCCCGACGACTATGATGCGCTGCTGCTGCTCGATGGCGTGAAAAAGTAGTTGTACCGCTCGTTCTATACCACCTAATTGTTGGTAGGAATGCAGTGCTTTAGCGGCCTTGTCGAGTTGTTCAAGGTTCGTGATACCACGGTTGATATAGATACGTTTAAGCAGTGTTGGAATCGTGTCAGGAAGTTGCGAAAGATCGGGGGCTGGTCTTTGTTTTATCTCAATCATAAATCAGCGGGCTCAAGAACACTCAAGCCCGACTCCTAAAGTTATTGAATCTGCTGAAGGCGTTGCAACAGTTGCTCTGGTGGTAAATAACCGCCAACCATTTCGCCATTCGGTAGGAAAATCGCAGGCGTGCCGTTGATGCCTAACTCACGCCCGAGCTGATAGTGCTTGCTAATCAATTGCTTAGCTTGTTGGATGTTTTGCCCTGCTTCCAGCAATTTATGATCGTTTTTTGCCTCATTCATTGCAGCCGCTTTATCATCTGCATTCCAAATAGCCGCCATTTGATCGGCTACTTGCCCCGTAGCACCTTGACGCGGGTAAGCCATGTAACGCACGGTGATCCCTAGGTCGTTATACCCTTTCATTTGACTATGCAAGCGAGTGCAATAACCACAGGTAATATCAGTAAAAACAGTCACCACGTATTTTTCGTTAGCGGCTTTGTATTCGATCATACTTGATTCAAACTGCGCGATCTTCGCCGCATTAACCGGCGCTTGGCGTTTGGCTAACACATCGACATAACCACCATTCTTATCTAATTCATACAAGGTTCCGGCGATAAAATGGCTTGCGTCAGGGGCAGAAAACAGCACGCCACCGGAAGTTTGTACTTCAATCACTCCGGGGATATCAGAGGCTTGAACATTCAGCACTTCCAATCCGAGTTTAGCAAAGCGTTGTTCAAAAACGCTTTTATCAAACGCAGCCGCTTGCACAGCTGTTGACGTCACTTGCTCTGTGGTTTCGGCGTTACACGCCACAGCAAAAAGTGGCAATGTAAGAAGAGTCAGTTGGCGTAATACGCTCATTAAATTCACCTTTTCAAGCCCTTGGATGGTGCTCGCTATGTAATTGTTTAAGTCGCTCAGTCGCAACATGAGTATAAATTTGCGTGGTCGATAAGTCACTATGGCCGAGCAGCATTTGCACTACACGTAAATCGGCTCCGTAATTGAGCAGATGTGTGGCAAAAGCATGCCTTAGCACGTGTGGAGAGAGTTTTTCCACATCGATTTGTGCAATCACCGCATAATGTTTAATTCGGTGCCAAAAGGTTTGGCGAGTCATCTGCCTTGCGCGTCGGCTAGGGAAAACCACATCCGACGTTTGTTCACCCAGCAGAGTAGACCGCCCTTGTTCAAGAAAAGTTTCAATCCAATCAACGGCATTTTCGCCCATCGGTACAAGACGCTCTTTGCCACCTTTACCAATCACTCTTACTACGCCTTGACGTAAACTGATATTTTCCATGGTCAGTGAAACCAATTCGGTCACCCGTAGCCCTGTTGCATACAAGAGTTCCAACATCGCTCTGTCACGTAATTCTAGAGGATTATTGGTATCGGGAGCATTCAATAGATCTTCCACTTGCTGCTCAGATAAATCTTTAGGCAGACGCTGTGGCAATTTAGGGCTAATTAAGAGCGCGCTCGGATCATCGCCGCGGAGTTTCTCTCGGTGCAGATATTGAAATAAACGACGAATCGCCGACAACATGCGCGCCCGCGAGGTTTGCTTATAGTCTTGATCAGCGAGCCACGCTTGGTACTGCTGCAAACCAGTGACACTAATAAAATCGAGGCGATAATTATTGTGCTGCATCCATTGCAACAATTTCGTCAGATCATTGCGATACGATGAGAGCGTGTTTTCAGCTAAACCACGCTCCATCCACATCGCATCTAAAAACTGCTCCACAACCCCTTGATCAGGAGAAATATATTCAGACACATCAAACCTCTGTGGTGAAAATCAAGTTGCTTAGGTTATGTGAGCCACTGGTTTAATACCATAAAAAAACATCATCGGCAGGATAATCGCTGCAAAGCGCGTCATTTTATGGTTAGAATTCACTATTCTTGATTTAAAACGAACACAAAATTATGAAGATCGGTCTGTTCTACGGCTCAACAACTTGTTATACCGAAATGGCAGCAGAGAAGATCCGTGCGCTCATCGGTGAGGATTTGGTGGAGATTCACAATGTGAAAGAAACGCCACTCTCTTTGATGAGCAACTATGATCTTTTAATACTGGGCATCTCAACTTGGGACTTTGGCGAAATCCAAGAAGATTGGAGCGCAATATGGGATCAAATCGGTGGCGTGTCGCTAAACGGCAAGTACGTCGCATTATTCGGCTTAGGCGATCAAGAAGGTTATGGCGAATGGTACCTCGATGCGATGGGGATGCTGCATGATGAGCTAAAAAAAATTGGCGCTCAATTGATTGGCTACTGGCCCAACCAAGGCTACCATTTTGAAGCGTCAAAAGCCCTAACGAAAGATGGCCGCCATTTTGTTGGTCTCGCACTCGATGAAGATTCGCAATACGAGCAAAGCGACGAACGCATTCAATGCTGGGTTGAGCAAATTTTAGTGGAATATCACGATTCGATTTAATTCGTTGTTCGCTATTTGTTGTTAGTCATTTGCTGCCAACAAGGCTCGATAGCAACGCCAATCAAACACCAAACCGGGGTCAGTTTTGCGTAGTGGTGCAATGTATTGATGCCCGGTAATGCGTTGATTGGTGATGAGCGGATAACGCCGCTGCAATGCACACGTCAAAGTCGCTAAGGCTTGATATTGCGCAGGTGTATAAGCCGTCTCATCGCTCCCTTCCAATTCAATCCCTATCGAATAATCATTGCATTTTGCACGGCCAGCGAAGCTTGACTGGCCCGCATGCCAAGCTCTGGCATTAAATGGCACAAATTGCACTACTTCTCCCTCTCGCCGAATAAGGCAGTGAGCCGAGACGCGCATCTGGTGGATGGTTTGAAAAAAAGGGTGTTGATTCGGGTCAAGCGTGCCAGTGAAAAACTGCTCAATATATGGGCCGCCGAACTGGCCCGGAGGCAAGCTGATATTATGTACCACCAGCAATGAAATATCTTGCGCATCGCTTCGCTGATCATAAAACGGCGATGGCACTCGACGTGCGCTTTGATACCAACCCTTTTTATCGATCATCAGTTGACCCCTTACACTCAAACAAAAATGAACCTTAGCCAGAGGAAATGCGAGATTAGTGGCTGAATTTGAGTAAAACTCAGCGTATCATTCTCACTCTGTTCAACACCATATTAGATTTGCGATGAAAAATACACATAACAGCCAACAACGCCTCGATTATCTGAAACAGCAACTCCCATTGGAAATTACTCGTGCCGTTAGCGATGCACTCAGAGAAGATCTCGGTGGCAGCTTGGATGCGACTGCTGATATCACCGCAAACCTTATTCCAGCGGATGCGCGCAATAGCGCGACTCTCATCACCCGTGAACATGGCGTATTTTGTGGCCAAGCATGGGCAGAGGAAGTCTTCAAACAACTTGGTGGTGAAGTGAAAATTGACTGGCATGTCCAAGATGGTGATCACGTTAAGCCAAACCAAATTTTGTGCACTCTTGAAGGCCCTGCTCGCGCGCTGCTGACTGGTGAACGCAATGCGATGAACTTCATTCAAACCTTGTCAGGTTGCGCCAGCATTACTGCTCAGTATGCCAAACAGCTAGAAGGCACCGAATGCCGACTACTTGATACACGCAAAACTATCCCTGGCCTGCGCAGCGCACTGAAATATGCTGTCGCGTGTGGCGGCGGCTTTAACCATCGTATTGGCGTGTTTGATGCTTATTTAATTAAAGAAAACCATATCATTGCTTGTGGCGGTATTACCCAAGCCATCGGCACCGCTAAACAGCTCAACCCCGGTAAACCCGTCGAAGTCGAAACCGAAAGCCTGCAAGAGTTAGAAGAGGCGATTCAAGCGGGCGCTGACATCATTATGCTGGATAATTTTAGCATTGAGATGATGCGCGAAGCGGTAGCAATTAACGCAGGCCGCGCGGCTTTAGAAAATTCTGGTAACGTCACATTAGAAACCATTGGCGATTACGCGCGAACCGGTGTTGATTACATCTCAGTCGGCGCGCTGACTAAGCACATTAAAGCACTCGATCTCTCAATGCGTTTTCAGTAATTAATTACATCAATTATTGAAATAAAGATCAAAAATTTCAAATAGTTAAGGAAGCCTGACGAGCTTCCTTTTTTTATCGCTTGCGTATCAAAAGCAAGACGGCATTTTTAAGTCAGTCGTATTTCAGTGATTGATATATGCAACTAAACAGGTAAAAAATCCAAATCACTCGCGCACTGCTCTTTATCTCATTCCCACCAACCCACAAGCTTCTTATGCTCTGCCCATCCTTATGCGTTCAAACGGAGCAAATCAAATAATGAACACAAATAAGAAAACGAAACAAAGTGGTTTTACCTTAATTGAATTGATGATTGTGGTAGCGATTATTGGCGCACTCTCTGCGATTGGGGTGCCTGCGTATAAAAATTATGTTAAAAAATCTGAAACCGCTGTCGCTTTAAGTACGCTAAGAGCGCTACTAACCAATATTGATATGGAAGAGCAAGAAACAGGGTCTTTTCCTTCAAATTTAACCAATATTGGCGCATCAAGTGCCATTAATAATCTTGGTACACTTGAATTCCCCTCCGGTGTCTCTTCTGCAATTCAGTTTAAGTTTGGTAGCGAATCGACGATGCAAAATAAAATTGTTCGCTTTACCAAAAGTTCATCAGGTTGGAGCTGCCGACACGATACAGCACAAACATTAAAGAGCTGTTTAGTAAGCACATTCTAGTAAAAAATATGCTAACCAACCTACCCGCAATTCTTCGGCAAGCAAATCTTATTAGCCTTGCGCAAGAGCAAGCTGTTATTGAACATATCAAAGCGTCTGGTGCGAGTGTGCCAGACGCTTTGCTCGCTTTGGATTTTTTCCATCCCGATGATCTGACTGAGCAGTTAAGTACCCTTTTTGGCCTACCGGACACCGACTTAACCCGCTACGACTACCCACAGCTCTGCCAACAGCTTGGTTTGCGTGATCTCATCACCCGTTACCAAGCACTGCCGATTGCCCATAATGGCCAAACCCTGACCATCGCGGTTTCCGACCCGACCCATTTACAAGTGGAAGATGATTTTCGCTTTGCGACAGGCTTACAAGTCGAAGTTGTTTTAGCCGACTACAAAGCGCTGCAAGCAGCCATCCGGCGCTTGTATGGCCGAACAATTCAAGGATCCTCTTCTTCAGGGAAAGAGATCAGCCAAGATGAACTGGCGAACTTAGTTAAGCTCTCTGATGATGAGATTCAATCGATTGAAGACCTCAGCCAAGATGACGCCCCAGTCAGTCGCTTTATTAACCAAATCCTGCTTGATGCGGTGCGAAAAGGCGCATCAGACATCCATTTCGAACCGTACGAAGCGCTTTACCGAGTACGATTGCGCTGTGATGGTATTTTGGTGGAAACGCAGCGTCCCTCAAGCAACTTAAGTCGCCGGCTTGCCGCGCGGCTTAAAATTTTATCCAAACTCGATATTGCCGAGCGGCGCTTACCACAAGATGGACGAATTAAACTGCGGTTGAATCAAGACACCGCCATCGATATGCGCGTTTCCAGCCTCCCCACTTTATGGGGTGAAAAAATCGTACTGCGCCTACTTGATAGCAGCGCTGCTAACTTAGATATCGACAAATTGGGTTATAACGACCAGCAAAAACAACTCTACTTAGCTGCGCTGAAAAAACCACAAGGGATGATTTTAATGACGGGCCCGACGGGCAGCGGAAAAACCGTCTCGCTCTATACGGGGCTACGCATTTTAAATACTGCTGAAGTGAACATTTCCACCGCCGAAGATCCGGTTGAAATTAACTTATCCGGCATCAACCAAGTTCAAGTGCAGCCAAAAATTGGCTTTGGCTTTGCGCAAGCATTACGCTCCTTCTTACGGCAAGATCCCGACATTGTAATGGTTGGCGAAATCCGCGATTTAGAAACCGCCGAAATCGCCGTAAAAGCAGCACAAACCGGGCATTTAGTCCTTTCTACCTTGCATACTAACTCCGCCGCTGAAACGGTGATTCGCTTAAGTAATATGGGAATTGAAGCGTTTAACTTAGCCTCTTCACTCAGTTTAATTATTGCCCAGCGTTTAGCTCGTCGCCTTTGTCGGCACTGCAAAATTGCCGTCGTGCCCTCAATGCAGTTGCAGCAACATTTTCAGCTGCTAGCGACAGAAACCATTTATGAAGCGAACCCGCATGGTTGCAACGAATGCACAGGGGGCTATTCAGGTCGAGTCGGCATTTATGAAGTGATGGCGTTTAACCCACAGCTGGCCGAAGCGATTATGCAAAAAGCAAGCATTCATCAAATAGAACAGATCGCGAAAGCCAACGGAATGCAGACACTACAAGAATCAGGCATTGAAAAGCTCAAAAACGGCGTCACCAGCTTCAAAGAGCTGCAACGCGTGCTCTATTTCTAACGCTTTGATCCCTCTTAGCTAGCCATTGAGTGACTCTATTGTATGAACACAAAAATCAAATCAGAACTCAAAAATTATCGTTGGAAAGGCATCAATAGTTCGGGCAAAAAAGTATCTGGCCAAACTCTCGCTTTAACCGAACTGGAAGTGCGTGACAAACTTAAAGAGCAGCACATTCAGATCAAAAAAATCAAAAAAGGGGGCGTCTCTTTTATCACCCGCTTGACTCATCGCGTCAAGGCCAGAGACATCACCATTCTGACACGCCAATTAGCGACCATGCTGACCACGGGCGTGCCCATCGTGCAAGCCTTAAAACTGGTCGGAGATAACCATCGTAAAGCCGAAATGAAATCCATTTTGTCGCAAGTCACTAAAGGGGTTGAAGCCGGAACGCCAATTTCCAAAGCGATGCGTACTGCCAGCACTCATTTCGATACCTTGTATGTTGATCTCATTCACACAGGTGAACAGTCAGGTAACTTGGCTGAAGTGTTTGAGCGGCTAGCGACTTATCGAGAAAAAAGTGAACAACTGCGCGCTAAAGTCATTAAAGCACTCATCTACCCAACCATGGTGGTGTTGGTCGCGTTAGGTGTCTCTTACTTAATGCTTACTATGGTGATCCCTGAGTTTGAAAGCATGTTCAAAGGATTCGGCGCCGAATTACCTTGGTTTACACAGCAAGTATTGAAACTCTCTCATTGGGTGCAAAGTTACAGTTTGTGGGTACTCATCATCATAATCCTCACCACAATTGCCGTGAAAGCAGTACGGCAAAAATCTTTTTTAATACGCTTAAAAACCAGCCGATTAGGATTAAAGTTTCCCATTCTTGGCGGGGTAATAGGCAAAGCCTCTATTGCTAAATTCAGTCGCACACTCGCCACCAGTTTTAGTGCAGGCATTCCGATTTTAGCCAGCTTAAAAACCACCGCCAAAACCGCTGGCAATGTCCATTTTGAGACGGCGATTAATGAGGTCTATCGTGATACGGCAGCCGGTATGCCAATGTATATTGCGATGCGTAATACCGAAGCCTTTCCTGAAATGGTGCTGCAAATGGTGATGATTGGTGAAGAATCAGGCCGATTGGATGACATGCTCAATAAAGTCGCCACCATTTACGAATTTGAAGTTGATAATACCGTCGATAACTTAGGTAAAATTCTCGAACCATTGATCATTGTCTTTTTGGGTACGGTGGTCGGTGGTTTGGTGGTGGCAATGTACTTGCCCATCTTTAACTTAATGAGTGTATTAGGATAGTATTAGCACTGCTAATCTTTTAATTATCGAGTCTGTGCATGGAAGTTTTTATTTATTACCCTTGGCTCTTTCCACTTTTTGCAGCGTTGTTTGGCTTAATCGTGGGGAGTTTTCTCAATGTGGTCATTTATCGTCTACCCAAAATCATGGAGCGAGAATGGCGACAAGAGTGCGCTGACTGCTTTCCCGAATATCACATTGCGCCACCGGAAGGGCAACTCACGCTCAGTGTCCCTCGTTCTAGCTGCCCACACTGTGATACGCCAATTCGTATTATTGACAATATTCCGCTACTCAGTTGGCTCTTTTTAAAAGGGAAATGTTCCCGTTGCCAAGGCCCGATCAGTGCACGCTATCCTTTGATTGAACTGCTCACCGCCAGTATGAGCTTTGTCGTGGCTAGCCACTTCGGTTTTAGTTATTTTTCACTAGCGCTATTGTTTTTCACTTTTGTGCTCATCGCGGCGACGTTTATCGATTTCGATACCATGCTATTACCCGACAAGCTGACACTGCCACTACTGTGGGCGGGCCTCAGCTTATCATTGATGCACATTAGCCCAGTCAGTTTGCAAGATGCGGTGATCGGCGCCATTGCTGGCTATCTGAGCTTATGGTCGGTCTATTGGCTGTTTAAACTTGTCACAGGCAAAGAAGGAATGGGTTATGGCGATTTCAAACTGCTGGCTGCTCTCGGCGCTTGGTTGGGCTGGCAATATCTGCCCATCATCATTCTCATGTCATCTGTGGTTGGCATTGTCTTTGGCCTAATTCAATTGCGCTTGCAAAAAAAAGGGATCGACAAAGCCTTTCCTTTTGGCCCCTATCTCGCCATTGCTGGCTGGCTAACCTTGTTGTGGGGTAACGATATGATGAGTTGGTATTTAGGTTCAATTATGGGGTTATCGTCATGGGGTTAGTAGTGGGTTTAACCGGCGGGATTGCCAGCGGAAAAAGCACCGTTGCTCACTTATTTCAGCAGCATTTCTCGATTGATGTCGTGGATGCTGACATCATCGCTCGAGAAGTCGTCGAACCAGGTAGTGAAGGATTAACGGCGATTTGCGCGCACTTTGGCCTCACCATATTAAAGCCCGATGGACAATTGGATCGCACCGCGTTAAGAGAAAAGATCTTTGCTGATGAGCAAGAAAAGGCTTGGCTTAATCAGCTTCTTCACCCAATGATCCGTGCAAAAATGATTGCTGATTTAGCAAAAACCACCTCGCCTTATGCTTTATTGGTTGTGCCATTATTGATAGAAAATAACCTACAAAGCTTAGTCGATCGCATCTTAGTGGTTGATGTTGATCTAAAAACCCAAATCGCTCGCACTATGGCAAGAGACAAGGTATCAGAGCAACAAGTCGGTTCGATCTTAGCCGCTCAAGCGAGCCGTGAACAAAGATTGCAATACGCTGACGATGTGATTAAAAATAGCGCAGAAAACCAAAAACTTTTGCCTCAAATCACAGAATTACACAAAAAGTATCTAGCCATATGCAGCCTAAGTCTGTAAGAATAACCCAGACCGGACCTAAGGCTAGCTAGATGACCACGCATAAGTTTGAACACCCACTGAACGAAAAAACTCGTATCTATTTAAGAGTCGAAGCGCTGCTTAACCAGTTGATGCATTCCGCTCAGTTTCGTGACGGTATTCAACACCAACTCTTCTTTCGTTCATTGTTTGATTTACTCGAAATCTTCGAACAGATCCAACTCAAAAGCGAGTTGGCTAAAGATATTGAAAAACAGCGTTTGAACTACCGTAGCTGGCTCAATGTGGATGGTGTTGATCAAGAAATGTTGCTATCGCTCCTTGAAGAGATCGACGAGGTCCATCGTAATTTAATGAGCGCTGAACGCTTTGGTCAATCACTCAAAGAAGATCGTTTCTTAAGCACGATTCGCCAACGTTTTAATTTACCGGGCGGGTCGTGCTGTTTCGACCTACCAGCCCTGCACTACTGGCTACACATTCCGATAGAAAAGAAGACCCAAGATGCGCACCAATGGATGGAAACGCTGCGACCGTTATCAGATGCGTTGCAACTTTGGCTGAAATTAACCCGCGAAACGGGCCATTTTAAAGCACGCCTAGCACGATTAGGTTTTTATCAAAGCGATGCAGAAGACGCTAATATCTTGCGCTTGTCGATCCCACTTGAGTATGGGGTATATCCCATGATCTCTGGCCATAAAAATCGCTTCGCGATTAAGTTTATCGAATTCCAATCAGGCCAAGCAACAGGGTGCGATATCGAGTTTGATCTCGCCGTCTGCTGTTAATCAATTCCGCTTCAATTCCCGACTGACTCTTACTTTCCATTGCGTTAGGTAATACACTTACGCCTATCCATCGTTACTTGAAGTCCGTTATGTCAAAGAAAATTACCATTGTAAAATGCCCGCAGTGCAAAGCCGATGTCGAATGGGGAGAACAGAGCCCTTATCGTCCTTTTTGTTCCAAACAGTGTCAGATGATCGATTTTGGCGAGTGGGCCGATGAGGAAAAAAGTATTTCCGGTGCACCGGATATGTCAGACAGTGATGGTTGGTCAGAAGATCAATATTAGCGCACATATAAAACACATATAAAAACAGGGGTCGATTACTCGACCCCTGTTTATTACTATGAGAACGCTAGTTTATAGCATTACTTCTTAGCAAGTTTCTCTTTGATACGAGCTGACTTACCAGAACGCTCACGTAGGTAGTACAGTTTGGCACGACGTACTGCACCGCGGCGTTTAACTTCAATGCTATCAACCACTGGAGAGTGAGTTTGGAACGTACGCTCAACACCTTCACCGTTAGAGATCTTACGAACAGTGAATGCAGAGTGTAGGCCACGGTTACGGATTGCGATTACAACGCCTTCAAAAGCCTGTAGACGCTCACGATCACCTTCTTTTACCTTAACTTGAACAACAACAGTGTCACCTGGTGCGAATTTAGGTAGGCCTTGTTTCATTTGCTCTTCTTCAAGAGCCTTGATGATGTTACTCATTTTAAAAATTCCTAGAATAAACTGATACTAAATTAAATAGGTTACTGATGTATTTGAGTTTCTTTAATGAACTCAACCAGTAATAGTTCCTGTTCGTCAGTCAGAGCTAGGTTTTCCAGGAGCTCTGGCCTTCTATGCCAAGTTCGGCCCAACGACTGTTTCAGCCGCCAGCGACGAATATCCTCGTGATTACCGGATTTCAGTACCGCAGGTACTTCTTTTCCATCTAACACTTCAGGACGCGTATAGTGCGGGCAATCTAGCAAACCATTGGCAAAAGAATCTTCTTCTGCTGATGCGAAATCTCCTAATACTCCCGGAACAAACCGAGAGACAGAATCAATCAACGTCATGGCTGGCAGTTCGCCGCCTGTCATCACAAAATCACCAATCGACCATTCTTCGTCAACTTCTGATTGGATGATACGCTCATCTACCCCTTCATAGCGTCCGCAAATAAGAACTAGGTTCTCATTCGTCGCCAGCTCTTCGACTCCTTTTTGGTCGAGTTTTCGACCTTGAGGAGAAAGGTAAATGACTTTCGTCTTTCCCGGTGCGGCTTGTTTTGCTGCATGAATGGCATCGCGCAAAGGCTGAACCATCATGAGCATTCCAGGACCACCACCGTAAGGTCTGTCATCGACGGTGCGATGTTTGTCATGAGTGAAATCTCGAGGATTCCAAGCTTCAATAGACAGCAAACCTTTTTTAACCGCTTGACCTGTTACGCCAAAATCAGTAACAGAACGGAACATTTCAGGAAATAGGCTTATAACGCCAACCCACATGTGTTCTCTCGCTCTGACGTTTTAGAGTTAGAATGCCGGATCCCAGTCAACTTCGATCCGTCGAGCTTCGCGATCAACATTCTTGATCACTTGCTCTTCAAGGTACGGTACCAACCGTTCCTTTTGGCCAAAAGCATCTTTCAAATTCGCTTTCACAACCAGAACATCGTTGGAGCCAGTTTCTAATAGGTCAGTGACCTCACCAAGGTTATACCCCTTAGTGGTAATAACTTGCATACCGAACAATTCACGCCAGTAGAATTCATCTGCTGACAATTCTGGTAATGATGCGGGATCAATAGCAATTTCAAAGTTGGTGAGTAGATGTGCGTCTTCTCGAACATCTAAACCTTCAAGTTTTACCACCATACTCTTACCATGGCGCTTCCAACTCTCTACTTTGTACTCGATCCACTGGCCTTTTTGGTTAATAAACCAAGGGCTGTAATCAAAAATACTTTCAGCTTCGTCTGTGTAGGAAAAAACTTTGAGCCAGCCACGAATGCCATAGGTAGCACCAAACTTGCCCATAACAATCTTTTCGTTTTCTTTGCTCATTGTTTCTTTACCTTTCATCGACATAAGCTAATGTTCTTCTATAAAAGTAAGAATTAAGCCGCTTTTTGAGCGTCTTTTACTAGCTTAGCTACGCGATCAGATAGAGATGCGCCTTGACCAACCCAATGGTTAACGCGATCTAGATCAACACGTAGGCCTTCTTCTTGGCCAGTAGCCGTAGGATTAAAGAAACCTACTTTCTCGATGAAACGGCCAGTTACTGCGTTACGGCTATCCGCAACTACGATTTGATAAAATGGACGCTTTTTAGCGCCGTGACGTGCCAAACGAATGGTTACCATGTCGTCCTCTTTGCTTTCTCAATAATAAAATTAACCCCAAAAACCATTTACGAAAAACAGCCTGGGGTCTCGTGCCAAAATAAAGCCTCGGAATTTTACTCTTATTCCGAGGCTTTGCAAGGGGTTTAGCTATTTTTTCACCAGCAGAAGCATTATGCTTTTGCAGTGATGAGCATCACGCTTTAGTAAATTTTAAGCATCGCAATGAGTTAGGTTAACGACCAAAGAAACCGCCGCCGCCCATGCCACCCATTCCGCCCATCATGCCTTGCATATTACGCATCATGCCTTTCATGCCACCTTTCTGCATTTTTTTCATCATTTTCTGCATTTGGGTGAACTGTTTCAGTAAGCGGTTAACATCTTGTACTTGGGTGCCAGAACCCGTCGCGATACGTTTTTTACGTGAACCTTTTATCATGTCTGGGTGCTGGCGCTCGTGCATGGTCATCGAACAGATGATCGCTTCCATCTGCTTGAACATCTTATCATCGACCTTGTCTTTCACGTTGGCAGGTAGGTTTGCCATGCCAGGCAGTTTATCGAGCATGCCCATCATGCCGCCCATATTCTGCATTTGCCCGAGCTGTTCGCGGAAATCTTCTAAATCAAATCCTTTCTTTTCCTTGAATTTTTTAGCTAGGCGTTCTGCTTGCTCGTGATCAACATTACGTTGTAGATCTTCAATTAATGAGAGAACATCGCCCATCCCCAATATGCGTGATGCAATACGATCAGGATGGAAAGGCTCGAGCGCGTCAGTTTTTTCACCGACCCCTAAGAATTTAATCGGTTTACCGGTGATATGACGAACGGAAAGTGCGGCACCACCTCGAGCATCACCATCAACTTTGGTTAAGATAACCCCCGTTAACGGCAGCGCATCACCAAAGGCTTTTGCGGTGTTCGCGGCATCTTGCCCCGTCATGGCATCCACGACGAACAATGTTTCAATCGGATTAATCGCCGCATGCAGATCTTGGATCTCTGCCATCATCAGTTCATCAATCGCAAGACGGCCTGCAGTGTCGACAATCAGCACATCGAAGAATTTCTTCTTCGCATGGTCAATGGCCGCATTGGCGATATCAATCGGTTTTTGGTCGGCTGAAGAAGGAAAAAATTCAACGTCCAGATCGTTAGCTAGCGTTTCAAGCTGTTTTATCGCCGCTGGACGATAAACGTCAGCCGAAACCACCAGTACTTTCTTTTTATCGCGTTCTTTAAGCAGCTTAGCAAGCTTACCAACACTGGTAGTTTTACCTGCACCTTGTAAACCCGCCATTAAAATCACTGCTGGCGGCTGGGCTGCAAGGTTCAGCGCTTCGTTGGATTCGCCCATTACCGCTTCAAGCTGCGCTTGAACAATCTTGATGAACTCTTGTCCCGGTGTCAGCGATTTAGACACCTCAACACCCACTGCGCCCTCTTTAACGCGCGCGACAAAATCACGCACTACAGGCAGTGCCACGTCCGCTTCAAGCAGCGCCATGCGCACTTCGCGTAGGGTTTCTTTAATATTCTCTTCGGTGAGACGGCCTTTACCGCTGATATTTTTCAGCGTCTTGGATAGTCGATCCGTTAAATTTTCAAACATCGTTGTCTCTTCGCTAGTTCGGCGATTAATTGGGGTCAGTATACCTTAGCCAATCTAATAGTCATACCCATTGACGCTTCGCGATAAGCGACTTAACCCGATAAAACACAACATTCGATTCAAAAACCAGAGCGTTAAAAAAGCATTATCTCAGCGATAGAGCAAATAAAAGTCTTCGCTCTATCAATTATTTGCACCTTAAGTAGAACTAAGATGGTGATATATCAAATCAATCGGTATCCAACGTAGCTCATTATCGTGATGCAAGGTATAATTCGCCAATTCAGCCACCATTTTGTAAGAAGTATGGAAAACTTAATCGCAATAGTCGCCACTATTTTGTATTTTTTATCCATAGCGACCATTATTCCAGGCTTAGTTAATCAAACTGGGATTCGTGCGCAGACAGTATTGTTCAGTTCAGCACTGGCGCTGGCTTTTCATGCGTGGTTACTGAGTGATTTAATCTTCAACGCTAATGGGCAAAACCTCAGCATGCTCAATGTGGCATCATTGATAAGCTTTATCATCTCACTGGTGATGAGCATTGCGATGTTAAAAACGCGCTTGTGGTTTCTGTTGCCGGTGGTGTATAGCTTCGCCGCGATCAACGTCAGCGCCGCCTCATTTCTTCCCAGTATGTTTATGACTCACTTAGAAAACAATCCGCCGCTGTTGTTGCATATTTCTCTAGCACTATTTTCGTATTCAACCCTTTCGATTGGAGCACTCTACGCTTTGCAATTGGCTTGGCTGGACTACAAGCTAAAGAAAAAGAAGATGCTAACCATCAACCCCAATTTACCACCACTACTGATGGTAGAAAGGCAACTGTTTAAAATCATCTTGATAGGTAACGTATTACTTACTGGTACCTTGATTACTGGTTTTGATTTTGTCGGTGATATGTTTGCTCAAGGCAAAGCGCATAAAGGCATTTTGTCTTTCATTGCTTGGGTTGTCTATTCTGTATTGTTGTGGGGACATTACCGAAAAGGTTGGCGCGGTAGAAAAGTGACTTGGTTTGCTGTCGCTGGTGCAACCTTACTGACACTGGCCTACTTTGGTAGCCGTTTTGTAAAAGAAATCATTTTGAGCTAACTCAACACGTTTGATAGCGTATTGACACACTCATTTAATTAGATCATTACTTAATCACACTATTTATAAGGAAACACCACGTTTTGGACGACATTTCAACGGGTATATTGTTTGCACTACTCGCGGGTCTCATCGTAATTTCGGCTTATTTTTCAGGTTCAGAAACCGGCATGATGTCTTTGAACCGCTACCGCTTAAAGCACTTGGCCAATACCGGCCACAAAGGTGCAAAGCGTGTCGAAAAACTGCTTGATCGTCCAGATCGCCTCATTGGTTTGATCCTCATCGGCAACAACCTAGTCAATATTTTAGCCTCTGCGATTGCCACTATAATCGGTATGCGCCTTTATGGGGATCTAGGAGTGGCCATTGCTACCGGTGCGCTGACTTTGGTCGTTCTGGTTTTTGCTGAAGTGACACCAAAAACATTGGCCGCGCTTTACCCTGAACGCGTCTCTTACGCCAGCAGCATCTTACTGACCTTCTTAATGAAGATATTGTCACCATTGGTGATGTTCATTAACTTCATCACCAATGGTTTCATCCGCTTACTGGGCCTTAAGGCCAAGCATGGTGGTGACGCTCACTTGAGTTCTGAAGAATTAAGAACCGTCGTCAACGAAGCGGGTGGTCTTATTCCTCGTCGCCACCAAGATATGCTGCTTTCCATTCTCGACCTTGAGCATGTCACAGTGAACGACATCATGATCCCACGTAACGAAATTACTGGTATCAATATTAACGATGATTGGAAATCTATCGTGCGTCAGTTAACTCACTCGCCACACGGACGCGTGGTGCTTTACCGAGACAAAATTGATGAAGCGGTGGGCATATTGCGCCTTCGTGATGCTTCTCGTTTGATGTTGGAAAAAAAAGAGTTCAATAAAGAGATGATTTTACGTGCCGCTGATGAAGTCTACTTCATCCCGGAAGGCACACCGCTCAACGTACAATTACTTAAATTCCAACGCAACAAAGAACGGATTGGCCTGATCGTTGATGAATACGGTGATATCAATGGCTTGATCACTGTTGAAGATATTCTCGAAGAGATTGTAGGAGAATTCACCACCTCGATGGCACCAAGCTTAGCCGATGAAATTACCCCACAAAGTGATGGCAGCTTCTTGATTGATGGCAGCGCAAATATCCGTGACATTAACAAAGGGCTGAAGTGGAAACTGCCAACAACGGGCCCAAGAACCTTAAACGGTTTACTTTTGGAGCACCTTGAAGATATTCCAAGTAGCCATTTAAGTGTCAAAGTTTCTGGCCATGCGATGGAGATTGTGGATGTAGAAGAAAACCGCATTAAGCAGGTTAAAGTCTTTCCACGCAAAACCAAAAAACATTAATCGCCAGTCACTGCATAAAAGAAAGAAAAAAAGCTTGGTCACTGCCAAGCTTTTTGTTTTTAAATTGTTTTTAAAGGGCCAGATCTGGCGATCTTTAATCCACTTTCAGCTCTTTGAGCATCGACTCAGGTAAAGCAAGCTCATCATTTTTATTCACCGCAATACCTGCCGTGATAATCGCTTGAGCAATCTCTTTAGCTTCTGTTAACGAGTGCATTGAGGCTGTACCACATTGGTATTCGTTTAGTTCAGGGATCTGATCTTGGCTCTCTACTTTTAGCACATCATGCATCGCCGCTAACCACGCTTGC
Source organism: Vibrio qinghaiensis (assembly GCF_002257545.1). NCBI lineage: Bacteria > Pseudomonadati > Pseudomonadota > Gammaproteobacteria > Vibrionales > Vibrionaceae > Vibrio > Vibrio qinghaiensis. The sequence goes on along the minus strand of NZ_CP022741.1, from coordinate 465,325 downwards.
GCCACTTGCGCTTCTGTTGGCGCGCCAATCAAGCTCATGTAAAAACCTGTGCGGCAGCCCATAGGTGAGATGTCGATGATTTCTACATCATGACCATTTAAGTGCGCGCGCATAAAGCCAGCGTATAAATGCTCTAAAGTGTGGATCCCTTTTTCTGAAAGAATATCTTTGTTTGGAGCAGTAAAACGGAGATCAAATACGGTGATTGTATCCCCTTTAGGCGTCTGCATATTTTTTGCCACACGTACCGCAGGCGCATGCATACGAGTGTGATCTACCGTAAAACTGTCGAGTAATGGCATTGCTTTCTCCTTATTTGGCAAAGAGCGATGCTCTGCCTATCAATGTTAGATTATGATCGAGAGATCATTTTAGGTACGAAAAGTAGCTTTCAAGAAATTCTTCAAAACTTTGAGTATCGTGTTGTTCTATCTGTTGCTGAGCGGCTCGAGAACGCAGCACTTCCTCTTCCATCACAGACTCAGAATAAGTTTGATAGTGATGTGCCAGGTTGGCTTGTCGGTATTCGGCTCCTAATGCACAACCCACCTTACCGAGCCCGCCAAACTGTTTAGTCTGTTCAAGCAGTTGAGCGGAAAAGGTTAATTCTGGATTATCAATCCACGAGCTTAGTTTCTCGCATACGGCTTGGTATGCGTTACCACCACAAGCACTATCCATCACTTGCGCTATTTTGCGTAAGTCATCAAATACACTATGCGCCCACGCTTGCAGCGTCAGTTTCTCACCGCGACAGCCAATTTGTAACTCTAAACCCGGTTTACGACCTTCTAAAATCACTTTGTTCCAGTTATCTCGCCAACATGCCAGCTCACAATTGTCCATAGGATCTGAATCGGAAAGAGCTGTCCAAGTGAGGAACAGATCGAGAAAACGCACTTGATCTTCAGTAATACCAATCGGGCTAAACGGGTTTACGTCTAACGAACGCACTTCGATGTATTCGACTCCACCTCTCTCTAACGCTTGTGACGGCTTTTCGTCATTTTTGGCCACACGTTTAGGACGGATCGGTGCATAGAGTTCGTTTTCTATCTGCAAAACATTGCTGTTGAGCTGACGATGTTCACCATCGACATACACGCCTAGTTCTGCAAACTCTTTTGATGGGGTGCGGATCGCCTGATTCAACCCTTCTAGATATTGATCCAAGCTATTAAAACCAATTTTCAAACCACTTTGCGCGCTATTGGTATAACCCAAATCACTGAGGCGCAACGAGGTAGCATGAGGCAAATAAAGCGTTTTACCAATATGTTCAAATGGCAGATGGCTTTCACGTCCGCGCACAAACGATGAACATAACGCAGGTGATGCGCCAAAGAAATAGGGAATGAGCCAGCCAAAACGGTAGTAATTACGAATCACACCAAAATAGGCTGCCGATTTTGTCTCAGTGCGCTGGGATTCAGTCTGATCGCCATACAAGGCATCCCAAAATGATTCTGGAAATGAAAAATTGAAATGCACGCCAGAAATGATCTGCATTAAGCTGCCGTAACGACGCTTTAGACCTTCTCGATAAAGGGTTTTCATTTTACCCGTATTCGATGAACCATATTGCGCCAGTTCTATATCATCTTCGCTGCCAACATAACAAGGCATAGAAAGCGGCCACAGTTTTTCGTCACCCAATTTGGTTTGAGCAAAATGGTGAATATCCGCCAGTTGTGAGAGTAAAGTCGGCACGTCATGAGAGACTGGTGTAATAAATTCAAGCAATGACTCCGCAAAATCAGTGGTGATCCAACGGTTGGTTAATGCGCTGCCGAGTGCTTCTGGATGAGGAGTCAGAGCTAACGAGCCTTCCGGGGTATAGCGCAACGTTTCACGCTCAACGCCTCGGCCAAACTGCTTAAACACTTCTGATTTTTTAGTGACTTGTTCAAGTCGTGCGGCAAAATTAGTCAAAATAATGATTCGCTTATAGGTGAATGATCCGAATGAAAGCGGCTCTAACTCAGCAAGAGAGTAGAATGGAGGCAAACAATCTGCCCCCTATAAATGTGTACTCTAGCGGATGATTTCAAGCTCTTCTACGGGAATATCTAATTTTTCAAGTTGTGGCTTCAACGTTTTCGCATCACCCACCACGATAATTTGATACTCTTGTGGTGCAAACCATTTAGCGGCGAGTTTATTGAGCGTTGATTTTTTTACGTTTTCTACCAGTTCATTTCGTTGCTGTAGGTAATCTTCATCCAAACTATAGGTCAAAATATTACTAAGCAACTGCGCTTTTTGTGATGGTGTTTCATACGTCAGTGCATCTTGTTGGCCGACAGCAAGGCGCATAAATTTTAGCTCTTGGTCGGTTAAGCCACTTTGACTGAATGTTGTCATCTCTTTTTCTATTTCAACGATTGAAGCTACGGTGGCATCAGCACGTACTTGAGCATTGAAAACGATAGCGCCCACTTCTCGATTGCTCGCGAAATAACTCCCAGCGCCATAGGTGTAGCCTTTATCTTCACGCAAATTTTGATTAATGCGGCTGTTAAAGTTGCCCGCTAAATTGAAGTTAGCCAGTTGGCTGAGAAAAAGCTCGCCAGTGGCATCAAAAGGCAACCCTTTTCGCACAAAACGGACGATGCTCTGCGGCGCATCAGGCTTATCAACCAGATATATCTTTCGCTCTGTCAGTGAGTTCACCACTTGGGGACGTAACAAAGGAGAAGCTTCACCACGCCACTGCCCTAAAAAGGTTAACTGTTTAGCGACCTCTTTTTTGGAAATGTCGCCAACCACAACGATTTGCGTACCATGTGGCGTGTAATGTTTCGCATAAAAGCGTTTTACATCTTCTAAGGTTAAATCGTTTAGTGATTGCTCAGTGCCTTCACTTGAACGCGCAAAAATAGAGTTGCCAAACAGCACTTGACGAGTAGCTTGTGAAGCAAGCCAGCCCGGTGTTTGGTGCTGGTAAACCAACCCTTCCAGCATCTGTTGTTTCAGCCGTGTAAAATCGCTCTCTTTGAAAGCAGGATGAAATAAAACTTCTTCAACCACATCCAATGTTGCTGCAACATTCTTCTTCAAACTAGAGACGATAATACTGGTCGAATACTCATTGGCAGTAACACTGATAGTCGAACCTAACGTGTCGAGTTGAGCTTGAATCGCTTCCACTGAGCGTCGAGTTGAGCCTTCTTCAAGTAGCGCCGCGGTTAAATTAGCTAACCCTTCTTTGCCACGCGCGGCGTGTCGCTCCCCTGCTGGTAAATTGATATTAATTAGCACGGTCGGCGTTTCGCTGGTTTGTGTGGCTAATAACTCAATACCGTTATCAAAATAGAGTTCATACAATGTCGGCATTTGTGCTTTCACACCTTTTGCCACAGAAGGCATGATTGAGCGATCAAATTGATCTTCAACCTGGCGATAAGCCAATTGATCTTCGGTTATCGTTTGATGCTCAGGTAGCACTCTTTTAGGTGGTACGAAATTGGCTTTTTGAACGGCAAGATCGGCTTTATGTTTAGGTACAACACTTAAGGTAACCTTATGTTGATGAGCAATGAAGCGCTGATAAGCCTGTTGAATTGACTCTGGGGTGACCGCATGAATCTGAGCTAATTGCTGCTCTAGGCGATCAGGCTGCCCATAAAACGTTTCGTTGGACGCAAGCTGCGTCACTTTTCCAGATACGCTTTGCAGCGCAAAGACCGCATTCGCTTCCGCCATACCGGTAATTTGATCAAGTCGACTCTGATCTACCCCTTGCTGCTCAAACTGACTGAGCGTTTGCATTAACTCTCGATACAAAGGAGCAAGCTGAGCCTTTTCACCCGAAGGGGCCATGGCATAAACATAGAAGGTACAAGCCAATTCGGCGCAATCTTGGAATGCACCCGCATTGACGGCTTTTTGAGTTTTGACCAACGCTTGGTAGAGATAACTATTGGTACCGCTGCCTAACACTTTGGCAAGCGCATCTAACGAGGCTTGACTTTGAGCACCGCGATATTCTGTCGGCCAGCCCACCACAACCATGGGTTGCTGAATGCGATCTTCCAAGGTGATGAAACGATCTTGCGCCAACTGGGCCAGCTGTTTAGGTGCGTTATCAACGGCTGGGCCTGCCGGTATGGTGCCAAAATATTGATTAACCCATTCAAGTGTTTGCTGAACATCAATATCACCACCAATGGTCAGCACTGCATTATTCGGCCCATACCAACGTAAGAAAAACGCTTTAAGATCGTTGACGTCCACTCGGTCAAGATCTTCGACATAACCAATGGTTTGCCATGAATAAGGGTGTCCTTCGGCATACATCGCCTCCGCCATTTTTTCCCACATCAAGCCATAGGGGCGGTTGTCGTAGTTTTGTGCACGTTCGTTTTTTACTGTGTCACGTTGGATCTCAAATTTACGTTGAGAAACCGCGTTGAGTAAAAATCCCATCCGATCAGATTCGAGCCACAACACTTTTTCCAGCTGATTTGAAGGCACGGTTTGGTAATAATTAGTACGGTCACGGTTAGTACTCCCATTCATGGTTCCTCCCGCTTCGGTGATCAAACGAAAATGTTCTTGATCGCCAACGTGCTCCGTTCCTTGAAACATCATGTGTTCAAAGAAATGAGCAAACCCTGATTTTCCAACCTCTTCACGTGCCGAACCCACATGATAAGTGACATCGACATGCACTAAAGGATCTGAGTGATCCGGTGATAGCACGACAGTAAGGCCATTATCGAGCTGATATTTTGCATAAGGGATCATCACTTTTCCCGGTTGAGCATCCACTTGCTCAATCAGCGTAACCCCTTTCGGTAATGATGAAAAAAAAGCGATAGGTGCGACCGTTGATGAACAGCCGTAAATGGCAATAAGAGAAAGGGCACCTAGCCAAATTTTTCTCATAACAGCTCCTTAGAAAAAACCATAGAATACAGCGGCAAGCATGATGTAACGCAGTGCTTTGCCGATCAAAATCATGACAAAAGTAGGTAAAAATTTCATGCGTAGCCAACCTGCGGCCAAACAAAGCACATCGCCCACCACAGGTAGCCAACTGAATAAGAGGACCCAATAACCATATTTATTGAGCCAAGCTAACGCTTTATGACCGTGCTTTTCGCTTTCAGTTCGATTAGGCAACCAGATACCGAGCCAATAGTTGGTCAGACCGCCGAGGGTATTGCCAGCGCTTGCAACGGCGATAATCCCAAATGCAGGAAATTGATTCAGGCTTAATGTGGCGAATAAACTCGCTTCTGAGCTTCCCGGTAATAAGGTAGCACTGAGAAAACCACTAAAAAAAAGCACCCACAGCGCAGAACCAGCAAACCAATACGAGAGCGGTTCCAAATAGGTGCTAAAAATGTCTAACATTTCATATCAAGAAGAACTTTGCCTCGAGTATGGCCTGTTTCAATCTGTTGATGAGCAGCAGCCACTTCAGCCATCGGATAAACAGCTTGAATTTCCGTTTTCAATAAGCCAACGCTGACCATATAAAGCATGGTATCAAGCTGTTCAGGATTAGGATCAACCAACATGCCTGTGGCTTCAAAACCAAGTAATTTTGCTTTTTCACAAATAAGCTCAGCACTTAGAGTAGGAACAGTAACGACACGCGCATGATCTTTCAAGCATTTCAAAGCATCGAGAGCCGCATCACCCCCGACTAAATCAATCAGCACATCCACTTCTTCTAAACGCTGTGAAGCAGGAGCAAAATTGTAATTAATCGCATGAGCACCAAGAGTCGCTAAATAATCCAAATTTTGTTCGCTGCACGTGGTATACACTTCGGCTTTTGCTGCTAAAGCAATTTGTACCGCTAAGTGCCCGACACCACCGGCGCCCGCGAGGATCAATACGCAATCCCCCTCTTTCACTTGCGCTTTATTTAGGGCTTGCGCCGCCGTTTGCCCTGCCAGTGGCAGCACAGCTGCGGCTTCTAAGGTCACAGCATCAGGAACAAGGCTGAGTTCGCTTTCTGCCACACACAGATATTGGCTGTAACCGCCACCACGCAACGGAAACCCAACAAAGCCCGCCACATTATCTCCAATTTGAAAACGGCGATTATCTTCCCCCACCTCAACAACTTGTCCAGAAATATCGTAACCTGGCACCCATGGCAGTTTATCTTTGTTTTGCGCTGCAGCCCACCCCAGACCCGCCCGAGTTTTTACATCAATAGGGTTTACACCAGCAAACGCCACTTTTACTAACACTTCGCCAGCTTTAGGTTGAGGAACGTCACTGGTTTGAATAACGAGCACCTCTGGTCCACCAAACTCAGTCATTGCGATCTGTTTATTATCCATGTCAAACTTCCCTATTGATAAAAAGAAAGGGATGCCTCAGCATCCCTTTGAATATATACCATTTTATTGCTTCTAGTTAATCTTTAGCTCGCAAAATAACCATTGGCTCGTCTAGGCTTAGCCAACAAGAGCAAGCAAAACGCCCGCCGCAACAGCAGAGCCCAGCACACCTGCTACATTTGGCCCCATGGCGTGCATCAATAAGAAGTTCTGTGGATTAGCTTCAAGCCCCACTTTATTCACAACTCGCGCGGCCATCGGTACCGCAGACACACCAGCAGCGCCAATGAGAGGGTTAATATCCTCTTTCGAAAATTTATTAAGCACTTTCGCCATCAATACACCACCAGCCGTGCCAATACTAAATGCAACAGCGCCCAGTGCTAAAATGCCTAAAGTCTCCAAATTGAGGAACTGATCGGCTTGCAACTTTGAACCAACACCTAGCCCTAAAAATATCGTCACGATATTGATCAGTTCATTTTGCGCTGTCTTGGATAGACGCTCAACCACACCCGATTCACGCATTAAATTACCTAGACAGAACATGCCCACTAATGGCGTTGCTGACGGTAAAAATAGAATCGTCATCAATAGCACCGCCAAAGGAAACAGTATTTTTTCTGTCTTCCCAACATGGCGTAGCTGAGCCATTTTGATTTTTCGCTCTTCAGGTGTTGTAAGTGCCTTCATAATCGGTGGCTGAATGATAGGAACTAATGCCATATAGCTATAAGCCGCCACAGCGATTGCACCTAATAAATCCGGCGATAATTTACTGGCAAGGAAAATAGCGGTTGGGCCATCGGCTCCACCAATAATGGCGATGGACGCAGCATCGGCCATGGTAAATTCCATACCCGGCACATAGTTGAGTAATATCGCACCAAACAGGGTGGCGAAAATACCAAACTGAGCGGCCGCACCTAGCCATAACGTTTTAGGGTTTGCAATCAATGCCCCGAAATCGGTCATCGCGCCCACACCCATAAAGATCAGCAGTGGAAAAACGCCCGTCTCAATACCAACATGATAAACGTAATAAAGCAGACCGCCGGGTTCGGTAAAACCCGCATTCGGAATATTCGCTAAAATCGCACCAAAGCCGATCGGCAATAACAGCAGTGGCTCAAAGCCTTTACGAATAGCCAAAAACAGCAGTAAACAACCGACCAAAATCATGCAAATTTGGCCTAGCTGAAAATTAGCGATCCCTGTTTCAGACCATAAGGTCAATAATCCGTCCATGGTTCTCCCTTACGCTAAGCTCAGCAATGGTGCACCAACAGTCACAGCATCACCCTCTTTGACATGAAGATCTTGAACAATACCGCCACGTGCCGCACGGATCTCGGTTTCCATCTTCATCGCTTCCAGAATCACTAACACATCCCCTTCTAACACCTCAGAACCGGCTTGAACATTCACTTTAAAAATGTTGCCAGCGAGTGGTGAAGGAACCGCTTCTGCATTGTTACTTGCCGGCACGGCCGATGACTGTGCTGCTTGAGACTGGCTGGCAGCAATTGAGCTAAGCTGGCCTTGTGGCCCCACTTCAACCGTGTAAATTTGCCCATCCACTTTAACACTGTAGGTTTCAATACCACCTTTTGTCACAACGGTGGCAGGTGTAGGTTTGGCTGACTCCACGGTTGGCGCAGGCTCAAATGCATCTGGATTGTGACGATTTTTCAAGAACTTCAAACCAACTTGCGGGAACAATGCATAAGTCAGAACATCATCCACCGTATCTGCCGCTAATGAAATTCCCTCTGCTTTTGCCTTTTCAAGCAATTCAGTGGTCAACACGGCCATTTCTGCATCCAACAAATCGGCTGGACGGCAAGTGATCGGCGTAAGATTACCCAACACCTTGGCTTGCAACTCAGTATTCACTGGCGCAGGCGTGGCACCGTATTCACCTTTTAATACCCCTGCAGTTTCTTTCGTGATGCTCTTATAGCGCTCACCAGTCAGGACGTTGATCACCGCTTGTGTTCCTACGATTTGAGATGTTGGAGTCACAAGGGGAATGAAACCTAAATCTTTTCGCACACGAGGGATCTCTTCAAGAACCTCATCAAGGCGATCGGCCGCTCCTTGTTCTTTTAGTTGACCTTCCATATTCGTCAACATACCACCAGGAACCTGCGCAATAAGAATACGAGAATCGACACCTTTTAACTGTCCTTCCCATTTAGCGTATTTCTTACGCACTTCACGAAAATAAGTGGCAATCGGTTCAAGCTGTGTCAGGCTCAGGCCCGTATCACGCTCGGTTCCTTCAAGCATAGCGACCACTGTCTCGGTTGGTGTGTGCCCGTAAGTTTGGCTCATTGACGAGATAGCGGTATCCAAAATATCGATACCAGCTTCTACCGCTTTAACGGCTGTTGCCGCTGAAAGACCAGTCGTTGCATGGCTGTGCAGCGCTAAAGGTACGGCACAAGAGGATTTAATACGGGTGATCAGATCTTCAGCTTCATACGGCTTGAGCAACCCTGACATATCTTTAATACACAAAGAGTGGCAACCGAGATCTTCCAACCGCTTGGCAAGATCAACCCAAGTATCTGAATTATGAACAGGGCTAGTGGTGTAAGACAGTGTGCCCTGCGCGTGTGCGCCAACATCAATTGTCGCTTTGACCGCTTTTTCAAAATTGCGAACATCATTCATCGCATCAAAAATACGGAAAACATCCATACCATTCGCGTGAGCTCGTTCGACAAACTTTTCAACAACATCATCGGCATAGTGGCGATAGCCTAGTAAATTCTGGCCGCGTAGCAACATTTGCATTGGGGTGTTGGGCATCGCTTGCTTAAGCGAACGTAAACGCTCCCATGGATCTTCACCGAGAAAACGGATGCAAGCATCAAACGTTGCTCCTCCCCAAGTTTCCAGTGACCAATAACCGATCTTATCGAGCTCTGCTGCAATAGGCAGCATGTCTTCGATACGCATGCGCGTGGCAAATAGTGACTGATGGGCATCACGAAGGACCACATCCGTAATAGCTAGTGGTTTAGACATGCTCATAAACTCCTTTTCATCCTTTCTATGCTATTTAGCTAATGCGCGGTGCTGATGCACTGCTGCAGAAATTGCCGCCACAATTTGCGGGCTCACAGCTGAAGGGTTTGGTTGAACTTTTCGATGTTGAATCGGCGCTGCGATCGGTTGTGGTACTTCTTCCGGTACCAAGGTTGACATTAACCGAACGAGATAAACGAGAATAGTTAGAAAAATAAAGACTACAGCCATCCCTGTCATCATAAGGGTGGCGGCGTCAACTAATAGGCTTCCAATAGTAGTCATGTTGCTTCCTTTTTGTGTCATCCTGACAACAATTGCTACGCATTTTTACAAATGCGATCTTGGCAAGTGGACTAGGATTATCTCGATTGGTTAATAATTGTCAATTTTGTTTAAGGGACTCTTGTAGATAACACACAAAATCGGCGAACAATTACTCACACAAATCACAAAACTCTGAATTTTCTCTATTAAGAAGGGCATTTAACTAGCCAATACGGCTACGTTAATCAAAAAATGATGCAGATACTGAGAGGGAGTTAAAACATTGCAGATTAACAAGATAAAACAAATAGTTGCCATTTTCAATTTAACAAAATAGCAACAAAAAACCAACATAAAAAAGCCCCGCATAATGCGAGGCTTCTTAATAAATGGCGCGCTCAGGAGGATTCGAACCTCCGACCGCCTGGTTCGTAGCCAGGTACTCTATCCAGCTGAGCTATGAGCGCGCAAAGTTTTGATATTAATCAGCGATAATCGCTAACAGTATCAGGATCAATGATCCTTTGAATAAGTGGCGCGTCCTGGAGGATTCGAACCTCCGACCGCCTGGTTCGTAGCCAGGTACTCTATCCAGCTGAGCTAAGGACGCGCAGAGTTAATGACAGCATCACTAACTTTCAATAAGTGGCGCGCTCAGGAGGATTCGAACCTCCGACCGCCTGGTTCGTAGCCAGGTACTCTATCCAGCTGAGCTATGAGCGCGCAAAGTTTTGATATTAATCAGCGATAATCGCTAACAGTATCAGGATCAATGACCCTTTAAATAAGTGGCGCGTCCTGGAGGATTCGAACCTCCGACCGCCTGGTTCGTAGCCAGGTACTCTATCCAGCTGAGCTAAGGACGCACGGAGTTAATGACAGTATCACTAACTTTCAATAAGTGGCGCGCTCAGGAGGATTCGAACCTCCGACCGCCTGGTTCGTAGCCAGGTACTCTATCCAGCTGAGCTATGAGCGCGCAAGATGTGAATTACATCACAAAAATTTTATTTCTGAACAAAAAAATTGACCAATGGTCAATAAATGGCGGTGAGGGAGGGATTCGAACCCTCGATACGGCTATAAACCGTATACTCCCTTAGCAGGGGAGCGCCTTCGGCCTCTCGGCCACCTCACCGCATTTTCACATTCAATCTTACGAAAGAATATGGCGCGTCCTGGAGGATTCGAACCTCCGACCGCCTGGTTCGTAGCCAGGTACTCTATCCAGCTGAGCTAAGGACGCACATTGTTCTTTATTTGGATGCTAAACCAAATAAGCAAGAATGGCGGTGAGGGAGGGATTCGAACCCTCGATACGGCTATAAACCGTATACTCCCTTAGCAGGGGAGCGCCTTCGGCCTCTCGGCCACCTCACCGTCTTGCGGAGGCACATATTACTTTTTACCAAAAATATGTCAAACACTTTCTTGGTAAAAGCGACAAAAATCAAATCAACCGTTGGCTATTTAATCAAAGCGCTGTGAAATTAAACTTTTCTGTCATATCAGTGACTTCAAAGCATAAAAAAGGCCAGCAAAATTCGCTAGCCTACCTTGTGATAATTAGTAGTTGCTAGGTGCAACACTACCATTACCTTTTTCAGCTTGAATGCGCATGTAGATTTCTTCACGGTGGACAGAAACCTCTTTCGGTGCATTCACACCAATACGCACTTGGTTACCTTTTACACCAAGAACTGTTACTGTCACTTCATCACCGATCATTAGTGTTTCGCCAACGCGGCGAGTCAAAATTAGCATTCTTTGCTCCTTGAGTAATCTCTGTATTATATTGCAACTACGCTATTATCCACTAAAAGTTATATTTTCGTAAACTATCTATTAGTGCGCTCTCACCCTAAAGAGACATGTTTTAGGTGAGAAGCTAATAGCTCATCTGACGTTATATAGGCCTCATGTAAAATATTTGCTGCCTTATCAACATGTTGTGGCAGCATAACTAGCATTAACGATTGTTTATCAACCGAAAGGGATTTCACTTCGATCCCTTGTTCTGCCAGTAATTCACATGAGCGTTCAACTAATTCCTGAGCCAGTAAACCTACCGTGGTCAATAAACTAACGGGCTCACTATTACGGATTTTTTCATTGAAAACCAGAGCTAATTTAGCACAAGCGTCTCGTTTTATAATGACACCTGTCCATTCTGCCTCTTCGATCACACTCCACACTTCCACACCGAGCATTTGGCACTGCTTGGCTAAACTCGGGAAATGATCATGTTGCACAGTAATAAGCGCCATGTCGCGTTGAATCGCAATGCCACATACTGCTTTATGACACTGCTCACCTTTGATTAGACTGCCTGCGTTTACATCAAAAGTAGACAATACGCGTAAAGGAACTTCATTTTCCCACGCATATTGCACACAAGGTAAATGCAGAACTTTAGCGCCTTTACGTGCCATTTCTTCCATTGACGGGAAATCAACGATCTCTAATTTTTGAGCCGTTGCAACCACACGTGGATCACATGTGTAAACACCATCCACATCAGTGAATATTTGACACTCATCGGCTTTAAGAGCTCCCGCTAGCGTCACAGCGCTAGTATCAGAACCTCCACGTCCTAAAGTGGTGATATCCCCATTCTCATTCACACCCTGAAAACCCGCTACCACCACAATATGATCTTGTGCCAGCAACTCGGTAATCGTTCGAGTATCAATCATTTTAATCGTCGCGTCATTGTGTTGATTATCGGTCACAATGTTCGCTTGAGCTCCGGTTAGTGAGCGAGCTGAATAGCCTAATTTATTGAGTGTCATCGCTAATAGCGCCATAGACACTTGCTCACCAGCAGAGAGCAAAACATCAAGTTCCCTTGCAGTTGGTACACTATCGATTTGTTGTGCTAAGCCCAACAGTCGATTGGTTTCTCCTGACATTGCAGAAACAACTACAACCACTTGATTACCATCATTCTTCGCCTTAATGATGTGTTCAGCGACGGTATGGATTCGTTCTATTGAACCCACCGAGGTTCCGCCAAACTTTTGCACGATAAGGGGCTTTTTCACCTATCTTCACCTTCCCAAGACCAAAGTCTCATTAGGACCAAATCGAAAGCAGATCACTATGTTGAGTATCGATTCAGTAGTTACCAAAACAAAACCAAGCAGATAACTGGCTCGTATCCTATTGCGCCAATTAGATCACTTGGTTTGGTAAATAAAATTACGCCCAATCAAAAAACAGTGATTGAGCGTGACTTATTACAACGGTTTATAGATGCTCAGCAATCCAAGCATCTACGGAAGCTAAAGCGCTAGGCAAGGCATTAACATCCGTACCTCCCGCTTGAGCCATATCCGGGCGGCCGCCACCTTTACCACCCACTTGCAAGGCAACCATATTGACCAGCTCCCCTGCTTTCACTTTAGTGGTAAGATCTTTGGTCACACCCGCAATCAAAGCCACTTTATCATCAGCCACATTACCCAGCATGATAATGCCACTGCCTAACTGATTTTTTAGCTCATCAACCATACCACGCAGCGCTTTGTTATCGGCGCCATTAAGTTGAGCAACTAGCACTTTCACACCCGCAATTTCTTTTACATTGCTGATCAGATTGGCACTTTCTTTCGCTGCAAGTTTATCTTTTAACTGCTGCAACTCTTTTTCCAAAGATTTCGCTTTAGCCGCCATTTCAGCCACTTTGACTTCATATTGAGCCTGCTGTTGATCCAATAGATCCAGCGCGCCTTCACCCGTCACTGCTTCAATACGACGAATGCCAGCGGCAATACCGCCTTCAGAAACTATTTTGAATAGGCCGATGTCACCGGTGTTACTTGCGTGAATACCACCACACAGTTCGGTTGAGAAATCACCCATCGACAATACACGAACTTCATCGTCGTACTTTTCACCAAACAGCGCCATGGCACCTTTGGCTTTTGCCGCTTCGATGTCCATAATATTGGTTTCAATCGTGTGGTTACGGCGAATTTGCGCGTTCACTAGACGTTCCACTTCTTTTAGCTCTGCGGGCGTCATTGCTTCTAAATGAGAGAAGTCAAAACGCAAGCTTTCCGCTTTTACCAATGAGCCTTTTTGCGCCACGTGCGAACCTAATACTTGGCGAAGTGCAGCATGCAACAAATGTGTGGCGGAGTGGTTCAGTGAAATTGCAGCGCGGCGCTTAGCATCAACAATGGCTTTCGCTTCATCGCCTTTGGCGAGTACGCCCTCGATGAGTTCACCGTGATGAGCAATGGCGTTGCCGAGTTTTTGTGTATCTGCAACTTTAAACAGGCCCGTGGCCGTTTGAATAACACCCGCATCACCACATTGACCACCGGATTCAGCGTAGAAAGGTGTTTCGCCCAAGATCAAAATCGCTTTATCACCCGCAGATAGAGTGTCAACTTCATTGCCGTCAACAAACATAGCGGCAATGCGGCTCTCGCCTTGTGTCGCGCTGTAGCCACAGAAAGCGGTATTGGTATCAACTTTAATGATTGCATTGTAGTCAGTGCCAAATTGGCCCGCTTCACGCGCTCGTTGACGCTGCTCTTCCATCGCTTTTTCGAAACCTAGTTCGTCAATGGTCAGCTCACGTTCACGTGCAACATCATTAGTTAAATCAGCCGGAAAACCGTAGGTATCGTAAAGTTTAAAGACAGTTTCACCATCCAGTACGCTACCCTCTAAATTATCGAGTGCATCATTGAGGATCGCCATACCGCGTTCAAGAGTGCGACCGAAGTTCTCTTCTTCAATGCGCAGCACTTTTTCTACAAGCGCTTGCTGCTTTTTCAGTTCTTCACCAGCCGTTCCCATCACTTGTGCTAATGGGCCAACCAGTTTGTGGAAGAAGGCACCTTGTGCGCCCAATTTATTACCATGACGTACCGCTCGACGAATAATCCGACGCAGTACATAGCCACGGCCTTCATTCGATGGCATCACACCATCCACAATCAAGAAAGCACAAGAACGGATGTGATCAGCAACAACGCGTAGCGATTGATTGGAAAGATCGTCATAACCCGTTACATCAGCGGCGGCTTTAATCAAGGCTTGAAACACATCAATTTCATAGTTTGAGTGAACACCCTGCATGATCGCAGAAATACGTTCAATACCCATACCGGTATCAACGGAAGGTTTTGGAAGTGGCTCCATCGTGCCATCGGCATGACGGTTAAACTGCATGAATACGTTGTTCCAAATTTCAATGAAACGATCGCCATCTTCCTCTGCCGAACCTGGAGGACCACCCCAGATATGATCGCCATGATCGTAGAAAATTTCAGTACAAGGACCACACGGACCCGTATCACCCATTTGCCAGAAGTTGTCTGACTCATAAGCTTTACCACCCGGTTTATCGCCAATGCGAATAATGCGCTCAGCCGGAATGCCTACTTTTTTGTTCCAGATATCAAATGCTTCATCATCGGTTTCATACACGGTAACCAGTAGACGATCAGCGGGCAACTTGAGTGTTACAGTAAGAAACTCCCACGCGTATGCGATAGCGTCTTCTTTGAAGTAATCGCCAAAGCTGAAGTTACCCAACATTTCAAAAAAGGTATGGTGACGAGCGGTAAAACCAACGTTTTCCAGATCGTTATGCTTACCACCAGCTCGCACACAACGTTGAGCCGTTGTTGCACGTGTATAAGCACGCTTTTCTAAACCAAGAAAACAATCTTTAAATTGGTTCATTCCTGCATTTGTGAACAACAGGGTTGGGTCATTAGCGGGGACTAATGATGAACTATCAACAATTTGGTGTCCTTTACTTTCAAAGAACGAGAGGAACGCGCGGCGAACCTCATCAGTGCTCATAAACATGCAGCTCTTCCTGAAATACTCAAGTTAGAATTTTGCGTTATTGTAAAGCATGGACAAGAGTTCGACTAGTTTTCTTATAGAAAAGGCATGGCAGGAAATAAATTGCGGATCAGACGAAGAGTTAAGCTTCCGATGATGATAAAGCGTAGCTAATTTGCTCGAAGCTAAAACCTCGATACTGCAAAAAACGCACTTGTTTGGCATGTTCTTTTGAACCTTTTTCTGCTGGTTCTCTGAATTTTTTTTCAGCCACCGCTTTTGCCAATTCAAACCAATCTTGAGGCTCTTGATGTAAAGCGGTTTCAATATCATCGCTACTGACTCTTTTTTGGCTCAGCTCTTGTCGAATACGCCGCTCACCATGACCTTTAGTGACATGTTGTCTTATTTGACTTGCGGCATAGCGCAGTTCATCCAAATAATGGTTCTCAAGGCAGTAACTCATTGTTTGGACGATAATTTCCGTATCATACCCTTTACTAATGAGCTTTTGCTGTAGCTCATGCTCGCTATGATCTCGTCGGCTCAGTAATTGCAATGCGCACTCTTTGCACGATAACGTCGATTTGAATTTAGAGGAATACATACTGTCCCTATTGGTCATGGATAAAACAAAGCCCTGCATTGCAGGGCTTTGTTGAAATATAAACGTGGAGAATATTACAACTCTTCTTCTTGAGGCATTTCGCTCAAAATAGGTTCTTCAACAATTAACTCGGCTGGATTGAGCAGCATTTCACGTAACTTAGTATCAAGAGCCATAGCTGCAGCTGGATTCTCTCTCAAGAATTTACAGGCGTTTGCTTTACCTTGACCAATTTTATCACCGTTATAGCTATACCAAGCGCCCGCTTTCTCAACCAATTTATGTTTCACGCCAAGATCAACCAATTCACCTTCACGGTTAAAACCTTGTCCGTAAAGGATTTGAGTATCCGCTTGCTTAAAGGGAGCCGCGATTTTGTTCTTCACCACTTTAATACGCGTTTCGTTACCCACGACTTCGTCACCCTCTTTGATAGAGCCTGTACGACGAATATCTAAACGAACTGAAGCGTAGAATTTAAGGGCATTACCACCTGTTGTGGTTTCAGGGTTACCAAACATCACACCAATTTTCATACGGATCTGGTTAATGAAGATGCACATGCAGTTGGACTGTTTTAAGTTACCCGTTAACTTACGCATCGCTTGAGAAAGCATACGTGCTTGGAGGCCCATGTGGCTATCGCCCATTTCACCTTCAATTTCAGCTTTTGGTGTCAGTGCAGCCACAGAGTCAATCACGATAACATCAATGGCACCAGAACGAGCCAAGGCATCACAAATTTCAAGCGCTTGTTCACCCGTATCAGGTTGTGAAACCAACAGCTCATCAATGTTGACACCCAGTTTTTTAGCATAAATTGGGTCAAGGGCATGTTCTGCATCGATAAAAGCACAGGTTTTACCCACTCGTTGTGCTGCTGCGATCAATTCCAGCGTTAAGGTTGTTTTTCCTGATGATTCAGGGCCGTAAACTTCAACGATACGTCCCATTGGTAAACCGCCAGCACCCAATGCAATATCCAAAGAAAGTGAACCGGTAGAAATGGTTTCAACATCCATTGTACGGTTGTCACCAAGGCGCATGATCGAACCTTTACCAAATTGCTTTTCAATTTGACCCAGTGCTGCGGCTAGCGCCTTCTGCTTATTTTCGTCCATTACTTTCTCCAAACTGTCGCTGTGGGTAGCGGCTCGTTAAATTTTTTATCGACTCTTTAGTCGCCAATTGGGGTTAATTATACTGTTGATTCATACAGTGTCTA
The DNA here is from genome assembly GCF_002257545.1 of Vibrio qinghaiensis. Classification (NCBI taxonomy): domain Bacteria; kingdom Pseudomonadati; phylum Pseudomonadota; class Gammaproteobacteria; order Vibrionales; family Vibrionaceae; genus Vibrio; species Vibrio qinghaiensis. The sequence goes on along the minus strand of NZ_CP022741.1, from coordinate 448,074 downwards.
TAGCTGTGTCGAAAAAATTTCGACTAGGTTCAATTTGGCTGCGATAAAAAGTGACTCACCACTTGTAATGCATGAGTAATCGCCTGCTTGCGCACCTGCGCTCGATCGCCTTTAAAACAAAGCGTCTCAGCTCGTTCCCAGCCCTGCTTAGAAGCCCATGCAAAGCACACGGTTCCCACTGGTTTTTCTGCGCTACCGCCATCAGGACCAGCAATGCCACTGATCGCGACACCAATAGTGGCTTGGGAATGCAAAAGTGCCCCTTGCACCATTTCGCGCACCACGGGTTCGGAAACCGCGCCAAAATCCACCAGTGTCTGTGTTTTGACGCCGAGCATCTCTTGTTTAGCGAGGTTACTGTAGGTCACAAATGATCGTTCAAACCAAGCCGAACTTCCAGCAACCTCGGTAAGTGCAAATGCCACACCACCGCCAGTGCATGATTCAGCACTGGTGAGGATCTCTTTTTGTGCTAACAATTGCTGACCTAATTGCTCACTTAATGCAAAAATCGCCTTCATTACGCCTTCTCCAAAACCACGTTATTTTCGCTTGAACCTTTATAGCAGATTGAATCTCCAGAAAACAGAATGGGCACGCAAGCGTACCCATTCTCAATCGTTCGTCCGTTGTATTTAGATCTCAAACATCAAACTATCTGCGTCTAAGAATGGCCAACGAATGGTGTGCGGAGTACTGCTCTCCCCACCAAAAAAGTATCCCACTTGTGGTGTAGCAAAGGTTTTGTCGCCTCGTGTAAGTGGTTGTTCACTCAATGCTCTATGGGTTAATTTTGCTTCCCATAATTGCTCACTCTCCCAGCCGACTGGCGCAAGTTCCACTCGCACTTCCGCGCCAACAGGATTGACAGAGACCACTTCAAAAGGCAATGAAGCTTGGCTATTTTGTTTGTTCGATAGGCTCAACTCATGGCTGCGCACATACAACTTCCCTGATTGATTAATCGCGTGATCTTTCGGCGGTAAGATAAACGATTGACCATTGACCCACTGCTCGTTATTCCAGTTGGCTTGGAAGACATTCACATTGCCAAAAAAATCAAAGACGAAGCGACTGTTCGGTTGAGCATAAAGCTGCACTGGCGAGTCGATCTGTTCGATGCGGCCATTGCTCATCACGACCACGCGATCAGAGAGTTCAAGTGCTTCATCTTGATCGTGGGTGACAAATACGCTCGTAAAACCGAGCTCTTCGTGCAAGCTGCGCAACCAGCGGCGCAATTCTTTACGCACTTTGGCATCCAGTGCGCCAAAAGGCTCATCCAGCAGTAGCACTTCCGGCTTTGTTGCAAGAGCGCGAGCCAAGGCGATGCGCTGCTTTTGCCCGCCGGACAGTTGTTCAGGATAGCGCTCAGCTAAATGGCCAAGTTGTACAATATCCAATAGCTGTTTGACTCTTTTGGTGATTTCCGCCGCCGCTGGTCTATGACGGCGATCCATCACTTGCAAACCAAACGCGACATTGTCGGCCACCGTCATATGACGAAAAAGTGCGTAGTTTTGGAACACAAAGCCAACTCGGCGCTCGCGGACGTGGACATGAGTCACATCGCGATCTCGAAAATGAATCGTTCCGCTATCAGCACCTTCAAGGCCGGCAATAATGCGCAACAAAGTGGTTTTGCCTGAGCCTGAAGGACCAAGTAAGCCAATCATCTCGCCATCATCAATCTGTAACGAGAGCGGAGAGAGCGCTTGAAATTGACCAAATTGTTTGGAAATGTTGTCTAAACGTATACTCATACCGTCTCTTGCTCTCTGTTCGTTTTTGTCTGATTGTTGTGTTGACGCCATTCAACATAAGCTTTAAAAACTAGGGTTAATAATGCAATGAAAGCCAATAGCGAGGCGCTAGCAAACGCCGCTTCCGATTGATAATCTTCATACAGTAGCTGCACGTGTAGTGGTAAGGTATTGGTTTCACCACGAATATTGCCCGACACAACCGCTACTGCGCCAAATTCACCAATGGCACGCGCATTGGTTAGGATGACACCGTAAATCAACGCCCATTTAATATTCGGTAAGGTGACGCGACGAAACAGTTGCCACCAAGATGCACCCAAAATAACCGCGGCTTCTTCATCCGAGCGGCCTTGCTGCTGCATCAGCGGGATCAGCTCACGCGCGACAAACGGGCAAGTCACAAAAACCGTGACCAATAAAATTCCCGGCCAAGCAAACATCACTTGCAGATCGCGCTCAAACAACCACTCGCCCAACCAACCGCTGCTGCCGTAAAGCAGTAAATACAGAAGGCCTGCAACAACCGGTGATACGGCAAACGGAATATCAATTAAAGTGGTTAATATTTTTCTACCCGGAAATTCAAAACGAGTCACTGCCCAAGCCAATAACACGCCGAACACTAAGTTAATTGGCACCGTGAGTAGCGCAACTAGCAGTGTTAAACCAATGGCATGACGCGTATCGGGTTCAATTAAATGACTAATATAAGTCGATAAACCACTGGCAAAGGCTTGTTTGAAAATGCTCACTAGCGGGATAATCAGCAACAATGCAACCCAAAACAGCGCAAAGCCAATCAAACTCCACTTCACCCAAGGTGCTTCACCGACTCGTAACGGTTGATGTACTTTCATCATCGGTTCCTTAACGTCCATGAATTCGACGCAGGTATGCGCCCTGCCATAGATTGATCAGTAGTAGCAGTGATAACGATGCCATCAATACTACCGAAGCAATGGCACTCGCCGCCGGAAAATCAAATTCTTGTAAGCGTACAAAAATCATTAATGAGGTAATTTCACTGACGTAAGGCATATTGCCCGCAATGAAAATCACTGCGCCAAACTCGCCCAAGCTGCGAGTAAATGAGAGTGCAATACCAACCAATAGTGCTGGACGAATCGAAGGCATGATCACTTTCCAAAATACGGCGCTGTCTGATGCGCCTAACGTCATACCCGCTTCTTCCTCTTCTTTGGATATCTCTTCCAAGACGGGTTGTACCGTGCGCACCACAAACGGAATACTGGTAAACGCCATCGCGACAACAATCCCCAAGGGGGTATAAGCCACTTTAATTCCAAGCTCGCCAAGTACGCTGCCCACCCAGCCATTGGATGAGTAAAGCGTCGCCAACGTGATGCCTGCAACGGCGGTAGGCAAAGCAAACGGTAAATCGACTAAAGCATCAAGAATACGTTTGCCATAAAAATCATAACGAACCAGCACCCAAGCGAGTAATAATCCTAGCAAGCCATTAAACAATGAGGCGATGAGTGCCGCGCCCACCGTTACTTTGTAACTGGCCAGTACACGAGGGTCCGCCACCACCTGCCAATACTCGGTGAGCGACATTTGGCTCGTCTGCATAATCAAACCACTGGCGGGCAATAGCAGCACTAAGCTGACAAAAAACAGCGAAGTACCGAGGCTAATGCCAAATCCGGGCAGCACCCTTTTATGGCGTGGGCGAGATAAAGAAGCGGTGAAGGAATGGCTCATAAACCCTCGAAACAAAACGGATGCCTAAGAAAACCACCCACACTCAACGCAGGTGGCGATGACGAATTAACGACGTTGAAGTTGGTCAAGCTTCGCGCCATTGGCAAAATGAAGCTTCATGGCATTTTCCCACCCGCCAGCAATGCTCTCAACTGTTAGCAATTCAACTTCAGGGAAGCGATCAGCAAATTCTGCGTTCACTTTTTCATCATGAACGCGGTAATTAAACCCAGCCAGCAAACGTTGCGCTTCTTCACTGTACAGATAAGCGAGATATTCGTTGGCTACCTCAAGCGTGCCTTTACGCTTGGCATTTTTTTCCACCACGGCCACGGGAAACTCGGCCAAGATAGAAGTCTTAGGCACCACTACTTGATATTCATCCACGCCATACTGCTGACGAATATTGTTCACTTCAGATTCAAACGTAATCAGCACATCGCCAATGCCGCGTTCAACAAACGAAGTAGTCGCACCACGGCCACCAGTATCAAATACCGCAACATTGGCTAAAAATTGTTTGAGGAATTGATCCTGTTCGGCTTGGTTCTCTTTGCCAAAAGTCTTTTGTGCATAACCGACCGCGGCCAAATAGGTATAACGTGCATTGCCTGAAGTTTTAGGATTGGGGAATACAGAAGCCACATCAGCTTTAGCGAGATCACCCCAATCTTGAATGTTTTTTGGATTTCCCTTGCGCACTAAAAATGCGGTCGTGGAGTAGTAAGGTGAGCTTGCATTGGGCAATTTTTCTTGCCAATTAGCATCGATAAGCTTGCCGCGATCGTACAGCACCTGAACATCCGTTACCTGATTGAATGTCACTACATCGGCGGCTAACCCCTGCAAAATTGAGCGAGCTTGCGCAGATGACCCACCGTGCGACTGTTTGATCTCCACTGTTTGGCCTGTCTTTTGTTGCCAGTGTTTTTCAAACACTGGGTTATAAGAAGCAAACAGCTCGCGAGCGATGTCGTATGATGAGTTGAGAATGGTTTGATCCGCGGCCGAAACATTCAACGATCCTACGGCTAATAAGCTGGCTAAGGCTGACTTGATGAACTTCATATATTGCTACTCCCTAATCACTACGGCCAAAATGGCGTCCTTGGCAATTAGAGTATGAGGAAAATGAATTATAACAAAGAGGATAACTAGAACTTTTTGGAATAAACTCTAGCAATAAATTGTATGCCAATTACCAGCACGACTTTATAGTAGTGCTCGGTAAGGTGGATACGTCACCTTACTCTTCCGAGTACAAAATTAAGGACAACATGATGGCGGACTTTCCAACGATTGAAGCATATGTCGGGCAAACGCCTTTAGTTCGCTTGCAGCGACTGGCGGCTCACACCTCAAGCACCGTATTGGTCAAGCTAGAAGGCAATAACCCAGCAGGTTCAGTCAAAGATCGCCCAGCGCTCAATATGATAGTGCAAGCAGAGCGTCGCCAAGAGATCCAACCGGGCGATACCATCATTGAAGCGACCAGCGGCAACACGGGTATTGCGCTGGCAATGGCGGCCGCCATCAAAGGCTACAAAATGATTTTAATCATGCCGGATAATGCCACCCAAGAGCGTAAAGACGCGATGAAAGCGTATGGTTGTGAGCTCATTTTAGTCAGCAAAGAGCAAGGCATGGAAGGAGCGCGCGATTTAGCATTAAAAATGCAAAGTGAAGGCAAAGGAAAAGTACTCGATCAATTCAATAACCCCGACAACCCGCAAGCTCATTTTGATTCAACTGGCCCAGAAATTTGGCAACAAAGCCACGGGGAAATTACCCACTTTGTCTCAAGTATGGGCACAACGGGCACCATCATGGGCACTTCTCGCTATCTAAAAACGCAAAATCCAGAGATAAGTATTGTCGGTTTACAACCAGCAGAAGGCAGTGCAATTCCGGGCATTCGCCGCTGGCCTCAAGCTTATTTACCCGGCATTTTTGAATCATCACGTGTTGATGTGGTACTCGATATCGAAGAGCAAGATGCCATCAATACAGCTCGTGCTTTGGCAACCCAAGAAGGCATTTGCGCTGGCGTCAGCTCTGGAGGCGCGGTTTTCGCTGCGTTACAAATCGCGCAACAAAATCCCGGAGCGGTGGTTGTCGCCATCATTTGCGATCGAGGCGATCGTTATCTCTCATCCGGTCTTTTTTCTTAGATCAAATCTCCAACCCAATGGGCTAATCAGTGCTGAACGCGCTCATCACTTTTTAGCCCTTGGCTTTGCTTCCACATCAGCATCCCTTGATTGCTCAGCAATAGCGAAGTTTGTTATCCTCCAACTCTTTAAATGCATGTTCTGACGATTCTTTCTAACTCATGTCAGAGCTAAGACCGCTGCCATTCCTGTACGGTGGTCATTTTCACAGTCAGCCATTGATAATCGAGTGACGAATAACATGAGCAAATCCAGCGCATCTTCCGCCGAGTCTTCACCACAGCACACCCCGATGATGCGGCAATATCTGCAATTGAAAGCTGAAAACCCCGATATTCTGCTCTTTTATCGGATGGGCGATTTCTACGAGCTGTTTTACGATGACGCGAAACGCGCATCGCAATTACTGGAAATATCACTCACCAAACGCGGTGCTTCTGCGGGTGAGCCTATTCCAATGGCGGGCGTTCCCTATCACGCAGTGGAAGGTTACTTAGCGAAATTGGTACAGCAGGGCGAATCCGTCGCGATTTGTGAACAAATTGGCGATCCTGCCACCAGCAAAGGCCCCGTTGAGCGTAAAGTGGTGCGGATTGTCACGCCCGGCACGGTCACGGATGAAGCCTTGCTCTCTGAGCGAGTCGATAATTTAATTGCCGCCATCTACCACCACGATGGTCGCTTTGGCTACGCGACCTTAGACATCACTTCAGGGCGTTTCCAACTGAGTGAGCCTGAAACCGAAGAGGCGATGGCCGCCGAACTGCAACGCACCGCACCGCGCGAACTGCTCTTTCCTGAAGATTTCACACCTGTCACTTTAATGGGCAATCGCAAAGGCAACCGTCGCCGCCCTATTTGGGAATTTGAATTAGAGACAGCAAAACAGCAGTTGAACCAACAATTTGGTACGCGTGATTTAGTCGGTTTTGGCGTAGAACAGGCCAAACTGGGTTTATGCGCCGCTGGTTGCTTGATTCAATACGTGAAAGATACGCAGCGCACTGCACTGCCTCATATTCGTTCACTGACGTTTGATCGCCAAGATCACTCGGTGATCTTAGATGCCGCCACGCGCCGTAATTTAGAGATCACGCAGAACTTGTCCGGTGGCTTTGATAACACCTTAGCGGAAGTGCTCGATCACTGCGCCACTCCTATGGGCAGCCGTATGCTCAAACGCTGGTTACACCAACCGATGCGCTGTATCGATACACTGAATCAACGCCTTGATGCGATCGGCGAGTTGAAACAACTTACTTTGTTTAGTGAATTACAACCTGTGCTGAAACAGATTGGCGATATTGAACGTATTCTTGCACGTTTGGCATTGCGTTCTGCTCGCCCAAGAGACTTAGCGCGCCTGCGACATGCGATGCAGCAATTGCCGCAGCTCAGTGAAATACTGCAACCCTTGTCGCAACCCCACTTAGTTCAGTTAACTCATCATGTACAGCCATTGGATGAGTTGTGCACACGGCTTGAGCGAGCGATCAAAGACAACCCACCAGTTGTGATTCGTGATGGCGGTGTGATTGCCGATGGCTACAGCGCCGAACTGGATGAATGGCGTGATTTAGCCAACGGCGCAACCGAATACTTGAATAAATTAGAAGCTGAAGAGCGCGAACGTCACGGCATTGATACGCTAAAAGTCGGCTACAACGCGATTCACGGTTTCTACATTCAAGTCAGCCGTGGCCAAAGTCACCTCGTTCCTCCCCACTATGTGCGCCGCCAAACGCTGAAAAATGCCGAGCGTTATATTATTGCCGAGCTAAAAGCGCATGAAGATAAAGTGCTCAACTCGAAATCAAAAGCACTGGCAGTGGAAAAGCAGCTTTGGGAAGAGTTATTTGACTTATTGTTGCCTCATTTAGAGCAGATGCAAAACCTTGCATCTTCGCTATCGCAGCTCGATGTGTTACAAAACCTTGCCGAGCGCGCTGAAAGCTTAGACTACTGTCGCCCGACCTTGAGTAAAGATCCGGCTATCCATATCCAAGCTGGTCGTCACCCTGTTGTTGAGCAGGTGATGAGTGAACCCTTCATTGCCAACCCAATTGAGCTCAACCCGCAACGAAAAATGTTGATCATTACCGGGCCTAACATGGGCGGTAAATCGACCTACATGCGCCAAACCGCATTGATTACTTTATTAGCGCATATCGGTTGCTATGTGCCAGCGGAAGCGGCACGCATCGGTTCGATTGACCGCATCTTCACCCGTATTGGTGCATCGGACGATCTCGCCTCTGGTCGCTCTACTTTCATGGTTGAAATGACCGAAACTGCCAACATTTTGCATAATGCGACACAAAATAGCTTGGTATTGATGGATGAAATTGGCCGCGGCACCAGTACCTATGATGGGTTATCACTGGCTTGGGCAAGTGCACAATGGCTCGCAAGCCAAATTGGCGCGCTAACGCTATTTGCCACTCATTATTTTGAGCTGACCGAGCTGCCAAACCAGCTACCTCACTTAGCCAACGTGCATTTAGACGCCGTGGAACATGGCGATAGCATTGCCTTTATGCATGCGGTTCAAGAAGGTGCGGCAAGTAAATCTTACGGCCTAGCAGTGGCAGGTCTTGCTGGCGTGCCTAAAGCGGTGATCAAAAACGCGCGCGCTAAACTGTCGCAGCTCGAGTTATTGAGCCAACAACAACCAAATAACAGCAAAAGCTCAACCGTAGATATTGCTAATCAACTCAGTTTGATCCCAGACCCAAGCGAAGTCGAACAGGCATTAGCAGCTATTGACCCTGACGATCTAACGCCTCGCCAAGCATTAGAAGCGCTTTATCGCTTGAAGAAGCTAATGTAACAATCTGATATTAAAAATAAAAAAGGCATCGATTTTAAGTCGGTGCCTTTTATGCTTTTATGCTTTTATGCTTTTATGCTTTTATGCTTTTATGCTTTTATGCTTTTATGCTTTTATGCTTTTATGCTTTTATGCTTTTATGAAATAGTTTATAAATCAATGACTTATTAATCAATAACGTTATCAATCAAGCTCTTGTTGAACCAACCTTTAGTCGTATTCAACATTAAACAGCGCTTCCATGTTCAAGCCTTGTTTAACCAAGATCTCTCTCAAACGACGTAGGCCTTCCACTTGAATTTGACGAACTCGTTCACGGGTTAAGTTAATTTCGCGCCCTACTTCTTCTAAGGTGGACGGCTCATAACCTAATAGTCCAAAACGGCGTGCAAGTACCTCTTTTTGTTTTGGGTTCAGTTCATCTAACCAATTCAGTAGTGATTCGCGGATATCATCATCTTGCGTAGAAATTTCAGGATCAGAGTTGTTCGCATCTGGGATGATATCGAGTAGCGCTTTGTCACCATCGCCGCCAATCGGCGTATCGACAGAACTGATACGCTCGTTCAGACGCAGCATTTTACTGACATCTTCGACTGGCTTATCCAGTTGGAACGCAATTTCTTCTGCGGTAGGTTCGTGATCTAACTTCTGCGATAGCTCGCGAGCCGTGCGAAGGTAGATATTCAACTCTTTAACGACGTGAATTGGCAAACGGATAGTGCGCGTTTGGTTCATTAATGCACGTTCAATGGTTTGACGGATCCACCAAGTAGCATAAGTTGAGAATCTAAAGCCACGTTCTGGATCAAATTTTTCTACCGCACGGATCAAGCCTAAATTACCCTCTTCAATTAGATCGAGTAAAGCCAAGCCACGATTACCATAACGGCGAGAAATTTTAACGACCAAACGTAAGTTACTTTCGATCATGCGTTTACGAGCAGCTTCATCGCCTCTCAGTGAACGACGAGCATAAAGTACTTCTTCTTGAGCTGTTAATAATGGAGAAAAACCAATCTCGCTAAGATACATCTGTGTTGCATCTAAGCTTTTTGTTGACGCATCAAACCCTTCTTTGGCATCTTCGATTTGAACATCGTCATCGCTTTGGCTTTTAGTGGTGGTGAGTTCTTCATCAACCTCAATCGAATCCATGATCTCTTGGTCTTCAAACTCTTCGACTTTCGTTACTGCATTGCTGATACTCATAGCGCCTCCCCCTGGCGAGCTAGCAAGACATTACTACTTTCTAATGTCGCTACATGACTCTTTCAAGTATGTTTACGGTAAGTAGCGTTTTGGATTCACCGACTTACCTTGATAACGAATTTCAAAGTGTAAACGAACACTGCTGGTTCCTGAGCTGCCCATGGTTGCTATTTTTTGGCCAGCCTTAACACTTTGTCCTTCTTTTACCAGTAACCGATCGTTATGAGCATAAGCACTGAGGTAGTTATCATTATGTTTTACAATCACAAGATTGCCATAACCTCTTAATGCATTTCCCGAATAGACAACGGTTCCTGCAGCAGTTGATAAAATGGATTGACCACGCTGTCCTGCGATGTCGATCCCTTTATTTCCTTGATCGCCTGCTGAAAAATTTTTAATTATTCTCCCTTGTGTCGGCCATAACCATTTTGAAACTTTATCATCTTTTGGTTTAGCAAAGGTTACATTAGCATTAACATTTTGTTTACCTTTTGAATCAACATACTCTTTTGGTTTCGATTGTTCAACTACCTTAGGAGGATCTTTTTTTGCAACTTTGGTCGAGGAACTTGCGGCATTGGATCCACCATTTTGATTAGAGTTTTTACTCACTCCGCTTACAACCATTGGTGGAGGAACTAGACCAGCCATTGTGCTAGCAGGGGTTGCGGCCGCAATGACTTCTGTTACACCAGTACCACCGTAAGCAGGAGGCGTGTAATTGGGGATCCATAATTTGAGTTTTTGACCAGGATGAATGGTGTAAGGTTTTTTTAAATTATTGAAACGAATCAAGTCGTTTACATTTTTATCTGTGACATAAGATATAAAATAGAGCGTATCGCCTTTTTGCACTTCGTAAAAACTGCCGCGATAACTACCACGAGGAATGGCATTATAGTCTTTATTGAGCCCAGAAACGGGTGCAGGAGTATGAGCAGCACATCCGATAAGGACGCTACTAATTAGCACCATTATTACTCTATTTCTTAGGTTACTCATCATCACTAAGCTAAATCACCGGCAACTAAAGGGACAAAACGCACCATCTCAATGATGTGGGAAATAAAATCATCGCCTTGGCGAACTATTTTCAATAACTGCTGATCACTACTGCCAACCGGGATCACTAAGCGGCCACCTTCCGCAAGCTGATCAAGCAGAGCATTTGGGACAAATTCGGCCGCCGCCGTAACAATGATCGCATCAAAAGGGGCTTTAGCATCCCAGCCCAACCAGCCATCACCATGCTTAGTCGAGACGTTATAAATATCAAGTTGCTTTAAACGACGCTTCGCGTCCCACTGCAATGACTTGATCCGTTCAATCGAATACACGTGCTCAACCAACTGGGCAAGCACAGCGGTTTGATAACCCGAGCCAGTGCCAATTTCTAAGACCTTACTCTGCGGCTCAAGTTCTAAAAGCTGCGTCATTTTTGCCACAATGTAAGGTTGTGAAATCGTTTGTCCTTGGCCTATCGGCAAGGCATTGTTGTCATAGGCTTGATGCATCATCGCCTGAGAAACAAAGCTTTCTCTTGGCAAACAATGAATGGCATCCAAAACGGTTTGAGCTTGGATACCATTCGCGATCAGAAATTCAATTAATCTGTCGGCATGTGGATTGGCCATTACCCTTTTTCCTTCAACCAGTTATCCATACTTGGCAGTGACTCATGAGCCGTGAGATCAACCTGCAACGGCGTCAAGGAGACATAGCCATGCTCAATCGCATAGAAATCAGTCCCTTGCCCTGCATCTTGCTCTTTACCCGGAGGACCTAACCAATAAATATCATGCCCACGAGGATCTTTCTGCTTAATCATACTTTCTGCGTGATGGCGAGCACCTAAACGCGTCACTTGAATACCCGCTAACTCCTCAAACGGACGATCTGGTACGTTCACATTCAATAATCGATTGGTTGGGATTGGGGCATTGAGATGCTGTTCGACCAACTGGCGCGCTATCTGCGCTGCCGTAGTAAAATTAGCCGTCCCGACCAGTGAAAACGCGATCGCTTGCACCCCAAGAAAATGCCCTTCCATCGCCGCCGCAACCGTGCCCGAATAGAGCACGTCATCGCCCAAATTCGCACCATGATTGATGCCTGTCAGCACCAAATCAGGCAGATCATCTTTGAGCAGTTCATTGAGTGCAAAATGCACACAATCGGTTGGTGTGCCTTGCACTGAATAGGTATTGGGTGCAATGAGATCCACACGAAGCGGCTGCTCTAATGTCAGCGAATTGGAGGCTCCTGACCGATTACGATCCGGCGCGACAATCACGATCTCGGCGAGATCAGCCAGCGCGCGTGCTAGGGTATTTAAACCTTGCGCGTATACACCATCATCATTGCTTAATAAAATCTTCATCGAGTTTTTTCCTTAGAACTCGCGTTCAACCGCTATCTCTTCAACCAATTCACGAATGACTGAGGTAGCAAAACTTCCTGCATCTAAATCAAAACGTAACGTCACATTGTCTTGCTCAACTGTCCAAGAAAGATTCTGCGGCTTAAGCATCAGCGCCCGGCGCTCATGACGCATACGATTACTGCGGATCAGTGCCATCAAGTCAGGTTCAGCATCAAGGTGAACTTGTTCTAAATCTAAAGCCTCGCCTTGCGTCGGTAGTGCATTATCGCCCGCCAAAGCAGCACTTATTTGCACTTCATTCAATGCCAGTTTGTTATTGAGATCGGTAAGATTCGCCAAGGTGACTAAGGTCGTTTTCTCTCCCTCAAGTGCGATATCTCCTTCGATAAATTGGTGTAACTTATCTTGCTCGATACGGGCAGAGACAATTTGGTTGAAAATCCACGAACGGGCCGCCGAGAGATACAAACTGCGCTGATTTTGGTTACGTGAACGCACGTTCTCTTTTCCCCAGCGACGCGCTTCACTGAGGTTATTGCCGTGATTGCCAAAACGTTGGCTACCAAAATAATTAGGCACACCGTGCGTGGCGATGTGCTCTAATCGCGTCACGACTTCGGCGGTGTCGGTGACTTCAGAAAGCGTGATTTCAAAATGATTGCCGACTAAATCTCCGGGGCGCAACTTTTTATTGTGACGCGTAGTTTCCAGAATTTCGATGCTCGGATATTGAGCCAAAAACTCGGTGAAATCTGGCGTCTCACCTTTTGGTAAATGTACACTAAGCCACTGCTGCGTAACCGCATGACGATCTTTCAGACCAGCCCAACTCACATCTTTTGATTTCACACCACATGCTTTAGCCAATTCATTGACCACAAAACTGGTATTTTCACCAGTTTTACGAATATGAACCATTAAGTGTTCACCACTTCCTGCCAGTTCGAATCCTAAGTCTTCAATCACTTTAAAGTGCTCTGGCTTGGCTTTTATTTTGGCTTTAGCGGCTGGTTTACCACAAAGGTAAGCCAATGAAGATAATATATCTGACATGTTTTCATCCGTCGCTGACGCGAGTTGGCGGTAATAATAAAAACAGCGACGCATGAGCCGCTATTGCGCGTTACTGAGCGTGCCATTCGTTGGCGGAAGTCCATCAATAACGTGTTTTTACATAGAAGGAGAGGCAAGTGAATTGCCATTACCTCTTCAATTTGCTGGGTCGTTTTATTAAGGCAATATTATGCTTTGATCAACCGTGCATTTAATCTGTAGTACATTTAATCTGTAGTGCATTTGATCAATAAGACAACCGCTTCGCAAGCAATACCTTCTTTGCGCCCAGTGAAACCAAGGCGCTCGGTTGTGGTTGCTTTGACGTTAATATTATCTAGCGTCGTTTCAAGATCTTGCGCAATGGCAGCGCACATCGCTTCAATATACGGCGCCATCTTCGGCGCTTGCGCGATAATGGTGACGTCGGCATTGCCTAAACGGTAGCCTTGCGCTTTCACACGGCGATAGACATCTTTCAATAATTCACGGCTATCTGCCCCTTTCCATTTATCATCGGTATCGGGGAAATGGCGGCCAATATCACCTGCGGCAATCGCGCCAAGCAGCGCATCACTTAAAGCATGCAAGGCGACATCACCATCGGAATGAGCAATTAAGCCTTGCTCATAAGGAACGGCAATTCCCCCAATGATGACTGGGCCTTCACCGCCAAATTTATGAACATCAAAACCGTGGCCAATTCTAATCATGGTTATTTCCTATTGCGGCTAGTGAGGAAGTACGACCTAAATAAAACTCAGCTAAAGCGAGATCTTCGGGTTGCGTAATTTTGAGATTATCCGCTCGCCCAGCGACCAACGCTGGATGTAACCCTTGCCACTCCATTGCGGATGCTTCATCGGTGATGATGACTTGCTGATCTAACGCGTCCGACAAAGCCTCAAAAAGCGGCTTGGCTCTAAACATCTGGGGGGTGAGTGCATGCCATAATGCGACGCGATCAACGGTATGATCAATGTTGTTTTCGCCATCAGCACGCTTCATTGTGTCTCGAACAGGTGCAGCTAAAATCGCACCTACCGGATGCTCTTTAGCCGTCGTAATCAATCGGTCAATATCTGCAAAAGTAAGACAAGGCCGCGCTGCATCATGCACGAGAACCCATTCACCTAGGGAATTAGCTAAAACATATTGCAGCGCCGAGAGCACCGAGTCGGCTCGCTCTTGACCACCGCTGACGCGAATAACATTGGGATTAGTGGCTAATGGCAGAGCAAAATAGTAAGGATCATCGTCACTGACGGCGACAACAACGCGATCAATATTAGGGTGCGCGAGCAGCGTCGCTATTGTGTGTTCGAGAACGGTTTTGTTGTGTATGGTTAAATACTGTTTCGGACGATCCGCTTGCATTCGGCTGCCAACACCAGCAGCCGGTACAATCGCGGTAAGAGAAAGCGTACTGTGCGGCATTTATTGACTATCCTCACCGACCAATCGATAGAAAGTTTCACCTTCTTTTATCATTCCTAATTCATGACGCGCTCGCTCTTCAATCGCGTCCAGTCCTTGTCGTAAATCATCAATTTCGACGAACATTTCCGAATTTCGTAGCGTTAGGTTTTCGTTTACTTGTTGCTGCAGGTCAATTTCATCGACAATGGTTCGATAATCAGCAATGCCATTTTTACCGAGCCACAAATCGTACTGTAATAAACCGAATAATAACGCCAATGTCACCGCAAAAAGTCGCATCACATCTATAACCATTCAAAACGCTCACTATGAAAGAGAACGTAAACGATAAACAAAGCGTGCTGTTTAAAAAAAGTGACGCTTTAACACAGCACGAAAATGATGGCTATTTATATCACAAGCCTTTATTTAACTCATCATTAGGAACGCAAATAAGCCGCCACCCAGAATTAAACGATAAATGACAAACGGAGTCATACCCATTTTAGAAATCAGTTTTAAGAAGAAATGGATACAAATATAAGCACTGATAAAGGAGGTCAGGATACCCGTCATTAAGAAACCGAAATGCACAGGTTCGCCACTGGTCACCAGCTTTAACCCTAAATAGCCCCCCGCCAAAACAATGATAGGAATCGACATCAAGAAAGAAAAACGCGCGGCCGCTTCACGAGTAAAACCAAGGTACAACGCCGCTGTAATGGTCGCTCCTGAGCGAGAGGTACCGGGGATCACCGCAACCGCTTGTGCCAAACCGATCATCAACGACTTTTTCCAATCAGCTTGATATTCATCATCCGCTAATGGCGCGTTTTTATCGACATACCACAGTAATAGGCCAAAAATAATAGTGGTGGTTGCTATCACCCAAGCACTGCGTAGGTAGAGTTCAACAATATCTTTCATAAAAAAGCCGAAAATACAGGCAGGAATGGTTGCTAGTACGATCATCCATGCCAGTTTCGATTCTTTACTGCGCTCGCCTTTAAAAATCGAGGCAAAAAAAGCGCGCAGTAAAGTCACCACTTCTTGCCTAAAATAGATAACCACAGCGGCTAATGTGCCGACATGCACCGCCACATCAAAGGCAAGACCTTGATCTTCCCAGCCTAAAATGGCTGAAGGCAAAATCAAATGGGCGGAGCTGGAGATAGGTAAAAATTCGGTTAAGCCTTGAATCAAAGCCAAAAAAAACGCTTCTAAATAACTCATTATTAACTCTTAATTAATGTCGAACCAAGGTTTGACAGGGTTGAGCGATTCTAAGTTGATCGCCTGTTGCCATATTTGACGCACACTACGACCATCATTGGGAACGATCCGTTCCGGTGACAAATCGTAAAGTGGTTGTATGACAAATGGATATTTAAAGATATCACTGCGTGGCAATTCAGGATCTTGCGCGGAAACAAGCTCTCCAAACAAAATGATATCGAGATCTAAGGTGCGATCTTGAAATTTTTTCGCCTGCGGGTCGCGCCCCCATCGAGATTCAATCGCTCGAAGTTGCGCCGCGAAATCACTCAACGAAAGCCTTGTTTCCAGCGCAACGACTAAATTATAAAAGGCTGCACTATTGAACCCAACCGATGCACATTCGTAAATGGTCGAGATCTGTAGTTGATTTCCGATGGTCGACAATTCCTCGATAGCTGCTTCGATATGTTTGCGTCTTTCAATATTAGAACCGACGCCAACATAGACCGTCGTCATGCATGGCCTCGTTCAATGATAACGCCAACACTGGATGCCTGTGCAACCGCGCCAGGCTTGGCTAAACGAATTTTGACCCAAGGAACAGAAAAGCGCTGCATGATAAGCTCTGCTACTTCTTCTGCAACACGCTCTACCAATAAAAAGCGACCATTTTCAATATGTGCGATCACCGCTTGACTCACTTGTGCGTAGTCTAACGCATCACTTACATCATCACTTTTAGCTGCGGGTTGATTGTCGTGCGCCATTTCGATGTCGAGCACTAATTTCTGCTTGATCTCTTGTTCCCAATCATACACGCCAATGGTGGTGATCACCGTCAGCTGTTCAATAAAGACTTTATCCATTTTTGCGTCTCTTCCTCTAGAGGTCGGATACCCTAATTGCGTAAAAAATCGTACTATTTTGCCTAATCGCGATATCATATACCCAAACTGAGTCGAGATGCGAAATCCAAAACATTTTTTTGCTTTTCATCATGGTTAACAATGGCTTGTGAACTTGCTTTAGGGCATTTCCACTGCAGAGGTACTTATGACACCACTCGCACTGATAATGATCATTTCTGCCTATTTACTGGGTTCGATCTCAAGTGCGGTGTTGATCTGCCGTTTATTACGCCTGCCCGATCCTCGCGATATGGGCTCAAATAACCCCGGTGCAACTAACGTATTACGCATTGGCGGAAAAAAAGCCGCCATCGTGGTACTGCTGTGTGACATGCTCAAAGGCACCATTCCAGTATGGGGCGGCTACTATTTGGGGATTGATCCCATTCTATTGGGCCTAGTCGCCATCGCCGCTTGCCTTGGCCATATGTACCCTATTTTCTTTCATTTTAAAGGCGGAAAAGGTGTTGCAACAGCACTGGGAGCAATCGCACCGATCGGTTTAGATCTCACCGCACTTATCATATTGACTTGGGTCAGCGTTGCATTTTTATTTCGCTATTCATCCTTAGCGGCTTTGGTTACCGTGCTGCTCGCTCCGTTCTACACTTGGTTGATCAAACCGCAATATACCTTACCGGTAGCAATGCTGTGCTGCCTTATCGTGTTTCGTCATCACCAAAATATTAAACGGTTATTGGCTGGCACAGAGCCGAAAGTGGGTGAGAAAAAAACGCTTGGTTCTTGAGCTAGCTTGGATGATGGATAAACCCGCTTGCAAATAACGTCAATGACGAATAAGTAAAAGGCCTCTTACGAAGCCTTTTTTGATTAAGCATGACCCGCTAATAAGGGAAGACTAGCTAAGCGCTTTTTTCAAGAAACGGGTCAACATGGCGGTAACGTATTCAGGTTGCTCTAAGTTACTGATATGTCCAGCATTAGCAATAACCTCTAACTCACTGCCGTGAATGGCATCATTCATTAAGTAAGCCTCAAGAGGCGGACGAGGCATATCTTCAGCGCCAGCTGCAATCAACACTGGCAACCTCAATTGCTCCACCTCTTCAATCATGTCACGACGACCGAAGATCATTTTCCCCAACCGAGCCACTTCCACCGCTTGTTGACCAGTAAGCGCCGATAAATGTTGCTTGAATCCAGCCACTAATGCCGGAGATTTCTGCTCGCCATCTTTTGCAAAAAACATCGGTACAACTGCATCAACAATCGGTGATGGCACTTGCTGCATCGCCGCAATCGCATCGAGCATGGCAAAATATTTTGCATGGCTGACTTCAGGCTCTAGACCAACAAAGGTATCCATCATCACTAATGATTTCACGCGCGCAGGCGCAAGAACGGCTAACTCAGCCCCCCACATTCCACCTACAGAAAGACCAATGATAGAAAACTGCTCAATCGATAAGTGGTCCATCAAAGCCAAAATATGCTGAGCATAATCTTTTAGTGTGTTCATGGATGACGGTGCGAAATCTGACTGACCATGCGCCCATAAATCAGGCACGATACAGCGGTAGTGTTGACTCAACGCTTCCACCTGAGGTGCCCACATTGCGCTATCCCACAGATAGCTGTGACCGAAAACAAGCACTTCACCTTGCCCTTGATCCAAATAACGCATCTGGCAATCATCAATAACAAATGTCTTCATTGTGAATCCAATATTAGTAAAGTAGGTTGGCATTGTAGCATTGATATGAGCGATAACAGCTCAGAGCAGAATGTAAGCAATGGCTAATTAAAATCAATACAGAACGCCACAGAAACGGAAGTACCAAAGAACAAAACGGCCTCTAAAAAGAGACCGTTGCGACACCCGCTAAATAATGGGTTTAAGTTGATCAATCGGCCAGCGAGGTGTTGCCTGCACCGCTAAATCGACTGTTTCACCATTTTTTAAACGCTGCATACCCGCATAAGCAATCATTGCACCGTTGTCGGTACAAAACTCAGTACGCGGGTAATACACTTCACCACCAATTTTTTTCGCCAGTGCGCCAAGCTCAGCGCGTAACTGTTTATTGGCACTCACGCCACCGGCAATAACAATGCGTTTCATGCCAGTTTGCTGAAGGGCGCGTTTGCACTTAATCACTAAAGTGCCACACACCGCCTCTTGAAAGGCGTACGCAATATCCGCTCGGGTTTGCTCATCATTATCATTGGCCGCAATCGTATTGGCTGTAAATGTTTTTAAACCAGAGAAACTCATGTCTAACCCTGGTCGATCCGTCATCGGACGCGGAAACTTAAAACGCCCTGGCGTTCCTTTTTCAGCCAAACGAGCCAACAATGGACCCCCAGGATAATCAAGCCCCATCAGCTTCGCGGTTTTATCAAACGCCTCACCGGCCGCGTCATCAATAGACTCTCCGAGGATCTTATATTCACCAATCCCTTTCACCTCTACCATCATGGAATGACCACCGGAAACCAGTACGGCCACAAACGGAAACGGAGGCGGATTATCTTCAAGCATCGGAGCTAAAAGGTGCCCTTCCATATGGTGAACAGGCACCGCTGGCACATTCCACGCATAAGCCAAACTACGGCCAATCGTCGCGCCAACAAGCAGCGCACCCACTAAACCAGGACCTGCGGTGTAAGCCACGCCATCAATATCCGCAGGCGTCAAATTCGCTTCAGCCATCGCTGCTTTTATCAGTGGAATGGTCTTTTTAACATGGTCTCTAGAAGCAAGCTCCGGCACCACACCGCCGTAATCGGCGTGCAGTTTTACTTGGCTGTACAATTGATGAGAAAGTAAGCCTTTCTCTTCGTCATAAATGGCGATGCCAGTCTCGTCACACGAGGTTTCAATACCAATAATGCGCATAATTTTCTCAGCACGCTTTCATCAACAATTGGAAATGGCCGCCATGTTACCCCGCCTTGGCTCCGTAAACAAATTTTGTACAGACTATAATCGACAAAGTGCTTTACAAAGCTATTGCGATCGGATTAAAATTCCGCACCATTTTTGATCAAGCTGATAACCGAGCAAACAGACAAGAAATCTTGTGGTTTAAGCCTCAAAATATCAGCGTTAACGAATAACCCCTGAGGTGAAAGGCATATGCCAATAGTTAAAGTACGTGAAAACGAACCGTTCGATGTTGCATTACGTCGTTTCAAGCGCTCTTGCGAAAAAGCAGGTATCCTTTCTGAAGTGCGTCGTCGTGAGCACTATGAAAAACCAACTACCGTTCGCAAACGCGCTAAAGCAGCGGCTCAAAAGCGTCACGCTAAGAAGCTAGCTCGCGAAAACGCACGTCGCGTTCGCCTGTACTAATAACCTTTTTCCATTAAGGAACGAGCGTTATGGCTCTAATTGATATCCTCAAAGAAGAGCAAAAATTAGCGATGAAAGCCAAGGATAAAGTACGCCTTGGCACTATTCGTTTAGCCTTATCCGCGATAAAACAACGAGAAGTCGACGAGCAGATCACTCTGAACGACGACGATATTCTTGCTGTGATGGTAAAAATGGTTAAACAACGTCGCGACTCTGTCGCTCAATATGAAGCTGCCAATCGTCAAGATCTCGCAGATGCAGAGCAAGCAGAAATCACTATCCTTGAGGCATTTATGCCTCAGCCGTTGAGCGATGATGAAGTGAGCGCATTAATTGATGATGCAATCACACAGTCCGCTGCTGCTGGCATGCAAGACATGGGGAAAGTGATGGCTGTCTTGAAACCGCAAATTCAAGGGCGTGCAGATATGGGTAAAGTCAGCGGATTAGTTCGAACTAAACTCGCTTAAATGCCCGCATCAAATTGCATCAAGCCGTGCTATCCTCTGGAGCGCACGGCTTGTTTGTATCTAATCATTCGTTTTGGTCTTTTCTTTTAGGTTTTATGGCAGGACACATCCCTCGCAGTTTTATTGATGATCTCCTTGCTCGACTTGATATTGTCGACATCATAGACGCACGTGTGAAACTTAAGAAAAAAGGTAAGAACTACGGTGCTTGCTGCCCATTCCATAATGAAAAAACGCCCTCATTTAGTGTAAGCCAAGAAAAACAGTTCTATCACTGCTTTGGTTGTGGCGTGCATGGCAACGCCATCGACTTCATGATGGAATATGAACGCCTTGAATTCGTAGAAGCTATCGAAGAATTGGCTTCTTTTGTTGGGCTAGAAGTTCCCCGAGAGCAACGCTCTAGTGGCCATTTCTCATCAGCCCCTAAAGCCAATAGTGAAGAAAAACGCACCCTTTATGACTTAATGGGCAGCATTGCGCAGTTTTACCGTAACCAACTCAAAGTTCCGGGTAATCGTCATGCCATCGAGTACCTAAAAGATCGCGGTCTTTCTGGCGAAATCGTGCAGAAATTTGGTATTGGCTATATTGCTGACGAATGGGATTTAGTGCGCAAAAACTTCGGCCAGCAACAAGAAAGCCAAGAGATGCTCGTCACCGGCGGCATGTTGATCGAAAATGACAAAGGCAATCGCTACGATCGTTTTCGTGGGCGTATTATGTTTCCCATCCGCGACCGTCGCGGACGAGTGATCGGCTTTGGTGGACGCGTTACCGGTGATGGAACGCCAAAATACCTAAACTCACCAGAAACCCCCATTTTCCATAAAGGTAAAGAGCTGTATGGCCTATACGATGTCATGCAAGCCTATCGTGAACCCCCACAAGTATTGGTGGTTGAAGGTTATATGGATGTGGTTGCACTGGCGCAATATGGGGTGGACTACTCGGTTGCTTCGCTAGGAACCTCAACCACTGGCGATCACCTACAACTGCTTTTTCGCCAAACCAATACGGTGGTCTGCTGCTATGATGGTGACCGAGCAGGGCGAGAAGCGGCGTGGCGCGCACTGGAAAATGCGTTGAGTTATCTCAAAAGTGGCAATATTCTTAAATTCCTGTTTTTACCTGACGGTGAAGACCCTGATAGCTACATCAGAACCCATGGAAAAGCAGCCTTTGAACAGTTAGTGCAAGATGCTGAACCCTTATCCAAATACCTATTTACCAACCTACTGTCACAAGTTGATGTCGGTAATAACGAAGGGAAAGCGGCGCTTGAGGCGCTGGCATTACCACTGATTAATAAAGTGCCAGACACATCTCTACAAGCACAATTGCTCAAAATATTAGGGCAAAAAACTGGGATTTATAAAAAGCCATCACTGCCAGAATCAGACAAACACCGCTCACAGCCACACAAAGAGCTCAAACGCACACCGATGCGTGAAGTGATCGCTTTGCTTATTCAAAATCCAAGCTATGCTGAAATGGTGCCTGATATTTCCAGCGTTCAATCCTTGCCCATACCCGGTTTAAGTTTATTAATTGAGGTACTTGAGAATTGTCAAGCGTACCCCAATATTACTACAGGCCAATTACTTGAACACTGGCGCGGTAATAAAAACGAGCCCCTTCTGTCTCGTCTCGCAAGTTGGGAGATTCCACTTGTTGAAGACAATCAAGAAGAACTATTTTTAGATTCATTGGACAAAATATTGGCTCAATGCATCGAAAAGCAAATTGAAAACCTGCAGGCAAAAGAAAGAAGCGTCGGTTTATCAGCCGAAGAGAGACGGGAGCTTCAAGACTTAATGAAAGACTTGAAAGCGTAACCTAGTTTAAATAGTCAGCAATGAATAAATTTGTTAGTATATGTGGTTTGCATTTCGCATACTAATTCCTTCACCAGATATGAAGTTGGATACCGTCTATGGATCAAAATCCGCAGTCACAGCTAAAACTACTTGTCATTAAAGGCAAAGAGCAAGGCTATCTGACCTACGCCGAAGTAAATGACCACCTACCAGCCGAAATCGTAGATTCCGAGCAGGTAGAAGATATCATTCAGATGATCAATGACATGGGTATTAAGGTGGTAGAAACTGCCCCTGATGCCGATGATCTTGCTCTAAATGATGATAACGCAATCACCGATGAGGATGCTGCTGAAGCCGCAGCCGCTGCATTATCCAGTGTAGAAAGCGAAATTGGTCGTACTACCGACCCTGTGCGTATGTATATGCGCGAAATGGGTACCGTAGAACTGCTGACTCGCGAAGGTGAAATTGATATCGCTAAGCGTATTGAAGATGGTATTAACCAAGTTCAACGCGCAGTGGCTGAATATCCAGGCACCATTCCATACATCTTAGAGCAATTTGACAAAGTTCTTGCTGAAGAACTTCGTTTAACAGACCTGATCTCAGGTTTTGTTGATCCTGACTCAGATGCAACGAACGCTCCAACAGCAACCCATATCGGTTCAGAACTTGCTAGCGCTGACCTTGCTGATGAAGACGATCTCGATGATGATGAAGATGGCGATAGCGAAGATACTGACTCTGAAGAAGATGCAGGAATCGACCCTGAGCTTGCGCTAGAAAAATTCACCGAACTACGCAACAAGTATCAAAATCTTCAACTCGCGAAAAATGAGCATGGCTATGACAGTAATAAAGCCGCCCAAGCCACCGAGTTGATGTTGGATATTTTCCGTGAATTCCGACTCACGCCAAAGCAATTTGACTACCTAGTCAACAAGCTTCGCACCTCAATGGATCGCGTTCGTACTCAAGAACGTCTGATCATGAGAGCTGCGGTCGAATACGGTAAAATGCCTAAAAAGTCATTCATTGCCCTATTCACTGGCAATGAATCAAGCGATGCATGGTTAGATGAAGTACTCGCTTCAGAAAAGCCTTATGCAGAAAAAATCAGACAGCAAGAAGAAGACATTCGTCGTTCAATTCATAAATTGAAAATGATCGAAGAAGAAACGTCTTTGAATGTACAAAACATTAAAGACATCAGCCGTCGCATGTCTATCGGTGAAGCGAAAGCTCGTCGAGCGAAAAAAGAGATGGTTGAAGCAAACTTGCGTCTGGTTATTTCTATCGCGAAGAAATACACCAACCGTGGCCTGCA
Source organism: Vibrio qinghaiensis (assembly GCF_002257545.1). Lineage (NCBI taxonomy): Bacteria > Pseudomonadati > Pseudomonadota > Gammaproteobacteria > Vibrionales > Vibrionaceae > Vibrio > Vibrio qinghaiensis. The sequence continues at coordinate 424,447 of NZ_CP022741.1, read as the reverse complement.
GTTCTTGGATCTTATCCAAGAAGGTAATATCGGCCTGATGAAAGCGGTAGATAAGTTTGAATACCGCCGTGGTTATAAGTTCTCAACTTACGCCACTTGGTGGATTCGCCAAGCTATCACACGTTCAATTGCAGACCAAGCACGTACGATTCGTATTCCAGTGCACATGATCGAAACGATCAACAAACTGAATCGAATCTCACGTCAGATGCTGCAAGAGATGGGCCGCGAGCCTCTGCCAGAAGAATTGGCAGAACGCATGCAAATGCCAGAAGATAAAATTCGTAAAGTACTGAAAATTGCTAAAGAGCCAATCTCTATGGAGACACCTATCGGTGACGACGAAGATTCGCATCTTGGTGACTTTATCGAGGATACAACCCTTGAACTACCACTTGATTCTGCTACGGCCACCAGCCTAAGAGCAGCGACTCGTGACGTTCTTGCTGGCCTAACTCCTCGCGAAGCGAAAGTACTGCGTATGCGTTTCGGTATTGACATGAATACCGACCACACGCTAGAAGAAGTTGGTAAGCAGTTTGACGTAACGCGTGAGCGTATCCGCCAAATTGAAGCGAAAGCACTGCGTAAACTGCGTCACCCAAGCCGCTCTGAAACATTGCGCAGCTTCCTAGACGAGTAATCGCAACCTATCCAATCTAAAAGGTGAGCACAAGCTCACCTTTTTTGTATCTCATAGTTTAAGTGGATAAAAACTAAGCGCATTTACCCTATTTTGCGGGTAGACACTCATAACTCCATCCCCTATAATCACACACCTAATTTGGCCCCTTAGCTCAGTGGTTAGAGCAGTCGACTCATAATCGATTGGTCCCCAGTTCAAGTCTGGGAGGGGCCACCAAATTCTAGAAGGTTAGTAAGCGTAGTGTTTACTAACCTTTTTTTGTACCTGACGATTTTGGTTCAGGTAATGGGTCAGGTAAGCCCCGATCACGCACTCTTCTCTGTCTTCTTCCAATACGAATCTGAATACTACGCTATTGCTAAATGTGTCGCTCTGGCTGATAAAACTCTCTCATAGAGAGCAAAGAGAGATTGAATTCGCAAACCAGACATAAGTAGCTTAAATTGCACTTATAGATAATTTCTTATACAGTCACGACAAAAGTGAGTTATAGTGAACCTATATATCAATACGAACCCAATAGTGACAAAAGTACATTAAAAGGCACTTATGAAGAAAGGTAAGATGGTAAAGGCACAACCTATGCCTGATTTGAATACCGAGTTCAGTATGGAAACTCTGGGGAGTGCCATTCGTTCAAAGCGCACCGATAGAGGCTGGCGTATTGATGATCTCGCTTCAAAAGCCAATTTATCTCGTAGGACAATCATGAAGATTGAAAAAGGCGATACCAGTGTCACCTTTGCCAATGTACTCGTCCTCATGGATATCTTAGGGCTGTCGTTACGCCTTATCGACTTAAACCTATTTGTTCGTCCACATAGCCAAATAACCTCCCAAGCTGAAAACAGCGTGAGAAGCAATGGGGACGGTTGGTATGAGTAAGTTACAACAGTTAGACGTGTTTATCGGTACGAATACCAAAATTGGTCGTTTGATTCTTCCTGTCGGAACAGAAACAGAGTTCTCATTCATCTATGAAGAAGAATGGAAACACACTGGTTTCCCGATTTCGCCACACATCCCTTTCGATGATCAGGCTTCGCCACGTAGTATTGAGAACTACCTCAGAAATCTCCTTCCTGAAGGAGAAGCCTTTGAGGAAATGATACAAAACACCACTATCTCCAAAAGCAACACGTTCGGGCTGATTCGTAAGCTTGGTGCGGAAACATCTGGCGCATTGTCTTTTCAAGTTCCAGACTCAGAACCTGGGGAAACCAGCTTTAGATCTGTACCTGATGATGAACTAATAGAACGACTAGAGCGAAATCTAGCGCCATTAGTGTATTGGGACGGTAAGGTTCGCCTTTCGGTTGCTGGTGTTCAAAATAAGTTAAACTTACTTAAGCGCGATGATGAATGGGGGTTTGGTGAAGGCAAATTAAGTTCGAACTACATTCTGAAGTTTGAAAGCGGTAAAGCACCGTGTATTGCTGTTAATGAGTTCTTTTGCATGACATTAGCCAAGCTAGCGGGTTTGGACGTCGCTAATGTTGAGTTAACTCGCATTGGGAAGACTAGGACACTGATCATAGAGCGGTTCGATCGTGCCTATATCGAGGCTCGTGATGTCGTTCAACGAAAACATGTGATTGATGGCTGTCAGGCGACTGACTTACCTCCAGGTTACAAATACGAGCGTCAGAATGGGGATGAAGGCGATGGCGTATATATGCGTGATGGCGCTTCTTTCCCACGCCTACTGAGCGTCAAAACCATAGACACGGTCATCACTAACCTAAAGCTCACCCAATGGATGCTCTTTAATCTAGCAACGCTAAACTACGATGCCCATGGTAAAAATATTAGCTTCTTCGTCACCCCTAAAGGGCTGGAACTAACCCCTTTTTATGATTTAGTCAACATAGAAGCCATCGCTCAAGAGGGAACAAAACGCAACTCACGAAGCGGTAAGTTGTCTGCTGATGAGAGGCGTGCCGCCAGTATCCCTCAATATTTTGCAATGTCGATTGGAGATTGGGAAAGTGAAGACTTTCAAAATCCGCCGAAAGGTAACTTCAAACGCCCTATCACCAGCTATGATTTAGCTGAATTCGGCGCTCTGCTGGGTTATTCAGGCACCAAAATGGCTTCCATAATGGCAGAAACCGTTGGTGCTATAAAAAATGCCCTGAAGGAAGCGATTGACCTTACCGAAGCTCAAGGAATCGAGGATGGGGAACGTGAACACATAGAGCTATGTGTGTCACTCATACAAACAGAATGTGAATACTTGCTAGCGCAAGCCGACAGTGTGCCAGAAATGAGTGGGCTTCTTTAATGGCTAATACAGGGGCTATAGCAAACAATTTATAAATTATTTTTGGGCTAAACCATGCTAGCTACATTGCTAATTTAGCAACCTCTAAATCAAGTCAGGCATGGAAAGTCGCTTTGCTAAGCATCCAGTCTGAGTGATTCAGAACAGAATACTTCTCTCAATAATCCTCTCACTATGTTGTGCCAAATCGTTGGTTTTCATAGAATGGAGTGAAAGAATATGGCAAAGCTCATATAAATTATATGTTGGTTAAGTAGCAGGTTATGACTCAAGACGAGCGCATTGAAATTATCAATAAGATATCCCGAACACTATCAATATTGATGTGTGACATGAAGTTGCAGCAGTCAATGAACATCTATGCATTAAACATTCATGCGGAAGATTTTTACTGTAATGTGTTCAACTTTCTTTACCTAGGTAAAAACTTCAATAATGCGAATTCGGCTAGTTCAAACGAGGCATACATAGACCTTGTTGATCACAAATCGAAACACATGATTCAAGTGACGACATCAACGGGTAAAGAAAAAATAGATAACAGCCTCAAGATATTGGAGTCACATAACTCACATTACAAGCAGTATGAGTTTGATATCTTTTTCTTACTGGACAAGCCTAAAAACCTCCAGAAAGCAACAATTGAGTCATACAAGAACAAGTATGGTATTGAAGACATTAGAGAACATCTGAAAGATCATACAGATTTGCTCAATGATATTAAGAACTTAAAAGATGATAGGTTACGAGTCATCTATGAAGAGTTCTTCAAGGACATCAGTGAAAAGTACACTGATGAAATGACGTTGCAAATCGTATTCGACCTACTAGTTAAGGACAGTAACTCTAAGAACGTGGATTACTCTGTTGACTTCAACAATGTAGGCCTAGAAAAGAAAATTGGGATAAACAATTTAAATCGCCGAGTTTCTAATCAGTTATTTATAGGCAGTGAGGCTTCTCTGCCTATATATGAACACATTGAAGGTGCAGTCTTAACGGAGTTGCGAGTACTGATTGTTGACGGTTTATACACTAGTATTATTAAACAATATCTTTCTAATGCTGGTGCAGCTCCTAGAGAGTTAGCTAAAAAGAAAACCGACGAGCTTCACCACCTAGCGAGTAAAGATTATAAGTTAGACTTTTCTACGATACTTGGAGAACTTTGCCACAAGATTGAAGATAAAACGTACAAGGTTAGCTACCAAGAAACGTCCATGGCTTGGGTTATCATCGCTTACTTTTTTGAAGAATGTGATATTGGAATGAAACAATGATTTTGCCAACCAAAGTCTTAAAACCAGTTGACTCTTTGTATTGTATCTCAGCCTATGTGGTCGAGATTTTACAGGGGACAGATGGAGTTGATTTTGATGTCCTCTTGGATGAGCTAAACCATGCGTATCCAATCGAAATTTCCATTGAAAAACTACAATATTGTTTAGACTTCCTATTCATTTTGGGAAAGCTGGAGCTAGAAAATGAAACTCTTAAAGCTGTATTCAAGTAATCCTAACTTTAAAACCATCAATTTTAATGAAGGGATGAATATTGTCGCAGGTCTACAAACTAGCTCACTGTCAACTCGTACCTGTAATGGAATCGGGAAGAGTACTTCTCTTCAATTAGTCCACTTGTTACTTGGTGGGCAATTAGATTCAAAATACCCAAGTGATAGAACGCTACAGAGCTATTTGTCTGAATACGGCACATTTTCATTGGACTTTAAAGTTGGCTCAGTACCTTACACCTCCACCGTCAACTTTAAGAGTGGTATCTACTATTTAAATGATGAAAAAATTGGAAAGTGTAAGACGTTTTCGAGCAAGCTCTCTGAGAAAATATTAATGGGAGCAATCAGTGATGTGTCTTTTAAACAAGCATTAAATTGTTTTGCTAGAAGATACCTCCCTGGTCGTAACTATTACTCTGATGCATTGATGCAGCAAGGAAGGCCTACTGAAGACTTTTACCAACGAATTACAAACCTATCGCTTCTTGGGTTAGATGTTTCTCTAGCTAAACAGTTTAAAAGTGTTCGTGAAGAGTTGGATGAAATCAAGAAAATAAAAGATTCGCTTCAGAAAGCAAACTTAACAGCTAATGAAAGTGAGCTGCGAGACCTAGAAGATAAACTAGAGCGTTTACTTAAAAGTAAAGCTAACTTTGATATTGCCCCAAATTACAATGAGTTGAAGCGTGATGCTGATTTACTGACCGATGAAATGAATAAGTTTCGAAATGAAGTATTTAAAATTGAACGTGACGTTAGGAACAAAGAGCGGGCGCTCGATGAAAGCCAAGAAGTAAAATCAGTAGATCTAGATAGAGTGGAACAGATTTTCACTGAAGCTGCTTTCCACTTCCCAAATTCAGTTCAGGTACAGCTTCAGCAAGCACAAGATTTTCACGTACGTATTCATAGCGCTCGTCGAGAACGCTTGATATCTCAGGTAAAAATGCTCAATGATAAGCGTGAGCATCTAGAGGCTTTGTTAACAGAAAAAGAAGAGCGCCGAGATAGCATTCTTAAAGACTTGGATTCGAAAGGTGCACTTGAAGAGTTTAACTCAATCGTTGAGCATATCCGTACGACAGAAAATAAAATCGCAGAGCTATCAAGTTACCAGAATACTTTTGCTGGGGTTGAGAAACAAAAACTCGCATTAGAAAGTAAAAAAGCGGCTTTAAACCTCAAAGCTATAGAGTACATTGATGCTCAAAGCGCTCATATTCAAGGGATAGAGAAAAAGTTCCGTACATTGGTTCGACGATTCTATGATGATCATGGTGGCGCGATACGAATTCAGAAGAACAGCGGTGATGCAAAGTACCTCTTTGACATAGAACCATATATTCAAAAAGATTCATCTCAAGGTGTAGGTGAAGTAAAAATATTCTGTTATGACATGCTGTTATTTGAACTAAACAAAAAATTATTAGGGTTCATGGCTCATGATAGCGCACTATTTGGTGGGGTAGACTTACGTCAAACTAAGATGATGTTTAAGATTGCGCTGGAAATGTGTGAAAAGCATGGGCTTCAGTATTTTGTGAATATCAACAAAGACGTCTATGAAAAACTTATCTCTACAGCCCAAGAGGATGACGTTCTTACTATTGAAGATAAGCAAGCCCTACTAGATGGAACCGTGCTAGAACTATTCGATGATAAACCTGAACATACTCTCTTTGGTGAGTACTTCGGATAAGCAAACCAATTCGATATGTGTAACAAAGTTAAAAATAGCCTCGTAAGAGGCGCTTTTCTGGGTTAATTAGCTTACCCCAGAAACAAGACTCAACATTAGTCTTCCAAAGCTCATCTCAGATAGCTTTCGGTATGGCAAAAAAGATGAGCAAGATATGAACCATTTTCTACTTTAAAGAAGAATGTGCAAAAGTGTTTCAGAGCTTACGTTCATTACCCCATTGGTTCTGACAAACCCACTTATGAAAGATAATGGGTAACACATTTTCCACCACAGAGTTCTGCGCTGAGAGATCTTTTTTATCTATCAATTAAATGAGCAAACTTTAGTTTTTGATGATTTTAGCGAGAACAGTGTATGCGCCCCATGATCCCACGGGGCGTTTTAGTGTGAGAAGTTCCAAGGAAGCAGTGAGTTGATATCAGGCTCTGGCTTTGCCAGTTCTTTCATACATTTGACCATGTAATCGTAGAGTATCAGTCCGTTCGCTTTCGCCGTCTCGATGATGCTATACAGCAAAGCACTCGCATCAGCACCAAGCGGATTCGTCGAGAATAACCAATTTTTTCTGCCAATGACCAGCGATTTGATTGCGCGTTCCGCTCGGTTGTTGTCGATAGATAAATGCCCATCTTCAACATAGCGTATCAGCTTAGGCCACTGACCCAAGGTGTACTTGATGGCTTTACCAAGAGGACTCGATTCGATGACTTTCTGCGTGGTTAACCAGTCATAGAAGTCATCCAACATCGGTTTAGCCTGCGCTTGTCTTTCTGCCCAACGCTCTTCGACCGAAGCCAGTTTTAATCGAGATTCAAGTGCGTACAACTTTTGGATTTTGGCTAACGCCACATCCGCTTTACCTGTTTTACCCTTGCCCTGAAGCTTCTTCGCTTCCATGAACTTACGACGTGCATGAGCGAAGCAACCGACATTGGTGACGTTGGTTAATCCATCATAAGCCGCGTAACCATCACTTTGCAGATAGCCTGAGTAATCACCCAAGAAGTTCACGGGGCACACTCTCGCGCGACTGTTTTGATAGTCGAACAAGACGATATTTTTCATGTCAGGGAGTTTAGCTTCAGGGGAGTCGGCTCCCGAGCAGTACAACCACATGTAACATTGCTTGTCTTCCTTGAGCACATTGAGCGGCGTTTCATCGGCCTGAACCACCACTTGTTCGAGTAAGTGAGCCTTCAGTGCCTGATAAAGCGGTTTGAACTTTTCACTCACCTGGATTACCCACCTGGCCATGGTCGTTCTCGATAACTCGATACCTGATTGGGTGAACAAGGTTTCCTGACGATACAGCGGAAGCGCATACTGATATTTACCTAAAATAATGTTGGCAAGCAGACTTTCGGTAGCGAAGCTTTTGGGGATGATACTTATCGGTGCGGGTTGTTGGTGAATGTGGCTTTTTTCAGCCTGTTGTTCACACTGACGACAGGCGTATTTCGGGCGAACGACTTCCAATACTTTTAGGACGGCGGGCGTGAACTCGAGCTTTTCACTGCGGTCTTCGCCGATTTTATGCAGAGCGTGTTGGCAGCATGAGCACTGCTTGTCGTGCTCATCTAGGTCAAGTACGAGTGTTTCACGCGGTAAGTCTTTAGGCAGCGGTTGACGTTTACCACGACGTTTAATGGTCGTCGTTGTGGTGGTGATAACCTCATCTTCCACTTTCGCTGCTTCACATTCCGCCTCATTAAAGAGGTCACCTTGCGCTTCATTATAAGGCTTTAACGCTTCCGAGCGTTTGGCGAATTGACGGTCAAGGGCCAGTTTAAACTGTTCAATTAAGGATTGGCGCTCTTGTTGCCACTCTTTTTTCTCCGACATCAACGCTTTCACCATAGCTTGAAGCTCGGCGATGTCTTGGCTTTCTGGGTTAATATCGGGCGTCTTTTTCATGGCATTGATTATACTAAAAACACCACGCCAAGGCTTGGTATAACTGACTTTTATCGAGATTAACTCATTGTAAAATTGTCTATTTTTATCGGTTTATGGCCGATTATCGTGAAGCCAGATAACAGTCTATCTAAGTCAAATTGAGTCAGAGTGTACACCTGTTTTTTCTCTTGAGTGGGCCATTTGAATTTGGCTTTTTCGAGCCGTTTGTACCACAGGGCGAAGCCCGTTTTATCCCAGTACAACACTTTGACTTTGTCGCGTTGTTTATTGGTAAACAGGAAAAGTGCGCCCGTGCCGAGCGGCAAATCGGTTTCGGACTCGATAATCGCCGCTAGGCCATTGATGGATTTTCTAAAGTCCACGAACTCTCGATACAGGTAAACATTCGGGGCGCTCAACATTCGTTTCATGACAGTGCTCCGATTAACTCTGCCAGATACGAGGCAGGTGTACCCTGTGGAATGCTGAGTTCAGCGTCATTAATAAATAATGTCATGTTGGCGACGGGTGTTTGAGTTACTTGGTAGCGAGTCGTTTTTTCAACGACTTCAGCTTTAACAAAGCCACTGATATTGGCTGACTCCGTAGTTTGTAACTGCTGGCGCTTGGCATAAAAAGTAGAAAGACTTAACCCGTTACGCTCACAGAAGACACGCTGGGATAGATGGCTGGATTGGTATTGCTCGAACAAGGTTTGCCATTCTTGGTTGGTGCGTCGTTTTGCCATTTCAGATCTCCTTGAGGTTGGAGATTTGATCTTATGGCGGACTGAGGTTGATTAGAATGTGGGGTTTATGATGCGCTTACTAAGAGGGCTTTTTTATCTATTAATTAAATGAGCAAACTTTAGTTTTTAATGATTTGAGCGAGAACACTGTTCTCGCAAAAGCATTTTAAGTTGGAAATTAGGCTCAAAAGGTTAACTTTTATGTTCTGAGAACACCCTTCTATACAGTTAGACTGCTTGAATCCTCACTCACATTCAACAGTCGCAAGTGTAGCGACATTTAGGATACGCAGAGCAACCATAGAAACTTTTACCCGCATTACGGCCTTTTCTAGCAACACGAATCACAAGGCTAGACTGGCAGTTTGGGCAAACCTTGGAATGAGGATCGAGTGTAGGCTCATCAATGACTGGCTTATTCATAAAGCTACGACCATCTTCAATCATGTGGACTAGCTCGCTACCATTAACCAACCACAGGCGCTTCTCTTGAGCAAAGGCGATGGCTTCAGAAGTAAAATCTCCCGATGTTACGATGATCATTTTGCTAGCACGATTGTCGATCATCACACCATACATTTCTCTTAAGACTTGAACTCCGACTTTTCTAGCTTTCCAGTGCTTACATTGTACAAGACTCAACTCACCGTTTTTAGTTAACCAAATATCTACCCCACCATCGGCCTGCTTTGAGAAAGATTGTTTAACGTCGTAGCCTTGCTGCTTAAAGTACTCGCCAATGTAGCTTTCAAATTCAATCCAGCTGAGGGAATTAAGCGGAGTCGTGTTTTTGTTTGCTCTGATTTGAGACGTCGTCGCAAGATAATTATGCTTTCGCTGATACTGCTTAAAGAACGCAATTGGAGCTGGAATTAAAAACAAAAAAGCAAAATACGGTGCCATTTGCGGAAGATTCGGCCCAATGGCATTGAAGATGAAGTTATCACTGCGAGCCGCTAAACCTGGCAATAGGAAAGATAGACCAACATAAATGCCTGCTGAGAACAAGATACTCACCCACCACGGCGCATCCATCAAATGCCAAATAATTCCATCATTTTTCCGAGCCATAACTCCTCCCAATAAGCATCAAAATGCATTAAAGCACAATTACCAGACCTAATACATAGAGTTAAATCATGTATTTAGTGGGAGAACAAACAGCTAGCACATTGTTCTAGCAAGAGCATTTTTTATTCGTGTTATTAATCATGTAAACAATGACTTACTTTATATTTACGAAGGTTAAGCGAGAACACTGTTCTCGCAGTAACAAGTTGCATCTATTTCTGTTCTTCTATCCAGCGCTCAATGTCTTTTCTCTGCCAGTTCAAGTCTGGGAGGGGCCACCAAATTCTAGAAGGTTAGTAAGCGTAGTGTTTACTAACCTTTTTTTGTACCTGACGACTTTGGGTCAGGTAATGGGTCAGGTAAGCCCCGATCACGCACTCTTCTCTGAATACAAAAAGGCGCAGCTGGATAATATCAGCTACGCCTTTTATTACGCTCACTGTTATTAAATTAAGCCATCGGTAAATAGGCCTGTGCTTGCACAACAAGCCAAAGTTGATCCATTACCAACTGCGACACTACTTACTCGCGATTGTTTCAAAAGCGGCTTCAGCATCAACCATTCCACCCGAGATCGATAGCGCACTGAATGGAACAAGCGTTTCAGGTGATGATGGTTTTTTCACTAACAGCTCAGGATAACGACGGGCGCTATCAAGTAATAGAGCTTTGAGTTCTACTGCGGAGATCTCTGGATAGCGTGACCACACCATAGCGGCAACGCCTGATACTACAGGTGCAGCCATACTCGTACCACTATAGGATGCGTAGTTATTGCCTGGCGTAGAAGAGAGAATGCGATAACCGGGTGCAAAGATATCAACCGATTTTTGGCCATAATTACTAAAACTGGCGACAAAATCTTCATTCGCGTATTTCGCTGATGCACCTACGTCTATCCAAGTTGAAATAGGTGACGATTCGTAAGTATCGGCAAAACGATTAGGGAAGCTTGGTTTACTATCATTATCACTTTGGCTATTGCCTGCAGAATGGATGATTAACACACCTTTGCTGGCCGCATAACGAAACGCGTGATCAACTACAAATTTACGTGGTGAATAGCTTTTACCAAAACTCATGTTGATGATTTTTGCGCCATTATCCACCGCATAACGCACAGCATTAGCAATGTCTTTATCGCGCTCATCACCATTGGGCACCATACGCAACGACATGATTTTCACATCTTCAGATAAGCCGTCAATACCGATACCATTGCGACGCTCTGCCGCAATAATTCCCGCCACATGCGTACCGTGTGATGCATCAGGCCCTTTTACATCATTATTTCCATAGCCCTTTTCCCAAGGATTGCTGATGTCATCTAAAACGATATCAGCACGAGGATCAAACTCAAGGTTGTAGTAGTAATCTAACGCATTTTTGTATCGGCTATGTCTGGATGCAAGGTAGTCAAACGAATACCAGTCGTCGAATAGTGTCAACAACGCTTGAGCAGCGGAGACAACTTCAGGGTTCGGATGTGACAGTAAAATGAGCAAACCTTCGGCCGTAAAATCTTTATGCTGAGTCAGGGCTGAGATTTGCGATTTATATTGATTCGCTTGCTCAATAGCATCAGTGACCTGCGCGAGCAGGGTTTGGTTACTCTGAACCTCGGCTAGATATTCCGTTTCTATTGCTTGGTAGTAAGCACGTTTTTGCTCAGGTATCCAATCATTGCCTTCTAATAAATCCAGGTATTTTTTGTACTCACGCGTCAGCTCTAATGTATCGTAATCCACATTGATACCAAGCGAGTTGCCTAAGAAATTCCAACCATACACATCATCAATATAGCCATTACCATCATCATCAATGCCATTGTTTGGGATTTCTCCCGCATTAACCCATAACTTGTTCTTTAGATCTTCGTGTTCAATGTCCACGCCCGAATCTAACACCGCCACGATAACAGGCTGAGGTTTAAGAGGGGGCATTAAGGATTCATACACATAATCCGATCCAACCCCTTGGATAGAGGAATAGTTAGCCGAGAGATTAAACCAATCACCTCGCCGTTCTGCGGAGCTACCCATGGTACGCATCATAAACCAATGAGGAATGACGGGCCTTGGACGATGATCTTCAATGATGTTGCCTTTTATGTCTTTAATAAAAGGCGAATTCATTGGGGTGGGTTCCACACTGACGTTTGCCGAAACCGATGCTGAAACGAGTATTGCTGCAGCAAGAGCAGAATATTTGTATCCTTTATTCATTTTATTACATCCTATTTAATGCGCTTAGAAAGCGACCAAAAAGATAAAACGCAATACAATGAAAATCATTCACAACAACAATAAAACCATACATCCATCTCACTATTGTGAATGCTTTGTGCTGAAAATTTGATCTAAGCACCATTGATACAATGGTGAATATAAACTCACAAGATATTGATAAATCTATACTTTAACGACATAAGGACGATCATTAACAAGTAAGATTCGATAGACGGCATCTCAACTTTCAGGCTTGAATCCTAGCGATGGAGTAGAGATAAACACCGTCTAGATTTTACTGGCTTGTAACTAAATCGAATAATCGAAAACGATGATCTCTTCAAGCAAAGGACGAAAGACATCTTTTAGCGCGTTATGCTCTGGATGAGGTAGGTAATTTTGGCGTCCTTGCTCATCGGTAAATGTCATTAAAACGCTGTGGGTATAACCTTGGTTTTTACCTTCTGGGCTGTCGTTCACGCCCCACTCAACAGCGGAGACCCCCTCAATTTTCTCTGGCATGGCTTCAAACAGCGACTTGAGCTGTTGGATGTCGGCAGGCTGAGTTTGTGGTTTGAATTTGATTAATAAGATATGGCGGATCATTGTTCGCTCCGTTTCTGGCCGTAGAATTTCTTTTCATAAAGAGGGATAACGCTGGCTCACTGGTGCTAAAGCTGCTGTGCTTAAAACAATAAAGCGGCACTCAAGATTTGAAGCGCCGCTTTATTGATTAAATGGGCTACAACCCTAACCAATATTGACCGATGAACCACCAATAATTACGCCACCACAGTCAACGGCATCGCCTACTCGCGCGGCGGGCTTGCCATCAATCATAACGCTGCCCGAGCCGCCTTTAATTGCACGTGGATGGCTTGGGTTTTTCGGTTTGTCATGAGGCTCTAGCGGGTCGCCCTGCCTTGCCACCGCTTTACCATCAATTTTTACCGTCGGTGACCCAGCGGTGATCGGCGTCGGAGGAAAACCATCATGATCGGATCCGATATCTCCTACTAATGCACCATTTGCCATTGATTTGCTCCTTATCAGATTCGTTGATTAAGCTTGTTGCGATGTTGTTTACCCTAAGGGCTTAGGATTTTATCGGCTAGTGATACACCATCAATACCGCTAAACAGCCAAAAGTGAGCTGTACGCCGGAGACACAATTAGAGTACCAAAGTGCCGCTGGTGTGAAAAACCTTTAAGCTATTCCTCTTTTAATTCTTGATTAAAGATAGGATGCTTGTACTGATCGTTAACTCGCTGTAACGGAAGATAGTCGACATTATTATGAACACTCTTCACGAGCTCAATAAAACGTGTTTTTTCATCAAAGGAACTAAAAAAAAGTGTTCTACTAAATCGAGGATGTCTTCTGCTTTCGGAATTCAATTTCACCATCTTTTCTTTGATCGGGTCAAAAACAATCAATTGGTCAGCAAAGTAAACCTCTTTCTGATGTACGGTGGGATGGAAGTTGGTCAAACCAAAGGCCAGCAGGGCAAAACCGCCTGCACCAACAAACGCTAACGGGCCAACAACGGCTAAGGCTAGCAAACAGACCGCAATCCCCACCCAAGCAAAACCACGTACAAAAGTGTAGGCCGCATCCGGAATCACTTCTTGGTCGGTATAATGAACCCCCGCTTGCGTTAAACTATAGCAATAGCGGTGGTCGGGCATCAAAAGATACCTCACCGCGGCCATGCCCGCCGTACCAAAGCTGATAAAGCCCCAAAACTCTGCACTGTTAAAAGCAATATCCCCGAACAAAAGAAATAGTGAAGGAAGCAAAAAACCAGCAAAGATAGCGCAAAACCAGAGAGCCATATTACTGATGTCTCCTGTTGTACATTCCCACTGATGGATCACCTCACTACTGTGCAAATTTTGCTTAAACAGCTCTAACTCTTGTTTATCAATTAACATTTAACCCTTTCCTACTACGAGATTTCTTGTGGCAATATCATTCGCCTCTGCAGATTGCAAATCCAATTTACCCGCGCGAGTCCCACTGGCGCAGAATTTGAAACTCTGTTCGTTGACCCAACGCAGTGGCAGTGAAACGCAAACCCCAACGGTATCCTTATCACTTCCACCCAGTGTAATACGATACACTGACTGATGATCTTCAATACTCCATTTGCCCTGCTGTTCATTGACTAGTATTGGCGTTACCGCCTCCCTTTGCCGTTGATAATATGCCGGCTGCGCTGGCAAACGGGTGATTTGTAAGCCTATAGTCTGCCCCTTAAGATAATCTGGTAAAGTGAGCTCTAACTGCCATTGTAAAGAGCCTGCATCCATCCATTGTGCTGGTTTACGTTGCGTAACTTTACTCAACCGAAGACTCGGACGATGGAGAAGGCGCTCTAACTCGGTCAATTCTTGGCCCACCGACCAATGAGCACTCTCTTTCCCCCACGTCGATTTTGATAACCAGATTTCTAACTCTGAGCGTTTAAACACATTGGTCAAAATAACCCCGATCAAATAGACAATACCAATCACAGCAAAACCGGTGAGCATCCAACCAGCATTAATGGCAGCAATTGATGAGAAACCTAAGATGTTCTGTATCAACCTCATTGTTTGAGCAACAAAAATTAGCATTTGTGCTCCAGTTGCTCCACCTTTTAATAAATAGCCTAAGCGCTCAAGATCGGTTTTACTGTTGTCGTTAAACTTGCCCCAGCTTTCCCATGCCTCTAACCCGCTGGCAATCATGCCAACGGTAGCCACCAAGGCGATGGATTTAGAAAAAGTTTTTAGGGCATCTTTGGCTTTAAGACTTGATGCCTCACCTAATGCTTCTTTTAGAGATTTATCCAAAAGCTCATATTTAACAATCGTCCCCCAAGCGCGCCCAGCACTGATGGCACCGGCGGCCACAATGGTATAGCCAGTGGCATAAATGGCTTCGCCCAACGCCGGATTCTTCGAAGGATCCCAACTGGGGTATTGTGCGACCTTATAGCGGATATTCTCCAAAACCGCCATGGTATTCCATAGGTTCAGCGCAAACAGCAAGCCCCCTAATCCACCCAGTTTCTGACTCACCGACGCGCTACTGGTTTTGACGTTTTTCGATAGCGCACTCAGTTTCTCATTTACCGATTGCTGAAAAGTGTTCATCGCCGCTTGGTTTTTGAGCGTGAACATCATCGGCAGTTCACTACTGAGTAATTGCCCTAGCTTACGTTGTGCGGATTGCGCGGTCGCAATTTGATGGTTTTTGGGGCTCACATTACCGGGCTTGAGTTCCAGAGCATCATTCATCTCTTGCAAGATGACATTCAACTTAGTCTCAAATTGCTTAAGCTCAGCCGCATACTTGGGGTTATGTTGCAACACCGCCTCTTCTCGTACTAGGCTTTCCACTAATAATAAGCGAAGGTTAGCCAGCAAACTGGGCGTTCCTCCTTTGGGCTGAGTCTGATAAGGAAACAGCAACTCCATCACCGCTTGCCAACTCTCTTTCGCTTGATTGGCTACCGCTTTTTGCAGTGCACCAAAACTCGATTGAACGGGTTCAATCCATGTCTTAAACCATGCTTTTTCCCGAATGCGGCCATCCCCCGTGAACGTATCCCAGTTTGCGATCGCGGCCGAAAACGCCACCATATCACTAGGATTACCTGTAGAGAGAAAGGAGGTGCTAAAACCTTGGATGTGGCTGTTAATGGCTTGATTCGCCTGCAGAGAAAAGCCGGTTGACGCGAGCGCCATGAGGTTTTTCGGTGAATCAAAACTGAGCTCTTTTTTGAGGGTCTCAAGCGCTTTTTCATCATGATTGACTTGCGTAACCGCCACTAGAAATTGGCTAATTAACGCTAACAAATACGCTTGCTGGATCTCATCTTGGTTATCTATACCAAGTAGAATCGGGTCAAGGCCAAGCTGGTTGAAGGCAGACATAAACTGCGCATAGTGCTGTTTAATCTGTTCATCCAATCCTTTGAGTTGGGTGTAATGCTCCACCAAAAAGTTATCTAAATCCGCCCAGCGCACTTCATCGTTAAAACCGTTGTCTTTTTTGCGCCACTTGCGCATCTGAGCACTGGTGGGTTCAAAACGATAGAGTGTTTTCAATTCCGCCAATTGCTGATCCGCTTGCTGCTGCATGGGGGAAAGCGCCTTTGATGGCGTGATCCCTTCACTGGCTAATTGGCTAAATTCCATTTCGGCTAATTCAGCCGTAGCCCAATATTCAGTAATGGCTCTTTCTAACTCTAAAATACGGATCGGATCTTGTTTTACAAAATCGGGAATTTCTTTTTCTTCAAGACGAATTCGGCCTAATGTGCGTGTCAGCTCTGCCATCTGCATTTTATGCTGTTGCGTTTCATCACCAACCGCTTTAGTTCGCTTTTCCACTTGGGTAGTAAAAGTAACAAATAAATCTGACACGTCCGCTAAAGGGTCATTCAGCGCCACAAATAAACCGCAGTTTTGCTCTGGCAAATCTTGCAAATAACCACTGCTGCTCACCACCGCTTTGTCGGCAACGAATTTGAATTCCGCACCTTTCACCGCTTCTTCACTTTTCTCTACCGGTAAGAAAGGGGTGCACGTAGCTTTAAAAATATCCTGCTCAGCTGGCGTCCCGATGTCCGCCACATAGTCTTCAAGATACTGAGCAAAATGCGCATGAGGGTGAGTACCATTGGACTCAAACTGTTTAAGGCTCACTTTTCGCATCACAGCATGACGGCTGCTAGTATTGGAACGCATATGCTCACACACTCGCCACGTCCATCGTTGATGCGCATAACCGATAGAGAGAGTGTGCTGGGCGGGATAGAGTAAACAGCTTTTGCTTTCACCTTTCGAGCCGCGCTCGTGAGTGGGTTTGCTTGCCTCATCGTCAGACCACTCAATTTTGGTCAACTTGCAGCCAACCACTTCATATTCGTGCAGTGTTTTTGCTGTTTCATCATAGACATAGAGCCAGCCATCACGCAGTTGCCTTAAGGTGTAGCTACGCTGCTTGGTAGAGAATTGACCTTTCCACTGTCGATCCGCTTTGGGTAAAGGGTGTAATGCTTGACCTTGATCATCATAAACATCAAAGGCGTAACGAACAGGAATTATCCCTATTAACGGCTGTTTAAAAGGACATGCACTGGCTGGATTTTGCGCATCATTGGTCTGCCCTGTTTTCGCAGCTTGATTGGGATTACTCATCCTTGAACCTCCTGTGATGATTGTGAATAGTGATAAGCCAGCTCTGCGGCCGCTTCAATGCGTTGCGAAGGTGTACGACTTAAAGCCTGATACAACAAAGGATCAATCTCGGGATACTTCCCTTTTTCAAGAGCATCAACACCTAAAAACCCCAACACATTAAAAAACAGCATTAAATCTCGCTCACTGCTAAAGCCCTGCTGGTAAGCCCATTGAGCATGACGATGAAATAATTCAGGGTCAGACTGCCACTGCTGCGCTAAATCCGGAAACCACTGCTGCACATGCCGCTCGACCGTTTCTAAGGTATTGATCCATGTGATGTTGCCAAGCCGTTGCCACTGTTCATCGGTTAACTTGAATCGCACAGGAGTGTCCTGAGTCGCCGTCAGTTCTGGTCGTTGCACATATTGCCAACCTTGACGTGTCGGCAACCAAGCTCGATTGATCACTTTCCACAGTGGTTGGCATTGGGTACTCAAAAGTACATACGCGCATTCACTGTTCGCCATTTTAAGAAACACCGTTGAACCATAAGGGGATTCCACTTGGATCAAACGACGCAGTTGTTCAGCAATGTCTTCGATGGAGTCTAAAGAAGCAAAAAAGAACCCAGCTAACCCCTGATTCTGCTCAAGAAACCAGGTTTTAACTGCATCCGTTGCCAAAACGAGATAAGGAGACACCTCTTTAAGCTGCTCAAAAGGCGGAAAAAGGTACAAAGGCTCCAAAACCAATTCACCCGATAGACGGTACAAGGCTTGTGCTAGATGGCTGATTTGAGCACCATCAACCAAAAGGTAAAGCCTTTCTTGTGTATCCATTTCCATCTCTGGAACCGAGCTCACCCAGTTATGCACGACAAAGGAATTTGTTGAACGCATTAATTTCCCTTTGCCTCTTCACACACTTCACACACAGGTGCAGGACCTTTGAGTGCTTCAATTTGTCGCGCCTTAAGTAAAGGTGACATGGATTGCTGAGTGGGAGTTACTGCTGCTAGCTCAATCTCTTGCGGCGTTTTGGCTTCATCAACCCCTTGTGGCAACGCCGCTACAACACCGCCATAACCCGAGCCGCTGCCTGCGCTGCCGCCGGAGTTAAGGTTGATCGCAGGCCCGACTAGGTGCACGCCGCCGCCATCCACTTTGATAAAACTGCCCGCAGCTTTAATGGTGATCTCATTACCCGCATCTAACACCAACTTATTGCCTGCTTTAAGGTGCACTTCATTTCCTGAATCAAAAACCGTTTTTTCACCGATTTTTTGGTGCAGTGAACCACCCACTTCAAAGCTATGATCTAACGCTATTTTCTGACGGCTTTCACCCTCCACCGTTAGGTGTTGGTTATTTTTAATGTGGCTGAACTGGTCGTTATCCACTGTCAGGTGTTTATCGTGTTTGATGTGGGTGGTGGCATCATTTAGCACTAGCGCTTCATAGTCTTTTTGCGCATGCAGGTAGATTTTCTCTTGCCCTGCTTGGTCTTCAAAACTCAGCTCATTAAAGCCTTCACCTTGATGGGTTTCACTGCGCAGTACGGTTTTGGTTTTGTTATCTGGCAGTGTGTAGGGCGCTTTATTGGTGGCGTGATAAGCGCGGCCTGTGACGATAGGTTGATCCGGATCGCCATTTAAAAAATCGACAATCACTTCATGGCCAATTCTTGGGATAGCCATCATACCGTATTGGCTGCCAGCCCAACCTTGCGACACCCTCACCCAACATGAACTGTGTTCATTGCCGTTAGAATATCTGTCCCATGGGAAATGCAGTTTAACGCGGCCATACTCGTCGCAGAAGATCTCTTCGCCATCGGGGCCAACCACATGGGCGATGCATGGGCCATCCACTTGTGGCTTGGTGTGTGGTGTTGCGCGCCACGTTACATCGGCCGGGATCAAGGTAAATTGGTTACTGTAGGTCGTTGCACCACTACCACCAGACTCTTCTAATGCTTGCGGCTGCCGGCCTTGATGGTTTACTTGCACCACAACCCAATCTCGGTTCGCGCTATCATCTAAATGCTCGACCAAATCAAACAGGGTTCCGGCTTGCAAACGCGCTTCATTGCTTTGACCTTGTGCAGTACGCGCCTGCCTTCTTAGGTACTCTAAACGAATTTGGTTAAACGCTTTACCGCTCTCATCGTCTTTAAATCGACCCGGGAAATCAAAATGTTCATAGTGGGTCTGCTGGTAATCCATCGCGGTGCCGAGTGCACTTTGCTTAAAACCGTAAGTCGGTTTTTTAAAGCTGTAATCCGCCAATTGGCTTTCCGCCACTTGCGATTGCGTGTGGCTGATTAAGTTGGAAATGTAAGGCGTGTCAGCGATACCACCGGACAGCACATTGTAAGGGATTGGCGTATCAAGCTTCGTTAAGCTTTGGCTGTCGTCACTGAAAAAGAGAGTGTGTTTACCTTCTTCATGAATAAGGTGATAGACCAAGCCCTCTTCGGCGGCTAAGCGGTGTAAAAAGTGGATATCGGTTTCACGGTACTGTACGCAGAATTCGCGCTGAACAGATTCTCGTTTGAGCGAGAAGGCATAGTCGTCAATGCCCATCTCTTGCAGCACAATGGAAAGAATTTCAGGTACGGTTTTAAGCTGGAAGATGCGGCTATTTTGGCGCAGCGACAAGCGCTCTAATGCAGGCACCAAAGTGAGTGAGTAGAAGGTGTGATGATGACCAATATCGCCTTTACTGAACTGGCGCACGATGCCATGCACGCGCTGCACCACGCTACCATTCCGGAAAACCGTTAGCTGAGCTGTTTTGTCGACGACCTCGGCTGCACTCAAAATAGATTGACGGCTTGCGAGCTCAATGTGGTAACGAAACCCATAACAAGGCTCGCCATTGGCCAGCGCACTCTCCGATAAGGATTCTTGTCCTTGGTATTCTCGCACCACAAATGCATCGTCGGCGAGCCCGTCAACCTTTAACGTAAAATTCAGCGTGGCCATCTTCCATCCTCTTTACATTAGAAACAGCAAAGCCTTAAGCAAGTCACACTCATTGAATGTACTTTGCTTAAGGCTAAAAAAGGTGGCTGGCCGGATTGGCTTTGCTTACGCAACATCAGCCAGCCACCCAAATCAAAGCTTACGCTTCTACTGGTTTGCGCCAGTCATCTGAGCCTGAAGTACCCGCGTTCACGTGATCCCACAGGATTTTACGGTAAGACATAGAAACCGTAACGTTTTGTGTGAAGTCGCCGTTTTTTGGATCTTGGCAGTGTGGCATTTCGCAATGAATGTCCACGATAGACGCGCTTTCGAGTTTGGTCGTGAAGAAGTTCTCTTGCTTACCTTCGATAGAGGTACGGTACCATTTTAGCTCAACCGATTTCATCTTCTCGCCAGACGCCAACGCGTTATAAAGCAGAGGAACCGCTTTGTTGAGCGCGACGGTGAATTTGAATGGTTTGTGAACACGTTGACCAGAAGGCTGACCAGATTGTGGGTCAGTCGGTACAGTCACAACGTGGTCAAACATTTGAACCAACATTTGATCTTCATGACCTTCAACGAACGCATCGCCGATAGAGTCAGTAGAAAGAGCGCCTGCAGTAATCAGACCCTGAGTTTCGCCTTCGATAGAGATATAACATGGAGTTGGCATGACTTAATCCTTATTTAGTAAGAAAAAGCGATGGAAATTGCATCGCGTTATGTATCTTTCTCATAGCAAATGAAGTGCCAAAACAAAAATAGTTATATTTCAATAAATTAGATAAAGCCTCTTAATTTTCGAGCAAGAACTTGCTCATCCGGGTAGAAACTTGCTCGTATCAAGCAAGTTTTCGCTGCTATTTCGCAATGCGTCATTCTGTATCGCTTTCCCCAATCTAGCCACAATCTGCGGTAGATAACCTGAGCTACCTCCACTAGAATGCGGATTGAACACATTTTTACTTTGGTTGTATGCTCAAACTATCTAACACTATTGAACTGGCAGACTGGGAAATCGAACTGACTGCGATTCGTGCGGCCGGTAATGGCGGGCAAAACGTCAATAAAGTTTCCAGTGCTATTCACTTACGTTTTGATATCAGGCGCTCAACATTGCCGGACATCTACAAACAAAAATTACTCGAAAGACCAGATTCCAGAATGACCAAAGAGGGCGTTATTGTCCTCAAAGCGCAATCTCACCGCACCCAAGAACTGAATAAAGAAGATGCCCTCAAACGTCTCAAAGAGATTATTCTTTCTGCGATGGTGATAGAAAAAACACGCCGGGCAACCAAACCGACAAAAAGCTCTCAACGTCGGCGAGTTGACGAGAAAAAACGAATCGCGGCTAATAAATCACTGCGCGGTAAAGTTTCTTTTTAAGTGAACAGATGGGAAGCAAAGATAAAGAAAAGGGATAAGGATGACACTCTCGCGCTAGAAACAGCAACGGGAGCAAGAAGCTCCCGTTTATTCCAGATCAGCAAAACAAAGGTTCAATTGACATCTTTATATTTTGTACCGCCCCTATAAGCTAACACCAAATAAGCAGCACCAAAACAAAATCAGTTCATTTTGTGAGCAGAAAATGATTTATTGTTGCTAAAAAATCATTGTTGCATCCAAGATTCTAGTTCATCTCCAATTTGAGACGGATTTCATTAAACTGTAAAAAAAGAGCCATCAATTACTCACTTAATCGCAGCCAGATTGTCATCTTCCCTCTCTAGCATAAGCACAAAGCATAAAATGCGAGGTTGCTATGCTCACGATAAGCCCTTTTAAATTACCCAGAAAAACCCCGTTTGGACTAGGTGAACACTTCACTGAGTGGGCTACAGGCCTTACTCGTTTAGATAAGTTTTATGCACAACGCCCACCCCATTGTGATACCGCAACATTTTTGCGTTTTACGTTAGAGGTATTGGGTATTGACTATCAAGTGGTGAAAGGATCATTAGCTCAAGTGCCCGCTCAAGGCGCGACAGTCGTTGTTGCAAATCACCCACTTGGTTGTGTGGAAGGCGTTATTCTGGCTGAGATGCTGCTTTCAATTCGCTCTGACGTGCAGATATTGGCCAATCACTATTTAAAAACCGTACCAGAGTTAGATTCGCTGTTTATTGGTGTAGATGTTTTTGAAGGCAAAGCAGCGCAAAAAGCGAATATGCAAGCCTTGAGAGCCGCCAATAAACACCTTGCTCAAGGTGGGCTACTATTGATGTTTCCAGCAGGTGAAGTGTCACAACTGGTTGATAGTAAAACTCAGAGACTGGAAGACAAACAGTGGAGCCGTTCAGTCAGCCGACTGATACAAAAGCATCAAGCAACGGCATTACCTGTGTTCATCAACGGGCAAAATTCGAAACGCTTTTACATGGCTGGAAAAATCCACCCGCTATTAAGAACATTAATGTTGGGCCGTGAACTGCTCAATAAAAAGCATCAGCGTATCGAAATTGCTATCGGAGATGCGATCAATCATAAAGAAATCCAACATCTGTGTGATGAAACACTGGTCAACTATTTAAGACTCAACACCTATCTTTTAAGTCACATCAGCCCGGCCAAGCGCAATAAAACCAGTGATGAAACATTGCCACCAATCGAGCCACGACTCGCCTTAAGCGCTTTATTACACGATATTGAGCAGCTTTCTTTTTCTGATCATCTATTAAGGCATAACGAATTCGATGTGTACTGCACCAGCGCAGAAAACATCCCCTCGTTACTGCACGAAATAGGACGAGTGCGAGAGCACAATTTCAGGCTCGTAGGTGAAGGCACAGGCACGGCGCTCGATATCGATCAATACGATCGCAACTACCTACATCTATTCATTTGGGATCGCGCAGCGCAAAAATTGGTCGGAGCTTACCGCTTAGGCTTAGTTGATCGCATTGTAGCCAAAAGCGGTATTGCAGGTTTGTACTCCCGGACGCTATTTCAGTATGACCAACGCTTTCTCAATACTATGGACAATGCGATTGAAATGGGACGTTCAGTTGTCGATATCGATTATCAAAAAAGCATGGCTCCGCTACTGCTGCTTTGGAAGGGAATCGCAACCTATGTGCATCGAAATCCGCACTATACGCACCTTTTTGGCCCCGTCAGTATCAGCAATGATTACAGTGAAAGTGCGCGCCGTTTATTAACCGACACCATGACTCTGCACTATTACCAGGCCCAACACGCCCATTTGGTAGAAGCAAGTAACCCACTCCCGGCCCAACAAGCGCCTTGGAATGCGAGTTTGCTGAGCGCATTGGCTGATTTACAACTGCTTTCCAAAGTGATTGCTCGGTTAGATGAAGGAAAAAGCGTACCGGTGCTACTGCGTCAATACCTCGGTTTAAATGGCAAGTTAGTCAGTTTTAACGTAGATCCTGACTTTAATGATGCACTCGATGGTTTAGTTGTGGTCGATTTACGCAACGTTCCGGTGCGCAGCTTAAGCCGCTACATGGGCACCAAGGAAGCATACGAATACCTCACCCATCACGCACTTTAACCCTGTGGTTCCGGTTGTTTATACCTCCTCCTTTTAGGAGGAGGTGATCCCTCTTGTTAGTTTACTTCTTGCACCAATCGCACGATTTAATCAAATTGCACATTTAGCTCGATACTCTATAATATTACTGCACTTACAGACTTGGAGCTTAACCATGTACACATTAACAGCAAATGATGCCAAACGTAATTTCGGTGAACTGCTTTTAAACGCTCAACGTGAGCCAGTTAAAATTAGTAAAAACAATAAAGATGCCGTTGTTGTGATGTCGATTAGAGACTATGAAGAACTTGAAGTCATGAAAGCCGATTACATAAAACATTGTTTTGAGTCCGCAAAAGCAGACTTAGCCCAAGGCAATGTAGTTAACGGTGAAAACTTCCTAAACGCGTTGTAAGCAAAAATATGCACAATAGTGAATATAAACTAAGTAAATTAGCACAGGCTCATTTACATAAAATCAAAAATTATACCGTTACAAACTTTTCCGAGATGCAGTGGAACGCATACAAAGACACTCTTCTTACTGGGTTTCAGATGCTCGCTGACAACCCAGCGGTAGGCAGAAGCTGCAACGATTCATATCAAAATGGTTTTTACTTCCCTATAGGCAAGCATACGGCTTACTTTACCAAGGAAAACAGTTTTATTTTGGTCGTTGCAGTCCTTGGACAATCGCAATTGCCACAAAACCATCTGCGATAATTATCACACCCTAGCATATTGAGTTAGGATGCAATTTTGATTGGAAAACTAACACATTCCCCAGATTACAGTGAAAGTGCGCGTCGTTTATTAACCGACACCATGACTCTGCACTATTACCAGACCCATCACGCGCTTTAACCCTGTCGTTCGGGTTGTTTATACCTCCTCCTTTTAGGGGAGGTGATCCCTATAACATTCCAACATTAGCTACGCTAACCACTAGAAAAATTGCAGATAAACATACAAAATTAAAAACTATCTTTAATGTGATTTTTAAAATAAAAAGCAACATAACCGCATGAGCTATCCAACACCCTATAGATTTCACTTGCTGTAGTCTTGTTTATGTTTAATAGTCGTAAACATAGAAAATAATAAATTTGGTTTGTTGTATGAAAAAGAAAGTATTTGGAATTGAAGTGCCACCAGAAGCTAGAGAAAACGAACTTTCTCGGTTACCACAAGATCTATGGTCAAAGGTTAGCCCTAAGCTCTGTGGCTTTAATTCTAAGGGCGATTATTTATCTTGGGATGAATTCATTACTAGGACCCCTCAACTAAAGGATCATAAAGAATCTGCGTGGCATCTGCTAAAGTTAAAAAGAAACCTTGAAGTTATTGATAAGCTTTTTGTTTATAAACCCAAAGGTGAGATAGCTCTAGCCTTATATAGCATTTCTTCGTTAGTCCATAAGATTCACAAGATTGAGCGTTTATCTACGTTAAAGCATTTAAAGCTTCAAGATAATGACTCTCATCGATACTTAACTACTAGCCTTATCATGGAAGAGTCTATATCAAGCGCTCAAATGGAAGGTGCAGCTACTACGAGACCTGTAGCTAAAGAACTATTATCTTCAGGCCGTGAACCTAGAGACTTCTCTGAGAAGATGATCATCAACAATTATCGGCTTATGAAGTTTGCCAAAG
Organism: Vibrio qinghaiensis; assembly: GCF_002257545.1. Taxonomy (NCBI): domain Bacteria; kingdom Pseudomonadati; phylum Pseudomonadota; class Gammaproteobacteria; order Vibrionales; family Vibrionaceae; genus Vibrio; species Vibrio qinghaiensis. Next base: position 399,049 of record NZ_CP022741.1, on the reverse strand, counting down.
AATCGATTGATGAGCAGTTAAGTATCGAACTCATCCAACAATTTAATCATGTGGCCACTCTAGAAGTAATTGAGAATGATCATGTAGCTGGCATGATTCGTGAGGATGCAATAGCTGTAAGAAGTGTTGTTGATGGTGAGCTAATTCACCAAGCTCCTGACGCAAAAAAGGTCAGACAGCTACTTCAAAACCTATGTGATTTTGCCAATGAAGAACATGAAGGTGCCGAGTTCATCCACCCAATGGTTAAGGCAATTATCTTACATTTCATGATTGGCTACATTCACCCGTTTTCAGATGGAAATGGTAGAACGGCGAGAGCATTGTTCTATTGGTTCATGCTGAAAAGTGGTTATGGCAACTTTGAGTTCATCTCAATATCATCATTACTCAAAGGATCGATGAATAGGTACGCTCGAGCATTCGTTAAAACTGAAGTAGATGAGTTTGACTTAACACACTTCATTGATTTCAATATGGGGATCATCATTAGGGCGTTAGAAAGCTTTACAACATTCATACAGAAAAAGATTGAAGAAATTGAGAAGACTCGCCTAGATCTTCATAAATCTCCGTACTTTAGTCAATTTAGACACCCACATATTACGATTATTAAGAAAGCGCTTGAAGATGCTGGTCGTGAATTTACGGTTAAGGAATGGCAGGTGGAATTTAACGTTACAGCAGCGGCTTCAAGAGGTTACTTGGATAAGTTGGTAGACCTAAATCTTCTGATTAAAAACAAAGAGAAAGGTAGTAGACAGTATAAGTACCTATCGCCTAGGAATCTAAAAGATAGACTTAAAATAAGCTAGGAACTCTTAGATATGTTCACTGTAGTGAATTGGTAAAGTTGGCCAAACAGTTAGATAAAGAAAAATAAGTCAAATATCGCTTTGGTGAAGTATGTGTCGAATCAGTTGAAACAAGGAAAGGGGACAAAAACTGTTTTAACAAACCACATCGATTATCATAAATGGCTTACTCCCAACGCTCACAAAACTGATTCCCTCCCCCTAAAAGGGGGAGGAACAAAAGCGTTATGAGCTTCTACTTTGAAGCATTTAGTGGCAGAAGCGGGTTTGTGCCGAGTCGCTTATTTACATCACCTCGGCCAAGTGTTTGAGCAAAGAAAAACGATCAAACTTTATCGTCTTCCGACAATATGCACTCTCACCACCTTGTATCACTCAACTGTGACCGCTTTGGCAAGGTTACGAGGTTGGTCGACATCCGTACCTTTGATTAAAGCAACATAGTAAGAAAGAAGCTGCATTGGAATGGTGTAGTAGATCGGCGCGGTAATTTCACTCACGTGTGGCATGGTGATGATTTTCATTGTTTCATCAGCCGCAAAGCCTGCGTCTTGATCGGCAAACACATACAGCAAACCGCCACGAGCACGCACTTCTTCAATGTTCGATTTTAGCTTCTCTAACAGCTCGTTATTTGGCGCAACCACGACAACGGGCATATCAGCATCAATCAGCGCTAATGGGCCGTGCTTTAATTCACCCGCCGCGTATGCTTCAGCATGAATGTAAGAGATTTCCTTCAGCTTTAATGACGCTTCAAGCGCGATAGGATAAAACTCACCACGGCCCAAGAATAGAGTGTGGTGTTTATCTGCGAAATCTTCAGCCAGTGCTTCAATCTGCTTTTCATAGGCAAGGGCGGCATTAATTTGTGCAGGCAGTGCATGCAGAGCTTCAACAATTTCCGCCTCTTTTTCTTTATTAATGCACTGCTTTTGTTTACCAAGAGCGGTCACTAACATTAGCAAGGTTGCAAGTTGAGTAGTGAAGGCTTTGGTTGACGCCACACCAATTTCTGTTCCGGCGCGAGTCATGAATGCGAAATCAGATTCACGAACCAGTGAAGAACCCGCCACGTTACAAATAGTCATCACCGCCATATAGCCCTTTTCTTTCGCTAAGCGCAAAGCGGCTAAGGTATCTGCTGTTTCACCGGATTGAGAAAGCGTGATCAACAAACTATTTGGACGAGTCACAAATTTGCGATAGCGAAATTCAGAGGCAATTTCCACATCGCAACTCACGCCTGCCAATGCTTCAAACCAGTAACGCGCTGTCATGCCTGCGTTGTACGATGTTCCGCAAGCGACGATTTGTACGTGTTCTACTTGGCTAAGAATTTCGGCAGCGTTCACACCAATGCTTTCTGTCACTACGCTGTCTTTGGTGATACGGCCTTCCATGGTGTTAATCAATGCCGTTGGCTGTTCAAAGATCTCTTTTTGCATGAAATGACGATATTTACCTTTATCGCCAGCGTCATGCTCTGCGTTAGATTCGCTAATTTCACGCGTCACTTCTTCGCCGTTTGCAGCAAAAACTGTCACATCGCGGCGTGTAACTTCCGCAACATCACCCTCTTCAAGATACATAAAGCGGCGTGTAACATTCAGCAAAGCTAATTGGTCTGAAGCTAAGAAATTCTCACCGACACCAAAACCGATCACGATCGGGCTACCAGAGCGAGCAACCACAACACGGCTTGGATCTTTGCGATCAAGTACCACAGTACCGTAAGCACCATCGAGTTGTTTAACGGTTTTTTGCACCGCTTCAAGCAGTGAACTGGCCGTGCGCAGTTCCCACTCAACAAGGTGAGCAATGACTTCGGTATCGGTTTGCGATTCAAAAAGGTAGCCGCGTTCACGCAGAGCGTCACGTAGCGTTTCATGGTTTTCGATAATGCCGTTATGCACAACCGCAATATCGCCCGACATGTGTGGGTGAGCATTAATTTCGGAAGGTTCTCCGTGTGTCGCCCAGCGCGTGTGCGCAATGCCTGTGCCTCCGGCCACATGCTGCTTTTCGACTGCATCGGCTAGCTCTTGCACTTTGCCTAAACGACGAACGCGCGTTAATTGACTCGCACTATCCACCACAGCAACGCCAGCTGAATCATAACCGCGGTATTCCAAGCGGCGTAGTCCTTCCACTAAAATTTCAGCCACATCTCGTTGTGCTACTGCACCTACGATTCCACACATAAGGTTTTACTCCATTTTAGATTTATGCTTCATCCCTAAAACCGCAAGCGAAGGCCTTTATTTAGGAATGGTTGAATAGGGTTAACTAGGCTCGGATCACTCGCACTTGGTGCGATTCAATCAATGCTGCATCTTGAGCTGTTAGCTCATTATCGGTCATTAACACGTCGATATCCTCCCAAGCGAGCTCAAGGTTGGGAATTTTTCGACCAACTTTGTCTGATTCGATCATCACGATCACTTCTCGTGAGACTTCGGCCATCACTTTGCTTAGGCCAATCAGTTCATTGAAGGTGGTGGTGCCACGTTCAAGATCAATACCGTCAGCGCCAATAAACAGTTGGTCAAAATCGTAAGAGCGCAGTACCGACTCGGCCACTTTGCCCTGAAAAGACTCGGAATGGGCATCCCAAGTACCGCCCGTCATTAATAGTGTCGGTTCGCTTTCTAGTTCATTAAGGGCGTTCGCCACATGCAATGAGTTGGTCATCACCACCAAACCGCGTTTATCATTCAGTTGCTGAATCAATGCTGCCGTAGTACTACCACAGTCAATAACGATGCGATTGTGGTCTCGAATTAACTTAGCCGCTGCTTTAGCCAACTTTATCTTTCGATTCGAAACTTTAGGGCTAAACTCATCATTGACCACCTCTTTAGGCAGTGCAATCGCACCACCGTAACGGCGTAAGAGTTGACCGTTTTTCTCTAAAGAGGCCAAATCCTTTCTAATCGTCACCTCTGAGGTTTCAAACTGAGCAGAGAGTGCATCAACACTGACCTCACCCTGTTCATTCACAAGGTTAGCGATGGTGTGCCTTCTCAGTTGTGTATTTCGTTTCGACATTTATATTTTTCTTCAACATTACGAATCGAAAGCAATATTAGTCGAACCGAAACTTTATTGTCTATTTATTTCGATCTAAAAATTTAATAATTCACGCTAAAACCTTGTCCTAAGACAATTCTTAGGCAGTGATATTGAACTCATTAGGTGGTAGAATTCGCGCCGAAAAGAAAAAAAATTACAGAATTGACTGTTATTCTTTTGCAACTTAGCCGATTTAAAGTCAATAAGTGGCAAAATAACGCTATAAAATCGACAATGCTTGGTCATAAAATGACTAAACTGTTGAAAGACTTTCAGCTCTAACGTCACAAAATCACATCAATATTGTTGGGTAATAGATAAGAAAAATTGCCGCTTGTGATGACGCTAGAACACTCAACCAACTTCAAATTGTAATCATATTTACCGGAGAGAACCTTCCATGAAAAAGACCAAAATCGTATGTACGATTGGCCCTAAAACTGAATCTGTAGAGAAGCTTACTGAGCTAGTGAATGCTGGCATGAACGTTATGCGTTTGAACTTCTCTCACGGTGACTTCGTCGAACACGGCACTCGTATTGCGAACTTCCGTAAAGTAATGGAAAACACTGGTAAACAGCTTGCGATCCTTTTAGACACTAAAGGTCCTGAAATCCGTACCATCAAACTAGAAAATGGTGATGACGTTGATCTCGTGGCTGGCCAGGATTTCACTTTCACTACGGATGCAACCGTTGTAGGTAACAAAGATAAAGTTGCCGTGACTTACTTAGGTTTTGCTAAAGACCTTACTGTAGGTAACAAAATTTTGGTTGATGACGGCCTGATTGAAATGGAAGTGATTGCAACCACAGAAACTGAAGTGAAATGTAAAGTGCTGAACAACGGCGCGTTAGGTGAAAACAAAGGTGTTAACCTTCCTAACGTTTCAGTGAACCTTCCAGCTCTTTCTGAAAAAGATAAAGCAGACCTTAAATTTGGTTGTGAGCAAGGCGTTGATTTTGTTGCAGCTTCTTTCATTCGTAAAGCTGACGACGTACGTGAAATCCGCGAACTGCTAACAGCAAACGGCGGCGCAGATATCCAAATTATCTCTAAAATTGAAAACCAAGAAGGCGTTGATAACTTCGACGAAATTCTTGAGCTTTCTGACGGTATCATGGTTGCTCGTGGCGACCTAGGTGTTGAGATCCCTGCGGAAGAAGTTATCTTTGCACAGAAGATGATGATCGAAAAATGTAACCGCGCACGTAAAGTGGTTATCACAGCAACTCAAATGCTTGATTCAATGATCAAGAACCCACGTCCAACTCGCGCAGAAGCTGGCGACGTAGCCAACGCGGTAATGGATGGTACTGATGCAGTGATGCTTTCTGGCGAAACAGCAAAAGGTAAGTACCCTGTTGAAGCGGTCACCATCATGGCGCAAATCTGTGCTCGTACAGACCGCGTTCTACAAGCTGAGTTGGGTTCTCGTTTAGACAGCCCACGCCTACGCATTACTGAAGCGGTATGTAAAGGTGCGGTAGATACTGCTGAGAAATTGGCGGCTCCACTTATCGTGGTCGCAACTGAAGCGGGTAAATCAGCTCGTTCAGTGCGTAAGTACTTCCCAACAGCGAACATCATTGCGGTAACCACTAACAAGAAAACGGCCGCTCAACTCGTTCTAACTAAAGGTGTAACACCGGTTGTTGTTGATACTATCGACAGCACTGATGCGTTCTACATCAATGGTAAAGAGATTGCACTCGCTTCTGGTCTAGGTAAGAAGGGTGATATCGTAGTGATGGTTTCTGGTGCTCTTGTCGCTTCAGGTACAACCAACACAGCTTCTGTTCACGTTCTATAATAGAAACGTAAGCTAGAAACAGAAAAATCGGGGCGAGCCCCGATTTTTTTATTTCCGCTATTTACGCTGAGTTTACCAACCAAAAAACTCTTTATGGTGTGTATTAAGCAGCAAAACCATAGGTAAAAAATAGAGTGCGCTAAGCTGAACACCTAGTACCGCCAAACACCCCACAGTTAGCCTCACTAGAAAATGGGTATACATACAGTGCCTCACTCGACCGAAGCGTATGATTTCCATCTCTTTCATTCAATTGAATCAATGAAACTCTCACTTCCCATCAACAGTAGAGCAAACAAGCCAGCATTAAGCCGTTTACTTACCTTTTAGTTTAGCCTACTTTGGTTTATTGATAAGACTTTAGTCTAATGTCGTGAAAAATGTGAAACTAGGCTATATATCGCTACTCGAGCATAATGAAACTCGATTTCGCCCTAAGGTTTTTGCCTCATATAACGCAATGTCAGCGTATTTATACGAGCGTTTACCATCTGCAGTTAAGTCAGTAAAACCAGCACTGATGGTCACGGTAAGGCTTTGCTCTACCTCTACTGCGACTCGTAAGCGGTTCAAGACAATCTCCGCCTCTTCGACAGAAGTATGCGGCATAATAATCGCAAACTCTTCACCGCCAATACGCGCCAAAAAGTCCGTAGTGCGTAATGTTTGGCTCAAAATCTCGCCGACTTTAATGATGACGCGATCCCCTTCATCATGCCCTTGTTCATCATTCACTCGTTTAAAGTAATCAATATCAATTAAGACAAGGCAAACCTGATGACTTTTAGGGTAACGTTGAACGAGTTGTGTGTGGTGCTGCAATTCTGCTTCAAATTTACGGCGATTCCATAGCTGAGTTAACGCGTCTTTTTCGCTCAATTCTCGTAATCGGTTTTCAAGCTCTTTGTGCTGAGTAATATCGACTAAAGACGTAATATAATAACTGACTTTAGTCGCCTCTTTAATCGCTTGAATTCTCATGATGGCGGTTAGCGTCTCACCTTGCGTATTGACCATTTCTACTTCACCTTCCCAGAAATGTTGCTGCGATACCTCTTCAAGTACTTCGAGCATAAACTCCATACCATTTGGACTGAGCAATAACTTTAATGCGTTACTGCCTTTTATCTCGTCAATAGAAAGGCCGGTGATTTTCTCAAATTCGCCATTAACCATCATCACTTGATGCTTTCTGTCTGAGATCATCACTGCAGACATACCATTCAAGGCCGCTCTTGCCAGTTTGCTTTCAATACGTCGATGATGGTAATGCAACGCCATGGAAACCGTAGGAAGCGCAAAAATAAGAATGACTACAACAACAAAGAAAGCTTCTTTGATTAAGTCATTGACGTCACGCTGCGCTCGCTCATCCAATTGCTCATCGGTGAATTGAATAATTAAAAAGACGGGTTTCAGTGAGGCAAACTTAAGGGTTGTATATACAGTCATCTTGTTATTTTCTTGCACGTACCCAGAAGGCTTAAGCTGCATCTGTTGCCAGGTTTTCGGTAATTGAAGTGCCAGATTTACGTGCTGGTTAGAGGGTAATAAATCTCCAAATAATTTGGTTTTATCGCTAGAAGACAAGTAGAAACCGGAGTCGCCGATAAGCTCGGGAGTTAACTGTGGATCACGCGCATGAGTTAAGCGCGAAGATTGTGACCAAATATCAACATTGAGAACCAAATAGCCTTTTCGCTCCCCTAATACGGTAACTGGCGTGATCACACATAGCATCGGCTGTATAGCCGCTGCACTCGGAGCATCTGCCAATGTAATGCCCCATACACCTACCTCTCCCTCTGAGAGCTTTTCTGCAAAAGCAATGTAGTCATGATGAGTTCTGTCTTGCTGCGCTTTTACACTAGAAGCCAAATGATTAGTCGCAGAATAATGAATCCGAAGTTGTTCATGCCCGGATACGTCTAAAAGTGCAATTGAGCTATACCATGTCTGTTTTTCAGTAACAGAAGACCAGATTTTTTCAAGACGCTGTTGGTTAGGTTCTGAAGGAGAAAAAATAAATTCATACAAACTTTGGCTGCGACTAAGTAAATCAATAATGGAACCGACTTGAGCTTTCAAGCCCCGATATTGATGCTCACTCTCATTAAGTTGATCAAATGCCTCCACCACCGTACTCTGCGTTGCGTTCTTCTTCACTTCTTGATAACGCTGATAGTAATACCCTGTCACTATTACGCAGAATAAGAAACAAGTGATGAGAAGAAGGCTGATTATTTTTGTGTATCTCATGACTTGTCTAAATATTAACCCTAAATAATGATGAGCGGATTATAGCATCTTAAAAAATAGACAAAACAAAAAGCTACCTATTAACAAAACAATCAATTTATGGAAGTAACCACTCATTTCAATTCAATTTAAATTGACCAATTAATCAGTAGCTTCGGAGGGAAATTAGTTGTTCAATTGATAAACAACTTCCACTCTATCGCGAATAGTCAGTATCGAATCTTGATAGCTGTTGGATTCAGATTTTGCATCCATTGCCATAGCACGCATCATAATCGGCTGCACGCCGGGCGAGTTATAGTCGATCTGCCACACATCACCTAATTTCAACTTAAATCCTTCTGCCAATGATAGTGCTTTGGCATTCGCATCTTGAATCGCCGCTAACCGAGCTTGTTGCTGGTATTGCTCTTGATTCCGAACTTTAAGTTGAATATTGTCGACTTGGTTTATACCTTCACCAAGAGCAATATCAAGGTATTGATTAAGTAGGCTGAGATCGCCAACGTTCACCGTCACACTTCTCGTCGCTTGGTAGCCCACTAACTCAGGCTTGCCCGACTTAGGATAATGGTATTGGGGCGCAAGATAGAGATTTGAACTCGATATTTGCTGGGCAGTAACGCCAGATTCTTTCAGACGTGCCGCAAATGCTTCCACCACTTTGTCGACCGCACTTTTTGCCTGCTCAGCGGTAAGTGTCGATTCAACCACTTTGACTGAAAACTCAGCCATATCAGGCACGGCAATCACTTCACCGTAACCTGTTGTTGAAAGATGAGGGAAATTCATTTCCTGCGCCACAGACGCAAAACTAAACAATCCAGATAATAGCGCAACATTGGTTATTAATTTCATGGGAGTTACCTTACTCAAATGGGTGAATACATCATAGGCGATACTCAATATAAGCACAGTTAATAGCTTATGAAATGACACAACTTTGACGTTGAACTTTTGTCATTGCGGCAACACATGACGAGCATATTGAACAATGGCCTGAGAAATCTCCTGCAATATTCCCGTTTCTAACTGCCAATGATGCCAATAAATACGGTTGGTTAAGATAAAACCTGGCGTGATTTCAATCAAAGTACCCATTTCAAGTTCTCGGGCGATTTGTAAACGAGGGATCAAACAATATGCCGCTCCTGATAGGGCTAATTTCACAAAAGCTTCTGAGCTACCTACTGTATGGTTTATGACCGCATCTCTTGGCACATTAAAGTGATCATGCAAATACTTTTTATGCAGATCATCATACTGATCATACGATACCGCTGGTGCTTTTTTTAAGGTATGAAAGTTCACACCTTGAGAGAAATAACGCTGATAAAACTCCGGGCTGGCAACACACACATAGTCCATTCGGCCTAAGTAGTCAGCATGGCAACCAGGAATGGCTTGCGATTCTAAGCTTATTGCGCCAGCTACTTCGCCATTTTTAATTTTTTCAATGGTACGTGACTCACCGAAAACCGTCAGGTTTAACTCAACTTGCCGCGTTTTCATCGTATTCGATAACGCAGGAAGTAACCAAGTGGCCAAACTGTCCGCATTAGTGGCAATAGCTATTGAAACGGGCCGCGTATTCTCCTCATTCATCAATTCAGGCACCAGTTCATTTTCAAGCAAACACACCCTACGATACAGCCCTAGCAATTTTTTTCCCACCAGCGTTGGCCTTGGTGGCTGCTCTCGAATCAGGACCGGTTGGGCAATAAATCTCTCTAATTGCTTGATCCTTTGTGAAATAGCCGATTGTGAAATATAGAGATTTTCAGCGGCTCGCTCAAAGCTTCCTTGTTGCAGTACCGCATCTAATGCCTCAATCCATTTGTAATCTAGCCCTCTCATCCAACGCCCCTTTTTATGATTATTAGCATTACTAATATAATATTAAAATCATTAATTATACTTATTTTTATACTCTCGCTATTGTGCGCTCACTGTATTGAATCATTACGATGAGGTGAGCTGTGAATGTGTGGATTTTGCTACAAGGTTTTGGCTTAGGTGCAACGATGATTATTCCTATTGGTGCACAAAATGCCTATGTGCTAAACCAAGGAATTAAGCGCAACCACCACTTAACGACAGCGACCATCTGTAGTCTACTGGATGTGATGTTTATTTCTCTGGGTATATTTGGTGGCGGTGCCCTACTCTCAAGTAACGAAGTCTTACTGACCTCGGTTACCTTAGGTGGCGTTGCTTTTCTCTCATTTTATGGATTTCTTTCTTTAAGGAGTGCCTTCACTTCAACAAGCACTAATGAATCGGATGGAGAGGTGATCGCACGTGGTAAACGGACGGTTATTTTGGGCGCATTGGCCGTTACTGTGCTTAACCCACATTTATATTTAGATACGGTTGTAATTTTGGGATCGATTGGGGGTCAGTTTGAAGGCCATGATCGCATCGCGTTTGCGCTAGGAACCATGATGGCCTCTTTTGTATGGTTTTATTCTTTATCAATTGGTGCTGCGAAACTGGGGCCAACGCTCTCAAAGCCTAACGTGAAGAAAGGAATAGATATGGCCGTGGCTGCAATGATGTTTAGCATCGCCTTTATCCTTGCAAAAGGGCTGGCAATTCAATATCTGATGTAAGTGTAACCAACAAAAAGAAAGGGCATGAACTGAATAATCATTTCATGCCCTTTTCACTTGATTGAAAATGAATTAATTCACTTTATTCAGATGAACATCCATTTGTGGGAATGGGATCTCAATACCTTCTTTATCCAACTCTTCTTTGATGGCTTGCAACAAATCAAAATAAACAGCCCAATAATCGGCCGTTTTCACCCAAGGGCGAACCACAAAATTGACTGAAGACTCAGCCAAAGCAACGACACCAATCGTTGGCGCTGGATCTTGCAACAAACGAGGCTCTGCTGCGATCACTTTAGCCAGCACTTCTTTGGTCTTTTGCAGATTGGACTTATAAGAAACACCAATCACCAAATCAATACGACGAGTATCATGGCGTGAATAGTTGACAATTGGGCCACTGATGATCGAACCATTAGGCACAATCACCATTTTATTGTCAGGCGTGCGCAGTACTGTTGAAAAAATTTGAATCGATTCAACCGATCCAGCGGTACCACTCACTTCGACGTAATCACCGGATTTGAATGGACGGAATGCCACAATCAACACGCCCGCCGCGAAGTTTGATAGGGATCCTTGTAGCGCCAAACCAACCGCCAATCCAGCCGCACCAATAATGGCCACAACAGACGCTGTTTGTACACCAATGCGTCCTAAAGCGGCAATTAATACCACCACAAATAGCGTATAGCGGACTAAACCATGAACAAACTCAACAACTGCTTTGTCCATGTCTTTCTTTTTCAGAGCCTTGGCAACGCTTCCAGCCACAGCTTTCACTATGATGTTACCAATAAACAGAATCAGGATAGCCGAAATAATATTGACGCCGTACTGGATCAAAAGATCTGAATTATTGGTTAGCCAAGCATTAGCTTGCGCTAGACTGTCCACTAATGGAGCTTCGATGCCCATTGATTCACCTGACATATTGCATTTCCTCTTTATAAAATCATTTTAAATGTTGTTGTTACCACTGAACATCAAAGACAAAAAAACGACTGACAATAAACCGTCATTTTTTTGGCACAATATCTCACTTTGGTTATTTTGCAAAGTCAGCTTTATGTAAATACTGATAAAACAAATAGTTACCCGTAAGTGTTAATATGAACTTGTTAGAGGTTAAGCAATATTTAAACAATTCGCCAGTCATTTTGGCTGAATTTCGCCATAAAAAAACCCGCTCATTGAGCGGGTTCATCACTTAGTTCAGATAAGTGAAATTATAGTACGTCGATCGCATTAAGGTCAGCGAAAGCTTTCTCTAAACGAGCAACCATCGATGCTTGACCAGCACGTAGCCATACGCGTGGATCGTAGTATTTCTTGTTTGGCGCAGATTCACCCGTAGGGTTACCAATTTGACCTTGTAGGTAATCATGGTTTGCTGCTTCGTACTGACGGATACCGTCCCAAGTTGCCCACTGAGTATCAGTATCGATGTTCATTTTGATAACACCATAGCTGATTGACTCTTTGATCTCGGCTTCAGAAGAACCAGAACCACCGTGGAATACGAAGTTTAGAGAGTTCGCTGGAAGGCCAAATTTCTCAGAAACATACGCTTGTGAATCACGTAGGATAGTTGGAGTCAGTACCACGTTACCCGCTTGGTAAACACCGTGCACGTTACCGAAAGAAGCGGCGATAGTGAAACGGTGGCTCACTGCGCTCAATTTCTCGTAAGCGTAAGCTACGTCTTCAGGAGAAGTGTACAGCTCAGATGAATCCATGTCTGAGTTGTCAACGCCGTCTTCTTCACCACCAGTACAACCGAGTTCGATCTCGATAGTCATACCCATTTTAGCCATACGCTCTAGGTATTTCGCACAAGTTTCAACGTTCTCTTCTAGAGACTCTTCAGAAAGATCTAGCATATGTGAAGAGAATAGAGGCTTACCAGTTTGAGCGAAGAACTCTTCGCCTGCGTCTAGTAGACCGTCGATCCAAGGAAGTAGTTTCTTCGCAGCGTGGTCAGTGTGAAGAATAACCGGCACACCGTAAGTTTCTGCTACAGCGTGAACGTATTTCGCGCCAGCAACTGCACCTAGGATTTGTGCACCTTGACCTTCAAGTTTAACGCCTTTACCAGCAAAGAAAGCCGCGCCACCGTTAGAGAACTGAACAACCACTGGCGCTTTAACTTTAGATGCAGCTTCAAGTACCGCATTGATTGAGTCAGTGTTTACTACGTTTACTGCTGGAAGTGCAAAGTTATTTTGTTTTGCAACTTCAAATACTTTCTGTACGTCATCGCCAGAAATTACGCCTGGTTTTACGAAATCGAAGATCTTAGACATGGATTTGATCCTATTTTTTCTATCGTTTTAAAAATAAAACAGTTAAGTTTAAATTCTTGCAAACGTTTGCTCACAACTGGCGTCATTCTAGCAGAATAAAAACGCACGTGCAGCAAACAAGAAAGCGGGAATCACTCCCGCTTTCATTCGTCATTAAGCTTTCGCGCGTGCTTCTAGCATTTCAACCGCTGGTAGTACTTTACCTTCAACAAACTCAAGGAACGCACCGCCACCGGTAGAGATGTAAGATACATCCGCTTTGATACCGAACTTGTCGATTGCCGCTAGTGTGTCACCACCACCAGCCACTGAGAAACCTGCAGATTTCGCAATCGCTTCAGAGATACCTTTTGTACCTGCTTCGAAGTTTTTGAATTCAAATACGCCAACAGGACCGTTCCATAGAATGGTTTTTGCGTTAGCGATGATTTCAGCCAGTTGCGCGGTTGAGTCTGGACCTAGGTCGAAAATCATATCGTCATCTTGAACATCCGCCACGTTTTTGATTTCCGCTGCTGCGTTTTCATCAAAGGCTTTTGCACAAGCAACATCTGTTGCTACTGGAATAGAACACTCTTTCATCAACTTTTTAGCCGTTTCAAGCAAGTCTGCTTCATATAGAGACTTACCTACGTTGTGGCCTGCTGCTGCAATGAAAGTATTGGCAATACCACCACCAACAACCAGTTGGTCAGCAATTTTAGATAGCGATTCTAGAACCGTTAGTTTAGTAGACACTTTTGAGCCACCAACGATAGCCACTAATGGACGCTCTGGGTTATCCATGGCTTTGCCTAGTGCTTCAAGTTCTGCTGCCAATAGTGGACCAGCACAAGCGATAGGTGCTTGCATACCAATGCCGTGAGTTGAGGCTTGTGCACGGTGAGCCGTACCAAATGCATCCATCACAAATACGTCGCAAAGAGCGGCGTATTTTTTAGATAGCTCTTCTTCGTTCTTTTTCTCGCCTTTGTTGAAGCGAACGTTTTCTAGAACAACAAGCTCACCTGCGTTTAGCTCTAGGCCATCTAGGTAATCTTTTGCCAGTTTCACTTCGCAATCTAGCGCGTCGTTTAGGTAATTAACCACTGGTAGTAGAGAGAACTCTTCCGCGTATTCGCCTTCAGTTGGACGACCTAGGTGAGAAGTAACCATCACTTTAGCGCCCGCCGCTAGGCAGTGCTGAATTGTTGGTAGCGATGCAAGAATACGTGCATCAGAAGTTACTTTGCCATCTTTAACTGGTACGTTTAGGTCAGCACGGATAAATACGCGTTTACCTGCTAGGTCCAGGTCGGTCATCTTGATTACAGACATGGTTTGTCCTCTCAAATATTAATAAATAAAGTTTTTGGAAACCCGGCAACCTTGCCGAGCCTATAAATTCTTCAAACTGGTTATCGATATGGAGATTTGAGTTATTTATTTCAAGACTGAAAATAAATAAATCTCCATCATCCTGCTACTACTCGGATGCTTGCATTGCGAGTGCCGTATCCAGCATGCGATTCGCAAAGCCCCATTCGTTATCACACCAAACGAGCATTTTAACAAGCTGCCCGTTGCTCACTCTTGTTTGTGAACCATCAACAATCGCACTATGGGGATCGTGGTTAAAGTCGATGGAAACAAGCGGAGCTTCAGTATAGTCAACAATGCCACGTAATGTACACTGAGATGCGTTAACAATGGTTTGATTTACGTCATTAACTTTCACATTCGTATTAATTGTGACGCTCAAATCCATCGCGGTGACATTAACTGTCGGTACGCGCACTGATATCGCTTCAAATTTGTTAGAAAATTTCGGAAAGATCCTTTCAATTCCTTTGTGCAACTTGGTGTCCACTGGAATGATGGATTGGCTTGCGGAACGTGTTCGACGCAAATCGGTGTGGTAGGCATCGATCACTTGTTGATCATTCATTGACGAGTGAATGGTGGTAATGGTTCCTGAATCGATACCAAACGCTTCATCAAGCACTTTAATAATCGGTACAATGCAGTTGGTGGTACAGGATCCGTTTGACACAATGCGGTGTTCTGCGGTTAGCGTCTCATGGTTGACCCCATAAATGATTGTATTATCCAGATCATGTGAGCCGGGATGTGAAAAGAGTACCTTCTTTGCGCCTGCCTCAATGTGCTCCAAACCATCGGCTTTTGAGCCGTACACACCCGTGCAGTCGAGCACAATATCAACGCCTAAATCACGCCATGGCAGAAGTTTGATTTCACTAAGGTGCAAAATTCGAATCGAGTCATGCTCACCCAACCCGTGATGAACATAGATATGCTCTTGATCATTGGTGATCTTTTTACCAAATCGACCATGAGTAGTGTCGTATTGCAGTAGGTGCGCCATCGCATCAGGTAGCGCCAGCTCGTTGACCGCCACCACTTTTATCTGCTGACTTTTTCCACTTTCATATATCGCACGCAGCACGTTGCGCCCGATACGCCCAAAGCCATTGATTGCTACCCTCAGCATCTTATCTCGCCTATCTCGCCCTGATTGGTTGGAAATAGTAACCGATACTCAGTGATTTGGCACGGTGATCCACTGCAATAAATGATAACGCTCAACATCAGCGGATAGGCGCGATAAACCGCTTAATCGCCCGTTCTGCTCAATTGGAGAGGGATTTCTAGCGTTACTACTAACCTATTCCGACAAAAAGAAATATCATACGCTCTGTTTTCCTGTGCCAACCCAACAACCATCAACACTAACTCTCCACGCAGAGGCGTTAGCTCGCCGTCTTCGATGTCGTGGTTTTTGCCACATGATGAAAAGGAAAAGGAAAAGGATGATGTTCGCAAGCACTGCTTTCACACTCTTTATTCAAATCTTGCTTGTCGCCGCAGTTGCTGCGGGTACGGGGGCGCTACTCTCCATCCCACTTTCTGAAATGTTTATTGCCGCGGGTTTGGTTATTGTGCTGCACAAGAAGCGTTGGCTGACCCTTCATACCCCGCCGTGGCTGCTGCTGTTTGTGCAAGTCGTGCTTGGGATCAGTGTCGGCGCGACCATCAGTTTGAGCGAGCTAGGCACCAGCTTAACCTTGCCGGTGATCGTGGGTTTGGTGTGCTGTTTAACGCTGCAAATCATCAGTAGCTATTTGTGGCTCACCAAAAAAGAGGGTTGGACGCCGTTTGAATCTCTACTCGGTGCCGTACCGGGTGCCATGGCTGCGATTTTGCTGATCAGCGAATCAAGCGAAAAGCCTTCCGCCAAAGTGGTCTATTCCCATTCTGTGCGCCTGATGATCCTCACTTTGTTGGCACTGTTGATCTCCAACAGCGCGCCGGATAGCGCATCCGTAGACGGCAGCTTGACTGTTTACGCTTGGCTTATTTTCTTGGCTCTGGCGCTGATGAGTTTGCTACTCGGTAAAGCTTCCACCTTACTCGGCATTCCTGCGCCTTATATGTTGGCTGCGTTACTCATCACCGCCAGCTTTAATGGCTTTGCCACCGGCATTGATATGCAACTGCCGAAATGGATGGTGATATTCGCCACCGCTTTACTCGGCATTTTGATCGGCTCACGCATTGCCGATACCACACTGCGCGAAGCCATGGCGTATTCGCGCGCAGGGGTGATGGTCACCATGATTGGCCTTTTGGTCGCGCTGGCGGTCTCCGGCGTCTTTTCTATTTTGATCGATAAATCATGGGTCGTGCTGCTGCTTTCTTGGGTTCCCGGCAGTGTAGAAGCCATGACCGCCGTCGCCTTACTGCTCGGCATGGAGCCTGCGTTTGTGATGATTAACCACGCTCTGCGCCTGTTGTTGCTCTATTCACTGCCCGCCATGCTGAAAAAGCAGTTAGAGGAGTTGAGAGGGAGGTGATGGGGGAATTTTTGAGTAAGAGCTAGCTAGTGGATGGGGTTAGTTCAGAGTTGCCCCGAAACCATTTAGAGTAGTGACTCATTCACATCCTGTTAATGCGAGTTTGCCCTATAAAAAGTTATTCAATTTGACTTCAAACATTCAATTCAAGACTGTTTGGCCAATTAAGTTTGATAGTTAGTAGGTTGGCAGTTAAAATGATAATGTCAGACCCCTTAGTAGAGTAAGCTTATGAAACACGTCAAGGCTGAAGCGAACAGCTCCAAGACTAATCGTCAATTTGTCCCTAAAGCGAAAAACTTTAAAGTCAGCACGTCTTATGAAGGGCTTACTGCAAAAAGTAAACCTCAATCACTGGAAGCGTTAAAACGGCAATATGCGAGATAAGTACGGAGTCGCTCAGGATCATTATTGCTATCCTCACTCTAATACACTTATAAATTTACTTAATATTCGTGACAGCGAAAAACTGGATGAAGCTGAAGTCGCATTCTCTGAACATCGATATATCGAATATTCGAGTCTTGTCTCAGATTTAGAAGACTTCGATATAGGACACTTTAGACATCTTCATTGGGTGCTTTTTCAGGATCTGTATGGATGGGCTGGAGAAGAACGTGATGTTGATATCAGTAAAGGCAACACGCGCTTTTGCCATTGCTCTTTTATTGAAAGAGAGCTTATACGGCAGCTAGAACGTATCCCCCAACTTCGTGAATGCTCAGATCGTATTGAATTTATTCGACTAGTCGCAGATATTTTTTGTGAAATTAATATCATCCATCCTTTTCGAGAAGGAAATGGTAGGGCCACACGGTTTTTCTTTGAAGAGCTTGTTTTTGTGGCTGGATATGAACTTGATTGGCCTGAGATTTCAAAAGAACAATGGATTGAAGCCAACGTACAAGGATATCTTGGTGACGTATCATTTCTAGAGCTTATTTTTGATATGGCAATCAGTTAAAGACCCTTCTATCTACCCAAAGTCCGCTCAGGCAACTGTTAAAGCTAGCCCTTTTCAACTCAAAAATGCCCCATTTCTGCTTAGTGCTATTACTCATTCATATCTTGTTAATGTGCAATTGCCCTACAAAAAGTTGTAAGCGCATCATAAACACCGCATTCTAATCAACCTCAGTCCGCCATAAGATCAAATCTCCAACCTCAAGGAGATCTGAAATGGCAAAACGACGCACCAACCAAGAATGGCAAACCTTGTTTGAAAAATACCAATCCAGTCAACTATCCCAGCGTGTTTTCTGCGAGCGCCATAGTCTGAGTCTTTCGACCTTTTATGCAAAGCGTCAACAATTGCAGTGCTTTGGGCAATCTCAAACTGGTGGCTTTATCAAAGCTGAAGTCGTTGAAAAAACGACTCGCTACCAAGTAACTCAAACACCCGTCGCCAACATGACATTATTTATTAATGACGCTGAACTCAGCATTCCACAGGGTACACCTGCCTCGTATCTGGCAGAGTTAATCGGAGCACTGTCATGAAACGAATGTTGAGCGCCCCGAATGTTTACCTGTATCGAGAGTTCGTGGACTTTAGAAAATCCATCAATGGCCTAGCGGCGATTATCGAGTCCGAAACCGATTTGCCGCTAGGTACAGGCGCACTTTTCCTGTTTACCAATAAACAACGCGACAAAGTCAAAGTGTTGTACTGGGATAAAACGGGCTTCGCCCTGTGGTACAAACGGCTCGAAAAAGCCAAATTCAAATGGCCCACTCAAGAGAAAAAACAGGTCTACACCCTGACTCAATTTGACTTAGATAGACTGTTATCTGGCTTCACGATAATCGGCCATAAACCGATAAAAATAGACAATTTTACAATGAGTTAATCTCGATAAAAGTCAGTTATACCAAGCCTTGACGTGGTGTTTTTAGTATAATCAATGCCATGAAAAAGACGCCCGATATTAACCCAGAAAGCCAAGACATCGCCGAGCTTCAAGCTATGGTGAAAGCGTTGATGTCGGAGAAAAAAGAGTGGCAACAAGAGCGCCAATCCTTAATTGAACAGTTTAAACTGGCCCTTGACCGTCAATTCGCCAAACGCTCGGAAGCGTTAAAGCCTTATAATGAAGCGCAAGGTGACCTCTTCAATGAAGCGGAATGTGAAGCGGCGAAAGCGGAAGATGAGGTTATCACCACCACAACGACGACCATTAAACGTCGTGGTAAACGTCAACCGCTGCCTAAAGACTTACCGCGTGAAACACTCGTACTTGACCTAGATGAGCACGACAAGCAGTGCTCATGCTGCCAACACGCTCTGCATAAAATCGGCGAAGACCGCAGTGAAAAGCTGGAGTTCACGCCCGCCGTCCTAAAAGTATTGGAAGTCGTTCGCCCGAAATACGCCTGTCGTCAGTGTGAACAACAGGCTGAAAAAAGCCACATTCACCAACAACCCGCACCGATAAGTATCATCCCCAAAAGCTTCGCTACCGAAAGTCTGCTTGCCAACATTATTTTAGGCAAATATCAGTATGCGCTTCCGCTGTATCGTCAGGAAACCTTGTTCACCCAATCAGGTATCGAGTTATCGAGAACGACCATGGCCAGGTGGGTAATCCAGGTGAGTGAAAAGTTCAAACCGCTTTATCAGGCACTGAAGGCTCACTTACTCGAACAAGTGGTGGTTCAGGCCGATGAAACGCCGCTCAATGTGCTCAAGGAAGACAAGCAATGTTACATGTGGTTGTACTGCTCGGGAGCCGACTCCCCTGAAGCTAAACTCCCTGACATGAAAAATATCGTCTTGTTCGACTATCAAAACAGTCGCGCGAGAGTGTGCCCCGTGAACTTCTTGGGTGATTACTCAGGCTATCTGCAAAGTGATGGTTACGCGGCTTATGATGGATTAAGCAACGTCACTAATGTCGGTTGCTTCGCTCATGCACGTCGTAAGTTCATGGAAGCGAAGAAGCTTCAGGGCAAGGGTAAAACAGGTAAAGCGGATGTGGCGTTAGCCAAAATCCAAAAGTTGTACGCACTTGAATCTCGATTAAAACTGGCTTCGGTTGAAGAGCGTTGGGCAGAAAGACAAGCGCAGGCTAAACCGATGTTGGATGACTTCTATGACTGGTTAACCACGCAGAAAGTCATCGAATCGAGTCCTCTTGGTAAAGCCATCAAGTACACCTTGGGTCAGTGGCCTAAGCTGATACGCTATGTTGAAGATGGGCATTTATCTATCGACAACAACCGAGCGGAACGCGCAATCAAATCGCTGGTCATTGGCAGAAAAAATTGGTTATTCTCGACGAATCCGCTTGGTGCTGATGCGAGTGCTTTGCTGTATAGCATCATCGAGACGGCGAAAGCGAACGGACTGATACTCTACGATTACATGGTCAAATGTATGAAAGAACTGGCAAAGCCAGAGCCTGATATCAACTCACTGCTTCCTTGGAACTTCTCATACTAAAACGCCCCGTGGGATCATGGGGCGCATACTGCTTTCTTGGGTTCCCGGCAGTGTAGAAGCCATGACCGCTGTCGCCTTACTGCTCGGAATGGAGCCTGCGTTTGTGATGATTAACCACGCTCTGCGCCTGTTGTTGCTCTACTCACTGCCCGCCATGCTGAAAAAGCAGTTAGAGGAGTTGAGGGGGAGGTGATGGGGGAATTCTTGAGTAAGAGCTAGCGGATGTGGTTAGCTTAGAATTGCCCCAAAACGTTTTAGGTCGATATAACTACTACGAGTTTTTAGTTTTAATGTGCCATACAAATGCTAATCAATTTTGACTTGTTATTAAGTCTGGCAACTACAGCCAATATTCCAATTGAGATACTTACGACCATATTGACGCAAATGCAGCATCCGAAGATTTTGGTTTAGGTACAGCTTCATCAATGGAGAATCGAATTGGGATATTGAAAGCTGAACCGAAACCGATAGCATCACCTCTAGGCAAACCTGAAATTTCACTAAGTGTATGTTCATTGCCGTTTTCTATTGCATATCTTAATGCATTGATGTCCCGCTCGTTAGTCAAACGCAGAGAGATCCAGTTAGAGCACATGGCGAGAACAGTTGAAGATAACTCTGATGGCCTCTGTGTACTCACTAGCAAAGAGCAATTAAATTTACGCCCTTCTTTTGCAAGTCTTTCGTATGCCTTAAGCTGAGTTCCCTCTTCAGCGAAAGGGTCTCTAAGGTAGTGGTGGGCTTCTTCCAAAAGAAGCATCGTGGGGTAATTGTTGTCTTGCCCTCTTTTAAATAACACATCTGAGTACATTTCTAAAAGTGAACCTAAGATCATTGGGGCATGGTCGTCTGCAATGTTCTTTAAATTAATGATATGAACATCCCAATCTTGCGCTTCCCCCGCTTTCTTACCAAAAATATAATCGACTTCTTTTTCAACTTCCTCTTGCCACATACTTGCAGGATTGTTGATAGCTTGTCCACCAGATAGATTAACTACATTATTAAAGCGTGGGTCATCTACAAGTTGTTGAATAATCTTAACCAATGGCAATACGTTGCCATAACTAAAAGCATCCCTTTTACTTGTACCGTTAGGCATGAAAGCTTGGCAGCCAAACTCTGCAACAAGGTTAGCTAGCGCTTTAAAAGGAGGCCATATTGAAAAATACCCAAGAGAGTTGCTTCTTAGTTTTTGCAACCATTTACTTAATTGTTCTTGTCCATCTTGCCTACAATCATCAACCAATTCGAACCAAGTTGTTGTGGTTGAAGGTGGTATGGTTTCTCCTGTAAGTATAGTGCCATTGTTACCAGCACAAACCATATGGAGTGATTTCAATGCATTTCGTAGTGCAGGAAGTTGCGTTTTATCGCTTGGTCTGAGTAACTTGATTAATCCAGCATAGCCAAATGCTTGATAGGGGATTCGATGATAAACAGGGTGTTTACCGTCAAAAATCTCGAGGGGCGGAGGTGGTACGGCTAAAGGCGGGAATAATTTAGCGGGAGAAGATGGAACACTTCCTAAGATTGTCTCCTTAACTCGCGTTTGCCCAATAAAAGCATCAGCATATTCACCATTTATATCGAATATAACGATTCTAGAACTTTTGAATTTTCCACGAATTCTTTGTGACAACAAAGCATTGAAATTTGATTTTCCATAACCTGTACTGCCTAGCACGGCAAGATGTCTAGAAAGTAGCGAGTTGATACCTACATTAATTTTCGTTGTTTTGGTTCTAGAATCTCGACCTAGCTCAACAGTAGAATTCTTTTCATCTTCATTCACACCATAGATACTTTCTAGGTAGTCGCTCGATAGTGGAATAGCTTTCGCACCTAACGTAGGTAATTTCCAACTCTCAGAAATAAATTTTCGATTATCACCATTCTGACATACATAGCCGATGGAATACGCTATGAGTTGCCTTAAAGGGGTATCAATTACATTCATCGTCCCCACATTAGAAGAGTGGGCTTTATCAGGATCAACAAATGCCATGTCTGTAACTCTGGCAATCACAAGAGTAGTACCTGCATCTAATCCAATTAAATCACCTGGCTGAGAAACAGAACTTATACCGCGTCGGTGAGATGCTAATTGACCTTTATGTCCTTCCAGTAAGTTAACGCGAATTTTCGTTCCCTCAAGAGCAACCACATACCCAATAGAATCAATAGTCTCAATGCTCATATCTGATTTCCACTTTGAACTAAATCATTGATCGCAGCTACGAGATCTTGCGTTGAAGTATCTCGAGGGAATAAAACTGGTTTCGGGATGTATTTAACAAATGAATCGAAGTAAGCAGATGAGCCTCCACCAACAATTGTAATTTGATTCAATGACAGTGATTTGAGCTTTTTAATACACTTTTGAGATTCGCTTAAACCTTCGGCATCTACCGAGATTTTATCAAGTTCAGGATAAAAAATAACAATATGTAAAGATGGGTTTAGTAGTGCACCTAGAATTATCCGATTGATATGGTAGTCACCAAAACCATATCCGTTGATGATGATAGCTGTTTGAGGCTTTGATAAGAACTCACTAAACCGACGAAACATCTCGCCATATACAAAGCCGATTGTATGGTGGTACTTATTCGCACCTGGATAAATTAAGAATTGCTTGTCATAAACAGGCTCTCCATTTAGCAATGGATCAATATAGCGACTTTTAGCCAGAGCAGAGGGGATTTCTTTAATGTCACTGTTATGCTCTTGAATCCATGACAGTGAGCCATGTAATTTATGCAAGTAAGCATGATAATGTCCAAATCTGGCTTCACCTTTTGCATTAACGTTTCTGAAGCTCAAATCAAAATTTTGGGGTTGGAAAGTTCTCGTATGAAGTCCAGAAAAACCATTGACAAGTTGGATGCCTATTTCTTCGGCTGCCCACTCTAATGAAAGATCATAGTTGGTGGTGAAAAGCATCGGAGCTGCTTGACCTGGCTGGCGATTTGAAATTAATTTTTCAAGCAGTTCTCTGTGATATTTGAACTTATCTTGAGATCCTAATTTTTCATCACCAAAAGATTCTTGCTTTACCAGTAATGCAGCTTTAGTTACTGATTGATATAAGCAAAGAAGGATTTTCTGAAGCTTACCCACTGGTGGGGACTCAAAATCTGTTCCGATGTTTAATGGTGTTGTCTTTTTGTATACCGATAAATATTGAGTTACTTGATCTAAAAGTTGCTCCACATTTACATCTTTATTATTAATATTTTTTTGAGTTATGAGATTAAAAGTAAGTAATTCATCGAGTAGATCAGGCGAACAGTCTATTGCATCAAGCCATACTCCTTCCATTGTCATACCGCCACATCCTACGGATGCACCAGCACCAAGAAGGACACCAATGTTTTCTAATTGGCATAAAGAGCCTAGATGACTTTTAAAGTCATCCTCAGAAATTGCAATTCCACCTTGATAGATAAAGTTACTCATTTAATTATTCTCAAATAAAACACACTGAGAATATTGTGCAACTTTATGTGTATAAAAACAATGAATCACGCAGTCAAGTGAGCTGAGGACAAGTATCTTATTGAACTTTCTACACATGGGATGAGTGTGTAGGTTTGCAAGGTCGGTCGTTAAACATTCTTATGCTTTACAAGTGAGTTGAAGCGGTTGCCCTAACTCACTTTTGTCCATAAACGTGTTATCAATTCACAATCAGCCACAAAATCCAAATGACCACAAATCCAGTTCCCTCCCCTTCTAGGGGAGGGTTAGGGTGGGGTATTTTAGTTATCACTGATGTAAAGTTTGCACACAGTTGAGTAAGGCTGGTGTGAAATACCCCCTCCCATCCTCCCCCTAGAAGTGGGAGGGGCATAAAGCATTTTCGCTAACGTAAAAAGTGAACGCGGTTTAGCTTTTCACCTTCAACCGATTTTTATTATCTCGATTGGCGATCACTTGTGCTTGATCGTCAATCTCACCGAGGCTTTTGGCTAAACGGTCATACAACACAACATTGACGGTGGCGGCGAGGTTCATACAGCCGTGGGTGGGCACGTAAACCACATGATGCGCTTGATCGACCACCTCTTGCGGCAGCGAACCATCTTCGGGGCCAAACAGATAAATCGCTTGTTCTGGATGGGTAAAGTGAGGCAGCGCGGTTGCACCTACCGCCAGCTCGACACAGACGATTTTGACTTCACTATCCAATCCCGCGGTGAGGTCGTCCATCTCGACCAATCCAATACGTTCATGGCTATTTTGAGTGTCGGTCTGAAATTTCACGGCGCGAGCATAACGCGTACCGTTGTAACGCACTTGAGTGGCGTTGTAGCAGCCAGCAGCACGCATTACTGCGCCGACGTTGGTTGGGCTTTTCGGGTTGTGCAATCCAATAATTACGGTGGAAGAGGTGGTCATTGCGGTGGTTCTCCTTCTGTGTTGCTTTGAGTTGAGCTTGGCTTACGAATAGTGCGATGTTGTCTAACACGAGAGAAAAGCCTGTTGATCGCTCAATCTGAGCCTGTACTTAGGGAAATTCCTTAAGCAATCGATTGCTAATAGTGCTTTTGTTCGGCGACGATAAAAGGCTCAAATCAGAGTAAATAGTGCGCAAATAATTGATCGCGTGAATGTTTGTGGGAGCAAGGTCACTAAAAACTTTGCCATAAATTGTTGATAATGATTATCAATTGCATCAGTATCCGTGCTTTATTTTTGACAAGGATCAAATTATGCAGTTGAAACCTTTGTTCACTCTTCTTCCTGTCGTTTTGAGTAGTGTCATTCAAGCACAAGAGAATACCGGGCAAACTGTCGATGAAACCGTTACGGTTCATGGTCAATCGATTCCCACCGATCAACGTACTCGTTCTGATTTAGATAAAGTGCGCGGCATTGCCAACGCGGATATTTTCTCCGGCATCACGAGTGTACAGAGTAATAACATGCACAACGAAGCGGGGGCATTGGATATTGGCATCCGTGGTGTGCAGGGCGAGGGGCGTGTGCCGATCTTTATTGATGGGAGTTTGCAATCCACTCACACCTCTCGTGGCTATCAAGGGGTGAGTGATCGCACTTATATTGATACCGATTTGCTCAGTTCATTGACCGTCAATAAAGGGGCGACCATTGAGAGTTCACCTTATGCCAGTGGCGCGGTGGGCGGTGTGGTGAATGCCACGACCTTGGGTATCAAAGACATTATCAAAGATGATCAAGCCTTCGGTGTGGTACTGAAAGCACGCGCCAATAACCATAACCGGACGCCTGATGTTTCGGGTGATTATTCGGTACAAAGCCAATACGCGCTTGATGAGCGAGGTGAGCATTCTGCATTTAAACACGGTTCACTTATGCTTGGATTGGGTTATCAGGCCGAATCGTTCAATACGGTACTGGCGTACAGTAAGCGTTCAAAAGGCAATCACTTCGCTGGCAAGAAAGGTTATGAGGAGTATCAAGAGCCTGTTGTTGGGCAAGGGCAAGAAGTCGTCAATACCAGTTTTGAGAGTGACTCTTGGCTGTTCAAACTCGCGAGCGACACTGGCACGGCACACAATGCCGATTTTAATTACCGTCACCATGTGCAAAAAGCGGGTGAAGTGCTGATGGCGTATTGGTACAAATCCTCAGAAGATTGGGAAGGAAACCCATACCCCGATGGCAAAGACAGAATGCCGCAGTGGGGGCTAGGAACCGCCAAAGTGAATACCTACAGCGCCAATTACTATTATCAACCGGATCATCCTTGGCTCAATTTGAATGCTAACTTTTGGTACACCGAGGCTGATCTGGCGCAATACAATGGACTTTGGGCGCTAGGAACCAATGCGGAGCAATATTTTCATGCATATCACAACGATCGCTCTGGTCTGAGCCTGACCAATGAAACCTTACTGACTCAGTGGCCAGTCAGGCTGAATTATGGTTTGGCTCAGCAAAATGAGCGCTTATCTCCCGAAGACGATGGGCAAACCCGTTTTACCAAGACGGTGACTTCCCGCCACGGAAAACGCACGGCGCAGAACCTGTTTGTAAATGCGGATATCGATTACTCGCCGTTGAAAGTTCAGCTTGGCCTCAATCTGCACAATGCCAAGTCAACCGATTATCAAACCAAGCAGCAGTTAGACTACAAGGAGAAGCTCGATCTGCTCAGTGAGTTCACCTACGCCTTAACACCCAGCACTCAGCTGTTTTTGAAATCCTCACGCACTTATCGTATGCCGAGCTTGTATGAAACGACGCTATCAAATGAGGTGTTCAGCTATAACCCATACAACCCGATCAAACCAGAACAAGCGTGGAACAATGAGGTTGGCGTGCAATTTATGGCGTCGGACAGTTTGCTGCAGGATGATCGTTTGAATCTGTCGGTGTCCTATTTCCGCAACAGTATTAAAGACTTCATTTCAGGTGGACAATTGGCGAAAACCCCGGGTATGTCTGAATGGCAGGCGAACTTTACCTTCACCAATTATGATAAGTTGCAACTCTCTGGTTGGGAGTTGGATGCCCATTACCAATATGCTTGGTTGTACACCCACTTCGCGGCGACCTTGTACAGCGAGACAAAGATTTGTTCAGTTCAACAAGCGCAATACGCGGAGAGTGATACCTGTAATTCGCTTGGATTTGCATGGGGATTAACCCCAACGCGGATTCCGCCAAAGCAGAATTTGTACCTAAATGTGGGCACGAAATTCTTCAACGACACGCTCGATTCTGGGGTAAAAGTTTCTTATCACTCGGGCAAATCAAACCCTAGTGATTGGTTGGCGGGCACGGCGGCCAATCCGATCCTTGAAATCCCGTCCGATTACACGATTGATCTCTATTCACAGTACGAGTTGAATGCCAACACGCAGCTGTTCTTTGCGATCAACAACGTGACCGATCGTTATCAAGTGCGTCCGGGTTCTGTGGTCAGCATGCCTGATCCGGGGCGAACCATTACACTCGGATTTGAAATCTCTTACTAATCGAATCGTTTAAGTTTCGTGCTATAAAACAAAAATCCCGCCGTAGCGGGATTTTTTTATCGTCTATTTTTCTTTGCTTAACAAAGAAAAGAGCCGCTTTCAATTACGCCAGCAGTTCTTTCGCTGTGTTCACCACATTGTCAACGGTGAAACCAAACATCTTGAACAGTTGGTCTGCGGGTGCTGATTCGCCAAACGTCGTCATACCGATGATCTTGCCGCCAAAACCAACGTACTTGTACCAGAAATCCGCGATACCCGCTTCAATAGCGATACGCTTAGTCACGGCCGCTGGTAGTACCGCTTCGCGGTAGGCGGCGTCTTGTTTGTCGAATGCATCGGTTGATGGCATCGAAACCACGCGTACTTTCTTACCTTCTGCGCTTAGCTGCTCAGCGGCTTTCACTGCGAGTTCAACTTCAGAACCCGTCGCGATAAGGATAAGCTCAGGCTGACCAGCGCACTCTTTTAGGATGTAACCACCTTTCGTGATATCGGCAACTTGCGTTTCGCTGCGTGGCTGCTGCGCGAGGTTTTGACGAGAGAAAATCAGCGCTGATGGGCCATCTTTACGCTCAATCGCCAATTTCCATGCGACAGCTGATTCCACTTGGTCACACGGACGCCATGTGCTCATGTTTGGTGTTAGACGTAGCGATGCGATTTGCTCAACTGGTTGGTGGGTTGGGCCATCTTCGCCCAAGCCGATAGAATCGTGCGTGTACACTTGGATGTTCTGAATCTTCATCAGAGCCGCCATGCGCATTGCGTTACGTGCGTATTCCATAAACATCAGGAAGGTTGCGCCGTAAGGAACGAAGCCACCGTGCAGCGCGATACCATTCATGATGGCCGTCATACCGAATTCACGTACACCGTAGTGAATGTAGTTACCCGAGAAGTCTTCCGCCGTGAGCGATTGAGAGCCCGACCACATGGTGAGGTTAGACGGTGCTAAGTCCGCCGAGCCGCCCATAAATTCTGGCAGCATTTTACCAAACGCTTCCAGCGCATTTTGTGACGCTTTACGTGACGCAATATTGGCTGGGTTGGCTTGAAGGTCCGCAATAATTTGACTCGCTTTCGCTTCCCATTCTGCTGGCAACTCGCCGTTTACGCGGCGTTTGAACTCAGCGGCTTCGGCTGGGTAAGCGGCGGCGTAAGCTTCAAACTTGGCGTTCCAAGCGGTTTCTTTTGCTTGGCCAGCTTCTTTGGCATCCCACTGCGCGTAAATGTCGGCAGGGATGTGGAAAGGTGCGTGCGGCCAACCCAGGAATTCACGCGCCGCTTTGATTTCCTCAGCGCCTAAAGGGGCACCGTGACAGTCGTGTGAGCCCGCTTTGTTTGGCGAGCCAAAACCGATGATGGTTTTGGTGCAAATCAAGGTTGGACGAGGGTCTGCTTTCGCAGCCTCAATCGCGGCATTAATCGCTTCAGCGTTATGGCCATCAACCGCAGCAATAACATGCCAGCCGTACGCTTCAAAACGTTTTGGCGTGTCATCAGAGAACCAGCCTTCCACATGACCATCGATAGAGATGCCGTTGTCATCCCAAAACGCAATCAGTTTGCCAAGACCTAGCGTACCTGCAAGAGAACACGCCTCGTGCGAGATGCCTTCCATCAAACAGCCATCACCCATGAACACATAAGTGAAGTGGTCAACGATGTCGTGACCCGGTTTGTTGAACTGCGCCGCCAGTGCTTTTTCAGCCATCGCCATGCCGACCGCATTGGTAATACCTTGGCCTAGTGGACCCGTGGTGGTTTCAATGCCCGGCGCGTAACCGTATTCTGGGTGACCCGGTGTTTTTGAGTGCAATTGACGGAAGTTTTTCAAATCATCAATCGACAGCGCGTAACCGCTCAGGTGCAACAAAGAGTAAATCAGCATTGAGCCGTGGCCGTTCGACAGCACAAAACGGTCGCGGTCAGCCCATTGTGGGTTTTGTGGGTTATGGTTTAAGTGGCCACGCCAAAGAACTTCAGCGATATCGGCCATACCCATCGGTGCACCAGGGTGACCAGAGTTAGCTTGTTGAACACCGTCCATACTAAGAGCACGGATGGCATTGGCGAGTTCTTTATTAGAAACAAGGTTATGGGAAGACATGTCTGCTCCTGAGTGCATTAAGCGAATCCAAATTAACGGAAATGGGCTGAAAATAGCGCGGCTATTCTCTCAAAGCACTTTTCTCACTGCAAACGTTTTACTGGAGGAATAGTGCTCTTTGGCGCTTATTTTTAGGATAAAAAACCAAACTCCAATTTTTCATCTAAATTTAAGCAAACGTTTGGTTTACAGACAGGCGTAAAAATAACTTGTAATTCGACTATTCAAAACTAGAATAGACGTCTAGATGTAGAAACACCTACATAAACTAATGAATAACGATGGTGAGCAAAGCTTGCCATAGTCCAACGAATAAAAGTGGAGCTCCCATGGCTAAGCACCTGTTTACTTCTGAATCCGTTTCAGAAGGCCATCCAGATAAAATTGCAGACCAAATTTCTGATGCGGTTTTGGATGCGATTCTAGAACAAGACATCAAAGCGCGTGTTGCTTGTGAAACTTACGTGAAAACCGGCATGGTCATGGTTGGTGGTGAAATCACGACCTCTGCATGGGTGGACATTGAAGAACTTACTCGCCAAACCGTTCGTGAAATTGGTTACGTCAACTCAGAGATGGGTTTCGATGCCAATTCTTGCGCTGTTTTGAAT
This sequence comes from Vibrio qinghaiensis, assembly GCF_002257545.1. Classification (NCBI taxonomy): domain Bacteria; kingdom Pseudomonadati; phylum Pseudomonadota; class Gammaproteobacteria; order Vibrionales; family Vibrionaceae; genus Vibrio; species Vibrio qinghaiensis. The sequence goes on along the minus strand of NZ_CP022741.1, from coordinate 369,172 downwards.
ACCATTGGTAAACAGTCACCTGATATCAACCAAGGTGTTGATAAGGCCGATCCTAAAGAACAAGGCGCCGGTGACCAAGGTATTATGTTCGGTTACGCGACCAACGAAACTGAAATCCTGATGCCAGCACCGATCACCTACGCTCACCGCTTGATGCAAAAACAAGCAGAAGTGCGTAAAAATGGCACGCTTTCTTGGCTACGTCCTGATGCAAAATCTCAAGTTACCTTCCAATATGACCAAGGTAAAATTGTTGGAATTGATGCCGTCGTTCTTTCAACGCAACATTGCGACTCTATCTCGACAGCTGACCTACGCGAAGGCGTCATGGAAGAGATCATTAAGCCTGTGTTGCCAGCCGAGTGGCTTAGCAAAGAGACCAAATTCTTCATCAACCCAACCGGTCGTTTTGTGATTGGCGGCCCAATGGGCGACTGTGGTTTAACTGGTCGTAAGATCATCGTTGATACCTACGGCGGCGCAGCGCGTCACGGTGGTGGTGCATTCTCTGGTAAAGATCCATCAAAAGTAGACCGTAGTGCAGCTTACGCGGCGCGTTATGTGGCGAAAAATATCGTGGCGGCTGGCCTTGCTGATCGTTGTGAAATTCAGTTGTCATACGCGATTGGTATTGCGGATCCAACCTCAATCATGGTCGAAACCTTTGGTACTGAGAAAGTATCCCAAGAGATCATCATTGAAGCGGTACGCCAGCACTTCGACCTACGCCCATACGGCCTACAAGAAATGCTCAATTTACTGCAACCGATCTACAAGAAAACTGCCGCTTACGGTCACTTCGGCCGTGAAGAGTTTCCTTGGGAAGCGACTGACAAAGCCGCCATCCTGCGTGACTTTGCTGGCTTGAAGTAATTTTCAACCTAGTTTAAATTTGTAAGCCCTTGCTCATTCGCAAGGGCTTTTTTCTAGGAATGAATCTGTGCCTAATTTTGAGCTACATTACCGTGCGCAAGTAAAAGCAAAGCAGTGCATCACAACCGCTCGTCACTATTTTCAACACGACTTCCCTATGCCGAGTATCAACTATCAGTTGCGGGGAAAGGCGGCAGGTAAGGCTTATTTACAACGTTGGGAAATCAGACTGAATCCAGTGCTGTTTGCTGAAAATCAACGCGCCTTTCTCGATGAAGTGATCCCACATGAAATCGCCCACCTAATTACCTACCAGCGCTATGGTCGCGTTCCTCCACACGGTAAAGAGTGGCAGGCTGTGATGAATCAAGTGTTTCATTTACCAGCCAATACCACTCATCGCTTTGAAGTCTCTTCAGTGCAAGGTAAAACCTTTGAATATCACTGCGCCTGTGCACATTACCCGCTCACTGTCCGTCGCCACAATAAAGTGATGCGCAATCAAGCCACCTACCGCTGCCAACACTGTGCACAAACGCTCCATTTTACTGGCGTGCAGCTTTCCTAAATAAACTTTGGTTGCTGCTAGTTGAATCCACAGCGGTGTGATTACACTCATCTGCAATTAACAACAAAAACATCATTTATTATTCTTTAATCTGAGTGTTAGACTTATAAAAACCATACTTATATCAGTCTAAATGATGTCCTATTTTCGCTTATTGCTTGTGAATAGCAGCTTAGCTCTGTTCTCGTTTTGTGCCCTAGCTGCGCCTCCCGCTTCCTTTTCTCAAGCTAAAAAAGAAGCATTGAAAATCTATCATGATCATCCAGTGAGCTTTTACTGCGGTTGTGACATAGCATGGCAAGGTAAGAAAGGCACGCCCGACTTACAAGCTTGTGGTTACCAAGTTCGCAAACAGCAAACTCGCGCCAGCCGCATTGAATGGGAACACGTCGTCCCGGCTTGGCAATTTGGCCACCAGCGTCAGTGCTGGCAACAAGGTGGGCGTAAAAATTGCACCAAAAATGATACTATTTTTCGTTCGATGGAAGCTGACCTCCACAACCTGACGCCGGCGATTGGCGAAGTCAACGGCGACCGTTCAAACTACAATTTCAGTCAGTGGAATGGCGTAGAAGGTGAAAGCTATGGCCGTTGTGAAATGCAGGTCGATTTTAAACAACGCAAAGTCATGCCACCCGATAGAGCACGTGGCTCAATTGCTCGTACCTATCTGTACATGAGCCAGAACTATGGCTTTCAGTTATCCAAATCCCAAACACAACTAATGCAGGCTTGGAATCGCCAATACCCAGCCGATGAGTGGGAATGCAAACGCGATCAGCGAATTGCCAAAGTTCAAGGCAACCACAACCCATTTGTACAGCAACAGTGCCGTTCATAAGGTACTTTTTGTGGGCCATTTTCGTGATTGAAACTCGCCCTTGCCTCTTGTTTTTTCAGTGTAAAGCATCCATGTTAATGGCTATTCAACGTCAGGTAGGAACTATCCATGCGTATCCCTAGAATTTATCATCCGACTCCTCTTCAACCCTCAGCCATTATTGCTCTCAATGATGATGCGGCTGGGCATATTGGCCGGGTGCTACGCATGCAAGCGGGCCAAGAAGTACTGCTTTTTGATGGCAGTGGCGCGGAATTCCCAGCGGAAATTACCGAGGTCAGCAAAAAAAATGTACTGGTCAATGTGTTGAAAAGAGTCGAAAGCAGCTGTGAATCGCCTCTTAATTTACACCTTGGGCAGGTGATCTCGCGTGGAGACAAAATGGAGTTCACCATTCAAAAATCGGTCGAACTTGGCATCAATACCATCACGCCTTTGATTTCTGAACGTTGCGGCGTGAAATTAGATGCCAAACGTTTTGAGAAAAAACTTGAACAGTGGCAAAAAATTGCAATCAGCGCTTGTGAGCAGTGCGGCCGCAATATTGTGCCGCTGATCCGCCCAATTATGCAGTTGCAAGAGTGGTGTGCCGAACCCAGTGATGCACTCAAGCTCAACTTACATCCACGTGCGAAGTATTCGATTAATACCCTACCTCAACCTATCAATAAAGTCCGTTTGTTGATTGGCCCTGAAGGAGGCTTATCAGAATCAGAAATTAGCATGACTGAACAGTACCATTTTGAAGAAACCTTGCTAGGCCCACGCGTACTGCGTACTGAAACTGCGGCCTTAACGGCTATTACTGCTCTTCAAGTTCGCTTTGGCGATCTTGGCTAACCGGAGAAAAACAATGATTAAACTTGGTATCGTCATGGACCCTATCTCGTCCATTAACATCAAAAAAGATTCCAGCTTTGCCATGTTGCTAGAAGCGCAGCGTCGTGGTTATGAAATCCACTATATGGAGATGAATGATCTACACTTAGATCAAGGTGTCGCTTTTGCCGATACCAAAGTGGTGACATTAAAAGAAGATCCGAACGGTTGGTATGAGTTTTTATCTGAGCAAACTATTCCACTGGCTGATCTCGATGCAGTGTTGATGCGTAAAGATCCGCCGTTTGATACTGAATATATCTACGCAACCTACATTCTAGAACGAGCAGAAGAAGCAGGAACATTAATCGTCAATAAGCCGCAAAGCTTACGTGACTGCAATGAGAAACTGTTTACGGCATGGTTCCCTGAACTAACGCCAACCACCATAGTGACGCGTAAAGCGGAAAAAATTAAAGCCTTCCGCGCGCAACATGGTGATGTGATTTTAAAACCGTTAGACGGTATGGGCGGAGCATCTATCTTCCGCGTTAAAGAGGGAGATCCAAACGTATCCGTCATTATCGAAACATTAACTAACCACGGCCAAAACTACTGTATGGCGCAAACTTTTGTACCTGACATCAGCAACGGTGATAAACGTATTTTAGTGGTCGATGGTGAACCAATGCCTTACTGCCTAGCGCGAATTCCGGCACAAGGTGAAACCCGTGGCAATTTGGCAGCGGGTGGCCGTGGTGAAGCGCGTCCACTGAGCGAAACCGATAAGAAAATTGCTCAAACCATTGCTCCAACATTGAAAGAAAAAGGCTTAATCTTTGTCGGACTTGACGTTATTGGCGACAAGCTCACTGAGATCAACGTGACGAGCCCTACGTGTATTCGTGAAATAGAGGCCGCCTTTGATATCTCAATTACCGGTAAGTTGATGGACGCGATTGAGCGTCGAATCAACAAGTCATGCTGAACTGGGCAAACTCTTGCCCAGTAATTTGCGATAGGTTGGAGGCAGTATGAATCTTACAAATCATTTTTTAGTTGCCATGCCAAGTATGAGAGACCCTTACTTCAAGCACAGTGTTATTTACATCTGTGAACACAATGAAGATGGGGCGATGGGCTTGATGATTAATGTGCCGATTGATATCACTGTGGGCGGCATGTTAAACCAAGTCGATGTTGAGCCAAGCTACCCGAAGCTTCAACTTGATAGCCTAAAAAGGCCCGTATTGAATGGCGGTCCTGTTTCTGAAGATCGTGGGTTTATTCTACATCGACCGAAAGATCATTATGAATCCAGCATCCGTATGAGCGATGACATTGCCGTCACCACATCGAAAGATATTTTAGCGGTACTGGGCACGGATGCCGAACCAAGTCACTATCTTGTGGCTCTGGGTTATTCAGGCTGGGAGCCCGGTCAGCTTGAGTTAGAGCTGGCTGAAAATTCTTGGTTAACCATTGAGGCCGATCCAGAGGTTATCTTTAATACGCCCATTCACGATAAGTGGAATCAGGCGATTAAAAAATTCGGTATTGATCCCATCCAACTCTCAGCGCAAGCTGGGCATGCTTAACTTTTACGGCTCTAACCTTTACGGCTCTAACTAGGCTACGCGCCTTTTTAGAGCCTTCGTTACACCATGCAAGATACTGATTATGACATCCAGAACCATTATGGCTTTTGACTTTGGCACCAAAAGCATCGGCAGTGCGATTGGCCAAGAAGTTACAGGCACCGCATCGCCACTTAAAGCCTTTAAAGCCAATGACGGAATTCCACATTGGCAAGAGATCGAAAAGCAGATCAAAGAGTGGCAACCCCATTTATTGGTGGTAGGGCTACCAACAGATTTGCACGGCAAAGCGTTGGAAACCATTACTCCGCGAGCCAAAAAATTTGCGCAGCGTTTACACGGGCGCTTTGGCTTACCCGTTGAGATGCATGACGAACGGCTTTCAACCCGAGAAGCGCGCGCCGACTTATTTGCCATGGGCGGCTACAAAGCACTGAGCAAAGGCAATGTCGATTGCCAATCAGCTGTAGTGATCTTAGAGAGCTGGTTTGAAGCGCAATGGGGCGCGTAACTTAACTTTAATACAGCGGTGCAACACAATCCCGAATCGAGTTCGGGATTGTTCGTCTTGAACTGCGACTATTCCATATCAATCTGCACGTTATCCAATGTGCCACTGCTGAGCCCTTCGCCACGCTTTATTTTTAACATTAAACGTAAATCATTGGCGGAGTCGGCGCTGTGCAGTGCATCTTGTTCACTGATTTTCTCATCAACAACCAGTTGATACAGTGCTTGGTCAAAAGTCTGCATCCCCACTTCTTGTGATTTGCCCATCGTCGCTTTCAACTCGTGCAGATCACCGCGGCGGATCAAATCGGAAATTCGAGGACTATTGAGTAAAATCTCAAACACACCATGTCGTCCCTTGCCATTTTTATCGCGGAGCAACTGTTGCCCAACGACACCTCTGAGGTTCATCGACAGATCAAATAAAAACTGCTCTTTTTGCTCTTTAGGGACCAAATGCAAAATTCGTTCAAGCGCTTGGTTAGCATTGTTAGCATGCAGCGTTGCCATACATAAATGACCGGTTTCGGCAAAGGTCATCGCATATTCCATCGTTTCACGTGAACGGATCTCACCAATTAAAATCATATCAGGAGCTTGGCGTAGCGAATTTTTTAGCGCTACTTCGTAACTCTCGGTATCCAACCCCACTTCTCGCTGGGTCACAATACAACGCTGATGCTCATGCACAAACTCAATCGGGTCTTCCACCGTTAAAATATGCCCAGTTCGGTGCGAGTTACGATAACCCGTCATGGCCGCCATGGTGGTCGATTTGCCCGACCCCGTCGCGCCAACCACCAGCACCAGCCCACGCTTTGCAATCGAAAGATCTTGCAACACGCCCGGTAACTTTAATTCTTCAAAGGTGGGAATATGAGTTTCAATGCGGCGGATCACTGCACCGGGCAGCTCGCGCTGGAAAAAAGCACTGACACGAAAGCGGCCTATCTTTCTCACCACTGCAAAATTGGCTTCACGTGTGCGTTGAAATTCACGGCGGCGATCCTCATCCATCATGGCATCTAACAACGCCAGCACCTGCGTTTGGGATAACTTTTCGCCGTGAGCTCTTAACTCACCATCGACGCGAAATAACACTGGCGCTCCTACGGTGAGGTACAAGTCGGAAGCTTTTTGAGTCAACATACCCTCAAGACATTGGTTCAGTTCCATGAGCTCTCTCTTAAAATGGTGATGAATTGACTTCCAGTTTTTTCTGCACTTCTTCTTGATCGACAATGCCTTGCGCAATCAACTGTTTGGAATTCTGTTCCATGGTTTGCATGCCATGCGCCGCACCCGTTTGGATGATGGAGTACATCTGCGCAACCTTATCCTCGCGGATCAAGTTACGAATAGCTGGAGTGGCAAGCATAATTTCATGACACGCGACGCGGCCCCCACCTAAACGTTTTAGCAACTTTTGCGCAATCACGGCTCGCAATGATTCAGAGAGCATTGAACGAACCATCTCTTTATCACTACCGGGAAACACATCAATGATCCGGTCGATAGTTTTCGCCGCAGAGCTGGTATGTAACGTGCCAAACACTAAATGCCCGGTTTCAGCCGCGGTTAACGCTAAGCTGATGGTTTCTTGATCGCGCAGCTCACCGACTAAAATTACATCCGGATCTTCGCGCAGCGCCGAGCGTAGCGCCGCTTTAAAGCTGTGGGTATCTCGGTGCACTTCGCGTTGGTTAACCAAACATTTATTGTTGCTATGCACAAACTCAATGGGGTCTTCAATGGTTAAAATGTGTTTGTTGTGATGGGAATTAATGTAATCAACCATTGCTGCCAGCGTGGTCGATTTACCCGACCCTGTTGGCCCGGTCACCAGCACCAATCCTTTCTCATAATTGGCGATTTTATTAAAAATGTCAGGTGTTTGCAGATCTTCCAAGGTTGGGATCACCGTAGGAATCGTCCGGAAAACCGCAGAGCAGCCACGAGATTGATGGAAAGCATTGACACGAAAACGCCCTACATTAGGCAGCTCAAATGAGAAATCCACTTCCAGTTTCTCTTCAAATTCACTACGCTGAGCATCGTTCATGATCTCAAAAATCAAACGATGCACGTCAGCATGAGTAAAAGCAGGCACTCCGAGCTTTCTTACTTCACCATCTATCCGTACCATAGGTGGAACACCTGCAGATAGATGTAGATCCGAAGCGTTGTGCTTTACACTAAAATCCAGTAGCTCAGCGATATCCATTTAATTTCCTTAATAAAGTCAGGCTATGAGTAGTATTCAACAAAATATTGAACAGATCACTTCACAAATTGAAAGTGCACAACAAAAGTGTGGACGCGCTCGAGAGAGAGTGCAACTTTTAGCGGTCAGTAAAACCAAACCTGTCGAAGCGATTCTAGAAGCGGCGCGCGCTGGGCAACGTTTATTTGGTGAAAACTATGTGCAAGAAGGCGCAGATAAAGCTCAGTACTTCAATACCTTGCACTCCGAACTGGATTTAGAATGGCACTTTATCGGCCCAATTCAGTCCAATAAATCGCGCATTGTGGCCGAGAACTTTACTTGGGTGCATACGGTGGATCGAAGTAAAATTGCCCAGCGTTTAAATGATCAACGCCCAGTGGGCATGCCACCACTACAGGTCTTGATTCAAGTCAACACCAGCGGCGAAAGCTCAAAATCAGGCATTAATGAACACGAAATAGTTGAGTTGGCAGAGTTGATATCCGCGCTACCTAACCTCACGTTAAGAGGATTGATGTCTATTCCTGAGAATGTGCCCAATTACGCTGCGCAACTTGCCGCATTTCAAAAACTGGCGAGCTTACAAGCGCAATTGTCTGAACGTTTTTCAGGGTTAGATACGCTCTCAATGGGCATGAGTGGCGACATGCAAGCGGCGATTGAAGCGGGTAGCACTATGGTGAGGATCGGCACCGCTATTTTTGGTGCGCGTGATTACGCTTAGCACTGGCTTATCTATCAACCACATAATAATCAATCAGCGACAAGCAATTAGAGGTCAGCAGATGCAGCAGAGAAACATCACTTTTATCGGTGCAGGCAATATGGCCAAAGCAATTATTGCAGGCTTAGTCGCCAGCGGTTATCCAGCTGATAGAATTACCGCGACCGCACCGTCAGAAACAAGACGCAAACCACTGGAAAGTGCGTATGGCATTCACACCACCAGCGATAATCTTGCCGCAGCGCAGCAAGCCGATGTGGTGGTACTGGCGGTCAAACCGCAGTTGATGGCCAGTGTCTGTCAACCTTTGCAATCCATTGATTTTAGAAATAAGTTGGTGATCTCCATTGCAGCAGGTGTTGCTGCGGCGCGCCTTAATGAGATGCTGGCGACCGAACTGCAACTAGTACGCGCCATGCCCAATACACCTTCGCTGATCAATCGAGGCATGAGCGGTCTATTTGCCGCTCCAAGCGTATCAGAGCAAGACAAACGCTTTACCGCACAATTGCTACAAGCCGTTGGTGAAGTGTGCTGGGTTGAAAACGAGCCCGCCATTAATGGTGTCATCGCCGCCGCAGGCAGTGCGCCTGCCTACTTCTTTTTGTTTATGGAAGCGATGCAAAATGAAGCCATCGCTCAAGGCTTTGATAAAGAAACGGCCCGTTTGTTAGTACAACAAGCGGCGTTAGGCGCAGCCGAAATGGTGGTGGCAAACCCTGAGATTGAACTCTCGACATTGCGTGAACAAGTGACTTCCAAAGGTGGCACCACCGCCGAGGCGATTGGCACCTTTAACGAGCATCAACTTGCCAATATCGTTGCAAAAGCGATGCAAGCGGCCGTGAGTCGTGCACAAGAAATGGAAAAACTGTTTTAATCCTAGTGGCGTTTCACTAAGCTATAGCGCAAAAGCGTAAACGACACTCTACTCATATTAAGGGCTAGTTATGAATTCAATGAGTTTTTTGATCTCCACCCTGTTTGATCTGTACATCATGGTCGTAATTTTACGCATTTGGTTACAAGCAGCGCGTGCCGATTTCTATAACCCATTCTCCCAGTTTATCGTCAAAGCAACGCAACCTGTGGTTGGCCCACTGCGCCGAGCGATTCCATCCATTGGTAGCCTAGATTTGGCCACGGTTCTCTTTGCGTACGTGCTGTGCGTATTGAAATTTATTGCCTTAATGCTGGTGGCATCAGGTGGTGCGGTTAGTTTTAGCGTCTACTTTTTATTCTTAGGCTTACTCTCGTTAGTCAAAGCCGCTGGCGGTTTGCTGTTCTGGGTGCTGTTGATCCGCGCTATTCTAAGTTGGGTTAGCCAAGGCCGCAGCCCGATTGAATACGTATTTCATCAATTAACCGAGCCGATGCTTGCGCCGATCCGCCGTATCCTACCAGCGATGGGTGGTTTTGATTTAAGTGTATTAGTGCTGTTTATTGTGCTGCAGTTTGCTAACTTCCTAATGGGCGATTTTATTGGCCCAGTATGGTATCAGTTGTAATGTCATCTGCTGTTTGGCAAGAGGGAGAGGATCTGATCCTCAAGCTCTATATCCAACCCAAAGCAAGCCGCGATAGTATCGTCGGCTTGCATGGTGAAGAGCTCAAAATTGCCATCACCGCCCCGCCTGTTGATGGCAAAGCCAACGCGCATTTAACCCAATTTTTGGCTAAACAATTTAAAGTCGCCAAAGGTTTAATCGAGATAGAAAAAGGGGAATTGGGACGCCATAAACAAGTCCGAATTCATTCACCTCAAGTGATACCACAGCCGATTGAAGCCATCTTGTGATGGCTTTTTATTTAGCCCACTCTGTTTTATAAGGAGCACCACATGCGTAAATGGATGATAGCGTTTGTTATAGCCTTTATTTCGCTACCCACACTCGCCGAGCAGTTTCAAACCATCAAGAATGTTGAAGTGCACTACTCAGCTTTCAACTCAACATTTTTAACGCCACAAGTGGCGCGCAGTTATCAGTTAAAACGTAATGGTTACTCGGCTATTTTAAACATCAGCGTATTAGATAACTCGGCCTTAGGTAAACCAGCTATAGAGGCGAAACTCAAAGGCAACGCAAAAAACCTAATCGGTCAGGTACGTGAACTTGAATTTAAACAATTCAAAGAGGGCAACGCGATTTATTACCTCGCTGAATTCCCCATTACCAATGAAGAGAATTTGAGTTTTGACATTGAGGTTGATGCGGGCTTAAAAGGCACCGGTAAGCTTAAATTCACCCAAAAATTCTACGTCGAAGAATAGAGAAATAGTGCAATGAAAAAAATAGTATTAGCCACAGGAAACCAAGGCAAAGTGCGCGAAATGGCTGATCTGCTGGTTGATTTCGGTTTTGATGTGGTGGCGCAAACAGAATTAAACGTCCCAGAAGCCGCAGAGACTGGCACCACCTTTATTGAAAATGCGATCATCAAAGCACGACATGCTGCCAAAATCACTGGCTTACCGGCGATTGCCGATGATTCAGGATTAGAAGTGGATTATCTGCAAGGTGCTCCGGGAATTTACTCGGCGCGCTACGCGGGTGAAAATGCCAGTGACCAACAAAACCTAGAAAAATTATTAGCGGCGATGGAAGGTGTACCAGACGAACAACGCACCGCTCGTTTTCATTGCGTGCTGGTTTTCATGCGTCACGAAAATGACCCAACACCACTTGTCTGCCATGGTACGTGGCAAGGTCGCATCTTGCACCAAGCTCACGGCAGTAACGGTTTTGGTTATGATCCGATCTTCTTTGTCCCTGAAGATAACTGCGCTTCAGCTGAACTGCTACCTGCACGTAAAAAGCAGCTTTCACATCGTGGCAAAGCGCTAAAAATGCTATTTAAAACCTTAAGCGAGCAAAATTCATAATGTTGCAACCACCCGCGCTGAGTTTGTACGTGCACATCCCGTGGTGCGTACAAAAATGCCCCTATTGTGATTTTAACTCTCACGCGCTAAAGCACGATATTCCTGAACGTGAATACATTGATGCGCTATTGGAGGATCTCGATACCGATATCGCCAAATACCGCCTTGCAGACCATCCTCGCCCATTGCATTCCATTTTTATTGGCGGTGGTACACCGAGTCTTTTTTCTGCTGAAGGTATTGCTCGCCTGCTGCAAGGCATTGAAGCGCGTATTGCGTTTAAGCATGGGATTGAAATCACCATGGAGGCCAACCCGGGCACGGTAGAGGCTGACCGTTTTGTTGGATATCGACAAGCAGGGGTGACGCGCATCTCGATTGGTGTACAAAGTTTTGAGCCACAAAAACTGGCACGTTTAGGGCGAATTCACGGTCAGCAAGAGGCGATTAATGCCGCTCAATTAGCTCATCAAATTGGCTTAAACAGCTTCAACTTAGATTTGATGCATGGCTTACCCGATCAAAACTGTGAACAAGCGCTGGCCGATTTAGACAAAGCGATTGCACTAAACCCACCTCATCTTTCTTGGTATCAACTGACCATTGAACCTAATACGGTTTTCTACTTTAAACCGCCTACTTTGCCAGATGATGACGCACTGTGGGATATTTTCGAGTTGGGTCACCAAAAATTGGCCGCCGCTGGGTACGTGCAGTATGAAATTTCTGGCTATAGCAAACCCGGCTATCAATGCCAACACAACTTAAATTACTGGCGCTTTGGTGATTATCTGGGGATTGGTTGTGGCGCGCATGGCAAACTCAGCTTTAGTGACGGACGTATTGTGCGTACCACTAAGGTGAAGCATCCGCGTGGCTATCTCAATTTACTCAAACCCTACTTGGATGACGAATTTGAAGTCGCCGCTGCGGATCGCCCTTTTGAATTCTTCATGAACCGCTTTCGCTTGATGGAAGCTTGTCCGAAACAAGACTTTGTTGAAACAACTGGATTAAGTTTAAGCGTGATTCAGCCAACGATAGATTGGGCACTAGCCGAACACTATTTAACGCAAACCGAAAATCACTGGCAAATCACAGAAAAAGGAAAACTGTTTCTTAATGACTTGCTCGAAGCCTTTATGGCTGACGACTAAAAAGATAAACCCAACAAAGATTGGCTAACCGAATCGGTAGCCAATCTTTTGCCAAAAGCACGGGCTGTCAGAGAATATTGAACTTAAAAGATAGAGCGACCAATACGCTCAGCCAAGAGTTCTAACATCCTAGTGCCCGCTAAAGAATTACCTGACGCATCAAGCTCTGGCGACCAAACCGCAATCGTCATCTCCCCAGGAACAACCGCAATAATACCGCCACCTACGCCCGATTTACCCGGCATGCCAACCCGATAAGCGAACTCTCCTGCGCCATCATACAAACCGCAAGTCGCCAATAAGGCATTGATCTGCTTGCTTTGTGTTGGCGTTACTATCGCTTCCTTGGTATGCACGGACACCCCTTTATTTGCCAGATAACTGAAGGTTTTTGCTAATTGAACACAGCTCATTTTAAGTGAACAAGCGTGAAAATAGTTGTGCAGTACCGGGATAACGTCATTATTGAAATTACCAAACGAGCGCATCAAATAGGCGATGGCGGCATTGCGATCGCTGTGCATCATTTCTGAAGCCGCCACCACTTTGTCGTATACGATGCCCTCCTCACCCGACAACTGACGTACAAACTCCAGCAAGCGCTGCCGAGGGGCTGATAAACGGCTATGCAGCATATCTGCCACCACAATAGCTCCAGCATTGATAAAAGGGTTACGCGGAATGCCCTGCTCCATTTCAAGCTGGATCATTGAATTAAACGCTTGGCCTGAAGGCTCTTTTCCGACACGAAGCCATAGCTCTTCTGGTTTATAGAGCATCATAGCGAGCGTTAAGCTCAAGGCTTTAGAGATGGATTGAATTGAGAATCCTTCCGTGGCATCTCCAGCCGAAATCACTTCACCTTGATTGGTGTAAACCGCGATCGCCAGCTTGTTATTCGGTACTTTGGCTAAAGCAGGAATGTAATCGGCGACTTTTCCTTTGCCGATCAGTGGGCGAACCTCACACAAAATATCAGCAAGTAGATTGGGTGTTAGCTTCATGGGTGACCTTACCTCGGGTGAGAAATGTTTTTCTCTATTTTTATAATGATTTTCGTAGGGCGCTAAGGCCGAAAAAGCCAACATTATAACAATGTTGGCTTTTCTTTAATCGCTAATTTTGTTGCAGCAACAAAAGTGAGTCGTTACGCGGTGCGTTTATATTTTATATCCCACACACCATGACCTAAACGGTGACCACGCGCTTCAAATTTAGTCAAAGGACGCTCTTCTGGACGAGGAATATAGTCACCTTCTGCGGCAATATTGGCAAAGCCCGGCGCTTGATTCATCACTTCAATCATATGCTCAGCGTAGTTTTCCCAATCGGTCGCCATATGAAAGATGCCCTCTTCCATTTTTAGTTTTTGACGCACCATTTCCGCAAATTCTAACTGCACAATACGGCGCTTGTGGTGACGTTTTTTGTGCCAAGGATCAGGGAAGAACAGTTGCAGTGTATGCAGGCTACCATCAGGGATCATGTGTTCAAACACTTCCACTGCATCATGGCACATCACGCGTAAATTAGTCACGCCAGCATCACGAGCAGCCGACAAACAGGCGCCAACACCTGGGCTATGCACTTCAATGCCAAAGAAGTTTTTTTGCGGTGCATTTTTAGCCATTTCAACTAATGAAGCGCCCATACCAAAACCGATTTCTAAAACCACCGGGTTATCGTTACCAAAAACCGCCGCCCAATCGAGCAATTGTGGTTGGAAATCAATACCCATTGTTGGCCAACATTCATTCATTGCCGCTTCTTGGCCTTTGGTTAATCGACCCTCACGACGAACGAAACTACGGATTCGACGCAGTATTTTGCCTTCTTCGGTATATTCGTTGGTGGTTACTTCACTCATTGATCTTGCCTGCACATTGATTAATCAAAGCGGGGATTATCCAAAGAATTATTCTCGGTGCAAGTGTTATCGAAATAAACTTGTTGGATAAATCCACACAATTTGTCCGTTTTACAACGTCACATTTATGTGGTGCAATTTTGCTCCACTAAAACTATAAACCAAAGAGCCTGTCGTGACACCTTTCGCTAACGCCATTTTAAAATGGTATGACGCCTATGGGCGCAAACATTTGCCGTGGCAACAAAACAAAACGGCCTACAGCGTTTGGCTGTCGGAAATTATGCTCCAACAAACTCAAGTCGCCACGGTGATCCCTTATTTCGAACGCTTCATACAACGCTTTCCAACCGTGATTGATTTGGCCAATGCAGAACAAGACGAGGTACTGCACCTATGGACCGGCCTTGGTTATTACGCGCGTGCGCGCAATCTACACAAAGCAGCCAAAATAGTGGCCAGCGAATATGGCGGTGAGTTTCCCCTTGATATCGAACAGATGAATGCTCTACCGGGTATTGGCCGCTCAACCGCTGCGGCGGTGCTTTCTTCGGTTTATAAGCAGCCGCACGCCATTTTAGATGGTAACGTAAAGCGAACTTTAGCCCGCTGTTTTGCTGTCGAAGGCTGGCCGGGGCAAAAAAAAGTTGAAACTCAATTATGGCAACATGCCGAACAAAATACGCCAGCGCAAGATGTTGATAAATATAACCAAGCCATGATGGATATGGGGGCGATGGTCTGCACACGTAGCAAACCGAAATGTACACTCTGCCCAGTTGAATCTTTTTGCATCGCCAATAAACAAAATAACCCACTCGATTATCCGGGCAAAAAACCAAAAACAGACAAACCAACCAAACAGACTTGGTTTGTGATGCTGCACCATAACCATCAAGTATGGTTAGAACAGCGCCCTCAAAGTGGCATTTGGGGGGGGTTGTTTTGCTTTCCTGAAAACCCTAATAGCGCCATCGAAGATCAACTTGATCACAGAGCCATCAAAGAGAGCACTATCGACTCTATTCGCCCACTCATCGCTTTTCGCCACACGTTTAGCCATTATCATCTAGAGATCACACCGATCTTGGTGGAGTTATCTCAACAACCGAACATCATCATGGAAGCAAGCAAAGGTCTTTGGTATAACTTAGCCCAACCGAAACAAATCGGCTTAGCCGCTCCTGTAAAACAGTTGCTAGAAAGCCTTCCATTTGAAATTAACCCTTAAAACACCGAAGAGGAAGTGACCATGAGCCGCACTGTATTTTGTGCTCGACTAAATAAAGAAGCCGACGGTTTGGATTTTCAACTGTACCCAGGTGAATTGGGTAAACGTATTTTTGACAACATCTCAAAAGAGGCTTGGGCACAATGGCAGCATAAGCAAACCATGCTGATCAACGAGAAAAAACTCAATATGATGGACCCTGAACATCGTAAATTACTGGAAACCGAAATGACCAACTTCCTATTTGAAGGAAAAGAGGTCCATATCGAAGGTTACACGCCACCAAGCAAATAAGAGATACCTTATTTATTTCGAGGATAATCAATGACATCATAGTAAACGCTCTGATGTCATTTTTGTATTAGGAAGATAATGAGAAAGCTGACTTACTTTTTTATTGCAATGCTACTTGCAGGTTGTAGCCGAGAATTAGTTGAACGCATCTACAGCGTCGACTATGAGACGACCAACCGTTTTGCCAAAAACTTAGCGCAACTACCTGGGCAATTTGTCAAAGATACCGCCGCCTTAGACACGCTAATCAGCAGTTTTTCTGGCAACATTGAGAAACGTTGGGGCACTAAAGAAATCAAAGTAGCCGGTAAAAGCAACTATGTGAAATATATTGATAATTACCTGAGTCGCTCTGAAGTTAATTTCTCTGCGGGAACTATCATTATCGAAACAGTTTCCCCAACTGACCCCAAAAAACATCTGCGCAATGCCATTATTACCACCTTGCTCACGCCTGATGATCCCGCACACGTTGACCTTTTCTCTTCACAAAATATCGAATTGAATGGTCAGCCATTTTTGTACAACCAAGTGCTTGATCAAGATAAACAACCGATCCAGTGGGGTTGGCGCGCGAATCGATTTGCTGATTATCTTATTGAAAATAAATTAAAAATTAAGAACGTTGATTTCAAAAAAGCCTACTATGTGGAAATTCCTATGGTAGCGGATCATGCCTCTAAACGAGGTTATAAATACGCCGACATCGTGCACCGAGCCTCGAAAAAATATAACATTCCCGAAGATCTGATCTACGCGATCATAAAAACGGAAAGTAGCTTTAACCCCTACGCCGTCAGTTGGGCCAATGCGTATGGCCTGATGCAAGTGGTTCCTAAAACCGCAGGTCGAGATGTCTTTAAACTGGTCAAAAATAAATCTGGTGAGCCCAGCCCTGAATATCTGTTTGATCCAGAAAAAAATATTGATACGGGAACGGCCTATTTTTATATTCTGAAAAACCGCTACCTCAAAGAAGTCAGCCATCCAACGTCGCTCGAATACAGTATGATTTCGGCCTACAACGGCGGTACAGGAGGAGTACTCAATACCTTTAGCAAAGATAGGAAACGAGCGATGAGGGACTTAAATTCACTGCAACCCAATCAAGTCTATTGGGCGCTGACCCAAAAACACCCTAATGCTGAATCGAGAAGGTACTTAGAAAAAGTAACAAAATTCAAAAAGGAATTTAACTCAGGTGGATAAAAAAGCGCAGCTTTGTCTAAATTCGCAGCAAACAAACCGTTTTTTCAAAAAATTTCCAAAAAGCAGTTGACGATTGAAGGGAAAATCCGTTTAATAGCGCTCCGTTGCCCGGATAGCTCAGTCGGTAGAGCAGAGGATTGAAAATCCTCGTGTCGGTGGTTCGATTCCGCCTCCGGGCACCACAAATTAAATTGTTGGTGCTTTTGTTAAAGTAGCAGCAAGCAATAAATAAAGTGCGCCGACTTAGCTCAGTAGGTAGAGCAACTGACTTGTAATCAGTAGGTCACCAGTTCGATTCCGGTAGTCGGCACCATTTATTGCCTCGATAGCTCAGTCGGTAGAGCAGAGGATTGAAAATCCTCGTGTCGGTGGTTCGATTCCGCCTCGAGGCACCATTATTTGGTGCGAAGTCTTAGACTTACACAGATAATTCCCCCTTAGTTCAGTCGGTAGAACGGCGGACTGTTAATCCGTATGTCGCAAGTTCAAGTCTTGCAGGGGGAGCCACTTTTAAAGCCAAGTCTAACGACTTGGCTTTTTTATTGCCTGTCATATTTATCCAACCCCTTCTACCTCTACAGCGATTACCTCTACAACGATTACCTCTACAACGATTAAGTTATGAATAGGTCCATTTTCCGTCAAAAACTAAAACAAGTTCGGTGAGTTTGCTCCTTTAGTGTAACCAAACGGATAAACGTGTGTTTTTCAACGCGCTTTTATTCGCTATTTGCTCCATTCAAAGCTCCTATTTTCTTTTCAACGCTTCTTTCACTATCTAATCTGACACTAATTTTTAACGAAAATGGGCAAAAACGAGTCACTAAGTATAGAAAAACAACAAACGACATTTTTTTTGCATTTTACTGTTGACGTTAAATGCGAAAAACCTTTTAATACACCCCGTCGCCCGGATAGCTCAGTCGGTAGAGCAGAGGATTGAAAATCCTCGTGTCGGTGGTTCGATTCCGCCTCCGGGCACCACAGTTTCTAAATTGTTGGTGCCTAGCACAGACAATAAATTTAAAGATAAAAATGTGCCGACTTAGCTCAGTAGGTAGAGCAACTGACTTGTAATCAGTAGGTCACCAGTTCGACTCCGGTAGTCGGCACCATTCTTTAAAACCTGTTCCCCCTTAGTTCAGTCGGTAGAACGGCGGACTGTTAATCCGTATGTCGCAAGTTCAAGTCTTGCAGGGGGAGCCACTTTTCATCAATGAGCACTGCTTATTGATTCGGCGCCGACTTAGCTCAGTAGGTAGAGCAACTGACTTGTAATCAGTAGGTCACCAGTTCGATTCCGGTAGTCGGCACCATTTATCTGCATAAGATAAGCAAATATTCTGTTCCCCCTTAGTTCAGTCGGTAGAACGGCGGACTGTTAATCCGTATGTCGCAAGTTCAAGTCTTGCAGGGGGAGCCACTTTCTAAAGCCAAGTTTTCAAACTTGGCTTTTTTTGTGTCTTGCGTATGCTCATAATAAAAAGAGCCAGTTTTCACCAGCTCAATCGATTGGAACATTCGCGGTAATTCACGATAGTCGGTTACTTAAAACCCTTCTCTTTCTTAATCAAATCGTACGCATTTTGGATCTCTTGCGATTTTTCTTTCGCAACGTTCATCATCTCTGGTGGTAAGCCTTTGGCCATCAATTTATCTGGGTGATGTTCATTCATCAATTTGCGATAGGCACGTTTAATCTCTTTAGCATCCGCATCTTCACTCACACCTAACACATCGTAGGCATCCGAGAGTCGAGAAGCTTGTGATGCTTGCTGCCACTGCCCCGATTGCTGATAACCTTGCTGTTGCCCACCAAAACCTCCGCCTTGTTGAAAACGAAAAGCCGCTTCTTGCATACGCAGACGTCTTTCCAGTTGATCGGATGAGAAACCTAAACTGCGAGCGATTTTGTGCAGTACATTGCGCTCGCTAGGGTGAACATCCCCATCGGCAAACGCGGCTGATATTTGCAATTCGAGGAAAAATTGCAACAAGTCAAAGCGTCCACCCGTCGAAAGGCGCACACGCTCCAACACTTCCTCTAAAGGAAAGCCACTCTCCTTCCCTTCACGAAATGCATCTTGAGCCGCTTTACGTTGCTCACCATGTAAGTTCATACGCCCCATCATGATGGTAGCTAGCTGAATCTCCTCTTTGGTGACTTGCCCTTTCGCTTTAGCGACATGGCCCATGACAGCGAAAGCCGCTTTAAAAAATTCGTCTTGTCGTTCAGTTTGGCTTGGCCCTGAACCAAATGAGCCAGTTTTAAACCCTGCCTGATTCAAACGACGAGCTTTATCAAACTGATGCCCGAGAAACAAACCAAAAAATGCGCCAAACGGTCCTCCAAATAAGAAGCCAAAAAAAGCGCCAAGAATTTTGCCAAAAATATGCATTATGTGCTCTCAATCTATGAATTTTTCAGGAGTAAAGCGGTCTGATAGTGCCGGGAGCTTCAATTTCCTTTATGATAAGAAACGTTTTATTTTACATTCGGCCATCCATCTTCCGAATCAATCAAGTTCAAACAGGATAGTACAACTCGATGTCATGTTTTTCCCGCACCTTGTTAGCCGCTTCAATTAGCGCAGCTCTTTTTGTGCCACAGACTCAAGCAGAAGCTATGTTAGACAATAGTGTGCAGGAAATGCCCGCTATAGATCAATGTTTGATCAACCAACCTGAAGTAGAAAATGGTCAGCAACCGATTAATATCGAGGCTGATACGCTAGAAGCCGTGAACGGTGAACGCGCAAACTACTCAGGCAATGTGGTCGTTGTTCAAGGGAAAAAGCGTATTCTGGCTGATACCGTGACCCTACACCAAAAAGACAATATTGTGGTTGCGCAAGGTAATGTCAACTTCAGTGACGGTCAAGTAAAGACCATTTCTGACAAAGCAACCAACAACCTCAACACAGATTTAATGACATTAGAGAACACAAAATATCAATTTTTGTGTGAACCTGGCCGTGGTGAAGCTGTGTATATTTCCAAAACGGGTAAAGCCGTTTATGAGATTGAAGATGGCTCGATTACCTCTTGCCCTGAAGGCGACAATGCATGGCGAATGAAAGCATCCAGTATTGATATCGACCAAAATGAAGAGCAAGCCACTTTTTATAATCCACGCTTCGAAATTCAAAATATTCCGATCTTTTATCTGCCATTTCTTACGGTGCCGATTGGCGACACACGAAAAACGGGATTTTTATACCCTACCGTTTCTTACGGCTCTAGCGATGGTTTTGAAGCCCAAGTGCCTATTTATTGGAACTTAGCGCCAAACTATGACCTAAAAACAACCGTCAAATATATGCAAGAACGCGGAACTCAATTAAACAGTGAATTCCGTTATCTGAATGATTTTGGCGTAGGTAACATTAAATCTGAATATTTACCTGATGATCAGAAATACCTAGAGAAAGGAGACCGTTGGGGCTTCCAATACCAACACAGTGGTATTTTCAACCAAGCTTGGAAGTTTGAGATTGATTACTCTCAGGTCAGTGACGTTAGTTATTTTAGTGATGTGGATTCCGGCATAGGTAACCGAGAAGATGGTCAGCTTATCCAACAAGGAAAAGCCACCTACCGGACCCTCAATTGGGACTCATCGATACTGGTTCGTGACTTTCAACTGCTTACTGAAGATAAAACCAGCATCAACCAACCTTATCGCCTGATGCCACAGATTGCGTTTAATTACTACGCTCCCGAAGTATTGCCCTATTTGAACTTTGATATGGTGAGCCATCTATCGCGTTTTGAAACCGATGCAAAAGGAAAACCTGCAGCAACCAGAGCGCACATTGAGCCTGGATTTACCATCCCTATTAGCAACACTTGGGGAACTTGGACAACCGAAGCGCGCATTCTAGGAACCTATTACCAACAAGATCTTAGCGGGGTTGAGCTCAGTTCGGGTAATAATAAAGACCTGAAAGAGAACGTTTCACGCATCATTCCGGAATTTAGAACTCATGCTGGTTTGGTGCTAGAGAGAGATACGGTTCTGTTTGATAATTATACGCAAACACTTGAACCGCAAATTCAATACTTATATGTACCGAGAGAAGATCAGCGCAGCATCGGGCTATATGACACTACATTACTGCAAACCGATTACTATGGTTTATTCCGCAGCCGTAAGTACAGTGGTGTCGATTATATTGCCCCAGCAAATCAAATCAGCTACGGCGCCTCTTCACGGTTTTTCGATGATCAGTATAAAGAGCGTTTAAACATCTCTTTTGGTCAGATATTTTATCTCAAAAAAAATCTCAAGAACTCCTCACCCAATGAGACTGAAAATTCAGACAGTAGCTCCAACTACTCGGCTTGGGCCGTCGAAATGGACTTCAACTATGGCGATTTTCTGTTCTACCACGGCGGAGTTCAGTACGACATTGATAGCAATACGATGCAACTGGCCAACAGTACCCTAGAGTACCGAGTGGGTTCTGGATACATTCAAACTAACTATCGCTATGTTACTAAAGACTATATAGAAAATACCGTTGACTTTAGTACTAGCGGGATAACCGAAGATGGGATCTCTCAAGCGGGTTTACTGGCCGGATATCAAATCTCCAAAAAGTGGAATGCCAGCGGACAGTACTTCTACGATTTAACCACAGATAATAATCTAGAGTGGCTCGCTAACCTAAGCTACACCTCTGACTGCTGGTACATCGGTTTTACATACAGTAATCAATTGCGAAGATGGAATGGTAATTTTGCAACGGACCCGGATGCGACACCACTTTACGAAAATAACTTTAGTTTAAACTTTGGTATTGTCGGTTTTGGCACCACGATTGGCGCAGGTTCCGGAATGACGGGTGTAGACAGCGCTGGAAATGCATTGGGTTATGGTCGTCCATTTTTCCTAAACAACTAATTTATTTGGCCTTCGCTCAAGCCAAGGCCCTTGCTCATTTTGATAGGACTACAAATGAAATCGTGGAAACACACACTGATTGGCTTGATGGCAACATTAAGCCTAAACACCGCATCTGCTGCTCCTGTTGAGCTCGATCGCGTCGCCGTCATCGTCAATAGTGGCGTTATTTTACAGAGTGATATTGATGGTGCATTAAAAACCTTGACCATTAATGCAAAGAAAAATAGCCAAACGCTACCAGAAGAGACTGTGCTGCGTGAGCAAGTGGTTGAAAAATTGATTATTGACACCATTCAGCAACAAGAAGCACAACGTATTGGTGTACGCATTGACGATAATCGGCTCAATGATGCGATCGCTGAGATTGCGAAAAACAATAATCAAACCCTCGAACAGCTCAACGCCTCTGTGACCGCAGAAGGGCTGACTTACGCGGAATTTCGTGAACAAGTGCGTAATGAAATTGCCTCAAGTGAAGCACGTAATGCTTTGGTTCGTCGCCGGATCAATATCTTACCGGACGAAGTGGACAACTTAGCTAATATTCTTGCGCAAGAAACCAATGCAACGGTGCAATATAAAATCAGCCATATCCAACTGCGCGTTGACGACACTCAAGATAAAACGGCAGTAGAACAACAAGCCAAAACCTTAGTCGAAAAACTCAACCAAGGCGCGGATTTCAGCACCATGGCTTACACCTATTCAAAAGGTCCGAAAGCACTGCAAGGTGGTGATTGGGGCTGGATGCGCAAAGAAGAAATGCCGACAATTTTTGCCGACCAAATCAAAATGCAAAACAAAGGCTCTATTATTGGGCCATTTCGCAGTGGCGTCGGTTTCCACATTCTTAAAATTGATGATGTCAAAGGGTTAGAAACCGTCGCAGTCACAGAAGTTAATGCCCGTCATATATTGATTAAACCGACCGTTATTTTAAGTGATGACGGCGTACAAAAAGAGCTCAATGACTTCATTCGTCGCATTAAGGCTGGTGAAGCGAGCTTTGGCGAACTTGCGCAGCAATACAGCCAAGACCCCGGCTCTGCGGCGCAAAATGGTGAACTGGGTTATCAAACACCAGATCTGTACGTGCCAGAGTTTCAACATCAAATCGAAACATTATCGGTTGGGCAAATCAGCGAACCCTTCAAAACCGTTCATGGTTGGCACATTGTCGAAGTACTTGATCGCCGTGAAGTCGACCGTACCGATTCAGCACTGAAAAACAAAGCTTATCGCATTCTTTTCAATCGTAAATTTAATGAAGAAGCGAGTGCTTGGCTACAAGAGATGCGTGCCAGTGCCTTTGTCGAAGTATTAAAGGATGAGCAAGATGACAATTAAACGTATTGTTGTCACGGCAGGTGAACCCGCTGGCATTGGCCCAGATTTAGTGCTGGCTTTGTCGAAAGAAGATTGGGCACATCAACTAGTGGTATGCGCAGACAAAAGCTTGCTTGCAGAGCGCGCTAAAGAGCTCAATATTGACGTTATATTGGAAGACTACTTAGTCACCTCTGCACCAAAACCACAGCAAGCGGGGCGGTTAGTAGTGAATCATATTCCGCTCGGTGCTCCGGTCATAACCGGAAAATTGGATGAGGCCAATGGTCATTATGTATTAAATACATTAGAAAGAGCCGCTTTAGGCTGTATGAATAATGAATTTGATGCTATTGTCACCGGCCCCGTGCATAAGGGGGTGATAAATCGAGCTGGCGTGACATTTAGTGGCCACACTGAGTTTTTTGCTGAACAGTCCAATACCCCACTTGTGGTTATGATGCTTGCAACAGAAGGGCTGAGAGTCGCACTAGCGACAACACATATTCCACTAGCTCATGTCTCAAATGCGGTAACGGTTGAGCGGTTAGAAAAGATCATCACCATTTTACATAAAGATTTGGTGGAAAAATTTGCCATTGTGCAACCCAAAATTTATGTATGTGGTTTAAACCCGCACGCGGGAGAAGATGGCTGCCTAGGCCGTGAAGAGATAGAAACCATCACTCCAACATTAGAAAAAATTCGTCAACAAGATGGCATTAATTTGATTGGCCCACTACCAGCCGACACCATCTTCAATGACAAATACTTGCAAGATGCCGATGCTGTTTTAGGTATGTATCACGATCAAGTCCTGCCCGTATTAAAGTACAAAGGCTTTGGTCGTTCAGTAAATATTACTCTTGGTCTACCCTTTATAAGAACATCGGTCGATCATGGCACCGCACTCGAATTGGCAGGGAAAGGGCTTGCGGATACAGGGAGCTTTAGAACAGCACTCGCCTACGCGATTGACTTGGTAGAAAAGAAACCTAATTAATTTCGAGAAAACTATGAGAAATGATGTCCACTTAGGACACAAAGCGCGTAAACGTTTTGGTCAAAACTTCCTAAACGATCCATACATTATTGATGGCATCGTCTCTGCGATTAACCCTCGTCCGGGGCAAAATTTGGTTGAGATCGGCCCAGGTCTAGGGGCGATAACTGAGCCAGTCGGCCGCGAAGTGGATAAATTCACTGTTATTGAGCTAGACCGTGACTTAGCTGAGCGCCTACGCAACCACCCAGAATTATCGAGTAAATTGACGATTCACGAAGGCGATGCGATGCGCTTTGACTTCACGCAGTTGGTGAAGCCGAATAATAAACTGCGCATTTTCGGCAACTTGCCATACAACATTTCAACGCCATTAATGTTCCACTTATTTGAATTTCATAAAGATATTCAAGATATGCACTTCATGCTGCAAAAAGAAGTGGTCAACCGTTTAGCTGCTGGTCCCGGCAGTAAAGCTTACGGGCGCTTAACGGTTATGACGCAGTATTTCTGCAAAGTGGTTCCTGTGTTAGAAGTTCCGCCAACGGCTTTTGTGCCGCCACCGAAAGTTGATTCAGCCGTGGTGCGTTTGGTGCCTTATGAAGTACTGCCGCATCCAACGACAAATATGAAATGGTTAGAGCGTGTCTGCCGAGATGGTTTTAACCAACGTCGTAAAACCGTACGCAACTGCTACAAAGGTTTGATTGAGGTGGAAACACTAGAAGAACTTGGGGTCAACCCTGGCATGCGCCCGGAAAACCTAACACTTGAACAGTTTGTTGCTATGGCAAACTGGTTAGACGCTCATCACGCCTAATAACGATTGAGCGATAAACGGCCAATGTCTATCGCTCATCTATAAAAACAAGGAGTTAACATGGATATCTCTGAACCTTGTATCAAAATCCAAGTCCATACCCAGTATCTCCCCGAGCAGTCCAATCCCGATTTACACCGCTATATCTTTGCCTATGTGATCACCATCCGTAACCTCAGCAACCAGCAGGTACAGCTGATGAGCCGCCGTTGGTTAATTACCGATGCAAATGGCAAACAGATGTCTGTGGAAGGTGATGGAGTAGTCGGGGAACAACCGATTATCTTGCCCAATGATGAGTACCGCTATAACAGTGGTACCGCGTTGGAAACGCCAGTCGGTGTCATGCAAGGCCACTATATTATGTTAGATGAAATGGGCGCTGAATTTACTGTTGAAATAGAACCATTTCGTCTCGCGGTTCCCAATGTTTTAAATTAAAGAGGTAGCCGTGGCGAACTATATTGTCGGCGACATTCAAGGCTGTTTTGATGAGCTGCAGTGCTTACTGGCTCAAGTGCAATTCCAACCACAGCAAGACACACTGTGGGTCGCTGGCGACTTAGTTGCAAGAGGCCCTAAATCTCTAGAAACACTACGTTTTATCAAACAATTAGGTAGTGCGGCGCGTATCGTTCTAGGCAATCACGATCTTCACCTACTGGCCGTCTCACAGGGCATCCACCCATGTAAACCTCGTGATAAAACCTTACCCATATTACAAGCGAACGATGCAGCAGAGCTGCTCACTTGGTTGCGCCATCAACCGCTCCTCGCTGAACATGCTGACTTTGTCATGTGCCATGCGGGGATCTCTCCTCTGTGGGATCTTGAAACAGCGCGCCAAGCAGCAAAAGAAGTCGAAAGTATTTTGCAAAGCGATCGTTGGTGTTGGCTTATCGAGCAGATGTACAGCAACACACCTGATATGTGGAGCTCGAAGCTAGAAGGGATTGATCGCTATCGCTATACCATCAATGCCTATACTCGGATGCGTTTTTGCTTTGCTGATGGGCGTCTTGATATGGCGTGCAAACTTCCCCCTCAAGAAATAAAAGATGAAGAATTGTTACCGTGGTTTGCCCTGCCTAAACGCATTAAGCTCGATAAAACCGCTCTCTTTGGCCACTGGGCCGCTTTAAAAGGTTACCGCAGCAAGGAAGTGATAGGGCTTGACACTGGCTGTGTGTGGGGAGGATGTTTGACCATGCTACGCTGGGAAGATAAGCACTACTTCACTCAACCAGCATTAACCCATAAAGGCTAACCAATAAAAAGATCCGGATCGTTGCTTAATATCGATCCGAAATCCTCTATTGCTTATCAAAAACCACAAACTGCATGTTGTGAGCATTTTTGTCATCCGCTTGATACATTTCACGATGAACTTCTTGCCACTCACTCCCCCACTCAGGAAATTGAGTATCTCCCTCAATATTTAAATCAATAAAGGTGAGGTATAGTTTATTAGCTTGTGACATACAGGCTTGATAGACAGAGCCGCCACCAATGATCATCACCTCATCAACATTGCCTGCAACCTCGATGGCTTCTTCAATCGAAGGCACAATACTCACTCCTTCAATCACCAATGAAGCATCACGGCTGATCACGATATTATGACGGCCGGGTAACGGGCGACCAATAGACTCATAAGTTTTGCGCCCCATGATCACAGGTTTACCCAACGTACAGCGTTTAAACCATGCAAAATCTGCCGGTAAATACCATGGCATTTGATTGTCTTTACCAATAATCCGGTTGTCTGCCATCGCAGCAATCATGCTGATGATCATAAATAAGATCCTAAAGTGTCATCACGAAAAATAGCCCATGCCCTTACACTATGGGTTTGCGCCGATAGAATAACAAACCCGGCACCGCAAGGCCAACCGCTAAACCTGCGATAATAAACATCGCTTTTAAAAAGTTAGCCATTAGGATCGCCAGCAACTCAGGCGTAAAGCCTAGATGATTAATTTCGACCATTGCAATCATCGCTTTAAAGGCAAAAACGCCGGGAACCATTGGGATCAATGCCGCTACCGTAAATACTTTAGGGTGAGCTAAAAATTTACGCGACCAACGCACGCCAATCATTCCAACGATAGTTGCAGCAAAAAAGCTCGCCCACTCAATGGGAATACCAAATTGCATCATTAGGTAACGTGAGCCATGACCGATCGCGCCACCTAACGCACAATATTTTAGTGCTGGTACAGGAACATTGAACACCAAAGCAAAACCAACGGCCGGGATTGCAGCAAAAAACATGTCATTGGCTAGACCGAGTAATAAATTCATCCAATCCATCGCTACCAACCCCATACACCCGTCACACTCATCGCCGCAACGATGCCCAAACTCGTTGCCAACGTCAGCAAACTTGCCATCACAAAACGGGCAATACCCATGTTGATATAACCTTTAAGCATATCCGCGACGGCATTAATTAAAGGAAAACCGGGCACCAACATCAACACCGAAGAAGCCATCACAATGGTTGGTTTATTACCTAATTGATAGATGATGGCCTGCGCTGAAATGATCGAAGTGACAAACGAAGTCACCGTAAAGTTGACGAGCGGATTAAATTGTCGATGCCCAATCTCTTGGCGGACGATCATACCGACGGCGGACGCAAAAAACGTCATCATAAAGACCATCCAATCTCCGCCAGCTAAACGGGCAAAAGCTGCGCAAGAGAGGCCAATCATTACCACAACCAACCAACGGTTATAACGTTCAGGACTGATTTTATTGAGTTTTTTTTGAGCAAAAGAATAATCTAAAATCCCTTTTTCCATCATGATGCAGATGCGCTGGACTTGCGTCACTACCCGCATATTGATCCCACGATCAGGACAACGGCGCGCAGTCGTAATGCAATGGCCATCGTAAACCGTGGTTAGCACAAGTGAACTCGCCGAGAGCGATACTTCCACTTCACTCATGCCACACGCCGCTCCCATGCGACGCATAATATCGCCCACCAGTGTACTTTCCGCACCATGAGCCAACAACATTTGCCCTGCTTGAGCGATCAATCGAGAAACTGGTCTCTGTTTGGATGTCATGATTCCTTTCCGAACGTCCTAAAAGCCCAATAGTGTGCCCGAAATTGGGTGCTTTAAATATGATTTAGCTATAAAAAAGCCGCAATAATCATTGCGGCTCAATCAATTCTGGAAAATTAATCACGAACGAAAATTAATCACGAACATAGATAACGTGACCGTCATCTTCTTCGTCGTCCCAATCATCCCAGTCATCACCATCTTCAGTGATCACATTTTGGCTGTTCATCTCATCTTTATGGTAATCATCCCACATGAAATCGACTTTCTGAGCTTCACTGAGCTCTTCCTGCTCACGAGGTAGCGTTTCCATATAGTCAGCCAACTCACGGCACAAATCAGCCGTACCTTGTTGGTTTACTGCCGAAATTTTGAAGTATCGCCCTTCCCAAGCTAGCGCATCTAAGATCTCTTGGATCTTTTCATCAGCTTCTTCTTCAAGCATCAGATCAACTTTGTTGAACACCAACCAACAAGGTTTTTGTGACACTTTTTCGCTGTATTGCTCTAGCTCATCAAAGATGGTCAGCGCATTTTGCGCAGGATCACTTTGATCAATAGGAAGAATGTCGATCATATGCAGCAACACTCGGCAACGTTCTAAGTGCTTTAAGAAGCGAATACCTAAACCAGCACCATCGGCCGCGCCTTCAATCAAGCCCGGAATATCAGCGATCACGAAACTTTTCTCAGGAACCACACTCACGACACCCAAACTTGGGATCAGCGTAGTGAAGGGGTAATCAGCGACTTTTGGCTTCGCTGCTGAAACAGAACGAATAAAGGTTGATTTACCCGCATTCGGCAAGCCAAGCATACCCACGTCAGCTAACAGTAAAAGCTCAAGGCGCAATTCGCGCACCTCACCTTTTTTACCCATGGTTTTTTGGCGTGGTGCGCGGTTAACGGATGACTTAAAGCGAGCATTACCTAAACCATGCCAGCCACCTTTAGCGACCATCACTTTTTTGCCATGCTCTGCAACTTCACCCACCACTTCATTGGTGTGAATGTCAACCGCTCGAGTCCCAACAGGCACCTTCAAAGTAATGTCTTTACCGCGCTTACCTGTACAGTTAGCACCGCCACCATTTTGGCCACGCTCAGCAGCGTAAAAGCGTTGGAATCGGTAATCAACCAAGGTATTTAAGTTTTCATCGGCTTGGATATAAACGTCGCCGCCATCGCCGCCATCGCCGCCATCAGGGCCGCCTTTCGTCACGAATTTTTCACGCCAAAAGCTCACGACACCGTTACCGCCATCACCCGCTTCGACTTTAATTATCGCTTCATCAACGAATTTCATTTGTTACTCCACGCTCTTTGCGTTGCGATATCATTGTCACACAATGATATAAATTCTAGCAGATACACATTCAGGATCGACCGTGATCATCCTTCGTTTTATCCACAATTGGAACACATAAGGAGAAACTCTAGTGATTAGAGTGTCTTCTTTTCTGTTCGGCTGATAAATAAAAAACCCCACCGTAACGGCAGGGCTTTTGAGTTCAGTTAGGTATAAATTTATTCAGCGTCGATGCTAACAAATTTACGGTTTTTAGGACCTTTAACTTCAAATTTCACTTTACCTTCAGTAAGAGCGAAAAGAGTATGGTCTTTACCGATACCAACGTTAGTGCCTGCGTGGAACTTAGTACCACGTTGACGAACGATGATGTTACCTGCAAGAACAGATTCACCACCGAAACGCTTAACACCAAGACGTTTGCTTTCTGAATCGCGGCCGTTACGAGTAGAACCGCCAGCTTTTTTGTGTGCCATTGTTAAACTCTCCTAAATTACTTAAGCGT
Organism: Vibrio qinghaiensis; assembly: GCF_002257545.1. Taxonomy (NCBI): domain Bacteria; kingdom Pseudomonadati; phylum Pseudomonadota; class Gammaproteobacteria; order Vibrionales; family Vibrionaceae; genus Vibrio; species Vibrio qinghaiensis. The sequence goes on along the minus strand of NZ_CP022741.1, from coordinate 339,421 downwards.
TGATGCCAGTGATTTTCACTTCAGTGAACCACTGACGGTGGCCTTGTTGTTTACGAGAGTGTTTACGACGACGGAACTTAACGATTTTAACTTTATCGCCACGACCGTGTTGTACTACTTCAGCAGTAATTTTACCGCCTTCAACAAGAGGTGCCCCAACAGTGATTTGCTCACCGTTAGCAACTAGTAGAACTTTATCAAATTCAACAGTTGCACCAGTTTCAACGTCTAATTTCTCTAAACGAAGAGTTTGACCTTCGCTTACACGGTGTTGTTTACCACCAGATTGGAAAACAGCGTACATATTTTACTCCGCTCTTTCCGCACAGCCGTATGCTTTTTATTTGAGCAATTTGGGTGTGCGCTAAACTAATCATCAATAGGGCGCAGATTCTACGCGAATGAGTACCCCAAGACAAGCCATATTTTGAAAAAATTGGCGAAAAGCTAATCGCCAATGAAAAGTGGCGCAATCATGCCTTTAAGCCTTGTATTAATCAACGTTTTTTAGTGTATTATTCGAGAATTATAGAAGAACACAACACCTTATAGGTTCTAACTTCAGCCGGATTAACCATGGATTTTAAAGCTATCCAAACGCTTACTGCCAATGACATGGCAAAAGTGAATGAAACGATTCAAGCTCAGCTCAACTCTGATGTATCTTTAATCAATCAATTAGGATTCTACATCGTCAGCGGAGGTGGGAAACGTCTGCGTCCTTTGCTGGCTATTTTGTCGGCTCGAGCCCTTGGTTATCAAGGTGAAGCGCACACGACTGCCGCGGCATTTATTGAATTCCTCCACACGGCAACCTTGCTGCATGACGACGTTGTCGATGAATCGGATATGCGCCGTGGCAAAGCAACAGCGAACGCGGCATTTGGTAATGCAGCGAGCGTGTTAGTGGGGGATTTTATCTACACGCGTTCCTTCCAAATGATGACTACACTAGGATCGTTAAGGATCCTTGAGCTGATGAGCGATGCGGTGAACGTTATCGCTGAAGGCGAAGTGCAGCAATTGATGAACTGTAATGATCCAAACACTACCGAAGAAAATTACCTACAAGTGATCTACTCGAAAACAGCGCGTTTGTTTGAAGCTGCGACCCAGATTGGTGCGATATTAAGTAACGCTTCTCCTGAAATTGAAACGGCACTACAGAACTATGGTAAGTACCTTGGCACAGCCTTCCAGCTCATTGATGACGTGATGGATTACACCTCTGATGGCAGTGAAATGGGCAAAAATGTGGGCGATGATTTAGCAGAAGGCAAACCAACACTTCCTCTATTGTACGCAATGCAGCATGGTACACCCGAGCAAAAAGAGATGATCCGTGAGGCCATCGAGAAAGCCAATGGCATAGAACAGCTTGATGCGATTCTAGCGGCAATGATACAAACAGGCTCGCTTGAATACACAACCAACAAAGCGCTCGAAGAAGCCGATAAAGCGATCAATGAGCTGTCTATCCTGCCAGAAAGTGAATATAAACAAGCACTGATAGCTCTAGCTCATATGGCTGTGAATAGAACAAAGTAGAACAGCCGCTAGCTTGGACGAAGAATCGATCTTTGCCTAGAAATGCACCGCTACAAAAAGAGCCTCAGTTGAGGCTCTTTTTGATTCTAAGCGTTATTTAAAACCCGCCTTGCCAAATCATGCCAAATGCAAAAACAGCCACGATCGTTAAAGCACAAGCTCCTAACTTTTCTTTGCCTTGAAAAGGATCAATGCCCTGCTCTCGTTTGGCTTTCATGTAGAAATAGAGCCCAGGTAAGTAGAGTAGCGCGGAGAGCATCAAATAGTGCAAACCAGAGGCATACAAAAGCCAAATTCCATAAATGGTGGCACAAGAACCTATTACCAAAAGTTTGCCTTTATTCTTCTGTTCAATCGCGATCTTTAACGTAAAGGCGCCGATCAAAAAATAGGGAACAAGGATCATTTCTGAAGCGAAGATCAGCAGCGTATCGTAGGTGCTGCCTGCGTACATCACCAGAATCAGTGAGACCTGAATGCAGACATTGGTTAGAGTTAAGGCTTTTACTGGGCTCCCCGCTTCGTTTTGCTCGGCGTAGATGGCAGGAAACATCTTATCTCTGGCACATAAAAATGGCGCTTCAGAGGCTAGGACCGTCCAGCTAAGAAAAGCACCGCACACCGAAATAATTAATCCAACACCTATGATGTACTCACCCCAAGGACCAAGAATAGTCATCAGCACTTTGGCCATTGAAGGATTCTGATATTGCGCCAATTCAACGGGTTTAATCACGCCCATCGACAATAAGGTGACCAATACATAAATGGTCAACGCCGTAAGCAAACCGAGAATAGTCGCTTTACCGATATCAGCACGGTGGCGAGCGCGGCTTGACACAACAACCGCTCCCTCTATTCCGATGAACACCCATACCGTGATCAACATGGTGCTTTTTATTTGATCCAGCAGATCATGGCCAGCACCGAAGTGCAAGCCTGTAAAATCCAATGTGAATTTGTCCCAAGAAAAAGCAAAAGCGGCACAAATGATGAACAACACTAGAGGGATCATTTTCGCAAAGGTGGTAATCAGATTAATAAATGCGGCCGTTTGTACTCCTTTTTTGACCAACGCATGCACTAACCAAAGTAAGACTGATGCACTCACAATGGAAAGCCACGTATTACCCGCACCAAACATCACGTTATCTGGTGTATCAAACAACATGCCTAAGGTACTAAAAACAATCACCAGATAGGAGACATTAGCCACCATGGCGCTAAACCAGTAGCCCCATGCGGAACAAAAACCCGCAAAGTCACCAAATCCTTCTCGAGCAAAACCAAATACACCACTATTGATATGAGGTTTATGGATGGCAAGTTGTTGAAAAGAGAGCGCGAGAAAGATCATACCAACGCCGGTGATCCCCCAACCGATCATGACCGCCAAAGGGCTGGCGACTGAGGCCATGTTTTGTGGCAGGCTAAAAACACCAGCGCCAATCATTGAACCAATGACCAGTGCTGTCAGTGAGCCCAAACCAAGCTTATTATCCATGGGAACTATCCAGTGAGTATCGACACATTAGAGGAAGGCGCTATTTTAGAGAACATATTTACCAGACATCAATCCCTATGTGATCGCGGTCACTGAGATAGTGAGTCAATAGTCAAATTCATTGCTAGGGATCAAAGAGTTTATAAGTTCACGACGAAAATAGTGCACTGCTCAGTAAAAAAAACCGCATATTACACAGTTCAAAGCATCATCATACAAAAATATCGGTAAAAACCATAAAAAATGCCGCTTGGATGAGCAAGCGGCATTTTTGTATAAGATAAGGTTACTCTTTATTTGGCGAAATCAACACCCAGTTGAATATCACCTTTCAGTGTTGTCAGCATTCCATCTAACGCAGCTTGTTCATAGGCACTCAATACACCATAGCTCAACACTTCTTCGACACCCTCTTTACCGAGTTTAATCGGTTGTGCAAAGAATGAGGCATGCTCACTACCACCGTCAACGTAGGCACATTCCACAACACCTGGTTCACCTTGCAGTGCTTTGACTAATGATAAGCCAAAACGGCAAGCCGCTTGACCCATTGACAGTGTTGCACTGCCGCCACCCGCCTTCGCTTCCACCACTTCGGTGCCTGCGTTTTGAATGCGCTTAGTAAGGGCTTCCACTTCTTCGGCCGTGAACTCCACCCCTTCAATTTGTGAAAGCAAAGGAAGGATAGTTACGCCTGAGTGGCCGCCAATCACAGGCACAATAATCTCGCTAGGGTTTTTATCTTTTAGCGCCGCGACAAACGTTTCTGAGCGGATCACATCCAACGTTGTCACACCAAATAGCTTACGCTTGTCGTAAACGCCTGCTTTTTTCAAGACTTCCGCTGCAATAGGTACTGTTGTATTGACAGGGTTGGTGATAATGCCCACACAGGCTTTCGGACAGACAACTGCAATCTTTTCAGCCAACGCTTTCACAATGCCAGCGTTAACATTAAACAGATCCGCGCGATCCATACCCGGCTTACGAGCGACACCAGCAGAAACAAGAACGACATCCGCACCTTCAAGCGCAGGTGTTGGATCTTCGCCAGCATAGCCTTTGATCGATACAGGGGTAGGAATGTGGCTTAGATCGGCAGCAACGCCCGGAGTCACCGGTGCGATGTCATACAGCGCCAGATCGGAGCCAGCAGGAAGATGGTTTTTAAGTAGAAGTGCTAGGGCTTGACCGATGCCACCAGCGGCACCAATAACAGCTACTTTCATCGTAGTTCTCCTTGAGAATAAATCTCTTATAAATGTTTTCGTGTAGGGTATTTTTAAGCTAGAAAACTATAGTAATCACAATATGATTACAATCAATTAACGCTAGCTTTGCGACCTCGCGCAATTCGCTAAAATCGAGCTACAGCAGCGATGGCAATTATGACCTTGTTTATCTTTAGCGACAAAGAGTTAAGTTGCCATTCGACCAAAGTTTTACACAAATGTTTACAGTGACCTTTTAGACACTTTTGGACGATAATTTGGCGATAACTGCATAGCTATGCGAGAATATGCAGCAATAAATGGCTAATCGAAGACGATAACTATGCGCAACAATAATGATAAGCAAGATAATCTGGTTCGTGCTTTTAAAAATCTATTAAAAGAAGAGCGTTTTGGATCTCAAGGTGACATTGTCGATGCCCTGCGTAATGAAGGGTTTGATAGTATCAACCAATCCAAAGTATCTCGCATGCTGACTAAATTTGGTGCGGTGCGCACACGCAACGCAAAAATGGAAATGGTCTACTGCCTTCCTGCTGAGCTCGGTGTACCAACCGTATCAAGTTCACTGCGTGAGTTAGTGCTAGACATAGATCACAATGCCGCGCTGGTAGTGATTCATACCGGACCAGGGGCGGCACAGCTTATTGCTCGGTTACTTGATTCTCTGGGCAAATCGGAAGGCATCTTGGGTGTGGTGGCCGGTGACGATACCATTTTTATCACACCGACACTGAACGTAACGACAAAGCAATTGTTTGATTCAGTCTGTGATCTATTTGATTACGCAGGGTAATGTGTCCCTAAACGTATTTCATCTCACTCTCTAGTAGAATCACACTGCGTCAAGTCGGCGTGATTCTCTTCACATCTTCAGCAATAAGTTGTCACAACAGAAAGAGAAATAACTCCTTGATAGGCAAGCTATTGCCATATTTTGACTCTGATAGTGACGCTTATTAATAGCAAATTTCGCTACATTTTTTAACATTTCTGTAATTATGTGCCGATTTTTTGGTATTATTTAGCCGCTTTTTCAATACTCAGATTGAAAAAGATGCCGTTTCCAGATGAGGAAACTCCCCCGATCCCCAAACATCTTGAAGTGGCGGATAGACGACAAATGAGTCAGTTGTCATATAGCATGGATAAGATTCTGTGATTGGGGTAAACCAACGTAGCCAACACCACAGCAACTTCAACTGAGAAGGGTGTAACAACAATTATCTATGGGATTAATAATGAATAAGGAAGGGAAATTCATGGCGTTGAATAAATTGATTAAAGTTGGAGTAATTGCAGCAGCCGTCATGGGGGCAGGAACGGTCAGTGCACAAGAATTTATTACTATTGGTACGGGATCCGTCACTGGTGTTTACTACCCAACAGGTGGTGCTATTTGTAAGCTGGTTAACAAAGGGCGTAAAGACCACAACATTCGCTGCTCAGTCGAATCAACCGGCGGGTCTATCTACAACGTGAATACCATTCGTTCGAATGAGCTTGATTTTGGTATCGTTCAATCTGACTGGCAGTACCATGGTTATAACGGCACTAGCGAATTTAGCGAACAAGGCCCGAATAAAAAACTGCGCGCAGTATTCTCTCTTCATACCGAACCTTTTAACATCATTGCTCGCGCCGATTCTGGCATTGAAAACGTGGCAGACTTGAAAGGTAAACGTGTCAACATTGGTAACCCTGGTTCGGGTGACAGAGCCACGATGGCAGTGGTGATGGATGCATTTGGTTGGACCAATGACAGCTTCAAGCTAGCTTCTGAACTCAAAGGCTCTGAACGCTCTCAAGCGTTATGCGACAATAAAATAGACGCCTTCATTTACATGGTTGGCCATCCAAATGGTTCAATCAAAGAAGCAACAACCTCATGCGATGCAAAACTCGTCTCTGCCACTGGCCCTGAAATTGAAAAAATTGTTGCCAATAACCCTTACTACGCTTACAGCACCATTCCTGCTGGCATGTATCGTGGAACAGATAAAGATGTAACCAGCTTTGGTGTGGCAGCGACATTGGTATCAAGCACCGATGTGTCTGATGAAGTCGCCTACAACCTAGTCAAAGCGGTATTTGAAGATTTTGATACCTTTAAACGTCTTCACCCTGCTTTTGCTAATTTGAAAAAAGAAGACATGGTTAAAGCCGGGATCTCTATTCCCCTTCATCCAGGTGCTGAAAAATACTACAAAGAAATCGGTTTGCTAAAATAATTTCGCATCGCGAACACTGACAATAACAATACCGAGTCAAAGGGGACTTACTGTCTCCTTTGATTGCCCGTTCAATTACAGGTGATATGCCCTTGATCCCTTTGCGTGATGTTCAAGCAGTGGCGGCGATGATCGCCCACCGTCTTACGTTCACAACGACTCACTGGGCACCTTTGGGTCTTAAATGATTTAACGACCCACCTTTTGTTCTGTTCCGCAATAGCCAGCTTCTCAGTAGCCGGGAATTGACCCTGTGGTCAACCGAGATGTAGGCAGTCAATAATAAGGATAACGTACATGACGAAGACACTCACTCCGTCGACTGATGTGCAGGAAATGGTAGCGCAATCCGATACTGGTGCAAGAAATCCTCACGGTTTGCCAGGGCGCATTTTGTGGTTTGTCCCACTATGTTGGTCCCTATTCCAACTTTGGTATGCTTCACCGCTGCCTTTTATTTTTAACTTTGCCATCTTAAACGATACACAGGCACGAGCGGTTCACCTTACGTTTGCCATTTTTCTAGCCTTTACCGCCTATCCAGCATTAAAGAGCTCACCGCGCGATCGTATTCCACTGATTGACTGGCTCCTTGCCTTAGCCGGTAGCTTCTCTGCCGCTTATATCTATTTATTTTACAACGAGTTGGCTGGTCGTTCTGGCGCACCAACCTTGATTGATATAGCGGTCTCCGTCACAGGAATGGTGCTATTACTTGAAGCAACACGCCGAGCGTTAGGACCACCACTGATGTTGGTCGCTGCACTATTCTTGCTCTACACCTTTGGCGGCCCACACATGCCAGATGTGATTGCTCATAAAGGAGCAAGCCTAAACAAAGCGATGTCTCATTTGTGGCTGACCACTGAAGGAGTTTTTGGTGTGGCTCTTGGGGTTTCCACCTCTTTTGTGTTCTTGTTTGTTCTATTTGGTGCAATGCTTGAACGAGCTGGCGCAGGTGCCTATTTTATCAAGGTGGCCTTTTCACTGTTGGGCCATATGCGAGGCGGCCCAGCGAAAGCAGCGGTTGTGGCCTCAGGCTTATCAGGGCTAGTGTCTGGCTCATCGATTGCAAACGTAGTTACCACCGGCACTTTTACCATTCCATTGATGAAACGCGTTGGCTTTTCCGGAACGAAAGCTGGCGCGGTTGAAGTTGCCGCTTCCACCAATGGCCAATTAACACCGCCGATCATGGGTGCTGCCGCATTTTTAATGGTGGAATATGTCGGTATTTCCTATGTTGAAGTGATCCGTGCTGCGCTACTGCCAGCACTTATCTCTTACATTGCTTTAATTTATATTGTCCATTTGGAAGCCTGTAAAGCGGGAATGAAAGGTCTACCTCGCCGTCATACACCGACGTGGGTGCAAAGCTTACTTTCATTTACGGGTACTATTTTAGGGCTTTGCGTTCTCAGCGCTGTTGTTTACTACGGCATTGGTTGGACCAAAGAGGTGTTTGGTGACGCTGCTACTCCCATTGTTACGGTCGCGCTTTTACTGACTTATGTCGCTCTGATTAGAATCTCATCTCGCTACGCCTCAGAAAGTACAATGGACATGGATATCCAAGAAGTACCCGACCCTGGGCCGACGGTAAAATCAGGGCTTCATTACCTGCTACCTATTGTGGTGCTAGTGTGGTGTTTGACGGTTGAGCGCTTCTCACCCGGGTTATCCGCTTTTTGGGCCACGATATTTATGGTCTTCATTTTGATCACTCAGCGGCCACTCATATCGTTACTTAATAAAAGCAACGATTTGAACACGCAAGTGAAGGCTGGGTTTGTTGATCTTGCCGAAAGCTTGGTTTCGGGCGCGCGAAATATGATTGGCATTGGCGTGGCAACCGCAGCCGCAGGAACCGTCGTTGGTGTCGTCACCTTGACTGGCATCGGCTTAGTGATGACCGATTTTGTTGAGTTTATATCCGGTGGCAGCGTCATACTGATGCTGATTTTTACCGCCGTGATCAGCCTCATTCTTGGTATGGGCTTACCGACCACCGCCAACTACATCGTCGTATCAACCTTAATGGCTCCCGTCATTGTGACACTGGGAGCCGCTCATGGTCTTATCATCCCATTGATTGCCGTACACTTATTTGTGTTCTATTTCGGCATTTTGGCCGATGACACCCCCCCGTTGGCTTGGCGGCATTTGCCGCAGCCGCTATCGCTAAATCAGACCCTATTCGTACAGGTATTCAAGGGTTTGCTTACGATATTCGTACCGCCATTTTGCCCTTTATGTTTGTATTCAACACTCAACTACTGCTAATGGGAATTGATACATGGTGGCACTTAGCGTTAACCATTTTCTCGGCCATTACCGCAATGCTGCTGTTTTCTGCTGCGACTCAAGGTTGGTGGCTAACTCGCAATAAGTGGTGGGAAACCGTCTTGCTGTTGGTGTTAACATTCTCATTCTTCAGGCCCGGTTTTTGGTGGGATATGATTTATCCTGCAACAGAGCTGCATCCTGGTACTTCTATTAATCAAGTGGTTGAAAAACTCCCCGTAGGTCAACCTATCAAACTGATTGTTGCTGGTGAGAAAATCGATGGGAATTTCACATCAAAAACCGTACAACTGCCTTTTGAGGATCAAGCCGCAACGGCAGAGCAGCGTATTCAATCAATGGGACTAACCTTGAAAGAAACCAGCAATCGTATGCTGGTGGATATGATTGAGTTCGGCAGCCCAGCAGAGGCAGCAGGTATAGATTTTGATTGGGAAATCCGCTCAATTGTAGTGGAAAGCCAACGTCCGATGAAAGAGTGGGTTTTCTTACCTGCATTATTACTGGTATTGACCCTGGCTTGGAATCAGAAACGCCGTATGAGAACACAAGAAATACGCGCTTAATCAATATGCCTAGCACGAGCTAGGCATATACTTTACGGAAACAAGGTGCTCTAAAGCACCCTATCGTAGATGAGATAATCCATAATGTATAAACACATTCTTGTTCCAGTAGACCTTAATGAAAAAGGCTTTTCTGACAAAGCCGTTGAACTTGCTGTTTGGCACGCGACACATTCCAATGCTGAAATTCATCTTTTAAATGTATTACCTGGTATCCACATGTCGATGGTCGCCACATACTTCCCGAAAGATGCCGCGGCGAAAATGAAAGAAGACGTCAAGCAACAGCTAAAACAGTTTGCTGATCAACATATCGCTGACGAAGTAATCTACAAACTGCATGTAGCGGAAGGTAAAGCCTACACCACCATTTTAGATTACGCAGAGAAGCTCGGAGCTGATTTGATTATCATGCCAAGCCATAAACGCTCGAAGATCGATAAAGTGATGCTGGGATCGGTGGCCAGTAAAGTAGTGCAAAATTCGCCAATCAATGTACTGGTCGTCAAGCCGCAAGGATAGAAACCCTGCATCGTCATAAAAAAGCGCATGAGGCGCTTTTTTTATGCCAACGATAAGCGCCTCAGTTAGGAATTGGCTATCAAACTAATAGGTTCAATCATCTTTACTTGTTGAGAATAATTATCAATAATGTTTACATCAACCCGATAACCGTTTAGGTGAACATTATGAAAAAAACGCTCAGCTTTGCCGCCATCCACTTCAGTATCGCGTTTACTGTCGTTTACCTACTTACGGGCGACATTATTCTTGGTAGTCTGATTGCCATGCTTGAGCCGATGGTCAATACCGTTGCTTTTTACTTTCATGAAAAAGTATGGGCACACTACGCCCCGCTGCGCCGCTACTCACAATCAGCTAAAATTAAAACAGGTAGCTTTGCTGTAGTACACTTTAGTGTTGCATTTAGCGTGGCATATATCATGACCGGAAGTTTTATCATTGGTGGTGTGTTAGCTATGATCGAACCGAGCATTAATACTTGTGCTTACTACTTCTACGAGAAATTCTGGCAAAAGAGGCATCCACAAGATTGGTCAGCAATGAAGTGCTCTCATTAACATCAGCTCAATCAAATAGGGAAATGAGTAACACAGAGGTGTTCGCTTAACGCGATATGGAAGGATTGCTGCTGACCATCAAGTTGCACCGATAAGGTATACAAATCATTCGAGTTAAGCTGTGTAAGATCTGCGTACTTCGGCGCTTCCACTTGAAATAAAGCACTGGCATGCTGATGGCGCACATCAATAGGCAACTGATAGCTCATACCATTAAATTTTACTACCGCGGAAACTAATCCTGGTGCGTAGGTTTGATAATGTAAGTGAACCAAAAACTCACAGCCGCCGCCATAGTGCCAGATTTGCTCAGCGGTAACATGCTCTAGACGAACATGACGAATGCATTGTAGATAAGGCTCTTGCCAAATCCCCATTCGCTCATCGTATTTCTTCACCGCGTGGTGCCCTAGCGGGCATAATTGCGGCAAATCTGGCTCATCAAGCAACCACTCTTCTTCTTGCTCAACAAACAAAATTTCGAACCGGTTGCGACCGAGTTGTAGCAAAGGCCGAATGTCTTTTTTATACACCGCTTGGCTGCCATCACAATCGAATAGTGCCACACCGTTTAAACGTATTTCCGCATAAAAATCGATGCCCTCAAGCACAAGATCAATTGCAGCGAAGCTAAGCATCGCTTCATCTACCTCAACATCATGCATCAAATGCCACTCTTGCTCGGCAATTTGTGCTTCTGTCATATCGTGAGGTAATACTTGGCTAAGAGGCGCAGGAAAACAAAGATCCTCTTGCGGGATCGATAAATCAGTCAACGGTGAAAGCTGCCAAAAGCCAGCAAGAGAAATTCGCATAATAAACTTGAGCTAGATCAATGTTGAACGATTATATACAAAATAAATAAAGATGTGCTGACAAAAATAATGATTCGTCATTAAAGTGCCCCCCGTTAGCTTTGCATAGCTAAAAAAATACCAGCCAAAAGGCTGGTATCTCACATCAAGGTAAACAACGCCTAATCACTCTTGGTCGTCTTCATCTTCTTCATCGTCGTATAGCGCATCTTCACCTTCGTAGTAAGTGCCCCAGCCGTCGTAAATAATGTCATATTTTTCAGCAAGTTGAATAAGCTTCTCTGCCTGTTCATCGATCGCTTCGGCCTTCAGTACCGATTGCATCGTCGCGTCGCAGCACAACAGTTTATTGCCGTCTTCATCTTCTGTTTCTTCTGCTTCAAGCACTTCAAAGCCCATTTTAAAGGCTTCAACAACCGCTTTTTCTAGCGTGTCAAAATCTTCAGCAAATAGGTGGTGCTCTATCTCATATAACGCATCTGGATCACTGCCATCTTCGAGCAGTGCTTGAATGATGTCGCGAGTATCTTCTTTTTGAATTTCAATTAACTCTTCAACGGATACATAATCATCTTGCTGAGGTTGAGACATAAGGTGCTCCAGATTTGGCTAAATGTAAACTATACACAAACAGCTTGACGTTTCAGTTAGGCGGAAAATGAGTTCATCCCCTCGCCAATTACATAGATAAACGATGTGATTGGAGTAAGCGAACGTATCAAATACCGCTGCAGCTTCAAGTCGGAAGGGTATAAATGAATTTCGACGAAATATGGCATGGTTCGCCTAAAATTGCCACCAACAACGTACCGCGATCTTTATCTTTCTAAAGGATCACTGCTCAATCAAGTACAGATCAAAGAAAAAACACTTTAATTTAACAATTTATTTTCATTTTGCTAATTCAGTAGATTATCTGCCTGATGATTTGCTCTTTCACCGCATTAAACTGCCTGTTTATCAAACATTCATGCATAGCGAAAAAGGTCGCTTTGGCTAAATCTGCCAGCATTATGCACTTTTTATGTAAATAATCGCATAAAAAATCACTTATTCTTCATGCTTAATTCACCCTCCTCTGAGCCAAAAACGCATAACAAAGCACTTTGTCGTTATTAGGCTTATTTGGCTAGTTTTGGAGTTATTTTTTAATAATCGCACATTCTAAAGCATACATAACCATAATCTCACAAAATAACAGCGAACATCACCACCAAGTAGACTTGCATCGTTCGCTTAAGCTTGTCATAAAGAACATGAGAAATAAGAGTAGGGATACAAAATGAATAAGCTGTACGTTGGATCTGAAGTTGGGCAACTGCGCCGAGTATTACTCAATCGGCCAGAGCGTGCCTTAACTCATCTTACACCGTCGAACTGTCATGAACTGTTATTTGATGATGTGCTTGCCGTAGAAGATGCAGGAAAAGAGCATGATGCCTTTGCCAACACGTTGAAGGATCAAAATGTGGAAGTGCTGTTGCTGCATGATCTCTTAGTCGAAACCTTGGCCGTTGCCGATGCCAAAGCGTGGTTGCTCGATACGCAAATTTCTGATTTTCGCTACGGTCCCACTTTGGCGCGCGATCTGCGCTGCTATTTAGCTGACATGGATAATGAACACCTCGCCACTCTGCTACTCGGTGGTCTTGCTTATTCCGAACTGCCTATCCACTCCTCTTCGATGCTACCTAAAATGCATCGTCCGTTAGATTTTGTGATTGAACCGTTGCCCAATCATCTCTTTACTCGCGATACCTCGTGCTGGGTGTATGGCGGCGTATCGCTTAATCCGATGATGAAACCAGCACGCCAACGTGAAACCAACCACTTACGCGCCATTTACCGTTGGCATCCTGTATTTGCAGGCGAGGATTTTATCAAATATTTCGGTGATGAAGATCTGCACTACGATAATGCCAATATTGAAGGGGGCGACGTACTGGTGATCGGTAAAGGTGCAGTGTTGATTGGTATTTCCGAACGCACGACAGTGCAAGGGGTAGAAAATTTTGCTGCGAGTTTATTTAAACATAGGCAGGCCAAAGAGGTGATTGCCGTTAACCTGCCTAAACACCGCTCCTGTATGCACTTAGATACGGTGATGACACATATGGATGTCGACACCTTTTCTGTTTACCCCGAAATTATGCGTCATGATTTAGAAACATGGCGTTTAACGCCGAAAGGCGATGGCCGGATGAACGTCGATTCAATGCCAAGTTACGTTAATGCGATTGAACGCGCGTTAGGTTTGGACAAACTCAAAATCATCACCACTGGTGGTGATAGCTATGAGGCTGAGCGTGAGCAATGGAATGACGCCAACAACGTGCTAACGGTTAAACCCGGAGTTGTGATTGGCTACGAACGCAATGTCTACACTAACGAGAAATACGATAAGGCGGGCATCAAAGTATTAACCATCCCCGGCAATGAACTCGGTCGAGGCCGAGGCGGCGCGCGCTGCATGAGCTGCCCGATCGAGCGAGATGATATTTAACCTTTTTAATTCAACGTGATAAATAAAAGAGATAAAAAAGCGGCGCATCAAAACGCCGCTTTTTATTTGCTTACGCTGCGCGATACAAACCACGTCAGCTCTGAGCGAGTAACAACGTTATTCGGTGCCACCAACAGTGAGCGAATCTAGCTTAAGCGTAGGTTGTCCTACTCCAACAGGCACACTTTGTCCTGCTTTACCGCACACTCCAACGCCGCGATCAAGGCTCAAATCGTTACCCACCATTGAGACTTGTTGCATTGCCTCAATGCCAGAACCGATCAAGGTTGCACCTTTGATTGGATAAGTAATTTTGCCGTTTTCAATCATATAGGCTTCAGAGGCAGAGAACACAAATTTACCCGAGGTGATATCCACTTGGCCACCGCCAAAGTTGGGCGCATAAACGCCTTTCTTCACTGTTGAAATGATCTCTTCTGGCGTATGTTCACCCGGCAACATGTAAGTGTTGGTCATGCGCGGCATCGGTAAATGTGCGTACGATTCACGACGCCCATTACCCGTGGGGTTCACCCCCATCAAACGTGCGTTGAGTTTGTCTTGTATGTAGCCTTTCAACACGCCATTTTCAATTAAGGTGTTGTATTGACCATTGACACCTTCATCGTCGACATTGAGCGAGCCACGCAGATCTTTCAACGTGCCATCGTCAACAATCGTACAAAGCGTTGAGGTTACTTTCTGGCCAATTTTACCGGAGAAGACAGAAGATCCCTTGCGGTTAAAATCACCTTCTAAGCCATGCCCTACCGCTTCGTGAAGCAAGACACCCGGCCAACCAGAACCAAGCACAACTGGCATCGCACCCGCAGGAGCTGCGACAGCTTCAAGGTTGACTAAGGCTTGTCGGATAGCTTCATCGGCAAACTGAAACGCAACTTTACGGCCATCTTGTTCGGTGAGGAAAAAGTCATAACCAAAACGACCACCACCACCAGAGCTGCCTCGCTCGCGGCGATCACCTTTTTGTGCTAACACGCTGATCGACAAACGGACCAAAGGGCGGATATCGCCTGCGTAAGTCCCATCGGTTGCAGCAACTAACATCTGTTCATGCACACCACTTAAGCTCACCGAGACTTCTTGGATCAAAGGCTCTTTGGTGCGAATGTAAGCATCCAGCTCTTGCAGTAATTCTGTTTTTTGCTTTTTTTCCCAACTGGCTAGCGGGTTATCCGCCGCATAATAGGCTTGATTATCGCTACGTTTAAAGGCTTGAACACAACCACTTTTGCCTTGCTGCGCAATGCCTCGTGCGGCTATTGCACTCTGTTTCAAACCTTCTAATTGGATTTGATCTGAATAGGCAAAACCGGTTTTTTCACCCGTGACGGCGCGCACACCAACACCGCAATCGATATTAAATGAACCGTCTTTAATGATGCTGTCTTCGAGCACTAAAGACTCGTGCCAGCTCGACTGAAAATAGATATCGGCATAATCAATTTGACGAGTGGCAATTGTCGCTAGTGTATCTGCAATATCTTGCTCGGTTAATCCTGCCGGTTTTAATAGTGCATCTTCAATGCGGTTAATACTCATAGTGTGCTCTTATTATCTATAAACTGATTGGTGAATCGGGTGTGTGCAGCAATGGGCATTTTTTGTCGAACTTGATCAACGTAAGCCAAGTCAATATCGACAACTAAATTCCCCACTTGCTGGTTTAAGCTTGCAATAACTTCACCCCAAGGGCTGATGACCATCGAATGACCCCATGTCTCGCGCCCACATGGATGAAGCCCAGCTTGCCCAACCGCAACAACCCAACACTGATTCTCTATCGCTCGGGCTCTTAACAAGACTTCCCAATGTGCCTTTCCGGTCACCGCCGTAAAGGCCGCAGGAACCACTAATATCTGAGCACCCTGCACTCTTAATTGAGAATAGAGGTGCGAAAAACGCACATCATAGCAGATGGAAAGGCCAATTTGACCAAATGGCGTCGACGCAACACTCAGCTTTGTGCCGCAGGTAAAAGTTTCCGATTCTCGATAGCGCTGGTGGCCGTCAGCGACATCGACATCAAACATGTGTAGCTTGTCGTAGTGCGCGACAAGATCGCCACTGGCGTCAAACAGCAAGGAGCTGGTCGTTACCCCAACCTCACGACGGATAGGCATGCTGCCCACCAACAGCCACACTCGATGAAAGCGAGCCATAGCAGCCAATTGGCTCTGCAAGGGCCCCTGCCCCAATGGCTCGGCATGTTGGTGGTACTGTTGTCGCGCGCCAAACACCAGTGCATTTTCCGGCGTGACAATCCACTTCGTACCTTGCGCCACAAGTAGTGACACTTGCTGTTCGATATAGGCCAAATTCTGCGCAGGTTCAGAGCTTGACGTCATTTGAATAAGTCCAACGCGATCCATGCCTACTTCCCTATTTTTCAGTCAATTTTCTCAACTTTTCTGGCAATTTAAACTCGCCTCGACTACGCGAAAGCTCTTTAACCGCCGGTGAATTAATTGGCCCTTTGACCTCATAATTGACTTGGGTAAAGACCTCAACCACAGGTGCAATCACAGTCGTAATAGCGAGGACATACAACGCTGTTTGCGGCGTCACCGCAAAAGCCGTTAAGACGGGAATTCCTGATGTGATATCTGGTACAAAATTCACCTCAGCATCAACAGTGCGGTCATTGAGATCCGCTAAGCCTTTGATAGTCATTTCACCGGCCACGGCATCCATTTTGATGTTGTTGGTAACAAAAATCCCTTGAGAAATTTCACCACTACCCGTAATTGAGTTAAAGGCCATCCCTTTATCAAACACGTCGCTAAAATCGAGCTGCATTTTGCGAATAATGGAATCTAAACTGAACAATCCGAGCAAACGAGCGGCACCTCTGACATCAGAAACGACACCTTTCCCCATAGTAGTCTCTATCTTGCCTTCTAAGCTGTCGATCTTCATTGACCAAGGCGCGCCATCCCACTCGGTTTGACTCGATATTTCAAATGGCGCTCGTTGGATCCCCGAGCTAATACCAAAACGCTCCATCAAATCGCTATTATTATCACCTTTCATGGTGAGATTCAGTTGGGTATGGCTACGCTCATCACCTTGTGCGTCTTTATCCAACGTCCAAGCACCATTGATATTGACTTGGTTTGAACCACTACTGATGTCAATCTTCTTCCATTGCAAAGTATCACCTTGCCGCTCGAAGTCCATATTCATCTCGCCCACCTTGTAACCCTGCAACCAAAGATCATCAATGGCCAAAGTTAAGTTTGGCACTAATCGATGAAACTGTCGGTCAAAATCAGCAATAAGCGGCTCAGACTGGCGAGCTTGATCGACTAATAGGGACTTTTTGGCGCTTTCATCAAGGTCGGGAATGTAAACGTGCAAACGTTCAAGCGAGACGGACAAATCATAAGGTTCAATATAAGTTGCTTGGCCTTTCGCTTCTTGGCTCTCGAGCTGTGCGTACCAACCGAGATTTTTACGTCTGGCATTAAAATCAACATCGTGCCACTCAATTCCCGCCAGTAGAAGTGCTTTGACGTTGATGTCCACTCTCTCTGGTGATGGGATTTCGGGAGTATTCATCTCCGCTAGAGCTGATTTTTTCTTCGGCTGAGGCTCATTGGCCAAACTAAACCATTCATCCAAATTAAAGGTATCACTGCGGATCTGCGCATGGTGGCCAACCACTGGGCTGATTTTAAAATTGCCGATCCCTACTATGAGATTGGTGGCCGTCAGACGTGGTTTTTTCGATGTGATATCGATTTCAGCTTGGTATTTCGCTTGTGGTAATTGTAGGCGAGCGGTGATCGACTCTTGGTTACCCGAGGCTTGCAGTTGGGCCTTACCTGCTACCTTGAATGCTTTTTTTAGCGGGTAAGGATAATCACTTTCTACCATTTTTAGATCGGCTAAGGTGTCGATTTGATAAGTAAAACCAACATCATTGAGCTGAATATCAACGCCCATTTGCCAAGGAGCATGGCCTTTTAAACGACCAAGCCAACGTTCTCCAACAAAAGGTGTCAGGGGTTTAATATCCCAGTCTCCTAGCACATCAATATTGACTGCGTAACCTTGGCTGGCATTTTCACCTTTAAAATCAATCGCGATCGCTTGGGTCAGCAGATCGGCCGACAAACCGGCTGCCGTCACGACATCATTATCAAATTCAATTTTGCCAGAGACACCCTCAAGCACCATTGGTGGTGCATCCATTTCCACGTGGTTATTGTTTAAATTCGCCCAACCCCATGCTCGGGGTTCCTGCTCACTATCAAAAGGAATATGAAGCTGAAATTCAGATTGCACGTCGCCACTGACTTGAATCGCCGTTAACGCCGCCCCTACTGAGTCGACTAAAGGCGTTGAGGTCATGTAGTCACGCACGGCATTGCCTTGGGCTGTTGCACTGGCTTCGATTTCGATGTGTCCACCTTCGGCTAGCTCAGGTATTCGCCCCGTAATCCTCTGGGCAGTGACATCCATTAAGGTCGCAGAGTGTGAATCAAGATACATTGCATCGTTTTCAAACAGCAGATCGAGTTGCAAATTGGTTATCGGCGGCCACGCCGTATCAAAACTGAACTTTGCCTCTTTTAACCCAACCCAAGCTTGGAATACGCCATTATTTTGTTGGTAGGGGAAATCGCCAAGCTCTCCATACCAAAGCAATTTAGCCGTATTGGCTTTACCGCCTTGTATCGCAGTAGAGAGATAATCCGTCAAGTCATGGCCTAAAGCCAAGGTAGGCAAATAACGCCAAGTTTCACCCGCATTGTATAAATCAGCTTCCGCATAAAACGAAAGTAAAGGACTGCGTTTTTCAGGAAAATCGAGACGAAATGCTCCGAGCACTTGCAAATCAGGTGTCGCGGCTGTCACTTTACTGGCCCACAATGACCAGCCATCAGTTTGCTTTTGCCATACCACATCGGCTTCACCTTGACGAATATTCAATGGTGCTTGGAAAACTTCACCATAAGGTAACACGTCATCAATCAGCGTTACTTTGGCGCGAGCACTCTCCATGCTACCTTCAATTGAGGCTTTGAGATGGTGTACTTGCGGCAATAGTTCCCATTGCGCCATGGCGCCATCACTGAGTTCAGCAGAATAACGAAGCGATTGCAGGCTATCTCCTTTGCTGAGCCGAATATCTTCTAAGGTGCCCCCCAAATCCAATTGCTGCAAAAGCTCGTTCGTTTGGCTGGAATCGGGCATCATTTTCACAAAGGGAAGCAAAGTTTTTATGTCCAACTGCGACAAGTTCAAACGCCATTGCGTCGGTTGCCATTCAAACGCAACATCAAGTTCAGGCCACACTTCGTCATCCGTGCGGAGCCGAAGTGAGTAAGCATTAACTTGCCATCCTTTTTCGATTGGTGAGAGTTTAATGATCCCTGACTCTAACAGCAGTTCATGCTGGCGTTTTTCATCCCAAATCAGCTCCGATGGCTTAAGTTCAACATAACCATCTTTGGGTTGGTTATGCTCTAACGTCAGCCAGGCATTAAAACTCACCTGTCCTTTCTTAATGCCGGTTTCATCTTTGAGATAACGAGTCAACCACGGGTTTATTTTGATATTGTCAGCGCTAACATAGAAGTGACCTGAAATATCGCGTAGTGAACCATGATCTTCAAAGTTAGCGCTCACTAACAAAGAGTTTATGCTGGTATCAGCGATGCTCACCACGCCTTCCGCTTTATGCTGCTGAGCGTTATTTTTCCACCGAAGGCGTTCAATATCTAACTGGCGAATCTCCCCCGCGACAGATTGATAGAAAACCGTCGAGTCGAGTAGCGCAAAATCATCCAATTGCCGCAACAGTAGGTTGTCTAAACGCTCAATGACATTGCCTTGTGTGCGGCTCTGTTGGTTATCTTCCGCCTGTAGCTCAAGCCAGTTTACCGAGCGAATATCCAATTTGAGTTGATGAACACTGAGATCCGCGACCACAGGTTGCATTTGCAGTATTGACTGAATGAGGTCAAATTCAACATCGATTTGTTGCGCAGAAAAGTGAATTTGCGATCCATCAGGTAGCTTTGCTTTTAGCCCCTTAAGTGCAATTGACGGGTGAGTATTACGCCAAAAACCAGTGACCTCACTTAATTCAAATTCAAAACCTGAATTTTGGTTGATCAAGGTTTGTATTTCGCCTTGGAAACGATTCATTTGTGGCAAAAACACACGCAAGGTGGTGACAGCAACAGCCAGCACCACTAGTACGCTAACGATAAAGCACAATACTATTCGCCAAAGGCGCGTAAAAGTTGAGATCACAAAGGCCCTACTACATCATCACAACGTCAAATTGTTCTTGAATATAAAGTGGCTCCGCTTGGATACGCACTTCTTTTCCAATAAACACTTCCAACTCAGCAAGAGCATGAGACTCATCACCTTGCAAGGTTTCTGCCACCGCAGGGGATGCGTAAACCACAAATTTATCCGCATCGTAAGCGCGGTTGACACGCGTGATTTCACGTAAGATTTCGAAACAGACGGTTTCAACGGTTTTCACACTGCCGCGGCCTTCACAGGTTGGACAACTCGAACATAACACGTGTTCAATACTTTCACGGGTGCGCTTACGCGTCATCTCGACCAAGCCTAACTGCGTAAAACCATTAATATTCGTTTTGACGCGATCTTTAACCAGAGCGGCATCTAACGAGTTGAGCACTCGCTTACGGTGCTCTTCAGACATCATATCGATAAAATCAATAATGATGATGCCCCCTAAGTTGCGCAAACGTAACTGACGGGCAATGGCTTGGGTCGCTTCCACATTAGTATTAAAAATGGTTTCTTCGAGGTTACGACGGCCAACAAACGCGCCAGTATTGATATCAATTGTGGTCATGGCTTCGGTTTGGTCGATGATAAGGTATCCACCAGACTTGAGCTCCACTTTACGCTCGAGAGAACGCTGAACCTCGTTTTCGGTGTCGTACATATCAAAAATAGGCTTGTCACCTTCATACAGTTCAAGCTTGTCGGTTAACTCAGGCACAAACTCTGAGGTGAACTCTTTGAGGTTCTCAAATTCAAGGCGTGAATCGACTAAGATCCGTGTCAAATCAGTGCCGACAAAATCTCGTAAAATACGCTGAGCTAAACCCAATTCGCCATACAGTGTCGAGCGTGTTTTGTATTTAACTCGACGCTCCAACACTTTCAGCCATAGCCGTTTAAGAAAGGCGGCATCTTGTGCAAGCTCTTTCTCATCAGCCCCTTCAGCGGCGGTACGAATAATGAACCCACCGTGCTCATCACAATAATGAGACACGACTTTTTTGAGACGATCACGCTCTGATTCACTTTCAATGCGTTGTGAGACACCAACATGACTTGCGCCGGGCATAAAAACGAGATAGCGCGAAGGTAGGGTAATATCTGTCGTTAAACGGGCGCCTTTAGTGCCTAATGGATCTTTGACCACTTGCACCACAATATCTTGGCCTTGACGAACTAGCTCTGAAATATCACGAACTTGAAACTGCTGCTTTTCGTTCTCAGCCACACATTCAGTATGAGGAACAATGTCAGAAGCGTGAAGAAAAGCGGCCTTGTCTAAACCAATATCGACAAAGGCGGCCTGCATTCCGGGAAGAACTCGGCTGACTTTTCCTTTGTAAATATTGCCCACAATGCCGCGTTTCGCTTCTCGTTCAATGTGGACCTCTTGAAGAACTCCGCCTTCAATCATCGCCACACGAGTTTCACTCGGGGTGACGTTTAGTAGCAACTCTGCACTCATGAGTACACCTCAATGTTTTTAATTATATAAATTCGTGCAAGAGCTGGTCAGTTTCGAATAATGGTAATCCTACAACAGCGTAATAGCTGCCTTCGATCTTCGTTACAAATCGTCCACCCAATCCTTGAATGCCATAACTGCCAGCTTTATCGCAAGGTTCACCCGATTGCCAATATTGTTCTATTTCTTCATCTGACAAAGGTTTAAACCATACCTCCGTCGTTACCACGACGGATTTAGAATGATCATGTGTTGCTATGGTTACCGCCGTCATCACTTGATGTTTTGTACCAGATAAGCGGCGTAACATCTGTTGTGCTTGAGCAAAATCAGCGGGTTTTTCAAGTACTGTTTCACCTTGCACGACTATGGTATCAGACCCAATAACTATCGAAGCAGGGTTGGATAAAGCAACACCAGCCAGTGCCTTATCACGTGACAAACGTTCAACATACACTGCTGGGGCTTCATGCTCATTACGGCATTCTTCAACGTTGGGTACCACAATATCAAACTGATAACCCAGTTGAGTCAGTAACTCTCGTCTTCTTGGCGAGCCAGAAGCTAATACAATTTTTTTATTCATCATCTAAGGTGCCAGTGGCGTCGCACACGACGAAGCAGTAGGAACATCCAAGGCCATAATATGCAATTGATCATACCAACCCATAGCGAGAGCGGGTTGAATGTCACATCTTGAATTAAATATTCGCCGCAGAAGATCAGCACTTCGAGCAACATAGATAACACGCCAATGATTACGGCTTGTTGCCATAACGCCATATTACGCAGCACTAAGAAGTTAATCGCCACTAAGTAGACAACAATGGCCATCATCATGCCACGAATGCCCAATGTTGAACCAAGCAGTAGATCCCATAACAAACCGAGGATCAAAGCCGACCCTACATTGACTCGATGCGGCAACGCTAAAACCCAATAGCATGTCACCA
This sequence comes from Vibrio qinghaiensis, assembly GCF_002257545.1. Taxonomy (NCBI): domain Bacteria; kingdom Pseudomonadati; phylum Pseudomonadota; class Gammaproteobacteria; order Vibrionales; family Vibrionaceae; genus Vibrio; species Vibrio qinghaiensis. The sequence goes on along the minus strand of NZ_CP022741.1, from coordinate 316,915 downwards.
GCAGTAACCACGATGGACGCAGCAGATCCAGCTCACCCGGCCAAGGGATCGTTTGTAAAACCAGAGCAAAAAGAAATGATGTGCCAATCACTAATTTACTTTTCACCATGCTATTGGCCATCGGTTGCTTCCTCTAACATTTTCTCTGGTGTCACTTGCAATACTTTTTGCTGCCTATCTTCGTTAGGCCAGATCAACAGCAAATAGCGTAGACGATCAAAATCCACCACGGGATCGGCAGTGATCGACGCAAATTCACGCTGGGTATCTTTGTCGACCACCGAAACGTGTGCGACGGGATAACCTTCAGGATATACGCCCCCTAAACCTGATGTGACGAGCAAGTCACCCACTTCAATATCGGTGCTGGTGGGAATGTGCTCTAACTGAATGCGGTCAATCTGACCATTACCAGAGGCGATCACTCGGATATCATTACGAATAATTTGCACTGGAATCGCACTATTGGTGTCAGTCAGCAACAACACCCGGCTGTTATGCGCCGCCACAAAAGTCACTTGGCCAACAATACCTTTGTCGTTAATAACGGGTTGCCCTTCGTAAACGCCGTCCGCTCGTCCTTTATCAATCACAACTTGATGACGATAAGGTGAGGTATCGACCGCCATCACCTCAGTGACAACCTTCTTTTCATCACGAACAAAAGAAGATCCAAGCAACTTGCGTAAGCGTTGGTTCTCTTCACGGTATTGATCAAACAAGATCAAATCACTTTTTAACGTCAAGGCTTCTCGTTTCAAACGTTGATTCAATTCAATCAGTTTTTGATGAGTGGCTAATCGCTCATACAGATCATCAAACATACTGCGCGGTAAATCCGCCATGTATTGGATGGGAGCGACTAAGCTATTAAGAAAAAAACGAACGTTGGAAAAAGCACCTAAACGACTATCAGCCAGCATAAGACTGGCTGATAAAATCACGGCAAAAAAGAGACGTAGCTGAAGAGATGGTCCTCGACCAAATATTGGCTTCATTCTATAAAAATCCTAGATGTCATAATGGGAGCTTTACGGCTCCCAAAGCCATTATTCTTCGCTAAATAGGTCGCCACCGTGCATATCGATCATTTCCAACGCTTTACCACCACCAAGGGCAACACAGGTTAGAGGATTATCGGCAACCACAACTGGTATTCCCGTTTCTTCGGTCAAGAGGCGATCAATATCTTTAAGCAGCGCTCCGCCACCGGTTAATACCATACCATTTTCTGAGATATCAGAAGCAAGCTCTGGCGGGCACTGTTCAAGCGCAACCATCACCGCAGAAACAATACCGGAAAGCGGTTCTTGCAGTGCTTCTAAGATTTCATTGGAGTTAAGAGTAAAGCTACGAGGAACCCCTTCAGCAAGGTTACGACCACGAACTTCAATCTCCATCACTTCATCGCCGGGGTAAGCCGAGCCAATCTCATGTTTGATTTTCTCTGCGGTCGCTTCACCGATTAAGCTGCCGTAGTTACGACGCACATAATTGATGATCGCTTCATCAAAACGGTCACCGCCGATACGCACAGAGGAAGAGTAAACCACACCGTTCAAGGAAATAACGGCAACTTCAGTCGTACCACCACCGATATCGACCACCATTGAACCCGTTGGTTCAGAAACACGCAGACCAGCACCGATGGCCGCCGCCATAGGCTCATCAATCAAATAGACTTCACGCGCGCCAGCACCGAGTGCTGATTCACGAATCGCACGGCGTTCAACTTGGGTGGAGCCGCAAGGCACACACACCAGAACGCGAGGGCTTGGTTTGAGGACACTGTTGTCATGCACCTGCTTAATGAAGTGTTGCAACATTTTTTCGGTCACGTAGAAATCCGCAATCACGCCGTCTTTCATCGGACGAATTGCAGAAATATTCCCCGGCGTACGACCAAGCATCTGCTTAGCGGCATGACCGACAGCAGCAACGCTTTTTCCACCACGACCTTTATCTTGGCGAATAGCAACAACGGAAGGCTCGTCGAGGACAATACCTTGTCCTTTAACGTATATAAGAGTATTGGCGGTACCTAAATCGATCGATAGATCGTTGGAAAACATGCCACGCAGTTTTTTGAACATATTCTTCGCTCGTCCTGCAAGAATTAGAAGATAGAAAATTGCACTAAATGTACCAATGCCTTGCGATCACAGCAAGGCGTTGACGCATAAACATGGACTGAAACACGCAATTTCTAACAGATTCCTAACTTAGGTAGAAAAATCTCCATGAATTTGTGTGAATTATCCGGTTAATTTTTTTCACGCCACCAGATTACCCGGTCGCTGCCTCGGTACAATCCAAATTGTACTCGGCCTGAGATACTGTCTTCAAAGCTATCATTAGAATCAGCATCAACACGTAACCAAGGTAACAAAGTTGAAAGATTGTAGCTGTTCACGACAACACCAGTATTCGCCGAACCTGGCGGAGTATAATCCACACTGCTCTCTCCAGAACTTAAATCACCAGCCAATGTCACTTTTACTTCTGGCGGTATCGGTGTGCCATTTTTCAGCACAGTAAAATCAGAGGAATTGAAAACAAAATCATCAATTGTGGGGAGACTGGTACAACTGTCAGCTTTATTTAAAACAAAGCTATTTGAGGTGAAGTATTCACTGGTAACCGCTTGACTTAAGCCACTCGTTTCTGGGCCATAAGTGTCGTGGATCACCAGTTTTCCCCAGCGCTGATTCTGACTCTCTGAAGATGGAAAATGATAGCCAATACACCCCGAACCAGCGCTGGTTTGATAACACACATCGTCTAAATCTTTCGTATCATCAATTGAGAGGTGTAAAATCACTCCCTCAGCGATAGGCTCTACCGGAGCGTAAGGCTTGTCATAGCGAATTTGAGCATTTTCAAGCCGAGCAATAAAGTTACTTGCATCAATCACCACACTTCCCGGCCAAGCAAATCCCTCTTGCGGGTTTAATAATCCCGGTGTTTGTGTATCAGTGATATTAAAACCTGAACTTTGCGCTGAAAAATTTCGATAGAGCCAAGGATTACTGTATCGCCACCAGCTACCAATCTTATAATTCTCCGTCTCACCTTCGCCATTAGTACCCAATTCATCATAAAATCGTCCTGCTACCGAAATTTCAGGTAACCGATCAAATTTCATTGCCTGCCCTAAATAAGTGAAAGTACTACATGCTTGAGAAAAACTAGGGGTATTACCCTCTAGGTGTAAATAATAGGGAGTAAAGCGGCCAATATACCCCGTTGAGGCGACCGAGATCGGCAAATTAGCCGCAGTTAAATCTAAGCCAAGGTAGGATGTGGGCGAGGCTAATAAAAAATCAAACACCCCGACTTCAGTCACACTCTGTTGAACGGTTGTCACCTCTCCCAGCTCATGATCGTAATTTAGTGTACCAATAGAACCAGCAGAACCACTCGCTGGCTCTCTCAGTACATGATCCAGAGTTATTGATTGCTGTTGGTAATTAGTTAAACTCAAATTATTGGTAAAATCATTATCTTCATTGGGCTCAGCCGCCACCGCTTTGATATTAAGATTAAATCCTTCCCCAGCCCTTGCAAAAACCAAACAGCTTAAGTCAGCAGCAGAGCACTTTCCATCTGGATGAGCTAAGTTATAAGAGTGATTGGCGCTAAGCACTAAAGCACGAGGAACTCGGGTAAAAATGCCTTGCCCTTCTAAAAGCAAATCCTGCTCATCACCACTTCCCGTTAAACGAGCATTCAAAGCAAGGCGACCAGCCTCACGATAGGAGACGTTAATGCTCGCCTCACCGTTTTGGTTGAAATTGAGCACCACTGGCGTCGCAGTATTGGATGACTGCCCTACCGCCACACTATTCACACCAACCGATAAAGCGCTAAAACCTTGCCCCCCATTAGGGCTCAAGTAATCACTCCAAAAGGAAACGGGTTTTTGTACATTTTGAAAACTAGGCAAACACAGTTGTGAAGCGTTATCTTTTCGTACCGCTTTAATGGTCCCAGTTACCGATTGATTGGCGTAGGAATTGGGTACATCCAAAATGAAACCACTGTCAACGAAATTGAGTGTACAATTTTGGGCAGAATATCCACCACTACCATATCGACAAAGATTGGTCGAAAAAGGTTTCGCACTAGGTACTGAGCTCTGAAGCCCCACAGTTACATTTCCTGCGCTATTTTTACGAAGCTTCAGGTTGGCAATACCATTCGTCATATTAACTTGGGAGCCACCTTGCCATCCACCGCTCGCAGAAGGTAATGAATTCGGTAGTAAAGTCGCGGTGACCGGCTGCAGGTAAAGCTCACTACAACTGCTATTTGCACAAGCTTGTATTTGTACATCAGCGGCGTTACAAGTTAGCCCATCTGACGATGGTAAAGTAAAACGAAAATGATCAACCTGCTCCCCGACGTCACGAGACTTCAAGGCACAAACCTTAAAGTTTTCAATCTCATGGTTATTAACTGATCCACCCGTTGAGCCTGCAAGAGAAAGTAAGAACTCTTCGGGTGTCGCACCTTGATTAGGATTCGATAACACATTAAACCAATCGATAACTGTCTGCATATTGCCATTCACCAGACGATCCACACGAACATAAACCGCGTTATTATTTCGTGAATCGATGGTGATGAAATAGCGATGCCCAGGACCTGGCCCCGGGAAAGAACAGCCCCACCATTGACAAGTACGACGTACATCCAGCTTGGGGTTCAAATTAGCGGCAGTTCCTACTAGATAGCGGTAACTTGCGGCTTCAGAGCCTCGAATAGCAACGGCTTGGCGACGAAAACCAGGCCCCCCGATTCTCCCCTCTGTTGGGTTGGAATAATTTCCCCATTCATCCAAACCAACCCCAAGCCAACCTCCAGCAAAACCCGGCTTAATTGGATTGGAACTTGTGGTGGGTGCATACCCTAAAGAGCCGCCAAAACCACCTGTTCTGGGAATAATCTCGGCATCCGAAAAAATAACCGACACCCCATCAGCACCATTACCAGTTAAATTAGCCCACGCATAGTAATCAAACTCAACAGTAACTAAATTGCCAGCCGCTGGGAAAATTCGTTGGTAAGTCACTGCGGTTGCTTGGTTATTTCGATCCTCAGTTAAACGTAAGCGATTACTGATCAAACTCGGCGTAAAGCTACCAGTACTAGTATAAGGGATCCAATTCTGACCAAGCGAGGAGCGGTTAAAATCATCCTCAAAACAAGCATAGCCTTGCTGCTCATTTTGATTGATCTGAGTATTCCCCTCCATCATTAATCGACGGCTTGTCGTACGGCCATTGACTATCGATGTTTTATGGAGCGTCAAGGTGCCACCGACATAAAGATAGGCATTCACTTGATTTGCTTCATTCAGCGTTATGTTGTTATAACCAACAATCGTCAAGCTTCCTGAACCAGACACATTAATCTGAGCACCAGTCCAGTCGGAACTATTTTGGATAAAAAGACGTACGTCGCCATCAACAATTATCTGACTACCTTGGTTTAATTCTAGAGACTCAATCCAATAATCCGCCGAAGGAAGAACAACCGTAGCTCCACCTCCCGCAGTGAGTGATTTCACTTTATATTCGGTCTGATTGCTAAAAGTTAAAGTACAGGCCTGATATAACTCGATACGCCCATGATTGGATTGCGTGACTTGTAAACTCTGCCCGCTCTGACATCCGTTAATTTGCGTACTCGTATTCGAGGAAGGTTTGAATTGATTAATACCGCTAAGTGTCAGTGAGGGGACGGTATTACCAGAAACCTGACAAAGATTATTATCACAGCGTGCATTGATACGTTCTGACGTGGAATTGATGGAACAGAAATCGACAATCGAATCATTCGTCCCGCTAATTCTTGCACTATCGTTTTGAATAAACTGAGGATTTGGTGCAAAGCTACAACTACCATGCCCTTGAGCTACGCTCGGGAAATAAATGGTTTGATCGATATTCTGAAACGACCAAGCGCAAGCAGGCAGCAGTACCAAACACCCCACGAGCGTTTTAACTAACGATCTATTCACTTTTCACCCCCACTTCGATGACTCGCTGCAACGTCCAATCGCCAGCCTGACAACGCCCGGTTGAAGTCAGTTGATAGACAGCGCCAGCATCATCCACTTTACCAATAAATAGGCAGCTAAGCGTCACGCTACATTGGTCCAACCCATCGCCTTGAAAAACGAAGTTCCTTGTTACCGGTGTGTAATCCGGTGGAACAAGCTGAACATTTTGCTCAACCCCGCGACAGCTACTATTGGCGTCATTTTGGTAGTAGCGACTAATAGCAATGTTAGCTGCCGATCGCGCCGCCATTTCAGCTCTTGTCCCTAACACCATCGAAACCAACTGCTGGCTATTGCGCTGTTGATTACGGTTAGCGACCGATGCAACAAAGCCGACCACCACAATGATAAAGATGACCAATACTAAGCCGCTGCCTTGCTGTTTACGGCGTGTTGTAGATAAGCGCATCATGGTCAAACTTTACCTCCTCGCCGCGGTCGGAAAATGTCAGTTCAATTTTCACTAAGCCGTTGCGTTGTAGCTCTGGCTGCGTGACGTGAAAGTTGGCTTGGCTAATGTTTTCAGCCATCAATACTGGAGTGCCAAGCTGCTCAGGGCTGAGCGCACTGCGATTAAGCGCGTAATCCACGTAACGATAAATACGACTGTTCTGATAACAAAAAGCCACTGGCGTGCGATAAAAATAGACTCGCTTAGCTGGCGATTGAATTACAAACCCAGTCGGTTGTGTCAAGGCTACATCAACCATGATCGCGTCGTTGGGTGGCGTAAAATCAACATCTGCGTTTACTTGCGCTGTTTGCCCGCTTGCACTTGGCGTTTGGCGTAGCGAAGCGGCGTTGGTTGGAAACACGACCAGACGATCGCCATTGAGTACCTTTTTGTCGATCGGCAGTAAACGCACCGCAGCCGAAGGCGATTGCACGGTTGGCAGCTCGCTGTAGATCGCGCTGTCAGTGATCGGCAAAAACTCAATGCAACCATTTTCCACCAACACGCTGTTTGGCACCGCTTCACGCAGTTCTCGGCTCAGCCGCTCAGTAACAAAGCGCCCTTGTTGGATCAAAGCTTCGCGGGCGGTGGTATCAACATAAATACCCATACTTTGGCGGATCACAGAGCCTAAAAATAACCCGACTACCGACAACAGAATAATCGTAATCACCATTTCAATCAGGGTAAAACCACGCATCAGAAATTGCCCTTAATCGCCGCAAATGGGTAGCGATTACCCTTCGGGTCAATGATCACCACAGAAACCCGCTTATAGTGAGTCCGTTGATTAGCGTTCACTCCGCTGAGTTGCCCACCACTGTCCTGCTCATAAAACGCCGCAATCGTCACAGTAAAACCTCGATAACTGCTCGTATCTAACAGTGTGCCGAGCACATCTTCAATTGGCCTTGGCTGAGCCGTGATAAAATCATCGACATCGTTGTATTGGTTAATGCTCGCTTCGCCATCCTTACCCAGATCGTCGTGGGCAGTGCACATTTCCTCTACAGCTCCGCTAAGTAAACACTCAGGCAATCCACCATTAGGGCCGGAGTTTTGGTCAAAGGCTCGGCCCATCACTTCATCCATAACCGCGCGGCCTAACTCGGCGGCTTTTACTGCTAGCACCTGTTCAGCGCTTTGTTGCGAGCGAGGATAAAGCGCGGCCGTGATGCCTGTCATGGCTATTGCCGTTACCGTGATAACGATGATCATCTCAATGAGAGTAAACCCGCGCGGCGCGTTAACACGCATAAATGTACCCCTCGCTATTGATGCACACTTGGCGAGATTCACCCGATTGCAGATTATTTAAGGTAACGGTGCAGTTTGCGGTTAAGCACTGCGCGGCGCGACCTAAACTATCAAAATCTAAAAAATGGCTACCATCATTATTGGTTAACGTCAGGGTGATATCGTTCGCCGCAGCATCGACAAAACTGCTGTCTGCAAGCGTACTTGGTAGTGAAGTGGTGCAAGCACCAGCAGAAACGGAAGGAGATACTTGCTGCGCTTGATTATTGCTGACCAACCAGCGATTACAGAGGTCGGTGCGCTGCATGGCGCGGTTTTGGGTCAAACGCAGTGAGGCCAACACTTCGCTTTGTGTAGTCACGCTTGAAAAGGAGGAGATACCGGTATAACGGCTTGCTGCGTACACAGCAACAATGCCCAGCAGCACAATCACCACGACCAGTTCGATCAACGTAAAACCACGCCGCGCTGCCAAATGTTGCTGCATTTTATACCTCTAGCGAAAAAACAAGTGCTTAAAGTATATAAGAAATTCCCGTAGTGGGCTTAAGTTTTACTGACTTTTGTGGATGAGAAATAACTCTCGTTATAGATAAAGTAAAGGCCAGCAACGCTGGCCTTTAGTATTAGCAGCCATCATCAGTCACTGCTGTAGAATACACCGCACTGCTAGTAGCTTGATTATAAGTAACAGCACATGTTGTACTTGTGTTTGATTTAAAACCATATGTAATTGAAGTGGCGCCACTGGTAGCTACGTTCCAGTCTGAATTAAGACCAACTACTGCATTACCAATTCCATCACTGCTAGCTTTAGGATAACCATGAATAATCTGAACATTATCTACAGCTCCCGAAGCCGATTTTTCCAGACCTGCCAATGCTGCTTTACCATAAACAATACCCGCGGCCCCATCAATTGCACCTTTTAAACCCTGCAAGGAAGCTTTACGTGCATCTCCCTGAAAATTCAAAAAACGTGGTGCGGCGGTGACGGCGAGAATGCCGAGAATGACAATCACAACCACAAGTTCGATTAGGGTGAAACCGTTTTGTCTTTTCATAGTTACTTTCTCTCTATGTTTTAATCAATGCGCAGACTTACTGCAAAGTGACGGTCACACGACCAGTTTTTATCTCATACACAAACTGGTGCGCGGTTCCGCCCTCTTTTTGCACATAAGTGCAAGTGGCTTGACCGTCATCGGCTTGTGCTGAATATTTTACATTAGCGTTATTGGCTGCATTAGCGACTGTGTCAACTTTTGGTGGGTTTTGCAGCAAATTATCCATTAAATCAATACATGACTGATCCGTAATCGCCGCTGGATAACTGGTATTATCGGTATTGAGCGCCAACGGATAACCGTCCCTAAAACCTGTCGTGGCCCCGCTGCTAGCTGTAGAGCGAGTCAGCCAGAAATTGACACCATCATAGTTGACGGTGTTTTGTTTTTCCGAGCCCAAAGTCACAGAGGTTCTTGCCTGAGCTTCCCACTGAGCACGCGCCGATAGAACACCTGTAGCAAAACCACCGGCAACCCCTTCGATGCTGGCTTTTTTCGCTTCATCGGTGACATCTAGAAAGCGGGGTAGCGCTGCAACGGCTAATAAGCCGACAACCACAATCACTACGACTAATTCAACTAAGGAAAAGCCCGTTTGTTTGTTATCCATGCTCTACCTATCTCTTTGTTATTACCGTGTATTATACGCATTTGTTCTCGCATCGCTACGAGCGAGTGCCCATTTCACTGCTTATGTCGAAAACTCATGCTGAAAAATCGACGCTTACTGTAAACTTATCCCTTAAAAGCTCAATGGTTATCACCTGTTTTTGGCTGTAAACATAGCGACATTGATACAGGTTCGCTTGATGGGCCGATTCAATTGAAATCACTTTGCTCTCAAGCAGTTGTTCATCTGGGTATAGCAGGCTTAACCAATAACGACAATTTATACTTGATTCATTCGCAGCCAATGGTAATACCCAGCCTGTTGCACTCATATTGAGTAATCGACCATTCGCGATTAAAGTTGAGGGCCGCCCCTTTAATAACCAATCTTGCTTATAAAAATTGGCACTTTCTACGATTTTACTGCTCGCCATCGCTAATGCGGTTTGATTGGCTTCTTTTTCTATCGACTTCCATGCTGATAGCAAAGCCATCAAAAGAACAAAGACAATCAACCCCCAAATTGCGAACTGAGAACGCTCTATCGCCGTTTTCATCTGACAACCTTTATCCTTTTATCCTTTGATCGCGTCGAGCATTCCCCACATTGGCAAAAAGATGCCAAGTGCCAGCACCAACACCATCGCAGCGACAATCACCAATAAAATCGGCTCTATGCGCGCGGTGAGGGTTTTGAGATCGTAATCCACCTCTCTATCATAGAAGTCCGCGACTTCAAGTAGCAACTCATCAATGCGCCCTGTCTCTTCCCCCACCGAAATCATCTGAATAACTAATGGAGTAAAAATATTGGCGTTTACCGCGGTGGTGGATACGCTTGTTCCCGCTTCAATGGCTGCTTTCATCTCTAGCAAGCGCGATTCTAGAAATTTGTTATCCAACGCTTCGGCAGATAATGCTATCGATTGGTTTAACGGCACCCCCGCTTTCAGCATCAAGGCAAATGTTCGAGAAAAACGCGCCAATTGCGCTCGGTTCACTATGCCGCCGACAATCGGCATGCGTAAGCGAAACTTATCCCATTTTTGACGCCCTGCGGCTGTGCTAAACCAAGCTCTGAAAGCAAACAAACCGCCGACCAATATTGCTATCATCACTGGCCAGTAGTTGACAAAGAAATCTGACATACCCATTAAAATGCGAGTTGGCAGCGGTAAATCAACACCGAAGCGGCTAAACATGCTAGTAAATTGTGGGATCACTTTGACGTTAAGTACAAACATTGCCACTAAAATAAAACTGATGACAAAGCTCGGATAACGCATCGCCGTTTTGATCCGTTTACGAGTTTCGACTTCTTGCTCGTAGTAATGAGACAATTGCAGTAAGGCTTCATCAAGCCGCCCTGTGTTCTCACCGACGTGGATCATCGACACAAACAACGGGCTAAAGACTTTAGGGTACATCTGCATTGAGCTCGATAAACTGCGCCCGTTGGTTAGCTCATTACTGACCGCTTCCAATGCTTCTTTAAGCTGTTTATTAGCACAATTTTGGATAAGTCCTTTCATCGAACGCAGCAGTGGCACACCCGCTTTGGTCAAGCTGTAAAGCTGACGACAGAAGATTACCAGCACCTCAAGTGGCACCGTTGGGGTAAACAGCGATTTCCAATCAATCGAGAAATCAGCCCCTTGGTCTGACGAAATTAAGGTCGGAATAACGCCCTTGTTAAATAACGCTTCTGCCGCGAGCTCTTCCGTCGGCGCATCAACCTGCCCCGAGGTTTTGCTACCGTCTAAATTTCGACCCTGATAACGATACGTTGGCATGATTAACCTTAACTATAAATAGATGGCTTGAATGATGCCGGATGAATCACCTTCACCTAAGCTCATCACTTCATCTAAGCTGACAACCCCTTGTAGCGCCAACTCCATCGCCGAAGCTAGCAGCGGTTTGTACTGCTTCGACTGACGAGCGGCTTGCGCAAAACTAACCGCATCGTTGGCGCGTAGCGCATCCATCATCTCATGTTCAAGCTCGAGCATTTCAAAAACCCCAATTCGTCCACGGTACCCCGTCAAATTGCAGTGTTGGCAACCACGCCCACGCGTAAAAGACGCTTCAATTTGATTAGGGAAACGCACCGTCAGCCACTGTTTTCGCGCTTCATCAACCTCATCCGCTGCTTTGCAATCGGGGCAAACTTTACGCACTAAACGTTGGGCAACCACCGCCCGCACAGCGCTGGCCACTAAATAACCCGGCGCGCCCATGTCCATCATGCGCAAGGCGCTATCAACAGCATCATTGGTGTGTAAGGTGCTCAACACTAAGTGGCCGGTTAAGGCCGCGCGCAAACCAATTTCAACCGTTTCTTGGTCACGCATCTCGCCGACTAGAATAATGTCCGGGTCTTGACGCAAAAAGGTTCTCAGCACAGTTGAGAAATCAAGGTTAATTTTAGGGTTGATCTGCACTTGGCTGATGCGTGGCAATCGATATTCAACCGGATCTTCGGCGGTAATGATTTTTTTACCGGGAACATTGAGCTCTGATAACGCGCCGTACAGCGTCGTCGTTTTCCCTGAGCCTGTTGGACCAGTGACTAAGATCATGCCGTGAGGGCGCTTAAGCTGGTGGCGCAAACGCCGTAAAATATCGGTAGGAATACCTGACTCTTCCAGTTTACGAACCCCGGATGATTGGTTGAGCAAACGCATCACCACCGACTCACCGTACTGTACTGGCATGGTCGACATACGAATATCGACCGATTGGCCTTTGGCTCGGATATTAAAACGGCCATCTTGTGGGAGGCGTTTTTCAGAGATATCGAGATTGGCCATCAATTTTAAACGCAGCACTAAAGCCGAAGCGATGTTGGTTTCATTGAGTAGGGTTTCGTGTAATACCCCATCAATCCGCTGGCGCAAACGCAATACGTTAGCATCAGGTTCGATATGAATATCAGACGCCCCAACCTGAATCGCATCTTCAAATAGAGAGTTGATGAGCTTAACAACGGTCACTTCATCGCTATCATCATCACCGATATCGAAATCAAAAGCGGTATTGCCTTGGTGTTCCAGTTGTAGCTGCTCGGCAAAAGACGCAATCTCTTTGGTGCGGCGATAGTAACGATCAAACCCTTCAACCAATTGTTTTTCTGGAGCAATAACAAATTCAAAACTGTATTGGGGTAATTGAGTGAGCAGAGATTCTTGAGCAAACAGATCCGCCGGATCACTCATTGCGATGCGCAGCGTGTCGCCATTTTTGCCAATGATTAAGGCGCGTAAACGGCGTGCATGTACCTCCGGGAGGATCTGCACTGCATCAATATCGACATTGGCTCGGCTGAGATCGATCAGCGGCAGCGAAAGTTGCTGTGATAAGAAGCTCAGCATCTGCTGCTCTGACAAAAAGCCGAGTTCGATCAGCGTGTCACCTAGTTTACGTCCACTGCGTTTTTGCGCAGCGAGCGCTTGTTCCACTTGATTTTCAGTGATGATCCCTTCTTCAACCAGCAGATCACCTAAGCGTTTTCGTAGCTTAATTTGCACTCGCACTCTCCTCTAAACTGCTTAGTACGACTAGGCGATCACGAATAAACAGTTGCGACTGACTCGAAAGGCCAACTTTCGCAAGCGCTTGTTGGTAGGTATATTTTGCCGCCTGAAAATCCATATTACGCTCTTGTGCTATCGCAAGCCCCAACCACCAGCGTGCGTTATCGGCATCAAGCTTGACTAAGCGTTGATAACTTTCCAGTGCCATTGCATCTTGCTTGGCTTTTTGTGCCAATGCAGCTCTCAGTGATAGGTAGTCAATCGAGGCACTGTCAGGTAAATGAACTAAAGGGGTTAATGCCGCTTCACTCTGCTTCTCTTTAATCAGTAATTTGGCTAACGCGATCCGCAAGCTTTCTCCGTTATGATTGAGCTTGATACCGCTTTGTAAAATCTCAAAAGCTTTGCGTGCATCACCTTTACCGTAATAGAGCGCGGATAATTTTTGACGGGCGAGTTCATTATCTGGAGTAAAGCGTAGCACTTCACTGTAGGCATCCAGCGCTTCTTTGAGCTCATTGCTGTCCACTGCTTTATCGGCGCGCCGCATTGCTTTTCCAGCCAATTGCTCTGGCGTCAAATCCACTTGTTCAATTAAAACACTTGAGATTTCTTGGCCACTTTCAGCACCGAGCGCAACCGCACGGTTAGAACGCAGCGGCTGTTGATTGGCTAAGGCAGAATCTCGTTTAACCGTCACTATGGGCGTCGCTGAACTTGCCGTTTTTTTGGCCACAGGAACGGCAGCCGTTTGATAAACAGGGCGATGCTCCGTGACAATTTTGGTGGTTGGGGAAACAAGCGCAGGCGAAGAGCTTCGCTCATCAACCTCTAGCAACAGGCTCTCAGGTTCATTCACTATCGCTTGATTGGCCAGTGTTTGACTGACTACTGTTTGGCTGACCATAGTTTGATTGGGCCCTGTTTGGCTGGCCATAGTTTGGTTAACCGCAGTCTGGTTAACCGCAGTTTGGTTAACCATCGTTTGATCAACCGCAGCTTGGTCAACCGCAGCTTGATTAACCATAGCTTGCTGCTGTGACACCGCCCATCCACCGACCGCTAAGCTGGCAGCAAACCCGGCTACCATCCACAACCAAGCGCGGCTGCGTTTTACTTTGGCAACTTGCGCTGGTTGCAAGTTCACCACCGACTGGCTTTGCGCTTGTGCCAGTTTTGATAGTGCATCGTTTATCGCACTCATGATTGACTCCATCCCCATATGAAAGGGCGTTTAAACTTAGGTTTACAGGTATCAAAGGTATCGTGAATCGCTGTAAATAGATGATGATTGAGAATCGTGCTGCGATTTTGCGTAAAAGCCAATAACAGGGCTTTGTGACACACTTGGTTAATCAAACGAGGGATACCATGACTGGCTCGCCACAACACTTTTTTCTGTTCAAGATTAAATAGTTGTGCATCGCCTCCAGCTTTGCTCAAGCGGCTCTCGATATAAGCAACTGTTTCATCTAAAGAGAGCGGCCGTAGATAAGCGCTAAAAGTAATTCGTTGGCGAAATTGACGCAGATGGCGCTGCGCTAAGCGCTCGTCGAGCTCTGGTTGGCCGATCAACACCAGTTGCAGCAACTTTGTATATTCTGTTTCTAAATTGCCGAATAAACGCAGCACTTCTAATGCATCGTCTGGTAACGCTTGTGCTTCATCAACAATGGCGACTACTCGTTTCCCCTGCTGCTTTAGCACTATCAATTGCTGCTGAATACGATCAACAATATCCGCATCATCTTGCTTACTAAGGCCTAGTTCGCTGGCAACAGCTTGCCTAAGTTCTCGACCATTAAGCGCTGGGTTGGGTAAGTAAATCAGTGCCATATGATCATGTAAATGATTGATCAACATGCGGCACACCATGGTTTTTCCTGTTCCGACTTCTCCGGTTATCTTGATCACCCCTTCGCCTAAATCAATGGCGGCACTCACGGTCTGAATCGCCTCATAATGTGGCGCTAAGCCTAAAAACAGCGACGTATTAGGCGTGAGATGAAAAGGCAGTTGTTCAAAACCAAAGTGTTCAAGATACATGATGTTTATTCTTCGTCTGGGAACCACTCCTGTAGTAGTTCACGCGAGCGTTCGAGCTCTTTTTGCCACGTATTAACACCCACAACCGTTGGCTTAAGCAAAATCACTAATTCAGTTTTCTCAGTCAGCTCAGAGGTGTTACGAAACAGATGCCCCAAGCCAGGTAAATCGCCCAAAAAGGGAACTTTAGAGACTCGGTTAGTGGTGTGGGATTTCATTAATCCGCCAATTACCACCACGTCACCATCTTGCGCGCGGATCACCGAGTCTGATTCGCGGATGGTACTGCGCGCTAATGGTAAAATGATCTTTGTATCGCCATAGTCAATCTGTTTATTCTGTTCTGCAACCTCAATCACAGCAGGGTGCACGTGCAATAGCACATTGCCTTGATCATCAATTTGTGGCGTCACGTCAAGCGAGATACCCGAGAAAAATGGCGTGAGTTGAACATCTGGTGCGACATTAGAGTTCTCGCCATTTCCGACTACACCTGTCACATCGGTGACGTAATATTCATCGGTACCGACTTTGATCACTGCTTTTTGGTTGTTAGCCGCGGTCACTCTTGGGCTGGACAGGACATTTAAATCACCCTGAGTGCCCATGAAATTGAGCACGGCTTCAAAACTGCCATCTGAAATAGTGACATTGGTTTGGCCTTGCAGCAGAGTGCCAATCGCATCCATCCCCGGCAATAACGAAGCGGCACTACCGACCTTATTAATCACGACGTCACCATTGCCAAACGACATATTTGACCAATTGATCCCTTGCTGGTAGCCATCACTCAAGGTGACTTCTAAAATTTTCGCCTCAAGGATCACTTGTCGCTGCAAACGCTGTTGGGAAATGCCTAGAAACTCTCGCACTTCACGTATTTCATCAGGGTAGGCTCGCACAGTGATTACGCTCGCTTGTGGAGTGACAACAACGCCTTGCCCTCTACCCGAACCAATCAAATGTGCTACCGCATTTTCAAGTTGTGGCCAAAAATCACTTTCACTGGTGGTTTCAATTTCCGTTCCACCTTTAGAATTACTGGATGAGTTACTCGAATTGGAATTAGAACTAGAATTTGAGCTAGAACTACTCGAGGAACTAGAACCGGTATCGGTATTAGTGATCGTACCGGTGGTGATGGAAGTTAAAGAACGGCCCGTACGTTTAAGTTGTAGATAATCAACCGGGATAGTCACCGTACGCAGGCCTGACGGGTAAACCTGAATCACTTTACCCTTTTTGATAATTTCATAGCCATACATGTCGCGCACGACGGCCAATACATCATCCAAAGTCACGTCGGTTAGATTTACCGTTACATTTCCAGTAACTTCAGGGTGGATGGCGGCACTAAATTCAGTTCCTTTCACTAAACTGGCAAAAAATACCCTTGCATCCACATTATCAGCTTGGATACGAAAGCGTTTGACCGTTTCTTGACTACGCGTAGTGATTCCCTCTATTTCAGGCATCAAGTCCGCTTCTACGGACGCTGGTAGCACGGCTAGGTTTCGGCTGTTAGCTTCATTAATCGCCTGATTCAAAGACTGTTTCATCTCAACTGGATCGCGATGCCCCATAGAACAGCCCATTAATGATGCGATGACTATGCCTAATACGATTTTACGCATACGATTTCTATACCTTACTGCTTGATGTCCAGAGAAAAGAGGCCTAAATTCCACGTTTTTCCTCTGCGAGAAAGAGTCACTTGCTGTGGTTCAATGGCTTCTACTGTGTAGCCAAATAGTGACTCTCCGATGCCAACGACTTGATCGTTAAGTACTGCCACACAAGGTATGTTTTGTTGGCATACAATACTTTGCAACCTTGGTAACGGGTAGCTCTCTGTCTTATTGGCAGGTGATGCACTCTCACTTACCCAACCTAATGGCGCGGTAGGATCTTGCGCTGCCCAACTACTGCATACAACACACATCAACAGCAGTGAAAAAACGGATCTAACCACCAATAAACTCCTGTCTAATGCCTAATGTGTACACTTCCATAATGACTCTGGCTTGAGGGTAGTTTTCTACCTTGTATTGGAAATGACGCCAATAATACTTCATCGGTAAACTTTCTAAGTTGGCCAAATAATTCAATATTGCGAAGTAATTACCAGTGAACTCCAATCTCACAGGATGAACATAATAACCTGAATATTCAGAAGCTTGATTGTTATTTGCAATCGGCTCTGCTGCTAATGATTCCATGGAGACCAAAGTGAGATCCGGACTGGTTGCCAAAACGCTTTCAAGCAATTGCGCCATCTTCGCAGGAGTAATCAGTGAATCAACCAAGGCGGATAGTTCAAGCGAGAGCGCTTGGCTCTGTTCCATTAATTGTTTAAATTCTAGGTTAATCTCTTGATTCGGGTCTTTATTAAGCTTAGCAGTCAATAACAGAATTTCACCTTGCATGCGCTGGTTTATCTGCTCAACAGACTGAAGCTGCAACTGATTAGCCGCCACCGATTTCATCGCAGGTTCGAGTAACAAGCTAAACAGGAGCAGCGCAATCACTACTAAACCGCACAAGGCGATCAACATTTTTTCACGCGAACTGATGGCTAAGAATTTGTTGCTGATGCTCTGCCAATTCATTGGCTATCCTCCGCTTTGGTTTTGAGCTCAAAGATGAGAATGCCTTGCTCATTACGCGCAATTTTTAACTTTTCAAAACTACGTCCCACTAGGTTAAGTTCGCTTTTAAACTGACTTAACCAGTTTGGAATATCTTTCGCCTCTCTGGCCAAGCCTTGCAAATCGAGCTGCTCATGATGGATGGTAATAGTCGTTAAGGAAATATCATCTCGGCTCAGTGTGGCTAGCGATCGCATCACCCCGGAGTAACCGACCTGTTGTGATTGGTCAAACTCATTAATTGAATCCAATGTGGCTTGTTTGGCCTTAATTTGATCTTTTAAACGCTCAATCGCTGCGATTTTTTCAGGCGATGGTTTGTGTTTCTCTACTTTCTGTTTGGTCGTTTCTAATTCAGCAGCAAGGGCTTTATTTTGCGCTTGTTCGGTTTGCAATTGCAGTTTTAATTCACTATTTCGCCATTGATAACCGGCATAAGTGAATAGCATCACTAAAGCAACAGCACTCCAAACCGCACAAACCATGGATAGTGAAAAGTACTCTTTCTTCGGCTTCAGATGGGCCGGGTATAAATTGAGCATTGAATCGTCAATGCGAGTCACTTGCTCCACCAGCAGATGTGCCGAACTCGGTAACCGCTCATCAAGCAAGGAAACTTTGACACTTAGGCGCTCATTTAATGCATCGACCAACTCTTGCTGATCTTCTTCATCACATAGCACTTTTAGCTGATGTAATGAGGCACTTTTAAGCTGCGAGGAAAGGTAATCAATCGAACGTTGCAGTTCTAATGCTAGACCATCGAGCTGTAAAATCGAGCTCGCGACGCCAGTAATGGGAGAGACAACCCCTCTCATTGTGCGTTGAAAACAGCATTTTCGGTCCACAAATGCGTCAAACTTAAAGCTGCTGTTTTTACTGCGCTGTAGCAGCAAAAAATGCTCAAGCTCACCAGCACTTCTCGCCCATACTTCATCTTCGGGAATCACTTTGCCTAACAGAAACCCCATAGAACTCAACTGCGAAGCTACTTCTAATACCGTACGTTTTGAAACCACATAAGCTTGAATTTTATTATCAGTAGGTAATGGGAAAGCATCAGCGATGATATCGGTAATTTTCTCTGTCACCAGATCTTTCAATAAAAATGGTAGAGCGACTGACCACTCTTGTTTGGGTAACTGCGGTTTTTCTATTTGATAAGTCTGATAAAAATGAGCATGTAGGACGAGGTTAACCATGGTGCCTTTAATATTGAGTGGCTCAAGTGCATGAAAAAGTACTTGCTGCCAGGTCTCTCCATTCAGCGGGAGCTCTGTCGGCAAAACCGCATCATCAAGAGCCGAGAAATAGAGCGCATCAGGTCTTACGACAACGAACAATTGCCGCAACGTCGCTTTAGATGGTTTTAATTTATCAATCAGTGACTGAAGATTCATATAGGTTCGCTTTTATTTTTTACGCCAACGATTTCTTCGCCCTAAGGTCACGCTAGGGCTAATTATTTTCTCAGGTAACAAAGGCTGTTCTTCTTCAAACAGTCGGCCTTGCCCACCATGAATGCCTAGGTTTTTTAGCGTTTGCCACTCTTGCTCTGTTTCGACACCGACCGCGATAACTTGAGTCTGAGTACCGCCACAAGCACCAAGCATGCTACGAACAAACAGTTGATTCTCATGCCGTTGATCGATTTTCTTCATCAAGCTGCGGTGCAATTTCAGGAAATCAATCTTAAGGTCTTTGATATAGTGAGTGCTGACAATGGTTCTTCCTGCTTGCCCTACTACTACCTTAGCACCAAGTCCGGAGATCATCTTAATAACGGGGCGCATATAATCGAGATGCTGTACTAACCGACCTTCAGGAAACTCAAAGGAGAGCTGCGATCTACTACTCGAGGTCAGTTGCAGCAATTCATGCCGGAACCACTTAAAATACTGCTTATCGGCGAATGGAATCACATGCAAGTTCACTGACACATTGGCCTTAACTTCAGAGCTTTTAAGCAAACGAACGACTTTAAGCAATACGGCTCGATCCATCACCATTTCATAACCAACCGTTTCTAAGGCAGAATGAAAGCGAGAGGTTTTTATAACACCTTGTTCTGGATCATCAATACGCGCAAACAACTCATCATGCAACCATACTAAATCATTCGTCTTTTCAAGCAAATAGCAAGGTTGACGGAATAAAATTATTTTCTCAGGCGTCAGCACCTGATCAAACAAAGTTCGCCAACGCACACTGCCCCGCTCCTCTTGGAAAAAAGTACTCTTTTTAAAGCGGCTCCATGTATTCACTCGCTGTAACTGAGCACTTTTTAGTGCCGTTTCTGCCTCATCCAACACTCGGCCACGCCGCTCGCCTTCGCTGTACATACTGATACCTATATGGCACCAGTTTTCTTTATCGAGCGGCTCAGGAGGCGATATGCGCGCTAAAAGCTTCAAGCATTGTGTGGCAATAGAAGCAACCTCTTTCACCCCTTGATGTGGCACAAAAATGGCAAAATCGGTATCGTAATAACGCGATAAAATCACATCTGGGTAACGCTGTATGACGTTGGAGATGTTCTCACCGACTTCCACGACGAGATCATCAGCCGCTTTTTTATCATTTTCTTCGCACAGAGAATCCCAATCATCGATACGCACTAGCAAAACGCCACCACGCGCGCCATTTTCTAACAAGGCTGATTCCAATTTGCTATCGAAAAGGACACGGTTGGCCGTACCCGTCAATTTATCTAAGAAGGTTTGGGTCCGGATGAAAGTATCAAAGCGGCTGCGCTCTTGACGAGCATCTTGTAGCTCATCAATCAGGACATCGAGCGCCTCACTCGCCGTATAAGGCCACTCGCGGTGATCACCTTTGGCATATTGCTCAACTCGACCGGCGAGAATCATTCGCCCTCGCTCCTCCAACAATTCAGATCCCAGCAATTGCTCTTTAAGCCACTTTACTCCACGAATCAAACAAAACACGATCAAACCAACGGCTAATGTGATGGACCACATAGCGCCAAACGAATAGTTATAACTGAGATAGGGAGGAATGGCTTCAAAACTAATGATGTAGTCAGGATTACGTTCAAGGATAATATCGATATGGTACAAACGGGCGGGGTCGACTTTGGATGAGGTATCTTTAAAACGGTAAATGACGCCAGCGGGTGAAGAGAGCTGCATTTCAACAATGCTACTGGCTTGCAACATTTTTGGCATCCAACGTTGCAATGAGTAAGCAGCATCAGGATCTTCTATTTCTTTATCGACCACCTCCACAATTCCTGCTAGGTAGTGATTGAGATATTCTTGTCCAAGCCGTTGAAAAGACAAAGTTCCACCAACAAACAAAATGAACATTGCACTGGTTACGATGAGCGTAACAAAAGCCACTAACCGAGTACTCAGTTTCAGTGTTGGTGTATACCGCATGAATGCTGAATTCCTTTTCAACGTAAATTTTGTCGATCACTAAGCTGTGCTGACAAATAAGAAAATGCTACTAAAAATGCTACTAAATGCTACTAATAGTGATAACTATATAAAAAAGCCGCGGTTTTCGCGGCTTTTTTCAGCATTCTTTTGCTAAAACGGGATGTCGTCATCAAAATCCATTGGTGGCTCATTATACTGAGGTTGAGCCTGTTGAGGAGCTGACTGCTGCTGTTGCTGTGGTTGCTGTGGTTGCTTTTGCATCGCAGGCTGCTGAGGTTGCCCCCATCCGCCACCTTGTTGCTGTTGTGGTTGCGGCATTCCACCTTGCGCTGGAGCACCACCTTGAGCACGGCCACCCAACATTTGCATCACACCATTAAAGCCTTGTACGACAACTTCGGTGGTATAACGATCTTGTCCACTTTGATCTTGCCACTTACGAGTTTGTAGCTGACCTTCAATGTATACTTGTGAACCTTTACGCAAGTATTCACCAGCCACTTCAGCTAATTTGCCAAACAGCGCAACACGGTGCCATTCGGTTTTTTCGCGTTGTTCGCCAGTTGCTTTATCACGCCATGAGTCTGACGTTGCAATGGTGATATTTGCCACAGCAGCGCCACCAGGCATATAACGAATTTCTGGGTCGTTACCTAGGTTACCCACTAAAATAACTTTATTTACTCCACGGCTTGCCATGTTTTGCTCCGTCTTCCATCATGAGTGTTCTTTAAATAGCTGACTAGGATACCACGCTTTATGCGAGGCACAAATCTTCACAGAAATAGTTGTCAAAATTCATCTCACAATCTTGTTCAATTTCCTATTTTTTAGAACCGCCACCTCTAATTTAAGGATGACAAAACACTCAGTTACCTTACTATATGAAACTAAGCGCAATTTTATTTATCTCGTTGGCTTTATAACCTAATTTCCGTCATTTTCTAGGCCGTTGTCTAACATTCTCGTCAACAGGAAGTGACCATGAGAAAAGCAAACTATACCCGCACCATTTACTTTCTTTGCTTAGATAAAGAGCAAGAACACCCTTATATTGACCATTTAACCGTTCGGCTTGGACTGCCCATTCCAAAAATTGAGCCTGAAATCCTGCGCCAAACGTATTGTCCAGATAAACACAAAATATTGATGATTGACCATGCCGATTATGCGCTACTGCAGCAACGCTTGGGAAACTGCCCATTAAGCAGTCAGCATCATGAAACGATCCTTATCAATGTGTTGCAAAGATTAACCACGAATGACTTATTAACCTTTGGCCATTTAAAGGGGCTATTTTATAAAAATGACACCCTAGATAAAATTGCATTTGGGCTTGGTGAAATCATTAACGGACAAAATTGGCTACCCAGACACGCTGTAAGCCAGTTACTGCACTACTATCGCTACGCGTTTGAATCCCATACTGCTCAAGTGATTACAGACTTAACCGCCCGCGAAATACAGATCCTCCGCTGCTTACAAACTGGCGCATCGAATAACCAAATGTCGGAAGATTTATTCATCAGTGAATTCACGGTCAAATCACATCTCTACCAAATATTCAAAAAGCTATCGGTCAAAAATAGGGTCCAAGCGATTGCATGGGCCAATCAAAATATTCTGTCTTAATTATGTGCTTTCACGCAGAATTTAACTGAGTTCGCCGCTTTAGTGGTGATAGCGTTTCATAAAGCATGATAAGGTTGCGCCATCAATTAACAATTCAAATAAAAATAAGGTTATAGCATGATCAAAAAATGCCTATTCCCAGCCGCTGGCTACGGTACACGTTTTCTTCCAGCGACAAAATCAATGCCCAAAGAGATGATGCCAGTCGTCAATAAACCTTTGATCGAATATGGTGTTGAAGAGGCGATTCAAGCTGGAATGACCGGGATGTGTATTGTGACTGGGCGTGGAAAACACTCGATCATGGATCACTTCGATAAAAACTATGAGCTAGAGCATCAAATTAGTGGCACCAACAAAGAAGAGCTGCTGGTTGATATTCGCGAAATCATTGATACCGCCAACTTCACCTACATTCGTCAACGTGAAATGAAAGGTTTAGG
This sequence comes from Vibrio qinghaiensis, assembly GCF_002257545.1. NCBI lineage: Bacteria > Pseudomonadati > Pseudomonadota > Gammaproteobacteria > Vibrionales > Vibrionaceae > Vibrio > Vibrio qinghaiensis. Next base: position 293,752 of record NZ_CP022741.1, on the reverse strand, counting down.
CCATGCGATTTTAACGGGTCGAGAGTTAGTCGGCGATGAACCTTTTGCGGTGGTGCTGGCCGATGACTTATGTGTCAATCAAGAAAAAGGCGTTTTGGCACAAATGGTCGCTCTCTATAAACAGTTCCGCTGTTCTATTGTTGCCGTTCAAGAAGTGCCTGAAAAGGAAACACATAAATACGGTGTTATTTCCGGTGAAATGATCAAAGACGATCTGTTCCGAGTGGATGACATGGTTGAAAAACCAGAACCAGGCACCGCACCAAGCAATTTAGCCATCATTGGTCGCTACATTTTAACCCCAGATATTTTTGATCTGATTGAGCAAACAGAGCCGGGCAAAGGTGGCGAAATTCAAATTACCGATGCGCTACTCAAACAAGCGCAATCAGGCTGTGTATTGGCGTATAAATTCAAAGGCCAACGCTTTGACTGCGGTAGCGTAGAAGGCTATATCGAAGCCACTAACTACTGCTTTGAAAACATGTACAAAAAGAACGAACAAAAAGTCGCGTTGGATAAACATTCGACTCATAAAGCTTAAGTAAGCTAATGCGTTAGTCACCTAGTGCGTTAGTAACCTAGTGCGTTAGTAACCTAGTGCGTCAGTAACCTAGTGCGTCAGTAACCTAGTGCGTCAGTAACCTAGCGCCTCCCCAATAAAAACCACGGCAAGTTCCGTGGTTTTTATTTACTGTTTTTTTATCCAGTGTCTATTTGCACAAAACTCACACTATGCAATACTTGCCTAACTTGTGTTACATAGAGCCTAGATGATGGACAAAATTGAAGTTAGGGGCGCTCGAACCCACAACCTGAAAAATATCAACCTGACCATTCCACGCGATAAATTAACAGTGATTACAGGGCTATCAGGCTCGGGGAAGTCATCTCTCGCCTTTGATACACTCTACGCAGAGGGCCAACGCCGCTATGTTGAGTCGCTCTCTGCCTATGCACGCCAATTTTTATCTTTGATGGAAAAACCGGATGTTGACCATATTGAAGGTCTTTCACCAGCTATCTCTATTGAACAAAAATCAACCTCGCATAACCCTCGTTCTACGGTTGGCACCATTACCGAAGTTTATGACTATTTGCGCCTGCTTTATGCGCGAGTCGGTGAGCCGCGCTGTCCTGAGCACAAAGTTCCACTTCGCGCTCAAACCATCAGCCAAATGGTTGATAAGGTGTTGGAATTAGCTGAAGGTTCAAAACTGATGCTGCTTGCACCGATTGTGAAAGAGCGCAAAGGTGAACACGTTAAAACGCTGGAAAACTTGGCCGCGCAAGGTTTTATCCGCGCCCGTATTGATGGTGAAACGTGCGATCTGACTGATCCACCAACCCTTGAACTGCACAAAAAGCACACCATTGAAGTGGTGGTTGATCGCTTCAAAGTTCGTCCTGACCTACAGCAACGCCTAGCCGAATCCTTTGAGACAGCACTCGAGTTGTCAGGCGGTATTGCTGTGGTTACTGACATGGATGGTGAAGGCGAACAGATTGTATTCTCAGCCAATTTTGCTTGTCCACACTGTGGCTACAGCATGCAGGAGTTAGAGCCTCGGCTGTTCTCATTTAATAACCCAGCGGGCGCATGCCACACCTGTGATGGTTTAGGCGTACAACAATATTTTGACCCTGAACGCGTTATCCAAGATAGCCAACTCAGCCTTGCGCAAGGAGCGATTCGTGGCTGGGATCAGAAAAATTACTACTACTTCCAAATGCTCACATCACTCGCTGCGCATTATGATTTTGATTTACATACCCCATTTAACAAACTGCCCAAAAAGGTTCAGGAAATCATCTTGAAAGGCTCGGGGAAAACTGAGATTGAGTTTAACTACATTAATGATCGTGGTGATATTCGGGTTAAACGCCATCCGTTTGAAGGCATTCTCAATACACTTGAAAGGCGTTATCGCGATACGGAATCTAACTCAGTCCGTGAAGATTTGGTGAAATACATCTCGACCAAACCTTGTACCTGTTGTAATGGCACCCGTTTACGCATCGAAGCTCGCAACGTATTTATCAATGATACCGCGCTACCGGAAGTGGTGGAACTGAGCATTGCCGATGCCTTGCAATTTTTCCAATCTCTTGATTTAGAAGGCCAACGAGCACAAATTGCTGAAAAAGTAATGAAAGAGATCAATGACCGTTTGCATTTCCTCGTCAACGTTGGGTTGAATTATCTCAACCTTTCTCGGAGTGCTGAAACCCTGTCAGGAGGGGAAGCACAACGGATTCGCTTAGCGAGCCAAATTGGCGCTGGACTCGTTGGGGTAATGTACGTCTTAGATGAGCCATCGATTGGGCTCCACCAGCGTGATAACGAACGGCTATTAAAAACGCTCACGCATTTGCGCGATCTAGGCAACACGGTATTGGTTGTAGAGCATGACGAAGACGCCATTCGTATGGCCGATCATGTAATTGATATTGGCCCCGGCGCTGGTGTGCATGGTGGGCAGGTCGTCGCAGAAGGGAATGTGAATGACATAATTTCCAACCCTAATTCGCTCACAGGACAGTACCTGAGCGGCGCGAAAAAAATTGCGATTCCTACCGTGCGTACCCCAAGAGATCCCAAGAAAACGGTGGAGCTTATCGGTGCGTCGGGTAACAACCTCAAGACGGTTGATTTATCGATTCCTGTTGGCTTATTTAGCTGCGTAACAGGGGTTTCAGGCTCCGGTAAATCAACCTTAATTAATGATACCTTTTTTAAAATTGCTCATACGGCCTTAAATGGAGCCACCACAGCAACGCCTGCTCCATATCAAAAAATCAAAGGGTTAGAGCATTTTGATAAGGTCATCGACATTGACCAGAGCCCGATAGGCCGAACTCCCCGCTCAAACCCGGCCACCTATACGGGCATTTTCACACCGATCCGTGAGCTATTCTCGGGCACTCAAGAGTCTCGCTCTCGGGGCTATAAACCGGGTCGTTTTAGCTTTAACGTACGTGGTGGACGCTGCGAAGCATGCCAAGGTGATGGTGTGATTAAGGTTGAGATGCACTTTTTACCCGATGTTTACGTGCCATGCGATGTGTGTAAGGGTAAACGCTATAATCGTGAAACATTGGAAGTCCGCTACAAAGGCAAAGCGATTGATGAAGTGTTGGAGATGACCGTCGAAGATGCTTACGCTTTTTTTGAGCCCGTACCGATGATCGCTCGCAAACTCAAGACCTTGATTGACGTGGGTTTATCCTACATACGCCTCGGACAAGCGGCGACGACTTTGTCAGGGGGCGAAGCTCAACGCGTCAAACTGGCTCGTGAACTATCAAAACGCGATACAGGGAAAACCTTGTACATTTTGGATGAGCCAACGACAGGCTTACACTTCCATGACATCCAACAGCTCTTGACCGTACTGCATCGCTTGCGCGACCACGGCAATACCGTGGTGGTAATTGAACACAACTTAGATGTGATCAAAACCGCAGACTGGGTGATCGACCTAGGGCCAGAAGGTGGACAAGGCGGCGGCGAAATTATTGCTCAAGGAACGCCCGAAGATGTGGCGCAGATCGAAGGTTCACACACCGCACGCTTTCTTAAGCCTATGTTGAAATAGAAAAAAACGGTAAAGTAGAGAAACCAGCAACTGGTTGCTGGTTTCTTTTAATTGGAACGCGAGACCTATGGCAACATTGCATCTAAGCGGCACACAACTTGAAGCACAAACACCCGCCATCCCCTTAAACAAACCCTTTTTGCTTTCGATTGGCATTCTCTATTTACTGGCAATGCATTTTTTTATGCCTAACCCTGGCGGCTCAGGTCTAGCTTTATCTTTTAATCCAACCACTTGGCTTGCCCTTAGTTTTACGCTCTCATTAGGTCTGTATCAACTCGCATCTAACCGTAGGTTACGCTATTCCAAACTGACCATCGGTCTTTTTATCAGTTGTACCATCATGACGGTTCCGCTGCTTTACACGAATGCTCAAATTGACGCATCGCTGAGTCGAATGCTCGGGTTATGGACTGGGCTGCTTTTTTTTGTACTGCTGCAACAATTTCGTTTTAGCAACAAACATAAGCAGCGATTGCTCTGGTTTATCGTACTCGCGGCATTGATTGAAGCCCTATTTGGTCTGTATCAATACTTTTTGCTTTCACCCGAGAATATTTTTGGCTACGACTCCCTTATCAACCGCCCTTACGGCATTTTTCAGCAACCGAATGTGATGGCGAGCTTTCTCGCGACAGGGCTGGTTATATCTGGCTATTTACTGGCTCGTCAACCGAAGAAATACAATCAGCATCTCAGCGAAGTGAGCCTACTTTATGTCACTCCACTGCTCAGTGCACCGTTGCTGGTGATATTAGCCTCGCGCACTGGTTGGATTGGCGCGATACTCGGAACACTTTTTGTTCTGCCTTACTTGTCTAAATTTTCAACGCCTAAACGATTTTGGGGATGGAGCGCTGCGACGCTATTGGGTATTGCTTTAGGGTTTGTCGCTGTCTATTCCCAAGGCACGGGCGATTTTCTAGAGAATAAGGCTGATTTAGAGAGCCCTCGCCGTTATACCTTTCCTCAAACCATCGATATGGTCATAGAAAAACCCTTCACGGGTTATGGCTATGGCAGGTTTGAATCTGAATATTTGCTTTATACCGCAAGGCAACACCAATTAAACCCTAGCTACCAACCGGGGTTGGCGTCGATGGATCATCCTCATAATGAGTTACTATTCTGGGCAGTGGAAGGCGGTTTGTTACCTGTGTTGGGGATCGCACTGGCTATGCTTTTCGTGCTCATGCGGATGTATTCGGCCAAGAAAGGGACTAGGCTTGCGATGTTCGCCCTTTTCATCCCTATCGTGTTACATAGCCAGCTCGAATATCCGTTTTACCATTCGGCTATTCACTGGGTAACCTTCATCATTCTTCTTTTTTGGGTTGATCAGCGAGTGGCTAAATACCGTTCAATTCCTTTTAGCATGATCAGTAAATCCCTGTTTCGAGTGTTGAGTTTAGTACTACCGATCTTAACGAGCTTTTATATGCTCAGTGCTCTGCACAGTAACTATGTGCTTACCCAATTTGAAAAATCTCAACCCAAGAATCCAGATATCCTGAAAAAGGTGACAAATCCCGTAGTTTGGCAAGACCGCTTTGATTGGGATGTCTACAGCACTTACCTCAACATTGGCCTGTATAATCAAGATCCTAAATTGATTACGCCGTACATCGACTGGTCATTGGCCATCATAAAACATAAACCGCGTCCTGCTTTTTACAATAATCTGATCTTGGCTTACCAAGGTATTGGTGACGAAAGCCGCGCCGAGCAAATTCGCTCCGAAGCCGCATTTTTGTTCCCCAATATGGATTTCAGTGAGGTGCAGTATAGCCCGCCAGCCAGTTCGGCTGATCGTTCGTCTGCCAATTAAATCGAGCATATGAGCCTTATTCATAAAAAAAGCTTTCCCAAAAATAGAGAAAGCTTTTGACCGTTGGGCTTATTTCACACTCCAACCAGTAGATCTCACGGCAGGATGGGTGGCTTACGTCACTGGTGGAAAATCCAACACCATGGTAGCAACGCTGAAATAGATGATCACCCCGATAGAATCAGCAATGGTCGTGATCAACGGAGCACTGGCTGACGCAGGATCGAGCTTAAACTTATTCAGAATGAATGGGAGTAACATTCCGACGATACAACCAATAATCACCACAATTTGCATCGTTACCGCAACAACAAAAGCAATATCACTACCGCCTCGCCAAAAACCCAATAAAGAGACAGCGATAGCCATTGTTGCCCCTAATAACGCCGCAATCCCTAACTCTCGCACCAACATGGATAGCCAATCTTTCATCACCACTTCACCAGTGGCTAAGGCTCGAACCATCAACGTTGCTGACTGGGATCCTGCATTACCGCCGCTATCAATCAACAGTGGTAAGAAGAAGACCAAGGCGACATAGGTTTGAATCGTCTCCTCAAAGTACGCAATACCGGCACCAGAAAAAAGATTACCAAAGACTAACAACACCAGCCAAAACACACGTTTCTTGTACATTAGCCATACACTGGCTTCTTTAAGGTTACCGGTAAAACCAACCGCAGCGACTTTATGAAAATCCATATCCGCTTGCTGCTCGGCCACGTCCATCGCATCGTCATAAGTCACTATACCGACCAAACGAAATTGCTCATCAAAAACAGGCACCGCAAGTAAATCGTATTTACTGATGGCTTGCGCTGCACACTCTTGATCTTCATCAGCTCGAACAAACACTGTCTCTTTGGTCATGATGTCAGAGACAAGCGAGGTTGGTTGTGCCAGCACTAAATCCTTAAGCGAAAGTGTACCAAGTAAGCGATTCTGTTTATCAATCACATACGCTTGATAGATGGTTTCCCTCTCGTTGGCCATTTCACGTAAACGCGCAATCGCCTGCGGCACATCATCATCGGCGTTTAACGTCGCATAATCTGTCGTCATGATAGAGCCGACCGAGCCTTGAGGGTAGGCTGCGAGCTGCTGTACATCTTGACGCTCTTGTTGATCCAGTAGAGCAAGTAGCGGCGGTTGGCGCGTCTCATCCAAGTGAGCATATAAGTCAGCCCTTTCATCATGGGGCATGACTTGAAGCACTTTCGCAAGCGCTTCGAGCGGCATTCTCTCCACCACTTTTTCTCTGATAGGCTCAGAAAAATACCCCAATAGCGCCGCTTGACGAGCGATTGGCATCAATTGCACCAGCTCAAAGACATCCTCTTCGCTCAGGGTCTGATTAGCCAACTGCTCAGCGAAGACTTGAGCAATATCAGCGATGGGATACTGTTCCATTAATTGATTTAAGTTTAATGGGTCACGATTAAAATTAATCGCAGCGAGTTCTAACGCTATTTTTTGTAATTTCATTATCATATCTCAACCGATATTTAACTTTAAAAATCAACATAATAATTTTAAAGTTTATTTTTATAATCAATGTATTCAATGAATACCTTAAATTTTAGGCACACGGTTCCAATCCCACTAAAAATTTCATTTAGTGAAGTTGAGTAATTTATTTTAAAGTTTGTTAATATTTATTATATAGAATAGACACCAATCACTCTATTCCGACTATCTATGATAGGAATCATAGGCAAATGACTGTCTAATAATAATTTTCTAGCTTGAACCTTATCCATTAAGGCCGATATGGCAATATCGCTTTTGTGCATAATATCTTTCATGATGATATTCATCTGTGATACTACCACCTTGCTTAAATAAACAAATCCTAAGTATTCACCTGCATCACCAGAGATAAAGATAAGATTTAAGCGCTTATCAGTTAAGGACGATGAGCGTAGAGTCGCAATCACCGCTTCTACAGATAGCGATGCGCCTACACAAATAAAGTTATTATCCATTTCGGTTTGAATAGAGTGAGCAGCAGGTAGCCGGTTGCCCATAGCTAATGATGTGTTGTACATAACCATCTTTGTATTTCCTTGAAACTATCAAGACAAAGAAACCAAATTATGCAGAAAATCCACGTAACTGAACTGCAATAAGCTTATACCATCAAGCTCAAGCATTCCCCGCCTTGAACAAGCAAGTTAGGAGAAGATAAAATCAGTCAAATAGAGAAGCCGTGTACTTGCGAAAATTCTAGCGGTGTACAGATGACACGCAAGAAATTCAAAAGCATTCACGCTCTAGCCAGTAGAAACGCTGTATTGAATAAATCATAGTGAAACAATCATATGATCGACTTAAACAAACACGATACTCTATAAAAAGAGTGTGATATTGACAGGAGAGAACAAGAAAAGGAGCTTCGTTAGTATGAATACCAACTTAGCAAAAGCGAGGCTTTAAATGAAAAGTTGGCAACAAAACGTAGGCTTTTCTACTAACCAGAAAATACCACACTTGGATAATCGACTACTCGACGAGTCCATAGGTTTCTATTGCACCTCTAAAAAGTTAATAATAAGTATGCTTTCTCAGCGCGCTTATCCTAACGCAGATAAAATAATGGTCAACCAAAACAATCGAACAATGTTCATTTTTTACAATACCATGACAATACAAAGTAGCATCCAAACCTGTTCTAATATTTAGGCCACAAACTTTAGCATCGTATATTTATTATAAATACACAAAATGCCACTTATACCCAAACAACGTGGAGTTGCAGGTAGGCGGCAAGTGAGTGAGTCCCCATGAGCATAGGCAAACTATGTGATTGGGGTGAACGAATGTAGCCAACACCACTGCAGCTTCAAGTAGGAAGGGTATATATTCATAGGAGTAATTAAACCATTAACGGAAGAATTTATCTTAAGACATCAATCACGAGTATTCCACTCACGCTGGGGAAGAGCTAACAATAAAAATGAATTTTATGATTGATGCTGAGACGAACAACGTTCGGCATCAGCACCACTAAAAAAGGAGCAAATGCTCCCTTATGTAGTTTCTTTGTTAATTTGTTAATGACTCTTCTAACGCCCGCAAGCATAAGGCCACGTTTTCACTGCGCGCCCCATACCCCATTAGACCAATACGCCACGCTTTACCCGCTAAAGTGCCAAGGCCTGCGCCGATCTCCAAGTTGTATTGATTGAGTAAATGCCCTCGCACTTTAGCCTCATCAACCCCTGCTGGAATATAGATCGCATTCAATTGTGGTAAACGACTATCTTCAGCAACGACAAATTCAAATCCTAATTTTTCTAAGCCCTGCTTTAATTTGTCATGCATCACACGATGACGTGCCCACGCCTGCTCTAGACCTTCGTTTTTCAACACCAACAAGGCTTCATGCAATGCGTACAAACTGTTGACTGGTGCAGTATGGTGATAACTGCGCTTGCCTGCACCACTCCAATAACCAAGCACTAAGCTTTGATCTAAAAACCAGCTTTGAACAGGGGTTGTTCGAGACTGAATTTTTTCAATCGCTTGCGCTGAAAAAGTCAGTGGCGATAAACCCGGAGGGCACGATAAACACTTTTGACTCCCAGAATAGACGGCATCGAGCTGCCATTGATCCACATAAAGTGGCACGCCGCCTAAGGATGTCACTGCATCGACAATACTCAGCATGTTGTTTTGCTTAGCCAACAGACCTAATGCTTGCGCATCACTCAATGCACCAGTTGACGTTTCTGCATGAACAAACGCGAGAATTTTAGCATCAGGGTTAGCCTGTATGGCTTGCTCGACTTTATCCAGCGAAACGGGAGCTCCCCACTCATCATCCACCAGCACCGCGTCTCCGCCACAGCGCACTACATTCTCGCGCATACGCTCGCCAAAAACGCCATTGCGACACACGATGACCTTATCTCCCGGCTCAATCAGGTTGACAAAGCACGCCTCCATACCAGCGCTGCCCGGCGCGGAAACCGCGATGGTAAACTCATTTTCCGTTTGAAAAGCGTATTTAAGCAGCTGCTTTAGCTCATCCATCATCTGGATAAAAAGCGGATCTAAGTGGCCAACGGTCGGCCTGCTCAGCGCTTGTAATACTTGGGGGTAAATATCTGACGGGCCTGGTCCCATCAAAATTCGCTGGGGTGGGTTAAAACTGGTAATGGACATAGTTGCTCCTTGCTTGCGGCCAAATGCGAATACCCAGAGTAAAACAAATCCGCTGAAGCAACAATTCGACCGAAGTCTAGAGGTCAAACCAGTGTCACACTCTGGTTAATTTTATTTTACATTTGGACTTAATTAGCGATTGACATTAACAGTTCAAAAACGTTCAATGAATGAGCTATCTAGCAGAAGAGGAGCACTGCCCAGGCAGATGTTTTGTGGAGCCTCAACTCCAATACAAAACATTAATGGGGAGCAGTGCCGAGATAAACCAAAGTTGTGGATTTGGTTTATCGGTTGAATGGGCTGAATCCCTTCAACTGTCATCAGCCACCCTGATGAAGAGCTTCTGAGGTAAACCAATCATAAAAACACCTCTTTATTTGCTCTAGAAAAACTCTCTTCAAACATTGGACGTTGGTACACCAACACTATTTTTATTTCAGGAAGTCGTGGGAGAAATGCCGTGAGCGCATTCAATGTCGCCAAATTTGGCGGAACAAGCGTTGCTAACTTTGAAGCAATGAGCCTTTGTGCCGCTGTGATCGAAAATAATCCAGAGACCAAATTAGTCGTGAGCAGTGCCTGCTCTGGCGTGACGAATTTATTGGTTGAATTAGCCAATGGCGTACAAGATGCCAATCAACGCTTAAGTATTATCAAACAGTTAGCTGATATTCACCATGCGATTATTGACAAGCTTGCCGACCCGCTACAAGTTGAAAAAGAGGTACACTCAATTTTAGATATGGTGGCCAGTGTTGCAGAAGCGGCCTCTTTTCAAGCGAGTAAAAAACTGACCGATCACTTAGTGGCTTGTGGCGAATTAATGTCGACCTTCATTCTGACGCAATTACTGCGTGAACGTGGCATGGATGCGATCCGTTTTGATATTCGAGAAGTGCTGCGTACTGATGATCACTACGGTCGGGCAGAACCGCAATTAGAGCAGATCCAGCAATTAGCCCAAGAGAAGTTAACACCACTTTGTCTGCAACACGTAGTGGTAACTCAAGGTTTCATCGGCGCTGATGAGCAAGGAAATACAACCACATTGGGCCGAGGCGGCAGTGATTATTCTGCGGCCTTGATCGCCGAAGCGGTACAAGCTTCTGGCTTAGAAATTTGGACTGATGTGCCGGGGATTTATACGACCGACCCACGCATTGCGCCTAAAGCCGCTCCGATTGCGGAAATAAGCTTTAGCGAAGCATCGGAGATGGCAAACTTTGGCGCTAAAATTTTGCATCCATCGACGTTGCTGCCCGCGCTTCGCCACGATATCCCTGTGTTTGTCGGCTCCTCAAAAGAGCCTGAAAAAGGCGGCACTTGGATCCGTAAACGTGTGGAAAGCTCACCTCTATTTAGAGCCTTAACCCTACGCTGCAATCAAACCATGGTTACACTACGCAGCGCTAGCATGTTTCACGCATACGGCTTTCTTTCGAAGGTATTTGAAATTTTAGCCAAACACAAAATTTCGGTGGATCTGATCACCACCTCTGAAATCAGCGTCTCATTAACATTAGATAAAACCGATACCTCAGGTGGAGCGCCTGAACTGCCTCAAGCGGTGCGCTTAGAATTAGAAGAGCTATGTAAAGTTGAAGTCGAACATAATCTGTGTTTAGTTGCGCTGATCGGCAACAACATGAGTGAAAGCAAAGGCTATGCAAAACAAGTTTTTAGTACCTTAGAAGATTTCAATTTACGTATGATTTGCTATGGTGCCAGCCCACACAACCTCTGCTTTTTATTACACGAGTCGGTTTCTAAAGCGGCAATTCAGAAACTTCATCAAGATTTGTTTGAACGATAAAACCACATTGAGTAGTAACACGCTGAATAAAAAACAGGTTGGCTTAGCCAACCTGTTTTTTATTACTTAATCTAAATTCGGCCCAAGCCATTTTTCCGCTTCTTGCATATTCCAGCCTTTACGTTGCGCGTAATCTTGCATCTGATCTTGCTGAATTTGTGCAATGGCAAAATAACGAGAGTCAGGATGCGAGAAGTACCAACCTGACACCGAAGCACCTGGCCACATAGCGTAACTGGTGGTTAAAGACATATCGATGGTTTGCTCAACCTGCAACATCTCCCACAAGATGCCTTTTTCCGTATGCTCAGGACACGCTGGATAACCCGGCGCTGGGCGTATACCTTGGTATTTCTCACGGATCAAATCATCGTTCGACAACTCTTCGTCAGCAGCATAACCCCAAATTTCTTTACGAACTTGCTGATGCAAATATTCCGCAAAAGCCTCAGCAAGACGATCAGCCACCGCTTGGATCATGATGGCGTTGTAATCATCGCCTTGCGCTTTATATTGGTCAGCTAATTCTCGCTCACCAATTCCGCCCGTCACGGCAAATGCGCCGATCCAATCTCGTTTACCACTCTCTTTTGGTACAATGTAATCGGACAAGCAGTAGTTATAACCTTTGGGCTTTTCGGTTTGTTGGCGTAAGTGATGCAGAACATGAGCAACCTCGGTGCGCGATTCATCGCGATACACTTCGATATCATCTCCCACACTCGCGGCCGGGAATAAAGCGCAAATACCGCGAGCCTTGAGTAGCCCTTCTCGCTCAACTCTATCAAGCAATGCATTAGCATCATGGAATAAACTTTGCGCTTCCTCTCCCACCTCTTCGTGTTCAAAAATCGTTGGGTATTTACCCATCAATGACCATGTCATGAAAAATGGTGTCCAGTCGATGTAACGACGAAGGGTAGCCACATCAAAATCATCAAACACATGTACGCCCAATTTAGCCGGAACTGGCGGCGTATAGTTATCCCAATCGATAACCGCTTTATTTGCCCTTGCTACTTCTAATGAGACAGGTTTAGTTCGGGGGGTTTTACGGTGATGTTGATCACGCGTGCGTTCATAATCGAGGTTTAATTTTTCCACAAAAGCAGGACGTAACTCATCAGAAAGAAGCGAAGAACAAACGCCTACTGCGCGCGAAGCATTGTTCACGTACACAACAGGCTGGTGATAATTTTGCTCAATTTTAACTGCGGTATGTGCTTTAGAGGTGGTTGCTCCGCCAATCAAAAGCGGTAATTTAAACCCTTGTCGCTCCATTTCTTTAGCGACGTGCACCATTTCATCCAAGGAGGGAGTAATAAGACCGGACAACCCGATAATATCAACGTTTTTCTCTTTCGCTACTTTGAGAATTTGCTCACACGGCACCATAACGCCGAGGTCAATGATTTCGTAGTTATTACACTGCAAAACGACGCCAACGATATTTTTGCCGATGTCGTGTACATCCCCTTTAACTGTGGCAAGAAGGATTTTGCCATTATTGGAACCCGCTTGCTTAAGCGCGTTGATGTAGGGCTCTAAATGCGCAACGGCTTGCTTCATAACGCGCGCCGATTTCACTACTTGCGGCAGGAACATTTTCCCTTCGCCAAAGAGGTCGCCGACCACGTTCATTCCATCCATGAGAGGCCCTTCGATCACATCCAGTGGGCGAGTGGCATTTTGACGAGCTTCTTCCGTATCTTCAACAATATACTCGGTGATACCTTTGACCAACGCATGCTCTAAACGTTTTGCGACTGGCCATGAACGCCATTCAAGCGCACTGGCATCCTCTTCCTTACCGACACCTTTGTTCGCATATTCAGCCGCAATATCCAGTAAGCGTTCAGTGCCATCGCTGCGGCGATTGAGAATGATATCTTCGACTGCTTCACGCAGTTTCTCTGGCACGTTATCGTAAATCTCAAGCTGACCGGCATTGACGATACCCATGTCCATGCCGTTTTTAAAACAGTGATAAAGGAATACAGCATGGATCGCTTCACGCACATAGTTGTTACCGCGAAAAGAGAAAGAGACGTTGGAAACCCCGCCGGAAATCATCGCATGGGGTAAATTACGTTTGATATCAGCCACGGCTTCGATAAAGTCCACAGCATAATTATTATGCTCATCAATACCAGTCGCAACCGCGAAAATATTGGGATCAAAAATGATATCTTCAGCAGGGAAACCAACCTCATCAACCAAAATTCGATAAGCTTTGGTACAAATTTCAAGTTTTCGCTCACGGGTATCCGCTTGGCCTACTTCATCAAATGCCATCACGATCACAGCGGCACCATAGCGGCGAATGAGTTTAGCTTGTTCGACAAACTTCTCTTTCCCCTCTTTGAGGGAAATCGAGTTCACAATCCCTTTACCTTGAATACATTTGAGACCTGCTTCAATCACCTCCCACTTAGAAGAATCAACCATGATTGGCACTTTGGAAATATCCGGCTCAGAAGCGCATAAATTGAGAAAGCGGACCATGCAAGCTTGCGCATCCAACATTCCTTCATCCATATTAATATCGATGATTTGTGCACCGTTTTCGACCTGCTCTCGAGCAACATGCAGCGCCTCATCATACTGCTCATCTTTGATTAAACGCTTAAAACGCGCAGAACCAGTGACGTTAGTTCGCTCACCTACGTTGATGAATAAGCTCTCTTTGGTAATCGTCAGCGGCTCTAGACCGGATAGACGACAAGCCACTGGAATATCGGGTAACGCTCTTGGTTTCACACCTTCGACCACTTTTGCCATTTGTCTGATGTGCTCAGGAGTGGTTCCACAACAGCCACCAACAAGGTTCAAGAATCCTGCTCGCGCCCATTCCCCGATGTGCTGCGCCATCTCATCGGCTTCAAGATCATACTCACCGAATGCGTTAGGCAACCCCGCATTGGGGTGAGCAGAGACATAACATTCGGAAATACGTGATAGCTCTTCAACGTATTGGCGCAATTCATCCGGACCGAGTGCACAGTTCAAACCAAATGAGATAGGCTCAACGTGTCGCAGTGCATTATAAAAGGCTTCGGTTGTTTGCCCAGAAAGCGTTCGACCAGAGGCATCGGTGATTGTCCCTGAGATCATCACGGGCAGTTTGTAACCCAACTCTTCAAACACACAATCCACCGCAAAGGCACAGGCTTTAGCATTTAAAGTATCGAAAATGGTTTCAATCAAAATTAAGTCGCTGCCGCCACGAATTAAAGCACGTGTTGATTCTGAGTAAGCTTCAACTAATTGCTCAAAGCTGATATTTCGAAAACCAGGGTCATTCACGTCAGGGGAGAGCGAGCAAGTGCGGTTTGTTGGCCCTAGCACTCCTGCTACATAACGAGGTTTCTCAGGCGTTTTCGCCGTCCATTCGTCAGCAGCTTCGCGTGCAAGTTTTGCAGCAGCGAAATTGATCTCATCGCTAATGGCTTGCATATCGTAGTCGGCCATTGCGATGCTCGTCGCGTTGAAGGTATTCGTCTCTAGGATATCAGCACCTGCCTCCAAGTAAGCACTATGAATTTCTTTGATTAACTGAGGCTGCGTCAAGACGAGAAGGTCATTATTTCCTTTCAGATCGCTTGGCCAATGGGCAAAGCGATCTCCGCGATAATCTTGCTCTTCCAATTTATAGCTCTGAATCATGGTGCCCATGCCACCATCAATCAATAATATTCTCTGTTGCAATTGAGCTTCAATTTGACTTTTAACTTCTCTTCCCACAGTACAGCCTCATTCCTTTTGGTTATTCGCTCATCCTATCATATAACCATTAGAAATCTAGACGTCTAAACTTCACTTCAATTGTCGTTTGATACATCTGCCATCATGGCTAAAAAGTGTTTGCTATTTGTACATCATCCAAGGAGAATTTCATTCATATTTTGTTACACGACGAGAAAACAATGTCTGTCTATTACACTTTATGCTTCCTATCAGGAGCAGCAATGTTGATTGCCTTTCTAAACAGTAAGATAGGCAATATGCAAACCACTATCGCCATTACAGCAGGATCGATGATGTTATCATTATTGATCTTAGTTGCAGGTCAAAATGATTGGTTTCATCTAACTCAAATAGCGACCGAAACCGTCAACAGTATTAACTTTGAAAATTTTCTGCTCAAAGGAATACTCGGTTTTCTACTTTTCGCTGGCGGCCTAGGCATCAAATTACCCAACCTAAAAGATCAGAAATGGGAAATCGCCGTTCTTGCGCTAGGCGCAACGCTATTTTCAACCTTCTGCATCGGTTTTGGGCTATACGCCTTCTGCCAATTTATCGGCATTCACTTCGATCTCGTCTACTGTCTACTATTTGGTGCACTCATATCACCAACAGACCCAATAGCCGTATTAGCTATTGTTAAAAAGTTAAATGCACCAAAACGTATTTCAACCCAAATCGAGGGAGAATCGCTCTTTAATGATGGTTTTGGTTTGGTTATCTTTGTCACTATTTTCACTATTGCATTTGGCACGGAAACACCAACCATAGGTAGTGTAACTATGTTGTTTATTCAAGAGGCAATAGGGGGCATAGTGTATGGCCTAGCACTTGGGCTATTATTCCACTACCTCATCAGCGCCACCGATGACCACCCAATGGAACTGCTTTTAACCATTGGTATACCGACTGCTGGTTATGTTTTTGCAGATGTTATTCATGTTTCCGGACCTTTGGCTATGGTTGTATCAGGGATAATGATCGGCAACTGGACACGCTTCATTGGCTTTTCAAAAGAAAGTGAAGAACACCTTGACCACTTTTGGGAATTGGTTGACGAATTTTTGAATGGTGTGCTTTTCCTACTTATCGGTATGTCGATGCTACTCTTCAAATTCCATGAAGAGGACTGGATATTGATGGCTTTCGCCATTCCTCTTGTCTTATCTGCTCGCTATCTAAGCGTTTTTTTCTCTTACATCGGCTTCAAGCGTTACCGCTCCTACAACCCATGGTCAATAAAGATACTAACTTGGGGAGGGCTACGAGGTGGATTGGCACTAGCAATGGCACTTTCTATTCCATCCGGCATATTAGTTATCCCAGACAAGCTTATTGATGTAAAAGAGATAATCCTTGTTATGACATACGCTGTCGTGGTGTTTTCAATACTTATTCAAGGTTCAACAATTACCCCATTGATAGACAAAGCAAAACAAGCTGAAAAATCGTCAATGTAGATAGAAAAACTGTCAGTGATGACTGATCAAACCATTTTTATCTCTAGCCGATGTTCTAGAGCATCGGCTTTTACTATCTTTGCTTTGTTGCTCTTCTCTCTAGACCTATTGCAATAGCAATTAAAAAATATGATCTAATTGAAAAAGACGGCTACCAAGATTAATTGACCATCGACAGCTTACAGAATATCGACTTCAAAAAACTGGCGAGTTAACAAAAATCCTTTCAAATGAAAATGAGATTGCTCGCTATCGCTCACTTTAAAGATGGCACTCTCGCACCCAAATAATACCAATCTGGAAAATTAACTGGTCAGCTCTATCCACCTTCTTGCCTAAGATGCTTAACCATAATGTCCTTGTTAACCCAAGGAACGACCATCGCCTCGCCAATACCTCTAGCGGGACAGATAGAACCAAACAGATACGCATATTCAAATTGTTGTTGCTTCACGGATCTGGGACGTGTTGCTTTCTCTGCCCATAACCGTGTTGTTGTGTTTTGTTGCCCAAATCTGGCTTCATCCTGAAAACAGACATCAACACGCTCTAAAGCAATATATCCTGGGATCTTAAGGATCGTTTCAATTTTAAATTTTTTTAAAATCGTCTTGGATTGGCTGGGACTGATGAGGGTGCTTGGAGCGAGAAGTTATCCAAGAGAAGCCCATGTGCTCGAGCAGGTAATAGATAGAATCAGGGTGGTAGTGTGTCCATAGCGAATAAGTTCTATCGTTAAATGCCATCAATTAGATCATATTTTTTCTTAGATTGGTATTAATCAATTTCTGAAAGCTAGCCGTACCAGTGTCAATAAGTGGGTGCAAACCTTCCTTGATCAGCTTCCCGACTCACCAGAGTTAAACGCTATAGAACAAGTGTGGAACTGGCTCAGGCAACACTATCTCACTAACCAAAGTTTTATTGATTACAAGGATATTGTGTCGAAGTTGTGCCGTGCGTGGAATCGCTTTTTGACAAGTACCGATAAAGTAATGAGAATGCGCTCAAGAGATAGGATTGAACTGACCCGTTAATTTACAGAGTGGTATTAATACTCTATGGGTACAATATTTTATTGAAGAACCAGAATATTCCAAAAAAATAATAAGGAGATGAAAAATAGCAAAAAGCCTCAGCATTTCTGCAGAGGCTTGATAAATGGCAGGGGTGGAGAGATTCGAACTCCCAACACGCGGATTTGGAATCCGCTGCTCTGCCAGTTGGAGCTACACCCCTAAATAATTTATGCTTCTCATTGAAGAAAACCTCAACATGACTGCTGAGGCTCTTAATAAGTGGCGGAGCGGACGGGACTCGAACCCGCGACCCCCGGCGTGACAGGCCGGTATTCTAACCAACTGAACTACCGCTCCGCAGCGTGTCTGGTTAGACTTTTCGTCTACTTTTTTTGCCTTTAGATTTTTAAAAAAAATCTAAAAACAACAAGTCAAAGCCTGGCGATGTCCTACTCTCACATGGGGAGACCCCACACTACCATCGGCGCTGTTGTGTTTCACTTCTGAGTTCGGCATGGAGTCAGGTGGGTCCACAACGCTATGGTCGCCAAGCAAATTTCTTAATTCGGAAAGCTGTTTCATTCTCATTCACACATTCAATGTTCTTAAATTGAGCCCACAAAACCCCTTCGGTGTTGTATGGTTAAGCCTCACGGGCAATTAGTATTGGTTAGCTCAACGCCTCGCAGCGCTTACACACCCAACCTATCAACGTTCTAGTCTCGAACAACCCTTTAGGACACTTAAAGTGCCAGGGAAGACTCATCTCAGGGCTCGCTTCGCGCTTAGATGCTTTCAGCGCTTATCAATTCCGAACTTAGCTACCGGGCAATGCCATTGGCATGACAACCCGAACACCAGCGGTTCGTCCACTCCGGTCCTCTCGTACTAGGAGCAGCCCCCTTCAATCTTCCAACGCCCACGGCAGATAGGGACCGAACTGTCTCACGACGTTCTAAACCCAGCTCGCGTACCACTTTAAATGGCGAACAGCCATACCCTTGGGACCGACTTCAGCCCCAGGATGTGATGAGCCGACATCGAGGTGCCAAACACCGCCGTCGATATGAACTCTTGGGCGGTATCAGCCTGTTATCCCCGGAGTACCTTTTATCCGTTGAGCGATGGCCCTTCCATTCAGAACCACCGGATCACTATGACCTACTTTCGTACCTGCTCGAACCGTCATTCTCGCAGTTAAGCGGGCTTATGCCATTGCACTAACCTCACGATGTCCAACCGTGATTAGCCCACCTTCGTGCTCCTCCGTTACTCTTTGGGAGGAGACCGCCCCAGTCAAACTACCCACCAGGCACTGTCCGCAACCCCGATGAGGGGCCTACGTTAGAACATCAAAACGACAAGGGTGGTATTTCAAGGTCGACTCCACGCAATCTAGCGACTGCGCTTCTAAGTCTCCCACCTATCCTACACATGTAGGTTCAATGTTCAGTGCCAAGCTGTAGTAAAGGTTCACGGGGTCTTTCCGTCTAGCCGCGGGTACACTGCATCTTCACAGCGATTTCAATTTCACTGAGTCTCGGGTGGAGACAGCGTGGCCATCATTACGCCATTCGTGCAGGTCGGAACTTACCCGACAAGGAATTTCGCTACCTTAGGACCGTTATAGTTACGGCCGCCGTTTACCGGGGCTTCGATCAAGAGCTTCGACCTAAGTCTAACCCCATCAATTAACCTTCCGGCACCGGGCAGGCGTCACACCGTATACGTCATCTTGCGATTTTGCACAGTGCTGTGTTTTTAATAAACAGTTGCAGCCACCTGGTATCTGCGACTCTCGTCAGCTCCATCCGCAAGGGACTTCACCAATAAGAGCGTACCTTCTCCCGAAGTTACGGTACCATTTTGCCTAGTTCCTTCACCCGAGTTCTCTCAAGCGCCTTGGTATTCTCTACCCGACCACCTGTGTCGGTTTGGGGTACGATTGCTTATAATCTGAAGCTTAGAGGCTTTTCCTGGAAGCAGGGCATCAATGACTTCACTGCCGTAGCAGCTCGACGTCGTGTCTCAACCTAACAAGAAACCGGATTTACCTAGTCTCTTAGCCTACGCACTTGAACCAGGACAACCGTCGCCTGGCCCACCTAGCCTTCTCCGTCCCCCCATCGCAATTATAAGCAGTACGGGAATATTAACCCGTTTCCCATCGACTACGCTTTTCAGCCTCGCCTTAGGGGTCGACTTACCCTGCCCCGATTAACGTTGGACAGGAACCCTTGGTCTTCCGGCGGGGAGGTTTTTCACCCCCCTTATCGTTACTCATGTCAGCATTCGCACTTCTGATACCTCCAGCATGCTTTACAACACACCTTCAACGGCTTACAGAACGCTCCCCTACCCAATACAGTAAACTGTATTGCCGCAGCTTCGGTTTACTACTTAGCCCCGTTACATCTTCCGCGCAGGCCGACTCGACCAGTGAGCTATTACGCTTTCTTTAAATGATGGCTGCTTCTAAGCCAACATCCTGGCTGTCTGAGCCTTCCCACATCGTTTCCCACTTAGTAGTAATTTGGGACCTTAGCTGGCGGTCTGGGTTGTTTCCCTCTCCACGACGGACGTTAGCACCCGCCGTGTGTCTCCCGGATAGTACTTACTGGTATTCGGAGTTTGCAAAGGGTTGGTAAGTCGGGATGACCCCCTAGCCTTAACAGTGCTCTACCCCCAGTAGTATTCGTCCGAGGCGCTACCTAAATAGCTTTCGGGGAGAACCAGCTATCTCCGAGTTTGATTGGCCTTTCACCCCTAGCCACAAGTCATCCGCTAATTTTTCAACATTAGTCGGTTCGGTCCTCCAGTTGATGTTACTCAACCTTCAACCTGCCCATGGCTAGATCACCCGGTTTCGGGTCTATATCCAGAGACTAAAGCGCCCAGTTAAGACTCGGTTTCCCTACGGCTCCCCTATTCGGTTAACCTTGCCACTGAATATAAGTCGCTGACCCATTATACAAAAGGTACGCAGTCACAGGACAATGCCTGCTCCTACTGCTTGTACGTACACGGTTTCAGGTTCTATTTCACTCCCCTCACAGGGGTTCTTTTCGCCTTTCCCTCACGGTACTGGTTCACTATCGGTCAGTCAGTAGTATTTAGCCTTGGAGGATGGTCCCCCCATGTTCAGACAGGATAACACGTGTCCCGCCTTACTCGATTTCACTTATAATGATGGAACAGTTACGGGGCTATCACCCTTTATTGCGCCACTTTCCAGAGGCTTCACCTGCATCATTAAAAGCTTAAGGGCTAGTCCAATTTCGCTCGCCGCTACTTTCGGAATCTCTGTTGATTTCTTCTCCTCGGGGTACTTAGATGTTTCAGTTCCCCCGGTTTGCCTCCTTACCCTATGTATTCAGGTAAGGATACGTGCTTATGCACGTGGGTTTCCCCATTCGGAAATCGTAGACTCAAGTGGCTGTTACTGCCTAATCTACGCTTATCGCAAGTTACTACGTCCTTCATCGCCTCTGACTGCCAAGGCATCCACCGTGTACGCTTAGTCACTTAACCATACAACCCGAAGAAGTTTCGTGTTGCAGACAAGTCACCAAGGTTGTCTCTCATTATTTGAATGAGCGAGAGACGTTTGATTTTGCCGGACTCAATTTTGAAAACTTACCGAAGTAAGCTTTCCCAAGAACACTTGAATGTGTTTGGTATCAATACGTTAAACGCATTGATGTTGAGAACTTTTATTTGATAACAACAAACACGTTCGTTGTTATCAGTCAGCTTTCCAAATTGTTAAAGAGCACGATTTTCTAATGAAAACCATTTTTAAAAACACTATTGCTAGTGCGCTTAAAGATGGTGGAGCTATGCGGGATCGAACCGCAGACCTCTTGCATGCCATGCAAGCGCTCTCCCAGCTGAGCTATAGCCCCGTATTGCATCTTAAACTGTATAAACCATCAATCTGTGTGGACACTCATCAGTGTAATCTTCGTATAAGGAGGTGATCCAGCGCCAGGTTCCCCTAGCGCTACCTTGTTACGACTTCACCCCAGTCATGAACCACACCGTGGTGATCGTCCTCCACTCTCTCCGAAGAAAGTGCGGTTAAACTAACCACTTCTGGTGCAGCCCACTCCCATGGTGTGACGGGCGGTGTGTACAAGGCCCGGGAACGTATTCACCGTAGCATTCTGATCTACGATTACTAGCGATTCCGACTTCATGGAGTCGAGTTGCAGACTCCAATCCGGACTACGACGCACTTTTTGGGATTCGCTCACTATCGCTAGCTTGCTGCCCTCTGTATGCGCCATTGTAGCACGTGTGTAGCCCTACTCGTAAGGGCCATGATGACTTGACGTCGTCCCCACCTTCCTCCGGTTTATCACCGGCAGTCTCCCTGGAGTTCCCACCATTACGTGCTGGCAAACAAGGATAAGGGTTGCGCTCGTTGCGGGACTTAACCCAACATTTCACAACACGAGCTGACGACAGCCATGCAGCACCTGTCTTACAGTTCCCGAAGGCACTCCCGCGTCTCCGCAGGATTCTGTAGATGTCAAGAGTAGGTAAGGTTCTTCGCGTTGCATCGAATTAAACCACATGCTCCACCGCTTGTGCGGGCCCCCGTCAATTCATTTGAGTTTTAATCTTGCGACCGTACTCCCCAGGCGGTCTACTTAACGCGTTAGCTCCGAAAGCCACGGCTCAAGGCCACAACCTCCAAGTAGACATCGTTTACGGCGTGGACTACCAGGGTATCTAATCCTGTTTGCTCCCCACGCTTTCGCATCTGAGTGTCAGTATCTGTCCAGGGGGCCGCCTTCGCCACCGGTATTCCTTCAGATCTCTACGCATTTCACCGCTACACCTGAAATTCTACCCCCCTCTACAGTACTCTAGTGAACCAGTTTCAAATGCGGTTCCGAGGTTGAGCCCCGGGCTTTCACATCTGACTTAATCCACCACCTGCATGCGCTTTACGCCCAGTAATTCCGATTAACGCTCGCACCCTCCGTATTACCGCGGCTGCTGGCACGGAGTTAGCCGGTGCTTCTTCTGTCGCTAACGTCAAATGATGCTGCTATTAACAACACCACCTTCCTCACGACTGAAAGTACTTTACAACCCGAAGGCCTTCTTCATACACGCGGCATGGCTGCATCAGGCTTGCGCCCATTGTGCAATATTCCCCACTGCTGCCTCCCGTAGGAGTCTGGACCGTGTCTCAGTTCCAGTGTGGCTGATCATCCTCTCAGACCAGCTAGGGATCGTCGCCTTGGTGAGCCATTACCTCACCAACTAGCTAATCCCACCTAGGCATATCCTGACGCGAGAGGCCCGAAGGTCCCCCTCTTTGGCCCGTAGGCATCATGCGGTATTAGCCATCGTTTCCAATGGTTATCCCCCACATCAGGGCAATTTCCTAGGCATTACTCACCCGTCCGCCGCTCGCCACCCAAGGAACAAGTTCCTCTGTGCTGCCGCTCGACTTGCATGTGTTAGGCCTGCCGCCAGCGTTCAATCTGAGCCATGATCAAACTCTTCAATTAAAGTTTTGTTGGTCCTAAGACCGGCTCAATGAATACTGACTTCAAAACTGCTCTTACTCGAAAGTAAATAAGTAATTTTAAAGCTATTGTTGTTCCAACAGAACAACAATGAATTGACTGTGCCGCTTCTTGGTCTTCACTTTTTAAGAAAAAGTGAAATCAAAAAGCATTCGAACTATTGCTAGTTCAGGTCACTCAGTTCATTGATAAATCTTTTTCGATTATCATCAACGAGTGCCCACACAGATTGATAGGTTTATATTGTTAAAGAGCTTTGCTTTCAGTGCGTTAACACTTAAGCAGGACGCGTATAATACGCTTTCCGCTTCGAAAGTCAACATAAAACTCTCACGTTTTCATGAGAATATTATGGTGACTCGTCTCATTGAGACCAGTCGGAATTTAAGCCTGGCGATGTCCTACTCTCACATGGGGAGACCCCACACTACCATCGGCGCTGTTGTGTTTCACTTCTGAGTTCGGCATGGAGTCAGGTGGGTCCACAACGCTATGGTCGCCAAGCAAATTTCTTAATTCGGAAAGCTGCTTCATTCTCATTCACACATTCAATGTTCTTTCATTGAGTCCACAAAACCCCTTCGGTGTTGTATGGTTAAGCCTCACGGGCAATTAGTATTGGTTAGCTCAACGCCTCGCAGCGCTTACACACCCAACCTATCAACGTTCTAGTCTCGAACAACCCTTTAGGACACTTAAAGTGCCAGGGAAGACTCATCTCAGGGCTCGCTTCGCGCTTAGATGCTTTCAGCGCTTATCAATTCCGAACTTAGCTACCGGGCAATGCCATTGGCATGACAACCCGAACACCAGCGGTTCGTCCACTCCGGTCCTCTCGTACTAGGAGCAGCCCCCTTCAATCTTCCAACGCCCACGGCAGATAGGGACCGAACTGTCTCACGACGTTCTAAACCCAGCTCGCGTACCACTTTAAATGGCGAACAGCCATACCCTTGGGACCGACTTCAGCCCCAGGATGTGATGAGCCGACATCGAGGTGCCAAACACCGCCGTCGATATGAACTCTTGGGCGGTATCAGCCTGTTATCCCCGGAGTACCTTTTATCCGTTGAGCGATGGCCCTTCCATTCAGAACCACCGGATCACTATGACCTACTTTCGTACCTGCTCGAACCGTCATTCTCGCAGTTAAGCGGGCTTATGCCATTGCACTAACCTCACGATGTCCAACCGTGATTAGCCCACCTTCGTGCTCCTCCGTTACTCTTTGGGAGGAGACCGCCCCAGTCAAACTACCCACCAGGCACTGTCCGCAACCCCGATGAGGGGCCTACGTTAGAACATCAAAACGACAAGGGTGGTATTTCAAGGTCGACTCCACGCAATCTAGCGACTGCGCTTCTAAGTCTCCCACCTATCCTACACATGTAGGTTCAATGTTCAGTGCCAAGCTGTAGTAAAGGTTCACGGGGTCTTTCCGTCTAGCCGCGGGTACACTGCATCTTCACAGCGATTTCAATTTCACTGAGTCTCGGGTGGAGACAGCGTGGCCATCATTACGCCATTCGTGCAGGTCGGAACTTACCCGACAAGGAATTTCGCTACCTTAGGACCGTTATAGTTACGGCCGCCGTTTACCGGGGCTTCGATCAAGAGCTTCGACCTAAGTCTAACCCCATCAATTAACCTTCCGGCACCGGGCAGGCGTCACACCGTATACGTCATCTTGCGATTTTGCACAGTGCTGTGTTTTTAATAAACAGTTGCAGCCACCTGGTATCTGCGACTCTCGTCAGCTCCATCCGCAAGGGACTTCACCAATAAGAGCGTACCTTCTCCCGAAGTTACGGTACCATTTTGCCTAGTTCCTTCACCCGAGTTCTCTCAAGCGCCTTGGTATTCTCTACCCGACCACCTGTGTCGGTTTGGGGTACGATTGCTTATAATCTGAAGCTTAGAGGCTTTTCCTGGAAGCAGGGCATCAATGACTTCACTGCCGTAGCAGCTCGACGTCGTGTCTCAGCCTAACAAGAAACCGGATTTACCTAGTCTCTTAGCCTACGCACTTGAACCAGGACAACCGTCGCCTGGCCCACCTAGCCTTCTCCGTCCCCCCATCGCAATTATAAGCAGTACGGGAATATTAACCCGTTTCCCATCGACTACGCTTTTCAGCCTCGCCTTAGGGGTCGACTTACCCTGCCCCGATTAACGTTGGACAGGAACCCTTGGTCTTCCGGCGGGGAGGTTTTTCACCCCCCTTATCGTTACTCATGTCAGCATTCGCACTTCTGATACCTCCAGCATGCTTTACAACACACCTTCAACGGCTTACAGAACGCTCCCCTACCCAATACAGTAAACTGTATTGCCGCAGCTTCGGTTTACTACTTAGCCCCGTTACATCTTCCGCGCAGGCCGACTCGACCAGTGAGCTATTACGCTTTCTTTAAATGATGGCTGCTTCTAAGCCAACATCCTGGCTGTCTGAGCCTTCCCACATCGTTTCCCACTTAGTAGTAATTTGGGACCTTAGCTGGCGGTCTGGGTTGTTTCCCTCTCCACGACGGACGTTAGCACCCGCCGTGTGTCTCCCGGATAGTACTTACTGGTATTCGGAGTTTGCAAAGGGTTGGTAAGTCGGGATGACCCCCTAGCCTTAACAGTGCTCTACCCCCAGTAGTATTCGTCCGAGGCGCTACCTAAATAGCTTTCGGGGAGAACCAGCTATCTCCGAGTTTGATTGGCCTTTCACCCCTAGCCACAAGTCATCCGCTAATTTTTCAACATTAGTCGGTTCGGTCCTCCAGTTGATGTTACTCAACCTTCAACCTGCCCATGGCTAGATCACCCGGTTTCGGGTCTATATCCAGAGACTGAAGCGCCCAGTTAAGACTCGGTTTCCCTACGGCTCCCCTATTCGGTTAACCTTGCCACTGAATATAAGTCGCTGACCCATTATACAAAAGGTACGCAGTCACAGGACAATGCCTGCTCCTACTGCTTGTACGTACACGGTTTCAGGTTCTATTTCACTCCCCTCACAGGGGTTCTTTTCGCCTTTCCCTCACGGTACTGGTTCACTATCGGTCAGTCAGTAGTATTTAGCCTTGGAGGATGGTCCCCCCATGTTCAGACAGGATAACACGTGTCCCGCCTTACTCGATTTCACTTATAATGATGGAACAGTTACGGGGCTATCACCCTTTATTGCGCCACTTTCCAGAGGCTTCACCTGCATCATTAAAAGCTTAAGGGCTAGTCCAATTTCGCTCGCCGCTACTTTCGGAATCTCTGTTGATTTCTTCTCCTCGGGGTACTTAGATGTTTCAGTTCCCCCGGTTTGCCTCCTTACCCTATGTATTCAGGTAAGGATACGTGCTTATGCACGTGGGTTTCCCCATTCGGAAATCGTAGACTCAAGTGGCTGTTACTGCCTAATCTACGCTTATCGCAAGTTACTACGTCCTTCATCGCCTCTGACTGCCAAGGCATCCACCGTGTACGCTTAGTCACTTAACCATACAACCCGAAGAAGTTTCGTGTTGCAGACAAGTCACCAAGGTTGTCTCTCATTATTTGAATGAGCGAGAGACGTTTGATTTTGCCGGACTCAATTTTGAAAACTTACCGAAGTAAGCTTTCCCAAGAACACTTGAATGTGTTTGGTATCAATACGTTAAACGCATTGATGTTGAGAACTTTTATTTGATAACAACAAACACGTTCGTTGTTATCAGTCAGCTTTCCAAATTGTTAAAGAGCGAGTGGTATTCCTAACGGAACAAATCACTTTCTAATGACTTTCAGAGTCAAACAGACCGACCAGTTCAATTACTTAATCTGGTTTGGCAATGTGCATCCAAAAATTCTTAGAGAGTGGTGGGCGATACCGGGTTCGAACCAGTGACCCCCTGCTTGTAAGGCAGGTGCTCTCCCAACTGAGCTAATCGCCCACATGTTTTTTGACATTTCTTGTGGAAGAAATGGTGGGTCGTGCAGGATTCGAACCTGCGACCAATTGATTAAAAGTCAACTGCTCTACCAACTGAGCTAACGACCCCTTTACTTCACAACGGAAGTGGTATCCCGTAGGGGAGTCGAACCCCTGTTACCGCCGTGAAAGGGCGGTGTCCTAGGCCTCTAGACGAACGGGACACTAAGTAAGAATGTTTGGCAACATCCTCATCTCTTAAACTGTATAAACCATCAATCTGTGTGGACACTCATCAGTGTAATCTTCGTATAAGGAGGTGATCCAGCGCCAGGTTCCCCTAGCGCTACCTTGTTACGACTTCACCCCAGTCATGAACCACACCGTGGTGATCGTCCTCCACTCTCTCCGAAGAAAGTGCGGTTAAACTAACCACTTCTGGTGCAGCCCACTCCCATGGTGTGACGGGCGGTGTGTACAAGGCCCGGGAACGTATTCACCGTAGCATTCTGATCTACGATTACTAGCGATTCCGACTTCATGGAGTCGAGTTGCAGACTCCAATCCGGACTACGACGCACTTTTTGGGATTCGCTCACTATCGCTAGCTTGCTGCCCTCTGTATGCGCCATTGTAGCACGTGTGTAGCCCTACTCGTAAGGGCCATGATGACTTGACGTCGTCCCCACCTTCCTCCGGTTTATCACCGGCAGTCTCCCTGGAGTTCCCACCATTACGTGCTGGCAAACAAGGATAAGGGTTGCGCTCGTTGCGGGACTTAACCCAACATTTCACAACACGAGCTGACGACAGCCATGCAGCACCTGTCTTACAGTTCCCGAAGGCACTCCCGCGTCTCCGCAGGATTCTGTAGATGTCAAGAGTAGGTAAGGTTCTTCGCGTTGCATCGAATTAAACCACATGCTCCACCGCTTGTGCGGGCCCCCGTCAATTCATTTGAGTTTTAATCTTGCGACCGTACTCCCCAGGCGGTCTACTTAACGCGTTAGCTCCGAAAGCCACGGCTCAAGGCCACAACCTCCAAGTAGACATCGTTTACGGCGTGGACTACCAGGGTATCTAATCCTGTTTGCTCCCCACGCTTTCGCATCTGAGTGTCAGTATCTGTCCAGGGGGCCGCCTTCGCCACCGGTATTCCTTCAGATCTCTACGCATTTCACCGCTACACCTGAAATTCTACCCCCCTCTACAGTACTCTAGTGAACCAGTTTCAAATGCGGTTCCGAGGTTGAGCCCCGGGCTTTCACATCTGACTTAATCCACCACCTGCATGCGCTTTACGCCCAGTAATTCCGATTAACGCTCGCACCCTCCGTATTACCGCGGCTGCTGGCACGGAGTTAGCCGGTGCTTCTTCTGTCGCTAACGTCAAATGATGCTGCTATTAACAACACCACCTTCCTCACGACTGAAAGTACTTTACAACCCGAAGGCCTTCTTCATACACGCGGCATGGCTGCATCAGGCTTGCGCCCATTGTGCAATATTCCCCACTGCTGCCTCCCGTAGGAGTCTGGACCGTGTCTCAGTTCCAGTGTGGCTGATCATCCTCTCAGACCAGCTAGGGATCGTCGCCTTGGTGAGCCATTACCTCACCAACTAGCTAATCCCACCTAGGCATATCCTGACGCGAGAGGCCCGAAGGTCCCCCTCTTTGGCCCGTAGGCATCATGCGGTATTAGCCATCGTTTCCAATGGTTATCCCCCACATCAGGGCAATTTCCTAGGCATTACTCACCCGTCCGCCGCTCGCCACCCAAGGAACAAGTTCCTCTGTGCTGCCGCTCGACTTGCATGTGTTAGGCCTGCCGCCAGCGTTCAATCTGAGCCATGATCAAACTCTTCAATTAAAGTTTTGTTGGTCCTAAGACCGGCTCAATGAATACTGACTTCAAAACTGCTCTTACTCGAAAGTAAAAAAGTAATTTTAAAGCTATTGTTGTTCCAACAGAACAACAATGAATTGACTGTGCCGCTTCTTGGTCTTCACTTTTTAAGAAAAAGTGAAATCAAAAAGCATTCGAACTATTGCTAGTTCAGGTCACTCAGTTCATTGATAAATCTTTTTCGATTATCATCAACGAGTGCCCACACAGATTGATAGGTTTATATTGTTAAAGAGCGTTCTTCGCCAGGTTGCCGAGGCTTCCTTTGAAGAAGGCGGTCATTCTAGCGAGATAATTGTGAGTGTCAAACACTTTTTTACATTATTTCGTCTTACCGATTTGACCTACTGATTGGCTGGCTAGTTGGGTTTGAACCCTTACTGGCTGTGCCGTGTCAGTGAGGTCGCATTATAGAGATCGCCGTCACGTTGGCAAGCGTTATTTTGTGAAAATTGCAAAAATAACGCTTAATCACCAAATTACTGCTCAAAGCCTTATTTATTCAATTTTACTAAGATCAAATAAACATGTTACCCACAGAGTTATACACATTAGCTGTAATTTTTATCTTTTCAAACGTAGAAAAAGCGCCTTCAGACGCTTTTTCCGTTTCACTCATTTCTTTTTTACACTATATAGAAGATTAAATACCTGCATCATCTCCTTAGTTATTCTCTTCATGAAGACCACACTCTCTTTTTAAGCCGAAGAAACGCGTTTCTTCTTCATTCATTCCCGGTTCCCATTTACGAGTGGTATGAGTGTCACCAACTGAAAGGTAACCTTGCTCCCACAATGGATGATACGGCAGGTGATTTTCTTGCAGATAATAATGTACATCTTTATTTGTCCAATCAATCACAGGTAGGAATTTAAACACACCATTTTGAATCGCTAAAATAGGTAATGTCGCCCGCGATTGTGATTGCTCTCGGCGTAGGCCAGAAAACCAAGTACCAATATCTAGTTCATCTAACGCTCTTCGCATTGGTTCTACTTTATTAAGGTGATTGTATTGTTCAATGCCAGTAACGCCTTGTTCCCAAAGTTTACCGTAACGCGCCTCCTGCCATGATGGACTTATTGTAGCGCTGAAGATATGCAGATTGAGATTCAGGTGATCCGTGAGCTGGTCAATAAATTGATAGGTTTCAGGAAACAAATAGCCAGTATCCGTCAATACCACTGGTATATCGCTTTTTACACTAGAAACCAGATGCAGCATCAATGCGGCTTGAATGCCAAAGCTAGAAGAAAGCGCATGGGTTCCTTCTAGATTCTCAATCGCCCACATCACTCGCTGCTGCGCTGTTAAGGTTTCGAGATAAGCATTTAATGGGGCAAGGCGTAACGTTTGCTCTACTTTAGTTAGCGCCAATAACTCGGATAATTTAGGAACTACTGATACTTCAAGCATAGAAATCTCTCTTAGAGATGATCACCTCTTCTATAATGCCGGTGCGAATGGTGAAATCGCCAAAACCCTCATTGGATTGACGCTCTAGCGCCCAGCGGCCGACTAGATGGTCAATTTCTTCTAGGATCTGTTTATCGGTAATGTTTTCTTTATACATTTTAGGCACACGAGTGCCCGCTCTATTGCCGCCAAGATGTAGGTTGTAGCGGCCGGGAGCTTTACCAACTAAACCAATTTCAGCCAACATCGCTCGGCCACATCCGTTCGGACAACCTGTGACACGTAAGATAATGTTTTCTTCTTTAGGTAACGCATGTTTTTGTAGGATCGTCTCTACATCCGTTACAAATTGAGGGAGAAAACGTTCCGCCTCAGCCATAGCTAATGGGCATGTAGGGAAAGAGACACACGCCATCGAATTTTTACGTTGCTCACTCACATTGTCATTGATCAAACCATGCTGACGCGCAATCTGCTCAATCGTGGCTTTTTGTACAGCTGGTACTCCCGCTACGATGAGGTTTTGATTGGCCGTCATACGAAAATCACCTTGGTGGATTTTAGCAATTTCTGCCACACCACTCTTTAGCGGTTTATCAGGGAAATCGAGTAAACGACCATTTTCGATGAAAAGTGCTAAATGATGCTTACCATCGATACCTTCAATCCACCCAATCCGATCACCACGTTCTGTGAGCTCGTAAGGGCGGCTGACCGCAAACTCAATACCAGCACGCTTTTCAACTTCGGCTTTGAACACATCGACGCCCACTCTATCGAGTGTGTATTTAGTTTTTGCATTTTTACGATTAGACCGGTTTCCCCAATCACGCTGAGTCGTAACCACAGCGGCGGCGACTTCTAAGGTTTTATCCAAAGGAATAAATCCGAAATCATCAGCACGACGCGGGTAAGTAGAAGTATCACCGTGCGTCATAGCTAGGCCGCCACCCACCAGCACATTAAAACCAACTAACCGACCTTGTTCGGCAATCGCAACAAAGTTTAAATCGTTGGCATGCACATCCACATCGTTTTGGGGCGGAATAACCACTGTCGTTTTGAACTTACGCGGTAAGTAGTTATTACCTAAAATCGGCTCTTCATCTGTAGTTTCTAGTTTTTCACCGTCCAACCAAATTTCGGCATAAGCGCGCGTTTTAGGTAACAGATGTTCCGAAATCTTCTTCGCCCATTCGTAAGCTTCCTGATGCAGTTCAGACTCCACAGGATTGGACGTACACAGTACGTTACGGTTCACATCACCCGCTGTGGCAATCGAATCAATACCAATGCTGTTCAACGTTTGATGCATCAATTTAATGTTAGGCTTCAATACCCCATGAAACTGAAATGTTTGGCGAGTGGTTAAACGAATGCTGCCATATAGGCTGTGCTCAGTTGCAAATTTATCTATCGCTAGCCATTGTTTCGGTGTGATGATCCCGCCAGGCATGCGCGCACGTAACATCACATTGTGCAGAGGTTCTAACTTTTGTTTTGCACGTTCGTTACGAATATCGCGATCGTCTTGTTGATACATGCCATGAAAGCGAATCAGTTGAAAGTTGTCAGCAGTAAAGCCACCTGTGATGTGATCTTGCAGATCTTGCTCGATCGTCCCACGTAAAAAGTGACTTTCACGTTTCAAGCGCTCGTTATCTGACAATGGGCCTAGCTCTTGTCCTAATACTTCTTGATGATTAGATTGTTGTTTGGTGCTCATTAGTACACATCCCTTTGATAACGTTTTGCTTTGCGCAGATCGTTGATATATGTCTCTGCCTGTTCACGTGATAACCCACCTTGCTGCTGTGCAATAACAATTAGTGCATCATGCACATCTTTCGCCATGTGCGTTGCATCACCACAGACATAAAGATACGCACCGTTTTGAATCCATTGCCAGACCAGTTCGGATTGTTCAAGTAATCGATGCTGAACGTAGATTTTCTCATGCTGATCACGACTAAACGCCACATCTAGACGACTCAGCACACCGGATTTCAGATATTTTTGCCACTCAACTTGATAGAGAAAATCTTGAGTAAATGTACGATCACCAAAAAACAGCCAGTTTTTTCCTTTTGCTTCACGATTATCACGCTCTTGAATAAAGCTACGAAATGGCGCAATTCCGGTGCCAGGACCAATCATGATAATAGGCACGTTATCATCTTGCGGTAGTTTGAAATTATTATTGTGTTCAATGAAAACCTTTACCTTATCGCCCTCTTCTAAGCGCTGACCAAGGTAACTGGACGCCCCCCCAAAACGGTGCTCATCTTGGTGTGTATACTGAACAATGCTGACGGTAAGATGCACTTCATCTTCAACTTCGCTTTGACTTGATGCGATAGAATAAAGACGCGGCGTTAAACGACGTAATAAAGAGAGTAGCGCTTGGGCCGTCAGTTTAGTTTGCTTCTCTCGCAGTACATCAATCACTTGATGACGGCTCGCATACAATCTGAGCTTCTCTTTGTCCTCCACCAGCTCAAGCAGTTTCGCACAACCAGATAACTCAGCAAACTTGGTCATCATCTGAGGATTTGCAGCCGTAATTTCATATTTATGCATTAAAGCACTATGGATGGATAAACTTTCGCCATCGACCTCAACACTTTCGACACCCGATAGCCCAGTCGCAGATAACACGGCATTGACCAACTCTGTATCGTTTTCATACCATACTCCAAGTGCATCCCCAGACTGATAAGTTATACCTGACTCACCCAAGTCAATTTCAATGTGGCGCACCTCTTTTCCTGAATCTCGCCCAGTAATTTTTTGACTCGTCAGTAAGGTCGCACTGTAAGGATTTTGCTTACTGTATTGAGATAGAGGACTCGTGGTTTGACTCACGGGTAATTGCACAACTTGTGCAGCCGTAATGGCAAAGGCTTCTTTTACCACTGCTAATGCCTTGGCTTTCCACTCGGCGGCTTGGTGTTCGTAATCAACGTCGCAATCCACTCGTTCAATAAAACGTTTGGCACCAAGCTGCTCTAAAAATGCATCAAAATCTTTACCCGTTTGGCAGAAAAATTCATAACTGGAGTCACCTAAGCCAATCACACCATATTGCAAGTGAGGTAATTTCGGCGCTTTCTTGGATTGTAAAAATTCATGCAGCGCTAATGCATTATCAGGGGCTTCGCCCTCGCCATTGGTCGATGCAACAAAAATAACATGCGTTTCTTTAGCAAGATCTTTGCCTTTGTAATCACTCGCATCGAATAATTGAACAGCGATACCGGCAGCCTGAGCTTCTCTTTCCAATCCTTCAGCAAGGCCTTTTGCATTGCCTGTTTGAGAAGCGAAAATAATGGTTAATTGAGTCGCAGGCTCCGTTGATACTAAAGTGGCTGCTTGTGAGCTGAAAGTAGAAATGCTTGATGCTTGAGACTGACTGAGGCCCCAAAAATATCCGCTAACCCAAGCAAGCTGCTGCGGCGAAAGTTCTGAAATAGTACGCTGCAATCCGTTCAGTTGCGCGTCATTGAGTGGGCTAGCTAAACTGGCTAGCTCTTGGGGTATGGTATTTCCTGAAGACATGGTCACGACTTCCCTATTCATTGCGTGACAATAGATTAACCACTCTCTTTAATAACAAGAAAGAATAGATAAGTATGTTTTATAACTTTTTGGAAGTAGGCATTACGCTTAATTCTCTCATTTAGACTCGACTCGAACTTGCTTAAAACCCACCTCCATAGCCGATTTAGACGCAAGATCCAGATCGGTATACTGGCATTCGTCACCCTGAGAATCGGTTAATAGCACGAACCCACCACGGCAATGCCGAAACTCGACTATCCAATGCCCTTCTTGGAAAGAAGGTTCAATAATGGCTTCGATAAGCTTGTTCTCACGATACAAGTCCCTTAACTCGGTAATTGTCATCACCACACCATTTCCACATTATTGACTCGTAAATTAAGCATGGTACATTTTGCTTATTCTGCTAAGAAATTGCGCAATAATATAATTGTCAGTTATAAAAAACGCCACCTTGTAGAGGTAGCGTTTTATGGAAATGCATTTAGCGCGTAAGTATCGAATCGATACTTAAAATTGAAATTCAGCTCCCAAGAACCAA
The DNA here is from genome assembly GCF_002257545.1 of Vibrio qinghaiensis. Taxonomy (NCBI): domain Bacteria; kingdom Pseudomonadati; phylum Pseudomonadota; class Gammaproteobacteria; order Vibrionales; family Vibrionaceae; genus Vibrio; species Vibrio qinghaiensis. The sequence continues at coordinate 259,249 of NZ_CP022741.1, read as the reverse complement.
CCATCAACAAAGACAAATGAGTTTTTCGTCTTTGGGTCAAGTTCGGTGAATTCAAGATCAATCACACGATAGCCGCCACGCAATGCGACATTGCCGGTACGAATAGGTATGGAATACTGCAAACCCGCTAGTACATCTGCGCTTTTAATTCCACCACTATCACCAAAATCAAACTGCCCAATCACATCAACTTGAGTATTGGGAACTTTAATTGTGGCATAGGCATACCAGTTAAAAGTCGTCTTATCGAAACTGTATTTCAAGCTATCTGGTGCTTGATATTGAGAACCGCTATATTGAGTGAATGTAACACCCGCATCGAACGACATTAACTGTCGCTCTAACAGATTGTAATACAAAGTATAGTCGTACTTATCAAAGGACGCATAATCCGCCTCAAGCGTGGTATAACGAATACTCGCATTGGGTAAATAAGGTAGCTGATGCTCAAAAGCAACGTGGATTGAAGGCACCTTCACATCATCACGACGAGTATTGTCGATTTTAGTGCTGCCCCACCACATATCAGCGCCGACCTCTCCACGATAAAATGATTCGGCCTGAACCGATGCGGTTGACATCATCATTGCCACACTGACCAACGCTACCCAAGTTGGTTTATTCATCCCTATTGCTCCCAATTTATTCACTACTAATGCATCTTCTTAATTGAACTTGATAATAGCATATTCCTGAAATGAGTTAACATTTCGTTGACTGTCACATTAGCGAGGGGTGTACACCACATGACGGAAGAACCAGACCCCCAAAACAATCACAATGATCCAAGGTAGTAGCTTAAACATCACTCCAATCATGCCTAGTAATGCCAATACGATAAAGCCCATGACCGTCGCAATAAGCACAGTCACCAAAGTGATGCCTGTCGCCAATAAAGTTGCAATAAAAACCAATAAGAAAATAAGTTCAAACATGATGTTTTCCTCCGTTTCCCTTACCACTAGCAGATATCGAGCCAACTTGGCTTTACCACACCTTATTTCAAGTCAAGACTAAAAAATCACCGTTTTTTGGCCAATCAAGAGCTTGAAAAGCAATATTTATTTCAATAAAAAAGCCAAATAACACCGAGTCATTTAGCCTTGCTATTATTGGTAAAAATCACCACTTAAGTTGGTAATTTTTACACATTCAACTCTTTCGGAATTTTTGCCAATGCCGCTTGCACGACTTCAATTCCCGCACCGGGCTTATGCGCATTCTCACTGATATAACGTCGCCATTGACGAGCACCTGGCATATTTTGGAACATACCTAACATATGGCGGGTAATGTGGCCAAGGTAAGACCCCTGAGCTAATTGACGTTCAATATAAGGAAACATCTCTTCAATAATTTGAGAACGTTTTTTAATCGGAGTATCCATGCCAAAAATGGTCTGATCCACTTCCGCCAACAAATAAGGGCTTTGATAAGCTTCTCGGCCAATCATTACACCATCAAGATGCTGTAAATGCTCACTGACTTCAGCTAAGGTTTTGACACCGCCATTCACAGCAATGACTAAACGTGGGAAATCTTTTTTCAGCTGATATGCCCGTGAGTAATCTAACGGCGGTATTTCACGGTTCTCTTTTGGGCTCAAACCACTAAGCCACGCCTTACGCGCATGAATAGTAAACTGTTCGCAGCCCCCTTTCTCTGATACCAATGAAATAAAATCAGTCAAAAATTCATAAGAATCCATGTCATCAATACCAATGCGCGTCTTCACGGTTACCGGAATATCAACGACTGATTTCATCGCTGCAACGCAATCCGCCACCAGTTGCGGCTCAGCCATTAAACAAGCACCAAAACGACCATTCTGGACGCGATCGGACGGACAACCTACATTGAGGTTGATTTCATCGTACCCGTACTGCTGGGCAAGTTTGGCACAATGAGCAAGGTCTTGAGGATTCGAACCACCCAATTGCAACGCTACTGGGTGTTCCTCCTCGTTGTAAGCCAAGAAGTCCCCTTTACCATGAATGATCGCGCCTGTCGTGACCATCTCGGTATACAGTAACGTTTGCGAGGACAGCAAGCGATGAAAGTATCGGCAGTGGCGATCTGTCCAATCGAGCATGGGTGCTACTGATAGCCTACAAGGGTGAGTCATGATTTAAATATCCCAATTCAGTCAGTTTCAATGGCTAAACTTACAGCCAAAAACAAAGTTTGGCATTGTAATCGCTTCGAGTTTATAGCGCCAACAGTTCTTCTTCTGTATCGTTTTGCATCGATATAAGGTAATTTAAGTGCTATTTTCGTTGCAAACAACGATCACATCGCTAACTAACTCCAGAAAATGTTGTAGGCTACAAGGCTATTAATCTGGAAATAGTATATTATTATTAAAGTCCAATGGTTATGGTGATGAATTTGGACCACAAGCTAACGAAACAAATAGAAGAACTATGCGCAGCGAGAGGAGTACGACTAACTTCTCAACGAAAGAGAGTGTTTGAACTGATTTGTTCAAGCAAAAAATCGTCCAGTGCTTATGAATTACTTGAAGATTTAAAGCAAAGCGAGCCCCAAGCGAAACCACCGACTGTGTATCGTGCTCTGGACTTTTTGTTAGAACAAGGCTTTATTCATAGAGTGGAGTCAACAAATAGCTTTATTTCATGTTGCTCTTGTAATGCTAATAAGCATTTTTCACACCTATTAATCTGTGACGAATGCGGTAATGTTATTGAACTTCAAGATGATAGTCTGATAGCCTTGCTAGCAAGCAACGCTGAGAAACACGGTTTTAACATCGTTAATCACGTTATTGAATCCCACGGTGTTTGCCAAACGTGTTCCTCAAGTCTGAAAGTATAAAAACAGTAGAAGAAGGTTATGCGCGCTGAATTTGTAAACCCGTTTTTAGCTTCTTTAATGAACGTGTTAAAAACGATGGCTTCATTAGAGCTGAAGCCACAGAAACCTCGTGTAAAGAAAGATGAGATCGCCCGTGGTGATGTCTCTGGCTTGATTGGTATGGTTGGTAGTCAAAGCCGTGGTTCAATGTCTATTACTTTTGATGAAAGTTTAGCATTGGAAATCATGCAGAATATGTTAGGTGAACGCCCCAACGGTCTCAATGAAGAAGTGACAGATATGGTCGGCGAAATCACCAACATGGTGACAGGCGGAGCTAAGCGTATTCTTGCCGAGAGTGGTTTTGACTTTGATATGGCAACTCCGGTTGTTGTCTCAGGAAAAGGCCACACGATTCGTCATAAATGCGAAGGTGCAATTATTATCATGCCGTTTACCTCTCAATGGGGTAACGCTTTTATCGAAATCTGTTTCGAGTAAGCTCTTTCATTAAAGAAAAAAAGGTTGATACCATTAAGTATCAACCTTTTTTATTTAGATAAAACCTTACTCACATCCAAGTAAGGTTTTGACGCATTACGCTTTAAATATTTTAAACGCGTTAATCAAACCATTGGTTGAGCTGTCGTGTGAACTCACTTGAGCATCGTCGGCTAACTCAGGCAGAATTTGGTTTGCTAACTGCTTGCCAAGCTCAACGCCCCATTGATCGAAACTGAAGATATTCCAAATAACACCCTGTACGAAAATTTTATGCTCGTACATCGCAATCAGGTTGCCCAAAGTGCGTGGCGTGATCTGCTTAACTAAGATTGAGTTGGTTGGGCGGTTCCCTTCAAACACTTTAAATGGTGCGATTGCCGCCATTTCTTGTGCTGATTTACCCGCCGCTTTTAGCTCAGCTTCAACGGTTTGCTGCGTTTTTCCAAACGCTAACGCTTCTGTTTGAGCAAAAAAGTTCGACATCAATTTTTGGTGATGATCACCCGCTGGGTTATGGCTGAGCGCTGGCGCAATAAAATCACACGGGATCAATTTTGTTCCCTGGTGGATCAATTGATAAAAGGCGTGTTGACCATTAGTACCGGGCTCACCCCAAATGATTGGACCCGTTTGGTAAGTTACCGCTTGACCGTTACGATCCACGTATTTACCGTTTGATTCCATATTGCCCTGTTGGAAATAAGCGGCAAAGCGATGTAAGTATTGGTCATAAGGCAGAATCGCTTCTGATTCGGCGCCGTGGAAGTTGTTATACCAAATACCAATCAAGGCTAGGATCACAGGAATATTTTGCTCAAAAGGTGTCGCCACAAAATGTTGATCCATCTCATGCGCGCCAGACAGCAGTTCCACAAAATTGTCATAGCCTACAGCCAATACAATGGATAGACCAATCGCTGACCATAGTGAGTAGCGTCCACCGACCCAATCCCAAAATTCGAACATGTTGTCTGTATCAATACCAAACTCAGCGACTGATTTCGCATTAGTCGACAGCGCCGCAAAGTGTTTTGCAACATGAGTTTCATCGCCTGCTTCCGCTAAGAACCAATCACGAGCCGTGTGTGCATTGGTCATAGTTTCTTGGGTAGTAAACGTCTTTGAAGCCACTAAAAATAGCGTGGTTTCTGGATTGACTTTTTTCAACGTTTCAACGATGTGTGTTCCATCAACGTTAGAAACGAAATGAAGATTGAGATGATTCTTATACGGTGCAAGTGCTTCTGTGACCATGTATGGGCCAAGGTCTGAGCCACCGATGCCAATATTGACAATATCGGTAATCGCTTTACCTGTGTAGCCTTTCCACTCGCCGGAAATTACTCGTTCAGAAAACGCTTTCATCTTCTCAAGTACCGCATTCACGGCTGGCATCACATCTTCACCATCAACAATAACCGGTGTGTTACTGCGATTGCGTAACGCTGTGTGCAGTACGGCACGGCCTTCAGTTTGGTTGATCGCGCAGCCTTGCAGCATAGCGTCGATGGCTGACTTTAGTTCAGTCTCATTCGCCAGTGCTTGTAAATGTTGTAAGGTCTCTTCGTTGATCAAATTTTTTGAGTAATCAACAAGAATATCTGAACCAAAACGAGTCGAGAATTTATCGAAACGTTGTGCATCTTGTGCAAAAAGTGATTTAAGGTCCATATCTTGCGCTAATTCAAAATGCGCAGTCAGTGCTTTCCAAGCGTTGGTTTGCGTTGGATTGATATTTTTCAACATGGTATCTATCCCGATGTGACAGTAGGTTTTATTCCTATCATTCCTAAACTCTGTTTCAAAATGATGGAATCCCCGATTGAGTAAAAAAGAAAATGATATCGGCTGCCTATATTTGGAAGGCAACACGTCGTTATTCGTTTTGTGAGCGCCATTATGACGCAGCTTACCCGCTCTCATATTGAGTTAAGTCAGGTAAACCCATGGCTCCACACTCAACTTTATAGGTACGACATCTCAACACGAGAAGTGAGTTTCGTCACTAACTCGTAAGCAATAGTGCCAATGTGAGAGGCCACTTCTTCCACGGGCAGCTCTTTTCCCCATAAAATAACCTCATCGCCCACCTTGTCGCAGGCTTGCGGACCGAGATCGACCGTAAGCATATCCATTGAAACTCGCCCTGCAATCGGCACTTTACGCCCATTGACAACAACCGGAGTTCCATTGGGTGCAGTACGAGGATAGCCATCGCCATAGCCAATTGCGATAACACCAACCTTAGTGTCACGCAAGCTTGTCCAAGTGGCACCGTAGCCGACACTCTCTCCCGCTTTAACATCACGCACTGCGATCAAGTGTGATTTTAATGTCATTACCGGTTGATAGCCCAGCGCTTGCGCCGAGTTATCATCAAAAGGAGAAACGCCATACATAATAATACCTGGGCGAACCCACTCTAACTGGCTGTGCTGCCAAGCTAATAAACCGGCGGATGCGGCTAGAGAGCGTTCTCCCTCATGACCTTTTGTCATTGCTAAAAATAGCTCAATTTGCTCAGAAGTGGTTGATTTATCGAGCTCATCGGCACAACCAAAATGGCTCATATAACGCAATGGCTTCACTACGTTTTTACACGCTTGCAAACGTTCTAAAAAATCGGGGTATTGCTCTGGGCGCACACCTAAACGATGCATTCCGCTATCGATTTTCAACCAAACATTGACTGGAACATCCAATTGAGCTTGCTCTAAGGCGAGTAACTGCTCTTCACAGTGAACCACGGTTTGAATGTTATTGGTCACCAATACAGCAAGATCCATCGGAGAATAAAAACCTTCAAGCAACAAGATAGGTTTTACCACACCGCTCGCTCTCAGTTGCAGCGCTTCTTCAATGCGCGCCACGCCAAATGCATCCGCGCCCAGTGCATGTTTCGCGACATGCCGAAGCCCATGACCATAGCCATTTGCTTTGACCACCGCCATAATTTTACTGTTTGGGGCCTGCTGTTTTACTCGCTGTAAGTTGTGCTTCAACGCATCGAGATCGATGCAGGCGGTTGCCGCTTTCATATAGCTCATCAAATTACTCATCGTCAAATGCAGGGCCTGCATAGTTGTCAAAACGAGAATACTGCCCTTGGAAGGTCAACCGTACAGAACCAATCGGACCGTTACGTTGCTTACCTATAATAATCTCTGCGATACCCTTTAACGAACTATCAGGGTGATACACCTCGTCGCGATAGATGAACATGATCAAATCGGCATCTTGTTCTATCGAACCGGATTCACGCAAGTCGGAGTTGACTGGACGTTTATCGGCGCGCTGCTCCAACGAACGGTTAAGCTGCGATAAAGCCACCACGGGTACATTCAATTCTTTAGCCAGTGCTTTTAACGAGCGAGAGATCTCCGCAATTTCTAAAGTACGGTTATCCGATTGCGAAGGAACTCGCATCAACTGCAAGTAGTCGACCATGATGAGCGACAAGCCGCCATGCTCGCGCGCAATACGACGAGCTCTAGAACGAACCTCGGTAGGCGTTAGGCCTGAGCTATCATCTATGTACATATTTTTCTTTTCCATGAGAATACCCATGGTAGATGAAATTCGTGCCCAATCCTCATCATCCAGCTGCCCAGTACGAATTTTGGTTTGATCAACGCGAGAAAGCGATGCCAACATACGCATCATGATTTGTTCAGCAGGCATCTCAAGAGAGAAGATAAGAACCGGTTTTTCTTGCTCCATGGCCGCGTTTTCACACAAGTTCATGGCAAACGTCGTTTTACCCATAGAAGGGCGAGCAGCCACAATGATCAAATCAGAACCTTGTAAACCGGCCGTTTTCTTATTGAGATCAGCAAACCCCGTATTCACGCCCGTGACGCCATCTTGTGGTGTTTTATACAGCAGTTCAATACGCTCTAACGTTCTTTCTAAAATCGAATCAACATTCTGCGGGCCTTCATTTTCACTGGTACGCTCCTCAGCAATGGCGAACACTTTACTTTCAGCCAGATCGAGCAAATCTTCTGAACTGCGCCCTTGCGGATCATAACCTGCATCCGCAATCTCGTTGGCAATACCGATAAGGTTACGCACCAACGCTCGTTCCGCTACGATTTCGGCATAAGCATTAATGTTAGCCGCACTGGGCGTATTTTTCGCCAAATCCGCTAAATAGGCAAAACCGCCGACATCTTCCAGCTGTTCGCGACGCTCGAGATACTCAGATAGCGTAATAAGATCGAGCGGCTTACTGGCTTCCAAAATCGATTTGGCTGCATCAAAAATTAGGCGATGTGCACGGCTATAGAAGTCTTTGCTGACCACACGCTCAGCCACCGTATCCCAACGTTCGTTATCCAATAGCAAGCCCCCAATCACTGATTGCTCAGCTTCGATCGAGTGTGGAGGAACTTTAATTGCGTCGACTTGTGCGTCAAACGGTTTACGATTACGTTGATCTGTTCGTGGTGCAGCCATGACTTCGCTCAATACTATCTAATGACCGTCCATTATAGCCAGAATAGATCATTTGTAATTATGTAAACGAAACTTTGTGTTTATCTCGTAGAGAATTAACCTCATGCTGACCAAACAGAACCGCTCTACACCTACTATTTCGCCCACTATTTTTATTCACTTTAGGGGTGCTTCGTGTCTAAAATTTGGTTTCTTAGTTTTAGTCTGTTCGCTATGAGTGCAGCCTATGCTAATGAGGATCTTAAAAACGATACGGAAATCGAAGTTCCTTCTCCTTGGAATAGCCAAGTCGAACTGGGTTATCAAGCCCACTCAGGTAATACTGATTCAGAGTCATTGAATTCACGAGTCAAGACAGAATACATAACAGGTCGCCATCGAACCAATGGTGAGTGGAAATTGTATCGCCTTGATAAAAATGGGAAAGAAAATAAGCGGCAGGCAAGCTATTCGCTGCAAAGTGACTATAAGTTAGCTTCAAAAGCCTATCTATACGCAAACTTTAACGGTGTTGATTCGAAATACAGCGCCTATTTCAAAGACTACACGCTATCTGGTGGCATGGGTTACCAATTGATGAATACCGACATATTGCTATTAGAACTTGAAATAGGACCCGGTTTTCGTTACCAAAAACCCAACCTAGATGAGATATCAAGTACGGATATTGTATTTGCAAATACAGTCGAAGAAGTCATATTTCGTGGTAACTTAAAAGGTGTTTGGGCAACTTTCGATAATTTAACCATCTCCTCTGAACTGACTCTTGTCGCAGGGGAAAGTAACATCAGAACCGATACGGAACTCATTTTAACCAACCACATTACTGATTCGATTGCGTTGAAAGTGAACTTGTCTCGCCAATACCACGACAAGGTTCCGGCAGGCCTAAGTAAAGCCGATAGCGTCACTTCGTTTAGTTTACAGTTTCGTTTCTAGATAGTTTGAAGATAAAAAAACACCAGCCGAGGCTGGTGTTTTCAATTCATCCGAAGGCTGAAATTATTCAGCAACGATTTGAATTTTCGCAGTTGCAAACACTTCTGAGTGAAGTTGGATGCTCACTTCGAAAGAACCTACGTTACGTAGAGCACCTTCAGGTAGACGAACTTCGCTCTTAGATACTGCAACACCAGCCGCTGTAATAGCGTCAGCGATGTCACGAGTACCGATAGAACCAAATAGTTTACCTTCGTCGCCTGCTTTAGAAGCAATAACAACAGCTTCAAGAGCGTTAACTTGTTCAGCACGAGCTTGAGATGCAACAAGTTGCTCAGCAACTTTAGCTTCAAGTTCAGCACGACGAGTTTCAAACATTTCAACGTTAGATTTAGTTGCCATTACAGCCTTACCTTGTGGGATAAGGAAGTTACGAGCGTAACCAGATTTCACGCTTACTGTGTCGCCAAGGCTGCCTAGGTTACCGATTTTATCAAGTAGAATAACTTGCATTGATTAATCCTCTTTCTTAATAAACGGTGCCAATTACTGATGTTTGTCAGTGTATGGCAATAGAGCTAGGTAGCGAGAACGCTTGATTGCACGAGCTAGCTGACGTTGGTATTTAGCGCTAGTACCAGTAATACGGCTAGGTACGATTTTACCAGCTTCAGTGATGTAGTTTTTAAGAGTTGCTACGTCTTTGTAATCAATCTCTTGTACGCCTTCTGCAGTGAAACGGCAGAATTTACGACGACGGAAGAAACGAGCCATGGGCTATCTCCTGATCTTAAATTTGAGTAATGTGGTCGGCATGTAGCACCAATTTTCCTATGCCACTACGGCTAGTCTGGTAAGCGACAAAGCCACTTACGTTTATGGTGCTGCCTTGTACTAAGTGTTGAGTTAAATTCTTTGACCTTTGCCCACTGACAACTACCGGCATACGACAATAGACTTGTCTCGGTAAATCAGCTTCTATCACTGTTGAGCGATGTTCAAGCCAGAAACGGCAATGTTCAATACCCGCAGGACTTTGGCTTCGAATGGGAGGTTTTGCGACAGTGCCACTCAGCTCCATTCGATTGGTCATCAAATCAATTACTCAACGTCTGCATCGAAACGAGTTTCATCACGCTTAGAACGCTCTTCTTTAGCTTTCAGCATGATTGATGGCTCGGTGATAGCCGCTTTAGTACGCATGATCATGTTACGTAGAACTGCATCGTTAAAACGGAAAGCAGTTTCTAGCTCATCAATCACAGCTTGGTCAGCTTCAACGTTCATAAGAACGTAGTGAGCTTTGTGAAGCTTGTTGATTGGGTAAGCCATTTGACGACGACCCCAATCTTCTAGACGGTGGATAGTACCGCCAGTTTCAGTGATAGAACCAGTGTAACGCTCGATCATGCCAGCAACTTGCTCGCTTTGATCTGGGTGCACCATGAATACGATTTCATAATGACGCATCGGTTGCTCCTTACGGATTATTCAGCTTCCAGGTTTGGCTCGGTCGTCCATAGGAAGCAAGGAACGAAAAAAAAAGACCGAGAATTAAGGACGGCAAATAGTACAGAAACGAAGCAGGATTAGCAAGGGAAATGTACTAAGGGTCACATCAAACAAAAAGGGAAGCCTAAGCTTCCCTTTTTAATGCAGTGTGTGCATAACTTATCGAAAATTAAGCGATAACTTTAGCAACAACACCAGCACCTACTGTACGACCGCCTTCACGGATCGCGAAACGTAGACCTTCATCCATCGCGATTGGAGCGATTAGCTCTACAACCATTTGGATGTTGTCACCTGGCATTACCATCTCTACGCCTTCTGGTAGAGAGATATCGCCTGTTACGTCCGTTGTACGGAAGTAGAACTGTGGACGGTAGCCTTTGAAGAACGGAGTATGACGGCCGCCTTCATCTTTAGACAATACGTACACTTCTGACTCGAACTTAGTGTGTGGAGTGATTGAACCTGGTTTCGCTAGTACTTGACCACGTTCTACTTCATCACGCTTAGTACCACGTAGAAGTGCACCAACGTTCTCACCTGCACGACCTTCGTCAAGCAGCTTACGGAACATCTCAACACCTGTACAAGTCGTTGTGATTGTGTCTTTGATACCAATGATCGCAACTTCGTCACCTACACGTAGGATACCGCGCTCGATACGGCCAGTTACTACTGTACCACGACCTTGGATTGAGAATACGTCTTCGATTGGTAGTAGGAATGCTTGGTCTACTGCACGCTCAGGCTCTGGAATGTAAGTGTCTAGCGCTTCAGCAAGTTCAATGATTTTCGCTTCCCACTGCTCTTCGCCGTTTAGTGCGCCTAGTGCAGAACCTTGGATAACTGGTAGGTCATCACCTGGGAAATCGTACTCAGATAGAAGCTCACGAACTTCCATTTCTACTAGCTCTAGAAGCTCTTCATCATCAACCATGTCACATTTGTTCATGAATACGATGATGTAAGGAATACCAACTTGGCGACCAAGTAGGATGTGCTCACGAGTTTGTGGCATTGGGCCATCTGTTGCAGCAACAACTAGAATACCGCCGTCCATTTGCGCAGCACCTGTGATCATGTTTTTAACATAGTCAGCGTGTCCTGGGCAGTCTACGTGTGCGTAGTGGCGTGCTGGTGTATCGTACTCTACGTGAGAAGTATTGATTGTAATACCGCGCTCGCGCTCTTCTGGAGCGTTATCGATAGATGCGAAGTCTTTCGCTTCACCACCGTACACTTTTGCAAGTGTAGTACAGATAGCAGCAGTTAGAGTTGTTTTACCGTGGTCAACGTGGCCGATAGTACCAACGTTTACGTGCGGTTTCGTACGTTCAAATTTTGCTTTAGACACGATCGTGTTCCTTCCTAGTTATGATTCGTCTTGAGTCACATATAGCTCAAGACGCGCCAGAAATTGCTATTTTATGCGCCAACTCTCATCAGCGCAATAGATTCGTTATTAAACAAATAACAGTTAACCACGTTCTGCAATGATTGCTTCTGCAACATTTTTTGGCACATCAGCGTACTCTGCAAACTCCATGGAGTAAGAGGCGCGACCCTGAGTGGCAGACCGTAAGTCTGTTGCATAACCAAACATTTCCGATAGAGGGACTCTAGCATGGATAATCTTAAGGCCTGCATGGCCTTCATCCATACCTTCAATCATGCCGCGACGACGGTTTAAGTCACCCACAACATCACCCATCCAATCTTCTGGAGTAGTTACTTCAACTTTCATCATTGGTTCAAGAAGAACAGGCTGCGCTTCTAAAGCACCTTTCTTGAACGCCATCGAACCAGCAATCTTAAACGCCATCTCGCTTGAGTCGACATCATGATATGAACCATCGAATAATGTCGCTTTCACATCCAGAATCGGATAACCAGCTAACACACCGTTGTTCATTTGCTCTTCGATACCTTTCGCAACCGAGCTGATGTATTCCTTAGGAATCACACCACCAACGATTTCGTCGACAAAGACAAAGCCTTCACCGAGTTCCGCAGGTTCAATCTTAAGCCAAACGTGACCATATTGACCACGACCACCAGATTGACGAACGAACTTGCCTTCTACTTCCGCTTTTCCACGGATAGTTTCGCGGTAAGCCACTTGTGGTTTACCAACGTTACAGTCCACACTGAACTCACGCTTCATGCGATCAACAATGATGTCTAGGTGAAGCTCACCCATACCAGAGATCAACGTTTGACCTGTTTCCTTATCGGTTTCGACACGGAAAGATGGGTCTTCTGCAGCCAGTTTACCTAGCGCAATACCCATTTTTTCTTGGTCAGCTTTAGAGCGAGGCTCTACCGCAATTTGAATCACTGGCTCAGGGAATTCCATGCGCTCAAGAACCACTTTGTGGTCTGGGTTACACAGCGTATCGCCTGTCGTGACATCTTTTAAGCCGATCGCAGCCGCAATATCGCCAGCACGAACTTCTTTAATCTCTTCACGTTTGTTGGCATGCATCTGTACGATACGACCAAAACGTTCTTTTTTCTGTTTCACTGAGTTGTAAACGGCATCGCCAGAGTTCACCACACCAGAGTAAACACGCATAAAAGTCAATGTCCCAACAAATGGGTCAGTGGCAATCTTAAATGCAAGTGCCGAGAAAGGTTCGTTGTCGTCAGCGTGACGTTCTACTTCGTTCTCGTTTTCATCCACGCCTTTAATGGCTGGTACATCTACCGGTGAAGGCAAATATTCAACAACCGCATCCAATACCGCTTGTACGCCTTTATTTTTAAAGGCACTACCACAAGTGGCCAATACGATTTCATTGTTAATGGTACGAGTCCGTAGCGCTTGTTTGATTTCCGCTTCTGTCAGCTCGCCGTCTTCAAGATACTTTTCCATTAACTCTTCACTAGCTTCCGCTGCCGCTTCTACTAGGTTGTTGTGCCATTCTTCGGCCAACTCAAGCATATCTTCTGGAATGTCTTCGTAAGTAAACGTCATGCCTTGATCGGCTTCATTCCAGTTGATGGCTTTCATCTTGATAAGGTCGATGACACCTTTGAACTCTTCTTCCGCACCAATATTTAATTGAATAGGAACAGGAGTCGCACCAAGACGATGTTTAATTTGGTTTACAACGCGTAAAAAGTCTGCGCCAGCACGGTCCATTTTATTAACGAATACCATGCGAGGAACACCGTATTTGTCAGCTTGACGCCATACAGTTTCAGACTGGGGTTCAACACCAGATGAGCCACAGAATACAACCACTGCACCATCAAGCACACGAAGTGAACGCTCTACTTCAATTGTAAAGTCAACGTGTCCTGGGGTATCAATGATGTTTACGCGATGATCTTGGAACTGTGCTTCCATACCACGCCAGAAGGTTGTCGTAGCAGCAGAAGTGATAGTGATACCACGTTCTTGCTCCTGCTCCATCCAGTCCATGGTTGCAGCACCATCGTGAACTTCGCCGATTTTGTGCGAAAGGCCAGTGTAGAACAGAATACGCTCAGTAGTGGTTGTTTTACCTGCATCTACGTGAGCACAGATACCGATGTTGCGGTAGCGCTCAATAGGAGTTTTCCGAGCCACGATTGTATCCTCTTACTAAGGTAATCCTTAGAGTATGAAAATGTGCTGCGAGAGAACCTCGCAGCACAGAAGGTATTACCAGCGGTAATGAGCGAATGCTTTGTTCGCTTCTGCCATACGGTGAACGTCTTCACGTTTCTTAACAGCAGTACCTTTATTTTCTGACGCGTCTAGCATTTCAGCAGCTAGGCGAGCAGCCATAGATTTTTCACCACGCTTACGCGCAGCATCAACTACCCAGCGCATAGCAAGTGCGTTACGGCGAACCGGACGTACTTCTACTGGCACTTGGTAAGTTGAACCACCCACGCGGCGAGATTTAACTTCAACCGCTGGACGTACGTTTTCAAGAGCTTCTTCAAATACAGCTAAGTGACCTTTGCCAGATTTCTCAGCCATAGTGTCTAGTGCAGTGTAAACAATTTTCTCTGCAGTAGATTTTTTACCGTCAACCATAAGAATGTTAACGAATTTTGCCAGCAGTTCAGACTTGAACTTTGGATCTGGAAGGATCTTACGCTGACCAATAACGCGACGACGTGGCATGGATATTCTCCGTTGTCTTTTTCAGGTTATCCAAAACTTTTCAGTTTCTTCAAAAATTAAATAATTTAGTGTTTGGCCTTACTTAACGGAAATCCATTAAGATTTAGGACGTTTCACACCGTATTTAGAACGAGCTTGTTTACGGTCGTTTACGCCTGCACAGTCAAGTGCACCACGGATTGTGTGGTAACGCACACCTGGAAGGTCTTTTACACGACCGCCACGGATAAGAACAACTGAGTGCTCTTGAAGGTTGTGACCTTCACCGCCGATGTACGAAGTCACTTCGAAGCCGTTCGTTAGACGAACACGACATACTTTACGAAGTGCTGAGTTAGGTTTTTTAGGTGTAGTAGTGTAAACACGTGTACATACACCACGTTTTTGTGGGCACGCTTCTAGTGCTGGCACGTTGCTTTTAACAACTTGCTTTACACGAGGATTGCGGACCAACTGGTTAATAGTTGCCATTAACTAGCTCCTGAATTTACTTAAAGTAAGCTTTGTGAAAAATCTAGTCCCTAGTGCACTTAGTACAAATAGGGACGCAAAATTCTATGCAGCAGTGAGAGGTGTGTCAAGAAATATACAGATCTTTTTTAACCACCATAAGTAAAGGGTGGGTAATAGAGGGGTAATAGTGATAAGAAAATCTACCAAGTGATTGATTTTTCATGATTAGTAGTAAGTTCAACCAAACCAGAGAAATCCACTTTGGTAATTTGTACTGAGCAGAGATCCTGCACCCCACGCGCGCAGAGATCCTCAAGTAAGACATAAACCCTGTTCAGATCGTTGAGTAGTAAAAAAGAGCCCGCACTAGGGTTACTCATATAAACCGCTTCTTCAACCAAGATAATACTATCCTCAGCCAAACAATAACGCTGCGCTAAGGCCAGTTTTGCCGTGTCTTTTACAATATGCAGCATAGGTACACCTTAGAAAGTTAGTACTTGATCGCACTCGTGAAGTAACTGAGCGATTTGCTGAGGCGATTTTTTTTCAACATCAATTACCCATTGAGCCGATGCTAACCCCAACTCTTCAACGCTTTGCTCACACAGATAAAGGTGTTCAATATCGTATAACTCAAGCAGTTTAAACGCACTGATGTAATCACGGCTAAGCAGTTGTTGCGATGATTGGTTGGCGACGATTTGCGTCACCCCAAGCCCAACAAAAAAGAGTGAGATCGCATCACAATAGGCAGAGGCTGCCAGTACAGCATCCAGCCCTTCTCTTCCAGCCGAACTAGAATGAGGCGAAGAATGAAAAACAAAACCGATTTTTTTCAAAACTGTACCACTCGATCTTGAGTTAATAACGCTTCAGCCAAACTTCCTAACCCAGTTTGAGCAAAACCTTGTGCCAAATTATGCGCAGTGAGCTGGTGTTGCTGAGCTTCATTTTCACTGATAATGCCACGACGTAACGCTGCAGCAACACAGGTTTCTAAGCGTACATGGTGTTCAGTAGCTAGCCTCTGCCATGCTTTCACAAGATCAAACTCATCGTTCGCAGGCGCGGTGATCGCAGAGCCATTGAAAACACCATCTTGATAAAAAAATACTTGCTTGAGTGAATGCCCTTTTTCTAGCAATGCACAGGCAAACAGATAAGCACTACGCGCTGCCTGTGTGCCATACACTGAGCCATTGACCAATAATGTGTAACTCAATACTGGCGCCACTAACATTCATCTCCGGTCTTGCGTTGGCGAATGTAGAGATAGACAGTATGTTTAGAGATATTGAGCCGATCAGCTACGCGGTTAATCGCATCTTTGATGTCAAAAATGCCTTTGTCATACAGCTCCATCACAATCTGACGGTTCTTGGTATTGTTAGACACTGATTTATCGGCGTTGATCTCTTCGATGGTACGCTCTACCGTCTGATCCACCAGCTCTTCTACATCACTGGCAAAGTTAACCGACGAGGCGGCTTCCTGAGCTTCCTGAGTCGGCATGAATGATTGCAGAACTTGTGAGAACGGAGCATCTAAATTGACGTTGATACAAAGTAAGCCAATAACTCGGTTATCACCATTACGAATCGCGACCGTAATCGATTTCATCAACACACCACCCTTGGCGCGAGAGAAATACGATCGTGAGAAGTTACGCTGCGATCCTTCAATATCTTTCAGCATACGCAGTGCAAGATCGGTGATCGGGGAACCCACTTGGCGGCCCGTATTTTCACCATTGGCAATTTTAATCGCCGAGGTATTGAGATCTTCTAATGAGTGCAAAACGATCTCACAAAAAGGGCCAATCAGGCTGGCGATACCGTCAACCACAGCTTCATAAGATCGAAGAATGATTTTATCGTGATCACTAAATGGCATCACGTGCACGGATTCCATTTCAAGCAACATATCCGCGTTTAGAGTTTCTGTCGTTGTCACTGTTATCTAGCCTTAGAGCGAAAAATCAACAAATTGACGTAAGTTTATCAGAAAATTTTAATCGAAAACTCTGTTAAGTCACTAACAAGTGATTTAGGACAACTAATTCGTGAGTCGTTAGAGACAGAAAAGGCCTGATTCATCAGGCCTTTGAGCTGGTTACAACGGTTCAACAATGGCTGATATTATTTAGCTGCATCGCTACCGTTATCAATTTTTAGTAACTCCACTTCAAACACAAGTGTTGAGTTTGCTGGAATAGTCGGCGTATCTTGCTCACCGTAAGCCAGTTGCGGCGGGATAACAAACTTGTATTTTGCTCCCACTTGCATCAGTTGCACACCTTCTGTCCAACCAGGAATAACCCGATTGAGTGGGAATGTCGCTGGCTCACCACGATCATACGAGCTATCAAATTGAGTACCGTCAGCCAGTGTCCCTTTGTAATGCACTTGAACGGTATCGGTCTCTTTTGGTGACTCACCTTTTGCTGGCGTCAGTACTTGGTACAGTAAACCAGATTCAGTTTTCTTTACGCCATCTTGTTTTTCAAATTCAGCGCGGAATTCATCACCAGCTTTTTCTGCAGCAGCCGCTTTTTCAGCGGCTTTCGCTTGCATGGTTTCAGAAACGCGTTTATCTAGAGCTTCTAGCGCTGCGCGTGTCTCTTCTTCACTCAACTCAGCATTGCCCGCGAAGACATGTTCAATCCCTTTTAGAACCAGATCTTTATTCAGATTGATACCAATTTCGGCTGGTTTTTCAATGCTGGTGCTGAGGTAATTTGCAAAAGAGACGCCAATCGCGTAAGCCGCTTTGTCATCTTCTGTTTTAAAGTGAACCGTTTTTCCCGCTTCCGTTTGTACTTGTTCTGCTGCAGGTGCTGCTTCAGTTTTCGGGGCTTCATCTTTCTGGCAGCCAACTGCAAGCATGACGGTTGCCGCAAGCAGTGACACTTTAAACAATGATTTCATTTATTTCTCCAATTTGTAGGCAAACCTTTTGTTATTACGCACAAATTTCGTTGAAAAACTGGTGCGCTAAACAGAGTTGTACCAATATAGCGATATGTTGATAGATTGTCTTTACACTCAAAGCGGATAATTAGACTTGATGCGAATAATTTCTCATTCAATCCTAGGTTGCATTGTCATCTTGATGTTAAATGGCTGTTTTTTCTCTAACAGCGATGTACAACGTTGGGATATAGAACCAAACGGTTCGACCAGTTTCGGTTTAAGCCGTGATGGTCGTTTTGCGCTACTTTATTCCAAACAAAGACAACTCGTTCTATGGGATCTTGAACAAAACAAAACCTTAGCCGAATTGGGACCTCAAGACCCACAAGCCAATACCGTTTCTCATATTCGACTCTCCGATAATGGCCGTTTTGCCGTGACCGCTAGCCAAATTAACTTTGCCGTATGGGACTTAGGTTGGACACAGGCTCAAGGTTTGTGGTCCATCTCCGATGGGCTGATCCGAGACATTGACATTGCCAATAACGGAAAACAAGTTCTGCTCGGTTTATCCAATGGTAAAGCGATTTACGTCGATTTAGTCACTGGGCGCCGGCTAGAGTTCCTTGCTCATCGAGAAAAAGTGAATTCTGTAGCCCTATCGCCCAATGGCCGCTTTGCTCTGACGGGAGGTAATGATTATTTTGCCTACCTTTGGGATACGCAAAGTGGGCAAATTTTACGATCGTTTGAACATGAGCAGCGGGTTAATCGAGTCGCCTTGCAGCGAGAGGGCAAATTAGCCTTTACCTCCGATGGTGGTAATCAATCCATTATTTGGGATCTCTCCTCGGGTAAGAAACAGGCGAAATTGCGCAGTTTTTCACGACAATTGATCTTCTCTACGGCGCGTTTCTCCGATAATGGCACATTACTGGTCACTGGTAATCCATCTAGCCAAGTCGCGGTATGGGATACTCAAAGTGGTAAAAAACAGCAAGGATTTGAAGTAGAACCGCTAAAAGATGCTCGCCCACCCGCAGCGGTGGTGTATGATGCGGCCTTTGACCACCAGCAACGAATTATTACCGGAAGCTCTGCAGGTATTGCTCAAGCTTGGAAACTCGACGATTAGTTATGAACGATAAGTATATTCAGCAATTAGAACAGCGTGTTAGTGACTTGGAATGCCAACTGGCTTTCCAAGAACAAACCATTGATGAACTCAATCAAGCATTATCAACACAGCAGCTAATGTTGACGAAAATGCAAGACCAAATGAAATATGTGGCTGGTAAAGTCAAAAATATGGATGCCTCACATTTAGCGGATCCATCAGAAGAGACTCCACCACCTCACTATTGATAGTGATGATACTGATAGTGATAAACTGATAATAATAAATCGGTTACCGCGCTATTGTGCATCACTATCGTGCGAAGTAGTACGCAATGATGCCCCCTGCAACGACGAGACAACCACCGATGCGGCGCAGTTGATGATCGGGCTGCTGGCTGAGCTCCGACACCATCTTTCTCCAGCCATTAGGGGCGATTAACGGTCCAATACCTTCTGCAATTAACACCAGCCCCACAGCAAGCCAGATTGAATTCGACATAGTACCTTCTCTCTTAAAACCAATAAACGACAAAGGCTCCCTGAAGGAGCCTTTGAATAAACAACGGTCAATTATTTCGTTGTCAAACCTTTGGTGTTATTCATGTACTTGAAGAAATCACTCTTAGGATCAAGCACCAAGATATCACTCTTCTCGCTAAATGATTTCTCATAGGCTTTCAGCGAGCGTAAGAACCCATAAAACTCAGGATCTTTACTGTACACATCTGAGTAAATCTTCGCTGCTTTAGCATCAGCATCACCGCGAGTTACGCGAGCCGTTTTATCTGCTTCCGCTAAGATAGTCGCCACTTCAAGTTCAGCTTGAGCACGAATGACTTCGGCTTTTTCACGACCTTGAGAGCGGTGTTTACGAGCGACTGACTCACGCTCAGCACGCATACGACGGTAGATCGATTCACTGATTTCATCTGGAAGGTTAATTTTCTTAATACGGAAATCAACCACTCTCACGCCCAAATCTTTCAGTGCACCTTTACGTGTATCTTCCAACACATTTTCCATCACTTGGTCACGCTGACCATCGATTTCCAATGCTTGTTTGGCAGCCTCAGTCGTGACGACTTCATCATCAGCACTTTCCGGCAAGACATCTTTATTACGTGGGCCTGAAACAATTTGCTTGATTTCACGAGAACCGATTTCAGAACGCAGAATGTCTGTCACTTTACGCTCTAACAGTGCTTGTGCCGTCAACGCATTGCCACCACCCGTTGCCAAGTAGTATTGACCAAAGTCTTCAATACGCCATTTGACATAGGTATCGATGATCACATCTTTTTTCTCTGAAGTCACGAAACGGTCAGAGCGACCATCCATTGTTTGGATGCGCGCATCTAACGTTCTTACTCGATCAAACAGTGGCATTTTAAAATGCAAACCCGGTTCGTAGATTCGAGCAATTTCATTGTTATCTTTCAGAATACGACCGAAACGGACAACAATACCGCGCTCACCTTCAGGAATCACAAACAGCGACATCAACATCAATACCAGTGCAATCACTAATACTGGGATCATTAACTTACGCATTACTAGTATCTCCCTTGACGTGTATTGCTAGAGCGAGACGGTGTATTACCTGTATCACTGCTGGTTGGTGAATCAAGCTCTATCTGATCATAGGTTGATGATGATTTATCTTGACGTTTGGTGTCATTCTTACTGTCTTGGCCTGTAATTCGATCCAACGGTAGATAAAGCATATTGCCACTGGATTCTGAATCAATCAGCACTTTAGATGTGTTTGAATACACCTCTTCCATAGTATCTAGGTAGAGACGATTACGTGTCACATCTGGCGCGGCTTGATACTCAGGGAGCAGTTTTTCAAACTGTGCCACTTGACCCAATGCTTCGTTAATCGTGCGCTCTGTATAACCTTGCGCTTCTTTCTTCAAACGTTCTGCTCGGCCTGTTGCTTTAGGCAGAATTTCGTTCTTATACGCTTCAGACTCACGAATAAAACGCTCTTCATCTTCTCGCGCCGCAATCGCATCATCGAAAGCGTCCTTCACTTGCTCTGGTGGACGAGCCGACTGGAAGTTGACATCGACAATCATTAAGCCCATATCATAGCTATCAATGATTTGATTCAAGGTCGTTTGGGTACTTTGGCGAATTTGCTGACGGCCACTGGTTAAGATGCTGTCCATCAAAGAATCACCCACCACGGCACGTAATGCTGAATCGGTTGCTTGGCGTAAGCTATCGTCAGCATTAGTCACACGATACAAGTACTTGTATGGATCAGACACGCGATATTGTACATCCATGCCAACGGTGACCACGTTTTCATCTTTGGTCAACATCAAACCCGATGCACGCAGTGAGCGAATCGCTTGTACGTTAACGGCCGTCACCTCATCAACAAAGCGAGGACGCCAGTTCAAACCCGGGTCAACGATGCGATCATACTTACCTAAGCGCAGCACGACACCACGCTCAGCTTCACCAATCGTATAGAAACCAGAAAAGAACCACACCGCAACGGCGATTGCAGCAATGACTCCAAAGCCAATTGCGCTACCACCAGAGAATGAAGGGCCTTTGCCGCCTTTACCACCAAATCGTCCACCCAGTTTTTGGCTCAGTTTATTGAAAACCTCATCCAAATCTGGCGGTCCTTGATCACGGCCACCTTTATTTTTGTCACCACGATTATTACCCCAAGGGTCATTATCGCGGCCATTGTTGCCGTTGTTATTACCGGGCTCATTCCACGCCATTAGAAAGCTCCATCATTTGATATGACGTTATACTGTAGCAGTCCTTTAAGTAACTATAAAGTCACGCAAAACTGCTTCTTCTCTTTTTTCTAGTCTAAACCAATCAACTTGCTGCATACGAATGTTAATCAACAAATTACCATCTGGATCATATTCTTCTTGTTGAATACATTTCATTTGTGAAAATGCACTACGAATGCGACCTTGGTGCAGTGGTGGAATACACAATTGATATTGAATGACTTGACTCGCTAATCGCTCTGTCAATGCTTCGAAAAGCAGATCAATACCCTGTCCATCCATGGCTGATAACCACACGGTTCTCGGTATTCCCTCATCATCTTTTTCGATGCGAGGTTGTTGGCCTTCTAGATTATCGATCTTGTTCATGACGACAAGCGTTGGCACCTCATGGGCGTCAATCTCTTCTAATACGTCATGAACGGCTTTGATATTCTCACGAAAACGCTCATCACTGGCATCAACAACATGTAACAAAATGTCAGCTTCTTGAGTTTCTTGTAACGTGGCTTTAAATGCTGCGACTAAATCGTGCGGCAGATGACGAATAAATCCTACGGTGTCAGCGAGAACGGCAGTACCAACGTCCGCTAATTCGATTTTCCGCAAGGTAGGATCTAGGGTTGCAAACAGTTGATCGGCTGCATAAACCCCAGCTTCAGTAATGCGATTAAATAACGTTGATTTCCCCGCATTGGTATAACCCACTAGCGATATGGTGGGAATCTCAGCTCGATTTCGAGCTCGGCGTCCTTGTTCTCGCTGCTTAGCGACTTTCTCTAAGCGGCGTAATATCGCTTTAATACGTTCACGCAATAAACGTCTGTCGGTTTCTAGCTGCGTTTCACCAGGCCCACGTAAGCCTATACCGCCTTTTTGTCGCTCAAGGTGCGTCCAACCACGAATTAATCGCGTAGAGATATGGCGCAGTTGTGCCAGCTCTACTTGCAACTTCCCTTCATGGGTTCGTGCTCGTTGGGCAAAAATATCGAGGATGAGACCAGTACGGTCAATCACTCGACATTGGCATAGTTGCTCAAGATTACGTTCTTGGGCAGGAGAAAGGGCGTGGTTGAAGATCACCACATCCGCTTCAACAAGTTGAACCGCATGCGCTATCTCTTGGGCTTTACCTTCACCGACATAATATTTAGGGTGTGGAGTTTGACGGCTGCCAGTAATAATTTGCAGTGTCGACACTCCAGCAGAAGAAACCAGCATTTCACACTCGCTGAGATCATCCCACTCACCCTTTTGCGTGAAGTTGATATGAACAAGTACCGCTCGCTCACCGGCTTCGTAACGGTCAAACAAGCAACCAACTCCTTTGTAAGTAAATAATACTAATCAGAGAATTACTCTTCTGATTTGTCTGATGGACGATCAGACCCGGTGCGTGGCTCAGCAGTGTGGTGGCTCACTGCACGTGCAGGAACAACCGTTGAAATCGCATGCTTATACACCATTTGATTGACTGTGTTTTTCAGTAAGATCACAAATTGATCAAAGGATTCAATCTGACCTTGAAGCTTAATTCCGTTCACAAGGTAGATGGATACTGGAATGCGCTCACGACGTAGTGCATTTAAGAATGGGTCTTGTAGAGATTGCCCCTTAGCCATTTTATTTTCCTTATTTGTATTTTGTTGTAGTTATTTAGCTAGTGGTGTACTGCATTATTGGTGCGGCCTTTGCATCTGAGCTAAATGAATAAAAACCCCGTTGCTACTTGTTATGATGGCGATAATACCAAATACCAAGTAACGGATCCTTTACAGGGTACATCACGCAAAAGCGATCACATTATACACAGCTAACTCCATCAGATGCTATGGCATTTGAGAGAGTTTCTACTGCATGATCAATGTTTTCGCTATCTAACCAAGTTAAATCATCCCAGCTGCGTAACCAGGTGATCTGACGCTTGGCCAATTGACGGGTTGCACAGATTCCACGATATACCGCTTCCTCTAACGTACAATTCCCATCCAAATAGTCCCACATCTGTCGATAACCAACACAGCGAATCGATGGCAAATCCGGATGAAGATCGTTTCGAGCATAAAGTGCTTTCATTTCTTCTTCAAATCCAGCTTCGATCATCTTTTCAAACCTGAGTTCGATTCGACGGTGGAGCTCAGCCCTTTCCTTGGGAGCTATAGCAAACTGCTTAACTCGAAATGGCAGGCTTTCACCTTTCGTTTGAGTTAACTCCGTAAGAGTTTTACCTGAAATTCGGTAAACTTCCAATGCTCGTGACAATCTTTGTGGATCATTGGGATGAATTCTTACCGCCGAAACCGGATCAATCGTTTGTAATTGATCGTGTAACTGACCCCAACCATGCGCCAAAGCCTCTTGCTCAATTTGTTGCCGTATCTCAGGGTTCGCCGCAGGAAGTGGCGAAAGCCCTTCAAGTAGAGCCTTGTAATACAACATAGTTCCCCCAACTAGCAGAGGAATTTTACCTTGCGCGGTAATATCATGCATTGCAAGTAATGCATCGCGACGAAAATCCGCCGCCGAATAGGCTTCACTTGGCTCCAAAATATCGATCAGACGATGGGGAGCGAGTGCCAGTTCATGCGCATTAGGTTTGGCGGTGCCAATATCCATGCCTTTGTAGATTAGCGCCGAGTCGACGCTGATGATTTCCACTGGGTATTTTTGGCGCAAACGAATCGCCAAATCTGTTTTACCTGATGCGGTCGGGCCCATTAAAAACAGAGCCAATGGTTGTGTTTGATTCATCATTCTTTTAATTCGTTATGCCAACAAGGCCGCTATGGTGGTAGAAAAATCAACGGGCCGGACGAAACTTGCATCATGAAGAGGAAGTTGCCCTTGCCAAAGCTGTTCAAGTTCCGAAATCATTTGGATGGCTTCAGACAAAGTGTAGTCACTTTTCACCACAGTGATGTGTTCAGCCAGCCAATCGGCAACAAGATCCGCCGTAATGGGTTCATCATCAGCCGTAAAATTAGCGGACACGTAAGATAGCAGATCTGGGATTAAGTTTTGCAGGTTTTGTTGCCTCAACGGTTGAGGTACGCCCATCACCATGATGCTTGAACCATGACGTTCTTTAAGCTCAATCCCTAGCGTATTCAACATCGGCTGGCAATGCGCTAACGCTTGATGTTCTTGTGCTGAGAGCTTGATGGAGAGCGGCACGAGTAAAGGTTGGCTTTTCAAGAAGCCTTGTTCGGTATGCAATTGGCCGCGAGTTTTCAGCCATGCTCCTTTGATAAGAGAAAGCAATACAACGCCCTGTTTGGACCCCATTAACAGGTACTGCCCTTTGATTACCGCAATAGCTTTACCCAACTGTTCGAGCTGCAGCACTTCACTTTTATCTTGATGTGCGATAGGAGAAAGTTCGACTGCAGAAGCCGGCGGTTGAGTTGCCATCAGCTCTTGATAGAGCTTCACTTCTCCGCTCGAAGGTGAGGCCGTTGGCTGGCGCTCAGCTTTCGCCCGAGAAGAAGATGGAGAGCCGTTTTGCTGCCAATGGCTACGCTTTGGCGTTTCAGCTATGCCGTGCGCGGTTGTGCTTTCTCGCTCAGCTTTTCTTGGATAAGCGGGAGTGTTGTCGACAGCTTGCCACAATTGCTCTGGAACGGTGTTATGCCCCTCAGTTTCTTGGCACACACGATCAATTGCCGTGTCATTCTCAATGCGATCCACAGTCGCCGCATCGGGCTGATGAAAAGCCGATGGTTTGAGCTGCGGCTTTTCAATGTGTTTGCTTTCCGCCAGTGCACTACTGAGCGCTTGATAGATAAAATCATGCACTAATCGCGCTTGATGGAAACGCACCTCATGTTTCGCGGGATGGACATTCACATCCACTTGATGGGGATCGAGCTCAATGAAGAGTACATAAGTGGCGAACTGATCGCCTCTCAGGCTGGTTTCATAACTTTGCCGGATAGCATGATTAATCAGCTTGTCACGCATCATCCGCCCATTAACGTAGCAGTATTGCAAATCACTCTGCTGGCGCGCGCCTTCTGGAGTCGTTATCCAACCATGCAAGCGAAGCCCTTGATGTTCCAACTCAATGCTTAGCATATGGCGAACAAAAGCGTTGCCACACACAGCGGCGATTCTTTTTTCCTCTTGAGCGGCCGTTTTAGCGGCTCGATATTGACGTACCATCTTGCCGTTATGGCGCACATTGATGGTGACATCAAACCGGCTCAAAGCAATGCGTTTTAGTAGCTCATCAATGTGAGTAAATTCTGTTTTCTCTGTGCGTAAAAATTTGCGCCGAGCGGGCGTATTAAAAAACAGATCGAGCACTTCGACAGAGGTTCCAATCGGGTGCGCGGTTGGCTGCAACTTAACCGCCATATCTCGACCTTCACTGTATGCTGCCCAAGCTTGTTCTTGCGTGGCTGGACGAGACGTCAATGTAAGCCGAGAGACAGAGCTAATACTCGCGAGCGCTTCTCCGCGAAAACCTAAGCTGACGATCGCCTCTAAATCATCTAAGGTGTGAATTTTAGAAGTTGCATGACGGCTTAAAGCGAGCGCCAATTCCTCTTTTACTATCCCTTGCCCGTTATCTCGCACACGAATAAGCTTCGTACCTCCCTTTTCGATATCGATATCGATACGTGAGGCGCCCGAATCCAAGCTATTTTCCACCAGCTCTTTGACGACGGAAGCCGGCCTTTCAACCACTTCACCTGCGGCAATTTGGTTAGCAAGACGCGCGGGTAGAATCTTAATCGTCATAGTCATTACTACTTATTGGGAATGATCAACACTTGCCCTATGGCGAGCTGATCAGACCGAAGTTGGTTTACTTGGCGAATACTATTCAGACTCACTTGATATTGGCTGGCAATTTTGCTCAAAAACTCACCTTTTTCAACTTTATGCTTACGCAGCGGCTTATCCTTCAAACTCACGGTTATCTTCAGTTTCTGCCCCAGCGTTAAGGTGTCTGAACGCAAGCTATTCTCGCGTTTAATCGCATCCACACTCACTTTATAGGTGCTCGCTATCTTGCCCAAATACTCGCCAGATTTCACCACATGCGTAACAATTTCCGTTTCTACTGGGTTGCTGACCACAGGGACACGAATCGGAGCTGACGTGGCCGGAATCGTTAAGATTTGACCAATCGACAAATTGGCATTTTTTAGTTTGTTGGTTGCGATTAATGCTTGAGTCGAGGTGCCATATTTATTAGCGATAACCGAGAGTGATTCACCACGCTGCACTTTGTGCTTTTGCGTCTTACCACGATTAGCAAACAGAGTGCCCTCGGGTGGGTTTTCTTCAAAATACTTGACGATGGCGGTTGCCAATGCGCGGGCCAATTTATCTTGATGCGAGCGCTGAAATAGCAATTGTTCCTCAGTAGGGTTAGAAATAAAACCCGTTTCAACCAACACCGAAGGAATATCGGGCGACTTAAGTACCGCTAAACTGGCATTAACTGGCTCCGCTTTATGTAGGTGGGCTACTTTCCCCATCTCTCGTAATAGATGAGTTGCCACTTTATAACCCTCTTTTTGCGAGTGGCTAAATTGCAGATCAAGCAAAGTTTGGCTGACGTTTCGATCACTATTGTTTTTTGCCAGCACTTCACCAGCCCCACCTAACAGTTCTGATTGCTGTTCGTGGTTCTCAACCCAGCGAGCAATTTCCGTATTCGCACGCTTGGTATTTAACACAAACACTGAGCCGCCTCTGGGCTGAGGAGTATGAAACGCATCGGCGTGAATCGAGACAAGTAGGTGTGACTTATTACGACGCGCAATTTCAGAACGTTTATTGAGATTGACAAAATAATCGCCACTGCGTGTCATGACTGCCTTCATTCCCGGAACGGCGTTAATTTGATCCGCGATTTTCTTAGAGATACTTAAGGTGGCATTTTTTTCATATTTTTTGGTCGGGCCAATCGAGCCGGGATCTTCTCCGCCATGACCAGCATCAATAGCCACCACGATATCCTCGGTTCCTAATAACTGCGAAGCATCGCGACTGACTTTAGTTTGGCTGGCTGGTTTTACTGTCGCCTTGCCACTATCCAAATTGTGGGGTAAATCAACCACCAAACGATGCCCATACTGACCACCCGGCGTTGGCGCAAGTTTAAATGGCTGAGGGTTCACTTTACGCTGTAACTCAAACACCAAGCGATACGTCCCTTTCTCTGGAGGTGAGCTATTGCGAATTTGTTTGAGAACAGGACTCTCCGTGACTTTAAGCGGCAATTTTGTATTAAGCGTGGTGTTTTTTAAATCCACCACCAAACGCTCGGGGCTGCTTAAGGTGAAATAGCTATAATCCGCTTCAGTTTTGAGATCGATAACCACTCGAGTTTCATCTGGAGAAGGCCAAACGCGCACGCCTTCTAATGCATTCGCGTGCGTCGTTGAAGTAAATAAAGCACAGCCCCAAACCGCAAGCGATAGAGTTATCGTTCGTAACAAATGGATGATGTTCAACATAACTCCAACTGACTCAGCAATGAGGATCCATAGGGGCTGTTTGCACTCAGAGAAGCTTGCCTTTGTTCGCCATCGTAGCGTAGCTCAACGTCAATATCTGCGGTTGGAAGTAGACCGCTGCCTTTTTCTGGCCACTCAACAAGGCAGATCGCATCCGGTGTGAAATAGTCACGAATCCCCATAAATTCCAACTCTTCCGGATCGGCCAAACGATAAAGATCAAAATGGTATACTTGCCAATCGGCTAGTTGATAAGGTTCAACTAAGGTATAAGTCGGGCTCTTGACGTTGCCAACATGGCCTAATGCGCGGATGAAGCCACGGCTGAAGGTTGTTTTTCCAGCACCGAGATCACCATGCAAATAAAGCGTGGTTTGCGCAGAGCATCGCTTAGCCAAAGCTGCGCCTAATTTTACCGTTTGCTGTTCGTCTTTTAAGGTAAAGATCTTAGTACTCATGAATTACCGCTCTCAAGTGTCGAAAATTGACTATATAAAAATCAAAAGAACTCGAATAGTAAACTGGGTTGGAATTGAGAGACAAGCTCTCTTCTGTAAGTAAAAGGAAAAAACTCGCTTTTTATGTCAGTTTAATCCACATCACAGACGATCATTTCCTAGATCCTCAATAAAGGATCCGTTAAGATCCTCGCCCCTTTTTGCAACGAGCTCATCGATAATGGACTACCAAGTACTGGCAGACAAAATTAAAATCTGGGCACGTGAACTTGGCTTCGAAAAGGTCGGGATCTGCGATATCGATCTCAGTGAGCACGAAGAGCCTTTGCAGAAATGGTTGGATGCTGGATTTCACGGTGAAATGGACTGGATGGCGCGCCATGGCATGATGCGAGCTAGGCCACATGAACTCCTTCCCGGCACCGTCCGTGTGATCAGCGCACGCATGAATTACTTACCCCCAGATGCTCGGTTTGCCAGTGATTTGAATAATCCCAATTACGCTTATATCAGCCGCTACGCTCTGGGGCGTGACTACCATAAACTGGTACGCAACCAGCTCAAAAAACTCGGCGAAAAGATTGAACAAGAAGTGGGGGCACTCGGTTATCGCCCTTTTGTCGACTCCGCACCAATACTAGAGCGGCCTTTAGCACAAAAAGCAGGGCTTGGTTGGGCTGGCAAGCATTCGCTTATCCTTGATAAAGAGAGTGGTTCTTGGTTTTTTCTTGGCGAACTACTGATTGATTTACCGCTGCCGGTCGATACACCAAGCAGTAATCAATGTGGCAAATGCACTGCCTGCATCACCTCATGCCCTACACAAGCCATAGTGGAAGACGGTGTTGTTGATGCTCGCCGATGCATCTCCTACCTCACCATAGAATATGATGGCGTAATTGCTGAAGAGTTTCGCAAGGCAATGGGTAACCGCATTTACGGCTGTGATGATTGCCAGTTGGTCTGCCCTTGGAATCGCTTTTCCAACCTCACTCAACAAAGTGATTTTCATCGCCGTCAAGCACTGGATGAACCAGACTTAGTTGAACTGTTTGCTTGGGATGAGGCCACCTTCTTACGTTATATGGAAGGTTCGGCTATTCGCCGCATTGGCCACCAGCAATGGTTACGCAACCTTTCTATCGCTCTAGGCAACGCTCCATACTCACAACGCATCGTCACTGCACTCAATATGAGACTAGGCTTATCAGATTTATTGGATGAGCATATACATTGGGCGCTGGTAGAACAACAACGAAAATCAGCGGAACCTGAAAATAGCCATTCGAGCAATAAGCAACAGCGCTTAATTCGAATTGTAGAAAAAGGGCTACCGCGTGATGCGTAAAAATGAGGCGGTTACATAACTTCTAAGCACAGAGTTTGATGTGTATCTCAAAACACCAATATGTGGACAAAATTTTAAACACAACGCTGTTTTCTATAACTAAAAAAAGTTAGCCACATCTGAAATTAATGATAAGGATCAAAGATCTTGACATTAATGATCATATCCCGCCTTATTAAAAGGGCAGAAAACAAACAAATAAACAAATAAAAACAAACACTTAAAACAAGAACCAACAAACCTAGTAATCGAATTATATTCAAAGATCTTTTGTTGACTATTCTGAAATATCCGCTAAAAGCACTTTATTCACCAAGTTATCCACATTTTATTTTTGTGGATAACTCTGTTAATGAATAGCAATAAATGACGACGAACAGCTAGATTCTACAGAGGCTAACCTGTGTATTGAAATTCAGTATGTAACTTATCAAGACGGCAATAAATCCGCTTAGAACTGCAGATTATTTTTACTTTAGGGAGTCATGCTTCACAGCATTAAAGAAAGAGCATAAACCAAATACTGGTTTGAGTTCAGAGAATACTCTGAAATAAGCTGGGGCGACACTCGAAGCTGACTCTTTAAACAAGCAGTCGTTACCTCAACCTTGGTGAGACTGCGTTCTACCAACTGAGCTAGTATCGCAATGATTAATCGCATTCACGCTTAATCTGAATTTGGTTGCGGGGGCCGGATTTGAACCGACGACCTTCGGGTTATGAGCCCGACGAGCTACCAAGCTGCTCCACCCCGCGTCCGTATTGTGTCACCGTTAAGTACGATGAAAACTTACACTCTCTAACAAGAGAATTTGGAGCGACACACGAGGTTCGCTTTCTTTAAATAAAAAGGCGTGACCTCAACCTTAGCTAGGTTGCGTGGCGCTATTCTTTTCTTCGAAAAGAATCTGGAGCGACACACGAGGTTCACTTTCTTTAAACAAAGAGGCGTGACCTCAACCTTAACTAGGTTGTGCGGCGCTATTCTTTTCTTCGAAAAGAATCTGGAGCGACACACGAGGTTCACTCTCTTTAAACAAAGAGGCGTGACCTCAACCTTAGCTAGGTTGCGTGGCGCTATTCTTTTCTTCGAAAAGAATTTGGAGCGACACACGAGGTTCGAACTCGTGACCTCAACCTTGGCAAGGTTGCGCTCTACCAACTGAGCTAGTGTCGCAATGATTAATCGTATTTACGCTTAATCTAAATTTGGTTGCGGGGGCTGGATTTGAACCAACGACCTTCGGGTTATGAGCCCGACGAGCTACCAAGCTGCTCCACCCCGCGTCCGTATTGTGTCACCGTTAAGTACGATGAAAACTTATACTCTCTAACAAGAGAATTTGTAGCGACACACGAGGTTAACTTTCTTTAAACAAAGAGGCGTGACCTCAACCTTAACTAGGTTGTGCGGCGCTATTCTTTTCTTCGAAAAGAATCTGGAGCGACACACGAGGTTCGAACTCGTGACCTCAACCTTGGCAAGGTTGCGCTCTACCAACTGAGCTAGTGTCGCAATGATTAATCGTATTTACGCTTAATCTAAATTTGGTTGCGGGGGCTGGATTTGAACCAACGACCTTCGGGTTATGAGCCCGACGAGCTACCAAGCTGCTCCACCCCGCGTCCGTATTGTGTCACCGTTAAGTACGATGAAAACTTACACTCTCTAACAAGAGAATTTGTAGCGACACACGAGGTTCACTTTCTTTAAACAAAGAGGCGTGACCTCAACCTTAACTAGGTTGTGCGGCGCTATTCTTTTCTTCGAAAAGAATCTGGAGCGACACACGAGGTTCACTCTCTTTAAACAAAGAGGCGTGACCTCAACCTTAACTAGGTTGTGCGGCGCTATTCTTTTCTTCGAAAAGAATCTGGAGCGACACACGAGGTTCGAACTCGTGACCTCAACCTTGGCAAGGTTGCGCTCTACCAACTGAGCTAGTGTCGCAATGATTAATCGTATTTACGCTTAATCTGAATTTGGTTGCGGGGGCTGGATTTGAACCAACGACCTTCGGGTTATGAGCCCGACGAGCTACCAAGCTGCTCCACCCCGCGTCCGTATTGTGTCACCGTTAAGTACGATGAAAACTTACACTCTCTAACAAGAGAATTTGGAGCGACACACGAGGTTCACTTTCTTTAAACAAAGAGGCGTGACCTCAACCTTAACTGGGTTGTGCGGCGCTATTCTTTTCTTCGAAAAGAATTTGGAGCGACACACGAGGTTCACTTTCTTTAAACAAAGAGGCGTGACCTCAACCTTAACTAGGCTGTGCAGCGCTATTCTTTTCTTCGAAAAGAATTTGGAGCGACACACGAGGTTCGAACTCGTGACCTCAACCTTGGCAAGGTTGCGCTCTACCAACTGAGCTAGTGTCGCATTCACAACGTTTCCGTTGTTCAGGGCTGCGAATTATAAGAGCATTTTCTTATGATGCAAGCCCTTACTGGCAAAAAATCTTTTTTTTTTTTTTTTGACGAAAAAGAACGCAAATATGGCGTATTAATCACAAAAACTGGTTAACACGCCATCAGCAAAAAATGCCGTTCTGAAAATTAAATACTGAATATGGTCTTACGGTAGTACTGAAGCTCAGCAATAGACTCACGAATATCATCTAAAGCCAGGTGGCTACCTTGCTTAGAAAAGCCATCCAATACTTCTGGCTTCCAACGGCGAGTCAGCTCTTTTAGCGTACTGACATCCACATAACGGTAATGGAAGTAGGCTTCCAGCTCAGGCATATGTTTATAAAGGAAGCGGCGATCTTGCCCAATACTGTTGCCACAAATCGGAGATTTACCTTTAGGCACCCACTTTTCCAAAAACGTAATGGTCTGTTCAACCGCTTCTTGTTGTGTCACTGAGTCATGACGTACTCGCTCGACCAAACCGCTTTTGGTATGTGTGGTGGTGCACCATTCATCCATTTTAGCCAATTCAGCTTCTGATTGATGAACAGCCAACACTGGGCCTTCAGCCAAAATGTTCAACTCACTATCAGTCACAATGGTGGCAATCTCGATAATTTTGTGAGTTTCAGGGTCTAAGCCTGTCATCTCAAGATCAACCCAAATCAAGTTTTGATCGCTAAAAGACATAAATACGTTGCCTATATTGGTTTGCAGATAAAAAGGGTACTATACCCAAATTCAGATCCCCAAGATACCTTTGGACATTGGATCCAAACGGTATGATTTTGAGTAAAATCTCAACCTTGGATCAAAACGTATCATAATCATGAAGTAGATAATCGTGGCAAAGAAAAAGAAGCTGACGAAAGGTCAAGTACGACGCGTTCGTAATAATCAGAGTAAACGACTCAAAAAAGAGGACACAGTTTCGTGGGATGAAGCCATGCTCGGCACCGCAAAAACTGGGTTAGTGATTACTCGTTTTGGCCAACATGCCGATGTTGAAGATTTAGAGACTCACACCATCCACCGCTGTAATTTACGCCGAGGCATTGAAACGCTGGTCTCGGGAGATCGTGTTATTTGGCGACCTGGACTCGAATCGATGGCCGGTATCTCTGGCGTTGTCGAAGCGGTTGAACCGCGCAAATCGGTTCTGACTCGTCCAGATTATTACGACGGTTTGAAACCAGTAGCGGCAAACATTGATCAGATGGTCATTGTGTCATCCGTACTGCCGGAACTGTCACTCAATATCATCGACCGTTATTTGATCGCTTCAGAAACCGTGAATATTGCGCCGCTAGTGGTACTGAATAAGATTGATTTACTCAGCGATGAACTGCGTAACCAATATCAAGAGTCGTTACGTGTGTACGAACGCATTGGCTACAAAGTGCTTTTTGTCAGCAAAAAAAGCGGTGAAGGGATTGCTGAGTTAGAAGCGGAACTTAGCGGACGGATCAACATATTTGTTGGTCAATCTGGTGTCGGTAAATCCAGCCTAGTGAACGCATTAATGCCAAATTTGGAAGATGAAATTGAAGAAGGTGAAGTTTCTCAAGCATCTGGACTTGGTCAGCATACCACCACTGCGGCTCGCTTGTATCATATCCCTACAGGCGGTGATTTGATCGACTCGCCGGGAGTGCGTGAATTTGGTTTATGGCACTTGGAAGCTGAAGCGATCACTGAAGCCTTTGTCGAATTTCGTCCCTTCTTAGGCGGCTGTAAGTTTAGAGACTGTAAACACGCTGACGATCCGGGTTGCTTATTACGTGAAGCGGTAGAAAAAGGTGATATTAGTAACACGCGCTTTGAGAACTACCACCGAATTTTAGAAAGCATGTCGGAAAACAAAGCCAACCGCCAATATTCGCGTAACAAAAAAGCGGATTTATAAATAGCATCGAGTCTTACCCCGGCAAATGTCCGCAGACTTGATCGATAAATTTTTTATCTGTCGCCATCGAATAATCCGTAAGCAATGGTAACTAACTGCTGACATGGTGAGAGTTTTTCAGTAACATCTCGCGCCCAAAGTGAAGAACATACAGTTAACATTGGAATCAGAGACAATGGATAAAATTAAAGTTGGACTGCAATACTGGATCCCACAACATGGCTTAACACGCCTGATGGGTAAACTCGCATCAGCGAAAGCTGGCGGTCTAACCACTGCAGTCATTCGTTGGTTTATTAAACAATATAATGTCAACATGGATGAAGCTCTGCATTCAGATCCTAGCCATTTCAAAACATTCAATGAATTCTTTGTTCGTGAATTGAAAGCCGATGCTCGGCCAATCAGTGACGGTGATAGCTTAATCACCCATCCGGCCGATGCTTGCGTTAGTCAATTCGGGCCGATTCAAGATGGCAAGCTTATCCAAGCGAAAGGCCACCATTTTACAGCGGTAGAATTGCTCGGTGGTGATGCCAAGCTGGCGCAAGAGTTTGAAGATGGCGAATTTGCCACGCTTTATTTATCACCTCGCGACTACCACCGCGTACACATGCCTTGCGATGGCGTGTTACGTCAAATGATTTATGTACCGGGCGATCTTTTCTCGGTTAACCCACTAACCGCCGAAAATGTACCGAACCTGTTTGCTCGCAATGAGCGCGTGGTGTGTATTTTTGATACTGAGTTTGGCCCAATGGCACAAGTGCTTGTCGGAGCGACCATTGTTGGCAGTATTGAGCTAGTTTGGTCAGGGACTGTCACGCCTCCGCGCGGCAATACCGTTTATCGCTGGGATTATCCAGCCCAAGGCAATACCTCTGTTGTACTGAAAAAAGGACAAGAGATGGGTCGATTTAAGCTAGGCTCAACGGTGATCAACCTGTTTGCAAAAGATAAAATTCGCTTTGATGAGTCTATGCAACACAATGCTACAACGGTTATGGGTACTCCATACGCACAGCAACGTTAATCGCCATCTCTTAATGTTCCCTGCAAAATGCGTTAGCTCTGCATGTTCAGAGCTAACGCCTCTAGATATTTCGCTTTTTTTCTTTATTGATAAAAAACAAAGCTGCTGCATATTCCTTCGCTAAAACTCAAAATTTCAAGCCGCGTCTAAGACCTTAATTCACATATCATTTACGCTAGTTACTTCAAGTTAAGCTAATGAAGGTCATGTGATATGCCTACCATGAATACGGGAATGCTGATAAAGCTTGCGATCTGCTTTTTGCTGCCCATCGGTGTTTTACTGATGCCCATTGATGTAATACCGATTGATGACTTAACCTTAATTCAACATCGATTACTGGCTATTTTTTTATTGGCTGCTCTGCTTTGGGTATTGGAGCCAGTTCCTGTATTTGCCACCTCCATTTTGATCATTGCGCTCGAATTGGTGATGATTTCAGATAAAGGCTTGCATCTCTTTCGTTCGCCCCCCGCTGGGCATGATATCGGCGAGTTAATGAAGTACACCGATATTTTCAGCGCTTTCTCTTCACCGATTATTATCTTGTTCATGGGCGGCTTTGCACTGGCGATTGCTGCTTCTAAATATGAACTGGACAACAACTTAGCCCGAGTTTTACTCAAACCTTTTGGTACTCAACCCCGCTTTATTATGCTGGGGCTAATGTTGATCACTGCGGTATTTTCTATGTTTATGTCCAATACCGCGACTACTGTGATGATGCTGGCACTGCTCGGACCGATCGTCGCTTCCGCTCCAAAAGGGGATTTAGGCATCAAAGCCTTAGTGCTCTGCATTCCGATTGCAGCGAACACCGGTGGTATTGCCACGCCTATCGGTACGCCACCCAATGCAATCGCGCTGCAATATCTCACCGGAAGCAATAGCATTGATTTCTTTTCTTGGATGATGATGGGCTTGCCGTTTGTGATTATTCAGCTCACGTTAGCTTGGTTTTTGCTACAAAAACTGTTCCCCTCTTCAGAAAAACAGATGGTGCTGAAACTAAACGGAACATTCCAAAAAAATTGGCGTGCAATCGTGGTCTACATTACTTTTGCTGCCACCATAGTGCTGTGGATGACCACCTCTCTACACGGCATGAACACCTATGTGGTATCTATTATTCCTTTGGCGGTTTTTACACTCACCGGCATTATGGGTAAAGAGGAACTGAAACAGATCAACTGGGACGTCTTATGGCTAGTGGCTGGCGGGATAGCGATTGGCATTGGGCTAGATAAAACAGGGCTCGCTTCAGCATTAGCTCACGCGATTGATTACAGTTCTCTATCGCCTATCTCGGTCGTCATCACCCTGTCGCTCGTTTGTTGGCTCATGGCAAACTTCATGTCCAATACCGCGACCGCTAACTTACTCATGCCGATCGCCGCCGCGATTGGCACATCCATGGAAAGCTTGGCCAGTATTGGTGGTATACAAAGTTTGTTAGTGGTTGTCGCCTTTTCTGCCTCACTGGGTATGATTTTACCTGTCTCAACACCGCCGAACTCACTGGCCTATTCTACCGGGCTTATTGAGAGTAAAGACATGGCCAAAACAGGTCTGATTATTGGTGTTATTGGCTTGTGCATTGTCTATGCTGCCGCGCTGTTACTGACCTAACCTCTGGTGACTGCGGCTTGTATTGGGAGTCACTGCAAAGCTATCAGCCAAACTCAGCAGAGCAGCCACAGCGCTCATGAAATGCATTTATCGGCAGAAGCCATGCGTAACGATATTCGCCGCTTTAAAGTGTAAATCCTCTTGGCTTGCCTCTTTTAATCACATTGAGGCAAGCCCATAAATTCCCTTTGTTTTCCCCTAGCGCTTAAGGCATATTGAGATCCTTCCCTCGTTCAAGGATGTCTACATGGGCTACGAATGGCTCGCGCTTGCTGCCGCGTTTCTTTGGGCAGTAGCCAGTTTACTGTCTGTTACTCCCGCTCGCCATTTAGGAACCTTTGCTTATAGCCGTTGGCGCATGGGCTGTACTTCTCTCATTTTAGTGAGCATGGCGCTGGCAACTGGCGGCTGGGCAACGGTAAACAGCGAGATGGTGACACCCATGATGTATTCGGGGTTGATTGGCATATTCATTGGCGATACGGCGCTGTTTGCATGTTTAAATCGCATGGGGCCAAGACAAGCCGGTTTACTCTTTTCCTGCCATGCCGTTTTTTCGGCCATTCTTGGCTATTTTTTATTCAGCGAAAGCATGAGCCATGCAGAGCTAATGGGAGCGACTTTTGTCTTTTCAGGCGTTCTAACGGCCATCTTTTTTGGCCGCCGAGGGCAAAATCATAATGCATTGGAAGCAATTAAAGGCCGAGTATGGGTTGGCATTGCACTTGGCCTTATCGCAGCGCTATGCCAAGCATTGGGTGGGATCATCGCCAAACCTGTGATGCAAACGGGGGTCGACCCCATCGCCGCTTCCGCGATTCGAATGCTCACCGCCTTCACCGCACACTGCTTACTGTTGGCTACTGGTGCAAAATTAGCACGCGCCACTCAAGCCATTACGCTGCCCATTTTTACCATTACCGCTATCAACGGTTTTCTTGCGATGGCGGTAGGGATGACGTTAATTCTCTACGCACTGCGTGAAGGCAACGTGGGTATGGTGGCCCTGCTCTCCTCAACCACGCCCATCATGTTGTTGCCTATTTTATGGATGTATACCAAACAGCGGCCCAACCGCTTCGCTTGGTGCGGCGCACTGTTTGCCGTACTTGGGACGGGAATTTTAGTTTATTAAATGGCGCTAAAAAGGCACCGATGTTGATCAATAGGCTACCTTTATAGGCATTGATAGGGAGAATCATTGATCTTAACCTACTGCAATCGCTTCAAAGTGTAGTAAAATTACGCTAATTTCTGTTTAAGTTACTTTGAATTTGACGAGGTCATAACTATGTCAGCTAAGAAGCCAATGGCTTTAGTAATTCTTGACGGTTGGGGTTACCGTGAAGATAACGCACACAACGCAATCAGCAATGCACATACTCCAGTCATGGATAGCTTAATTGCAAACAACCCAAACACTCTGATTTCGGCTTCTGGTATGGATGTGGGTTTACCGGATGGTCAAATGGGTAACTCAGAAGTCGGTCACACCAATATCGGTGCTGGTCGTATTGTTTACCAAGACCTGACGCGTATTACCAAATCGATTCTTGATGGTGAATTCCAACAAACCGAAGCATTAGTCAACGCGATGGATAAAGCGATCAAAGCGGGCAAAGCGGTTCATCTATTAGGTTTGATGTCTCCAGGCGGTGTTCACTCGCATGAAGATCATATCTACGCTGCCGTTGAAATGGCTGCTGCCCGTGGCGCTGAGAAAATCTACCTCCACTGCTTCCTTGATGGCCGCGATACGCCACCACGCAGTGCCGAAGCCTCATTACAGCGCTTCCAAGACCTATTTGCTAAATTAGGCAAAGGTCGTATCGCCTCACTGATTGGCCGTTACTACGCCATGGATCGCGACAACAACTGGGAACGCGTACAAAAAGCTTACGACCTATTGGTTGAAGCCAAAGCAGAGTTTACTTTTGATTCCGCCCTGGCAGGCCTTGAAGCCGCTTACGCACGTGAAGAAAATGATGAATTTGTTAAAGCGACAGAAATCAAAGCTGAAGGCCAAGACTCTGCTGCGATTGAAGATGGCGACGCCGTGATTTTCATGAACTACCGCGCCGACCGTGCACGTGAAATTACTCGTGCTTTCATACCAGATTTCAACGGGTTTGAACGTGCGAAGTTCCCAGCAATTGACTTTGTGATGCTAACCCAATACGCCGCGGACATTCCTCTGCTGTGCGCATTTCCACCAGCATCACTAGAAAACACCTACGGTGAGTGGCTATCAAAGGCGGGCAAAACTCAGTTGCGCATCTCTGAAACAGAAAAATACGCGCACGTCACCTTCTTCTTTAACGGTGGTGTTGAGAACGAATTCCCAGGCGAAGAGCGCCAATTGGTTGCTTCACCTAAAGTGGCAACTTACGATCTGCAACCGGAAATGAGCGCGCCTGAACTGACTGAAAAACTCGTTGCGGCAATCAAGTCGGGTAAATACGATGCGATTATCTGTAACTACCCGAACGGCGATATGGTTGGTCATACTGGTATTTACGAAGCGGCCGTGAAAGCATGCGAAGCGCTTGATGAGTGTATCGGAAAAGTGGTTGAAGCGATTAAAGAAGTCGATGGCCAGCTACTGATCACAGCAGACCACGGCAATGCTGAAATGATGGTGAACCCAGAAACTGGGGGCATTCATACTGCCCATACCAATCTGCCAGTGCCGCTTATCTACGTCGGTAGCAAAGATCTTAAGCTAAAAGACGGTGGTAAGCTTTCTGACCTAGCACCAACGATGCTTGCTCTATCGAACATGGACATCCCAGCAGAAATGTCTGGTCAAGTGTTGTTTAAATAACTCACCAACCACGTGATATTGAGCCTCGATCAATATCGAGGCTTTTTTTCACCCAAGAACTCGATTTGATTGCAAGTTTTGACATAGGGCTTTCGCCTCGCCGATGGCTTTGAGTATACTGACTCACTACTTTGTTGATAGAGACTTGAAAACGGATGAGAAACAAGCCTTCACCACACCCACTGACTATAACGACTTGGTGGCATGCACTTAGCCTAGTGATGGTGTTAGGGCTAGCTTGCCTCTCCAGTTCACCGTTAATGGCTGCCACTCAACAAGAGCTCAAAGGGGTGAAAGGAGAAATTTCTCGTCAGCAGCAAGCGTTAAACAATCGACAAAAAGAGCTCGATTCGTTGCAAAATGCGCTTAAAAAGCAAGAAGTAGGCATTTCAAGTCTAGAAAGTCAGATCAAAAACACCAAATCAGAATTGGTAGTGGCCAATGCTAATATCGCTAAACTCAAGCAAAAGATCACGGCCTTAGAAATACAAAAAGCACAGCAAACTGCCAAATTAGCTCAACTGATCAAAACCTATTACGCCACTCAGCGAGCGACGGCCTCATCAAACATACTCAATAATGGCGTAGAAGAAGATCGCATCAGTCAGTATTACCAGCACTTGGCGAAGGCACGCAGCCAAACCATCCAACAGCTTGAACTTACGCAGACAGAGCTCAATGAAAGTGAAAAACAGCTACAACTTGAACGAGATCAAATAGCCTCGCTTTTAGAGCAACAGACCCAAAAGCGCGACACGTTGGCAAAAACGCAGTCAGAACGACGCAGTACAGTGGGTAAAATTCAAAAAAGCATTTCCGGTGATAAAGTCTACTTAGCGGAATTGCAACGCAATGAAATGCGATTACAAGCAGAAATCGCCAAAGCAGCAAAACGTAATGCTGTGCTAATGGATGGGTTAGCGCCGCAAAAAGGCAAGCTACCTTGGCCAGTCAAAGGAAAAATCCTGCATGCTTTTGGTACGCGGCAAAGTGGACAAATTGACTGGAAAGGCCTGGTGATTGACGCCAATTATGGTCAAAATGTCAAAGCGGTTTATTCTGGTACGGTCGTGTTTGCTGAATATCTACGTGGTTATGGGCTGGTGGTTTTGCTCGATCATGGCAAAGGCGATATGACCTTATACGGCTTTAACCAAAGCCTACTGAAAAAAGAGGGCGATAAAGTCATCGCTGGTGAAACTATTGCTTTAGCAGGCGACACTGGCGGCCAATCTCAGCCCGCACTCTATTTTGAAATTCGCCGTAACAGTAAAGCCGAAGATCCAATACGCTGGCTCAGCCGCTAACAAAATAGAAAAGCTAGTCACAAGCAACACTCTGTCAATTCGTGTAAGTATTAGTGTGAATAGTACGCTTCGACTTGTGTGATCAACTGAGCTAATTGCATTTTATCCAATGCATTAATTCCAGCCGCCGCTTCGCGCCCTCCTCCGGTTGCAAAGGCGCTGCATAGTTTACCCGCACCTTGTTTATTAGTTACTGGCGCGCGTAACGAAACGGTATAACTCCCTGATGCATTTTCTGTCAAAACCAGATGTGCTCTCTCTGGAGCTTGATTGGCTAACCAATTGCCAAAGACTCCACTCACCCTATGTGAGGATGCACAATCAGGCAACTTGTAAACACTCAAACAAATGCTGTCATGGATGGGCGCTAATGACTGGGCGAGCTGCATATCTTGTTGATAAGCCTGCTGCAAACGATAAAAAGGAGAGTTGTTATCCTTCATTAAATCAAACGGTGAAGGATAAACCAGCAAGGCTTGGTACAAATCAGCAGGGTGATAATGAAGCTGCTCTACCGTCTCTCCATAACCGTTATAGTTAATCAAGGTGCCCAAATTTTTTAGTTGTTCAGCTTGAGCGCTATTTAGCCCAGCGTTGCGCGCTAAAGTATCCGCTTTAGCAATCAAATTATCGCCATAAGCGGCCACAATCGCCCACTCATGGAACGGACCACCTAACCACTGATCAATAATTAATGCCGTACAAGTATTAGGGTCCAAATCAATATGGGCGTCAAGCAACGGAGTCTCGGGAATAGGGCCAGCATAGTGATGATCGGCATAAAACACCGTCACCCCCGCCGTAAGAGCCTGCTGTAAAGCTCGCTGATTCTTCTCCATCGAAATATCTAACACGGTCAGGCTATCTCGTGATTGAAGATTGAGACGCTGGAGCAATTTGATATCACGCTTAACCCCAGTAACCAGTGTCGTCGTGCGGGGGTAAGTAAGCCGCAACTGAAGAAGAGAGATGATGCCATCGGCATCACCGTTGAAAACGTCATAGTGCATATCAACACCACCCTTAGAGATGTATAACTAAGAAGCTAACAGCTTCAAAGGATTAAAAACAATACTCAAAGGTTATAACTAAGCACACATTATGATGCGTGCATCACCCGCACTCCGTCCTCTAGCAATAGAAGCTGTTCAAGACCTTGTTCCGTTGCTTTGGGTTTAACAACTGCGATCATCTGCAAAATACCTTTGTGAATCACTTGCTCGGTGATCTGTGCTTTAGACGACATCGCAGATTGATAACTCAACCAGCACGAGGCCGTCATATGCAAAGTCGTGACTAAAGATCGCATCTCATCTTCTTCGACTGACAGCAATTTCAAGTCGACAAAAGCATGCATGATATTGATGAGATTAGTTTGCAGTTTTTCTTGCACTTGAATGTATTCACCATGTAACGCCTCATCACGCTGCAAGATTTCAGGTAAATTAGCGTAGAAAAAACGGTACTTCCACATCAAAGTAAAGAGCGAATCAAGATAATGCTTTAACAGCGTTAAGCTCTCTCGCTGCGCCGCAATCGGCTGAAAACGTTCGAGTAGCTCGGTGGAATAAAGAGCAAAAATATCACGAACGATTTCTTGTTTATTACGAAAGTGATAATACAAATTACCAGGGCTGATTTCGATGTGCGCGGCGATATGGTTGGTCGTCACCGTTCTTTCACCATGTTCATTAAACAGCGCCAAGGCGGCATAAACGATCTTATCTTTGGTCTTCATCTTGTCTTATAACCTTTGTAAGCCTGCACCTTATCAAATAATAGAGTGAGATTCGGAAAACAGTGCCTTAGCCTTAGCGAAGACAAGGCACTGCCACCGATTATTGATGATACGGTTTAGACAAGGCGTGCACCGCATCAACAAATATGCCCGCATTTTCCGGTGGCACATCTAAATGAATACCGTGTCCGAGGTTAAAGACATGGCCCGTTCCTCCATGGCCGAACCCTTCAAGAATCGTCGCCACTTCTTGGCGAATACGATCATGCGGAGCATAAAGCATCGAAGGATCCATATTACCTTGCAGCGCCACTTTGTCACCGATACGCGCTTTGGCGTCGGCAATATTGATGGTCCAATCAAGTCCTACGGCATCACAACCCGTGGCAGCAATCTGCTCCAGCCACATGCCACCGTTTTTGGTAAACAGAGTAACAGGTACGCGGCGACCTTCATTTTCACGAATTAAACCATCCACAATTTTGTGCATATACTGTAGAGAAAAGAGATTGTAGTCGCGCGGTGTCAGTACTCCGCCCCAAGTATCAAAGATCATAACAGACTGAGCGCCTGCTTTGATTTGTGCGTTGAGATACTCAATAACACTGTCAGCCAGTTTATCGAGCAAGGCGTGCAGCACGCTAGGATCGGCGTACATCATTTTTTTGATCTTAGTGAAGGCTTTTGAGCTGCCACCTTCCACCATATAAGTTGCGAGTGTCCATGGACTGCCTGAAAAGCCGATCAATGGGACTTCACCTTGCAGATCTTTGCGGATCTGACGTACGGCATTCATCACATATTGCAGTTCGCCTTCCGGATCTGGTAAGCCAATTTTATCGACATCGGCTTTACAAGTGATCGGGCGTTCAAACTTTGGCCCTTCGCCCGCTTCAAAATACAAACCCAATCCCATCGCGTCAGGAATGGTCAAAATATCAGAAAATAAAATCGCGGCATCTAATGGAAAGCGGCGTAATGGTTGCAATGTCACTTCAGAAGCTAGCTCTGCATTTTTACACAGCGCCATAAAATCGCCAGCTTCGGCACGCGTTGCGCGATACTCTGGCAGGTAACGTCCGGCTTGGCGCATCATCCATACAGGCGTGCAATCGACAGGTTGTTTTAACAGCGCTCTCAAATAGCGGTCATTTTTTAATTCAGTCATTCCGTCTTCCAATTTAAGGCTTATTATTTTTTATGGCGTTATTCTAGCATTGAATAAGATCCAAAAGCGCTGTGCTTTGCAAGCGAGATCATGTTATTAACTTTTAAATCAATGCTTAATTTGCAAGCAACCGTTAACAGTGTTAAAAATTTGTTCGCTAGCGAAAACTATAATTATAAACCGAGTATTCTATACTCGGCATCTCATAACGACATCTTACTTACCCCCTCCTTCATTGGAGGGTTTTTTTTAGCACTGTGTCTGTGAATCTTGCTCTATTGCGCTTAGCGTGTAATCGATTAATGCTCTCGCTATCGTACCTTCGGGGGCGACAGGAGGCAAAGCGTTTGCTAAGAACCATTGTGCGTCACTTAATTCACTGTAATCAGGTTTTATCGTGCCAGAATCATATTCCGCGACAAAGCCCATCATCATACTCGATGGAAATGCCCAAGGTTGGCTGCCAAAATAATGAATATTTTTCACATGAATTCCTGTTTCTTCAAGTACTTCACGTGCCACGCACTGCTCTAACGTCTCTCCTACCTCTAAAAAACCAGCTATCACGGTATACATGCCGTTACGATGCCTTGGGTGCTGGGCCAATAAGATTTTATCGTGATTTCGTACCGCGACAATAATGCAAGGAAAGATACGTGGATAATGTAGCGTTCGACATTCTGAACATTGCATCGCCAGTTGATTGTGATTCAGATAATTTCGTCCACC
The DNA here is from genome assembly GCF_002257545.1 of Vibrio qinghaiensis. Lineage (NCBI taxonomy): Bacteria > Pseudomonadati > Pseudomonadota > Gammaproteobacteria > Vibrionales > Vibrionaceae > Vibrio > Vibrio qinghaiensis. Next base: position 214,616 of record NZ_CP022741.1, on the reverse strand, counting down.
ACATTGCGGACAAAAACGTAACGTTTGGCTCATGTGACCATATTGAAGCGCTTTGCTGATCGCGTAAAAAATCGCCGGTTTAAAGTGCAATAATTCCCGTAATGAGGTCATTTCTCGCTCGCCTTCAAGGTCTGCATCATTGAGCCACATCACTGGGTATCCATCATAGCTATCTACTACAACTGCTTTTTCTAAAGGCAGAGAATATTCGTCCGCAGGCCCTAGCGGTAACTCACCATTGATGGTCCAGATCTCACTTCCGGAAACGACACACCAATAAGCGATTTCTGTGTCACTATTTTTTAACATGTTGCGACCTCTCTTCTTGCAGTTACTCTATTTTACTGGCAATCTAAATTCATACCAGAATTTGTAACGTTCCAAATTTAGTTCTATAAATTCTAGTAAGGACAATGAGTTGTATCTATGAAATGCAACCCTATGCAAAGGAAACGGTCACCCATTTTGGGACCCGATCATGAGGGCATGGTCATGCTAAAAAAACTAAAACGCACACAAGAGCAATGGGGCGGTTCCAGTGACGTTATTGATCACTGGCTAAATACGCGACAATCCTTGATTGTAGAGTATTGCAAATTAGCTGCACTACAACCTTGCACTACCAAAGCGAATATCAATGAGCTTCCTTCTCCAGAAGCATTGCAGCGCTTTTGTCAGCAATTAGTGGATTATATTTCTGAAGGCCACTTCAAAATTTACGATATGGTAATGGATAAGTGGCGTGCTACTGGCTTTGAGGCCACCGATGAAATTAACCAAACTTACGGTAAAATTATCGTTACTACCGAGCCACTACTCAATTTCACAGATAAATATGCGGCCGTGAGTGATGAAGATGATCTCGAAAATTTTGACAGTGATCTTTCGTTAATGGGGGAGATCATTGAGGTACGTTTTGCGGTCGAAGACAGTTTAATTCAACTCATCGCTGACAGCTTAGCTATCCCTCCAGGCGCTTAATATTGAATAGTTTGATATGAGTATTGGCGTAGATTCACTATTTGATTAAGCGCCACAAAAAAGGCACCCGAAGGTGCCTTTTTTAGTCAGCGCTGAGATTACTCTTCAGAAGAGAAACCTGCGTTTAGCAGTGCCGCTAGGTTATCTGTCGCTTGTTCAGCAGACGGGCCTTTTAGCTGTGCCGCACGTTTAGCTTGACGCTCTTGGTGGTAAGCGAAACCTGTACCCGCTGGAATCAGACGACCAACGATTACGTTTTCTTTCAGACCGCGAAGATCATCACGTTTACCAGAAACAGCCGCTTCTGTTAGTACGCGAGTTGTCTCTTGGAACGATGCCGCAGAGATGAAAGATTCAGTCGCTAGAGATGCTTTAGTAATACCGAGTAGCTCACGCTCGAAACGAGCAGGCTGTTTGCCTTCCGCTTCTAGGTTACGGTTTGCAACTTTCACTTGTGAGTATTCAACTTGCTCACCCGCTAGGAACTCAGAGTCACCAGCATGAGTGATCGTACACTTACGCAGCATTTGACGAACGATAGTTTCAATGTGCTTATCGTTAATCTTAACACCTTGCAGACGGTAAACTTCTTGCACTTCGTTAGCGATGTAAGACGTTACAGCATGGATACCACGTAAACGTAGGATATCGTGCGGAGTCTCAGGACCATCAGCAATAACGTCACCACGTTCGATCTTCTCACCTTCAAACACGTTAAGTTGACGATGCTTAGGAATCATTTCTTCATAAGTTTCGTCACCCTCACGAGTGATGATTAGACGACGTTTACCTTTAGTTTCTTTACCAAAGCTCACAGTACCTGTGTGCTCAGCAAGAATCGCAGGCTCTTTTGGTCGACGAGCTTCAAACAAGTCAGCTACGCGAGGTAGACCACCCGTGATGTCTCGGTTACCGCCAGATTTTTGTGGAATACGCGCTAATGTGTCACCAATACCAACTTCAGCACCATCTTCGATGTTAACGATCGCTTTACCCGGTAAGAAGTATTGAGCTGGCATATCAGTGCCAGGGATCATGACATCTTTACCTTTCGCATCAACAAGTTTGATAGCTGGGCGCATATCTTTACCTGCTGCTGGACGAGCGGCGGCTTCGGTTACTTCGCTTGAAGATAGACCCGTTAGGTCATCTGTTTGGCGAGAAACTGTTACACCATCAATCATATCAACGAATTGGATGCGACCAGCCACTTCAGTGATGATTGGCATAGTGTGGGCTTCCCAGTTAGCCACTGTTTGACCAGCTTCAACCGTGTCGTTATCACCTTTACTCAACACAGAGCCGTAAGGCAGTTTGTGTTTTTCTTTAGTGCGACCAAATTCATCAATGATAGTCAGCTCTGATGCACGAGATGTGATAACCAGCTTCTTATCTTTATTGATAACGAACTTAGCGTTGTGAAGTTTCACCGAACCTTTGTTCTTCGCTTGGATACTGTTCTCTGCCGCAGCAGTAGAAGCCGCACCACCGATGTGGAACGTACGCATCGTTAACTGTGTACCCGGCTCACCGATAGATTGAGCAGCAATAACACCGACTGCCTCACCTTGGTTCACTAGGTGACCACGAGCAAGATCACGACCGTAACATAGCGCACAGCAACCGAAGTCCGCATCACAGGTTACCACTGAACGTACTTTCATATTATCGACAGAGTTCTCATCGATAATCTGACACCACTTCTCATCAATCAGAGTATTACGTGGAATAAGTACTTCATCAGTACCCGGTTTCATCACATCGTCAGCCACAACACGACCAAGAGCCAGTTCAGTTAAAGAAACTTTAACATCACCACCCTCGATATGAGGCATCATGTCGACACCTTCATGAGTGCCACAGTCATGTTCTGTTACCACAACATCTTGTGCAACGTCGACTAAACGACGAGTCAGGTAACCTGAGTTCGCTGTCTTCAATGCTGTATCCGCTAGACCCTTACGTGCACCGTGGGTAGAGATAAAGTACTGTAGTACGTTCAGGCCTTCTTTAAAGTTTGCTGTGATAGGCGTTTCGATGATTGAACCATCTGGACGCGCCATCAGACCACGCATACCAGCAAGCTGACGAATCTGAGCCGCAGAACCACGAGCACCCGAGTCAGCCATCATATAGATGCTGTTAAACGATTCTTGTTGTTCTTCTACGCCATCACGGTTGATCACGGTTTCAGAAGATAGGTTATCCATCATCGCTTTCGCAACACGGTCGTTGGTAGACGCCCAGATATCGATAACTTTGTTGTAGCGCTCACCCGCTGTAACAAGACCTGATTGGAACTGTTCTTGGATTTCGCGTACTTCTTCTTCTGCTTCAGCAATTTCAGTGTATTTCGCTGCTGGTACAACCATGTCGTCGATACCAACTGACACGCCTGACAGTGCTGCATAAGCAAAACCGGTGTACATGATTTGGTCAGCAAATACGACCGTATCTTTCAAACCAAGCTTACGATACGCTTCGTTTAATAGATTTGAGATCTGTTTCTTACCAAGCTTCTGGTTCACGATGCTGTATGGCAGGCCTTTAGGCACGATTTGCCATAGCATGGCACGACCGACAGTCGTATCGACCATCTTAGTCTCAGTTGTGCTGTAACCATCTTCATCAACAACGGTTTCAGTGATACGTACTTTAACGCGTGCGTGTAGCGCCGCTGTCTTAGTACGGTATGCCTTCTCAGCCTCTTTAGGGCCAGCCAGGTACATACCTTCACCTTGTGCGTTGATTTTTTCGCGAGTCATGTAGTACAGACCCAAGACCACGTCCTGTGAAGGTACGATGATAGGATCACCTGATGCTGGCGACAGAATGTTGTTCGTCGACATCATCAGTGTACGAGCTTCAAGCTGTGCTTCTAAAGTTAGAGGCACGTGAACCGCCATTTGGTCACCATCGAAGTCCGCGTTATACGCCGCACACACAAGTGGGTGCAGTTGAATCGCTTTACCTTCAATCAGTACAGGTTCGAACGCTTGAATACCAAGACGGTGCAGTGTTGGTGCACGGTTTAGTAGTACTGGGTGTTCACGAATCACTTCGTCTAGGATATCCCAAACAACCGCTTCTTCACGCTCAACCATTTTCTTAGCTGCTTTGATCGTCGTGGCCATGCCGCGAGTTTCTAGCTTGCTGTAGATAAATGGTTTGAATAGCTCAAGTGCCATCTTCTTAGGAAGACCACACTGGTGCAGACGCAGATATGGACCTACTGTGATTACAGAACGGCCTGAGTAATCTACACGTTTACCTAGAAGGTTCTGACGGAAACGACCTTGTTTACCCTTGATCATATCAGCAAGAGATTTCAGAGGGCGCTTGTTAGAACCTGTGATCGCACGACCGCGACGACCGTTATCAAGTAGCGCATCAACAGACTCTTGCAGCATACGTTTTTCGTTGCGTACGATGATGTCCGGAGCCGCTAGCTCTAGAAGGCGCTTCAAACGGTTGTTACGGTTGATCACACGACGGTACAAATCGTTCAGATCAGATGTCGCAAAACGACCGCCATCTAGTGGTACTAGAGGACGTAGATCTGGCGGAAGAACCGGAAGCACAGTCAGGATCATCCACTCAGGCTTGTTGCCTGAACTGATGAACGCTTCAACAAGCTTCAGACGCTTAGTCAGTTTTTTGCGTTTAGTTTCAGAGTTAGTGGTTTGTAACTCCTCACGCATCATCTCTGTTTCAGCGACAAGATCCATTGAACCCAATAGGTCTTTGATCGCTTCTGCGCCCATCTTCGCTGTGAACTCATCGCCCCACTCTTCTAGACGGTCAAGATACTCTTCTTCAGTAAGCATCTGACTCTTTTCTAGATCCGTCATACCCGGCTCGGTTACTACATACATTTCGAAGTAAAGAACACGTTCGATATCACGTAGAGGGATATCCATTAGCAGACCGATACGAGACGGTAGCGATTTTAGGAACCAGATGTGAGCAACCGGTGATGCAAGCTCGATGTGGCCCATACGGTCACGACGAACTTTAGTTTGTGTAACTTCAACGCCACATTTTTCACAGATCACGCCACGGTGTTTCAGACGCTTATATTTACCACAAAGACATTCGTAGTCTTTGACTGGACCAAAAATACGCGCACAGAACAGACCATCACGTTCAGGCTTGAACGTACGATAGTTGATCGTTTCAGGTTTTTTAACTTCACCAAAAGACCATGAACGAATCATGTCAGGTGAAGATAGACCGATTTTGATTGCATCAAATTCTTCGGTCTTATGCTGTGCTTTTAGAAAGTTTAATAAGTCTTTCACAATCAGCTCCTGTAAGGAGTTAAAAGGCGCTCGGCGAGCGCCTTTCTACCAGGATAATCCAGAGGGTTTACCGCCAAGATTACTCTTCGTCTTCTAGCTCGATGTTGATACCTAGCGAGCGGATCTCTTTCAGCAATACGTTGAAAGACTCTGGCATGCCAGGTTCCATGCTATGGTTACCATCAACGATGTTCTTATACATCTTGGTACGACCGTTAACGTCATCTGACTTAACAGTAAGCATTTCTTGTAGTGTATATGCAGCACCGTATGCTTCTAGTGCCCACACTTCCATCTCACCGAAACGCTGACCACCGAACTGAGCTTTACCACCAAGTGGTTGCTGAGTTACTAGGCTGTACGAACCTGTTGAACGAGCGTGCATCTTGTCATCAACAAGGTGGTTCAGTTTGAGCATGTACATGTAACCGACAGTTACAGGACGCTCGAATGCATCACCAGTACGACCATCAAACAGTGTTAGCTGACCAGAAGTTGGTAGGTCGGCTAGGCTTAATAGTTCTTTGATTGATGCTTCTGACGCACCATCAAATACTGGAGTTGCAATCGGTAAACCACCACGAAGGTTGTTCACAAGAGTACGAACATCACCATCAGACAGAGCAGCAATATCTACTTTCTGACGCGTATCGCCAAGATCATAAACCTTCTGTAAGAACTCACGCTGCTTAGACAGCTCTTGTTGTTCTTTAACCATTTGGTTGATCTTGTCACCAATACCTTTTGCAGCCAGACCTAAGTGAACTTCAAGGATCTGACCGATGTTCATACGTGACGGTACACCTAGTGGGTTCAATACGATATCAACCGGCTGACCGTTTTCATCGTAAGGCATGTCTTCAACAGGGTTGATCTTAGAGATTACACCCTTGTTACCGTGACGACCTGCCATCTTATCACCAGGCTGGATACGACGTTTCACCGCTAGGTAAACTTTAACAATCTTCAGAACGCCAGGCGCTAGATCATCACCTTGAGTGATTTTGCGACGTTTCGCTTCGAACTTCTTATCGAAGTCAGCTTTTAGCTCATCCCACTGCTCAGCAAGCTGTTCAAGTTGAGATTGTAGCTCGTCGTTTTCTAGTGTTTGCTCTAGCCATTTCTTACGATCGATCGCATCAAGCTTCGCTTCAGAATAGCCACCATTGATCAGTACAGCTTTCACACGCGCTAGTAGACCACCTTCAAGAATTTGGAACTCTTCAGTAAGGTCTTTCTTCGCTTCTTTTAGCTGCATGTGTTCAATTTCAAGCGCACGCTTGTCTTTCTCTACGCCATCGCGAGTGAAAACTTGAACATCGATAATGGTACCTGAAACAGAGTTTGGTACACGCAGTGACGTATCTTTAACATCAGAGGCTTTTTCACCGAAGATTGCACGTAGTAGCTTCTCTTCTGGAGTCAGCTGAGTTTCACCTTTCGGAGTTACTTTACCAACTAGGATGTCACCACCCTTAACTTCAGCACCAATGTAAACGATACCTGACTCGTCTAGTTTAGACAGAGCCGATTCACCTACGTTTGGAATATCCGCTGTGATCTCTTCAGAGCCCAGCTTAGTATCACGAGCCACACAAGAAAGTTCTTGGATGTGGATAGTCGTGAAACGGTCTTCTTGAACGACACGCTCAGAGACTAAGATCGAGTCTTCAAAGTTATAACCATTCCAAGGCATGAATGCGATACGCATGTTTTGGCCAAGCGCTAGCTCACCAAGGTCTGTTGAAGGACCATCAGCAAGGACATCACCGCGAGCTACAGGTTCACCTGGCATCACAGTAGGACGTTGGTTAATACATGTGTTTTGGTTCGAACGTGTGTATTTAGTTAGGTTGTAGATGTCGATACCCGCTTCACCAGATACAAGTTCATCTTCATTAACTTTAACTACGATACGAGACGCATCAACTGACTGCACCATACCGCCACGTTTGGCAACGGCAGTTACACCAGAGTCAACCGCTACATTACGTTCGATACCAGTACCAACCAACGGCTTCTCAGCGCGTAACGTTGGAACCGCTTGACGTTGCATGTTCGCACCCATCAATGCACGGTTCGCATCATCGTGTTCTAGGAACGGGATAAGCGAAGCGGCGATTGATACGACCTGATTGGTCGCAACGTCCATGTAGTCAACATGTTCACGAGGGTGAAGACCAGATTCACCTTTTTGACGAGCTGTGATCAGCTCATCTGCAAACGTACCTTCTTCAGTCAGAATGGCGTTTGCCTGCGCGATAACAAATTGACCTTCTTGGATAGCTGACAAGTAATCAACTTCATCAGTCACCACACCATCAACAACACGACGGTACGGAGTCTCAAGGAAACCATATTCGTTACAACGTGCAAATGCAGATAGTGAGTTAATTAGACCGATGTTCGGACCTTCTGGCGTTTCGATCGGACATAGACGACCGTAGTGAGTTACGTGTACGTCACGTACCTCAAAGCCAGCACGCTCACGAGTTAGACCGCCAGGACCCAATGCAGAAATACGACGTTTGTGCGTCACTTCTGAAAGTGGGTTGTTCTGGTCCATAAACTGAGAAAGCTGTGAAGAACCGAAGAATTCTTTAACGGCCGCAGAGATAGGCTTCGCATTGATCAAATCTTGAGGCATGATCGCATCAAGATCGCCAAGGCTTAAGCGCTCTTTCACTGCACGTTCAACACGCACAAGACCTACGCGGAATTGGTTTTCAGCCATTTCACCAACAGAGCGAATACGACGGTTGCCAAGGTGGTCGATATCGTCCACTTCGCCAATGCCGTTACGAATGGCGATCAACTTCTTCATCACTTCGATGATGTCAGTTTCGTCAAGCGTACCAAGCTCGCCGGCATCTTCACGCTCAATTGAGCTGTTGAACTTCATACGGCCTACTGTTGATAGGTCATAGCGTTCTTCTGAGAAGAATAGGCTTTCAAACAGCGATTCGGCTGCTTCTTTTGTTGGCGGCTCGCCAGGGCGCATCATGCGGTAGATTTCTACCAGTGCAGAAATGCGATCAACCGTACTGTCGATGCGTAGCGTTTCAGAGACAAATGGACCATGATCAAGATCGTTCGTAAATAGAACTTCAAGTTTCTTATAGCCCGCTTGTGAAAGATTCGCTAATGCTTCCAAGCTAATTTCTTGGTTTGCGCTAACGATGACTTCGCCAGTTGCTTCATTGACATAATCTTTCGACGCAACTTTACCTACGATGTACTCAACCGGAACTTCGATAAAATCAACGTTATCTTTTTCTAGTTGACGGATATGACGAGCCGTTACGCGACGGCCTTTTTCGACATAAACGATACCATTTGCTTCAATATCAAATGACGCTGTTTCGCCACGCAGGCGCTCAGGCACCAACTCCATAAGAAGAGTTTGGTCTTTGACTTCAAACTTCACTTTTTCGAAGAACAGATCCAAGATCTCTTCTGTCGATTTACCAAGTGCACGAAGAATGATCGATGCTGGCAGTTTACGACGACGGTCAATACGTACATACAGGTTATCTTTTGGATCAAACTCAAAATCTAACCATGAACCACGGTAAGGAATAATACGTGCGTTATAAAGAACTTTACCTGATGAGTGAGTTTTACCCTTATCGCTGTCGAAGAATACGCCTGGGCTTCGGTGCAGCTGGGATACGATAACCCTCTCAGTACCATTAATTACGAAGGTACCATTGTCTGTCATGAGCGGAATTTCACCCATGTAGACTTCTTGTTCTTTAATATCTTTTACAGTACCTGCTGGTGCGTCTTTATCAAAGATCACTAAGCGTAGTTTTACGCGTAGTGGCTTAGAATAAGTTACACCACGAATTTGACATTCTTTAACGTCAAAAACTGGCTCACCAAGACGATAGCTAACGTATTGCAGCTCAGAATTGCCGTTATAGCTCTGAATAGGAAATACAGAACGAAAAGCAGCCTCAAGACCGTATTGTCCTTCAGGATCCTGTTCGATAAACTTGTCGAACGAATCGAGCTGGATCGATAGCAGGTATGGAATGTCCAACACTTGTGGACGAGTACCAAAGTCCTTACGGATGCGCTTTTTCTCGGTATAAGAGTAAACCATGGGGTTCCTCAGCTCGCTGATAAGTGACCCAAACTGCCCACCAATTATTCAAAAATAAAAGGTCATTGGACAGTGACTAACAGCTGTTTACTGTAGTAACACAACATCATCTAAAAATGATAGTTTGTGTGCTTTTGCACGAGTATAAGCGTCTAAACAGCGGGAAAATTCACCCATACCCTACAGCGCAAAAAGGCCGGTGGTCAATAAACCACCAGCCATTAGCCTTACGGCTAAGAAATTAAGTAATAATTACTTAACTTCAACAGTCGCACCAGCTTCTTCTAGCTCTTTCTTAAGTGCGTCAGCTTCTGCTTGAGAAACCGCTTCTTTAATTGCAGCTGGAGCGCCGTCAACTAGAGCTTTAGCTTCTTTAAGACCTAGGCCAGTTGCGCCACGTACTGCTTTGATTACAGGTACTTTGTTTGCGCCAGCAGCAGTTAGGATTACGTCGAATTCAGTTTGCTCTTCAACAGCTGCTGCTGCTGGGCCGCCTGCAACTACTGCAGCTGCAGCAGAAACACCGAACTTCTCTTCCATAGCAGAGATAAGTTCAACAACTTGCATTACAGACATTTCTGCAACTGCATCTAGGATTTGCTCGTTAGTAATAGACATAACAATTCTCTTTTAAGTCAACAATAAGTTTATTTAGCAAACAATAAAAAGCAATGCGAATTACGCAGCTTCTTTTTGATCGCGGACAGCAGCGATAGTACGTACCAGCTTGCCAGCAGAAGCTTCTTTCATGCACATCATTAGGCGTGCGATTGCTTCGTCGTAAGTTGGTAGTGTCGCTAGTAGTTCAGCGTCAGTTAGTGCGCCTTCAAATGCAGCTGCTTTGATTTCAAAGTGCTTGTTCTCTCTAGCGAAGTCTTTAAAAAGACGCGCTGCAGCACCTGGATGCTCGTTAGAGAATGCGATCAAAGTAGGACCTACGAATACGTCTTGTAGACATTCGTAAGCTGTGCCTTCCACTGCGCGACGTGCTAGAGTATTACGAACAACTCTCATGTAAACACCCGCTTCACGAGCTTGTTTACGTAGAGAAGTCATCGCGCCTACTTGAACGCCACGAGAGTCAGCAACAACTGCAGAAAGTGCACCACTGGCCGCTTCGTTGACTTCAGCAACAATTGCTTGTTTGTCTTGAAGGTTTAAAGCCATCTTGGATTTACTCCTGGTTGTCGTTACACCACTCACTATTATCACAACAGTGAGAGTTATTTCGGTGCAGTCCCAGAAGAAAGTTTATCTATTAAAAATAAAGTCTGCTTTCTGTCAGTTCGGGCACCATCTACGTAGGTACGATTAAGTTATTTATCATAAAGAGAAATAACGCCTACGGTCTTGGACGGAGACTGGGTCATAGTTCAAAGAACTAAATTCAGCCCCAACCACAAATATTAGGCGCAGAATTATACATAAATTCCGCACCTAATCAAATGTATTATTACGCTTTAGCGCTTAGCGTGTTCTGATCAACAGCAACACCAGCACCCATGGTAGTAGAAATGCTCACTTTCTTCAGGTAAGTACCCTTAGCAGAAGAAGGTTTCGCTTTCTTAAGCGCAACTAAAAGAGCTTCTAAGTTCTCTTGCAGTTGGCTAGTTTCGAAAGAAACTTTACCGATAGTTGTATGGATGATGCCGTTTTTATCGTTACGGTAACGAACCTGACCCGCTTTAGCATTCTTAACCGCTTCAGCAACGTTAGGAGTTACAGTACCAACTTTAGGGTTTGGCATTAGGCCGCGAGGACCAAGAATGGTACCTAGTTGACCTACAACGCGCATTGCATCTGGAGAAGCAACAACAACGTCAAAGTTCATTTCGCCTTTTTTCACTAGCTCAGCTAGATCTTCCATACCCACTAAATCTGCACCTGCAGCTTTAGCTGCTTCAGCGTTTGCACCTTGAGTGAACACTGCTACACGTACTTCACGACCTGTACCGTGTGGTAGTACAGTTGCACCACGTACGTTTTGGTCAGATTTACGAGCATCAATGCCAAGGTTCACAGCAACGTCTACAGACTCAACGAATTTAGCCGTTGCAAGTTCTTTAAGAAGAGCTACAGCTTCGTTGATTTCGTATTCTTTAGTTGCGTCAACTTTCTCACGAATAGTGCGCATACGCTTAGTTAGTTTTGCCATGATATTAACCCTCTACCACTAGGCCCATTGAACGAGCAGTACCCGCAATAGAACGCTTCATCGCTTCAATGTCAGCACCAGTCATGTCAGCCGCTTTTGCTTCTGCGATTTCCTGGATTTGAGCATCAGTGACCGTGCCCACTTTTTCAGTGTTTGGACGGCCTGAACCAGACTTGATGCCTGCAGCTTTCTTCAGAAGAACAGCCGCTGGAGCAGTCTTAGTTACGAACGTGAAAGAACGGTCGCTGTATACAGTGATAACAACTGGAGTAGGCAAGCCTTTCTCCATTGATTCTGTTCTTGCGTTAAACGCTTTACAGAATTCCATGATGTTAACACCACGTTGACCTAGTGCAGGACCAACTGGTGGACTTGGGTTCGCCATACCAGATGCAACTTGCAACTTGATATAAGCTTCAACTTTCTTAGCCATGATATTTCCTAAATGTGGGTACAAACGCCAATCAACTGATCAGCTCCCCGGTTACTTTGTCATAAAGACGTGTAAATAAGGCGCGAAATTATAATCACATTTCACGCTCTTAACAACTCTAAAAGGTGTTTTTTTAATCAACCTTATCGACTTGGCCAAACTCAAGCTCAACAGGAGTTGCACGACCAAAGATAGAAACTGATACTTTAATGCGGCTTTTATCGTAATCCACTTCTTCAACGGTACCATTGAAATCAGCAAAGGGACCTTCGTTAACACGAACCACTTCACCTGCTTCAAACATCGTCTTAGGACGCGGAGCTTCGCTCGCTTTCTCTAGACGGTTAAGAATCGCATCCGCTTCTTTGTCGGTAATAGGAGCTGGGCGATCAGAGGTTCCACCGATGAAACCCATTACACGAGGAACGCTACGCACTAAGTGCCAGGACTCATCATTCATGAGCATCTGTACCAATACATAGCCAGGGAAGAACTTGCGCTCACTTTTACGGCGTTGACCTGCACGCATTTCAACAACTTCTTCTGTTGGAACAAGAACTTCACCGAAGAATTCTTCCATTGCGTGCATCTTGATATGCTCACGCAGCGATTGCGCCACGCGGCCTTCAAATCCAGAGAAGGCTTGAACTACATACCAGCGTTTTTTAGGAGCTTCACTCATGTATTAAACCCTCTATACCCCAGTCACAAAAGCGACAAGACGAACCATTATGCCGTCAATGCCCCACAGTGCTAGAGCCATTACGATACTTACAGCTAAAACGATTAGTGTTGTTTGCATAGTTTCTTGGCGTGTTGGCCACACCACTTTACGAACTTCCATACGAGATTCGCGCGCAAACACTATCGCCGCTTTTCCTTTTGTGGTTGTCGCAGCAACACCGAGTGCTGCAATAATCAGCGCAACCACACCTGCAGCACGAAGTACTACAGACATTTCACCATACAGGTAATTACCCACAACAGCGGCGGCTAACAGAGCAAAAGTGACAATCCACTTAAATGTGTCTGCTGCACTTGAGCTATCAGGAATTTCAGCATTGTTTGCTTTCATAAACCAACCTGTTACAAGTCTTAACATAGACGACAACAACCCCGCTGTTGCAGGGCAAATCCATAGCACAGGTAAAGCTACCTATACATACTCATCAAGATAGAAATGTCTCTATCTTAAATCCTTTGCACTGGCTTTATCGACCAACAAATCGACAACGGCCAAATTTAGCGCAGAAAAAAGGCATCAAATGATGCCCTTTTTAGTAGTTGTTAGTCAAATACTATTCGTATTTAAACGGCTAAATCAGCAATTAAGCGATAACTTTAGCAACAACACCAGCACCTACTGTACGACCGCCTTCACGGATCGCGAAACGTAGACCTTCATCCATCGCGATTGGAGCGATTAGCTCTACAACCATTTGGATGTTGTCACCTGGCATTACCATCTCTACGCCTTCTGGTAGAGAGATATCGCCTGTTACGTCCGTTGTACGGAAGTAGAACTGTGGACGGTAGCCTTTGAAGAACGGAGTATGACGGCCGCCTTCATCTTTAGACAATACGTACACTTCTGACTCGAACTTAGTGTGTGGAGTGATTGAACCTGGTTTCGCTAGTACTTGACCACGTTCTACTTCATCACGCTTAGTACCACGTAGAAGTGCACCAACGTTCTCACCTGCACGACCTTCGTCAAGCAGCTTACGGAACATCTCAACACCTGTACAAGTCGTTGTAATTGTGTCTTTGATACCAATGATCGCAACTTCGTCACCTACACGTAGGATACCGCGCTCGATACGGCCAGTTACTACTGTACCACGACCTTGGATTGAGAATACGTCTTCGATTGGTAGTAGGAATGCTTGGTCTACTGCACGCTCAGGCTCTGGAATGTAAGTGTCTAGCGCTTCAGCAAGTTCAATGATTTTCGCTTCCCACTGCTCTTCGCCGTTTAGTGCGCCTAGTGCAGAACCTTGGATAACTGGTAGGTCATCACCTGGGAAATCGTACTCAGATAGAAGCTCACGAACTTCCATTTCTACTAGCTCTAGAAGCTCTTCATCATCAACCATGTCACATTTGTTCATGAATACGATGATGTAAGGAATACCAACTTGGCGACCAAGTAGGATGTGCTCACGAGTTTGTGGCATTGGGCCATCTGTTGCAGCAACAACTAGGATACCGCCGTCCATTTGCGCAGCACCTGTGATCATGTTTTTAACATAGTCAGCGTGTCCTGGGCAGTCTACGTGTGCGTAGTGGCGTGCTGGTGTATCGTACTCTACGTGAGAAGTATTGATTGTAATACCGCGCTCGCGCTCTTCTGGAGCGTTATCGATAGATGCGAAGTCTTTCGCTTCACCACCGTACACTTTTGCAAGTGTAGTACAGATAGCAGCAGTTAGAGTTGTTTTACCGTGGTCAACGTGGCCGATAGTACCAACGTTTACGTGCGGTTTCGTACGTTCAAATTTTGCTTTAGACATGAGTTGTCCCTCTAGGTACGGATTTAGGTGGCTTTGATGACCACGCAACCAAAATTATTGGTAAGGAGTATATATCAAAAGGAGATAATTGCTTGGAGAGCTGGTGCTGATACCCAGAGTTGAACTGGGGACCTCACCCTTACCAAGGGTGCGCTCTACCGACTGAGCTATATCAGCACTCAAAAATTGGAGCGGGCAGCGGGAATCGAACCCGCATCATCAGCTTGGAAGGCTGAGGTAATAGCCATTATACGATGCCCGCACACGTAACTCTGAGAGCTATTTCCTTAAGAATATGGTGGAGGGGGACGGATTCGAACCATCGAAGGCGGAGCCGGCAGATTTACAGTCTGCTCCCTTTGGCCACTCGGGAACCCCTCCAAATTTTTTCTTCATTCTTTCGAAAAAGAATGGTGCCGACTACCGGAATCGAACTGGTGACCTACTGATTACAAGTCAGTTGCTCTACCTACTGAGCTAAGTCGGCATAAGTGGAGCGCATTCTATTGAATGATGCTCAGCCTTGCAAGCCTAAATATTAAAAAAAAACCAATTTCCCATAAATCTCGCCTGTTCGTTGCTTTTTCAAGCAAAATGCGTTTTCTCACTCAATTCTATCGTTTAAGGCATTTCCATTCTTTTCACCTTAATGTATGTTTCATCCTCTTCTTTTTCTGTCATCGTTAGGTATTTTATGGGTCCTTATATCTCTTTTGATCGCAATCAATGGGCCGAGCTACGTAACTCTGTCCCGATGACTCTCTCTGAGGCTGACTTAAAAGAGCTACAAGGTATTAATGAAAACCTAACGATGAAAGAAACAGCTGAGATTTATCTGCCTTTAGCTCGCTTACTTAATTTATACGTGGCCGCCAGACAAAGCCGAAATGCGGTTTTGCATCAATTTCTCGGTAATACCGATATATCGCCTCCTTTTATCATTGGCATCGCAGGAAGTGTCGCTGTTGGGAAAAGTACCACGGCGCGTTTGTTAAAAGCGCTTCTTTCACGCTGGGAGAATCATCCCAAAGTTGAACTGATTACGACAGATGGGTTTCTTTTTCCCAACAAAATTCTTAATGAAAGAGGAATTATGGGAAAAAAGGGGTTTCCTGAATCTTATGATATGAAACGTCTGGTACAGTTTGTGTCGGATGTTAAAGCAGGAAAAAGAAATGTAAGCGCGCCGATCTATTCACATCTTACTTACGACATCACCACTGAAGAGAAAGTCGTCGATAGGCCAGATGTGTTGATCATCGAAGGATTGAACGTCTTGCAAAGCGGCATGGATTATCCACACGATCCACATCGAGTGTTTATCTCTGATTTCTTAGATTTCTCACTGTATGTCGATGCGGACAGTCAACTTATTGAAAAGTGGTATGTTGAACGCTTTATGAAGTTTCGTCACAGCGCCTTTAAGGAGACGGGATCGTACTTTAGCCACTACACAAAACTGTCTGAGCTAGAGGCGAGAGAAAAAGCTGAGAGCATTTGGCACTCGATCAACGGTAAAAATCTGCAACATAATATTTTACCGACCA
Source organism: Vibrio qinghaiensis (assembly GCF_002257545.1). Taxonomy (NCBI): domain Bacteria; kingdom Pseudomonadati; phylum Pseudomonadota; class Gammaproteobacteria; order Vibrionales; family Vibrionaceae; genus Vibrio; species Vibrio qinghaiensis. Next base: position 198,578 of record NZ_CP022741.1, on the reverse strand, counting down.
AAGAGCGTGCTCAGTTAGTTTTGCGTAAAGGCCTCAATCATACCGTGGAAGAGATACTACTAAGAAAATAGTTTGGTAAAGCGGTTACTCTGCCTTGCGTAACGATATTTCGCCACCAATGTAACTCTCCATTCCATTCTCTGTTTCTAGCAACACCGCTCCATATTCGTTGATCCCGTGCACCACGCCATAGACCTCTTTGGGGCCCATAAGCAGTTTAACTTTTCGACCAATAAAGTTATCGAGTCGATTCCAGCGCGGTATAAAATCCTTCATCCCATAAAGCTCGTAATCACGTAGCGCTTGGTCTAATGATTGAATAAAGACAATCGCGAGCAAGTTCCTGTCTATTTTCAGACCGGCGGCTACCTGCGACAAACTTGCCCATGGCTGGTCAATGGCTTGCTCATTTTCGGGCATGAAAATGTTCATTCCCATCCCAATCACTAAATGTGCCGCTGCGCCAGCCTGCCCTGTCATTTCTACTAAAATGCCCGCCAGCTTTCTATCCTGAAAATAGAGGTCGTTCGGCCACTTAAGCCTTACACCGTCAAATCCGATGCTTGCTAGCGCTTCCACAATCGCGACCCCGACCACAAGGCTAAGCCCCATTGCGGCCGCCATCCCAGCGTCGAGTCGCCAGTACATGGAAACATAAAGATTGCTGCCAAAAGGCGATATCCACTGACGCCCACGCCGACCCCGGCCATTAGCCTGATACTCTGCTAAGCAAACGCTGCCCGAAGCAAGGTTATCTACACGTTCTAACAGGTATTGGTTGGTTGAATCGATAATGGGGAAAAGCTCGACAGGGTTACGCACGGCATTTTGGATCTGTGTCGCATCAAGTAAATTCAGTGATTGAGCAAGCTGATAGCCTTTGCCTTGGACGCGGAAAATATCAATTCCCCACTCCTGAATCCCTTTAATATGCTTACTGACTGCAGCGCGAGAAATACCAAGTTCGGCTCCTAGCAACTCACCAGAACAAAACTCGCCACTGGCTAGATGACGAAGTAATGATAGTTTGACACTGTGCTCTTTCACTTTAATTCCTTAGCAAGATGCTCAAGGTTCGTTTCACCAATCGCATCTAAAAATCGAACTTCATGCTCTAAAGATATCGAAAATTTATCCTGAACTGCTATGCAAACTTTAATCGCTAGTTGAATGACATCAAAGGCTGTAGCGCTACCTTTATTTACTAACACTAAAGCTTGCTTCGGATGCACTTGAGCATCACCTAAGCTATACCCTTTGAGCCCACACTGATCAATCAACCAACCGGCCGCTACTTTTCTGCCTTCTTCCACGGGGTAAGAAACAAGATCGGGATAACTCTCAAGCAGAGCCTGCCAATGCTCTAAACTAATAATTGGATTTTTAAAGAAGCTTCCTGCGTTACCTAGCACCCGCGGATCGGGTAATTTGGCGTTGCGAGTAGCGCATACCCGTTTATAAATATCAATAGCTTGGCAAGTATGACTATCCAGTTCTTGCAAAGGCCCGTAATTAAGCACGGGTTGCCATTGCTTCAATAACTTTAGTCCTACCGCTACAACGATCGCGTTACTGTGCAAAGCGTGCTTAAAAATAGAATCACGATAACCAAATAGACATTGTTTAGCGCTCAGGCGCTTGACGGTTAAAGAGTCTAAACAGAGATAATCAACGTAATCACACACATCTTGAAACTCTACACCATAAGCGCCAATATTTTGGATAGGAGCAGAACCGGCACAGCCAGGTATCAAAGCCAAATTTTCAAGTCCTGCAATATTTTGCTTCACTGCCCATTCAACAAGTGAAGGCCAATCCTCACCACCAGAAACATGCAAATAGTGGTAATTGTCATCCTGCGTGTGCTGTAGCCCTTTCAGTTGGTTGCTTAAAACCATTCCTTGAAAATCACAAGTAAAAAGGACATTGCTACCTTTTCCTAACATCAACTTAGGCAAAGTCTGCCATTCTGCGCTCTGGTAAATTTCAACCAAATCTTGCACAGAGAAAACTTCAGCTAATAATTGACAAGATTGTTCTAGGCCAAAAGTGTGGTATTTTTTTAAGCTCGCATTGGGATGTAATTGCATGGCATTCTATGGATAAATTAAACTGACACCATTCTACAACAGATAACTATTCGAAGCAGGAAGAAATGTGGCAACTACAATTTGACATACTCCCCCCGATAAAACTTCCTTTGATCAAACGAATATACAAAGAACATTACCCTTCAGCAAAAGCTAGGAAAGATGAATTGTGTGTTATAGGCACGCTCGATGGGCAGATATCTGCTGTTGTCAGATTTAAAAATATTGATGTATATCGATTACTGACCGGCATGCTTGTGCTGCCAGAAAACCAAAAAAAAGGGATTGGGTCGCAGTTGCTCAATTATTGCAGCGAGAATATTCTCAATAATCAGGATTATTGCTTCGCATACGCTCATCTTGAGCCCTTTTATGCTCGTCATGGTTTTCACTCCATAATGACAGAGGAACTACCAATAGCTCTTATGCAACGGTTTGAGCGCTATATATCCAGTGGTAAAGATCTCATTCCTATGAGATACCTAGGCTAGTATGACGAGAATGCGCGGCTTTTCTAGCAATTGAACCGTTGAATTTGGTAATATCCCCAGTTCGCAATTTTGCAAATAAGTAAGGTAAATCATCCAATATGATTGCTCATAGAAACCCATTCGAGCGATTGCCGACCATCGCACAATCACCGGATCATTTTGAAGTTTTATTTTCGGCAAAAGAATTTAAAAATCATCTGATCCAGTCGATCCGTCAGGCAAGTAAACGAATCTATCTTGTAGCGCTGTATTTAGAAGATGACGAAGCAGGCAGAGAAGTGTTAACGGAGCTCTATAATGCCAAGCAAAGAAACCCTGGCTTAGATATTGCGATTTGCGTTGATTGGCATAGAGCGCAACGTGGATTAATTGGTGCGGCCGCTTCGGAAGGCAATGCTTCAATGTATCAAGAGTTCTCTCAGAACCACGAACACGCCATTCCTGTATACGGCATCCCTGTACGAGGCCGCGAAGTTTTTGGTGTTTTACATCTCAAAGGTTTTATTGTCGACGACCAGGTGATCTATAGCGGAGCAAGCCTTAATAACGTTTATTTGCATCACAAAGAGCGCTATCGATTCGACCGCTATCACACCATCGACAACCAATCTCTTGCCGATAGCATGGTACAATTTATTCAGCAAAAAATGATAAGTCATCCTGCTGTCAATGACTTATCAAACACATCGAAGCCAACGACGAAAGATATCAAAATTGATATTCGGCAATTTAGAGCCTCTCTAGCAACAGCAAACTATGAGTTTGAGTCACAAATCCCAACAGCCGACCAAGTGGCTTTGACGCCACTGGTAGGTATTGGAAAGCGTCGAAATAAACTCAACCACAATATTAACCAACTGATCGCTCATGCTAAAGATGAAGTCTTTATCTGCACTCCGTATTTCAATTTTCCAAAAAGTGTCGCTAAAGAAGTTAAGAAAGCATTGAAACGGGGTGTGAAAGTTCACATTATCGTTGGCGATAAAACGGCAAACGACTTCTATATTTCCCCAGAGCAAACCTTCAAGACAATCGGCGGCTTACCTTATTTATATGAGCTTAATCTACGCCGTTTTGCCAAAGTAAATGAAGCCCATATTGCCAGTCGAAATCTTTCTATCCATCTCTGGAAACATGAAGAGAATAGCTTCCATCTAAAAGGCGTATGGGTGGATAAGCGCTACATGTTGATCACTGGTAATAACTTAAATCCAAGAGCATGGAAGCTCGATCTCGAAAATGCCATTCTGATCCAAGATCACTATCACCATTTAACACCTAAGTTTGAGCAAGAGATCGACAACATCCTTCGACACACTCAACTTGTTTGTACCTACAAGCAACTAGAGAAGATAGAAAACTACCCTGATGCGGTACAAAAATTACTACGCAAAGTGACACGACTCAAAGCTGATAGAGTACTCAAACAGATTCTGTAAAGCACAACACTAGACGATTAGCCGACACAACGTGTCGGCTTTTTTATATGCCTACACGTTGTTTTCATATGGCTATTGATTGAGATAGTAGCACCTTTCATGCAGCTACTCTGTTCGATGAACATAAGCCAAAAGAATTTCAGCGCTCAAGAGGACATCAAGGAATAAGCACAGGGAATATAGCTGCTATAGAAGAGAGATTAAAACGACTCAATCATCTCATTGAAACTAAAACGAAAAAGCCCTGCTATTACTAGCAGGGCTTCTTAATAAGTGGCGGAGCGGACGGGACTCGAACCCGCGACCCCCGGCGTGACAGGCCGGTATTCTAACCAACTGAACTACCGCTCCGCAGCGTGTCTGGTTAGACGTTTCGTCTACTTTTTTTGCCTTTAGATTTTTAAAAAAAATCTAAAAACAACAAGTCAAAGCCTGGCGATGTCCTACTCTCACATGGGGAGACCCCACACTACCATCGGCGCTGTTGTGTTTCACTTCTGAGTTCGGCATGGAGTCAGGTGGGTCCACAACGCTATGGTCGCCAAGCAAATTTCTTAATTCGGAAAGCTGCTTCATTCTCATTCACACATTCAATGTTCTTTCATTGAGTCCACAAAACCCCTTCGGTGTTGTATGGTTAAGCCTCACGGGCAATTAGTATTGGTTAGCTCAACGCCTCGCAGCGCTTACACACCCAACCTATCAACGTTCTAGTCTCGAACAACCCTTTAGGACACTTAAAGTGCCAGGGAAGACTCATCTCAGGGCTCGCTTCGCGCTTAGATGCTTTCAGCGCTTATCAATTCCGAACTTAGCTACCGGGCAATGCCATTGGCATGACAACCCGAACACCAGCGGTTCGTCCACTCCGGTCCTCTCGTACTAGGAGCAGCCCCCTTCAATCTTCCAACGCCCACGGCAGATAGGGACCGAACTGTCTCACGACGTTCTAAACCCAGCTCGCGTACCACTTTAAATGGCGAACAGCCATACCCTTGGGACCGACTTCAGCCCCAGGATGTGATGAGCCGACATCGAGGTGCCAAACACCGCCGTCGATATGAACTCTTGGGCGGTATCAGCCTGTTATCCCCGGAGTACCTTTTATCCGTTGAGCGATGGCCCTTCCATTCAGAACCACCGGATCACTATGACCTACTTTCGTACCTGCTCGAACCGTCATTCTCGCAGTTAAGCGGGCTTATGCCATTGCACTAACCTCACGATGTCCAACCGTGATTAGCCCACCTTCGTGCTCCTCCGTTACTCTTTGGGAGGAGACCGCCCCAGTCAAACTACCCACCAGGCACTGTCCGCAACCCCGATGAGGGGCCTACGTTAGAACATCAAAACGACAAGGGTGGTATTTCAAGGTCGACTCCACGCAATCTAGCGACTGCGCTTCTAAGTCTCCCACCTATCCTACACATGTAGGTTCAATGTTCAGTGCCAAGCTGTAGTAAAGGTTCACGGGGTCTTTCCGTCTAGCCGCGGGTACACTGCATCTTCACAGCGATTTCAATTTCACTGAGTCTCGGGTGGAGACAGCGTGGCCATCATTACGCCATTCGTGCAGGTCGGAACTTACCCGACAAGGAATTTCGCTACCTTAGGACCGTTATAGTTACGGCCGCCGTTTACCGGGGCTTCGATCAAGAGCTTCGACCTAAGTCTAACCCCATCAATTAACCTTCCGGCACCGGGCAGGCGTCACACCGTATACGTCATCTTGCGATTTTGCACAGTGCTGTGTTTTTAATAAACAGTTGCAGCCACCTGGTATCTGCGACTCTCGTCAGCTCCATCCGCAAGGGACTTCACCAATAAGAGCGTACCTTCTCCCGAAGTTACGGTACCATTTTGCCTAGTTCCTTCACCCGAGTTCTCTCAAGCGCCTTGGTATTCTCTACCCGACCACCTGTGTCGGTTTGGGGTACGATTGCTTATAATCTGAAGCTTAGAGGCTTTTCCTGGAAGCAGGGCATCAATGACTTCACTGCCGTAGCAGCTCGACGTCGTGTCTCAGCCTAACAAGAAACCGGATTTACCTAGTCTCTTAGCCTACGCACTTGAACCAGGACAACCGTCGCCTGGCCCACCTAGCCTTCTCCGTCCCCCCATCGCAATTATAAGCAGTACGGGAATATTAACCCGTTTCCCATCGACTACGCTTTTCAGCCTCGCCTTAGGGGTCGACTTACCCTGCCCCGATTAACGTTGGACAGGAACCCTTGGTCTTCCGGCGGGGAGGTTTTTCACCCCCCTTATCGTTACTCATGTCAGCATTCGCACTTCTGATACCTCCAGCATGCTTTACAACACACCTTCAACGGCTTACAGAACGCTCCCCTACCCAATACAGTAAACTGTATTGCCGCAGCTTCGGTTTACTACTTAGCCCCGTTACATCTTCCGCGCAGGCCGACTCGACCAGTGAGCTATTACGCTTTCTTTAAATGATGGCTGCTTCTAAGCCAACATCCTGGCTGTCTGAGCCTTCCCACATCGTTTCCCACTTAGTAGTAATTTGGGACCTTAGCTGGCGGTCTGGGTTGTTTCCCTCTCCACGACGGACGTTAGCACCCGCCGTGTGTCTCCCGGATAGTACTTACTGGTATTCGGAGTTTGCAAAGGGTTGGTAAGTCGGGATGACCCCCTAGCCTTAACAGTGCTCTACCCCCAGTAGTATTCGTCCGAGGCGCTACCTAAATAGCTTTCGGGGAGAACCAGCTATCTCCGAGTTTGATTGGCCTTTCACCCCTAGCCACAAGTCATCCGCTAATTTTTCAACATTAGTCGGTTCGGTCCTCCAGTTGATGTTACTCAACCTTCAACCTGCCCATGGCTAGATCACCCGGTTTCGGGTCTATATCCAGAGACTAAAGCGCCCAGTTAAGACTCGGTTTCCCTACGGCTCCCCTATTCGGTTAACCTTGCCACTGAATATAAGTCGCTGACCCATTATACAAAAGGTACGCAGTCACAGGACAATGCCTGCTCCTACTGCTTGTACGTACACGGTTTCAGGTTCTATTTCACTCCCCTCACAGGGGTTCTTTTCGCCTTTCCCTCACGGTACTGGTTCACTATCGGTCAGTCAGTAGTATTTAGCCTTGGAGGATGGTCCCCCCATGTTCAGACAGGATAACACGTGTCCCGCCTTACTCGATTTCACTTATAATGATGGAACAGTTACGGGGCTATCACCCTTTATTGCGCCACTTTCCAGAGGCTTCACCTGCATCATTAAAAGCTTAAGGGCTAGTCCAATTTCGCTCGCCGCTACTTTCGGAATCTCTGTTGATTTCTTCTCCTCGGGGTACTTAGATGTTTCAGTTCCCCCGGTTTGCCTCCTTACCCTATGTATTCAGGTAAGGATACGTGCTTATGCACGTGGGTTTCCCCATTCGGAAATCGTAGACTCAAGTGGCTGTTACTGCCTAATCTACGCTTATCGCAAGTTACTACGTCCTTCATCGCCTCTGACTGCCAAGGCATCCACCGTGTACGCTTAGTCACTTAACCATACAACCCGAAGAAGTTTCGTGTTGCAGACAAGTCACCAAGGTTGTCTCTCATTATTTGAATGAGCGAGAGACGTTTGATTTTGCCGGACTCAATTTTGAAAACTTACCGCAGTAAGCTTTCCCAAGAACACTTGAATGTGTTTGGTATCAATACGTTAAACGCATTGATGTTGAGAACTTTTATTTGATAACAACAAACACGTTCGTTGTTATCAGTCAGCTTTCCAAATTGTTAAAGAGCACGATTTGACTTTCTACTAAAGAAAGAAACCATTTTTAAAGATTCTCGTAAGAACATTTAAAGATGGTATCCCGTAGGGGAGTCGAACCCCTGTTACCGCCGTGAAAGGGCGGTGTCCTAGGCCTCTAGACGAACGGGACACTAAGTAAGAATGTTTGGCAACATCCTCGTCTCTTAAACTGTATAAACCATCAATCTGTGTGGACACTCATCAGTGTAATCTTCGTATAAGGAGGTGATCCAGCGCCAGGTTCCCCTAGCGCTACCTTGTTACGACTTCACCCCAGTCATGAACCACACCGTGGTGATCGTCCTCCACTCTCTCCGAAGAAAGTGCGGTTAAACTAACCACTTCTGGTGCAGCCCACTCCCATGGTGTGACGGGCGGTGTGTACAAGGCCCGGGAACGTATTCACCGTAGCATTCTGATCTACGATTACTAGCGATTCCGACTTCATGGAGTCGAGTTGCAGACTCCAATCCGGACTACGACGCACTTTTTGGGATTCGCTCACTATCGCTAGCTTGCTGCCCTCTGTATGCGCCATTGTAGCACGTGTGTAGCCCTACTCGTAAGGGCCATGATGACTTGACGTCGTCCCCACCTTCCTCCGGTTTATCACCGGCAGTCTCCCTGGAGTTCCCACCATTACGTGCTGGCAAACAAGGATAAGGGTTGCGCTCGTTGCGGGACTTAACCCAACATTTCACAACACGAGCTGACGACAGCCATGCAGCACCTGTCTTACAGTTCCCGAAGGCACTCCCGCGTCTCCGCAGGATTCTGTAGATGTCAAGAGTAGGTAAGGTTCTTCGCGTTGCATCGAATTAAACCACATGCTCCACCGCTTGTGCGGGCCCCCGTCAATTCATTTGAGTTTTAATCTTGCGACCGTACTCCCCAGGCGGTCTACTTAACGCGTTAGCTCCGAAAGCCACGGCTCAAGGCCACAACCTCCAAGTAGACATCGTTTACGGCGTGGACTACCAGGGTATCTAATCCTGTTTGCTCCCCACGCTTTCGCATCTGAGTGTCAGTATCTGTCCAGGGGGCCGCCTTCGCCACCGGTATTCCTTCAGATCTCTACGCATTTCACCGCTACACCTGAAATTCTACCCCCCTCTACAGTACTCTAGTGAACCAGTTTCAAATGCGGTTCCGAGGTTGAGCCCCGGGCTTTCACATCTGACTTAATCCACCACCTGCATGCGCTTTACGCCCAGTAATTCCGATTAACGCTCGCACCCTCCGTATTACCGCGGCTGCTGGCACGGAGTTAGCCGGTGCTTCTTCTGTCGCTAACGTCAAATGATGCTGCTATTAACAACACCACCTTCCTCACGACTGAAAGTACTTTACAACCCGAAGGCCTTCTTCATACACGCGGCATGGCTGCATCAGGCTTGCGCCCATTGTGCAATATTCCCCACTGCTGCCTCCCGTAGGAGTCTGGACCGTGTCTCAGTTCCAGTGTGGCTGATCATCCTCTCAGACCAGCTAGGGATCGTCGCCTTGGTGAGCCATTACCTCACCAACTAGCTAATCCCACCTAGGCATATCCTGACGCGAGAGGCCCGAAGGTCCCCCTCTTTGGCCCGTAGGCATCATGCGGTATTAGCCATCGTTTCCAATGGTTATCCCCCACATCAGGGCAATTTCCTAGGCATTACTCACCCGTCCGCCGCTCGCCACCCAAGGAACAAGTTCCTCTGTGCTGCCGCTCGACTTGCATGTGTTAGGCCTGCCGCCAGCGTTCAATCTGAGCCATGATCAAACTCTTCAATTAAAGTTTTGTTGGTCCTAAGACCGGCTCAATGAATACTGACTTCAAAACTGCTCTTACTCGAAAGTAAAAAAGTAATTTTAAAGCTATTGTTGTTCCAACAGAACAACAATGAATTGACTGTGCCGCTTCTTGGTCTTCACTTTTTAAGAAAAAGTGAAATCAAAAAGCATTCGAACTATTGCTAGTTCAGGTCACTCAGTTCATTGATAAATCTTTTTCGATTATCATCAACGAGTGCCCACACAGATTGATAGGTTTATATTGTTAAAGAGCGTTCCTGTCGAACAAGACCGTTAAGTCCGTGTCGCTAGGGGTGCGAATAATACGCTTTAGTTTTTAAGAGTCAAGAGTTATTTTTAACTATCTTTCTCTTTCAACTAGTAACTCGTTTGTGAGGCTTGCCTCACTCCGTGTCAGTGAGGCGGCATTATAGGGAGGTTTTACGATGTGACAAGTTCTTTTTTAAAATCACCTTTCATTCGCTTAAAAAGCCACCAATGTCGCGTTTTATTGAATAAAACTTCAACATTTGAAGGTTATCACAGCAATTGGTTGGAAAAACACCAAGCATAAACGTAAGATTGATGTGTCTATTTTGTTAATCCTAGACATCCTTCTTCTTTTACTTGATATGTAGTATTCAAATATGAACTCTAATAAATCGACTGTACTGATTGCATCTCTTGCAATCATAGGCGCAATCCTCTTTTCTCTGGTCGCGCTGTCTCCCGCAATTACTTTTGTTCTTGGTGTTGTCTCTTCCGCTTTTGTTTTTAAATTTTTTGGCAGCAACACGGTAATCGATGAGGAATCAAAACTCTCAACGAAAACACTGTATGTCGGAAATTTGCCATACAAAGCCAATGAGGCTCACGTCCGTGAACTATTTGCTAAACACGGTGAAGTTTTTGCTGTTCGCTTAATGAAAGACAAACGCACAGGCAAGAGGCGAGGCTTTGGCTTTGTTGTGATAGCTTCTGCTGATGTAGATGGTGCTATTTCAGCACTGAATGAGAAAGACTATATGCAGCGTACGTTGAAGGTACGTGTGGCGAATGATCCTAAACATCCTGATGACGATATGTTTGAACAGGAGTAAACCCTAAGTGAGCTAATCGACTATTGAGCGCGCTTTCTTGCCAAGGAGGTGCGCTTGATAATATCTTGTGTTGTTTGATTTTGCATTGTGGCTCGCTTTTCACGCCCAATAGCTCTTGCACACGACGAGCAATAGCTTCTCCGGAATCAACTAGCACGACACTCTTCCCTAATACGGCTTGGATCTCTTCTTTTATTAATGGGAAGTGTGTACAGCCAAGGACCGCCACATCAATACGGTTCACCAAAGGGCTAAGAATCTCTTTTAATTCTGCAAGATCGACAGCTTTGCCCCTCAATTTTTCTTCTGCCATATCCACTAAGCGCGTTGACCCTAGCAATTCAACATTCTTGTCAGATGAAAAATCTCGAATCAAATCGTGAGTGTATTGACGAGTGATAGTCGCTGGGGTAGCAATGAGTCCCACGGCTTTATTGGCCAGTGATGAGGCTGGTTTAATCGCAGGAACAACCCCCACAACCGGTACAGCAAGACAAGAACGCAGCTTGGGTAAGACGATAGTGCTTGCGGTATTACAAGCAATAACGACCAAATCAATGCGCTCTTTCACCACGACATCGCTTACCAACCTAACCACACGCTTAATTAACACCTCTTGATTGAGCTCACCATAAGGATAAGCTTCATTGTCAAACAGGTAGATGTAGTTCAATTGTGGTAGTTTGGCTTGGACCTCTTTATAAACCGATAACCCACCAACACCAGAGTCAAAGATAAGCACATTAAGCTGAGACGGTTGCGACACTCTGAGCACCTTACTAAGAAAAACGTTCTGATCATACTCGCTCTTTTCGATTAGGCAATCTATGCCAGATACCTTTTGTTAAAAGAGATGTTAGTTTGAATTGTCATTTCTAGACTCGATCAAGCTGGTAGATGATCTCACATTCAGTAATTACTGTGTCAATGAGCTTGTTCTAGTGAATAAAAGCACTCCATTTTGTATTTTAAACATACGTTGCCGGCTCAACACTCAGTACAAATATTACTCTCAATATTGTAAAAACATACATATCGATTAGAGCAAAAAATCTATTTGTATCAATAAGAAGACGCATATACGACCTGACGTTCACCTTACAAAAATAGAACAAAAAACAAACAGCGTGAGTTTAATGTGTAGATGTGAAAGCTATAAACAGTTTTCACGCGCAGCCGCTTTGGAACCAAAAGAGCGTTGCTTGTGCGCCCAACGTTATGTTGAGAGCCACGATCCAAACATTTTTATTCACTTTTCAAGGAAACCTATCATGTTTAAAAAGTTTTTAAGCTTATGTATTGTCTCGACGTTTTCCGTCGCAGCAACATCAGCATTAGCCCAGCCCAATGAGTTTGTTGGCAAACCATCTCCTCAACAATTAGCACCATTGATGAAAGCCGCTTCAGGGAAAGGCATTAAAAATCAATATATTGTTGTACTCAAACAACCAGCGACAATCATGAGTAATGACTTGCAAGCTTTTCAGCAATTTACTCAACGCTCTGTCAATGCATTAGCCAATAAGCATGCACTCGAAATCAAACATGTTTTTGATAGTGCGTTAAGCGGTTTTTCTGCAGAGCTAACGGCTGAGCAATTACAAACTCTCCGTGCTGATCCTAACGTCGACTATATCGAGCAAAACCAAATTATTACGGTTAATCCGATCATCTCTGCATCAGCGAATGCGGCTCAAGATAACGTAACCTGGGGAATCGACCGCATCGATCAGCGCGATCTACCGCTTAATCGTAGTTATAACTACAACTATGATGGCAGTGGCGTTACTGCTTATGTGATCGATACCGGTATTGCTTTCAACCATCCCGAATTTGGTGGACGAGCACAATCCGGCTATGACTTTATCGATAACGATAATGATGCAAGTGACTGCCAAGGCCACGGCACACACGTGGCTGGCACTATCGGTGGCGCTCAATACGGTGTAGCTAAAAACGTTAACTTAGTTGGTGTGCGAGTGCTGGGATGTGATGGTAGTGGTTCAACTGAAGCGATCGCCCGTGGTATTGACTGGGTGGCTCAAAACGCGTCCGGCCCTTCTGTTGCCAATTTGAGTTTAGGGGGAGGGATATCTCAGGCGATGGATCAAGCAGTCGCTCGACTCGTCCAAAGAGGAGTCACTGCGGTCATTGCTGCTGGTAACGATAATAAAGATGCTTGCCAAGTATCCCCTGCACGTGAACCAAGTGGTATCACTGTAGGCGCCACCGATAGCAATGATCGTCGTTCTTATCACTTACGCCAAGATGGCAGCTTTTGGTGGGCTTCTAACTGGGGCAACTGTGTTGATATTTTTGCTCCCGGCTCTGATGTCACCTCAGCTTCACATAAAGACACAGGCACCACCACTATGGGAGGCACATCAATGGCGGCACCGCATGTAGCTGGGGTCGTAGCCTTGTACTTACAAGAGAATAAGAACCTCTCTCCGAATCAAATCAAAACGCTGCTTAGCGACCGCTCAACCAAAGGCAAAGTCAGCGACACGCGCGGCACGACTAATAAGCTGCTGTATAGTTTGACCGATAACAATACCACTCCGGATCCTGAGCCAAATCCGCAACCAGAGCCGCAACCGCAACCGCAACCGGATAGTCAACTGACTAATGGTAAAGTGGTTACAGGCATCAGCGGCAAGCAAGGTGAATTGAAAAAATTCTATATTGATGTGCCTGCAGGTCGTCGCTTGAGTATCGAGACCAACGGAGGTAGGGGGAATCTTGATCTCTACGTTCGTTTGGGTAGAGAACCAGAACCTTCTGCTTGGGATTGCGCATCTTACCGTAACGGCAATAATGAAGTTTGTACCTTCACTTATACCCGAGCAGGTCGCCACTTCATTACACTCTATGGCACCACTGAGTTTAACAATGTCAGTTTAGTGGCTCGCTACTAACATAACGCATTAAACAATAAAAGCCAGTCAGATGTTCTGACTGGCTTTTGATTAAAGACAATGCCTGCGTTTAAAACTGATAACCAATATTAAGATAATACGCGCGCTCAGCAGCAGGATAGCCATTGGCGGTTTCGTACTCTTTATCTAATAAATTATCAATTCGAGCGCTAATAGTCGTCGAGTCTGTGACATAGTAGCTAACTGAGGTATCAACGAGAGAATAAGCATCAAGCGTTATATATTGAGAAGGATAAATTTTGTCTGGACGTTTACCTACATATTGATATCCGATTGACCAATCGAGTTGTTCGAAAGCCACTAGCGCATTCCACTTATACATATGCTCAGCACGACGCTGTAATGTTTTCCCTTTACTATCATCGGCATCTTTTAGGTCAACACTTAACTGGTGCTGCACAATTCCAGTGGCAAACTCGGTTGTAAACTCAACTCCTTTTATATGGCTTTCACCAATTACGTTTTGGTACTTCTTCGTTGTTGAGTTGTAATCGATCAGGTTATTGATTTTGTAATCATAGCCAGTGATAGACCATTTAATACCTGAAAATAAGCCGTAGAAGCTCAACTCTGCTGAATCTGCGTCTTCCGGTTGTAAATTAGCATTGCCAGAAGATGGAGCGTACTGTTGATATAAATTGGGAGCCTTAAATGCTGAGCCATAAGATGCTTTAACCCCGAACTCAGGGATAAACTGATACCCTAGAGCAATGTTGTGGGTAGTTTGCGAACCATACTCTTGGTTATCATCAAAGCGTAGACTTGCCTCCAACAGCCATTGTTGCCACTCAGCAGCAACCACAGCAAATGCAGCAGTGTTGCTGCGGTCAAACTCTTTATCCTCCGTTTTATCAAGATACGACTCGTCTCGCCAGTCCACACCACCAGCCAACGTCCACACATCATTGACCAAATAGCGGTTAATCCACTGGATATTTCGTTGTTCAAGATTATCCGATGTGTCCGAGTATTTTCCTTTAGATTGGGTGTAATCCCATGATTTTTGCTTCTGGGTAGTTAGCTGCAATTCAGATAACCAACGTTCACTTTGATACTGAGTGCCAATTGTAAAAGAAAGGTCATCCTTTTCTGCCTCTTTATAGTCACGAACACCATAGCTGTTGTCGTACTGATAAATATTTTCATAAGCGCGGGCGTTGGCAAACAAAGACCAAGACTCATCAAATTGGTGCACGTAACCCAACAACGCATTATCTGACCTGAAACCGTGACGATCACCATCATTCACTCCAGGAACTGGACGGACGTTGTAACCTTTATCACTCTCTGTGCCCAAAGCCACATTCATCTGGCCTTTTTCACCAATCGCAACCCCAGAAGCAATACTAAGTTCTTGGTAATCCAATGAACCCAGTCCAGCACTTACGGTTGTGCCTTGTTGTTGTGAACGAGCTTTAGTAATGATGTTAATCACACCACCAATCGCTTCAGATCCATATAACGAAGCTCGAGCGCCACGAACATATTCAATACGCTCAACATAAGTTAGTGGAATTTGGTTGAAATCGACCGCCCCTTTTGCAGCACGAGCAAAACGAATTCCATCCACTAATACCAATACTTGATCTGAACTTGTGCCACGTACAAATAAAGAGGCTAACTGACCACGTCCGCCATTTTGCGTGACCTGAACACCCGTTAATCTACGCAACAAATCAGGCAATGTTTTTGCTTGTGTTTGTTCGATATCTTGACGGGTAATAATTTCCACATCCGCCAAGGTTGAACTGGCCTTTTGCTCAAAACGATTCGCCGTCACAACGACTGTTTCTGTACGTTGAGCTTCATTTGCGTGTAAATAAGAGATAGGGGTAAGCAGCGATGCTAGAGCGATCGCCAGTGCTGATTTTTGCATTATGTTGTCCTAAATCGCGTGAATCCTACTGAGTGGAACACCACTGCATCACTCAGTTGCTGGCAGGTATTCGGACTTGAGAGCGATTAACCTACTAACCCGACTTCCCACAGTATTTGTTCCTGCAGTGTCATATTGGGTGTTCGTTCTCTCTTACCGCTGCGCGTCAGTTCTGGATTTACACCAGATTCCCTTTTCGGCCATCTATACCGCTAGATAGTACCAGCTGAGGGCGATACTATGGCTCTATTAAGAATTTGTCTAGTACTGATTGGTATAGGCTACCTTTGTTGCTTAACAATTGATGACTAATTCAGGACAACACTGGACAAGCGCGAGGGATTGAATAAAATCTGCGCTCTTTATTATTTGAATGCACCATACCCAAGCAAAGGTAATACCATGGCGACTCTTGATGTAAACCCACAACACTACCAGCAACAGTTGGCGGAAAAGACCGAGCGTCTGACCCAAATGTTCGCACAATACAACATGCCTCAGTTGGAAGTGTTTGAATCACCAGAGCAGCATTACCGTATGCGTGCAGAATTTAGAGTTTGGCACGAAGGTGATGAGCTTTATTACATCATGTTCAATCAAGAAACGCGTGAAAAATACCGCGTTGACCAGTTTCCTGCGGCCAGTCGTTTAATTAATGATTTAATGCCACTTTTGGTCGATGCACTTAAAGGCAGCGACTCACTGCGTCGTAAACTTTTCCAAGTCGATTTTCTCTCCACTCTTAGTGGTGAAGTACTGGTTTCTCTGCTTTATCATCGCCAACTCGATGAAGAATGGATAACCCAAGCAAAAGCATTAAAACAGCGTCTCAATGATGAGGGATTCAACCTCAATTTGATTGGCCGTGCACGTAAAATGAAAGTCGTGCTCGATCGAGATTTTGTGATTGAGAAGCTGAACGTACATGGTCAAAGTTATATTTATCAACAAGTGGAAAACAGCTTTACTCAGCCAAACGGTACTGTCGCACAAAAAATGTTGGAATGGGCCGTTGACTGTACGCAAGAGAGCCAAGGCGATTTATTAGAGCTCTACTGTGGGAATGGTAACTTTTCACTGGCATTGGCGAAAAATTTCGAGCGAGTGCTCGCAACCGAATTAGCCAAACCTTCTGTTGATTCCGCCCAATACAACATTGCGGCGAATAAAATAGACAATGTGCAAATCATCCGCATGTCTGCCGAAGAGTTTACTCAAGCAATGGAAGGTCAACGTGAGTTTCGCCGTTTGCAACAAGCGGGAGTTGATCTCAAAAGCTATCGTTGCAACACCATTTTTGTTGACCCGCCGCGCTCGGGTATGGATATCGATACCTGCAAAATGGTGCAAGGCTACGAGCGGATTGTGTATATCTCCTGCAACCCAGAAACCTTAAAAGAAAATTTAGACACTCTGTGTGAAACACACAAAGTGACTCGTTTCGCGCTATTCGACCAATTCCCTTACACCCACCACATGGAAGCGGGTGTGATGTTGGAGCTCATTAAATAAGGATTTAAAAGGGTTTTAATTGTAGCAAAAATCGTTATGGGTACGGCTTGGGGTACGGGAGTGATAAAAGTCTAACTCCAAGCCATCACAAGAAAAGGTTCGTTACCTTAATAGCCCCTTTAACTAACAGCTAAATATTACCGCCTTGAGATAGAACCTCTTACACGCTGTACAATTACAGCATCATGGCTAGTGAAGTGGTTTAAGCTTGAGAGTTTGGTATATATTGGGCTGTTCGTAAGCTCCAATTCATCTGCATATACGTTGAGGGCATTGAGGAGCCAACCACCAAGTGCAACGATGGCACCACCCTTGATTCCTGTCATCTCCATTCCAACTCCAGCAGCGACAGAAGGGAATCCTGATATATTTAATCGCGACATTCGTTTTTTATTTTTTCAATTTTAGCCACTTCTTCCCTGAGTTCTCTCAGCTTATGAAACCGCTCACCTTCATCCATACCAGCAAACTGATTAACGATATTGGGTAACGAACGCATTAAGCTATTAGACAACGCTGAGTCGAGCTCAAGAATGTCCATATCGTTATCAATAGCAAATATTTCATTAAGCAATGTACCTAACTCAGATTCTTGAATCTTCTGCGAGTGGGAGCGAACGCCATTGTAAAAACCAGCGATCACCTTGCAGGCTGGCACTTCTGAATATTGCTCCCCATCAAAAAGAAAATGATGAGCCCTAAGTCCTTGTGCGTATTCATACGCCATCGCCGCTGTTGACAATTCAAGATGAATATCCGGCCCTCTGCGCTCAAAGCCTTTGGCCGCAATACTGGAGACTCCCAGCCGATGCGTTGATACAGCCCCCTCTTTATTGACCATGTATTCACCATACTGCCATTGCTCCGAAAGCACTTGCGCAAGATTTTGTATAGACGCATTGTCAATAAGGGAACATTGATGAAGGAACTGATATTGCTCATCGCCTGTGTGGGCAAATGCACTCATACAAAATAGATGTGAAAGCGGCAAAAGCATCTGGCAAGGATGTATCGACCATCGCCGTACCTAAAGGCTGTGAAGCCATCAAAGAAAAGTAATGCCACCAGTGGTAAAAATGACAATGGGGAGCAATCACGCTCCCCATTTTTTTGCTTTTATAATCAAGTTGCACTATCAATAAGCTGGCAACTAAACCACGAAAAAGATCACGACGACTAAAATTACGGGGACTCTGATCCATCATCACCAAACTAGGATAAACAATACAGTTCAATCATAGCGCGAAAAGACGTAAAGCTAAAAGTCTTGTTCATAGTCAAAAAGCAGATGACTTAGCTTGCGCTTATTGACTTGAGACAATTTTGGATATTTGCTCTATTTATGTTAAAAAACACGTCAAAACATACACCAAAACTATATTATTTAGCCTCATTCAACTAAAAGGAGTATTTCGACCATCACGATTGGAATCATGCATCTGTTGGAGTTGCCTTTTTTGCTCAGGAGTGAGTACGATTTTCATGATGCGTAGCATGATCCTGATTTCATGGAAAATGAAGTATATTCAATGATCACAGGTATAACGTTAATTCATTTTTTCTTTCAGATTTTTTATATATTCAGATAACTTTAATGTTGCATAACCAACTAAAGCAAACAGAGATACATAACACACTGTGATTCCATCAAATTCAAAAAATCTGATTTTATTAATAGTGAGAGCTAACAATATCCCACAGAAGACTGTAAAAATCCAGTAATTAGCTCTTGCATGTTCTAATTGATATTGTAACTTTTCTCGTTCCATATTCATTTAATAATCTCAGTTAGGTTTCCTATCTTTCCTATCGAATATACATTGTAAATATATTCCGATGATATCGGATTATTTCTTGGCTTGTAAATGACATATTTATATTTAGCATTTTCTAA
This sequence comes from Vibrio qinghaiensis, assembly GCF_002257545.1. NCBI lineage: Bacteria > Pseudomonadati > Pseudomonadota > Gammaproteobacteria > Vibrionales > Vibrionaceae > Vibrio > Vibrio qinghaiensis. The sequence continues at coordinate 179,683 of NZ_CP022741.1, read as the reverse complement.
AGCAAGTCTTTGCCGTGTGGCTTGAGATGAACATTTACTAAGTATGTAGCCATCACTATCAATATAATCAACTTCAACAACTGCTATATCTACATCATCAAAAAAAGAAGAGTTAATGGCATTAGCATGATTGCAATCGCAACCAAATTGACCAACACAACCACCCAGCATTAACATGCTTATATGTTCTTTATCTGAAATTAAATGATAAATATAAATATCATTAGTTACTATTTTCAAGTTAAAATCAGGTAACAATCCCACAAAGGTTTCGCGTATATAATGACTATCTATATACACTTTACTGCCTTTAAATAATAATGCCGATATCTCATTTCCTATTTTAATTCTACTTCGATAATTATTCTTGCATTTAACCATCAAAGAATTAACACATTTCGCTCCACCGTGGTATCGTTTTAAATCTAGTTGCTTAGACAGAAAATTTAAATCCCGACGAATAGTATGATTGCTTACATTAAAGTATTCAGATAGTTCTTTTGTATTAACAGCCCCTAACTCATCAATTATTGATAGTATTTTCTCTCTTCGAGATTTTACCTTTGAATTTCTAAATAAATCATCCATACAGAAGACAGTATTTCAGTAAAAGATAAATATAAAGGGGAACAATATTCCCCTTACGAACAATTAACTTTATATCTAAACGATATTATTAATTAGAAACTACGTAATCGAATGTGAAAAACGGCACGGCGATCATCACTAAAGACCATGCAATTAGAATTACGTGAAGCACATCGTTTTCAGAGAACCAAATTTTCTTCGCTTTCCAAAGAACTTCCCCAATACCCGCCTTCCAGTACTTATCGTAGAAGTAATATGAAGCATAAATCAAAGCCCAAGAGATCATGCAAAGCAAATCATAAGTAGCACCCGTGTTGATATAGCTTACCGTGTTTATAAAGATGAAAGCTAGGAAACTTGGTAGTGACACCATCATCATGAACTCAAAGGTGATCACCGATTTAGTTGCGGTAAATGCACCCCAAAGAGTAAGAATGGTGTAACCAACGGTAACGATCACTGCATACCAAATGAAGATATCAAACCAAATTGACTCTGGTGGTATTGAAGAGTATGCGATAGCAATTGTCATGGCATTCATGCTCACCTGTTGGAAGATTAGGTAAACAATTTCCCACCATGTGGTCCACGAACACGCGTCTCGGTATTTGGCTTTGAGTTCGTAACCGAATGCTTGATAACTCGTACCCGCAATAAGCGCACCCACACCCCAAAGGATCATCGAAATCCCCCACCAGAGGCGAGACATTTGACCATCTTGCATCACAAGGAACTGAATACCTACCAATGTGACGATAACACCCAATAGGTATACCCAAAACGTTGATGAAGGTTGACTGATATCAAGTTCTTTGCCTAGAAAATTGACACGAACAAGCGGCTGCTCCTCACCCCAGTTTTCCTTAGTCAACATAGGGTGCTTAATCTCATGAACTTTCTCAAAAATAGACATTTTGATTTCCTCAAAAAGTCGAGGATCAGTGAACCCCGACTCGACTAAATTAATCTTCGTGGTCAGGAATTAGAACAAGCTTGCCTACATGTTTGCGGCTCACGAGTTCTTTTTGAGCCTCAACGATGTCTGAAAGAGGAAAAGCCTTTGAAAGCGCTGGTTTAATTTCGCCTTTTTCGATTGCTTCGATTACGCTTGGGAATACAGCCCCATCCCAACCTGTACAACCAACAAGAGTCAGATCTCTCAGGTACATTGTACGGAAATCTAGCTCAACAATTGGCCCTGCAATAGCCCCAGAAGTGGCGTAACGACCACCACGTTTAAGCAGTTTTAGGTTGTTTGCGAAGTTGTCACCAGCCACATTATCAATAATGATATCTACCGACATTTCACCCAAAACGTCTAACGCATTTTTACCAAAGTCGATAACTTCATCTGCACCGTATGAACGTACTCGTTCGATTTTATCTTCACCTTCGGCTGCTGCGATAACGTAAGCACCACGACGTTTTGCTAACTGTACAACTGCAGAACCAACACCACCAGATGCGCCCGCAACGTACACACGGTCACCCGCTTTTACACCGGAGCGTTGAACCATATTTTCAGATGTACCGTAAGCACATGGAATAATGCCTAGTTCAGCGTCCGTCCAGTCGCACTCAACTGGGAATACTTCGCTTGCAGAAATCTTAACGTATTGAGCAAAAGCACCGTCAAAATCAGAAGCCATCCAAATATTTTCGCGAGATCCAAAGCCCTCATGACGAATACAAGCACGTACTAGTACACGTTTACCCACTAGGTGCTTATCAGCTTCTTCGAACGCTTCAACCACAACACCACAGCAGTCCGTACCTTGAATGAACGGGAATGGTGTTGCTTCGCTCCAGCCACCATCGCCCTCTTTCGCTGCTGCGCCTTTTTCTTCATCATTTACACTCATGTCGTTGGTGCTTTTGGTTACTTTCGATGAGTACCAACCAAGACGAGTATTGATTTCTGTGTTGTTCACACCCGCAGCAAGTACTTTAATTAGCACTTCACCTTCACTGATAACTGGAATTGGTACATCTTTGTACTCAAGCATTTCATAACCACCGTTACCCATAGTCACGACAGCCTTCATTGTTTTTTGACCGTCTTTAATGTGAAAACGGCTCTTATCATTATTGATATTCATTTTAAACATAATACTTCTCGCTTTATTTTTTTCATGAATTTAATTATGAGTAATTAAAAATTAATTTCCGGAATAAATAGTTAACACTTAACTGCCAGATAATTGTTATAATTTCTCATTATCAGATTTAAAACTAACTTCACTGGTTTTTTTTTGCTCTCGCTTATACAGCATTGTCAATACAAAACCTACGAGACCCACCATCATGCTAACAATAAAGTAAGCGTGGTATCCTCCTTCATTCCCGTATATATCCCATAATACTGTATTCATTTCAGGAATGATGATATCTGGAATGTAACCAACTACTGAAATAACACCAATAGCTGTACCCATTATTGCAGCATCAATTTTTGATTGACCTAGAAGCGACCAGTAAGTACCACGAATTATGTACGAAAATAATCCTGTAACCATGACCAATGCGGTAATTAAGTAGGTTGGCAACGAGCTAGGCGCAACCACTAAAGCTCCCAAACAAACTACACCACCTAAGATACCAGCTGCGATAGTGTTCGCCTGACCAAGCTTGTCCGCTAAGAAACCACCAAGCACACCACCGATAGGACGCATCCATAGTAGACCGACCATCATCGAACCTACGGTTACAGCATCAAAACCCAAACTGGTTTGCAGGTAGCCACCAATGTAGTAGCTGGTCCAAAAAATGGTATAGCCGGCAAAAATGATCAAGCCGTGCAGGTAAACCAGTTTATTTTTAAACACTTTACCAATATCAGATAGTTTGATCTTGCTGTCTTCGCTGGTCGCAGCAGTCACCTCTTTATCTTCTTTGACAAAGATCATAATAAGTACAGCAGCGATAACCAAAGCTATCGAGTACATGTAAATGACCGACTCAAGCGCTTGTTTCTTATCTGAAAACTCAATACTTCCACCAAGTACTGAAGTAAATATCACAAGACCAATACTTGCCAACACAGCTTCAACCAATCCACGACCACCGTCAAGAATGCCGAAGAAGCGCCCTTCTTCGCCCTCTTTCGCTAACATTTTGGTAATTTTCAGGTGAGCTCCCCAGAAGGTAAACACCGATGAGAATCCCCAAATAGCAAAAATAATTAACACGCTCGTGTAACTAGGCACTTGTGCAAACCAAAAACCTCCAGCTGCAGTCCCTAATAAAGAAACCGCCAATAATTTTTTGGCTGAAAATCTGTCACACAAAACGCCACTTGGAAAATATCCAATAAGGAATACAAAACCCAATATAGTATAAATGGTGTTCATTTGTCCCATTGACATACTGAACACTTCCAATATGGTTTCTTGGTACTGCGCTTTTAAATAAACTAAAGGAAATATTGAACCTCCTGCTAGAATAACTAATGCGAACTGAAAGTAACGAGCTAGATTTTCTTTGTTCATATTATTGACCTTAAAAATTAACTGGCTAACCAGAAATAAAGATTCCATTTATTTCACTTAGAGTCACTCTTAAGGTGTGACAATTATTTATTACACCTTAATTTGGTTTGCAATCCTTATTTTTATGTAAGTGGGATTACGAATATGAGGACGAATTTATTTTAAGAATTGGCTAAACACCGATTCTACCGCGTAAGCACCTGGATCTTTGGTACCTGACAAACTATCGCTGTTTAGGTAAGAAGATCGGCCCGCTTTAGCACTGTTCATGTTTACCGTTGCTTCTGCACCAGCCTTTGCAGCTTTAATTGCAGCGCTGAAGCCTTCGCTAACCCACGCTTCAAATGCGGGGTGAAGAGCATCGAGCATCGTGCGATCACCAGGCTTCGCCCCCCCGTAAGCCATCATTTGAGCCAGACCTTCTTGCATTGCTTTCGCTAAAGAGCCGTTTTGCTCAAAGTCACGACCTGCTGCTGTAAACATGATTGATAGCAGAACACCTGAAGAACCACCCATCACAGAAGTTAGGCAATCTGCAATCGTCGTAAGTAGCTTCGCATTGTCTTGCATTGGTAGTTGCTTTGCTTCCAGTTGTGCAAGCACTTTACGAGCACCTGCAGCAAAAGTAGAGCCTGTGTCGCCATCGCCAACAATTGAATCTAGGTGGTTTAGTTCTGCCTCGATATTGATTACCGACAGACAGACTTTGCGTAGTACTTGCGCGACTGCTTCATCGTAAGACGGTTCAAACACCTTCCTCGCGATCAAGTTTTCACACTTAGTGATAGGCACTTCACGACACTCAACCATACCTGGCCATGCATCCGCATCAACATCAGACGTCAATGCTTCAACAATCACATCATCAAGCTGGATAGCAGAGATAGAGAAACCTTTCATATCGATAGCTGTGACTAACGAGCCAGTAACGATTAGCTTAGTGTTTTGACCAAGCTCAGATTCCATTACCTCTTTCACGACGATGTTCATCTCAATTGGAGAAAGACCACCAAGATTATTTAGAAGAATTGCGTTTTCTTTGATTGGCTTTGCTTCAACAATTTTGCTGACCATCGTTGAAACGAGTTCTTTTGCTTTAGGCAGATCAATCGTTTCAATTCCAGGTTCACCGTGAATACCAAGACCAAGTTCCGCTTTACCTAGCGCAATGCGGTCATTGCTTTCACCTGGTAGTGAACAGCTGGTTAGCGCTACACCAATAGACGCTGTTTTTTCACACGCATTAACAGCTGCTTGCTTTACTTCTTCTAAAGAACCACCTTTTTCAGCAACATGACCCGCCACTTTTTGCACAAATAGCGTACCTGCGATACCACGCGGCTGAGGGTTACCTGGGATAGAGATATCATCACCCACAACGATGAGATCAACCTTACAGCCCATTTCTTTTGCTTTCTCAACCGCTAAGCCGAAGTTTAAACGGTCACCAGTGTAGTTTTTTATGATAACCAAACAGCCAGCGTCACCCGTTACGTGCAAAATTGCGTTAAGCACTGCGTCGACACTTGGGGCCGCAAATAGGTCGCCACATACCGCAGCAGTTAGCATGCCCTTACCAACGAAACCAGCATGCGCAGGCTCGTGGCCAGAACCACCACCACAGATTAAGGCAACTTTGTCTTTGTTCCAGTCGTTGCGCGCTACGACTTTAATATCGTTGTCAAAATCAAGCAGTGTTAGGTTTGCTTTTTTCGCTGCGTATAGCGTTCCATGAATTGAATCTAGAACAAATGAGTCTTTGTTATTTAAAATTAGATCAGACATCTTAAACCTTTAATAATTGGGGGCGTCTTATAAATTCGTTCGCGTTAAACGTGAGGTTACTGGCCTAGTTGATGCGCAGTAAGAAGCGCTGCGTAAACCGCATCCGCCGTTACTGGGAATGGCATATTGTGGATAGTTTCGCCTTCCGCCGTTGCACCGGCTGCGACTTCACGTAGTTTGTCGTGGTCCAACTCTTTTACACCCATCTGGAACAGGTTAGTTGGTAAACCGACAGAGCGGCAGAATTCAAGAACGGTATTGATTTCTTCTATTGGTGCATTTTCAAGCACAAGTTGGGTCAATGTACCAAACGCCACTTTCTCACCATGATATAGGTGGTGACATTCTTCTAGTTTGGTTAGGCCGTTGTGAATTGCGTGCGCTGCAGCCAAGCCGCTACTTTCAAAGCCAATACCACTTAAGTAAGTATTCGCTTCAATGATGTTCTCTAAAGCCGTTGTACTGACACCGTTCTCCGCCGCAACTTTCGCTTTAAGTCCGTCAGCAAGTAGCGTTTCATAGCATAGTTTAGCCAGTGCTTGAGCGGAGCGTGTTGGTGCGCCACCCGCCATTGTCGCTTTACCAGAAGTCATGTTTGCGCGTGCTTCAAAGTAAGTAGATAGTGCGTCACCCATACCCGCCACAAGCAAGCGTACTGGCGCTTTTGCGATGATTGCTGTATCCATCACCACCATGTTCGGGTTTTGTGGGAATAGTAAGTACTCGCTGAATTCGCCTTCTGGAGTATAGATAACAGCCAGTGCGCTAGTTGGCGCATCTGTTGAAGCAATCGTAGGTACAACCACGACAGGAACTTTAGCGTAGAAAGCGACCGCTTTTGCTGTGTCTAGCGTTTTGCCACCACCAATACCGATAATCACATCATTTTTTTGAGTTAAGGCGATATCGATAATGCGATCGATTTCTTGGCGTGAACACTCACCATTGAAAAGCTCCATTGAATGAGCCATTTTTTGATCAGCGAAGCTTTTTTTTACTGTTTCGCCAACTAAGCTCGTTACAAATCCATCGGCAATGGCAAGTGGGTTTTCACCTAGTGCTTTAACATAACCCGCAATAGAGCGAAGAGCATTTTCACCTTGCACATATTTGCTTGGGCTGATGATGATTTTATCCATAGTGAGTGACCTTTATTGTGTTGTTTCAGCGTTGAGGCCACATTAAAAAAAATCGTCCCATTAAAAAAGAAAGCACTATCAACTTCAGAGCAATTCTTTGATTGCTTCGTCAAATTACATATCAAGCGTTTCTAATCCTGAGTTAAAACTAGATGAAGTTCATATTTAAATAAAACAGCCAAATATTACGTTTCATAATGAAACAAACCCACAAAAAAAGTACGTTTCAATATGAAATATATTATTTTTTTGATAGTTGATCGTGTCTGATTTAAAATTGCGTAAAATTCACTTAATATAGAATAAAAATGAAAGGACTTATAAACTGCGTCAATAATGTTGCGTTAGATCAACTACATGGATTAGTAGCGTCGCGTCCAGGGCTAAAATTTAATGCGGATCCTCGTTATGTCTGGCACGAACAATCACCAAACCAAGTATCTCTCATTTCTGGAGGTGCATCCGGTCATGAACCGCTTCACGCTGGTTTTGTTGGTAAGGGTATGTTGACGGGGGCTTGCCCTGGAGAAATGTTTACTAGGGTAACTCCAGACCAAATTTACGAATGCGCCAATAAGGTAAAGACCGAACACGGCATACTATTCTTTGTACAAAACTATGTTGGTGACATCATTAATTTTAAGTTGGCAACTGAGCTCCTGCATGCCGATGGAGTAAACGTTGGGTACGTGTTAATTGATGATGATGTCGCGGTAACTGATAGCTTATATACTCAAGGTCGTCGCGGTGGTGCTGGTACCGTTTTATTAGAGAAAATAGTTGGCGCAGCTGCGTTACAAGGTTATTCATTAGCTGAATGTGAGGAACTCGGAAAACGGGTAGTTAATAATTGTCGAAGTATTGCGGTAGCCTTAGAACCATGCACTGTTCCAGCGTCTGGTATACCTACTTTTAATCTCAATCCGAACGATGTTGAATTCGGTGTTGGGATTCATGGAGAGCCTGGGACAGCGCAAATTAACTTTACAAATGCAAACGATTTAGTGGACAAGATGTTTATGGCTTTAAAAGAAAATGAACGTTATGAACGCACATTGAGTCAGTGGAATCGTAAAGAAGGAATATGGGATGAAGTGAATACTCGGGTTGAAGACTTCGTGACAAACCAAAACTATATTGCCATTGTAAACGGCTTGGGCAGCACTCCAGTATCCCAGTTGTATATCGCATATAAGCAGTTACTCAATAATTGCGACAAAGAGTCATATCATATTGTTCGCAATATGGTGGGAAACTATTGTACCGCAATTGATATGCAAGGTTTCTCGATTACCCTTCTCCAAGCTGACCCTGAAATGGTCGAGCTTTTTGACGCCCCCGTCGATACTGCCGAACTACGTTGGTAAACTTTGATAACCTAGGACTTGATTATGCAGATAGAAAAACAGCACATTATCCAATGGATAGCGCTTTGCGCGCAAACCTATCGTGAACACCAGATTTATCTTGATGAACTCGACTCCGATATCGGCGATGGAGACCACGGTTTCAATATGTCTCGCGGTTTTTCTTCTGCAGCTAATAATTTAGATCAACTCCATAAACAAAGCATTTCAACCATCTTGAAAAATACTGGACTTACATTGAGTATGCATCTTGGGGGAGCTGGGGGTATGTTTTACTCGACGTTTTTCTTCTGTGCATCCAACGCGGTAGGTAACAGAACCCATATTTCCCTCGAACAACTAATTGAAGTATTAAAGCAAGGTACAGAAGGGATTATCAGTAGAGGAAGAGCGAATAAGGGTGATAAGACTATGTGTGACGTTTGGCTTCCTACACTAGAAGCGATAAAAAGCCTTGAGGCAGGCGTCTCAGATGAGGAAGTATTAGAAAGGATGCAGAAAGCAGCCGAAGAATCGGCAGTTAGTACTGTCGACATGCAGGCGAAAAAGGGACGAGCACGGCGACTTGGCAAAGATAGCGTTGGCTATCAAGATCCTGGCGCCACATCTACCCTGTTGATGATCAAGGCGCTAGGCATTGCGCTAAAAAGCAAACTAGATTAATTAAAGTTGTTTGTTAGACAAGTCATTAGTCTCGTCTAGACCTTGTTCAGCATCCATTATTTGAAGAAGTTGGTATTTCTTTATTTTACGCCAAAGCGTTGTTCGCCCAATATTTAGCGCTGCAGCCATATCTTGCATTCGCCCATCAAATTCTTTCCAAGCTTCCATAATGGCGCGCTCTTCCAACTTTTCTAAAGACAATGTTTTTACTACACGCTGAGCTTCCCACTCATCTTTAAATGACTTAATTGATTCTGGGATATCATCGGCCACGATCGTATTTTGCTTACGATTAACCAACAAGCGATTAATGGCATTTTTAAGCTGTGCTACATTACCGTTCCAATTATAGTTAACAAGCAATCCAACAGCTTGTTCGTCAATGATTATCGAGACTTTATGCTGCCTAGCAAAAAAATTGACAAATTTATCTATTAGAGCCCGAATATCGTCTTTTCGCTCACAGAGAGGAGGGATACTTAGCTCATTGGATGATAATGCATAATAGAGTTGACGCGAAAATTTGCCTTGCTCAACAAGATCTCTAAGATCTTTAGACGAACTGACGATCAGTTGAAGATTAAGTTTTATGGCTTGGCGACTGCCGCTTCTAGCCATCACGCCGGAATCAATAAGTTCTAGCAACATAAGCTGCTGCTTCATGTTAAGAGCTTCAACCTGCCTGATATGGAGTGTACCTTTGTTAGCAAGCTCAAACTTCGACTGTTGACCATCAACTCCAAACAGTTCTTCTGCTAGCTGCATTTTATCAAGTGAACTACAGTTAAAACTGACATAGTTTCCGCTAGAGTAGTTGCTCTCACTGTGCATCACCAAAGCTAATTGCTCTTTCCCAACCCCCTCATCCCCCGTAATTAATATTGGTTCTCGGGCGTTAACTAGGCGGCGAGCGACCGCAATTAAATGCAGCATCTGAGGTGAGGTATAGCTCAGGCTCTCAAAAGAATATTGTATATCGCTGGTTATCGCTGGGCGATAAGCTTGCTCTATCTGCTCAACAGGGTGTATGAAAAGTAAATTTGTTCCATCTGCTGAATGCTGATAGGTAACAACTGCCTCAACAAAGTAGCCGTCAATTTCAAATGTGGTTTGCTGACGACGTACGATCTCTTCTTTTTCAATACAGCGTGCCACATGGGGGGCAAATCGTATAGCACGGAAAATATTCCTCTCTAACAATTTATTACCATCCACATTGAGCAATGTTCCAACTTGAGGACTTACATAAGATATGACCTGCTCACTATCCCAAGTTATAACACCATCTTCCATATAATCTAATGCAGCGTTGTGAGCAGACAAAAGACGATTCATGAGTTTTTGTTCACTATGGACATGCAGGTACAAGCTAATCTCTTTGGCACATGAAGACGTTACAACGATGTTTTCACGACAAAAAGTATCTACATATCTAACCATCGCCACTGTACCCAATAATTTCCCATAGACATCAACAATTGGTGAAGCAACGGTTAATACATCGTGTAGCTCACGCTTAAAATGCTCAAAGCCGATCACCTCACTTGGTATATAAGTTTCAATGCAAAGGCTGACAGCATTAGTCCCGATCTTATCTTCAGTCAGGAAACTTCCCTCTTTTATTCCCAGCTCTTTCATTTTCAAAGCCAGTTCATCATGACCAAGAGCATACATCACACAAGCATTATCATCTGTGACGAACAAAAAGAGCTTTTCGCCTTCTAAAACATCATAGCCATCTTCTAAAGCACGTATTGAACTGTTGATAATAGCTTCAGAACGTCGCTTCATTGAGGTGAAAGTAAAACCGGACGCAATATGAGGTCTGGTCCATTCATAGGCGTTCATCAGCCTGGCACAACGCAGCCATGACTGAAAGATGAGGGAGTTAGAAAATTCGGGAGAAACCCATTGGTGTTTTTGAAAGAACTCCCAACGACTCTTGCTATCTTCTAAAGAGTACACGGATACACTTAATATACGGATTCATTGCAAATGAAACTATCAAGTACACAGCGTACTGTTGCTGATCGAAATCACAATCGCGCCCTTTCTGCTTAGCGAAGCAGAAATACTCTTCCAATATGTGAGATACCTCAAACCTAAACACTTCATTTTGAAACAAGGAAAACTCAACCATTGTCCCATTTTGAAACAAATAAGAATCAAATCATCCAAACATTGTGACATCTGCATAGTTTTGTGGCTATACCGGTGACTGACTCATCCCTTTTCCAAGCTTGCTCAAAGTTCAGCAACGCACTTAGTACCAACATTAAACCACACCATCTGATAGTGGTAAGGTGAAAAAAGTCAATAAGACACCTCCTCAGGACAGCTTTCCTCTGAGTAGATAACTAGATCCTCCTAAACTACTTGGAGTTGTAGGAAGGCAAGTAAGTGTCAACCGTGAGCATAGGCATGCAATTGTGGTGAACGTGCGTAGCCAACATCTCTATAGATTCAAATAAAAGGGAACAAAGATCATTAACCTTTAGGCTGAACCAAAAAAAACATTAAACCAAATAATTAAACAAAAAAATTTACATTGAATTTGTATCTATTTAACAAACCCTACGGTATCCATATAACGCAGATTAAATATGAACAATAATTTACGATATAGAGTTTTCATACCACCATTTTTATTATTAACTATTGCTGTAATCTCCAGTTCTTTAAACCTATCAGGTTTTTTAACTGTCACAACGATAATTAATGACTGGATACTCAATACTTTTGATTGGTTGTTTTCTGCTGGTGCATTTTTCATGGTTGTGACTTGTGTTGTAGTGTTTTTCTCACCACTAGGAAAAGTGACGATTGGGGGCAAAGAGGCAAAACCACTACTCACTAAGTGGCGTTGGTGTTCTATCACGATTTGTACAACCACGGCTGCAGGCATGTTATTTTGGGCAACAGCAGAGCCCTTATTTCACATCTATTCGCCACCAATATCTTTAGGTATCACACCAAATTCAAAAGAAGCAGCAGAGTTTGCGCTATCTACCATGTACATGCATTGGACTTTTACTCCATTTGCCATCTATACAATACCAGCTCTTTCATTCGCATTGGCATTCTACAATCTCAGCAATCGTTTTTCGATCAGCGCATCATTGCAACCCGTTCTTGGTAGCAGAGTGTCACAAAATGTAGGTGGCGTAGTAGATTCGATCTCTATGTTTGCACTTGTAGCTGGTATGGCTTCATCACTGGGAACTGGAGCTCTCGTACTATCCAGTGGGGTGTCCAACTTAACAGGTATAGATAACGGGCCGATTCTATTGGGCCTAGTTATTGCGCTTATTGTTATATCATTCGTTGCTTCATCAGTATCAGGGCTACATAAAGGCATTGCTAGGCTCTCAGCATTAAATACAGCTATTTTTGTGCTCATCGCTTTAGTTGCATTTATATTTGGACCTACCCAGACGATCATTACAAACGGTGCGAACGCTTTTGCAAATTACGTGTCTGAGTTTGTCGCTCGCAGTTTTTCTTTTCATCTATCTGAAGGAGATGATTGGGCAAAAAGTTGGACTGTATTTTATTGGGCTAACTGGCTAGCATGGGCTCCGATTGTGGCACTATTCTTGGGCAAAATAGCTCGTGGTCATTCAGTAAGATCGTTTATTGTTGTAAACATGATCATTCCCGCATGCTTCTCTTTAATTTGGATGGCCATCTTTGCCGGCATGATATTGGAGCTTGATTTAAACCAGAATGGTTTGTTCTACGCAATATTAACTAAGAGTGGTGAAGGTGCGGTGATATTTGCCTTGCTAGAACAGTTGCCCGCGTCAAACCTACTGATTGGTCTGTTTATTTGTATTACCTTCCTAGCATACGTCACGGCAGCTGATTCCAATACCGAAGCAATTTCATCTCTCTGCATTAACACACGTGGAGCAGAAGAAAAATCTAACCAACAGAAGTCAAAATTTAAAATATTATGGGGAAGTATTATTGCAGTCATAGCTTGGTTTATGACCGCGTTTTCTGGTATTGACGGTATAAAGATGATGTCTAATCTTGGAGGGCTTCCTGCGTTATTTGTCGTTATTACGATGAATGCCGCCCTTTTAGTATGGATCTATCAAAGCTATGCGCATTTCCCCAAAAAACAAGACTAGGTAATAAATAAGATGAACTCAAAATAATCTAATTTAAAAGAGAACGTTCTACACTGAGCAATGCTAAATTAGTTTTTACTTTAGAACCCAAGAACTACGATCTTTGTGTCATTAAATTAGGTTAGTCAATTACAATGGCACTACATTGTCAACCATCAGAGATTGCAACTTCTTGCCCCAGGCTTGTAATACCACTAACTGCTCTTCAAGGTAATGTATGCGCCCCATGATCCCACGGGGCGTTTTAGTGTGAGAAGTTCCAAGGAAGCAGTGAGTTGATATCAGGCTCTGGCTTTGCCAGTTCTTTCATACATTTGACCATGTAATCGTAGAGTATCAGTCCGTTCGCTTTCGCCGTCTCGATGATGCTATACAGCAAAGCACTCGCATCAGCACCAAGTGGATTCGTCGAGAATAACCAATTTTTTCTGCCAATGACCAGCGATTTGATTGCGCGTTCCGCTCGGTTGTTGTCGATAGATAAATGCCCATCTTCAACATAGCGTATCAGCTTAGGCCACTGACCCAAGGTGTACTTGATGGCTTTACCAAGAGGACTCGATTCGATGACTTTCTGCGTGGTTAACCAGTCATAGAAGTCATCCAACATCGGTTTAGCCTGCGCTTGTCTTTCTGCCCAACGCTCTTCGACCGAAGCCAGTTTTAATCGAGATTCAAGTGCGTACAACTTTTGGATTTTGGCTAACGCCACATCCGCTTTACCTGTTTTACCCTTGCCCTGAAGCTTCTTCGCTTCCATGAACTTACGACGTGCATGAGCCAAGCAACCGACATTGGTGACGTTGGTTAATCCATCATAAGCCGCGTAACCATCACTTTGCAGATAGCCTGAGTAATCACCCAAGAAGTTCACGGGGCACACTCTCGCGCGACTGTTTTGATAGTCGAACAAGACGATATTTTTCATGTCAGGGAGTTTAGCTTCAGGGGAGTCGGCTCCCGAGCAGTACAACCACATGTAACATTGCTTGTCTTCCTTGAGCACATTGAGCGGCGTTTCATCGGCCTGAACCACCACTTGTTCGAGTAAGTGAGCCTTCAGTGCCTGATAAAGCGGTTTGAACTTTTCACTCACCTGGATTACCCACCTGGCCATGGTCGTTCTCGATAACTCGATACCTGATTGGGTGAACAAGGTTTCCTGACGATAACTTTCGCCGCTTCACATTCCGTTTCATTGAAGAGGTCACCTTGCGCTTCATCATAAGGCTTTAACGCTTCCGAGCGTTTGGCGAATTGACGGTCAAGGGCGAGTTTGAACTGTTCGATTAAGGATTGGCAATCTTGTTGCCATTGCGCTTCCTTCTTTTGCAGCGCATTTCTCTCCGACATCAACGCTTTCACCATAGCTTGAAGCTCGGCGATGTCTTGGCTTTCTGGGTTAATATCGGGCATCTTTTTCATGGCATTGATTATACTAAAAACACCACACCAAGGCTTGGTATAACTGACTTTTACCGAAGTTAACTCATTGTAAAGTTCTCTATTTTTATCGGTTTATGGCCGATTATTGTGAAGCCAGATAACAGTCTATCTAAGTCAAATTGAGTCAGGGTGTAGACCTGTTTTTTCTCTTGAGTGGGCCATTTGAATTTGGCTTTTTCGAGCCGTTTGTACCACAGGGCAAAGCCCGTTTTATCCCAGTACAACACTTTGTACTTTGTCGCGTTGTTTATTGGTAAACAGGAATAGCGCACCCGTGCCGAGCGGCAAATCGGTTTCGGACTCGATAATCGCCGCCAGGCCATTGATAGACTTTCGAAAGTCGACACGCTCTTATCAATAGGTAAATATTGGGTACACTGAGCATTCTCTTCATGACAGTGCCCCGATTAGTTCGGCTAAGTAACGGACGGGAGTGCCTTGCGGTACGCTAAGTTCAACGTTATTTATCGATAAGGTCATATTGGCTACGGATGCTTGAGCCATCTGGTAGCGAGTCGTTTTTTCGATAACTTCTGCTTTAACAAAACCACTGATATTGGCTGACTCCGTTGTTTGTAACTGCTGGCGTTTGGCATAAAAGGTAGACAAACTTAGCTCGTTACGCTCACAGAAGACGCTGGGATAGATGACTGGATTGGTATTTTTCAAACAGGGTTTGCCATTCTTTGTTGGTGCGCCGTTTTGCCATTTCAAATCTCCTTGTGGTTGGAGATTTGATCTTATGGCGGACTGAGGATGATTAGAATGTGGGGTTTATGATGCGCTTACGAGCTAACAACGCATTCCGCTAAACTAAAAATAACCGCCTTAACCACGAAAACCAATTTGAACCAAAACAGCCAAGCGTTGGTAGTCCCTCTTGAACCGTTTGTATGAATTTTTCTAAAGCATACGTTTCTAGATTATCGACGTTACCGTAAAGGCTATCTGTTGGTTCTGGAGTCATACCTAACTTTTTGATTATTGCTAAAGAAGGTAAATTTTCTTTCAATGCTACTCCATAAATTTTCGAATGTTTACCTACGCGGAAAGTTTGTTCCAAAACTGCATATGCAGCTTCAAAAACATACCCTTTGCCCTGATAATTAGGAGCTATAGCGTAATGCCGATCAGTTAAGCCAAAAATGATCGGTTGAACGACCCAGCAGATAGCTTATAAAGGCTCTAAGTATTCCCACTTAGAGCTTTTTCTTTTGCAATTAACGACAGCCCTCTCACTCGCCAATGGCTATGCTCCAAATACAGAGCAACTAGGACAACTCAGTGACATTCTGTGTCCAGACTTTATTAATCAGTGTCTTGAAACTTCAGGGGTTGCAACGGTTCGAAAGCGTAGAATCCCTCTTGATATGGCGGTTTGGTCTGTCATTGCTATGTCTCTTTATCGACAAGAACCTCTGTGGAGTATCGTTTCAAAAGCTCAATTGGTGCTGCCTGAAAAACGAGCACTTGTCGCTCCTAGCGCCATCGTTCAGGCGAGACAGAGACTAGGCGAGCAAGCAGTGAAAGAGGTTTTTGTTCAAAGTCAGAAGTTGTGGAATGAAGAGACTCAACATCCTACTTGGGCAGGCTTAAAGCTTCTTGCTGTCGATGGGGTGGTATGGCGAACACCTGATAGCGATGAAAATAGAGACACTTTTAAAGCTCCCTCGAACCAAAACGGCGAAGGAGCTTTCCCTCAAGTCCGTATGGTGTACCAGATGGAGGTAACAAGTCATATGCTCATTGCAAGTGTATTCGATAGCTACAAAACCAATGAAATGGCATTGGCAGAACAACTCATCGAAACGACGCCAGATAACAGCTTAACCCTGTTTGATAGAGGCTTTTTCTCACTAGGTCTACTCAATCGCTGGGCGTCGACAGGCGTTGCTCGCCATTGGTTAATGCCAATGAAGAAAGGCACGTAATATACGACCATCAGCAAGCTCGGTAGAAATGACAAAATAATCCGCTTGCAGTCTAACCCTCAAGCCAGAAAGAAGTTCTCGGATTTACCAGAGTCAGTGATGGTTAGGCTCCTAACCAAAACGATTAAGAGAAAAGAGGTCAATATCCTCACGTCGATGACCGATGCTTTGCGCTACCCTAGCGCAGAAATCGCTGACCTATACAGCCATCGATGGGAAATTGAGGTGGGTTACAGAGAAATGAAATCATCGCTACTTAAGAACCAATTTACCTTACGCAGTAAAAAACCTGAGATAGTACGTCAAGAGCTGTGGGGGCTACTACTGAGCTACAATATCATCCGTTATCAGATGATAAATATGGCAAAACAAATACCGGGGTTACATCCGAATCAGCTGAGCTTCACGACAAGCGCCAATGCCATTATCCACTTAATCCACAGCTTCTGGCTCGAGTCGGCTGGGACGATACCGAAACGAATAAATCAGTTGCTTGAAGAAGCTCCCCACCATGTTCTTCCTGTTAAGCGGGAAGATAGAATGTACCCAAGAGCTATAAAGCCTAAAGCGAAGAAATACCCTAATAAAAAGAATGCCAGTCAGCTTAACTGACTGGCATTAGCCGCTTTCGGCTCGTTTTTTTAGTTTTGAATCATACTTGTTCTGTGAACTTAGTCGGCGCGATAACGGCCAAGAAAACCCAATTTTCTTCCAACCCAGAGTAGCAACAACAGCAGTACGAGAATGGCGAAAAAGTTAGAACCAGAATCTGGATATTGCGCCTTGATAAACGCCGAGTGACCAAAAGCACCGACAAAGAAACAGGCAAGCGCTACCAATGGAAGATCTTCCGCCACCGGATGGCGCAAATATTCTTGATACAACGCCTGCACAGAAAGCACTAATGCAATCAGTGGGAAAATGGAGAACGGAACTTGGCTAATGGTTACCCAAGACAACAAGGCATCGCCGCACATACCTGCGATGAGCGCTAGCACAAGTGTTTTTCTTTCCGAACCACGATGGGTTGTGTTGTTTTCATTCGACATTACTCTATCCCCCCTTTGAGCCGATTACGTTCACGTTCTTTGCGATACCAAAATGCCCCTTTGGCTAGCATTCGCAACTGCATGATCAAACGTTCAGCAAGCTCATCTCGCTCACGTCGATCTAAATCTAAAGCTTCAGCGCCGGAGCTGAACACCAAAATAACGGAAGCTTCGGCCTGAGTTAAGGCCTCGTCACGGCCCATGCCTGTCGTCATCAAATACTCGGTGAGCTCTGCGGAAAAGTGCTGTATTTCTCGCACTACCGCAGCACGAAACTCACAAGAAGTACCTGAGCGTTCTCGCAGTAATAAGCGAAACACATTGGGACTACTTTCAATAAATTCCATGAAGGTTTCAACCGACGTGCGAATCACACTGCCCTCTTTGACAATGCGCTGCCGTGCTTGGCGCATCAATTGGCGCAGCAGTAAACCGCCTTCATCAACCATGGTTAAACCCAACTCATCCATATCTTTAAAATGTCGATAGAATGAGGTGGGCGCAATCCCCGCCTCGCGGGCCACTTCTCGTAAACTTAAGTTAGAAAAACTCCGATCGGCACTTAATTGGCTAAATGCTGCATCAATCAATGAACGACGTGTTTTTTCTTTTTGTAATGCGCGAATTCCCATCGATTTCATATTCAGTCGCTTCTCTTTTACTATCTGAGCCATACTATAACGTGATTGAGCACGTTGTCTAAGCCACAACATCGCCTCTTGGGACGAAGTAACCAATTAAACAGTTACCTAACCTAATTTCAATCACTCGCCACAGTAAGATGGGCAAAGCAATAGCATAAAGTGGCGTTTTCACCTCTCGAGCGTGATCCTCTCCACTCTCTGATGGCAACATCGTTTACCGCACTGATGGATCAGTTAAAATCTCGCTACAGCAATGTTAAACAAATACAACAAGGAATAGAGTATGGCGAACCAAAACCACTTCGATGTCATCGTAATTGGTAGCGGCCCAGGCGGAGAAGGCGCCGCAATGGGTTTGACTAAAGCGGGGTTTAATGTCGCCATTATCGAAAAAGAGAGTAGTGTTGGCGGAGGTTGTACCCATTGGGGCACCATTCCCTCCAAGGCGTTACGCCATGCGGTCAGCCGCATCATCGAATTCAACAGTAACCCTCTATTTTGTAAAAACAACACCAGTATTCATCTCACTTTCTCTGATATTTTAGGCCATGCTAAATCTGTGATTGATAAACAGACTCGCTTGCGCCAAGGCTTTTACGATCGCAATCAGTGTACGCTGATTTTTGGTAACGCTAAGTTTACCCACAAAAATACCGTGGCGGTTACGCACGCTGACGGCAGCGTCGAAAAATACAGCGCCGACAAATTTGTGATTGCGACTGGCTCACGCCCTTATCAACCTGATGATGTTGATTTTACTCATGAACGAGTTTATGACAGCGATTCGATTCTCTCGCTTAAACACGATCCTCGCCACATCATCATTTATGGCGCTGGCGTCATTGGTTGCGAATACGCTTCTATTTTCCGCGGATTAGGGGTCAAAACCGACCTCATCAATACCCGTGACCGCTTGCTGTCGTTTCTGGATAACGAAACGTCTGATGCACTCTCGTACCATTTTTGGAACAGCGGCATTGTGATTCGTAATGATGAAACCCATGAAAAGATTGAAGGCACTGACGATGGTGTGATCGTTCACTTGCAATCGGGCAAAAAAATGAAAGCCGACTGTATCTTGTATGCCAATGGACGCACGGGCAACACTGACAAATTGAACCTCAAAGCGGTGGGCCTGAATGCCGACTCACGTGGCCAACTGGCCGTCAATCGTAACTATCAAACCTCGGTGGAGCACATCTACGCAGTCGGTGATGTCATTGGCTACCCAAGCCTTGCGAGCGCAGCCTATGATCAAGGTCGATTTGTCGCTCAAGCGATTGCTCATGGTCAAGCGCAAGGGCACTTAATTGATGACATTCCAACTGGGATTTACACCATTCCTGAAATCAGTTCAGTGGGCAAAACAGAGCAAGAACTCACCGCGGCCAAAATTCCGTATGAGGTTGGCCGCTCTTCGTTTAAACACCTCGCACGAGCACAAATTTCTGGCAAAGATATCGGCAGCTTGAAAATTTTGTTTCACCGAGAGACAAAAGAAATTTTAGGTATTCATGTGTTTGGAGAACGCGCGGCTGAAATCATCCATATCGGACAGGCAATTATGGAGCAAAAAGGCGCAGCCAATACCCTCGAATATTTCGTCAATACCACCTTCAATTATCCAACCATGGCCGAAGCCTACCGCGTAGCGGCGTTAAATGGCCTGAATCGATTGTTCTAATCATCGATCTAATTCTGCCTGCTAATGGAATGAAAGCCGCTAACGAGTGCGGCTTTCTTTTTGGTAACCTAGTGAGTGAAGTGCTTAGGGATAGATTCGCTGATCAAGTGAGAAAAACACCGCGTCGCCATTGTGAGATAAATAGCACACCTAAACTGATGCCGCGCATTGCCATAAAGCTGAGCATCGCCATCCACAGGGCGTGATTACCCAAAGACTGAGCCAGATAGAAAACGCTGAAAAAACTGCACATCGCGACAAACATGCTGTTGCGCATCTCTTTACCTTTGGTCGCGCCGATAAAAATACCATCCAATAAAAAACACCACATCGCGGTTAACGGCATCGCCACCAGCCACGGTAGATAACGGTTAGCCGCTTGCTGAACTGCGTTAATGTCAGTGATCAGCGTGATCAACGCCGATCCCCACACCGCAAACATCACCGTCAATGCCAAACAAATTATCGCACTCCAGAAAAAACTGCCGATCAGAGCACTTTTGAGCTGCGCCTCACTTTTTGCACCAATTGCTTTGCCAACCATGGCCTCCATCGCATAAGCGAAACCATCCATGCCATAGGAGATCATCATCAAAAAACTCATTAAGACAGCGTTAGCCGCCACGGTTTGATCGCCAAACGCCGCCCCTTGAAAGGTCATAAAGCTGAACGCCGCCTGCAAACAGAGTGAACGCAGGAAAATATCGCGATTCAATTTCACAAAGCGGCTAAGACCTTGTGTCACTAAAACACCTAGCTGCAGTGGCGAAGGGAGTTGATGCCGCAACCAATAGCGCCAAACACACAGTAAGCCAAAGATCATGCCCGCATAATCGGCGATAACCGATGCCAGCGCAGCACCTTCCACTTTCCAGCCGAAACCCAACACAAACAGAATATCCAACGCGATGTTGGTTAAGTTAGTGATGATCACCATCCACATCGGCGCTTTAGCATTTTGCGTGGCTAACAGCCAGCCGAGCAGTACAAAGTTGGCCAATGCGGCGGGCGCGCTCCACGCTCGAATCACAAAATACTGCAACCCATATTGTTTTACTTGCTCACTGGCACTGCTGGCTGAAAAAATCGCATCGCCAATCCATCGATGCAGAATCAAAAACAACAACGCAAATACCAGTGCCATCAAGAGCCCTTGCAACAAGACTAACGCCAGTTTTTGTGGCGATTGTTCACCGTATGCTTGCGCCGCAAGGCCTGTGGTCGACATTCTTAAAAAGCCGAGTAACCAGAAAGTGACACTGACTACCGTACCGCCAAGTGCCACACCACCTAAATACCAAGCGTGTTCCAGATGACCGATCACCGCCGCATCGACTAAACCTAACAGCGGTACGGTAATATTGGACAGCACCATAGGTATCGCAAGTAGCAACACTTGCCGATGTATGGAACGGTTCGATAAGGTTTGTAAAATAGAGTGCGACACGTTGACCTCTCATGGGTGAGAGCAAAGTGTAGCGGAGTGATAGGAGGACGGCTAGCGGTTACTCACCAACGGACATAAACTAAAACGGGTGTTAAGCGCAGCTTGTAAACCATCACCTTACTTAACCAACGTTGCCATAATTTCCAGCGGCCACAATGTTGATCGAGCGGTGAAAACGTTTTTGCCGACGAAGCCCAAGGCAAGACATTGAGTACCGCTTCGGTTGGATTAGCAAAACCATGTCCGTAATGGCCTGAGCCCATTTTCTGACCTAAAGTGGAAGCGGTTTTATCTCCAGCCAGCATTAAACAAGCCGCTGCATTAGAAAAATGCAAACCCAATGCGCGGATAAAATAGGTGAGTTGCTGCACCGTACAATCTAATAACGCATGCTCACAAACGATTAAAACGGCTGAGGATTCCGCAATAGGCAATGCATCCAACCACTGAAGATCATCGACACTGCCACACACATGTTGATAACGCTCACTGCGATGAAACAATTTCTGCCGCCACAGCAGGTTTTCGGTGATATCGAGTTCTATCCAATGGCAACGCCCGTTATCTACCCGATAAAAACGGGTATCTAACCCTGCACCGACATTAATGATCCATCCATCAGGATTGCGCTCAATAAACGCGCGCACTTGTTGATCGCACAATTGCGTTAAGGTGGCATGCAGTAATTGTTTTTGATCGATATCACCGCTTAAACATTCGGGGGCTAAGTGACAGCTCTGGCAGGCCTTTGCAGCGATCGGATCATACACTAACCCGTTATCAACCAAACTTTCGCGGCTACGAAACCACAACGGTTGAACTAAATTGGTTGGAATATGATGACGTGGGGTTAGTGAATGTTTATCGGTAGGCATTACCATCTTCCTTATGTCGCAACTCGATGTAACAACAAGGAAGATGATAATGAATATCAGTTAGAATAACAAGTTATTGAGAATAGATCTCAATAATAAATTACATCCAATCGGTATTGCGAATAATGCCGACGGCCACACCTTCAATGGTGAGCTGCTGAGATTTAAGATCCACTTCAATCGGTGAGAACGCTTCATTCTCTGCGTGCAATAACACGGTAGAGCCCTTGCGTTCTAGACGTTTTACTGTCACATCATCTTCAACACGCGCCACCACCACTTGCCCATTACGCACATCTTGTGTTTTGTGCACCGCGAGTAAGTCACCGTCCATAATGCCAATATCTTTCATACTTTCGCCTTGCACACGCAGTAAGAAATCCGCTTGAGGGCGAAACATATTGGGATCCACTTGGTAATGCGCTTCGACATGCTCTTGCGCCAAAATAGGCTCTCCCGCCGCGACTCGACCAATTAAAGGCAGGCCAAGATCTTCTGGCTCATTGGCAGCTTCAAGTAAGATACGCAACCCACGAGAGGCACCCGGAATAATTTCAATCGCTTGTTTACGAGCCAGTGCTTTTAAATGCTCTTCTGCGGCATTGGCGGAACGAAAACCCAGCTCGCGTGCGATTTCAGCGCGAGTCGGTGGCATTCCGGTTTCGTCGATCTTACTGCGGATAAGATCAAATACTTGTTGCTGGCGGGGCGTTAACGGCTTCATATCTCACCTGTCTGTTTATACAGTTAACTGTGAGTATATCCAGTAATCGAATAAATGGAAGAGCGGACGCTTATTTTTTGGCTATTTACAAAAAATGGCTCAATCGACCGATAAATACCTCACAGATTCAGTGACCCTCCTCGCAAGTGATGCTGTTTTACTAAACAATAATGATTAAAAGGTTTGACCAGTTTCTGGTATCCTTGCCGCTCAAAAATAGCTAGCCGCTTCGGCGCATATCGATTTCTTTGACTATCAACTCACAGGGAAATGGACATGCGCTTAAGCATATTGAAATATTCTTGAGGCAACGACCTTTATGTCTTCTGGACACTCATTATCTCGTTCACTACTAAAATTACCTTTGTCTGCGTTGGTCAAAGGCACGGCGATCCCTTCCAATCCAATAGAAGATCACGGCATTGATATTCACAAGCCGATTGTTTACGCCTTACCTTTTCGCTCAAGTGTTGATTTGCTCACCTTGCAAACTCACGCCAAACAACTGGGTTTACCTGACCCGCTACAACCGCTTGAGCTAAACGGCAAAAGTTTTGTCCGTTATGTTTTCATCTCGGCGCGTCCAACCTTGATGCGCAATGATCAGCACGTTCCTAGTGACTCTATCGCTCTTTTTTCTGAACTGCTTGAATTGCATAAGTTTGATACGGAATTGGACGTTCAGATGATCCCTGCGACGGTGCTTTGGGGACGTAAACCAGGTAAAGAGGGGCAAGAGAAACCCTATCTCCAAGCCTTAAATGGCCCACAAAAAGCACTCGCGGTAATTTTTGCTGGACGCGATTGCATGGTGCGTTTTAGCCCAGTGGTTTCACTGCGCTATATGGCTGATTCACACGGCACCGACGAATCTATCGCGCATAAGTTGGCACGAGTGGCTCGTATTCATTTCTCTCGCCAAAAGCTGGCAGCTTCTGGGCCAAATTTGCCCAATCGCCAAGCGCTGTTTAACCGCCTAATTAAATCACAAGCGATTGAAAAAGCGATTGAGGATCAAGCGAAAGCCAACAATATCTCCCTCGAAAAAGCGCGTAAAGAAGCGCATGACATCATGGATGAGATTGCTGCTGACTTCTCTTACTCCCTAATCAAAAAAGGTGATCTCATACTGGGCTGGCTATGGAACCGCATTTACCAAGGTCTCAATATTAATAATGCCGCTACCGTACGTCGCCTTGCGCAAGATGGACACGAAATTGTCTATGTCCCTTGTCATCGAAGTCATATGGATTATCTCTTACTTTCTTATGTGCTGTATCACGAAGGCATGGTACCACCGCATATTGCCGCTGGAATCAACTTGAACTTTTTCCCAGCAGGGCCGATTTTTCGCCGTGGCGGCGCATTCTTCATTCG
This sequence comes from Vibrio qinghaiensis, assembly GCF_002257545.1. NCBI lineage: Bacteria > Pseudomonadati > Pseudomonadota > Gammaproteobacteria > Vibrionales > Vibrionaceae > Vibrio > Vibrio qinghaiensis. The sequence continues at coordinate 155,340 of NZ_CP022741.1, read as the reverse complement.
TCGCAGTTTTAAAGGCAATAAGCTCTATTCGACCATTTTCCGCGAATATCTGGCTGAGCTATTTACCAAAGGCTATTCAGTTGAATATTTCAGCGAAGGTGGCCGTTCACGTACTGGTCGTTTACTGCCGGCGAAAACGGGCATGCTAGCGATGACCATCCAGGCCATGTTGCGCGGCCTTAACCGCCCGGTGACACTCGTTCCAGTTTATATCGGCTATGAACACGTGATGGAAGTAAGCACTTATGCCAAAGAGCTGCGCGGCAAAAGTAAGGAGAAAGAAAATGCGGGTTTAGTGCTGCGCACGATTCGCAAGCTGCGTAATTTTGGCCAAGGCTATGTCAATTTCGGCGAACCGATCCCACTGAATCAATACCTTAACGAGCAAGTTCCAGAATGGACGCAAGATATTGACCCAATGGGCAGCACCAAACCGCAGTGGATCAACCCGATTGTTAACCAACTGGCCACCAAGATGATGACGCACATTAACGATGCAGCGGCGGCCAATGCGTTAACTTTATGTGCCACTGCGCTACTTGCTTCACGCCAAAGTGCACTGGCTCGCGACAATTTAATTAAGCAGATCGACTGCTATTTATCGCTACTAAATAACGTGCGCTATTCAGCAACCTGCACTGTGCCTAAAGCCAGTGCTGAAGAACTGGTTAACCACGCACAGTCACTCGACAAATTTGTAATTGAATCCGATACCATGGGTGAGATTATTTCCCTTGATCGCAATCAGTCGATTTTGATGACCTACTATCGCAATAACATCATTCATCTGTTTGCCATTCCCTCGCTGATTGCGCAGATGCTGATCCGCCAGCAGACTTTATCACTAGAGCAAATAACCGCTAATGTGGCACTGATTTATCCCTTCTTAAAGCAGGAGCTGTTTTTAAGCTTTGCGCAAGATGAACTCGCGGATGTAGTCAACGCTTACGTTAACGAACTGCAACGTCAACAATTAGTGACGCTAGAAGAGGGTGTCGTGGCTATTAATCAAGCCAAAACACAAGTGTTGATGCTGCTCGGTCGTACCATTTCAGAAACCCTAGAACGCTACGCGATTGCTCTCAATCTACTGGCCGCCAACCCTGACGTAGGCAAATCAGATTTAGAGCAAAAGAGCCAAGAAATTGCACAACGTCTTGGCCGTTTGCATGGCATCAATGCCCCTGAATTTTTTGATAAAGGAGTCTTCTCCGCCATGTTTGTCACGCTCAAAGAGCAGGGCTATTTGGATGTTGATGGCAATTGCCATTTAGAGCCAACCGTTCAGCTCGCACACCTACTTTACTCAATGCTCTATCCTGAAATTCGCTTAACCATTCAAGAAAGTCTCTGCTAAACGAATTAATCAGTCGTCAGAAACAGTAAAGGCATCCCAATGGATGCCTTTACTTTATTCGTGAAGTACTTACCAAAAGGCAAAAAGCAGACCTAACGTTAACACCATGCCAACGTGATTGTTATTGAGAAAAGCGTGAAAGCATAAGTCGCGATCGCGATGACGAATTAAGCGCTGCTGATAGACAAATAGCGCTGCAGCAGCCAGCACTGACCAATAAAAACTCGCCCCTAACTGATAATAGCCACCAAGTGCAATCATCAACGCCACAACCAACAACTGTAAAATACCAATGATGATTTTATCAAAGCGGCCAAATAAAATAGCGGTCGATTTAACTCCGACATTGATATCGTCATCGCGATCAACCATCGCATACTGCGTATCATACGCCACTGTCCACAACGCATTGATCAAAAATAGCCCCCACATCACCGCTGGCAATTCGTTGGCTTGCGCCGCCCATGCCATCGGAATAGACCAACTAAAGGCCAGCCCTAATACCAACTGCGGAAGGTGTGTATAACGTTTCATGAACGGATAAACAAACGCTAATGCGATACCGACAAAGGAGAGCTGAACCGTGAGTGGATTCATGGCCAAAACCAGCAGGAAAGAAGTGATACCTAGCGTTAAAAACAGCGCAATCGCCTCTTTGGTTGTCACTCGACCTGCTGGCAAGGGGCGCTGTTTAGTTCGCTTCACATGCCCATCAACGTTGCGATCGGCAAAATCATTGATCACACAGCCCGCCGAGCGCATCAACAGCACTCCTAACACAAACACCAGTAGCACTTTAGGATCAGGGAACCCTTGGGCGGCTAAAATCAATGCCCATAAGGTTGGCCACAGCAATAGTAAAGATCCAATGGGGCGATCCATGCGCATCAGTTGCCAATAAGCACGCGCCTTAACCAAAGTCATGACACTCTCTCCTTAGAGTAAATCGGTGAAAAGGGTAAAAACAGCTCCGCAACTAACATCGGTTTGTTATTCATCCATAATCGTGAACGGCGTGCGAGCAACGGCCGCTCTTCCATCATTGCCCAGCCCACTTGTAGTGCGTCACGCTTAACGTGCTCAGCACGAAAAACCGTTAATCCAAGCGGGATATCACCTTGGCGCGCTAAGTCATATTGCTGACCCAGCATCGAAGATTGAGGAATTAAAGTACGGCCTAAAACCCATGGCTGTTGATCGCCACGCAATACCACCTGCCGTAGCAAACAGGCTTCATCAGATAACAAAGCTATCTCATCGCCCTGTAATTGCTCTGCCTCAACGAGCTTGTTGTAGAGTAGCTCAACGCTCAGTTGCTGGCACTGCGCCTCTAACACGCGAGATAATGATCCTTGCTCTAAAAGCCAAGACTGAGAAACCCGATCGGGAAAAGAGAAATCGTCAGGTTGCTGCCAAATAACTTCTCGTAATGCAGACAGATAGAGCGAAATTGATTGATTCATACTAGTATTCAATTAGTGGCTTTATCGACGTACAATAAAGCTCCATTTTTGGTTAACACAACCATAAAAGCGCTCACTCAAAGAATGGCCTAGGTTGGAGGTTCTCATCCCATTTGAAACATAGGGAAAGACAACTGCGGTATATTCCAAACAACGAGATAAGCATTCTGATTACAATTCGATGCTCTATTGTAACAAGACTAAAGCAATTCGAGTATCGTGTACCCATTAAAGAAAAGATAGAAATATGCTTAAACGTTATGTAACCCAAATAATTGTCGCCCTAAGTCTGATGTGTGCCTTACCAAGTTATGCGCAAGAAGAAAAAGAACCTAAATTGGCGTACTTTACCTTAGAGCCGGATCTCACTACCAACTTTTTCACTAAAGGGAACAAGTTGGGCTATATCCAAGTTCGCATCGATGTGATGGTCGCCAGTGGTGCCGATTTACCTGCGGTTGAACAACATCAACCACTCATTCGCGATGCCATTGTCGAGCTACTTGGCAAACAAACCGAAGAGACGATAAAATCACTCGCAGGACGGGAAGATTTAAGAAAAACGTTGGTGAAAGAGCTCAACGCTGTGCTACTGCCGGAAATAGGCCGAACCATTATTGCTGACTTGCTGTTTACCAAATACATCTACCAGTAGAGCGAAGCTCGGCATTGTGCGGATTAAACCTTTCACCTAACGGGCTTGGTAACGATTGGCATCATTCAAACCAAACACGATGCCGGTCAATAGACCGGCTAAATGTGCGCTGTTCGCAATCGCCATAAAAGGCTGCACAAAGCCAAGCACCAACCACACCAGCATGAAACCGATCACCGGTTTGGGCATTTGTAAGCCAAGGTGAGGGGCTTTCCAACCGAGCATCCATAGATAACCGACCAACGCATAGACCACACCCGATAAACCACCAAAATTGGCGCCTTCAACCCAGTACTGAGCTGCACCGGACAACAGTGCTGACACTAAAAATAGCTGTCCAAGTTTGAATGAGCCAAGCCGTTTTTCAACATCGCCTCCCAACTGCCACCACCATAACAAGTTAAAGACGATGTGCAGCACAGAGAAATGAAGTAAAGCATGACTAAACCAGCGCCAAATCTGCCATTGCTGGCCAGCCAAAGCAGGAAAATGTAATGCAGAAAATACTTGATTGGCTAGTCCAAACTGCTGCAATGCAAAGATAATGGTACATACCATCATCACGCCCAGTGTTAAAGGCCCAGCTTTGGCTTTGAGCATCGCCAACATGCTCGGTGAACGATATTGAAAGTGACTTTTTCGGCTTTCAGCCACATCCCATGAAGCGGCTTGATACTTTCTGTCATTTGGATTGTGCAGAAAATGGTTGAGTTCCGCTTCGGCTTCAATCTGATGTTGCTCATCAAGTAACCATAACGCAAATTGACCACTCCCTTCCGGCATCATTTGAATCTCAATTTCACGAGAGGCCATATAATCAATAAAGGCTTGCGCCATTCTTGGGTTATTGAGCGTGATCAATCTAAACATAAGTCATCCTAATTGCTGGTTACGGGCAAGCCTGCACGATGCCAAGCTTCGAATCCACCATCCACACTATACACCTGTTCAAAACCTTGGTTAACCAGATACTGTGCAGCACCTTGGCTGCTAATGCCGTGATAACACATGACTAAAATGGGCTGGTCAAATTCGCTTTTGTCCATAAATGAAACCATGCTGTCATTGGTTAAGTGGAATGCGCCATTTGCATGTGCAACCGCAAAAGATTGCGCATCACGAATATCCACTAATTGCGCATCATGTTGTTCCATTAAAGCTTGTGCTGCTTGAGCATTGATATGTTGAAACTGATCCATCGCTTCCTCTGATTGGTTTTATTTTTAGCGTTTGATTGTAACCTATCCCAAGGCAATCAAGTACACGGCCTTTATAAGGTTATCCACTACTGATCACTTTTTCGCCGTTTGTGGATAATCTTGTGGATTGCGTTGATAAAGTAGTAAATGAGAAATAGATCCACAACATGTAGTAATGATCCTTACTTTTCTGTGTGTAACACAATACATATCCCCAAATACAAAACAGTGTTCAAGCCTTGATTTCACCGACTTGATGACAACTCGTAAATAATTTTGTCACAGAGTTATCCACAATCAACGCGCTGAAAATTTGATCACTTCAACCGATCAAAAATAAAAAAACCGAGATCGTAAGATCTCGGCTTTTAATGCGATTCACAATATTCACAATAAGTCAGTGATTAGAACTCGCCGACAGCATCCTTTAGCTTCTTCATTGCATTTTTTTCTAGCTGACGAATACGCTCAGCTGAGACGCCATACTCTTCCGCTAACTCTTGTAGCGTGGCTTTTTGATCATCCAACCAACGAGAGCGCACAATATGTTTACTGCGTTCATCTAAGCTAGCCAACGCCAGACTTAAGCGATTGTTAGTATGATGCTCCCAATTATCAGCTTCAATGTTGTCCGCAAGATCGGAATGCTTGTCTTCAAGATAAAGCACAGGCGCGGTGTAAGAAGCGCTCGAATCATCGTCTTCCGCCGACATTTCAAAGGTGGCATCTTGCGCGGCTAAGCGTGATTCCATTTCTCGCACTTCAGCCGGGTCAACGCCCAACTCACGGGCAACCGCTTCCACTTCACTACTATTAAACCAGCCTAAACGCTTTTTCGATTTGCGTAGGTTGAAGAACAGCTTACGTTGCGCTTTCGTGGTCGCAATTTTTACAATGCGCCAATTGCGTAACACGTATTCGTGGATTTCAGCTTTGATCCAGTGCACAGCAAATGAAACCAGTCTCACCCCAACTTCTGGGTTAAAACGCTTCACCGCTTTCATTAAGCCAATATTGCCTTCCTGAACCAAATCCGCCATGGGTAGGCCGTAACCAGAATAGCCACGAGCAACGTGAACAACGAATCGAAGGTGCGATAAGATCAACCCTTTCGCCGCTTCAATTTCACCTTTGTAATGTAATCGCTCTGCGAGTGACCGCTCTTCTTCCGCGCTCAGCATTGGGTAGCTGTTCACTGAACGAATGTAGCTGTCTAAGCTGTCTTGTGAAACGAGAGCCATTTGATACGTTTGGTTTGTCATTCAATTCCTCATCAAATTTCTGATCTGGAGTAATGGATGTTTTTAACCCGACAATCTTGAACCTAAAATGAACAAGATTCAAGCAAGGGGAAACTATTATGCATAAACAAGTCGGCTATACAAGTGCTGTAGCCAAAGCGAGTCAATAGTTATTGACTACATATGACAATATTCGACTAAACCGGTTCAATTTCTTTTAAATGACGCTGCGCAGATACTTTTGCCGCTACGCATCCTAAGAAAGTACCGAGCATCAACAGCAGTAAGGATTCGTCCCAACTTAGGCCAATCAGACGAAAACGGCTGTCATACAGTAGGGCAAGATCTTCAACGGCACCGTTCAATAAAATAGTCACAAAAGCCGTTAATAACCAAGCAGCGAATGCGCCTAACAAGCCAAACCACATACCAGAGTAGAGATAAGGACGTAAAATGTAGCGATCGGTAGCGCCGATCAATTTCATGGTTTGGATCTCTTCTTTATTGGCTTGTACATTAAAACGTAAGGTGTTGCCCACAATGAGGAACACCGCGCCTAACATCAATATCGATAAACTTACAACAATAATCGCCGCTAAAGTTCGAATGGCGTTTAACCTAGCAAGCCAATCTTCATCTAAACGCACATCCGTAACATCCTGTTCTGCTTGGATGTTTTTCACCAGCGCTTTGATTTGCTCTTGCTGCTCAGCCTGCGGGGTAACAATAAGCACGCCAGGTAAAGCGTAATCATCCAATAAACTGATGGCTTGTTCAAACCCAGCGTATTGACTCAGGTCATCCAATCCTTGCTGCGACGAAATGTACTCGACACTGGCGATATCGGCCAAGCTTTCCAGCTCATCTTTCAACACCATAATTCGTGCTTCAGGTGTGCGTTCGTGTAGATAGACGCTGATCTGGGCAGGGCTAGTGACATTATTGGCTGCAGACGCGATATTTTTGCTCAGTAGGTACAGACAGGCAGGCATCGCAAGCGCCATCGAAATGACCGCAAGCGTTAACACATTACCCAACGGGCGTAACCACATAATGGAAAATGAGGTCTTAGCCTGTTTAAAATGGATGGAGAAGAAACTATCGGTCTTGGCCCGTTTCGGTTCACGCGCTTTAGTCTTTCTTTTATTTAGTGACTTAACGGCCATAGTCTTCCACCTCGCTTAAAAAACCTTGGTTCAGTTCTAAATGACGATATTGAGGACGTGTGTTGACCAAGCTAATGTCGTGCGTCGCAAGCAAGATAGAAACACCGGCACGGTTAAACTCCTCAAACAGTTTGAGCACACGGTTAGAAAGCTCTGGGTCTAAGTTACCCGTGGGTTCATCTGCCAGTAGTAAAGTCGGGCGGTTCACCACTGCTCGTGCAATACCAACTCGCTGCTGCTCACCCCCAGAAAGTTGGCTCGGTAAACAGCGGGCTTTGTCTAGCAGATCGGTTTTATCGAGCGCGGCTGAGACGCGACGCTTAATTTCATTTTCTGAAATCGATTCAATGCGCATTGGCAATGCCACATTGTCGTAAACCGTTCTGTCCATCAGCAGGCGATGATCTTGAAACACGATGCCGATGTTGCGGCGTAAAAAGGGAATATCTTGATTGGGAATGCGCGTAATATCGTGACCGTTAAAGCTGATACGCCCATCGGTTGGGCGCTCAATCGCACAGATTAACTTCAACAAGGTACTTTTACCGGCTCCGGAGTGCCCACCCAAAAACGCCATTTCTCCTCGGCGTAGGTGAAAGTCGACTTTTTGCAGCGCCTGACGGCCTCCGCGATACGCTTTGCTCACTTGTTGAAACTTAATCACTCGCTATTCCTCTCACCAGTCTCCATTGGATGATGAGGTGCTCATTGAGCACCCACGCACACTTACTCTTCGCGGCTAAACAGAGCTTCAATAAATTGCTGCGTTTCAAACGGACGTAAATCGTCAATCCCTTCTCCAACGCCAATAAAGCGGATCGGAATTTCAAACTGATCGGCCAGCGCAAAAATAACGCCGCCTTTCGCCGTGCCATCCAGCTTGGTTAAGGTGATCCCCGTCACCGGGGCCACTTCACTAAAGAGTTTGGCTTGGCTGATGGCGTTTTGCCCAGTAGCGGCATCTAACGTCAGCATCACTTCATGCGGCGCTGATTGATCAATTTTTTTCATGACGCGTACAATTTTACGCAACTCTTCCATGAGGTTGCTCTTGTTTTGCAAGCGACCAGCGGTATCGGCGATCACCACATCCACGCCACGTGCTTTGGCAGCCTCAATCGCATCATAAATCACCGATGCGCTGTCTGCGCCAGTGTGCTGCGCAATCACAGGTACATTGTTACGCTCGCCCCACACCTGCAACTGCTCAACAGCCGCCGCACGAAAAGTATCGCCCGCCGCTAAAATCACTTTTTTACCTTGAGCTTGAAACTGTTTGGCCAGCTTACCTATCGTAGTCGTTTTGCCTACACCGTTGACGCCGACCATTAAAATAACATAGGGCATTTTTTGGCTATCGATCACTAACGGTTGCTCTACTTTGGCCAAAATATCGGCCATTTCGTCTTTCAGTAAACTGTAGAGTGCCTCTCCATCTTTCAACGCGTGACGAGAGGCTTTTTCTGTCAGATTACTGATGATTTTGAGTGTGGTCTCCATCCCAACATCGGCAATCAGCAGCTGCTCTTCCAACTCTTCAAACAGTTCATCATCAATTTTCTTGCCTTTAAACAGACCAAAGAAACCCGCACCAATGTTGGCTTTGGTTCGGCTAAGGCTGCGTTTTAAGCGTGCGAAAAAACTCTCGCTGGGTTTTTCTTGCTCTTGAATTCGTGCTTCTGCTTCTGCTTCTGCTTCTGCTTCTGCTTCTGCTTCTGCTTCTGCTTCTGCTTCTGCTTCTGCTTCTGCTAGCGCAGTGTGTGGCTCTTCGATCGATTGAGCAACGACCGTTGTTTCTTGTTCTTGCTCAGCATCAACTGGTTCGACAAGCGTAGATGGCTCAAGCACTTGTTCTGTTTCGCTGGTTGATTTACTTGATTCTTCGTCACCAAAACCGAGCCAAGAGAGTAATCCACGTTTCTTTTTTTCCGTCATCTGGGGATATCCTAGATTTACCTAACTAACTACGACCTTTTTCTTGAAGGATTATCCCTCGTAAGAAAAAGAAAAATGACAAAGCAGTGAAAAGTTTCCAATTAGATTGGTAAACTTTGTCATTATTGAAATTCAATGGCTATACCAAACCCGCTTCGGGTTGGCAGATTGGGTATAGTATCACTTTATTAGCGGTCAAAAAATCTATGGTAAGACGTCGCCAGCAAAACTCATCACAAAATAAGCCTTCAACGGGCTTTGTTCGCATTATTAGTGGCTTATGGAGAGGTCGCAAACTGCCTGTTCATGATGCCCAAGGTCTGCGTCCCACAACGGATCGCGTCAAAGAAACTCTTTTTAACTGGTTAGCACAGGAGATCGCTGGTGCACACTGCTTAGATTTATTTGCAGGCTCTGGCAGCCTTGGGTTTGAAGCTGCCTCAAGGCAAGCACAAGCCGTGACGCTGATTGAGCTCAACCCAACGGCATTCAAACAGCTTGAACACAATATTGCTGCGCTCAACGCAACTAACTTGCGAGCGATAAATAGTGATGCGCTGGCCTTTCTCAAGCAGCAAGGGACGCCTCACCATCTGGTGTTCATCGACCCGCCTTTTCGACAAGGCTTATTAAGCGAAGCCGTCTCGCTTTTAGAACAAAATGGCTGGCTTGCCGATGAAGCGCTGATTTATATTGAGACAGAAAAAGAGTTGGCGCTAGAAGGTATTCCTGCCAATTGGCGTCTGCACCGTGAGAAAAACGCAGGCCAAGTCAGTTATCGACTATTTGAGAGGAGCTCGGAATGAGAGTGTTACTGGTACTTGCAAAAGCGGCGATTGCTTTTGTTTGGTTGATTCTATTACTGAATATTTTCATGCCATTCCCCGGTAAAGCGGCGATTGCACTTTATATTATGACGGCATTTTTGTTCATTATGCACGGACTGCAAATGCTGATTTTTATCGGTGCGTTTGGTGACAAGATCAGCATGAGTCGTTGGGAAAAATGGTCGATTCTGGTATTTGGAGTCTTCGCACTGCTCGATATCCGCCGTAAACACATGATGTAAGTTAACGGTACAGAAAAAGCAACATAGGAAAAGCCGCTTCACGTTCACACGAAAGGCGGCTTTTTTATCGGAAAATTACAACCCCATATAGCTTTTTACGCCATTTAAGAACATTTGCGTTGAGATCATCACTAGCAATAATCCCATCAAACGCTCGACCGCTTTTAAACCACGTTCACCCAGCACTTTGTGGAAGAAACCGTAGAACATCAAAATGATGAAAGTGGCGCCCCACGCGAGCAGCACAGAGGCTGACAGCTCGAGGAGTTTGTCAGGATGCTGAGTCGAAAGAAGCAGCAAGGCCGCAATCACCGAAGGACCCGCGATCATCGGAATTGCCATCGGTACGATGAAGGGCTCTTCCCCCGCCGCTAATCCAGTAATGCTACCTGCACTAGGGAAAATCATTTTAATCGAGATGATGAAGAGAATGATACCGCCAGAAATGCTGAGAGTTTCCGGTTGCACGTGCAAAAAACTCATGATGTTTTTGCCAGCAAACAGGAACAGCATCAAAATGATCAACGCAAAACAGAGTTCGCGCACGAGCACAACACGGCGACGTTTGGGATCAAGGTGTTTTAAGATGGAGAGCATGACCGGTAGATTGCCAAGCGGGTCCATGATCAAAAAAAGCATGGTCGCCGCCGATAAAATATCCATCTATCACTACTCACATCAATTTAAAGTGGCCGCAGTATATCAGCCCCATCATGAGATTTCGATGCTCCTCAAAATAACGATATTTATGAAGCAATAATATTTACAAGGCCACCGAGGCAGAGATTAACGCTTGCGCTAATAAATAGCTGCCAGAAATAAGATAGCGCCCATAAGGCAATGGCCTGCGGTAATCGTGAATAGCTAACAAACTGGCCGAGAGCATCAGCACCAAACAGCCAACAAACCCAGCAAAAGCAGGCACTGTTTGCGTTTGTAGCCACAACTCTCCCGCCGCCCACGCCAACTGAACTAACATCATACCCATAATGGTTACGGGAAAGATCAAGGTGTCAATTTGTGGTAACAATAGGAAAAAAGCCACAATACTGGTCGCAATCAAAAGGGCAGGTAGCCACCACACCATAGTGTCAGAAAGTTGCGCCCAAAAGGCTTTACTGTACATCAACTGTGCGACAAGAAAGCTAGCAAAGCAGAGTTTTGAGTAACGTTGCAACAGATGCAATGTGTCTGCAATGGCCGAAATCAGCAGACCGAGTGTTACCCATAAGATAGGAGAAGTGAGCTGCGTGGTATGGTTTAAAACTATCACCACCAATAACAGCATACTGAGTGTTTTAAACATTACCGCTTGCTTGATTTTGTTACTTTCAACAGCTGAAATACTAATGAATCCAGACAAAGCAACGGAGAGCCAACTCCACATCTCATTTCCCCTTTAAAAATCTGCGGTCAGTGTAGGCATGTCGTCATTGAAGTCCAGCAGATGAACGCAAAAATTGGATCTTGCTAGCGAATCAGAATGTTGAGTTTATTCAACATCAAAGGGGGGACAAAACAACCAAAGCTCACTTTTTATCCACTAACTCTTACTTTCAATCACAACAGCAGCAAACAGAGATATTTTAATCATTTACAATACAAAAACAAAGAAAAACTAACAAAAAACACCACAAAAATAAAAATCATAAAAATAAAAACAAAATTAAAAACAATGAATTAAATTAAAAACAAAAGAAAAACCAGAACTTAAATCACCCAACAGACCAACCGCAAAAAATGACTTACTAACTAGCAAAAAAACCAGTTTAGCCAATTTTATTTGCGATAAGATCTCATTATTAAATTAATTTTTCTCGAAAAATGAGAATTCACCAAACTCTGACAACGATAGGACACCTAAGATAGTAAAACCAAAAAAAACCATACAAGCAACATCGAGTTAACCTAATAAAATCAAACAAATTCAACGAATTAAATAAACAAAGATTAAAACAGCACCAAGAAGAACATTATATAAACACACTAAAACAAGCACTAAACATTGCCAATATTCCCTGAATATGATGATGTTAAGGTGTTATTTTGGATGCTTCATCAAATTGAGGTTGATCAACTAAACAAAGTAGTGCTATTCTCATATTCATAGAATGAAACAACAGCATAAAGGAGCAGTGTTATGATTTCTTCATCTCAAAAACAGGGACTTGTAATGATCGCGGTTATCGTCGGCCTAATGACACTGCCAATGATGTACTAAGTATCTAATTCCCAATAAAAAAGAGGACACCTTGGTGTCCTCTTTTTTTATCTAACGATTGAGTAAAACGGCCTAATACCATTTATGGCATTGTGACGTGTTTCGATAGCGCTTCCCAATGAAGATAGTAAAAAAGCAGCGCCGCTAACGTGATTAAGGTCATTAATGAAATGGCTACGCGCCAAATAAAACGGCCGCTACGTGGGGTCAGTTCCTTCTCACACTCATCACACACACAAAGGAATGCTTTGCGATCCTCTAGCTGATAGTTATCCTCATGAACAACTTTGTTACGAATAGTGGCAATGAACCTCAGCTTGCCCACCACATCATGTGGTAGACGCTCTTCACAACTGGTTACCAATTGATGTAACCCCTTCCCCTCAGCGTGATATTGCTCTCTCAACAAGCTTTCCAATCGACGCGTTCGCAACACTACCTTTTCAATCTCTGACATTATCGCCCTCCTTTGCCAACTGTTGGTGGCGCTCCATCTATTTTTATCATACTTCCCCACAAGATAGTTGAGCATTTTTGCTCGCTAATCTGCCGAGGAAATGTGATATCCGCCGGAAAAAAAACCGTCAAACCAATCAAACTCACGCTTTAGTAGCAAGCAACACTCCTTTGCCATATGTTGCACGCTAAAATGTCGCCTTCATCGCTAAGGAGTTCATCATGCCGTTTTCATTACTTATCGTTGTCGCTTTATTGGCTGTGTTTGCTATTTGGGTATTCAGCCTCTTCTACCGTCGCCATATGCAAGGCGAGAATGCTCCAGAACGTACCGCTAATGTCACCATTATCGACAAACAATCAATCACAATCCCTCACGCTCGCCCCGGTGAAGAGGATCAAGAATTCTGGATTTATGTACAAAAAGGCAAGCTTGGCCCAAAGCGGGAATTTCAAGTTGGCGTGCATTATTACCATGCACTTAACCCAGGCGACCAAGGAATGCTGACTTATTGCGGACTCAAGTTTCTACACTTTGCACTCAAGCGTTAAGGTAATAACCAACGTGTTTTTGCAGAGCGAGCAACCCATATACTCACTGCCAGTGATCCTGCGCCGCTCACCAGTATCCATAGCGGAATCACCCACGCAGGATGCCCTTGATCCCACCCATACGCTTTAACAGGCCATAGAAAAATGGGATGTAATAAATAGATGCCTAAGCTGTGCTGGCTTATCAAACTGACTAATTGCTGAGCACGAACCGGCAATCTCTCAGCAAAATATCGACACACGATAAATATCATGCTGGCGGCTAAAACGACGTTCAGTGTTTTATAAGAGAGCCAGCGGCCAATCGTATACTCACCCGCTGCGACACTGTGGCTGACCACCATCCATACCGTCGTCAATAGTGCCAGACAGCCAAGCAGAATCGCCATACATAGCGTTACCCGGTTGAGTGGCACCTTCTGATAGAGCAAGTAACCCAATGGCAGATAACCTGCAAATAACCATAGTTCATTACTCCAGGGGCCATCAATACCACACAAAAATAAGGTGGTCGTTAACAGCCATACTGCGACCAATGCATATAAGGCCTTGTCATCAACCCTTTGAACTAGCTGCTGTAAAAAAGGGATCACAAAATAGAGTGGGATAAAGTAATAAAAAAAACCTAAATGGTAATAGGTTGCGTGGTGCGTACTGTTACTCAGCACCGCCTTTGCAACTTGCCCATCAAATCCATTTGCACTCCAGCCGGACAAATAAGCATAGAAGAGTGACCAAACGATAAATGGCAGCAAAACTTTGCCAAGACGTCGCTGAACATAATAACGCGCATCAAAAGGGCGACGATCACTGAGCATTAAAGCTCCAGTGATCAATATAAAAACGGGCACAGCCCAGCGACTTACGCTGTTGATACCGACCGCAACCGCCCACGCATCAAAAGGAATGTCGCCAAGTTGTTGCCGATAAGGAGCCAACACATGAATAGCAATCACTGCCATAGCCGCCAAACAGCGCAATAAATCAAAAAAAACAACTCGTTTGGTCATAGGGTTTACTCACAGTGTTTTGGGATTTCTACTATAAGGTTGAAATCTGTGGTTATGTAATCAGCAGGTGATTTATCAGTAAGGGATCACTCATTTCGTTATAATTAATAGTCAATGCCTATCAAATAAATCAATAAAAACGAATTTATTTTGTTCTCTTAGAGGTGCAATCTAATGCTTAACAAGAGAGATCACTTATTAAGTACAACAATGAGGTGAACAGATGACAACAAATTTGATCGGTTTAGATACCAACCAAAGCCAACAACTTGCACAAGCGTTAAACCAATTATTGGCTAACTACCAAGTGCTCTATATGAATACTCGTGGTTACCATTGGAATATCAAAGGAAAAGAGTTCTTTGAACTGCACGCAAAATTTGAAGAGATTTACACTGACATACAGGTCAAAATTGATGAGTTAGCGGAACGAGTTTTGACTTTAGGTTATCAACCCTTGCATAGCTTCAGCGCTTATTTAGCAACAGCACAAGTGTCAGAACACACTAACGTAACCAATGGCCAAGAAACCATGCAAGGGTTGGTTAAAGGCTTCAGTATTTTAATCCACCAGCAACGAGAAATTCTTCAAATTGCAGCGCAAGCAGGAGATGAAGGCACTTCAGCACTGATGAGTGACTACATCCGTGAACAAGAGAAATTAGTATGGATGCTGAATGCTTGGCTGCAATAAGCGCTACGCTTAAAAAATCCGCTACCAACAATGGCAGCGGATTTTTATGTGCGAATTAGAATTAGAGAATCATACCAAGCGATGAATATCTTGGCTCCAACGTTGGGCGGCCGACAGCTCATCACTCACTTGACTTACTTCTAACCCCAATAAATCACAGTGATTTTCAACACCTTGCCAATCAGCTTGTTCAAAACACTCTTCCAATGCGAGCAATACACCAATCGGACCTTCACGCTTTTGCAGTGCCAACTTAACCACATCACACAAAGGCAACTGAGCCACTAACTCTTCAATTGAAATATCCAGTAAAGCATCTAACACAGAAAAGAGGCCAATTAAAAAAGCTTGCTCGCGATGTTGACGAAATGAAGGATGCCCGGACATTAATTGGCAAAATTGAGCTCGTTGCAAAGAGAGGTTATACAACTCTTTCGGCTTTTTGGCTGAGACAAATGAAGCAACGGCTAATGATACAAAGGTTTTGAGTTTATCTTGACCAAGATAAACCAAAGCTTGACGAAAAGAGGAAATCGGCACAGATAAGCGATCAGACATAGTGTTGACAAATCTGAGCAACTTATAGGAGAGAGCGACATCTTGCGCCACAATATATTCAATTCGCTCAAAATCAGCATTTGGCTTACAAACTTCTCGAAACAGCTCCAAAGCGATAATCTGTTCAGGCCCAACATAACGCTGCTTGATCATTTCTGGTTTACTAAAGAAATAGCCTTGGAAAAAGCTAAAGCCGGCATTGCGTGTTACAGTGAACTGGTGAGCGGTTTCAACTCGCTCCGCTAAATAGCGGCGCTTACTGCCTTCCGCTAAACGCTGACGAACAAACTCACACGCGTGATCTAAACCCAGCGCCATAATATCGAGCTTAACGATGTGCACATAACTCAGAAAGCGTTCCCATTCCGGCGTATAAACAAAGTCATCCAATGCCACCAGATAACCACGCCGATATAACTCTTTTACCGCCTCAAACAACTCATCGGTTGGTTCACAGGTTTCGAGCACTTCCACCACAATTTGTTCTCGCGGCAACGTTAAAGGCAAACGACGAATTAAACTCTTGTAGGGAAAATTAATAAAACAGCGTGATTTGGAAATATTGGGATTGATCCCCACCGCCAGAAAGTTTTCGACGATCAATCGATACGTGGCTCGATTCGACTCAATGTGCGCTGGAAACGCGTTTTTTTCCCCATCACGGAAGAGTAACTCATAACCAAGCGTATGTTGCTTGGCATTTAAAATCGGTTGTCGTGCAACATAAGAATAATGCATTAACGGTTAGTGTCTCATTTTGGTGTAGCGTAGATAGGGTCATAGCTGATGGAATTGACTGTACCTGAACCCGGCGCCAAACTAAACAGTATAGCGGTCACCACATAGGTAAGCCAAACATGAGTATCCATTGCAATTCCTCTAAACTAGACTAATCTAGCGTAAAAATGAACTGTTCCTCGAATCTGTCCAATAAGAATAATCCATGAATCAGACGAGTCCAAACTCCCCACCTTATACTCAAGAGTCTTTCTTTGAGCAAGTGATCAATACCACGATTGCCGATTTCTGGCACTCCAGAGAAGAAGGTTTTATCAAATCTGCTGATAAAACAAAACTTTATTGGTGCAAACTTACCTCGCCTCAACACTCAAAGGCGATCTTCGTCGTCAACGGGCGAATTGAATCTTGCTGGAAATATCAAGAGCTATTTTATGATTTTTTCCAACAAGGCTATGATATTTATTCTTTTGATCACCGTGGCCAAGGGCTTTCAGATCGATTAATCGACGATCCACAAATCGGCCATGTCGGTGAATTTGATGACTACATTTTAGACATGCAGCGTGTCATTGAGCACTTTGACTTAAGCCATTATGCACAACGTTTTCTCGTCGCTCACTCAATGGGCGGTGCCATTGCGACTCGGTATGTACAAACATACCCTCAACACCCATTTGCGGCTATGGTGCTCAGCGCGCCAATGTTTGGTGTCAACATGCCATGGCAATTACGTCCCATCGCCATGACACTGAGCCAAGTGCTAACGGCAATGTATACCAAACCAACCTATGCGCCAGGCTATCAAGCCTATTCTGCAAAGCCTTTTGAGATCAACCCATTAAGTCAAAGTCAGGTGCGTTACCAATGGTTTCGAGACCTGTACCAACGCAAACCCGAATTGCAAGTCGGCGGCCCTAGCACGCGCTGGGTATGGCAAGGACTCATGGCGGCAAAGCAGTGCCAACTGATGACTCGTCAAGTGAAGTTACCGACATTCATCTTACAAGCAGGACAGGATGAAATTGTCAGTAATGCGGATCAAATTCGCTTTGTCACTAAGCTGGCGAAAACCAATCCATCTAGCAAGCTGGTCATCATTGAAGGAGCAAAGCATGAGCTCTTTTTTGAAAAGGATTGCTATCGAAACCAAGCACTTGATGAGCTATTTAAGCAATTCCAATCTCTTGAGAACACGGTTTAATCGCGGTGTTAGAACTGAGCAAATAGAGGAAATTTCAATTGAGAGTTTTACCCTCTTTTTCCTCTTTAAAATGGCGTAAACTAAGCCACACCAAAGTTTCTCCACCATCTGCGATCTGCAAACCAAATCGACCATGATAATGAGGGTTTTATGACCACCGAATGTAAAGAGCACGCGATTCATATCGTGGCGTCCGATCTCGACGGTACACTACTTGCGCCAAACCACCAATTGAGCGAATTCACCAAGCAAACGCTACAAGCGCTTCACCAAAAAGGCTTTACTTTCATCTTCGCTACTGGTCGCCATCACGTTGATGTGGCGGGTATTCGCCAGTTAGCGGGCATTCCAGCCTACATGATTACTTCCAATGGCGCGCGCGTTCACGATCAACATGACAACCTGATGTACAGTAAAAATGTACCGCAAGAATTGGTACAGCCCGTCATTGACGTGTTTAAGCAAAACCCTGATATTTTTGTTCACATCTATCAAGATGAATCGTGGTTATTGAATAAAGAAGATGAAACGCTGCGTGATTTCCACGAAGAATCCGGCTTTAGCTACCAAGTATTTGATGTCAATAACGCACCTACCGAGGGCGTCGCCAAAATATTCTTCACCCACCCAGCGCAAGATCATGAGTTATTAGCCCAATTTGAAGAACGCTTAAACGATGTTTTTGGCGACAAACTGAACGTCGCCTTCTCAACACCTTGGTGTTTGGAAGTGATGGCAGCAGAAGTGTCGAAAGGGGATGCGCTCAAAGCCGTTGCAGAATCATTAAACCTGACCCTAGATAACTGTATTGCGTTTGGCGATGGTATGAACGATGTGGAAATGCTGTCGATGGCTGGTAAAGGCTTGGTGATGGGCACATCGCATCAAAAAGTGTTCAATGCACTGCCGAATAACACCGTGATTGGTAGCAATGCAGAAGACGCCGTGGCTCACTATTTGCGTGAACATTTATTGTAACAGCAGCCTGCAGTAACGAGCGGTCACAAAACACAGCGCCATTTGAGCGCTGTTTTTTTGTTCATAACAGCTTTGCGATTTATCTCTGATACTTGTCCGCGGGTTGTTAAATTCACACCCATCAGTTCAATTTGCCAGCGCCTTTGTGCCATAATCTAGCCTCGTTGCATTGCCCAAAAAGAGTCTGCTATGAAAGTGCTTCACTGTTCCGCGCTGTTATTGACCACATTAATGCTGCAAGCCTGTGCGACACACAACGCATCACAGCCACCAGCCGTACCGATGGCGAGTTTGGATAACCCCAGTTCAATCAAAGCGCAATCCTTTATTATGCGTGGAGAAGTCGTGGTAGGTCATGAGGCGCAAACCTTTACACCTTGTGGTAGCAATCAACAATATTGGCTAGCACTGACGCCACAGCAGACTCAGCAAGCCTTGAGTTTGGCTCGCTCGCCTTATCAGCCTTTGTATGGAGAGCTCATCGGTACTTTATCAGCGCCAAGCCGCACAGGCTTCGATGCCGATTCCAGCGCACGTTTCAACGTGACCAGCATCAATATGCTCAGTGCTGAAAATCCGAAACGCTGCAATCAACCACTCAAATCGACACGCGCTTTTGGCAACGAACCGTCATGGTCCATTCACTTTGAAGGGAAAAACCTTAACTTTCAAACCATCAGCGGTGAAACTCAAACATTCGCTATCACAAAAAGTCAGCTATCTGAAACCAAGCGTGAGTACCAAATAAATCAAGGTTCGCTGCTCCTCACACAAAAAATGTGCAGTGACGGGATGAGTGACTCGCTGTACGGCTGGAGCTCCACCTTAAAGGTGGGCGAAAAAAGCTATCAAGGGTGTGCCACTTTAGGTAATAGTGATGCGACGCTTCCATGGGTTGGGGCTTATTATGCTACTTCGACCCAAAATAGGGATTTCACGATTCGTTTGCAACTGAATGCGGATCATACCGCTAGCACTCATTATGACTACAACGATGGTCAGCCATCGACCGTCGAAAAGGGGTTTTGGCAACCATTAAACCTGAATCAGATCCAAGTTGTCATGACGCGCCACCAGCAACAATATCTGCTTTCCGAACGTATATTTACTCGCAATGGCCACCAACTGAAAGCAGAAAAAGAGAAGGTGGGCGATGTTCTCTACCCTATCGCCAATGGCGGTTTAACGTTATTTTCTGAAAATATCGAGACACCATAAGTGACCAGACCGTGCCCTTGCCCAGTTTGCCATTTTAGCTATCAATGCCTCTGTTCACTGCAACCAACACTGGATAGCCAACTGCGCATTGCACTACTGATGCATGAAAATGAACCGCATCGAGCGACCAATACTGGCAAGCTGCTGCTGCGTAGCTTGCCCAATTCCTCTGTGTACATCTGGGACCGAGTCTCTACGGCGAAATCATTACAAAAGAGAATTCTGGATGAGAAGTTAAACGCGGTGGTTATTTTCCCTTCGACGCGCAGTCAATCGCTCACCGAATACCAATCTCTCTCAACGTCTGACACTCAAGAAATCGTGTTTATTATCCTGGATGGGACATGGCAAGAAGCCAAGAAGATGCTCAATAAGAGCCCTTGGTTATCCGATTTACCGCAGCTACACCTCACCCCAAATCAAATCTCTCAGTATGGATTAAGGCGAAATCAAGATGCTGGTCATTTATGCACGTTAGAAGTGGGCGTTGAGCTGCTCAACTCTCTCGGAGAAGCAAATAATGCGAGAGAGTTACGCGCCTTTTTCACTTACTATCTCAAAGCTTTTCAAGCGGATAAAAGCGGTCACGCCCTAAAGCTGCAGTAATGAATCCAGTTGATGGATTTCAATATCAGGCAACACTTTGGCCTTACGAGTGGCGAGCAAGGTTTGGCCTTGATCGTTATACCAACAGGCTTGAAAACCATTACATTTTGCGCCTTGCACATCGGTTATCAGATGATCACCAACGTGTAAAATCGAGGCTGCAGGTAGCTGTAATGCAGCCTGCGCTTTGTCAAAAAGATCCGGATACGGCTTGGCCAAGCCATCGGGACCCGCTTTAAAAATTTGTTGAAAATAATGCCCCAAGCCAATTTTGTGCGGGTCAACATTGCCGTTGGTAATCGCCACTAACGGCATGCGCTTTGCCAGTTCGGTCATCACGCGGTGCGTCTTCTCTGGCACCGTGATTAAGTGACGTAACCGCAACACTTCTTCAATGGCATTCTGCGCAGCCTGTAAAGCAAGTTGCGGCGAATAGCCTAACTGAATTAAGCCTTGTTCTATCTGCTTAAATCGCCACTGAGTGACATCATGGCCGAGCAGTGGCTCTTGCAGCGCCAGTTGCTGTTTAAGTTGCTGCCACCAACTTATCGGACGCGTCGCGGAAAGTGGATGATGAGTGTGCAGCCACACGACCATTTGCTGCTCAACATGACGGATCACTGGATGGTTGTCATACAGCGTGTCGTCCAAATCAAAGCTCATCGCTTTAATGGGGCCGATATTGCGATAAAAGTGCATGCGTTACTCGCTCTGTTTCTTTTTACGTGCTCTTGGGTGCGCTTGGTCATAGGCCTGCGCAAGATGTTGAAAATCCAAATGCGTATAAATTTGCGTCGTCGAAATATTCTCATGACCCAGCAACTCTTGCACAGCACGTAAATTATTGCTCGATTCAAGCATGTGAGTCGCAAAAGAGTGGCGCAGTTTATGTGGGCTAATATGGCTAGCCACCGCCTGCTTTTGCCCCCACTCGGCCATGCGTTTTTGTACGTTGCGATGCGAAATACGAACACCCAGCTTTGAAACAAACAAGCTTTGCTCATCAGCGTTCGCAAACTGCGCCCGTATTTTCAACCAATGCGCCACCCATTCTTTGGCTTGCCCTGCAAAAGGCACCTTACGTTCTTTATCCCCTTTACCCACCACTCGAATCTCGCCGCGGCTAAAGCTCAGGTCTTTTACGTTAATGCTGACGAGCTCCGCTAAACGCAACCCAGCACCATACATCAGTTCCATCATGGCGCGATCGCGCACTGACAGCGGATCATCATCCTTGACTTCGAGCAGTTGTGCGACTTCATCCACATCTAAGTTTTTCGGTAACGGGCGTTTTTTACGCGGTGCTGCAACGCCTTTGGCCGGGTTAGCCGTCAGTTCACCACGCAAGATCAAGAAATCAAAAAAACTACGCAATGAAGAGAGACGCGTCGCTAAACTGCTGGCTTTCATCCCTTCACGCATCCCTTTACTCGCCAGCTGTCGCACCCAAGCGGCATCGACTTGTTGCCATTGACTCAGCCCCATCTGCACTAAATGCTGCGCCATGGTTTCCAGCTGTTGTTTGTAATTGCGTTGGGTGTGCAAGCTCAACCCTTTCTCGCTCCGCAGATATTCATAGAAGCGAGTTAAGGGCTGCTGTAAGCCGTTAGGCAGAGGTGTGGCTGATTCGGTCATGCTCAATCGGTTGCCAAGGTAGAGTCTCAATTAAATGAGAGAGAACTAACGCCAAATGACGTAAAAAGAGGGTATCCATGCTCGGTTGAAAATGGCCACCATCTTCACTTGCAAACGCTAACACGCCTTGTGATGAGCGCTTACCTAATGGTAAAACCACATACGAACCCATTTCTGGCGCAGCGGTTTGTTCACCAAATAACGCTTGGCGATCCAACTTTTTCATACGCCCTAAATAAGCATTTTTGCCATTAAAATGGTTAGTTGCAAAACGCTGCCATTGCTCTTGGGTCAATTGATAATCGGTTTCAGGCGAGGCCAGTAAACGGATATACGCGACCAAACCTAAGGTTTGGGCTTTGTTTTCTATTGTCTTGCATACTTGCGGCATTGAGTGGCATTTTAAGATTTGCTCTTGCAGATCCATAAATTCGTGGAAAGTGCGGTCATTATTGGCCGCTAATGACATAAAGGCTGTGATCTCTTCCTCTAACTCTTCAATTCTCTGACGCTGACGATTCAGTTGTAAATGCACCAAAGAGACCGCACCTTGTTGAGGGTGAGGCAAGGAGAGCCTGTCAACCAGCTCTGAACGCTGGAGGAAAAAATCGGGGTGATCTCGTAAATATTCAGCCACAACTTCGGCTGTGAGTGCATCCGCTTCAACGTGTGACAAAACGATTCCTTATCTTACTTAACCCTAACAAGAGACTTGACCATCAAACACATGAGTCGCAGGGCCTGTCATATAGAGTGGCTTACCCGGCCCTTGCCAGTGGATCTCTAACGAGCCACCAGGTAAGTGTACTGTCACCTCTTCCGCCAATAAGCCTTGAAGAATACCAACGGCAACCGCGCCACACGCGCCACTGCCACACGCTTGAGTTTCACCCGCGCCACGTTCATAAACACGTAGCTTCACTTCATTGCGATTCAGCACTTGCATGAAGCCTGCGTTAACACGCTCTGGAAAACGCTCATGGGATTCAAGCAGTGGACCCAAAATTTCAACCTCAGCGGTTGTCACATCCTCCACCACTGTCACCACATGCGGATTGCCCATGCTCACCGCCCCGCAGAACAAGGTTTTCTCTTCAACGCGCATGATGTAGGTTTTCTCTGCCTGTTTGGCTCGAAATGGAATCTTATTAGGCTCAAATTCTGGTATGCCCATGTTGACGGTGATTTGATCATCCTCTTCAACATTTAAAACCATTTTGCCTTTTTTAGTCGTGACTCCGATGCTGTACTTATTGGTCAGCCCTTTCATCCGCACAAAGCGAGCAAAGCAACGTGCGCCGTTGCCACACTGTTCAACTTCGCTACCATCAGCATTAAAAATACGGTAGTGAAAATCACTTTCCGGATCATACGGCGCTTCAACCACTAATAGCTGATCAAACCCCACGCCAGTATGACGATCCGCCAAGCGACGGATCAAATCAGGGGAGAAGAAGACGTTTTGTGTAATGCAATCAACGACCATGAAGTCATTACCCAAACCGTGCATTTTAGAAAAATGGAAATGCATAATGCTTCAATTTACTCCGGCAGAATACGCTCTAATGCCCATAGGCTCGATAGTGCTTCACGCTGACGAACAAGGTGGGTTTGTGTACCATCCACCATCACTTCCGCCACGCGAGTACGTGTATTATAGTTCGAAGACATCACAAAACCGTAAGCTCCTGCTGAGCGAACCGCCAGTAGATCTCCCTCATCCAAGACCAATGAACGATCTTTACCCAAGAAGTCACCGGTTTCACAAATAGGCCCAACCAAGTCATAGGTTAGCGCTTCACCTTGGCGCGGCACAACAGGAACAATATCTTGCCAAGCTTGATAAAGCGCTGGACGCATCAAATCGTTCATCGCCGCATCAATAATGGCAAAGTTTTTGTGTTCGGTATGTTTGAGAAACTCTACTTTCGTCAACAACACGCCCGCGTTAGCCGCAATAGCACGTCCCGGTTCAAAAATCAGTTCGAGATCTTGATGGTTACTCAAACGCGCCAACAAGGCTTTGGCATAATCGGAAGGCTGCGGAGGTAACTCATCGCGATACACCACACCTAAACCACCACCAACATCCAAATGTTTAATGGTGATCCCTTCCTCTTTAAGCTGATCAATTAACGCAAGTAAGCGATCGGTTGCATCAATAAAAGGGGCAATAGCGGTCAGTTGGGAGCCAATGTGGCAATCAATACCGTGAATTCTGAGATTATCTAAGCTTTGCGCCAAGCGATAAACATCCAGTGCACGGTCAAAAGCAATACCAAACTTATTGTCACGCAAACCGGTTGAAATATAAGGGTGGGTTTGTGCATCCACATCAGGGTTGATGCGCAGTGAAATCGGTGCTTTCACACCCAGCTCGCCAGCCACTTTATTTAAACGTGCTAATTCAGGCTCGGATTCAACGTTAAAGCATTTAATCTTGAGCTCCAACGCGCGTTTCATTTCCGCTTCCGTTTTACCGACGCCAGAAAATACCACTTTCGCCGGGTCACCACCCGCCACCACAACACGCTCTAGCTCTCCTGCCGAAACAATATCAAAACCTGACCCTAAACGCGCCAAGGTGTTTAATACGCCTAAGTTTGAGTTAGCCTTCACCGCATAACACACCAGATGAGGGTGTTCGCCTACCGACTTATCAAAAGCATGCCAGTGACGCTCTAAAGTAGCGCGAGAATAGACATACAAAGGCGTGCCGTATTGCTCAGCCAACTCTGTTAATGCGACATTTTCAGCCCAAAGCTGACCATCGTCCTGATAATTGAAGTAATCCAAAATTCGTTTCCTTTAAGCTAAATCAATGACTATGGCTGAGGTTGTTCACTCTGCTCAGGCTCTGCTGGCATGTATAACGGCCCGGTTTGACCACACCCTGCTAAAGCAAGGAGTGACAACATAAAAAGTGCAGCGATTGATTTTTTCATTTTGCATGTCGTGATTATTGAGTCAATGCCCCCTATAATCGCACCACAATCAGGAAAAGCAATAGGATAGACAGGATGAACGATACTGAATTTCACCAACTTGTCGATGAGCAGCTAGAAATCATTGAACAAGCGATAGACAACGCAGGTGCCGACATTGATTACGAAACCTCAGGTAATGTGATGACGTTGGAATTTGATGACCGCAGCCAAATTATTATTAACCGCCAAGAGCCGATGCATGAAATTTGGCTGGCATCAAAGTCAGGCGGTTTCCATTTCAAACTGATCGACCAAAACTGGATTTGTTCAAAAACAGGGCTGGAATTGATTGCGATGGTGAAACAAGAATGTGAAAAACACGCTGGCGAAACGATCGACTGGGTGTAAAGCAACAACGCCAAGTGACAAATATGTGACTTGGCGCTACCGAACTAAGCGTTGACCGCTTTTGAAGGACGAGAATAGAGCGCGGAATCGTTACGATAAGGGACAATATAACTCTCCCCTTCTTCTGGGTGGACGATTTGATAATACTGCGGCAGATTGAAGTTAATAAGTTTAGCGGAGAGTGGGTTACCGTCGCGCACTGAGGTATAAAAGCTGTTGACGTTAGTGATCATCTCATCTTTTTCACCGCTGAACTGGTGATAGACTTCAATTTGGTTCGACTCATCCAGCACATAAATGTTGAAGCCTTTATCGGTATCTTCAAAGAAAAACTGCACCAAGCCTTCACTAGCAAAACCATCGACGATTTCCGGTAGTTGATAATCTTGATCGCGATCGAGCATTAACAGCGGTGAACCTTTCAATTTGTTGGTTGAGATACTGCGGTAAAAATCTACCGAATTTTCCAACTTCTGCACCGAAACCCCTCGCCGCTCAAAAAACAGACCATACATTTGATCGCCAATGCGTAACGCTTTAAAACGGCGACGTTTCTCTTGCTCTATTGGTTTTAACCGCAAATCGATACATTCAGCCAGCAACTGGTACACCATATTGCGCATCACGCCACGCAGACTTTTGCTGTAACAAAACACATCGACAGACTCTGGCGGTAGCGCATCTTGGTGCATTTTGCCAAGCACGGTTTTCAACGCGTCAAGCATCGCCGTTTCGCCAGTAAAATGGAGAGTCCGTACTTCATGCCACGAGTTTCGATACACTAGATCGACACTACCGACTAAGCTTTTTTGCTCAGATCCGAAACTGAAAATATCTATATTTTTCAAATCAATTTTGAACGATTTACCGCTTAATTCCGCGGTAGGATCATTTTCAAAGTTGATGAACATCGCCAGTTGGCTGATTTCACAAGGGCTCGCTAAGGCCTGCATGGTCGGCCGCCGCTTACGCAACGAGAAGGTATTACGCAAATCGCTAACCATTTGATAGAACTTATCAATATCCAACTGTGCGTCACGTACTACTGAATGCAAATGAGTTGATTCTGTGATCAAACCATTAAAGAAGGCCCAAGAAACCAGCTTACTGAGGTATTCATTATGCTCAAGGAAAGGTTGGCCAATCATACGATAGGCAACCAGAGGCTGTTTATACAGATACCAGCCCGCTTTATTGGTTCGCCCTTCTCGAACTTGAATGAACGAGAGATCCGGCTCGTGCAGATCTGGCGAGATTTGTGGATTCAGTAGCGTAACTTTACCCGGCAGCACCTCAAACACCGCATACAACTTACGCGCGAGGATTGATATATCTTGTGGGCTAATGGCCGAGGTGATGTCATTACGACGCGCAAACTGGATCAGGTTTCGATAGCTCAGCATCAACGCATCTAACAACGCATGGTGGACAACTTTAACTTGTTCGACTTTCCAATTACGGCGATTGTCTAATTCTTGAACAACAGATTCTGTCCAATCCCACTGCTGAATCATGTGGCTTAATGCTTCTCGACGCCATGCCACTGAGCCTAAGCTCGGCTCACGGGATAACTTTTCATGCGTTTTGAGATAAAAACAACGACGCACCAGATCAAGACGGGCAGAATCACCAATGCGTTCAAGGTAACGCGTCACTTTTTCAAGCATTAAATAGTAAGCATCCATACTGTACAAATCAGGTTCATGAGTAAAAAACCGTCGTTTGGTATCAATGCTTAATAATTGCGTGTGTGGGTACTCCCACGAATACGCCTCAAGCAGAATCGCTTTTAACACTGACTTGTAAGGCGAGTCGATGCTTTTATAAAGCTGCCAAAGGTTTGCGCCGAAATACTCTTCAGCAGGAATGCGGTTCAACTTACCAAAATCGATCCATTCACTGCAATTAATGTAATCATTGCTGCACAATTCGTGCACGTATTCGTCGTAGCACTCTTCCATTTCAGGAGGCACGATTTGCCACAGTAAACGCTTACCTGCCAACCGAACGGCAGAACGATAGAACTCGTCCAATAGCAGAAGATGTTGCGATGAACCACAGTTTTCGCCTGTCATCTGCTCAGAATGATTACTGCGAAAACGTAGCTCATCCATCAAGAAAAAGTTAGCTTCCACCCCTTGGCTCTTTGCCCAATCAGTGATCAACAAACATTTGTTGCTTAAGCTTTCCCGCTCATCACAGCTCATACTCGATGCTACACATACCCAAATATCTAAGTCACTCGAGGTGCTTTGACCGATCGACGAGGTACTGCCCATGGTATACAGAGCAAGAATTGCGGGGGTGTCTGCAGTCGGTAAGGGTTGACCTAAGGTGAGTTCTGTATCTTCAACCAGCTGACGTTGGATGTCGTCAGGCTCAAAACCATAGACACCATAAGGGACTTTTGCATCGTAGTAGCCGGGAATAATCGGGTGATTGAAGTGCAGTAATGCAGGAATGAAATGAAATACACGTTGACTTTGCAAATCCATAAGCGCCAGCGCACGCTCGGTACGTTGCTGGTTGAGATTGTCTAATCGTTGAATTAACGTCTTGGTGTAAGCCTGCAAGGTTGATTCCTTGGTTGAAACATTAACACGCGCTTTGATTATATTTTATTCTAAAGCACCAAAAAAACGTGATCAATCTAACATTTTCTTTCCATTTGGTAAAGCCCTCTCGATGCATATCACACTCAGGCAGAGCATGCCTACAATGCACTCCAACGACCTTGGCTATAGTGTCGTAGCTATTTACACTTTGTCGTAATAGCTCATTATATAAACGAGATATAAATCACACAATTTTGACCAATTTATGCTATCTCTTCATCAATCCTTCACAGCGACGATCTAGTAGTAAACCTTTCATAGCGGGAATGATAGGATTAAACCATCCATTACCTACACTCGGGATTATCATGACTCACGCAACACCCATTCGAATCGCCACACGTAAAAGCCCGCTCGCCCTTTGGCAAGCTTATTATGTTAAAGATGCGCTGCAAGCGGCTCATCCTGGCCTAGAAGTGGAATTAGTGACCATGGTAACCAAAGGTGACGTCATTTTAGATACGCCTTTAGCTAAAGTGGGTGGTAAGGGGCTTTTTGTCAAAGAGTTGGAAGTCGCTATGCTTGAAGGCCGTGCCGATTTAGCAGTGCATTCAATGAAAGATGTTCCCGTCGATTTCCCTCAAGGGCTTGGACTAGTGACGATTTGTGAACGCGAAGATCCACGTGATGCTTTCGTTTCAAACACCTATCAAAGCATTGAACAACTGCCTCAAGGTGCCATAATCGGCACCTGCAGCCTGCGTCGCCAATGCCAACTCAAAGCATATCGACCAGACCTTGTGATTAAAGAATTACGTGGCAATGTCGGTACGCGTCTTGGAAAACTCGACGCAGGTGAATACGATGCGATTATTCTCGCCGCAGCAGGTTTAAAACGTTTGAAGCTTGAAGATCGCATTCGCAGCATTATTGAACCAGAACAATCGCTTCCTGCAGTAGGGCAAGGTGCAGTCGGGATTGAATGCCGTTTAGATGACGAACGTTTAAGAGCATTGCTTGCGCCACTCAACCATTCTGACACGGCTGATCGCGTGAAATGTGAACGAGCCATGAACCTAACACTAGAAGGCGGCTGCCAAGTACCTATCGGTAGCTACGCATTGCTCGATGGTGATCATATTTGGCTAAGAGCATTAGTCGGTGAGCCTGATGGCTCTAAGATTGTGCAAGGTGAGATTCGCGGCCACCGCTCCGATGCCGAGCAACTAGGAATCACGCTTGCCCATCAATTGCTCAATGATGGAGCGCGAGATATTCTGTCCAAACTCTATTGCGAGCACGAATAAAGCATGACGGTGTTGGTCACTCGCCCCGAAAATCAAGGGATTGAACTTTGCCAACAATTAGCGAATCTCGGCATTCGCTCCGTTCATCATCCGCTAATTCAGATTAATGCGGGAACCGATCTCCCGCATTTACTCCCAGAACTTCAGCAATGCGACATTATTATTGCGGTTAGCCAAAACGCGGTGACGTTTAGCCATCAATTTTTGCAAGATCACCGATATTTTTGGCCAAATGACGCCAGATACCTTGCCGTTGGTCAAAAAACCGCACATGTTTTCAGCAAATTGAGCCAACAAAAAGTACACTATCCGCAGATAAGTGACAGTGAACACTTGCTTGCCCTACCACAGCTGCAATCAATATCGGGCCTTAAGGTGATGATTTTACGTGGTAATGGCGGACGTGAGCTCATCCACGACAGCTTAATCGAGCGTGGTGCTGATGTGGTATATAAGGAAGTGTATCGACGCGATACGATCACCTTCTGTGCCGCTGAATCGATATCTCTGTGGCAGCAACAGCAAGTCACTCAGTTAGTTGTCACCAGCTCAGGCCAACTCAATTTTATGATGGATCAACTCTCTGATTCACAACGACTCTGGCTGCTAAATTTAGCTCTTTTTGTCCCAAGCGAGCGAATTCGACAAGAGGCGCTGTACATGGGATTTGGGTGCGTCACGGACGTGGGAAGCGCCTCCAATACAGAACTCGCGGCTAGTATTAGCCAATCTAGACAGGACTCTAAGCATGACAAGCAAAAATAATAACCCGCATATTGAACCTGAAAAAGCAGCCACACCTCCTCTGGTTACAGAAAAAGACGCAACGGATAACCTTGAGCCACCAAAAAGTTACGTGCAGGACCCCACGTCTCAGCCTGAAGAAAAGAGTGATAAACGAGCAAAGCGCAGCATTAAACTTTCTGTTATTGCAATTAGCCTATCCATCATTTTCAGTGGTGGCATAGCTTATCAAATGCAGCAAAAAGACGCCTTTTACCAAGCCAAAATCAACGCATTGCAGACTCAATTAACACAAACCCAAAGTCAGCTCGCCGCTGAAATCAATCAAATAAAGCAAGAAACACAAACCAAAGCGGACCAACTCACTCACAAAACTGACGTAGCCTTGAATCAACAGCAAAAAAGTATCGACAGCTTGCAACTGGCGATAGCTGACATCAAAGGCCGCCGTCCCAACGACTGGCTACTAGCAGAAGCAGACTACTTAGTAAAACTGGCAGGACGTAAACTTTTTCTAGAACATGACATCGTCAGCGCGACCAAGCTAATGGAAAGCGCTGATCAGCGTATTGCTGCGCTGAATGACCCAAGCTTAGTGCCGCTACGCAAAGCCATGGCACGTGACATTACTCAGCTCAAAATCATCCCATTGATTGATCGTGAAGGGCTAGTGTTACGCTTAACAACCTTACAGCAACAAGTTGACACTCTACCGCTGGCCAATGCCATGTTGCCTGAAACTCAGCAGCAATCAGCGCCCCAAGTTTCCGAAAATATTAACGACTGGCAAAATAATCTCGTTAACTCATTGAAAGACTTCTCGGAGAACTTCATTACCTTCCGCACTCGAGAGGGTAATGCCATTCCGCTACTGTCACCTGAACAGCACTTCTATCTAAAAGAAAATCTCAAAGCAAAATTAGAAACCGCCATTAAAGCCGTATACGCAGAACAACAAGAAATTTATACAACGGCACTGAGCACAGCAGATAAATGGTCAGCCAGCTTCTTTAATTCCGATGATCAGAGTGTGCAGCAGTTTAGTCACGCGCTATTGCAGCTCAGTAAACAAAATATACAAGTGCAATATCCAGTTAAACTTGAAACTCAGCACGAACTCGCTGATGTCATCACTGAACGCCTACGCCGTGAAGTCTCTCCAATGAGCGTTACGGAGGATAAGTAATGTTTAGAGTCATCTTTCTTTTTGTAGTATTAGGGGCCGGTTTATTTGTCGGAACCCAATATGCTGGTCAGCAAGGTTATGTTCTTATCTCTATAGCTAATAGAACAATAGAGATGAGCGTAACCACCTTAGTGATCTTTGTGATTGCACTCCTCTCTGGATTATTTAGCTTAGAATATCTCCTCAAAAAAGCATTCTACGCCAGTTCAAACACATTAAACTGGTTCAGCGTACGTAAGTTAAAGCGCTCTCGCCGTTATACCAATGAAGGTATCATTAAACTTCTAGAGGGAGACTGGAAGCAGGCAGAAAAGAAAGTCACTCGCTGGGCGAACCACCATGATATGCCGCTGCTCTGCTATCTTGTTGCATCGGAAGCCGCGCAGGGAATGGGCGACAGAGCAAAACGAGATTATTATTTAGATCTCGCGAGTCAGCAAAGTAATGCAGGTCTAGCTGTTGAATTAACTCGTGCCAAACAACAAGTACGAGAAGGAGAGTTTGAGCAGGCGCTAAGCACTCTATCAGCCTTACAAGCCACTCATCCGAATAACACCATCGTGCTCAACTTACTCAAGACAACATACCTACACCTAGAACAGTGGCAACCGCTGCTTGAGCTTTTACCTAAGCTCCAAAAAGCAAAACAGATCGATACGGACGAGAGCCAACAACTGAACCAAAAAGCACAATGCGGTTTACTAAAAAACGTCGCCCAGCAACAAGGTAGCGAAGGCTTAATCAATCATTGGGACAAGCTCCCAAGGAAAACCAAAAACGACGTTATTTTAACTCAATGCTTCATCGAGCAGTTGATCCAACGAAAAGCAGACTCGGAAGCATTTACCGTCATTAAAGAAACATTAAAGAAACACCCAATGCCAGCTCTGTATTCATTATTGGCAGAGCTCAATTTACCAGATAGATACCCAGCAATTTTGTTGTTACAAGAAGCCATTAGTAAGGATAGTGGTAACGCCGAAGCACACAGCGCACTGGCTCAATTGCATATGAGAGAGCAGAAATGGGCTGAGGCGCAAAGCCATTTGGAAAAAGCGTTATCGCTCCGTGCCAATGTATCTGATTACGCTTATCTTGCCGATAGCCTTGAAAAACAAAACTACCCTAAAGCCGCCGCAGAAGTCTCACGTAAGGCTCTGACCATGATAGAGCATGTTTAAATGGCAATCTAAGCACATAGTACCAGCCTAAATAAAAATATGAACTAATTGAGGGCATTCAACGATAGAACTTATTCGCTATGGACAGCCTCAATAATATCGACTTTAAAAAGCTCGCAAGCCAGCAGAAATCTATTCAGATGAAAATGAGACTGCTGGCCCTCGCTCATTTCAAAGATGGACACTCTCGCACCAAAATCGCCAAGTTTCTTAAGGTCAGCCGAACCAGTGTTAATAAGTGGGTTCAAACTTTTCTTGAGAAAGGATTAGAAGCCAATCAGTTTTTTGCGGATTACGAAGACATTGTCTCCAAAGTATGTCGGGCTTGGAATAGTTTTTTGGAATGCTCGACCAGAGTCAGACAGATGTGTTCGAGAAGGTGGATAGAGCTGACCCGTTAATTTACAGAGTGGTATTAATACCCTATGGGTACAATATTTTATTGAAGAACCAGAATATTCCAAAAAAATAATAAGGAGATGAAAAATAGCAAAAAGCCTCAGCATTTCTGCAGAGGCTTGATAAATGGCAGGGGTGGAGAGATTCGAACTCCCAACACGCGGATTTGGAATCCGCTGCTCTGCCAGTTGGAGCTACACCCCTAAATAATTTATGCTTCTCATTGAAGAAAACCTCAACATGACTGCTGAGGCTCTTAATAAGTGGCGGAGCGGACGGGACTCGAACCCGCGACCCCCGGCGTGACAGGCCGGTATTCTAACCAACTGAACTACCGCTCCGCAGCGTGTCTGGTTAGACGTTTCGTCTACTTTTTTTGCCTTTAGATTTTTAAAAAAAATCTAAAAACAACAAGTCAAAGCCTGGCGATGTCCTACTCTCACATGGGGAGACCCCACACTACCATCGGCGCTGTTGTGTTTCACTTCTGAGTTCGGCATGGAGTCAGGTGGGTCCACAACGCTATGGTCGCCAAGCAAATTTCTTAATTCGGAAAGCTGCTTCGTTCTCATTCACACATTCAATGTTCTTAAATTGAGCCCACAAAACCCCTTCGGTGTTGTATGGTTAAGCCTCACGGGCAATTAGTATTGGTTAGCTCAACGCCTCGCAGCGCTTACACACCCAACCTATCAACGTTCTAGTCTCGAACAACCCTTTAGGACACTTAAAGTGCCAGGGAAGACTCATCTCAGGGCTCGCTTCGCGCTTAGATGCTTTCAGCGCTTATCAATTCCGAACTTAGCTACCGGGCAATGCCATTGGCATGACAACCCGAACACCAGCGGTTCGTCCACTCCGGTCCTCTCGTACTAGGAGCAGCCCCCTTCAATCTTCCAACGCCCACGGCAGATAGGGACCGAACTGTCTCACGACGTTCTAAACCCAGCTCGCGTACCACTTTAAATGGCGAACAGCCATACCCTTGGGACCGACTTCAGCCCCAGGATGTGATGAGCCGACATCGAGGTGCCAAACACCGCCGTCGATATGAACTCTTGGGCGGTATCAGCCTGTTATCCCCGGAGTACCTTTTATCCGTTGAGCGATGGCCCTTCCATTCAGAACCACCGGATCACTATGACCTACTTTCGTACCTGCTCGAACCGTCATTCTCGCAGTTAAGCGGGCTTATGCCATTGCACTAACCTCACGATGTCCAACCGTGATTAGCCCACCTTCGTGCTCCTCCGTTACTCTTTGGGAGGAGACCGCCCCAGTCAAACTACCCACCAGGCACTGTCCGCAACCCCGATGAGGGGCCTACGTTAGAACATCAAAACGACAAGGGTGGTATTTCAAGGTCGACTCCACGCAATCTAGCGACTGCGCTTCTAAGTCTCCCACCTATCCTACACATGTAGGTTCAATGTTCAGTGCCAAGCTGTAGTAAAGGTTCACGGGGTCTTTCCGTCTAGCCGCGGGTACACTGCATCTTCACAGCGATTTCAATTTCACTGAGTCTCGGGTGGAGACAGCGTGGCCATCATTACGCCATTCGTGCAGGTCGGAACTTACCCGACAAGGAATTTCGCTACCTTAGGACCGTTATAGTTACGGCCGCCGTTTACCGGGGCTTCGATCAAGAGCTTCGACCTAAGTCTAACCCCATCAATTAACCTTCCGGCACCGGGCAGGCGTCACACCGTATACGTCATCTTGCGATTTTGCACAGTGCTGTGTTTTTAATAAACAGTTGCAGCCACCTGGTATCTGCGACTCTCGTCAGCTCCATCCGCAAGGGACTTCACCAATAAGAGCGTACCTTCTCCCGAAGTTACGGTACCATTTTGCCTAGTTCCTTCACCCGAGTTCTCTCAAGCGCCTTGGTATTCTCTACCCGACCACCTGTGTCGGTTTGGGGTACGATTGCTTATAATCTGAAGCTTAGAGGCTTTTCCTGGAAGCAGGGCATCAATGACTTCACTGCCGTAGCAGCTCGACGTCGTGTCTCAGCCTAACAAGAAACCGGATTTACCTAGTCTCTTAGCCTACGCACTTGAACCAGGACAACCGTCGCCTGGCCCACCTAGCCTTCTCCGTCCCCCCATCGCAATTATAAGCAGTACGGGAATATTAACCCGTTTCCCATCGACTACGCTTTTCAGCCTCGCCTTAGGGGTCGACTTACCCTGCCCCGATTAACGTTGGACAGGAACCCTTGGTCTTCCGGCGGGGAGGTTTTTCACCCCCCTTATCGTTACTCATGTCAGCATTCGCACTTCTGATACCTCCAGCATGCTTTACAACACACCTTCAACGGCTTACAGAACGCTCCCCTACCCAATACAGTAAACTGTATTGCCGCAGCTTCGGTTTACTACTTAGCCCCGTTACATCTTCCGCGCAGGCCGACTCGACCAGTGAGCTATTACGCTTTCTTTAAATGATGGCTGCTTCTAAGCCAACATCCTGGCTGTCTGAGCCTTCCCACATCGTTTCCCACTTAGTAGTAATTTGGGACCTTAGCTGGCGGTCTGGGTTGTTTCCCTCTCCACGACGGACGTTAGCACCCGCCGTGTGTCTCCCGGATAGTACTTACTGGTATTCGGAGTTTGCAAAGGGTTGGTAAGTCGGGATGACCCCCTAGCCTTAACAGTGCTCTACCCCCAGTAGTATTCGTCCGAGGCGCTACCTAAATAGCTTTCGGGGAGAACCAGCTATCTCCGAGTTTGATTGGCCTTTCACCCCTAGCCACAAGTCATCCGCTAATTTTTCAACATTAGTCGGTTCGGTCCTCCAGTTGATGTTACTCAACCTTCAACCTGCCCATGGCTAGATCACCCGGTTTCGGGTCTATATCCAGAGACTAAAGCGCCCAGTTAAGACTCGGTTTCCCTACGGCTCCCCTATTCGGTTAACCTTGCCACTGAATATAAGTCGCTGACCCATTATACAAAAGGTACGCAGTCACAGGACAATGCCTGCTCCTACTGCTTGTACGTACACGGTTTCAGGTTCTATTTCACTCCCCTCACAGGGGTTCTTTTCGCCTTTCCCTCACGGTACTGGTTCACTATCGGTCAGTCAGTAGTATTTAGCCTTGGAGGATGGTCCCCCCATGTTCAGACAGGATAACACGTGTCCCGCCTTACTCGATTTCACTTATAATGATGGAACAGTTACGGGGCTATCACCCTTTATTGCGCCACTTTCCAGAGGCTTCACCTGCATCATTAAAAGCTTAAGGGCTAGTCCAATTTCGCTCGCCGCTACTTTCGGAATCTCTGTTGATTTCTTCTCCTCGGGGTACTTAGATGTTTCAGTTCCCCCGGTTTGCCTCCTTACCCTATGTATTCAGGTAAGGATACGTGCTTATGCACGTGGGTTTCCCCATTCGGAAATCGTAGACTCAAGTGGCTGTTACTGCCTAATCTACGCTTATCGCAAGTTACTACGTCCTTCATCGCCTCTGACTGCCAAGGCATCCACCGTGTACGCTTAGTCACTTAACCATACAACCCGAAGAAGTTTCGTGTTGCAGACAAGTCACCAAGGTTGTCTCTCATTATTTGAATGAGCGAGAGACGTTTGATTTTGCCGGACTCAATTTTGAAAACTTACCGCAGTAAGCTTTCCCAAGAACACTTGAATGTGTTTGGTATCAATACGTTAAACGCATTGATGTTGAGAACTTTTATTTGATAACAACAAACACGTTCGTTGTTATCAGTCAGCTTTCCAAATTGTTAAAGAGCACGATTTGACTTTCTACTAAAGAAAGAAACCATTTTTAAAGATTCTCGTAAGAACATTTAAAGATGGTATCCCGTAGGGGAGTCGAACCCCTGTTACCGCCGTGAAAGGGCGGTGTCCTAGGCCTCTAGACGAACGGGACACTAAGTAAGAATGTTTGGCAACATCCTCGTCTCTTAAACTGTATAAACCATCAATCTGTGTGGACACTCATCAGTGTAATCTTCGTATAAGGAGGTGATCCAGCGCCAGGTTCCCCTAGCGCTACCTTGTTACGACTTCACCCCAGTCATGAACCACACCGTGGTGATCGTCCTCCACTCTCTCCGAAGAAAGTGCGGTTAAACTAACCACTTCTGGTGCAGCCCACTCCCATGGTGTGACGGGCGGTGTGTACAAGGCCCGGGAACGTATTCACCGTAGCATTCTGATCTACGATTACTAGCGATTCCGACTTCATGGAGTCGAGTTGCAGACTCCAATCCGGACTACGACGCACTTTTTGGGATTCGCTCACTATCGCTAGCTTGCTGCCCTCTGTATGCGCCATTGTAGCACGTGTGTAGCCCTACTCGTAAGGGCCATGATGACTTGACGTCGTCCCCACCTTCCTCCGGTTTATCACCGGCAGTCTCCCTGGAGTTCCCGACATTACTCGTTGGCAAACAAGGATAAGGGTTGCGCTCGTTGCGGGACTTAACCCAACATTTCACAACACGAGCTGACGACAGCCATGCAGCACCTGTCTTACAGTTCCCGAAGGCACTCCCGCGTCTCCGCAGGATTCTGTAGATGTCAAGAGTA
The DNA here is from genome assembly GCF_002257545.1 of Vibrio qinghaiensis. NCBI lineage: Bacteria > Pseudomonadati > Pseudomonadota > Gammaproteobacteria > Vibrionales > Vibrionaceae > Vibrio > Vibrio qinghaiensis. The sequence goes on along the minus strand of NZ_CP022741.1, from coordinate 118,118 downwards.
GGTAAGGTTCTTCGCGTTGCATCGAATTAAACCACATGCTCCACCGCTTGTGCGGGCCCCCGTCAATTCATTTGAGTTTTAATCTTGCGACCGTACTCCCCAGGCGGTCTACTTAACGCGTTAGCTCCGAAAGCCACGGCTCAAGGCCACAACCTCCAAGTAGACATCGTTTACGGCGTGGACTACCAGGGTATCTAATCCTGTTTGCTCCCCACGCTTTCGCATCTGAGTGTCAGTATCTGTCCAGGGGGCCGCCTTCGCCACCGGTATTCCTTCAGATCTCTACGCATTTCACCGCTACACCTGAAATTCTACCCCCCTCTACAGTACTCTAGTGAACCAGTTTCAAATGCGGTTCCGAGGTTGAGCCCCGGGCTTTCACATCTGACTTAATCCACCACCTGCATGCGCTTTACGCCCAGTAATTCCGATTAACGCTCGCACCCTCCGTATTACCGCGGCTGCTGGCACGGAGTTAGCCGGTGCTTCTTCTGTCGCTAACGTCAAATGATGCTGCTATTAACAACACCACCTTCCTCACGACTGAAAGTACTTTACAACCCGAAGGCCTTCTTCATACACGCGGCATGGCTGCATCAGGCTTGCGCCCATTGTGCAATATTCCCCACTGCTGCCTCCCGTAGGAGTCTGGACCGTGTCTCAGTTCCAGTGTGGCTGATCATCCTCTCAGACCAGCTAGGGATCGTCGCCTTGGTGAGCCATTACCTCACCAACTAGCTAATCCCACCTAGGCATATCCTGACGCGAGAGGCCCGAAGGTCCCCCTCTTTGGCCCGTAGGCATCATGCGGTATTAGCCATCGTTTCCAATGGTTATCCCCCACATCAGGGCAATTTCCTAGGCATTACTCACCCGTCCGCCGCTCGCCACCCAAGGAACAAGTTCCTCTGTGCTGCCGCTCGACTTGCATGTGTTAGGCCTGCCGCCAGCGTTCAATCTGAGCCATGATCAAACTCTTCAATTAAAGTTTTGTTGGTCCTAAGACCGGCTCAATGAATACTGACTTCAAAACTGCTCTTACTCGAAAGTAAAAAAGTAATTTTAAAGCTATTGTTGTTCCAACAGAACAACAATGAATTGACTGTGCCGCTTCTTGGTCTTCACTTTTTAAGAAAAAGTGAAATCAAAAAGCATTCGAACTATTGCTAGTTCAGGTCACTCAGTTCATTGATAAATCTTTTTCGATTATCATCAACGAGTGCCCACACAGATTGATAGGTTTATATTGTTAAAGAGCGTTCTTCGTTGGGTTGCCGAGGCTTCCTTTGAAGAGGCGGCCATTCTAGCGAGATAATTGTGAGTGTCAAACACTTTTTTACATTATTTCGTCTTACTGATTTGACCTACTGATTGGCTGGCTAGTTGGGTTTGAACCCTTACTGGCTGTGCCGTGTCAGTGAGGCGGCATTATAGGGAGAACGGAGATGAGTGCAAGCGGTTTTTAATAAAAAACAAGAAAAACATCTATTTTGTTTAAATAGCAGCCACAAAGCGTCAAAAGAGAGCATTTCGCTCTCTTTTGATAGGCTTTAACCTCTCTCGATCTTAAATAAAAGCATAGGCATCAGCAAACATGTGATCGCTTTTTGCATTTTTGTATTGGGTAAACTGTTCTCTTGCTGCTCCAGCCATATCAAAACGACCTGCAATATAAATGTCGTACGCTTCTAACGACTCGAAATCATCATTGATCGCTTGGAGTACATTGCCAACCTTGCCATTCCAACCTTCATCAGCCGTTTCAACAACAGGTACAAAGTGGATGTTCTCAAATTGCTGAGCAATCTCACTCAGTTCTGTTTTTGCATAGAGTTGGTAAACGTCTTTTGCTCCCCAGTACAAATAGATAGCGTTACTTTTTTTTTGGCTAATACAGTGATCTAAAATCGAGCGTACATAGCTAAAACCTGTTCCTCCAGCAATGAGTAGTAGAGGGCGCTCATTTTCTTTTACCCACGCATCACCGTGAGGTGCATCTATGTTGACGAAACCCTTGTTGCTTAATGCCGTTTTCATTTTCTCAACTACTTCCTGTGCGTAAGCATTATGCTCGGCGGCACCAATGTGCAGCTCTAGTTCACCAGAACGGCAAGGGCTGCTTGCGATAGAAAATGGACGTTTATCTTTCTCACCCATTTCTACCATGAGATATTGCCCAGCTTTAAATGCAAGAACGCTTTCAGGTTGGAGGATGATTTTATAAGTATTAGAGGCTAATGGCTCAATTGACTTTACTTTACATTGGGTGGTCATGTTTTTCCTCTGACTTACTCTGCAAAAGTAAGTACTAAGCTACTTGTTGCAAAGGCTTGGCAAGGGAATATCCAACCTTGTCGCTGCTCTTCGTCAGTCAACATCGGCTCTAAGTTATATTCCACTACACCTTCTAATTTTCTGCACATACACATAGCGCATGCACCTATTTGACAACGGTGTGGAAAAGAGATGTTCTTTTTGAGCGCAGCTTCCAACACCGTTGTACCGTCTTGTACTTCAAAAGTATCGCCTTTCGGCAGCAAGATCACCGTGTAGGTCATAAAATACCTAACTCATCCCAGATAGAGTCTATTTTAGTGACTACCTCGTGATCTTTTTTGATTGGCGTCCCCCACTCTCGCTGAACTTCACCAAAGAGTTTGTTGGTTGCATCCAGTAAGAGCTTGGAACATTGCCCTTCATTAGCTTCTATACGATCAGTATCTCGAGACGGATCCATGCGCGTGGTTATCGCCCAAATCACATCATTCCAATCTCGGATATTCACATCATCATCACAGAGCACAACAAACTTCAGGTTTGAAAATGTCTCTAAAAATGCCCATATCTTTTTTAACAGCTCTTGAGATTGACCAGCGAACGCTTTGTTCATGGATACAATCAAGAAACCATCATTAGAAAATGGCACTAAATAGATATCAACAATCTCAGAATGCTGTGCTCTAAGCTGATCCAAATGCTCAGCTTTGATCTGAGGAGCCGTTGATGGTGACGATTGTTGTCTTGTACCGTCACTCTCAACATCCCATTTAATGGTAGCATCTAAGCCCATTTTGGAGCCCAGCCCCACCACTGGAGAGGCAAAATCAAGTGAATCAATCGGTGTATGCTCGATAAATAAAGTATCTCGCACTGGGTCCATATGTGTTGTCATTGCATTGATAACTGAATTCCAATCACGAGCATCGACTGATTCATCGCACACCACCACATATTTAGTGTACATAAACTGGCGAAGGAACGACCAAACTCCCATCATGACTCGCTTTGCATGACCTGGGTATTGCTTTTTCATCGTCACTACCGCCATTCGATAAGAACAACCTTCCGGCGGCAAATAAAAATCGACGATTTCAGGAAACTGTTTTTGGAGTATAGGTACAAACACTTCATTTAACGCAACACCAAGCACAGCGGGTTCATCAGGTGGGCGTCCGGTATAAGTGCTATGGTAGATAGGATTGCTGCGCATTGTGATATGCGTAACCGTAAAGACACGATGCTTTTCAACTTCATTATAGTAACCCGTGTGATCACCATAAGGCCCTTCGTCAGCATATTCGTTTGGATCTATGTAGCCTTCCAGCACAATTTCCGCACTAGCAGGCACATCTAGATCATTACTGAGCGATTTAACCACTTCTGTTTTGCTGCCTCGTAACAATCCCGCAAAAGCATATTCAGAAAGCGTATCTGGCACTGGTGTCACCGCGCCTAGAATGGTTGCAGGATCAGCACCAAAAGCCACTGAAACTGGGAAATTCTCTCCGGGATGAGTGTCCATCCAATCTCTTAAATCTAGAGCACCACCACGATGCGCCAGCCAACGCATAATGACTTTGTTTTTACTAAGCTTCTGCTGACGATAAATTCCGAGATTTTGTCGCTTTTTGTTTGGCCCTTTAGTGATGGTCAGCCCCCAAGTTAGAAGGGGTGCCACATCATCGGCCCAGCAACTCATTACCGGAATTTTATCTAAGTCAACATCGCTGCCCTGCCAAACGATCTCCTGGCAAGGAGCCTTGCGTAGCCGTTTGGTTGGCATGTTGAGCACTTGCTTAAATAAAGGCAATTTATCGATAGCATCTTTGAAGCCCTGCGGTGGCTCGGGCTCTTTGAGATAAGCCAGTAATTTGCCGACTTCCCTTAACTCTTGGACCTCTTTACGCCCCATGCCGATCGCGACGCGTTTTGCGGTGCCAAACAAGTTAGTGAGCACCGGAACCGTATAACCGATCGGGTTTTCAAATAGCAAAGCAGGACCTGCGGCACGCAAAGTGCGATCGCTAATTTCCGTCATTTCATAATGAGGGTCAATCGGGCAAGTAATGCGTTTTAGTTGGCCTGTTTTTTCCAGATGGTCAACAAATTCACGTAAATCCTTAAAGCTCATAGGCCTACTACATCGCTGATTAAACTGCAGGCAGTATAACAAAAACAACCCATTAACGATCCCCAAATTTCATAGGGTTATTGAGAGAGGGCTTGTAAAATACCACGGCTTTTCACCTGAGAATTACTCACCAGTAAATCCTTTAGCCAACTGCTGTGTCCCTGCTCGACCAAAGCAGTGGCTACTAAATTGACCTCTTCATTGATTGACATTTTGGCTATCAGAAAGTCGCGGATATCAGGACGCATGGGGCTGATGCGAACTAACTCCTTAATCGCTTGTACTTTTAAACTCGGATTTTCGCTGGCAGCCATGATCTGTTTTATCGCAAATTCATCGCTCACGCTGGCTAATCGTGTGAGTTCCTGCTGAATGGAGAAATCGACCCGCATCAGCCACAGGAGTTTATAGATTTTAGGATCTTCACTAACCTGAGCTAATCGAACCATCACTTGTGTGGAAGGCAACCATCCGGTCACTGGTTCTGATGTCAGTTGCTCTGTGAGGGCAGATAGAGCATCTGGGGATAGTGTATCTAACTCGCGGATCAGTAATGTTTCGCGAATTTTTACTTGATATTGAGTCCCTGACAGCCATGTTTTCAATACTAGCTCTTGGCGTACGGCCTTCACCAAGAAATCGAGAGTGGTTTGTTCCTGCCGCCAACGCTTTAATAAACGGCTGGCTATCGCAGAAGAGTCAAAAGCTGGGGTGGAGAATTCATAGCCTTGTTCTTTTTCGACAACTTGATAAGTGGGTGCAAGCGCTTGCTGCTCTTCAATGAAGATCACCATATTCGGCGTTAGCGTGAGATCCAACTGCTCGATTTTTTGCAGCAACAGGAAACGTACGGCTTCTTGCGGCAATAGCGCTAAACGTTGTAATGAAAAGCGCAAAGAATCAAATTCATCATGTACCGCGTACTGCAATAGCTCTGCACTTTTATGGCGAATTTGTTCTTCCTGAAGCCATTTCTGAGCTGTATCAGACGTTATTTCTATAGAGGCAGCACTTGGCCACGCACAAAATAAAAATAGCGAGAGGAGAAGCGACGACAACATTCCTTGTTGCATTTTAACCTCCTTGTAACATTTAGCCTATTGTGGAAGGTTAATGGGTCAAATGCAAACAAAAACGCCACCGATAAACGGTGGCGTTGGTCATACTAAACTTAGCGTCTATTATTGACGGCGCATCGCATCAAAAAACTCATCATTGGTTTTCGTCATCGCGAGCTTATCAATTAAGAATTCCATTGCGTCACTCTCACTCATTGGGTGAACGATCTTACGCAGAATCCACATTTTTTGTAACTCATCAGGCTTAGTAAGCAACTCTTCACGACGAGTACCGCTGCGGTTGAAGTCGATAGCAGGGAAGACACGTTTTTCCGCAATTTTACGGTTAAGGTGCAATTCCATGTTACCTGTACCTTTAAACTCTTCGTAGATAACTTCATCCATTTTAGAGCCGGTATCAACCAGTGCCGTCGCAATAATCGTTAAACTACCGCCTTCTTCTACATTACGAGCCGCACCAAAAAAGCGCTTAGGACGTTGCAATGCATTGGCATCCACACCACCAGTCAAGACTTTGCCAGATGACGGGATCACAGTATTGTAAGCGCGTGCTAAACGTGTGATGGAATCAAGCAGGATAACCACATCTTTCTTATGCTCAACCAAACGTTTTGCTTTTTCGATCACCATTTCTGCCACTTGTACGTGACGTGAAGCTGGCTCATCGAACGTAGAAGCAACCACTTCGCCTTTCACAAGGCGTTGCATTTCCGTTACTTCTTCAGGACGTTCGTCAATAAGTAGCACCATCAACACACAATCAGGATGGTTGTTAGCAATACTTTGCGCGATATTTTGTAGCAACATGGTTTTGCCCGCTTTTGGCGGAGCAACAATCAAACCACGCTGGCCTTTACCAATCGGAGAGGCAAGGTCTAGAACTCGTGCCGTAATGTCTTCTGTCGAGCCATTACCACGCTCCATGATCATACGTTCATTGGCATGTAGTGGAGTTAAGTTCTCAAATAAAATCTTGTTACGTGCATTATCCGGTTTGTCGTGGTTAACGGTGTTAACTTTTAACAATGCGAAATAACGTTCGCCTTCTTTTGGTGGGCGGATTTTGCCAGATACTGAGTCACCGGTGCGCAAGTTGAAACGGCGAATTTGGCTTGGTGATACGTAGATATCATCAGGGCCAGCTAAATATGAACAGTCGGCGCTACGTAAGAAACCAAAACCGTCTTGAAGAATTTCCAAGACCCCATCACCAAATATATCTTCACCACTTTTTGCGTGCGCTTTTAGGATGGAGAAGATGATGTCTTGTTTTCTTAGACGCGCCAGGTTTTCGAGGCCTAGGCTCTCACCAAGCTTCACAAGATCAGACACAGGTCTGTTCTTCAATTCTGTTAGATTCATTGTGGTGGATACTTGTTTAGTCAAAATAGGATCTATTTTCTAGTTAAGATGGATTTTGGTCTCAGGATCGACCAAGAAGTGAACACTTGTCTAATTAACGTGCGATAAACTAGCACTAAATAATAGCCTAGTCTAGAGTTTGTTTCTTTTCAAAAAAACAAAGCCGTGCATCAGAAAATGTACGGCTTTGCGATACCTGTTATAGGTTTGCGTCCAAAAACTCTTTCAATTGAGTTTTTGATAACGCACCAACTTTCGTTGCAGCGACGTTGCCATTTTTGAACAGCAGCAAGGTTGGGATGCCACGAATACCAAACTTAGGTGGAGTACCTGCGTTGTGGTCGATATTTAATTTACCGATAGTCAGTTTGCCTTCGTACTCGCTAGCGATTTCATCCAAAATTGGCGCAATCATCTTACAAGGACCACACCATTCTGCCCAAAAATCAACAAGAACAGGGCCTGCAGCTTTGATTACATCGTTCTCAAAACCATCATCTGTAAGCTGCAAAATCTTATCGCTCATCTTCCACTCCAATATGTTTTTCTGCACTGATTATAAGCTAACCAGTAAATAGATGCTCTATTGGAATGTATTTACTTTCGTATTGCAAGCTTAAGCTGATATTCTATGGCGATGAAAAAGACACATATCACAGAGCAAAAGTTCGCCGATTTGGGATTACATCCTCAAGTTGTTGAAGGATTGGAAAAAAAAGGGTTCGATTACTGTACCCCGATCCAAGCCTTGGCGTTGCCGGTACTGCTCACCGGCCAAGACATTGCAGGCCAGGCCCAAACAGGGACTGGTAAAACGCTTGCGTTTCTCGCTGCTACTTTTAACCACTTACTAACAACCCCTGAACATGAAGGGCGAAAACCGACGCAGCCGCGTGCCATTATTATGGCCCCGACTCGTGAGTTAGCGATTCAAATTTATAACGACGCCGAACCTCTGATTGCCAGTACCGGTATCAAAGCTGCGCTGGCTTACGGTGGTGAAAGCTACGATAAGCAGTTGTCTAAGCTGCAAGATGGTGTCGACATATTGATCGGTACAACAGGACGTATCATCGATTTCTACAAACAACACGTGTTTAACTTGAATAATATTCAAGCAGTTGTGCTGGATGAAGCTGATCGCATGTTTGACCTTGGTTTTATCAAGGACATTCGTTTTCTGTTTCGCCGTATGCCAGAACCTAAAGAGCGCCTGAACATGCTGTTTTCAGCCACGCTTTCTTATCGCGTTCAAGAGTTGGCGTTCGAGCACATGCATAACCCTGAGCACGTGGTTGTTGAACCAGAACAAAAAACTGGCCATCGCATCCAAGAAGAGCTGTTCTACCCGTCTAACGAACATAAGATGGCGCTATTACAGACACTGATAGAACAAGACTGGCCAGATCGCGCCATCATTTTTGCCAACACAAAACACCGCTGCGACTCTATTTGGGGTCATTTAGCTGCAGATGGGCACCGTGTCGGCCTGCTAACGGGTGATGTACCGCAGAAGAAACGTGAAAAGATCCTTGAGCAATTCACTACCGGTGATGTCGACATTCTTGTTGCAACCGACGTGGCAGCGCGAGGCTTACACATTCCTCAAGTCACACACGTATTCAACTACGACTTACCTGATGACTGTGAAGACTACGTGCACCGCATTGGTCGTACAGGTCGCGCAGGAGAGAGTGGTCATTCGATTAGTTTTGCCTGTGAAGAGTACGCCATTAACCTAACCGCGATTGAAGAGTATACCGGGCACGCGGTTCCTGTTTCTGATTACGATGCATCGGCGTTGATTGAAGACTTACCACCGCCAATTCGTCTGCGTTCTCGTAATCCTCAGCAGCGCCGTACTAATAATAATGGCCCTCGTACTGGCAACCGTAAGCCACAAAGTCGTCGCCCACGTCAACCGCATCAAAGTAATAAGGGTTCGTAATCCATTTATGAGTAAAGCCGTCTCCTCGCCGCTCTACGCTGCCATCGACCTTGGGTCGAACAGTTTTCATATGCTCATCGTGCGTCATATTGATGGCAGTGTACAAACGATGGCCAAAATAAAGCGCAAAGTACGCTTGGCCGCCGGGTTAGATGATAACAACGCTCTTAGCCAAGAAGCGATGCAGCGAGGATGGGACTGCCTCAGTTTATTTGCGGAACGACTACAAGATATACCCGCCAGCAATATCCGTATTGTTGGCACTGCCACACTGCGTACAGCCACCAACGTTGAACTGTTTTTAACTCAAGCCAACCAAATACTCGGCCACCCCATTCAGGTAATTTCCGGTGAAGAAGAGGCGGCAACTATCTACAAAGGAGTGGCGCACACTTCAGGTGGCTTAGGACGACGCTTGGTTGTCGATATTGGTGGGGCCAGTACTGAACTCATCATTGGTGAAGGGTTCGATGCCAAAGCGTTAACCAGTTTAAAAATGGGCTGCGTCACTTGGCTTGAGCGCCATTTTAAAGACAGACAGCTTAACGCGGCTAACTTTAATCAAGCGATTGACGCTGCAAAACAGACGTTAGCGCCTATCCTTGAACAATACTCACAGTTAGGTTGGGATGTGTGCGTGGGTGCCAGTGGCACAGTACAAGCGTTGCAAGAGATTATGCTGGCGCAAGGGATGGATGAGGTGATCACTCATACCAAACTAAAACGCTTGCAAAAACAAGCGATGCTCGCCGATCACTTGGAAGAGCTTGATATTGAAGGATTAACTTTAGAGCGAGCGTTAGTTTTCCCAAGTGGCCTCTCGATTTTAATTGCCATCTTTGAACTGCTCGAGATTGAATCGATGACTTTAGCTGGCGGCGCATTGCGTGAAGGCTTAGTGTATGAAATGGTCGAAGAGCTGCGCCAAGATGACATTCGAACGCGTACCATCAATAGCGTCCAGGTGCGATATCAAATTGATGTTGACTACGCCAAGCAAGTGGCTCAACTTGCCCAATCGCTGCTCAAACAGTGTGGGGGGGAAGATTGGATTGCGGAACCGCAAGCTGAAATGCTGCTCACTACTGCTGCACAATTGCATGAAATAGGGTTAGCGATTGATTTAAAAAAAGGCGGTGAACACAGCGCCTACCTGTTACAAAACCTCGACTTACCCGGCTATACCCGTGCACAGAAACACTTTCTAGGCGAAATTGCTCGTCGTTATCGCGAGCAGCTCTCTTCATTGCCAGAGCAGTACGCTTTGTCGGGCAACAGCGCCAAGCGGGTGTTACGTTTACTGCGCCTTGCCGTATTGCTCAGCCATCGTCGTAACGAGGCACTACAGCCTAAATTTACATTACAAGCTCAAGGTGACCAACTGACTCTTCGGTTATCCGCCAAATGGTTAGCGGCCAATCCTCTCACCACCGCCGAGCTGGATATTGAAGCAAACCGTCAAAGCGACATTGGTTGGCCACTCATTATCGACCCATCATAGTTATAAGATGCAGACACATGAAAAAGCCCGAGCAGCACTTGCTCGGGCTTTGATTTGCTATCTTCCTAGTATAATGGCTTACTACTCCACCACTGAACGTTTCAACTACTGAGCATTGATCCCAACGGCTCGGAAATCAGGGTTGACCGCTGTCAGCTTGCGGATCAAGTAATTGAGCAGCACACCGTACATCGGCACAAACAGGCCTAAACTGATCACCAGTTTAAAACCATAATCAACCAAAGCAATTTCGGTCCAATGTTCAGCCATGAACGGATCGGGGCTTTGATAGAAAGCAATCGCAAAAAAAGCGACCGTGTCTAATGCATTACCAAATAACGTAGAACATGTTGGCGCAACCCACCACTGCTTCATCTGGCGCAGACGATTAAACACATGCACATCCATAATTTGCCCTAGCAAATACGCCATAAAACTGGCAATCGCAATACGAGCAACAAACAGATTAAACTCATGAAGCTGAGCAAGCCCTTGGAATTGACCTTCAAAAAATAGCACCGAGAGTGCATAAGAAACAATCAAAGCAGGTAACATCACTAAGAAAATGATTTTACGAGCCAAGGCTGCACCAAAAATACGCACAGTGAGATCCGTTGCCAGAAAAATGAATGGGAAAGTAAACGCGCCCCAAGTGGTATGTAAACCGAATACAGTAAAGGGCAGCTGAACCAGATAATTGCTTGATGCAATAATGATCAAATGAAATAGCACTAAAAGTGCCAAAGCTTTGCGCTGCTGCGCAAGGGTAAAATAACTCATTGTGTACCTTTTTAGTTTGTTTTGGGGGCGAGGGAACCCAAATCGAAGAATTAGTCTTGCATTAATTTATAGACTTACCACGCGATCATATTCAAATCACGAGCTCAGCGGCGGGCGATTATACAGCAATAAAACCCCTCGACAAGCCTTGAAATAAGAGCAAACGTTTACCCATTGAAGAAAATATCACCGTTTTAAAATTCCCCTTTCACCGCTAAAGGCCGACCTTTTTGTTGTAGACATCCATGAGAACGTGCTACTCTTCGCCTCCATTTTTTCTGGCCTTATTTTCATTTTCTAGGATGAAACTCTCTGGGTCAGTGCTATCTTTTAACATGTTGATAGACGCAAATATCAGCATTCAATCCTAACCTAACGTGGAACAGAACAGATGGGCAAAGGTACTCTTTATATCGTCTCTGCACCCAGTGGTGCAGGCAAATCAAGCTTGATCTCTGCGATGTTGGAAACCAACCCAACCTATGCGATGAAAGTCTCTGTTTCACATACCACACGCGGCATGCGCCCGGGCGAACAAGATGGTGTTCACTACCATTTTGTGCAAAAAGAGCTGTTTGAAGAGTTGATTACTAAAGGTGAATTTCTCGAACATGCTGAAGTATTTGGCAACTACTACGGCACCTCTAAGGTATGGATTGAAAATAACCTCAACAAAGGCATTGACGTTTTTCTTGATATTGACTGGCAAGGCGCGCGTCAAATACGCGACAAAATGCCGGATGCAAAAAGTGTGTTTATCCTTCCTCCCTCAAAAGAAGAATTGGAACGCCGCTTGAATGCTCGTGGTCAAGACAGTGAAGCCGTCATTGCTAAACGTATGAATGAAGCTCAAGCTGAAATCTCGCATTACACCGAATACGACTATGTCATCATAAATGATGATTTCGATGTGGCATTAATGGATTTCAGGGCCATTTTACGTGCTGAACGATTGAAGCAAGACAAGCAAGCTGCTAAATATAGCAGCATGCTCAACGCGCTACTGGCGGAATAATCACCCGCTCAAACAAGGCAAAGTCTATCGCTAGTATAAACAAAGATTAGACTGTATACTTTCTCGTCATTTAAAAATTTTTAGTTAACTATTTGGAGTTCTCATGGCACGCGTAACTGTTCAAGACGCTGTTGAAAAAGTGGGCAATCGTTTCGACCTAGTTCTGATTGCGGCTCGCCGCGCTCGTCAAATGCAAACTGGCGGTAAAGATTCATTGGTGCCAGAAGAGAACGATAAGCCAACGGTTATCGCCCTGCGCGAAATCGAAGAAGGTCTTATCACGAAAGATGTACTTGATGCCCGTGCGCGCCAAGAGCAACAAGAGCAAGAAGCCGCAGAATTAGCCGCCGTAAGCAGCATCGCTCACAACCGTTAATTTCGCTATTCAAATTCAACAACCTTCCGGGCCTATAATTTGTATCTATTTGATAGCCTTAAAGACGTTGTCCAAGAATACCTAACAGAGCCTCAAATTGAGGCTCTGCGTCAATCTTATGTGGTCGCACGTGAAGCCCATGAAGGGCAAACCCGTTCTAGTGGCGAGCCTTACATTATTCACCCTGTTGCCGTTTCTCGCATTTTGGCCGATATGCGCCTTGATTTAGAAACGCTACAAGCTGCGTTATTACATGATGTCATCGAAGATTGCGATGTAACGAAAGAAGACCTTGAAACTCAATTCGGTCACGCCGTGGCAGAATTGGTGGATGGTGTTTCCAAACTCGACAAATTGAAATTTCGCGATCGTAAAGAAGCACAAGCCGAGAACTTTCGTAAGATGGTGCTCGCTATGGTGCAAGACATTCGCGTTATTCTTATCAAACTGGCTGACCGCACGCACAATATGCGTACCCTTGGCGCATTGCGCCCGGATAAAAAGCGCCGTATTGCCCGTGAAACATTGGAGATTTACGCACCTCTTGCCCACCGCTTAGGGATTCATAACATCAAGACTGAGCTAGAAGAGCTTGGCTTTGAAGCGCTGTACCCTAATCGTTATCGCGTATTGAAAGAGGTGGTAAGATCCGCTCGCGGTAACCGCAAAGAGATGATCCAACGCATCCACAGTGAAATTGAAGGCCGCTTGCAAGATTTCGGTTTGAAAGCACGCGTGGTCGGCCGTGAAAAGAACCTGTTCTCTATCTATAACAAGATGAAAACCAAAGAGCAGCGCTTTCACACCATTATGGACATCTACGCTTTTCGAGTCGTGGTTGACACTGCAGATACCTGTTACCGTGCGTTAGGCCAAGTTCATAGCTTGTACAAACCTCGCCCGGGGCGTATGAAAGATTACATCGCCGTACCCAAAGCGAACGGCTACCAGTCTTTGCATACCTCAATGGTCGGCCCACACGGCGTTCCAGTTGAAGTGCAGATCCGCACTGAAGACATGGAACAGATGGCCGACAAAGGCGTGGCTGCTCATTGGTCTTACAAAGGTAATGGCGAACGCACTGGCACCACCGCGCAAATTAAAGCACAGCGCTGGATGCAAAGCCTACTTGAGCTACAACAAAGCGCCGGTAACTCGTTTGAGTTTATTGAGAACGTTAAGTCAGATCTTTTCCCTGATGAAATCTACGTCTTCACACCCAAAGGCCGCATCGTTGAGCTGCCTGTCGGGGCGACTGCGGTTGATTTTGCCTACGCGGTGCACACCGATGTCGGCAATACCTGTGTTGGAGCTCGTGTTGATCGAAACCCTTATCCGTTAAGTAAATCGCTGAAAAACGGCCAAACGATTGAAATCATCAGCGCACCTGGGGCTCGCCCTAATGCCGCTTGGCTCAACTATGTGGTGACGTCTCGCGCTCGTACTAAGATACGTCAAGTGCTCAAAACCATGCGCCGTGAAGAGTCAATCACACTTGGCCGTCGTTTGCTCAATCATGCGCTGGGCGATCTATCGCTGAATGACATCAGCGAAGAAAACATCAAGTACGTGATTGGTGAGCTTAAAATGACCACTGTCGATGATTTGTTGGCAGCGATTGGTTTAGGCGAATTGATGAGTATTGTCATTGCGCGTCGTCTGCTTGGCGATGCTGATGAGCTGACCGAAGTGGAAAGCAATGATGGCAAACCGAAAAAGAAACTGCCGATCCGCGGCGCTGAAGGTATTTTGCTCACGTTTGCTAACTGTTGCCACCCCATCCCAGACGATCACATCATTGCGCACGTATCACCGGGCCGTGGTTTAGTGGTGCATCGTGAAACCTGCCCTAATGTTCGTGGCTACCAAAAAGAGCCGGATCGTTACATGGCGGTTGAGTGGTCTAAAGATTACGACCAAGAGTTCATCACCGAACTGAAAGTGGACATGCAAAACCACCAAGGTGCGTTAGCGGAACTGACCAATGTGATCTCGAAAACGGGATCCAACATTCATGGCCTCTCCACCGAAGAACGTGATGGACGTTTGTATACTGTCACTGTGCTGCTGACCACCAAAGATCGCATTCACTTAGCAAACATCATGAAAAAAATTCGTGTGATGCCTCATGCGCTGAAAGTGCGACGCCGGAAAAATTAAACTATCCAAATAAATAAAACCCCTTGCGGCTAACCACTCATGGGGTTTTGTATTTTCCGACCCTACCTCATCTTGCATTTTAGACGTCACTATTCAAATTAGCCGATGGCCTGCCGCTTATCGACCATTACATGATTTTATGCTGTACAAAAAAACAGTTCGATGGTTGAATAATACATAACGATACTGTTAATGAGCCCTGTTATGTCACAGCTACTGTCCGCGATTCCTCTCACCTCACTCTCTGGCGTGGGCGCTAAAGTGGCTGAAAAACTGGAAAAGGTTGGCTTAATCAGTGTGCAAGATCTGCTGTTCCATCTCCCTTTACGTTATGAAGACCGCACACGGATCTACCCTATCGCTAAATTGCATCCCGGGCTTTGGGCCGCTGTGCAAGGTAAAGTCATGGCGGTGGATACGGTTTTTGGCAAACGCAAAATGCTCACAGTAAAAATAAGCGACGGTAACGGCACCATTACGCTGCGTTTTTTTAACTTTACTGCTGGGATGAAAAACAATTTTGCTGAAGGTAAGTTAGTGCACGCTTACGGTGAAATTAAACGTGGTGGATTCGGCCTTGAAATTGTTCATCCTGATTATAAATTTTATGCTCCTCAGCAACAGCCAGATGTCGAAGCTAACTTAACCCCCGTTTACCCAACAACCGATGGCCTGCGCCAACTCACGCTACGCACACTCACTGATCAAGCATTAAGTTTACTCGACAAAGCCGCCGTACAAGAATTGCTGCCTGCCGGGTTGTATGATCACCAAATTACGCTCTCTGAAGCGCTGCACATCATTCACCGGCCGCCACCGGGCATTAACCTGCAACGGTTTGATGAAGGGAAACATCCGGCGCAGGTTCGCTTAATTATGGAAGAGCTGTTGGCGCAAAACCTCTCGATGCTGGCTGTACGCCATCAAGGCCAGCAAGATATCGCATTGCCGCTGGCTGGGTCTGGCAAACTCAAGCAACAACTGCTTGCACAACTGCCTTTCTCTCCCACTAAAGCACAAACACGTGTTGTGACAGAGATCGAAGCCGATCTGGCACAAGCTCACCCCATGATGCGTTTAGTACAAGGTGATGTGGGCTCAGGGAAAACCTTGGTCGCTGCATTAGCCGCCGCACGTGCTATCGAACATGGCTATCAAGTAGCATTAATGGCACCGACGGAATTGCTGGCCGAGCAGCACGCAATTAACTTTGCCAACTGGTTTGAAGCAATGGGCATCCAAGTCGGCTGGCTGGCGGGTAAATTAAAAGGCAAAGCGAAAGAAAGAGAACTGGCTCGCATTGCCAACGGTGAGGCAAAAATGATAGTGGGTACTCACGCTCTTTTCCAAGAACAAGTTGAATTTCATCACCTTGCGCTCGTCATCATTGATGAACAACACCGCTTTGGCGTCCACCAGCGTTTAGAACTGCGTGAGAAAGGGGCGAAGCAAGGCGCATATCCGCACCAGTTGATCATGACCGCAACGCCGATCCCACGCACTTTAGCGATGACCGCTTACGCTGATTTAGAAACCTCTGTTATTGATGAACTGCCACCGGGACGAACGCCCATTCAAACTGTCGCAATCCCAGATACAAAGCGTGATGATATCGTCGAGCGTGTGCGTCATGCCTGTTTGAGTGAAGGAAAACAGGCTTATTGGGTCTGTACTTTGATTGATGAGTCTGAGGTGCTAGAAGCGCAAGCTGCCGCCGACACAGCGCAAGAGCTACAACGCACTCTGCCCGATGTCAAAATCGGTTTGGTGCATGGCCGAATGAAGCCGAGCGAAAAACAAGCGGTGATGCAAGCCTTTAAAAACAATGAACTGCACTTGCTGGTTGCCACAACGGTGATTGAGGTTGGCGTTGACGTGCCGAATGCGAGCTTGATGATCATCGAAAACCCTGAGCGTTTGGGCTTAGCACAGTTGCACCAATTACGCGGCCGCGTAGGGCGAGGCTCTGTCGCCAGCCATTGCGTATTGCTCTACCATGCGCCGCTATCGAAAACCGCGCAAAAACGCTTGGGTGTACTGCGTGAGAGCAATGACGGTTTCGTAATTGCTCAGCGAGACTTAGAAATTCGTGGGCCGGGTGAGCTGCTTGGTACCAAACAGACCGGCCTTGCGGATTTCAAAATTGCGGATTTAGTCCGTGACCAAGGTTTAATTCCTGAAGTACAGCGCATTGCTCGCTACTTACACGACCATTATCCAAGCCATGCGACCGCCATTATCGATCGCTGGTTAGGTGAGAAGGACATCTACGCCAAGGCATAAGATTGCTCGTTCTGTATTCTCCTCTCCCTTACACAGCAAACTTACGCAAGAAAGCAAACGTTTGCTTTCTTGCGTAAACCCTCTATAATTTCGCCAATTTTTTTTAGTGAACTACTCACTTATCCAGTCCGAGCAGATTCTGATTAACAGCAATCACAGATGACGTGTCTGCTCCACTTAGTGCTCCCACTCAGCGAACGCTAAGACAACAACGCACCATTAGGAAAACAGTATGACTATCCACAACGCTTCGCGTAAGTCTGATTTGGTTTATCAACTCAACGATAGGCCACCGCTACCCCAAACCATTTTCGCCGCTTCACAACATTTGCTAGCCATGTTTGTTGCGGTCATCACCCCTTCGCTCATTATTTGCCAAACACTTGGTGTTTCTGCCGAGCAGACCAACACCATCATCAGCATGTCACTGTTTGCCTCTGGCTTATCCTCCTTTATCCAGATCCGCACCATTGGCCCAATTGGCTCTGGTTTACTTTCTATCCAAGGCACCAGTTTTAACTTTCTTGGGCCAATTATTGGCGCAGGCTTGTCATTAAAAGCGGGTGGTGCAGATATCAGCACTATGATGGCGGCGATCTTTGGCACCATTTTAGTCGCCTCTTTTGCTGAAATCCTATTATCACGAGTGCTGCAATACGCGCGCCGCGTGATCACGCCGCTGGTGTCGGGCATTGTGGTTACCCTGATAGGCTTAACACTGGTACAAGTCGGTTTAGTTTCTATGGGTGGCGGCTATGCTGCGCTCAGCGATGGCACTTTTGGCAGCTTAGACAAACTGGCACTGGCGGGAACCGTGCTTGGACTTATCGTGCTGCTCAACCGCTCAAGTAACCCATACATTCGCGTAGCATCGATTGTGATTGCGATGTTCGTCGGTTACATCATGGCCTACTTGATGGGAATGGTGAACACTGATTCACTGAGTGAAACTGCCCTGATTGCCCTACCAATACCTATGCAGTTTGGTTTAGGTTTTGATTGGTCACTCTTTATTCCTCTGGTACTGATTTTCTTGATCACCGCATTGGAAGCGATTGGTGATATCACCGCCACTTCTGAAGTGTCGGGCGAGCCCGTCAAAGGGCCGATTTACATGAAGCGCATTAAAGGTGGTGTGCTGGCTGATGGTTTGAACTCAGCGCTGGCGGCGGTCTTTAACAGTTTTCCCAACTCGACCTTTAGCCAAAACAATGGCGTGATTATGCTCACCGGGGTTGCCAGCCGTTATGTGGGTTACTTTATTTCCGCCATGTTGGTGTTACTCGGCCTGTTCCCGGGCGTGGCAAGCTTTGTACAATTGATTCCTGAACCGGTACTTGGCGGTGCAACCATCGTCATGTTCGGCACCATTGCAGCCGCGGGTGTGCGGATTATTTCCCGAGTGGATCTCGACCGCCGCGCGATTTTAATCATGGCGCTGTCGTTTTCGATGGGGTTAGGCATTGCGCAAAAGCCAGAGATTCTGCAATTTATGCCCGAGTTCATTAAGAGCATTTTTTCATCCGGCGTAGCGGCTGGCGGTATCACCGCCATTTTGCTCAACTTGCTGCTGCCAGAAAAATTGCCACGCGAAGAGGGACTCGAAGAGATCAAAACCAACTGATCGCATGGATGTGCTCAAAAACTTCGGTCAGTAGCCGAAAAGGCATAAACCGTAAACACAATGGGCTCAGTTGAGCCCATTGTGTTATTGAGTGACTAAGCCTATTTGGTCGGGAAGCTCAGTTGCGCTTTGAGGCCACCTTCACTGCGGTTACTCACCACAACGCTGCCATGATGCTGGCTAACAATCCGTTTCACTATCGCCAAACCAAGCCCTGTGCCTTCACTACCACGCGCGGTATCACCACGCGTAAAAGGTTCAAACACTTTGCTCACTTGACTAGGATCAATACCCGGGCCATTATCCTCCACACAAACCCAAGCCATTTTGTTATCTGCGGTACTGCCCGTACTCACCTTAACCCAACCATTACCATAACGAATGGCGTTCACCACTAAGTTGCTCACCGCGCGTTTAATGGCGATCGGGTTGCCAAAGGCTGGCTGCATTGGTAAATGCAGTTCGACATCGATTTTGATCTCGTAGCCCCCTTCGGCGGTAGCAACATCATTGGCGATCTCATTGAGATCAACGGCGGTAAAGGTCTGTTTATTGACCGGTTTAAGGTAGTCCATAAACTGGCTGATGATCTGGTTACACTCTTCTGTGTCACTGATGATCCCTTCGGCGAGATAACTCTCTTCTGGAGACATCATTTCCGTTGCTAAACGAATGCGGGTCAGCGGCGTGCGTAAGTCGTGGCTGATCCCCGCCATCAATAATGAGCGATCCTCTTCAAGCGCTTGGATCCCTCTCGACATTTGATTAAACGCCGACGTCACCGCGCGAATTTCAGAAGCGCCTTTGAGCGGCAATGGCGGCGGGTTCTCACCTCGG
Source organism: Vibrio qinghaiensis (assembly GCF_002257545.1). Lineage (NCBI taxonomy): Bacteria > Pseudomonadati > Pseudomonadota > Gammaproteobacteria > Vibrionales > Vibrionaceae > Vibrio > Vibrio qinghaiensis. The sequence goes on along the minus strand of NZ_CP022741.1, from coordinate 98,742 downwards.
CCAACGGCTTTGGCGGCTTTTTCTAAGGCAATTAAGGGACGATTTTGCAGACGAATAAACAACCATCCCCCTAAGACGATCAGTAACGCCATCACCAAACTATTGTGAAATAGTGGCGCAAAATCCTCTTTTTGCAGCTCAGAGAGAGGGATGCGTATTAATGAACCCGGAAAAGAGTCCACTTTCATCCATAAAATATAACTCTCTTTACCCAAAATCATCCGCACATCGGTCAGCGAGCCGAGCTCATTACTCATCTCCTCGCTCATCAAATCAATGCTGATGGCGTCATGATACTCTTGGGCCATCTCACTCTCTTCACTATGAATGGTGACGCCCAGCTGCTCTAACACTCGGCGGCGCTGTAAGGCGTCCATCCCCAGCTCCGATGTATTGTTCGCCGCGTCATCCAGCATTAGGTTGATCTCATGGCCCAAAATCTTATTGAACTGCTGCAAACTGGGCATCAAGGCATAGTTAAATACGGCGTAATAAGAATAAGCTTGGCTGGCGATCAGCAATGAGAAGAAGAGCAAAATCGATTGAGTAAAGGAACTGCGAATGCGCATAGGAAAACCTGCGATGAACGTACTATCAAAAAGGCGACAAAAAAGCTCCTGTCGGTTAACCGATAGGAGCTGATTGAAATTTAAGACTCTTTACCATCTGGAACAAAAACGTAACCTAAGCCCCACACCGTTTGTATATAGCGTGGTTTGCTTGGATCCACTTCAAGCATGCGACGTAAACGCGAGATTTGTACATCAATCGAGCGCTCCATTGCGGAGTATTCACGCCCTCTTGCCATATTCATCAACTTATCACGCGACATCGGCTCACGCGCATTGGTGACTAAGGTCTTCAATACGGCAAATTCACCGGAAGTGAGCGGCATTGGCTCATCGCCACGGAACATTTCGCGGGTACCTAAATTCAGGCGAAACTCACCAAACTCAACCACCGATTCTTCAGCACTTGGCGCGCCGGGGGCTTCAATCACTTGGCGGCGTAGCACGGCTTTGATTCGCGCCAGTAGTTCACGCGGGTTAAACGGTTTGGGCAAGTAATCATCCGCACCCACCTCCAAGCCAACAATACGATCCACTTCGTCGCCTTTAGCGGTCAGCATTAAAATCGGCAACATGTTATTGGCGTTACGCAAGCGGCGGCAAATAGACAAACCATCTTCACCCGGCAACATCAAATCAAGCACCATTAGGTGGAAGTTTTCACGAGTGAGCAGACGATCCATCTGTTCGCTGTTAGCGACACTACGCACCAGAAAACCTTGCTCTGACAAGTAACGCTCAAGCAATGCACGTAAACGCGCATCATCATCCACCACTAAAATTTTATAGTTTTCTTGCATCTGAGATCCCACCTAATTCTGAACTCAAGCCAATATCAAACCGAGCGAGTAAAATGTAACACCGTTGCGACTAAAATCATGCAAAGAATTGTTAACGTTTATGTCTTTTAGCACGCATGATTCATGATTATTAGATACAAACGGCAATCACGTCACTCATCCGTTAACCTCTTTGTCAAAGCGACTAAAACAATAGCGATAGCCTAAACCAAAGGCAATATAAGTGCTCGAGTGATACTCGTTTTGATCAATGCTAAACCCATCATGTATCTTCTCAGGCAACTATTCCCCCTAAAAGATTAAAGGGTGGTGGACCATCAGAGTCATTACGCCTGTTAATGAGGATTTATCGCTAACATTAAATGTATGCCTTAATTTACCAAAGTAGAACCAGAGTCTACTGAGAAGTGATATTAACCTGCTGATAGGCTTGCCAACGCTTCTGCGCGCTAACATCGCCGCCTTGTGCTTTACGCTGATAATGCTGTTGCAATTGCGTCAGATAACGCTGGGCGATCATCTGTTGTTCATCATTGGCCACTTGCCAGATCGCGCTGCCAACCAAACTAAGTGGAGATGGTTTGGGTATTTCATCTTGTGCTTTAGACGAATTAATCTGCAGGTGCAAAAGCTCATAAATCCGTTGATTTTCTTCCACCAACTGTTCCTGTTTTAATCTCGCACCCAGTGTCATCAACTGTTCACGTAAGGTGTAACCATGATGCACAGGACAAAGCAGAAAATCCAATACAAGGTGTGGATAACGCTCAACCAGCGCAGCAATGAATTCACTCATTAAATCACCGCCAACCCCGGCGATGATCACCAAATGCGAGCCAGAATAGCTATCAAGCGGCAGATCGCGCACATCAAGACAGTGGGTGTACCAGCGCGGTAACGCCGCCGTTGCAGGGAAATGGCGCGTTAAATCGAGCGTCACCTTTTCAATCAACGCTGGCACAATATCAACAAAATGCACCACGCTATTTGGACAGCGCTTCAGTAACGCCGCGCCAAGCAAACCGTGATCACAACAACCATCCCAAATATGATCGTAATGGCAGTTAATCTGCTGTACTAGTTGCGTGAGCCGTTTTCCTAATTTCATCTTTGCCCAACCAAGCCGCATGATACAACATGCCGCAGAATAAAAAGAGTGGCGGCCATTTTACTTGGATTTGAAGAAATGTTGCAGAGAAAATAACAAACCCGCCAATGAGCATTTCTACTTATTCAGTGAGTGATTTATAGTGGGCAACACTTACCCTATTCTGACAAAAGGACATGTCATGGCGGCTCTGTTTTTCAAGTGCCTACTTGGTGCGCTTGCAGTGTTAATCATTGCCCTGCTCTCTAAAAGCAAAAGCTTTTTTATTTCTGGTCTTGTACCGCTGTTTCCTACCTTCGCTCTGATTGCGCATTACATTGTCGGCACCGAACGCACAATGGAAGACCTACGCACCACCGCATTGTTTGGCCTTTACTCGCTTATCCCGTATGCGGCATACCTGTTGGCAGTATACTATTTCAGTTACCGGCTGCCCCTCACCAGTACACTAGTGTGCGCTACTTTAGTTTGGTTGGCCTTTGCTGCGTTATTACTGGTCGGTTGGACGCGTTTAAACCCTGCGATAGCCTAAACCATCATCATTGCCAGCGGTCATATCGACACCGGAGAAAGCCAAACGCAAACACTACAACCTGAAGTGCTAGAGAATCGGTGGTATTTGCCACCGCACTGCAGGGCATGGACCCCGCGTTTGTCATGATCAACCACGCCCTACTGCTGCTCTACTCGCTACCCGCCGTGCTGAACAAACCGTTAGAGGCATTGCGAAGCAAGTGAGATGGCTAAAATGAGCGACCGAGGAATATTTTGAACCGAATACTCCGTTCACTGCCCTTTTTCATACTCAATCGAGTTAATAAACCACTCTTTGATCCCTGTGGGCGTGGGCACTTGCACCTCGTCATCAACCTCTTTTTTCAGCAGAGCACGCGCCATCGGTGAATCGATGGAGATGTAATCTTTCGCGTCACCGTAAATCTCTTCTGGGCCCACAATGCGAAAGCGCTTTACATCACCCGCTTCATTTTCAATTTCCACCCAAGCACCGAAAAACACTTTCCCCTCTTGTTGAGGCGAATAATCAACTATCGTCACTTCCGGTAAAAATTTTCTCAAAAAACGAATTCGGCGATCAATTTGCCGCAGTAAACGCTTATTAAAGGTGTAGTCTGCGTTTTCAGAGCGATCCCCGAGGCCAGCAGCCCAAGTGACTATTTTGGTAATTTCTGGCCGTTTTTCATGCCAAAGATGGTCATGCTCTGCCTTTAATTTATTGTAGCCCTCACGGGTAATCAGTTTGGTCTTCAAGATCTTTTCCCATTACACAGCGCCGCACATTCAAGGTAGCCGCGGGTTATACATTCATCACGATGGCTTGCTACTATACTGTCATTTTCGCTCGGCACCAACTGACTGAACTTATCTTTAGCCACCAAACTCATCTTCGGTTTTAGCGCTGCCAACGCTGAAAAATGACATCAAAATCACACGCGTTACGTGACCTCTTTGGCACAATCGGGTAGAAGGTTATCTCACTAATCTCATAACAGCGCGCCGTTAGACTAGAAATAAGTCTAACGTGCCCCAATAGTTACCCTATTCAAACCACCCTGAGTGGTGGTGCTACTGAACTACAAAAGAGAAACCACGGATGAGCCAAGCTATCTGCAAATTGATCGCACAAGAGCTAAATGTGCGTCTTGAGCAAGTGACAGCGACTGTCACACTTATTGATGACGGAAACACCGTTCCTTTTATCGCCCGTTACCGTAAAGAGGTCACGGGTGGGCTAGACGACACCCAACTGCGTACCTTAGACAGCCGTTTATCCTATCTGCGCGAGCTCGATGATCGCCGCCAAACCATTCTGAAATCGATTCAAGAACAAGGCAAGCTCACCGCCGAGCTGGCACAAGAGATCAACCAAGCGGATAGTAAAACTCGCCTTGAAGATCTCTATTTACCCTACAAACCTAAGCGTCGTACTAAAGGTCAAATTGCGATTGAAGCAGGGCTTGAACCACTGGCAGACAAGCTGTGGAATGAAGCGCAAACCGACCCTGAAACCGAGGCCGCACACTATGTGAGCACTGAGAAAGGGATCAGTGATATCAAAGCAGCACTGGATGGTGCACGCGCCATTATAATGGAACGTATTGCTGAAGATGCCAACTTGCTGGACAAAGTGCGCCGTCATTTGACGCGCAGTGCCGAATTGGTCTCTCGCGTGGTCGAAGGCAAAGAGCAAGCCGGGGAGAAATTTAAAGATTACTTCGCGCATAATGAAACGCTCAGTAAAGTGCCTTCACACCGAGCATTGGCCATGCTTCGCGGCCGCAATGAAGGCTTTTTAAGCTTGAGCATGAATGCCGACCCAGAGCAAGAAGAGGGCGTGCGCCAATCGTATTGCGAAACGCTGATTGCGCAACACTATGGCATTCACTTAAGCAGCGCCCCTGCCGATGGGTGGCGCAAGCAAGTGATCAGTTGGGCGTGGCGCATTAAAGTGTCAATGCACATGGAAACCGAACTGATGGGCGCAATGAAAGAGCGTGCCGAAATCGAAGCGATTGAAGTGTTTGCCACCAACTTAAAAGATTTGTTGATGGCCGCACCGGCTGGCCCACGCGCCACTCTCGGCTTGGATCCTGGTTTGCGAACGGGTTCGAAAATTGCGGTAGTGGACGCCACGGGTAAAGTACTGGCGACCGAGACGATTTATCCGCATCAGCCGCATAACCAACATGACAAATCAGCGAAAATTGTTGAACAGTTGGTACGTCAATTTAACGTTGATTTGATTGCGATTGGTAACGGTACCGCATCGCGCGAAACCGATACTTTTGTCGCCGATGTCATTAAGCGCGGCAACCTGAAAGTGCAGAAAATCATTGTCAGCGAAGCAGGGGCCTCGGTCTACTCAGCCTCTGAACTGGCGGCCAAAGAGTTCCCCAATATGGATGTGTCGCTACGCGGCGCGGTGTCGATTGCTCGCCGCCTGCAAGACCCACTTGCCGAGCTGGTGAAAATCGATCCGAAATCGATCGGTGTGGGCCAATACCAACACGATGTCAGCCAGTCGATGCTCGCCAAACGCTTAGATGCGATTGTTGAAGACTGCGTCAACGCGGTCGGCGTGGATGTGAATACCGCCTCTGCCGCGCTGTTAACACGCGTGGCTGGCTTGTCTAACGCACTGGCGCAAAACATCGTTGATTATCGGGATGAAAATGGACGCTTCGCCTCACGCGCTACATTGAAAAAAGTCGCGCGCTTAGGGCCAAAAGCATTTGAGCAATGTGCGGGCTTCTTACGCATTATGGATGGTAAAAATCCACTCGATGCCTCTTCGGTTCACCCAGAAGCGTATCCAGTGGTGAAAGCCATCGCCGAAAAAAATAGCAAAGAGATCAAAGCACTGATCGGCAATAGTGAGTTTTTGCGCAATTTACACGCCGTCGATTATACCGACGAGCATTTCGGCCTGCCGACTGTCACTGATATCATCAAAGAGCTCGATAAACCGGGCCGCGATCCACGCCCTGAGTTTAAGACCGCGACCTTTGCTGACGGCGTGACTGAAATGAAAGATCTGGAAATTGGGATGATTTTGGAAGGCGTGGTATCGAACGTGGCCAACTTTGGTGCTTTTGTCGATATTGGCGTTCACCAAGATGGCTTAGTGCATATCTCTGCGCTGACTGATCGTTTCATTGCCGACCCGCGTGAAGTGGTGAAAGCAGGCGACATCGTCAAAGTCAAAGTGATGGAAGTCGATGTGCAGCGAAAACGCATTGCACTCTCGATGCGCTTAAACGATGAGCCGGGGCAAGATAACCGCAGCCAACGCTCTGGCGCAACAAGTGGCAACACGCGTTCGCATCAAAATAGTAGCCAATCGCAACGCCGTCGTGAAGAGCCACAACAAAACGCGGCAATGGGTGGAGCTTTCGCCGCCGCCTTTGCTAAAGCGAAAAAATAGCGGCGATGCGTAACTTACTGGATATGCGTAACTTACTGGATAAACGAATCACAGTGAAAAGCACCTAACCGCGTCGCTTATACCAGAGCCGCAAAAAACACAAATCCCCACTGTGGCAAACGCCTAAGTGGGGATTTTATTTATCGCGATAGGCCGTATTCATCGACCTACAACACCGCAATCACTTCAGAAGGTGTATTGGGTGCAACCGCGTGACCATAATAGTACTTAATTACAGTTCGCCGGCGCGCCATTTTGCCTTCAGTTATCGCAGCATCAATAATGTGTTTAGGTAGCCTAAACCGCATCGTATAGCCTTTACCTTGATCCTTGCTGTAGGTGGCGAGAGCGAGCAAGTCAAACAGCCTTTCGAGCTCGCTTTTCTGCTCCTCTTGATAAGAAGTCGATGTTGCGTATTCGGTGCCAACCTCATAGCTTGGGTGCTCTGAAGGGTCCCATGACGACTGTTTTCGTCTTTTATCATCCGCTTTTACCTTACGTTCCGCGTTGGTTTTAGCCAGTTCGACGGTTGGCATCACAGGGGCGCGGATCCGATTATCACGCGCGGCCTGTTCCGTTTGCACATTAACCGATGGGGCGATAAGTGGCACACTTACGTTCGTTGGTGACACCATCATAGCCGAAACCTCCTCAGTATCGCCCGCCCCGATAGACCTGCTTTCGCTCAGCACTACTGGGTTAGACTTTATATCGACCAGACTGCTCAAACTTTTAGCAAATTTATTCTTAATTTAACATTTGTACCCAACGGCTTGACCCTGTAGGTAGACATGTATGTGTATCAATACGTTAACGTGCAAAAGCGATGAGCTGCTGGCAAAAATCGTCCAGTTCTGTGATGAACGGTGCGTGGGAAGAATTGCCAAAAATGTACTGCTCGCTATTGGGCAAGGTTTTTTGTAACTCTTGCGCCACTTTAACCGGCACCAAACCATCAAGCCGACCATATAGACGAAGCATGGGAATCGAGAGTGCTGTCAACGGCTGGCGCAAATCCACCTCGGCCAACATGACCAAACCCGCTAACAATGATTGTGGGTTCGGCGCTGGCCGTGATAACACCGCTTGTTTTAGGTATCTCACATCTTGCTTTGCCTGAGGGCTGCCCATCGCTTGCAGCGCCATAAAGCGCTCAACAGTAGCCTGAAAATCGTCCATTAACTGTTCAGTAAAGGCACTGAGCACTTGAGGGAGAATGCCATGCCACGGTTTCTGTGCCGCAAATTTAGGAGAACTCGCCACAGTGACCAATTTGCTCACATAACTTGGGTGATGCAGTGCCATATGAGTCGCCACTAACCCACCCAAAGACCAACCGACCCAAATGGCTTGTTTAGGCGCTTGCATGATTAGCGCTTGCGCGATCTCTTCTAGATCAGCGGCGTGGCTAGCAGCGCTGTGACCATAACCGGGCAAATCAACCACGTGTACACGAAAATGTCCTTTAAGCACATCGACCGCCTGCTGCCATACCGCACCATTCATCCCCCAACCGTGCACCAAGACAAGATCATCGCCCTCGCCTGAGGCTTGCCAATATAACGCTGTGGCCATGCTCACAAATTCTCCGACTAAATTCACACTTCTTCGCTGAAAAAACACCGATCATACACTCACTCACTTGCAATCACGGTCAACACAAAGACTGATTTAAGTTGCAAGAGTATAACCACACTTCGTTTCACAACTTTGGTTGAGTTATGTTATCGCATTGGGTTCAAAAAACCATCACTCGCTTGGTAAGCCGTCAGTGTCTACTGTGTCGTTTACCGATTGAAACTCACCAAACTGGGTCTTGGTGCAAGACCTGCCTAACCTATTTTGCACCACAACCTCGCTGCCAACAGTGCGGCCTGCCAACGCTTATCAGCGTGCCTCAATGCGGGCAATGTTTAACGAACCCTCCGCCTTGGCAACGCTTATACTGTGTCGGTGACTATGTTTTTCCGCTCAATCACACCATTCATCAACTTAAATATGAAGGGCAATTTTGGCAATCTCGCCATTTGAGTGCCTTGCTTGTCCCAAGGGTTGATACTCCCGCCCCGCTCATCACTAGCGTTCCGCTGCACTGGCAACGGCGCTTAAAACGCGGCTTCAATCAAAGTGCACTACTTGCCTCTCAATTAAGTCAACAACTGGGGGCTAGCTGCGATAACCAGTTGCTCAAACGCAATCGCGCAACGCCCCAGCAGCAAGGGCTTTCTAAATTACAGCGCAAAAAAAATCTCAAACATGCATTCACACTACGGCACCTTCCCACGCACAAGCACATTGCACTTGTTGACGATGTAGTGACCACGGGCAGTACCGTGCAGCAAATCTGTCAATTACTGCTTGAAGTCGGTGTCGAAAGGATTGATATTTACTGCATATGCCGCACTCCTGAACCTAAAGATTAACCAACACGGTTTTATTTAGCGCGTAAAAAGGACTGGATCCGCCGTGTTTCAGGAGTAGAATGGCAAATAATAACCTATAAATTTACTCAGGTATTCGTCGTGTCAAATTCTATTATTATTACCGAAACAGCCCAAACCCATTTCGGCAAGTTGCTTGGGCAACAGCCTGATGGTACTAACATCCGAGTTTTTGTGGTCAATCCAGGCACTCAAAATGCAGAGTGTGGCGTCTCTTACTGTCCACCAGAGGCAGTGGAAGCGACTGATACTGAAATTGCCTTTGAAGGTTTTTCTGCGTATGTCGATGAACTGAGCTTGCCGTTTTTAGAAGACGCAGAGATCGATTTCGTCACTGATAAAATGGGTTCACAACTGACACTTAAAGCTCCGAATGCGAAGATGCGTAAAGTGTCTGATGACGCAAGCCTGATTGAACGTGTGGAATACGCGATTCAAACTCAAGTTAACCCGCAGTTAGCTGGCCATGGTGGTCATGTCAGCTTGGTTGAAATCACCGAAGATGGTATTGCGATTGTCGCCTTTGGTGGCGGCTGTAACGGTTGTTCAATGGTCGATGTCACCCTCAAAGAAGGCATTGAAAAAGAACTGCTTCAACAATTTGAAGGCGAATTAACCGCGGTTCGCGATGCCACTGAACACGATCGTGGTGAGCACTCTTACTACTAGTGACTCGCTAGATACGTGGATTACAGAAAAACGAAGCCGAGATGCGATTCTCGGCTTTTTTATACTTAAAATCATTTGCCGCGCTCAAGTCCTTTTCAATTAAGGTCATTTTCTCATATAGTTAGAAAAGTCATTTGCCTTACGGGAATTAGTGTATGCCAACCAAAAAACTGCCCGAAATTTTAGCTCAAAGAACGGCAGCTCAATCGACCCTCTTTACCATCGAATCATTAGATTTACGCTTTTCTAACGGCGAACAGCGTACCTATGAACGAATGAAACCGAGCGGCCGGCATGCAGTCATGATGGTGCCAGTAACGGCACAAGGAGATTTACTGCTGGTTCGAGAGTATGCCGCTGGTACTGAACGCTATGAGCTCGGATTCCCTAAAGGTTTGATTGACCAAGGAGAAAGCCCGCAACAAGCAGCAAATCGTGAACTCAAAGAAGAAATTGGTTTTGGCGCAAGCACCTTAACCCCCTTAAAAGAGGTGGTACTTGCCCCCTCTTACTTTTCGAGCAAAATGACACTCTTCTTAGCACAAGATCTATACTCAGAAGTAATGGAAGGCGATGAACCCGAACCTTTAGAGGTCATTCGCTGGCCTCTGGCCCAAGCAGAAGAGCTACTGACTCACCTCGATTTCTGTGAAGCCCGAAGCATTACCGCACTACTGCTTGCTCTGCGCAGCCTAAAATAACAAAGTAGAGCTATAGGATTGATGATGCCAACAGCCAATAATTTATCTTACTTACTGCCTGACGTAATTGAAATCGCTCGCTCTGCCGGGCAATTGATTCTCGATATTTATGAGAAGAAAAACTACGAAGCGTTCACCAAAAGTGACCACACCCCAGTCACCAGTGCTGATCTTGCTGCGCATAAACTGATCTGCGAACGACTGAGTGAACTCACGCCCAATATTCCTGTTTTGTCGGAAGAGGCGGCGGACATTAGCCTAGAAAAACGCAGCCAATGGCAGCGATACTGGTTGGTTGACCCGCTTGATGGTACGCAAGAGTTTATTGCGCGCAGTGGCGACTTTGCCACCATTATCGCACTGATCGAAGAGAACCAACCAGTGATGGGCGTCGTCTATGGGCCCGTTTCTGGCGTGACCTACTACGCCTACGCAGGCAAAGGCGCATGGAAGATCCCCGACATGTCTGAAAGCTTGCGTATTGAAACACACAAGCACGAAACCGTTGGGCAATCCATTGCGATTGCGATCAGTCGCCGCCAAGATATTAACCGTATTACAAGTTGCATGAGCAGCGCATGGAATTATGAGTTAGTGCCGCTGGGCTCGGCAGCGCTGAAAGCGTGTTTAGTCGCGGAAGGTGCTGTCGACTGCTATTTGCGTCTCGGCCCAACCGGTGAATGGGATACCGCCGCCACGCAATGCATCGTAGAAGAGGCGGGCGGACGCATCCTTAACACGCAACTGCAACCGCTGTCCTACAATGAGCGTGAAACGTTAGAAAACCCCAACTTTATTGTGTTAGGGGATGCTGATTTGCCTTGGAATACCATTTTACAAGTCAAACCATAACGGCCATTACCAATAAAAATGCTGAGCAATAGACTCAGCATTTTTATTGGGGGTATGAAATGATGACGGTTAAAAAACCAATCAAAGCTGGCCTTGATAATTAAACTGATATTTACCCTGGTTGTCTGGCGCTCCAATCCACTGTAATTGCTCCGCCATTTCGGGTGGGAATTGCGCTTCAGGTTTAAACCACGCTTTTGCACTGTAACTCATGTCTGGTTGCAACTGCAGGGCAAACTCGCTGCTCATTTGCTCACTGTTTTGCTGGCCGTTCAATGTCATCTGATTGCTTTGACATTGCAGATCTGCCACTACCGGACCAAGCGAGAGCTCTCCTAAAGGTGAGTCAACTCGGCCATGGGTCCACGCAAGTGAGCCTTCGGCAGATTCACACCACGGGCTATCATAGCGGTAATGGTTTAGCGACAATTCGACTTGCCCCTGAAAAGTCACTGGCACAGGCAGAGGAAACAGCGCCGCTAATTTATTAGCCGCGACAGAAACCACAACCTTGTCCGCGTAGGGGCCAGCAAACCCAAGGCCAAGATTGCCTTTGCCACGAACCCCCATATCACCACCACGCCCAAAGCGTACCGCCACTTCAAACTTGGCCATCAGCAGTTGCAATACTTGGATGTCCCAGTTGAGATCGCCGACATTTTGCCCTTGCCAAAACAGTTGTTGAGCACTACCAGACCACACCGTACCGTCAACACCAGTGACACGCATGACTTCGGAAGAGGAGAGTTGATTCATCACCAAGGAGGCAGGAATATGCGCGACCACACTGATGAGAAAAACCATGACAAGGAACCCGCTATAGAGCAATTTCTTTTTCACTCACCACCTCGCTTCAGTTGTAAGCGTTTTACTTCGACAACGCCACTTTGCTGAGCACGGTTGATGTCCATAAACTCGACATCGACACCTTGCTGCTCTTTTAGAAAGGCAAGCCAATCCACCAATTTAGAGAAAGGAAGTGGTTGTATCCAAACCTGCATCATTTCATCACGCGGTTGAATACGAATAAGCTCAATTTGAAAACGCTGCACACTTGATGAGATGACTTGATTGAGCGGTTGCGCCGTTGCTACCACGCCACCTTGTGCGCGCAATTGAATAATAGCATCAGCCTTATCCGTCACCCAATTAAGCAATTGTCTTTCACTGATAATCCGGGCTTGCGCAAGCTCAGCTTTCTGATTAAGTGGCGCTAAAACACCCCAATAAATGATCGCAACCACACACAGCGACACACCACCTAACAGTAATTTTTGTTCACGGGGTGAAAAGGCCACCCATCGTTGTTGAAGTGCGCTCAGGCTATTTTTCATGTCACTAACCTCACTGGCTTTTCAGTATGAAGGTACCATTGACTACAGAACCCGAGCGGTTTAACTGCCCTTGCTCAACCACAAACTGCTTTTCCAATTTAAGGCGCGCTTGTTCAAAGCTTTCAAAATCATTGCTTTGAACTTCAAGACGAATTTCACCCCGATTACCATCGTATTTAACACTTTGCAACTGCATATTCGGTACGCTGCCGACACTACTGGGTAGTTTCGACAACCACTCTAGCATCGCCCCATTAGCTCCGCCGCCAGAGAGTCGAGCGGCTTCATCGTTCATCTGTCTTTTCAGGTAACTGATGGTGGGTATTTTCTGTTTATCAGGGAAAACCGCGCGAAAAACACGTTCACTCTCCGCTCGATAAGCATCGGCTTGCGCTTCGTAGTGCCCTGCTTGCAAAAGATGGTGGCTGGTTGAAATTACAATCAACACCGCGGCCGCTAATGCGCATTTTTGCCATACTTGCCAATGCTTCAAAAACGAGGACTTGGTTTTAAAACTTCCCGTCAGTAAAGTCACCTTGCTCGCTATCGCTTGCTGAGTCAGCAGCGCCATGACTAAATGAGGCTCGGCTTGTTGCCAATGTTGTCCTTCAGCCAGTGTCAGCTCAGGGAGCGGGGTATACGCCTCTAGCGGTAAATAGTGCCCCTCTTGCTTGACCCATTCTGAAGCACTAAACAGCGTTAACCACTGCGGTTCAATGCTCACCCCTAAATACTCACCTTTACGGATTAACCATTCTTGGCCGATCTGCAGTGCCGACAACCCCTCTGATGCAGGGATAGCCAACACATCCGGTAATACCTTTTTCACGTCAAAACCCGCGGCTTTGAGCTCATCTAAGCGGGTACGCAACCAAGCACGATCCACCCCGACAACGTAAGCAGTGGAAGCGGTTTTATGCAAAATTGAAAAATGCAGCTCATCCACATCTTGTGCGATCTCATCTTCGATTAGATAAGGCAACATTGACTCTAAACGACGAGCCGCCCCTGATGGAATCGCGACCTCAGTCAGTACTAAATCACTGGCAGCAAGCAGCACAATCGTGGCGCGTTCAGCTGCATAGCTAGAGAGCTGAGATAGCTGCTCCCATCCGGATATTTCACCGCTGGCAATCACTTCTTGCTGCTGTGTTGACCACACCAGCCAAGGTATTTCAGCGTCTTGTTGACTACTCAGCCGAACGGTCAGAAACTCGCTCACTGATCCCTCCAAAGCGACGGCGTATGACCGTTGCGGTTTCTCTATTATCACTAAACAATAAACTGCGAATACGAACTCGCGAGTCATCAACCAAGATTTGAGCATCCAGTTCAAAATAAGCACTATCGACAGCTAAGTACTGTTTCGCTTCTTCTTTCACTTTGCTCTCCACAGCAGCCAATGCGGCCTCTGCGAGAAAATTGTCTACCGAAGCCCAGCCATCAAATGGTCGGCTCTCGAGTAAGTTTTTTGCATCCCCTTCACTTAAATGCGGGCTGAACATCGCCACCAATAACTTGGCATGATCGGGGGCCAAGGTATTGATATTCAAACGCCAATCATCAGTGGGGAGAGTGCAGATATAAGGTGCTATTTTATTCATTACATCCCCGCTCACCTGCTGAACCGCGCGCAGCTCACTGCTATCCGCAAGTAAACTATTCGCCGCCAGATAAGCAGGAGACATTGATTCATAATGGCTGTCTTCTACGCCATAAGAGGACTGTACGTTTGAGTCGCTATCAATATACTCCCAAGCCGAATCGGCAATCACTTCGGCTTGATAGCTTTCAACCTCAAGCTCTTCCAATAACCGTTGCAACACCTGCACCAAATAGGGTTTTTCGACACTCCCTGCCGCAGGTCTGGCTCTCGAGAGTACATTCAGGTTAAAACAAGCCTGTTTATCAAGGATGCGCCCTTTCAGAGTGCCGTAATCCAATGGATACGTTTGCTCTTTCATCGCCCAAGGTTGACTTAAGTTAATCGTTTCGCTGTCTTTGTAGCTCTGCTCAATAGCAACTTTGCCTAAAGCTTCACTGCCCACACTATACCAATAGGCTTGCTGATAACTAATTTGATTATTCGCCCTTTGAAACTGTGTGAATAAACGCTCGGACATAGTTGCGGCAATCGACACCATAATCGCCAACAACAACAAGATAACGATTAACGCCACACCACGTTGGGCTCGATTAGGGTGCGCCATTATTATCAGCCTCTTTATTAGTCAAATTGATGCCACCACCAGCAGTAAGGTAGATACGCTCAATCTCGCCATAATCTTTCAGCGCCAATTTCACGGCCACCGCCTGTGGGATTTTCAAGCCATCACTCCACTCTTCACTCCATTGAGCTTGGTTATAAAAGCGCAGCGACAGTGACTCAACATCATGTAACAATGGCGTGATAATCCCTTCTTGCCCTGCGGGAGTATCAGGATAACGCCACCATATACGCTCTAACACGCCCTCTTTAATTCGGTAGCCGACCTTAGTGACTTCCCCGCGTGGAAATTGCTGCTGTGGGTTATGCCAACCTAAGCGTGCAAACAGCACTCCTTTTTGATCAGAGTCGAGCAAGTACTCTTTCCAAATCAGCATCTGTTGACTTGGCTCTTCACCATTGGTGCGAAATTGACGCGTTGCCATCTGCCGAAAATCGCCATCCATTAACACCATGGCACGCTGCAATTCATTCAAACGTTGGCTACGTTGGGCTGAAATCTCATTACTGCGCTGGACTTGGTTCAATACTTGGTAAGCACCAACGCTCAAACTGGCGAAAATCGCAATCGCCACCAGCACTTCAATCAGGGTAAAGCCTTTGCTTTGTTTATTTGGCGACATAACTTCTCACCGTCACCAAAGGTGATCCTTCTTTTTCACTAGCCACGCTGACATCAAAAGCTTTCAATAAATTATCCGCAGTGGGTACTAAAGTGACTTTCCAATACCAGGTTCGACCCGCCAATACTTCACTGCCATTTTTCGCTTGTACGTTTTGAGGAGTAAGCATCACTTGCGCCATCTGGTTATCGACCACCATGGCGGCAAACGCTTTTTCTTCCAAATAACTCACGGTATTGATGTGTTGGCTGACCGAACGAATCACACTGATGGAAGCGGTGGCAAAAATAGCCAGCGCCACCAAGACTTCTAACAGCGTCATCGCTTTTTGTTTACCCATCGATCGCATCTCCCGGAGCGAACAGCGTGATTTCCCCGTTTTCTTTCACTACCACTCGCCAGCCTTGCTCTGCATCTTGCTGATTAAGGTGGATGCTCAGGACAAAAGGCGTCAGCTCACCACTTGATAAAATAAACACTTGTGGTGGTAATTGTTTTTTTTGCTCGCCTTCATCAGCAAACTTATCGTCATCAAACAGACTGCCCGGTTTGAAGAGTCGATCATCGTTTTTCCATGTGTTTCCTCCCAGCTCAAACTGGAGAGATAATCCCTCAGGCAGTTGGAGCTGTGAAGCCATTTTCTTGCTCTCTAGTGGCTGCCATCCCTTGTCCTCCATCGATAGGAAAACCAGATGCGATTTTTTTTCATCGACCCGCAAACCAAAATCTTTGCCACTGAGAATGGCTTCTTCATTGCTCAGTTGTAGACGCTGATAAAGGCTCATCGCGTACTGTTTCGCATCATCGTTGTTCGTGCTAGGTAGCGTCGATATAACGGCCACAGCACTGAGCGAGAGCAGCACGAGCACCAGCAGTATTTCGAGTAGGGTAAAACCGCGTTGAGATAGCATCAGATAAATGGGGCGGCTAAGGCCGCCCTCTCTCTTATTGGAAATCTTGCATGTTCCAGTTGCCTATGTCGGCACTGGCGCCTTCGCCGCCTTCTTGACCATCAGCACCCAGCGTGAAGATATCAATCGTACCGTTATCACCAGGGCTTAAGTATTGATAAGGGTTGCCCCAAGGGTCATTTGGCAAACGGCGAATATAACCGTTATCGCGGTAGTTGCGTGGCTCAGGATTCGACGGTTTGGTCACTAGCGCTTCTAAGCCTTGATCTGTCGTTGGGTACACGCTGTTGTCTAATTTATACATATCCAACGCATTTTCGAGTGCGACAATATCGGTAATCGCTTTTTGTTGGTCAGCTTTTTCTTTATTACCGAGCAAATTAGGCACCACAAAACTCGCCAAAATACCCAAAATAACTACAACCACCATCACTTCAAGCAAAGTAAAGCCCGACTGTTTATTTGTTTTTGTTCTCATTCCAATCTCCAACATAGTTTGGCCGTGATCATTGCAGAATTCAGTCATGATCAACGACTCATTAAATTATTCATTTCTAAAATCGGCATCAAGGTCGCCATCACGATAAACAGTACCAACCCAGCCATCAATGCAATCAGTGCCGGGGTAAAAATACCTAATGCGATGTTGACCGTCGATTCAAAACTCGCGTCTTGGTTATCGGCCGAGCGCGTCAGCATACTTTCGAGCTCACCACTTTGTTCACCACTGGCGATCATATGCAGCATCATCGGTGGAAATAACTTGGTTTGCTCAAGCGCTTTACGCAAGCTCGACCCTTCGCGAACATTGTCAGCCGCCAACAATACTTGTTGCTTGACGTATTTATTGGACATCACATCCACCGCCACACGCATCCCATCCAAAATAGGAATCGCACTGGAGGTACAAATCGACAAGGTTCGCGCAAAACGCGCGGTGTTGAGGCCGCGAGTGATTTTGCCAATCAACGGCATGCCGATGATTTTTTTATCCCACTTCAAGCGCAAATTCGGCTTGCTTAGCAACCATCGGACGAGATAAATCAAGATCACCAATAGCACCAGCAATTGGACACCCCAATGCTGGATAAAATCACTTGAGGAGAGTAAAAATTGAGTCGACTTCGGTAATTCTTGCCCCATTTGGACAAATTGTCCGACAATTTTAGGCACCACAGCCGCCAGCAAAAAAGCCACAATACACACCGCGAACACCACCAACACCACCGGATAAATCATCGCTTGTTGTAACTTGGAACGCATTTTTTGGCGATTTTCAGCATAGTCCGCTAAACGCTCAAGCACCGAATCCAAATGGCCTGATTTTTCGCCCGCTTCAACCATCGAACGAAACAGGTCATCAAAGATATGTGGATAATCACCCAAGCTGTCTGACAAGGTATAACCCTCGGTCACTTTGGAGCGAACAGCGGCCAGCATGTTGCGAATGCGCGGCTTTTCCGATTGTTCAGATACCGCTTTCAAACACTCCTCCAGTGGCATACCCGATTGCACTAAAGTGGATAACTGGCGAGTAATGAGCGCTAAGTCCGGTGTACTGATACCGCGCTTAAAACTGAAAGGCGATTGTTCACGCTGAGCCGCTTTCGCTTGCGTCTCAATGAGTTCAATCGGTATAAGCCCTTGCTCTTTTAAGCGCTGGCGAACCTGCCGAGCATGGTCCCCCTCAATAACACCCTTCTTTTGTTTGCCTTTGGCATCGAGCGCTTTATATTCAAATGCCGCCATTATGCTTCCTTCGTCACTCGCATCACTTCTTCAAGTGAGGTAATGCCTTTCAGCACTTTATCGAGCCCGTCATCGCGAATGCTTGGTGTTTTCGCGCGCACCGTTTTTTCAATCGCTTGCTCTCCAGCTTCGCTATGAATTAAGGCTTGTACCTCATCATCAATCAGCAACAATTCATGTATACCCGTTCGGCCTCGATACCCTTTGTGATTACATTTGTCACAACCCTTCGGACGATACAGTGTCAGCGACTCTTTTTTCTTACAATTGAACAGTTTTTTCTGCTCATTGTCGGCTTGGTAGGCCTCTTTGCAATCTGGACATAAGGTGCGCACTAAGCGTTGTGCCAATACGCCAAGCAGCGATGATGAGATCAAAAAGGGTTCAATTCCCATATCGCGCAAACGTGTTATCGCACCGATGGCGGTATTGGTGTGCAAAGTCGACATCACCAAGTGTCCGGTTAAAGACGCTTGCACTGCAATCTGCGCGGTTTCTAAATCACGAATTTCCCCAACCATGACCACATCCGGGTCTTGACGCAAAATAGCACGTAATCCTCGCGCGAAAGTCATGTCCACTTTAGGATTGACTTGAGTTTGGCCGATACCATCAATATCGAACTCAATCGGGTCTTCAACGGTTAAAATATTACGCTCGTTGCTGTTGAGTTCTTGCAGGCCAGCGTACAAGGTGGTGGATTTTCCTGAACCGGTTGGACCCGTCACCAAAATAATGCCATGCGGTCGTTTGATTAATTGACGGAAGCTTTCGTGGTTGGCGGCCGTCATTCCTAGACTGTGCAGATCTAAGCGCGTGGCGTTT
Organism: Vibrio qinghaiensis; assembly: GCF_002257545.1. Classification (NCBI taxonomy): domain Bacteria; kingdom Pseudomonadati; phylum Pseudomonadota; class Gammaproteobacteria; order Vibrionales; family Vibrionaceae; genus Vibrio; species Vibrio qinghaiensis. Next base: position 79,990 of record NZ_CP022741.1, on the reverse strand, counting down.
TTATCTAGCAAACGCATCACCACACGCTCACCGTGAGACGAAGGCATGGTGGACACGCGAACATCGACCGCTCGACCGCCAATGCGTAATGAAATGCGTCCATCTTGTGGTACACGTTTTTCAGCGATATCAAGCTTAGCCATTACTTTGACGCGTGAAACCAGCAACGGCGCTAATTTACGACTCGGCGCTAACACTTCACGCAGTACCCCATCGACACGAAAACGAATCGACAAGATTTTCTCAAAGGTTTCAATGTGAATATCCGACGCGCCCTCTTTGATCGCTTCGCCAAGCATGGCGTTGATCAATTTGATGATGGGCGCATCGTTTTCTGACTCTAACAAATCTTCATTTTGCGGCAGCTCTTCGGCTAATGAGAAGAAATCATCACTGTCAGCACCAATATCTTCCATTAATTGTCGCGCTTCTGACGAGTCTCGTTGGTAAGCTTGGGTCAGCTTACTTTCAAATTCGGCCAGTGAAATTTCAACCAAGTTGAGCGGCTGTTTCACGACTCGTTTCACTTCGACTAATGATTCGATAGCCAGCGGTGCGACATAAAATAACGTCGGCAGCTCGTTGTCTTCTACCAGCTCTAATACCAATTTAAAACGATTGGCAAAGCTAAACGGTAAACGACGGTAGTGAGGTTGCGACAAAACTTCGGTCATTGCTGTTTTTCCATTTGTTCGATGAAGGCTTGTACTTCCGCAGAATGGGTACGGTCATCACCAAACTTGGGCAGCACAGGGATATTGTCGTTCGCCATCAGCTTCAAACCACGATCAGCGTTATAGAGCTGCTCAGCACGAATGTAGTTGTACTTACGCTGAGTGATGCCATCGGCCGTCATGCCATCACGAATGATGGTCGGCTTAATAAAGACCATCAGGTTTTTCTTCTCAACTTGGGTACTGGTCGATTTGAACAAATAGCCTAAAACCGGTATATCGCCTAATAGTGGGACTTTGGATTCACTTTCGACCGCGCGCTCATCAATCAACCCCCCCAGAACTAACATTTGCCCGTCTTGAATGATGACCGATGTGTTTAATTGACGCTTTGCAAAACGGACATCGACAGCACCATTCGCTCCTAATACGTTGGATACCTCCTGTTCAATTTTCAATTGAACTGAGTCGCCTTCGTTGATTTGTGGTACCACTTTCAGCTTGATACCGACCTCTTTGCGTTCTACGGTTTGGAAAGGATTATCGTTATTTGCGCCCGCGCTCGAACCTGTTAAAACAGGTACCTCTTCGCCCACGATGAAGGAGGCTTCTTCATTATCCATCACGGTAATACTCGGTGATGACAAGATGTTCGAGTTGGAGTCACTCGACACGGCGCTGATAAGGGCCGTCCAGTCGCCCATCACTAAGCTCATGGCTGCACCATTGACCGCGCCGAGCGCTGACGCCAAAGTAGAGTAATCCCCTTTGGTAGTGGTGTTTTCATTGCGCAAGAAATTACCATCAGAATCATAAACCGCTTTACTGGTGGTGGTATCTTTAGCTTCTTCCAAACCAATCATTACCTTACCGATTGGCGCGCCCGCATTGCCATACTGAATCACAGAGCCGTTGTCGAGTGAGCCCCATTGCACGCCTAAGTTGATGCCATCCCCTTCAGCCATTTCAACAATCAGCGCTTCAATCAATACCTGAGCGCGACGAATATCCAACTGCGCAACCACATCTTCTAGTTCTTTCATGATGTCTTGCGGGGCGGTAACAATTAACGAATTGGTCGGCGCATGTGCTGAAATCATCACTTCGGTGCGTTGTGAACTTTGCCCTGTTTTTTGCCCAGACTGTTTCTCGGCCTGCAAGTTGTCAGACACCCCTTTCAACACATCAACCAAATCTTCCGCTTTCGCATTCTTAAGGTAAATGACGCGGTTATTACCTCTGGTCGCCATTTCGACATCAAGCTGAGTGATCAATCGCTTTAGGCGCTCACGAACTTTAGGATCACCTGAGATCAAAATCGAATTGGTACGATCATCGGCCACCAGCTTAGGTTGCAAAAACTCTGGGGTATTTTTGGCATCCGTGGTTTTGTTTAATGCCTCCACAATACGCACCATTTCAGCGGCAGATGCATTACTCAGTTCCACCACTTCGATGTCTTTGTCACCGGCTTGGTCAACTCGTTTGATGATGTCGGCTAAACGGTTGACGACCGCAGCACGGCCTGTAATCAAAATGATGTTCGCCGGATCATAATGCACTACGTTGCCCGCTCCTGCGTTATCGATCAACTGGCGCAGCAAAGGTGAAAGCTCTCGTACCGAAACATTCCGCACCGCAACAACGCGCGTGATCACGCTATCACCGTTCTCTTTTCCTTCATCGCCAACCACAGGAATCGCAGACGTTTTGGCATCTTTCGACTTGATCACTTTGAGCACGCCGTTGTCCATCTCCACCACGGCAAAACCATACACTTCCAATACATTCAAAAAGAAGCTGTAGTATTGCTCTTCATTAAGCGTGTCATAGCTGCGGACATCGACCTTCCCCCGAACTGAAGGATCAACAATGATTGTTTTTTCAAGATTACGGCCCACGATATTGATGAATTCTTGAATATCGGTGCCTTTAAAGCTGGCACTAAAATCGTTTGCCATGACTAACGGCGATGACAACAAGCCACCCATCAATAACCATGTCGTTTTGTTTAACCAATGCTTCACGTCTTACTCCCTAAACTCATGCTCATGCATCAGTCTGTCTAAAATTGGATATAAATGTCATGGGATTGCCCGTCTCTTTCGACTGTTAAGTTCATTTCGGTTAACTCAGAGACTGACTGAAAAATCTTATTCATGGCGTCTGGGTCCGTTAAATCCTGACCATTTAGCGCGATTGCGACATCGCCATCTTGTAGCCCTACCGACTCAAACAGCTCAGGAGATTGCCCGGGGCTCACTCGGTATCCAAGCACTTTGTCATCACGTTTCACTTGCGACAGGCGCACATATTTAAAGATTTCTTGCGGATTGCTGGCAATAGCGGCGCGAATATCATCCAACTTCTCTTCTGCAGACGCTGGGTTATTACCACGCACATTCGATGCAACAACGCGCTCAGGCCTTGCCACACTCGGTTTATGATAGTCAATTCCATCCAACATCAAGGTTTCATCGCGCCCCGAGTTATCAATAATGACACGATCATTGAACACCGCTTTCAATTTGACACGAGTCCCTTCAATGACTTCGTTAACACCATAGGTCGCTTGACTGCCACGGTTTGCGATTACCGCTAGACTCTTACTCGGTTCATTGCTCGCCACCACCCCAACCAATAATAAGCTAAGGCTGGTTTTAGGTGCATCTTTGACCACAGGCTGTGCGGCTTCGACCTTCTGCTCGCTATAGCGACCAAATAAACTTCCTTGTTGTAAAGAAGAGAGATCAAGCGAACGCACCGCATTCGGCGTTGATGCGATTGCTCTTGGAGACCAAGGCGTTATATCAACCGCGTTTTGCTGCATCAGCCACACCATTTTTCCCAGAATCCAAGCCGATATGATCAGCAATACTAAGGCAATAAATTGGCTGATTTGTTTCTGCCATTGCGGTATTTTTTGTAGCAAACCTGCTTGCCATAAGCGAGATGAGGTCATACTGCTAAAATCGATTTGCCTCAAAAGATGTCCTCACTGATATTTGTCTTACTTCAATTATGATGTTTCACATTTACGAGCCGTTAGCCAAACGGAAAGCTGCTGATTAGCCTCAAACTATGCTTTCATTTAAAACTATGCTTCCATTTAAAACTAGGGTTCCATATGAATAGAACGAATATATAAGATGGCGCTATAAAAACACATTAATATATCATAAGAGACATTATCGTCCTTTTTACTGACATTATTTTGTCGGGTAGCTTGAAAATCTGGAACCAAAACACCATTGTAAAGGCCATAAAACGTACAAGACTAACTCCCTTTGAGGCACATTTGTAGTATGAGTTTTGCGACAGAGCAAATAAGATTAGATAAATGGCTATGGGCAGCACGATTTTATAAAACGCGCTCGATCGCCCGCAGTATGGTCGATGGTGGTAAAGTCCATTATAATGGCCAACGCACCAAGCCAAGCAAAATCGTCGAGCTTGGGGCAACGATTACCTTGCGCCAAGGCCAAGAAGAGAAAATCGTCACTGTGATCAATCTGTTAGGGCAAAGGCGCAGCGCGCCAGAAGCACAAACCCTGTATTCGGAAACCGCAGCAAGCATCGCCAAACGTGCCCATCATGCCGAGCAACGTAAGCTCAACGCACACAATCCAAGCCCCGAACGCAGACCAGACAAAAAAGAGCGTCGTGACATCATTAAATTCAAACATCAATAAAAGCTGGACCATGTTCCGAGGAAATAGCTAAATGGCAAATAACATTTTAAATCGCTACTTATTTGAAGATCTATCTGTACGTGGCGAGTTGGTACAGTTAGACGACGCGTATCAACACATCCTTTCGAGCCAGGAATATCCAGCCCCAGTACAAAAACTTTTGGGCGAACTGCTCGTCGCAACGACCTTGCTAACCGCAACGCTAAAGTTTGAAGGCTCAATTACCATGCAACTGCAAGGCAATGGCCCAGTTTCCTTAGTCGTTATCAATGGCGATAATGAACAGAAAGTGCGTGGTGTCGCACGCTGGAAAGGCGATATTGCCGATGATGCCGACCTACACACTTTGATGGGTAAAGGCCATTTAGTTATCACTATCGAGCCCAAAAAAGGCGAGCGCTACCAAGGTGTGGTCGGTTTAGAGGGTGATAACTTAGTGGAAGTGCTGGAAGGTTACTTCATCCGCTCTGAACAGTTGAAAACACGCCTTTGGATACGCATTGGTAAGCAAGATGGAAAAGCCTGTGCCGCTGGTATGTTGTTGCAAACCATTCCAGATGGAACGGGTACGCCCGATGATTTTGAGCACTTAGAGCAGTTAACTAACACCGTAAAAAATGAAGAGCTGTTCACCTTAGAAGCCACCGATCTGTTGTATCGCCTGTATAACCAAGAGAAAGTTCAGCTGTTCACCCCACAACCCGTCGAATTTCATTGTGGTTGTTCACGTGAACGCAGTGGGGCGGCCATCATCACAATAGGCAAAGAGGAAATTTACGACATTTTATCGTCTGAAGGATCCGTTTCTTTACATTGTGATTACTGTGGTACCAACTACTCATTTGAAGAAGCTGAAATCGCAACACTCTACGCACAAGCCTCCTCAGGAAGTGACACAATTCATTAATTTGCATGAATTAACAAGCACGCAAAAAACGTATCAGAGCCAGCTTTATGCTGGCTTTTTTGTGATCAAAACCTAGTAAAATCAAGCCTAAAGCAAACAGAATGTCGTACTTATTTTTTTAAAAGTATTAATCTTATTGATCTAGCGCAAAGGTTTGCGTACGCGATAAAATAGTTACGCCAATATGTGACGGGACACCTAAAACCACAGGAGTATCATGGGCGATTTTTGAGCTGCGTCCCTGTTTTATCACCCACCCGTTGCTAGCATGGTGAGCAGATAACAATTACAAAAATTATTACAAAATCCCTACAAAATCTCTTACAAGGAGCACCTATGACCGTCATGGAACATACAAAGGCTGCACAACTAGACCTGACCAAATACGGAATAACCAACGTAGCAGAAGTGGTTCGTAACCCAAGCTATGAGCTGTTATTTGCCGAAGAAACTCGCTCAGACCTTGAAGGCTACGAAAAAGGCATCGTCACTGAACTTGGCGCTGTAGCCGTGGATACTGGCATTTTTACTGGCCGCTCACCAAAAGATAAATTCATTGTCAAAGATGACACCACACGCGACACTCTGTGGTGGACATCTGAACAAGCGAAAAACGATAACAAACCGATTAACCAACAAGTGTGGAATGATCTGAAAACATTGGTTGGTCGTCAACTCTCAGGTAAGCGTCTATTCGTTCTTGACGGTTACTGTGGTGCTAACGCAGATACGCGCCTTTGCGTGCGCTTCATTACTGAAGTGGCGTGGCAAGCGCACTTTGTCAAAAACATGTTCATTCGCCCAACAGAAGAAGAGCTAGCCAACTTCGAACCTGATTTTGTGGTCATGAATGGTGCCAAATGCACCAATGACAAATGGCAAGAGCAAGGCCTGAACTCAGAAAACTTCACCGTGTTTAACTTAACGGAAAAGATGCAGTTGATCGGCGGCACTTGGTACGGCGGTGAGATGAAGAAGGGAATGTTCGCAATGATGAACTATTTCCTTCCACTGCAAGGTATTGCTTCAATGCACTGCTCAGCCAACATGGGTACAGCGGGCGATGTGGCGATTTTCTTTGGCCTGTCTGGTACAGGAAAAACCACACTCTCTACTGATCCTAAACGCGCATTAATCGGCGACGATGAGCACGGCTGGGATGATGATGGCGTGTTTAACTTTGAAGGGGGTTGCTACGCGAAAACCATCAAGCTATCCAAAGAAGCTGAGCCTGACATCTATAACGCGATCCGCCGTGATGCACTACTGGAAAACGTCACAGTGCGTCGTGATGGTTCGATTGATTTTGATGATGGCTCTAAAACCGAAAACACTCGTGTTTCTTATCCTATCTACCACATCGAGAACATCGTTAAGCCCGTATCGAAAGGTGGTCACGCCAATAAAGTGATCTTCTTATCCGCTGATGCATTTGGTGTGCTACCACCAGTCTCTAAATTGACTCCAGAACAGACCAAGTATCACTTCTTGTCTGGCTTTACGGCAAAACTAGCGGGTACTGAACGTGGCATCACCGAACCAACACCAACCTTCTCAGCCTGTTTTGGTGCAGCGTTTTTAACGCTCCACCCAACACAATATGCCGAAGTGCTAGTAAAACGTATGGAAGCTGTGGGCGCCGAAGCTTACTTAGTTAATACAGGTTGGAACGGTAGCGGTAAACGCATCTCGATCCAAGATACCCGCGCCATCATTGACGCTATCTTGGATGGCTCTATTGAGAAGGCAGCAACCAAACATATTCCAATCTTCAATCTTGAAGTACCAACCTCACTACACGATGTGAATCCTGCAATCCTCGACCCGCGCGATACTTACGTCGATCCTCTACAATGGACAAGCAAAGCCGAAGATCTCGCCTCGCGCTTTATCAATAACTTTGCCAAGTATACTGATAACGCAGAAGGTCAAGCATTAGTGGCCGCAGGTCCACAACTCGACTAAAACTGATAAGTCACTACCAAGCCCCTTTTAAAAGGGGCTTTTTTTGTTGCTGCGTGAGGCAATTTGTTTCACTCTGTCACAGATAACAATTCACGAGTAGGGACACCATGAACAAGGCTTTGGCATTGCTGATTGCGATCATTGCGCTATTTCTCACTTTCATGCTGGGTATGTTTGCGCTGCTACATACCTCTTATGCTACTCCTGTTGCTCAAACTCTCGTTGAACGGCTTTCAAAAGGAAACGTGAGGTTTCAATCTCTTCAATATCAGTATCCTTTGCATTTTCAGTTCAACCAACTAACGCTGCGGCAAAATAAGCAGTACATACCGATAGAGCAAGCCGATATTTGGCTCAGCCCACAGCTCATTCGCGACCAAAAAATCGCCGTTGATAGTATCCTTCTCCGTGGTATCAACCTACAAAATGGCCTTCCTACCGATTTGCGATCATGGCCCATTTCGGTTAGCCAAATCGCGCTCAATCACGCCGACATCGCTCAACAAGGCTGGGTCGCGCGTGGCGTTAACCTGCAGATTAAAAATCCATATTGGTTGGATGACTCAACGGGCCTACCTTTCGGCGAGATACAACTCTCTGTCGAACAATGGTATTGGCAAGGAGAGGCGCTAAATAATCTACTGCTCGATATGGATTACAAACCTGAAAACAGCACCGTCTATGGGCTCTCGTTATCATGGCGCGGAGCGGCCATTTCGGGTCAAGCCGAGCAGTATCCTCAAGGTTGGTCGCTGATCAATGTGACACTGGAAAAACTCAATCTTAGCCGAGAGATGAGGCACTCCTTACGCCAATCGGGTTGGTTTCAGATCTTTGACAAAATAAACCATATCAATAGCTTAGATGTTTTGAACAGTCAGATCGAGCTTGCGGACATCAGCTTGCGTAACGTCGACATTTCGCTGGAGAACATTTATCCACACGCCAATATTTGGCAGCAGCAACAAGGCAAACTCTCGCTACGAGCCGACGATGCAACTTGGCTAGGTCAACAATGGATTGAGCCTATTTTTAGTCTGCGTGCCGAGCCGGAAGTACTCATTGTTGAGGATTTCAGTAGTGAATTTAAACAAGGTGATATTCAATGGTCAGGAGCTATTACCCCGACCTCAGCATCACTGCAACAGCTCACTATTCGTGGCGTAAAATGGGTAAGCGAGAATAAGGATGATTTTACTTCGCTGAGCCAGCATTGGCCGTGGGTTGATAACCTCATCATAGAGCAACTCACCATCGCTAATAGCCAACTCATTCAATTAGTTGTGCCACCTTATTGGCAATTATCTGGTGTCTACGCCAAAGGCCAACATCTGACTCTTGTGAAAGAGGGACATTTAGGACTGTGGCGAGGTGCGCTGAACATCAGTGCAAACAGTGCCAGCTATGATTCACTGTTGAGCACACAAAGTGTGGTTGAGATGCGTAGCGAGCAAGGCCAATGGTACCTAGATCGTTTATTCATGCCTTTAGAAAGCGGCTATATCGATGCCACTGCGCGTTGGAATTTCCAAACGTTAAGTCAGCCTTGGCAGGCCAACATTCATGCCGATGGGCTACCATTAACAGTGCTCAATAAAGTCACTCAGCTTCCCTTTAGCATAGAGGGGATCAGTGAATTAGAAGCGCAGTTCAACGGTCTCGCCGGAGACTACGCCACCTTCGCCCACTCCCTCGCTGGCGAAGCAACGCTTAATATTCGACAAGGCGTATTGACGCTAAGCGATCCTGAGCAGAACCTCAGCCATGAGCCGTTTACGCTCGAAGGTTTAGCTATTCGCTCAGACAGAGGTCGGATTGTAATAAATACGACGCCGCTGGTTGGAAAGACGCTCAAGGCAAACCTTGATGGTCACGTGGATTTAGTCGAATTGGGTCAAGGGGAAATTAACCTCAACCTTCAACAAAAGTGTCGTAAAATGCACTTTGAGCTGCTTCATGATACGCAGCGCACAGCCTATTCATGCGATGCCGACACTTACTCAGACCATGATGCGGCGGCTAATAATGCCTTGTAATTGGGGATCAACATATAGGTGCCCGTAAATTCGACCGCAGGTTGGCCACCACTAGTGATAGTAACATTAACGACGATGCGCGCTTTGCGTCCACTGGCTAAGCGATCTAAATCTCCACTGATGCCATCCAATGAAGTGAAGGCTAAAGGGTTATGTATCACAGGTTGACGATAACGGATACGGCTATCAACCAAAACAATATCGCCATTCAGGCTTCGCTCACGCATCAATAGCCACGCCATTCCCCATCCGGTTAAGGTAGCGAGGGTAAATGCCGAGCCTGCAAATAAGGTGTTGTGTGGGTTCAAATTAGGGTTAAGCTGAGCGCTGCACTCAAATTGGTAGCCCGTATATTGAGTCACCTTAATGCCCATTTTTTCGCTGATAGGAATGTGAGTTGCCCAGCGTTCTTGCAGTTCAGTACACCATTCAGGTTTGCGAATCACATTGGCCATGGGATCAAGCGGCTTGACCATTTGTTGATGTCGAACCGGACCACGTTCATCATTGAGCGAGCCCCGGCGTTCAAAGCCGTTCTTTTCATAAAATGCAATCGCATCTTCACGGGCGCTACACACTAGGCGCTTTGCCCCTTCTTGACGAGCTAGCGACTCTAGCGCCACCAGCACCAAAGAGCCCATACCCTTATTACGACGGCTACTTTTGACCGCCATATAGCGAATTTGTCCTTCGCAATCTGGCGTAATGTACAAACGACCAATGGCAATCGGTCGGTTACGACCATCGACAATCATCCTGTGATGGCTCATGCCATCGTACTCATCGCGCTCCGAGCCGATCGGTAGATGCCATGGCTCACGCAGCATTTGCCAGCGAAAATGGTAGTATTTATTCAATTGGTTGTCGGTACTTGGCGTAATCAGTTTAAACATTTGGTTATCCCTAAATCACAGCCTCATACTCCGCGAGATCCCAACGAAGGAGGCTCTATCCATTTCTTTATTAAACCTGAAGCCAGAATGTCACTGGGCCGTCATTAATCAGCGAGACTTTCATATCTTGTGCAAAACGGCCACGCTGAGTTGGCAAAAGGTGCTCACACAAATCCGAAAAGTAATCATACAGACGCTCAGCATCAGCAGGGTGTGCACCTTTTGAAAATCCGGCACGCGTCCCCTTTTTGGTATCGGCTGGCAATGTAAATTGAGACACCACTAAAACCTGACCGTTCACTTGTTGCACGTTCAAGTTCATTTTTCCCTCTTCATCTTCAAACACGCGGTACTGAGTCACACGTTCGACTAGACGTTTGGCCTTTGCCTCATCGTCATCTCTTTCGACCCCAAGTAGCACCAGTAAGCCTTGATTGATTTCGCCAACCACTTCTCCATCAACACGTACCGCCGCTTCACTCACTCTCTGGATCAACGCTATCACTCTGATTTCCCTTTATCATTTGCTCGGAGATAGGCAATGAGTTTAGCATTTCTTGCTCATTGCTCCAGTGCTCTTTTTCACCCAAAGTCGCCGTCACCTCCGCCCCAACGAGCACAATCATCCAGCATAAGTAGACCCACACAAACAGGATAGGGATCGCCGCCAGTGCGCCGTAAATCAGTTGATAGGAGGGAAACTGAGTAATATAAGCAGCAAACCCTTTTTTACTGAACTCAAATAAAATAGCCGCCACCATTGCCCCGACCAAGGCGTGTGAAAGATGCACTTTTTTATTCGGCACCAGCAGGTACAAACCGACAAAAGCAGAGAATGACAAAATAAAAGGTAGCCAGCGCAGCAACAAATTATAAGCACCGGAGAGTGCTTCGCTGTCAATAACCTTGAGTGAGGTAATATACGAGGTTGCCGCAATACTCGCGCCGACTAAAATTGGCCCGAGCGTAAGAACCATCCAATACATTGAAAAAGAGAGCACCATGCGCCGTTTATTTTTAACCCGCCAAATGTAGTTCAAATTCTTGTCAATATTGGAAATCAGCATTAAAGCTGCAACGAATAAAAAGGCGCCGCCTACAGCCGTCATCTTACCTGTATTCGCGATAAATTCGAGCAACGCCTCTCGCACTACATCGCCTGCGGCAGGCACAAAATGGGTGATCACAAAATCTTGAATAACCATACCGACATTGGCAAAAATAGAAAATGAGGAGAGAATTGATAACAGCACGGTAAGCATAGGTACGATCGACAGCAACGTGATATAAGCCAAATAGCCCGCATTAACATTGACGCGGTCATGATCCATCCGGCTGAGTAAATAACGCGTAAACAGTAAACATTGTTTGCCAAGCTTTTTGATTTTCAAATGCCTTCTCCCTGCTTATTTTTATCATCAATCACCATTCTATACCTAAAACTGGCTATGTTGCAGATAAGCAAAAGGCGAGAAGTACACTCCTCGCCCTTAGATTACCTCGTTAACTTATACCATGGTGGTATTAGCCACGGCTTGCACGTTTACGATCATTTTCAGTCAAATGACGTTTACGGATGCGAATGCTCTGTGGAGTCACTTCAACTAGTTCGTCGTCGTCAATAAACTCAAGTGCTTGCTCAAGTGTAAACTTGATTGCAGGTGACAATACTTGCGCTTCATCGGTACCAGAAGCACGAACGTTTGTCAGCTGCTTGCCTTTCAAGCAGTTCACTGTTAGGTCGTTAGAACGGTTGTGGATACCGATCACTTGGCCTTCGTACACTTCATCTGCGTGCTCAGTAAATAGGCGACCGCGCTCTTGTAGGTTGAACAGAGCGTAAGTCAACGCTTTACCTGTCGCGTTAGAGATCAACACGCCGTTGTTACGTTGGCCAATGTTACCGCCTTTGTGTAAGCCGTAATGATCAAACGTATGATAAAGCAAACCTGAACCTGAGGTTAAGGTCATGAATTCTGTTTGGAAACCAATCAAACCGCGAGAAGGCATCATGAAATCAAGACGCACACGGCCTTTGCCGTCTGGAGTCATATTCGTCAGCTCACCTTTACGTAGGCCGATTTTCTCCATCACGCCGCCTTGGCTATCTTCCATCACATCGATCGTTACGGTTTCGAACGGTTCCATTTTCTGGCCGTCTTCTTCCTTCAAAATAACTTCAGGACGAGAAACCGCAAGCTCAAAGCCTTCACGACGCATGTTCTCAATCAGGATTGATAGGTGAAGTTCACCACGACCTGAAACGCGGAAGCGATCTGGGTTGTCGGTTTCTTCAACACGCAATGCTACGTTATGAACAAGCTCTTTTTGCAGACGCTCAAGGATATTACGTGAAGTCACGTATTTACCTTCTTTACCTGCAAACGGTGAGGTATTGACTTGGAAAGTCATGGTCACTGTCGGTTCATCAACGGATAGCGGCACCATGGCTTCAACACAGTTTTGGTCACAAATGGTGTCTGAAATTTTCAGCTCACCTAAACCTGTTACCGCAATGATGTCGCCAGCGTTAGCTTGTTCAACTTCGTTACGCTCAAGGCCAAGATAACCCAGAACTGTACCAACTTTACCGTTACGTTTCTTACCATCAGCGCCGACAACTGTTACTTGTTGGTTCGCTTTTACGCTACCACGAGTCACACGACAAACACCGATAACACCAACGTAAGAGCTGTAATCAAGTTGAGAAACTTGCATTTGTAGTGGGCCATCAAGGTCAACTTGTGGTGACTCTACATTGTCAACGATCGCTTGGAACAAAGGTTCCATGTTTTCGCCAACTTCACCTTCGTTAAGTGTCGCCCAACCGTTCAGTGCAGAAGCATAAACCACTTTAAAGTCGAGCTGCTCATCTGTTGCACCAAGGTTGTCGAACAGGTCGAACACTTGATCCATAACCCAATCAGGGCGAGCACCAGGACGGTCAATTTTGTTAATAACAACGATTGGTTTCAAACCGTGAGCAAAGGCTTTTTGTGTTACGAAGCGAGTTTGTGGCATTGGGCCATCAACCGCATCAACAATCAGCAAAACAGAGTCAACCATTGACATGATACGCTCAACTTCACCACCGAAGTCGGCGTGTCCTGGAGTATCTACGATGTTGATACGGAAATCATTCCAGTTAATGGCTGTATTTTTTGCAAGGATAGTGATACCGCGCTCTTTCTCGATATCGTTCGAGTCCATGACCCGCTCTTCCGTATTACCGCGAGACTCTAACGTACCTGACTGTTGCAGCAGTTTATCAACCAACGTTGTTTTACCGTGGTCAACGTGTGCGATGATCGCGATATTTCTTAATTTATCAATCTGTGGAGTAGCCATGGATTTTGCTTCACTTATTAAGGGAGTAACTCGCTTCGGCATGAGGCCGCAACGAGCATAGAACTTGATTAAAAAAACGGTCAATAATGTACCAGATTTTGGCGAAAAACCTAGAAATATGTGATCTATCGCGCTGATTTTCGCTCACCACAAGCTTAGTCCGCTACTTGCTTTAAAACAAATTGCATCAAAATGGACTAAATCAGCATTGACAAGCCTAGTAAACCTAGGCTGAATAGTGTGCGCTTTGGTAGTTAATGGTGCAACATAAAACTCAAGGCACCAAAATAGTGCAAACAAGGATCCTTTTGGTGCAGAGAAGCATTTAAATTCGACAAAGAACAACCAAAGCACTTGAAATTAAAGGATTAATTTAATTGGCACGAATTTAGCTTTGTTAGAAACAGCATCGATTAATAAGTTTAGAATGAAATTAATCAATGCTAGTTTCAATTCGATTCGGGCCATTACCGCTTTAATAACACTGGAGGTTATCCAAGATGTCAGTAGAAAACGTTCTATCGCTGATCCAAGAAAACGAAGTTAAGTTTGTTGACCTGCGCTTTACCGACACGAAAGGCAAAGAGCAACATATCTCTATTCCTGCTCATCAAGTCGACGCAGACTTCTTCGAAGAAGGTAAGATGTTCGATGGTTCATCCGTTGCTGGCTGGAAAGGAATCAATGAGTCTGACATGGTGATGATGCCTGATGCATCAAGTGCAGTTCTTGACCCGTTCACAGAAGACGCAACACTTAACATTCGTTGTGACATTCTAGAGCCTGCAACCATGCAAGGCTACGATCGTGACCCACGCTCTATCGCAAAACGCGCAGAAGATTACATGCGTTCAACAGGGATCGCAGACACCGTTCTTGTCGGTCCAGAGCCAGAGTTCTTCCTTTTTGATGACGTGAAATACACCAACAATATGTCTGGTGCCTCATTCAAAATTGATGATATCGAAGCGGCTTGGAACACTGGCGCTGAAATTGAAGGTGGTAACAAAGGTCACCGCCCTGGTGTGAAAGGGGGTTATTTCCCTGTTGCACCGGTTGACTCATCACAAGACATCCGTTCAGCCATGTGTTTGATCATGGAGGAGATGGGCCTCGTCGTTGAAGCTCACCACCATGAAGTAGCGACCGCAGGTCAAAACGAAATCGCCACTCGCTTTAATACGCTAACCACGAAAGCCGATGAGATCCAAATCTACAAATACGTGGTGCACAACGTTGCGCACGCCTTTGGTAAAACAGCAACCTTCATGCCTAAGCCTCTTGTTGGCGACAACGGTTCAGGAATGCACGTTCACCAATCTCTTGCAAAAGATGGTGTAAACCTATTTGCTGGTGACAAGTACGGCGGTCTATCTGACTTAGCGCTTTACTACATTGGCGGTATCATCAAGCACGCGCGTGCCATCAACGCATTTGCTAACCCATCAACAAACTCGTACAAGCGCCTTGTCCCTGGGTTTGAAGCACCGGTAATGCTAGCTTACTCGGCTCGTAACCGTTCTGCGTCTATCCGTATTCCAGTGGTACCAAGCCCGAAAGCACGTCGTATCGAAGCTCGTTTCCCAGATCCAGCAGCGAACCCATACCTAGCGTTTGCCGCTCTTCTTATGGCTGGTCTTGATGGTATCAAGAACAAAATCCATCCAGGAGAGGCGATGGATAAAGATTTGTACGACCTACCAGCAGAAGAAGCCGCTGAGATTCCAAAAGTAGCCGAGTCACTTGAAGTGGCACTGAAAGCACTGGATGAAGATCGCGAATTCCTGACCGCTGGCGGCGTATTCTCTGATGATTTCATCAACTCATACATCACGCTAAAAGCAAAAGATGTAGAACGCGTCAACATGGCCGTTCACCCACTAGAATTTGAATTGTACTACTCGGTATAATTCTTAGCTTTAGTACAAAATGTAACTTAGGTTACGGATTTATTAGGCTCGCCTCGCAGGTGAGCCTTTTTCATATTTGGGGTTAATTCCGGACGTCGTAACATTAGCGTTACAACAATAACGGCACTCAAAAGCCGATACCCTTAACGTGAAAACATCTCTATATAGGGGGATGACTGTGAATCTGATCCGAACTTTACTCCTAACAATCATCATGCTTTATTCCGCGACTTCAATTGCACAAAACGTCTATACGTGGGTGGATGCGAACGGCGTGTTGCATCTTAGCGATGTCCCACAAGATAAGGGAGCAAAGCAAATTTCGATTCCTGATTTTCAGGCCGATGCGCCTGAGCCAACCTTTGAAACCTCTCACCCCGTCACTAACCTCACCAAAGAGCTGCCACTGGAAAAATCCGCAACCAATATCAACAAAATGGAACCGCTGACCATTGCAATTCACTCTCCGGCTGAGGATG
The DNA here is from genome assembly GCF_002257545.1 of Vibrio qinghaiensis. Taxonomy (NCBI): domain Bacteria; kingdom Pseudomonadati; phylum Pseudomonadota; class Gammaproteobacteria; order Vibrionales; family Vibrionaceae; genus Vibrio; species Vibrio qinghaiensis. The sequence continues at coordinate 64,086 of NZ_CP022741.1, read as the reverse complement.
AAACCTTACGCAGCAATGCGGGCGTTATTTCAATCAACGCCGAGCTCAATCGCAACTTAACCGTCAATGAACAGTTGCAATTGGTCATGAATGACAAGGCCTATGGCGCCCCCACCACTCAACCTACTTGGACGCTGAAAAATCTAGACAGAGGAACGCATCGCTTTTTAATTCAAGTAGTTGTAAACGGCAAGATTATTGCATCGTCTAACCCTGTGACGGTGCATTTACATCGAGCCAGCATCAAGTGATGAACTCTTCGCCAATAAGCTCGATATAACAACAGGTTTCACTTTTTCTTCTGACACCGATGCGCCATACTTAGCCATGCGATGCACCAAAGTTGTGCATCGCATCATTTGGGAACACGGACAAGGATGAAAATGTGAATTGTGAGCTAAGCCAAACGATTTTAAATAATATCGTTACCGCTACCTTGATGCTCGATGAGTCTCTTTGTATTCGTTATGCCAATCCAGCGGCTGAACAACTCTTCTCTCAAAGTGCTAAGCGAATTATCAACCAACCACTGTCAAAACTCATCCAGCACGCTTCGCTAGATTTAGCGCTGCTTTCTCAGCCGTTGCAAAGTGGCCAAAGTATTACTGATAGCGATGTTACGTTTGTGGTCGATGGTAAGCCACTGATGCTGGAAGTGACCGTGAGCCCTATATCTTGGCAACGCGAGCTGATGCTTTTGGTCGAAATGCGCAAAATTGGCCAACAACGACGGTTAACACAAGAGCTCAATCAGCACGCGCAACAGCAAGCGGCAAAACTCTTAGTTCGCGGGCTGGCGCATGAAATTAAAAATCCATTAGGTGGGCTACGCGGCGCAGCGCAACTGTTAGAAAAGATGTTGCCGGATCACAGTCTCACTGAGTACACCCAAATTATTATTGAACAAGCCGATCGACTGCGCGCGCTCGTTGACCGTTTACTCGGCCCACAAAAACCGGGCAAGAAGTGCTCTGAAAATCTCCATGTAATTTTGGAAAAAGTCCGTCAATTGGTTGAGTTAGAAGCCAGCACACATTTGGTGATTGAACGAGATTATGACCCCAGCTTGCCCGATATTTTGATGGATACCGATCAAATCGAGCAGGCATTACTGAATATCGTCAGCAATGCGGCACAGATTTTATCTCATGATCCGCATGGTAAAATCACACTTCGCACCAGAACAGTGCACCAAGCCAATATTCACGGACAGCGCCATAAGTTAGTGGCACGCATCGAAATCAGCGATAACGGCCCAGGTATTCCTATCGAATTACAAGACACGCTGTTTTACCCCATGGTCAGCGGCCGTGAAGGTGGTACAGGGCTGGGGCTTTCTATCTCACAGAACCTGATCGATCAGCACAATGGAAAAATCGATGTTGAAAGCTGGCCAGGTCGAACCACATTTACTATTTATTTACCCATTTGACCGATGTCAGATTGGGTTTGCTGCTAAGGAATAAACATTATGAGTAAAGGATACGTTTGGGTGGTGGACGATGATAGCTCGATCCGCTGGGTGATGGAAAAAACGCTCTCATCAGCCAACATAAAATGCGAAACGTTTTCCGATGCCGAAAGTGTGTTACTGGCGCTAGAAAGAGAAACGCCCGATGTGCTCGTTTCCGATATTCGCATGCCGGGCATGAATGGTATTGAGCTGCTAAACCAAGTTCATTCACGATCTCCTGAGTTGCCCGTCATCATCATGACTGCCCACTCAGATCTTGATGCGGCGGTGAATGCCTATCAAAAAGGTGCCTTTGAGTATCTGCCTAAACCTTTTGATGTCGATGAAACCCTCACCTTGGTTGAACGTGCCATTGCGCATAGTCAGGAGCAGCGCAAAGAACAATCCAATCAACAGACTGGCGTTGATAGTACACCGGAAATCATTGGAGAAGCCCCTTCAATGCAAGAGGTATTTCGGGCGATTGGCCGTTTATCACGTTCCTCAATCTCAGTCTTGATCAATGGTGAATCAGGAACCGGAAAAGAGTTAGTCGCTCACGCGCTTCATCGCCATAGCCCACGCGCCCAAAAACCGTTTATTGCACTCAATATGGCCGCAATTCCAAAAGATCTCATCGAGTCTGAACTGTTTGGCCATGAGAAAGGTGCATTCACTGGCGCAAATAGTATCCGCCAAGGGCGTTTTGAGCAGGCTAATGGGGGCACCCTGTTCTTAGATGAAATTGGCGATATGCCGCTCGACATTCAAACTCGGCTACTGCGTGTTTTAGCCGATGGTCAGTTTTACCGCGTAGGAGGGCATTCAGCAATCAAAGTGGATGTCCGCATTGTCGCCGCCACTCACCAAAACTTAGAAAAGCTCGTTCATCAAGGAAAGTTTCGTGACGATCTTTTCCACCGCCTCAATGTCATTCGTATCCATATCCCAGCGCTGCGTGAGCGAAGCCAAGATATAGAAAAACTGACTAAGCACTTTCTCGCCTCTGCAGCAAAAGAATTAGGCGTAGAAATGAAAACACTACATCCTAAAAGCATTGAAATTTTGAATCGTCTTGAATGGCCGGGAAACGTACGACAACTTGAAAATATGTGCCGTTGGTTGACGGTAATGGCCAGTGGCAGCGAGGTGCTACCCAGTGATCTTCCTTCCGAATTATTGTCGGAAAAGAAAAATAGTGACTTTGATAGTGCTATAAGTTGGCAACAACAACTCGCAAGTTGGGCTAAATCTTCATTAGCTTCAGGAGAAACAGAGCTGCTTTCTTATGCACTTCCTGAATTTGAACGTATACTTCTGGAAGCAGCACTTCATCATACCAATGGTCACAAACAAGACGCAGCTAAGGTGCTTGGGTGGGGGCGCAATACGTTGACAAGGAAGTTAAAAGAACTTTACTGATAATTTTTTAATGATCAGGTGTAGTGATTCACTTTCTGGCACAATGCAATCACCCACCACCTTGCGTGTTTTACCGATATTTTGTATGGATGCAGAAGACACGACATGTCATTTACGAATCAAATAACGTTGAAAACAGCCGTTGTTCTACCATTTGTTATGATTTTCCTCATAACGATTGGAGTGATTGTGGGTGTACAAAAATACAGTTATGAAGAGATGGTTGATGACATTAGCAGCAAACAGCTTTCATCATTAAATGCCAATGTAGAGCAGCGACTGATCAGTTTTCTCGATGAACCCTTTCAAGCCAGCCTCGCCTTAAGTCATACCATTGGCTTTAGTCAGTTCTATTCCGCGGGTGATGTCAGTAAGATAGAAGGATACCTACTTACCAGTTTTGAGACGCTTTACCGATCGCTAGAACAAATTGATGCGATCGGATTTGGTGGCGCTCAGGGAGAGTACGTGGGCTTTCGCAAAGAGATTGGCGATAGTTTTACCTTAATGGTGAAAGATAATCGAACTCAGCAAAACTTGGTGATCTACTCAGGGAAAACCATCAATCAAGATATTCGCTCCACCATTGCCGATTATGATCCAAGAACTCGCCCCTGGTATACTCCAGTTGCACAAAGTTTAAGCCCAAGTTGGTCGCCAATCTACACTAATGTTGATGAACGCCAAGAGATCACACTCTCTGCTTTAGCACCCGTTTTCTCTACGAGCAAATTCATCGGTGTTTTGGTGACTGATGTGAAAATCGATACGTTCAATGCGTTTCTGGCCTCACTGCAACAGAAAACTAATGCCAACGTGTATATTATTGATCCAGAAAAAAGGTTGGTGGCTCACTCCAATACCAGCACAGTTGTCTCTTGGGGGACAGTACTATCACCAAAAGGAGAACGACTACTGGCCATCGAAAATGCCAACCCAGTAATCCAAGCCAGTGCACATTATATTGATAGCCATGAAACAATGCTGTCAGCAACACTCAACAAATTCGAAACGGTAGTTGATGGCACCCGCTATTTTAATCATCTCACTTCCTTTAAAGATAAACATGGTATCGAGTGGTTTATTGGCATCTCGATTTCAGAAACCGATCTACTTGGTCAATTGCCAGAAAACCAACAAAACAGTTGGATTATTGGCGGCATTGTCAGCCTTATCGGCATCGGCATAGGACTCATTGCCTTTAATCGAATCACCACTCCAATTACCGCTACCGCTGCTGCTGCTCAGCATCTAGCAAAAGGGGATTGGGAAAGTAACATGCCGAAAGCTGGCAATATTTATGAGACGAGTTTGCTGGTTTATTCATTCAATGAAATGGCCAATAACCTAAAAGCCTCATTTAAAGCACTGCATTCCCAATTGATCTACGATTCCCTAACCAAGCTCTATAGCCGTGAAGGTTTAATTGATAACTCTAGTCAATTAAATCAACTGAATGGCAGCCTACTGCTTATCGGCATCGATAAATTCAGAGATATTAATGACAGCTTGGGGCATCAGCAAGGTGACCTACTATTACAAATTATTGCTGAAAAATTACGCACACTATTTGCAAGCACCTCATGTATTGCCCGTACAGGTGGTGATGAATTCGCTATTTACATCCCCTCTTTACAGCAAAAGAATGAAGCCCAATCCGCGGCTAACAGTATATTACAAATGTTTGCCGTTCCATTTTCGATGCACAATGAAAAAGTGGTCGTCAATGCCTCTATTGGCATAGTACTCCCTAGTGACACACTCAATACTATGACGCTATGGTTACGTCATGGTAGCATCGCGCTCAGCCACGCCAAACAAGATCGTTCAAGAATCTGCTATTACTCTCCAGAAATGGACGATGTTTCTCGTAAGCGCACGCAAATGCTCACTCAAATTAAGCTTGCCATTGAGAACCAAGAGTATGTTCCGTATTATCAACCGATTGTAGATTTATCAACGGGAAATATCATAGGAGCAGAAGCTTTGGCGCGTTGGGTAACACCAAGCGGTGATATCATTCCCCCCTTGGCATTCATTCCTATCGCGGAAGAAAGCGGCTTTATTGGCCTGATTGGTGAGCAAATCTTGTATCAAGCGTGTTTCGACACGATGCAAGGCATCAAGATGGGTAAATGGGGATCGACGTTTAAAATGCACGTCAACCTCTCAGTGAACCAGCTATCTCAACCTCAGTTTGTTCATGAACTCATAGCGACTTTGGAAAGAACGGGGCTTGAACCCAATAATCTCGCTTTAGAGATCACAGAATCAAGAATTGTTGATAACGACCCAGTTATTTTAGCAAACATGAACAAACTCAAAGAGCTGGGCATCCATATCGCGATAGATGATTTTGGTACCGGATACAGCTCCCTTTCTTATTTACATCAACTTCCATTCGATTGTCTAAAAATAGACAGGGCGTTTGTATCGCAGCTCGAACAGACAAATCTCAGTAGCTCAGTCGTTGCGGCAATCATCAACATGACTCGTGGGTTTAATGTCGAAATTGTAGCAGAAGGTATTGAAACCAAAGAGCAAGTCCATCTCCTAACCATGCTTAACTGCACTCAGGGGCAAGGCTTTCTGTTTAGTAAAGCCATCCCTTTTAACGAATGGTCAACAGATATGGTAAACATAAAAGCCAAATAAACAGAATTGGGTGATTTAATACTCTTTGCTAGCTGACACTGGCCACATTGATTTTTATACTTGATGCCATACACACTTTCGGAAAAACATAATGATAACTAAAAATCTACCGCTTACTGATTTGCATCGCCATCTTGACGGCAACATTCGAACCAAAACTATCTTAGAACTAGGGCAACGATTTGGTGTAGCGCTGCCAGCTGGCAACATAGAAGAACTCACACCTCATGTACAAATCGTCGAAGCAGAACCATCATTGGTCGCCTTTTTATCAAAACTTGATTGGGGAGTTGCCGTATTGGGTGATCTCGATGCTTGCCGAAGAGTCGCCTACGAAAATGTCGAAGATGCCTTAAATGCTCAAATTGATTATGCCGAGCTGAGATTCTCTCCTTACTATATGGCGATGAAACATCAACTACCTATCGCTGGCGTTGTTGAAGCGGTAATTGATGGGATACAAGCGGGCGTTCGAGACTTTGGTATTCAGGCCAACCTAATAGGGATTATGAGCCGCACTTTTGGCACCGATGCTTGTCAGCAGGAGCTAGACGCCATTTTGACACAAAAGCAGCACATTGTTGCAGTCGACTTGGCGGGCGATGAACTTGGGCAGCCGGGCGAGCGATTTATTTCTCACTTTAAACAAGTACGAGATGCAGGGCTAAGAGTTACAGTACACGCTGGCGAAGCTGCAGGCTCAGAGAGTATGTGGCAGGCAATTAAAGAGCTAGGTGCAGAACGTATTGGACACGGAGTAAAAGCCGTCCATGACTCTAAGCTAATGGATTATCTTGCCAAACATCGTATTGGAATTGAGTCTTGCCTAACGTCAAACTTCCAAACGAGCACAGTAAACTCTCTTGCTCATCATCCTATAAAACAGTTTTTAGAGCATGGGATACTTGCTTGTTTAAATACTGATGACCCAGCGGTTGAAGGTATTGAACTTCCATATGAATATGAAGTTGCAGCACCTCAAGCGGGTCTTTCTCAAGAGCAGATCAGACAAGCGCAAATTAACGGATTAGAATTAGCCTTTCTTTCAGACTCAGATAAAAAAGCACTGTCAGCTAAAGCCGCTTTGCGTAGCTAAATCTCCTGAACCATGTCTCTCTAGCCGATGTTTAATACATCGGCTTTTTTATACCTAAGACCGAAAAGAATCAAGATAGATTGACCACTACCGCACTGAAAGTGATAAAAAATAAAATGCTACTTTGCTCAAATGAAAAAAGCCCTGCTATTACTAGCAGGGCTTCTTAATAAGTGGCGGAGCGGACGGGACTCGAACCCGCGACCCCCGGCGTGACAGGCCGGTATTCTAACCAACTGAACTACCGCTCCGCAGCGTGTCTGGTTAGACTTTTCGTCTACTTTTTTTGCCTTTAGATTTTTAAAAAAAATCTAAAAACAACAAGTCAAAGCCTGGCGATGTCCTACTCTCACATGGGGAGACCCCACACTACCATCGGCGCTGTTGTGTTTCACTTCTGAGTTCGGCATGGAGTCAGGTGGGTCCACAACGCTATGGTCGCCAAGCAAATTTCTTAATTCGGAAAGCTGTTTCATTCTCATTCACACATTCAATGTTCTTAAATTGAGCCCACAAAACCCCTTCGGTGTTGTATGGTTAAGCCTCACGGGCAATTAGTATTGGTTAGCTCAACGCCTCGCAGCGCTTACACACCCAACCTATCAACGTTCTAGTCTCGAACAACCCTTTAGGACACTTAAAGTGCCAGGGAAGACTCATCTCAGGGCTCGCTTCGCGCTTAGATGCTTTCAGCGCTTATCAATTCCGAACTTAGCTACCGGGCAATGCCATTGGCATGACAACCCGAACACCAGCGGTTCGTCCACTCCGGTCCTCTCGTACTAGGAGCAGCCCCCTTCAATCTTCCAACGCCCACGGCAGATAGGGACCGAACTGTCTCACGACGTTCTAAACCCAGCTCGCGTACCACTTTAAATGGCGAACAGCCATACCCTTGGGACCGACTTCAGCCCCAGGATGTGATGAGCCGACATCGAGGTGCCAAACACCGCCGTCGATATGAACTCTTGGGCGGTATCAGCCTGTTATCCCCGGAGTACCTTTTATCCGTTGAGCGATGGCCCTTCCATTCAGAACCACCGGATCACTATGACCTACTTTCGTACCTGCTCGAACCGTCATTCTCGCAGTTAAGCGGGCTTATGCCATTGCACTAACCTCACGATGTCCAACCGTGATTAGCCCACCTTCGTGCTCCTCCGTTACTCTTTGGGAGGAGACCGCCCCAGTCAAACTACCCACCAGGCACTGTCCGCAACCCCGATGAGGGGCCTACGTTAGAACATCAAAACGACAAGGGTGGTATTTCAAGGTCGACTCCACGCAATCTAGCGACTGCGCTTCTAAGTCTCCCACCTATCCTACACATGTAGGTTCAATGTTCAGTGCCAAGCTGTAGTAAAGGTTCACGGGGTCTTTCCGTCTAGCCGCGGGTACACTGCATCTTCACAGCGATTTCAATTTCACTGAGTCTCGGGTGGAGACAGCGTGGCCATCATTACGCCATTCGTGCAGGTCGGAACTTACCCGACAAGGAATTTCGCTACCTTAGGACCGTTATAGTTACGGCCGCCGTTTACCGGGGCTTCGATCAAGAGCTTCGACCTAAGTCTAACCCCATCAATTAACCTTCCGGCACCGGGCAGGCGTCACACCGTATACGTCATCTTGCGATTTTGCACAGTGCTGTGTTTTTAATAAACAGTTGCAGCCACCTGGTATCTGCGACTCTCGTCAGCTCCATCCGCAAGGGACTTCACCAATAAGAGCGTACCTTCTCCCGAAGTTACGGTACCATTTTGCCTAGTTCCTTCACCCGAGTTCTCTCAAGCGCCTTGGTATTCTCTACCCGACCACCTGTGTCGGTTTGGGGTACGATTGCTTATAATCTGAAGCTTAGAGGCTTTTCCTGGAAGCAGGGCATCAATGACTTCACTGCCGTAGCAGCTCGACGTCGTGTCTCAGCCTAACAAGAAACCGGATTTACCTAGTCTCTTAGCCTACGCACTTGAACCAGGACAACCGTCGCCTGGCCCACCTAGCCTTCTCCGTCCCCCCATCGCAATTATAAGCAGTACGGGAATATTAACCCGTTTCCCATCGACTACGCTTTTCAGCCTCGCCTTAGGGGTCGACTTACCCTGCCCCGATTAACGTTGGACAGGAACCCTTGGTCTTCCGGCGGGGAGGTTTTTCACCCCCCTTATCGTTACTCATGTCAGCATTCGCACTTCTGATACCTCCAGCATGCTTTACAACACACCTTCAACGGCTTACAGAACGCTCCCCTACCCAATACAGTAAACTGTATTGCCGCAGCTTCGGTTTACTACTTAGCCCCGTTACATCTTCCGCGCAGGCCGACTCGACCAGTGAGCTATTACGCTTTCTTTAAATGATGGCTGCTTCTAAGCCAACATCCTGGCTGTCTGAGCCTTCCCACATCGTTTCCCACTTAGTAGTAATTTGGGACCTTAGCTGGCGGTCTGGGTTGTTTCCCTCTCCACGACGGACGTTAGCACCCGCCGTGTGTCTCCCGGATAGTACTTACTGGTATTCGGAGTTTGCAAAGGGTTGGTAAGTCGGGATGACCCCCTAGCCTTAACAGTGCTCTACCCCCAGTAGTATTCGTCCGAGGCGCTACCTAAATAGCTTTCGGGGAGAACCAGCTATCTCCGAGTTTGATTGGCCTTTCACCCCTAGCCACAAGTCATCCGCTAATTTTTCAACATTAGTCGGTTCGGTCCTCCAGTTGATGTTACTCAACCTTCAACCTGCCCATGGCTAGATCACCCGGTTTCGGGTCTATATCCAGAGACTAAAGCGCCCAGTTAAGACTCGGTTTCCCTACGGCTCCCCTATTCGGTTAACCTTGCCACTGAATATAAGTCGCTGACCCATTATACAAAAGGTACGCAGTCACAGGACAATGCCTGCTCCTACTGCTTGTACGTACACGGTTTCAGGTTCTATTTCACTCCCCTCACAGGGGTTCTTTTCGCCTTTCCCTCACGGTACTGGTTCACTATCGGTCAGTCAGTAGTATTTAGCCTTGGAGGATGGTCCCCCCATGTTCAGACAGGATAACACGTGTCCCGCCTTACTCGATTTCACTTATAATGATGGAACAGTTACGGGGCTATCACCCTTTATTGCGCCACTTTCCAGAGGCTTCACCTGCATCATTAAAAGCTTAAGGGCTAGTCCAATTTCGCTCGCCGCTACTTTCGGAATCTCTGTTGATTTCTTCTCCTCGGGGTACTTAGATGTTTCAGTTCCCCCGGTTTGCCTCCTTACCCTATGTATTCAGGTAAGGATACGTGCTTATGCACGTGGGTTTCCCCATTCGGAAATCGTAGACTCAAGTGGCTGTTACTGCCTAATCTACGCTTATCGCAAGTTACTACGTCCTTCATCGCCTCTGACTGCCAAGGCATCCACCGTGTACGCTTAGTCACTTAACCATACAACCCGAAGAAGTTTCGTGTTGCAGACAAGTCACCAAGGTTGTCTCTCATTATTTGAATGAGCGAGAGACGTTTGATTTTGCCGGACTCAATTTTGAAAACTTACCGCAGTAAGCTTTCCCAAGAACACTTGAATGTGTTTGGTATCAATACGTTAAACGCATTGATGTTGAGAACTTTTATTTGATAACAACAAACACGTTCGTTGTTATCAGTCAGCTTTCCAAATTGTTAAAGAGCACGATTTTCTAATGAAAACCATTTTTAAAAACACTATTGCTAGTGCGCTTAAAGATGGTGGAGCTATGCGGGATCGAACCGCAGACCTCCTGCGTGCAAGGCAGGCGCTCTCCCAGCTGAGCTATAACCCCATCAGGTGTGTGATACTGTGTGCCAATCTTCTGGGAGGAAGAATTGGTGGGTCTGAGTGGACTTGAACCACCGACCTCTCGCTTATCAGGCGAACGCTCTAACCACCTGAGCTACAGACCCAGCATCGTCTCTTAAACTGTATAAACCATCAATCTGTGTGGACACTCATCAGTGTAATCTTCGTATAAGGAGGTGATCCAGCGCCAGGTTCCCCTAGCGCTACCTTGTTACGACTTCACCCCAGTCATGAACCACACCGTGGTGATCGTCCTCCACTCTCTCCGAAGAAAGTGCGGTTAAACTAACCACTTCTGGTGCAGCCCACTCCCATGGTGTGACGGGCGGTGTGTACAAGGCCCGGGAACGTATTCACCGTAGCATTCTGATCTACGATTACTAGCGATTCCGACTTCATGGAGTCGAGTTGCAGACTCCAATCCGGACTACGACGCACTTTTTGGGATTCGCTCACTATCGCTAGCTTGCTGCCCTCTGTATGCGCCATTGTAGCACGTGTGTAGCCCTACTCGTAAGGGCCATGATGACTTGACGTCGTCCCCACCTTCCTCCGGTTTATCACCGGCAGTCTCCCTGGAGTTCCCGACATTACTCGCTGGCAAACAAGGATAAGGGTTGCGCTCGTTGCGGGACTTAACCCAACATTTCACAACACGAGCTGACGACAGCCATGCAGCACCTGTCTTACAGTTCCCGAAGGCACTCCCGCGTCTCCGCAGGATTCTGTAGATGTCAAGAGTAGGTAAGGTTCTTCGCGTTGCATCGAATTAAACCACATGCTCCACCGCTTGTGCGGGCCCCCGTCAATTCATTTGAGTTTTAATCTTGCGACCGTACTCCCCAGGCGGTCTACTTAACGCGTTAGCTCCGAAAGCCACGGCTCAAGGCCACAACCTCCAAGTAGACATCGTTTACGGCGTGGACTACCAGGGTATCTAATCCTGTTTGCTCCCCACGCTTTCGCATCTGAGTGTCAGTATCTGTCCAGGGGGCCGCCTTCGCCACCGGTATTCCTTCAGATCTCTACGCATTTCACCGCTACACCTGAAATTCTACCCCCCTCTACAGTACTCTAGTGAACCAGTTTCAAATGCGGTTCCGAGGTTGAGCCCCGGGCTTTCACATCTGACTTAATCCACCACCTGCATGCGCTTTACGCCCAGTAATTCCGATTAACGCTCGCACCCTCCGTATTACCGCGGCTGCTGGCACGGAGTTAGCCGGTGCTTCTTCTGTCGCTAACGTCAAATGATGCTGCTATTAACAACACCACCTTCCTCACGACTGAAAGTACTTTACAACCCGAAGGCCTTCTTCATACACGCGGCATGGCTGCATCAGGCTTGCGCCCATTGTGCAATATTCCCCACTGCTGCCTCCCGTAGGAGTCTGGACCGTGTCTCAGTTCCAGTGTGGCTGATCATCCTCTCAGACCAGCTAGGGATCGTCGCCTTGGTGAGCCATTACCTCACCAACTAGCTAATCCCACCTAGGCATATCCTGACGCGAGAGGCCCGAAGGTCCCCCTCTTTGGCCCGTAGGCATCATGCGGTATTAGCCATCGTTTCCAATGGTTATCCCCCACATCAGGGCAATTTCCTAGGCATTACTCACCCGTCCGCCGCTCGCCACCCAAGGAACAAGTTCCTCTGTGCTGCCGCTCGACTTGCATGTGTTAGGCCTGCCGCCAGCGTTCAATCTGAGCCATGATCAAACTCTTCAATTAAAGTTTTGTTGGTCCTAAGACCGGCTCAATGAATACTGACTTCAAAACTGCTTTTACTCGAAAGTAAAAAAGTAATTTTAAAGCTATTGTTGTTCCAACAGAACAACAATGAATTGACTGTGCCGCTTCTTGGTCTTCACTTTTTAAGAAAAAGTGAAATCAAAAAGCATTCGAACTATTGCTAGTTCAGGTCACTCAGTTCATTGATAAATCTTTTTCGATTATCATCAACGAGTGCCCACACAGATTGATAGGTTTATATTGTTAAAGAGCTTTGCTTTCAGTGCGTTAACACTTAAGCAGGACGCGTATAATACGCTTTCCGCTTCGAAAGTCAACATAAAACTCTCACGTTTTCATGAGAATATTATGGTGACTCGTCTCATTGAGACCAGTCGGAATTTAAGCCTGGCGATGTCCTACTCTCACATGGGGAGACCCCACACTACCATCGGCGCTGTTGTGTTTCACTTCTGAGTTCGGCATGGAGTCAGGTGGGTCCACAACGCTATGGTCGCCAAGCAAATTTATTAATTCGGAAAGCTGCTTCATTCTCATTCACACATTCAATGTTCTTTCATTGAGTCCACAAAACCCCTTCGGTGTTGTATGGTTAAGCCTCACGGGCAATTAGTATTGGTTAGCTCAACGCCTCGCAGCGCTTACACACCCAACCTATCAACGTTCTAGTCTCGAACAACCCTTTAGGACACTTAAAGTGCCAGGGAAGACTCATCTCAGGGCTCGCTTCGCGCTTAGATGCTTTCAGCGCTTATCAATTCCGAACTTAGCTACCGGGCAATGCCATTGGCATGACAACCCGAACACCAGCGGTTCGTCCACTCCGGTCCTCTCGTACTAGGAGCAGCCCCCTTCAATCTTCCAACGCCCACGGCAGATAGGGACCGAACTGTCTCACGACGTTCTAAACCCAGCTCGCGTACCACTTTAAATGGCGAACAGCCATACCCTTGGGACCGACTTCAGCCCCAGGATGTGATGAGCCGACATCGAGGTGCCAAACACCGCCGTCGATATGAACTCTTGGGCGGTATCAGCCTGTTATCCCCGGAGTACCTTTTATCCGTTGAGCGATGGCCCTTCCATTCAGAACCACCGGATCACTATGACCTACTTTCGTACCTGCTCGAACCGTCATTCTCGCAGTTAAGCGGGCTTATGCCATTGCACTAACCTCACGATGTCCAACCGTGATTAGCCCACCTTCGTGCTCCTCCGTTACTCTTTGGGAGGAGACCGCCCCAGTCAAACTACCCACCAGGCACTGTCCGCAACCCCGATGAGGGGCCTACGTTAGAACATCAAAACGACAAGGGTGGTATTTCAAGGTCGACTCCACGCAATCTAGCGACTGCGCTTCTAAGTCTCCCACCTATCCTACACATGTAGGTTCAATGTTCAGTGCCAAGCTGTAGTAAAGGTTCACGGGGTCTTTCCGTCTAGCCGCGGGTACACTGCATCTTCACAGCGATTTCAATTTCACTGAGTCTCGGGTGGAGACAGCGTGGCCATCATTACGCCATTCGTGCAGGTCGGAACTTACCCGACAAGGAATTTCGCTACCTTAGGACCGTTATAGTTACGGCCGCCGTTTACCGGGGCTTCGATCAAGAGCTTCGACCTAAGTCTAACCCCATCAATTAACCTTCCGGCACCGGGCAGGCGTCACACCGTATACGTCATCTTGCGATTTTGCACAGTGCTGTGTTTTTAATAAACAGTTGCAGCCACCTGGTATCTGCGACTCTCGTCAGCTCCATCCGCAAGGGACTTCACCAATAAGAGCGTACCTTCTCCCGAAGTTACGGTACCATTTTGCCTAGTTCCTTCACCCGAGTTCTCTCAAGCGCCTTGGTATTCTCTACCCGACCACCTGTGTCGGTTTGGGGTACGATTGCTTATAATCTGAAGCTTAGAGGCTTTTCCTGGAAGCAGGGCATCAATGACTTCACTGCCGTAGCAGCTCGACGTCGTGTCTCAGCCTAACAAGAAACCGGATTTACCTAGTCTCTTAGCCTACGCACTTGAACCAGGACAACCGTCGCCTGGCCCACCTAGCCTTCTCCGTCCCCCCATCGCAATTATAAGCAGTACGGGAATATTAACCCGTTTCCCATCGACTACGCTTTTCAGCCTCGCCTTAGGGGTCGACTTACCCTGCCCCGATTAACGTTGGACAGGAACCCTTGGTCTTCCGGCGGGGAGGTTTTTCACCCCCCTTATCGTTACTCATGTCAGCATTCGCACTTCTGATACCTCCAGCATGCTTTACAACACACCTTCAACGGCTTACAGAACGCTCCCCTACCCAATACAGTAAACTGTATTGCCGCAGCTTCGGTTTACTACTTAGCCCCGTTACATCTTCCGCGCAGGCCGACTCGACCAGTGAGCTATTACGCTTTCTTTAAATGATGGCTGCTTCTAAGCCAACATCCTGGCTGTCTGAGCCTTCCCACATCGTTTCCCACTTAGTAGTAATTTGGGACCTTAGCTGGCGGTCTGGGTTGTTTCCCTCTCCACGACGGACGTTAGCACCCGCCGTGTGTCTCCCGGATAGTACTTACTGGTATTCGGAGTTTGCAAAGGGTTGGTAAGTCGGGATGACCCCCTAGCCTTAACAGTGCTCTACCCCCAGTAGTATTCGTCCGAGGCGCTACCTAAATAGCTTTCGGGGAGAACCAGCTATCTCCGAGTTTGATTGGCCTTTCACCCCTAGCCACAAGTCATCCGCTAATTTTTCAACATTAGTCGGTTCGGTCCTCCAGTTGATGTTACTCAACCTTCAACCTGCCCATGGCTAGATCACCCGGTTTCGGGTCTATATCCAGAGACTGAAGCGCCCAGTTAAGACTCGGTTTCCCTACGGCTCCCCTATTCGGTTAACCTTGCCACTGAATATAAGTCGCTGACCCATTATACAAAAGGTACGCAGTCACAGGACAATGCCTGCTCCTACTGCTTGTACGTACACGGTTTCAGGTTCTATTTCACTCCCCTCACAGGGGTTCTTTTCGCCTTTCCCTCACGGTACTGGTTCACTATCGGTCAGTCAGTAGTATTTAGCCTTGGAGGATGGTCCCCCCATGTTCAGACAGGATAACACGTGTCCCGCCTTACTCGATTTCACTTATAATGATGGAACAGTTACGGGGCTATCACCCTTTATTGCGCCACTTTCCAGAGGCTTCACCTGCATCATTAAAAGCTTAAGGGCTAGTCCAATTTCGCTCGCCGCTACTTTCGGAATCTCTGTTGATTTCTTCTCCTCGGGGTACTTAGATGTTTCAGTTCCCCCGGTTTGCCTCCTTACCCTATGTATTCAGGTAAGGATACGTGCTTATGCACGTGGGTTTCCCCATTCGGAAATCGTAGACTCAAGTGGCTGTTACTGCCTAATCTACGCTTATCGCAAGTTACTACGTCCTTCATCGCCTCTGACTGCCAAGGCATCCACCGTGTACGCTTAGTCACTTAACCATACAACCCGAAGAAGTTTCGTGTTGCAGACAAGTCACCAAGGTTGTCTCTCATTATTTGAATGAGCGAGAGACGTTTGATTTTGCCGGACTCAATTTTGAAAACTTACCGAAGTAAGCTTTCCCAAGAACACTTGAATGTGTTTGGTATCAATACGTTAAACGCATTGATGTTGAGAACTTTTATTTGATAACAACAAACACGTTCGTTGTTATCAGTCAGCTTTCCAAATTGTTAAAGAGCGAGTGGTATTCCTAACGGAACAAATCACTTTCTAATGACTTTCAGAGTCAAACAGACCGACCAGTTCAATTACTTAATCTGGTTTGGCAATGTGCATCCAAAAATTCTTAGAGAGTGGTGGGCGATACCGGGTTCGAACCAGTGACCCCCTGCTTGTAAGGCAGGTGCTCTCCCAACTGAGCTAATCGCCCACATGTTTTTTGACATTTCTTGTGGAAGAAATGGTGGGTCGTGCAGGATTCGAACCTGCGACCAATTGATTAAAAGTCAACTGCTCTACCAACTGAGCTAACGACCCCTTTACTTCACAACGGAAGTGGTATCCCGTAGGGGAGTCGAACCCCTGTTACCGCCGTGAAAGGGCGGTGTCCTAGGCCTCTAGACGAACGGGACACTAAGTAAGAATGTTTGGCAACATCCTCATCTCTTAAACTGTATAAACCATCAATCTGTGTGGACACTCATCAGTGTAATCTTCGTATAAGGAGGTGATCCAGCGCCAGGTTCCCCTAGCGCTACCTTGTTACGACTTCACCCCAGTCATGAACCACACCGTGGTGATCGTCCTCCACTCTCTCCGAAGAAAGTGCGGTTAAACTAACCACTTCTGGTGCAGCCCACTCCCATGGTGTGACGGGCGGTGTGTACAAGGCCCGGGAACGTATTCACCGTAGCATTCTGATCTACGATTACTAGCGATTCCGACTTCATGGAGTCGAGTTGCAGACTCCAATCCGGACTACGACGCACTTTTTGGGATTCGCTCACTATCGCTAGCTTGCTGCCCTCTGTATGCGCCATTGTAGCACGTGTGTAGCCCTACTCGTAAGGGCCATGATGACTTGACGTCGTCCCCACCTTCCTCCGGTTTATCACCGGCAGTCTCCCTGGAGTTCCCGACATTACTCGCTGGCAAACAAGGATAAGGGTTGCGCTCGTTGCGGGACTTAACCCAACATTTCACAACACGAGCTGACGACAGCCATGCAGCACCTGTCTTACAGTTCCCGAAGGCACTCCCGCGTCTCCGCAGGATTCTGTAGATGTCAAGAGTAGGTAAGGTTCTTCGCGTTGCATCGAATTAAACCACATGCTCCACCGCTTGTGCGGGCCCCCGTCAATTCATTTGAGTTTTAATCTTGCGACCGTACTCCCCAGGCGGTCTACTTAACGCGTTAGCTCCGAAAGCCACGGCTCAAGGCCACAACCTCCAAGTAGACATCGTTTACGGCGTGGACTACCAGGGTATCTAATCCTGTTTGCTCCCCACGCTTTCGCATCTGAGTGTCAGTATCTGTCCAGGGGGCCGCCTTCGCCACCGGTATTCCTTCAGATCTCTACGCATTTCACCGCTACACCTGAAATTCTACCCCCCTCTACAGTACTCTAGTGAACCAGTTTCAAATGCGGTTCCGAGGTTGAGCCCCGGGCTTTCACATCTGACTTAATCCACCACCTGCATGCGCTTTACGCCCAGTAATTCCGATTAACGCTCGCACCCTCCGTATTACCGCGGCTGCTGGCACGGAGTTAGCCGGTGCTTCTTCTGTCGCTAACGTCAAATGATGCTGCTATTAACAACACCACCTTCCTCACGACTGAAAGTACTTTACAACCCGAAGGCCTTCTTCATACACGCGGCATGGCTGCATCAGGCTTGCGCCCATTGTGCAATATTCCCCACTGCTGCCTCCCGTAGGAGTCTGGACCGTGTCTCAGTTCCAGTGTGGCTGATCATCCTCTCAGACCAGCTAGGGATCGTCGCCTTGGTGAGCCATTACCTCACCAACTAGCTAATCCCACCTAGGCATATCCTGACGCGAGAGGCCCGAAGGTCCCCCTCTTTGGCCCGTAGGCATCATGCGGTATTAGCCATCGTTTCCAATGGTTATCCCCCACATCAGGGCAATTTCCTAGGCATTACTCACCCGTCCGCCGCTCGCCACCCAAGGAACAAGTTCCTCTGTGCTGCCGCTCGACTTGCATGTGTTAGGCCTGCCGCCAGCGTTCAATCTGAGCCATGATCAAACTCTTCAATTAAAGTTTTGTTGGTCCTAAGACCGGCTCAATGAATACTGACTTCAAAACTGCTCTTACTCGAAAGTAAAAAAGTAATTTTAAAGCTATTGTTGTTCCAACAGAACAACAATGAATTGACTGTGCCGCTTCTTGGTCTTCACTTTTTAAGAAAAAGTGAAATCAAAAAGCATTCGAACTATTGCTAGTTCAGGTCACTCAGTTCATTGATAAATCTTTTTCGATTATCATCAACGAGTGCCCACACAGATTGATAGGTTTATATTGTTAAAGAGCGTTCTTCGCCAGGTTGCCGAGGCTTCCTTTGAAGAGGCGGTCATTCTAGCGAGATAATTGTGAGTGTCAAACACTTTTTTACATTATTTCGTCTTACCGATTTGACCTACTGATTGGCTGGCTAGTTGGGTTTGAACCCTTACTGGCTGTGCCGTGTCAGTGAGGTCGCATTATAGAGATCGCCGTCACGTTGGCAACCTCTTTTTGCTGTTTTTTTTGATTTTCTGTTCGTTGGGATAATTTTTATTCAAAAAGAGTTGTTTTGACGCTATTTCTGTTTAATTTATCTTATGGCATCAGTTATTAAAGGAGACGAGCATGTCATCAATTCGTAGTTATAAAGGAATATCCCCACAAATCGGACAGCGCGTCTATATAGATAGTAGCTCGGTGTTGGTTGGCGATATTGTTTTAGGCGATGATTCCAGCATATGGCCATTGGTTGCAGCCAGAGGCGATGTAAACCATATTCACATTGGCCAACGTAGCAACATTCAAGATGGCAGCGTACTGCACGTGACTCATAAAAACACCGAAAACCCGGATGGTTTTCCACTTATCATTGGCGATGACGTCACAATTGGCCATAAAGTGATGCTGCATGGTTGCGTAATCCATGATCGAGTCTTAATTGGCATGGGAGCAATTGTGCTCGATGGTGTAGTCATTGAATCGGAGGTGATGGTTGGAGCTGGCAGTTTAGTGCCACCAAACAAGGTATTGGTTAGCGGCTATCTTTATGTAGGCTCCCCAGTGAAACAGATCCGCCCGCTAACAGATAAAGAGCGAGCTTTTTTGCTTAAATCTTCCGACAACTATGTGCAGAACAAAAATGACTATCTTACGAGTGTCAAAGAAAGCCATTAACTAAGCTTTAATCTCTATTTGTCCATCTAAATTGAACGCTTCATCTTCAATCAAGCTTTCAGCAAGCTCTTCAAGGTCAAATCGCCATTGTTCAAAAACTTGAATAGCTTGCTCACCGTTAGTAATCATTTCACCAGACAGATGGCTCAGTACTGATTTGTGTACCGTACACTCGAGCAGCGCTCCCGCGTGTTGAGCAGGAAAAAGTACGCTTTGGCTTGCCGAGTGCCACGTTTGTCGGTCAGGAAATAAAATCGCTTGATTCATGATTAGCCTTCTAGATTTTTTCTCAGTTCTCTCAATATTTGTCGAGAACCCGGCCTGAGTCCGCGCCATAGCATAAAGCTCTCCGCAGCTTGCCCAACCAACATCCCCAAACCATCATAAGCATGAGCGCAATGATGACTTAATGCCCACTGATTGAATGTTGTTAATCCTTTGCCATACATCATGTCATAGGCCACACTGCTCTTACTGAAGATCGTCGGAGCGATATTTGGCAATTCACCATCCAAGCTGGCCGAGGTCGAGTTAATGATGAGGTCAAAATGTTGATTAATCTCTTCCAACGCGATTGCTTTTACCGCGCCAAAGGGGCTAAAAAGCGTGGCGAGCAGCTCGGCTTTTGCAAAGGTGCGGTTGGTAATCACGATACTTGCAGGGTGCTGATCGAGTAAGGGCTTAATCACGCCGCGTGCCGCGCCGCCAGCACCAATCACTAAAATAGAAGCATCTCGTAGTGGCACTTGGTACTGAAGCAGATCTTGAACCAGCCCTTCTCCATCGGTGTTATCACCGATAATTTCGCCATCATCTAATTTTTTCAGTGTATTGACCGCGCCTGCAAGTTGAGCTCGCTCGGTTAATCGATCCGCAAACTGATACGCTTCTTCTTTAAAAGGCACGGTAATGTTGCACCCTCGGCCACCGGAGGCAAAAAAGGTTTCAGCCGCTTGTTTAAAGCCATCTAGAGCCGCGAGTTGAGCGGTATAGTGCATTTCCTGACTGGTTTGCCGCGCAAAAAGTGTGTGGATCATCGGCGACTTACTGTGTCCAATCGGATTACCAAATACTGCATATTGATCAATGTGCTGAGCCATATCCTTACCTCTCGATAATTAACAGGGCCACCTCGGCGCCCCTATCATTGAAAATGTACCGCGGTCACCACTCCCTCGGCAGCAAGAAGGTGTTTAATTTCGCTTCTGCGCTGCCCTCTTCCGCTTGATAACGATATTGCCAACGAGCTAATGGCGGCATCGACATTAAAATCGATTCCGTTCGACCGCCACTTTGCAAACCAAACAATGTGCCGCGATCATACACTAAGTTGAACTCTACATAGCGACCACGGCGATAAAGTTGAAACTGGCGCTCTCTGTCACCGTACTCCATCGCTTGACGACGTTCAACAATCGGCAAATACGCAGCGGTGTATCCTTTACCGACAGCTTGCATATAAGCAAAACAGCGCTCAAATCCCCAAGCGTTTAAATCATCGAAAAATAGGCCACCAATACCGCGCGTTTCATTGCGATGAGGGAGGAAGAAATACTCATCGCACCACGATTTATGTTCGGCATACACTTTTTCACCAAAAGGAACACACAGTGCTTTCGCTGTGGCATGCCATGATTGAGCATCTTCTTCAAACGGATAGAAAGGCGTTAAGTCAAATCCTCCGCCAAACCACCAGATAGGATCTTCGCCTTCTTTTTCAGCGATGAAGAAACGAACATTGGCGTGAGAAGTCGGAACATAGGGATTGTTTGGATGCATCACCAAAGAAACCCCCATCGCTTCAAAATGACGTCCAGCTAATTCAGGGCGATGCGCGGTCGCTGAAGCGGGCATTTGCTGCCCTTGCACATGTGAGAAATTCACGCCGCCTTGTTCAAAAACACGGCCTTCTTTCATCACTCGAGTTCGCCCACCGCCTCCCAAACGCTCACTCGGTTCGCGATGCCATGCATCTTCTTCAAACAGTGCTTGGCCATCCGCTTGTTCAAGTTGCTGGCAAATGGAATCTTGCAGCTCAAGCAAAAATTGTTTGACGGCTTGCTTATCAATGGTTGGCATCGCTTGCTTCCTTAGCAGGGTTAACCCTGTCTTAATACTTGTGAGGTTTTCGCGTCACGAATTTCACTGGGCTTATTTCGACCACCGGTTTGACCATCTAAAATCGCAACCAGTTGCTCACCCAATTGCGATTCAACTTCTTCCGTTGTCAGGCAAGGTGCAAGACCACTTAAATTCGCACTGGTCGAGGTTAATGGTTTTCCAAACGCATTGCATAGCTTTTGCACTAAAGGATGATCTGTTACACGTACGGCTATCGAATCAAATTGTCCACTCACCCAAGTAGAGACTTTATCACTGGTCGGCATTATCCATGTCACAGGGCCAGGCCAAGTGGCATGTACTCGTGCGATCTGCTCTGATGTCAACTGGCTCTCATCGATATAAGGAAGCAATTGTTCGTAAGAGGCCGCAATTAAAATCAACCCCTTTTCCACAGGACGCTGCTTGAGCGCTAAAAGCTTCTGAATGGCTTGCGGGTTATCTGGGTCACACCCGACCCCAAACACGCCTTCCGTTGGGTAGGCAATTACTTCACCGTCACGTAGAGCCTGCAAAGTGTGTTCAAAGTTATTCACAAAAACTGTCCATCGGTTTCTTTAATACAGTGCGGCTAAGTGTACAAACTTCGTTGAAAACTGGCTAAAGCTATTTGTTTATAAAATGTATCAATTGCACAATTAAGCTGACGCAAACGTTTTCCTAAGGAAAAAATACTCGTATAATGCGCGCAAATTATCCCGCTCACCCCATTTTTAGAAGTATTAAGGAGTTTGAGATGAAAGTCGGAATTATCATGGGTTCAAAATCCGATTGGCCCACAATGAAGCTAGCTGCTGACATGTTGGATCAATTTGGTGTGGCATACGAAACCAAAGTTGTCTCTGCTCACCGCACACCTCAACTTCTTGCCGATTACGCCACCAGCGCAAGAGAACGCGGCCTTAAAGTCATCATAGCTGGCGCAGGCGGAGCCGCACACCTGCCGGGCATGACGGCAGCGTTTACTAGCTTGCCGGTACTTGGCGTTCCCGTTCAGTCAAAAGCACTCAAAGGGATGGACTCTTTACTCTCGATTGTGCAAATGCCAAAAGGGATTGCGGTGGGCACCTTAGCTATTGGAGAAGCAGGCGCGGCCAATGCTGGGCTGCTTGCCGCGCAAATCATCGGCACCAGTGATGAGGCCGTCATGGCAAAAGTGGAAGCATTTCGTTTAGCACAAACTGAAGCGGTGTTGAGCCACCCTAACCCTGCAGAGGATTGATACTATGCATGTTTTAGTCTTGGGCGCTGGGCAACTGGCACGCATGATGGCGCTGGCTGGCGCTCCTCTGAACATTCAAATCTCCGCTTTTGATGTGGGCAGCGGTAACATCGTCCATCCTTTGACATTACACATCACTGGTCACGGTTTAAACAATGCGATCAAACAAGCGGATGTCATTACCGCTGAATTTGAGCATATTCCCCATGAAATCCTCACTGTTTGTGAGCAAAGTGGTAAGTTTCTTCCTAGTGTCGAAGCCATTAAAGCCGGAGGCGATCGCCGTCTTGAAAAAGCGCTACTCGATGAAGCCAACGCAAAAAATGCCCAATACTTTGTGATTAATACTCGTGAAGATTTAGATGCCGCGATAACTAACATCGGCCTGCCTATGGTTCTAAAAAGTGCACTGGGTGGCTATGACGGAAAGGGTCAATGGCGTTTAAAAGAAGCTTCACAAGCAGAGCTCATTTGGCCAGAAATGGAAGCCTGCATCCAAGCCACTCCGACTCAAGCGATAGTGGCAGAGCAGTTTGTTCCCTTTGATCGTGAAGTCTCGTTAGTCGGCGCGCGTGCCAAAGATGGCAGCATCGCGGTTTACCCGCTGGCAGAAAATGTGCACATTAACGGTGTACTGAGTTTATCAACAGCGATAGATGACCCAGCCTTGCAAGAACAAGCACTGTCGATGTTTGCCTCGGTTGCCGCTCGTCTCAATTATGTCGGTGTGCTAGCGCTCGAGTTTTTTGATGTGCAGGGAACATTGTTGGTGAATGAAATTGCACCACGAGTCCATAACTCTGGTCACTGGACACAGCAAGGCGCAGAAACCTGCCAATTTGAGAATCACCTTCGCGCAGTATGTGGCTTACCTTTAGGCAGCACGAAGTTACTTCGCCCAACCGCGATGATTAATATTTTGGGTGAGGACAATTTACCAGAAGCCGTGATGACGATTGAAGGCTGCCACATTCATTGGTATGGCAAAGAGAAACGTGCTGGGCGCAAAATGGGCCATATTAATGTCAGTGCAGATTACAACGCGCAGTTGCAACGAACGCTCTGTTGCTTGGCTGAAGTGCTTGATGCGACAACGTATCCAGCCTTGCACCATTTTGTTCAAGCGCTCAAGCCGACTCTCTAAAACAAACCTAATTGACGATAAATACGGATAAAAAATGGCACGTTCAATGTGCCATTTTCATATGCCGTCGCTTTACTCTGTGGCGGATTGAATATGACCACATTTTCGATCAGCACATTGCAGCTTGATACCACTGGCGAGTTTTTTCTCTATCAATAATCCAAACCCACATTTTTCGCATTTACCGGCAACAGGTTGCTGATTGAGGGCAAACTTGCATTTAGGGTAATTATCGCAAGCATTAAAAGTTTTACCATGGCGCGTTTTTCGCTCCACTAAATGGCCTTTCAAACATTCAGGACAAAGCTGTTTTGACTGAGGGACATTGTCTGCAGGGGAATCTGTATCTTGGATATGGTGGCAATGCGGATAATGGCTACACCCGATAAACATGCCATAACGACCTTGGCGTAACACTAATTCATGGCCACACTCTGGGCATGGCACACCCAACTCCTTAACGATATGACCATCATTTTGCTGCAGCGGCTTAATATAGTCACAATTGGGATAATGGTTACAGCCTAAAAACAGCCCATGCTTACCCTGACGAAGCTGTAATTGGCCACCACATTGCGGACAAGGCTCATGCTGCAGCGCTTGTCCATGCGCAGAAAAAAGGGGGGACTCAGTTTTACGACTCATAATGCTCAACTAAACGAACGGCTGCAATCAATGCAAAATACCTTGATCTTTGGTGTATAGCAGCTCTTCCATAAGCGTGTAAGCATTTTCATTTCCCGGAACATTAAATAGCACCATCAAAATGATCCACTTCAAGTCATCCAATTCAAATTCATTGGTTTCTAAGCCCATCACTCGATCAATCACCATTTCACGAATTTCAGGGGTTAATACTTTCACTTGTTCAAGGAACAATAAAAAACCTCGGCTTTCAAGATCCAGCCTGTCCATCTCTTGTGCTGTGAACATCCGCATTGAAGTCGCCGCACTGGTTGCCATCGCTGAATGAGCATCGCTTTGTTGCAATGCTGCAAGCTCTTCTAACCAATTCAAGGCCTTATAGATATCTTTCTGGTGAAAACCGGCTCGAAGTAATTCATCTTCAAGCTCATCTTGATCGACTTGCAAATCTACATCGCTATGGACGTAGGTTTCAAATAGATACATCAATATATCCATCATCATAGCTAACCCTTCCCTTTACGAATATAGCCGCCAGAAACGGCAACAACATGACCTGAAAGCTCAAGCTCTAAAAGCTGCATCATGACTTCATGGACAGGTGTATCGGTCCTGCTCGCAAGAATATCAACAGGCGTAGCCTCTACTCCTACGTTAGCTAACAGTTCAGCAAATGGCAATTGCTGATCGCTCTGAGCTGAAAATAAATCAGGTTGAGGCTGCTTTTGGCGCAATGACCAGTCTACTAAGGTGCCGATTTCAGATAATACTTGTTCACTGTTTTGCACCAAGCACGCCCCACAACGAATAAGTTGATTACTACCGTGGCAATTTGGGTTGGCAATTGAGCCCGGAATAACAAACACATCTCGCCCTTGCTCAGCCGCATAGCGAGCCGTGATCAACGAGCCACTTTTCTCCGCCGCTTCCACCACTAAAACACCAACCGCTAACCCGCTGATAATGCGATTGCGCCGCGGAAAGTTATCTGGCCTTGGTTTGGCTTTGGGACGAAATTCCGAGACTAATGCTCCGCTTTCCATCACCCGTTGCGCTAATTTTTTATGTCGCGCTGGGTAAATAGATTCAAGGCCCGAACCGAGCACGGCTATCGTCTCACCACCCGCTTGCAACGCACCGTCATGAGCATGTCCATCAATACCTAATGCCAAACCACTGGTGACAAGCAAGCCCTGTTGCACAAATTCTCGCGCAAACTGATGAGCAACTCGTTGGCCATCAGGGCTCGCATTACGACTGCCGACGATCGCCATTTGCGGATCAGAGAGTGCTGTTATTCGTCCTTTGACAAATAAAACCGGAGGTGCGGTAGCAATTTCTTTTAGTAAAGAAGGGTAACCATCGCAAAATGGAGTAAGGATGTGATGAGACTCATTAGCTTGCTGCCAACTTAGGCATTCTTCAACTTCTTGAGGGGCCGTCTCGCGCAGATAGCGGATTTGCTCTTGAACTAGACCCAGCGCAGCTAACTCCCGCTCGGAATAGTCAATTAAATGAGCAAGAGAAGCGACGCTAGCAAGGCGAGAAAGTTTCTTGCCACCCAATTTTGGCACAAAGCTGAATGCTAGCCACGCCGCTAATTCGTTCTGCTCCATCAGCTTGCGGTATCATCCTTAACCACCGAGTCCATATCGGCTTGTTCATTTGGCTCGATTGTTAGCTCTGGTTTGAGCGGCGAAACCGCGATTACACTTTTACCAATCGGCACGCGGCTATCGGTAATCAAAGCTAAGCTAAAATGTTCATAAGGTCGAATGACCATCAAACTGCCCACCAAGCTGCTTGGTAATTGCAGGGTTTCATCAAGGTTCTGTTGGTGCTGTCCTTTTTTTCCAGACACTTTAGAACCAGCTTGAATCAAATCAAACATCGTCCCTTGACGCAGTTGATCTGCCAGGCCTTTATCGATCACAACTACCTGATTCTGCGCCGAATACTCACTACCCTCCAACGATCCTAGGATATGCGTTTCAGCTTGTAGTCGCGATGGCGATGGGAAAAAAGTGGTCGAAAGCGTTAAGGTTTCGACGCCCACTTCAGGCAGGGCAATATCATTGACTCTTATCTCTTGTTGCTGTGCGGTGATGGTTAGCCCGCTAAAAGCCTCATCGGCGGAGACCAATTCACCAGTAGCAATCAAACGCAAAGCCGCCATGGTTTTATTTTTCGCGGCGGCATCATGACGAGAAAACTCAGCGATTTCACGATAAATGCCCCATTTGGGATGAGTCTGTTGCTCGCTTATGTAGAGCGTATCTTGCGCCGTCAGATATTGCTTACCGTCGCTGGCACCGAGCACACGCTGACTCTCTTGTAATGCTTGCTTATCCAGTAAGCGATCCGTATGCAGATACGGCAACACTAATCCCTCTTGCACCGTCGGAACCGCTTTTCTCTCAAGCACGCGCACTTTCGGACTCAACTTGATCACAGGCTTTAAACTCAGCACTGGCTGTCCGTTACGCCAGACTAAGGTCAGCTTATCTCCGGGATAAATCAAATGCGGATTATCGATCTCTGGGTTAATTTGCCATAAACGTGGCCACAACCATGGGTTATCAAGATAGAGCGCAGAAATATCCCACAAGGTATCTCCTTTGACGACCGTGTATGTCTGCGGGGCATTTGCTTTGACGGTGAGGAGCGCCGTGTCTTGCGCCGCCGAAGCATTAACGACCAGTGACAACGGTAAAAAAGCACACACTAAATAACGAAGAAATCGTGACATGACCTCTGTTCCTTGGCCGAAATAAGTAAGGATGAATCAGATTATTAACATTTCGATGCTGTCATTTGGGTCATAAAATGTCTAGAATTGAGCCAACAAGCTTTAAGCTGTTTCGGCACAGTTCAATATTTAGAGTGTATATGTCTGTATTACAAGTATTAACATTCCCAGATGATCGTCTTCGTACCGTGGCAAAACCGGTAGAGAAAGTGACACCTGAGATCCAAAAAATCGTCGATGACATGATTGAAACTATGTACGACGAGGACGGTATCGGCCTTGCCGCAACGCAAGTCGATATTCACCAACGCATCGTTGTGATCGATATTTCAGAGAGTCGCGACCAGCCAATGGTTCTGATTAACCCTGAAATCTTAGAGAAACGCGGTGAAGATGGCATTGAAGAAGGCTGTCTGTCGGTCCCGGGCTCACGCGCCCTTGTTCCTCGCGCAGCAGAAATCACAGTCAAAGCGTTAGATCGTAATGGCAACGAATTCTCATTTGAAGCGGATGACCTTTTAGCCATTTGTGTTCAACACGAGCTTGATCACTTACAAGGCAAACTGTTTGTGGATTACCTTTCGCCATTAAAGCGTAAGCGTATTAGAGATAAGCTAGAGAAAATCAAACGCTATAACGAAAAAAACTAACTTAAGTGAGGTTACCTTGAGCCAATCATTACGCATTGTGTTTGCAGGTACTCCGGACTTTGCCGCCCGTCATTTGGCGGCGTTGTTGTCTTCGGAGCATGAGGTTATCGCGGTGTACACTAAGCCCGACAGCCCGGCAGGGCGCGGTAAAAAACTGACCGCCAGCCCAGTGAAACAGATGGCCGTTGAGCACAATATTGCTGTGTATCAACCAGAGAACTTTAAGAGCGACGAAGCCAAGCAAGCGCTCGCCGATCTCAACGCAGATTTAATGGTAGTGGTCGCCTACGGATTACTGCTACCGAAGGCCGTACTTGATATGCCAAGGCTTGGCTGTATTAACGTACACGGTTCCATTCTGCCACGGTGGCGTGGTGCCGCACCGATCCAACGCTCGATCTGGGCGGGAGACAGCGAAACAGGTGTAACCATCATGCAAATGGATGTCGGCCTAGATACGGGCGATATGCTCAAAATTGCTAAGCTGCCGATTGAGGCAACAGACACCAGCGCTTCTATGTATAACAAACTGGCCGAGTTAGGTCCACAAGCGTTGGTAGAATGCATCGCCGATATCGCCAGTGGCAAAGCGATTGCCACTCAACAAGATGATACATTGGCCAACTACGCACAAAAACTTAGCAAAGAAGAAGCCAAAATCGATTGGTCAGCGGATGCTGCTTTTATTGAACGCTGCGTGCGTGCTTTTAATCCATGGCCAATGAGCCATTTTGATGTGGCTGAGAACAGCATTAAAGTGTGGCAAAGTCGCGTTGAAGCACAAACCAGCGACCACCCTGCAGGCACGATTGTTCAAGCCGATAAATCGGGTATTTATGTGGCAACCGGCAACGGCTTACTGGTGCTTGAGCAGTTGCAGGTACCGGGCAAAAAAGCGATGTCAGTGCAAGACATTCTCAATTCGCGCGCAAGCTGGTTTGAAGTCGGCACACAACTTAGCTAAACCTTAACGAGGGCAGAGATGCCCTCATTGATTTTCATTTATTTAAAGTCGGTACTTCTATGAATGTTCGCGCAGCTGCGGCTAACGTGTTGTTTCAAGTGGTTGATAAAGGCCACTCACTTTCTCACGCACTTCCTGCGGCGCAAAAAACCATCCGCCCAAGAGACCACGCTCTGTTGCAAGAGATCTGTTATGGGGCTTTGCGTTATTTGCCTCGTTTGGAATCAATTGCCAATGAGCTAATGGACAACCCACTGAAAGGGAAAAAGCGGGTTTTTCACCATCTTATTTTAGTTGGCATCTACCAGTTGAGTTTTATGCGCATTCCCGCTCACGCCGCAGTAGCCGAGACGGTTGAAGGCACCAAAACATTGCGCGGTGAAAATTTAGGTGGGCTCATCAACGCCGTATTGCGCAACTACTTGCGCGATCAAGAAGCACTGGACGCTATCGCCGTTAGCCACAACGCAGGCAAATATGGCCACCCAAGTTGGCTACTTAAACTGTTACAACAAGCGTACCCAGAACAGTGGGAAACGGTTGTGCAAGCCAACAACCAAAAAGCGCCAATGTGGCTGCGCGTCAACCGTCAGCACCACACTCGTGATGAATATCTTGCACTACTAGCTAGCGAAAATATCGAGTGCAGCGTGCACTCTCACGCCGCCGACGCAATAAAACTCGCTGTACCTTGCGATGTAACGCTTTTACCCGGTTTTGATCGTGGTTGGGTATCGGTGCAAGATGCCGCTGCGCAGCTAGCGATTGACTACCTTCAACCTAAAGCAGGCGAGCTGATTTTAGATTGCTGCGCCGCCCCAGGGGGTAAAACCGCGCACATCCTGGAGCACACACATGATACTGAAGTGGTTGCGATTGACAGCGATGCAACCCGCCTTGAACGCGTCTATGACAACTTGGAACGCCTGCAACTTCGCGCTGATGTGATCTGCGGTGATGCTCGTTATCCTGAAGAGTGGTGGCATGGCGAACAGTTTGACCGAATTTTATTAGATGCACCTTGCTCTGCCACTGGGGTTATTCGCCGTCATCCAGACATCAAATGGCTACGTCGTGGTAGCGATATTGAGGCATTGGCTCAATTACAAAGCGAAATACTGGACGCAATGTGGAAGCAATTAAAAGTCGGTGGCACTATGGTTTACGCAACCTGCTCGATCACTCCACAAGAAAACAGCTTGCAGGTCAAAGCCTTCTTAGAACGAACTCATAACGCTCAATTAGTGGGTTCCGATCGTGAGCAGCCGGGGCGTCAGATACTCCCCGGAGAAGAAGATATGGACGGTTTTTACTACGCAGTATTAACCAAACAAGCGTAAATTCGACGCACATTGGCAGCATTATTGCTGCCTTTTCAGTGGCCGATATTCGGCAGGTAGCAAAAGAGAACAGAGTATGAAAATCATTATTCTTGGTGCAGGTCAGGTCGGTGGCACACTGGCAGAAAACTTGGTCGGCGAGAACAATGACATCACCATTGTCGACAAAAATAGTGATCGCTTGCGCGAGCTGCAAGACAAGTACGATTTGCGGGTGATTAATGGTCATGCCAGCCACCCTGATGTACTGCGTGAAGCGGGCGCACAGGACGCAGACATGCTGGTTGCGGTCACCAATACCGACGAAACCAACATGGCAGCATGTCAGGTGGCATTCTCTTTGTTTAATACGCCCAATCGAATTGCGCGTATTCGTTCTCCTGAATATCTGCTTGAAAAAGAGACGTTGTTTCAGTCAGGTGCAATCCCGGTGGATCACCTCATTGCCCCTGAAGAGCTAGTGACGAGCTATATTGAACGGTTGATCCAATACCCTGGCGCACTGCAAGTGGTGAGTTTTGCCGAAGAAAAAGTAAGTCTAGTGGCCGTGAAAGCCTACTACGGCGGGCCACTGGTTGGTAATGCCCTCTCTGCGCTACGTGAACACATGCCACACATTGATACCCGCGTCGCAGCCATTTTCCGCCAAGGTCGGCCAATTCGCCCGCAAGGCACCACCATTATTGAAGCTGACGATGAAGTGTTCTTCGTGGCAGCCAGTAATCATATTCGCTCGGTCATGAGTGAGCTACAGCGGCTGGAAAAAACCTATCGCCGTATCATGATTGTTGGCGGGGGTAACATTGGGGCAAGCTTAGCCAAACGTTTAGAGCACAACTACAGCGTTAAACTGATTGAGCGTAATTACCCACGTGCAGAGCAGTTATCGGAAGAGTTAGAAAACACCATTGTATTTTGTGGTGATGCTGCGGACCAAGAGCTGCTAGCCGAAGAGAACATCGACCAAGTCGATGTATTTATTGCGCTGACTAACGAAGATGAAACCAACATCATGTCGGCCATGCTCGCTAAACGCATGGGCGCGAAAAAAGTGATGGTACTTATCCAGCGTGGCGCATATGTCGACCTCGTACAAGGCGGCGTGATTGATGTCGCGATTTCACCCCAACAAGCCACCATTTCCGCACTACTGACTCACGTACGTCGTGCTGATATCGTCAACGTCTCTTCGCTACGCCGTGGCGCGGCTGAAGCGATTGAGGCAATTGCACATGGCGATCAAAACACCTCTAAAGTGGTCGGACGCGCAGTGGGTGATATTAAACTACCACCAGGCACAACCATTGGCGCGATTGTGCGCGGCGAAGAGGTGTTAATCGCCCATGACCGCACCATTATCGAGCAAGATGATCACGTGGTGATGTTCTTAGTGGATAAAAAGTACGTGACCGATGTAGAAACCTTGTTCCAACCTAGCCCATTCTTCCTATAGGTCACTGGCGTCATGCTGAATTTACGCCCCATTTCATTCGTTATAGGACTCGTGCTGTCTAAGCTTGCCCTATTTATGTATGTACCGACACTGGTGGCTTTTTTTACCGGTACCGGTGGCTTCCTTGATTTTGCTCAAGCGGTCATCATCACTCATATTGTCGCCTTTATCTGCTTAAGCTTAGGGCGTACCGCGCACTTTAAGCTCAGCGTGCGCGATATGTTTCTCATCACCAGTTTAGTGTGGACGGTTGCCAGTGCTTTCGCGGCGCTCCCTTTCGTCTTTATCAACCACATCAGCTTTACCGACGCCTACTTTGAAACCATGTCAGGGCTAACAACTACAGGTTCAACGGTACTCAGTGGCCTGGATAATATGCCGCCCAGCATCTTGTTATGGCGTTCTATCCTGCAATGGCTTGGTGGGGTTGGGTTTATCGTAATGGCGGTAGCGGTATTACCAATGCTTAATGTGGGTGGGATGAAATTGTTCCAAACCGAATCATCTGATTGGTCCGATAAAAGTAGCCCACGCGCCAAAACTGTCGCGAAAAATATTGTGCTGGTCTATTTGGTGCTGACCTTACTGTGCTTGATTGGCTATATCCTCACTGGCATGACGTTTTTTGAAGCAATCAACCACTCGTTCACCACCTTATCAACTGGCGGATATTCCACCTCCGATGGTTCGATGAACCACTTCTCAAACGGTGCACATTGGGTAGCAACGCTGTTTATGTTTTTGGGAGGCTTGCCCTTTCTACTGTTTGTTGCCGCGGCACGAAAACAAAATATCAAAGTGATCATAAAAGACGCACAAGTTCGCGGATTTGCTTATCTTTTCCTAATTGCCAGTCTCATCATTGCGTTGTGGCTGAATCTCAAACTAGGCTACTACTGGTTGGACGCCCTGCGAGTGGCGATGTTTAATATCGTTTCAGTGGTCACGACTACTGGTTTTGGTTTGGAAGATTTCACCGCTTGGGGCGCACTGCCAAGCACGCTGTTCATCTTCTTAATGGCAGCAGGAGCTTGTTCCGGCTCAACCTCTGGTGGGATTAAAGTATTCCGCTTCCAAATTGCGATGACGCTGCTCAATAAACAAATTATGAAGTTGGTCCATCCATCAGGCATTTTTGTGCAGCGCTATAATCATCGTCCGGTTAATGATGATATTGTCCGCTCAGTCGTCGCTTTTGGTTTAACCTTTTTCATCACTGTCATTGCTATCGCAGGCGCGCTCAGTGCAATGGGCCTTGACCCTGTCACTAGCATTTCAGGTTCCATCACCGCAGTGGCCAACGTTGGTCCTGGAATGGGCTCGGTGATTGGCCCAACGGGTAATTTCGCACCACTGCCTGACGCAGCAAAGTGGGTTCTGAGCTTAGGAATGTTGATGGGGCGTTTAGAAATTTTGACGATTATCGTTCTGTTTTTCCCTGCATTTTGGCGACGTTAAATGAATATACAACTGGTTATGATGATGCTGGTCGCTATCTATCACCACCAGCTAGGCGAACATCGAACGCATTGAGATGCGTTAAGCGCTTACAGGGTGAACAAAAAGATAAACCGCAAAAAAGTGACAAGCACTGCCACCTAGCACGAATAAATGCCAAACCGCATGGTTATAGGGAATGCGTTTCGCTACATAAAAAATCACCCCGAGCGAATAGACCAAACCACCAACAGCAAGTAGCACCAAACCACCGACCTCGATATTGAGGGCCAGTTGGTAGATCACAACCAAGGATAACCACCCCATCGCCAAATAAGTCACTAGTGAGAACTTTTTAAAACGGTAGACAAAGGCAATTTTCATGATGATACCGAGCAGCGCCAGCAGCCAGATCACCACCATAAGACCTATCGCCAAAGGAGTGCGAAGGCTAACCAACAAAAAGGGTGTGTAACTTCCGGCAATCAGTAGATAAATGGCACAGTGGTCGAACGTTTTTAGCCAGCGTTTGGCTTTCGGTGTCGCGACGGAGTGATACAGCGTTGAAGCAAGGAATAACGCTATCATGCTGCCACCATAGAGACTCATGCTGATATAAGTCAATGCATCGGCCTGCGCACTTGTTGCCTTGATCAGCAGCAAGACTAAACCGACAAAACTAAGTAATAGCCCCAAACCATGACTCAGTGCATTCGCCCGTTCTTCACCAGCACCATAGCCGTCATTGTCAACAGCAGACATAAACACCATACCAAAAGCAATAAAATGTGGGCTTAGTATTGCACACCTCAGCTTACAACTGTAAGCCTAAATACAAATTTCGTAACGAAACGGGTATCAAGAGCGATAAAGCGCGAGTTTTTTGTAAACGACATAGGTACCTCCTATTTAACAAAACGCGATGTAATGCCGATCAGATGACAAACTCAACCAAGCATCTCACACAATTTTAAGCTTTATTTGCAAGAATATTCATCTCAACAATCGTTCAACTATCGATCAATTCAAAACTTGGTGCTAATCTAACTACGATATGAAAGCATATCGTTATTCCTGAATCATTATTTGGATTGGCGAGAGCCAGAAGAGCCACCCTTCAATTATGAAGCTCAACTCATGGTGATTCAGGCCATTAGATTGGCAATGGATGTGCCTGACCGTTAGGTTAATGAATGCGCCCAACAGCTGTCAGGTTTTCGCACACAAACCGTAGTGCAATGCGTCGTCGTAGTGGTTTTGCTGCTGCTCCGACTGCAAAAAAAGTCGCTCCAGCAATGACTTTAGTTGAAAAAAATGCCCTTACTGCATCGAGCACAACTAATGTTGTTCAGGCAGCATAATTAAAAAGCGCAGCTAAACCCTGCGCTTTTTCTTTGCACCCAATTGGACTTCAATCCGCAATTTGATACCTTTACTCAAAATACTTATAAAAATTGGGGAAAAGAGAATGCAATGCCATCGAATTGAAGAGCTGATTGAACTACTTGAGCCTGAATGGCAAAAAGATCAGCAGCTCAACTTAATACAATTCATCACCAAACTGGCTCAAGAGGCGGGTTATAAAGGGCCATTAGAAGCGCTTACAGATGATGTATTGATCTACCATCTAAAAATGCGCAACAGCGCTAAAGATGAAATGATTCCGGGCCTGAAGAAAGATCAGGAAGATGATTTTAAAACGGCCATTTTACGCGCGCGCGGCATTATCAAATAGTATCCTTTATCGAGACTTAAGCGACCTTCTAGGTCGCTTTTTTATTATTCACGGCAAAGATTAGGAGTTGAGGCTTTATTGTTAAAGGTTGATAGTGTTAAAGAAATAAAATTGTTATTGACGTTATACTGGTTGCTTAACCAATATTTAGATAACAATGATTTCTCTTTTAAACACTAAAAAGAGAAAACAGCAATGTCTCAGAGTGTGAACCAATAGAAATCACACCTTACAGCCCAACAAGGATCATTTCATGAGTCAGGACAAAATCGATATAAAGGATGTGACTCCTAAAATATTCAACCCCAAAACTCACAAAGGCAACGGTGACCGTTTTAACCCCAGCAACCGTATTTATGTGCGCGAAAGTCAAGGTACTTATCAACAACTCCGCCGTTATGGCGGCTGGTTTTTATTACTGCTTTTTACTTTGGTACCGTGGATCTCTTATGGTGATCGTCAAGCAATTTTGCTCGATATCGGCCACCAGCAATTTAACTTTTTCGGCACCACACTTTATCCACAAGACCTCACTCTACTTGCCCTGTTATTTATGATTGCGGCATTCGGCCTGTTTTTTATTACCACCTTTCTTGGCCGTGTCTGGTGTGGCTATCTTTGCCCGCAAACCGTATGGACATTTATCTACATTTGGTTTGAAGAAAAACTCGAAGGCGCCGCCAATAAACGCCGCAAGCAGGACTCAGTAAAACTCACAGCCAATCTTGCGATAAGAAAAGCCATCAAACACATTGCTTGGCTGGCGATTGCACTCGGTACTGGTTTTACTTTTGTCGGCTATTTCGTCCCGGTACGCGAACTCGTGGTGAATTTTTTCACTCTCGATGAAAGCTTCTGGCCCGTCTTCTGGGTACTCTTTTTCACCCTTTGTACTTACGGCAATGCAGGCTGGATGCGATCAATTGTCTGCATCCATATGTGCCCTTATGCGCGTTTTCAGTCTGCGATGTTTGATAAAGATACCTTTATTGTTGGCTATGACAGCAAACGCGGTGAAACTCGCGGGCCACGTGCACGTAAAGCCGATCACAAAGCACTCGGTTTAGGTGACTGCATTGATTGTGATTTGTGCGTACAAGTGTGTCCGACTGGCATCGATATTCGTGATGGCTTGCAGTACGAATGCATTAACTGCGGCGCTTGTATTGATGCGTGCGATACCACGATGGAACGTATGGGCTATGAAAAAGGGCTCATCAGCTATACCACGGAGCACCGCCTCTCCGGTCACCACACTAAAATATTGCGCCCCAAATTACTTGGCTATGGCGCTGTGCTACTAATGATGTGTGGCCTTTTTGTGGCACAAGTGGCCAGTGTTGATCCGGTCGGCTTGAGTGTATTGCGTGATAGAAACCAGCTATTTAAAACCAACAGCAATGGTGAAATTGAGAACACTTACACCTTGAAAGTCATCAATAAAACTCAGCAAACGCAAGAGTATAAGCTTGACATGAAAGGACTATCGGACGTCTCTTGGTATGGTAAACAGACCATCCAAGTTAAACCAGGAGAGGTATTGAACCTACCAACCAGCCTTGGCGTCGCTCCTGACAAACTCAGCTCTCCTGTAGCGACGATTCAGTTTATACTCACGGACAGTAACCAATTCACGATAGAAGTTGAGAGCCGGTTTATTAATAAACTCTAACTTCGTAACGAATGGAAAAGGGCTCAGTAATGGGCCCTTTTTAATCATGACCAAAGCTTCTTTCCATTTTGATGCACTCACCCCTGATACCATGTGGTATGCCTTAGAAAGCATCGGCATTCGTGCTGAATCAGGATTTCTGGCACTCAACAGTTATGAAAACCGCGTTTATCAATTCATCGATGAAGAGCGCCAACGTTATGTGGTGAAATTCTATCGACCTCAGCGCTGGAGTGTTGAGCAAATTCAAGAGGAGCACGATTTCACACGCGAGCTGTACGCGGCGGAAATTCCGATTGCTGAACCATTACTCATCAACGGGGCAACCTTACATCACTATCAGGGCTATCATTTCGCGCTGTTTACCAGTGTGGGGGGGCGGCAGTTTGAAGTGGACAATATGGACCAATTAGAAGGCGTGGGCCGATTTCTTGGACGCATTCATCACATCAGTGCCACTCGAACTTTTGTTCATCGCCCGACCATCAGCTTAGATGAGTATCTTTATCAACCCAAAAAGCTATTGGAAAATGCGTCCTTCATACCTCAGCACTTGCAAAATACCTTTTTCAGTGACTTATCGTTATTGATCAACAAAATTGAACAGCAATGGCCAGCAAAATCCGCGGCCATCCGCTTGCATGGTGATTGCCATCCAGGCAATATTTTGTGGCGAGATGGGCCCATGTTTGTCGATTTAGACGATGCTCGCAATGGACCTGCAGTGCAGGATTTGTGGATGCTACTCAATGGCGAATTGCAAGATAAGCGAATGCAGTTGGACATTATCTTAGAGTCGTATCAAGAGTTTCACGATTTTAATCCAGCCGAATTGAAACTAATTGAACCGTTACGCGGTCTACGAATGGTGCATTACATGGCATGGTTAGCCAAACGATGGCAGGACCCTGCGTTTCCACTCGCCTTCCCTTGGTTTAATGACCCTAAATATTGGGAAAGCCAAGTGCTTGCGTTTAAAGAACAAATAGCAGCATTAGACGAGCCTACGCTCTCACTAATGCCACAATGGTAAGTCACCTTGAAGCAATAAATGGAGTACACAATGAAGAAGCTGTTTGCACTGGTTGCAACCTTACTGCTGAGCTTATCGGCTCATGCGGCCCAATTTAAAGAAGGTGAGCATTATAAAGTGCTTGATCTTGAACCCTCTAAAAATCCAACCGTGACGGAGTTTTTCTCCTTTTACTGCCCACACTGCAATACCTTTGAGCCGATCATCGCCCAACTGAAAAAGCAGCTCCCACAAGGGGTGACTCTGCAGAAAAACCATGTTTCTTTTATGGGTGGCTCTATGGGTAAATCAATGAGTAAAGCTTACGCCACCATGCTTGCCCTCAAAGTTGAAGACAAAATGGTGCCCGTGATGTTTAACCGCATTCACACGATGCGTAAACCACCAAGAGATGATGCGGATCTACGCCAAATCTTCCTAGACGAAGGCATTGATGCGGCAA
Organism: Vibrio qinghaiensis; assembly: GCF_002257545.1. NCBI lineage: Bacteria > Pseudomonadati > Pseudomonadota > Gammaproteobacteria > Vibrionales > Vibrionaceae > Vibrio > Vibrio qinghaiensis. The sequence goes on along the minus strand of NZ_CP022741.1, from coordinate 26,385 downwards.
AATTTGATGCCGCTTTTAATGGTTTTGCCGTCGATTCAATGGTGCGCCGCTTTGACAAACAGTTCCAAGAAAGCGGTCTTTCAGGTGTCCCTGCTGTCATGGTTAACAATCATTATTTGGTGCAGGGACAAGGTGTTAAATCGACCAATGAATACTTCGAACTGGTCAATTACCTACTGACCAAGTAATCATTCAAAAATGAGGAGTAAAAGCTCCTCATTTTTTTACTCAATCAAGTTCAACCTTGCAGCGCTTTCTCATACAACCAATATTGAAACACAAGCCATCGCAGCACAAAACTGTGTATGCCTAAGACAAGGCTCACCCTTCATTAATAAAACGGTCAGATTAGTTTTATCGTGTCGTCATCCAAGTTTATTCATATACTTAACCACTATTCAATCAAAGTATGGAAACGCCTAATGAATAAATACCTGTCCATGACGCTTGTTAGCGCTCTGGCTTTTCATGTATCTGCCGAACTGGCTCCAGAAACAGGTTTAAGTGGTGAGATTGCCATTAATACTATTTTTGCATCTTCTCAATCTCAATTTGATACGAACGGTGATGAACGTATTACATCACTCGAAACAAAGAGTAGCACGCAGTCAAACTTTGCCGTTGGGCCTTTGGGTAACCTTGCCTACACCTTCGGTGATAAGCATCAACAGCAGGTTTACTTAGGTACCACGCGTGATGATATTGCCGTCGGCACATTAGCGCTTCAGTTGGGGTATCAATATGAGATGGAGACAGGTACCGTGGTCGATGTGGCTTTTTTGCCGACCGTGATGTCTGGAAAAACCTGGGCCAATCCTTACCAACTCAATAGTCAACGCCAAGAAACCGATGAGTCAGGAAATGCCTACCGATTAACACTCAATAGCATTCAAGGCAGCCCATGGACTGTCGATGTCGCTTACGCGACCAAAGAGATCGACAACGATCAGTTCCCAAGCCCTGAACTGGCTCGTGATGGTAAAAGTTACTACCTAAAAGGGCAGTACCGTTACTCTCTGAGCCCAACCAGTTTGTTATTGCCCTCCATCACTTATATCAACCACCAAGCGGATGGCGACGCCAATACTCATCACTCTTACGCCGCCGATCTCTCCTACTTCACGTTTATCAATCGCCATAAACTGGCACTGACCGCTGGTTATACCAAGCGCGACTATCAAGGTGGAAACTCACTGTTTAATCAGACTGTGCGTAATGACGATGAGCTGAGCCTATTCTTCGCCTACGAATACAGCCAATTTATGGATTGGGATGATTGGTCATTAATCGCTTTAGCTGGTTATAACCAATCGAGCTCAAACCTCTCGTTTTACGACGAATCGTCTCTCTTTACAGCACTAGGGTTAAATTACCAATTTTAAGTTCATTACACCGCTTGTGCGGTCAGTTGTTTCAACAAGCGGTCCATCGCTCGATAGCCGAGCGCTTCCGCTAGATGGGGCTTAGCAATCTGCTCGGCCCCTTCTAAATCGGCAATCGTACGCGCCACTTTGATAATGCGATGATAGGCGCGGATGGAAAGCCCTAGGCGGTGCAGTGCATTTTCCAAAAATTCGGCGTCAGCCTTAGTTAAAGGGCAATACTGCTCAATTTCTCGGCTCCCCAACAAAGCGTTAACCTTGCCATTACGAATCACCATCCGTTCACGAGCAATCAACACTCTTTCTTTAACCACAGCTGTTGCTTCACCTCTTTCGCCGCCATTTGCCAGCATTCCTTTGGGAAGCGAGGGGATTTCAATCGACATGTCAAAGCGATCAAGCAGTGGCCCCGATAAGCGTCCCAAATAGCGCAAAATACTCTGCGGGTTGGCTCTGGCTTGCGTGCCTTCGTAATAACCGGTTGGGCTGGGGTTTAACGCCCCCACTAATTGAAAGCGAGCTGGAAAACGCGTTTTGCCTTGCGCTCTTGAAATAATAATTTCACCTGACTCTAATGGCTCACGCAATGAGTCGAGCACTTTTCGTTCAAATTCCGGCATTTCATCAAGAAACAATAACCCATTGTGTGCCAAAGAAATTTCCCCCGGTCTCGGAATAGAACCGCCACCGACCAGCGCCGCCATTGAACTGGAATGATGAGGCGAGCGAAATGGCCTTTGCTTCCAGTTGTGCTGGTTGATGTCTTGTGGAGTCAGAGAAGCAACCGAAGCGGTTTCCATCGCTTCATCCTCATTCATTTCTGGCAATAAATCACACAACCGAGAGGCAAGCATGGTTTTACCCGTTCCGGGTGGACCGAGAAAAAGCAGGTTATGGTTGCCCGCAGCGGCAATTTCTAACGCTCGCTTTCCTTGCTGTTGACCAATGATATCTTGCAGATCGCGAGTATTTTTATCTCGGCACGGCTTAGGTTCGGTTTGAAAAAGAGAGAGGGTTTGCTGACCACACAAATCAGCACACACCTCAAGCAGCGTTTGCGCCGATTTATGCTGATCCTTTGCCACTAACGCGGCTTGATCACCATTACCATGAGGCACCACTAAACAGCGCTTGGCTCGATTCGCAGCTAAAGCAGCAGGTAATACGCCTTTAACAGGACGTAACTCACCAGATAAGGCTAATTCACCAATAAACTCATACCCATCTAACTTCGTTAGCGCTATCTGCTGTGAGGCCGCCAAAATACCCAGCGCGATCGGTAAATCAAATCTACCGCCCTCTTTGGGGAGATCTGCCGGGGCTAGATTGACCGTAATACGCTTGGCGGGAAACTCAAAGCGGGAATTAATGATAGCACTGCGCACGCGATCACGAGACTCTTTGACCGTCGTTTCTGGCAAGCCAACCAACGTAAAACCGGGCATGCCATTGCTAATATGTACTTCAACTGTCACTGTCGGTGCTTGCACGCCAACACTGGCTCGGCTGTGAATAATTGCGAGTCCCATTTCATTCCTTTGTGGTTGTTTAAAAAGCGTTCGTTCCGTTTCTGCGCCTTTATTTGCACACGAGAGATTGTTATATAGCTTGTTGTGATGCTGAAAGAATGTGAAAAAAGAATGAGTTTTTGCTTGTCATTTAACGGAAATGTATGTTAACACTAGAGACGTAAACAATTTCGTAAGATATTACGCCAACCATTTTAAGAATTAAGTGATGAATTTGAACGCTCACATTAACCTACTGCTAAGCCTGATTATCGTGGTCATTATTGATTCCGCGCGGGGGCTAGTGGGCGCAAAATAACCACCAGATTCAAAAAACCCCCGCACTGAAAAGTCCGGGGGTTTTTTTACAACTATTAAACTAAAAAGTTCATACTGGTTGGTGATTATCCAACCCGATATGACAGGAAGAATGGGAGCGCACATGAAGTGCAAACACAACATGGTTTACTGTGCCATACACAGTTTGGGAGGGTTACGATGACAGGAGCACAACTGGTTGTAGCCGCATTAAAGCAGCAGGGAATCAAAACCGTTTTTGGTTATCCCGGCGGCGCTATCATGCCAATCTATGATGCATTATACGATGGCGGTGTAGAACACATCCTCTGTCGCCACGAACAAGGTGCCGCCATGGCGGCGATTGGCATGGCGCGCTCGACACAAGATGTCGCGGTGTGCATGGCCACCTCAGGGCCCGGAGCGACCAATTTGGTCACCGGTCTTGCCGATGCATTTCTTGACTCAATCCCCCTCGTCGCCATCACCGGCCAAGTGGCAAGCTCGCACATTGGTACCGATGCTTTTCAAGAGATGGACGTGATTGGTATGTCACTCTCTTGCACCAAACACAGCTACCTCGTTACCGATATCCACGATCTCGCACCCACCCTTGCCGAAGCCTTTGAGGTAGCGAAAGCGGGTCGCCCCGGCCCGGTGATTGTGGATATCGCTAAAGATGTACAACTGGCAAAAACCCCCGTGACTGAGCTACCTGCGTTCACTGCGCCAGCCATGCCAGTTGCCAGCCAAGAGCAGCTTCACGCAGCGCAACAACTGCTTTCACAAAGCTCTCGTCCTGTATTGTATGTTGGCGGTGGCGTTCAACTGGCCAAAGCGACCGATTCCGTACGCGAGTTTTTACGCCTCAATCCGATGCCATCAGTAAGCACCTTAAAAGGCTTGGGTACGATTGAGCGTAATGACCCGCACTATCTTGGCATGCTTGGTATGCACGGGACTAAGGCGGCAAACTTAGTCGTTCAAGAGTGTGATTTGCTGATTGTGGTTGGAGCGCGCTTTGATGACCGAGTAACGGGAAAGCTGGATACTTTTGCACCACACGCCAAAGTGATTCATATCGATATTGACGCGGCCGAGTTTAATAAACTCCGGATCGCCAATGCGTCACTACGTGGTGACATCAATCTCATTCTTCCACAACTGGAACTGACGCGCGATATCGCACCGTGGGTTCACCACAGTGAAAGTTTGCGCAGTGGCTTTAAGTGGCGCTATGACCACCCGGGCGATCTCATTTTTGCGCCATTGTTACTCAAACAACTGTCCGACATGATGCCCGATTCAGCCATCGTCTCAACCGACGTTGGCCAACATCAAATGTGGGCCGCGCAGCACATTCAGCCGCGTGCTCCCCAGAACTTCATCACCTCAGCTGGCCTTGGCACTATGGGCTTTGGGTTGCCCGCCTCAATGGGCGCGGCCGTTGCTCGCCCTGATGATCAATCCATTCTCATTTCTGGTGATGGTTCGTTCATGATGAATGTTCAAGAACTTGGTACGCTCAAACGCCGCCAAATCCCGGTTAAGATGGTACTACTGAACAACCACCGTTTAGGTATGGTGCGCCAATGGCAATCGCTGTTCTTTGATGGCCGCCATAGCGAAACGATTTTGGATGACAACCCAGATTTCGTGATGCTAGCTAAGGCGTTCGATATTCCTGGCAAAACCATCACCAAAAAAGAAGAAGTTGAACCGGCACTTAAAGAAATGCTGGCCAGCAAAACAGCTTATCTGCTTCACGTTTTGATTGATGAAGAAGAAAACGTATGGCCGCTCGTACCACCGGGCGCCTCAAATAGTGATATGTTGGAGAACACCTAATGGATAGATACCTATTAGACATCAAAGCCGATGATAAACCGGTGCTATTAGAGCGTGTTCTGCGCGTGATTCGCCATCGTGGGTTTGTGATAAAACAAGTGGCCGCAACGCAAAACCACGCCAGCAAAGTCGCCAGTGTTGAAATCATTGTTGATAGTGATCGCCCCATCAGCACACTGATCAATCAAATTGAAAAATTATGGGATATTCGCAGTGTCGATGTCACCCCAATAAAAAATAACGAACTACCGAATAACAATTTACAACAAAAGATTTGTGCATAAGGAAGGCAATAAATGGCAACAAAAACTGCAGATTACATTTGGTTCAACGGTGAAATGGTTCCGTGGGCAAATGCAAACGTTCATGTACTGACACACGCGATGCACTACGGCACTTCGGTATTTGAAGGTGTGCGTTGTTATAACACTCCTAAAGGTCCAATCGTCTTCCGTCATAAAGAGCACGCTCAACGCCTAAAAGATTCAGCAAAAATTTACCGTTTCCCTATCCCCTATACGATAGAAGAGATCATGGAAGCGACACGTGAAACATTGCGCGTCAATAAACTGGATTCAGCCTACATTCGCCCACTTGGCTTTGTTGGCAACGTTGGCCTTGGCGTTTGCCCCCCAGTGAACACTGAAATGGAGTTAATCATTGCCGCCTTCCCTTGGGGTGCTTACTTAGGTGATGAAGCGCTAGAAAATGGTGTGGATGCGATGGTTTCTAGCTGGCATCGCGCTGCGCCAAACACCATTCCAACCGCAGCCAAAGCGGGTGGTAACTATTTATCGTCTCTGCTTGTCGGTGGTGAAGCTCGTCGTCATGGCTATGCCGAAGGTATCGCCTTAAGCGTGGATGGTTATTTATCTGAAGGTGCAGGCGAAAACATTTTCGTCATCAAAAACGGTGTGCTGCTCACACCACCAACCACCAGCTCCATCTTGCCGGGCATCACGCGTGATTCGATCATGACGCTGGCTAAAGAGATGGGTTACGAAGTGCGTGAAGTGAACATTGCGCGTGAAGCACTCTACCTTGCTGACGAAATTTTCATGACCGGCACCGCCGCCGAAATCGTCCCTGTACGGAGCGTAGACCAAATTACGGTTGGAGAGGGCAAACGTGGGCCAATCACGAAAGTGATGCAAGAAGCTTACTTTGGCCTATTTAACGGCACCACAGAAGATAAGTGGGGCTGGTTGGATTACGTGTACCCACAACCGAAGTAATAGAGGACGATAGACAATGCCAAAGTATAGATCCACAACGACAACACACGGACGTAATATGGCTGGAGCGCGCGCATTATGGCGCGCCACTGGCGTCAAAGATGAAGATTTCGGTAAGCCGATTATTGCGGTGGTTAACTCGTTCACTCAATTCGTACCGGGCCACGTGCACCTCAAAGATATGGGGCAATTGGTTGCGGGTGAAATCGAAAAAGCCGGCGGCATCGCCAAAGAATTTAATACCATCGCGGTAGATGATGGTATCGCCATGGGGCATGGCGGCATGCTGTACTCACTGCCCTCACGCGAGTTGATCGCAGACTCTGTCGAGTACATGGTTAATGCGCACTGCGCTGATGCGATGGTCTGCATTTCCAACTGCGACAAAATCACCCCTGGGATGATGATGGCGGCACTGCGCATTAATATTCCCGTCATCTTTGTTTCTGGCGGGCCAATGGAAGCGGGTAAAACCAAGCTTTCTGATCAAATCATCAAACTCGATTTAGTCGATGCGATGATCCAAGGCGCTGACCCAAAAGTCTCCGATGCACAAAGTGAACAAATTGAACGCTCGGCCTGCCCAACCTGTGGTTCTTGTTCTGGCATGTTTACCGCCAACTCAATGAACTGTCTCACCGAAGCGTTGGGACTTTCTCAACCGGGTAATGGTTCGATGTTGGCCACGCATGCCGATCGTGAAGCGCTCTTCATCAACGCAGGTAAACGCATTGTTGAATTAACCAAGCGTTACTACGAGCAAGATGATGCATCCGCCTTACCGCGTAATATTGCCAACAAAGCCGCATTCGAAAATGCGATGGCGCTCGATATTGCCATGGGCGGCTCAACCAACACCGTATTGCACCTATTAGCAGGCGCTCAAGAAGGTGAAATCGATTTTGACATGGGTGATATCGACCGCATGTCACGCCGCGTACCTCATCTGTGTAAAGTCGCGCCATCGACTCAAAAATATCACATGGAAGATGTGCACCGCGCGGGTGGTGTGATGGCGATTCTTGGTGAATTGGATCGCGCAGGCCTCATCAATAATCAAACTCACACCGTGTTGGGTTTATCGATGAAAGAGCAGTTGGCTCAATACGACATCATGCAAACCCAAGATGAAGACGTCTTAACCTTTTTCCGTGCCGGTCCTGCGGGTATTCGTACCACTAAAGCCTTCTCACAACAATGCCGCTGGGATCGCCTCGATGACGATCGCAAAGAGGGCTGTATTCGTACCAAAGAACATGCTTTTAGCCAAGATGGTGGCCTAGCCGTGCTATCAGGCAACATTGCCGTTGATGGCTGTATTGTAAAAACAGCAGGGGTTGATGAAGGTAGTCTGAAATTTGCAGGCCCAGCCGTGGTCTTTGAAAGCCAAGAAAGTGCCGTTGAAGGTATTTTAGGCGGTAAAGTGAAGGCCGGTGATGTTGTCGTCATCCGCTATGAAGGCCCAAAAGGTGGCCCGGGTATGCAAGAAATGCTTTACCCAACCACCTACCTAAAATCAATGGGGCTAGGCAAAGAGTGCGCGCTACTGACTGACGGTCGTTTCTCTGGCGGGACTTCCGGTTTATCAATTGGTCACGTTTCTCCAGAAGCTGCCAACGGCGGAACGATAGGTTTGGTGAACTCTGGGGATATTATCGCCATCGATATTCCAAACCGCTCCATTACGCTCAACGTTTCAGAAGCTGAACTGGCTGAGCGCCGCGTAAAACAAGACCAGCTCGGTTGGAAACCTGTCAATCGCCAGCGTGAAGTCTCTTTGGCATTGAAAGCCTACGCAAGTATGGCCACCAGCGCTGATAAAGGGGCTGTTCGAGACAAATCTAAGCTCGAGGGCTAGCGGATGAGCGACTCAGGTAACGCAACTCAAACTGGCGCAGATTATCTGCGCCAAATCCTGCGCGCTCCCGTTTATGACGTCGCAACGGTAACGCCACTACAGGATATGCCCCGTTTGTCAGCGCGCATTAAAAATCGCGTTCAGCTCAAGCGTGAAGATCGCCAGCCTGTACACTCTTTTAAATTACGCGGCGCTTATAATATGGTGTCGAGTTTATCTGAAGCGCAAAAGCAAGCAGGGGTGATTGCCGCGTCAGCGGGCAACCACGCGCAGGGAATGGCTCTATCGGGCACAAAATTAGGCATTAAAACCACCATTGTGATGCCTAAAACTACCCCTGATATCAAAGTCGAAGCGGTGCGCGGTTTTGGCGGTTTGGTGATTTTGCATGGCAACAACTTTGATGAAGCCAAAGCCGAAGCGGAACGCTTGGCTCACGAGCAAGGTTATACGTTTGTTCCACCGTTCGATCACCCACTGGTCATTGCAGGGCAAGGCACGATTGGCATGGAAATGCTGCAACAAAATGGCCACCTTGATTACATTTTTGTACCGGTCGGCGGTGGCGGTTTAGCCGCTGGGGTCGCGGTGCTGATCAAACAGCTGATGCCAGAAATCAAAGTGATTGCGGTTGAACCTGAAGATTCTGCTTGTTTAAAAGCAGCACTCGATGCAGGTAAACCCGTAGTGCTTGACCAAGTCAGCATGTTTGCCGACGGTGTCGCGGTAAAACGTATTGGTGATGAAACCTTCCGTTTATGTCAGCAATACATTGATGGCCACATCACGGTATCAAGCGATGAAATCTGCTCGGCGGTTAAAGATATCTTCGAAGACACGCGTGCGATTGCCGAACCCTCAGGGGCGCTTGCTCTGGCTGGTCTGAAGAAATTCGCGGATAAACATAAACTGGTGGATAAACAGTTAGGCACCGTGCTTTCGGGCGCTAACACCAATTTCCACGGCTTGCGCTACGTGTCGGAGCGATGCGAGCTAGGCGAAAAACGTGAAGGGCTTTTGGCGGTGACCATACCTGAACGTCAAGGCGCGTTTTTTGAGTTTTGCAATATCATTGGCGGCCGTGCGGTCACCGAGTTCAACTATCGCTATAACGATGACAAGCTGGCCAACATTTTCGTCGGTGTACGCCTGTTAAGTGGGCAAGAAGAGCTCGACAACATCATTCACGATTTACGCCAAGGTGGCTACCCTGTGGTGGATCTATCGGATGATGAAATGGCCAAGCTGCATGTGCGTTATATGATTGGAGGCAAACCCTCTAAGCCGCTAAAAGAGCGATTATACAGCTTCGAATTTCCGGAATATCCGGGCGCTCTGCTGAAATTTCTCAGCACGCTTGGCACACACTGGAATATTAGCTTGTTTAATTACCGCAATCATGGCGCCGATTATGGCCGCGTATTGTGTGGTTTTGAACTCGAAGAGAGCGATTTAAACCGCTTCTCCGCTCACCTTAGAGAATTGGATTACCAATGCAAAGATGAGACAGACAATCCTTCATACCAGTTCTTCTTATCCTAAAGCTCAATGCCAGTCCCACGACTGGCATTTTTTATCAGTGATGCATAATACGCATAGAACCAATGCTAAAGTTTCATTTTAGTCATAGTTAATTCAGTACTACACTTAGCGACATCTTATGCTTGCTGTGCCAATCTGGAGATCCGAATGTTTAAAGCGTTAATCCTTAATCAACAAGAAAAAAACACAGTTGCCACCATTGAACAAATCGACGAATCACAATTACCGCAAGGTGAGGTTTTAGTCGCGGTCGATTACTCATCATTAAATTACAAAGATGGTTTGGCCATTACAGGTAAAGGCAAAATCATTCGCAATTTCCCTATGGTACCGGGCATTGATCTTGCGGGGACCGTACTTGAATCCCAAGATACTCGCTACCAAACCGGTGACAAAGTTGTACTAACCGGTTGGGGGGTTGGTGAAAACCATTGGGGTGGTATGGCGCAAAAAGCACGCTTGAAAGCCGATTGGTTAGTGCCACTCGTGCACGGCCTTGATAGCAAAAAAACGATGATGATTGGCACTGCTGGCTTTACCGCCATGCTTTGCGTGCAAGCCATTTTAGATGCGGGAATTCAACCGGAAAAGGGTGAAATATTGGTGACGGGTGCCAGTGGCGGCGTTGGTTCAGTTGCTGTAACACTATTAGCTAAGCTAGGTTATACAGTTGCTGCGGTAACCGGTCGTGTTGAACAAAATGGTCCACTGCTAGAAAAACTAGGAGCAAACCGCATTATTGATCGCAGCGAATTTGAAGAGCCAGCTCGTCCGCTGGAAAAACAGATTTGGGCTGGCGCGGTCGATACAGTAGGCAGCAAAATGTTAGCCAAAGTGTTAGCTCAAATGGACTACAACAGCACGGTTGCGGCGTGTGGTTTAGCGGGTGGTTTTGATTTACCCACCACCGTCATGCCGTTCATTTTGCGCAATGTACGCCTGCAAGGTGTCGACTCGGTCTCTTGCCCGCTAGAAAAACGCATGGCAGCATGGGAAAGCTTAGCGAAACTGCTACCTGCAAGCTACTTTGAGCAAGCGTGTGAGGAAATCACCCTCGAACAAACAGCACAATACGCTGAAACGATCACCAATGGTCAAGTGACTGGTCGCGTGGTGATTAAGCTTTAAACCATTCATTCATCAAGCTTTGGTCTTACTCAAAGCTTGATGATTTTTACCCCTCTAACTGCATCTCTTCAATACGCTTAGCAATCAACCGGCTGCACTCTTGTTTGACGATCTGCCTTAACCATTCTTGGGCAGGAGAATGCTCACATCGCGAGTGCCAAATCATAGAGTAGTCAAACGGCGTAAACTGAAACGGTAACGGCTTCACCACCAATGCGTAACGTTCTGCCACTAAATAGGCCAGATCCGCAGGCACCGTAATAATCAATGGCATGGTATCAACAATCGCTAGCGCAGCTTCTAAATGATAGGCTCTGAGCACCATTTTCCGTTTAGGCTGCCCACTTAATGCTTGTTCAATTAAGGCATTAACACCATCACTGATCGCAATCATCGCATGAGGGTATGTCAGGTAATCCGCTAAAGAGATCTGCCGATTCGCCAACGGATGGTGTTGGGAGAGCAAACAAAGCACACCGACTCGCCCAAGCACCTCACTCATCAATGGTGCTACTGGCGACGTTGGGCGACAAATCGCTAAATCAGCTCCTTCATAAGTCAGTTGATCGGCCAACCTATCATGCTGCAAAGGTAAAAACTCAAACGACACGTTTGGTGCCTCTTGATATATCCTTGGTAAAGCAAACGGTAAGATGGTCTGCATTGCGTAATCTGTAGTGGCAATGGTGAAGGTTTGTTCACATTGCTGGGGGTCAAATTCAACAGGTGAAAGGATTTGACGTAGAGACTCCAATGGCTCGCCTAAGGCGCGATTAAGCTCCAGCGCTTTTTCAGTCGCAATGAGATGCTGACCTTGGCGCGTAAAAAGAGGATCATTGAGCAGATCACGTAACCGACCTAATACACGGCTCATGGCTGACTGGCTAAGATTTAAACGCTGGGCCGCTTTACTGACACTGCTCTCTTCTATCAACACTCTCAGTGCAATCAATAAATTCAGATCGCGACGATAGATATCTTCCAACTCCATGCAACAACCCCACTTTTATCATGGCAAATAGGCTCAGTGTACGCGTTAGGCAAAAAAAATCCCGCCTTTCAGCGGGGAAGCCCAAGAAAATGGGGATAGTGTCGGAATGTGTTACGTGTCGTATTTAGTGCTATGCGTTGATCAATATGTGATGGATTAGTGATTCTGCTCTTCTGAGATGCCTTTCCAAAGATGCATCTCAAGCCAGATCCCAACCAGTGACGCACTGACACCAAAAAGTGGCATCCATGACGTTTCTGCAGGCGTTCGCATCACTAAGGCACAAAATGAGATAAAGCAGAGAACCGAATAAATGGTTAACCTATCAAGCGCTGTTAACATAAGTGCCCCACCAAATTGTTATCAACTTGTTAAGTAAGTTAAAACAAAAAGATCACTTTGCCAAGTGGTTATTGAATATTTTTTCCTCGCCAGTATTATCTATGCCTTGCGATAACATCGATTAGGTTTGACTATGACATTTGATCCGGCACTTGCCACACAAACACTCGAAGCCGAAGGATTGCGCTGTCCCGAGCCTGTAATGATGGTCAGAAAAACCATTCGAACCATGCAAGATGGCGAAATTTTACTAGTGAAAGCCGATGACCCGTCAACCACTCGAGACATTCCCAGTTTTTGCCGCTTTATGGATCATCAGTTAATTGCCGAGAAAGTGGACACATTGCCCTATCTCTATTTGATTAAGAAAGGATTGAGTTAAGCCTCGATCTAAGTGATGCGTACGCAAAAGAAAAGGCGACCTCAAAAAGGCCGCCTTTTGCTATTAATTCATTGATTCATTGATTCATTGCGCTGCACACTACTCATTAAACTCGATGGTGCGGATCTCTGATTGCAGTTTTGTGATCTGCTTTTGCAGGGTTCGAATTTCATCGTGCATCGGGATAATGTGCGCGACTCGGATCCAAGATTCCACCATCAAGCCACACAATATGATTGCGCCGGCCACCATAGGTAGCCACATTTCCGTTAACGCCATACCCAGCAACGTCAGCACAAAACCGAACGTAAACAAGTAACTTTGGCTCTTGGCGGTCATTCCCATATAACGTGTCAGCATATGCATTCCCTCTTACTTGCATCATCTAGCACTACAGTAACATGGCCAGTATGGCATAAATTTGTCACTCATCACGCAACTGTAGATGTTGGGCGACAAGTTGAGTAATAAATTGTGTCACACTCACTCGCCCAATCATCTAATCGATTGGAATTACCAAATCGCCGCGCCGATCGCTAATATCAAAAAGAGTACCGCCGTGATTTTACGAATCAGTCCTAGCGGCATTTTATCGGCGGATAATTTACCAATCAGCACCACAGGTACGTTAGCCAGCAACATACCAATCGTCGTTCCGAGCACCACCCACAGTAGAGCATCCGCATATTGCGCACCAAGAATAGACGTTGCTATTTGGGTTTTATCGCCAATTTCAGCGACAAAAAAGGCGATGAAGCTAGCGACAAAAGGGCCTCGATTGGTAATTTTTTCATCGCCGTCGAGTTTGTCTGGAATTAATACCCAACCGGCCATGGCAAGGAAGCTGGCGACCAACACCCATTTAAGGATTTCTGGTGACAGGTAGTCGGCAACGACCACGCCCAGCCAAGCGGCAAGAGCATGGTTAACCAGAGTGGCCAAAAAAATGGCGGCAATAATAGGTAAAGGTTTACGATAACGACTGGCTAGCAGCAGAGAAAGCAGTTGGGTTTTATCGCCAATTTCAGCTAAGGCGACGGTAGTAATTGAAATAGCTAATACGCTCACGACAGGCTCAATGGGGCGGGATAATTATAATAACCATAGACAAACGCCACTCCCCGCCCCGGTTTGTGATGTTTGTCTAAGGTCTTGCTAAGCTAAAATGACTTTAGCCTCGAACGCCACGGTGATTTGGCACCAATTATGTTGACGAACGAACCGTTAAGATAAGAAATCTCACTGGTAAGCTACTCCCCAAAGACGGCGCAATTCTAATCAGGCCGAGTGAAAATCTCAAGTTAGAAATCAGTCAAAATCATTCAGGTGTAATAATTTGGCACAATCGATGCGATAAATTCGGCTAAAACGGATTTTCGACCATTAATTAAGCAAGATTACCGCTACTCGCTGAGCGAATATCTGGGTATACTTGTTCGTTATTTTCATCCATTCAGACAGAAGAATCGCGCGAACCTGACTATGCAAAAATACGATATCAAAACCTTTCAGGGTATGATCCTCGCGCTGCAGGATTATTGGGCCCAACAAGGCTGTACCATTGTTCAACCATTAGATATGGAAGTGGGTGCAGGAACCTCTCACCCAATGACATGCCTGCGAGCTTTAGGCCCAGAGCCCATTGCAACGGCGTATGTTCAACCCTCTCGTCGTCCAACGGACGGTCGTTATGGTGAAAACCCAAACCGCCTGCAACACTATTACCAATTCCAAGTCATCATCAAACCTTCACCAGACAACATTCAAGAGTTGTATCTAGGGTCTTTAGAGGTGCTCGGTGTTGACCCACTAGTACACGATATTCGTTTCGTGGAAGATAACTGGGAAAACCCAACCTTAGGTGCTTGGGGTCTTGGCTGGGAAGTGTGGCTAAACGGCATGGAAGTAACTCAATTTACTTACTTCCAACAAGTCGGCGGCCTTGAGTGCAAGCCGGTAACCGGCGAAATCACTTACGGTATTGAACGTCTTGCCATGTATATTCAAGGCGTGGATTCAGTGTATGACTTAGTCTGGACAGATGGCCCATTAGGTAAAGTCACCTATGGTGACATTTACCATCAAAATGAAGTCGAACAATCCACTTACAACTTCGAACACGCGGATGTCGATTTTCTTTTCACTTTCTTCGACCAGTGCGAAAAAGAGTGTAAGCATCTACTTGAGCTAGAAAAACCGCTGCCACTTCCTGCCTATGAGCGTATTTTGAAAGCGGGCCATGCCTTTAACCTATTGGACGCACGTAAAGCGATTTCGGTGACAGAACGTCAACGTTACATCCTACGCATCCGTAACCTGACCAAAGCGGTTGCAGAAGCGTACTACGCATCTCGTGAAGCACTCGGCTTCCCTATGTGTAAAAAGGGTGAGGACAAGTAAGATGGCAAAAGAATTTCTAATTGAATTAGGCACAGAAGAGCTACCACCAAAACAACTTCGCACTTTGGCTGAAGCGTTTGCGGCTAACTTTGCCGCAGAATTGAAAACCGCTGAACTGGCACACGAAGGCATCAAATGGTTTGCAACCCCTCGCCGTTTGGCACTGAAAGTGACCAACTTGGCCCAGGGTCAAGCGGATAAAGTGGTCGAAAAACGTGGCCCCGCTATTTCTGTTGCTTTTGATGCCGATGGCAATCCAACCAAAGCAGCACAAGGCTGGGCGCGTGGTAACGGCATTACTGTTGAGCAAGCGGATCGCCTAACAACAGAACAAGGTGAATGGCTACTGTTCAAACAGGAAGTCAAAGGCCAAGATGCCAAAGCCATTGTGGTTGAACTTGCCGCCAAAGCGTTAGCAAACTTGCCTATCGCCAAACCCATGCGCTGGGGTGATAAAGAAACACAATTTATCCGCCCAGTAAAAACTCTGACTATTTTGATGGGCGATGAACTGATCGAAGGTGAGATCTTAGGCGTAGCTTCTGCGCGCACCATTCGTGGTCACCGCTTTATGGGCGAAAAAGAGTTCACCATCGATTCAGCAGAACAATACCCAGCGATTTTAGAACAGCGCGGTAAAGTGATCGCCGATTACGATGCGCGTAAAGCGATAATTATTGCTGATGCACAAAAAGCAGCGCTACAGGTTGGCGGTGTTGCCGATCTTGACGATGACTTGGTTGAAGAAGTGACCTCACTGGTTGAATGGCCAGTGGTGCTAACGGCGAAATTTGAAGAAAAATTCCTTAAAGTACCGTCAGAAGCTTTGGTTTACACCATGAAAGGTGACCAAAAATACTTCCCGGTTTATTCTCATCAGATGAGCGATGCGAATAAGCAATTGCTGCCTAATTTTATTTTCGTCTCTAACATCGAGTCGAAAGAGCCTCGCCATGTTATCGAAGGCAACGAGAAAGTCGTTCGTCCACGCTTAGCGGACGCGGAATTCTTCTTTAATACCGATCTCAAAAGCAAATTAGTCGATCGTCTACCACGACTAGAAACCGCGATTTTCCAACAGCAGTTGGGTACGATTAAAGATAAAACTGACCGTATTACTGAACTGGCTGGTTACATTGCAGAACAGATTGACGCGGATGTAGAAAAATCAAAACGTGCCGGCTTACTGGCTAAATGCGATTTGATGACCTCAATGGTGTTTGAATTTACCGACACGCAAGGCGTGATGGGTATGCATTATGCTCGCCATGACGGAGAAGCAGAAGAAGTCGCCGTTGCACTAAACGAGCAGTACATGCCACGCTTTGCTGGCGATGCTCTGCCAACCAATGGCGTTTCCGCCGCAGTGGCCATCGCAGACAAGCTAGACACCATAGTCGGCATCTTCGGTATTGGCCAAGCGCCAAAAGGCTCGGATCCCTTTGCTCTGCGTCGCGCATCACTGGGTGTACTGCGCATCATCGTTGAATACGGCTATAACTTGGACTTAGTTGACCTAGTAGCAAAAGCGAAATCGCTGTTTGGTGATCGCCTTACCAACGACAACGTTGAACACGATGTAATTGAGTTTATGCTTGGCCGTTTCCGTGCTTGGTATCAAGATGAAGGTTTTAGCGTCGACATCATCCAAGCGGTACTTGCTCGTCGTCCAACCAAACCCGCTGATTTTGACAAACGTGTTAAAGCGGTTTCCCACTTCCGTGAACTGGAAGCGGCTGAAGCCCTAGCGGCGGCAAACAAGCGTGTCGGTAACATTTTAGCGAAATTTGACGGTGAACTGGCTGCAGAAATCAACCTAACACTTCTTCAAGAAGCGGCCGAAAAAGCCTTAGCGGAAGAAGTGGAAGTGATGACCGAAGCACTAGAACCTGCTTTCGCTACCGGTGATTACCAACAAGCATTGAGCAAGCTGGCAGCACTACGTGAACCTGTTGATGCTTTCTTTGATAATGTCATGGTGATGGCAGACGATGAAGCATTAAAACAAAACCGTTTAACGCTGCTCAATAACTTGCGTAATCTGTTCCTACAAATTGCTGATATTTCACTGCTGCAAAAGTAGTCGCTGATATTTCGGCACACAAATTAATCTATCAAAGCCCAGCGGCCATCCGCTGGGCTTTTTGTTTTATCTGACCGCAGTGTGTTATTTGGCGAAAAATAGTGCTTTGACTCGCAAAAACATTGGGGTATGTTCAAGGATTACTCGATGGGCATGGCATCGTTTCATGCCCCTTTATGCAAGCAAATACAAGAATGAATTAGGCAGTCAGCAATGCAGTTTTCGAAATTTGGTGAAAAATTTAATCAGTATTCCGGTATTACCCAGTTAATGGACGATCTCAATGATGGCCTGCGCACCCCCGGAGCCATTATGCTCGGCGGTGGTAACCCAGCCGCCATTCCCGCCATGATTGACTATTTTCATCAAACCAGTGCTGACATGCTTAGCAGTGGTGAACTGATCGCTGCCCTCGCCAACTATGATGGCCCACAAGGCAAAGATCTGTTCGTTAAATCTCTCGCAAAACTGCTCAAAGAAACCTATGGCTGGGAAATCAGTGAAAAGAACATTAGCTTAACCAATGGCAGCCAGAGTGGATTTTTCTATCTATTTAATCTGTTTGCTGGCCAGCAAGCTGACGGTTCACATAAGAAAATTTTACTGCCACTAGCGCCTGAATATATTGGTTATGGTGACGCCGGGATCGATGAAGATATTTTTGTCTCCTACCGCCCAGAAATAGAACTACTCGACAATGGCTTATTCAAATACCACGTGGATTTCGAAACCTTGAGCGTGGATTCGTCGGTGGCCGCCATTTGCGCTTCACGCCCAACCAATCCGACGGGAAATGTGCTCACAGAACAAGAGATCCACAAGCTCGATAAGCTGGCTAGAGAGAACAATATCCCACTGATTATCGACAACGCATATGGCGTTCCCTTTCCCAACATCATTTTTGAAGAGATTGAACCCTTTTGGAATGACAACACCATTTTATGCATGAGCCTTTCGAAACTGGGTTTACCCGGTGTGCGCTGCGGTATCGTCATTGCCAACGAAACCATTACCCAAGCATTAACCAACATGAATGGCATCATTAGCTTAGCGCCAGGCAGCATCGGCCCTGCCATTGCTCATCATATGATTGAAAAAGGCGATCTATTAAGGCTCAGTCGCGATGTGATCAAGCCCTTTTACCAACAGAAATCACAAAGAGCAGTCGAGTTACTCAAGCAAGCCATTAGCGACCCGCGCTTTCGTATCCATAAACCAGAAGGGGCGATCTTTTTATGGCTCTGGTTTGATGAGCTCCCTATCACCACCATGGAACTTTACCAACGTCTAAAAGCCAGAGGAGTATTGATTGTACCGGGTGAATATTTCTTTATTGGTCAACAAGACGATTGGCAACACGCGCATCAGTGTCTGCGCATGAACTACGTGCAAGATGATGAAGCCATGCAAAAGGGCATTCAAATTATTGCTCAAGAAGTGGCATTAGCTTATCAGCAGTAATCCATCCTTTCTGCCATGAAAAAGAGCGCCAAAAGGCGCTCTTTCACTACTTTAATGTGGCCAGTAACTTAATTGTTCTCAATTAAATTTTTGCCATTAATCGCAATTTTACGTGGTTGCATCGCTTCAGGTGTTTCACGTTCAAGATCCACGTGTAGCAAGCCATTTTCCATTGTGGCTCCGAGTACTTTGACATAGTCGGCCAATTGGAATTTACGTTCAAAATCACGCTCAGCAATACCTTGGTAGACGTAGTTTTTATTCTCTTCGGGTTTACGTTCGCCACGTACAATCAGCGTATTTTCTTGTTGAGTAATCTCAATCTGCTCTTCAGAAAAACCAGCTACCGCCATCGTGATGCGATATTTATTGTCGTCTTACTGTTCAATATTGTACGGAGGGTAACCCGCAGAGCTATTCTTCGCTGAACTGGATTCCATCATGTTTAATAGACGGTCAAAACCAATTGCGTTGCGGTATAAAGGAGTGAAATCTACTGTTCTCATCATACTATCCTCATCATAAGCAATAGCCTTAGCGCATAGGCGCTAAGCCGTTAGCAGCCATTCTTTCAACATGGAGCTAACAACACATTTAATGATCACAACACAAGGCTCCTCTTAAGAGAGCAAACCTGTGTCGCCATTTCAGAGGTCCTTACGGCATCCTCTTCATTGATAGATATCGGGGCACGACAATTCTTTTCAAGTTTTTTTGAAAAAATTTTTAGCTACTGCAAGCGCTAACAAGGAATGTTAGGCCTGATAGTAAAAAAACACCGCTCTTGCGAAACGGTGTTTTTGGGATTTGCTTTATAGCAACGACTTAGACATCGAGGTTGGCAACTTTTAAGGCGTTCTCTTCGATGAATGCGCGACGCGGCTCAACTTGATCACCCATCAAGGTGGTAAACAGTTCATCAGCACCAACAGCATCTTCAATCGTGACTTGCAGCATACGGCGAGATTCAGGATCCATCGTCGTTTCCCACAACTGATCTGGGTTCATTTCACCTAGACCTTTGTAGCGTTGTAGGCTTAGGCCACGACGAGACTCTTTAATTAACCAGTTCAACGCATCAACAAAGTTATCGACAGGTTGAATACGCTCACCGCGTTGAATGTAAGCCCCTTCTTCAACTAAGCCATAAAGTGCTTCAGAAAGGTCCGCCAGCTTGCTGTACTCTTTCGAATTGAGCAAATCAGCACTTAATAGATGTTGGTGCGTTACACCATGGGTGCGCACTACAATCTTAGGCTGATAAATACCAAGCTCTGCATTGTGCTCAGTTTCAATGCTGTATTGGCTTGCGCCAACTTCTTTCGCATTTAACTGCTCTACCAGCTGTTTGCCCCACGCTTCTACTACTGCAGAATCAGCGCATTGATCAACAATGATACGCGGCATATAGATGAATTCATGGATCAAGGCGTAAGGGTAGCGGCGGCTCATACGCTCCACCAGCTTAATGGCGACATTGTATTGCTTAACCAAGGTTTCTAACGCTTCGCCTGCTAATGCTGGCGCTTGAGGGTTAACATGCAATGAGGCACCATCCAATGCCAAAGCAACTTGGTATTGGTTCATCGCCTCTTCATCTTTGATGTACTGCTCTTGCTTGCCTTTTTTCACTTTATATAAAGGCGGTTGAGCAATGTAGATGTAGCCACGCTCAATCAGCTCAGGCATTTGACGATAGAAGAAGGTCAACAGTAGCGTACGGATGTGCGAACCGTCGACGTCCGCATCGGTCATGATGATGATGTTGTGATAACGCAGTTTGTCTGGGTTATATTCATCACGGCCAATGCCACAGCCTAATGCAGTGATAAGCGTTGCGACTTCTTGCGAAGAAAGCATTTTGTCGAAACGAGCTTTTTCAACGTTAAGAATTTTACCTTTCAGCGGTAAAATCGCTTGGTTTTTACGGTTACGTCCCTGCTTGGCAGAACCGCCAGCAGAGTCCCCTTCCACTATGTACAGTTCAGATAGTGCAGGATCTTTTTCTTGGCAATCGGCGAGTTTACCCGGCAAACCAGCAAGATCTAACGCACCTTTACGACGTGTCATTTCACGCGCTTTACGCGCCGCTTCACGAGCACGAGCCGCATCAATGATTTTTGAACAGACCATTTTGGCTTCACTTGGGTTTTCAGCCAAAAACTCCGCCAATTTCTCACCCATTGCTGATTCAACCGCAGTTTTCACCTCGGATGAAACCAACTTATCTTTAGTTTGGCTAGAGAACTTAGGATCCGGCACTTTCACTGAAACCACCGCGGTTAAACCTTCACGAGCATCATCACCCGAGGTCGCCGCTTGCGCTTTTTTCGAGAAGCCTTCTTTATCCATGAATGTGTTTAGGGTACGTGTTAACGCCCCACGGAAACCCGCTAAGTGGGCACCACCATCACGTTGAGGAATGTTGTTGGTAAAGCAGTAAATGTTTTCTTGGAAACCATCGTTCCACTGCATCGCCACTTCCACGGTAATCCCATCGTCACGCTCAGAGCTGAAATGGAATACTTTTTCATGGATCGGCGTTTTATTGCGGTTTAAATGACCAACAAACGCTTTAATACCACCTTCATATTTGAAGTGGTCTTTTTTGTCTTCTTCGCGTTCATCAAACAGCTTGATGGATACACCAGAGTTTAGGAAAGAGAGCTCACGCAGACGCTTAGCTAAAATATCGTAATGGAATTCAATGTTGGTAAAGGTTTCAGCACTTGGCCAAAAACGCAGAGTTGTCCCGGTTTTATCGGTTTCACCCACCACAGCCAACGGCGCTTGTGGCACACCGTGACAATAAGTTTGTGTGTGAATAGCGCCGTTACGGTAGATAGTCAGTAGCACTTTTTCAGACAGCGCGTTGACGACGGACACACCGACGCCGTGCAGACCACCCGAAACCTTGTATGAGTTGTCATCAAATTTACCGCCCGCATGCAGAACCGTCATAATCACTTCCGCGGCAGAAACTTGTTCTTCTTCGTGAAGGTCGGTAGGAATACCACGGCCATCATCGCTAACTGAAACTGAATTGTCTTCGTGAATAGTCACTACGATGTCTTTACAGTGACCTGCCAACGCTTCATCAATTGAGTTATCCACCACCTCAAAAACCATGTGGTGCAGACCGGTGCCATCATCCGTGTCGCCGATGTACATTCCTGGACGTTTACGAACTGCGTCCAGACCCTTCAGTACCTTAATACTCGATGAATCGTAATTATTCGACATGAGTTACTCTCTCACTATTTTATCCGTGCTCTATTGTGCCATGTTCCACATGAAACATCTTGCTGTTTGACTCAATCATGTCTGCAACTTGGCCTTGCGTAATAGAACTTACAAAAACTTGTGCCCCCGTCGATTTTAAGCAATCCGCTAAACGCTTACGACGATGGCTATCTAATTCGGAAGCAAAGTCATCAATTAAATAGATGCATTGCTTACCTGTCAGCTCGGTTAAGTGTTGTCCTTGTGCGACGCGCAGTGCACACACCATTAATTTAAGCTGACCGCGTGATAGAACATCTTCAACCGGTGTTCCATTGACCTTTATTTTTAAATCCGCTTTGTTCGGGCCACTGAATGTGTAGCCTAGCGATTGATCGCGTTCGAAGTTTTTCTCGAGGATTTGTTGATAGGGCGTCTCTTTTTCCCAACCACGATAATACTTCATTTGCACATCAAATTCTGGCAAAAAACTGCGACACAACGCCTCGGCAACACACTTCATTTGCGTCACATAATGTGTGCGCCATGCATCGATTTGTTCAGCCAAGCGCGCCATCTCCTGATCCCAGTAACTGAGTTCACGATAATGGGTTGCCGTTTTTAACAACGCATTGCGCTGCTTATTGAGGCGCTTAAAACGACCCCATGCATCATAAAAGGCAGGTTCACTATGAAATACCCCCCAATCAATAAATGCACGTCGTTGTTTTGGTCCATCGGTGAGCAGATCAAACCCTTCCGGATGAATCAATTGCAAAGGTAAAACTTGTGCCAGTTGCGCCAGTTTTTGTCCAGATTGACCGCCTATTTTAACCTCTGTTGAACCGTCACGCTGCTTATTAATGCCAATCGGTAGCTCAAATTGATCCGAGGTCAAAAAACGCCCATGCACAAACAGCTCCTGACACTCATTTTGTATGACGCGTCCGGTTAAGGCGCTTTTGAACGAGCGGCCATGACCCAGCAGGTAAATCGCTTCCAGTACACTGGTTTTGCCGCTGCCATTAGGGCCAATAAGAAAGTTAAAGCCTGATGATAATGGGATATCACAGGCTTTAATATTGCGAAATTGTTGGACGATTAAACGAGTCAGCGGCATTGCGCAAACTTAAAGTCGGATCGGCATGACGACATACATCGCACTATCGTCATCGCGATTTTCAATCAGCGCGCTGGCGTTGGCGTCAGACATCGATACACGAACCTGTTCACAACGTAATGTATTCAGTACATCGAGTACATAGCTGACGTTAAAACCAATTTCGATGGCGTCGCCCTCAAAGGTAACATCCAACAACTCTTCCGCTTCTTCTTGCTCTGGGTTATTGGCGGTAATGCGCATTGCGTTATTCGCAAGATTAACCCGTACACCGCGAAACTTTTCATTTGAGAGAATTGCAGCACGAGAAAACGCCTGACGTAACTCATCACAGCCCGTTTCTAAGGTTTTGGTGGTTTGCTGCGGCATAACGCGGCGATAATCAGGGAAGCGGCCATCAACCAGCTTAGAAGTGAAGATGAAATTATTCACTTGGGCGCGCAAATTTGAGCTACCAATTTGCAGCACAACCGGCTGTTCTGGCGCATCAAGTAACTTGACCAGTTCCTGTACCCCTTTACGCGGCACGATGATCTGTTTATTGGCAAAATCCGCGCTGAGTGCCGTTTGCGAAACCGCCATACGGTGTCCATCGGTTGCCACAGAGCGCAAGGTTGAACCGTCGATTTCAAATAGCATACCGTTCAGGTAATAACGCACATCTTGGTTAGCCATCGAAAACTGGGTTTTCTCAATTAAACTACGCAGTTCTGCCTGAGTGAGCGACACTTCCACTTCACTTTGCCAATCTTCAATATTAGGAAAGTCACTGGCAGGTAAGGTTGCCAGAGAGAAACGGCTACGGCCAGAACGCATCTGGATGCGATCGCCTTCCAATACCACAGTGATCACGGCGCTATCGGGCAAGCCGCGACAAATATCTAAAAATTTACGCGCAGGGACAGTGATGCTTCCTGCTTCGCACTCACCTTCAAGTGTCACGCGGCTAATCAGTTCGACTTCAAGATCGGTCGCCGTCATCGACAGCACGTTCTCTTCCACTTTGAGCAACAAATTACCAAGAATTGGCAAAGTCGCACGTCCGCCTAATGTTCCAGATACTTGCTGAAGTGGCTTAATGAAGTGGCTACGTTCAATAGTAAATTTCATAGTTAGCTCTTACGATGTTATCGGGCGACCCCAAATGTGAGGGTTAAAATAGCTGATATAAGAAGGTTGTGCATCAAGAAGACAGGGTACGAATTAAATTCGAATAGTCTTCTTTAATGTCGTGGCTCTCTTCACGTAACTGCTGGATTTTACGGCAAGCGTGCAGCACTGTGGTATGATCTCGGCCACCAAACGCATCACCAATTTCAGGCAAGCTGTGGTTAGTCAGCTCTTTAGCCAGTGCCATCGCCAACTGGCGTGGACGAGCAACCGAGCGAGAGCGACGTTTAGAAAGCAAATCCGCCACTTTAATTTTGTAGTATTCCGCCACGGTCTTTTGAATGTTATCAATGGTGACCAATTTTTCTTGCAAAGCTAATAAGTCACGCAGCGCTTCACGCACAAAATCGATGGTGATCGGACGGCCAGTAAAGTTAGCGTTGGCGATAACACGGTTTAGTGCACCTTCCAATTCACGCACGTTGGAACGTAAGCGTTTGGCAATAAAAAAGGCAACTTCATCGGCAAGATGAATTTGGTGATCTTCTGCCTTCTTCATTAAAATCGCGACACGCGTTTCAAGCTCTGGTGGCTCAATCGCAACCGTCAAACCCCAACCAAAACGAGATTTCAGGCGATCTTCCACCCCATTGATCTCTTTCGGATAGCGGTCGGAAGTCAAAATGATTTGTTGGTTACCTTCAAGCAGTGCGTTAAAGGTATGAAAGAACTCTTCTTGCGAACGCTCTTTATTGGCAAAGAATTGAATATCATCGATCAAGAGTGCATCAACACTGCGGTAATAGCGTTTGAACTCTTCAATCGCATTATTTTGCAGCGCTTTCACCATATCTTGCACGAAACGCTCTGAGTGCATGTAAATCACTTTCGCATTCGGGTTGTTATCAACAATCGCATTACCAACGGCGTGCAATAAGTGTGTTTTACCTAGCCCTGTACCACCGTATAAGAAGAGTGGGTTATAGGCCGCGCCAGGGTTATCGGAAACTTGACGCGCTGCAGCCAAACCGAGTTGGTTCGATTTACCTTCAACGAAGTTATTGAACTTATGTTTAGGGTTAACGTTTGATCTGTGATTAATGTCTGCCACAACCGTGTCGTTTTCCCACGTACGATGTACTGGTTTACGCGCTTGTAACTGTGCAGGAGCTGAAGATTCAGCCGCGACATCCGCTTGAGTACGAACGGGAGCAGCTTTAGGCGCGCTGACCCGGCGACTACCCACTTCAAAACGCAGGTTCGGGGTATCGTGGCCACAATGCTCTTGCAGTAGTCGGTTGATGCTGTTGATGTATTTATCGCGCACCCAATCAAGCACAAAGCGGTTTGGGGCGAATAAAGTGAGAGTATTGTCATTGAGCTCCGCTTGTAACGGACGTACCCACATGCTGAATTCCGCTGCTGGTAACTCTTCTTGAAGCTGTTGCAAACATTGCAACCAAAGCGAAGATGACACGGTTGCCCTCACCCTAAGTAAATGATCGAAAAGACTGGCGATTTTACCTGTTGATAACCAAGATCGCCAGCGATTGATCCGTGATCCAGTGAATAAGATCGAAGTTATTCACACAATTTGCGCTTGATTTTTGTCGATCTTCACAATTAGCACCACTTTACCCACACGATGATCCACATATACAAGGATCCTCTATACTTATCCCCAATTGTGTCACTATGTTCGGTTATGGTTAATAACTACTGGTTATTTATTCTATTGAGTGCTTTACCAGTAACATCCCTCTCTATAAATATAAGGAGTTTCAAGATGAAAAACTGGGTTAAAGTCGCCATTACTGCAATTGCACTCTCCGCTGCAAGCGTACACGCGGCAACGGAAATAAAAGTCGGCATGTCAGGGCGCTATTTTCCATTCACTTTTGTCAAACAAGACAAGCTGCAAGGCTTTGAAGTGGATGTTTGGGATGAGATAGGTAAACGCAACGATTACGATGTAAAATATGTGACTGCTAATTTCTCCGGTCTCTTTGGCCTACTTGAAACTGGCCGAATTGATACCATTTCAAACCAAATTACCGTCACAGAAGCACGTAAAGCGAAATACTTATTTGCTGACCCGTATGTCATCGATGGGGCACAAATTACCGTTCGCAAAGATAATGACAGCATTAAAGGGATTGACGATCTTGCCGGCAAAACGGTCGCGGTCAATTTAGGCTCAAACTTCGAGCAGCTGCTACGCAGCTTTGACAAAGACAATAAAATCATCATCAAAACTTACGATACCGGTATTGAACATGACGTTGCTCTTGGCCGTGCCGATGCGTTTGTGATGGATCGCCTTTCGGCTCTGGAATTGATTAAAACAACGGGCTTACCGTTGCAATTGGCTGGTCACCCTTTTGAAACCATTGAAAACGCTTGGCCGTTTGTTAACAACGAGCAAGGCCAAAAACTGCAAGCTGAAGTGAATCAAGCGTTAGCCTCGATGCGCGCT